>NZ_JAAPAV010000001.1:0-3329768 GCF_013283205.1 Shewanella sp. ISTPL2 | reverse complement strand
TTACTGATTGATGAGTGTTGAGAAAGTTTGTAAAAACTCCTTGACGCGAAACGGGAAATGCGTAGAATACGCAGCCCTAGCCAACTGGAAGCGTTCGACGCTCAGTGTGGTACTCACCTTCTNGCCTTTACCGTTAAGGCGGCAGTGATTTTGCTAAAGTCCGCATCCCAGCCAGTGAAGGTATAACCTTCCCGCTCTGGTGCCGTTGGTGCAGTCGCAGCCCGGCCATGAGTAATTTGCTGGGTCGATAACACCTGACCTTCGGCATCGACAAAGCTTACGACATACACATTCTGACTGTATTGCGCTGTCACTGTTAAAGCTGAAGTGATATTAGCAAAACTGACATCCCAACCGGTGAAGGTATACCCTTCCCGCGCTGGCACAGCTGGCGCTGTTGCCGACTGACCATGAGTAATTTGCTGGGTCGATAACGACTGACCTTCGGTATCGACAAAGCTTACGACATACACATTCTGACTGTATTGCGCTGTCACTGTTAAAGCTGAAGTGATATTAGCAAAACTGACATCCCAACCGGTGAAGGTATACCCTTCCCGCGCTGGCACAGCTGGTGCTGTCGCCGCTTGACCATGAGTAATTTGCTGGGTCGATAATGGCTGACCTTCAGCATCAACAAAGCTTACGACATACACACTCTGGCTGTATTGCGCCGTCACGGTTAAAGCTGAAGTGATATTAGCAAAACTGACATCCCAACCAGTGAAGGTATACCCTTCCCGCGTCGGCACAGCTGGCGCTGTCGCCGCTTGGCCATGAATGATTTTCTGGGTCGATAATAACTGACCTTCGGCATCAACAAAGCTTACGACATAAACATTCTGGCTGTATTGCGCCGTCACTGTTAAAGCTGAAGTGATATTAGCAAAACTGACATCCCAACCGGTGAAAGTATACCCTTCCCGCGCTGGCACAGCTGGCGCTGTTGCCGCTCGGCCATGAGTAATTTGCTGGGTTGATAACAACTGACCTTCAGCATCAACAAAGCTGACGACATACACATTCTGGCTGTATTGCGCCGTCACTGTTAAAGCTGAAGTGATATTAGCAAAACTGACATCCCAACCGTTGAAGGTATACCCTTCCCGCGTCGGCACAGCTGGCGCTATCGCCGCTTGACCATGAATGATTTGCTGGATCGATAATGGCTTGCCATCGGCATCGATAAAACTAACCTGGTAAGCAGGAGCAGTCACCTGAATAGAAAATGGCGCCAATGACGCACTCAATAAACCATCACTGACGCTGATTTTTATAGTGCTATAGTCACCAACTGCATCAAAACCAGGATTACCAGATAGACTGCCAGTGGCTGTATCAAAGGTTGCCCATGCTGGTTTATTGACAATTGAAAATGTAAGTTTATCTCCCTGAGCATCGAATGCTGTTGGGGTAAAACTATACAAACTGCCTGCAGACACCGCTGTTGCTGGCTTACCTGAAATAGTCGGCGCTGTATTGACTGGTTTAAAAATAATACCAAAACCTTTTAAATAAACTTCGGCGCCCTGATTAAACTTAATCGATAATTCGCCTGTATACCCATGGGCAGCGTCCAAACTCAGTCCATTAGTCCCGGGCTCAATCGTAAAATTTTCATGAAAAATTTCAGTATTATCTTTGTCCAGAGAGGTAACAGTAGCAACGAGCGGCTTATTTGCTTTGTTAACTAACATAATATTTTTCGGGGTAAATGTGGCCCTGAGATTTCTGATGAGAAATCCAGTTGTATTGAACGCATTTGAATGACTCACCAACCCTTCTTCATTGATTGCACAATAACCGCCTGGTCCCGATAGCGCCAAAATTAAAACCCCGCCGCCCGGGATCGAAGGATAAAAACCGCTGGAACAGTAACCGTTTACGGCGGCCGGACCTTGAAAAAGGTAACTATCAGGCAACAGCATGATTAATTTACTGTCTTTGCCAATGTTGTAATCAGCTAAAGTGTAAACGTCGTTTGCCATTTTAGTTTGCTTAAAAAACAAAGCATAACTGTCAGACGGATAACCTTCTTTATCTTCAATTTTAGCTTTCACATTTTCAGTTGTGTCAGACCCTTCCACATCTAGCGTAATAGTTTTGCCAGCCGGCGTTTCAACAAAAATTTGCATCGCCCAGCCGGGCCATGCGGTCAGGGCAATACACAAAATAGCTAACTGCAAGAGGCGAATCATATCTGCTCCATAGCAAAGTAATAATCAGTGGTGAGTCATTCACCAGAATAAAAAATCGCCGGATGCTAACATGTTGGTTCCAATTTCTGAACAAAAAGGCCAGATGCTGTGTAACGTCATGTAACAGCTGTCGATGATGTAGCAATCGGGAAAGTAGAAAAGTAACGGCAGCGCTGATTTGTTATTAAACCCGCAATAGGTACGAAAGTTACCCTATGATTCCTCACTAAACAGGGTAAAATAGCTAGGTTGTAGTAGTCAGAGATGCCGATTGAAGGCATTCCAGGTGTGGTAATGTTGGATCCGCTCGCGCATTCGTTAGCTTCGGTCATGGTGACTTTGGCCTGTGCTTTATTTATCTGGCCGTTATATCTGCTGAATAAAGATTTTGCTGGCCCGAAACAGTGGGCGATTGGCAATAGCCTGCTGCCGCTAGGGTTGTTATTACTCAGTACTCAAAGCAAGACACCGGTTTGGCTGGGAGTGGTGTTAGCCAACCATATTTTGCTGGCCGCAGTGTTAGCCATTTTATGGGGCACCCGCTTATTCTTCGGCTACCAGCGCAACAAAAGCTTGTTAACCGTACTCACGCTCAGCTTTAGCCTGACTTTTTTGTATTTCACCTATATCACGCCTTATACCGATGGCCGCATTATCCTGGTCAGTCTGATGTTTTCCCTTTGTAGCTTGCTGAGTATCCGGGTGCTGAGAGCCAAGCAAAAAACAGGGTTTTCGTTAGGAGTCAAACTGTTTCAGGCGGTCCTGATGTTATTAATCATGCTGATGAGCTATCGTATTGCATATATCCTGTTGGTCGGTGACTTAGGCGGCATCTTTCGCCTCAACCTGTTAAATGTGGCGGTGGCGGCTTTATCATATTTTGTGGTCTATGGTTTGACACTGAGTTATTTTCTGCTCTGTTCCGAACGACGCATTCAGATGTTGGATACTTTACAACAGCAAAGCAAAGCCGAAGCCGCGTTAAAAAGCCGCTTTCTGGCGTCATTGAGCCACGAATTACGCACCCCGTTAAATGCCATTGTCGGCAAAGCACAACTGATGAAATTGCGGCAACAGGATCAGCAATTACAGCAGGACTGCAGCATTATTATTGACGCAGGCATGGCATTATCGACGATGGCGCAACAAGTGCTGGAGCATGCCAGTCTGGAGCATGGTCAGGTGCAAATCCAATCAAAGGACACCTTATTAATTCCCTGGTTGCACAGTATCGTCGACAGTATGCAGCCACTGGCGCAATCACGGCAATTACACTTGAGTTTGCAAACAGAACAGCTGAGTTCGCAGCAAATCTATAGTTTTGATCAGGGCAAAGTACGGCAGGTGCTAATCAATTTGCTGGGGAATGCCATTAAATATACTGATCATGGCTTTGTCCGGCTGCAGGTGCAACTGACGGATCAGACCGGACCACAACACAGCATCCACTTTGCGGTCGAAGACAGTGGTATTGGCATCAACCCTGACGACCAGCGCGATATTCTAACGCCTTTTATCCGGGCTTCGCAGCAGGAACTGCGGGAAGGTACTGGCCTGGGTTTATCTTTATGTCAAAAAGCACTGCAGTTATTGGGGGCGGAATTAAAATTTACCAGCCAGCCCAGTGTTGGCAGCTGTTTTTACTTTCAGTTGCCGCTGACACCGATCAGCGCTTCGGATTCCATAGCGACAGTCGCCAGCAGTACCATACCACCTCTGCATATTTTGCTGGTAGAAGATGTTGAATTAAATCAGCAGATCATTAAAGCACTGCTACAACACGATGGTCATCTGGTTTTGGTGGCCGCCACTGCGGCAGAAGCGCTTGGTCTCTGTCAGCAACACAGCTTTGAGCTGATATTGCTAGATATGAATCTGCCAGACAGTGATGGCCTGAGTTTGTTCCGTCAGTTGCAACAACAGCTGGCTGGCCCCCTGCTAAGCACACTGCCACCTGTGCTGGCATTAACCGCCGATACCAGCCGGCAATTGCAGCAGGATTGTTTGGCTGCAGGCATTAAACAAGTGCTGACTAAGCCGGTAGAGCTGGCACAGTTACAACAAAGTATTCGTCAATTGTTGCCCTGGCCGTTAATAGCCAACAGCCTGACCTTTCAAAGTTTCGCCTGTTATTTACCGGCGCAACTGGTGCAACAAAAATTAGCCGGGCTGGCTGCCGAATTACAGCAGCAGATCAGCCAGTGGCCCAGTTTGCATGGCGCTGAACTGCAGGCCAATCTGCATCAATTGCGTGGTATGGCAGCTACTTTGGGATTGGAATTGCTGGCGGAGCGGCTGGCAGCACTAGAAACCCAGCTCAGTCGAGTGTCCGCATCACAACAGCCATTAAGTCAGCTTGCCAGCCGCAGTGCGCAGTTGCTACGGCAAAAAATCGAAGGAGTGCGGCATGACTGAACAAATCCGGGTGTTGTTGGTTGAAGACGACGAATGGCTTGGGTTGGCGCTCAGTGCCTTCCTGCAACAACAAGGTTTCCAGGTCAGCCTGGCACATTCGCTGGCTGCCGCCATGTCCATGTTGTCACAACCAGATTTACGACTGCTGATCGCCGATGTGCAATTACCGGATGGTTGTGGTATTGAACTGTGCCGCCAGCTATGCAAACCCCACATCGGTAAAATTTTGATCTCGTCCAACGCGTCGGAACAAAGCCGGGTGCAAGGGCTGGGCGCTGGTGCTGATGACTACATTTGCAAGCCGGTATTTCCGCAGGAGTTATTGCTTCGCATCCAGGGTTTATTGCGTCGCTTGCCGCCGCACGCTGTGACTGTACCCGATCTGCGGTTTTTACAGTTCCGGCTTAATCTGGAAAATCGTCAGCTGTGCTATCAACAGCATGCACTGCAATTGAGTGAAAACGAGCAACAGTTGCTGATTAAACTGATTGCCCATCAGGGAAAAATTATCAGCCGAACAGAATTAGCGCTGGCATTGGGTGAAACAGATACTTATCTGGCAGGCCGGGCACTGGATATTGCCATCAGCCGGTTGCGGAAAAAGTTAGTGCAGCTGAGTGGTCAAGCGGAAGAACTGCTGGTGACTTACCGTAATCAGGGCTACTTATTAGTGCAGGAATGGCCGGAAGCAGGCATCAAAGAAGGAACAGCACGCTAAACCAGTCGTGCTGCTACGATAGCGCTTAAATCAGCTTATTTTTTGATTTTGACCGGTCTTTGCCAACCGCTGATATGCTGTTGTTTGGTCCGTGCGACCACCAATTCGTCGGCAGCGACGTCATGTGTCACCACAGAGCCAGCGCCACCAGTGAACTGTTGGAACCAAAAAACACACCATCTTCAATCGTGGTCTGGAATTTGTTGGCGCCATCGTAGTTACAGGTGATAGTGCCAACACCGACATTCACTTTACTGCCGATCACCGCATCCCCCAGATAAGTCAGATGATTGGCTTTAGAACCTTGGCCTAACACGGTTTTTTTCAGTTCAACAAAGTTACCGACATGGCTGGATGGGCAGTAGCGATTTCAACGCCATCCCGATGTGCCATCGCAATAATATCGGTTAGATAAAACTCACCCTGGGCATTGTTATTTTGCAAATTCGCCAGCCAATGTTTCAGCTGTTTGCCCGGCACCGCCATAATGCAAAATTATATCGACACCGCACCTTATATGTACAACATTGTCGATGGTCAAAAAGTACCAGCTTCCCCAACAGAAGCCACACATAGAGATTATTCCAGTAAAAATATTGGCATGCTCTATTCGAGCGGTATCGAAGCAGAATTAACCTATCAATACAACAGTCTTGATCTATTTGCTAATTACAGCAAAGTGAAAATGGATGTCGAGGGCATGCTCAACTTTTACCTTGGCACTATTGAAGATATTCGCCAGCCCTATAACAGTGCTCCACAAGATAAAATCAATCTTGGGATCAGCTGGCAGCTGATCTCAGCATTACGACTGCCATGGATATGACCCGTCTTCCGGAGGCTCAGCTCAAAAGAGGAATGGATGCAGAAGGCTATCAACTTCACAGCGTATATCTCACATATCAAGCCCCTTGGTTAGCGAGCCTAGAACTCAGGATGAGACTTACTCGGTTTGGCCTGATGATGAAGAAAAAACCTTACCGGGACGTAACTACAAACTGGCCCTCAGCTATCAATTCTAGAACATACATCAACGAACACTCTCTATTGACTAAATTGTAAATTCACAAAATCAAGGCCATTGAAAACAACTTTAATGGCCTTATTTTTTGGTCTTCTCAATTTTTTAGCTCAACCTCGCCTCGGAGCGCTTAGCTCTGCGTTGAAGCAACCAAAAGAGGCTTAACACCCCAAATGAAGCGGCTAAAGTGGTCAGCGTTAGTGCAAAACCTTTGAATGAAAACAGGTTTAAAGTAAAACCATCTAATACCAGTACCGCCAAGCCAAGGGGCATTTGGATAAGCACAGCGGTAAACCAATCGAAGGGAAGTTTAGGAAAGATCCTGTGGTAAGCATAAAGCACTAAACCTGCAAGCAATATCAGCAAACTCGCATCATGAGCCGCCAACAAAAGATACTCCACACTGTTATGCGAGATGTGAGGCACCGCACTCAACATGTCCAACATATAACCCGCGCTGGCGACCAATGAGAAGCTGATAAAACTCAATAAGGCTAATAGGATACCAAAGCCAAGTGCGGGTAAATATTTCATGTAAGGTCTCTCTATTCGCAGGTGAAATATGCTGTCTCGTCTCCCGAAAACCACAGCATGCAAGGTATAAAGGAGTAAAGAGACATTAACTACAATAGCAGCCTAAATTTCCCTTAGCTATTAAGACCATAGTCTTATGTCTACCACAAACTTGTGCGCAATAAACGAGATGAAATCCAGTATCAAGTTAGTGTTTTCTCGGATAATCAGTGGATAAGCTTTTAAAATTACTAGATTAATCAAATTTCAATCTTATCGCTTAGTGATATCACCCACAATTTGCCCATGTGTTTGGGTGAAATAGACTAGCCAATTTCACCAATAACGCTTAGGATCGGAGTTGCATTTTTTAGCCAACATATTGTGGAGTATCAAAACATTATGGGTATCAGAGCCATAGTCGTAGACACAGCAGGCACCACGACAGACCTAAACTTTATCCAAGATGTACTATTCCCCTATTCTGTCAAAGCCTTGCCAGACTTTTTAGAACAGAACCAACACAATGTATTGGTTGAAAACTGTATTTGTGACACTAAAGATATCGCCCTAGAGCCCGAGGCTGACTTAGCGCGTGTAACTGAGATCCTGCAACAGTGGGTCAACGAAGACCGTAAAGCTACGCCACTTAAAACCTTACAAGGGTTAATTTGGAAACAAGGCTATGCCCACGGTGAATTTAAGGGCCATATCTTCCCGGACTTTATTGAAGCGGTGAAACGTTTTAGCGCACAAAACCTGCGTATTTACAGCTTTTCATCCGGCTCTGTCGACGCGCAAAAACTGTTGTTCGGCCACAGTGACGGCGGCGATTTAACTGAAATGTTTAACGGCCATTTCGACACCCGCACGGGCAACAAATTAGATAAGCAGGCTTACTGCAATATCCTCAACACTATCAGTTTAAGCCCCAAACAAGTACTGTTTGTGTCTGATGTTATTGAAGAATTAAAAGCTGCCGACGCTGCGGGCATGATGACCTGCCAAATGGTTCGCGACAGCAAGCAACGCACTGGCGAGTTCCGCAAAATCAGCAGCTTCGATGAGCTGCTGATTGAATAATGCGATTATTGAATAACGTGATGGTTGTTGAATAACACGATAGTCAGCTCAAGCTGATTTAGCCTATAAAACGAAAGCGACCTTGTGGTCGCTTTTTTATTAATTGACTCAATTACCCTTCACCGCCAGCGGAAACGCAGCCGAGATACATTTTTCCACCTCAAAACGATAACCATAATCCGCATTCTTATCGGGTGTGATCAACAAAATCTCGTAATCATTTAATTCAATCACATTCGACTCGGCAGGCTTTTTACAACGCGAGCGGCCATTGGCTTCAAGTGAAAATGCGAACGTAGCTAGCCATTGCCGCACTAAGTACTGATATTGAGTTCGCACCGAGGCGTAGGCCTTTTTGCGATCTTCCTCTTCCAGCTCGTCGTCATCATTACTATTCTCAGCCTTGCTCGATTTATCGCTTTCAGAGTCAAGAGCAGTCTGAGTTAGCTCTACAATCGGTACCGTCAGCACATCGGTCGCATCCGGCAACCGTCCCGATTTAGGCTCGCGAGGCGCATGCTTAGCGGCTTCTTGGGGAGAGGTAATAAAGTTGCCAAACGAGGTTTCAATGCGAGTCTCTAAATCAATTAACAGGCTCAAGTGATACAAAACCACAGTCGCTAGCACGATACGGATCAAAAAAGTCGTTTTACGGAATGAAGTATGCGAGGTAAGCCGTAACGATTTGACACCTAAAGGTTTAAGCAAAAAGATCAATATTAAATAGATAGGAATAATCAACTGTAATGCCAGCAGCACGATCGCGCTTACCATCAAAAACCAAGCGGGCATATAGAGTAAAATCGCTAAGTTATGGGTGTAATTGAGATCGCTTGCTGAGACCCCAACCACTTCGTTGACTATCGCGCCAGACCAGCCCAAAGCAAAGTTGGCAATCATCGCATAAAACAGCAACAACACAGCTTTGCCCGCCAAACTGTGCCAAACCCGCTCGAACACAGGCCAAAACTCGATGGCCATAGCGATTACGGCAATCACAGCGACCAACCCCATTAACTCGCTACTAAAAGCCAATATCAAAGCAATAAGATACAGCTTTTGCGCAAAGGATAACTTAGCAACCCCTAGGATAAGACAGCGCCAGAACTTGCCCAAACCTAAACGGATGTCACTCAGTGATGGTAAGCTGAGCTTTCGCAAGTACTGGCGAGCAGATTCAATGTAACCGATTAAATTCATTATTCTTTTACATTCCATTGAAATAGTAAGACGGGCAACATTTGCCACTGTAATGTGCAAAGCACAGTGTTGGCAACTGTGCCACTCAATCTCGGTATATTGGTCACTTTGGCTATCTCTAGCCAAAGTCGAACGTTCTGTTTAGAGTCGAATGAAAGCTCTGCAACACCCCATCGCCCGTTTAAATCCAACTAAAATGAACTTGAGAGAGGAAATCAAAGCGGCCTTATGGTCACTTTTGCAAATCGATAAACCTGACTCAGGACTAACTAAACGACGCTTAACTCCCGCTCAGAAAATACGGTTTTAGCGACAAACATGCCATTAAGTGCAGCAGGAAAGCCAGCATAAACAGACATTTGCAATATCACCTCAACAATTTCCTGCGGCGTACAACCCACATTCAATGCGCCATTAATATGTACGTTTAACTGTGGCTGGCAATGCCCTAGCGCCGTGAGTGCGGCAACTGTCGCTAGCTCCCGCGTCTTAAGGTCGAGCCCTTCACGCTGATAAATATCCCCAAAAGGATATTCAATAATGTACTTGCCTAAGTCAGGGCAAATATCGGCAAGACTGCGGATGACTTTCTCCCCCGCCTCACCGTCGATTTCAGTCAGTTTAGCGAGGCCCTGCACATATCTTTGATTACTCATTTTTAGCTCCTGTTGGATTAAATCACAGCAAGCAGCCTAAACCTTAGAGTTAACTCTAAGTCAATGGTTCATTGATGGATGACACAGGCAATGCGGATCAGTAAAACTAACCCTCTGTTTAACTCGCCGACTAGAGGCACAAGCAAGCAAATAGAAAAGTAAATAATATTAGCTTTTTAGCATTTAACCACAAATGTTAGCGACTGAGCTTAGCCACTAAAAATGAGTTTGGTAATAGTGAATTTTTTGCTTAAGAGCAGCCAAATGCTCCTGCTCTTGGCGAATACGCTCAGCCAATTGTGTTGCATGTTGCTCGAGCAACTGCTGTCGCTGGCCAGCGGTTGCATCGCCTTGGACACGCAGCTCGGCATAGGTCAATATCTGCTTTAACGGCATGCCCGTTTCTTTTAAGCGATTGATAAACCCAATCCATTCCGCTTCTTTCGCAGCATAATCACGATGCCCGCTGCCATTTCGAACGACAGACTGCAGTAGGCCAATTTTCTCGTAATATCTGAGCGTATGCGCCGACAGCCCTGTGAGTGCAGCAAACTGACCTATATTCATAATCTAACGATCCGCAGGATGATTAACGCCATCATTCGTGGGCACATTTTCGAGATCGAATGGGTTAACCCCTTCGAGGCAACCAATGTTGTAACCATACTCATGGGGATTGGAACGCCGCTGGTGATGGGTGTAAATACCGCAGATAGAGCAGAAGTAGTGTTTGGCAGTTTTGGTATTGAATTCATAGAGTTTCAGCATATCCTCACCCTTGAGGATCTTAATCCCCGCCAGCGGCACAGAGCCAACCATTGCGCCCTTACGACGACAGATAGAGCAATCGCAACGGCGTGGATTTTCGATGCCATTAGGCAATGACAACTCCAATACCACGGCACCGCAATGGCAATGGCAAGACGCTCTGTGTTTTGGCTGAATAAGAGTATTGCCCACTTGTTTAATCACACCCCACTCCTTGTTTCGCTAGATTCTATAAACCTAAATTCCCCAGCCGCTGCACCAACGCCCGCCATTGTTGCAATTGCGGCTCCTTAGCACTCATCACTGGCCCCAACATATTGGACTTAGCCCGCTTAAAACCACTAAAAACTAAGGTGGCGGTATCAAGCTGTTTCAGCGCGGGAGCGCCTTGAAACCACTTGTAATACCAAGGCGGCGTGTCCATAGTCATGATAATTCGCGAAGTTTTATGGCGCAGCAACTTAGCGGGTATCAATTTACCTTTCTCATATTTAAATGCAAACCCAGATAAAAATGTCCTATCGATTAAGCCTTTAAACTTAGCTGGAATACCGCCCCACCAAATCGGTGTGATAATAACCACATGCTCCGCCCACTGGATATTCGCTTGAAACGCTAGCAAATCGGCTTCGAGTGGCTGAGGTTGACGATAACCATAGGTCAGATTCGGGTCAAAATTCAGCTCAGCTAGTTTGACGATTCTCACTGAGTGTTTATCTGCCGCCGCTTGGGCATAGGTTTGAGCTAGATGCTCACAAAAACTCTGCGCCTTAGGATTACCACAGATCACTAAAATCTTTTTTGCCACGATGAAACGCCATAACAGTCAATGTGGCAAATAGCATAAACTCTGCCCCTAAGGGGAGAGTCAAGACCTAAGGTAACAGCTGCGACTCACAGGAGGTGAGCCCATCAATACAGGCATCTAACTGAGTGACTTTATGTTCTAACTCACTTATCTGGCGTAAAAAATCCGCTTTAATACCCAACAAAAAAGCCTGCACTGTGGCTAACTGAGCATGCTTATCGCCTTGTTCGAGTAAATCTTTTAGTTGGACAAGCTTAATACCGAGGGCTTTGGCCTCTTTGATCAGCAACAACAGCCTAATATCCGCCGCACTATAAATACGATAACGCCCCTGACGTGCGGGAGTGTCGATGAGCCCCCACGCCTCATACAAGCGAATCGCTTTTATCGACAGCCCAGTTTGCTTTGCCGCTTGTCCAATATACATAGCTCAACCTAACCCTTTAAAGACATTATTCATATCTGCATTGCTTGCCATTATCAGCCACAGTATCAGCTTAGGCCAAGACTTGTCGCAGCAATCTTATGCTGCTAGTCTGGCCGCTTAAACGAGCGTTTTAACTTGGGATTTTTATCATGGGATTTAAACAACAGTTGCAAGAAGGTGTACAAGAACAGGCAATGGAAAAGTTTCTCGCACAGCACCCTATCGTTACCCAAATCCCCGTTGCATGGGGTGAAATGGATGCCCTACAACATGTTAATAATGTGGTGTATTTCCGCTATTTTGAAACGGCACGTATCGACTTTTTCAATCGTCTCTTCCCGCTAGATACCCTGTATAAATCAGGTATTGGCCCCGTAATCAGCGAAAATCAGGCTCGCTATAAACGCCCAGTGACTTTCCCCGATACTTTATTGGTAAGTGTCAGCATTAGCGATATTCACAGCGATAGATTTACCATGCATTATCAGGCTTTTAGTAAACAGCAGCAGGCAGTAACCACCTTAGGCACTTCAGTCGCGGTGATGTTTAACTTTAAAACGGGTAAAAAAGCCGAGTTACCGGCAGAACTGCTGGCGATTCTCAAACAGCACGAAGTCGCTTAAGCTTTAAGCTATCCGAGCCCATAGATAAATTGCCAGCACACTTTAGGCCATACCTTGAGGGAAGCATGTATGTCAGATAACGAAAATATCGAGATAGCCATTGAACATCAACAGGATAAACAGCGTTTTATTATCCCTGTCGACGGCTATGAAGCCGTGTTGGAATACCAGTTATCTGGCAAGAATATCGATTTTAGCCGCACCTTTGTCCCCAACGAGCTGCGCGGTAAAGGCCTTGCCGAACGCTTAGTGCGCCACGGCTTAAAGTGGGCCAAAGGCCAAGACTTTACTATCCAAGCCAGCTGCTGGTATGTACAGAAATTTTTGAAAAACTAAATCCAATAAACAGGGTAATGGCGCTTAGGATCGGTGGAGAGGTTATTGACCACCAGCGCGACCAGTAAGAGTAATACTGAGCCGAGGAACACTGGCATTAACGCGTAAAGAAAGCCGAGTTGATGCACGTTTTCACCGCCAATCACGGCAATCAATGCCGTTGCGCCGCCCGGAGGATGAAGAGTGCGAGTCAGGTACATGAATGCGATAGACAGGGATACCGCTAAGGCGCTCGCCAGCACCACATAATCGCCACACACTTGGTACACTGCGACCCCAATTAAGGCCGATAACACACTGCCACCAATCAAGTTACGCGGCTGCGAAAACTCCGCCAGCGGTGCACCGTACACCAGCACAGCCGACGCACCAAACGAGCCAATGACAAACATAGTGTCGACGAGGTTTTCACTCATATAATTTGCGAGACTCGCGACCAAGTAAATGCCACAGAAAGCCCCAATCCATGACCACACAATCTTTTTAAGTGGCTGTCTTGGTGGACAAATGTCCTTCGATCGCATGCGGGTAAAATAGAATCTCATGGTTAATCCGAACCGATAAAAATTAAGCGATACAGACAAGTGATCTGCATCACAGTTAGCGGGTCGACAAATTAACCCTTCAGCAGCGCAATTGCAATTACGCTGACCGAAAGAGTAAGCAGACTAAGCGCTTTCACCACTCAGATTAGCGAGCATTTCGCGGATATCTTCAGGAATCGGGCGGCTTTTTTCACTGCTGTAATCGTAATGTACGAGTGTGGTTTTTACTTCGGCGGTCTTGTTGCCCGCTTGCCAACAGGTTTGGGTCAGCTCGAAGCTGCTATTACCGATACGGCTGACATAGGTTTTTACTGTGACACTCTTGCCATAGTAAGTCGGCGCGATAAATGCCACGGTAAACCCCGCGACGATTAAGTTCCACTGATGCAAATCTAACTCGGGATTAAAAATCTCAAAGATTGGCGTGCGCGCCGCTTCGCACCATACGGGGATCACAGTGTTGTTGATATGACCTAGGCCGTCGGTTTCAGTAAATCTTGGATTGATTTCGAGACTGTATTCTGTGGCTGACATGCAAACTTCCTTTTTATTATTTTATGAATGGAAGAGCGTGGTGATTAACGTAATTAAACCAACCACCAAACTCATCCATTATCCTAAGCCAAACAGGTTCTAGCCACTAGCCCAAACCTAGCATTTTAAAACTGACAACTCGCCGTTTCTGGGGTTTGCTTGCCGTTAGCATCGTACTTTTTAAGGCATCCAGCCTTACCCATATCATACATTTTCTCGTATTCTAACTTGCCATTTTTATAAGACTTATACACCCCATGAGTTTTTGGGTTCTCTAAATGATAAATCTTACGGCCCTTAGTAATATGTGAGTAATCGGCAAAACCCGGCTCTTCGGAATAGATAACACCGTTAATGTAGCGCTTGTGGATCACATGCTGTTCATCGATACGCAGCATTTCATTCGCGATCTTGCCATTCATGTCGTAACACACTTTATCCACGGCATAATTGCTATCGAGGTCTTCAATACAACTCACGGCACCATTATCAAAGTACTCCCGCTGTATACCGCAGCGCGCAATGGCGTTATCCCAGTAGTAAGGTTCACCGTTCCACATTTCGCCTTCTTGCTGGCAGTAGTTCCACAGGCTTCTTAATTGCCCATTAGGATAGAAACTATAATGGGGGCCAGAGACACGGTTATTCACTTGGTGACCATATCGGGAGAGTGAGTAACCACCATCAGTGGAATAACTGATACTTGGGCCGTATTCCTTACCCGCTTTGTACGTTTTTAAATTTAATAAACGGCCATTTGAATCAAACTGATATTCTTTATCTACAGCGCCATTGGTGTAATAAGCCAATTTATACAGGGAGCCGCTGCTATGATACTCGCGTTGCTCACCGTGTTTTATCGATGAAATTGCTTCATTTTTGCCATTAATCACCCCTTCACAATCATCTGAGTAGGGATTCTCACGCATAATACATTCATCGTGCGAAGGCTTAAGCGTCACCGCTTCATTGAACTTATAACTCGTTAGTTCAGTCAGCTCACCGTTCTGGGGATTAAAGCGCATTTGCTGACCATCCAACTCTCCTTGGCGGTAGTTAGCGATATCCACCACGACATTCGGACTTGAATACCAAATACTCTGACCATTAAGGCGACCCTGCTCATAATGACGGGTATTAAACATCAGATTATTTTTGTCGAATGATTTAGACTCTCCTTGACGTAAGCCATTGACATAGTTCACTTCGGTACGAGTCCCATCTTCGGCTTTAAATACCCAAGGGCCAGTGCGTTTTCCTGCAAGATAGGCGCCTTCACCTACTTGATCACGGAAATGTCCGCTCGTCACTTTATCGACCCAAGCGCCTTGCTTCACACCCTTTTGATATTGGCCTTTGCTGCCATCAGCCTCAAGCCACTCGCCATCTTTTACGCCATTAAGATAAATACCTTTTGCCACTAATCGCTTATCGCCTTCTGCACTGGAGTCATAATCGGGCTCATAGACTTCGTAGGGGCCGTCGAGCACATCCTGATTGTAATGGGCAAAACCAAAGTTATCGGCCTCATCGAACATCGACTGTGCAATCCATTTACCTTGCTTTTTACCGTCAAGATATTCGCCTTCCCAATAAATGGCTTGGTTCTCTGTCTCCATCCACTTACCGACTTTTTTGCCCTGTTTGTAGTTACCAGAGTAAACCACGCTACCATTGCGACCATCGTAGGCCGCATACGGGCCATCAAGCACGCCTTGGGCATAATGACTTTCACTGGCAAGCCCTGCCCAAGTGCTCCCCATGCCCATACTCATAAAATCGTAGGATGGGCCAGTTTTAGGGATCACGGCACCACCACTTTTAAGCCAATCAAAGTCATCGGCCTCAAAGGCCACGCTCACCAATACAAAACTGCCGTCTTCTTCGCTATAACCACTGCGATCAAAGGTGGTCACAAGGCTATATTGATGCTCATTACCTTGGGCATCTTTATCTTTACGAGTCAGTGGATAACGTAATTTATATTCGACGGCGGTCTTCACATCGACGGGTGAACCTTCGGAATTACGATAACCCACTAAGGTCGGCTTGAGCTTAGTAGAACCATCGACAATCGCTTTAATGGCGGGATCTTCAATCGCGTCAACATCATAGGTCATACGGTATTGTTGCGGCGGAATTTGGCTTAGTACTTTACGAACGCTACCCACGGTAAACGAGGTTAAGGTTGGTGCCACGTCATCGAGCACAACCTGTAGACGGGGGAGTTTTGTGAGATCATCCCCTTCAAAACCATAGCCCCGTAAATGCTGACCATCGGCATCTTTAAGCATGACAACCACTTCTTTGGTGCCACCTTTATCAAAATCGAGGTAAAAAACCGCAACCACTTCAGCAGAACCATAATCATCAAGACGCACGCCGGGCGCATCGCCATAGAGCATTTCGCCCCACACTTTATGATCTTTTTGATAGAAATTGAGCCATTGCCCGTTAGGCAAGTCCACTGGGCCATGGACGATTTTGTCGTAATCCTCAGCGTCAGCTGCAGGAATGACAGTTAAAGAAGATAACAACACCGCACTCGCTGCAGTGAATAAACTACGAATCGAAAGTTCCATTTAACTACACCTTTTATACCGACGCCTCGCGCCTCATGCGCACCAGTAAACGGGGCGAATTTTAAGCGAAGAAAAGCACTTCAGGAAGTAGTAGATAAAAAAAAGGCCGCTTCTGCGGCCTTTAGCAACAACAAGTTAACAATTAGTTGTTGTACATAGCATTTATTTCATGGGCATATTTATGGTAAATCATCTTGCGGCGCAGCTTGAGCGTTGGGGTGATTAAACCCGCTTCCATCGAAAACGCTTCAGGCAACAGAGTGAACTTTTTAATCTGTTCAAAACCGGCCAACTCATGCTGTAACTGCTTTAAGCGTTGCTCAAAATGCTCAACCACATGACTATGGCGCAGCAATTCTAAAGGTGACTCATACTTCAGCCCTTTGTCCTTCGCCCACGCTTCCAGTGACTCAAACGCTGGCACAATCAAAGCGGTCACATAATTACGCGCATCGGCAATAATCGCCACTTGCTCGATAAAAGGACAACAGCCAACGGCGCCCTCAACCCTTTGCGGCGCGATATATTTACCGTTGGAGGTCTTCATCAATTCTTTAATACGATCGGTAATAAATAAATTGCCGTTCGCATCGAAACGCCCTGCATCACCGGTTTTTAACCAACCATCTTCAAACGCAGCGGCGGTATCTTCAGGACGATTGTAATAGCCCCGCATCACAGTCGCGCCGCGGACTAAAATCTCATCGTCCTTACCTAGCTTAATTTCGGTTTCCAGCAAAGGTTGTCCATTGGAACCCGGCACTCGATTACCTAAGGTATTGCAGGTCACAGTCGCGTTAGTTTCTGTCATACCGTACCCACAAAGTACTGGAATATTAATCGCATGGAAGAAACTACCGACATTCACATCTAAGGCTGCGCCACCGCAAGGCATAAACTTCAAACGGCCACCGAGCACGGCTTGCAGCTTGCTATACACCAGCTTGTGCGCCAAACGCCATTGCAGCGACAACCACAATCCGCCCTTAGCACGACCTTGGCCGACTTCGAACTGACGTTGGCCAACGCGCATCGCCCATGCAAACAACTTCTTACGACCGTCGGCTGATTTGGCAACTTTATCTTGTACGGCGCTATACACTTTTTCGAGGAAACGCGGCACCACACACAAGGTATGTGGACGCACGGCGCTAATCGCCTCTTTCACTCTTTGGGTATTTTGCAGATAGACGTTATGGCCGCCACGGCACAAGACGTAGAAACTCCAACTGCGCTCAAACACATGGCTCAAGGGCAAAAATGCCAAAGACACATCGCCAGAATGGAAGGCCAGTTTTTGATCGTGCTGGCGTATGGTAGACGCCATATTACGGTAATCCAGCATCACGCCCTTAGGATCGCCCGTCGTGCCGGAGGTATAAATTAAGGTCAGTAAATCATCAAGATTTGCAGCGTGTAAACGCTGATTAAGCTCGGCTTCTTGCTCAATGTTTAACTGAGTGTCACCCGCCAGTAGGGTATCTAGATGCCAATGCTGATTGGCCTTATCGGCAGCGAGTGTCACGCTGGCATCGAATACAATCACATGCTCTAGGCTTGGGCATAAGGCTTGCAACTCACACGCCATGGCGTATTGCTTAGCATCGTCAACAAAAATCACTTTAGCGGTGGCGTCGTTTACGATAAAGCTCGCCTGTTCGACGGTACTGGTGGGATAAATTGGCACCACAACGGCGCGAGTTTTGAGAGTGCCGACATCGGCACAAGTCCACTGCGGGCAGTTTTGCGCCAGAATAACGCAACGGTCTTGCACTTGTACGCCAAGTTCGATCAACACTTGTGCAATTTTACTGCTGATTTGGTCGAAGGCTTGCCAACTCACCTGATACCAAGGAGCGGCCATTTCAAAACCTTCCAGCGCTACTGCGTCTTTTAAAGACTCGCTCTGCTGCTGTAGTAGTCGAATAACATGATATTGATCGAGAGACATAAGAGACTCACCTTTTTAGCTTACAAGTGTACCGCTTTTGCAGCATTCTACCTGAAGGCCAAATAAAAACTAAGAGTTTTTGCTCTAATGTTGTGCAAATGTCGCCCAAATCACGCTGTAAATAGCCTTTAGCGACGTACCACTCTTAGTTTCACTTACTTGCCAGAGCGAACAAAATTTAATCTCGAAACGTCAACATGCCCTCATAACATCGCCCTTCCAGAGGGTTTTCTTGCCCCAAATCAGCACCGCTTGCCCAAGCAGTATTAAGAGTAGATCCCATAACAACCAATTAGTTAAATTGCCGCCATCACTTAAAGACGTAAGGCTGATGGACACCCACAGGGAATGCCCCGCGACGACCATCATAGTGAGCGTGATATGCAAAACTCGGCGACACATACAGCCAAAACCTAACGTCAAGGCGCAGGCCCAGTAAGTACTCAACACGAGATGACCCACTAACTGCATATTCAGATCACCATTGAGCCAGCCCAACAGCAAACTACACGCCAGCATAATGCCGACGACCACATTCAGGAGTCTTTGCTGTCCAAGGCAAAATGCCGCTATGAGTCCTTTTCGACCATCAAACCCTGGCATCAACAATAAGGTTTCTGTCGAGCGCGAGCGTTGCACTCGGCTCCAATGCACCAGCGAACAACTAATCACACTGAACTGCGCCAAAAACAATAATACAGGGATATTCAAATGAAATTGATGCGACAACAGCCCAAGCACTAAGGCTAATATAGGCAGTAATAACAATAGAATGGTGAGCATAGGGCCGATAAAAAAATTGGTGGGATGCAAATAACGCTCGAAGCGACTCAAGATACGCATCGATTGCAGATTCGGCAGCCAAAACCACCCCATTTCGAGACCATTGAGATATACCGTCCTCGCCTCAGCGCGCCAAGGTAAAACACCGCATGCACGCGCAATCAGCATACCTAAAATCAGCAGGGCAATAGCACTTAGCCAAAGGGGAATGTGCTCTGCAATCAATGGGATAAACGGCATTAAGACAAAAAGTAAAAACGAAGCATAAAACCACTGAGTACTGAGTAAACAAAGCCAAATAAAAGTTAAACTCATCACCAAAGCCAGCACTAAGCTCGCTAGGCTAGCCGTCAAACCTAAAGCCCAACAGAACAAGACACCTATGCCAAAAACGCTAGCTAAAACAGTGACACTTTGAATGTAGATATGGCGACGATAATGGGGAATTAACTGTGCGCATTCATTCGCCATCAGACGTATGAGTTGCCATGCAACCGCCGCCGAGCTTGAGATAATCCCCATAGAAAACAACAGTTCAGCACTGTCATTTTTACCATAAACCGCGGCGATACAAGCTAAGATCACCCCCAGTATAGCCGTACCTAAAAAGCTCACACTGCCGATATCAAAACACCAAAAGCGCAGCATGCCCTTGAAAGGATTCATTCGCTGGCTCGTTCTTTTGCCCTTCGCGACTTGTATCTGCTTATGGTGCGCCACACTCATCTGTGTAGCTCCATAAACAGTTGCTCCAAGTTTAAAGCTTCATTCTTTAACACACATGATATTGACGCGCTGTGCTCACCTAAATCCACCAGCACCGAATCGCCAACACGGCTCAGCACTGTAATTGACTCGGGCAAAACAGTTTCGGGCGCGAGTGTTAACAAACGCACTTCTTCACGCAGGGCATCGATTTCCTTAAACAGCACTAACTCACCCTGTTTAATCAATGCCACATGGCTGGCAACTCGCTCTAAATCAGAGGTGATATGGGATGAAAACAGCACTGCAGATCCAGATTCGAGGGCAAGATCGAACAAATCGACCATAAACTTGCGCCGGACTATAGGGTCGAGGCTGGCAACGGGCTCATCAAGGATTAACAACTCAGGGCGATAGGCCATCGCCATAATTAACGCTAATGATTGCCTTTGCCCAACCGATAAACGCTGCACCTGTTGGGTCACATCTAACTCGAAACGTACCAACCAATCTTGCTCTAATTGCATGTCCCAATTGGGATAAAAGCTGCGGTGTAAATCGAGGGCGCGTTCAATAGTAAAACCTTCATAACCAAAAGGTTGCTGCGGTACATAACCTAAACGCTCCTTTGCCTTTGAGGTTAAGTTTTCGGGCGTTTCGCCTAAAGTAACAATACTGCCAGAATCCGGTGTGAGCACACCCAAGGCACAGCGCATTAGGGTCGATTTACCCGCCCCATTTTGCCCCAATAACCCCACCACCATACCCGCCGACAAAGTTAACGATAAATCCTTAAGCGCCCACTTTTCGCCCGCGCCTTTACCGCGAAAGACTTTATTCACTCGGTTAAATTCAAGTATTGGCGTGCGCTTTGGGTCCATCGAATTTCATCCTTTTTATTCTATTTATCGGTACATTACTTTCTAATCTTGCCAGCGCTCATTTAGCCGTTGCAGCAACTCGGGCAAGCTGACACCTAACTGCTTTGCCTGCGACAACAGAGCATAGATCTGGGGTTCGAGCAGACTAATACCCGATGCCATAGTCTCAGTTCGCAAGGCAACTTTTGTCGCTTGGCCGCGGCGACGTTCGAGCCAACCTTGGTCAACCAGCTGTTGAATGGCGCGGGAAACTGTCATGGGATTTACCGCTAAATGCTCGGCAATCTGGCGCACTGAAGGTAATACGTCTTCCACTTGCAGTTGACCGCCCACAATTAAACGCACGACTTGTTCGTGTAATTGTTTGTAAATGGGTTCACCACTGCTGGGGTTGACATTTAAAAGTTCTAACATTAGCCTTTACACACTGTATTAATACATTGATACACCGATACACTGGTATTTAAATTAACACACTCGTCCTGAAATGCAAAAAGGAAAGCGCGCATGATATATAGCATGACACACAGGAAGTTAAGCAACACAGTTCAACGCCTTGTGCCAACTCAGCCACGGCATGGCACGACTAATGCCACATGGCGCGCGCGTACTTTGAGAATGAGCGCACTCATACTGGCAATGGCAAGTACGGCGACGTGGGCGAGTGATGTGAAAAGCCAAGAGACACAAGCGACGGCTGATATAGCTAGGAACATGGCGAATGACAACGAAACTTGTTATGTGGAAGGCGTTTCCGATCGTCTAAACTGCGGTTTTGTGACTGTGCCAGAAAACCCTAACAAACCCGATGGCAAACAGATCCAAGTGCATTACGTTGTTTTGCCTGCGGTGAAAAATGCCAACCATGAAGAAGCCTTGCTGGCGATTGCAGGCGGCCCAGGACAATCGGCCATAGAGAACGCGGCAGGTTTCGATGCCATGCTGAGCAAAGTCCGCCAACAGCGGGATATTTTACTGATTGATCAAAGGGGCACTGGCCGTTCGAATGTGCTGGCCTGCGATGAAGGGGCTCAATCTCCGCTATCCTTCGATGACGATAATGTCGATACCTTAGCCGAAACGCAAAAATGCTTAGCCAAAATTGATGCCGACGTGACTCAATATGGCAGCCTCAATGCGATTAAAGACTTCGAAGCCGTGCGAGCGCACTTAGGCTATAAAAAACTGCATATTTACGGCATCTCCTACGGCACTCGCATGGCGCAACTTTACATGCGTTTATATCCAGAGCACTTAGCCACAGTGACCTTAGACGGCATAGTGCCCATGCAGCAAAGCGTATTAGAAATTGGCTCGGCGATTGATCGTGGCTTCGACTTATTATTTAAGGATTGCCAAGCAACCGCCGCCTGTAACAGCCAATTTCCCCAGTTAAAGGCAGACTTTGAGCGAGTCGACGCTAAGCTCGCCACTGGCCCTGTGATGGAAAACGTTTACGATCCCGTCACGGGCGAAAAAACCATGTTGACCATGACGCGCGGTAAATTCTCTGGTTCGATCCGCATGGCGCTGTATCAAGCCAATGTGCGCGCCCTCTTGCCACATGCGATTCATCAAGCATCGAAAAACAACTTCCAACCTATACTCGGCCTCTATGCCCTCACCCTAGACAATGCCGGCATGGCGATGGGCATGCACGCATCTGTGGTCTGTGGCGAAGATATGCACCGCATTACCCCAACCATGCGCGAACAGGCCAAAAAATCCTTTATGGGCAGAACCATGCTCGAAGGCTTAGAGGCGACTTGTTCAATATGGAAAGTCCCTGCAGTCGATAACAGCTTTAGCGAGCCCATTAACAGTAACATTCCGACCTTGTTGTTATCCGGCGAAATCGACCCCGCCACCCCACCAAGCTGGGGCGAGTTAGCCATGGAAAAACTCACTAATGCCAAGCACTTTGTCGCTCCTTATGCGACCCACGGTGTGGCCTATCAATCCTGCGCCAATAACCTGATTGCCGATCTCGTCCGCTCGGGCTCAGTCAACGATCTCGACGGCGAATGTTTGAACAAAGATGTGCGCCGCAGCTTTTATTTAAATGCCAGCTCGGTGGAACCGCTTAATGCGACCAGCACAAAAACCACGACAACAGATGATCACGCCAGCACTGGAGCTAAGGAATAAGCCATGATTAAAGTATCCCATCTTTCCAAGCGCATCGGTGACGTGCAGGCGCTGAATGACTTAAGTTTCGTCGCACAAAACGGCCAAATCACAGGATTACTCGGCCCGAACGGGGCAGGTAAAACGACCTGTTTACGCACGATTTTTGGCCTGCTAAAACCCGATAACGGCAAGGCTGAAATCGAAGGCATAGATGTCGCCATCGACCCTATTGGCGCTAAGCAGCAACTCGGGCTATTCCCCGACCCTTTTGGTCTGTATGAACGCTTAACACCACGGGAATACATTCGCTATTTTGCCGAGCTAAGCGGCTTATCACCCAAGGAGGCCAAGGAGGCCACCAGCCAAGTGATTGCGAAATTGCGCCTCGAAGACATTAGCGATCGCCGCTGCAAAGGCTTTTCCCAAGGACAAAGAATGAAAACCGCCCTCGCACAGGCAATCGTCCACAGCCCGAGCAATATTATCCTCGACGAGCCGACCCGTGGGCTGGATGTGATGAGCACTCGCCTACTGCGTGACATCCTTATCGATCTTAAAAATCAAGGACATTGCGTGCTGTTCTCTAGCCATGTAATGCAAGAAGTCGCCGCGCTGTGTGACCAAGTGATCGTCATGGCCCAAGGCAGAGTCGTCGCCATTGGTAGCCCAACAGAGCTTTGCATTCAAACAGGCAAAGACTCGCTCGAAGAAGCCTTTATTCAACTTATCGGCACGGATGAAGGGATAGCGGCATGATGACTCAAACTAACAAGAATGCAGGCAGCATCAATGATATACAAGCTCAGATAGATAAGATCATGGATAAGGGAATGACAGCATGAATAAAATAATGGCTATGGTTCGTAAAGAACTCATCGATGCCGCCCGCGATAAGCGCTCTGTGATGGCGGGTCTGTACTACGCCATAGGAACACCGTTGATCATGTGCGGCCTATTTATGGTGTTAATTGGCCAGCTAACCAGCCCCGATGATTTGAAAATCACCATTAAAAATCCCGATAAAGCACCGGATTTAGTAAGATTTTTATCGAATAAAGGCATCACTCAAGGCGCAGCCGATGGCTCTGACGCCAAAGACCTTAAAGCAATAGAACTGATCATCAACACCGACTATGCCGCGCAAATGAACCAAGGCAAAAGCGCTGAGATCACTATCGTGGCCGATAACTCTGAGGAGAAACTGCAGAACTCGATTCGCAGACTCGAGAAACAACTGCAGGCCTACAGCGCTGAAATGGGCAGTTTACGTTTAATTGCCCGCGGTATCGACCCGCGCGTGGTTCAGCCACTCAAGGTGAATGTGCAAGACAAAGCCACCACAGACTCTAAGGGTGGAATGATCTTAGGTATCGCCATTTTCACTATGATCTACTCGGTATTTATCTCGGGGATGAACCTAGCTATCGACACCAGTGCCGGTGAGCGCGAACGTAACTCCTTGGCCCTGCTATTGAGCCATCCGCTGACCACTCGCCAATTAGTACTGTCAAAAATTATTGCGGTGAGCTTGTTCGCTCTGCTCGGTTTAGTGCTGATCTTGCTGGTGTCTAAAATCGCCTACGCCTTCGTGCCATGGCAGGAATTAGGCTTTAGCGTCAACATCACCACAGAATTTATGCTGCTGATGTTAGTGGTCGGCATCCCCGTCGCGTTAATGGCCGCTTGTCTGCAACTTTTTGTGTCTTTTATGGCGAAAACCTTTAAGGAAGCTCAGTCCTATCTGACTATGGTGCTGTTTGTGCCCTTAGCCCTGTCGATGGCCGCCAGTTACAACATAGCGCCAGATATGCTGCAGTGGTTGCCCGTCTCGGGTCAGCAACAGGCATTAATGGACTTTATCAAAGGTAAAGACTTGCCCATGCTGCAGTTACTGGTTTCGACCTTAGGCACACTCGCCATTGCGGTATTGCTCGCCTTTGGCATGGAAAGGTCGCTCAAGAGTGAAAAAGTGATCTTCGGTTTATAGGGCGCTTCAATTGATAAACTTGGGGACGACAAACTTGAGGAGCGATAACTAGGTCGCTCCCAAGTTGAAAACCTCAATAGCTACGGGAGTTTGTTATGGAAAACGAATTTATCTTAATGGTGATTATGGTCAGCTTCATTATTGGCCTCAGCGCCACTGAAATGTTTAAACACTATCTAAAGGCGCGCCAACTTGGAGTGGGCACCGCAGACAATAGCCACCTTGAGGACAAAGTGACTCAACTCAGCCTACAAAACCAAACACTAATTGAGCGAGTACAAGTGCTTGAAAAAATAGTGACAGAGCCAGAGTACGAGCTAAAGCAACAGATTAATCAGTTATGACCCCTAAGCGAACAAAACAATAAAGCCACTGAGTTTTCAGTGGCTTTATTGTTTTTACAAGCTAGATAGAAGCTTACTTAGCCTTAGGCCTGAATGGTTTGATAACCGACTCATTGCACTCTAAATACGGGCCTTCCATCAAATCGATACAGTAAGGAATGGCGGGAAACACGGCATCTAAACATTCGCGAATCGATTTTGGTTTGCCGGGCAAATTCACAATCAATGAATCGCCACGTAACCCTGCGGTTTGACGAGACAAAATGGCGGTAGGCACAAATTTTAATGACTCGGCGCGCATCAACTCACCGAAGCCTGGCATCATGCGATCGCAGACGGCTTCTGTCGCTTCTGGGGTGACATCGCGTTTCGCTGGGCCAGTGCCGCCGGTAGTGACAATCAAGCAGCAATCCTGCTCGTCGGCCATCTTGATCAGCGTCGCTTCAATCACATCCTGCTCATCGGGGATCACTTGATAAATCGGCTCCCACTCGCTGGTGAGATAGTCATTGAGCGTGTCGATAATCGCCTTGCCTGAGATATCTTCATAAATTCCCGCGCTGGCGCGATCGCTGACCGTAACAATACCGATTTTTGCTTTGCTCATAGGAAATCCCCAATGATGTTGAAATGAAACATGCCGAAGTGAAAATTGTCGACATCAAGCATGGAAGAAGCCGCGACAGCTTCGACCTTAAGCCGCAGCTAAAATAGCATAAATGCTCGGAAAAGGGGGCGACTAAAACATGATGAAGTTCGCGCAACACCGTTTAGACACTCGGAATTTAAAAATTGTTCATTGATGACAAACGCCTTCCCCAAAGCAAAGCAGCATTGGGCCGATAAAAACATGCCATAAAGGGAGATTAGCTCAGGCACTCACACTGCAAGTTGAGCCATTCAAAAGATAAAAACGATCAAAGGGTTAAATCCGCCGTGCATTCCAATACTTAGACGCCCAATAACTGTTATGCAGGCTCGAAATCTTCACCCCTTGGCTAGTGGAAACGTGGAGAAAATTATCGCCTCCTACATAAATGCCGACATGGTGTGTGCTCCAGCCCGTCTTGAAAAATACCAAGTCACCCTTGCGCAGTTGATTTCTCGGCACGGGTTTACCTAAGGCTTGTTGCTCTTCGACTGTGCGCGGTAAAGTCATACCCAACATCTTCTGATAGGCGACAGACACAAAAGCCGAGCAATCTATGCCACGCTTAGTGCCACCACCTAAACGATAGGGCACTCCGCGCCATTCAGAATGCAGTTCGGAGATATTGCTATCATTCCAAACCGTGGCGGGTTCAACTTGCTTTACCACAGGCTTAGGTTCTGGCGCGCTAGCACAAGCGCCAAGGCCTAAGGCTAAGATAACTATCAATAATCGTTTCATAGCTTCAAACTCATTGCAGGCAGATTTCACAGTAACGTAATTTTGAGTTTTTATCAGGTAAATTCAGGGCGGCTGGGGATCAAAACGCCCCAACACCCGCGCACTCTAGCAGACTAATATAACCTAAAGCTTAAAACTATAACGCCGTCCACAATAAACGCACACCCACCAGCACCATTAAAATCAAGATGATGCGTTTAAATAACCTATCGTCAATTTTATCTTGAATGAACAAACCTAACTTTACCCCTAACCATGCCAGCGGCACCAATAACAGAGAAACGATAATATTCTCTTGGTTGATCTGCCCAAGCAAACTGTAAGGAACAAGTTTAACCAGATTCACCACCGCAAAAAACACCACGGCAGTGGCTAAAAACTCTGCCTTGGCTAAGCGCAACGGCAACAAATAAGCGTTGAGTGGCGGCCCGCCCGCATGGGCAACAAAACTCGTAAATCCGGCGGTTAAGCCACACAAGCGCCCAACCAGAGGTGAAGGTGATGCTTGAGTTTTATCCCCAAGGATCAAACCATACAAACCAAAACCTAAGGACACACAGCCTAGAATCACCCGTAAGTAATCTTCGTTTAATCGATCGAACAACAGATAAGCGATAAAAATTCCCACAATCGCCGCGGGTAAGAGGATCCATAAATGACGCGGATTATGTTGCCCCCACCAGGAACGAACACTTAAAAAATCCATATAAATCAGCAGTGGTAACATGACTGCCGCCGCTGTAGCAGGGCTAATGGCCAGCGCCAATAGCGGGACAGTTAACCCGCCCACGCCACCCGCAAAACCGGATTTAGAAATCCCAGTAATCAATACTGCGGGTATCGCCACCAACCAAAAAAGAGGGTCCGTTAACATCAACACATCCTGAATAACGCTTTAAGGTTATCAAGTTACCTGTTGTTGGTGTGATAAAAAAGAGGCAGCACAGAGCTAACATCAAAAGTGCAATCACATAGATAAGTCAGCGAGCCTTAAATGAATAACAACCTCGCCCATAAAACACGGGATAAAAAGTAAAAAATCCGCAGCCATTTGGCTGCGGATTTTTTATGTTAGCTTTTAGCTAAAGAGGAAAAGCTTAGCTTACGCCTATGCAGATTCGGCCGTCATATTCACTAAGCGAGGCGTACTCTTAGTCGCTTTCTTAGCTGACGCAGGGGTTTTGGGCTCTGGCATACGAATGGTTAATGACATGACTAACGCCACCACCAGTAGCACTAAAATCACGTTAAAGGTTGCAATAAACCCACCAAATAACGAGGCGACAATCGAACCGATAATACTGCCGATACCGAAACCTAAGTAGATAACGCCATAGTTTTTAGTCAGGTTATTCAGGCCGAAGAAGTCGCTCACCAATGATGGATAAACAGTGATAGTACCGCCAAAACTAAAGGCAACGCAGGCAACCGCAACGAAGAACAGGTTAGCATTCAAAGGAATGAACAACAGTAACACCATACCGACTAAAGTGATGATCTGCGCCAGTGAAATAACCCGAATGCGGGGGATTTTGTCCGACAGAATACCCAGCACTAAACGACCACTGAGGTTCGCCATAGCAATCACAGCAACAGCATTGGCGGCGACCAGTACAGGCAAGTCGACCATCTTCTCGCCGATATCTTTAGCCACACCAATCACATACAAACCACTCATACAGGCCGACAGGAACATCAGCGCCAGCATCCAGTATTGCGGCTTACGCATGGCTTCAGCGAGGGTGAAGTCGCGACTTTCGGCTTGCTGACTTGCGGCTGATTGTGCAGGCGCATCTTTCATCAACATACCGCCACATAACACCAACGCCATGGCGATCAGGCCCCACAGTTGGAAGGTGGTTTCAAGGCCAGTGTTTTCGAGTAACAGCACGTTAATGTATTTAAATCCGAGGCTACCTAGACCATAAGCGCCAATCGCTAACGCCGAAATCAGCCCTTTGCGTTCAGGGAACCACTTCACGCAGTTAGACAAGGTCATCAAGTAGCCAGTGCCATCGGCAAAGCCCACTAAAATCCCTGCGCACAGGTAAAGCATCATCAAGTTACTGGCTTGGGCAGTGAGTAAGAATCCAACGCCGAGTAACAGGCCTGCGCCTAAGGTGACATTACGTACGCCAAAGCGTTCCTGTAATTTGCCCGCCATGGAAGATGCCACGGCCAAAGACAAACTCAGCAAACCAAACACAAATGCCACTTGGCTGACGGGTTCGTCGAGCTTAACGGCCAACTGCGCATTGAACAGGCTCCAAGTGTAAACTGAGCCGAGTGCAAACTGGGTGATAATAGTACCAACTAAGGTCAGGTACCGAGTACGGTTCATCTCTTTAGTCATGATGCATCTCGCTTTAGGGGATCAGGAATTGAGTCCACTATAAGAGAGATGCGATTCGCGCCGATCAATTAAGGCATGAAATACAGATCTGCAGGAATGAATGACAATTACAGCCTCATCAGCTGTCGAAAAGCCTTAATATTACTACGGCTAACGGGCACCTCGAACGACAAATCATGCAACCTAATCAGGTAAGTACTATTGAACCAAGGCACGATTTCGCGGATCTTGTTGATATTGACGCAATAGGAACGGTGACAGCGGAAAAAGCCTTCAGCAGGCAAACGACTCACAAACTCACTGATGGTCATCTGCATCACATAACGGTCAGTGCGGGTGTAGACATAGGTCAGTTTTTCATCGGCCTCGGCATAATAAATTTGCTCGCAGGGCGTGACGATAATCCGCTCACCTTTGACTAAATTCACGGTTCGACTGGTGTTACTCGCGACCTCATGTTGTGGCTTTGGTGCTTGTCGTCCCACCTGTTCAATCTTCTGCAATAAGCTGATGATCCGCGGTTCATTGTAGGGCTTGAGAATATAATCGAAGGCTTCGAGCTCAAATGCTTCTACTGCAAATTCTTTATAGGCAGTCACAAACACCACATGGGGAGGATGGGTCGATTTATGCAGATTCTTCGCCAACAAGAGGCCATCGATGGACGGTATTTGGATATCCAAAAACACCACATCGACCTCGTGATCCTGCAAATATTTAAAGGCCTCTAAGCCATCCTCGAAGCTAGCCACTATGTCTATCTCACTGTGGCTCTTCACTAAATACTCCAGCTCCTCACGGGCAAGATATTCATCTTCAACTATGATGGCTTTTAACATACTTGCGCCTCATTTTCCGGTAAGTAAAAACTGACTTCAGTCCCCGGCTCGAGCCGTTTAAGCTGCAAACCTTCGCCGTACAATAACTTCACTCTCTGGTGCACATTCATCAGCCCGATACTGCTGCTTTCTACGCGGCCAGCAGCTACGCCATCAATCACCTCTTGGCGGATCCCATAGCCAGTATCGCGCACAGCGACGCGAATGCCAGAATCGAGTTTTTTCACTTCTATGGTCACTCTGCCCGGTGCACTGCGCGGCTGAATGCCGTGCAAAATGGCGTTTTCCACCAGCGGCTGCAACAGGAGGCAAGGCACACAAAAATGCACATCGTCGACATCGAAGATCACTTCAAGCTTGTCGCCAAAGCGTGCCTGCTCAATCGCCACATAATCACGGACTTGTTTCACTTCTTCTTGGATATCAATTAGCTCATCGCCTTTAGCTAGGTTATAGCGTAGATAATCGGCCAGATTAGCAATCAACTCCCGCGCCTGCTGCGGCCGAATACGGATCAAAGAAGAAATCGCATTGAGGGCATTAAACAAAAAGTGCGGGTTAATCTTGCTCTGCAGCGCCGTAAACTCCGCCTTGCGGGTCATCTCCTGCAGTTGCTCAATACGCGACACTTCCATCTGAGTCGAAATCAACTGCGACAAGCCCACCGCCATCTCCCGCAACGAGCTAGTGATACGATAGGTATTGCGATAGTAAATCTTCAGCGTACCACTCACAGTGCCGTTTTCGCGCAGCGGGATTATGATGACCGAATGAAAATCCGATAAATGATATTGACGTAAGTCATTGTTAATAATGCTTTTATCTTGCTCTATCGCCCTTTGAGTCATTTCGCTAATCGCTTGGTGACCATCGACCTCGTAGTAATCTTTACCAACGCCCATATAGGCTAATACATCGCGAGTATCGGTAATCGCCACGGCATCGGCATGGATTTCATTACGGATCACAGCGCAAACTTGCTCTAAGGCATGGCGGTCAATCTTGCGGAAAAAGGGTAAGGTTTTATTAGCAATATCCAGCGCGAGCTTAGCCTGCTTAGCGGCAATCAACTCTTTCTCATCGTCGAGGTCCTGCACTAGCTTGATAATCAGTCCGATACACACAGTGCCCGCAATCATGGGATAGGCAATATGACTCACAATCTCAACGCCCACCTCGTGTGGCTCTGTCAGCAACCAAATCAACAACATGGTCAGCGTTTCGCACAACATGCCCGCCGCAATGCCATAAATCCACAACTTAGATTTGGGACATTTGTAATAAATCCACGTCGCCATAAGGCCGGCAATAATGCTAGCGATTAAACACGGAATAGAGGTATCACCATCCATATCAATAAGATATCTATGCAGCCCCGACAGCACGCCCGCAGGAATACCAACCCAAGGGCCAAATAGAATCCCGCCAGAAATAATCGCGATAATCCGCACGTTGACCAACGCGCCTTCAACCTCAATGCCGGTATAAGTACTAAATACCGCAAATAAGCAAAATATCGCCGCCACAGAAACCAACTCTGCGGGGGTATGATTACGCTTTTGGAATAAACGCTGAAACGGTCGAGTGCGAGTTAAAAAGAACAAGGTCATCAGCATCAAGGCCGCCCGTTCAAATACCGCCAGTAACATCATTTGATTTTCGAGCACGCTTTCTCCTTGATCTATCACGCTGAATCACAGCCCAACGTTATATTTACCAATGATATATTTATGAGTGTTAAGCCTGTACGCTGAATGGATTAGGGTGAAGACAGGCTTTGCCGCCAACACAAGCTCCCATAAAAGATAGACTCGATTTTGCAGATCCAACGTAAGACATGGATGATAAAAATCACCGAGCCCCAAACTTGTCAAACACTCGTATTTAGGCTCGAGTAAAACATCAAACGCTAATGCCCACATAAATACAGGCTTGCTAAAGTAAAGGACAGATAAAAGTCCCATTCACGCGGGCTCAGTCACACATTCGTACTTGAATTAGGCTATCAAAGCGTATCGAAGGACAATTTGAAGAACCTAAGACACGTTAAGTTAACCACTAAAAAGTGCAGTTGCCCTCTATCAGGTCACTGCCACAATTTGCAAAATCGACTGGAATACCCGAAGCTAAAACCTTCGGCTCGAATGCAAGATGAGATCACCCCCATGCGAGATTCTAGGTTCACACTTAGCAGCACTGAACCGAGCCAAACTGAACTGAGCATGCCCTAGTAATGGAATAAGGAGCGAACATGAGTGAACTACAAGCACAGTTTTATGGTGGCCCTAAGGAATGTCCTATTGAAAATGGCCGCATTCAAGCTCAACGGATAGCCCCTAAAATCAGTGATGTCGGCGGCATACCTGTCGCACGGGCTATTCCCCAAAAAGAGCGCCGCCTTATCGGCCCTTGGTGCTTTCTCGACCATATTGGCCCAATCACCGACGGCCCGCAGTTAAACGTCGGCCAACATCCACACATTGGGTTGCAAACCTTTACTTGGATGCTCGAAGGCGAAATCATGCACAGGGACAGCCTCGGCAGTGCTCAAGTGATCCGCCCAAAACAAGTTAACCTGATGACAGCCGGACACGGCATAGCCCACACCGAAGAGTCGATAGCGGGCCATCACACTATGCACGCAGCCCAACTATGGATTGCCTTACCACTGGAACACAAAGATACCACTCCGAGATTCGATCACTACCCAGAGCTGCCGACTTGGCACGAGTCAGGCGTCGAATTCACCCTACTGATTGGCAGTTGGCATCATAAACAGGCGCCCACATTACACTTCTCACCTATCGTTGCCATAGATCTGTTTGCCGCCCATGACGCTGAACTCACTCTGAATCTCGACCCTAGTTTCGAATATGCCCTCATGCCACTGGAAGGCCGCTTCCAAATCGAGGATGACAGTTTTGATAATAACCACCTCGCCTACCTTGGCATGCTACGCGAAACCATTACCATAAAACTCGAGGCGGGTTGTCGCATACTGCTGATTGGTGGCGCGCCACTGGCTGATCCTGTCAGCATTTGGTGGAACTTTGTCGGCCATAGCAAAGATGAAATAGTCAAAGCACAGGCAGATTGGGAAGCCGAAGATCCCCGCTTCGCCGCCGTTACTGACTATAGTGGCAAACGCTTAGTGCCCCCGCCAATACCTTGGTGATGCTTAGATCAATGACGGGCGGGTCAATGACTCAGGGTTAGTGGTTGGATAAGCGCTTTGGCAACATACGTAATGGCCTGCGCAAGGGTTAAGGCTTACAACATGAGTGTATGCGGTAAGCCTTATCATTTACCCAAAGTGTGATGTGAACAAGCTCGATTTGCCTAAGCTAAGTGCAAGCTAAGCCACTCACAAGGTTACAAATTTTACGGCATTTTTACGCGCTATCTTAAAATGCCTTTGCTAAAGTACAGGCACTTTCTTTATATGCGTCTTTCTATTCATGACTTCATCCATAGCGGCTCCCATGACACAATACTGGCGTTCGCACCCGACTTTATTTACCTTCATAGTGCTAGTGACGGCCATTTTCAGCAGCGCCTTTATCGATCACTTTTCAAACTCGACTATCGCCGTACTGCTAATTTTACAATTGGCCGTAGTGGCCGTAGCCCTACAATGCAACGCCAACTTGGCCTATTTTGCAGCAGTATTTGAGGCGACCAGCTTTAATTTTCTATTTACCACACCACGTTATTCACTCCAGATGTTTAATCTTGAGGACATTCTCAATCTCAGTGTGTTTCTGCTTGTCGCCCTCACCACCAGCAAATTAGCCGAACACTATCGACGTCAGCAAGATGCTCTCGAACAAGCTCAGTTACGCAACAGTATTTTGCTGTCGGTTTCCCATGATTTACGCACCCCACTCGCCACTATCATTGGCACGCTCACCACCTTAAAGGAATACATGCCTAAGCTCAGTCCAGACCAAAAGGATGAGCTGATTGATAGCGCAGCAGCCGAAAGCCATCGCCTGCACCAATATATCGAAAACCTATTACAGGCCACTAAGTTACAACACGGCGCACTCAAGTTTAGCTTGAGTGAAGACGCCATAATGAATGTATTGCACCAAGCTATTGCCCGTTTTCCAGCCACGCAGCCGCGCATTATCATCAAGAGTGACGCCGATCTACCGTCACTGATGATATGCAGCTCATTGATTGAGCAAGCTATTTTTAATGTATTGGATAATGCGCTGCGCTATTCGCCTTCTGATAAGCAAGTCATAGTAAAAGCGTATCAGCAGGGCGATGCATTATTGTTAGATATCCAAGATGAGGGTCTTGGCATAGAACCCGCTCAAGCGCAGGCAATTTTTGAGCTCTTTTATCGCCAACATCCCTCAACCGATAGCGGCTCGGGCCTTGGGCTTGCTGTTGCTAAGGGCATAATTACCGCCCATGGTGGCCAGATCAGCGCCGAACCTGTCGCTCATGGCAGCCTTATTCGTATCGCATTGCCGATAAAAAAGGGAGAGGAATAAATGGCTTATAAGGTGCTGGTTGTCGATGACGAAGCGCAAATCCACACTTTTATGCGGATATCGTTAGAAGCGGAAGGATTCGAATATCATGGCGCGGCCTCGATTGCGTCAGCCCTAGCGCAATATCACACACAGCAGCCACACGTGTTAGTGCTCGATCTTGGCCTACCCGATGGTGATGGCATCAGCTTGCTGCAAACCCTACGTCAGAGTGACAAAGTGCCCGTGCTTATCTTAACCGCCCGCGATCAAGAGGAAGAAAAAATTCGTCTTTTGGAAGCTGGCGCCAATGACTATCTCAGCAAGCCATTTGGGATCAGGGAGTTAATCGCTCGCATCAAGGTTTTAGTCCGCGACTTAGTCGATGAACCGCCATTAAGTGATTTACTGCAGTTTGGCGCACTTAAGTTGCAAAAAAGTACCCACCAGCTTTGGCTCGATCAACAAGAAATCGCCTTAACCAAAAAGGAATTCGCCCTGATGGAGACCTTAATGTCTCACCCTGGTCAGCTCATTAAACAAACTGAATTACTGCGGGATATTTGGGGTAAAACCCATCAAGAAGACAGTCATTATCTGCGGATCTTAGTCAGTCAGTTACGTAAAAAACTCAATGACAGCAGCGAGCAGCAGCTCATTAAGACAGAAGCGGGCCTAGGTTATCGCTTAACAAACAATAGATAAGCATCTGTTATAAATTAGAAAAGGATATTTTAATGGCACATTTTACCGTTATTGGCTTAGGGCGATTTGGTGTCGCCGCTAGCCTAGAATTGATCCACTTAGGCCACACGGTCACTGGCGTGGATAGTGACCCTAAAATGGTGGAAAAATACGTAGAAGACTTAACCGAAGCGGTTATTTGTGATTGTTCCGACGAAGCCGCACTACGTGAGCTAGACCTCGCAAACAGTGAAGCCGTACTGGTCGCAATTGGCGAAGATATGCAATCGAGTTTGCTGTGCACCTTGGCACTGAAAAATCTGGGAGTAGAAGTCATTTGGGTCAAGGCCAGCACTAAAGCCCATCACACTATCGTCTCTAAACTCGGCGTCGCACGCATCATACATCCAGAGGAAGAAATGGGCATACGTGTCGCCCAGTCACTCAACTATCCTATGGTGAACAATTTCCTGCCGATTGGTGATGGTCTCTATGTAGTCGAAATCCATATCAAGCCTCACCTTGATCAAACTACTGTCAGCCAACTACTCGGCGCTGCACAGGATGATGTTAAAGATGATGCAAAAAGCAATGTGATACGCAATCCTAAAGGCAAAGTCGCCGCCATTATGGTTAAGCGGGATCTGACGATTTTCAGCAAAATTGATAGTCAATTTATCCTGCAAACGAATGACGCCTTACTGCTCTGCGGTAGCCGTACTGAGCTCAAATACCTAGCGCCAAGGTTGGTGTAACTTGGTTCAATGGCATCCCTCCATCATGGCGATTGAGCGTAAACCCAAATCGAGTAAAAAGTTGTTAGGCGCACCGCCCTTTATCCTAAGCGTGAGCTTTGCATTGTTGATCATCTTAGGCACTTGCTTACTCAAACTGCCGATAGCAACCGAATCTTCTGTTACTTGGCTACAAAGTCTGTTCACGGCCACCTCGGCAGTAACAGTAACTGGGCTGGTTGTTGTCGATACTGGCACTGTCTTTACGCCCTTTGGGCAAATCGTCATAGCGCTGTTAATCCAATGCGGTGGACTTGGGCTGATGACCTTCGCCATTGTCACCTTGATCGCCATTGGCGGTAGAATTGGTTTTTTACACCAAACAGTCGCAAAAGAGGCTTTTAATCAAACAGATACATCGACTCTAGTGTCAACGGCAAAATCAGTGTTAGTGTTTTCCTTACTGGTTGAAGCCGTAGGCATGGCCATTCTTTCCGTGTACTGGAGTCAGGAACTTGGTTGGCAAACCAGCTTATTCCACGGTTTTTTCTACACCATCAGCGCCTTTAACAACGCAGGTTTTGCCCTCAGTGCCGACAGCCTAATGCCCTATGTTGCCGATCCTGTCATTAACCTCACCATCACAGGCCTGCTCATCATAGGTGGCCTCGGATTTTCGGTGTGGATAGATCTTCGTAGGAACAAGCGTTGGTCAAAACTTAGCGTTTACAGCCGCATGATGATCACAGGCACTATGATTATCAACGCCGTCGCCGTGATTGCGATTTACTTTATTGAGTACAACAACCCCAATACCTTGGCGCCCTTAAGCGAACTCGGGAAATGGTTAGCCTCATGGTTTCAAGCCGTGACACCGCGCACCGCAGGTTTTAATACACTAGCAATTGACCAACTCGAAGATGGTACAACGCTACTCATGCTGGTATTGATGTTTATTGGCGGCGGCTCATTAAGCACCGCCAGTGGCATTAAGGTGGTCACCTTTATGGTGCTGATTTTGGCAACTTATGGCTACTTACGCCGCGATGAAGCCATTTATGTGTTTAAGCGCGAGATCCCCAAAGACACTGTCAGCAAAGCCTTGGCGCTAACCATGATCTCCATTGGCGTCACTTGGCTAGCCATCTTCGCACTGGTATTAAGTGAAAACGCACCGTTAATTGATATCGTCTTTGAGGCAGTGTCAGCACTGGGCACAGTCGGTTTGTCCCGCGGTTTGACAGGCAACTTAACCACTCTAGGCCAAGCCATCATCATTTTTATAATGTTCATGGGTCGCCTAGGCCCACTCGTACTCGCCTACTTCCTCGCCAGCCCAAGGACCAAGAAACTGCGCTACGCAGAAACCAAACTAGCGATTGGTTAAAGAGATTGGTTGGAAGGCAGGCACTGAAAAATAGTCAGTGCCGCTATTGGTTCAACTCAGCTTAGCTGTGGGCGATCAACAACTGGCACAGCGGGGCGTTAATGTAATAATTAGCGCGCCCCACTTTTTGTTTCGTTAAAAATCCGCACTCAACCAGTTGCTCTAAATATTTTGTGGCGCCAGTAGTAAGCAAAGCAAACGAGTCTATATAGATAAATTTCGCTCTTTTTTATACTTAAGAGAGTCAATATGTATAATTTTCCACAAAAATTATACATGACGGAGAAAACACGTATCGTTTTCCAAGTTTTCTATACATGACATCTATATAGTTCAGCTCATTGATAAGTTTGTTAACCACTGACTAATTCTTAAAAATCAGCCGCTTTGCGCAATGCTATCGCCATTTAATCGCAGTACCTTCTTAATCTATGATGTTCATGGGTAGCCTTGCCCCACAGATGATCGCCTACTTCCTCGCAAATCCAAGGGTGAAAAACTGTGCTAGACAGAAATCAAGCGGGCGATTGGTCAAGTAAATTAAGACAAGTGCTGATAGACAAATGAAACTTATTAAAAGTATTTAAAATCAATGGCATTATAGAGATAAAGTAGCAAAAACAAGATGGTAACTCAGATAATATACTAGGCTTAATGACTTTAAGTCATCCAATTATTTAGTATGAAGTAGCTTAGATGACCCATCTTTCAAGTCCACTAATTTAAAATCTTGGAATAATGCAGGAGATTCGATGGATACGATTTTGTATAACTCAGATGAAACATTTCGCATTTCATAATCACCATCAAGTGCGCCCCTCATTTTGAAAAAATGCCTTAAGGCCCTAGCATTTACCGTAACTACAATTTTAGTTTCCGTACAATTCGGTAAGACTGATCTCGCCGATGTTCGAAGTTCCCTCAAAGATTCTTTTTTATCAAATTGATGATTCTTGGCATTTTCATCTATCTGACTAAGCAAATCTCTATAAAGATTCAAACTGGACTCTACTTGCTTAACCCATGAACAATACAAATCAGGCTTATTTTTTATTGTAGGAGGCACCACAAACCTTGCTTCTGACTCATCATGATATTGCTGGGAAAGCTGACTATAAGCAAATCCAACACGATGCCTGACAAGCTGATGTGTAAAGCCCCTCGACACACCTGTAATAACAAATGTCCAGTTAACATGCTCCAGAACGCTTTCATGACCTTGTTTTATTAAATTTGCAATATATTCGGAATTATCTCTCGGAGACTGGCGCCCATCGCCAAATGACATATAGCAAACCCTTCCAGCAGCCTCAACAAGCTCTTCAATTTCATTATCTGACGAGCGATTCCATATAAATCCTTCTTGTTGCAAGAACTCTTCGAAAGCACTAGCATTAAAATTTGGTTTGGAAATCTCAAAGATTTTTAGCTCTGAAGTTTGAATCATTTTTAAACCTCTAACTTATAATTTTAATGTTACTTATTACTTATTGCTAAACTATTGTCTGAAGACTTACCATGAAACGTACTCATGTTCGCTAGTTCCTGACGAAGTTTCGCAAGTTCTAATGAATTCTGCTCCCTCATACTTTTTAGGTTAGCCTCGCTTGACTGCAACTGGCTTTTCAAAATAAAAACCTCTTTTTGTAAAGGAAAAATTAAATCTTTACTTATTAGTGCTATATCTTTTCGCTCAGTTCTATACTGTGTTATTTCAGGAGCTATAATAGCTATCAATGTCATAACGACGGCAACAAAAGCAAGAGCCACAAATGCAGACTTCCCTACTGATTTATTAACAATCTTAGGAATACGTTCATCTAAACCAGCAAAATCATTTCCAATATTTGAAATTTGTTGCTTTGAAACTCCTACACTTTCAGAACCCTCATAACCCTCATAACCCTCTGTCTCATGGTCTAATGCAGATAAAATCAAGGTAGCAACTTTATGCTTACCATCAAGAATAACTACGTTACGTCCCATATTAACCAAACAAACTGAAATATAGCCTTTAAAACCCGGATCTATATGACCAGGGTTTGTCATAATCAAACCCTTACTCGACAATGAATTGGGCGGGAATACTGTTCCAGCAACTTGCTTTGGCATATTAAATTTTTCAGCGATCTTAATAATAACCGTCTCACCAGGCTGTAGATGATGAGAATCAAAGGCAAATTTGTCTAAATCTGTTGATATACTGATATTTCTATTTTGGCTTGCGATATAAAAATATTTAGCAGTTAAATCAATTGATGCGCTTTGTACACGAGCTTTTACCTTTTCCCTTTCTTCCCCGATGGGTAGTTGAAATAACTCACCACTATCGATCATTTGCTTGATTGTTATTCCTGATATCATATAAATCCTTCTAACAAATCAGTTAAAAAAACAGCCATGTCCTTTAGAAACATTGAGCCACTAAAACCAGCTTCTAACTTCAATCAAGTAGATATTCTAGCCTACCTAATTTAAAAATTAACGTACAAAAAACGATAATGACCAACTAATGTACGAATAAAGCTTATACTTTTAGTTTGTTAGCTCGAAATATTGATTTTCATTTAATTAGCTTTATAAACACTAAACCGCTTGTCCTGCGGCGACGCCGGATGCCCAGGCCCATTGAAAATTAAACCCACCTAACCAACCACTTACGTCCATGACTTCACCGATAAAGTAGAGTCCTGCGACTTTGCTGGCTTCCATGGTTTTAGATGACAATTCATTACTATCAACGCCGCCTAAGGTCACTTCGGCGGTGCGGTAGCCTTCGGTGCCATTCATCAATACTGTCCAGCGGTGTATATTATCGACTAGTTTTGCGCGCTCGGCGTGAACTAGCTGATTTAACGCTTTATTCAACAGGGCTTCATCGAATAAAACTTCGACCAAGCGTTTAGGCAACCATTGACTTAAGGTATTACGCAAACTCTGTTTTGGATGCGCAGTGAGCTGCTGCTCAAGCAATTGCGCCAAATCCATATTCGGCAAGAGATCGATTTCTATGGTTTCGCCCGCTTTCCAATAGTTGGAAATCTGCAAAATGGCGGGGCCAGATAAGCCACGGTGAGTGAATAGCAGCGCTTCGCTGAACGCAGTGCCATCTTTAGCGGTAATGCGGCTCGGTACGGCAATGCCCGACAAAGGTTCGAAACGAATTTTATCTTCACTGTGCCATGTAAAAGGCACCAGACCCGCGTGAGTTGGCAATACTTTTAGGCCAAACTGCTCGGCCAGTTGATAACCGTAAGGCGTGGCGCCGAGTTTAGGCATGGATAAGCCACCCGTGGCGATAACCAGTGAGTCGCAGCTCAGTTCGCCGTTAGAGGTGTTGAGCTCAAAGCGCCCTGCCTCCGTCTTTTTAACGGCCAGAATATCGGTGCGCAGCTTAATCGTCACGCCCGCCCATTCACACTCGGTCAATAGCATAGTGACTATCTCTTTGGCCGAGTCATTGCAAAACAGTTGGCCGTGATCGCGTTCATGGTATTCAATGCCGTGACGCTCGACCATTTCAATAAACTGCTGCGACGGATAACGCGCGAGTGCCGATTTAACAAAGTGGGGATTACCACAGAGGAAATTAGCGGGCTCAACTTTAAGGTTAGTGAAGTTACAACGGCCACCACCGCTAATAAGAATTTTACGCCCCGCTTGCTTAGCATTATCAAGTACGAGTACATCACGGCCTCGGTAACCCGCTGTCGCTGCACACATTAATCCCGCGGCGCCGGCTCCGATAATAATGACATCATGATGTTTCACGCTCTTACTCCACACAGATAAATTGATTGGTATTGGCTGCCAACAGGCAGTTTGCTGACTCACGAACCTTTAGCAAGCAAGTCAGTAACCGCTAAACGGAGCAAAGATAAGCTCAAACGCTAGACACAAAAAAGGGCGCTATTTTAGCACCCTTTCCTTTATTCGGCATTACAGCATCATCACGGCTCGCGGTTTATTGCGTAGGCGTTTCTGATTTCTTTTCTCTGCTGAGCAGCTCTTTAGCAGCATCGACCGGCGCTTTGCCTTGATACAAGACTTGGTAAATCTGCTCAGTGATCGGCATTTCAACCCCGAGGCGTTTCGCAAGTGTAAACACTTCTTTGGTATTGCGATAACCTTCAACCACTTGGCCGATTTCAGCCTGTGCTGTCATCACATCACAGCCTTTACCTAAGGCTAAACCGAAACGACGGTTACGGGATTGGTTGTCGGTACAGGTCAATACTAAGTCGCCTAACCCCGCCATGCCCATAAAGGTGGCCGCATTGGCACCTAAGGCTTCGCCTAAACGCGTCAATTCGACTAAACCACGGGTAATCAAGGCCGTTCTGGCATTCGCACCAAAGCCGATACCGTCGGACATGCCCGCGCCAATCGCGATCACGTTCTTTACCGCGCCGCCCAGTTGCAGTCCGGTAAAGTCGTCATTGGCGTAAACCCGCAAACGTTTAGGGCTGTGTAACAGCTCGACGAGATCGTTGGTGAATTTAGGACAAGTGCCCGCGACCGAAATGGCCGTAGGTAAACCCATGGCGAGTTCTTTCGCGAAGGTCGGCCCAGATAACACCGCCAGCGGATATTGCTCACCTAACACATCACGGGCCACATCTTGCAGCAAACGTCCGGTTTCAGGCTCAAGCCCTTTCGTTGCCCATACGATGCGCGCATCGCTACGGAGTAACGGTTTAGCTTGCTCAAGCACAGTACCAAACACATGGCTTGGCACGACCACTAACACATTGTTGCTGGCGGCTAAGGCTTTGGCTAAATCGGCTTCGATCTGTAAACAATCAGGAAACGCAATACCAGGCAAAAAAGCTTGGTTGCACTTGTCTTGAGCGAGCGTTTGCATGTGGACAGGATCGTGTCCCCATAACAAGGTCTTATGACCGTTGCTAGCTAAAGAAATGGCAAGGGCGGAGCCATAAGAGCCCGCCCCTAATACCGTGATATCGGCAGAGTTTTTCATGTAATTAAGCGTTAGCTTCTTCGGCAGCTGGTGCAGTCGCAGCAGCTTGACGTTGTTGCACGTATTGGGCAAACAGCGCGTCGAAGTTAACAGGTGCTAAGTTCAGTTGTGGGAAAGTACCACGACCAACTAAGCTGCCCACGGTTTCGCGAGCATATGGGAATAGGATGTTAGGGCAGTATGCACCTAATGAATGGGCCAATTGTGGCTCAGTCAGACCAGTGATAGAGAAGATACCGGCTTGTTGTACTTCACATAGGAAAGCAGTATCGCCACCGTTTTGTGCAGTCACAGTTAAAGACAGGACAACTTCATACACATCATCAGCTAATTTAGCGCTGCGCGTGTCTAAATCTAACTTAACTTCTGGGTTCCATTCTTTTTGGAATACCGCTGGGCTGTTAGGCGTTTCGAAAGACACATCTTTAGTGTAAACACGTTGGATGTTGAATTGTGGGGCTTGTTGTTCGTTGTTTGCTACTTCAGCCATAATTTCCTACCTATCCTATCAATGTTGTATCGGCTTTTCGTTGAAAGCCAATTATTATTTGAAAGCCAATTACTATTTGAACGTAAATTGGCTCGGGGCTTATGTTACTCAAGGCCTATATCAGATCTCGGTATCATCCCAACTTGTACCCATATTCGGGTATCGATCGAACCAGTCTAAAAACTTACATTAAGCCCTTAGCGACCGTAGGATCAGTATGCCAAACAATGATGACTTTATTACTGCACTATCCTGTGGATTGAGTGCAGCTGAAATCATAACTGCCGCCGACAACTTATCTTTTGCTTTTTGAAACAGGCATATTTGCTGCCTGCCATTCACCCATACCACCTTTCAAGTTGTACAGGTTTTCAAAACCTTGCTTACTCAAAAGCTGAGCGGCTTGAGACGAGGTCATGCCAGCATTGCATACCAATATAATGGGACTGGCTTTATACTTTTCAAGGGCTGATATCTGATTATTTTTAATATCGGCGAGCGTAACGTTAAGTGCATCAACAATATGGCCCTTGCGGAACTCGTCATTCGAGCGCACATCAACCACTTTAGCATCCTGTCTATTCACCATAATCGTTAATTCTTGATGAGAAATACTTTTGATTTTTGACATGCTCGATTTGATGATACTCGCGACAAGCACAACAAATAATCCCACCCAAGCCAGACTGAGCATTGAGTGAGCTTTAAAAAATTCGATATATTCTTGCATGATGATTGCCCGCATAAATGGCGAAAATTCGATAAGGGCACAGAGTATACCGATTGCCTTGGCAGAATGCAGCAGTTTAGTCACAGTTCGAGATCGCACTTTTAGTGCAATTGACTCTGTACTTGTCACAAGCCACTCACAGAATCGGGCGAATTAGTGATTCGATGACCTTAATCGGGGTAAAGCGCTTTTTCATACCCCGCTAACGTAGTAATATTTGACCAATTTCAGATTTCTATCGCTTCTATAAAACTTAAAGGTATCACTATGACGACAGCTAAACGTCCGCTCGCGTTGTTGATCCTCGATGGCTGGGGCTACCGTGAAAACACGCATAATAATGCGATTTTCCACGCCAAGACTCCGGTACTCGACCGTCTCAACGCTAAATATCCCCATAGTTTGATTTCAGGTTCTGGCTTAGATGTTGGCTTACCTGATGGCCAGATGGGAAATTCTGAAGTTGGCCATATTAACTTAGGCTCTGGCCGTGTGGTTTATCAAGAACTCACTCGTATCAGTAAAGCCATTGCAGATCATGAGTTTGAAAAAAATCCTGCGCTATGTGATGCGGTAGACTCAGCCATCAAAGCTGGCGGAGCAGTACACATTATGGGCTTGCTTTCTCCCGGTGGCGTCCACAGCCATGAAGAGCATATCGAAGCTATGTGCCGTATGGCCGTTGCGCGCGGTGCAACTCAGGTTTATCTGCACGCTTTCCTCGACGGACGCGATACGCCACCGCGCAGCGCTAAGGGTAGCTTGAGCCATTTTGATGATCTGTTTACTACATTAGGCCATGGCCGTATCGCATCGATTATTGGTCGTTACTTTGCTATGGACAGGGATAATCGTTGGGATCGCGTGTCACAAGCCTACGATTTAATCACCCAAGGCAAGTCAAAATTCCAATACGACAATGCCGTTACAGCATTGGAAGCAGCTTACGAACGTAACGAAAACGATGAATTCGTTTCTTCATCGGCGATCACAGATGCCAACGGTCAAGTTGCGACATTAAAAGACGGCGATGCTCTGATTTTTATGAACTTCCGTGCTGACCGCGCCCGTCAAATCACCCGTAGCTTTATTCACCCAGACTTCGATGGTTTCGAACGCGCTGTTATGCCGAAAATGCACTTCGTCACTTTGACTGAGTATGCTGGCGACATCACAGCACCTATCGCTTATCCATCTGAAAACTTAGTGAATACCTTAGGTGAAGTGCTGCAGAAACAAGGTCGTACTCAGCTGCGTATCTCAGAAACTGAGAAATACGCCCATGTGACTTTCTTCTTTAACGGCGGTAAAGAAGAGCCATTCGAGGGAGAAGATCGCATCCTAATCAACTCGCCTAAAGTGGCAACTTACGATCTACAGCCTGAGATGAGTTCAGCTGAGCTGACTGACAAGTTAGTCGCAGCAATTGAATCAACTAAATACGACGTGATCATCTGTAACTACCCCAATGGTGACATGGTTGGCCACACAGGTAATTTCGATGCCGCCGTTAAAGCTTGTGAAGCTGTCGACGCTTGTATCGGCCGTGTGGTTGATGCGCTGGCGAAAGTGGGCGGTGAATGTATTATTACCGCCGACCACGGCAATGCCGAGCAAATGACCGACGAAACCACAGGTCAGGCTCACACGGCCCACACCAGTGAACTCGTGCCTTTCGTCTTTGTTGGACGCGATGCGACCATAGATGAAGGTGGTAAACTCAGCGATGTTGCACCTACCATCTTGACCTTGATCGGCGAAGCCATTCCAGCTGAGATGACGGGCAAACCCTTAATCCACATAAAAGAGTAACCGTTACCTAGTGAGCACTCGACTCCTTGTTAAAGCCAGCATTATTGCTGGCTTTATGATGTTATCTTTCTCGGCACACGCTTCTGATTTGGAGAAGCGTAAGTCCGAGTTAAAATCAATCCAAACGCAAATAAATCAACAACAAAGCGCATTAAAAACCACCAGTAAACAAAGAGAAAAACTGCTGTCATTGCTGCGTAGCGATGAAGAAGCGATTGCGTCAGCTGCCAAAAAAGTCAACAGCACCAAAAATAGCTTAGCGCAAATCGACACTAAACTTGCCGAGCTAAAACAACGTCAAGATGAGTTAGAAACGCTTAAAGTGACTCAACAACAAACACTGTCGAAACAGCTGTCGAGCGCCTATCTTGCCGGTAATCACGATTACACTAAGATGATGCTTAATCAGCAAAGTCCCGCCACTATCGAGCGTATGTTGGCTTATTACCAATACCTCAATAAAGCGCGGATGAAGTCGATCAACGAATTAAAGCAAACCTTGACCGAGCTAGATGAGATCAAGGTGTCGCAAACGAGTAAGCAAAAGCAATTAACGAAACTCGTGGCCGAACAACAAGTACAAGCTAAACGTTTGAGCCAAGAGCAAGATCAGCGTCAACTGACCATCAAAGAGCTGCAACGCACCTTAAATTCTAAGGGTGCAGAGCTTGAGCAGTTGCAAATTGAAGAGGCCAGCTTAAAGCGTGTCGTTGAACAAGCGCTGCGGGCCATGAAAGATAACCCCTCGATGGAAGGCTTTGGTAAACAAAGTGGCAAACTTAAATGGCCGACAAAAGGTCGTGTGAGTGCTAGCTTTGGTAGCCAACGCTCCGGTCAAGTAGTATGGAAAGGCACTATGTTGTCTGCACCAGAAGGGCAAAATATTCGAGCCGTTTCAGGTGGTAAAGTCATTTATGCCGACTGGTTACGCGGTTTTGGTCTTGTCATGGTCATCGATCACGGTAAAGGTTATATGAGTCTTTACGGTCACGCTCAAACCCTACTAAAAAGCCCTGGTGAGATGGTAAAAAGCGGTGAAGCGATTGCTTTAGTCGGACGTTCAGGTGGACAGAGCGAGCCTGGCCTATACTTTGAAATAAGGCATAAAGGGCAAGCCGTCGATCCAGCGAAATACTGTCGCTAATCAAAACGGTCCCCTTATCACAGGGGACCGTTATGAAATACATGATCCGCTATATCAGTTGCGTTGGATTAGGTCTCACTTTAGGCCTATCCATCAGCCTCTCTGGTCAAGAAAATGCTAAGTCCTACCGCGACAACTTTGACTATCCATTACTACAAGATGTACTTGAAACGGTTGAAACTTACTATATCAAAACCGTTCCCAAAGAAGAGCTCGTGCAGGCCGCCATCAAAGGCATTTTTGAACATCTCGACCCCTATTCCAGCTTCTTGAATCATCAAGAATTACTCGATCTTAAAGATTCGAATCGCGGCGAGTATTTTGGTTTCGGTTTCGAAGTCGCGGCCCAAAAAGACCACATCAGCATCATAGCCCCCTTTGCCCATTCTCCCGCAGAGCAAGCGGGAATACGTGCGGGCGATATTATTATTAAACTTAACGACACCCTGGCGACTGAAACGAATCTAGCCGATATCCTTACTGAAATAAAAAGACATAGTCTCAATAATCAAAGTATTAACTTAGAGCTAAAACACAGTAATGACGATGCCACCTTTAAAGTGTCACTCAAGCCAAGCAATATCACTATAGAGTCGGTCAGCACTCAACTGCTTGATGGCAATATTGGCTATGTCAGATTAAGCAACTTCCAAGAAAACTCTACCGAAGATATGGTGCGCTCGCTCAGCCAATGGCAAAACAAACCACTCACAGGACTTATCTTAGATCTACGTAATAATCCCGGCGGCCTACTCGACCAAGCGGTTAAAATTGCGGATCTATTTCTCGCCAAAGGACGCATAGTCTCGACCTCTGGCCGCTTCTTCGACGCCAACTCTGACTACTATGCCTCACCGCAAACCATGCTGACTAACGTGCCTATGCTAGTGTTAATCAACAAAGGCTCGGCCTCTGCATCCGAAGTTCTCGCCGCCGCATTACAAGAAAATGGTCGTGCCAAACTCTTAGGTGAGACCAGTTTTGGCAAAGGTACAGTACAAAGCCTGATCCCCATCTTAGAAGATGGTAACGCGATTAAACTCACAATTGCCCAGTACAATACTCCTAGAGGTGAAAATATTCATAACATAGGGATCATCCCTGACATAAAAATTGCCGCCGAAACTGGTTCCGGCGTTGGTAATTTAGCTATAATCGACGCCCTATCAGCCCATGCATCACTGGCCCAAGATCATCAAGTGACCTCTGCCATTGCATGGATACAGCACCATGACGAATAAGAAGAAATTGTGCGCTTACTTTATTCCTTGGCCCTATTGGCCCTAAGCATTTCTCAAAGCTATGCAGCCCAGCTTGCACTCATTATTGATGACATAGGTTATCGTCATACAGATAAAGCCGTACTGGCACTGCCCAATACAGTAACACTCGCTGTATTACCCCATACCCCACTTGGCAAAGAACTCGCTAACGCAGGACACCAAAAAGGCCACGAAATTATGCTACATCTTCCCATGCAGGCGCTTAATGGTAAGACATTAGGGCTGGGGGGGTTAACCAATACGATGACTGAGGCACAAATTCGCACCAGTGTTATTGATGCGATTAACAGCGTTCCCTTTGCCAAAGGTGCCAATAACCACATGGGGAGTCTATTAACTCAACTAGACGATCCCATGCTCTGGGTCATGGAAACACTCAAACAAAAGCAGCTGTATTTTGTCGATAGTATGACAACACGATTCACTAAGGCAGGGGATAACGCAGATAAGCTAGGCATTCCTTTACTAAAACGCCAACTGTTTCTAGACAATGATACTAGTGCCAATGCACTCGAGAGACAATTTAACTTAATGATAAGTCAGGCACATACCCAAGGTAGCTTGGTGGCGATTGCCCATCCTTATCCAGAAACTATGCGCTTCTTAGAGGCTAACCTACACAGACTTAAAACCGAGGGGATTGATCTAGTGCCAGCATCGAGTTTGCTCCCCATCGGTATTGCACTTAAAAGTGGTACTAATCCAGTTGCAGCACTGAAATAGAAAAGTCTGGCAGCAAGGCGACTAACTCATCACGGTTACTCACAATATCCAGCAAAGTATATTGATCCAGCACATTCAAATAAGCTTCAACAGCCTGGGCTAACACGCCTTTAAGCTTACATGCTGGTGTAAATCGGCAGTAAGGTTTGCTGCAATCAATCGGGGCGAGTGAGTTTTCTAATACTCGAACTAACTGGCCTAGGTTAATCTCACTCGCAGGCTTACCCAAACGGAAACCGCCCATCTTACCGCGGATGGTTTCAAGGTAACCCATCTTGCCTAAATGATGCACTATCTTAGAGACATGATTTGGTGACAGATCAAATACCTGCGTAATTTCAGCAATCCTAAATAAAGTTGTTCTATCTGGCTGAACCGCTAAATACATCAGGGTACGAACGCCAAAATCGGTATAACGAGTTAACTGCATATTTCACCTGTCAGCGATAAACTTAATGAGAGGTCTGAGATTCGAGTTGGGTAATCAACCAAAGCGCCTCTTCGTTCGAATGACCACAAACATCTTCAGATGCATCGAAATCACTACAAACCGCAGGACGATCAGGCGAGCCGAAAATCAAACATAAATTGGCATCGCTCAATTGCACACAACGCTCACCCGCCGCCTTACCCTTTGGCATACCCGGAATACTGCTGCTTATTGAAGGCGCAATACAACAAGCACCACACCCAAGACGACAATTCATTTTCGTTACTCATGAAAGACATAAAGCATTATACCGTTTAATTTGTCCGAGATCAGTGTCACAGGTCAATACTGCCAAGTCGCGCACAGGAGGTTTTCAGAACGTGAAAGAAACAATATTGATAAAGTGGAATAAAGATCGGCAAAAAGTAGGTTTTGATTTTTAACATTGAAGCGAAAGCTTCATATTCTGATAAGGATTTCATCTACATGATGCCCGACTATGACGATAACCACATACTTCGAGCCCGAAGCATGTGCGTCACTGACACGAATTATCCACGACACCATAACGAAAAAAGCCTCATCTTTCGATGNAGAACTTGAGTACCACACTGAGCGTCGAACGCTTCCAGTTGGCTAGGGCTGCGTATTCTACGCATTTCCCGTTTCGCGTCAAGGAGTTTTGCAAACTTTCTCAACACTCATCAATCAGTAAACTCATCGATGAACCGTCACATCAGGCTGCTTAACGCTGTCTGCCGTGTCAGTGGATGCGCATTATAGGCAGCAGGAGATTTTGTGCAACCCCTATTTTAAGGAAATTTGCAGTTAATTCTAATTATCTAATCTAGTCACATCATACCCACCACTTACCCCCAAAGTTATCCACACACAGCTCATTTTAGACTCAGTTTCAACTTAAAATGAGGTTTGATGAGCCTCTATATACTACGAATAAAGCATGGAGATTCCGTTGATTCTCGAGGCCAGAGGTGGATTCTTGATGCAGCTTGTTCTAATAAATGGGCAAACGATAGATTAAAGAGACTCTTTGCCGACTTAATCAGAGATACTGGTCGTATTGCACAGAGCTGAGATTGGCCACTTGTTAGCGATATGCTTATCTATTAAAGCTAAGTTGATTTATCAAAGACGTCATGCACATTAAGAGTGGCATGTTTGCTTACCTATATTTAGTGACAGGAAATTTAGTGGCAATAATTTAGAAGCAAAAAAATACCCGCCAATGGCGGGTATTGTCTCATTCAGCTATGGCGCTAAACGCTGAGCTTATTCTTCAACAGGCGAGACCACGAACAGTAAGTCGCCTTGAGACACTTGCTGACCATTGCTGTTCAGGATGCGCTCTATACGATACTTCTTATCTTCAGGGTACAGAATCGCACTCTGGCGGTTAAAGCCAGCTAAGGTCACTTGCGAGAACATCTTCATCGCTTCTGTTAGTGCTAGTGTTTGATCAACGGTGACTATGTCACCTTCTTTCACGAAGTCCGCTTCACCCGGTGCAGAAGAGGTATAGAAGATACCTGCGCCTTGGGCTAACACTTTCAGTTCGTTACTTTCGCCAACACGCAGTGATTCAGTGTCTACTTCCACAGTTTCAGCGGCAGCTTCCATTTCTGCGATCAACGCAGGAATATCGAGCTCGGCCATTAAGCGTGGCAGATAGTTAGTATCGTAAACACCTTCGTTGAAAGTACCATCTTTCAAGATCAGCTTGAGCAACGGAATGTTAGTCGCGATGCCTTTCAGCACTACACTGTCTAAGTATTCGTACAGTTTGGCAATCACATCCTCACGGTTTTCACCGCGCATGATGATTTGCGCAATCAAGCTATCGTAGTATGGCGATACTTCTTTACCTGGCGCAGCAATCGAAATGATTTCCACATCGGGATGATCTGGGAACACACACTCAGTGATCTTGCCCGGATTAGGAATCAGCTGCAGTATGCCATGGCTATCGAGCGCCGCTTTCTCAGCCGTCACACGTACTTCCATCGCATAACCAATTTCTTTAGGCTCTAACGCTGCAATTGAACGGCCAGCGGCAATATCAAACTGCGCACTAACGATATCAATACCTGAAGTCGCTTCCGTAACAGGATGCTCAACCTGCAGACGCGTGTTCATTTCCATGAAGTAGACTTCGTTTGCATCTAAGTTATAGATGAACTCAACGGTACCTGCGCCCATGTAATCGGTCGCGTCGCCTAAGGCACGGGTATAAGCCAGCACTTGTCGCTTCAGCTCGTCCGGCAGCATAGTTGAGCCAGATTCTTCGACCACTTTTTGGTTGTTACGTTGAACCGAACAGTCACGCAAACCTAATACTTTCGCGTTGCCGAACTTATCACGCAGTAACTGCACTTCGATGTGACGCAGTGATGTCACATATTTCTCTAAGTACAAGTCACCGTTACCAAAGGCTGCAGCCGCTTCGGTTGCAGTTTTTTGGAATAAACCAATCATGTCTTCAGGACGTTTTACAACCTGAATACCTTTACCGCCACCACCTTGTACCGCTTTAAGCAATACTGGATAGCCGATTTCGCTCGCCACGTTTACGGCTTGTTCAGCATTGGTCAGAATACCGTGCGAACCAGGCACAACAGGTACATTTTGCGCTTGCGATGTCTTAATTGCGTTCGACTTGTTACCCATAGTCGTCATTGAATGCACGCTAGGACCGACGAAGTTAACACCGTTATTCACACACAATGCAGCAAACTGCGGGCTTTCTGATAGGAAACCAATACCAGGATGCAATGCATCAACCTGTTCATATTCGGCCACTTTCAGCACAGAGTATGCGTTCAAGTAACTTTCATCCGATGTGTTACCACCGAGACAAACTAACTTATCGGTCTCTTTGAGCATGTCCGCTGGCACTGACGTCATATCAGGATCCGACGCCACTAATACCACATTGATATTATTGTCATGCGCCTTACGAATAAGTTTTACAGCTGTACAACCACGGGCGTGAACCAATACTTTGTTAATAGGCTTCATTAACTTACGTGGATCGTTCTGCACGATCACTTCTTCTTCAACAGTAGCTTCAACCACTAAGGTCGACAGTGCATTGATGATCACATCGTTAATTTTTGCCGAAGGCATTGGCATCAGAGGATCGATACCTGCTAACTGAGAGTCTAAATTGTCGCTGAATGGGTTATGGACTAAGCCCGCCATTGCGCCAGGTACTTTTGACAAGTAGTTAGACAGCGTTGCCGTTGATGGTAAGTAAGCTGGCACCACCATTTGACCTGCGAATGGCATGTTAGTACCAGACAGATAGTAAGTTTGCACCAATGGGTGAGTCACAAAACTCGCCTGCGCACCACCGGTACAGTCACCAAAACCAAACATCAGTACTGGCAATTCGTTATCACGAATAAAGCGCGTGATACGATCGTTCACCACAGCCATAGAGAATAGCGCCGCGGCGCCTTCTTTAGTCTGCATACCGCCTGAACTGATAAAGCACACAACGGGTAATTTACGCTTAGCACACTCGATTAATAGTGCAGAGAATTTCTCAGCACTGGCCATATCGAATGCACCCGCTTGGAATGCGGTGTTAGACACTGCCACACCCACACGCACTTTTTGACCTTTTTCTTTAAAGTCAGCAATACCTGTGATCAAACCACATGGGCGAATGCCTTTATCTAATGCGTCTTCAATCGATAAACGGAAGCCTGGGAAGTTGAGCAAGTTAGCCGACATTTTGTCGCCGTTGATCTCTTCGAAATGGGTAAAGAACTGCTTCACCACATTTTCCCAAGTCATGTTGCCTTTACGTTTTTCGTCACGTAGCACTTTTTGGATCAATAGATCTTGATAACCCATGGTCAAGCGGTTCCAGAAGTCCTTACGACGACCGATACGCACAGGGTTGATCGCGCCAGTGTACTTGCTGGTATCGCTTTCACTATCGAAATACTCAGGCAGTAAACGCTCGAAGAAGTAAGTCAGTACCACGAATAGACTGTCGTTAAGTTGTGGGAAACCCACACTCTTCCACTGCTCTACTCGCACCAACAAATCGGCGCGGTTCGATTGACCCATAAAATACTTGAGCCACTTATAGAACTTAGCTTTGTCGTTCGAGGTATCTTGCGTCGACAATGCATGGTCAATTGACTTGTGCAACAGGTTATTCACTGAGTTACGTGACAAACTCTTCGACATCATGGCTTCTTTAGCGATTGACGCTAAGCTGCCCACAACGTTGTCATACAAGGCATTGAAGATCAGAATGTTATGGCATTGCCAAATAAAGTCTTCACGCAGTTCTTCATTTACCACCACATCCAGCACAGTCAGTTGATTCAGCTCAGGCCATTTAGCTTGAGTCACAGACTTTGGCAAATTTTCTAAGTGCTGAATAAGCCCTTTGAAGTTGTTAGCCGCATTGCTTTTCCAGCGGTGATATAAAGACCAACTGATGTTGAATAACAGCGCCTTACGTGCTTTTTTATAGTTCTCTTTTGGCTCACCCAAAATCAAACGTGTCAGCATGTTACGCTCGGTCGAGACTTCGTCACGCTTAGCGACAAAGTTAGTCCATAATTTATTCAAATCTTCGTCATAAACTAGCTTGTCAGGGTTAGACAACCAAGCTTGGAACACACGGTCTTGTTCCTGTTGAATACGTGCCAACAGATCACCTTCTGGCACGCTAGCACGTGACAGACGACCATATTGCTCTTGAGAAATAGAATGAATACGGCTACGTAGCGTTAAATAACGCAAATAGCGATAGGCGCTACCAAACAAGTTATGGTGACTGGTCGGGCTCGTTGCCACAGCCAATTCTGCGTTCAGTTCCAAAGCCATCAAGTTTTTAGATGGATTAAGGAAACGAGTTAAACTGCGATCATAATGCTCACGTAAATCTTTAGATTCACGCACAAAATTCATCGCTGCACGCTCAACCGCTTCTACGCTGCTAATAATAGCGCGGCGCAGATTGTGCTGACGCTCGTCACGATCGCCAGGTGAAAAGTCGATGATACCGTCGATACAACCTGAGGTATAAAGCTCTTCTGGTGATACACCCACAGATTTCGCACATTCTTGCCAAGATAAGTTGTACTTACGGGCAATACTTTGCAGACCTTGTGGCTGGATCGTGTTGAAAATACCGTCACGCAACGACAACAGAATGTTCGCCGCCGCTAATGGAATTGCGCCACCAGAATAACCAGCACCAATTACGATACCGACTGTCGGTACGTCAACGTTGGCACTTTCTGCGATGGCTTTAGAAATTGAATGCGCTTGGTTTTGGCTGTTAGCGATTTCGCCAGCATCCGCCCCTGGGGTATCAATTAAATAGATAATAGGCATAGACAATTCGGCGAAATGACGAATTGCTTTACAAGCGGCGTAATGATGCTCAGGCATCCAAGCACCGTTAGCGGTAGTGCGTTCTTGGGCAATAAAGCCAATACGACGAGTGCGTGAACCAAAGTTCAGCTCGACCTCAGCACTGTAAAAAGAGCCCAAGTGAGTTTCCGTAATCAAACGACCTTTAAGATCGGCAATAATACGTTTTGCACCAGGACGACCTTTATCTTGGGTCGGCTGGATCACTTTAGCAACGTAACCGTCGACATCTAAAGATGCCAAGTCTTTTAAGTTTGCTTGAATAGCATCCTCATTTAAAAGACCTTTAATTTCTTCCGATAAACTCTGTTTACTGTGCTTAGGAAACAGAGAAAAATCTTTTGCCAAATGCTCGGCCTGTAAAAAAAGCGGATCGGGCGTTTGGGCTTGAGTCATGTGTTTGGGCTGATTATTGCTGGTCATCAAAAGATCCTCTGCTTAGCCTCTGAAAATTTTTAGCCAATAAATATAACTTTGTTATCCCGTCAAATGCCATTAAACTGCATAGGACGCTTTGTTCCAAATATGAGACAGTGGGAATAACATGCCAGATTTAAACGGTATGATGCTATTTGCAGCCGTAGTTAGAGCGAAGGGATTCTCCCAAGCTGCACGTGAAACCGGCCACCCAAAATCCACCATAAGTCGCAAAATCGCGCAGCTAGAAGAACAACTTGGCGTGCGATTACTACAGCGCGACACCCGTAATTTGAGTTTGACCCAAATCGGGGCACTCTTTTATCAACACTGTGATTCGATTCGCAATGAGGTAGAAGCGGCCAAGGCAGTTATCGAGAATACTCACGATGATGTGTCAGGATCATTACGCATTGCAATCCCAGTGTCATTTAGCCAAGAACTTATCGCTAACCTCTGTAGCGGATTTATGCGTTTATATCCCAATGTTGAATTGGATGTCCAGTTTACCGACAACGATATTGGTTTAGTCGGTGAAGGATATGACATAGCCATCAAATATGGTCCACTTCAATCGTCGGACTTAGTCGCAAGATTACTGTTTGAACGCCAGCCAATTTTAGTGGCAAGCCCTGCATACTTAAAACTCAAAGGCACACCCGCGACCCCAAAGGAACTCAGCCTGCACAGTGGGATTTTATTGGGGACTTCTCGCTCAGCACCAATTTGGCCATTGGGTAAAGGTTCGCGTAAAACCATGGCTAACTTTCAGCGTAAAGTGAGGGTCAACAGCCCGATAATGGTGAAGCAATTAGCCATAGATGATTTTGGCATCGCCATGTTATCCAATTCAGCCTGTAAGACTGAACTTGCTAATGGACAGCTAGTACCGATTTTACAGGAGTGGCCGATTGAACCTTTTAAGGTTTACGGGGTTTATTCGAGCCGACGCCAACTGGCCACCAACATCAGTGTCTTCTTAGATTTCTTTGTAAAACGCTTCAGCAGCCAAGAAAGCCTGCAATCCCTAATGGGTTAACGTTTCCCGTCGCATCAGGAAACCTGTTTCAAGAAAGTCCAATAAAAAAGCCTAGATCTGAGTCTAGGCTTTCAGTATCACGATTGATGTCAGCCAAGTAGGCCACTTCATACGCAATTCTCGCAAGGTTTAGATACGCTATGCTTACGCGACCTAGCATGGGCTAAGGAATAACGCGTTCCCGTTTTAAGATTTCCTTAGTAATGGCTTGACGCAATGGTAAACCTGCGGCGTCGGGAATATCCATATTCATCGCAAAAAACCATACATTATCATCGAGTTCAACCCAACCTACCCACCAGCCAATGCTTGGTTCTGCTCTGACTGCATAGCCGGTTTTCGCACGGATAATATAGTCAGAATTCGCTTCAGTCAGCATGGCTTGCTTAACAATACGTAAACTGCGCTCAGAAGCGTGTATCTTGTTGTGATAAAGCTTACGTAGGAAATCGATTTGCTCCGTAGCCGAAATTCGTATGCCACCATCTAACCAAAAACTATCCAAATTTCCCGAAATATCCTCATTACCATAATCAAACGAGGCGATCATCTTCGACATACGCGCCTCACCAATTTGGCGAGCAAACTCTTGGTAGACAGGCACAACCGAATACTTCATTGCAGTAATAAGGTTATGATCACGATTCCAAGTTGCGATATCTCGACTTTTACCATCCCACTTAAAGACTTGATGCTCATCCTTCACCACGCCAAGCTCTAGCGCGATCAAACTGTTAGGAATCTTAAACGTCGATGCAGGTAAAAAACCTTGATTGGCACGTTTAAGATTATTAGTGAATCCCTGTTGCTTGTTTTCATTCCATAACACCACTACGCCTTTAGTTTGGTGCTGAGTAAAACTGGCATCCCAACTGCGGGTTTCTTGCCACTCCTTAGCTGTAGTAGATGCAAAAGTCGGCGCCACTAAGCTTGACGACACTAAAATAGACGACATCACCAGCACAGCCGATATGGTGAACAAACGCATAAAGTCTCCTTGTAGAAAAACAAACAATCCAATGAACTAAAAAAGTGATTAAGGCTATCACTTAGGGTTTTGGCAAGCCCTAGCAAACTGCTGACCAATTGTGGCAAAAAAGAGGCAAACTAGACCCTATTGCACTGTTGCAGATGGATTAATGCTAGCGCCATATGATTTGTGATAGAAGATATTGACATAAGATGACGAAGATCACTGAGCTTAACTTTATTACCCTCAGCTTGTAGTGCATACTTTTTGGCATAAGAGCCTATCCGTACGAAAAAAATAATCATTATTTCCAATGAATAACGTCTAATCACTACAGGGAAGCCAAACATGTTAAAGCCAGTGTTAACACTCATCCTCACCACCAGCTTAATGACTACAGCCAGTGCCGTGCAGTTATTTGGTGATGTTGAAGTTTCCCGCCTACCAACAGCCGAAAAAACCATAGGCGACGTAGTCACTCGCTATCAAGCTCTTGACGATGGTCTGGCTCAGCTGAGCTCAAAGAAAAACGAAGTTGACGCCACCCAATTAGCGGCACGCCAAGGACACAGATTATGGCAACAAGCTGTCCGCGATGTGCAGTCAGGGCATTTTGACGACCGACCTTTATACTGGGCTCGCCTTGCCATGCTTAATAGTCTAAAAACCACCAGCGCCAACTTTAAAATGGCCGATTGGCAACAAGACATATTAATGAGTGCGGTTGAAAAAGCCTCACGGGGTTTTAGCGATATTCAATATGGTGATGATGTCCAAATCAAAATATTTCTCACGGGTTTCGATCCTTTCTTCCTCGACAAAGATATCACCCAGAGTAATCCTTCCGGTCTAGTTGCCCTCGCCTTGGATGGTTTTCGCTTTGATATTAATGGTAAAACGGCGCAAATAGAAACCGCTATGGTGCCAGTACGTTTTGCAGATTTTGATCAAGGACTTATCGAGTCGCTATTGAGCCCGATTTATCGCGATCCCAAAACCCAATTTGTATTCACCGTTAGCATGGGCCGAACTGATTTTGATATCGAACGTTTCCCAGGGCGAAATCGCAGCGCAGCGGCGCCCGATAACCAAAACGTACTCACTGGCGGCACGAAAACCGCACCCGTTGCCCCAAAGCTTAATGGTAAAGATTTTATCGGCCCCGAATTTGTGGAATTTTCACTGCCTGTTTCGGCGATGCAAGTCAAAGATGGTCAATGGAAAGTCAATGATAACCATACTGTCACTACCCTTGCCCGCGGTGAATTTAGCGCGACGTCATTAAACGAACTGCAAAACGAAACCTCAGTCGAAGGTTCTGGCGGCGGTTATCTCTCTAATGAAATCTCCTATCGCGCCATAGTCTTGCAGCAAAAGTTTAATAGCCATGCCAAGGTCGGCCACATTCACACACCAAGAGTCAAAGGCTATGATGCCGATACTGAGCAAGCCATAGTCGAACAAGTACGCACTATGGTGATGCAGGCGGCAGCGAGTTTATAGCCAAGTCACACTGGCTGAAACTGGCCGAAACTAGCATTGTCAGATAGCGTTCGCTATGATGCGAACGCTTCTGATGTGAACGCTTAGGCAGGCTTAATCACCGATAAGTTTTAAGCACTCAATTTTATCTTTAACCGACGAGATCCAACGCTAACCCTATGCTGAAACCCGCTGACTTACTCAATGCCTTACGCCGTCGCAGCAGTGAAGCACTTGCCCCGCTGACAAAATCGACGTACGCAGCCTTAGGCCAAAGCCAAGATAAGTCGCAGGGGATAACGAGTCCACCATTACAAGATCCGGCTCAAGCACATATTTTCACCGGTTCATCACGCCCACTCTCGTCACTACAAATTCAAGTACTAGCGCGAATTGAAGCCTGTTATCAAGAGGCCGAGATATCGCTTAAGCGCACTTTTCCACGCCCAGTCACTCAATTTAGTCTAAGGGGTAAGAGCGCGGGTACGGCTCATCTGCAGCAGAATCGCTTGCGATTCAATCCTGTATTGCTACGCGAAAACAGCGAGGCATTTCTGACTGAGGTCGTCCCCCACGAAATTTGTCATTTGCTGTGTTTTCAGCTTTTTGGCAAAACCAAGCCCCACGGTAAAGAATGGCAATCTTTGATGTTAACGGTATTTAAGGTCAATCCGAGTACCACACATAGCTTTAATACCACTTCAGTTACGAGTCGCGATGTTGAGTATCGCTGCGCCTGTGGGCCAATTCGACTGAGTATTCGCCGCCATAACAAGGTGTTGCGTGGTGAAAGTCGTTATATTTGTAAACGCTGTAAGACCCATTTAACTGCGTTCTAGCGACTTTCAGCAAACAAAACTCCCACCTAAGTACGACTCAATTTGCATAAACAGCGATATTTCCCTTACCATCACGCCATAAAAGACGAGCCAAAGGCTCGCGTAGTGTTTGTTATTTTGGGATAAATTTTGAACATAGCTTCTTTAACCGTTAATTCACGGCGACTTTTGTTGTGCCTAATCACTTGGGCGGCGACCTTATCTGTGCCCGCAAGTGCCTCAGTGTCACATCCCAGCAGTTTCAGCCAAGCAAAAACCAAGTCACAGGCGCTCTACGTAGGCAGTCGCCAAGGTACTCTGCCCGCAGTCAGCTTTTACTGTGGCTGTGAAATTCAGATCAAAGGTAAATCGTGGAAACCCGATCTCGCCAGCTGTGGTTATCAAGTCCGTAAACAGGAAACCCGCGCCAACCGTATCGAGTGGGAACACATAGTCCCCGCCTGGGAATTTGGCCATCAACTCCAATGCTGGCAAAAGGGCGGCCGTAAAAACTGTGCCGATAACAGTAATGAATTTAATAAAATGGAATCGGACATGCATAATTTGGTACCCGCAATTGGTGAGGTCAATGGCGATCGCAGCAACTTCCGATTTAGCCAATGGAACGGTAAGGCTGACCAATATGGCCAATGTGCTATGGTAGTCGACTTTAAGAATCGTCAAGCACAACCTCCCGCGAATACCCGCGGTAAGATAGCCAGAACCTACCTCTATATGCAGCAGACCTATGGTCTTAAAATCGCCTCTAGCCAATTAAAATTATTTAAGGCATGGGATAAAACCTATCCAGTTGATACTATTGAGTGCAAACGTGATAACGCCATAGCGCAAACCCAAGGTAACCATAACCCCTTTGTGCAGAATGCCTGTAATGCGCCACCACAGCGTCAACAATTAGCCGAATAAGGTCGACAATGAGAGTCCCAAGAATTTATCAACCTCAGCCATTAGCCATCAATCAACAGTTGAACTTAGACGAAGATGGCGCGGCCCATATCGGCAAGGTGCTACGCATGGGCAACGGCGAACATATCAGTCTATTTAATGGTGATGGCAATGATTATCTTGCTGAAATTGTTGACGCAGGTAAGAAGCATGTCACAGTAAAACTGCTCTCCTGTGAGGCCAATTTATCTGAGTCGCCACTCAACTTGCACTTAGGCCAAGTGATTTCCCGTGGCGATAGAATGGAGTTCACCATTCAAAAATCAGTCGAGCTTGGCGTCAATACTATTACGCCGCTGTTTTCAGATCGCTGCGGTGTGAAACTCAACGGCGAACGCCTAGAGAAAAAAATTCAGCAATGGCAGAAGATCGTCGTGAGCGCCTGTGAGCAATCGGGACGCAGCCAAGTGCCCGTGATTCGCCCAGCGATGGACTTACACGATTGGTGCAGTGAGCCGACCTCAGCGCTTAAACTCAATTTGCATCCACGTGCCGCACACGGTATCAATGGCTTAGATTTGGCCCATACCCGCGTGCGACTATTAATTGGCCCAGAAGGCGGTTTGTCGGCGGAAGAAATCGCCATGACAGAAACCTATCAATTTACCGATGTGTTGCTTGGCCCCAGAGTGCTACGCACCGAAACCGCCTCGCTCACCGCCATTACGGCACTGCAACTCAGATTTGGTGATTTAGGCTAGACCGTCCACAGCCGCACACAGCGGTGGTATAGCACCCCATTATCCAATAAATGCTTTTTTGCCTGCAAATGGCGACAAATAAGGAACAGATTAATGATAAAACTCGGCATAGTGATGGACCCCATCAGTGAGATCAACATTAAGAAAGACTCCAGTTTTGCCATGTTAATGGCCGCGCAGGAAAGAGGTTATCAGCTGTTTTATATGGAAATGGCCGATCTTGCCATGGTCAACGGTGTGGCTATGGCCAATATGCGTCCGTTAACTGTTTTCAATGATGCGAGCAAATGGTTTGAACTCGGCGAAGCTACAGACACGCCGATGAGCGAACTCGACGTGATCTTAATGCGTAAGGACCCGCCATTCGATACTGAGTTTATCTACGCAACTTACATGCTTGAACGCGCCGAAGAACAAGGCGTGTTGATCGTTAACAAGCCACAAAGCTTACGTGATGCTAACGAGAAACTATTTACCGCATGGTTTAGCGAATTCACTCCAGAAACGATCGTAACCCGTGATGCCAAACGTATCCGCGCTTTCCACCAAGCGAAGGGCGATATTATTCTTAAGCCACTTGATGGTATGGGCGGCACCTCGATTTTCCGCGTGAAGCAGGACGACCCAAACCTTGGGGTCATCATAGAAACCTTGACCAGCTATGGCCAACAATATGCCATGGCGCAAGCCTTTATCCCTGAGATAACCAAAGGCGATAAACGCATTTTAGTGGTCGATGGTGAGCCTGTGCCCTACGCCTTGGCGCGTATCCCAATGAAAGGCGAAACCCGTGGTAACTTAGCGGCAGGCGGAAGCGGTGTGGCTCAACCTTTATCCGACAGCGATTGGGCAATTGCCCGCGCCATTGGTCCAGAACTTAAAAAACGTGGACTGATTTTTGTCGGCCTCGATGTCATTGGTGACAAGCTGACTGAGATCAACGTAACCAGTCCAACTTGTATCCGTGAGATCCAAGCAGCATTTAATGTCGACATCACCGGCATGTTAATGGATGCTATTGAAGCACGCATGAACACCAAAGCATAAAAATTTACCAACGAGTTTGTTGATTTAAGGCGCTTTGACATCACAAGCGCCTAGCCACTTTCTAGGGATGTGATATGAGTTTCACCAAAGCGCCATTCTTGTTACTCGGCATAGGTTTATTACTATCGACTCCGACTTGGGCCAACATAGAAACAGGTCCAACGAAAGCACCGTCGCGTCCCAAAAACATTGTCATCATGATAGGTGATGGTATGGGACCGTCTTACACTAGCGCTTACCGTTACTACAAAGATAATCCTGACACAGAGGAAGTCGAACAAACCGTATTCGACCGTTTACTTGTAGGGATGGCGAGCACTTATCCCGCCAGTGTCAGTGGTTATGTTACCGACTCAGCCGCGGCAGCAACTGCGCTCGCCACTGGCGTTAAATCTTACAATGGGGCGATTTCGGTCGATACCCAAAAGCAACCGCTGCCGACCATACTCGAAAAAGCCAAATCCCTTGGCCTTAGCACAGGTGTCGCTGTAACGTCGCAAATCAACCACGCCACGCCAGCCGCCTTTTTGGCCCACAACGAAAGCCGTAAAAACTACGATGCTTTGGCACTCAGCTATCTAGAAACTAACGCCGATGTATTCTTAGGCGGTGGTCAAAAATACTTTACCCCTGAACTATTAGCACAATTTAAAGCCAAGGGTTATCAACATATTACTCGTTTTGAAGATCTCGCCAGCATCACCCAACCTAAAGTGCTGGGACTGTTTGCCGAAGTCCAATTACCTTGGGCGATTGATGAAAAAGATGCGAAAAAACTCAGCACTTTAACCCAAAAAGCACTCAATTTACTGTCGCAGAATGACCAAGGTTTTGTGTTGTTAGTCGAAGGAAGTCTCATCGACTGGGCGGGCCACAATAACGACATCGCCACTGCTATGGGTGAGATGGATGAATTCTCCAATGCCATTGAAGTGGTTGAGCAATTCGTGCGTGAACATCCTGATACCCTGATGGTGATCACCGCCGACCATAACACCGGCGGCCTATCGATTGGCGTCGATGGAAAGTACAACTGGAACCCTGAAATCCTACGCAACGTTTCAGCCAGTACCGACACATTAGCCTTAGCCGCCATCAGCGGTGAACAATGGCAGGCCGATCTTGCCCGCGGTTTAGGTTTTGAGCTCAACGAAGAAGAAATCGCAAAATTAACGGTCGCCAGAATGCAGGGATTAGAAACCATCGCGGTTGCAATTCGCCATGTTATTGATAAGCGAACTGATACAGGTTGGACAACCGACGGTCATACAGGCACAGACGTACAAGTGTTTGCCGCAGGTCCCGCATCTGAGCTGTTTAACGGCCATCAAGACAATACTGATATCGCCAATAAGATTTTCAGCTTATTGCCAAAACCGAAGAAACCTAAAAGCTAAGCGTTAGTCGATTCCGTTCATTAAAGACAATCACATAAGGCAACCGCATAATGCAGTTGCCTTTTTTATTGGGTCTTTTTATTAGGGATTTTATTAGGGATTTTATTAGGTCTTAGCGCAGTGATTCGATGCAAACTGGCTCGGGCATAAATAACAGGTATAATGCCCGCACTTAAGTCTATCGGTGCCAGTAACTGTGTTAACTAATCCATCGCAAGTCATTATTCGTAATCAAGACAGCCTAAGCCAACATAAGGTGTTAGTGCTCAATCATGAAGCCGATCTACTGCCAAAAGCCCTGCTCGATGTCGCGGCCTCGGTCGATGCCCTCGCCTTGGATTATCACCATTATTTACACTTAGCGCCGCACGCGAATTCAAAACTGCGTTGCTACTTCGGCCACGAACTGCCACATCAAGACCCAATTAAACCAGAAAAGTACGATACTGTTATCGTTTATTTCCCCAAGGCTAAACCCCTCGCACCTTATCTGTTTAACCTCGCCGCCAGTAATCTTGTGCCTAACGGCCAACTGTTAGTGGTTGGGGAAAACAAAGGCGGGATTAAGTCTTTAGTTAAACTCTTGCCTGAGTATTTTACGACGGGGATGAAGCTCGATAACGCCCGCCACTGCCTGCTGTTTGGTAGCCATTTAGAGGGCAGCGCCCCGGCAATGAAACTTAGCGACTGGGTCAGTCAGTATCAACTCACAACGCCGCAAGGCGAGATCAGTATCTGTAATTTAGTCGGGGTATTTAGCGAAAAACGGTTAGATCTCGGCACTGAATTATTATTGTCACACCTACCAACACTCTCGGGTCGAGTGCTCGATTTTGGTTGCGGCGCAGGCGTGATCACCGCCGCTCTACTAAAAGCACAACCGAGCCTATCCCTAGAATGTGTTGATATTAATGCCATGGCGTTAGCTTCTTGTGAACTCACCCTGGCGGCCAATGGCATGACAGCCAAAGTGTATCCATCCGATGGGCTCGCGCAAACCACAGGAAAATTTAACGGCATTATCTCTAATCCGCCGTTTCATGATGGCCTCGCCAGCACCACCAGCATAGCGCAGAACTTTGTCACCGATAGTGCTAAGCAATTACAACATAATGGTATTTGGCAAATAGTCGCCAATCGCCACCTGCCCTATTCCGATATTATCGCCGCCGAATTTGGCCAATTGAAAGTGGTTGCCGATAACAACAAGTACAAGTTGTATTACTTCCAGCACAAATAGATGTTTGATTAATAACGCGCAGATGCTTTCGCTGAAGCGCGTTATTGGCAACCCAGCCACTCACTCTTATCCCAATCCCTGTTTGTTTTTAGATAAAACCTCCCTTTCATCGTGTTACAAAATTCAATATTGTGATCTGCCGCATGCCAGCGATTCTGACAATTCCTCACTTATAGTCACTCAACAGCCGTTCCTAACATAGGGATTCGATTTAAAACATCAAAATAATGGTTAAACCTAAAATCAATATAAGTTGTGGTTTATTCAGTAATTTTTGTTATAAAACCAGAGATAACACTGATTATAAGACTCAATTTTTTATAAAAAACTATTTTAAAATTCACTCATAGACCATTAACAACAAAATGACAACATTTGCTGATTTTGCAGCCAAAAAGGCTTCTTTACCCTAAGTTTCTACTGTTATACTCAAAACAGCTTCTTAACAAGAATAAAACGCAATTACTAGGAATGCCCCTATGCTGGACCCTGAACTCATAGAGCTAAACAGCGATAAGACAAAAGCTGAATTGCGCCTGATCCCTAATGTCCATGGTCCAGTCACCCATGAAGACATAATGCGCCTGTTGTCTTTACCTGAATTCGCCGCCCTGTTTCCGCTAGAACCAGCCATTACTAAAACCGTCGCTAAAATCAACTCTCTTTGTAATCAAGACGATGGAAAATTTGAGCTCTATACTACTTTGGCCGAACGTCGCGATGGCAGCATAGCTATCGAGATTAGTCCCGATAAAATGCAAGCCAGTCTTAAACTTACCGCAGCATGGGGTGGTAAACAGATAGATTTGCCAGAGATCCTCACTCATCTCAAAAAAAACAACGTCTGCATGGGGCTAAGCAAACTCAAAATTCAAGCTCTACTAAAGCAACTCAGCACACTCAAGCCAGGGGAAATCTGCCAAAGTGAAATAGCCCAAGGCAAAGCCCCTGTTAATGGACTCAATGCGGTACTAGAACGCAAAGTATTCCTTGCGCGGGAGCGCTTGCTTCAGCCACAAGAGCGCGAAGATGGCAGTGTCGATATGCGCAATTTAGGCGCAATGATCGTTGTTAAAGCCAATGATCTCTTGATGGTTAAACATTTAGCCACCGAAGGCACTCCGGGCTACAACATCAAGGGCGAAGTCCTTAAACAAAAACCAGGTAAGGATGCAGTGCTTCAAGCGGGTACAGGCACAGCTTTTCATCCCAAAGATCCCAATAAGCTGATCGCCACAGTGCCGGGGCAACCCGTCGAAACCCGTACAGGTATGAATGTCGATGATGTACTGCAACTTAAAGATGTCGACATCAGCACAGGCCATGTCACCTTCAAGGGCAGTATTTTAATCACAGGTGATGTCCACGAGGGCATGATAGTTAAAAGCTCAGGCGATATTACCGTGATGGGGTTTGTGGACTCCGCCACCCTTGAAGCAGAAGGCGATGTCACTGTGAGTAAAGGCATCATTGGCCGCCAGATTAAAGCCAATGAATACTCTACCAATATCTATTCTCAAGGCCAGATCAGCGCCCAATTTGTGCAATATTCTCAATTAGTTGCCAAAGGTAATATCTTAGTCACTAAACAGTTGCTGCACAGTAATACCAAAACCGCCGGCAGTTTAACGGTCAGCGATCCTAGCGGTCGTCGTGGTGATCTGGTTGGCGGAGTTGCACACGCTGAAAAAGGCATCACGGCGGTTGTCATAGGTGCAACGGCAGGGACTAAAACTGACGTTTACTGCGCAATGGGACAGGCTGAACTCAAGCAAGATCTCAAGCTACTCGATGAGAGCGTTAAAGCTATGGTTGTCGCCAGTTTAGATATCGAGGCTCGCCTCAATAAACTGCCCCCCAAGTCAGAATGGCAAGCTGACGCGGTTATGATTGAGCAAATAAAGATGATGCTTGATGAGAAGAATCGCATCATGGACGAACGTACCCGTGAAGAGCTTGAATTCGATACCTTTAAACAAGAAGTCGAAGGCTACTACGAAAAATACCGTATCGAAGTGCTTAAACACGTATTCCTTAACGTTGAGCTGCATATAGGTCAAGCAAATCACCGTACGGCACGTGAACACGGCACTTGTTGTATTGCCAATGTTAATCAAGAGATTAACTTTGACTATAACGCCAAGGCAAAAGCTGTACCGAGCACATAAGGTTCACTAGGGTTCTTAACGCCAGTGCTGAGGCAGCTTTCGCTCGGCAGCCAAACCTCTGAACTCGTTCTGGCCTCTATCTATCTTCTCCAAGCGTGGCATACTGCTCACAGATAAACGCACGCAGCAGTATGCCAAGTCACCTTCTTGCTAAATCCTAATCCTTGTCTACTGCCGCCGATTGATCTCAGAGAATACCTCAGAGCCCATTTTAAACTTCCTAAGGATCTGAAATGACTAGCGTTAAGATGTCGAGTATTGAATGGCCAGCGATTGTAAAACTGACTCAAAATGACGAATTACTTTACCTAGAACATCAAAGAGATTGGCTCGAACTGGCCTGTCTCTATCAGCATCACTTCATCGAAACCGATCAATTATTAGACTCCAAAGGGCAGCGATACCTTATCAGTGCCTGTCCACAAAAAATCCATGAAGATCCTGTTGGCGAATTACCTCGATTACTGCGCCAAAAACAGGATTTACCACTCAATGAATTTATCAAATGGGTTCAAAATCATGCCCAAGCACTAGGACAATGTTGTGTCGCTAAACTGGCTTTCACGACAATTGCCCAAGGAATCGAAATTGTTCGTACCCTCGATGAATAAACAGCAAACACATGATAAGCCATAATAAATGGCTATCAATGACTCAGTTAATCAATAAAAAACAATATGACCTTAAAAGCTAATATCCTCATAATCAATTCACAGGCATAATTTGCCGCGGTGTAACAGCGCTAAGCCAAACGGTAAAGCGCTTAAGATCCACTCCAAAATAACCGTTTTCTGCGTCGACTCAAGGGATGACGTTTAAGTTGGCACTAAATATACAAACAGATGGAACCGAAATTGGAACTACTTAAGATTGACTGCTTAGGCAAACAACTGCGCTTAGAAGGCTCGCTCGCGGGCTGGCAACAACTCTACTGGGACAACACCTTAGTCTCACAAAAAGAAGCTTCCGTCGATAATGGCGGCCTCAAAGTCCATGTCTTTGAGCTCACCCACCACAGCAGCCCATTGGTGACAGAAAGTGGTGAGCAAGCCATCGCCATAACAGAAGCTAAAATCCAAGTTCGCCTCGAAACCGATCTCGTTTGGCAGCCTTTCCGCCTCGATTACTGCTTGCTGATGGATGACAAGATTATCGACCAAGGGCGACGGACAGAGAAAGATATCGAACGCCAAACACCAGAAACGCCCATCGTTAAGCAGCAAAAAATCAGCATGATAGGACTCGCCTCCCTCGGCTTTAAGCTGTTAAAAAGCGCTAAAGTCATAAAGGTAGTGTTAGCGGGCGCCAGTGTTGCCGCTTATTCTTGGCTATTCTCCTTCCAATTCGCCCTCGCACTTATCGCCTGTTTGGTATTTCACGAATATGGCCATATTCGCGCAATGAAATATTTTGGGATGAAGACCAAAGGGATTTACCTTATTCCCTTTATGGGCGGACTCGCGCTCTCCGATGAGAAAATTAATACGCGTTGGCAAGATGTGGTGATTTCTATCATGGGACCGACCTTTGGGCTCTTGATGTCCATCGCTTCCTTGATTGCTTACCACGCAACGGGCAATGTGTTTTTTGCTGGCCTTGCCGCCTTTAATGCGCTGCTTAACCTATTTAATTTATTGCCTATTCTGCCACTCGATGGCGGCCATATTTTAAAGAGCATCAGCTTTTCGATGAACAGCATTATGGGCTTGGTCGCCTGCGCCGCTGGTGCCGCTTTTGGTGTGTATATCAGCTACACCTTAGGCTTAGCGCTATTGGGCTTCTTGCTGTTGATCGGTAGCTTAGAAATCATCTTCGAGTGGCGCACTCGCCATCAAAGCCACCTGCTGCCATTAGACAGATACGGGCAAATCTTCTCGGTTATTTGGTACTTGCTCACGGTTGGTGCCTTAGTCGGCATCATCTGGCACTTAGCCGGAACCGGCGATGATATGCTCAGTCTGCCGCTGCAAATATTACGCAGCTAATTCTGCTTAACGGCTAAACGCAGCGCAAAGGCACTAGCACGAGTGCTTACACTTGCACTTGTCCAGAGTGATGCAATACAAAAAACCGCTATTAATAGCGGTTTTTTATTTTTCTGTCGCGCTGTGATGCTTTTACAAAAATGCGCTATTCCTTTGCCAAAGGCGGAGCGATATCGCTGCCGCCAAGGGCTTGATAAAGCGTCGCTTGGGCGGTAAGTTGGTTATAGCGATTCTCGAGTAAAGCCGCCTCGGCGCTGCGACGATTCTCTTGGGCATCAATCCAATTCTGAATACCGATAGCGCCATTGCGGTACTGGCTCTCATAAATGGCTTCAACGGCCGCCGCTGCACTGAATTGCTGCGCCAACTTCTCCCCTTGATAGCGATATTGCTGCTTAGCCGAAATCGCGTTATCGACATCTTCAAAGGCGGAATAAAGCGTCTTGCGATAATTCACCACTGCAGTTTGATAATCGATATCGGCAATGTCGTTATTGATTTGCATTTGATTCCACTGCAAAAAGGGCAAGACTAGCCCTGCGCCTAAACTGCCAACTGGATTGCGTAACAACTCTTTTAACTCAGAGGTCGACTCCCCAACACCGCCGGTTAAACTCAGGCTTGGGAAATAACTCGCATAGGTCGCATCTTTACTCGCCAAGGCGGAGCGCAGTTGATACAAGGAGGCCTTCACATCTGGGCGTCTCACTAATAAATCTGCGGGTACACCCACGCTAACGTCCGGCACAGCTACGTCGGGGAGTTGCTTAATCTCAACCCAAGTTCCCCCTGAAGCTAAACTCTGCGCAGGAACAGCTGCAGGTGCCTGATTCAGTAATATCGCGAGGGCATTTTTAGCCACAGTTAATTGCTGAATAAGCTGGCTATGGGCAGCCTCTTGTCCCGCCATACTGCGCTGAGCTTCAAGCACATTCACTTGCGTCACGGCCCCAGAATCATACTGCCTTTGAGTTAATGCCAACGTTTGCTGACTGTACTCGATACTCTTTTGGCTTAAATCAATCCGTTGATTTAAATAACCTATCTGCCAATACAAGGATGCAGTGGTCGCCACTAGGCTTTGGGTGGTACTTTCTCTATCTTCGGCGCTCGCCAGCGCCGCCCATTGAGCTTGATCGATATTGGCCGACACTTTGCCCCACAAATCCACCTCATAACTCACGGACAATTTTGCTTGATAACTCTTAGTCGCATCGCCACCCTCAAGTGGCTGATTACGGGAAGCGTCAAGGTTTGCCGATAACTGTGGGTATAGATCATCCCGCGTTAGTCCTGCCTGCAAGCGTGCTTTACGCAGCGTTAAGGTCGCTAGGGTTAAGTCATTGTTAGTGCTCAATACTTGGCTGACCAGCTTATCGAGCTCGGGCTGATGAAACTGCTGCCACCAAGGATCAACTCTCACTTGCTCGTTCACTATGGTGTTTTGCCACTGTTCTGGAATAGCCAGTGCGGGTGGTTCAAAGTCTGAACGCATAACACTGCTGCAGCCACTTAGCAAAGCGATTCCCAAAGCCAGTCCCACAGCAATAGCACAGCTACGAGGCGAAAAAATTCGATTAAATAGTTTATTATTCATGGTGTTATTACTCTCTGGCTAGTGCATCAACGGGATCTAACTGCGCCGCATTGCGGGCGGGTAAGAAACCAAATAGCACACCAATTAAGGTCGAGCAGGCAAAGGCAGCAACGATGGAGGTGGTGGAATAAATCATTTGGAAACTGCCCCCCGTTTGAGCAAACACCACGCCAATTAAGTAGGACAAGGCGATGCCTAAGGTGCCACCACACAAACACACTAAAATGGCTTCGATAAGGAACTGGCGCAAAATATCGTTCTGGCGCGCACCCACGGCCATACGAACACCGATTTCACGGGTTCGCTCAGTCACAGACACTAACATAATGTTCATCACCCCAATTCCGCCAACGACAAGGGAAATCACCGCGATAGCCGAGATTAGTAAGGTCATGGTCGCAGTGGTTTTTTCGATGTTCTGCCTAATGGTATCGGTATTGATAGTGAAGAAATCTTGCGTGCCGTGGCGCATTTTAAGCAGCGCGATAATGCCCTGCTCCGCCGCGTTACTCGGCACAGTTTCATCGAGTCGAACTGTAATACCATCCAAATAATTTTTACCCACCATACGGCCAGAAACTGTGGTGTAAGGCACCCATACATTAAGCGCATCGCTGTTACCAAAAGCACTTTCTTTGGGTTGAGTCACACCTATGATACGTACGGGTAAATCTCCAAGGAAAATCACTTGCCCTATCGCCGAGTTATTGTCGGCAGCGCTGTTAGGGAAAAGCTCCTTACGGGTGTTGTCATCAATCACCGCATCTTGGGCGAGCGATGCGACACTGGCATCATCCCAAAATTGGCCCTGCGCTAACTCGTACCCTCTTACACGGAAAAACTCAGGTCCCACACCATTCACCGATGCCGATACCGCTTTATTACCAAAACGAACCGTTGCAGTAGAGCCAATGCTTGGCGTCACGCTATCAACATAGGGCAGATTTTTAAGGGCATTGGCGTCCGTTGCGGTTAAGGTGCGCACCCGCGCCGAGCGTCGATCGCCAAAACCTGAACCGGGGCGAATATCAATCGTGTTGGTTCCCATCGAACTGATACTTTTGAGAATGGCCTGCTGCGAGCCTTCACCTAAGGCCACCACAGAAACCACTGAGGCGATACCTATGATAATGCCGAGCATAGTCAAGAAGGTACGTAACCTGTGGGTCGACATCGCCACCAGCGCCATTTTAAGTGCTTCGACATATCTGTCCAACGAAGCCACCCGCGCACGCGAGCTGTCTTTTGCTGCCACTGCACCGCTAGGATTTTGTGGCGCCATATTTTGTAACGTTGAGCTTTGCGACGTCGAAGTTTGTGACGTCGAGCTTTGTGGCTTAGCCGTTTGTTTATCCTGACTGCGCTCATCGCTGATGATCACGCCGTCTTTGATTTCGATAATGCGGTCGGCATATTGGGCCACGTGCATATCGTGGGTCACGATAATGATGGTATGACCGTCGCTGTGCAGCTCCTGCAACAACTGCATCATTTCTTCGCCGCTGTGACTGTCAAGTGCACCTGTTGGTTCATCCGCAAGGATCACATCGCCGCCATTCATTAAAGCGCGCGCCACACTGACCCGCTGCTGCTGTCCGCCACTGAGCTGATTGGGTTTATGGTCAAGCCTGTCGCCAAGGCCTAAACGCGTTAACAAATGCTCGGCCCTGTCTTTACGAACCGTGCGTTCTTTACCCGCATACACAGCAGGCACTTCGACGTTGCCTATGGCGGTCAAATCGCCCAGTAAATGATAACGCTGAAAGATAAAACCAAAGTGCTCGCGGCGCAGCTGTGCTAACTCATCAACGTCCATAGTCGAGGTATCTTGGCCGTTGATAAAATACGCGCCCTTTGACGGCTTATCTAAACAACCAAGAATGTTCATTAGGGTCGATTTACCCGAGCCAGAAGCACCAACTATCGCCACCATCTCGCCACGGCCAATCGACAAGTTCACATCTTTCAGCACAGTGAGTTGCTGCTCACCCGCCTGAAAAGTGCGATAACAACCTGAAATTTCAAGTAATGCCGTTGTCACTGTTAAAACCTCACGCTAGGTGGGCGACGTAATTTACTGCTGCCATCATCGGAAGACGGCATGCCAAGCACAACCTGATCGCCTTCCTTCAAACCCGCGGTGATTTCAGCATTGATTTTGTTGTTAATCCCCACAGTGACATCCACATATTGCACTTGGTTATCAACTAATACAGGCACTTGATATTGCGGGCCGCTGCGGGCTTTACGCTCGACAGACCTAGCCTCTGGCGCCGCGGATTTCTCCCTCGGCTTTATACGCAATATCTGCGCAGGCACTAATAGCGCATCATCGGCCTTAGCTAACACTATAGACACCTGCGCCGTCATGCCGATACGCAAGGTGCGGTCAGGGTTTTCTACATCAAACAGACCATGGTAATAAATAGCGTCTGAGTCGCTAGAGCTCATATTGCTATCGTCGCCATCCATCGAAATCGGCCCAGGCTCAATCGCCCTCAAAACGCCACGGTAGGGATGATTCGGTTTTCCAAGGACAGTGAAATACACGGCTTGACCCGGATGGACATTGACAACATCGGCTTCGGAAATCTGCGCTTTAACTGTCATGGTATCCAGCTGCGCCATTTCAACTATGGTCGGTGTTGTTTGATTAGCGTTAACGGTTTGCCCCACTTCTACCGCGGAATACACCACAGTGCCATCCATCGGCGCGGTAATTTTGGTATAACCTAAATCGATTCTGGCACTGTCGACGTTAATCTCAGCCTGTTGTTTTTGCGCTTCTAATTGCTCAAGCTCGGCTTGATAAACCGTTAGATTAGCATCGGCCACTTCATAATCGGCACGAGAACTGGCCTTATCGGCAAGCATTTGCTGCTGGCGGCTAAATTCCAATTTAGCTTGGCGGATCTGCGCCTGTTTAGCACGGAACTGAGCATTGATACTCTTGAGTGATGCGAGGGCATCCTTCAAATTATTCTGCTGCGCTAGGCTATCAATCTGAGCAATCAAATCGCCTTTTTTTACTTCATCACCCAGTGCCAGCGGCAAACTTAAGATTTGCCCCGATACCTGTGCGCCCACACTCACCAGTTTGGATGCCTGCAACATGCCATTGGCAAGTACTGAGTTTTCGATATCGCCACGGCGCACCGCTTCAGTTACATAGGTAGGTGCCGTTTCAGGCTTATGCCACATAAAATAAGCACCGCCACTAAGGAGGATTAAGCCGCTTAACGCGAGCAGCAATTTACGCTTTGAGGATTTTTTCATCGGTATTGTCGTGTCCATCAATGCTAAAGACAGCAAGCATTCATCTTGCTAAGGAACTGAAATTGTTCCAACAGTATATAGAGTTAGCCAAAGACAGTAGACGAAGGAAGTGTCGTTAACAGGTAAAGATTTGCAAATATCTGTGTAGAAATTGACAAGGAAAGCACGATTGAGTGGTGCTTAGACTGCCATGCCAATTTAGTGCGAACACCAAATCGTCAGGTGATAAATTGTTGTTGTCTACATTCTATGACTGTGCCACTTGTGGTAGTTCAGCCATTCAAACGAATCTAGATACAGACTTCATTTGATTCTTTTTCAAGAAAAATCAACGTCGTGGAGCTTCACCCCACACTTGCAGTGTGCTATCTCTCAGCGGCGTGCGTAAACCTAACTTAGTGCAAATTCAGAGTAATATTTTGGTAAAATTGATTACTTCAAACAATATTATGCGTGGCTACTTATTTGAATTTCATAGATTCATTATGGGATTCGTAAGAGACAATTATCATCAAGGATCCTATTTGATTACAGTAAGACCTGTTACTCCATATTATCATAGGATATTGTCATCACTAGACGTAAAAGCTCTGCTACGGGTTCAAATAGGCTCTCTGGAATCACGTCTCCTGCCTCAACGTGTTTAAATAAGGCGCGGGCCAATGGAATGTTCTCGACAATTGGCACCCCAGCTTTCTCAGCTAATGCCACTATGTGTAAGGCCATGTGATCTTCGGCTTTTTCAAGCACTTTAGGCAACGGCGTCTCACCTTCACTATAATACAAACACACGGCAATGTGGGTTGGATTACGCACAACCACTGTGGCTTTGCGAACGTTACTGGCAAGACTACCAGACGCCACTTCTCGCTGGGTTTCGCGGCGTTTTTGTTTCATTTCGGGGTTACCTTCAGAATCTTTGTATTCTTGTTTGGTGTCATCTTTAGACATTTTGAGTTCTTTCATTAGGCTATAGCGTTGAAATGCATAATCAGCGATCCCAAATATTAAGTAACATCCTAAAAAGCTGCCCCAGAGCCAAGTGATCATGGTCGAAATCACACTGATACCGCAGGCTTCTCCGCATAAAGGCAAGTATTGAAAGGCGTTAACGTAACGATGGAGCAGATAGTAAAACACTAAACTAAGCACTGTGACTTTAACGAGGTTTTTAGCGAGCTCAAACAGACTTTTCAGTGAAATAAGTTGCTTAGCATTATTCATGACATTGAGTTTATCCATGCTCGGCATTATAGACTCAGCCGCCCAAACGGGACCTGTTTGGACTAAGTTCCCCACCACAATGGTAAACACGAGTACTAATGTCAGCCCACCTAAAAAACGTAATGCCAGCATGGCGAAGGTACCAACGATTTGCTCGGCCGCAGTTTCAAGGGGAAGATTGATGGCGTGAATGGTTAAGTCGATTAACGCCATAATGGCTTGGACGAGTGCAGGCCCTTCGTAGAGAAAGTACCCGAGAATGATCGCCATCTGTAACCCTGTGACAATTTCAGCACTTTTAATGACCTGACCGCGATTTCTCGCTTCTCGTAAACGTTTTTCTGTGGGTTTTTCTGTTTTCTCGGCCATAGGTCATATCCACCAGGGGCACTAGTGCCCTGCTAAAAGTCCAAACAAAATATCGACGTGCTGCTCTACCCCAGAAATGGTCTGCAGGTAATGGGACAAAGCAAACTGTAAGCTGTAGATCAATAACAGTAAGACCAAAGCGCTTTTAATGGGCATAGACAAAAAGAAGACGTTTAACTGCTGCGCCGAGCGGTTTACTAGCCCTAAGGCTACGTCGACTAAGATCATAATCACCATGGCGGGCATGGCAAAACTGAGACATAGTTGGCACATCAATTGCCACTCATGGGCTATAAACACCATCAAGGGCTGGCTTAGCGTTAAATTAAATCCTGGGGGTAATTGTTGATATGACTGATAAAGTGCAGTTAGCAGAAAATTAAAACCACCCGAGACTAAAAACAGCACGGTAAGAACTTGAGTAAACAGCATGCCATAAATCGATGATTGCAGTCCCATCAATGGGTTAAGTACAGTCGACATGGATGCCCCCCGCATTGTGTCAATTACAAATCCCGCCATATCTATGGCCCAAAAGGGAATGGCGGCACAGAAACCGAGTAACATGCCTACAATAATTTCTTTGCCAAATAGGCTGATGAGCATCCAAGTGTCGGCCTGCTGCAGTATCGGCTGCATTTCATCCATTGCCAGCACAGTAGGTAAAGCAAACATTAAAATCAGACTATTACGGATTAATGCGCTCCCCATTGCCCCCCCTTTAAATAAGGGTAATAGCAGCATCATGCCTAAAGGGCGCATCATACAGAGTGCCAACACCGGAAGTTGTGCTGTTAATAGGTTGGGTAGCTGAGTTGTCATCACTACCCCCCCATTTGGCTAATTTGATCGAAAGCCATGCTGGCGTAATTCAACAGTGAACTACCCATCCAGTGATAACAGACCACAAGTGTCACGCACACGGCGATGAGTTTGATCAGAAACTGCAATGTTTGATCTTGGATTTGGGTCAGGGCTTGAATAAGGCTAACCAAAACTCCGACAACTGAGGCCACGATAACAACAGGTAGCGACAGCAGTAACACCATCCACAGTAGTTCAGAGGTGAAATGTACTATGATAGTTTCACTCATGAGAATGACATCATTAGTTGACTGATCAGTTTTTCCCATCCACCCATCAAGATAAAAATCAACAATTTGAACGGTAGGGCTATCGTCATGGGGGACACCATCATCATGCCCATTGCCAGTAAAATATTGGAGACGATAAGGTCAATTGCGACAAAGGGAAGATAAATGAGTAAACCTATCTTAAATGCCTCTATGAGCTGACTCATAGTAAAGGCTGGCACCATCACTAACAGTGAGTCTTTGGTCAGCACTTGCTGGTATTTTTCGGGCCAGACCTTATGGCCAATATTGGCGAAAAATTCAATCTGAGTATTGCTGGTATTTTTTTCGAGAAATGCGCGGTAGGGTGCTATGGCTTCAGTGTTGATTTGCTCAAATACATTGGGTGCATCGAACACTATAGGAGTGGCTTTTAGATTGTCATTGATTGCCATCCCCACGGGTGCCATGGTGAACAGAGTGAGAATTAATGCGAGGCCGTAAATTGCCATATTGGGTGGGATCTGCTGGATCCCTAAGGCATTACGTAACATAGAGAACACAATTGCCAATTTCAAGAATGAAGTGCCCATCACGGCGAACAGCGGCAGCAGTGACAAGCAAAACAACATAATGATCAATTGGATTGGATGGTCGAGTAAGGTCATGGAAACCTCCTTTGTGGCTAGGGTTCCATCATGGCGCGCTTTGTGATTGACCTGTATCAGGTGAAGACCTTAGCTAACTAAAAACCGCTGACATATCCGTAAACGCAACACCATTCCCCTTATACTAGAGCCTCGATTTGTGCGAGCAATCCCGACTCTCCACGCAGGAGATGAATACTTGCCAGAGTTTGGTACAGCTCTTGACCGTACTGATGACTGAACCGTCCTAAACGCACTTGATTATTCAGCGTAACCTCCAGCGTTAACTTGTCACCCGTCATCATAGCGCCGAGCTTAGCCAGAGGCAGACTCACTCGACCAATATCGGCGATCAAAGGGGGCTGAATAGCGTCCATCTTAGGCAATAAAGACACAATTTCGAGTTGTGCTTGAGGACCATCAATAGGGGTGATGAACTTGATCTTAGCCAACGGTCCATCCGCCCATAACAGCGCTTCCCCCTGCTCGATTTGCACATCACCATCGAGCCATAAACCCCCGCCTATTTCGGGTAAGTCAGGTGTAGGCGTTATTTGGGGCACAAAACCGGCCACTAAACTCAAACTAACATCCACCGTTTTACCTGAGAATGCTGACCATGACTCGACTTGGCTCTGCCAGTCCTCTTGCGGCCAATCAACTAAGACACAAGCCAATTGACCGGCACTCTCCACGTCGCCTTGTTCCAATTGCGTAGTTTGAAGCGTTAGCACGGGATAAATATCTGGCACCAATCCAAATGGCTTAGGGACTTCTTCAAGGCAATCGACCAACCATTCACCCGCTACATCAAATGCTGCCGCACTAACACAGGGCAATAAATCACAAGCAATCTCAGTCGAGGAAGTTACGCCAGTTACTGCGGTTACCCACAGTTGCCAATCCTGTTTAGAACACCACAGACCCGATCCTGATGGAGCATTGCGTCTTTGCCAGAATACTCCATCGCCCCCGATACGCGTCAGTTCGATTTGGCAAGCTTGCTGTGCTAGGCCACGGCCTATAACTTGGCTAGCATTGATCAGTTTATTGATGTTCATTCATCTACCTCGTCACTGCTGTGTTGGTTGGCATAAGATCTAAATGAATAGCAAAGCGTCGCCCTTGTAGTTGCTCGCTGAGTTGAGGTAAGAGTCTTGCGAGCAGTTCCGATTGACGCGCTGTCTTAGGAAACAACTGCAATTGAATTCCTCGTGGTTGGTAACAGGCTTGGATCACTAATCCCATCATAGGGCCATTGAGCAAGCGATAGCATAGTTGCTCACCTTGCCGGATTACTTCGCTCGCTCCTTGTCGGTACACACCACCATCGCGGCTGAGTAGTGCCTTAGCGTTAAGCCGATCTTTGGTAGATATAGTGTTGTCATCTTCCTGTTGACCGCAGAAATAACGGTTAAACAAGCGACGCATTTCTGGATCCGACTCTTGTCTGGCTTCGACACTGGGGAAAGATATTTTCGATGTTCGCACTATCGCCATAGGATTATTCATCGACAACCTCCTGCAGTTTTTGTTGGGATTTAACTAACTGAAGAATCGCCTGCTGCATATGCACCATAGTGGACTCCAACTGCTCTTTTTCTATTACCAACATCTCAGCAGTTTCGGCTAATATCCTTTCTTTTTGGTATTCTTTCATTAAGGTCAATTTAAAAGTGATTAGCTCAGTTGGAGTTAATATTTGTTCTGGCATCTGCTGCAGACGCAGCCGATTAGTTTGCGCTTGCCGCTCGAGATTGATGAGGATTTGCCTGTCAAGTAGCTCCCTGAATTTTTGCCTATGTAAGGCTAGCTCTCGGCGCAATTTAGCTTCTTTGTCACTACGAATTACGAGTAATCGCTGTAATAATTGCTCGTCTTTCGCTGTAAGTTGGGATGGGTTCATTATTGAGTTCCTCCCATTAATGGCTTAAAAGCAATAATTTCAATTTTTGTAGCGTCTCTTCATAGGGACTGAATTCATTGACTGATTGACACAAAAACTGCTGAATATCCTGATGGCGAGCCACTGCTTCATCGGTTTCTTGATCTTCACCTTGCACGTATTCGCCCACTCGGATGAGTAATTGAACCTCTTGATACAATGCCAGTAACTGGCGCATCTTAGCGGCATTACACCGCTGCTCAGGGCTAACAATCTGATCCATTACCCTGCTGACACTGGCATTGATATCAATTGCAGGGTAATGGCCCGCTCCAGCGAGTCGACGTGATAGCACTATGTGTCCATCAAGTAAGGAACGAACTTCATCGGCGATAGGTTCATTCATGTCATCCCCTTCAACCAGTACGGTATATATGCCAGTGATACTACCTTTGGCAGCGGGGCCAGCTCGTTCGACTAAGGCCGATAAATTGACAAAGACACTTGGAGGATAACCGCTAGACACTGGGCTCTCGCCAGCCGCCAACGCAATTTCCCTCGCACTGCGGGCAAATCGGGTCAGTGAATCCACCATCAACAGCACATTCTTACCTTGATCGCGAAAGTACTCAGCAATGGTCGTTGCCGTTAGTGTGGCTTTCATTCGCTCAAGCGGAGGACGATCCGATGTAGCAACCACCATCACAGTGCGCGCTCTTGCCTCTGGCGTGAGGTTATATTCGATAAACTCACGGACTTCACGGCCACGCTCGCCGACTAAGGTCAGTACAATCACATCCGCTTGGCAGTGCGCGGCGATCATGCCAAGTAAGGTACTCTTTCCCCCTCCTGCTGCGGCAAAAATACCAATCCTTTGGCCGATGCCACAGGCGAGGGCGCTGTCAATAGCGCGGATCCCCATGGGCATGACAGTATCAATAAGTTGTCGTGATAATGGATTAGGTGCAGAACCTTGGTTAGGCCTTAATGACGTTGCAGTCAGTCCATAGCCATCCATAGGAGCACCAAGGCCATCGACCACTCGACCAAGCAAGCCTTGACCTAAGGGGACTTGATGCCCATAGCCTAAGGTTTCAACTAATTCTCCACTGCATAGTCCCGCCGTAACGTCGAAGGGCGATAACAGGGCTTCATCGCCTTTTACCGCAACGACTTCGGCACTGAGGCGATTACCAATGAGACAAAGCTCTCCTTGATGTGCACCAGGCAAAGTTGCACGCACGAGTGTGGCCCCCACTTCTTGAACTTTGCCGAAATAGCGAACCGATGGAACAGGCAACAAACTCTGAGTGGCGAATAAACTAGGTTCGAGTTGTGCATAAAGTGTTTCTTTACTGGGTAATTTCATCTATCGCCTCCATTAGCTTGCCAGTGCGGCATCGAGTACCTCACCCACTAAGTCCACTTGGCCTATGACTTTTATTTCTGCATCGTCGCCTAATTCCTGAAACGACAAAACGGGTGTGCTAAATAACTCGCGTTCTACGATTTTTCGCAGGTAACGACGCACATCGAGCGAGGTCAACAGTACACAGGTTTGTTCCGGTGGCAGCTGTTCTTGAATGCAGGTTAATATTTGCTGAGTTTGTGCCATGTCCAAGGCCGAATAAGAGCCAGCAGTCGATTGTCGTATCGATTCACGGATCACATTTTCAATTCCTTCTCCAACCATGAGCACAGCGATCCAACCTTGTGGGGTAGCAAACTTGCGGCGAATATGACGGCGAAGCGCAATCCGTACATACTCAGTTAACATGATGATGTCTTTCTCCTTTGGCACCCATTCGACTAAGGTTTCAAAAATAGTTCGTAAATCGCGCACCGAAATCCCCTCTTCAACTAAGCGTTGTAGGATCTCGGCGACCTTTCCTACTGACAAGAGGCGTTGAAGTTCCTTGACGAGCTCACCGTAGCGAGCCTCCATAGCATCCATTAAATACCGGGTTTCTTGTACACCAATAAACTCCCCTGCATAGCGGTCGATCACTTTACCCATCACATAAGCGGGAATTTGCTCATCACGACAAACAGCTAAACCTTGGGCTTCCGCCTGTTCAAGCGCATTACCTTTGATCCAATGCAATCTTTGATTACTAAAAGGGATGGACTCGACACGGCATGGAATCGTTGCGATGGAGTCAATCAAAAGGGCTTCCTGTGGTACTAGCTGCAATTGCAATACAGATTCTTGGTACAAGAGCACATCACAACAACCTAGGCTGCCTTTCTTCGCTATTTGTAATTGGATTTCCGGTAATGGCACGCCCAATTGTTCAAACCATTGCCAACGTAGTTTTTGCAGTGCCTCTTTAACCCCATGGATAGGCACATCGGCTCCAAGATATAAAATCAGTGGTACAGCCCCTGGTGCCATATTGTCGACATTGGCCGTGTCACTTTTGCCTGCTTCAGTGAAATGGCTCTCCTCTCCTTGAGCACTTGCTCGTTTTTGCTGACGCTTCAACCACAATGAAGCCCCTAAAACGACCGAACCGAGTGTGCCGAAGACTAAAATTGGGAAGCCAGGGATTAAAGCAAAGATGAACATGACTATCCCGGCCATTTGCAATGATGCAGGTTGACGCCCTACTTGCATCACTAATTCGTTGGCTAAATTCTGTCTCTGCTCTCCAGGAACTCGGGTCACAATTAAGCCTGCAGTGACTGAAATCAGTAACGAAGGTATTTGGGCTATCAAACCATCCCCGACAGACAAGACTGCATAGGTATTTAATGCTTCGGCAGCCGACATATTGTGCTGCATGACACCGACAGCGATACCACCAATGATATTAGTTAAAATGACAATAATACTGGCTATGGCATCGCCTTTTACAAACTTCATCGCGCCGTCCATCGCGCCATAAAGCTGACTTTCTTTCTGAACTTGTGCCCGTTGACGCTTTGCCTCTTTAGCGTCAATGATGCCAGCACGCATGTCACCATCGATACTCATTTGCTTACCAGGCATACCATCGAGGGAAAAACGTGCACTCACTTCCGCCACCCGCTCAGACCCCTTAGTGATAACGATAAACTGCACTATGGTGATGATGGCAAAGATAATAATTCCGACCGCTAAGTTGCCGCCGACCACGAAGTTACCGAAGGTGTATACAATATCTCCAGCATCATGCTGCAGCAAAATTAAACGACTGGTACTGATAGTAAGTGCCAGACGATATAAGGTTGTGATCAATAGTAGGGATGGAAATACTGAGAACTCTAAAGGGTCACGGATGTATATGGCGATCATCAATAACACTATGGACAAGCCAAGGTTTAAGGCAATTAATACGTCGATCAAAGGTGTCGGTAGAGGCAAGATCATCATAAATACAGCTACCATTAACATGGCACTTAAGATGATATCGTGACGCCCTGCGGCTTTACTTAACCAACGACTGATGAGGTTCATCATTGACCTCCTATGAGCATACGATTTAGGAATTTTTGTTGCAGTTGGTACAAGTGGTACCAATCATGACCCTGGTGTGTCGATGGACAGAGGCAACTGATCATTAAACGGTTTTTGACGATGAACAATCGCTGAACTCTGCCCGCAAAAGCTTCTGGATGCCAACGTGATAAATAAGGTTTGAGATCACGTGCGGGAGTGTTAAGCAACCAAGTCGTCATCAATAATCGTCCTTGATGGCACTCGAGTAACACTCCGTGTGGAGGCCAATGGCATTCAATGCGTTCCTCAAGCTTCACAGGCCAGCGATTCACTAACCGAAAAAATTGTTCGAGGTTGCGCATTAGTAGTAAATCCATATCGCTTCTCCAGCATTAACTCTCGGTCTTATCATCTCCCAGACAATAAAAAGCGGGTATCAGGTGAACACCTGAATACCCGCAAGTACTAAGTCAACAGCGATTCAACCACTATGGATTATCGAGAAGAGTTCTCCATCAATAAGGCCGCATCGATTTCTTCCATACATTGCTGTAATTGTGCTGGTACTATGTCAAGTTCAGCAACCCATTTCATAGCCCGCTCGACTGCTTTCTCCCTGTCTATTGCTTGATTAATTTCTATTTCGTGACTTTTATCATTAGCATATTGTTGCATGCTTTGAATAAAGATCGCCTGCTGCGCATCACTATCGAGGCCGACTAATTGCGGCAGTAAATGTGCTTTTAGCGCGGCTTGGTGTTGTTCAAGCCCCAATACATCCGCCATCGATTTGGGGATTTCTGGGGTGCCTGATACGCTGTGGGCAATTGTCTTAATTATTGAAGTTTGAGATACGGGAGTATGAGCCAATTGCGCGAACGCTTGCTCGATTCGTTTTTCTGTCATTTCAGCCTCGGCCGCGCGGGCAGTATCGGCCATGCCTAAAAAATTAGCCCCTTGCAATGTCGACACCACAGCCTTGGAAAAATAGGCGCCTGCCATTAATCCTCCCAGTCCAAGCCCCACAGCTGCCACTATTCCAACGCCACCAGTCCCTAAGGTAAACAATGCCGCCGCGATCGCTCCCGCCGATACCACAGAGGCAACCACAAGTGTCGTCACCACAGCAAAGACTTTGGCTCCCGTTGAAGCATGTTTCCACCAATTAACGATATCTGTGAGTGCACGCTTAACTGCACCGACTTTACCTACTTCAAAACAATCACGGGAGACTGTACCAACATCTTGCAGGGCCTGCCGCTGTAGCATATAACCAGCGATGGCCTCGCCACGAGCACTAAGTCCGCCTTCTGCCTGCATGCCTTTAATTAAAGCATTCACCATAACTTCACTGCTACGATACGCACGCATGTTATTGGCAAGCTGACGTTCTGACCAAGTTTGCAGGACGCCGCCAACTAAGCCGACGACAGGTGTAGCCATCCCTGCGCCAGGAAACATCATCCCAAATACACCGCTTACTAAAGGCCCACCTATGCCTGTATTAGCAGCCCCTTTCGCCCCACCCGCAATATACGGCGCTAACTGTGCCATGTGTAATAACGCAATCATTTGCGGTGTCATAGCGAAATTCGTTTTATCCGGCAGCTCTTCTCTCTTACCTTGCAGAATATCGTGCACTTGGTTTTGTACCGTCCCGGTTTGCCACACTGTGGTGACAGTGTTAACCAGTTCCATTCCAAAGGTCCCTGGGTTGGCCAAAATAATATTGTAGGCTTGAGTTAAATTGCCTGCGAGCTCACGTGCCTCGATCGGATGTGCCATCGACCAATTATGCAGGTCGCCCAGTGCAGCCATCATGTATTGAGGCGAGGTTAAAGCTGACACATTTGCTACGCTAGCTTTCGAGGCTTTAACACTTGATGCTAAAGCGAGATAAGCCTCCGCGACACTGCTCATGTTATTTTTGGCCAGCTGTCTAGATAAAATAAGTTCTTCTAAACTTGGACGATATTGGGAAGACCAATTGCCGACAAACTTTTGCACTAACCAACTTTGCCATGCATGTCCACTCGCCATCCCCCCTTGATCTGGATAGCCGCCATTATTTTTTGCTGCAATTGTGGCCTTTTTCAGCTGTAACAAACCATGTTGGTAGGCATCATCGAGATCTTCAATAGAGCGATTGACTTCGGCTAACTGGCGAGTCAGAGTGTGAAAAGCTCGCAGTTCAGGGGAACTTGCCTCAGGTTCGGCTAAAGTGAGTACTAGCCCTTCACCATATAACTGCTGTAAATGTGCGGTCAATTTTTCCAGTTTAGCCGATAAAAGATGCTGCTCTTGAGTTAAGGCGCGCACTTTTTCATTATTAGTTTGTAATTCAGGAAGATGGCTAAGAAAATAACTTAAATTGACCTCGGCACGTTCAGCATTTGTTTCCCTCCTAACTTGCGCGAGTTGCTGGGTTAACGCCGACAATTTAGCGACATTATTTCCCGCTATCACTAGCACATCTTGTGCACTCTGCAGTCGATTGAGTCGCTCAACTAAAGTTCGGGTCGCATCTTGATCCGCACTAATTTGCACTAGCTCTTGGGTTAGCTGATTGCGCACCGTCTCAGAGGGAACAGCCGACAGCAACTCGGTCACGGCTCGGTGATAATCATTACACAAGGCAAGACGTTCGGTCAGAAAACTGTGATAACGAGCTTGATCTTGCTCAATCTGTGAGACTAGTTGCAGGTTGTTAACATCATCAAACAACGAAATATCTTGCGAATTATTTGGGCTAAAGCTGATGGAGCTCACTCCCTCGAACCAATTAAGATGATGCTGAGTTTGTAGAACTTGCTGCGCTAAACTTGCCACTTGAGGAGGTAAAGTATAGCTATCGAGCTCATTTCTTAGTGTCTGCTCAAGATCGAGATCATCAAAGTTAACAGGCTCATCGAACTGTAAACGACTGCCTTTCTCGACATATTCTTGTCCGCCAAGATACAGTAATGTTGCGGTGAGATCTTCGAAATGGACCTCTTCCCCAGAAGGGTTGATAGCCTTATACAATATAGTACTGAGTTGGGTTCCAGCCTGTTTCACTGCAGCTAAATGATCTTCGATTTTCACTTGCTTGCCGACAGCGATTAGCGCTTGTTCGCTAAGATTACTGGCCCGAGTAAGGCAATCGGCCAGTAAGGTTTGTGCTTGCTCTAGCTGGATTAGATGTTGCTCGGCTTCAGCCTGTTGCGCTTCAAATAGAGTCTTAAATGACGAACTCATGGCTAGAGGTTCTTGTATGGGGTTTAGCACAAACTGGTTAATAAGTAATACTAAGCTTTTGATCTCTGGCATTATTTTTTTTTGCCCTGAGACTTCGCTGATGTTCTCCTCATTGAGCATAGAAACTAAGCTTGCCGCTATATATTCAACTCTCTCTGTCTGACTGAGTTCATTTTGCATTAAAGGGGAAAACAGTTGATAACTACTCACTAAAGTATCCGCTGTCAGTTTGTTTTGTAGTGCATAGGGAAGCTGGGCATGAAACTCAGATAAGGCTAGGCGCATCGGGGTCGATACTAATAAGGCTTGCTCAAATGTCTGCATCGCCGTAGTTAACACATCATATTGCGATAATCCCAGATTGACTTCGGCCAGTAGCGGCGACAGAACACTGCTCTGCTCCACCGACAAATTAGCTTTCAATTCAGCGACTAGGGTTAAAGCCTGCTTAATTTGCACTAGCCCAAATTTAACATGATCACGCATTGCAGTCAGTTCATCGCTGCTAATCAAGGGATCTCGACTCTGATTTAAGTTCTGTATACATGTCGCTAGCTGAGTGTCGCTAAGTACTTGATTATAATTTTTAATAGCTTGTTGTAAGGTTTTAATGGGTTCAGGTTCTGAATACACCCAAGACGCCAGCCAAGTTTGAGTGGTCGGCATAGTTAATTTTTGAGGTACTGGTGTAGTTAACAACTGCTTAAGGCATTGATTCTGTGTGTGTAAAATATCCTGTGGCGTAATAAGCTGCTGGCTTAAAATATGGAAAGCCGTTCCCCTGATGTCTTTATCGACGGATATAGGTTCTGCTGAAGGTTTAAGCACTGATGGGCTGAGTGTTTGCTTCTCCGACGATTTAGACTCAATCCCGCTCTGGGAAGGTAAAGCAAGAACTTTTAGCGTATCTTCATTAGTCTCGCATATGTTTAAAGGAGGGAGCGGCATAAATGCTTCACACCGCTCGGTGAGTTGCTCGATCGTGCGCAGAGTTAATGGAGTATGACCGGACAAATCGACAGCATCTACCATATCCAGTGCAATATCATGACCAAATCTTACCGCCAATGCCTGCAAGAACACGCCCAACACTTGCTTATTATCGAGTGACAAGCCATTGACATAATCTTGGACCGCTTGGGTATTTTTGAGTAAAGGAATATGGCTCAGCATGCTAAGTAATTTTTCTTTAAAGCCTTCTTTGGCAACTATAATCGTCGGTATACCCTCGGGGGTATCGACTAAGGAAAGACGGCCGTCAAGCTTAGCCGCATGACTAAATGCACTGATATCTAAGGCCATATTATTGCCCCCCCGCACTAAGATTTATGGTATTTATTGATGAGGTTGTCCCAGTCATTTCGGTTTCAACATGGCTCTGCAGAGCTTGATACGTGTCGACTAAGTCACCGAGAAATTCGCTGAGCAGGGGGGAACTGGCTGGCATAGGAATAAATGTTAAATATAACAAAGCATCGGACTGAGGCTCATAGCAGATGCAGCCCTTACCTTGTTCGGCAAGTTTGAGATTCAATTGCAAACAAGCTTGCCAATAGTGGTTTTCAGTCAGCTGCGGCTTCTGAGCGAGCATGCAATAAAAGGTCCATTGCGCATCGCCGTAACGTATAGAGATCATTAATTTTTGATCTAGCATTAGCAGACATTGTCCATTAGCATCAAACACTAATGGTAAGCCGAGTGCTTGGCCGAGCTGAGCTAATAATTGGTCATGTACATTCATCTAGCGTCCCCTCAATTGGTGAAAGTGTGACCTTGATGAAAGTTTGTCCTGAGTCAGGAAGAATGAATATCAGGTGTACACCTGAGACTAATCGAGTTCTAACTTAAATACCTGTTGTATTACGGGCCAGTGTCGAGTCTTATGCGGCGAGAAAAATCTCGCAGGTCAATCAAGCAACCATGCGTCAGCGACTGGACTGTATAGGTATTGCACATGGTCTGAATGTAGATCTTTCCTGTAATATCATCATAGTTGCCTGAGTTCTGCGTTACGCTAACATTAGCAGATGCTCATTATTCCTGATCACACCAGTCATCGAGTAAGCCCAACATGGCCTCTTCAATATGTTCTTTCTGTTCTGGATCGCGAAAACATGCCAGAGGAATAATACTCAGCAGTTCCCGCCAGCGCCGCAGAAATCCCAATCGTCTTGCAGGCATTAAAGGTAATAGTCGTATTTGTTCATCTATCCATTGGGGATACACCCAAGCTTGTTCTGTCAGTTGTAACGTGACTTTTAACACTTGTTCACCATCAAGCTGAGTCGCACGGGCGAGCATATAGCAATGTTCCTCTATCGTAAGAAAAATAAGCAATCGACGTAAGTCATCTACCGCTGCTGCTATCTTGACCATGTTTCTCCCGCTGTGCTGATCGCTCAGAGGTTCAGATAGTGCTCTAAGCAACACACGGATCCGCTTACGGCGGTCAGGAAGATGCTGAAGTAATTCAAACCATTTGGCTAGGCCGGCATCGCCTCGAACCGCTTGTTGATAAAGTTGTTGCAAGGCTTGCAGACCAGCATGATCGAGTGCAACGCCTTCAAGGGCGGCAAATAATGCTATTTCAGCTCCTTCTTGCGAGAGTAATTCTGTCAGTAATTTGCGTAGCTTATTATGGGCGGATTGACCTAATTTTCCTGACATGACTAGCGCCATCATTAATAGCATCATGTTACCGCTGTCTAAACCCAATTGTTTAAGTTGCGAGAGGATCTCATCACCATCGCCTAAGCTCGCAAACTGTTCGGCCAGTTTATTGACTGTGCTTGCTTGCGTGTCTCCTAGTTGTTGCAGTAACTGCTCGAGTGCTGTAAATCGGGGATCTGTTGGCTCTTTACCTGAGGTTAACTTTTTCAAATGGCTGCTTAATCCGAGACTTAATCCTTCCATGGTCTCTTCCAATGCTTCAGAACGCACTTCCGCTAATTCTGCGGCCGCCATGTCTGTTACATTGTTTGCCGGAAACACTTGTCCATGGGTTTCGTTAACACTCGCTGTGTTATGAAAATCCACTGCGTTGGCACCATCGATACGCACCATAATAAGCTCCTTAGCCAACGCCCTTTAATGGTTCGGGGACAAACGCCGCCAGTAATTGCTGTAAGTGTTCATTAAGATCAATTTTAGCTGTCATAGTCGAAGAACTTAATTCGGCCTGTCCAGAGACTAACTCCGCTGATACTTGCACTGTCATACGGCCATCGAATGCCTTGGCTAGCGCGGCAAAATCATCATTTGAAACCAGCAGTGTTAAGGCACCTTGCCCTACTCGTTCACAGACTTGATCGGATAACCGTTTGATTAGAAATGCAGACAACTCATGTTCTTGCATCCAAGTCGTCAGCACTTTTTTAATTTGCTCGGCAATATTGGCATGTAATTTATCGGTAAGCGATTGAATTAAATGGGCTTCGTTATAATGCCAGCTAATGGCCTCATCGATGGCCACAGCTTTAGCTTGCTGTTGCCACTGTGCGCTAAGCGCTTGGGCATCCTGTTGTGCTTGCTCTAGTATCTGCTCACTACGAGTTTGCGCGGCATCGCGTTGACGGCGGGCTTTTTTGAGTGCTTTGGCAATTCGCGTACGAACTAAGTGTTCCATATCCGCTAACTCACTCGCCCGATGTAACGCTGTGGCGCTGATCAAATGATGGCCTTCACGACGGAGCTCGCAAGGGCGTACCTCAATTAAAAATGGGTTCATAGTAGTCGCTCCAATCTCATTAACCAGCGAGGAATATCTAAGGAAATAGGTGCTAGGGAGTCCGCTTTACATGGCAATGTTGCTTGCACAGGTAAGGTCAAGGCTAATGCCCGCCAGAACGGTTTGTTTCCCCATAATTGTCCTATCAGGTTAATAGCGCAGGTCTGGGCTACGCCAACTAACTCTGTCGCAGTCACTTCGTCTCGATAGGCATATGTTGTAAGTTGGGGCCTCTGGGGCCACAAATTCCAAATTTGTTGAATTTGTGCGTGGCTTAACTCTTGATGCAAGGCATCACGATATTCACGTAATGATACATAATCAGGGCGGTTGAGGAGAAAGAGCCCCAACGCCGTCACTATGGCACTGAGTTTATGCCGGCAGGCTAACAGGTTAGCCTCGAGCTCATTAAATTCCTTTGGTAAATCTTGACCTGCCAAACCATAACGGGAAACCACAACTGCTTCGATTCGCTGCGCTAATCGGGTACCCGCTTGATACTGTGCCTGCCAAAGAGTTAATTGTAATTCTTGCCACCAGCTCGGATGCATAGTCGCAACAGGTTGCCAAACGAGACGATTGAAGGCCAATAATGCTGGTGATACAACTCGATTTAACTTGTTTTGGCCAGTAGCTTCGACCCGTATTAGTGGTAGATTAGGGGTCAAGTCCTCCATAGTTCCTCCAGAAACAACAATTGTTATGGTTACTTACGTCTCATCCACCACATACCGCCTATGCTGAGTAGCATTATTCCAGATAAGCTGATCACTAATGGTAACTTGTACGCTTCGACCTGGGCTAAAAATTGAGATGAACTACTGCTAGTGGGCTGGGTAATTGCTTGATAGCGATAACTCGCAGCTTGCAAAAAGACACTGATATTGTCGTAACTCAGTCCTGGAACGGCATTCTGCACTAAGCTCTTAATCTGATTTTCCGTATTTGTTAAGTTAGCCTGAGGTGAATATTTAATGTATACGGAGGCCGACTTAGTCTGTGCAATCTGACGCCCTGAGTCGGGTGCAGGTTCAGCAATAGACACCCTAGCGCTAATCACCCCATCCATACTCGACAAGGTACGCTCAAGTTGTTGCTCTTTTAGATAACCCATTTTCGCTTCCTCTTGGGCGGGTGAAGTCACTAACTGACCCGAAGGGAACAAATCCTCGATATTGGCATAATGAGGTTTAGGAAAGCCATTTTGTCTCAGTAATTCAACGGCATTGATAAATTGATCTTTATCTATTTTTAAGGACACATTACCTGATTTTTGATCCGCTTCAGCACTGGCATCTATGTGATTAAGCATCAACAGGGCGACCATTTGATTCGCTTCATCTTGTGGAAGATCTCGATAGAGATCGACTTTGCATCCAGTCAATGCGAAGACGAGCAACAATATTGACCATTTAAAATGTTTCATTGCATATTCACCAATTTGTTTATGGATTGGGAGACGGCGCCCGCAGTCTTTGCCGCCAGATCGACCTCAACTATGGCTTTACCCATCAAAAGCTGTCCGCCTAACATGGCCTCTGGAGAGGGTGAGTGGCCGACTCCGTGACTTTCAGCACTCTGTATCACACCTTGTAATGAACCCGAAGCCTGTGGCTGAGTTGCGATGTTCACCGCCTGACTTATATCCGATCCCCCTAATTGCATTAATTGTGAAAACTGGCTTGCTAAGTTAGGGTCTGCTTCTGTAGTTTTGCTGGCTTGCTGGGTGACTTTAGCAAGCTGACTTAGGCTATGAATTTCCATTGGAACCTCCACGTAACATCTGTGAAATAATTTCACTCCGCCCAGCTGTTGGGCCTGAACCTGAAAATAAAAACCTTAATCCTTGAGCTGCTTCAGTCTGACAAGAGGCTAATTCCCTTAATGCTTTAGTATTTTCATTTAAACCAAAGTAAATAAGGCTGGCACAAATATGTCTGTCTTCATCATCGCTAATCAGTTGAGGAAAAATGGCTAGCAAAGCATAGGCTTGCGATGTTAGACCATGGTTTGAGGCGGCAATAGCAGCCTCTACTAACAGTTGTTTATCGGCACTGGTTAACATAATTTTTCCTTACAATCGAAGGGGGTTAAATCTTAGAAATGATCCCTTGGATCATGTCTTTAATCGCTTTTATCATGGCACTCTCATAGCCGACAAAGTTAGAGTATTGCTGCATGGCAAATTGGGCTTTGATCATCTTGTCGGGATCGGTCAAATCGCCTGCAGACATCTTGGCCTGTACCTCTTGAGCTGAGCGCGTCGATAGCTGAGACAATTGATTAACTATGGCACTTAAGTCCATGGGACCTCCTTATACAAAGGTTGCACGCAGTACGGTTGGGCTGCATAAATAACGTTTCTTAAACGATTCGGTAAAATGTGCGTGATTACTAAAACCACTATCTAAGGCAATATCGGCGACTTTTTTCTCAGTCACTATCAGTTGCTGACGGGCATAACTTAAGCGCCGTTCTAACAACCATTGCTTTGCCGATACACCATAGTTTTTATAAAACAAGAAATTGAGTCGGCGTACTTCAATGCCTAAATTTTCGGCAAAGCGTGTGACTGGCCAAGGTTGCATAAAATTGCCCTCAAGATAGCTCAGCATCTTGTCGTTATGGGCTAAGAAGTAACGCATTAAACCGGAAAAGTAACGGTTATCCATACCAAGACAGTACATAAAAATAAACTTAATCAATAAATTATGATTACTTTTCAACTGTTCAATGACATTGCTTAACTCATCAAATACAGGGAGTATTTTTGTTGATTCAGGTTGAAATCGATTCATCTCAGCACTCGGGCCAATCAGATCGGCAATTTCGTGAAATAATGCGTGTAGCTCACCTGGATAACAAAAGATGCTCATCCAATTGTCACGACTCAAAGCAGAAGCTGTTGCCTCCTCAGTGGTTACAACTAACTGATTACTGCCGACCGCTAGGTTTTCACCCTGATAGTGGATTTTCCCTGGCTGTCGAAACAAAATTATTTGTATTGCACTCATATGGATTAACCCTTACTGCAAACTATGATTCATTGTGAAACGCGAGCGGATAGGTTGACATCAGGTGTTAACCTGAGATCTGAATTCGCTTAAATGCAGCTGCGTCAACAACGACTTATGAGAAACTAACCCGTGGGATAAGAATCGAAGGAACGACTGAAAAAGAAAACGATTGATACACTAGCCAGCATCCTTGCTGACGGTCCGTAATGACTCAGACTAAGCCACTGCGTAATGCATTAAGATCTTGACCCCGTTGAACTTGTTTATGAATTAGCAGGAGGTCATACACTTTATGGTCAATTTGTGCAGAACTAAAACTATGGCCCTCTTTTCCGTATAACCCCTTTTTTTCAATATGTTTATCGACGACCCGATTCATTTTCTCGGTCAAACAATGGAGTGTTTTTAAGACTAACCTATCTCTAACTGCGGTCATTATTGCGGGATCTACGTGTTCTACTCGATCGAGATGTACTCTATCGACTAGGACCCTTGCAGCGCTCTCAAGGGCACTCTTGCCTGCACTGTGTCTATCGATTTCGAGCATAGTTGCGATATCAGCCAGTACCTGTTTGTTCACCTTAGGACTCGCAAGATAACTGCCATGCTGGATCAATTTGTCTAACTTTAGGGCTGCATAGCATAAGATGTGCTGCTTAGCGGCATCTTGCTTATCAGCTTGCGTTCCCAGGGCATTAAACGCGGATTTACATGCTTTTGCCACCACAGTATCCCCGTCTCTGCAAAGCCATAGTGCATCAGATAATTGCGTAATGTGTTGGTCTTTAATCGCTTGTCTTTGAGTTATCGCTTGATCTGGCGATAACCGAATTGCTTGCCTTGCGTTCTCTGAGGGAGAAAAACGGCCTAACCCAGTCGCTATGCTAGCGTTAAAGGCGTTACTGCTTAACATATTGTCTCCTCGCTATATTGTTTAAGGACTGTTATTGATTTAGCTAAAGCTATTATTTCTAGCTCTCGCAGGCTGTAATTCTGCTAATTGCTGCTGTAGCATTTGTAGTTGCTGCATCACGCCTGATAGTTGAACGTTGGATTTATCGAAGCGTGACTGTAGTTGCTCAAATTGATTTTGACTCTGCAGTAGCAATCCCTCTTTCTCTGCAAGTTGTTGCTGTAATGTTTGATTAGTTCCTCTGAGTCGCTCACTCTGTTTCATACGGATTTCGGCATCAAATTGCGCCGTTTTTTCATTGGCTTGGCTCTCTTTCAGTGCTAACTGCACCTCACTGAGTTTCATATTGCCTTGCTGTGTAAGGGCAGAGGCTTGTAACTGACGCAGTTGGTATGCTTTTACGCTAGACACTTCTGCTTCGAATGATTTATTTTGAGAAGTGCCTTTTAACTTATCCAGTACCTTGGTCGAGGTATGGTTCACTAAACCGATAACCCCTTCTACGACAGGTTCGGCGCTTCTACGGGCCATATTCACCATATTAACTGTGCCAGCAATATGCGCGGGAAGAGAGGGAGGAGATACCACCGCACTCCATAAAGTGCCTACTGCTAGCGCAACTCTTGAGCTAATGGAAACGGCTTTGCCCCACCACTGTGCTCTATCATCATTTACCCCCATTTTGCTTAACAAGATATTTAGCGCATTAGCAATGGAATCACTGCCCATGGCGAGTCCTTCTCCCCCAGCCGCTTTACTACGCCAGTCAGCAAAAGCACAACCCGCGTCGGCGACCGCTAAGGTAAAAGCAACGCCAGAGGCTATCAATAAGGGAACCCCTGCCCCCCCCGTGAGTATTGTGGCAGCGATAGACACGCCAAGCGCAATACCAGCAAAAGCCACCGAAGCGAGCTTACTAAAAAAGCCGGACTTGGCCAGATCTACCCCCACTTTTTTAGCCTCATCGGCAGCCACTTTAGCTTCATCCCGAGTCAGTTGTGCCTTGGATTGAATATCAGTGACCTTACCGTCGACTTCAGAGCTCAGGGGCACTTGTTTGGGATCAAAACTGCCTAATTGTGTTTTTAACAAAGCGCGGGCCGAACTGACTAAATCTAAACTACTTAAAGTCGGGGATGATAAAGGAACATGTGTTAACTCATTCATAATAAACCTCTTTCAATAATATAAATGAAGATTGCAAATCCTATTGTCTATTGATTATTGAGAGCACTAAGCAATTGCTGTGCTTGCTCCCCCACAAAATGGTGCTCTGGCTTACTGTAGCTCTGTGAGATAGCCATCTGTAACGCTTCGATTGCCGAGGCGTCATCATCTAAGCTCAGAAAGCACTGCGCAATGCGGAAACTCGCGTCGGGAGAGCAAGCATCCATCACGAGTGCATAACCATAGAAGGTCAAGGCATGCTGGTATTCACCTAGCCAATGTAGGCAAGACCCCAGTCCAAGATGAAAACGTCTATCCCAAGGCTGATGCATGACCAAATAGGTAAAATCGACAATCGCTTCTGCGGGTAAGCCTGCCTGATATTTACTCGTACCTGATAGGTAAATTAGCTCGAGATCTTGACTCGTTAAGCCAGCTTGCTCAGCTAAGGTCTGTTGTTCGGCTAAGGCTAACTTGCAGGCTGCTTCAAGCTTTTCAAAATCTAATTCAATCTCTTTATTTATCATTTGAGGTGCCTTTAGCGGTTCAATTTAAATGCATTTACGGGGATCCACTCGACAATGCGAAAATCTATCCATTAGTATGAAAAAAAGATGATGCTCATTCGTTTTTGGCTAGGTAAATGTTCACGAATAAGTGTCTTAAATCGGATTGCTATCCTGTATCTGAATAACGAGAAAATCGTAAACTATCCGATTGAATGCCTTATCTACTTAAAATTTCGGCAAGTCTCCTGTGGTATGGAGTGTGATAGGTGCTAGGTCTCGGCCCTGAGCATTATATTGGCTATCTAACGCGGTGCGATCCTCAGGGTGCTGAAGATCATAGCTTTTACCATTTTGTCCATCGACCAAAAAACATTTACCCGAATCGAAGTGAAAAAAATTCATGGCATGGGAATCTTTTCCCCCACTGACAGGTACAGTGACTATGGCTCGCTTTCCTTGAGGCAAGGCGCTAAATAATAACGATGAGACAGACTGTTCAGGCGATAACCCTATCGTTTGGCTCTGAGCCGTAACTTGACTGATAACACCCGCTCTCGTGTCTATCGCTTCCCAAAACTTGAGCGGAACGACGCTATCATTTTGTCGAGTCAACATGAGTCCCATATTGACATCGACAGCCTTAGCGCATGTTATACAATTACGTAATGCAATCGCACCTGAGTTGCGTCCAACAAGGTAGTCGAACGCGTTCTGCATGCCTCCGTGAAATTTATACGGGTTAGCTTTAGTCGCGAGATAATGCAGGCCTTCATTGATATCCAACTGAAGTAATTTATAACAGTTATCACCTATGGTGGTGGTTTGGTGCTGCCCTATACCTTGGTAGAATGTAGCTTCATCGGCATAAACATCCGCTTGGGATTCGCCAAGATTAATATCCTCATCGCATAAAACAAAATCATCGAAATTGTCTAGTTGCGGTGCATCTTTGGGGGCGGGTAAACCATAAAGAGCCCCTAAATTGGTATTACCTACTTTGGCCTGATATAGCACTCGTATTAGCCCTTCATCCTCCATGCCATGAGCAGTAACGTAATTAAGTAATTCGTAACGAGATGGTGTGACGGCATAACGCAGAAAATTATCCTCACAGCTCATAAAACCTTTAGCCACCAAGTCACCAATATTTTTATAATCACTTGAAGATAAAGCATTTTTAAGTAAACCGCCGCGAAATTCACCATTTGTTTCAGCGCGATTAGAAAAGGTCCACTGAAGATCGCCAAATTGAGCGACAAAGGTCGCAGCTTCGCTATCATTAGGGAGAATTCCAGTAAACTTTTCACTGCTAAAGCGAGGATCTGTCAAGCTATTTCGCAAGGCTTGTTGTACAACTTGATTGTCAGACATACATTGAATATTGCCTTCAATATACTTTTCCAGCGTGAGTGAAGAGGCCATTTTTCGTAAGTCATCATTGGCCGTTATTGTGGTTTTCACTGCGGCAACTTGATAGAAATGTGTGTCTATATCGCGGTTATCCGTTTGATAAATTGTACGGCCACCAATACTTAGCAACATCCGCCATTGCTCACCATTGTCGCCTAGAGCTAATTTAAATTTGGTTTGATGTTGATCGACCGCTAAATTACGTAATGCACAAAACCTTTGTGCCACTTGGGAAGGAGTGAGCACGCCAGGCTGGGTTACTTGCTGATATAGAGCTTGTATCGCTTCGAGTTTCACGCCACCACGAAACCAATCAAGAATTTTGTCCAGTAAGCCCATTTTCCCCGCTTCATCTAAAGTGTTGGCAGTGAGAACCCGCTCTAAGCGGCTCTCGTTAAAGTGATAGGTATGTTGCCTACCTAATGCGACTTCGACAGTCATAATCTTTACCTCTTAATTGACCATGCCCATGAACGGCTTTTGTTTGCCCTAGTACACCAACCAAGTCTCGCCATTCTGATTAACTTCCTTGGCGCCTTGTTTGAGCAATACCTCTCTCAGTGCCTGACGAGCGAGACGTTGTGCAGGCCTACCTGCATCATGGATTACCATGCCGCGGATCTGCTGAATATCCGGCAGACTTCGCCTTAAATGACGTAATTGTTCCACTAACTGTAAAACCGCACTGCTGACCCCCGAGGTATTGCCTTTACTGCAAAAGTCACAAATGGTCAGTGTGTTTTCGTCGACGCGATACACCATCGACCAATGGGGACTATCCCAACATTTTCCCCATTCAAACTGGCTGTTTTCAAAATAAGCAGGACTGACTGTCACCCCTTGACGGGCAAGATATTGACTTACACTATCCATATTGATCTCATTAGTGTTAAGCCAGTTCGACCTAACACTTAATGATGTTGAATAGAAGCACTGCTAGTTATGTACTGCCGAGCTAATGCGGCCATGCAATTCGACGAGCTCTTTGATCAAGGAGCGCATCTGCTCTGAAATTTGCTTTGCTTTATCATTCAGATCATTAACACCCTTGATATAGCTCTGGGCGTTACTCGCCTTAAAATCACCAATAGTGCGCTCTAGCTCAGCCTCTTTGCTTATATTGGCACCGACCACTTTGCCTGTGCCTTCAATCCCTTTGCTAAACGCCCCACTCATGTGAGTCGCAGCATCGCCAAACTTGCCCGATAACCCAACCCCTGCCATACCTATCACCCCTCCGGCGATCTCTAATACACCAGTCCAGATACTCGCTTCGCAAGCCTTATCAATGGCGGAACGTTTATCGTCCATAGAGGCAATTTGTACGTCCCAACCGAGTTGTTGCTGCTTAACGTTGTAGTCCTGTAATACGTTGCGTAATTTTTTAAACATCTCGGCCAATTTCAGCATAAGATCATTAATTTGCGAGATAGCATCCATACCGTCACTGGCACAGTTGTCATTCAGTTGATCAGTCTTGTCTGTGTTAACGGGCGCTGGAGTGTGGCCTTGGCCCGAAATAATGTTGATATCTGTCATGGTAAACCTCACTTATACTGTTGAACCTGCGATACGGGCTTGTAGTGCGCCACTCTGACTGATCGCCTTACTGGCACCGTCTAAGCTGTCGCCTTGTTTTTCAATCAGATCTTTTACAGTTTTCATTTGCTGTTCTTTAGCTTTGTCGTACCACTCGTAGCAAAACTCTAAGAAATTCTGTTTTAAAATCAGTTCTTCAATTTGCTTTTGCAGTTTGGCTTTCTCAACGGCTATGCTGCCATCGGTAATCGCTTTTCCTGCACCAGCGGTCGCACGGATCACATCTAAGGTCGTAAAAGTACATGCCTTGATTGCCGTTTTAATCACTTCATGGCTAACCTCTTTCACCACTTGCTTAGTGATTTCCTCGGCAGTGACCTGGACGCCTTTCTTAATAGCCTGTTTGCCGACTTCTTCGACAGATCGAGTCACGAGTTGCTCAATCGCCTCTTTACTGAAGGCATCCATCAGACCACTGGCAAGTTTACGTCCCCCCTGTTCAGCGGCTTCTTTTAAACCCTTGCCTAAGTTGGCCATAACCTGGTCAGTAACTTGTTCGGCAACTTGCTTACCAACTTCTTTCGCGACATTAGTGACCGCTTCGGTAGAACCTTTAGTAATACCATCAACGAGTTTAGGAGCCGCTTCCTTCATCGCCGTTTCTGTACCTTTGGCAATTGAACGTGTCGCTGAAATTGCCCGCCCTGCTTGGAAGATATCCAGTGCCATGCCCACTATTTCGCAACCTAATTGCACTTTGCCTGCCACATCAATTACGCTCTGGCATTTATCTTTATCTGCCCCACATAAGATGGCGGTTTCTGCTGCGGCTTTAACCATGCCAGCAACCCCTGCAGCGAGATAGGCAGCACCTCCGGCAATTTCTAATGCGCCCCCCGCAACATCACCAACCGCACAGCGTAAGGCGCCTTCGACCAACTTAATTACACCGTAAATGGCCTCAACCGCTCCGACAATCCAGTCGAAAATGGCTCCGAAAATTCCACCCTTGTGGGCCTTATCAGCTTGCTCGATGGCTTTTGCCAGTTGCTCTTGATATTCCTTCACCTTTTTATCGCGCAGGAACTCTTGAGTATCGGTCATTATCTTGCTAGCTTTCATGGCCGAGCTTGCTGTGTCTGCGAAGGTCGAAATACTGAGATTCGCAGCCATCATGACCATGGAATCCATGGACGCTTTTTCTAATGAATTCAATGATCCCAATCCACCAACAGTGCCAGTCTTAGGATCTGGGGTAAAAAAGGGCGTTAAAATACGCTGCAATGCCCTTTGTGCATCTTTCATTGTGACTGGACCTTGATGCTGATCTTTATGCTCAGTTTGAGTGAGCGTCACAGGCATGGACCAGTCGGGCAAACTTGCTTTGCTAACAGCATGCGCCTGGGCGCTAGCATAATTGGCCGACACATTCTCAGGGCCTCTTTCCATCACACTGTTAATTGACATGGGAATTCTCCTTAGCGAGTGTGGCTAGCCCGCGCTGTGCACTGGCGGCAATCCCTGTGCTCTCGGGGTGGCCTTCACACCAACGTAGACTGGCGTTAAAGCTTCTCTGGGCATAATCATGGTTACCTAACGCCAAGTAACTCAAACCAGCATGGTAAGCGGGTAACGGATTATCGACTTTGATCATCCCTGCCCGGCCCAAACAGAAAATGGCCTCTTCATGTTCGTGTAACTGCTGGCAGCATATTCCTAGAGAAAAGCAGTAGTCATAATTCCATTGGTCTATGCGCATTAAGAGGTAAAAGATCCGCTTCGCCCCCTGTTGATCACGGCAAGCCATTAACTGCAACGCGTATTGGTACAACACATTCAAGTCACTTTGCTCGACGTCAGCCAACATACGCAGTGAGCCTCCCCGTTGCAGAAAGTGTTCAATTACTTCAAATTCTTCCTGTTTCATAACTGACTCCCTAACGGACATTTTGGGCGATGGATTTATTCATCTCGGCCAACATGGTCTGCATGCTATTGAGTAAACTGACGGTCACGTTATAGGTCTGCATAATTTTCTGCAGTTGCAATTGTGACTGGGAGACAAAGTCAGAGGCACGATTTGAGACCGATTCCAAAGCCGATTTCACCGCTTGCAACTTACCTTTATCTAGTCCTCCAGCAGCGCCAAGGGCATTGGCAATCTGTTGCATATGTACCTTACTGATGCTTTGCCATGATTGCTGTCCGACTTCGGGAAGACCCCAGATATAATCACAACAACGCTGACCATCGACCTTGATGCCGTGTTCATCCATATAACTGATCACATCTTGCCAACTCGCCGATTGCATTCCTTCTGGTCCAGCTGCGGCAATTTTGTCTAGTAACTTTTTCAAATAAACAGCGGAGGGATCATTGTGACTGAGATAAGCAGAGATACTCATGCCATCAACTTCAAAGCCATTGTCACTCATATACTTAACGACATCAGCAGGCAGATTTACCGTGGCTTTATCCCCTTGCTTCGCGACTTGAGCTATCGCCTCATCGACGCGATTCGCCATGTCTTGAGCTTGGCGCGACACATCGGCCTTTTGCTGCATTTGGCCATACTTAGCATCGGCCAGTTCTGACAACAAATTCATAAACATATACAGTACTGCAATACCTCCAGAGAGCACTGAATCTCCGCGAGACGCTATCTGAGCTTTCACCTCATCCGACGCTTGACTGTTGGTAATACTGGTACCTTGAGTTGCTACATTTGTAATTTCCACAATGATGACCTCCAACAAAAAACGATATCGCACTAAATTAACGAATGTTTTGTGCAATCGACTTGTTCATCTCCGCTAGCATGGTTTGCATACTGTTTAATAAACTGACGGTAACGTTGTAAGTCTGCATAATTTTTTGCAGCTGTAGCTGAGATTGTGAAACGAAGTCAGAGGCACGGTTAGATACAGATTCCAACGCCGCTTTCACCGCTTGTAACTTACCTTTATCTAACCCTTTACCGTCGGGGTCATTCTTGGCTAGGTACTTATCGATGGTCATACCATCTATGGTGAAACCATTGTCATGCATGTATTTCACGACATCATCAGGAAGTTTACCTACGGCTTTATCACCATCTTTGGAGACGTTTGCAATGACCTCATCAACCTGATTTGCCATATCTTGCGCTTGACGAGAAACATCAGCTTTTTGCTGCATTTGACTGTATTTGGCATCGGCTAATTCAGAAAGCAGATTCATAAACATATATAAGACTGCAATTCCCCCTGAGAGTACTGAATCACCGCGTGAAGCAATTTGATTTTTGACACTTTCAGGTTGTTGAGAGTTAATAATGCTAGTGCCTTGATTACCTACATTTGAAATATCCATAATAACACCTCATTGATTATTTAAATTAAGCATGATTTTTATTGAACTTACATATAACTTCTAACTTTTTTAACCTTGTCAATCACCTTTTCTTTAGAAGTTGAGTCAATATCATTATCAACCTCGCCAGATTCTATTTTACCTAACAAATTAAATTGTGTTTCGAGACTTTTGAAATGATGTTCCAATTCACTGACTTTATTCATAACAGTATTTTGCTGTAATTCAAATCCACCAGGGAATGCATTCTTTAACTTAATCAGCTTAGCTAATGCTTCAGGATCCCTATCAGAACGTTCAACTAGAAGATTTATTTCTTCTTGTAGCGCTTGAAATTCTTTAATATGTTCTCCAAGTGCTGCTTTACGTTGCTGAAGATCTTGCATAACTGATTTTATATCACTGAACATATCCATAACTAACTCCTTGACTTATATATTAATACTATTATGTATTGAAGATACCTAAAAACGATGGGAATAAAACAAAACTGGTCAAACCACTAGATTAAAATTTAAAGCTATTTTTTATAACGTGAAAAAAGTGTGTCTATAACTATTTCTGCCGCATTGATAGCTTCATCTAACAATGGAATTGTTCCACTATTACCAGATAAGATATTACTGCGCATTTTAGCTAGTCTATTATGGTAAGCCTCCTGTTTGTAATTATGTGATTTAATATCATCCTCAAGCTGTGTAATTCTTGACATAATGCCTCCTAAAAAATAAGTGGTACATGAATTAACTCACCGGCTCTACTGAGATCTAATCCATGAATGTTCATATACTCCACGACATAACCATTATCTAATTTGCTACCCGTTGATAACCGAACACCACTCGATAACTCTATGAATGGAGACTGAGCATTACCACCATAGGTCACCACAGAAGCATTAAATAAATGATTAAGTTCGTTTTGTACTGGAATATTTTGAAATACTAACTTCAATCCATTGGCATGCGTTGGTTCTAATCCTTGCGCAACAGTCATAATCTGTTGCTGTTGTTGTTCACTGACTTTACCTGTCATGACGATGGCATCATTGATCCGCTCTATCATGAGACCAACCAGTAAATTTTTGTTTCGCAATGCGGAGATTAACGGTTTGAGCTGACTGTCAACCTGATTGCTAACTTGCCAATTAACAAGTCCGGGCAGGTTATTCAAGCTAGACACCGCTTTATCCCAGCGCTCCCCTGACTGAATGGCGCCTGAGATAATGACATTGCTGGGCTCACTACCTAAGGTCACAAGGGCATTGGCAAATCCATTTTGGACTAAGACATCTTTGACATTACGTATCAACTGATCGCCACAAGTGGTCTGCTCTATAAATAAAATACCTTGTCCTTTGATATCACCGAGAAACTGCGCCATACGTTGTGAATCTTGGCAAAAGCCGCTCAGTGTCACCACGCCATCTTTTGACCAATGGGCTTGAACTCCGTTTAAACCGTCGGTCTGCAGCTGCTGCGATAACCATTGTGCTTGTGTCAACTCGGCGATAGGCATCTTTGCAGGAGCTAATAACACTGTCGCTAATAGCACCATAGAGAGCATTGAAACTATCGCCAGTAACCACCACGACTTCTTTGCCTTTGTTTGAAAATGTGATGGTATTGCCTGTTGCTGTAATTCATCGGTGCAATGGCCTAAGAGGATACCCACACCAGCGAGTTCAATAACTTGCCCCAATGGCAACATATTGACTTCGCTTATAGGCTGTCCAGCTATCCAAGTCGGTACCCAAGACTGCAGCCGAACCCCCGCTTCATCGATCAATAAATCCACTTGTTCTACGTGTTCAAGTGTGGCTAACACATCACCATCGGGTCCGATGCTTAAGTTACCAAGAGGCAAAGATAACTCTCGTCCTTGCAATGGACCGTTTAACCATAAGAGCTTGTATCCTGAAGACATATTAATCTCCTTGGTTAACGGGTTCCGCTTTGATCAGGAACAGACGCATCACGCTTTGAGTGTGGTGATCTGTGCTTCTAAACAAACCGCCCAGTAATGGTAGATCGCCTAGTAACGGGATCTTGTTCTGGGTCGTTTCATCTCTATCTTGTACGAAGCCGCCGAGTAACAGACTCTCCCCCGATTTCAGCGTCGCCTGAGTCGAGATCTCGGAGTTTTGCACTTGTGGTAATGGTTCACTACGGCTCACTGCTTGGCTCTGTTGACCATCCTGAATATTGAGATCCAACATCACAGCCTGATGACCTACTTCATCAATCAATCTTGGTGTGACTCGTAATAGAGAACCAGTGGTCACTGACTCTAATTTAGCGACTTTATCTCCTTCCAACTTAGTGTAAAATGTCACGTTTTTATCGAGTACTGCTTGCACATTGTTTAACGTAACCACAGAGGGACGTGAGAGCACTTTGGCCTTAGAGTTCTTCTCTAGTGCATTGAGGCGCATCATGAAGTTGCCAGTATTGCCTATGACAGTGGAAAAATTGTCACTGCTATCACCACTGTTGAAACTGACTGAACCACCCCCTAATTTGGCTGACGCCGACCAATCTATGCCCAACTGTTTAAAGTCAGAGGCGTCCACATCGAATATCGATACAGACACTTCAATCATGGTGGGCTTAGTATCGAGTTGTCTTATCAAAGAGCCATAAGTGGCCATATCACGGGCACTTCCACGGACTATGATGGCGTTTTGACGAGGATCAGCGGCAAAGACTGGACCGCTAATATTACTCACAGAACCCGCCACTGCATTGGCGACTTGTGTACCTTGATCCATTTCTTTTAGCACCGTGACTAATCCTGGAATACTCACAGGTTGGCTACGATATTCATAAATAGAGTCTGTGGCAGATGCGTATTTCAGTGGATAGACTTTAACCGTTTCTTGGTTTTCTGTGGTTTGTTTAGCATTGGCATCAAGTTGTGCCGTAAGTTTGGTGACACTGTTAATGCATTCGGGTACACCTGTGACTTGTAAGCCACTGATCCCTGCCATAGATTTAATGTTACAGACCCCCTTATCTAACACTCCTGCACTGCGCAGGTAATGGTCGACCTTAGTCGCGGATAAGCTAGTTAACGGTAGCACTTCACTATTAATTTCACTGGCTTTGTAAACATATAAGACTTCGTTGTTGTAGTACCAAACTAAGCCATAGCGACGGGTCAGATCTTGAATAACGGATTTAGGATCTTGTTCTTGGATTTGGCCGATATAGTTGTCGTTGACCTTGTTACTGACAATGACTGGTACGCCGTAATTGTTGGCAAAGTCTTGGATGACGGAGGCTAGCGCAGTGCCTCGACTGATCATTACAAAGGGTTCACCTTGCCATTTAATGTTTGTCAGTGGTGCAGCCTGAACTAGGCCAATCTGACAAAGTAACAGTAGACTGAGTAGTTTTTTCATACTGTCCTCCCGATAAGTGAAGCTCGATTGCTATCAACAGGTTTAAGCAGGCTCTTTTCGAGAAACCTCGCTATAGCAAGTTGCATGACAATCCCTTGAGATAAAGCTTCATCATCTTGAATTTCATCGTAATAACGCCATAACAACCAGAGTTCACCTCTAAGCTGAAGGCCACAATCTAAGGCGTGATCACTAGCGGCTAATGCGAGCGTTGCTTGTGTTAGCCAATCCACAGCAATATCGGTCGAAATCGCTAGCACTATTGCAATAGATACAGAGGTGTCAGTTTCGAGAACGAGGGCTTGTCTTTCGGCTAAGGTCCAAGTCGTGTTTCCTTCGACGTTTTGGCTAGCCAAGAAGCCACTTTCAATCAATCTCGTCAGCATTTTTACACCCTGTTTCACTTTCATGGGATCAGTATGTAAGTGTCTAAGCCTAGCGCCCATCAGGTGAACACCTTAACTACTTAAGGTAGGTAGATGAAAAATACCAAGCCTCAGTTATTCACCTGATAGCACTGGCCGTTAATGTGGTTAAGATGAGAAAATGGTTCGAATGGATTTCGAAGTTCATGCAAGAACAAGATGAATAGCGTATTTTTAACTGACAAAGGCCGAAATAAGATGAGCAGAGAACATAGATGAAGATCCAATGGAAGTTTTCCTTAGTTACTAAGCTCACAGTCTCCTTTATGTCAGTGCTCGTAGCTCTGTGGCTGATGATGGAATATCTATCCTATAACAACACGTTCAGCCATACACTCGAACGCTCCTTAGTTGCCTTTAGTGAGCTCAGCGGATTACGGGCCGAGGTGAGTAATACACTTTTCACCGATGCCAGTTATGATGTGCGCCAGCTCGATAAACAGCTCAAACAGTTCGCTTCAATAGACAAAGTGAATGACCAGGAAATTGTGTCTCATTATTTTCCATTCCAAGCGAAAAGCCATGACGATACTTTGACCATGTGGGTCGCGCAAACATTTGGCAGTGCTGGGCAACACAGATATTTAGATACTTTCATCTTGAAACCTAACGAAGGTATTACGATTTATGCAGCATCAGATGCCAATGATGAATATTTTCAAATTCGTCTACGCGAGATAAAACAGCTCTCAGTACAAGCGTCGACTACAGGTTATCGTTGGGGAACACCGCTCAAGGACAAGAATTCTGAGGACTACCACTTAAGTTTCAGTTACTCGAGTGACCCACAGGATCCCCTATCCCCACAAGTCGGTTTTAGTATCAATTTAGCGTCAGCAATGTCACTAAATAATGCCTTAGGACCTGGGGACATTAGCTTTTTCATGACACCAAAGGGGGAGTTATTTTCTAAATCTACCTTAACCTTAACTCCGTCGATACTTGTTAAACTCAAAGATGAATTTAGTCATGACCACCCACATGCTAAGAACACCGCACACCCATTGGGCGATTACTATGTCATAAAAGAGCATATTCATGGGCCTGGCTGGCAGCACATCACGTTAATTTCAGATGTCTATCTTAAAGATATGGCGTTAATACCTTTTTTTAAAGAGCTACCATGCGCTCTGTTGGTCTTAGTTTTGACAGCAACTATCCTGCTGAATATATTAAAGATTAACCTTAGCAAACCTATGAGAAACTTCGTAAATATCATCAATAATGCCAGTCAGTCGACCTTCGAACACCGACTACCACAGGATCGTAATGACGAGCTGGGACAAATTGCGAAAGCCTATAACCACCTACTCGATACAGTAAAAGAAAGCTATGACGAGTTAGAGCAAAAAGTCACCCTTCGTACCAATGAATTAGCCTTGGCTAAGCAAGAAGCAGAAAAGGCCAATGAACGTAAAACCGAGCATCTAACAACTATCAGCCACGAAATTCGAACTCCATTGAATGGTATTACTGGGTCGCTCGAATTACTACGTAATACCCAACTGACACCTAAACAAATGGATTTGCGTGATACCGCATATAATTGTGCCAATTCTTTACTCGCCATTATCAATAATTTGTTGGATTTTTCCCGTATAGAAGCCGACCAAATTGAAATGAACTTACAGTCTTACCCCATTTTGAAGTTGGCTGATGATGCAATGATCACCATCCAATCTCGGATCGTGAATAAGCCCATCACCCTGAAATGCTTAGTCAATGCTAATGTCGCCGAGAAAGCACTACTGGATCCTCTGCGTGTCAGGCAAATTCTGGTTAACTTGCTCGGTAATTCGGCTAAATTTACTGAAGCTGGCCAGATTTTATTACGTATCGAAGTGGTTAAGCAGCATCTGTATTTTAGCGTGGAGGACACGGGGGGGGGGGTTGCTATTCAAGATCAGCAGCGTATCTTTGAACCTTTTGCACAAACTTGCCATCATAAATCGGGCACAGGGCTTGGTTTACCTATCTCAGCGAAACTCGCCAGCAAAATGAAAGGCAAACTCACAATGTTTAGCACTTTGGGCGAAGGTAGTACCTTTATTCTCGATTTACCCTTAGTTGATCCAACTGCGCCCCTATGTTTGCCTAATACTGTGATTGTCGCTCCTTTAGCCTTACATCCACAACTCACACTCTGGGGAGCTTGCCCCATTGAAGGGGATAATCCGGCATTAGCATCTCCTGAACTGGCTCACTTGCCGGCTCGTTTATGGCAGAGGCTCTTTGAAATTCGCCACAATCTGCCACATAAGCAACGTCAACATACCCCAACACTTCTCCCTTGGCGGTTAAAGATCCTCTTAGTCGACGATGTCGAAACTAATCGCGATATCATAGGTAAAATGTTGCTTGAATTAGGACAACAAGTCATTGCCGTTAGCAGTGGTGAAGCCGCGTTAGAAAAAGGTACTCGACATATCTTCGATCTTGTCCTTATGGATATTCGTATGCCAGGACTCGACGGTTATCAAACAACGCAACGATGGCGCAATAGTGAAGATATTCTCGATGGTGATTGCCCAATTTTTGCACTCACTGCCAACGCCAATCCTAAAGAGCATGACACAATAGAATCCGCGGGTATGAATAGTTATATAACCAAACCAGTGTCATTGAAGCAACTTAACCATGCACTCGAAGCCGCGGCTGATATGCAATTAGATCGTGATATGCAGCTCGTGATAAACAATGAAATCGATGCGCCTATGATTGATTTTTCGCATACAGATCTTAATCATAGACTCGCCGTGCATCTGGCCGATATGGCACATCAGGCCAAGTTACATATAGAGAATCAAGCTTGGAAAGAATTGAGTGATGTACTGCATACCATCAAAGGTAGCGCGGGCTTAGCAGGTAAAAAAAACATTGCAAATGAAGCGGCAGATTTAGAGGTAGCACTCGAAACGAAAGAATGTTTGAGCCTAGCAGAATTTAGCGCTCTCGATAATTTAATTCACGCATTAGACGCTGAAAGTTGATCTTAAACTAAAAGTGCAAGCACGGCACAAACTGTGCTTGCGCCACATCCATCTTTATAATCCGAGTCTTTGCACCCAATGCATTAACTCGGCGACGTTATGCGCATTAAGTTTGCGCATTAAATTCATTCTGTGAGTCTCTACCGTTTTTAAACCAATCACTAAATCTTCAGCAATATCACGGTTGCGGCGCCCCTCACAGATCAGTTTTAGCACTTGTTGCTCGCGGGGGGTCAGCAAAGGGATATCCCCATCGACCACTCCACTCAAAGCGGCTATTTGCTGCTCATCTAAACTAGGATCTATAAAGTTTTTGCCCTTACTCACACACTTAATTGCCGCTAATAGTGTGCTCTTAGGGCTATTTTTTAATACATAACCATTGGCGCCTACATCAAGCGCTTCCCGTGCACTTTTTTCCTCAATCGTCGCCGTTAACATAATAATCATCATCTCTGGCCAACGTTGTCTGAGCTGACGGATCACGTCCAATCCACCCATTCCGGGTAATTTAAGATCCATAAAGACCAGATCTGGCCTGAGTTTGAGGCATTTCTCGTATACCGCAAGCCCATCTTCAACCGAGCCAATCAGATTAAGTTCAGGATAAGGCGCTAAACAGCCTCTTAATCCATCAAAAATCAACGAATGATCATCGACCACTAAAATATTGATCACTTTTCCATGACTAAATGCCATATACGTCCCTAGACTCTAATACTCAAAATCATAAAAAGTTTTTAAAACCATCGATGAAAAAATGATTTAACAGCATTAAAACCCGTTTAATATTTAAGAAATAATGAATTAATCAGTTAAAATAGTTATACAAAAATAGTAATCATGGTGCAAGTTTAATGTATAAAAATAAAAATTGAATAGCAACAGGATTAGTTTTTCTCTCTCAGGTAACTCAGTTTTCCTTCATAACTTTAAGGAATGATGCTACTAAAGGATTGATAGCTTATTCTATATATGGACATGTGTACCTTAACGGATACAAAACACTTGATGGTAATGGCCGACATTTTTACTGGTTGGGCTTTAGTATAGTTGGTAGAGAAGCTTTTGCAAAAAATGATATCGGGTTACTCAACAACAAATCATTTAACCAAAATAAAGAATAGTTGCTATTTGATAAAATTTATAATGTATGGCCAGTCGTTTAGGCATATTTTAGTAGTTAATTATCTAAGTTCAGACTTACCCATTATTTATAGCTCTTCACTCTCACATTAATCAGAAATTATTTACAATAAGACTATTAACATTTACCCTGGATATAAAATAAACAATTAAAGCCAAGAGAGTTATATAATAGCTAACTATTAACCCTATTAACATTACACATTAACCATTAACCATTAACCATTAACCATTAACCATTAACCATTATTAAATTAATTTTTTAATCTATCATGTACAGTCTAATTACTCTAACACCTTTCAAGCTGGTCAATTTTTACTCAACTCATCTAAGAGTTAAAGCAAGTTACTGTTTTAGGAAAAGTGTTTTAGTGATGTATTTATAGAATCATGACACTCATCATAGATACGCTTTCACCTTTAACTTTAAACCTTTATAACTCTTTTTCTGAGGTAATATTTTGATGCCAAATTATTTAACTTGAGGAGATAAAAATGCTCCAAGCTAATACTATAACTAAAAATCGCTACCACACTAAAACCCTAAGTAACTGAAAAATATTAAAGGATGTAGGGGAAACGGCCAAAATTAAAGAAACTCAAGAGTCATTGCTAGCACAATGATTAACACTTGAAGATTTAGCAAGGCAATCTACTGTATCAATAAAACTTCGCAAAAACGTGTAGTAGCCGAACAGCCAGAGCTTACATTTTAATACACTGTTAATCGCGAAAGAGGGTATATAAGCAGAGCACTGTAGGATACCCTAATAATTCATAACCCAACAGCCATGAATTAATGAGAGTTCGGCCTGTTTCTTCGCAGCACAAAGCGCGTCATCTGCTGATATGGAATAGTCATGCCGTCGCCGTAACAGCTCTTTGCCCATCCTGACTGTCGATAACACATTCAGTTTCTTCACCGTGTTTGCTTGGAAGTGCCGCTGTAATTACTGCATTTCTCCGTATAACCCTACGCACAAAAATGCCTGTTACACCAACAAGGCTATCGATGTGCCGTCCTAAATGAGTTAAGTTAGTGAAGCTATCAGTGTTGATGAATAGATAAGCGACCGTGCTGTGTAGCAGTGTTACGAACGAGAGCCTGAGATGGTGAACTGACAGTTAAACATGGACGTTGTTTGGCAAAGGAGATCCAAGAAAGGATTGCTGTTGCTCCCCCTTTGGGTCAACTATTGATTTAAATACAAAAACGAACGATCCCATTCGACAACAATAACGCCAAGTTACTGGCCATCCCCAGTGAATAACCCAATGATTAATCGAATTAATTATTCAATTCGACTAATTCATGCTGGCGAGGATCACCTGCGTGGCATCAAAACAGGCGAAACATGATTCGCCGACAGCCAAACTCTGCATTTGGGTGAGTGGCATCACTGAATAGATGATGTCTTTGCCATCAATATCTATGGCTAATTCGGCCTTATCGCCAAGTTCAGTCACGCTCAGCAAACGACCGCTTAGGCAATTTTGCCCATCCACTTCACAGGCATGAGTCGTCGCCAGTACTGCGGGGGCTTTAAACAGTAACAACACGGATTTATCCAGGGCTAACTGCAAGCGCTCGCAGCTCGAATGAGTCACTGAAATCTGAATCTGTTGTCCGCCCGATAAGGTCACGCTGATTTTGTCATTTAATCCAAATGAATCAATGCTATTGATACGCCCCGTTAACTGATTGCGGGCGCTAGTGTTGAGGGAGAAATGCGCCATCACATCCAATAAACTGTGCATATCGACGGACTCATCGAGCAAGGCGGCCAAGGCCATTTCTTGTACTTGGGAGGTGATGGAATACACCTTAAGCAACCGTTCGCCAAATTCGGTGAGTTTAGCGCCGCCACCGCCTTTGCCGCCCTTTTCGCTACACACTACGGGTTCGGGCATGGCGGTGTTCATCTCATTGATCGCGTCCCACGCCGCTTTATAACTGATCCCCGCAAGCTTGGCGCCTTGGCTGATCGAGCCTGTGTTGGCGACCTGCTCAAGCAGGCTTATCCGCCTAGGATTGGCGAAGGGCTTATCCCCGAGGGAAAGCGTAAGTAATGCATGTAAATCCATCGTCTATCCAGCACCCAAGTCTGACTTGAATTCTATTGTCCTTCATCGTCTTGAGGATACCAATAAGATTGCCGAGATATTTCAGCGGATGAATGCCATTAATCAGCAAGAAACCGCACACAGATCACTAATTGATTGCTTAGGGCTTGAATGATCGATATATAGATTGGTATATAACGATCACTTTTTATCACGGAGGAACACAATGAAATCCATTCACCTTAAGCAATTACTGCGTTTTACCACGGCTTCGTTATTCACAATGGTACTGACATCTAGCCCTATTTTTGCGGCAGACAATGAGCAAGTGACTGTTTTTGCAGCGGCATCGCTCACCAATGCCCTTAACGAAATCGGCCAGCAATATGAAAAAGAACACAATACTAAGGTGATATTCTCCTTCGCCTCTTCTTCAACACTGGCAAAACAAGTCGCCAATGGTGCGCCAGCCGATCTGTTTGTCTCGGCGAATCAAAAGTGGATGGATTATCTGATCGATGCTAAAGCGGTCGATGTTAACAGCCGAAAAACCTTGTTAAAAAATACCTTAGTCTTGATTGCCGAGAAAAATAGTCCCATCACAGAAGTCGTGCTCAATGGCGATTGGGATATTAAAGCCGCATTAAAAGGCAGTCGTATGGCTGTTGGCGATCCAGATCATGTGCCTGCTGGACAATATGCCAAACAAGCCCTCGAAAACCTCAAGCTGTGGCAAGCCGCTGAGCCCTTACTCGCCCGTGCTAACAATGTCCGTGCCGCTCTCGCTTTGGTTGAACAGGGTGAAGCGCCGCTTGGCATAGTGTATTCAACCGATGCGAAAGTCGCCCAAAAGATCAAAATCGTTGGCACCTTCCCAGAAACGAGTTACAGCCCAATTGAATACCCTATCGCCTTAGTCAAACAAGAATCGACCGCAAGCGCCAAAGCGTTCAATGAGTATCTGCAGGGCCCAAGCGCAAAAAATGTGTTTGAGAAATATGGCTTTGGAGTGAATTAGGGTGATGAGTGGTTCTTTGTTAAGCGGCTCATTTTTAAGCGGCTCTATGCTAAGTGGCTCTCTTTTAAGCGACTATGAAATTGCCGCACTACTACTCAGTTTAAAGGTGTCATCCGTTGCCGTTATCGCCAGTTTACCCTTGGGCATTTTATGCGCTTGGGTGCTGGCCAGAGTCGAGTTTCCTGGCAAGGCTATATTTGACAGTGTGCTCCATCTACCACTGGTGTTACCGCCCGTGGTAGTGGGTTATCTCTTGCTGATCAGCATGGGCCGCCAAGGTTTTATCGGCCAGTGGTTATTTAATTGGTTTGGCATCAGTTTTAGCTTTAGTTGGCGCGGTGCGGCCCTCGCGGCGGCGATAGTGTCATTCCCGCTGATGGTCAGAGCCATACGCCAATCCTTTGAAACTGTTGATATTCGACTCGAGCAGGCCGCACGCACTTTAGGTAGCAGTCGATGGCGAGTATTTCTCACCATCACACTGCCGCTCACCTCTCCAGGGATAGTGTCAGGCATGATTATCGCCTTTGCTCGCAGCCTAGGGGAATTTGGCTCGACTATTACCTTCGTTTCTAATATTCCCGGTGAAACCCGTACAATTCCGCTCGCCATGTACTCTTTTATTGAAACCCCAGGGGCCGAATATCAGGCCATGCGCCTGTGCATTATCTCGATCGTTATCGCGCTCGCGTCTTTACTCGCCTCCCAATGGCTGAGTAAAAAAGCCCTGCAGAGGACGGCAAGCGTATGTTAACAATCAATATTGAAAAACGACTCGGACAACTGCAACTGAAAGTCGATACCCAATTGCCATTGCAAGGCGTGACAGCCGTTTTTGGCCGCTCGGGTGCGGGTAAGACCTCGCTCGTGAACCTACTTGGCGGGCTTTCGACCCCAGATAGCGGTGAAATCCGCCTCGGTGACAAACTGCTTTATCAACAAGGCAAAGTGAACCTTCCCCCAGAGAAGCGCCAAATTGGCTATGTATTTCAAGAAGCACGACTGTTCCCGCACTATAGCGTGAAGGGCAATCTCAACTATGGTGTGCGTAAAGCTAACCCAGTCTTGTTCGATAGAATTGTGCAGTTACTGGGAATTGAAAAACTGCTCAATCGCTATCCCAGCACGCTATCGGGCGGAGAAAAACAACGGGTTGCCATTGGCCGTGCCCTGCTGACATCACCTGACATGCTGCTAATGGATGAGCCGCTGGCATCACTCGATTTACCCCGTAAACGCGAGTTACTGCCCTACTTGCAAACCTTATCGCAGGAACTAAAACTGCCGATAGTGTATGTGAGCCACAGCCTAGATGAGATCTTACAACTGGCGGATTATATGCTGGTGCTGCATCAGGGGAAATTGATCGCCCAAGGGGCCTTAAGTGAAGTGTGGAATAGCGAGCAAATGCGCCCTTGGGTGCCATTGCAGGAACTCAGCTCACTCCTCAGTGCAAAGGTCGCCGACAGACATCCCGACTACCCCATGACTCGACTCGTGATGGATGATGGAAACTATTTGTGGGTAAATAGCTACCTAGCTGAGACGGCAAAGAAACTCAAAGTGCGTATTCAGGCAAATCATGTCTCGGTTTGCACTGAGATCCCCAAAGGCTCAAGTATCCGCAACCTGCTAAAGGGAGAAATTAAAGAGTTATACCCCAGTGATAACGGCGAGCAAATCCAATTAAAAATCGCCCTAGGCCGTGATGAACTTTGGGCCAACATCACCCCTTGGGCCTGCGACGAACTGCAACTCACTCATGGCAAAGCGATTTATGCACAAATCAAAGGCGTGACTATGACGCAAATGGATATCGCTGAATCCCACTAGCTCAACCTAGAGCACCGTTCGAAAACCAAATTTCAGGCACAAAAAAACCGACTCTAGGTCGGTTTTAGTTCCTTCATCTGAAGGATTTGGTACCAGTGGCCAGACTCGAACTGGCACGCTTTTAAGGGCGGGGGATTTTGAATAGAACGCTTGTAATATCACTATTACTTTTCATATAGTTACGACACAAGTACAAACTTTGCAAATTCTTTGCAAAATAGCATCAGAATCAGACCATGAGCAAACAAGTCGAACGGCATGACATTTCAGACGAATTATACGTCTATAAACAAGATAACAGCGAGCGTTGGTATGCCCGCATCAAAGTGGCTGGTAAGTGGCACTCTAAAGCCACCAAGCAGAAAGAAAAAGAGAAAGCCATTGGTATGGCCTATCGGATTCAAATCGAATACCAATTTATGGCAGACCGTAATCAACTGGTGAGTTCCAAGCGCTTTCGTGATGTGGCTGAAAAAGCCATTAATACCATGGCAGATATTATCAAAAAGGAGAAGGACAAAGACAAAGACAAAAATCACAAGTTTACGACCTACATTCAGGTGCTTCGCAAGTACCATATCCCCTTCTTCGATCGCACTTTCATCACTTCGATTAATAATGAAAAGCTGCGTGATTTTGATGAATGGCGTGAAAAGTTACTTGGCCGGAAACCCGCAAAATCAACGCTACTGAACCACAACGCAGCCCTGCAATTAGTGTTTAAGGAAGCCGTAGATTGTAAGTGGATGCTGGCAGCACAAGTCCCCTCACTATCTACCAAAGGGGTTGAATCACAACGTCGCGCGCATTTTTCACCAGAGGAATACGACAAAGCATTCGATGCTGTATATCAGCTTGAGCAAAACAGCCGTAAAGAGAAAACCCGCCAAATTCGTGAGCTACTGATGGACTATATGGAGTTTGCGGTGAACACAGGTATTCGACCAGGAACAGAAATGGAAAGCCTGACATGGGGTGACATCCACATCGATACCAATGAGCACAATATTATCTTCTATATCACTGTGACCAAGGGGAAAACAGTCAAACACACGGGCGTCCGAGAAGTGGTTTGCCGTGATGAAATTTTCTCCAGCGTTCAAGAGTTACGAGAGCGTTTCCCAAACAGAAAGCCTTCTGACAAGCTGTTTCGCTTAGTCGACGGAAGTGAAACCAATGAACTCGGTAAAGCCTTTGATAAAGCGATAAAAGCGGCAGGTTTAAAGTCATCACCCCATGGCGTTAGAACACTTTACTCATTGCGCCATACCTACATTACTTGGCAACTGATATCAGGTAACGTCAGCATGGAAGTATTGGCTAAACAATGTGGCACTAGCATTGCCATGATTGAACAGCACTACAGCCACGTGACGCCGAAGATGTACAGTAAAGAGCTGTCGGGTGTTGACCTAGGCAAAGGCAAAGCTAAATCCAAAGTAAGAGCCAAAAGAGCGTCTGGTGGTAAGCAGAATGAAGCAAGACTGACTGAGCTGTTTAAAGAGTGGCAAGCCAGCTACAAACAGCGAGGCTGTATTTAAGATTTAGGTAACACCTGACCTTTTAGTGATGTTCGACTCGGCAGCAACACATGTGGCTCACAGTCGAGCACCTCAGCAATCTTATATAACATATCGAGCGTGATGTTCGCCTCAGCTCGTTCTATACGGCCGATATAACTGCGGTCAATCTCTGCACGTAACGCCAATTCATCTTGAGATAAGCCTCTGAGCTTTCTCATTTTGCGCATCGCATGACCAAATTCAGTCGCTAATGTTTTCATAGTGTCTCCTTCGTCACAAGGCAACCACTATGGGAATTTGCTTACCAACTAACCACGGATTATAATCCGCATTTAGTGCATATAATCCTCATTTAAACCCTTGAGCAAACATAGGTCTACTTGACCTAGTAAAGCCTATAGCTCAACCCGTATTACAAGGAAAGGTAATGAACTCCTACAACGTCATTTTTAAAGGTGAGATAGCAGAAGGAAAAGACCGCCATAAGCTGAGTCAGGCACTGGCAAAGTTTTTGAAAGTCCCCGAGGGAAAAGCACATCTACTGTTCTCGGGTAATCCGATATGCATTAAGAAAGCTCTGAGCGAAAGTGAGGCTCACGCGCTAAAAGCCAAGTTGAACGCTGTGGGTATCATCACCCACATCAAGCCCGTAGCAACTCAAGCCGTAACGTCAGCCCCTGTAGCCACCGCACCAGTTACACCAAAACAAGTAGCGAAGCCATCGATTGAAGCTAAGCCTGTTACAGCAGCCACTAAACCGACAGTGAAATCCTATGATGATTTAAGTAAAGGCTGGCAAAAGGTGTTTGCTGAATTTGACCTAAGACAAGCTGACAAGTTGGGCTATTTTGCTTCAGCAAAAAGTCCTGCACATACCTCAAGGCCTAAAAAGGAACAATTAAAGGGGCAGAATGTGGTTAACATGAATGCGCTCGCTTTTGTGTTTGGCTCGGGGTACTACTTCGCTAAGGGCATGTGGAAGAAAGGCATTTATCTGTTTCTCATGCTAATGCTGCTGAACCTGATAATCATAGCAGTTGCATCACTCATTACTGACAAGAACCTGAGCAAGCTTCCTTTTATCATCAATTCTATTGTCTTTGGTCTTACGGCTAATTATGACTATTACCGCTATTACAAGCTCGGTGAAACTATATGGCCTTGGATGCCAAAGTGGATGACGGGTTGGTTAGGTATCATATCCTCTGCGGTTGTTACGTTTGTTGCGCTCCTTATCGTCTTAATCATTCTCGGCATTCGTTTCGGTGAACCATTAAATATTATCTATGTAAAAGAGGGGTTCCTCGAAGACTACAAGCAAACCAACATAGGTCAGGCGTTTGATAAATGGACGCCTTGCGCCAGCACAGCTTGGGGCGAGCAAGAAGCCAGTAATGGCATTACCACTGTTGTATATACCTGCAATATGAAGCTGAAACACTTCAAGCAAGTGGGTCAAAAAGCCTCTGAAGCGGTAACTGGAAAAGTCGATGAAGCCTTTATCTCTCAGGTCACACGCGCATCATTGACGATTCAGTTCCTCATCAATCTCGACGATACCTTTGAAGTGAATACCGCAAGGTGGCAACTGTCATTGGGAGAAGGTAAAGAGTACACCCCGTATATCACCGCCAACAATGCCCTAGATGACATCTACAGTAACTCACTCAACAAGGCTATCGGCGAAATATTCACACCAGAAAACATCCTCCTCAATCAAGTAACGAAGTAATCATCACAACCAACCGCCTGCTTTAATCAGGACCACATAACAGGGAACACCTATGAATAAGTGCATTCACGCAAGCATCAAACACGCCATAACATCAATAAAAACACCGCCATCAAAGGCAAATCCACTGCTTTTGAGCATACTTGCAACAACATTACTCGCTGGCTGTGGCGGCTCGGAGGGTGACAGCAACGATGACAACGGGCAAGTCACCCCAACCGTCTACAGCATCCCAGCGACGGCAAGCCTTGGCGGGAAAATCAGCCCAGCAATAAACTTGGTTGAATCCGGTCATGGAACGACTTTCACTGTGACACCCGATACCGGCTATCAAATCGATGATATCAGTGGTTGCGGCGGCGCATTAACCCAAAACAGCTATAAAACAGCGATCATAAATGCCCAGTGTGCAGTCACCGTATCTTTCAAACTCAGCACGTACAAAATCACCACGCAAGCAACAACCGGAGGCAAAATCAGTCCCGAGAGTATTGATGTCAGTTACAACACCAATACCAGCTTTACTATCTCAACGAACATCGGCTATCAAATTGAATCCGTCACAGGCTGTAACGGTACGCTCAATAACAATGAGTACACCACAGGCACAGTGACATCAGATTGCCAAATCAATGCCACGTTTACCAAAATTGGAGATGGTACACTTGCAGAGCGGTATATTGATAACGGCAATGGCACCATCACCGACACGCAAACCAAGCTCATGTGGATGCGCTGTAGCGTAGGACAGACATGGCAAGACGGTAGCTGTAAAGGCAGTCCTAATACTTTTATCTGGCCATATGCCATGGGAATGTCTATCTCTGATGGTAACCACACCGACTGGCGCTTACCCACAAAAGAGGAATTAAGTTCACTGATTTATTGTTCATCAGGTAAACCAACTTATTGGAAACCAAATGATAATGTGTGTGAAGGTAACTATAAAAGCCCGACATTAGCGCAAGCAGCATTTCCACAGACACCTGACTATGCAGGGTATTGGACATCTACTGCCAGCGATAATAGCCAGTTTGGTGGCAAGTGGCTTATCCAATTCTATGATGGCCATGGCCGCTGGAATGGACCAGTCCTTTATCTATACGTCCGGATGGTGAGAGGAAAACAAAAGTAACGGATCTCACCATGAGGTAGGCATTGCAGATAAAGAGCGAATGCCTACCGCTTCTAGTCTAAAGATTACCTTTGAAATGAATACTATTCCAAAGTTCAGAAACCGAACAACTGGGGAGTAAAAGTTAATCTCATTTGCGTTGGTGACATTAAATCCTATAAACGCTTATCAATCTCTTACTCTACAAAAGATTTGAATATCCACATTACAACAAATAAGTAGCAGAATCATCAAGTGGAAACAAAGTCATCAAGCTCGGTAACCTGTTCGCCAGCAAGTAGTGTTATCAGCCAACAACTTTTGAAGCTATTGCGTTTCGTAAAATAATTTAATTAACAACGCTATGCTACTTTACCCTCTAGCCTCAACCTTTATCATTTTAAATTTAATATTATTAGCTTTACATGTTTAACATATGTCGCATTCACTTTATTAAGCGAACAACATGACTTAACAGTATATAAATGCACGGAACAAACAAAATTTATTCAAAATCAAATAACAGACCAATTTTAAATATGAATTTTTTAATTGTTAAATATGAGACCAAAATCAAATTAGAAAACAATAAATTAGAACCGCAATTAAAACACTTGTAAAACATTTCAGTAACAACCCAGGTACCATGAACCCAGTAAAAAATAAAACCATTTACTTTCAATCACATTAAAATAATAGAAATAGTTCTCACTTATAATTTTATGCCAATCAAAGCACATCAAAACGATTTACCAGATACTCGTCACATTTATCTCCAGTGTAATTATTAACAAACATTAACACTCATACTTTAATGCTATTCTTTGGCGATAATATTTTCGTTGCAAAGTCATTTTAACAATAAGGCACAAATATGAGATGGCATGAAATGATAAAATTGATGATGGTAATTAATATTATTCTTATATTATCTCCAGCTGCAATGGCACAAAACATTTCTTCGAATCATCAAACCGGAGAGCAATTAGAAAAAATACTGATAGATAAATTTTCTGAAGGAAAATATTCAACTAAAGGCGCAGACTCATGCCTTATATGTCACCGAAAAAATACGACAGTAATGGCTATTTTTGATGGAGTACATGGTGATATCAACAATGCAAAGTCACCAATGGCGGGCTTGCAATGTGAAGCGTGTCATGGACCAATAGGTGAGCATAATAAAGGCGGCAAAGAGCCGATGATTACTTTTGGACACGATAGCCAATTACCGGCACCAAGCCAAAATACTGTGTGTTTAGGTTGTCACCAAAATACTGAGAAAAGTGGTTGGCACAGCAGCTTACATAATATGGAAGAAATCGCCTGTGCAGACTGCCATCAAGTTCATGCAGCAAAAGATCCCGTGTTGCAAAAGCTGCAAGTAAATCAGGTTTGTACAGCTTGTCATACCAAGGAAAAATCGGATATGAATAAGCGCTCATCTCACCCATTAAAATGGAATGAAATGACCTGCATCGATTGTCATAATCCCCATGGTTCATTCAATGAAAGTGCATTAAAAAAGACCTCTGTAAATGACACTTGTTATAGCTGTCATGCTGAAAAACGTGGTCCTTTCCTATGGGAACATGCTCCGGTTACCGAAAACTGTTCTACTTGCCACAACCCCCATGGCAGTGTGAATGAAGCATTAGTTAAGCAACGCGTTCCTCAGCTATGCCAACAGTGTCATGCCGACGATGGCCATGCAAGCAGAGTTGTGACTCAGCCTGGAACAGATGCTTTTGGTGGTGGAATGGGTTGTCTTAACTGCCATAGCCAAATCCATGGCTCCAACCACCCTGCCGGCAGCAATTTTGCCCGTTGAACAAGGAGTCTGACATGTCTTTTAAACTTAATATAATTACCCTTGGATTACTTGCCGCAACTACAGGTGTTAATGCTGCAGATTTTTCGGTTCAAAAAGCGAATGTTCAAGGAATAAAGCTTGATGCCTATCAATGCAAAGGTTGTATCAGTAAGCATGGTTATCAAGGTGAAGTGCAACTGAGTGTTGGCTGGGCAGATAGTGACGATGTTCACTCGGGTAATGCTCTGGGTGAAGCTGGTGATGGAATTCGCACCGGAGTAGGTACAGATTTACGCTATCGTCATGCAGGTTATCAAGCCAATGTTCAAGCACATCAATTAGGGTTAGATAATAGCTATGCGCATATCGATGTGGGTCAATCGGGGCTTTATGGCGTCAGCCTTGATTATAACCTCCTTACTCAATATGACAGTCGTGCTCAGACTCAATTGTGGCATAACAATGGAATGCTCTTACCTAGTGATGCAACTCGACTGCTAGATCTGCAAATTGAGCGTGAAAAGATCGGATTGGGATTTGAAGCGCAATATAGTGTGCTACAGGCTTTTATCAATTATGACCATGAGCAAAAAACAGGAAACCGTCGCAGTAGTTTAGTAGCACCTCGCCCAGTTAACTTCGCCTTACCTGTTGATGCTAATACAGAGAATCTCAATGCAGGTTTGAGTATGGAGGGGGATAGTTGGTTGGGAGAGCTACTCTATAACGGCAGTTTCTATCGTAACAATATTAATAATTTAAGCCTACCTCATTTACCTGATGTCTATGCTGCAACGCCAGATAATGATGCTCATCAAGTATCACTATCGGGTCAATATTTAATGGAACAAACTTCCATCAATGGCCGAGTAGCAGCTGGACGAATGATTCAAGACGGTGAACTCATCCAAATGAACGGTAATCCATTGCAGAGTTGGGATGGCCAGGTTGATACTTTAGATGCTCGAGTGGGTTTTAGTAGTATGTTGACACCGCGTTGGCGTATGAATGGCCAGGTAGATTATAGCGACCGAGATAACAAAAGCTCAGTATGGGATTTTGCCCAGCTAGAGTTTGACAGTTTAAGCGGGGCATTTAAGCAAAATGTTCCGATGGATATTGAAAGACTAAATTACAAACTACACACCAGTTATCGTATTAATAGCCAATATCGATTAATGGGTGGATATGATCGTAAAGAGGTTGAACGTAGTTATCTTGAACGAGAGCAAACCCATGACGATGCACTTTGGGCAAAGCTCAATATGCGAGCATTACCTAACACTGTAATTGATTTTGGGGCTCGTTATGAAAAACGTACCGGTTCGATCTATGACACAGTGGAAGCAACATCGATTGAAGAAAATCCACTGTTACGTAAATTTTACCTTGCCGACCGTGAACGTAATGCGCTTGAGCTGAAAGTTAATTATGCCCCATTAGATTGGATGACAGTCGATTTTAGCGGGCGTTATGCAAAAGATGATTACGCTAAAACTCTCATTGGTCTTACTGAATCAACGGATTATGGCTATGACATTCAGTTAGGTTTACAGCTATCCAAGCAATTGCAGTTTTATGCAATGGCAGGACAACAATGGATAGATTCATCTATCGCTGGCAGCCAGCAGTTTTCTTCCCCAGATTGGCATAGCGATATTGCCGATGAATTCATCAATTTGGGCGCAGGGTTTACCTATAGTGGATTGCTAGATGATCGGCTGACAGTCGGTGGAAATTATCTATTTGCTAACTCCGCTAGCGACACTCTGCTCACCTCCACCGAAATGCACCCTTACGGAGATTATTACGCCTATAACCACAGTGTTGAGTTATATGGGCGTTATGCCTTGAGTGGGAGTGTAGGTCTCAAATTGAGTTACCAGTACGAACGTTATTACGACACGGACTATGCCCAATCAGGCGTCAATAGCATACCAGGGGTAATTACTCTGGGAGAACTTAACCATAACTACAATGCGCATTTGCTGATGTTTACCTTCAGCTACCTGCTGCCTTGATTCTGAAGAGGTAAAGATAATGGAACGCAGAAGTTTTCTTAAAATAAGTGCAGCTATGGGCTGTGCAGCAACAGTCACTGGCTGTAATTCTGGCTCAAGTGATGTAGATGTTGTACCACCAAAGCCACCGATAGGTGATGAAATACAAACTTGGTCATCCTGCCTTGTTAACTGTGGTTCAAATTGCCCTATTAAAGTTTTTAGTCGTGATGGCGTTATTACGCGTATTGAAGCTGACCATGAAACTAATGATGAATATGGCAATCATCAAATTCGAGCTTGCGCCCGTGGACGTTCACTTCGTAGTCGTACTTATGCTCCAGATCGTTTACGTACACCAATGAAGCGTGTTGGTAAGCGAGGAGAGGCTAAATTTGTTCCAATTACTTGGGATGAAGCAGCTTCAACCATTGCAAGCGAAATTCAGCGAATTGCCAGTAGTTATGGCAATAAGTCTATCCTTAAGCATTATGGAACAGGAGCCTATTATGGTTTTGCTAGTTCAGCTTGTTTTGACCGTGTACTAAATCTTAATGGTGGATTCCTTAAGATTTATGGCAACTATTCTTGGGCACAACAAAATGAAGCGGCTGCAGCAACAGGTTTTGGCAGTACATCAGGTTCTTCTTTAACTGCTTTATACGATAGCGATCTATTTCTTGGTATAGGCTATAACCCGAGTGAAATGCGTCAAAGCGGCTCAGGTGAGGGATATGATTTCTTAAAGGCGTTAGAGGCGAACTCGAACCTTGAAGTCATTATGGTTGATCCACGCTATACCGATTCAATGGCGGGTAAAGAGAATCAGTGGCTACCGATTAGACCTGGAACCGATGCGGCATTTGCAGAAGCTATTGCCTATGAAATGATTAGCTCTGGATGGGTAGATACTCATTCCAAGGCATTTTTAGATAAGTACTGCGTTGGATTTGACAAGGCCTCTCTTGAAAAGCTTGTTGCTGAATTTACCGCAAGTGGCGATCCTAAAAAGACTCAATATTTGCCTTATATCGACGTTGAAGACAACTATCGCAACTACATTCTTGGTGAAGGTAAGTTCGTCGATAATGGCCCAAGAACCCCCGCCTGGGCAGCTAAAATTTGTGGAATATCAGAAGCAAATATTAAATCCATCGCCAGCAAGATTATGAATGCTAGAGCACCATTTATTGTCACTGGTGCAGGTGTAAACCGTCACGCCAATGGTGAACAAGCTATGCGTGCCTGTTATATGCTTTCTTTTTTAACAGGAAAAGTGGGGCAACCAGGCGTCAGCAATGGAGCTTTACCATACCAAGGCAGCTTAAATCGTGCGGGTATGAGCGGTGGTAGCAATCCTGTTAAAGAATCTATTTCCTTCTTCACTTGGGCTGAAGCAATTGAACGTGGTCATGAAATGACTGCGCGCAAAGATGGGATCCGTGGCACAACTGATTTGGATACCCCACTCGGTGCAGATATTAAAGCGGTATTTGCTATTAACAGTAATGCGCTGATTAACCAACATTCAGATTGTAATGGTACTGCTAAAATCCTGGAAGATGATACTAAATGTGAGCTCATAGTCGTGTGTGATTGTTGGATGACAGCCAGTGCTCGTTATGCGGACATTTTACTACCAGACACCACTTGGCTAGAGTCAAATGATCTGGTTAATGACAGTTATGCCTCTGGGATTATGGGCTATTTAGTCGCAATGAAAGCCGCAGTAAAACCTATGTGGGAAAGCATTTCAATGTTTGAAATGGGCCGATTAATTGCAGCCAAAATAGGTAAAGAGGCCGAATATACAGAGGGTAAAGATGAAGCTGCTTGGCTTGAGGCTCTCTACCAAAAAACTCGAACTGATAGTAGTAATGTTAATGCCCAGCCTGCATTCCCTTCGACTTATACCGAAGCTCAGCAAATTGGTGTATTCCGCGCATTTAGCAAAACACCAGTGCTTGCTCTAGATAGCTATATTAACAATGGTAAAGCGGTGAGTACGCCCTCAGGTAAGATTGAGATCTATTCATTATCCATGGCTCAAAAGGGTAAAGACTGGGTATTTAATCCCAATGTTAAAGGCGATTATATTAGTGCAATACCAATGTACCAGGCAACGTGGGAGGGTTATGACGATGAAGACACCAAGGATGACTACCCACTTCAATTAATGGGCTATCACACAAAGGGACGTACACATTCAAGTTATCATAACGTTCCATGGTTGCGTGAAGCCGCAGAAGATGCAGTGTGGATGAACCCTGCAGATGCATACAGTCGCGGTTTAAGAAACGGTGATAAGGTTCAAATGTGGAATGATCGTGGCACCGTTGAATTACCTATACGTGTTACCCCAAGGGTGGCTCCTGGTGTCGTTGCTCTAGGACAGGGAGCTTGGTATCAGCCGGATATAGCGCGCATTGGACGAAGTGGTCATCCAATTGATGTTGGGGGTTGTATTAATACGCTAACGCGCTATCAACCAAGTCCTTTTGCAAAGGGTAACCCACAACACACTAACCGTGTGCAGATCGTCAAGGCGTAAGGGGTAAATTAAAATGACACAACAAACACAATATGGTTTCTATTTTGATAGCAGCAAATGTACTGGCTGCAAAACTTGTCATATCGCCTGCAAAGACAGAATGACGGGGCTAGTCCGCGTAAAAGACGATGTACTCAACAACGGTGTAGCAAATTTACCAGGTATCATATGGCGCCGTGTTTATGAATATGGTGGTGGTAGTTGGTCGCTAAATGGTGATGGTAGTTTTGAGCAAAATGTCTTTGCTTATTATATGTCTATTGGCTGTAATCATTGCAATGAACCTGTCTGCGTAAAAGCTTGTCCAACAGGAGCTATGCACAAACGTCGTGAAGATGGATTGGTGCAAGTCGCAACGGAACTGTGTATTGGTTGTGAAAGCTGTGCTAGAGCTTGTCCATATGATGCACCACAGCTTGATATAGAACGTAAAGTGATGACCAAATGTGATGGTTGCAGCGATCGGCTTGCTCAAGGTAAAAAGCCTATCTGTGTTGACTCTTGTCCATTACGTGCATTGGATTTTGACACTATGGAGAACTTGAAGGCTAAGTATGGAGAAGGTGATGGGCATATTGCACCATTACCATCGGCATCAATCACTTCGCCTAACTTGATCATCAAAGCTAACCGAAATGGTCAACCAATTGGTGGCAGTGGCCAAGTATTAAATCACGCAGAAGTTTAATATTGAAAACGAGGGGGCCTAAGGCCCCTCGTTTTATCTATAAATTGTAATAAGGTGCACTATGTCAACAATAAACGCGAGTGATTACCAAATATGGAGTGCGGTAGCAAAAGTACTTCATAATATATTGTACTCGTATCCCAGTATGACATTAATTAGCAGTTTTAAGCGGGATAAATTAGCAAGTCAATGGCCTGAACTAGAACTCACAGAACGTGAACAGTTAGGTAGACAAGCTCTTGCGAGATATCTAGCGCAATGGGATGATTGTGAAGCGCAGTTGATTGAGCTTAAGTTAGACTATGGGCAACTATTTTTCGGTCCAGGCGATCCTAAAGCTGTACCTTGGGGGTCAGTTTACACAAGTGAAGGACAACTACTCAATGAATCTTCAACCCAGAACCTCATCAGCTTTTATAAAACCCATAGAATTGAACTATCGTTGCCAGGAAATGAACCTGTAGATCATATCGGTCTAATATTATTAGTACTACAATATTTACTAAATGAATTGGTCGCAAATCCTGATGATATAGACAAGTTTAGAGTATGCACATTACTGTTGCAGCAACACTTATTACCATGGGCAGATCGCTGTTTAGAACTGGCAGAGCTTCATGCTAAAACTGACTTTTATCGTGGGACAGCTGTACTAGCTCGGGTCTTTCTAGGCCACCTTGGTCAGAAATTAGATGTTATTCCCCAAACAGTAAAACTCTATCGCTAAAGGTTAAACAATGACGCTTGTAAGAGCAGTTGGCAATCAATGGCTAAAAGCACAACTAGCGAATAGACTAGAATTGAGTCTCGCACCTTTTGAGAGTTTACAAAGCCTATGTTGCGGTAGCACTAGCTTAGGATCTGTTACAAACTTCATGTCAACTCTCATATTTATTGAGGGAAAACCTGAATGGTTAGAGCTCGATGCAACGATGAATGAAAAGGTGCTACCAGATAGTGTAGTGCTTCATTGTTTCTTTGAATGCTGTAGGCTTCTTTTTATAAAAGAATTATCCCAACAGTCCGTAGGACAAGTTGAGCAACTTGTATTTACATTAGCGGAGGTATGGCGAAAACAATATATCAGTTATAAAGAAAAAGACTCAGCATCAGAGTCTATTTGTTCAATGCTTGAAAGATTATCAAATCAGCTAATGATGCTTCGCTTAGAGCGTCGACAATTCACTCGTAATATGGGCATTAATTAGCCATTATTACTTCACACGCTAACCACATGAAGAAAAAAGTATTTTATCAAATATACAGTTTTAATTAGCCATTATATAGAAGTTTAAAGTTAACGAACTGGACGCATTGATAATAAGAGTCCTGATTCAATAAATACAGTATTAAAACACTTTTCCTTAAACAGCAACTTGCTTCAACGCGTAGATGTGGTCAGCAAAATTTGGTCAGTTTTTTAGAAAATATGTGAATAACGCTGCACATTTCTCATTAGAAACAACAATGCACTTTAATATAGATTAAAGTGCAGTTTTCGCGAGTTATAGCGCTTAATCGACGTGTTTTCGCATTATCGTGACAAACTAGTGCGAAACTCAGTTTATGCAGCACAATATGAATAAATAGTCATGTATCTATCAGTCTTTAATGTTTCACTCTTAATCATAAAAACAGAAATCTGAGTAAAGTATTGCTTAACAGTTTTAAATCTTTAGCGTTCCAAAATAGCCATGAGTAAGGCCTTGCACTTGTTATTAAGTGACCAAATTCACTACACCACTAAAACTTCTGCTCAAGATACTGGCGATTGCAAGGCTTTAGATTCAAAATTAACATCTAGTTTAACCACTATCTAGTCAGTTTATTTAACGATTTGTATTTTTTTTAATTTCCATAATGAAATCAACAATAAAAAGCAGGCTACCAATAAAATCCATGCTTGCAAACCACTTTCATTTACATCATCCACTTTCCAAGCGGAAATAAAAAAAACTATAGAAATGACTACATTCTGAATTATTTCCACTAATAACTTACGATTACTTAAAACAATATCAAAGTCAGCCTTATACTTCAGCTTACTATTAATTTGCAACAGTAGTTCTTTTTGGTCAACAGATTTAACCCCCCAAAAAAATAGTGGAATACGCTTATAAGTTAATAATGCGAACTGCCTATCCAATAGACACAAATAACTTAGTTCATAAATATCTATAGACTTAATAATCCGACTGAACCTACAGATGACCAATTTATTATCATGAACTTCATACGAAACACCTAAAATCCAAAGGAAAGCAGTTGCTAAACCTGAAAATATTAACCAAAAGAGAGGGTCTTGTAACAATTTAAAACTATATGAAACCATGCAAAAACCAACTAATAGAATAAAGACTAATAATGAGTTTACTTTAGTTGTATAGGTACATCCTTCCAAGTTATTAATACTCATTATCTAATCTCTTCTTTCTCTTCTGGGGGAGGAAGTTTTTCTTCATTTGCTAAAGCACTGCCTGTTTGTAAAACTGTTTCTGTAACTATCGTCATAGCAGCATTTAGCCCATCTTTTGATGAGGTGCTACCAGAAACACCACTCACAAAACCAGTAACACCCGCTTTTATATTATCTTCTGTTGAAGAAGGCTGCCCTGTAGTCAAAACATCTCCAATATTTTGACCTACAACTGCACTTGTTGCTCCAACAGTTCCAGAGGCTGTAGCAGTTACAGCTTTACCTACTACACCTGTTAATTTAGCAGTGACCGCAGTAATAGCACCTGTCGCTCTTCCTCCTGTAACAGCACCAATTAATGTTCCCGCAGCAACTGCCAAAGCCTTATCAGTAAACGATGCGTCAGAATTCGATACTGCTGATAATGATTGGAAAAATCCTGCAATACCACCAATTATAGCAAAAGGGTTTTCTCCTGTCGGATCTGTATATTTATACGGATTATTATTAGCATATACATATCGATTAAAGCTATAAACATCCCTGAATCCTATCGGATCGTTAGAGTAGAAACGACCTATGAGTGGATCATAGTATCGTGCCTGCATGTAGGTCAGACCTAAGTCTTTATCTTGCAGATGGCTGGTGTAACCTATACCTTCCTTGTCACCACCGATGCGCTTGCCAAAAGGTTCATAGTGGCTGCGGTTGATAATATTGCCTGTAGCATCTGATTCGGATACCACTGAGCCCAACATATCGGTATGCTGGTATCGCACTGTCCCTGCATAGCTGGGTATACTGATTAATACCACTAGTAGCAAAATGAATGGTTTCCATAATTTCATTATTAATCCTTTATTGTTAGTCATTACATTTCAACCCCGCCACCAATTCCACTGGCCGTTTCTTGGCTCGTCGTTTGACCTCCGTCACCAGTACATGTCAATGTGATTTGATAGATAATACCATTGGCTGTATAAGTTTTACGGCCATTCGTACCGGATAAAATATCAATCCCTTGTGTTGCACCATTGAAACTTTTGTTAACCGTTCCAGAGCAAGAGGAGGCATTGGTACTACTCCATGTCACTAAATGAGCGGGGGAACTCACAACAGCAAGACAATCCATTTTAGGGGGGCAATCACTTCCAACTAAAGTCGCTTCCACTTTTAGCGCTACTGTTGGTGTGATACCGCTAATGTTTGGGGGATTTCCGGCGAGAGCATTATCAACCTCTGCCACTAACTGTTTACCTAGAAACACACTATCTGTTCTAGTGCCATCAGCAGCCTGACGATATAACAACTGTCCGCCTTGGCTATAAACAGTGTAATGACTACCATCTGTTTTAGTTTGTTTTACCCGGCGATTATGACCGTCATACACATAACTAATGCCCTTTGCGGCAGTCATTTGCTGGCCTAAGTTATAGGCAAGACTATAACGGCCATTATTGGTAACATTTCCGCGAGCATCATATTGGTAACCGTAGGCATAAGCTCCAGTGAGGTTATTTAACCGATTAAGCGCATTGTACTTGTAGGTAATAGTGGAATTATTCAGGCTACGGCCGAGGATATTACCCAGACCATCATAACTGTAACGGCCAGTGCCCCACTTACCATCCGCTGACGTCAATCTGTCCACGCCATCATAAACCAGATTATCGACATCGTTGTTGCGGTCTACCCAATCAATCAGACGAGCTAAATTGTCGTTATAGTCATAACTTGGGTCTAGACTGTTCTTAACTGAGCTACCTTTAGCATCTGTTATTGCATCTATTCGACCAGTCGTATCAAGCGCAACATTACGTACGATGCCATTGCCATAGGTAAATTGCTTAATTTGACCGTTGGGATGATAATTCACACCTGTTGCATAACTGCCAGCTTTAGTGGGCTGACCTAAAGCATTCGGTGCAAAATCAATCACTGCGTCTGAAGGATATTTCAGTGAGCTTAATGCTCCAAGATTATTGTATTCCCAATCTAATACAAAATTACGCCCATCCAGTGACAGTATTTCCTTCTCTAAGCCGCTCTGACTATTGTAGAGATAACTCCAATTCACGGGCCCTGCAACCAGATACAATAAATTGCCATTAGCGTCATAACTGTAGGTTCTATCAGGTGTGCTATCGGGGAAGTTCTCAGTACGAAGCTGCCCTAAATTGTCGTAAGCTAGCAACATTTTATGGCTGGCTGGTACTGCGCCCGCATCACAGCTTGTTGTGGGACCATTGGTCCCTTCTGCACGCCATATCTGTTGACGTTGACCATTATAGCCAAATGCAGTAATCCCCGTTTCAGGGCGTATCTGTTTACACAATTGCTGATAAGCATCATAGAGACGCGTTTCAGTGACATTACCTTGACGAATACTGGTTACTTGGTCAAAAACGTTATACTCAATCGCAATATCATCACTATCAGGCGCTTCTATTAACGTTGGCTTGTCAAAGGAAGGCTCCCCATAAGCAAGATAAGCTGTAGTGGTGGTATTATTTTCACCATCAGTCACTGCAACTTTATTACCAGTGAGGTATTCACGGCGGCTAGTGCTATCATCACTGGTTCGAGTCTGAGTAACAACGCGACCCAGCGCATCATATTCTGTCTCCATCCCTATACGATTACTTGCATCTGCACTCGGAAAGCTTGATAACGTCGGACGATTTTCATGGTCATAGGCCATAGTTTGATATCGAATTGTCGAGGCGTTAGCAGTATCACGTTCACGGGTAAAGATAGGTCGCAATAAACCGTCATGATAGATATGTTTTTCGTAATTACCTTGCGAAATTGTTTGACGTAAACTCCCAACTGCAATGCTACTGCCACTAATACCGTCATCGTTCATGCTTACAGTAGCATAGCCAATGACCTTATCAGCCCATTTAGGATCAGCGTAGTCAATCTTGGTGAGCCAGCCAATTGGGTTATAGCTATATGAGGTCTTATTTCCATTAAAGTCAGTAACACTTTTAGCTGTGCCATCAGGATTAACTTCAAGAAGCGCAACTACAGTATTGGGAGTGCTTCCATTAACAGTATTACAACCATTAATCGTAGCGCAGGGCAAGGTTATCTTACGAGCTTTGCCGCGATAATAGTCATCGAATTTTTCGTAACGACCAGAATCATTGTAAGTTGTTTGTAATAGATTACCATCGGCATAATAGCTATGTGTTTTTACCAAGTTACCAAACAATTTTTCATGTAAAAGTAACATTTTATCGTTAAATAAATATTCTTTGAATGGGGTAGAGAATGAGTCATCACTTGAAATATATTCTTTCTGTAATAAATTCATAACCCAAGATTGCGTACTGTGAGTATATTCATTTTTAATATACTTAGTATTTGAAAAAGAACTTTCCACTACCCTGCCAGGAAAATTATACTCATTGAAGTCAGAGTATATTATTGTATACTCATCTGTACCATCAGTAATCACTTTCTTGCTTAAAATAAAATTCTCCCAGCCATCTACATAAGTCAGTAGTTTACCGAAATTAATGCCATTAGTGTAAGTTAGCGCTTCAGTTTTTAGTAACACTCCCAACTTGTCAAAATGCTCTGTAGCTATAATCATACCTTCAGATGCAGAGCGTCCTTCACGATTAAAATAATGCTTCACGTAACTTTTGTCCGGATTTATTATTTGAATAGAATCAGATAAAAATGGGTCAACATTAGAAGGGATTGAACCTTTTAACTTAAACTTATCTGGCGGAGTTTTACCATTAATAACATAACCACCTTCATTTTCAGAATAAATATACCGCCATAATAATGATTCATTTTTCAAGCCAGATAGGTGTTCTGATACTTTTTTCTCTACTAGATTTAAGACTCTACTACATTGAACCGGAATCCTTGTTGGTACACTCATATAGTTTGAGCTATAATCAACTCTCTCTGAAAACTTAAACTCACCAGTAAGACCATTAGGGTGAGTAACTGACATAATTTTGTTGATTGGATATATAAGACAAGAGGTGTTGAAGTTACCGCTGAATCCTGGTGGAAATGGTTTATACTGATTTATAAATAAATCATACGACCATTCTCGATCATCTGGTTGAGTGACTATATATTTATTGTTTCGAATGAAATAATTCCATTTCCTTTCCCATGATGAATCCCGGCTTTTCAATGAAACAACTTTTCTATTGTTTATGTAGTCAACGGTCAATATCCTGCCATCATTACTTTCCATTTTAGAGAGTCCTCCATCAGCATAACTATAGTTAACATAATTGCCAAATCTATCCTCAATCCTTTTAACGTAAAGTGCTATAGTTTTCCTTCTAAGAGAACCATGTTGTGAAACATTTATATTATCAGAACCACGAATGCCATCACGTTCATATGAATGTACTTTAGGACTACTTATCAGATGCTCAAAATAATATGAAGTTCCATTAGTTGATATAGCCTTGAATCCTTCAGCGCTTGTTTCTTGTGATATATAACAACTAATTTTCCACAAAGAGTTAGTTATATATTTTGATTCAGAATACACTGCACTAGAAATATTTTGCGTACTATCTAGAAGTTGTTTTTTGCCCATGTGAGGAATGGCCAGCACTGAGCCAGTATGCTGGACTCCAAAAATATCCGATCCGTTATTAGATCTTAATTGGCTTTCTGAACAATACTTTCCAACCCGCCAGCCATCAGCAAGAGTAGAATTGCCTGCACTAGTTATATAACTATATTCAATTCTTGGGATATCTTCTTTCCATCCAGCGACATCAGGCATTGATGTGTCGTAATAAGTTTGGTAGCTGAATGATAAATCGGAATTCCCTGGAAGATGAGCATCATTACGCCTAAACACAACTAAACCTGAGCTTAAATCGACTGACTCACCAAAGACTGATGCAGGGTCACTAATTGCAAGTGCTGCGCTAGTTATTAAATATTTTTTATGATACTGTTGTTGCTGATTACTACTTGTAAATACATCCGCACTTGAAGTTGGTATAAAGCATAACGAAAGAAAAATTAAATATAATTTCAATATAGCGTTTTCCATAACCCATTCCTGATAAAGTATAAAAATCTTAATATTTTCATTACCTGCAGCTAAATAAAATGTTAACTACACAACCTGATATCGTCACTTAAAAAGTTAATTTAGTATATTTCTATACGAAGTGAATAAAGCCTTTTACGGCATTGACTACTTGAATGCATTTTAATTTACATTTTTTACACGGATTTCATTCAATAACGCTCAAAAATCTAGCTCAACTAACTAATCATCAGCATAATAAGCTAACGAAGTTAAATATTAGGTCATTTAGAACAGATAACTTGTACATAGAGGATCTGATGTTGATTAATTCCACTGGATAGTGGGCAGATTACGCGCGTAGTAAACCAATTTTTTAGCCTCCCAGATAAAAGCTATATAAAGCCACCCAAGTTATTACTCTGACTAAAAAACTGCACTTTAATGATAATTAAAGTGCAGTTTTCGCGAGTTATAGCGCTTAAACGATGTGTTTTGCGAATTATCGTGACAAACTTATGCAAAACTCAGTTTATGCAGCACAATGTGCATAAATAGTCACATATCTATTATTTTTTAATGTTTCATTCTTAAAATCGACTCAGACTAAACTCAGAACAAAGTATCACTTAGCAGCTTTGTATTTGTAGAGTTCTTTAATTGCCATAACATAAAGTCTACACTTCTTGCTAAAGGACCAAATTCACTAACCCACTACAATTATGAACTAAGAGTTTCAGGCTGGCATAAGGACATTGTCTTTTCTAACCAGTTTAAAAACTCCAATTCATTGCTTCCTAGTCTTTCTGTGTGGCTGAGCAGTACATAACGATGTCCAGATTGAGTTAATCCAAATGGAGCCACCAGCCTCCCGTTTTTCAAGTCATCGATTATCAGAGGATATGACCCTATAGCAGCCCCTAAACCGTCAACTGCCGCCTGTAAGCAGAAATAAAAATGCTCAAAGGATTTAGACTTATTGATATTAAAGGCATGTGTTGAACGTGATGACCAATCTGACCATGCAGAAGGTCTCGTTTCACTATGAAGCAAAACGATATCATCTAAGTTGTGCTGAGCTTTGTTCCAATATTCAGGCGAAAAAACAGGGCCAACCCACTCATTGACTAAGTTGTGTGTCGTATATTCTGGGCTAATATCGAAGTCATCACGCCGGATGGCTAAAGATAATCCTGTTTCACATAAATCCACAGGCCCTCCTGCTGTTGATAGTCGAACATCAATACCCGTAAGCTGGAAAAAACTGGCCAGCCTAGGCATCAGCCAGCGCATAGTTAATGTGGGCTCACAGGAAACTTCAAGATGCTTATTGCTTTCCCTCGTTAGCTTCTTAACTCCATTATCTAGAGCATTAAACGCAATATCAGTGTACAGCTTGAGTAGCTCACCTTCTTGCGTGAGACGCATTCCTCTACCTTGTTTGTAAAACAGTAACTTCGACAAATGGCTCTCTAGCAATTTAATTTGCTTACTCACTGCTCCGTGAGTGATATGAAGTCTTTCTGCTGCCTTACTGTAACTCGATGACTCTGCCGTAATATGAAATACATAGAATGCTTTTAAATGTCTCATCTGTGACTTTTTCTCACATTTAGGATGCCTTTTTTTCGATTATAACTTACCAATAAATCTATACAATTATTTTAAAATCATGAACAGTTAGGATAGAAAATGGAGTTAATAAGTTTTGCAGTATTTGGGCTTTTAATCGTAGTAAGCCCTGGTGCTGACTTTGTTTTAGTATTTAAAAACAGTGCAATTTTTGGCAGAAAAGCGGGCATATTAACGGCTCTTGGGATAGGGATTGGTGTTTGTGTGCATATTACCTATTCAGTGATAGGGATTAGTCACTTAGTTTCTCAGAATGCGGTTTTATTTAGCATAGTGAAGTACATTGGTGCGGCGTATTTAATTTATCTCGGTGTAACAGGGTTAGTCAGTTCTAAGTTGAAATTAGACAATGAAAACTCAACAGACCAACCCACACATGCTCGAAAGTACATATTTCAAGGTTTTTTGTGTAATGTATTGAATCCTAAAACAATGCTTTTCTTTCTAAGCGTCTTTAGCCAACTAATATCAGCCAATAATGAAGGTATGTCTTTCGTCATTAGCTATGGCGTTTACATTGCACTTCTACATATGGCTTGGTTTTGTATAGTCGCTTACCTAGTCACATCTGTACACGCGAGTCACATAATTAAAAAGTTTGGTCATAGAATTAATCAGGCGTGTGGATTGGGTCTAATTGCTTTTGGTGCAACATTATCAATAAAAGCCTAAATTCCACCTTTCACGTCATAAGGAAGTATGGTGCTAATCCAGTGGTACGAACTACCACTGGGAAATTAGTCTAACTCACTTTTGAACAAAACCTTGTTAGATAATTCACTCTTATTAGCCAGATTTGGATTAGCTATTCTATTAGTAATGCTTCGTTTGGCTACAAACTAATCAGCGCTCGATATATCCAGTCGGAATAGGTATAACAGGGACATGAATCAGTTCTCTGGAGATTTGATTCATCTTAAGGGAAAAAACCGCCCCAGAATAGCAACAAACGGAGGACTAGGGCGGATTTTAGCGGTTGGTGTGAATCACTCAGGTACAGAGTGATTCACTCGCTCACGATTTCGAGTACCCACTTCCCCCCTTATCACTCACAACTAATTAATCAAGAAGCTATACTATAACTTCAACGATTCACCATCTTCAGGGATTAATACTTGTTTTTCTATGCCTTTTTCTTGTACGAACTCCCTGAGCTCTTTACGAGTCAGTGCTGCGTGATTGACCGTATCCATGTGTACAGCAACAATGTTAGCTTGAGGTGCATGCTTAATAGTTCGAAGAGTGTCCTGTTCACCCATGATAATAGAACCTTCAAGGCCGTCTAAACGAGCATCACCCGTGTTAAGAATAACTACTTCAGGCTTAAATTCATTTAGAGCATTTTCCACTTCATTACGCCAAATGGTATCACCGACAAAATATACAGTACTGTAATTATCTGCTTGTAACACCACCCCCATAGCTTCTCCTAACAATTTAGCTAACTCAGGGATTGCATACATTTCATCCGTGCCATGCTGCCCACCCGTTTTGGTTAAACTAATGCCATTGAACTGAGTTTTAATACCTAACACACGCACATCTTTAAAGCCTTGAGCGCGAATAGTATTTGCATCCTCTTCATTTTGAACAAATAAAGGCATCGTTTTAGGAATTACACTTTGTGCTGCATCATCCCAATGATCAAGATGTGTGTGAGTGACAATAACGGCGTCTACATTGTCAATTACAGCTTTAGCTGACATGGGTAAATCGATCATTGGTATACGTATTTCACTACGGTAAGTACCGGCAAAACCAGGATAGGTATCTTTCTCTGCCAGCATAGGGTCGATTAAGAATGTTGTGTCACCATAAGTGAGTTTAGATGTTGCATTTCGAATATGCTGAAAGTGAATCTGCTGTGGTTCTGCATACAGTGTTGGAGCCGATTCAGCTAATGCATTGGTGCTATTTATGATAGTTGCAAGCCCTAAGGTAAGTAGGATGGTGATAGCTTTGTTTTTCATAATGTATCTCTTTGGCGGTTGATTAATATGAGACATTATCTTCGGTATTTACGAGAGGGAACATTGACCCAAATGACAAACTTCGAAACAATTGGGCCAAATAATGATATGACGATTCACTTGGGAGCACTTTGCATATGCAAGTACCAACAGTCGCTTTGATTCTCTATCCTCATTTCAGCGTGTTTCATGTCGCTGTGCCTCAAGCCGTTTTTTCGATGCTGCCAGATAGCAAACCCATTTTTGACTTAAAGATAGTGTCAATTGATGGTAAGCCACAACACACTGACAATTGGATGACAGTTCAGCCTGATGGTGGATTAGAACTCGTTGAGTTGGCAGATATAGTTGTCATCCCTGGGTGGCATGACCTAGACAGTGCACCTGCTTCTGATGTATCTGAAGCATTGGTTAAAGCTCATGAAAGAGGGGCTATGGTCGTGGGGCTTTGTTATGGTGCTTATGCGTTAGCCTACTCAGGGCTATTAGATAAAAAAGAAGCTGCAACTCATTGGATGGCAGAGGAAGATTTTACAGTTCGTTTTCCAAATATAAAGCTAAATACGAATGCACTTTATGTTGAAAGTGACCGTGTAGTCACTTCTGCAGGTACTGCTGCCGCTTTAGACTGTTGCTTGTATATTGTGAGGTCTTTTTATGGGACAAAAACAGCGAATAAAGTTGCACGTATCTTAGTTGTACCTCCGCACAGAGAAGGCGGTCAGGCACAATTTATTGCACAACCTATCCCAAAATCAACTCAAGATGCAGAGGTCAATAGATTACTGGATTATTTACGTGAAAACCTCGACAAACAATATTCCATTGCTGATTTAGCAGACCAATTATTTATGAGTCGCCGTACCTTTACTCGGCATTTCAACAACGCTACCGGTATGTCATTTGGAAAATGGCTTGTGAACGCTCGTCTGCAACGCAGCCTTGAGCTTCTTGAAAGTACAAGACTTCCTGTAGAACAAGTGTCTGAAATAGTTGGTTTTCAGACTGCAACGTCATTTAGGCAACATTTTAATCAACGTTTTCAAGTTAGCCCAAGTGCTTGGCGTAAAACGTTTGCGGGAAACTAACGATGTTAGAGCGATGTTGGAAGTAACTCTAAAATAAACTATAAACGCCGATTTTACTGAGTGTTCGATTTTTACAAGTACACTAATTATCGAAACCAAGTTTTGGGCAGAAAGCACGTTAGCCAAAAGCTAACGTGAAATGATGGTGTTCAGCCCGTAAACCAGACTAGGCAAGTTTGATTCACTGTAACGATTTTTGCAATCCCTCATGATCAGGTCTTACTTTTGGGTACCCATTACTTTAAGTATCTCAAATTATCAGATGACAAAGGGCTGTTCTTCGAGCCGTGGCTCACTTTGGGGCAAAAGTTATCTGCCAATAAAAGTAGCGTCTACAGCAAATTAAATTGAAAACTAACAAGATCAACAGTTTCACAACCCCTTTAATGAACTAGCCTACTATTAGACAAAGTAACAATTTGAGTAAAAGGCCAGCGATGGTAACCATAGCTAGCCTTACCTTACGTTATAACTTGCGTTCTAGTTTATCCGCGAGGTAGTCAGCTAGTTCAGCAAGAGGAATGTGTGTCATAACACCGTCTTTGCGGCTCTTAACTGAAACCATATTCTCAGCCTCTTCCTTATCCCCTACAGCTAAGATGTAAGGCACTTTTTGCTTATGAAAGCGTTTCATTTTGCGGGCAACTGAGTTTTGACTGATATCAACCAACACTCGCATGTCTTGTGCTAAACATAATGCCTCTAGCTGGCGGACAAATTGGCTGTTTGACTCATTCACTGAGGCGATAGCGACAGGTACAGGATGTAACCAATCCGGGAGATTGCCCTGTGATACTTCCAAGAGAATCCCCAACCAACGCTCGATAGAGCCATACATAGCTTGGTGCATAATCACTGGCCGTTCGAATTCACCTTGCTCATTGGTGTAATGAACATCGAATCTTTCAGACAAATTAAAATCAAACTGGATAGTGCCACACTGCCAGCGTCTTCCCATGGAATCTGTCAGTGACAGTTCAATTTTAGGACCATAAAAAGCCCCTTCCCCAGCTTGATACTCGGCATCAAAGCCCTCAATCTGACAGGCTGAGTCCAATAGCTTTTGTGCTCGGCACCATTGCTCATCGCTGCCTAATGCCTTTTCAGGTTTAGTCGATATTTTTACGTCTAAATTATGGTAGCCATAATCACCATAAACCTGCTTTGCACGTTGGAGAAAACCACATATCTCCTCCTCTGCCTGAGACCAACAGCAAAAAACATGGGCATCATCCTGAGTGAACTGGCGTGCGCGCAAACAACCATTTAACGAGCCAGAGGATTCATTACGGTGCACCAAGCCAAACTCAAATAGTCGCAGTGGCAAATCTCTATGGCTATGTACCCCGCGCTTAAACAGCAAAATATGGGCAGGACAAGACATGGGTTTTAACACATATTCATCGATGTTTTCCTTTCCGCCACCGAAAAACATGTTCTCTGCAAACATGTCTATATGCCCAGATGTTTGCCATAACTCCTTCTTCATAAAAACAGGCGTGTTCACCTCCTCAAAACCATTTCGGCGATACACGCGCCTCATGTGATCTTGAATATCTCGGAATAACGCCCAGCCATTCGGGTGCCAAAAAATCATACCCGGCGCCTGTGGTTCAGAGTGAAATAGGTCAAGTTGTTCTGCAATTTCGCGATGTGTTTTCATCATTCTCTCCTGAGTTAAATCTGAGTTAAATCTGAGCGAAATACAAAACCAAGGTATAAAAAAACCCTCTGGCGATGTCGCTCAGAGGGTTTTTTTAAAGACGCAAAAAACTACCCCCCGAGAATTCTCGTGGTGGTAGTGGTGGTGTTAATTGCGCTTACGTATATTTTTTTCATGCGCCAGTAATAACAAATCAACCCTATCGCAGCAAGCATTTTGTTTAGAAATGCCACAGTATCGCGTTAGCTTCTAGTCACTGCCTATCTCCCATAAAAAATAGAGGCATAGCACATCAAGCCATTCTGCTAAGTCATCAGGTATTGGGACCGTTGGATCACTTTTTGAGAGAAATATATTGAGTTTCGAGTTCGTCATGTCGAGTAGCAAATGAACCTGAATACTATGTGGATCATTACTAAAATCAGGTCAACCTCACAGCACCGAACTGTACAACTTGAGTCGCAGATAAATTGAAAAGTGGCAAAAGCGCGTTAGCCCGAAACCAGCGTAAAATGCCGTAATTTTAAACGTGAATCAGACGGTGTAAATCTGGTTAATGGGTAATTTAAAAAGGTCAATAAAGATATGACAACAAACCTCATCACCACCTATAACTGAAAGCTGAAGCATTAAAGTAACTCTATTTTTAAAGCTATATTTACATACTCAAAAATACCAATGAGTGTTTACTCAAATCCAAGGTTGATTTTTTATACCTTCCAAAATTTACATCTAATGTTTATTAGCATTTTAGATAAAATGTCACTTGAGCCATTTAATATCAAAAACAACTAATACTTAAGTGCTAGTCTCTTAAATATTTAATGACTAGAACTTGCTTCTTTTTGAGCTATACACTAGAAGTAGATTAACACTTTATTTTGGGGGTTATCGATGTTTGTTTCTAAGAGTCTCTTTACAAAAACCGTTTCAGAATTAACGACACAATCGGCTTCAGCGAACGCATTTAGAGAATCATTAAAACAAACCGTACCCTACATTGAGTTTACGCCATCAGGCCATGTTATCTTCGCAAATAAGTTACTTTTACAGACTCTTGGCTATGAGCTAAACGAGATATTAAACAAGCATCATAGCTTGCTCTGCTTTCCTGAAGATGTAGAAAAACCTGAGTACCGTAAGCTATGGCAATCTTTAGCGAATGGAACACCAACCAGTGCGCGATTTATTCGAAAAAACAAAAAAGGAAATGCCGTCTGGTTAGCTGCGACATACTTCCCCATCATGAACGGTGGCAAAGTCGAGTACGTTGCAAAAGTGGCTTCTGATGTCACAATAGAACAAATGGAATTAGAAAGAAATCAAGCATTATTAAAAGCCATGGACAAATCATTAGCGGTAATTGACTTCACTCCAGATGGGATTGTTCTTGATGCTAATATAAACTTTTTAAATTGCTTTGGTTATTCGATTCATGATGTTGTAGGGAAACACCACAGGCAATTTTGTGATGACAACTTTTACCGAGAAACGCCCCAATTTTGGTCAGACCTAGCCAAAGGCAGAATTCAAAAAGGCTTATTTAAACGCATTGACAAATATGGCCGTACTGTGTGGTTAGAAGCAACGTATAATCCGATATATAATCACGCTGGTGACGTCGTAAAAATCATAAAGCTTGCAAGTGATATTACTGACAGGGTCGAAAAAGCGATGAGGGTAAAAGAAGCGGCTCTTATTTCTTATCAAACAGCACAAGACACTGTCAACACCGCTGCAAAAGGTAAATCGAGTATTGAGCTTTTACTCTCTAATTCAAGAGAAATTAATCATTCTGTAGACGACATCAATGCCTTAATAACTCAATTAAACGAGCAAGCAAAAAATGTCAATGCGATTATTTCGACGATAAGCTCAATAGCAGACCAAACAAATTTACTCGCACTTAATGCCGCGATTGAAGCAGCAAGAGCCGGAGAGCAAGGTCGAGGGTTTGCAGTAGTAGCAGATGAAGTCAGACAATTGGCTTCTCGCACCTCACAATCAACCGCTGAGATAGCGGTCGTAATAACCAAGAACTCAAGCATTACGCAAAGTATTGATTCCTATATCCAAGTCGCCCTTGAAAAAACATCCTATGGAGAGAGTCAAGCTATTGAAATAAAAAAGGTTATCGATGATATGATAGCTGATGCAAAATTAGTCTCTGATTCAGTTAAAGGACTATCACTTTAAATACCGGATTGATAGATACCTGCAATTTCAGCGTGACATTTATGTGCTAAGTTGGGGGATATTCAAGCTCTTTTGGTTGCAGCTCAATCAGCCTCGTTAACCATGGATAATGCATTTTTGCCCCAATATTGAGCTATCGTAATGATAGCCTTCTCAGAGAATAAAAAAGCTAGCCTCGGCAGCTAGCTTCTTTCCCTCTATCGACCATTGACCACTGATTAAGTCGGTATAAACACTTAATTACAGATCGTTACTGGCTTCATAAGCGAGTTCTCTACGTGGCGCAACCGTTCTGTAGGTCGGTCCATTTGGGTACTCGGAATGGACAAAATAATCGACTTCAAAACTGAGAGGATTAGGCAAACTACTGCCATCGCCTCGTTTTACCATTAACTTATAGGACATCGCCCATAGAGCCTGAGCTTTATAGGGCGGTACATTGATCGACTTTTCTAAACTTCGCTCAGAAAACTCAGAAATCCCCGTTGTATCAGTCCAACCTAATTCTACGCTGACAGTGGCAGACACTTTCCCACCCGTACCTAAGAAACTTACACCTGTCTCAGCAGAAACAGAAACCCCTGTCGTAGTACTAAAGGTTTCACTCTTACTATGGCTAATACCTGTCGTAATCGTTTCTTTAATGGTTTGCTCATTACTGGTCTGATTATGGTCAAAAATCTCTGTACGATAACTCACATATCTTTCTAAGCGGTAGAAAGGTGAGTTAAGCAATTTCCAAGCAATGTTTTTGCTTTCATCTTTAATCGCCGTGAAAGGCAGATACACTACCCTGTCGAGGGATGCTTGCGTACTTGAAGGTGGCGCATCAAAACTGGTCAACTTAGGTACAGCAGGTTCAGGACTGACATCGAATGGCAATTTGAGATTAAGGCAATGTAAAGCTGCGGCTCCAACGGGTTTATTGTAACTGTTATTCGCAACAAAAGTATTGGCTGCGATCAATGCTTTATCAGAGTCGGTATAACCTTCTGGTGCCACCACCTCAAAGGAATCAAAATCACTGGAAGAGCCAGTACCATGATCTGCCCAAATCTCAGTACCAATATCGGCGGGATATGCGAGATCGCTTCTGACACAGACAATATCTTCAAGGGACGGAGGATTTTCATGTCCTTCCATGAATACATCCCCCAGAGCAACATACCCATCAGGTGCTTTAGGTCGCCAACAGGAACCATCCTTATGAGCACCAGAGCCACTGTCTTTCCATATCCGGTCGAAACCAATAGGATGCTTTAAAGGTACTTGACTATCACTATTTGCCTTCACGCACAAAGCGGCAAGATTGCCATTAATATCACCATAATGGCCGACCCCGACCGAGCCGAGCGCAAAAAATCCTGTTGGTGGTACGGGTTGCCAAAAAGCCCCATCGGCACTCCCACCACTCCCACTGTCATTCCAGCGTGGGGTAAAACTGTCAGTAAACGTTAAAATAAGTTCGCCAAACGCTTTCTCTGTTTCTACGCTCATAACTTTCATCCTTTAATAGTTAAGATTGCAATATCGATCAATAACATGGTTGTGTCTGCTTAAGCATCAGCACTCCTTGCAGCATGCAAAATAAACATTAATATCATGAATTTAAATATAAATGTTGAATTTTAATAGTCTAAGCATTACGACTAAAGATGTTCAGCAGACATTAGGTATAGGGGATATAAACATCGGATGCCAGTGAGGAAATGATTATCCAACTTAAGTCGTCAATCACAGGTAAATGACCTTCTCTCAAATTGCTCCTCTTCGCATGACACTAACGGGCTGAAATCATCGCTCATCATCAAAATTTGCGACTTTTAACCTATTTAGCTTTTGCCAATCCTTCCTCAGTGGCACAAAGTCTTTTAATGGTCCAAAATCAGAACCTTACTGATGATAAATAATTAAGCACATATGAATTTGCCGACGAGTTATAAACCCGCCTATAAATTGGGCATCTGTTTTCTGATATTGGGATTGATACTCAGTGGCTTAATCTCATGGCAGATAGGACGGATGAACGCCCACGTCATCGGACAAGCTTTGCAGGAAAATGCTGAGCTTATCAGTGAGAACGTCATCAACCGTATTAAGTTATATCAATATGGCTTGCGTGGGGCTCAAGGGACAATCATCACCGCAGGTGAGCACAATATCAGCCGTGCGATATTCCATCGTTACAGCTTGACCCGTGATATTGATGAAGAGTTTCCAGGAGCCAGAGGATTTGGGTTTATTCGTCGAATATCCAGCGCAGATGAAGCCGCATTTTTAGCAAGAGCCAAAAATGACGATTGGCCTGACTTCAATATTCGGCAACTGACCCCACACAGCGGCGAAAAGTATGTGATTGAGTACATTGAGCCGATAGACAGAAACCGTGCTGCCGTTGGGTTAGATATTGCATCCGAAGCCTATCGTAAAGAAGCAGCAGATGCCGCGTTATTATCCGGAGAAGTGCGGTTATCGGCTCCCATCACGTTAGTACAAGCCACAGGTGAACCCCAACAATCATTTCTGATATTACGACCAATTTATCGTAGCGTTTGGGTACCCAAAACCGTCGAAGAAAGGCTTTCTGCTGGTTATGGTTGGAGTTATGCTCCCCTCGTGACAAACGAAGTGTTAACGAATTTAGCGCTTAATCAAAAGCAAACTAAATTGTTGCTCAGTGATATTACCCAAGCACAGCACCCCATTCGATTTTTTGAGACGCATGCCAATGATGCCTCGCTACCATCAGCATATAGCCACACACTGACAAAAAATATTTTTGGCCGCAAATGGCAGGTCGAAGTCATTGCCTACCCCGCCTTTATTCAGTCATTACACCTTAATCAACCGAGCTTAGTGCTGCTCAGTGGCGGGTTATTCAGTCTACTGTTGGCCGCCTTTATCACTGTGTGGTCCTTAAGTTCGCAACGTAAGCGACAAATGCAAGCTGAGCAGGCAAGACGGGCCAGCATCTTAGAGCATTCCCTCGACGGCATTATCAGCTTTAACCTTGCAGGCCAAATTACGAGTTGGAACCAAGGCGCTGAGCAGCTATTTGGCTATAAAGAACATCAGGTATTAGGTCAATCAAATGCAGAATTGATTATTCCATCCAATAGCATCTCGAAAGAACACGCTCTGTTTACCGAAGTGCTCTCAGGAAAAACAGTATTAAATCGAATATCAAGCCATCAGCGCCAAGATGGTAGCCAGTTATCAACCTCTACGACAGCGCTACCTATCTACAATGAACACAATGAGATTGTGGGGGTAAGCCAAACTATCCGCGACATCACCGTCCAACAAGATGGCGAGCGGCATATTCTAAATTTGAATGCGCGTTTAGAACAAGAAGTCACCAAACGTACCAATGCACTCCAGCAAGCATTACTCGAAAACCAGACGTTGCTCGACACCATCAATCAACAGTTGCTCTACTCTGTCACCGACCCGAATGGCGTCATCTTAGAAGTGAATGATAATTTTTGCCACGTAAGTGGCTATTCACGCAAACAATTGTTAGGTAAAACCCATGCCATTTTGAACTCTGGTGAGCATGATGCCGCATTCTGGCGCACCATGTGGACCCAAATAAAATCAGGCCTATCTTGGCATGGTGAAATTTGTAATCGTGACCGACACCAAATGCTGAAATGGTTTGATACTGTGATTGGCCCTGTCTTTAATGAAAACGGCAATATAGAACGTTTTGTCGCATTAAGAACCGACATCACAGAGCGTAAATTGGTGCAAATTGAGAAAAATAAGTTAGGTTCGTTGTTAACGAACGTACTCGATGCCGCCTCCGAAATGTCCATCATCGCAACGGACAAAAAGGGCGTGATCACGATTTTCAATCGTGGGGCCGAGCAATTACTCGGTTACGCCGCCGTGGATATGATTGGGCTATCAACACCGGCACCGCTACATTTGCCCGAGGAAGTCGCGGCAAGAGCAGCTGAATTGTCCAGTGAGTATGGTGAAGACATTCAAGGCTTTGATGTGTTCGTCTATAAAGCGCGAACCTTTGGGCCAGAAACGCGCACTTGGACCTATGTGCGAAAAGACACCAGTCAATGCCAAGTCTCTCTCACTGTTACAGCCATGAAGGATAATGTCGGCGAGATTATTGGTTATTTAGGCATTGCAATTGATATTTCCCAAGTACTACAACAACAAAAAGCACTTGTCACTGCGAGTCATTATTTAAGTAAGGCCGCGGAAGTCGCCAAGCTCGGCATTTGGAGCTGGGATTTACGCGATAACTCCCTCGAATGGAATGAGCGGATGTTTGCTATTTACGATCACCCCCTAAGTTTGCAGGATAAAGGATTAACCTATGAGCATTGGCGTATGCGGATCCATTCAGATGATATTGACTTCGCCGAGGCGAAGCTAAAAGCAGCAATAGAAGAAAAAGACCAATATGATCCCATTTTTAGAGTCGTCAGAACCGATGGCACCATTCGTTACGTGCAAGCTGCCGCCCAAATCGAACGCGATGTCACGGGTCAGGTCACAAAAGTCATCGGTATCAATTTAGATATTACCGAACAGCGGCAATTAGAAGAAACCTTGAGAGAGGCTAAACATGAGGCTGATGCGGCTAATGCGGCAAAGTCCGCATTTTTAGCCAATATGAGCCATGAAATCCGCACCCCAATGAATGCGGTCTTAGGGATGCTGCAATTAATGCAACATACCTCAATGTCTGTGCAACAACAGGATTATGTGACCAAAACCCAAACCGCGGCGAAATCATTATTAGGGTTACTGAATGATATTCTCGATTTTTCAAAAATCGATGCCGGTAAATTAACACTCGATCTACACCCTTGTTCAATCGAACTGCTTATGCGAGACCTTGCAATAGTGCTGTCGGGTAACCATGGCAACAAAAATGTCGAGGTCATGTTTGACCTTGATTCGGCTTTACCCCCATGGCTCTTAGCTGACCAACTGAGGCTGCAACAGATCTTGGTTAATTTAGCGGGTAATGCCCTTAAATTTACACGCCACGGTCAAGTCACTGTCGCCATGGAATGCTTATGTCATGAGGCCAATACCGTTACTGTGCAGATTTCAATTTCAGATACCGGTATTGGTATTAGTGAAGAGCAAATAGAGCGCATTTTTACGGGCTTTGAACAAGCAGAATCGTCAACATCAAGACGATTTGGCGGTACAGGGCTGGGATTAGCGATAAGCAAAAAGTTAGTCGAACTCATGGGAGGCCAATTAAATGTCACCAGCCGTGTGGGTGTGGGTAGCCGTTTCTGGTTTGATGTGACGTTCTGCGTCATGGAAGTTGAAGCTACTCAGGCTATTGACCTCAGTGGGTATCATATTTTAATTGTCGATGATAACGAACTGACTGTCGAAATTTTGCATAAGATTTTGACTGACTTTGGCTGCAGTGCAGAAACCGCCTCGGGGGGATATCAAGCGCTTGAAAAAGTAAAACAAGCCAATATAAGCGCAAGACCATTCGATGTCGTGCTAATGGATTGGCGTATGCCAGATCTTGATGGGCTACAAACCGCTGATTTAATGTGTAACTCTCACTCAGATAGCCCTATTCCGCTCATCGTTATGCTCACCGCCTATGGCCATGAGGTGATTAGCGAAAGTCAGCATATTAAAAATGTCCCCTTCGTGAATTTTTTAACTAAACCGGTCACATCACAGATTTTAGCCGAGGCGATAATCAATGCTATCGAAGGCAAAACGATGACAGTGAATCCTATGCCGCACTCGCAACGATTGTTATCTACACTCGCCATTTTAGTGGTTGAAGATAACCAACTCAACCGACAAGTGATTGATGAGCTGCTGAGTTATGAAGGGGCAAACGTGCAACTTGCCAACGGCGGCGTTGAAGGGGTGTTTCAAGTGTTAGAAAGTGGAAACGTATTCGATATCGTGATCATGGACATACAAATGCCCGATATGGACGGCCTAGCCGCAACACGGCTTATCCGCGCTGATAGCCGATTTGCGGATCTGCCCATTCTAGCGATGACTGCCAATGCATCCCAAAGCGATAAACAGGATTGCTTCGATGCGGGTATGAATGATCATGTGGGTAAGCCAATCGACATGCAAATATTACTCCCCAGTATTTTGCGTTTAGTGGGACAGGAAGAAGTCCCCTCATTAGCGCAACAGCATCAACCTGCGAAGTTACTGGCTCCACTTGACGATATGGACGATATGCCATTGCTGGATGACATCCAGCTGATACTGCGCCGTTTTGGCGGTAATCAGGCATTTTTCCAGAAAATGGCGAAAGGTTTTGCACCTGAAATGTTGAAACAACTCAATCTATTCAAGCAGTCTACTAAGCTGTTCGAGTATGCCACTGCGGCGGCCGTGGGACATGGCATCAAAGGTCTTGCCAGTAATTTTGGTGCACTGCGTTTAGCCGCTTATGCCGCATTTTTAGAAAAACAGCTCAAACAAAAAGACTTTGAGTTTATTGAGATAAAAGCGTGGACCGAACAATTAGAATTATTAATCAATGAAAGTACTCAGCAACTATCTACCTACATCCCTCAACCTGAATCGACTGTGCTAGCTCAAGATAAAATGACACTGGCCATCGATTCTCAAGCGTTAATGCCGAGTGCTTGGACTGAACTGAACGCCCTCATGCTCCTCTTAAAAGCGAACAATTTAGAAGCTATGACTTTCGTTGACCGATTAATCAAAAAATTACCACACCATCCACAATGGATAACACTACAGGGACAAGTACAAGCACTCGAATTCGATAAGGCATCAGACACTTTACGTATCATCATGTTGGAGAATAAATAATGCATCCTACGGAAATCATCCCGCAAGCCAATCGCATGAAGGGAAAAATTCTTATCGTTGACGACCAACCCCTCAACATAAAAATATTACATCAGCTTTTTCATGAAGATTATGAAATGTTTATGGCCACAAACGGAGAGCAAGCCATCGCAGTCTGCCAGAATGAACTGCCTGATTTAGTGCTTTTGGATATAGAAATGCCTGGTATGACAGGCTATGAAGTGTGTCAACGGCTCAAAGTAGATCCCGCAACAGCCAATATCTGCATTATCTTTGTTACCGCGCATTTTGATGAACAAGAAGAGGTTAAAGGCTTTCAGCTTGGCGCCGCCGATTTTATTCATAAACCCATCAATCCGATTATCACGAACGCGAGGGTGAATAATCAGTTTATCCTCAAACAACAAGCCGATTTACTCCAATCGATTGCTTTACTGGACGGGCTAACAGGGGTTGCGAATCGGCACCTGTTTGAGCAACGGATCCCCGAAATATGGAAGTACTGCTGCAGAAATAGTGCACCTTTGTCAGTGGTGATGTTAGATGTCGATTCATTTAAACTTTTCAATGATCGCTATGGTCATCAGGAAGGAGATCAATGTCTACGTCTCGTCGCGAAAGCGCTACGCACAGCAATACACCGCCCGAACGATTTAGTGGCGCGCTATGGTGGTGAGGAATTTATTTGCCTATTACCGGACACTCAGCATTTAGGCGCGATGCACATCGCACAACTCATCGTAAACGCAGTGCAAGCCTTACACATCGAGCATTTAGGCTCCAGTTTTCAAGAGGTCACGATTAGTGCTGGCGTTGCAAGTATGCAACCTCATCGGCATTTGAAATGGCAAACACTTATTGAATCGGCAGATAAGCAATTGTACCTTGCGAAAGAACATGGTCGTAATCAAGTCAGCGGGGTTAGCCTGTTACGGTAAACAGCATTATTGAGTACACATTGTAAGTTTTGATTTTTGAAATTATCAAAACTGAAATTTGACATTCATCGTGTTCGACTGAATTTGGCTACGACTTTAGAAACTAAAAAATACATAATATTGTAGATTTTAGCGTGTGAATCATTCTGATTTTGAGTGATCACTGATGGATTTCTAGCTAAGAAACCATGAGGAAATTTATGGTTGAGATTCTCTTGGTAGTTTATGTATTTCAACTTGTGTTTCTTTATTTTCTGACAGGTCGCTACCAAAAGAAGAGTATACGAGTACGGAGCATAAACAAATAAGCGCTGCGATTAACACAGATGCCGTCGGGTTTTCAATAATTTTAATGAATATCGGCCAGAATTTGCGTTTTGATAGATTAAGTTGATCAATACCAAATTGAGTAACATAAAGGTCTACGGCTAACCAAACAGGCGTCCCACACACGCCAACAATAAGTCCACAATGTGGTGAATTAGCAGAAGCTATAAGATTTTCACGTTCAAGCTCTCTGAAAGCGGCGATAAAGTTTGTATCGTCTATATCAAACGCTGTCGATAGTTTGGTTATACTGGCGTACGGCGTTGATAGCTCTTTTATTACGTTGAGTATTTCATACTTCAGTGATGGCATCGTTCATCCTTATGCAATTAACGTTTTAGTGTTGCTATTTACGGAGGATAAATCGCTTATGGGACTTCACCTCATCATCACTGTAAAAAATGCAACCTTAACTATCTGTATTAATATGAATTTATCAGTTTTTATAGTATACGCCACCAAGAAAAAACGCGCATGCGCGTATTCTAAACCTATTATCTGAAAACGGTAACTTCATGAGTTGAATTTTAAATGTTTTAGATTTAGATGCTTGAGATAACTTGCTCAGATATCGACCTAACATCACGCAAAACCAAACGATTGAAATACTACTGTATGACGTTCCAGTTTCGACCACTCGTAGTGAATAGCTTAAAATTGAACATAGATGAGTATTTGTAGGACAATGAGGTCACACGTTTGAGGTTAAAAGTTCGACGCTAAGTAAAAGAACATTCGCTAACATCGAATGCAAATGGCAGGGTTCGGCTCGAGAACCAGACTAGATTAGTCTGTTTCAGTAAATCAGTATCACCTAGAATAATTCACGAGCTCATTTGGGGACATATATTTTTGAAGTTATTACCTATAACCCGTAAATTCTAATTAATCTTTCTATGATGTAACGCCTGTACAGAGGTCTATAAATAAGCAAAAAGTTTTGAATTTTCCTACAACAGCAAGAATAATTACTGTAAATTGTCAGGTTTTTGAGTTTTTACGTTTCAGATAATCACGACGATACAGCAAATAATTGAGCTTATAGAGCCCTTTGAGAAGAGCTGTGGCCGATTTCAAAATTTCGACTGGTGATTCTGTTCTCCCCCAGTGAGCTTCAAGAGTTCCTAGGTTGTATGTAGATTCTGGGTCGTGCTCTTCAAGTAAAATGTAATTCCGAACTATTTTATATATACTGGATACTCCCGTTCGGGTATCGAAACTAACTTTGTCTGAAACAACTGCATTCTCTTGAAAGGAAAAATTATGATTTAAATCGAGTTCAGCAAGAACTATCCAAAACTCACTGGGCATATACTTGATAGTTTCAGGTTTAAATATTGATGATTCCAAATAAATATCTCCTTGGTAAAAACCTAAGGAATATTCATGACTCTGTTTTCTAGACATAGCATAAATAACTATATTCCGTCCAAATGCACACGATTTAAATTCCCAATCGTCTCGTATTTTGGCGTTTTTCAATAGATAGAAAAAAGTTTCCATAAGACAAAAAACAACATCATCTTCTGGAAGCTTCCAATAATGATTTTTACAGCTATCAAATAACTCAATAAATTCCTTTTCTGTCACAATTTCCCCACTTGAAGCTAGTAAGACCTGAATTCTATAGTCACTCTGTAACACTACCAAAATTTGGTCAATGGGTTGGAACAGAAATCTACACTTCTGCAAGCTCAAAATAAACAATGGAGCACAAGCTTTTTAATTAAGATAAGTATCGCTACAACACTAACTGTTAGCGGCACGAATGCCTCTGTCGGAACAGATTCACTGCATGCCACCATGGCAAAAAATGTTAATCAATAACAGATTTTTTAGAAATAAAGCCCATGCTTTGAGTTAAAAATTAATCCCTAATTTTGCTCGGTATCCGTGAAAGAAAACCTAGGCATAAGAGTTTAACCGAATTTAATCCTGACTCCTGCATTGGCAATAAATCCATCGTTACGCGACCAGATATCAGTTGTCCACTGTCCCGTAGGAGTCCTTTCGGGCAACAGCAGCGGATGAGTATCGCTTTGTTTAATGTCTAGCAGATTCTCCAGATTGATAAACCAACTGTAGCGGCCAAAGGTCATTTCTCCCATCAGGCCAAGATGCCAGTAGGGTTCAGACTCGGTCAGATAAGGGTTGTCATTTAGACGTTGAATGCCAGTGTAATAGGCTTCGAACCCCGCGCGAAAGTTACCGTGTTGCTCCCACATCGCCACGAATCCTGCGGAGTGTTTGGGCGTCAATGTAATCTCGCGGCGAGGCGTTCGGCCTTGAGTCGGCTCGGTTGCATCCAGATAAAGGTAACTTGCTGTCAGCTTGAGATCGCCAAGGTAGTAGCGTAGCAGCATTTCTGAACCGCGGATCTGGCTTTCTCCTTCAGCATTGACTAGACGGACTCTGTCGAAGGTATCATTGTTTTCCAAGGAAAAAGCCTCAAGCTCGGTCACATTACGGATATTCGAACCAAACAGGGTAAGGCTAGTTTCTAAATCATTGAAGCGGTAGGTAAAATCTACTGAGGCCGTTCGAGCGGTTTCTGCCTTGAGCTCCCCAAGAGGCTCTAGTCGCGACAAGCCTGCGGCTTCGATTTCTTCCACAAATGGGGTTGGTGCGTAATAGCCTTGACCATAGGAGCCGCGTACTGTGAAACCATCGGCACGGTACAAGAGCGAGAATCGGGGGCTAAGCTCGGTACCATATTGGCTATGGTGATCCATACGGGCGCTGACAGAAGCGATCAAATCCTCCATCAAGCTGTAGTCCACCATTGCAAAAAGCCCCGGCACATCGAAAGAATAGTCAAAGTCGGAATAGTTGTCCGATTCATACGTATCTGATTGATACGCCGCACCAATCACCCAATCTAGATTGTCGCGATAGCCAGACAGGCTGGTCTCTAGCAAGTAATTGCCGTGCTTATCGTTGTCGTTATCAACCCCATAGCCGTGGAAATGTTCCTGCACCATGGCGGAGGCGCGGGTACTAAAGGTCAAGGTATCAGCAACGGGTCTATGATAGACAAGACCTGCATCCATACGCTCTGAGTTCTGAGTCTCGATAAAGGGATTACCATCGGCCACTGTGTGCCCATTTAGCGTTCCGCCTCGACGATTTTCAGTCATGTAGCCAGCAGTCACATAGAGGTTATCGCCATTGTCACCTTCATGAAACAGCCTTGGTCTCAGGGTGTAACGTTCGTATTCCGGCAGATCGGCCCAGCCATCGGCATCTATGTCTTCGATGGTTTGATAATGGGCACCTGCTGTAATAGATCCCTTGAGATTGTCGCTGAGAGGAGATTCGGCGTAACCCGTAAAATCTTGGCCATTTTTAGAGGTCAGGTTAAGGAGTGTCTCGCCAGCAAATTCATCGCCAGGTCGTCTAGAGACCAAATTAATAACCCCGCCTAAAGCCGAGCCACCATAGAGGGATGAAGCCGAGCCTTTTATAACCTCTACCTGTCCCAGATCCGTAGGCGGAATTTGCAGTAAACCGAGTGATGATGCTTGATTGCCGTATAGCGGCAGACCATCTGCTAGCAATTGAGTGTAGCGGCCATCCATTCCCTGCAAACGCACATTCGCGCTACCGAGAGCGGGTGAAGTGGTTTGCACTCGTACCCCACCCGTTTCTGCTAACATCATTGAAATGTTTCCTGGCCGCATAGCCGCCTTTTCCTCGATTTCCTCGTGAGTGACCACTTCAACCCTCATGGGCTGATCATCAACTACCCGTCCTAAACGAGTGGACTGAACCAAAATTCGTTCCATTCCCTCGTCATGCTCATCACCGTGTTCATCGGTAAGTTTGTCATCATGGCTATCTTGTTCATGGGAGGCTTCATGTTCATGCTGGCTGACCGGCTCTGCGGCGGTTTGAGGCGTATTAATGTTTGCGGCGTGTTCGTCTTTTTCATTGACCGGAGCGCCATAGGATGAAGTGGCGCCCAAGGATAATAACAGAAAGGCTAAGGGCGATAAGTGAGGCATAGGTATGTCCAATAGCGTTAAATAATCAGTAAGTGGTATGATGCAGGCTAAAGCTTACAGTTACTGGAGGGTCAAGATGAAAATCAGCGAACTGGCATCCGCCTCACAGGTTCCAGTAAAAACTATCCGTTTCTATGAGCTGGAAGGATTGCTACCTCCCCCAAAGCGAATGGCCAATGGTTACCGATACTACGCCCCGCAGGATGTGGATACCCTCATTTTTATCCGCCGCTGCAGAGCGTTGAATATTGCCCTGAGCGACATTCGTCGTCTGGTAGAAGTCCAGCAGCATCTTCACAACTCTTGCGCGGTGGTCGATGAGATCATTGCGGAGCAACTCGAGCATATTCGTCAAACGCAGCGGGAGCTGGCCAAGCTAGAGGCTTCACTTTCATCCTTAGTCTCCTGCGATAACCACCATGTTAGCGACTGTTGCATCCTCAAGCGTCTAAAACAAGATGAGTACCGCGAGAGTTAAGTATGTCGGCTATATACATAAATTGACAACCCAATAGAAGCTATTTGAATAACACTGACCACATGATTAATTCGTAACAGAAATGCACTTTAATATATTAAAGTGCATTTTTCGCCTTACTATATGGCGAACTAGTTTAAAACTAATTTGATGACCCCAATTGTGCAGAACTAGTAGTGGACCCTAAATTGGGTTTAAATTCGGAACTAACCAAATTCACTGCTGTGCAGCAGTAAATTTGGCTAAATGCTCAGGTTTAGACAATGCCCAAATACTATTTCGTTCTCCAAAATAAGCTCGCTTATAAACTTTCTGGGCGCTGAAATAAAAGCATATTGCAAAAATCAACGCCACCATATCGACTGGCCCAAAACTAGCAGAAGCAATCGACTCGGATGGTGCAAACAACGGTGAGATGAGTGTACTCACAGGGATCAATGCGCAAACTAATGCTAATAACTTCAGTAAATGGATTGCGGCCAACGCAGGGTTACGAACAAAACTATAAATAATCGCCCCAAAAAATATAACGTAGTAACAGGCAAGGTAATGACTATTGACCTGATGAGTTACCAGATAAAGCCATTTAGTCAACAAGATAGCGAAACTCACCCCCAACATTGACCCTAAACAAACACCAATTGTCAGCGATGCCATAAAACGTGTCGATGCTTGCTGCTCTGCTTGCTTTTTACGACGTTTTTCTAGCCAGAGTAAATTGCCACTATAAAACAAAAATGCCCCTAATAAACCAAAGGTAAAATACATCCAGCGACCAAAGTCACCCGCGTAATTACCAAAATGCAGAGCAAACAAACTGTTTACAATTGGACCATACGCCCCCTCACTGGCTTGATTAAGTGTGTTAAATTGCACCGCAAAGGTATAAGGGTTCAGATAAATAAAATCGCTATAGCCACCACGCATTATCTGCCCGTCGGTTTTTACTTCGACAGCTAGCGCGGGATTGGTAGTTGAAAGGTTTGAAAACGCCATAGAAACAATTTGATAGCCATGGGTCATCGCACTTAATTGCTGTCGATACGTTGCCATTGATGGAAGTTCAGTAATTGAGTATTCAACATTTGAGCGTACAGGCCGTTCAAATAAAGGTTTATCACCATAAATGATACCCAACCCACCATAAAAAAAGTCGTGGAACGCAAAAACAATCACTGTCCATGCGATGATGATGTGGAATGGCAAACTGATGACGCCAACGAGATTATGGCTGTCTAGCCAAAGGCGGTTACTTCCCTTATTTTGCCTCAGTGCGAACAAGTTTTTGACTAAAGTAGGCAGCAAAATAATAACACCTGACACTAACGCCAAAAAATACAATAGGGCCGCCACACCTAAAACAATCACACCTAAATCTTCATGGCCCACTTTACCGATGATGCCAGCGGTACGATGCAGTTGGTCAATTAACGTGCCCAACTCGTTAGTACTACTCATTTGGGTGATAATCTCGCCATGCTCAGTCAAACTTGCATGCCGTAATTGATCATCTAATCGAATACCGCGACCGCCGCCATGTTCGTACCACTTCATTGGTGATTCATGTTCATCAAAGCTGATAATAAAACCTTCCTTAGCTTTATCATATTGGCTCAATGCCTTCGTAATTAACTCATCCAACCGCTCACTGGGTACTTGAGCTAACTGCTGATTTGACGGTATGGCCCATTGCTCAATTTGCGGTTTGAACATAGTCAATGCACCCGCATAAAAAGCAATGAATAATAGCAGTCCAGTTAATATTCCCGTCCACGTATGGATAGACTGATAAGTACGAAGCACATCTGCACGGATTCTCATAACAATGTCCATAACCCGATGAAAATAAGATAAATAGCAACATTAGCCAAGGCCAAGCCACACAAGGCTGTGGTTGCGGTCTTGAATAAAAAACTCAGTGAAACAACGGTCAACCAAATTAAACTAATTAGCCACATATTAAGCTGTACCTTCATTGGCGCATCAATTCCTCCGGGGCCAAACCAAGCAAAAACTGCCACCACTCCGTAGGCGAATGTAAGACCTAACACTCCTGCAATCAGGCTCTTTCTCCACCAATGAGGCTGAATCTTTTCAGCTTCAGTTAACCGCTTCATGACAATTCACCTCTATGTTTTACGAGCGTGACCAACGGAATGCATATCAGCAATAGCAAGACATTAAAAAACCAAGTGAATAATGCGGATATCAAACTCAAATGCTGCGACCAAAAAAATAGTGCCAATAAAAGTAAACAATATCCGATTATCAAAAATGATTTAGGTAATGACGTTCGCCTTAATCTTTGATGTTTACTCGTACCGTAAATAAGCATGATACCGATAACTGTCGCTACAAAAGCTGAAATTCCAAACATATTTACCCTGTTATTTTCATTATTTGGTTGAGGTCACAAAACCGATAAATGGTAATGTAAATGACATCTATTCGCAATTGTGATTAAGGTTATTTTAATGTAAATTGTCGGCACTTCTAGCTAACACCACGCTATTCATTAATAGTCAGTCCGAGGATCTTCATGAAACACAGGGCATTTAAGAAAAATATGATTGCGGCACTTCTGTCGAGTATTGGCATGTCAACGGCTGCTGCTGCCGTCGAGATAGCCTCGGCAGATGCTATTGAAAAAATTACTGTATATGGCGAAAAAATTGAGCGCAGTTTAAAAGATACGACCTCGTCGGTATCTGTTATTGACAAAGAAACACTCGATAGCGGTCAGTATCAGTCGATTTCAAATGCTTTGTCCGAAATACCTAACGTTGTCGTACTAACAGGCTCGGTACCAGATATCCGTGGTGTCTCAGGCAATGGTTCGGCTTCAGGCTTCAACTCATTCACTGGCGGTGCTCGTGCCCGCGTTTCCACTCTGATTGATGGTGTGGCAGAACCCTTTGTTGCCGATCTCACTGGCGATACAGGTTTATGGGACATTCAACAAATTGAAATATTTCGAGGGCCACAATCGACCATTAATGGACGTAACAGTATTGGTGGCACTGTATTTATAAAAACTGAAGATCCCACGTTCGATTGGCATGGAGCCGCCCGCTTAGGTTACCGCAACCAAGATAACTATATTGATAGCGCCGTAATGCTATCAGGCCCGATTTTAGACGACGAATTATCCTTTAGGATCAGCGGGCAAAATGTCACAGGTGAAACCTACAACAAAGGTTTGGAATACAACACAAACCCAGCCACATTCGACCAAAATGAGCTCATTACTAACCGCTGGCGCGGCAAAGTTTTATGGCAACCAAATGCGATTGACGATCTAAAAGTGATGTATAGCTTCTCGTTTAATAATGAGAAAGGAGATTCCGGACGTAACTACTTCACGGGAAATGACCCTTGGGCATATAGCCCTATTTTTCAGCGTTATATTGAAACTAAATCGGCCACACACTCAGTAAAAATTGACTACGACCTTGGTGAAGGCAAAGCATTCGATCTAGTAGTCGCCTACATGGATTATGACTGGGGCTTTGAATCTTACGAGCCAGTTGTGACAGCGCAGCAGTATGTGGATATGAAAGATCAAAGTTACACTGTCGATGGTAAATACAGTTTTGGCTTAAATAACCGCGACTTGAATGGCTTTATTGGCCTATCTTATTTTGAACGCAGCCAAGACTTTGATAGCACAGGCAGCTCAATTTATAACGGCGATGACAGTAGTACATCAACGTCTATTTACGGTGAAATCACCTATGGTTTAGTCGACTCACTTTGGGTTACTCTCGGCGGTCGGGTGATGCGTGATGAACAAACACGTAATTTTTCGATGCGATACCAAGGTAGTCAACTAAATGAAAACCTCGATGACGGCACCACAGTCACACTGCCTAAGTTAGTACTGCAATACGCCATCACAGATAACACGACCTTAGCCGCCAGTGCGCGCCGCGGATATAACGCTGGCGGTGGAGCATTGTCGTTAGCAGAAAGTGAATATTACTATTACGATGAAGAATTTGTTGATACCTTCGAACTTAGCTCGCGCAGTGAATTTTTAGACGGTAATGTCAACCTTAGTGCCAACCTTTTCTATAACAACTTCGATGGATATCAAGCATCTAATCAAGCTCGAAAAATTACCAATGTAAACAAAGCAGTTACCTATGGTATTGAAACTGCCCTGACTGCAATGCTTGGCAATAACTGGCAATTAACGACTGGAGTGGGCTTACTCGACAGTGAAATTAAACGAGCAGATCCTAATTATGGGGATGTCATCGGCAATCAACTGAATGCGGCGCCACACGTTACAGCAAACTTAGGCATTAAATATTGGCTCAATGACGAGCTAACCTTTGGCCTATCAGGCAACTATGTTGGTGAATACTTCGCCGATATAAACAACACAGAAGACCGCGTGGCAGGTGACTATGTAGTAACTCGCTTTAGCGTCGATTATCAAGCCAACAGCTGGCGGGTGAGTGGCTTTGTGAACAACCTATTTGATGAACAAGCTTTAACAGTAAATGAGCCACCCAGCCGCAGTTATGTGGACGGTTACGCTGCAATTATCGACCCAAGAAGCATCGGTGTATCTGTGATGTATAACTTCTAACACCTTTGTTAATATAGACCCTTATACTTGAAAACATCCCCTCTTATGAATGGGGGTGTTTTCATATTTAACCAATACAGCTAATGTAAAGGATTAAACTCAACAGCATACGGCTCATAAACGAAGTTGATTAACAGTGCCAACTACTAAAATTAAACGATACTCCTAATCTTAAAGTTCAGAATAATTATCATTACTAATATTTACTAACAACTATAAGTTTTGATTCAATTGGCTAATCACATCCACTACTTGCCTCGCTGCAAATTATAATTGTAATGGCAAAATAAAATATGCCCTTTGATATAAAGAATGTGAATTACGCTACACATTTCTCATTAGAAACAACAATGCACTTTAATAGAAGTTAAAGTGCACTTTTCACGCATTTTAGTGCTAAATCGATGTGTTTTGCGTATTATCGTGACAAAATTGTCTCAAACTCATTTTATGCTGTATTACATGCATAAATAATCACATATCTATCAGTCTTTAATATTTCACTCTTAATCAGCAGAGAAAGCGCAATAGCATAACTGAAGAGTAAATAACTCGATTTTGGACAAAAAAACGTGTTAGATTTTTGGCTCTAATTCTTGGGCTTAGGATTAATATTAGCACGTGTTAGTGATAGCTTAAGGTGAGCCGTTGATGTCAACCAGCACTGATTGTATTGGTTTTTTCCCTAAAAATTTAAACAAAGATAAAACCCCCGCAACAAAATGTTGTGAGGGCTTCCACTATATTTTCAATCTATAACGAACTAATACTCTTCAACTATTGGTAATGTAATATATCGATCTTTGCTATATTTACCCACTTCTGCATCGTCATCACCGTCAAATGCACTATAAGCTTGAATAAGCAAATTCAATGACAAATCTATTGGCACATTATCAGTAACATCTGAACTTACACTACTAGTCTCTGCCGCCAGTGTCGGTAATAAACCAGTTACATCTTCTATACTCCAATCAGTTCCATCCTCAAAAAGTATTGAAGATAAGCTATATTCACTTGAACCGCTATTAGCAAAATAACTTTTAATGGTAACTTGATCTTCTGTTCCGTTAACTTGGAGAATCAAATCATCATCACTTCGAGTCGCATTAACTTTAGCACTGTCGATCCCGGCTCCAAAAGCTAATATATCTTTATTTGTAGCGCTGGTATCATAATTATTGATTGTATCTGCTCCATCACCTAGAGCGAATAGGTATTTATCGTTGCCAGCTCCACCTATTAACGTATCATTACCAGCACCACCCGATAAAACATCATCTCCACCTTCTCCAAGTAACAACTCATCATCAGATGACCCATATAAACCTTGAGAGATCTCATTGCCATGAATAACTTCTACGAATTGTCGTTGATCAGGTAAAATCAGCCCTTGATCAGACTCAGCAATATCGGGAACCGCCATACCATAAGCACCAAATATCTGCGCAGCACTTAGCTGCCCACCAGACTCAAAGACAAAACTGTCAATAGCGTAGTCTCCACCTAAGAAGAAATTAGTAATGGTGACTTGGCTGTTACCACTACCTAGAACTAAGTCATTCCCTCTTTTCATTAGAGAAGAGGCGATATCGTTAAAGCTAATGCCTGTTTTGAATAAAACCGTATCAAGACCGCCACCTGAAGCATCAATAATATCTTGACCATCACCACTATTGAGTAAGTAGGTATCGTTGCCAAGACCACCGATTAACACGTCATTGCCTTTGCCACCAATTAAAGTGTCATCACCACCTTGGCCGTTAAGAATATCATTTCCACTCGTACCATTCATTGTATTGTCAGCTAAGTCGCCAAAAGTAACTTCCGGAATTGGTGGCGGAGTTGCACTAGCAACAGGTAACCCATAAGCCCCAAAAATCTGAGCTGGTGTTAAATTACTTCCATCAGCAAACTTAAAGTCACTCAGTACATTGCTACCATAGAGGAAAAAATCAGTAATCGTTATTTGATCAGGACCACCGGCGATTTTCAAAACTAAATCATCACCATACTTCATCAAGTTGTATGCAACATCTTGCCAAGAAATATCACTCGCAAACTCAATGACATTAGTTCCGGTACTGATGCTAATAACATCTTGCCCATCCCCCTTAGCAAAAATGAAGGTATCATTACCAGCACCGCCAGATAATAGGTCATCACCTTTACCACCGGTTAACGTATCGTTACCAGCGCCCCCCACCAAAATATCACCACGTACAGTGCCAACCAGAATATCAGCCCCGCCAACACTCGGATTTGGAGTAGGGTCCGGATCTGGTGTGGGATCAGGATCTGGCGTTGGGTCTGGAGTAGGATCGGGATCAACATTGATCAAGGCATTAATTGCCGCGGTGCTTAACCAACGTCCATCGGCGGTCTTAATATGGTCAATTGCAGATTCTCCTCCAGAAAAGTGATTTGAAATCCGAATAGACTGGCTAGCATCATCGCCAATCAGCAATAATAAATCATTACCGTCTTGAGTAAAGCTCACTTGATCATAGTTAATATCTTGAAGAAACAGATTGTCTTGCCCGCCGTCACTTACGTCAACAATATCATGGCCATCACCTTTGTAGATCAGATATCCATCATCCCCCTCACCACCAATCAGCAAATCATCACCACTATTTCCACGTAAGGTATCATTACCTGTCTCGCCTCGTAGCGCATCGTTACCAGCGCCTCCATCGAGGTAATCGGCACCATCACCACCGAGTAAAGTATCATCTCCGTCTTGAGCAAAGAGTTTATCATCGCCACCTAGGCCTGATAAACGGTCACTATTAGCCGAACCTAATAACTGCTCCCCATTATCGGTACCTAAATGAACGACAAGATCGTTAATTTCGGCAACGTTTAAACTTGTACCATCTTCAAATTGGAAATGATCAATTAAGAAATGTTCACTATAAGACAGGAACCAGTTCTCGATGGTAATGCTATCGCCATTACTAGCGACTTTAATTCGCATATCATCGCCATGACGCTCAAAGATTAAATCACTAGCAGCAATGCCTGCGCCAAAAATCAACGTATCTGTTGTGGCTGTAAAATTAGAATATGCCTGTTCCTTTTTCGTCGCGATGATACGATCCTGGCCATCACCAAGATTAAAATTATAGGTATCATTACCGAATGAGCCATAAAGCGTATCATTGCCTTTACCACCAATAAGAGTTTTACCACTTTTATCATAAATATCATCAAAAGAGATTAAGATATCATCGCCTGCACCGCCATAGAGCGTATCGGCCCCATCACCACCTTCTAAGATGTCGTTACCCTCACCACCAAATAACTGATCGTTACCTAAGCCACCTTTTAAAGTATCATTGCCAATATCACCAAAAATGTGGTCATTACCCTCACCACCATCAAGGAAATCATTACCTGCATCACCATGGATAACATCATCATCCATCATGCCATAAACAGTATCATCACCTAAGCCTGCATTTATAGTATCTGCTCTATCGAAACCATAAATAATGTCGTTAGCAACACTACCTTTTAAAGAGTGTTCAATTAAATCATTCGTTTGCCATTGAACACCATCAGCAAAATTAAAAAATTCAATTTCATAATCCTGTATGCTATACAGAGTGGAATAACTCCCTCTAAATTGATCTGTAATAGTTATCTGATCCGTAGAGTTATTAAACGTTATAATTAAATCATCACCAACTTGCTTCGCTTGTATCTCGGTAGAATCTATATCAGTGAAACTAATACGGTCCTCTAAGCTCGAATATTTATATGTAAGTTCATTAACAGAAAAGTAAACAAACTCCTTAAATATATCTTGCCCATCACCAGACGAAAAAATATAGGTATCATTGCCATAACCGCCTTCTACAATGTCATTCCCTAAGCCTCCTGTTAATACATCTCTACCAAATGAACCCTGAATAACATCATCACCCCTCCCCCCATTGACAACATCATCCCCACCTCCCCCAACCAACCATTTATCATCAGCATTAGTACCTTGAAGAACTAGCTTCTGAATATCTTCAGCAACGAGTATTGTACCATCTAAAAAAACTATTTCACTCAGTACACTCTTAAGTTCATTTTCATTATTATTAAAATAATTCTCTACCGTCACCTTATCATTAGAGTTATTTACTTCTATTAGTAAATCAGAAGAATTTCTTGACAATGTTACGTCTGAACTTGAAATTTCTTTAGAAATAACCAGTCGATTAAATCTATCCTTAAAATTAAATTCATTCTGAGATGAAATAATATCTTGCCCATCACCTTTAGAAAAATGTATGGTGTTTGTCCCACTTCCGCCTTTAATGATGTCATTACCCTCACCACCGGTAATGATGTCGTTACCATTGCCACCATCTAAAGTATCATTACCCAATCCACCTTCAAGAATATCATTACCGTTTTCACCTTTGAGGGTGTCATTGCCTGAACCACCATTTATTGTGTCATGCCCATCTTGGCCTTCAATAACATCATTACCTTCCTGGCCATTTATTACATCATCACCGCCGTAGCCAACGATATTGTCATAACCTTCAGTTCCCTGTAATAACGATGAGTTAATATGTTCAGCTGACCATATTGTGCCATTAGCAAAGGTAACTTTTACAAAGTCTCCATATCCTCCTGAAGTTTCGAAATGGCCTCTTATGGTGATTTGGTCGTCGGTATCTAAGAAGCGAAAGACTAAATCAATGCCCTCACGAGCGAATACAACGTCTGTAGGGTTAATTTCACTTGTAAAAATTAATTCATCGCTGGAACTTCGATATCTGCTCGCACCAATGGTGTCTTGCCCATCACCTTTAGAGAAAATATATGTGTTATAACCTACCTCACCATCAAGCAGGTCATTACCCTTTCCACCTATGAGTTGGTCATTACCTCTTCCACCTAAAACCTTGTCATTACCACTGCCGCCATAGAGCACATCATTACCTTCTCCGCCTTCAAGAATGTCATCTCCCCCCTCGCCAAACAGGACATCATGACTTTCTATTACCCCTTCATGTCCACCCCAGCCCTTATCGCCTTTAAGGGTGTCATTGCCATCGCCACCATATAAGTAGTCGTTGCCATCACCACCGTTTATTACATTATCGCGCTCATTGCCGATAATAAGATCTTTTAAAATGCCGCCTTCAGTGCTATCTAGATCATTTATATTCGTATTTTCAGAAAGTAAGGTAAATGCACGATCAATGGCTTGACCTTGGGTATATTCAAAATTGGTGATATGAGTGTTACCTGTTGCATCATATGCGGAATAAGAAGCTTGTTGTGCTATGCCCATTTCTTGATAAATTGAGTTAGCAAACTCTATTGTAGCCCCTTGTTCACCGGGGTTACTTTCATCAGATAAACCTGTCATTAAGTGCACTAACTCATGAATAAGCGCCGCGTCAAGGGAATCTGCAACGGCTTTGCCGTTGGTGCTAATATAAGTATTATTTTCAAGCCAGTTTAAATCGATAGACAAACCTAGCTCACCGCCACTGCTTGCACCATCGGTAGACATATCGCGCCCGAGTGATGAGGAAGAAAAGCCATTTTCAGAAAAATGAATATTAATTTCATTACCACCGACGACCGCAAAGTCTTTAAACATTTTTCTTGCTATGGGTGATTGTTCATAAGCATTTCTAATAACAGATTTAATACGCTCTACTTCGGCGGGAGAGAATTGCTCATCGAACATCATTTTTTCAAGGACATCGTCAACGGTATTATTACCGGTATCTACACGACCACCTTCAAGCTTAATGCCTAACATACCGTTGTAAAAATTAGGAATATTGAAACCAAATGCAATTAACGTCTGACTACCATCCAACTCATAAGATACCGTCAATTGGCTTGCGGTACCGTCTGCATGTATAAGTGTATAACCATCTGCTTCTAAACCTGTTTCTGTAATTGTCTGCTTACCCCAAAAAGCACCACCAGTTAATTTATGAGTCTTGTCTCCAACTCCATCTACCTTTACATATATTTCTCCTTGGCCATCTGAGTCTTCGATGATCGCTAAATTAGATGCTGTACCCACATAATAGCTATCAAAGCCTTCACCGCCACTCATCAGTTCGGTACCTAACTTATAACCTTCAACGGGACTAATAGCGTGAATCCCCCCACGTGCGACATATAAGGTATCATCACCTGTACCACCATAAAGCAAATCAATCCCATCGCCACCAATCAAGACATCATTACCTGTTCCACCTTGAAGAATATTTACTTCACCTTTACCATATAAGTCTTCTTCGCCAGCCTCTAAGTGATCATTTCCATCTCCACCATAGAGAGTGTCTGCACCACCGCCCCCCAAGATAATATTATCAAGTTGATTGCCTGTTAATATATTATTCGACTTGTTTCCGGCTAAAAGTAGACCACTGCCGCCATTGCGGGAATCCAATGTGAAGTTCTCAATATGCTGATAATGTCCATCTGTAAGGGCATAATCTATCGAGGATATGAGTGTGTCGCTATCGCCTTCACCTGCATTTTCAACGATGACGTCAAGAAGAGAGTCGACAAAATACGTATCATTACCTGTTCCACCTATCATCGTATCGTTGCCAGTGCCGCCGTCGAGGAGATCGTCACCTTCACCGCCATTTAGGATGTCGATGCCTCCATTTCCTAATAAAATATCGTTATCATCTCCACCATCAAGCTTGTCGCCTTTGGCATTACCTATAAGTATGTCATTGCCAAAACCGCCCACTAAAATACTTGCTTTATCTTCAACAGCAATTAACAAATCATTTTTATCTTGAACGGCATCACCTTTTGCCGAGGAAGAAATTTCTCCTTGGGCATTCAAAATCCCCAGCATCACTTCACCATTAATAGTGTTGGCAAGATGGGTTATATCTTCACCATCTGGATTAAAGCGCTCTAAAAGGTAGCGAGCTATCGGTTTAAAGATTTCACCGAAATTAGGAATATGACCCACAAATGATAAAGCCCCATAATCACGGTTAGCCATTTGAGCGACATTTACACCACTAATAACTTTCCCCATTTCCAGTTCATCACTGGAAATCTTTGCAAAGTGAGCAGGCTCTAAAAAAGCATCAATAACGGCTTTTGCTTCACTTGTAGTTGGTGAATCTGAACTAAAAACACCAAATAAATCCGCTTCTAAATAACGACGCTTTGCAATTCCACGTTCCAAGTACTTATTTGACCAGTAACGAATCTGGTACCATGCTTCAAATCTATCTCCAGAACTTAAAGCACCTTTTAAACCATTGCCAATTAACAAGTTACCATTATTATATTCCAACGAAATTAGTGCCAAATGTTCATTTGAATAATCATTTACTAATGTACTTGTGCCTATACGGTTACTTAATGTTATTTCATAATTTTCGATGAGAACATCAAAAATATTACGTATTTTCTGTGCCGCGGTTTCAGTAGCTGACGGCTGAATTATAAATTGCCCTGTATTACCTGCTGCTTGGAAAATTGCATCCAAGCGCTCTTGAGGAGAAATATGATTGGAGTTGCTGGAGTTCAAACTGGCTAATACTGAAATCGCTGCATTATTATTCCATTCGGTATCAGTCATTGCACTAGGTTTAGGATTGGCCACCTTATAAGCGGAGATTGCAGTATCGTACTCAGATTTAATATCCAAAGCTTCAGCTTGTAAATCCTCGGCCAGTTTTCTGTCACTTATTCCGAATCCATTTGATAAAATTTCAATTACATTTTTCAAAACTTGAAGGTTAAAGCCTACTCCCATGGTCGGTATACCTGCACCATCCAAATAAACCTCTGGATTTTCATGACCGCCTTCCTCTAACTGCTTAATCAACTCATAACGCTGATTTTCATATAATGTCTGTGCTGAATTCGTTGGCATTTTTATATCCTTATAAATTATTAAAAATAATTAATATTAGTTTTCTAATTTTTCCTGTAAGAGCAGATTGGGTCTGTACTGATTAATTTATTCTCGCGAAAACCTACTGGCTCGTAAATTTCTACAAGAGATTTACTTATCACTGCGCCATAGACTCTGCCATCATAAAAAAACGGCTCACCAGATTGGTTAGCATAGGACTTGTGAGTTGAAATAAAGCTAGAATCAATATTTAAATGTTTTTCATCATAAACATATGAAGAATAAGCTGCGTAGTAACGTGGCGCTTGTAAGCATTCATCCGGATAATCTTCAACTAACACAGATTCTGTATTACCATCATTATTAAAATCTAAACGAGTGATTCGGTAGCGCTTCCCTTTATCTAGCCTGATTGCTTCATCTAAATGCTTTTGATAACTATCACTCATGACCATTCTTGCTTGCACATTAATACGCAAACCTAGCCCCTCTGGTGCAGGCTGTAAATTAGGCAGGCGAAAGTCTTTAAATTGCTCATCTGCTACAAGGCCACATTGCAATGGCTTATCTACATTACGCTCGAGATAAGCCTTAAAGTATTTGCAAAGTTGCAAATTTGGGTTCGAGTGGTCTTCATAGGCTTCTGCCCAAGAAAATGATGAGGGTATACTCACTACAATGATGAGCAGAATAGAATTTTTCATCTATGATGATTCCTTTTGAATTACAGTTGTAAAAAATTTAATTTGTAAATAGGGCGTTTTAGTAATGACTACCTCTCACGTGCCCCTTCACTTACACCACGCATTAACGGTGCTAATAAAAACTCCATTAATCGTCGTGTACCGGTTTTTACTTCAACCGTGACTGACATGCCGGGTTTCAGTTTTACCCCCTTGCCATTGACATTAATTTCGTCGGTTGCTAATGACGCTTTGAGCGGAAACAATAAGCCGAGCTGTTCATGCTCCACAGCATCAGCCGAAATATCAGTAACCTCACCGTCTATTACACCGTATTTAGTAAATGGAAAACTGTCGATTTTTATCTCTGCAATTTGCCCTACATGTACAAAACCGATATCTTTATTGAGTAGTCCTGCTTCGACTTCTAATTGTTGTTCATTCGGCACAATTTTTAATAGCTCTTGTGCGGGTGTGACGATACCGCCAATGGTGGCAATAACAAGTTCTTCAACGACACCATCAACAGGCGAGATAAGTACCCTTAACTGGGTGAGACGGTTAGCTTTGGTTAACTCTTGCTTGGCACTTTCACTTTGTCTCGTCAGTTGGTTAATCTCTTGAAGGGTGTTACGACGGGTCTCAGACAGGTAGGCGTAAAGATTTTGCTCGGCAGACACAATGCTCGCATTGATTTGTTCAATCTTGGCACGTTGTAGTAATAGGGTTTCTTCCTGGTCAATACGCTGTTGTTTTAATTCCAGATATTGATTGCGTGATACCGCGGAGGTTTCGAGTAAGGTAAAATAACTTCGCTCTCGCTCAATCACTAATGGTAAGGTTTTCTCGATACGACCAACATCTATACTTATCGATTTCTTCTCTGCCATTAGTTTGGTTATTTCACTGGTGAAACTGTTCAGCTTTGATTGATACTCTTGCCACACACTCTCAAGTAATAAGCGTTGATTGGTAGGTAATAGAGGAATTTTTGATGTTGCAATACTAGGCGCTATTGCTGTTGATAAAGTAGATTTAGATAATGCAGCACTTGAGCCTATCGTGTTTACGTCTTTATCGACTATTGCACTGCTGACTACCGCATCCAACTTCGCTAAAAACGCATTTTGACGCGCTAAGTCATCGATATATCCTTGCAACTCGCTACTAAGCCTATCTGCATCCGCTTGGCTTGAAGTGTTATCGAGCGCGATAAGTTTGTCACCAGCTTTAATATGTTGACCTTCTTTGACAAAAATCGTTTTAACTACACCTGTCTCTAAAGGCTGAATAATTTTCACCTTGCCGCTCGGTACAATTTTCCCTTGTGCAGTGGCAATGATGTCGATTTCAGCCCATGATGCCCATACAATTAGCGTGACCATTAATGCAATGATGATCCACAATAAAGAGCGGCTCCATTTAGCTGGCGGGGCTGCTTGTATTTCAAGGGCTGCAGGCAAAAAAGCCAGTTTTTCTTTTGCTAATTTACGATGTGCAAGTTTGTCGTTCGCCTCGGCTTCATGCTCAGATTTATGATGCATTATTACCTCCCACCTTAGGCTTATTTTGTATTATGGGATTTATCGGTGCTTGTGCTAGCGGCTTAGCCGCCATACCAACGCCATGGTGATTTTGAATGGAGTAAAGTTGTGCATATATGCCACCATACTCAACGAGCTGTTGATGACTACCCTGCTCAACAAGCCTACCTTTATCAACCACCATAATACGATGTGCATCTTTAACCGCTGAGAGGCGATGTGCAATGATAAAGACGGTTCTGCCTTGACTAATGCGACGCATATTGGCTTGAATAATGCTTTCTGATTCATAGTCAAGAGCACTGGTTGCTTCATCAAAAATCAATATTTTAGGGTTAGTGACTAATGCACGAGCAATAGCAATGCGTTGACGCTGACCTCCTGAAAGTGATGAACCTTGCTCGCCAACCACAGTGTCATACCCTTCAGGCAACTCTAAAATGAAATCATGCGCGCCACTAAGTTGAGCCGCTTTAACCACTTGCTCCATCGGCATACTGGGGTCAACTAGTGCAATATTTTCTCGAACAGTGAGATTAAACAAAAAGTTTTCTTGTAAAACTACACCCACTTGCCTGCGAAGCCATGCAGGTTCGACCATGGCTAAATCAACACCGTCTATAAGTACTCTACCCGCTTCAGGCACATATAATCGTTGAACTAATTTAGTTAAGGTGCTTTTACCCGAGCCAGAACGACCAACAATACCAATCACTTCCCCGGGGCTGCATTGAAAGCTAACATTGTTTAACACAGGTGCTCTATTCGGGGCATAACGAAACAACACATTATCGAAAACAACTTTGCCCATAATATCGGGCAAGGTCGCACGGTTTGGGTTATAGCCTGGCTCTGATGGAGAATTGAGCACATCGCCTAAACGTTGTAGTGAAATACTGGCTTGTTGAAAATCCTGCCATAGATTAACTAAACGCATAATGGGCCCACTAACACGCTGAGCCAACATATTAAACGCAATAAACTGACCTATGCTCAAATCTCCCGAAACCACAGCAATGGAACCAAAATAGAGCGTTAACAAGCCCCCGATCTTGTTAATGTAAGCGGCCACTTGGCTATAAATATTATTCAAGTTGCTAGTTTTAAAGGAAGTATTTACATAATCAGCTAATTTGTCTTCCCAGCTATTACGGAGTTGTGGCTCTACTGCCATGGCTTTAATGGTTTCAACACCATTGACTGATTCGACTAGAAATGAATGATTTTCTGCACTGCGCTGGAATTTTTCATTCAATCGCTTACGTAAAGTAGGGGTAATGATTAAAGACAGAGTAAGGTAGAAAGGAATAGTACCGATAACGATCCATGTTAGTAGAGGTGCGTAATAAAACATCACTCCAAAAAAAACAAAACTAAAAAATATATCAAGTACGACTGTTAATGATGAACCGGTCAAAAATTCTCGGATACTATCGAGTTCTTTAACTCGAGCGACCGTATCACCCACTCGGCGGCTATTGAAGTAAGCTATCGGTAATGACAACATATGCTTATATAATTTACTGCCGAGCTCAACATCAACGCGATTGGTAGTATGGGAGAACACATATGTTCTCAGCCCGGTAAGTATCACTTCAAAGGTAATAACGATAAAAAAGCCAACAGCTAGTACATCAAGTGTGGTCATACCTTTATGCACTAGTACTTTATCGATAACCACTTGAAAAAATATTGGCGAAGCTAAACCGACCAACTGAATGAAAAAAGAAGCGATAAAAACATCGTTAAAATAGGTTTTGTATTTTATCAGTACGGGAATAAACCAAGAAAAACCAAATTTAACGCTATCAGTCATCACGCTACTGATTAATGAGCTACGTTTTGACAGTAATAACAAATCACCAGTCCAAAACTCGTTAATCTCAGCAAACGTATGAGAGCTTAAACCTATGTTAGCACCAGTAATTTCTTGAACCAGTACTTCGTCATTCGCTATCTTGACGATGATAAAAAAGTGGCCATCAACATGTCGCGCTATTGCGGGTAATGTATGAGCGGTAAGTTTTTCCGCTGTATCAATGATAAATTTAGCTTTGAAACCAATACTTTTAGCTGCACGAATTAAATTAATATTTGCTAATAATGATTTATCTTCATTAGATTCGTCATATTGAAATTCGCGAAGTAACGCACTTGGTTCAACGGGTAATTGGTGAAAGCGGGCAATCAATGTTAGACATTGAATAGCAGAGTTGAAATGGTTCGACATCTAATTCCTGAGTCTATTTACTATCCTTTCACTTATAATGTAAAATTTTCACACAAATGTAAACATTTGTATCATACGTATATTTAACTTTTTTATTTTAACACTTAATTTACAAAACAGCCTGCAATGGAATTACTTTGCGTACTTTTAACGACCCACTTTATAATGAGCAGCGTTCCATAAAACACATATAGAACAACACACTGAATATAATTTTGCAACTAAAAACATGCAAATAACTTGCACTTTAATAACTGTTAAAGTGCAATTTTCACACATTTAAGCGCTTAATCGATGTGCTTAGCGCATTATCGTAACAGACTCATACAAAACTCAGTTTATGCAGCACAATATGCATAAATAGTCACATATCTCTCAGTCTTTAATGTTTCACTACTAATCAGCAGAGAAAACGCAATAGCATGACTGAAGAGTAAGTAACTCGCTTTTGGACATTTCTAAGTTAGGCTTTTAGCTCGAATTAATGAGTTTCGAATAAAAATTTCTATGGGATAACGCCTAGTTAACAGGTAAAAACAGTTGGTTAAAATGAGTGGAGGAGAAGCAAAAAACAACTGTTTTTATCCTTGTTTAATTTCTTGTTAAGTGCTTTGTCAGCAAGACTAGCAAGATCACCACACCCACAATAGGAGCCACAAAAATATTAAATAACATGGACAAAAAAATATAAGCAGTTTGCCAAGTGTGTGCATTTTTAAAATTAAAGTTGATGGATAACGATGTTTTGAATTGTCCAAATACCTTATCCGGTTCAGAAACAAGAAGACCAAACTTGTATTTTCCAGAAGGAATTTTAAAGCTGCCTAGACAGCGGTAAACATGTTCATTCGACCAACCACAGGAGTCAACTGCAACCAATTCATTTTGAGCAATAAGTTTATCTCCCGACCGTAGCGACCAGGATACTTTAAGCGGAACTCCATTTTCTTTAAGGCTAGTCATATCACCTAGTACAGATTTAAGATATTCAAAATCCCTGCCTTCTCGGGCAAATAGTAGCTCCACCTGATATGTTTGGCTCATTGGTACTCTTATATCGTATTCTTTTTCGATAGTTGAATCTAATTCGATTGGCTCCATTAATAGAGCCTTTGAATAATATGAATCGAAAGCGTAAGAAAATAATGCGTGTACTATTAGTATTCCAATTACCAAAAATCCTAATTTATTACTCATAAGCTCGATAGACACTTAACGTCTTAGTATTTATGCGGCTGCGCTGTTTGCGGGGCATAAATCGCTTGTTAGACTTTGCCGCTGTCACATCCATGTCAATTGGTATAAATGATGCTATAGGAATTTGCTTTTTTGCGATAGCTATTTCTTATACAGTTTGATGGGTAATTACTTGATATCGTTTTATCTTTCTCATTCTTTTACGCTCATATCTGACTCATTATTGATCTTGATGAACAACATTTTGACCTCGCATTCAGGTTGATACTCGCACCACATTTTCTCATTGGCTAGGGTAATTGCGGTTGATAACTGATAATGCCAGAACTCTTTATCATTACTAAAATTGGGTCAACATACTGATGTTGTAGTGAGCTAGATGTCACTTTGCCAACGAGGAATGGGGCAAAACCTCGTTAGCACTTGATGCGCGGCACACTTCGCCACTTAGTCGTGTATTGGGGCGTCAATAAGTCCCTCCGCATTGCCCATTTATGCTCTATGCCTTGAGCAGCGATAAACAGAGTATCACTACCATAGCGTTGGTTAATGTGATCGAGTGTAAGCATTAGCGCTGGCTTTGCGGTGGGGGGATTGAACAAGTCTAATTGGCTATGTTTCTCGCTCGCTAAGTCAATCAAACCTACGCCTATCTTGTAATAACGAACACCTTCACGAAATAGCTTGGGTGCGGCTTCACATATTGCCTTAGTCAGCTCGACCGTACAGTTAGTTGGACAAGGAAAATGCACCACTGTTTTATAGCTAACAGGGCGCTCATCATGGGGAGAGTTAGTAGCAAATAACAGCATAGTCTTGCAGACTGAGCCTTGCTTACGCGCTTTAGCTGCGGCAATACCAACATGCTTACTCAATGCATATCCCTAACCTAGCTTAATAACTCCTGCCTTTTCAAGAAAATCCGTACCGACAAGATATGGTCGGTGATAGCCAGACAGAGGTGTCTCACTTGGTCTAACAAACATTAGACATTCATTGACAGGGAAATCCCCCCGTGCTTCAGTAACATCCAGAAATGCCTCAGCAGTACAATCCAATATGCTCCCATCTGGCAGCGTTAACCATACATGTGCATTTATCGGTTTGCTGTGGTTAGGGGCTATCATCTCTGATTTGATATAGTCGTAAGACATCTTGCAATATATTTCATCGTCACTCCAATACCGCTCACCTATCGTCATAAAGCTGCTTATATTCAATTCTTGTTTTAGCCAGTACTGAACTATTAGATGCACTGGAACACATTTTTTTGCCAATAGAGAGGAAGATCTAAATCCTTTGGAGTGAAGTACGTCAGCCGTTAGTTTCAATATTGAAGCACGTACATGCTCAGGACACGGTTCACTAAATTCTTTTGGGTATGAATCTAAATTTACCCCTAGTTCCAACGTTTTATCGATAGCGTTTAAAAACGACCCCTGATAATCCAATCGTTTTATCTCCATTATTTTAATCCTAATAACGCCCCAAAATCCTAGCTAATAGCGCCACGATACCTCTGTGGCGGCGTTCCAGCGTCCCCATAAGAAAGTAGTTCCTCACGCAGAAAAACAGCCCCACAGCGCCTGTAGCGATACTCAGATAGTGGCAGAGTCAACCTACTCAACTGTAGCACTATTCGAAACAGCTATTTAATACCGTAGGATCAAGTTCCGAAAGTGTCTTTGAACCACGAGTGGTAAGCGATGGTTAAATTCCCATGCAAGCGCATATCCTTCCTCAACACCAACTGCATTTTCAAAAGAAGCTGTCTGAAAATTGTGTGGGTGATTATCAAGCAGGTAGTCGTGAAGGCAGGAAAAAAAAACTTCAAAATCAATATCGTTATAACACTCTGACAGGCGTTGCGATTCCGCGTGACGCTCCCGATGATTCGGGAACACGCCGTCAAGATAGGTTAAAGCGTTGAGTTCAATACTTTCGAGCTGCGATTTCGTTGTGTCTTGCATGCACTGAAAAGCGCAGAACAGGTAATAATTGGGATTGGCGGAGCTATATGAACGGGATCTCAAATCGCCCATCGTAATCCCTACCTTTGCATAGCCGGGGTTCTTGCAATCTGCGCCCACATAAAACCAAATGTTGGGAGACTCAAAGTTGACCTTATCACGTTCCATGACCGCTGCTATTTTATAGTCGTCATCAGGAATTTTCAGGTCGTATGTTTGCTGTGGCTTTTTCACTGTTTCCTCTCTGTAATAGGCTACAAGTCTAATGAAGGTCAGTTTGGAGACCGGAAATTATTGGATAGCTATTAATTCATGATCTAATTTTTTCTAAATGCTGTTATTGCCATAATTTATACACAATATAACGACTTAGTATTCATGCGCTGCGTTGTTTGCGTGGCATAAACCGCTTGTTGGACTTGGCCGCTGCAACATCCAAGTCAATTGGTATAAATGATGCTGTATGAATTTACATTTTTACGTTAGCATTTTTTATACTATTAGAATAATAATCAATTGATAACATTTAATTTTCTCATTGTTTTACGCTCGCGCATGACTGATTGTTAACATAGATTGACAGCTTTTAGGCCTGTTTTCTTGACTACATGTTCAATCACAGAATCTACAACATACACACGCTACCTGACATCGTGAAAGCGATAAATCCGCCCATTTTCATTCATCTCCGCAACCTTTCTCAAAGCTTCCGCAGGCGACAAACCGAACTTTCGGGTTAACACTGCGAATAAATGATAGAACTCGGATTTCAAATCCGCGACAAAGATACCCGGATCATCAGATCCCAGACAAATAGACATAGGAACATCACCTTCAATCACCTCACCCGGCAAGCCCATCCAGCGAAAGATATGATGTTCACTGACATCTCGATACTGGCTAATACGGGTATTGCTGGTCGGAGGGCACTCTATCGCAAGGTTTCGGTCTGCCATTTTTGCCATCACAGCCTGTTGCAATGAAACAACCGCCTCATCCGGCAAATCATCCAGCGCAACTTCAACGTATTCAGCACGCTGCTTTCGCACATTGTCAGAAGTAAGCCATTGCTTATACAACTCCAGAGGCCTGTTCATGCCTGCGGTTTTAGCCAACTCTCTAGCGTACTCGTACTCCTCTAGCCAGTGGGATTTGGGTTTTAATGGCCCATTTAGATCACCTAGCAGCCCTTCCGATTCTGCCAACACACCCCGTATTTCTAACACCTTATCAAGGGTGGTAATCGAGATTTCTTCTTCCAACGAAAACACCTCATGGGCCAAACGAACCGCTTCGATCGCTGCGTCGCTGGCGTAACGCAGTAGCTCCGGATGACTTCGAAGTTCCCGCCAGATAAATACCAAATCGAGCAATCGCGTTTCTTTGGTCATAGACAAAGACAATGGCAAAGAACGTTTCCAGATGTTAGGCGTGATACCAATAGCCGTGCAGTGACCAAGACGGTCGCCATTACGAAGTGGCAAAAACCTCAAGGCATCGTCAATGGATCGAATACCACTGATCAGATGCGGAAAGTCCTCGCCAACATGATAGGTAAAATGAGCAATACCTGATTTGGCTAGTACCCGGAACAAGGACCCAAACAACTCTGGTGGCGCGTGCATCTCATTAGCAGCTGCATCCACTCCTCGAATCCAGCGTGTTAAGCGCGGCTCATACTTCAGCATGCCCATCAAGATAGCGGCCTGATTCTTCAGATCCTTGAATAGTAATGCGTAAGGATAGACTTCATCCTTTTTTGGCTTTCTTTTGATAAAGTGCAGCACTAGCGCCAGCTCTGCACACTTACCATCAGGTTCAACCTGTTCAAGATTATCGAGCACTTGCGACATAGTCAGCGGCCTATGATGCACCCATTCCTGAGACATATGAGAACTCAGGTATTCCCAATACCCTCTTAGCACGCTGAAGAGCAGTTTTTGCATTTTGCTTGGGTCGCTCTTCGGGGCAAAACGTCCTTCCAAATAACGTACCTGAGAATACACACCTGCACCATGTGCATGTTTGAAACGAGACAAATAAGATTTCTCGGTTTCTTCTCTCAGCTCCGTCATGGTGTATTTCTGGAACTGATCAAAACCGAAAAAATCGTCTCGCTGAACCAGTAAGGTCAGATACTGATTCTGAATCAGTAGGTAAATCCACAGCAGTCGTTCCAATCCTTCGGGAGCACCATACCGCCATTTTTCCAACAACCCGGCTAGCAAGCAAAATTCAGACTCCTGATTGTATTTGTCGTCCGTTGGCCAAACTGTCGCAAAACCATACACCTTGTCCTGATGCAGAATTGTGCTACCTACCAACTGCTGCGGGTGCAGCAATGATACGAGCCACTCTGGCAACTCCATGCCCTGAGCAACCCGACAAAGAATTTCGCGAATATTGCTGGCGATCTGCAAACGATCCTTGAAGATTTCAGGCGTCAGCGAAAAATCAATCTGGGCGCAGAGTTGTTTCATCTCTTGAGAGGCCCAGCCCTTCTCGAAATCTTTGACACTCACTTCTAGGTGCTTGAGTGCATCTAGCCAACACTCTTCCGCACTAGTACTGCCATTCAGATGTTGGTGGGTTTCGTGCAGGCGTTCACGGGTAATATAGTCCTCAACCATCGGGTGATAAGGGTATAAAGGCCAGCGAAAGCTATATTCCAGACTGGCAGGCCCTGAGTTAAATACCTGATGACACGCCATAATTGGCAGGCACGACACTCGGCTCATCAGAGTTTGCCATTCAGAGAACAAAGCTAGGTCGGTTCTGGGACCATCTTTCTCGTTCTTAACAAATTTTTTAGCGATCTGGCGTAAGGCTGCGACTGGGCCGAGTTTCATATTTCGCTGTTTGATTTGCTGCACTAAGGATGACCAAGCCGATTTGGCTACATGATCAGGCAAACTACGCGCTTGCTCGTATTGAGTAAGAAATACGGATGACTCTACTTGGTCATCAAGTAATACCTCATCCAATGAGGCAGCGCTCAGGCGATGCAATAATACTGTTGAATTAAGAAGAAACCTTTCCATATCCAATCCTTATATGGTGGTCATCATTTCTTGCCTGCCTTGTCATCAGAAGAGGGAGTGGTACTCCCCACTGGTGACCTTGAGTCAGCGTATTTTGCACCTGCGATTGTAGCTGAGTTTAGGGATTTAATGATTTTATCGAACGATTTACTTTCATCAGGATCGCATTGTGCAGTCAAATCATTCCAGTCATCTTTAGAAAACAACTCAAACCCGACAATATTAAAAATAAGATCACGAAATCCTTCTTCTTTTTTAAGTGATTTCGTAGAACTATTAACACCACCAAATGGGAAGATAAATGGATGAAGGATAGGACAACTAATTAACAGGAAAAATAGTGGATTAGTTTCACTCCACTTCTTTCTCGATTTCTTCAAAACAGAATCCATAATCCTGAGTTTTGTCTCAAACTCTCCTACTGATGTAACCGGATTAAGCCGCAAACCGTCCCCAATATAGTCTTTATCCTCCACCGCATGATATAGACTTTCCTCAACCAAAACAGCGTGAAGAAGAGCTAAAACATTAAACCGCATGATCTTTGCGGCATTAGAGTGCATAGCAATAACGCCAAGCCGAGCGTTTAGTTTATTCAGCCTACTTTTATGTAAATCTTCCACGTTACTAATATTAAAATAGAACCTAGTCCATATTTTACCTATCAATATTGCAGAAGGCCGAATTCTGCACTCTAACTTTTGGACACTATTAAGCCACTTACTAATAGCATCAAACGCATCTTTAAATTCCGCTTCAACAGTTTGGTCAACACGGCCTGATGCATAATCCTCCTCGCTATCCGCTTCATCATCTACCTGCACGGAATTTTCGTCGTTATTATCAGCAGAATTACCAGTCTTCACCTCCGCGCGCGCAGCAGCATTACTCCAAGGAGGCGCAATACAAGTAGGTTGAGATATAGTTTTATTGAAAACTTTAGTAGCAGCAGAAAGATCACTTGAACATGCAGCGATATCAGAAATAGCGCCAATCAAGTTGAAAACACTGCTAAAATCCATCAAGTTACTTGATGCAACCGTACTTAAAGATGCAGCCATTGCTGCTTTAGCTAAACCACTTTCTTTATCAAGTTTAAAATAGTTAAAGTTCTCTACTTTCTCTTTTTTTGAACCACGGTTCAATTGGACTTGGCCGATGAAAACTCCAACTTTTCTGTCGGTACTTGCATCCGCTATGACAGCAGAACAACGGTTAGCCCAATGAGATGCGCTTTCATTTCTGCCAACTGACATGTAAGCAACATACTCACTGACAAGCTGCTCAAACTTTTCCTTATCATTTTCCGCCTGAACTAATCCAGAAACGAACTGGTTAAATATACTGACCGAACCACAACCTACTAAAAGCATCTGCAATACTTTGGAAAGACTTCCCTGACAGTTCTCACTTACCTGAGATGCCAAATAAATCGAACAATTCCTTAATGCCTCACTCTCAGACTGAGGCCGCAAATAAAATCCGGTGTTAAAATCACGGTCCTGCTTTACATAGGTAAATATATCCTTACAGAGCGAATCCATACCAAACCGATGTTGTTCATAATTTAACCCTGCGCGATAAATGCTGCTTAGCATCGATCCATACAAGGCATTTCTGAGTAACTTCGGATCAGATTTCTCATCGCTGTCTTGCTCAACTTCGATTTTTACCGATTTAGCACGATACTTTTTGATATAGAAATCCTGAAGCACCTGCATCAATAACCGCACAGGCTGCTTCAGCAGTTCATTCACATACATATCTGCATCAGAGCCCGCCCTCAAATTAAGCCCTTCTCTAACAGCACTTCCAATAGCCTCGCGAACTTCTATGGCAGCATCTGCGCTCATATCAGGCCTAGTTTTAACCCTGATTTTTTCGTTTCGGACTTTTTCCTTTTCGCCTACCAGTTGCAGCATGGTTTTCAGCTGAATACGCTTTTGTACCGGAAACAGTTTTAATAAATATTGCTGTTCAAGATGTTCAACCATATAGCCCCGCTCGGCTAAACGGGCGCTCTCTTTTTCCTGATCGAGCAACGTTTTGCTGTAATTTTCGTATTGCTTCCCACGAATCAACTGGGAATATAGGCGCAAATCACCTGTCGCCACCACCACCAATTTCTGGCTATTAAAGAATCTACGAATGGATTCGAGCACATCCCAACCCGTATCAAACTGGGTATCGATGTCGTCGAACGAGATCAAAATGGCCTTGCAGCCAAGAATTTCACATGCACATTTAACCAATTTATCAAAGATTTCTGACAAGTCTTGGCCACCGATGGAGTAATCAAGCTGGGCATCCAGCTTCAAGGCGTCACTGAAATATTCCGGCTTGTATTCCTTGTCGGTCAGGAGATGTAAACCACGCTTGAGCTGCTCAAGGTGGCTCTGCCAATCTTCCTTTTGTTTTTTATGGTCATTCGATGACCAATTCCCTTTGAACTTATCGGACACTATTTTGTTCAGGCGGGCGGTCACCGTGACCAGAATGGGTTCATGACGCGGCAGCTTAGTTGGGTCGATGGTCGGCAGACATTTGATTCGACCATTTGAATCATCTCCATCGTTGTTCAGACGTTTAACCACGCTGTTGATAAAAGTGGTTTTACCCGCACCACGAGTACCATCCACAAAAAACACATTACGACCGGACTCATCAATAAACCGTGTTAGTTCAGCAGATTTATCAGCGTCAGGAGGGGTAACCGAGTTGCGGATACTCTCGACCAACTGATCACGTAGAGATTTCTGAATGAGATCATCTTCTTTGGTACTGCCCGGAAGATTGGGGGCGAACAAGTCGATGATGATATTCTCGGTAGTTTTAGTCTGTACGCTGTCTGTCATGTCCGTATTGATCCATTAATTTTGATTTTCACCAGCCTGTGCATCAGAGCTGGAGCTTTAAATTTCCACTGCATTGATTGATGCAATGCTCTACGTAGGTGGTGGTTTCGCCACCACCCAAGCTAAATAGCTAACAGGAGCGCTCGTAAAACTGAACACCTCACTTACTCCCCAACCAGCCTTCATTTACTGCCCGTTCGATCTGTTCGCTGATCCATTGATGCGCTTATGGGATGCCAACTTATGGTATAACTATATGTTTTCATGATGGTATCATAGGAGTAGCGAAAATAGAGAACGAGAAAATACGACGAAGTGAGGGATTTTCTACACACTTCTCAAATAACATTATAAAATCTATCAGAAACTCTTGAAATGAGACTGATGAGGTTCGCTTTCTGTAGCTAGGAATAAGGTAAATCCTCGTTAGCACTTGATGCGCGGTACACTTCGCCACTTAGTCGTATATTGAGGTGTCAATAAGTCCCTCCGCATTGCCCATTTATGCTCTATGCCTTGAGCAGCAATAAACAGAGTATCACTACCATATCGTTGGTTAATGTGATCGAGTGTAAGCATTAGCGCTGGCTTTGCTGTCGGTGGATTGAACAGGTCTAATTGGCTATGTTTCTCGCTCGCTAAATCAATCAAACCTACGCCTATCTTGTAATAGCGTACACCTTCACGAAATAGCTTGGGTGCGGCTTCACATATAGCCTTATTCAGCTCGACCGTACAGTTAGTTGGACAAGGAAAGTGCACCATTGTTTTATAGCTAACAGGACGCTCATCATGGGGAGAGTTAGTAGCAAATAACAGCATAGTTTTGCAGACGGAGCCTTGTTTACGCGCTTTTGCTGCGGCGATACCAACATGCTTACTTAATGCTTGCATTAATGACTCAAAATCAGTGATTCGCTCACCCATGCTTCTTGTCGAGAATATCTGCTTCTTATCAGCCCTTGCTTCATCCCACACCTTGCATACTTGGCCGTTAAGCTCTCGTACTGTGCGCTCGACTTCAATGCTGAACTGTTTACGGGCTAATCCTGCTGGCATGTTAGCGAGGTCAAACGCTGTACGGATATTCATCAGTTCGAGCTTGGCACTAAGCCTACGTCCTATCCCCCAAACATCACCCACTGCAAGCTGCTTTAAAATACTGATACGGTCTTGGTCATTGTCGATAACACCGACACCTTTATAGCCCTCTATCTTCTTAGCAGCATGGTTAGCTAGTTTCGCCAGCGTCAGGGTTTTAGCAATCCCCACACAAACAGGTAAACGGGCTTCTTTCCATACAGCGCGTCTTATCAATTGCCCTTGGGTATGCAGGCACTTTATTGCAGGGTAGCAGTTCTTAAACGACAGGAAGGTTTCATCGATACTGTAGACATGCTGCTCAGACGCAAATCGGCCAATGATATCCATCATCTTGCTAGACAAATCAGCATACAGTTCATAGTTAGACGAACACACAATAACACCACGCTCTGCACAGAGTACTTTGACTTGAAAGTAAGGCACAAACTTCTGAATACCCGCTTCTTTAGCCTGTCTATTAGCAGCAACAATCATCCCATCGTTATTACTGAGTACAACAACAGGCTTACCACGCCAATCAGGCCGGAACACCTGTTCCGCGCTACAGTAGAAGCTATTGGCATCGACTAGCGCAAACATCTACTTTTCACTCAATAAGGGACTTTTACGGTGGCAACGGATAGAACGAGTAATAACCCCTTCAATACTAAATTCATCGTATTCGTGAATGATGACAGGCTGGTGTTGTGGATTGGAGGAAAGCAGTAAACGGCGGGGTATATCAATGATTTTGCAAATAAACTCCCTATTTAAACTGGCAACAATCACATCGCCATTACGCGCTGTTTCATGGCGGTCAATAATGAGTATATCTCCATTAAATATACCTTTACCTTGCATCGAATCCCCTTCTGCAAAGGCGAGAAAAGTCGAGCTTGGATGGTTAATCAATAACTCATCCAAACTTAGACCTAGTTGAGAGTATTCAGCAGCAGGTGACTCAAAACCAGTAATACCTGCACGGGCAGGAATAGGGATAACACGCATAGCAATAAACCACTGTAATTACATACAGTGATTATAGTCGTAGAATAGCAGCTAGCAAGAATTATTCAGCGACCTCAATGTAACACCATTGATTCTTCTCTTTATCGAAGGTCACGTTAATGTTCATTGGGTCGGTATAGCCTTGTTCAGCTCGGAGGGATGCAATCTCGCTTATCTCTGCTAAGTCATCAATACACAGTGGCTGCATTAATGTGTATAAAAACATTACTATAAAGCCGAACAAGGTTAACAGGATTGAAGTGACTAGAACCTGTATAGGTCGGAAAATCATGAAGTTAGCCATCCTTAGCCAGAGAATTGAAATACCTTTATTAATATGACGATAGCAAAGATTTTTCTTGAAGCAAGGGAGGGCGGGAGGTGATTTTGCATTAACTTAACAGGCCAAAATCTGTTGCCCACAATAGCTATCAGTATTTTCATCAGTGTAGGAAGTTAGCGATATAGATTAACGCACCTAAACCGTTACAGTGCATGAAAGCCACTCATAAAATTTAATTATAAATTGCGGGCTCGCAATTGGTGGAGAAAAAGTAAAATCGAAAGATGTTAAATTTTCTGTTATCTTAACTGACGTTTGCTTGATGGCATCATTAACATGAAATTTCTAGTGCTTATGGTCATTGTTCTGCTTCCTCTTGATATCAAGGTATCGACGATAAAAAACGTAGTACTTCTTGATGTTACAAGTAAAATATTCCCATAGCTCAACATGGTTATCTTTTTTGAACTTTCTCTCATGACTAATACATTTAATCTTAAATGAGCACTCTATTATAAAATGTTTAAAATTCCGTCTTAGTTCACTACCGCCTTTTATTAATAACTCGTAAGACTTTAAGTTATCAATTACATTAAAGCATATATTTGACCTCCTGCAATCAAAATATTGTATTTTAGAACTATTTGTTAATGGGTCTATCAAAATGAAGTAATTACTTCTTTCCAGCTTTAACTCACCATATTCATTGGTGGTATCTTTAGTTTTTTCTGACAAAGTTTTGGCTTTAACTGTTGCATTTATAACTTTCAACCTTTTATTAATATGATTTTCGCATGAATTACACTTTTTAACTCGTTCATAGTTAAGAAACATCTTAAATGTAATTGGAAATAGACTTGTCAAAATGTAAAGTTCGACCCATCCATTGAAGTATTCAACCCCGTATCTAAGGTTAGTATTTTTATGCATCCTCCTTAACTCTTTATACTCTTCCATATATTCATCAATAAACTTAACCTCATTGTCAACAATCTTTTTCCTTCTTTTATTTAAATAATCAAAAAGTCCTTTTTGCAGGTTTAATGTGAGCAAAGTCCTCCTTTTATCCACATAGCCTAAAGTCACCTCGCCAGTCTTTAAGGATTTGTATATAGCAAATTCTTCTTCATCAAACCCCATATAGGGGTTTTTATCCGTGCCCAACCTATCGTATCCGCTCATATTTTAACCAAAAAGAAATTAAAAGCATAACAACATGTTTTTTATCATAAATTTATTTTTTAATGCTTTATTACGCCTGCAATCGAAGTTTATATGTTTTAACGGTATTTATCTAGTCTCAGAATAATAAAATGAAGTTAAAAAACGTAAAACGATGAAAAAATCAAGTAGTTACAAGTCATTATGACTGTATTAAATTGAGCTTAGCTCGGAGGATTGCTCGGCACTGAGGAATTTTGGAGCGAGGACTATAGACAGTTAGATGACAACATAGAAGGTACACATGAAACATAATCAAACTACAAGCGCTAATTCAGAGCCTGATTTTAAATTTGTTAAAACAATCATCAATAACAAAAAGGCACTAGAGGGGGGTTGTCTTTAAACTCAAAGAAAATGAAAAAATTATGCAAGGCTTTAACTGGTTCATCTAATTTAACAAAATCAATACTTTACATAATCTACACCAACGGCGGCTATAAAAACATTGGCTATTCATCTTTCAAAGCGTTTGTAGAAAATGAGCTGAATATTACATACGATGCCGCATGGAAACAAGCCCGCTCAGCGAAGATTGCCTATTCCATATGTGGGCAAGCAGGCATAAATTTATTTAGTGATAGCTCAATGCTTGCAATGACAGACCTGAATAATGAGGAAATTAATGAAGTTAAATTATTGATTGAAAGTAAGTATGGTAAAGAAATGACTACCGAAGGTAAATATACTCAAAAAATTGTTGAGGAGGCAATTGATGCTCTCCGGGAGAAAATCATATTAATCGAACGTCAAAACGATAGCTGCGCAAATGAATCGCAAGATATAGTTGATATGGATATCCCGCCGGCAGAGGGCTGCAATTTAGAAATGTTTGACTCAGAATACTCATGCTCAGGTGAGCGCAGCATGCCAGTAATCGAACCAAATCTAGTTTCACCGCCTGAAATAGAAAGTGCCTTTAAAAAAGAGTCAAAGAAAACCTTTAGCGCCTCACTTAACCAATTTATATTTTTTTTCACAGATGAATCCTGCGAGAAAACTAATATCAAAAAGGTTTTTTTGGCTTTTTTAAAAACAAATGCAGGAAGTAATGAGAAAATATTAAAGCTAGCAATAAAAATGCTAAAGAAAAAATTAAATGAATGCAAATGAAAAACTCACTACATTGGCTGGTTCAGATTTAAGCGAGCACTGAATCGGCTTTAAGCTTTAGCTGTAAAACCCCATAGATCTAATAAGGCATTACCATGAATAACAACCAAATCAAATCAGCTATTAATAGTACTATGCTTAATAGTTATAAGTACTTAGATAGCAGTAATAATGATATTCACATTACAATAGATAACTATTTAGAAGCTGTCATTCAGTATCGTGTTAGCCATAACAAGTTTGTATCTAAGGCTATGCATCAGCGTCTAGCCGAGCATACAGCGCTAAACGTGATGGACACTAAAGCGCTCAAATACGCATTGCAACATGCCACTGTAGGTACTGTCACTGATAGCATTAAAGGTCTGCATCTTCAGAGCCGTTTGCTTGAATCTCAATTAGCCAATCCACAGGCATGGGCGTGTTATCCCATCATCGATAAGCTGCATATTACTGTGGATGTGGCTGAAGATGAGATTGATGATTTATACAATCAATCTCCGTCTATCTTTGAAAATAGCCAATTTAAGTGTTCTAAGACAAAGCCCAAGCGCCAGAAAGGCCAATTCTATAGAGATGTACTGACATTCTCATTAAAGACTGATAAGACTGCGCAAATACGCATGTTCTTTGGTGATTACGCTAAAGATCGTAAAACTAAGCACAACAAGCTAAGAATTGAGTTTATTCCTGCGCGGTTTACGCCTAAACAGATTAGCGAGTTTTTTTATCTGCTAAAGCGCTCTAAGTGTATTAAAGACTATAAAACCAAGATGAAAGGCGCAAACGTTACACGTTGCGATATCGCCATTGACTTTTTGTGTGTTCCTACACCACTGGTGATTGTCGATAAGCCAAAGGTTAAGCATTTTAATAATCACAGTGAGCATGAGAATAAGGGGATGCGCTTTGTTCAAACGATGTACATCTGCAAGCAAGGTGATAGCCATATCGTCGTTTATAGCAAGCCAGAAAAGCTGTTAGAGATGAGTTCTAAAAAGGCAAAGGATCGGCTTCCTATGCTCATTAATGAAGATAGTAATCCGTTAACGGTAACACGTTTCGAAAACGCCTGCCTCCCTCAACAATCTGGCAGTACTCTGTTATTACAAGACCTGCACAAGATGAGTCACCTGTTTAAGTCTGTCGAAATCTATCGCCCTGAGATACTCGGCAACTTAGATGAGGCAGAGCGCAAATTAGCACTAAGAGATGGACTAATGATCTATTTGAAAGATGAGTATGATGAAGCCGCCTTTATGGCGCGAAGTGACATGCTTCAGCGCCATGCGATGTTTATCAATCGCAAAGCGTTTAAGTCGATGCAAGAGAAAGTGCTGCGTAAGTTACGAAAGTGCATCATATCCCCTAAGGCTTAGCCTCGCTAACCGTGTCAAAAACAGTGGCTGAAATTTAGGCTCAAAAGTGATACTATGAATGTGTTTCTAGTATCACTTTCCCTTCTCGTTCAACCCTCTAAACACAATTCAATTTATACACTTACTGGAGTTATCTATGACTACAGCGACCCCTTATGCGCTGTATTTGAGCCGCCTGTCTATTAATAGTCAGCGCTCTATCAGCTCACAAATGCGCAGTATTGCGCGACTCATGCAATGGCAAGAAGACAGTCTCGATGACAAGCTGTGCCAGATAGACTATCAACAAGCACTGCAAATACGCGCAATGATGACTCATGCGCAGTGGTCAGCGCGTTCTATCAACCGCGCCATGATAGCGATTAAGAACATCGTCAAAGTGGCGGCCTTGATGAACAAAGCCGATTTATCGCAGGTCGCTAACTTGCAGACCATTAATCAAGTAAAGCACGGTGAGCATCAAGGTACGCCGTTAAGCACCGAGCAAGTGACCGCGGTATTGGATTACTTTAGGGCTCAAAAAGGCACCTTTGCTACCCGTAATCTGGTGATATTTAGCCTGTTCTTGGGTACTGGGTTGCGCCGCAGTGAGTTATCGGCGTTGATGCTGAGTGACTACGATGCCAACTTGCATACCCTGACAGTGGCTGCGGGTAAAGGTAACAAGAGTCGCACCTTGTTCTTACCTGAATGGGTAGAACTAAATCTGTTGGCATGGCTTAAGTTGCGTCAGCGCCAGCAGGGCTATTTAGTGTGTAAGTCGACGCTGACTGGCAAGCTTAAACTTACCGAGCCAACCACCCCAACGGCCTTGTATCGGTTAGTTAAAGATACCTTGTATGAGCTAGGGGTAGATAACGTATCACCCCATGATTTACGCCGAACCTTTATAACTCGCTTGCTTGAGCAAAATGTGGATATCAATACCGTGCGCCAAATGGCAGGACACGCCGATATCAGTACCACCACCATTTACGATAAACGTGACCATGCGTTTATGAAGCAAGCCGCTGCGATGCTGGATTACATCCCGCCGGATAAACCCATTAAACGGGGGCGCGGCAGTCGATGATAAACGTCAAACCCATCGCTAAACACGCTAAGCATTGTTATTACCTTGCAACTCAAATCGCCGAAGACTTATTACTGTCAGCCGTCAATTATGGCTTTGAGTATATGCCGTCTTATGCGATTAACTCGTTAGTGGGTATCAAGCTGCAACATGGCATTAATCATGATATCGACAGCACCCTCGCGCTCTTTCCGCCTAAGGATAATCACCCTCTAATGGCAGAAACGGTGCAGCACAATGCGCGGTTTCTGTGTGAACTGTTTAAGCTAGATGCCGCGATGAAACCCATGATGGTACTTATCATCGTACTCAATGCCAATGCAGGGCTCAAAGAGTTGCTTAACCTGCTAGCCGACCATGATGCGGATATTCTCATTCATTGGTTAGAGCAAGAAACAGGGCTTAGCAGTGATGATATTCATGGGCAACTAGAACCTTTAGCCCGTAATCGCTTTATTGAGGGAGCAGCATTACTCCTACCGCATTTGTTGAGAATACCTGAGCCGTTTAGGTTATTGCTGGTGACTGAAAAGCTCACTCGCCGTGAAGCCTTGCTCGCGCCGATTATCAAGCACAGCCCTACTGCACAGTTCAAGCTGAAGCAATTTGAGCATGTGAATGCCGATTTAGTGTATCGCTATCTAAGAGCTGCCATGGCTCAGCGGCTGAAAGGCGTTAACATTTTACTCTATGGGGCAGCGGGTACAGGCAAGACCGAGCTATCTCGCACCTTAGCAAAGGCACTGCGGCGCAGCTTAGTGGAGGTGCAAAGTGTACAGTTTGAGGATGGCAAAGTGACTGATGAGTTCTTGAGTAAAGAGCCCACTAGCCAACGCTTAACCTACCTTAATCTACTTCAAAGCTTGCTCGATGGCTCAGATGAAAGCCTGTTATTGGTTGATGAATGCGAAAGCGTGTTTAAGCATGCCGATGAGCATTATTCCAAAGAAGGCTTAATGCGCTTACTGGAAACCAATCCTGTACCTGCTATTTGGATTACCAACCATGTATCGCAACTTGAACCAAGCTACATACGCCGCTTTAAGCTAGTGATGGAAATCCCTGTGCCCGATGAAGCCTTTAGCTTTGCCATGAGTAAAACCATGCTCAAATCACTTAAGGTATCGGATACGTTTCGCTTGGTGTTAGCTAGCAAATCTAATGCTGCTCCGGCATATATTGCGAACGCCGCCCATGTGGCAAGTACCCTAGCCTTAACAGGGGATGAGGCTGAAATCGTGGTATTGGATGTTATCGATGCCACTCTTGAAGCCTGTGGTGAAGAGTCGCCAGCGGCTAAGTATCAAGGCCAGCTAAGTTTTGACCCGAGTTGCTTAAACCTTAACGCCATCGATGGACAAGATACGCAGTCCATTATCTGTGATATCGACACCGCGATAGCCAACAGCCTCCCTGTTAGGGTGCTACTCAATGGTCCCCCAGGTACAGGCAAAACAGGCTGGGTACATCACTTAGCTGAAACCCACGGTATGGATATCATGCACATCAAGTGCTCAGATGTACTGAGTAAGTATGTCGGTGAGAGCGAGCAGAACATTGCAGCGCTGTTTAGAGAAGCGCACAGAACAAAGAAGCTAATGCTCTTTGATGAAGTCGATAGCTTGCTCAGTCAGCGTGAGAGCGCTCAAGCGCAGTATGAAGTGCAGCTCATCAACGAACTGCTGTCACAGCTTGAATGCAACACTATGCCTGTGTTTGCCGCGACTAATGCACTCAGCGCTATCGACAGCGCAGTGATGCGCCGCTTTGACTTTAAACTGACCTGTGACTATCTGACGGAGCCACAGCGCCATACCTTGTATAAGCAAGTATTGGGTATCACTAAGTTAACCCAAACCGAAGTAGACCAACTTCACGCACTACAACAATTAACGCCCGGCGACTTCGCTATCGTAGCAAGGCGGATGTTATTTCAACCTAACCAAAACCACAGAGCCACTGCGATTGCTCTGTTAACCCAAGAAAACAACCGTAAACAAGCCACGCGCCGCATTGGCTTTATCAACTAACCCCAGCAATACAACCCACGAAAAGGAACACCCCATGACAACATTATTGAGTTCGCTCAAGGTTATCGCTCGCCCTGAAATTGCCGTTAAGCCACCTATCATCGGCAAAAGAACCCGCTTGGCTGACAAGCTTAAGCAGCAATTAGATATGGCCGAATGCTTTATTCAAGGCAGCGAGTTTGAAGCCTACCGCGAGAAAAGTGTCAAAGACCCAGAGACAGGAGAGCGTAAGAAGGTGCGCCGCCGTATCACAGTACGCCCATGGTACTACGACAGTGAAGGTCACTATTACTTCGAAGTCCGTATCGGGATTAAGCCTATCGAACTGGTAAAGGATAAACCTGCCATTGATGTCGGTGATAAAGCCCTGCTACCTGACACCATCAAGCTGATTATCGATGCCGTGGAGAAAGGCGAGCTAGATGAGTTCATCCTCAAGGCATCTAAGTTCCCGACCAAGAAAACTAAGGCTAGCACTGAGGCCAGTAAAGAACCAAAGAGTGAGGCGAAGAGCGATACCTCAGCCAAAACCCTCAAGTAATGCACACACTATCAGGAGCGAAAGGACTTCCTTCTGCTCCTGAGTCTTTAGCACCAATAGGGATAGACCATGGCGATTATCCGAGAAATCAATGTCAAATATCAGTTCAAAGAAACCCCGTGCGCCTTGGCCGAGCAAGCCATCACACGACCTGAAGATACCGCGCAGGTATTTGACTACCTTAAGCATGAAACCAAAGAAATGTTTATCGTGGCAAACCTGACAACCCAGCACACCATTAATTGCGTAGAAGTCGTGGCGACAGGTTCCGTGAACGGCATCAGTATGCGACCCGTCGAAGTGTTACGCACAGCAGTCATCCTCAATATGCCCAGCGTTATCCTTGTTCATAACCACCCTTCAGGCGATCCAACACCAAGCACTAGCGATATTCAATTCACCCGTAAAGTCATTGAGTGCGCCAAAGTGCTGGATATCAATGTCCTCGACCATGTGATTATTGGCCTTAACCGCTTTACCAGCCTTCGTGAAACCCACTCCGATTTATTCTAATACCGACTAAGGACACAAGATGAATACCATCAACAAAGAGTTGGCCTTGCCTGTCTCTGGCAGACTGCTATTGGCATTAACCCCGTTTATCACTAACCAAGCCGACAATGCCGTAACGATTAACTTTCGTGATCCGGATTACAGTCCCCAACGGGGTGGCTTTCATCCCGTGGAGATAAGGCTAGAGAAACACGCCGAGCAATGGCAGTTATGCTACATCACCGACTTTTGCTATGTCGGCTATCAGGGACAATGGGAGCTGGTTAAAGAACTGGACTTTGACTTTAGCTGCGGCGTATTTCAAAGCATCAGTGGCATATTAGTCATCGAAGCGGCAACTGAGTTTTACCCGATATGGGAACAAAACTTCCTATGCTATTGGCAGGAGTTAGAGGTTTTTAATGTCATTGTGTCGCCAGATTAACCCTCAAAACACTCAAAACCGCCGTAAAAGTCACATCTCAAATAAAATGAAATCGACTACACTGATGCTCAAGCAGGAAATGTCTTCCTTGCTTGCGCTATGCACTGTCTTAAAGAATAAGGAGCAAACCCATGTCAGGATGGTATGAATTAAGTAAAAGCAGTAATGAGCAATTTAAGTTTGTATTAAAGGCGGGAAATGGAGAAGTCATTCTCACCAGCGAGCTTTACACAGGTAAGAGTGGTGCGTTGAACGGTATTGAATCCGTGCAAACCAACTCCCCAATCGAAGCCCGATATGCCAAAGAAGTGGCTAAAAACGAGAAGCCGTATTTCAACCTCAAAGCAGCCAACCATCAAATCATTGGCACTAGCCAAATGTATTCGAGCACTGCTGCGAGAGATAACGGGATTAAGTCGGTGATGGAAAATGGAAAAACAACCTCCATCAAAGATTTGACCTAGGCAAGTATGCCCAGTGTGGTGCTTTGCAGGAAGGTGAATGATGAACTCTAGCAAAGTAGCGTGTTGGTAAGTATCTAACATGACTGAATTTTAGATACAAAAAAACCGACGCTAAGGTCGGCTTTGAAGTGGTACCAGTGGCCGGAGTCGAACCGGCACGCTTTTAAGGGCGCGGGATTTTGAATCCCGTGTGTCTACCAATTTCACCACACTGGCATTATCTTCAATCTCAAAAACTTTGCAAATCTTTGCAAGGATTTTGCACGTTAATTCTTTTCAATTAACTTTTTATATCATCAGCTTAGTGAAAATTAAGCTGTAAACACTGTGACTTTGAATCCCCTGTGTCTACCGATTTCACCACACTGGCATATCAAATATGCACTTAGAAGCAATCAAAACAACTGGCTGTCTCTAAGTGCTGGGAATTATACCTTTGCTTATGACAATGGCAAGTCTTTTGCCGCGACTTTAATACAAATTGCATTTAACCGCTCAAAAATCATGCTCTTGAGGTTATTCTGCGCCATGTGATAATAAAAAAGCGGTATATTCTTTATCACTTTTTTGAATATGGTTTACCAACCAAGCTTTCAAGAAAGCCATTAATTCGTCGGCAACATCTTCACCTCTAACAACCCGCTTTTGAAAATCAAGTACTTGCCCAACTAACTTGCCGTGTTTTTCCTTGTGGCTGTCAGTTTGAGGGTAACCAAAACGCGCAAAGAGTTCCTCTTCATAGGCAAAGTGATTGGCGGTGTAATCCACTAATCCTTGCACGATACGTTTGATGGCTTCGAGTCCATACTCTTCATTTAATGTGCGGTGTAATTCATTGATCAATGAGACTAAGCGCTGATGTTGACGATTGATCTCAGGCATTCCTATGTCTAACTCAGGCCCCCATTTCACAAAGAGTTTATTTTGCGCCTGACTCGAATTAAAGAATGCCGCATTCACATGGAATCGATGCAGCAAGGAGCCGATTTCCTGCGACATGTTATACACTTTCAAACTCGATAAGTTAGTGTTGTTGGTGTGGGAGGCATTACTCAGGGCTAGCTCAGCCATCACACTGATATTTTTATTAATTTCCTCTGCTACTGTATGTTGTTGTCCCGATGCCGTGGCGATTTGGTGGGACATATCGGTAATGGTCTCCACCTGAGCGACAATCTGCCCGAGTGCACTGTGAGCTTGATCAACCATATCAGCCGTTTCGTCGGCAATCGCCACGTTTTTCAACATGACTTCAACACCATGTTGTGCGCCTTTTTGTAATGCGGCGATTTGCTGCTGGATCTCAACCGTGGCTTCGGATGTTCGTTTAGCGAGATTACGCACTTCATCGGCAACTACAGCAAAACCGCGGCCATGTTCACCCGCTCTCGCACTTTCAATGGCAGCATTTAAGGCGAGTAAATTGGTCTGTTCGGCCACCTGCGAAATGGTTTCAATAATGCTACTGATATTGTTGCTGTCGGCGGCCAAGTGCTCGATCACGGTTCGAGTATCATGGATCTGTTGCGACATAGCGCCAATTTTAGTGACTATGCCATTCATGATTTGATCGCCGCGCTTAGCAGAACTTTGGGCAATATCAGCTGCCTGCGCAGCACTCACCGCATTTTGCGATACGGCTTGTACACTTGAAACCATCTGTGTCATTGCACTGGCTGCCAGTTCAGTTTGATGCTCTTGCTCTAACACGCCTTGCTTTGCCTGTTCACTAATAACCTTGATATCCGAGGCGACTTTTTTCATCCCTTCACAGGTATCAGATAAAGACAAAATCGTACGGCTGACATCTTCGCCCATGCGATTAATGTTATGTACTACCTTAATGAACACACCCGCATCTTTCTCTTCCAATTGATAACTCAAATCTCCCTCGCCTAAGTGGTGTGCTGCACGCTCAAGTTGTCTCAAATTACGAATTAATTTATTGATGTTGAACATTAAAATGGCGGCGAGCACGCTTAAACACAAAATGGCAACAAAGTGCCCTGTGATCACCAAACAATAGAGGGGATAAATCAGCAACAATAGTGGCGCAAAGATAGAATTATATCCCATTGAATCCTTGTGACTTTTTTTAGAATCCATTTTTTACTCCTTTAAAAAACTGATATCGCGCCTTCATATAAAAACAAGAACGAATAAATGGAATAGCGCGTTAACTGAATATCGATCGAGTTGAATAGGTTAATCCTAGACGCTAACGGAAGAAGAAACAAAGCTAAATTATTTGAACTCGTCGCTGTTAAGCACATCCTTAAATTTGACCAAGATCACAGAGTTAACTAAGGGTTATGACTTTGTATTCCTATGTCGATTTTTTATTGATCGAGATCAGTATTTTAGCTATCGAATACCGCTAATTTAGCGAGGACTTCACAGGAAAGAGGATTTCAGTCATGGCATTTTGGTTAGATCTAATGTTTGGTAACCCCATAGGCTTACTTTCAATGATCGTTATCTTTAGCACAATAGGGATAGTGTCTTATATCACTTGGATGTTCATTGTGAAGTCGGCACCGAAACCATAGTTTTTGCTCCAGTTGTTCTTCATGTTTCTTGTATAAATGCAAAATCTAGGGGGTTTTATCACCCCCATTTTTTGTTGTCTCGCATGTTAAAAATGCTAACTAAAACATAGCTAGCACTCATCCGAGTGAGGCTGAACACGCCTATGCTGCGTGTTTTCTGTTTTGTACTAATCCATTCAAAAATTGCGGGCGCGCCTTAATCAACGACTGCATTTCTTCTTGGCTCGGCTCACCTGCTGGCAAACGCAGCACATCACGGTTAAGGTACATACGCGCTTTCATGGCAATCTTATAGTCAGCGGTCGGTCCCTGAATTGCATAATGGCGCTCGTTACCGAGCTTCTCTAAGATACAGGCATTCACTAAACTTTTTACAGCGGGTTCATTTTGCGGCAGAGTCAAAATCGTGGCGCCTTGAAGAAAGAATTCCCTCACTAAAGCTCGCTCAGCGGGATCAAGTAGATTCACTTTAGCTTCAATCGTCTCAATAACGCGCTTATCACTTAAATGACGGATAGACTCATCTAAGCCTAAGTTAATTAATTGACTCAAAAAGTAAGCGATAGAAACGATTAGACCTAATCCAACAAACTGTGCATGTTCTGGCACAAATTTATCGAGCGCCAGCACTGCCAGCACATTAGGGGGAATAAGAAGTAAGACAGAACAACTCACCATAAGCCACAACATGACTCTAAACATCATTTTCTTCGGGCTAAAAAACTTAACTGAATCCAGCTTGAGTTTAAACATAGTGCTATCCCAGTGACAAAAAATTGAACTTATCGGCTAACAAGCAAATTCAATGCCACAAATGAAGACATATTTCGTTGATTTTATCTGCGAGAAAATGCACTTTCTGGATCTGTAGGTCTATGCTTATAAGCATCTCAAGCCGCTATTGCATAAAGAAAATTTAAGATGCTGACATTCTTTAGCCAACTTATCAAAAGCCCCATAGGCAGGCACCTTACCCTGTCTATTGTACTTTTTAGTTCTGTTATCACCTTAATCACCACTGCATATCAGTTGATCAGTGATTATCGCAATGATGTAGTACGTATCGATAGAGTATTTTCCAACATGGAAAAGGTGAACTTAGATGTGCTCGCCGCCAGTATTTGGGTTATTGACGAGCGGCTCATTAACACTCAGCTCAATGGGCTAATTCAGCTGCCCGATATTAACTATATTTCGATTAAAGATGACAGCGGCCAAGCATGGAATGCAGGCGAGCAGAAACAAGAACACTCCTTAGATAAAACCTTTCCTTTAGTCTATAAATCACCGACTGAAAACATCAATGTCGGCACACTCGAAATACAAGTCGATGTCGATGCTATCTATCAACGCTTGTATGATAAGGCCATTATCATTCTGCTTTCTAATGGCATTAAAACCTTCTTAGTGGCTGGCTTTATTCTATTTTTAGTGTGGTTCAACATTACTAAACACTTAGATAAACTCAGCCAATACTGCAAAAATATCGACATAGACCATGAATATGAGCCACTACAATTTGACCGTCATGAAAAAATTGATGAATTCAAACAAGTCGCCGATTCCATCAATAGCATGCAAGTACAACTTAGAAGCTCATTTAGCGCCTTAAAGAATTCTAAGACGGAACTGCAAATAGCCTTAGAAGATAGAGAGCGGCTACTCAAGCTCGAACGTAGCTATAAAGAAGAGCTAGCAAGACAAGTTAAAGAAAGAACACTAGAGTTAGAACAATCCCTTAGCGCACTAAAACGAGCACAACAGGTTTTAGTTGAGCAAGAAAAAATGGCGGCCTTAGGTGGACTCGTGTCAGGGGTTGCCCATGAGATAAACACCCCAATTGGCATTTGTTTGACGGCGGCGAGTGCGCAGCTCAGCCATATTGAAGAACTGATCGACCTGATCCACAGCGATCAAGCTACATTAGATGAGATAAATGAAATACTTAATGAGTACCAAGAAAGCTGTGAACTCATTGTCCGTAATATCACTAAAGCCAGTAGCTTAATTCAAAAATTTAAAACGATCGCCATCGATCGCAGTCATGAAGAACACCAATGCTGTAATCTAAACCAGCAGCTACATGAAATCCTAGAGTCGACATTAATTATGCATCCCAATGTTAACGCCTCAACGGAGATCAACGTGGAGCCTACACTCAATATCAAAACCAATATCAGTTTGTTAAATCAAATTGTTAGTAATATTCTCTCGAACGCCTTTACCCATGCATTCCAAGGACATGAAGACAATCTTATCCACATTAATGCGACTTTGGATGAAGAATCAATTCAAATCAGCATTCAAAATAATGGCTTAGCCATTCCAGCAGATGTTGCTGAGCACATGTTCGAACCCTTCTTTACTACAAATCGTAATAAAGGTGGTACTGGCTTAGGATTATCAGCGGCCTTTAATGCCGCAACACTGTTGAAAGGCACTATGAGTTATCGCGCAGACTCAAAACTAGGCGGCCCACAATTTGATATTAAATTTCCATACACTCAATGTGAACCAGTCAATAATCAACAAGATTTTTATATCTAACTATAACCTAATGAAATTACATAATATTGAAGGGGTATCACCGCCCTTGAAAGCGGTGATATCTTGGCTGAATCTAGGTTAAGAGTTTAAACCGCCTCTTGAGCCTGCTGTGCCAATCGCGCTAATACGCGACTTGCCGCCACAAAACCAAATGTCCCAGTGACCATAGTCACAGCCCCAAAACCAGAAGCACAATCCATCCTCATGCTGCCATCAGCCGCCGCTTTAGTACCGCACACTGAGCCATCGGCTTGGGGATACACTAACTGCTCACTGGAAAAAACAGCATCGATAGCAAACCGGCGTTGCACGTTTTTAGAGAAGTTATACTCGCGGCGCAAAATATTACGCACTTTGGCTAGCAAAGGATCTTGGTAGGTTTTAGCGAGATCAGTTAACTGAATTTGCGTCGGATCTGTCTGTCCACCCGCACCACCCACTGTCACTATCTTAATTTTTTGACGTTTACACCAAGCAATTAGCGCAGCCTTCTGCTTAACGGCATCAATACAATCAATAACATAATCAATATTGCCGCCCTCTTTAGCTCCAAGTAAATACTCGCCTAGATTATCCAATGTAATAAAATCTTCAATTTCATTCACTTGGCAATCAGGATTAATTTCACGTATCCGTTGCGCCATCACAGCAACTTTAGAACCGCCGATGGTGGAGCTAAGAGCATGTATTTGTCGGTTAGTATTAGTGACACAGATATCATCTAAATCTATCAAGCTTATCTGCCCTATGCCGCTCCGCGCTAAGGCTTCAGCCGCCCAAGTACCGACGCCACCAATACCAATTACCATCACATGGGATGTGGCAAATTTAGCCAACGCCTTTTGTCCATACAAACGGCCAATTCCGCCAAATCGATTTTGATAGGCCTCAGTCATAAATACTTACCTTATATTACCCAATAACAGCAGGAGCGCTTGCACTAGCATCCAGTAGATACCAGCTGGGACAGCTTAAAAGCAACACCAGAAATGTGCCGTGGATTCTAAACGATATCGACATAAACCGAAATCAGATCCTCAGCCACCAAACACTAGATGCAAAGGGATACGAATACTAAATGAGTGTAATAAAAGCAAAGGCCCATCATTTACCACCGAGTCATTTGGTAATCGACTTAATAAAAACATGTATTTCACTTGTAAAACAATATGTTGAATAAGCCATCCTTTATATGAAACTTGATCAAGATCACACTTTATCATTTCAAGTCTGTGCAGACTTTGCCGCATAAAAGCTCAACAGCATGCATAGATACTGAAGTTATCAATGCATATAACAGCGATAAGCACAGGAAAATGAAGATGAAAAAGAATCTACTGACGACGGCTATTATTTCTAGCCTCACACTCTATTCATTCACAGCACTCGCCGATGGCCCTGAATTCTATGGTCATGCTGATCTTGCCATTACCAATTCAGACACAGGTTATGCAACTCAAAACCAAAAGGAGGGCACTGTTCTTGAAAACAACTTCTCTTGGTTAGGCGTAAAAGGTTCTGAAGCTGTAAGCCCTTACTTTGACATCATTTATCAAATGGAATTTGGTGTCGAAAACTTTGATAACTCAAATAAAACCTTCAATGCCCGTAATACATTCCTAGGTATCAGAAGTGCCGCAGGTACGGCTTTAGTGGGTCGTAACGATACCGTATTTAAAGCAGCTGAAGGAAGCTTCGATCTTTTCGGTAATACCAATGCTGATATCGACTTACTGGTTGCAGGCCAAACACGCTCCGCCGATGGCATTTCTTACTATTCACCTAAAATTGCCGATCTCGTGACGCTTAATGCCACTTATCTGATGAGTGATAACTATGACCAAGTGGATAGCAATGGCAACGACGTGTATAGCAAAGATCAAATGTATGCTCTGAGCGCCACCTTAGGGGATAAAGCCTTTAAAGCACAAAACTACTATGTCGCTGCCGCCTATAGTGATGGTATTGATAACGTTGAAGCCTATCGTGGTGTGGCCCAAGCTAAATTCGGTGACGTAATCTTAGGTGCCTTATATCAACACAGTGAGCATGTAGATGATAAGTTTGCCAATCTCTCAGGCGATACCTATTTTGTCAACGCAGCCTACTTAATTGGCGACTTAAAACTAAAGATGATGTACGGCAAAGATGACTCAGGTCTAGGCAAGTACGTGAGCCGTTATGTTGGTGACCAAGGCAACAGCGGTTTAGAACAAGTCAGCGATGTTGACCTACAACAGTTCAGTGTGGGAGCTGATTACCGCCTGAGCACTAAGACTATGGTCTATGGTCACTACACACGCTTCGATGGTGATCTTATGTTGGCCGATGTAAAGCAAGACCTGAATGACAACATCTTTACTGTCGGTTTACGCGTTGATTTTTAAATAGATTAATCAACTAACCCCAAGGTTATTTATTGATAAAAAAGCGGCTTCGGCCGCTTTTTCTGCTTAGATATCGCCCCCAAACACAAATCTATAACCAATATGACAGACTTGCTACAGCATTAGTATATGCTACAGTTACCCTCGCCGACGCACTATCTAAGGCAATCCGCCTTACCTACCACTTAAGTAGTAAGTGAAAAATAGAGTTTTACCCCTTTCAGGTAAATTTGCAGTCAAGATATAAGGAAAGATCCCAGAAATGGCCCGAATATAGGCAAGGAGAGCCAAAAACATGATCTGCGCCACAGCCTGCGAGTCGTAAAACTGTAAAAATCGGCGGCAACTTTGTTACCGACTCAGGTAGCAAATGCGTTAAACCACACAAAAACCATGAAAAATGGATAAGAACTTAGGTTCGAGGGAGCACAAAACATGAAAAAGACATTCATCTCTGCATCAGTTGCATCAGTATTGGCATTGGCTTCATTCGGTGCGCTAGCCGAAGGCCCAAGCTTCTATGGTCGTTTAGAGCTTGCTCTAACCCATACTGACACAGGTGCCACTCTACAATCAGGTACTAACGGCTTAGAAGCAAACTATGCCGATGAGAATAACGCAGGTACTTATTTAGAAAACAACTTCTCTCTATTAGGTGTTAAAGGTTCAGAAAAAATTGCTGATGGCTTTGACGTTATCTACCAAATGGAATTCCAAGTTGAAAACACTTCTGGTGCAGGTGATGTTTTCAAAGCACGTAACACTTTCTTAGGTTTAAAAACTAACGCTGGTACTGTGTTAGTGGGTCGTAATGACTCAGTATTCAAACAAGCCGAAGGTGCTGTGGATATTTTCGGTAACACTAACGCCGATATCGACCGTTTAGTCAGTGCCCAAACTCGTACTGCCGATGGTGCTTGGTACTATTCACCAAAAATTGCAGGCTTAGTGACATTAAACGCTAACTATCAATTTGATGATAACGACACTACAGCTAAGACTTCTGAAAGCCTATATGCATTAAGCGCAACTCTAGGTGACAGCAAGTTTAAAGAGCAGAATTACTATGCTGCAGTAGCCTATAACAAAGGCATTGCTGGTGTTGATGCATACCGTTTAGTTGGCCAAGCAAAATTCGGTCAATTCAAAGTTGGTGGTTTATTCCAAAACTCTGAAGATGTTGTGAACAATGACATCGAAGGTAACACTTACTTTGTTAACGTTTCTTATGATCTGAACGGTGTAAACCTGAAGGCTGAATACGGCATTGATGAAGCTGGTTTAGGTGGCGCTTACACTAAACTGGGCGGCGTAAAAGGTGCTGATGACATCAATTTCCAAAACTTCAACATTGGTGCTGATTATCGCTTAGCGAAATCAACTATGATCTATGGTCAATACGCTATGTACCGTGGTGATTTTACTGTTGCTAATGCTAAAACAGATCTACAAGATGACAACGTATTCTCTGTAGGCGTACGTTACGACTTCTAATCTCTTACCTAAGAGATAATAGAAACCTACTGTAGTAATACAGTAGGTTTTTTTATGTCTCATAATCTAATCCAAAACGCAAAAAATAAAAAACCACCTAAGCCAAACTGAGGTGGTTTTAGTTAACCCATTTAATTCTTTATAGCATTGAAGCCATTACAAAGCATTAGATGCTCGCTAAAGCATCACCACCGTCACCTAATTCAACGCTATCGACACGTTGTAATCCTCTAGGCAATTTTGCACCACGACGACCACGTTCACCTCGATAATGCTCAAGATCGCTTGGCTTCAGTGTGAGCTTGCGCTTACCTGCCCACAAGGTAACCGGCGTATCACTCGGCACTAATTGTAAATGTGTCATAAGTTCATCGCGACTCTTGGCTCTTTCGGTTGGTATGCCAATAATTTTATTACCTTTACCCTTGGATAATTGCGGTAACGCTTCTAGCGAAAACAGTAACATCCGCCCTTCGTTTGTAATCGCTAGCAGTGACATTTCTTTAGTGCGGTCGATCAACTTAGGCGTTAATGATTTAGCGTTTGTTGGTAGACTCAGCAAGGCTTTACCCGCTTTATTGCGCGACACCATATCGTTGTATGAACAAATAAAACCGTAACCCGCATCCGTTGCTAACAAGTAACATTGGTCTTCTTCACCCATCAACACATGCTGCATGGTTTCGCCAGGTGCCATATTGAAGCGAGTCGTAATAGGCTCACCTTGGCTACGGGCCGATGGCAGAGTATGGCTATCCGTCGCAAAAGCCCGCCCAGACGAATCAATAAACACTGCGGCCTGATTACTACGTCCCATCGCGCTACATAGATATTGGTCGCCAGACTTATAGGAGAGCGACAAAGGATCGATATCGTGGCCCTTAGCACAACGCACCCAACCTTTTTCAGATAAGACAACAGTCACGGCTTCTGTCGGTGTTAACTCTTGTTCAGTTAATGCTTTGGACTCATTACGCAATACGATTGGCGAGCGACGATTATCGCCATAGGTTTCGGCATCTTGAATTAATTCTTTCTTGATCAACGTCTTCAAGCGACGCTCTGAGCCCAATAACTGCTCCAGTTTTTCGCGTTCGGCTTCAAGCTCATTTTGTTCGGCCGTAATCTTAAATTCTTCTAACTTAGCTAAATGCCGTAACTTTAACTCGAGGATCGATTCGGCTTGTTTATCACTGAGTGAAAAACGGGCCATCAACTCGGCTTTAGGATCATCGTGAAAACGAATAATCTCGATCACTTCATCAATGTTGAGGAAAGCGATCATTAGGGCTTCGAGTATATGTAACCGCGATACCACCTTGTCTAAACGATATTCTAAACGACGTTTAACCGTATCAACGCGGAACTCTAACCACTCAGTTAATAAGGTTTTCAACCCTTTAACTCGCGGACGTCCATCGAGACCCAGCACGTTTAAGTTAACTCTAAAGCTCTTTTCTAAATCTGTAGTGGCAAACAAATGCGCCATCAGTTGATCGCAATCAACGCGATTGGAGCGCGGCACCACCACAAGACGCACAGGGTTTTCATGATCCGACTCATCGCGTAAATCGGCCACCATAGGCAATTTCTTCGCCTGCATTTGACCGGCGATTTGCTCTAAGATTTTACCGCTACTGGCTTGATGCGGCAGCGCCGTGATGATGATTTCACCGCCATCGACAGTGTAAACCGCACGTGCTCTTAATGACCCACGGCCCGACTCATAAATTTTTGCAATATCGGCAGACGGGGTAATAATCTCGGCTTCAGTTGGATAATCAGGGCCTGGTACAAAGGCCATCAATTGCTCGAGTTCAAGCTTAGGATCATCGAGCAATGCTACGCAGGCGGAGACTAATTCTCTCACGTTATGCGGCGGAATATCCGTCGCCATACCTACGGCAATACCAGTAATACCATTGAGTAAGATATGCGGTAAACGTGCAGGCAGTACTTTAGGTTCCTTCAAAGTGCCATCGAAGTTAGCACCCCATTCAACCGTACCTTGTCCCAGTTCACTGAGTAACACTTCAGAGAATTTAGAGAGACGTGCTTCGGTATAACGCATAGCCGCAAATGACTTAGGATCATCGGGGGCACCCCAGTTACCTTGGCCATCGACTAACGGGTAGCGATATGAAAATGGCTGCGCCATCAATACCATAGCCTCATAACAGGCACTATCGCCGTGAGGATGGTATTTACCTAATACGTCACCAACCGTACGGGCCGACTTTTTATGCTTAGATTGAGCCGATAAACCTAACTCACTCATCGCATAGATAATTCGACGCTGTACCGGTTTAAGTCCATCACCAATGTGTGGCAGGGCTCGGTCCATAATGACGTACATGGAATAGTTCAGATAAGCCTCTTCGGTAAAGCGCCGCAATGGCATTTGCTCTACCCCATCGAGACTTAACTTGATAGCGTCACTCATTTTCTTCTAGTTCCTGTGTTTCTTCAGTACTATCGCCCTTATAAAACAAGCGATACACGTTACCTTTTAAATCATCGGAGATGTACATAGCACCATCGGATGCCGATAACAGCGCAAAGGGTCGAGCAACGGGAAATTCACCGTCAAGGAAACTAACAACCGTTTCACGACTCACCACTTTTTGATCTTCAATCTTCAACATCACCACTTGATAGCCAACTTTACTCGAACGATTCCACGAGCCATTTTCGGCGACAAACAACTGATTATGGTAAATATCGGGAAATTGACTGCCGCGATAAAATGCAAGTCCCGTGGGTGCAACATGGGCTGGCAACTCATACATTGGCAGAGTGATTTTTAAATTTTTCGGTTTTTCATAGGCGGGTTCGACAACACTACTGGCATGTAAATAAGGGAAGCCATAATGACTCCCTATCACATCGATGCGGTTAATCTCATCGGGTGGTAAGTTGTCCCCCATCCAATCACGGCCTTGATCGGCAAACCATAATTTTTTGTCTATTGGCGACCAATCAAATCCACTTGCATCACGCACACCAGCCGCAATCTGCTCACTCGCGCCTGTATCAACATTGATCGCTATGATACTACTGTAAGGCACTGGCGCTTCACAGACGTTACAGGGCGCACCAATAGACACATATAAACGGCCATCTGGGCCAAAATTAATTGCCCGAGAACTTTTCTTCTCTGAGTAAGGCAAGTCACTGTAAATCTCTTTGGGTCGACTCGGGCGGCGCAATCTTTGCTCAATATCAACAAAGCGCACTATTTGATTTTCAGTGGCGACAAACAAGTCACCATTGTGGAATGCAATCGCATCGGGTGATTCAAGCCCTTTGGCTATCACATAGCGCTTATCGACACGACCATCTTGATTACTATCAACGAGAGCATGGATAGTGCCGCTCTTATTGGAACCGACAAATAAAGTGCCATTAGCCCCCATCGCCATCTGCTTAGCATCGCCAATATCCGAGGCATAAAGCGATAAACCAAACCCCTTAGCGACGGTAATCATGATCGATTGGGAACCCGCAAAGGCGCTATTGCAGAGCAATAACGTCACACTCGCTAAGAGCGTAAAACCGGCAGAAAACACCTTTAAGCAATTATAATTATTAGTTTTAATATACAACATTGTAATTTTCTTTATGCCTATGTTTTATTGTTATCGGCAATAGTGCACAACATTAAAGTAAAGCCATGTCACCCTTATCTTCAAGCCAGTTTTTACGGTCCGGCGAACGCTTCTTAGCGAGCAACATATCCATCAAAGCATCCGTTTCTTCGATGTCATCTATCGTCAACTGTACTAAACGACGGGTGTTTGGATCCATCGTTGTTTCACGAAGTTGTAAAGGATTCATCTCACCCAAGCCCTTAAAGCGGGTGACTTGTACCTTACCCTTTTTATTCTCAGCGGCAATACGGTCTAAAATACCCGCTCTTTCTGCCTCATCTAAGGCGTAATAAACCTCTTTGCCGATATCAATACGGAACAACGGCGGCATAGCAATATACACATGACCCTGCTCAACTAAGATACGGTAATGCTTCAAAAATAGCGCGCATAACAAGGTAGCAATGTGCAGTCCGTCTGAGTCGGCATCCGCAAGGATACAAATCTTGCCATAACGTAATTCAGAGATATCGCTGCTATCGGGATCGCAACCAATCGCGACCGAAATATCATGGACTTCCTGTGAAGCTAACACCTGCGAAGCATCGACTTCCCAGGTATTCAAGATTTTGCCACGCAGCGGCATGATGGCTTGAAACTCACGATCGCGGGCCTGTTTAGCACTGCCACCCGCAGAATCCCCTTCCACGAGGAATAACTCTCCGCGCATCGGATCTTGGCCACTACAGTCTGTCAGCTTACCCGGCAGTGCAGGTCCCGAAGTCACCTTTTTGCGGGCCACTTTTTTGGCGGCCTTTAAACGACTCTGGGCATTATTAATGCACATTTCGGCTAAGGATTCAGCTAACTCGGTATTTGAGTTCAACCAGAGTGAGAATGCGTCACGCACAACGCCAGACACAAAAGCAGCGCATTGGCGACTAGAAAGCTTTTCTTTTGTTTGACCAGCGAATTGCGGTTCTTGCATCTTCACCGACAATATAAACGCGGCGCGATCCCAGATATCTTCGGGTGAAAGTTTAATACCACGGGGGATTAAATTTCTGAACTCACAGAACTCCCGCATCGATTCCAATAAACCTTGGCGGAAACCATTCACATGGGTACCACCGAGTGGAGTCGGAATTAAATTAACATAACTCTCGCCAATGGATTCACCGCCTTCAGGCAACCAAGTAATGGCCCAATCTGCGGCTTCTAGTTGACCTTTAAAGCAACCCACAAACGGCTCTTCGGGCAATCTTAAATTGTCACCGATAGCCGCCTTTAAATAATCAGTTAGGCCGCTTTCATAGAACCATTCATGAACTTCATTTGTCTGTTTATTGGTGAATTTAATCCGTAAACCTGGGCACAGTACCGCTTTAGCACGAAGCAGATAAATCAGTTTTGAATTTGAGAAATTAGCCGAATCAAAATAGCTCGCATCGGGCCAAAAATGCACTCGAGTCCCCGTATTACGACGGCCACAGGTCCCTGTTGGGCGTAAATCTTCAACTTTAAAGCCATTTTCAAAAGCGATGTCATACACTTGGCCATCACGGCGAACCGTGACTTCGACACGGCGCGACAAAGCGTTAACCACCGAGATACCGACACCGTGTAAACCACCGGAGAACTGGTAGTTTTTATTCGAAAATTTACCGCCAGCATGCAATTTGGTCAGAATTAACTCAACCCCAGGAATGCCTTCTTCTGGGTGGATATCCACTGGCATACCACGTCCATCATCAGTGACTTCGAGGGAGTTATCTGTATGTAGAACAACTTCAATTTTTGTCGCGTGACCTGCCAATGCCTCATCGACACTGTTATCTATGACCTCTTGGCCCAAATGGTTAGGTCTGGAGGTGTCGGTATACATACCTGGACGGCGTTTAACAGGATCGAGTCCGTTGAGAACTTCAATGGCGTCAGAGGTGTATTGATTTGTCATAGGGCACGCTATAGGTTGTTATATCCGGCCATGTTGCGGCTCGGCATGTCAGTTTGTCAAGGTAAGTGTAAAAATTGGCTTACAGTTTGCAGATGCGACTCATAACCAACAAAGCTGTGATCACCACCCGCTTCAACTCGCAATTGACAGTGATGATACTTATTGACCGCTTCGCGATAATCCAGCACATCATCACCTGTCTGCAATAATACCAAAAAACGATCCGGATTGCGGATCACAGCCGTATTAAATTCAGCGACTTCAGACTTATGCTCAGGTAAGACAAGATAATGCTGTTCAGTGTAAGGATTGAATTGCGGCCCCATAAACTCATCGAACAACTCAAAGGGTTTTACCGCAGGATTAACTAACACCGCTTTGCCACCATAGGTTTCGGCTAAATAGCTGGCGAAATACCCACCTAAAGATGAGCCTATATAAGCTAATGGCTCTTTGGCATCAATCGCCGCCTCAACATAAGCGGTTAAGAGCACCATCACAGCCTTAGGTGTATTAGGCAATTGGGGCTGATGGAAGGCCACACTAGGGTGATGCAGCGCCATGTACTTAGCCGTCATCACAGCTTTATCTGAAAATGGAGAGCTATTAAAACCGTGAATATAAAGCAGCATATTTCCTCAGGCTGCGGCTATTCGCGTTAATAACCGCTAGAGTTGTTGTCGGGGGAAAAATGGTTACCCGGTACGCGATACACTTTAGTATTGATGCTACCATCGGCTTTCAACTCCAGCAAACGATAACCCGGTTGAACGCCATCCAAGGCAAAATAAGGCGATAACGGCTTAAATTGAATACAAGTGGAAGGTGTCGCCATCAACTGCAACGTGCCATGGGGCCCATTATGATGGGTATCAATACATTGGTGCACATGTCCCCAGAGCAATCCTTTGACCTGCGGATACTTTGCCACTCGCGCGATAAACTCGGCGCCATTGTCCATGCAGTGCTGATCCAGCCAAGTACAATTCACAACGATGGGATTGTGATGCATCACCAGTAAAGTATGGCATTCAGGATGTGCGGCAATGGCTTCATCAATTAATTCGAACTGAGTCTCGGCCATATTGCCGCCAGGCTTTCCCCGCACGGTTGAATCTAACATGAGGATTTGCCAGTTTCCCGCCAGAATACGCTGCTGCCCAAAAATCTGTTCACCCTGCATGTGCAGATACATGATTCGTGGATCGTCATGATTTCCAGGAAGATAATGGCAAGGTAAGCCAACGGGGGTGACTGCTTTCACAAATTGCTGATAGGACTCAGCCGAATAGTCTTGACTCAAATCGCCTGTGGCGAGCATCAAGTGAGCAGGATAGTCCACAGCTCTAATCGTATTTAATACGGCAGCAAAACTTTTGCTAGTATTAACTCCTAATAGCTGAGCTTCAGGATCGGCAAAAAGATGCGGATCTGTGACTTGCACGATACGCACGCTTTCCCCTTCAGCTATGGAGTAAGAGACAGCCTCTTTCAGCACATTGAATACCCAATTCTAAGACTGGCACACGACACTGTGTTGGTAACCAATCTTTAATAACTCTTCCAGGAATGCATTCACCTGGTACTTTTCATCACTTTGATACATGCGTACATTGGGATAATCATACACTGGGCGTAATTGGTAAATCTGTTGGCCAGTTAACACTTCTGCTAATTTAGCATCGTGATAAATTCTCACTAACACCTTGGGAGTATTGATAAACTCCTTGATTTCGATGGGACGAGATATCTCAACTAGCTGAGTATATTTGGTATTTTCTAAAATTCGCACTACTAATATACCAAACTCACCTTCGAGTCGCCATGACTCACCGATAGCTATCTCTAACGGTAACCATTTCAACATGTAGCCATAATTACGCCCGCACAGTGCTAAAAAATCACTGACGTTGGGTTTATAGCGCCGTTTTAGACTCGAAGTAGCCAAATTCATCCCAACTTAAACCAGTTGCTGATAGTTTAATTGTAACCATTGTAATCCAATAACGGTCGACGCATTATCAATCTCGCCCGCAACCACTCGCTCATAAGCTTGCTCGCGGCTCATGACATGCAATCGAATATCTTCGTGCTCTTCAGCTAATCCATGCAATCCACGGGCGTCGTTTGAATCGACATCAGCCCAATAGAAATAGAAACGTTCTGTACTACCACCGGGGCTCGCTAAATAGCTATTTACACTGTGTATTTGCTTAGCCATTAAGCCTGTTTCTTCCATTAATTCGCGGTGTGCAACATCCAGAGGCGTTTCTGCGGGCGCAATCATACCCGCGACTAACTCAAGAAGCCAAGGAGATTTAGCGGTTGCTAATGCAGGAAAACGTACCTGTTCAATAAGTACGACTTTATCTTGCTTGGCATCATAGGGCAGAACGACCACAGCATGACCCCGTTCAAACACTTCGCGAGTGACAGGCTTACTCCAGCCACCAGCGAATAATTTATGCTTGAAAGTGTATTCGTCCATTGAGAAAAACCCTTGATAAAGGGATTTTTTTCCTAAGATCTCAATATCCGTTTGCGAAAAAACAGGGGGTTTCATACTCTATCCTTAAAAGTTAAATTTGCGCCTACAATCAAGGCAATTTGAGCACATTTTTAAAATAAAATCTGTTACACTTCGAATTTGACTTGAAAGTGTCAGAGTTCTTAGACTCTAGGTCATTAAGTTTTAGCTGTATCGGGAAGCGTCGGGAAGCGCAAACCGCCTTGGTAAAGGCATTACTTAGTCTAAACGAAGTTAAAATATTCCTCCGTGGGGGGATTTTGTCTAATAAGGACAGCAAATGAAATTTAAGATCCATAATTTATGCGCAGCATTAACACTTGCGGCTTCCGCTTCAGCGGTGCAAGCAGATGATTTGTTGCAAATTTATCAGCAAGCACTGACCAGCGACCCGCTCGTATTGCAAGCCCAAGCCCAGCGTAATGGTTTGTTTGAGAAAATCGAGCAAAACCGCGCTCCGCTGTTGCCAACCATTAGTGCAAACGTCGGTTATGACAAAGCTTGGAATGATCCGAAGGATGATGCAAGTGGTCTAGTAGGTAGCCTGAAATTAAATCAAGTCATCTATGATCACAGTGCTTGGGTTGGTTTAAGTCTTGCTGAGAAAGCCGCTTCTCAAGCTGATTCCGCTTATGCTTCAGCATTACAAAACTTGATTACTCGTATCACTAAAGCCTATTTCGATGTATTAACGGCGAAAGACAACTACGAGTTCCAAGGTGCAGAAAAACGCGCAATCGAGCGTCAACTTGAACAAACTAAACAACGTTTCGCAGTGGGTTTAACCGCGATTACCGATGTGCATGAAGCTCAAGCGCAATATGACTTAGCCTCAGCCACTGAAATTTTAGCCGAAAACACGCTCGCCAATAGTTATGAAGCCTTACGTGAAATCACCGGCATCGATCACAAGACGATTAATGTGCTAGATACCAACCGTTTCTCAGCCGTTACGCCAGCGCCAACGTCATCTAGCGAATGGTTAAAAATTGCTGAAACCAATAGTGTTGATTTAATGACTCAACGTATTGGTAAAGATATTGCCCAAGAGACCATTAAGCTTTATCAAGCTGGCCACATGCCGTCTTTAAGCTTAAATGCCGGTTACAACAAAGGTCTTGAGCAAAAAATGGGTAATCTCAACGAACCTGATTTTGATAATGTCAGCGTTGGTGTCAACTTAAGCATTCCGATTTTCGAAGGTTTTAAAGTCAGCTCACAAGTTAATGAAGCACAATTCCAGTATGTTGAAGCAAGTGAAAAGCTTGAGCAAATTTACCGTGGTGTAGTGAAAAACGTTCGTAATAACTACAACAACGTAGGCGCTTCTATCAGCTCAATCAAAGCTTATGAGCAATCGGTTATTTCATCAGAAAGTGCCCTAAAAGCCACTCAAGCGGGTTTCGAAGTGGGTACTCGTACTATCGTTGATGTTTTGAACCGTACCCGTGACTTGTACGACTCAAAACGTAAATTATCCGATGCGCGCTATAGCTACATCAACTCAGTTGTTGCACTAAAGCAAGCTGCGGGTACATTGAATGAAGATGATGTTATCGCCATCAATAATGGCTTGATTGCACAGTAACAACGCTCTCAGTCATTAAATATAAAAAACCGCCATTTGGCGGTTTTTTTATGCTTAAAAGTTAAAAATCAACAAAATTAGAAGTTGATTTCAACACCCGCAAAATAACCTTTAAATTTAGTATCAGCACTCACACCCGAGAAATTACTCACATCGAATAAAAATTCACGATAGCCTACACGTACACGGGTATCAACGGCCAAACCATCAAATTGCCAACCTAAACCAATAGCATAGTCGTGCACGCTTGACTCATTGACGCCCTGCATCAAATCAGCAAAACCGTACAAGCCTAAGCCAGGCATACCTACATGCGTACTGGCGTAACCCATCACAATACCGCTATCGACATCTTTCTCTTCAGGGTGACCAGGATCTTGCACGCGCAGTGAACCATTCATTAACTTGTATGCAGCACCAAGGTCCAATGACACTATGTCGTTATCCAATATTTCGTAATACAGCACGAAATCTGTGTTGCTCAAATCAGTATAAGCAGTAACATTGCCTTTAAAATCATGCCCATTGAAGTTGAAATCAGCATCCGACATGCTGCCTTTCTGATCTAGGCTATTTTCACGGATTTTAATGTTAGGGACAAATGGCAATGGATGCTCAACCGCAATCCAGTAGCTACCTTGAGCCGATGAACTATAATCAAATGTTTGTTGTGGTTGGCCTTTATCGGCAAAAGTACCACTAGTATCGGCGCGCCAGTAGTCACCACCAATTGTGAAACCGACCACAGTGGCCGCTTGGGCAGATGAGGCCATACAGAATCCTAATACCGCACTGGCGAGGAGAGTTTTTTTCATAATTAACCTTGAGATAGCAAGTTCGTTAAATCAATCACCGCGGCATTCGCACGGGATACATAGTTAGCCATAACCAATGAATGATTAGCGACTAAGCCAAAACCGCTGCCATTCAGCACAACAGGGCTCCAGACAGTTTGCTGAGTCGCTTCCAGTTCACGAATGATCTGTCTTAGGCTCACTTCAGCATTTTTCTTCTTCAATACGTCAGCAAAGTCAACTTCAACTGCGCGCATAAAGTTCAACAACGCCCATGAAGCACCACGGCTCTCATAGAAGACATCATCAATTTTCCACCAACTGGTTTTTACCTGATGGCTGGTCAAATTTGGGGTTGATTGACGCGCCGAATTGTCACCAGCTAGGTCTGTATTTAAGCGCTCTTGGCCAACGCTGGCAGATAAACGCTGCGACATACTGCCCAGACGTTTCTGCACTTCTTTCAACCATTCATTAAGGTTGTCAGCACGGGCATAAAACTGTGCATCTTGATTATTAGGGTCCATCATGCGAGCACGATAAAGCTTCAGCAATTTGATTGCATCGCGATATTCGCTTTCGGCACTGGGTACTAACCAGCTAGTGTGGTCAATATTGAGCTTAGATTGGGCTTCGCCTAAATCTTTGTCCGCCGCAGATTGTGACTGTGAGCGGCTAAACTCTTTACGCATAATCAAGGCTAAATCACGGGCTTGCTCCAAAGCACCATATTCAAATGCGGGCATGTTATCCATGAAGATGGAAGGTGGCATCACATCGTTTGATAACCAACCACCTTGTTTATCGAGTAAATTTTCGACTGTGAGGATTAGCGATGTAGTAGTAGCGTATCCAACAATATTCTTATTGGATGCTGTTAATTGTTGAGGGCTAATCGGATCCGGTTCGATACTCCACCATACACTCACGCCATAACCGATTAATACTAAAAATAAACCGACCCCGGTAACTTTTTTCCATGTAATTTGCATCAAGCGACTCCTTAATGATGGTGATGATGCTCTTGCTCTGCGGCGTTTTCTGCTGCTTTACTAACAGGCAGGGTAATTGCCATTTTCTCGCCACCGTCAAACTCTAATTGCAGTTCAACTTGTTGCTCTAACACCAATGGCGCTTTTAAGCCAAGCAACATGACGTGATCCCCTGACGGCGTTAACGTTAATGTGCCATGGGAGGGGATGTCAAAACCTTCAACATGGCGCATCTTCACCATGCCTTGGTCTTCGATAATCGTGTGTAATTGGGCATCCTTTGCCACAGTCGTACTGACACCGATAAGACGAATCGCTTTATCTGTGTGGTTTTCAAGCGTAAAGTAAGCGGCAGTATTTGGTACTGTCTCAGGCATGGCGCGTACATGACCTTCAGTCATGACTACGTTCGCCAACGCTGAAAATGATGCACAAGATAAAACTAGACAATTAAACAGCTGTTTGAATATTGGTTTCAATGTCTTAAACTCCATGTCTACCCAATGTCGTCGTAAAGGAAACAACCCATGAGTCATATACAGGTTCAGGATGATCAGGGCGTGCGTATTATTAGCTTTAATCGCCCGGATAAACGCAATGCACTTGATCTTAATATGTATAAACAACTGACAGAATACCTGATCGAAGGTGAAGCAGACAACGACATTCGTGCCTTTATGCTCCATGGCCAAGATAATTGTTTCACCTCAGGCAATGATGTTGCTGACTTTTTGAAAAATAGTGACTTAGGGCCAAATCATCCCGCAGTACGTTTCTTATTTTGTCTGCTCGAACTCAAAAAACCTCTGGTGGCTGCTGTTTCTGGTGCCGCCGTCGGTATAGGGACAACCGTACTGCTACATTGCGATCTGGTATACGCTGACAACACGGCGAAATTTCAACTTCCCTTCGTCAACTTGGCTCTCGTGCCGGAAGCGGGGGCTAGCCTACTCTTACCTGAACTCATTGGTTATCAAAAAGCGGCTGAGTTACTGCTACTTGGTGAAAGTTTTAATGCCGAGACGGCCCATAGACTCAATATGATCAACGAAATTGTGGCCCATGAAGATTTACTCAGTTATGCATTATCTCAGGCAAAAAAATTGGCCAATCAACCGCCACAAGCACTACAAATCACACGTCAATTAATGCGTCCGCATAAAAATCGTGTACAACACCAAATGCACCAAGAACTTGAACAATTTAGCGCTAGGCTAAAAAGTGATGAAGCCAAAAGCAGATTTCAGGCTTTTTTGAAAAAGTAGTCTGCAAGGCAGTATGCACATACATTTTCGCATGAGGGTCAAAGTGCCCTCTTCTTGATAGGTTTAACTACATCATTTTAAATCAAAACAAGCCACTTATTAGCTCATCAACACCAGCCATCACTGCATGCTTAGGCTGGTTTTTTCCATTGGTCAACTAACAATGCTAAAACAAAGTAAATTAGCAAACTTACACCCGGCATAAATACAACTGCACCAGCCCACACCGCACGAGTCCAAAAACAAGACCAATCAAATTTCCACGCCATGCCTGCAGCAACACCACACACTAACCGCTCTGGACTCTCCATACGCACTTTTAATCGTTTCATCTAAAACCTCGGCTCAGTTGATCGCGAACTTATTTATCACTAACACTATGCCACTGAAACCAGCAAATAATGCCTGAAAACAACGCAAGACTAATTACAGGTAACAGTAGCAATGTCATCAAAGGTACTACAAACCACATAAGCAGATCCTTTACTTAGCGCTATATTCATCGACACCTGCCGATTCACCTTTATTTTCAGCGTTTAAGCTAAGTTGACTGTTGAAGTCATAAATACTTTCAGCCAGTTGTGTTTGCAATGACATCACAAATTCACGCTTTACACTGACGAACAACTCTTGTGTCTGCGCAGTTAATGTTTGCTCAATAGTTCCCACAACATCTGATATTGGTGCGGCTTCTGCGTGTGCTGCAACGCTACCGACTAACGCGCCTAATAACACACTCATTTGTACTGATTTTTTAATGGTTAACGTAAACATGATGGCATCCCTTTCGATTAATTAACTTGACGAAGGGACTATTACAAACTGCGTGCCAACTTATAAAAATATTTTTAAGATTATGATTTTAATCATTTTAAAAAATTTATGTGGACAAAATGAGATATAGGGATGGATTGAAAAATAACAAGTGGTGAAAAATACTACTCAAATTAGTAAATTTCACCATCTTTTAAGTCGAGTGGAATTACTCTACAACTTCAGCCTGAATATTCTGAAAAGCCTGCTTTACCACTTCTATCCCAGCGCCGTTTTTATGGGCATTTTCGCTCAAATAACGGCGCCACGCACGGGCACCCGGTAAGCCTTGGAATAACCCGATCATATGGCGAGTAATATGATTAAGTCGCCCACCCGACTGCAAATGTGCTTCGATATAAGGCAACATAGCCTCAATCACAGCCTCGCGGCTGATCACTGCTTTTTGACTGCCACACAATATTTGATCCACCTGCGCCAGAATATAAGGATTCTGATAAGCCTCGCGCCCCATCATTACTCCATCGAGCTGCACTAAATGAACTTGTGCTTGCTCGAGAGTTGTTACGCCGCCATTAATACCAATATTAAGTGCAGGATAATCACGCTTAAGTTGATACACACGCTCATAATCGAGCGGCGGGATCTCGCGATTCTCTTTTGGGCTTAACCCTTGAAGCCACGCCTTACGCGCATGGATAGTAAAATCCGTACACCCTTTTGCACTGACCACATCAATAAACTGGGTTAAAAACGCATAACTATCTTGTTCATCAATTCCGATACGCGTTTTCACAGTCACAGGAATATCAACGACTTGTTTCATGGCGTCAACACACTCAGCCACTAACTCAGGTTCCGCCATCAAACACGCGCCAAAGCGACCATTCTGCACTCGATCGGAAGGACAACCCACATTGAGGTTAACTTCATCGTAGCCTCGCTCAGCAGCGAGTTTAGCGCAACGAGCCAAATCTAAGGGATTAGAGCCACCTAACTGCAACGCCAAAGGATGTTCTTCTTGGTTATACGCCAAGTAATCACCGCGACCATGCAATATCGCTCCTATTGTCACCATCTCCGTATATAACAAAGCATTAGCCGACATCAAACGTGCAAAATAACGATAATGACGGTCCGTCAAGTCCAACATGGGCGCAATGGAAAAGGTCCTAACGATTGGAATAGCTGATATAACAGGGTTTTTACTCATTTTAGATTGAATCATCACGCTCACATTTTAAGCTGTTTTTACACATTTGTGCATTTGTCTAATTGCCGGGCATCCTGTGAGGTATCCCAAATTATAAGATTGAGCGCTCAAGATGGTGTTCCCAGTAATTGACCTGAAAACACGTACTGAACAACACACTACAAATGCGTCGTTAGGGTGAAGCAAAAAAGTGAGACAGTTTACAGCGAACATCGTACTTTTACAAAGTCAGCTAAGACACTCAAGGCCAAGACGCCTTTTTGATAGCACTCCACAATGCCGAAAATAGCCATATAAAATGGGATTACGTAAGACGCGATGGGATAGAGAGTTGAGTAGCAACGCCTTCTCACAAGTTCAAGTGCAAATAAAAGTCGAGTTACTCCATAAAAAGGCTAAAAAACTTTGCAGCATCGGCACTCATGAGCCACTATGAATGGGGCTAATGCAGCCCATTTTTGTATGTATAAGACGTAAAACAACGCTATTTGACGATAAGTGTCTTCCAAGCAAACTTATAAACCATCATACAAAACGGTCTAAACAATAAAGGGCACGGTTATATGGAGCTTTAGCGGCCTATAACTCAGATAAATGATAAGAATATCTTTAAATTAGCCTCACATTTATAGCTGTCTCATCTAAGCTGATAGAGTGTGATCAAGATTGCTGTCGATAAGCAACTTTTCTAATAGCCTTAAGCAATGCCATTACTCCATGGTTTAGGCTCAAAAGAGGACAAACTTAGGCATGAACGTTAATTTTATTAATCCTTTCCTCCAATCTTTGCTCAATGTCATATCTACGATGGCGAGCATGGATTTGACGCCGGGCAAACCCCAAATCAAAGTAGATAACTTAGCAAAGGGTGATGTATCCGGCCTAATCGGTCTTGTAGGACCCCAAACAAAAGGATCACTGTCGATTACCTTCGAACAAAAGCTTGTTTTGCAGATAATGCAGAATATGCTGGGCGAAAACCCGGGTAAAATTAACGAGGAAGTGACTGACTTAGTAGGCGAAATTACGAATATGGTGACTGGTGGCGCAAAAAATCTTTTGGGTCAAAAAGGTTATGAATTTGAAATGGCCACTCCTATGGTCGTATCAGGAAAAGGCCATACTATTTCCCATAAAGCTAATGGCACTAAGATTATCATGCCATTTACAAGCCCGCATGGTACTGCTTATATTGAAATATGTTTTGAAAACTAATAGCTAAAATGCATCAAGCCAGTCAGCTCAAAATACATTAAATATCCTGTCGCTCTGGATCTTATGTTTCATTCGCTTATTTAAAGCCAGATAACAAAGATCAGAACGGCTGGTTTACCGTAACCTGAATTGAGGTATTTTTATCGTCTATTTTGCCGCCTAACACCAGTTCAGCACAGCTTCATCCTCAGGTCCAAAACATATTGCGTCGCCAACTGTGAACTGCAAACCACTATTTTGTCTATCTCAGCCCTACAGGTTCGACACTTCTCCCGCTAACAAATAACTATAATTCATAGTGTTATTTGCAGTAACCATTCGTGTAGTGGCAATTATTCATCCTGACACTTTACATAAAAGAAAACGGTGTTTAATCACCCTTTTCTTACTAAAAAGTGTCCCAGAATAATTCCATCTGTCAGGGTTAAGCTAAGCAAACAGCAACCCTTGGCGTAAGCTTAGTGACTAATTCGTAAGCGATAGTGCCAATATGTTCAGCGACTTCCTCCACGGGTAATGCCTTACCCCACAGCAATGCACTATCCCCAACTTTATCTTGTGCCCCTTGGCCTAAGTCAACAGTCAACATGTCCATAGAAACACGGCCGACTATGGGTACGCGGCGACCATTGACCCACACGGGTGTGCCTTCCGGTGCATTGCGAGGATAACCATCACCATAACCAATCGCCACTACGCCTAAACGAGTATCTTGCTTCGCGGTCCAGAAACAACCATAGCCCACTGGCTGATTGGCTTTATGATCCCGTACCGCAATCAACTGTGATACCAATTCCATCGCAGGAACTAGCCCGTGATTCGCACCGCAATCACCAGTAACAGGAGATACACCATAGAGTGCGATACCAGGACGGATCCAATCGCCTTGGCTCTGAGGCCAATACAAGGCACCAGCAGAGTTTGCTAAGGTTCTAAATCCGGGCAAGCCTGCCGTTAACGTATTAAAAGCCGCCATCTGTACTGAGGTATAGGTGTTTTCAGGCTCGTCCGCACAGGCAAAATGTGTCATCAAATGGATCGGTTTTGCCACATTGGGACAGGCCATTAACCTTGCGTAAACCGTTGAAAATTGTTCGGGCGTAAAACCTAAACGATGCATGCCTGAATCCACTTTAAGCCAGACAGTGACAGGTTTTGACAACACAGTTTGCTCTAACATCTCAAGCTGAGAACAGTGGTGCACTACAGTGTCAATATCATGCCCGACGAGTAACGGAAGATCGGTGGCACGGAAAAAACCTTCTAGTAACAATAAACGCGCTATCACGCCGCCCGCTCGTAATTCTAAGGCCTCATCCAATCGTGCTAGGCCAAAGCCATCGGCACTAACTAAACAATTAGCGACATTCAATAATCCATGACCATAACCGTTCGCTTTAACGACGGCCATCACACGACTCGCTGGTGCCTGTTGACGCAACGCAGCGAGATTGGTTTGCAGTGCACTACTGCTAATTTCTGCACGGGGAAAAGGGTTCAAAATTTACCTTGTTTACTCAGGAAATAAAAAATACATCAATACAGCTCATCTTCTGCAAACGCAAACTGACTGTTTTTAAACGTCAATTAATCTTCTTCAAACTGCGGCCCAGCATAATTATCGAAACGCGAAAATTGCCCTTGGAAAGTGAGCCGCACCCGACCAATGGGGCCGTTACGTTGCTTACCAATGATGATTTCTGCCGTGCCTTTATCTTGAGAATCGTTGTTATACACTTCATCGCGATAAATAAACATGATGAGATCCGCATCTTGCTCGATAGCGCCTGATTCACGTAAATCCGAGTTAACAGGACGTTTATCGGCCCTTTGTTCGAGCGAGCGGTTAAGCTGCGACAGGGCAATAATCGGGATTTCCAACTCTTTGGCTAATGCTTTCAGCGAGCGTGAAATTTCAGAAATTTCTAAGGTACGGTTATCTTTTAAGGCGGGCACCTGCATTAACTGCAGGTAATCTATCATGATCATAGATAAACCACCGTACTCACGGGCGATACGACGCGCGCGGCTGCGAACTTCTGTCGGGGTTAATCCCGAACCATCATCAATATACATTTTACCTTGTTCGAGCATGATACCCATGGTCGATGAAACCCGCGCCCAATCTTCATCATCGAGTTGACCAGTACGGATTTTGGTTTGATCAACGCGGCCCAAGGAGGCCAGCATACGCATCATAATCTGTTCTGACGGCATCTCGAGACTGAAAATAAGTACGGGTTTATCTTCATTCATTGCGGCCTGTTCGCACAAGTTCATCGCAAAGGTGGTTTTACCCATAGAAGGACGCGCAGCAACGATAATCAAGTCGCCAGACTGGAAACCAGCGGTCATCTTATCCAAATCGTTAAAGCCGCTCGAAACTCCAGTCACACCGTTATGGGGGTTGTTATAAAGCTGCTCAATCTTATCGACGGTTTTTTCCAGAATGGTTTTAATGCCTTCGGGACCTTCATTAGCATTGGTTCGCATCTCGGCGATCTTAAATACTTTACTCTCAGCCAGGTCGAGTAATTCACCCGAGTCCCGACCTTCTGGGTTATAGCCCGCATCGGCAATCTCATGCGCGACGCGGATCATGTCACGAACGACAGCACGTTCACGGACGATTTCAGCGTAAGATAAAATATTACCCGCACTTGGGGTATTTTTCGCAATCTCACCTAAATAGGCAAAACCACCGGCATCTTCTAATTGGTTCTCAACTTCGAGCTGTTCAGAAACAGTGATCAAATCGATCGGTTGCCCTAAATCGACCAATCTGTGCATGGCAGAAAAGATCATCTTATGTGAGCGAGAGTAAAAATCCTCTTTTACGACAGCCTCAGCTACCCTGTCCCACGCTTCGGCATCTAACATCAAGCCGCCTAATACCGATTGTTCAGCCTCAATTGAATGCGGTGGCAGCTTGAGTCCATCAAGCTGCAAATCTCTTGGCTTACTTTTAGGCTTAAAAGCACCTTGTTGTGACATTAACGCTCCCGATTTCCAACAACTTAACAAAATATGATATAAAACCCGCGTCAAGCAAACAGGATGTTTACACTCGCCTGTTATTTCATTCCAACGGACACTCTAACAATCAATAAGGAAAGAACATGCGTATTGCATTGGTTGCGGCCTTAGTACTGACATCCGGCATAGCAACTGCCGACGAAGGACAATGGCAACCTTATCAAATGCCTTCAATTGCAGACAAACTCAGTGAACGCGGAATTGATATTCCGGCAGAAAAACTGGCCGATCTGACAAGTTATCCAATGAACGCTGTGGTTGGGCTGGGCTATTGTACCGCCAGTTTTGTCTCCCCCCAAGGGCTAGTTGTGACAAACCACCATTGTGCCTACAAGGCGATACAATATAACACTAAGCAAGAGCATAACTACCTAGAACAAGGCTTTTTAGCAACATCGATGGACAAGGAACCCTCTGCCGGTCCTAACGAACGTTTATACATCACAGAAGCAGTGACCAATGTCACCGCGCAAATCAATAAAGACCTCAGCCAAGACCCGCTAAGTCGTTACGAAGACATTCAAAATCACAGTAAAGCGCTCATCAAAAGCTGTGAAGCCGATGCTAACTATCGTTGTAATGTGCGCAGTTTCCATAACGGCTTAGAATACTACTTAATCAAGCAATTGATGATCCGCGATGTGCGCTTAGTCTACGCACCACCTGAAAGTGTTGGGGGCTATGGTGGCGATATTGATAACTATGAATATCCACGCCATTCGGGTGATTTTGCCTTCCTACGAGCTTATGTGGGTAAAGATGGCAAACCTGCTGCTTATAGCGACGATAATATTCCTTACCAGCCAAAGAGCTACCTTAAGGTCAATGCCGATGGCGTAAAAGCCGGTGATGGCGTGTTTGTGGCGGGTTACCCAGGCACGACTAGCCGTTACAACCTGACCAGTGAACTTAAATTTGCCAGTGATTGGTTGTACCCAACCCAAGCTAAGCGTTATCAATTACAGATTGATACTATCGAGGCTATGGGACAAAAAGATGCCGATATCGCCATTAAGTACGCAGGTAATATGGCCTCAATGGCCAACCGGATGAAGAAACTCAACGGCCTATTAGCGGGTTTTAAAGCAACGGATATCATTGGCATTAAGCAAAGCCGTGAAGATAATTTTTTAGCTTGGCTTAAACAAAACCCTAAGCTAAATCAAAATCTCATTGCTGAGTTAGAAGTGTTACTCGCCGAGCAACAACAAGCATTCCAAAGTAATTACTACTTTACCAATGCCCAATCTAGCACATTGTTAACCGCAGCAAACAGCCTCTACCGTCTTGCTAAAGAAAAACAAAAGCCCGATGCCGAGCGTGAGCAAGGCTACCAAGAACGTGATATTGCTATGTTAAGCTCACGTCTTAAACGTATCGATTCAAGTTTTGATGTCACTGTTGATAAGACTTTGTGGCTACAGGATTTAAATGCTTACCTTAGCCAATCAAATCGCGTAGCAGCACTCGATGAGATGCTAAATGTGAACACGAAAGATGCCGATCTCGCAGCTAAACTCGATGGTTTGTACTCACTCACTACGCTCACAGACCAAGCTAAGCGCCTTGCGTGGATGAATGCCGATGCTAGCGCTTTCGAAACCAGTGCAGATCCCTTTATTCGTTTAGCCGTAGCACTTTATGACACGAATATGGCACAGGAAAAGTCAGAAAAAATCTTAGACGGCAAGCTGTCTAGTGCTCGCCCTGATTATATGGCGGCCGTGATCGAATACTACAAAGCAAACAACTGGCCAGTCTATCCTGACGCCAACGGTACGCTACGGATCAGCTATGGCATGGTTGATGGTTATCAATCACGTGATGCGCTCTATAAACAGCCGTTTACTCGTCTTGATGGCATAGTCGCAAAACACACAGGCGTTGAGCCCTATAATGCGCCGAAAAAACTCCTCGATGCGATTAGCGAACAACGTTTTGGCGATCATCTGGTGAAGTCGGTTTATCAAGATCCCCGCGGCTGGATTTGCAGACTCTTCTCTTGTTTAGATAAACCAGAAGAATTTAACTCAGTACCTGTTAACTTCTTATCGAGTGTGGATACCACAGGTGGTAACTCCGGCTCACCAGTATTCAACGGAAAAGGTGAGTTAGTGGGCCTTAACTTCGACTCAACCTATGAAGCTATCACTAAAGATTGGTTCTTCAACCCAACCATCACCCGTGCAGTGCACGTGGATATTCGCTATATCCTGTGGATGATGGATGAAGTCGACCATGCCGATAACTTAATCCAAGAATTGGATTTAGTGAGAAATTAATACCTTGAGCTAAATCCGTTGCTCTAAACAAAAAGCCGCTCACTGTTATGCAGTAAGCGGCTTTTATTTGGGCTCGTATTTTAGCAGCGAATACACTTTGGGATGATGAGATTGAATGAGTAGGCGCGTATCACCTATCGCTTAAATCCATCGCAGAGCCGATATCAAAACCTAAATTTCAGCTATAAAAAAACACCGCCGAAGCGGTGTTTCTCTTAAGATTAAAGCAAGGAGTAATTAAGCTTCTGCAACGATAGAAACTTTAACAACAGCTTTAACTTCAGTGTGTAACTGAACTTCAACTTCAAAGTCGCCAGTAGTACGCAGAGCGCCTAATGGTAAACGAACTTCTGATTTAGCCAGCTCAACACCAGCAGCAGTCACTGCATCAGCGATGTCACGGTTGCCAACTGAACCAAACAGTTTGCCTTCATCACCCGCTTTAGAAGCAATAACAACAGCTTCCAGTGCAGTGATTTTCTCAGCACGTAGGTTAGCAGCAGCTAATTCAGCAGCTAATTTAGCTTCTAATTCAGCGCGACGAGCTTCAAATACTTTAACGTTGCTTTCGTTAGCAACAACAGCTTTACCTTGTGGCAAAAGGTAGTTACGAGCGTAACCAGCTTTAACAGTAACTTGGTCACCCAAGTTGCCTAGGTTAGCGATTTTATCAAGCAGAATAACGTTCATTATCAAATCCTCTATATTCGATTAGGAATACTGCAATTACTGATGTAAATCAGTGTATGGCAGTAGAGAAAGATAACGAGCACGCTTGATAGCGCGAGCTAGTTGGCGCTGATATTTAGCACTAGTACCAGTGATACGGCTAGGAACAATCTTGCCGCTTTCAGTGATGTAGTTCTTTAAAGTAACGATATCTTTGTAATCAATTTCTGTAACACCTTCAGCGGTGAAACGGCAGAACTTGCGACGACGGAAATAACGTGCCATGTTGACAGTCTCCTAAGTTTTCAATTCGACATTTTCGGCATGGATGACTAAGCGGTTCTGACCATTACGCCCCTGTTGAAGCGTCATAAAGCCTTGCACTTGTACTTCCACACCTGCTTTCAGATCTTCTGCGACGCTTTCAAAGCGTGGGCCACTCAATATCACTTGAATTTGTACGTAGACGTTGCGGAGCATTTCGGCTTCATAACGCTGCGATTTGTGTTCCAACATAATTACACTGTGTGCAATACCTGCTGGGCTTTTAAAGCGTCTTGAACGAGTTATCGTTCCTGACAACACCAAGTTATTGGTGGTCACAGATTACCTTACTCAGCGATTTCTTCAGCGTGAGCTTCATCATATGAGCGTTCGCCAGCTGGGCCACGACGTGAATCGCGCTCATCTCTAGCTCTAGCCATTGGAGATGCTTCAGTAACGGCAACTTTAGTACGCATTACCATGTTACGCAGAACTGCGTCGTTGAAACGGAAAGCTGTTTCTAGCTCTTCGATCGTCTCTGCTTTAGCTTCAACGTTCATCAGAACGTAGTGAGCTTTATGCAGGTCAAGGATTGGGTAAGCCAGTTGACGACGGCCCCAATCTTCTAAACGGTGGATTGTGCCGTTAGCTTCGGTGATAACACCTGTGTAACGCTCAATCATACCTGGTACTTGTTCACTTTGATCTGGGTGAACCATAAATACGATTTCGTAATGACGCATTTATTGCTCCTTACGGTTATGTAGCCTCGGTATTGGCTCAGTCAAACCAAATGGAGGCAAGGAACGAAAAATAGTGACTGATTTGAGCGCGAGATAGTACAGAAAGCAAGCCAGAAACTCAAGCAATAACTTTGCCTCGCCAATCAATACAGGTATGATGGCGGTTCGCCTACATTCGGACGTCTGAAATCAGCTAACCAAGAATAAAACATAATGCTAAAAGTTATTGCGCCAATCAGTTTGTTTTTCCTTTCATTTCCAGCACTTGCGCTTGTTCCACCTGATTATCAGGAACCGCCCAGCGATTTTACCGCGGAAATCGAAGCCGGCTTGCAACTGAACACAGGCAATACCGAATCCAGCAGTTTTAATGGTCGAACCCAACTGATTTACGATACAAAGCAAACCAAGCAAGAAGCCACACTAAAAGCCTATTTTGCCTCAGAAAAAAGTCAAACAACCTCCGAAAAATATGAGCTACAGTTACAATCGAACTATAAACTGACTAAGGGTTATGTCTTCGGACGTGGTGATTTTACTTGGGATCAATTCGGTAGTTACACGCAAATATCGACTCTTTCGAGTGGTTACGGTTTCAATGCTATCAGTAGTTATAAAACAAAACTCAGTCTCGAGTTCGGCCCAGGTTATCGATATAACTTACCTGCAGAATCGGTAACCATCCCCAGCCCTGATGCCGAAAAAGATGTCATTCTTCGTACCGCTGCCAAATTCTCTCAAAAACTACAGGAATACAGCAGTCTCAATGCCGATCTCACCGCGGAAGTAGGCGAGAACAACAACACCCTCACCTTAGATATGAACTATAAAAATCTGGTGTTCCAAGATTGGGCATTTAAGATCGGTATGAACATCAAATACACTGAAGTGGTACCAGAAGGAAGCCAACCCATGGATACCATCACCACCTTCAACTTGCTTTACACTTTTAGATAACTCCTTTTAAAAAATACGACGAAATACATAGACTAACATGACGCTAATAGCCTACTCGGCTGGCGTCTATGTGAATGCTTCACAAGCATCCCCTTGAGTTGTTCCGACATAATTCAGTGATTTTTTGAGCAGAAATGCGCAATTAATCAAGATTTACCAACAATTTGCAACACAACATAAACACTAACCCCTGATATACTCACTCCTCATTATCAATCTAGTTTGTGTTTTCGGAGTTGTATATGACTAATCCGCTGCGCACTTTCGCCTCTTTATATAGCACCACATTATTAATGGTATTAGCCGGCGGCTTGCTTACCACCTATCTTGGGCTCAGGCTCTCAGTAATGAATGTGCCACAAATATGGATTGGCGGCATGATGTCGGCCTACTATGTTGGCCTAGTGGCAGGCTCTAAGATTGGTCATCGACTTATCGCTCAAGTGGGCCATATCCGCGCCTTTGTCGCCAGTGCAGGCATAGTTGCGGCATCGGCATTAGGCCATGCACTCGTGGATGAGCTAGCGGTTTGGCTGCTCCTCAGACTCGTGGTCGGTATGGGGATGATGTGCCAATACATGGTGTTAGAAAGTTGGCTTAACGAACAAGCTGAAAGTAATCAAAGGGGCACAGTGTTTGCGAGTTATATGATCGTATCTTACTTCGGCTTAATCTTGGGCCAAGGTGCGATCAGTATTTTCCCCGAATTAGGACTAGAGCCACTACTGCTTATCGCAATTTGTTTTTCACTCTGTATCGTACCGATTTCACTCACGCGTCGTCTTCACCCTGCGCCCTTAGTGCCTGCCCCACTCAAAATTGCCTATTACTGGAAAAAAGCGCCACAAGCACTCACGACAATCGCGATTGGTAGCATGATAGTGGGTTCGTTTTATGGTCTCGCTCCCGCCTACGCCAGTAACTTAGGTTTACCACCTGAAAAAGTCGCCACGTATATGACGGCAACGATTTTAGCGGGATTACTGGCACAATGGCCAATGGGAAAATTGTCCGACATTATGTCCCGCAGTCGCCTTATCCGTATCAACTGTATATTGCTCGGTATCTTAGCCTTAGCTATCGCCTTAACCCCCTATCATCCGGTGATTTCACTGGTGATGACTTTCCTATTTGGTATTTTAGGTTTCACTTTCTATCCGCTCGCCACAGCGCTTGCCAACTCTCGAGTAGAGCAAAATGAGCGGGTAGGCTTATCAGCAACAATATTATTAACCTTCGGCTTAGGCGCCAGTATCGGTCCGCTTATCGCATCGACATTAATGCAATGGTTTGGCAATAACATGTTATATGGCTTTATGTCAGCCTGTACCTTAATACTCTTTGTGCGTTTACGTTATGTACATTCACAGCAAAAAGTCGAAACCAATGTCACCCAAGACTACATAATGGCGACGGGCGACTTAGTCTCGTCACCACTGGCGGCAGCGTTGGACCCACGGGTTGATGTTAAATCAATTCAAGAGCATATGACGCCAAGCGCTAACTTAGATGAATCGGAGCATGATTTAGGGGCCGATGGCGTCGATGACGATATTATCGATGATAATGAGGAACAACTCGCCTTTAGTTTCGATATTGAGCAAGCAGAGCCTGAAGCGGCTCAAATAGATGAAACTGATAGCAATCAGGTTAACCTAGACAAAGCGCTGACGTAAAAAAGGCCAATAAAAAACGGATTAACTTTATATCGTTAATCCGCCTTTTTATTACGACCAGTTGTTACTGCAGGTTGTTACTTCAAGCCTGATACTGCATGTGTGAGATCAGGCAAACGTGAGCATATTAGCTACGACGCTGACGCACAGCTTCAAACAAGCAAATACCCGTTGCAACCGATACGTTCAAGCTAGACACACTACCGGCCATAGGGATAGAGATCAGTGAATCGCAAGACTCACGGCTTAATCGGCGTAAGCCTTTGTCTTCCGCTCCCATAGCAATCGCCAATGACCCCTTGAGATCCGCTTGATAAAGCTCGCAATCTGCCTCGCCCGCAGTGCCCACAATCCACACACCTTTATCCTGCAGGTGACGCATAGTGCGCGCAAGATTAGTCACTTGGAATAAAGGCACTGTTTCCGCAGCGCCACATGCCACTTTACTCACAGTCGCAGTTAAGCCAACTGAATTGTCTTTAGGCACGATAATACCTTGCACGCCAGCCGCATCAGCATTACGTAGGCAAGCGCCTAAGTTATGGGGATCCGTCACACCATCCAAGATCAACAGGAATGCTTGCTCAGTGTTAGCAAGCAGCACATCTAAATCTTGCTCATTCAATACTTTCGCCGCTTTAACGCGCGCGACTATGCCTTGATGTTGGCTGCTTTCCGCTTTGTCATCTAAGGCTTTACGAGAAGCGACTTGAATCGTCGTGCCAAAGGCTTTGGCCTGATCGGCCAGCACAGTTAAGCGCTCATCGTCACGACCTTGTAACAGCCACAACTCAATAATGCGCTCAGGGCTGTGTTTTAACAGGGCTTCAACTGCGTGGATCCCAAAAATAATATCTTGTTTTTTCATTTATTTCTTTCTCGTGCTCCGCTTAGCGGCTTTTGGCTTTTTAGCCGGATCTTTTACTGCTGCTTTTTTAGCTTTAGTGCCAGCTTTGGCCTTAGGTTTGGTTTTGCCTGTTTCAGCTTTGGCGCTAGATGCCGCGGTTTTGCCTGCTTTACCTTGCTTAGCGCCTTCACGATTAACGCGCTCACGGGCTGTCATCGGCTTATCACGGCTGGCAGATGCTTTACGTTTACCACCTTTGCCGTCATCACCCAGCATAACCAAATCAATCTGTCTGTCATCTAAGTTGACTGCAGCGACCTTAACCGTCACAGGATCGCCGACTTGATAAACTTGACCTGTGTGCTCACCGATAAGACGTTGACGCATAGGATCGAATTGGTAGTAATCGCTACCAAGACTTGAGATATGCACTAAGCCATCGATAAACAGTTCATTTAAGCGCACAAACAAACCAAAACTGGTCACTGAGGCAATCACAGCTTCAAAGGTATCGCCGACGTGATCTTGCATAAACTCGCACTTGAGCCAATCGCTAACATCGCGAGTCGCTTCATCGGCACGACGTTCTGTGGTCGAACACTCTTCGCCTAATTGGTCGAGCTCATCGAGCTGATAGTGATAGCCACCATCCTGCGTCCACTTCTCAGTGGCTTCGCCTCTTTCCTTCGCCAGTAAATAACGGATCACACGATGTAACACTAAATCCGGATAGCGGCGAATGGGCGAGGTAAAATGCGCATATTCTTCTAAAGCCAAACCGAAGTGACCTTCGTTATCCGGAGTGTAAATTGCCTGACGCATAGAGCGCAGTAACATCACTTGGATAAGTTCAGCATCAGGGCGGTCGGCAATTTGCAACATCACATTCTGATAATCTGACGGCGTTGGCTCAAGTCCGCCAGGCATAGTCAAACCACGCTCAGCAAGGAACTCTTTAAAGTTCGCCAATTTTTGCTCGGATGGCGCTTCATGCACACGATACAAGACTTCGCCTTTGTGTTTCTTCACAAACTTAGCTGCAGAAACGTTGGCTAAAATCATACATTCTTCAATGATTTTATGGGCTTGATTACGGCCACGCGGCACGATTTTATCAATCTTGCGCTGCTCATTGAAAATGAACTGCGTTTCCATGGTTTCAAACGCAATCGCACCACGCTCGGCTCTTTGCTCATCGAGCGCTAAATACAATGACTGTAAACACTGCAAATGCGGGAACAAAGCCTCATGCTCAGGCGCAATGGGGCCGCCTTCTAACATTGCTGCCACTTGGGTATAAGTGAAACGGGCATGGGAATACATCACAGCCGGATAAAACTTATAACCTGATAACTTACCTTTAGCAGATACGGTCATCTCGGCGACCATACATAAACGGTCGACGTGGGGATTAAGCGAACATAGGCCGTTAGAGATTTTCTCCGGCAGCATAGGGATCACTTGCGATGGGAAATACACAGAGTTACCACGGGCACGCGCTTCGGTATCCAAGGCAGAATCGGTACGCACATAATAACTGACGTCGGCAATCGCAACCCATAAACGCCAGCCGCCACCGGCTTTTTTCTCCGCATACACGGCATCGTCAAAATCGCGGGCGTCTTCACCGTCGATAGTCACTAATGGCAGATGACGTAAATCCACACGACCGACTTTATCGGCGTCGGTTACTTCATCGGGAATACGGCGCAGTTTCTTCTCGATCACAGGTGACCAAGTATGGGGTAAGTCATAGTTACGCAGGGCGATTTCGATTTCCATCCCCGGCGCCATTTGCTTACCAAGCACTTCAGTCACTTTACCCGCAGCCTTAACAAAACGACCTGGGCGACGCGTTAATTCAACCACAACCACATCGCCTTGACGGGCGCCGTTGCGATCTTCATTCGCGACTAAGATTTCTTGGGTTATACGCTTATCATCGGCAATGACAAATGCCATACCGCTATCAACATGATAACGGCCAACAATTGCAGCACTGCGCGGCTGGATCAAACGTACCAAACGTGCTTCGCGACGACCACGACGATCTGTGCCTGCTTTTTGCGCCAGCACTTTATCACCGTGGAAATACATCAGCATGTCGCGGTTCGAAATAAATAAGTCATCACCGCCTTCATCGGGTTTGAAAAAGCCGAAGCCTTCTCTGTGTCCGAGCACTGTGCCGGGGATCAGATCCATTTTCTCGGGTAAGCCATAGCTCTGCCCACGGGTGAACACAAGTTCGCCATCGCGTTCCATCGCACGTAGGCGACGGCGCAGGGCCTCAAGTTGTTCTTCCTCTTGGATGTTTAACGCCGCGGCAATGCTGTCACGAGTGATAGGTGATTTTTGAGAACGTAAGTAATCGAGAATATACTCACGGCTTGGGATAGGGTTTTCGTACTTATCCTGTTCACGCTCAAAATGAGGGTCTTTGATCATTCAATATCCAAATAATGTGTCTCTAGATTAAGAGACCACTTAACGGGTTCGCAACTGTTCTTGCTGGGCCCGCGCCACTGCACTGGGGGGCATTTTAGCTGCTAACACCTGCAGTAAAGACAAGGCTTTATTCTTAGTCGCCTCGTCCGCAAATACATCGTTATATAACCAGTGATAGGCCATCTCGTAATCCCTAGGACTACCATAACCTTCACCGAATAAACGAACTAACATCATACGAGCGGATAAACTGCCACTTGCAGCCGCAGGCAGTAAATAATGCACTGCTCTGTCTTTATTGCGGATGACAAATTTCCCACTCTGATAATACTCGGCAAGCTTTAACATCGCTTCTGAGCTACCTTGTTCGGCCGAGTCACGTAACAAAGCAATACCCTTCACAGGGTTAGCCTTCACACACGTTCCATGATTGAGCATTTCGCCCCAAAGGAATTGATATAAAGGCTGTTTTAAGACTTGGGCTCGCGCCTCAATGTCTTGGACTAACTGGCAATCATCACGTTTCACTTTCGCTAAGTATTGATTGCTACGGATCAAATCAAGCAATTGATCTTGACTATAAATATCCACCGCCTGCGTTTCAGCAAAGCACATTGAAGATACTAAAGGCAGTAGCGCAACGAGTGCTGTACGTAGCATAACGACTCTCAATGACAGTAGGATGAATACTTGCATCGGCAGTATAACCTATTTCTTGAGCTTGAGCTGAATTTCTAACCGCAGAATAAAACAGAGAAAGGCATAAAGAAGCAGAGAAAAAGGCCGTGAAACACGGCCTTAACAGATCTTAATTGAACGGATTAACCAAAATCATGGTTTCGTTACGATCAGGACCCGTAGAGATAATGTCGATTGGTGTTTCTAATAACTCTTCAAGACGCTTGATATAATTGATCGCTGCTTGAGGCAGTTGCTCAATTGATGTCGCGCCAAAAGTCGACTCGCTCCAACCCGGCATAGTTTCATAAACCGGCGTAACCAGTTCATAACCTTCAGCGGCCAGCGGAGTGACTTTAGAGATAGTGCCATCAGGATTCTGATAACCGACACAAATCTTCACTTCTTTCAGACCATCAAGTACATCTAACTTAGTCAAGCAGAAGCCGCTAACACTGTTGATTTGAACTGCGCGGCGCATTGCTACAGCATCCAACCAACCTGGACGACGCTTACGACCCGTTGTTGCACCAAACTCATGACCTTTAGTACCTAAATGATCACCGACTTCACATAATAGTTCAGTTGGGAATGGACCTGCACCTACGCGAGTGGTGTAAGCCTTCATGACACCTAAGACATAGTCTAAGTGACGCGGACCAAAACCTGAACCCGTCGCAACACCACCGGCAGTGGTATTTGAAGAGGTTACAAATGGGTATGTTCCGTGGTCAATGTCGAGTAATGTACCTTGAGCGCCTTCGAACAGAATTGGCTCACCGGCTTTACGTGCAGTATCCAATAGTTCAGTCACATCAACACACATGCTCTTCAGATAATCGGCCATAGCCAAAGCATCTGCTAGCGTTTGCTCGTAATCAACCGCTTCGACTTGATAGTACTCTGTCAGCATAAAGTTATGATATTTCATAACTTCTTTCAGCTTTTCAGCAAACAGTTCAGCATTGAACAGGTCGCCTACTCGCAGACCGAGACGAGAGATCTTGTCTTCATACGCAGGTCCAATACCACGGCCAGTTGTACCAATAGCTTTATTACCGCGCGCTTTTTCACGGGCAATATCAAGGGCACAATGGAAGGGAAGGATCAGCGGACACGCTTCAGAGATCAACAGACGTTCCTCAACAGGAACTCCACGATCTTTCAGCATGTTGATCTCTTTCATCAGGGCGTCAGGTGCAAGCACCACACCGTTGCCAATAATGCATTTCACATTATCGCGCAGGATACCCGATGGGATCAGATGAAGAACGGTTTTTTCACCGTCGATAACCAAGGTATGACCAGCATTGTGGCCGCCTTGATAGCGCACTACATATTTTGCCTGTTCTGTTAGAAGGTCGACAATCTTACCTTTTCCTTCGTCACCCCATTGGGTGCCGAGAACAACTACGTTTTTGCCCATTATTTGCTGCAAGGTTGCGGTTAAAAAAGAATTTTAACAGATCTTAGTTAATAAGGGCAAGCAGGCTATTTTTTACGCAAAAATAACCCAAATCACGACTCCAGCAGTGACTAATGCCCCACCAAGTCGCTGGATAACTTGCTGATTTTGATGGGAGAGTTCATTTAAATAACGACGCCATTTATTTGGGAATAATAATGGCCCAAGGCCTTCCAAAACCAACACAAGTGCCACTGCTAGCATAAAAATTTGAAAAGTCATGCTTACCTCAAACTCACTCGCTTAATATAAATTTATTGTATATCAGCATACTCCAACCAAAGAGTTTTCTTATACCGTCAATTTTTAGCCAATAAAAAACCCAGCATAGGCTGGGTTTTTTGATATTCCAAAAACGAATTAACGCTTAGAGAATTGTGGCTTACGACGTGCTTTACGTAGACCCACTTTCTTACGCTCAACTTTACGAGCGTCACGGGTAACGAAACCAGCAGAACGAAGTGATGGACGCAGTGCTTCATCTAATTGCATCAGAGCACGGGTAATACCGTGACGGATTGCGCCTGCTTGGCCAGTGATACCACCGCCTTTAACAGTTACATAGATGTCCAGCTTGTCAGTCATTTCAACTAACTCTAAAGGTTGACGAACAACCATACGAGCAGTTTCACGACCAAAATACTGATCCAAAGGACGTTGATTTACAACGATGTTGCCACTACCTGCTTTAGCGAAAACGCGAGCTGTAGAGGTTTTGCGACGGCCAGTGCCGTAGTACTGAGTTGCAGCCATTTGCTTAATCCCGTTTAGATATCAAGAACTTGAGGTTGTTGTGCAGTGTGGTTATGTTCTGCGCCAGCGTAAACTTTCAGTTTACGGAACATGGCACGGCCCAGAGGACCTTTTGGTAACATACCCTTAACTGCTTTCTCGATGATCATTTCTGGCTTTTGCGCTTGCAGCTTTTCAAAGCTGATTTGCTTAATGCCACCAGGGAAGCCTGAATGCGAGTAGTACGTTTTGCCTTTCGCTTTGTTACCAGTAACAGTCACTTTTTCAGCATTAACAACGATGATGTAATCACCGGTATCAACGTGTGGAGTGTATTCTGGCTTATGCTTACCGCGTAAACGGACAGCGATTTCAGTAGCGATACGACCTAAAGTTTTGCCGTCTGCGTCGACGACGAACCAGTCACGAGTTACAGTTTCTGGTGTAGCAGTAAAAGTCTTCATTATTACAAAAACCCAAAGTTAATTTTCTGTCTCACATGCTGTCTGCATTTGCAAACAACACAAAATTGCCTTTTTAGTACCCCTTCGAGCACCGACTTCGGCTTACAACTTCCGCCCAATTGGCGGAGTAACGTGGGCAGGTGGCGGAGTATAGACAAAGCTGAGTTAAAAATCACCTGATATTTTGATAAAAATTATAAAATATCGACCAATTGGACTTGTCATCCTAAGGATTAACAAGCCTCTGGTGATTTAAGGCCGCAGCTAATGCAAAACTCTTACACTACTGGGTTACGGCAGGTGTTCGGTTTTTAAATAATCGTGGGATTGCATCTCAATTAAGCGTGAACGGCAACGCCTAAATTCGAAGTTAAGCAAACCATCGGCATAAATATCTTCGAGTGGCACTTGAGCCGATACAATCAGCTTTACATTGCGCTCGTAAAATTCGTCGACCATAGCTAAAAAACGTCTGGCGATGTCATCGCCAGTCAAAAAGGCGCCCATTTGTTCTATGCCACTCACGAGGACAGTGTGATAAATCCGCGCAAGTTCCATGTAATCACGCTGGCTTCGTGGACCATCACAGAGCGCTCTAAAATCGGCCAACAATACGCCCTGCGCCTGCTGCCGAATACTAATACTGCGGCCTTCTATTTCGATGTCACCAGTAAGCACCTCAGACTCAGGCGCTAACTGACTAAAATAACGTATCAGATTGGCATCAGCTTGTGCATCTAACGGATGATGATAAATCTCTGCTTGCTCAAGGGTACGCAATCGATAGTCAATGCCAGAATCCACATTGAGTACTTCACAATGTTGATTAATTAAGGCTATCGCAGGTAAGAAACGTGCGCGCTGTAAGCCATTTTTATATAAGTCGTCGGGGATAATATTCGAAGTTGCAACCAGCACAACGCCTTCTTTAAATAACGCTTGAAACAGCGTACCTAATAGCATGGCATCGGTAATATCAGAGACAAAGAATTCATCGAAACAGATAACGCGATATTTTGCAGCCATCTTTTTCGCAATCACCAACAAAGGATCGCGAACGCCTTTTAACTCATCCAAATCTAAATGCAATTGATGCATAAAGCGGTGGAAGTGAGCCCGCAATTTTTGTTCACCAGGCAAGGCATCAAAAAAGGTATCCATCAGGTAGGTTTTACCGCGCCCAACTCCGCCCCAAAGATACAGGCCTTTAGGTGATGCTGGTGCCGATTTTAAGCCTAATGCGCTAAACAATTTCCCCACAATAGAACTCGGTTCTTCTGCCGTAGTTAAGTCTTCATAGACGCGTTGTAACGCCTTAACGGCAATTTCTTGAGCCGGATCATGGGAAAAACCATCACGAGTAAGATCTTTTTGATAATGCTGCCAAGGGCTTAACTGAGGCACGTTTAAATTCTCTTATGTCCTTTACTAAAACTGTGACGATATTAGCACGGCCAATATGACGCAGGATATATTAATGCAGAATACGACTTTTACCTTAACGCTAAACTGCATACAAACGTCTAATAAGCCTCTATGCTGTAGGTCATTTTAATCGGCAAAATCTGCTGATATTAGGGCTTGAAAAATCCTAATCTCGCCCACAGATTTCTGTTCAGCAACAAGTATGAAACAGCCGACAAAATAGGCTAAAAAAATTAACATTTATTAATATAATGAACTTTTTCAATAAGGTGCGAGTCAGAGTGATTACCTAGGCAAATAGCCGGTACCGATACAGATTTGATCTGGCACTCGCACGATTGCTGATGCATTACATCCAGATCTTTCAACCCTTATTTGGAGTTATGAATAGATGAAAACAAAATTATCTGTACTTTCAGCCGCAATGTTAGCCGCGACCCTGACTATAATGCCTGTCGTCTCACAGGCCGCCATTCCACAGACGGTTGAGGGACAATCCATTCCAAGTCTTGCGCCTATGCTTGAGCGTACGACGCCCGCAGTCGTATCAGTAGCGGTAACGGGGACTCATGTTTCTAAGCAAAGAGTACCTGATGTTTTCCGTTACTTTTTCGGCCCTAATGCGCCACAAGAGCAAGTGCAAGAACGTCCTTTTAGAGGCTTAGGCTCAGGCGTCATTATTGACGCAGAAAAAGGCTATATCGTCACGAACAACCATGTGATTGACGGTGCTGATGATATTCAAGTTGGTCTTCATGACGGCCGTGAAGTAAAAGCAAAACTGATTGGTACTGACTCAGAGTCAGATATCGCATTATTGCAAATTGAAGCGAAAAATCTCGTCGCAATCAAAGCCTCTGATTCCGATGATTTACGCGTAGGTGACTTTGCCGTTGCCATTGGTAACCCCTTCGGTTTAGGTCAAACCGTCACCTCGGGCATTGTTAGTGCTTTAGGCCGTAGCGGCTTAGGCATTGAAATGCTGGAAAACTTTATTCAAACCGATGCCGCGATTAACAGTGGTAACTCGGGTGGCGCACTCGTCAATCTTAACGGCGAGTTAATTGGGATTAACACGGCAATCGTAGCACCGGGTGGCGGTAACGTCGGTATTGGCTTTGCCATCCCTGCTAATATGGTGAAAAACCTCGTGGCACAAATTGCCGAACACGGAGAAGTACGCCGCGGTGTATTAGGTATTTCGGGACGTGATCTCGATAGCCAACTCGCACAAGGTTTCGGTTTAGACACTCAACACGGCGGCTTCGTGAATGAAGTAGCCAAGGGCAGTGCCGCAGAGAAGGCTGGTATAAAAGCAGGTGATATTATCATCAGCGTTGATGGCCGTGGTATTAAGTCATTCCAAGAACTGCGGGCTAAAGTCGCCACTATGGGTGCAGGTGCTAACGTTGAGTTAGGACTCATCCGTGACGGTGATAAGAAAACAGTTAAAGTGACCTTAGGTGAAGCGAGCCAAACCAGTGAAACAGCGGCTGGTGCCGTGCATCCTATGCTGCAAGGTGCGTCCTTAGAAAACTCATCTAAGGGCATTGAAATTACCGATGTCGCACAAGGCTCACCCGCGGCCATGAGTGGCTTATTAAAAGGAGATGTAATTGTCGGTATTAACCGCACTGCGATTAAAGATCTTAAGACACTGAAAGCACAACTTAAAGATCAAGAAGGTGCCGTTGCACTGAAGATAATGCGTGATAAGAGCATGTTATATTTAGTCCTACGTTAATCGACAAAATAGGCCATTTTTTCTGCCATAGATAAGCATAGGGAGCTTAGGTTCCCTATGCTTACATCGATTAAACATGTTAATCTAACTCACCTTTTTCTAGATCCATCCTGCCATGACTATAAAAGACACTCTGTTATATCTCGGTAAAGCCACCCTTTTCGGCCTTATCATGGCGGCCATGTTTTTATTGGTGACACGTTATTTCGATAACCAATCCCTCGGTAGTAGTCTGCTACAAACCCGTGCCAACAACACAGTCGAGCTATCCTTTGCCAAGGCGGTACGCCGTGCAGCTCCTGCGGTTGTGAATATTTATAGCCTCAGCATAGATCAGAACCGCCCACTTAATTCAGGCTCACTTCAAGGTCTAGGTTCTGGGGTGATAATGAGTAAAGAAGGTTATATTCTCACTAATTATCATGTCATTAAGAAAGCCGATGAGATTGTTGTCGCCCTGCAAGATGGACGCAAATTTACCTCTGAAGTGGTTGGCTTCGATCCTGAAACCGATTTATCGGTACTTAAAATTGAAGGCGATAACTTACCGATTGTCCCCGTTAATCTCGACAGTCCGCCTCAAGTCGGTGATGTCGTACTCGCTATTGGTAATCCCTACAATTTAGGCCAGACCATTACCCAAGGCATCATCAGTGCCACGGGGCGTAACGGCTTAAGTTCAGGTTACTTAGACTTCCTACAAACCGATGCAGCGATTAATGCAGGTAACTCGGGTGGCGCACTCATTGACACTAACGGCAGCCTTATTGGTATTAATACCGCAGCATTCCAAGTGGGTGAAGAAGGTGGCGGCCATGGGATTAACTTCGCTATCCCGATTAAATTAGCCCACAGCATTATGGGTAAGTTGATTAAAAATGGTCGAGTGATCCGTGGCGCTTTAGGAATTTCTGGCGAGCCGATTAATCCTGTCGTGGCACAAATCCTTAATCTACCCGATCTCAAAGGTGTGCTCGTTACGGGTGTCGATCCTAATGGCCCTGCGGCCCGTGCCCTGCTAATGCCAAGGGATGTGATTATTAAATACGATGGTGAAGATGTGCCAGGCGTTGAGATGCTAATGGACCGCATCGCTGAAACCACACCGGGTAAGAAAGTGATGATGACTGTGATACGCCAAGGTAAACAACAAGAGTTACCTGTGATTATCGATGAGAAGGTTGTGATCGATAACTAGAGTGTCACTTAGTATTACGCGCTCAACTGCAGAAAACAAAAAACCAGCTTTTAGCTGGTTTTTTAATGATGCAAAATTAGCTTAAGTCAGTAACAGATCACTGAATACGCACAACCTGTGCGCCTAAACCTTGAAACTTATTCTCAATATGCTCATAGCCACGATCTAAGTGATAGATACGATCGACAATCGTCTTACCATCGGCCACTAAGCCAGCAATCACTAGACTCGCTGACGCACGTAAATCCGTCGCCATGACCTGAGCACCACTTAAAGATTCAATCCCTTGAATGATGCAGGTGTTGCCTTCAAGCTCCATGGTAGCGCCCATACGGATAAGTTCAGGCACATGCATAAAACGATTTTCGAAGATAGTCTCAGTTATGGTTGCCGTACCTTGTGCTAAGGCATTGAGTACACAAAACTGCGCCTGCATATCGGTTGGGAAACCAGGATAAGGTGCCGTCTTGATATTCACCGCCTTCGGACGTTTACCCTGCATATCGAGCTCAATCCAATCTTCGCCCGTAGTAATCGTCGCGCCTGCATCTTCAAGTTTTGCGATAACCGACTCCAGTGAAGCAGGGTCGGCTTTTAAACAACGAATACGACCACGGGTCACCGCGGCAGCAACGAGGAAGGAACCGGTTTCGATACGATCTGGCATAACTCGGTAATTGCAGCCCTGTAAACGCTCAACCCCTTGAATACGCAATGTCGCACTGCCTACACCAGTGATTTTTGCACCCATGGCAATTAAGCAATTAGCGAGATCGATCACTTCAGGTTCGCGTGCCGCGTTTTCAATCACGGTTTCGCCATCGGCTAATGCTGCGGCCATCAGTAAGTTTTCGGTGGCACCAACACTCACCATGTCCATAAAGATATGTGCGCCTTTAAGACGACCATCAACACGGGCCTTGATATAACCTTCTTTCACTTCAATCTTGGCGCCCATCATTTCGAGGCCATGTAAGTGCAAGTTCACTGGTCTTGCGCCAATGGCACAGCCGCCAGGCAATGACACATCAGCCGTACCATAACGAGCCAATAACGGCCCTAAGATCAAGATAGAAGCACGCATGGTTTTCACTAGATCATAGGGAGCGCAAAACTCATTCAGATTAGTGGTAGAAATGCGGATCTGTCCGTCACCGAGTTCAGTCACTTCAGCGCCGAGACAGCGTAATAACTTACAGCTCGTACTCACATCACGTAGATTGGGCACGTTAGAAACCACAAAATCGGTTTCAGCCAATACACCCGCCATCAGAATAGGCAAAGCTGCATTTTTAGCACCTGAAATAATCACATCACCGGCAAGCGGGGGGCTTGCCTGAATTGTTAGTTTATCCACTTTTCCTCACTAGCTAGGCATGTTGAAAACTTTTTCGCGTTTCCATTGAGTCGGCGTGAAAGTTTTGATCGTTAATGCATGTAATTCACCGCTGGCAATGTGTGCCGTCAACGGTGCATAAATGGCTTGTTGCTGTTTGACTCGGCTCATACCATCGAAGCATTCACCTACGGCGATCACTTTATAATGGCTACCATCCGAGCTAGCGTGAACTTCTTCAAGCCCTAACGCATCACGTAAAATCTGTTCAATTAAGCTGCATTCCATGAAATCTATTACCCTATTCTCAATGCGCTTCTTCGGTAAAGAAGGCATCTAAATCATATAAATCAATTAGTTTTTTAAGTTGTGGTGAAGCAGAACTCAATACAAGTTGGCTGCGATGTTCACGCACTAACGCCAGCAAAAATGCCATGCCAGCGCTATCACTGTATTCGAGCCCAGACAGAGACAATATCTGGGTTGACTCATTTAGCAGTTGTTGCCGCTGTGGCCAAAGTGTAATGACATCGGCTTGGGTTATGCGCCCTTTAAGATGACAAACTGTCCCCTGTTGCACAAATTCAATCACGACTGTGACTTCCCAGACTTAGCCTTCATGACCACTTTCTCTTTAGTGCGATCTTCGAGCATCTTAATCACGGGATCGATACCCTGTTGGCGAATTAGATTAGAGATTTCCGACTGCTTAGAAGACAGTAAGCTCACACCTTCGGCAACTAAATCAAATGCCTTCCATGAGTCATCCTTTAAACGGCGCGCCTTAAACAATAGTTTAATCGGTGGGCGACCGGCTTCGATGATCTGCACGTTTACATCGACCATTTTCTCTTTGCTGAAATCAATCCCAGGTGAGAATTCCACTTTTTGATTAGTATATTCAGTAAAGGCTTGGGCATAAGTAGAGATTAAATAACCTTCAAAAGCATTGACGAAACGATTGCGTTGCTCTTCGGTTGAATCCTTAAGATATTGGCCTAATACCTTATAAGAAGCGTATTTATAATCGACATAAGGCATGAGTTCTTCACGAACAATCACCTTTAAATGGTCTGAATTTGCGTCGATTAATGCTTTATCTTTATGAAAACGATCGAAGGTTTTATTGGCAACGGCTTTCACCATGGCATACGGATCTGTCGTATCGACAACCACATCAGCGGCAACTGCGCTCGTTGCCCCTAAAACCATCACTAACGGCAATAAAAAACGAGATAAGTTTTTAAACATAGCGGTAACCCCTATTTATCCTTCGAACCCATACTATATAAGAACTGACCAATCAGCTCCTCCAACACTAATGCCGAACGAGTGTCGTCAATCTTATCGCCATCTTTCAGCATACTGACATCATCGTCGACAAAACCCGGTGTTAACCCTAAGAATTGTTCGCCCAACAAACCCGAAGTCAAAATGGCTAAACTACTGGTTTCAGGGAATTTATCGTAACGCTTGTCCATCACTAATGTGACCACAGCCACTAACTTAACTGGGTCTAAATCTATGCTGCTCACTCGGCCAACGACAACACCGCCAACCTTGACTGGCGAACGCACCTTCAAACCACCAATGTTGGTAAAATTGGCTTGTATGGTATAAGTGCTATCGCTGCTTTTCACTTCAATATTGGCGACGTTAAAGACTAAGACCAAAAAAGCGGCCAATCCTGTTAAAAGAAACACACCCACTAATAATTCAATTTTTCGTGTCAACATGTTCAGCTACCACTCTGTTAATCCATCTAACCTGTGTCGAAATCCGCAGTGTTCCGTTAGCGGCCAAACATCAGGGCTGTCAGTAAAAAATCCAATGCCAATACAGCGAGGCTCGACTGAACGACAGTCTGGGTCGTTGCACGGCTGATGCCTTCCGGATTTGGGATCACTTGATAACCGCGATATAACGCAATCCAAGTGACCACTACGGCAAACACACCACTTTTGATCAAGCAGTTAACTATGTCCTGACGCCATTCGACAGACGCCTGCAGAATCGACCAAAACGCACCACTGTCGATCCCTTTCCATTCCACGCCAACAAGGTGCCCGCCATAAATACCTACAGCGGTAAACATCAACGCCAGCAATGGCATACTGATCACTCCAGCCCAAAAGCGCGGTGCAATAATCTGCCTTAATGGGTCAATCGCCATCATTTCTAAACTGGAAAGCTGCTCAGTGCTTTTCATTAAACCAATTTCAGCGGTTAATGCTGAACCCGCCCGTCCCGCAAACAATAACGCGGTAACAACTGGCCCTAACTCACGCAGTAAACTGAGCGCCACCATAGGACCTAAGCTTTCTTCGGTGCCAAAACCAACTAAGATGTTATAGCCTTGCAGTGCGAGCACCATGCCGATAAAGAGTCCTGAGACTAAAATAATCACCATGGATTGCACACCGACCACATAAATCTGGCGCACTAATAATGGAAAACCTTTACGCACGCGTGGCCAGCGAAAAATCGCACCCCACAGCATAAGGCCTGCACGGCCAAAACCGAGCACTAGCTCAATCGCGCTGCGGCCTAAGTCGGCAATACTGTCGATTAACTTCACTTGCCAACTCCTTTTGCCATTAATTCTTGCTGGTAATCATTTGCCGGATAATGGAACGGCACAGGGCCGTCCGGAGCACCTTGAATAAACTGTTTCAGCTGCGGATTATCAGCGTACTTTAATTCTTCAGGGGTACCGTGGGCGATGACTTTTTTGTCAGCCACCACATATACATAATCGGCAATGCCAAGCACTTCATCCACATCGTGGGACACCACAATTGAAGTCAGATTCAGCGCATCGGATAACTCACGAATAAGCTTTACTAACACACCCATCGATATTGGGTCTTGCCCTGCAAAAGGCTCATCGTACATCACCATTTCAGGTTCAAGCGCTATGGCTCTAGCTAATGCGGCGCGGCGTTGCATACCACCGGACAATTCGCTCGGCATCATCTGAGCGGCACCACGTAAACCTACGGCTTCAAGTTTCATCAACACGATAGTGCGAATAATGTCTTCAGGCAGTCCAGAATGTTCACGCAGCGCAAACGCCACGTTATCGAACACATTAATGTCGGTAAACAGCGCGCCACTCTGAAACAGCATGCTCATCCGCTTACGCAGACTAAATAATTCATTACGACTCACGCCATGGATATCGTGACCGTCGAATAAAACTTGTCCATGGTCAGGCGTTAATTGGCCGCCAATCAATTTCAACAGGGTCGTTTTGCCTATGCCGCTCGGCCCCATGATCGCCGTCACCTTGCCCCTTGGAATGGACAGGCTAATATCTTCATATATCACACGCTGACCGCGGCTAAACCCCAAATTACGGATCTCAACCAACGGCGTTTGTTCTTGAGTCATGCTTGATTCCGACATTTGCAAATGAGGTGATCCTAGTCTTCCGAGACTGACCAATCGAAGAGCCGCAAATTGTACGTAATTGCGCTTTAACCTACAACCGAATCGACACTATCGCCCTGCGATACTTTCAATTTGCCTCATTTACAGCGAAAATGCGCCCTAAGTTTTCACTCTGCACAGGTAAAATGTTACTTAATGTTTTCAACCTGGTTGCAGAATTGGCAGTATTGGCTAATTCGTTCGCACTTAGCTCACTCTTCGCCCACTTTTATCGGGGAGAGTCGATACGCAATTGCGCAATAGAGGCATCCCATAGGGTAATACCCGCTGCGATATGGGATAAATCCATTGAAATAAACGACAAAGACGATGATATTGCTCAAGACCTTCTGCCGCTAAACACGTTATTGTGCGTGAATAGCTAACGCAGCTGAACTTGACGAGTCGGATCAATCGCTCTAGCCTGCCGCAATTGTTTTGCTGTTTTCGGTAATAAACCACAGTAAGACATAAGCTAAATTGTCTGAAAACAAACTAATACTTGGCAGAAAGCCTATTACATATCATCTTTATCGCGTACCAAATTGTGCTATTCCAATCCCATCAATGGGGCGACAAAGACAATGCAAAAAGAGAGATAGACATGGTAGACAAATCACAACTGCGCCAATGGGGTTGTAAAGTTATCGACATTGAAAAGTCAGCCCTAGACAATCTTTATCAATATGTTGATTCGGCTGAATTTGCAGAAGCTTGCGAGTTGATCCTCAACTGCACAGGCAAAGTGATTGTCATGGGAATGGGCAAATCGGGCCATATCGGCAATAAGATTTCAGCCACCCTCGCCAGCACAGGAACGCCCGCATTTTTTGTGCATCCGGGTGAAGCCAGCCACGGCGATCTGGGTGTATTGGCCGATAACGATGTGATTTTAGCGATTTCAAATTCCGGTGAGTCGAGCGAAATCCTCACCTTAATGCCGGTCATCCAACGTATGGGCGTGCCCGTTATCGCGGTAACAGGTAAACCCGAATCGAATATGGCGCGATTATCTAAAGTGCATTTATGTATTGAAGTCCCAGAAGAGGCTTGCCCACTTGGACTAGCACCCACCTCAAGTACCACAGCGACCTTAGTGATGGGCGATGCCATCGCCATTGCGCTGCTGCAAGCAAAAGGCTTTACCCGTGATGATTTTGCTATGTCCCATCCTGGCGGAGCTTTAGGACGTAAGTTGCTGTTAAAAGTCTGCGATGTGATGCACTGTGGTGATGACTTACCGCTCGTCAACCACGATATTTGCATCACAGAAGCCCTGTACGAAATCTCCAAGAAAGGCCTAGGCATGACGGCGATTATCGATGATCAGCGCAAGCTGGTTGGTATCTTCACCGATGGTGATTTACGCCGCGTTATCGATGCCGAAGTGAATTTACGCACGACGCCCATTGCCGATGTGATGACCCGTAACTGCGTCACGATCACAGATAATGTGTTGGCCGCCCAAGCACTGCAAGTGATGGACTCAAAAAATATCAACGGATTAATTGTTATCGATAAAGATCGCCATCCTATTGGCGCTCTTAACATGCTCGATATGGTAAAAGCAGGAGTCATTTAATGCCACAGCAAGGATTTTACGGCCCAATCAGTGATGATGTGTGGCAACGGGCGCAAAAGATTAAACTGTTAATCTGTGATGTCGATGGGGTGTTTTCCGACGGCCGTATTTACTTGAGTAATAGCGGCGAAGAGCTCAAAGCCTTCCATACCCGCGACGGCTATGGCGTGCGATCACTCCTCACCAGCGGTTTCAACCTCGCCGTGATCACAGGACGTCAATCCAAAATCGTTGAAAACCGTATGACAGCCCTTGGTGTTACCCATATTTACCAAGGCGTAGACAATAAGTTCGAGCCCTATGAAGCATTGCTCGCACTTTATGGTGTCACCCCAGAAGAAGTGGCTTATATCGGTGATGATATTGTCGATCTCCCCGTGATGAATGTCGTCGGTTTAGCGGTCAGTGTTGCTGACGGCCACCCCTATGTACGCCAACACGCCCATTTTGTGACTACGCTCAATGGTGGCCACGGTGCACTGCGTGAACTCACAGATCTGTTACTCCTAAGTCAAAATAAATTCACTTCGGCCCATGGAATGAGTATATGAGTCGTGTGACACTCGCGATTATCGCTTTTTTTGGAACCGCACTAGCGCTTTACTGGCAGGTCCAGAACAAACACAGCGGTGATTCCGATAACAGAGTAAAAGATCAAAATACCCCAGATTTCATCGTTGAAGATCTGCGCAGTGTTGAGTTCAATGAGCAAGGACTAGTGAATAGCCGTGTGACGGCGAAACACATGGAACATTATGATTCAACGAATCAAACTTTCTTTACTCAACCTGTTTATCTTGTTTATCCAGACCAAGGTAAAGCACAATGGCAGCTCAGGGCAGATCAGGGCAAGCTAAACAAGGAAACTGGCAAGGTTGTATTAGAAAATAATGTTATTATCGATGCCATTAGCCCAGAAGAACCGATTCAGACCTTGTCCACCAGTTATCTGGAACTCGATCTCAACACTATGATAATGACCTCTGACCGTACCATTTACGTCACAGGGAAAGATTTTAATATTCAAGGCCAAGGCCTTTATGCCGACCTCAACGCGCAAGAAGTGCAATTGACCAGTCAGGTAGTAGGAACATATGAAGCAAAATAACGTATTACTTGCCAGCCTAATGCTAATTATGAGCATGAGTGCTTTCGCGAAAGTGGGCGACTTAAAGCAAGAAGTCAAAATTAAAGCTGTGAGCCAAACTGCGGATATCAAAAACAACCAGATTATCTTCTTTGGTCCGGTGGAAGTTACCCAAGGCTCAATAAAAATCCAAGCAAATGAACTGCGTGCATTTTCCGCTGAAGGTGAAAATAGCAAAACTTTAGTCGCCACAGGCAACCCTGCTACGTATAGCCAGATATTAGACGATGGCCGTCCTGCATCGGCTAGCGCGAAAGAAATTCGTTACGATATGGCAAGCCGCACCTTAACTCTGAAAGGTATGGCGTCATTAGATCAAGCAGGTAGCCAAGTTACAGGCAATTTAATCCGCTATAACATGATTCAACAGAAATTGATGGCCGAGAGTACTGGCAGTGGTGACGATCGCGTAATCACTATTATTCAGCCTGAAAACTATCAAGATGATGCTAAATCAGACGCTCCGGCGGATAAACCTGTAAAAAAGCAGGACTCTAAATGACCCAAATCACCTTAAGAGCACAAAATCTGGCGAAAAGTTACAAGAGTCGCCAAGTGGTTAAAGACGTCAGTCTGACGGTAAAAACCGGTCAAGTCGTTGGCCTACTCGGTCCAAACGGTGCAGGTAAAACCACGACCTTTTACATGGTTGTCGGGCTAGTGAAGAGCGATAAGGGACATATCTTTATCGACGATGATGATTTAACCGCAGATCCTATGCATCTGCGTGCCCGCAAAGGCATAGGTTACTTACCGCAAGAAGCCAGTATCTTTCGTAAGCTAACTGTTCATGACAACATCATGGCCGTACTGCAAACTCGTAAAGAACTTAAAAACGAAGAACGAGAAGAAGAACTAGAACATCTGCTCGAAGAGTTTCATATCACCCACATCCGTGACAGCCAAGGCATGTCATTGTCGGGTGGCGAACGTCGTCGCGTCGAAATTGCGCGGGCTTTAGCCGCTAATCCTAAGTTCATTTTGCTCGATGAACCGTTTGCCGGCGTCGATCCTATTTCGGTTATCGACATCAAGAAGATTATCGAACAACTCAAAAGTCGCGGCCTTGGCGTACTGATCACAGACCATAATGTCCGCGAGACATTAGATGTATGTGAACATGCTTATATTGTGAGTCACGGAAACCTGATTGCCGAAGGAACTCCAGCAGAGATCTTAGACAATCAGCAAGTTAGGGCTGTGTACTTAGGTGAACAATTCAGGCTATAGTTAATCGAGCGAAGCCAATGGAGGCAATTTATACCGCCATTGGGCTTCACTCAAGATAATAATAAGCGACCTCATCCAACAATAATAACGTAGGGATCAGCGGTAACATGAAAGCGTCACTCCAGCTCAAACTGGGTCAACAGTTAACCATGACGCCACAACTACAACAGGCTATACGTCTGTTGCAACTGTCGTCATTAGAACTGCAGCAAGAGATCCAGCAAGCATTAGATTCTAATCCCCTTCTCGAGCTGGAAGAGGATCAATTCGACGCCACTAAAACCCCTGTAAACCAAACGCTATCCGATACGGATTTCAGTGAATCTAGCACTCTGCCACCAGAAAAAGACAGCTCCACCATAGATACGGCAGAGTCGCTAACCAAAGAATCCATGCCCGATGAGCTCCCCATGGACACCACATGGGATGAAGTGTTTACCGCCTCCCCAAACTCAGGCCCCGGCGGCAGTCGTGAAGACGATATGCCCTTCCAAGGCGAGACCAGTGAAGGTTTGTACGAACACTTAGAATGGCAAAAAAACCTCACGCCGTTTTCTGAAACCGATTTAGCCATTGCCACCGCCATTATTGATGCCATCGACGATCAGGGCTATCTCACCCAAAGCACTGAAGAAATTCTCGAAGCCATGGGCAATCCTGAAGTTGAGCTTGACGAAGTCGAAGCCGTACTCAAGCGTATTCAGCATTTTGATCCCATAGGCGTTGCCGCCCGCGATTTAAGTGAATGCCTGCTGATCCAACTGTCGCATTTCGCCGCTGATACTCCCAACCTAGAAAACGCCCGTATGCTGATCAAAGATCATTTAGATCTGATCGCCGCCCGAGACTTTAGGTTATTGATGCGTAAGACTAAATTAAAAGAAGATGAATTAAGGGATGGTATAGCACTCATCCAAACCCTCAATCCTCGCCCAGGTTTGTTGATCACGCCCAATAATGACGAATACGTTATCCCAGATGTGTCTGTGTCGAAGAAAAATGGCCGCTGGGTGGTTGAGCTAAATCCTGACTGCATGCCCAAAATCAATGTAAATCAACATTATGCTTCAATGGCGCGCAGCACTAAAAACCAAGCCGATAGCCAATTTATTCGCGGCCATCTGCAAGAGGCTAAATGGTTTATTAAGAGCTTAGAAAGCCGTAACGATACTTTGCTTAAAGTTGCTAATTGCATAGTGCAATATCAGCAAGGTTTCTTTGAGTATGGTGAAGAAGCCATGAAGCCTATGGTGCTTAACGATATTGCCGAAGCGGTAGAAATGCATGAGTCCACCATCTCACGGGTCACAACTCAAAAATACATGCATACCCCTAAGGGACTTTTTGAACTAAAATACTTCTTCTCTAGCCACGTCGGTACTGACGATGGTGGTGAGTGCTCATCCACAGCAATCAGAGCCTTTATAAAGAAACTGGTGGCAGCGGAAAACCAGAAAAAACCATTAAGCGATAGTAAGATGGCACAACTTCTGGCAGAACAAGGGATCAACGTAGCCCGCAGAACCATTGCGAAGTACCGAGAGGCTATGCTTATTCCACCTTCTAATCAGCGTAAAAGTTTATAACCTACAGTGGATATCGGAGGACGTTTCTATGCAAATAAACCTAAGTGGACACCATGTCGAAATTACCGAATCGTTACGTGCATATGTAGAAGAAAAGTTTTCAAAACTTGAACGCCATTTCGAACAGATCAATAATGTGCACGTTGTGCTCAATGTTGAGAAAATGCAACAGATTGCCGAAGCGAGAATAAACCTCATAGGTGGTGAAGTTTTTGCTACTTCAGAGCATGCTGACATGTATGCTGCTATAGACGCCCTGATTGACAAGCTTGACCGTCAGGTTATTAAACACAAAGAGAAGTTAACAAAACACTAATAATGGAACTTTGTACCATACTGCGGCCGGAGTGCACTACCTGCGCCACTCCGGGCAGCAAGAAAAAGGTACTGGAACTCATCAGCGACTTAGTCGCTGCCCAGTACCCGACCCTCTCATCTCAAGAGATATTCGAAAGCCTAGTGGCGCGCGAAAAGATGGGGAGCACAGGTATAGGTAACGGCATCGCCATTCCACATGGTCGACTAGCCGATATAGATCAGCCCATTGCCATACTCATTAAGTGTGAAGAGCCGATAGCATTTGATGCTATCGATAAGCAACCTGTTGATATTTTATTTGCACTACTGGTGCCTGCAGACCAATGTCAGCAGCACTTAAGTACCTTGTCTTGCATGGCCGAAAAGCTGAGCGACAAGCAAATATTAAAGCAATTACGCAAGACGCATGATGAAACGGAACTCTATCAGGTAATCACTGGATGAAACTGGTCATAGTGTCGGGCCGCTCAGGCTCAGGCAAATCTGTCGCCCTTAGGGTACTCGAAGATCTCGGCTATTATTGTGTCGATAACCTTCCTTTGCCATTGATTGGCAGTTTGCTTGAGCAACTCAAAGGCAGTAACGATCTCGTCGCCATCAGTGTCGACGTGCGTAACATGCCTGAGCAGGATAAGGTCTTAGTAAAACAACTCGCTAGCCTACCTCCAGATACTGAGTTAACGAGCTTCTTCCTTAACTCCAGCGATAAAATTCTGCTTAAGCGTTACAGCGAAACCCGCCGTTTGCATCCTTTGTCGAAGAGCCGAGTCTCTTTGCAAGAAGCGATAAAGCTGGAGGGAAAACTGCTCGAGCCTATGTCAAAACTGGTCGATCACTACATAGATACGTCGAATTTGAATATCTATGATTTAAGCGACCAAGTCAGACAAATTCTCCTTGGTAGTGTCGATAAAGAACTCGTGATCAACTTCGAGTCCTTTGGCTTTAAGCACGGAATGCCCACCGAAGCCGACTTTATGTTCGATGTGCGCTTCCTGCCCAATCCCCACTGGGAGTTGGCGCTGCGGCCATTGACTGGCTTAGATGAACCCGTAGCTGAGTTCTTAAATCGTCAACCACTGGTTAATAAGTTCATCTGGCAAATCGAAAACTTACTGGAGACTTGGCTGCCGCACCTCGAGCGTAACAATCGCAGTTATTTAACTGTGGCCATTGGCTGCACAGGTGGACAGCACAGATCCGTTTACGTCGCAGAGCAATTGGCCAAACGCTTTAGTAACGGTAAACATAAAGTTTATGCCCGTCATCGAGAGCTCAATAATGCCAAAGCTTGAACGTCAGATAACCATCTGTAATAAGCTCGGTTTACATGCCCGTGCCGCCACTAAGTTGGTGGTACTGGCTTCCGAGTTTGATGCGACCATCACCTTAATCCAAGGCGATAAACAAGCATCGGCCGCCAGTGTGCTTGGCTTGCTGATGCTTGAAACTGGCATGGGTAAAACCATCAGGCTTATCGCCGAAGGCCCAGATGCAGAGCCGGCTCTCGATGCCATTTGTGCCTTAATCGACGCTAAGTTTGACGAAGCCTGTTAGTTTCACTTCACACTAAGCACTTCATCGTTAGTTTCACTTCATGTCTAGTTTAAAAAACTTGCCATTCAGACATGGCAAAACATTTGTCGCTCGACGATACAAGCCACAGGCGATTACACTAGCGGTCATTGCGCTGGCCTTAACCTTACCTTAGCCGCCTTAATCTGTGTCATCGACTGACGCTTAGTCACCGCTAAATCCTAGCCCAACACTAAGATCTCAAACCAATTTGCCGCACAATGGAGGACAAATGCCCGTAGATAATGCAGAAAACGATCACACCGGACATAGTCTTGACCAGTTAAACCAAGCGCTTAGCAGCGGCATGTTCGTGCATGTGCGTAATATGCTGCAAAAAATGGCCGCCTCAGATATCGCGCTGATCTTAGAATCATCACCGCCAAGTGCCAGACAAGTATTGTGGCAGCTCATCGATCAGGAACAAATAGGCGACATACTCGATGAGTTGAGTGAAGAACTCAAAGACCCACTGATCCGCAGCATGAGCCCTGAGCGAGTCGCGAAAGCGACAGCAAGCATGGACACCGACGATCTCGCCTATATTCTGCGAAGTCTTCCCGACGCCGTTTACAAACAAGTGTTGCAGTCGATGACGGAGCAAAATCGCCTGAGGGTAGAACAAGCCCTATCTTATCCAGATGAGACCGCCGGCAGCTTGATGAACACAGATACTGTCACCCTAAGACCCGATGTGAATATCGATGTGGTGCTGCGCTATCTTCGGCAAAGGGGCAACCTACCCGACACCACAGATACCTTATATGTGGTCGACAAACAGGACAAAGTCCTTGGCGGTGTTAGGCTGGCAGATCTGCTGACTTGCGCGCCAAGCACCACAATTCGCAATATCATGGATCCCAATATTCAAAGTATTCCGGTGAGCATGTCCGACAGCGAAGTCGCGCAGAAATTCGAACGCAATGATTGGGTATCGGCACCTGTCGTCGACAGTGATGGTAAGCTACTCGGGCGTATCACAATCGATGACGTAGTCGATGTTATCCGCGAAGATGCTGAACATTCCATGATGGGTATGGCGGGGATGGACGGAGATGAAGATACCTTTGGTCCAGTGCTAAAAAGTACCCTACGTCGCTCGCTCTGGCTCACGATTAACTTATTCGCCGCCCTGCTCGCATCGTCGGTCAGCAATATGTTTGAAGGCACTATTGAGCAATTTGCCACTATCGCCATCCTAATGACGATTGTCCCTAGCATGGGCGGTGTTGCCGGTAATCAGACCTTAGCCCTCGTGATCCGTGGTATTGCTTTAGGCCATATCGGCCAAAGCAACGCCCGCTGGCTTATCGGTAAAGAGCTATCTATTGGTTTTCTCAATGGCTTGATGTGGTCTATTTTAGTCTTTGTCGCCGTGTGGCTATGGAAGGATGATATGGCACTGGCGGGATTAATTGGTAGCGCTATGCTGATCAATATGACAGTAGCTGGGCTTGCAGGTGCGAGTATTCCATTGATTTTAAAACGACTTAAAATCGATCCTGCCCTCGCTGGCGGTATGGTGCTCACCACAGTCACTGACGTGGTTGGCCTGTTCGCCTTCCTCGGGTTAGCGACGCTCTACCTGATGAACTAACGCTTTAACAGTTTAAGCTAACCACAGAACGGCACTCCAAAGGTGCCGTTTTTTATCCCACTGGAAAACTAAAGAAGGCTATTTTGCCGGAGGTTGAAAACCATAACTGCTCAGAATCGCTTGGCCTTTTGTCGATAGAATAAACTCGGCTAACGGCTTAGCGGCAGTATTAGCGCCTTGCAAAACCAGTAAACCATAGTCGGCACCCACGGCGAGTTCCTGCGGTAAGTCTATGATTTGTAAACTCGGCACTTCTTTTTTAGCCAGCACAGCATTAGTGCAATAGGTTAAAAAGATATCCGCTTGCTTGTTTTCCATCACCCAGCCATAGGGGTTGCGATCTTTAGGCGGTTTAACGCTCTCAGGGCCGCCCGTCAGTTGTAATGCCTTGGTCTCTAACGCGGCTTTCGCATTGGGTTTTACCGCTTCGGCCTTAGCAAAAACGGCCCAGGCATAATCACCCGCGGGGTCGGCTTTCGGGGTTGAGGTGCCGACTTTAACCTTAGGATCTAACAAGGTATCGAGTAACGTCGCACTCGTCACCTGAACTGTGTCTTGAGCAACAGCGCAGAGTTGATTACGGGCAAACATTTGCACCGCTTCGCCCTGACCCGAATCCACTAATGCCTGTGGATGTTTCATATTCGCCGAGGCAAAGATATCGACTTTCTCGCCCTCTTGAATGCGCTTTAACAATAAACCTGAGGGCGCATATTGCGCTACAACACTTATTTGCGACTGTGCTTGATAAGCAGCAATAATATCACTCATCGCAGCCTTTAAACTGCCTGCGGCGCGCAGTTCTATCGGCGCGGCTCCTGTGGTCACTTCGGCTTTCATCGGCACTCCTTGTACAGCAGTCACCATGATGACAGGACTTAAACTCAAGGCTACTAACACATTTTTGCTTATCATAGTCATATTCTCCTTTAGGCACTAAAAGTCATTCTTGTGACTTATTCCCATACAGAACGTGAAATCGATAAAGGGATCAAGCTGAACTCATCCCAAGGTAATTAGCAGTGATATGTTTGTGCTGCAGGTCACTCAAGGTGCGCTTCACAAAGGACAAATTGTCTAATTGAAGCACGGCAAGCTAATCACTCAATTAGCCCACCACTGAAAACAAAAAAGTCGCCCCAGGCGACTTTTTCAGCGAGAACTTTGTACTTAGACCAGACTATTTACCCGTTGGTATTAGTACGATCTCAACGCGGCGGTTTTGTGCTCGGCCATTTGCATTGGCATTTGATGCAATAGGACTCGCTTCACCCATACCTTTTGATTTTACACGGGCAGAGGCAACGCCTTTATTCATCAAGTAATTACCCACTTCGCTAGCCCGGACCTGTGACAGACGTAAATTGTAAGAGTCTGAACCACTGCTGTCGGTATAACCTAATATGTTGAGCTGCGTTTTGCTGTATTCCTTGGCCACAACCGCCACTGAATTCAGCACACGTTTAGCACCGTCGCTTAACTCGGTTTGATCTACGCCGAAGGTCACTTCATTAGGCATATTCAAAATGATGTTATCGCCGTTACGGGTCACACTCACGCCCGTTGAGGCTAATTGTTGGCGTAATTTAGTCTCTTGCACATCCATGTAATAACCAATACCACCACCGACTGCAGCGCCCGATGCAGCACCAATTAAGGCACCTTTACCGCGGTCGCTCTTGCTCGAAGATACCACCCCAATTGCGGCACCCGCGACTGCACCAATCAACGCGCCACTGGTCGCTTTAGCGGTTTGTTCTTCGTTTGAATAGGGATTGATTGTTGTACAACCCGATGCAACTAGCGCGGTCGTCAATACCACTATGGCTAACAGGGATGGTTTAGATTGCACTGCCTGAAAACACTTCATCATTTATAACCTCTTTATATGATTGATGACTGTGAATACCGCTCAAAAGGGCAAGAAATATCACGTCCATTAGGTAATACGAATGACCTAGGGATTGCCACAAAGCAGGCAGTATATAAGCAATTGCGCTGGAGACAATCCTTTATCCATCTTCAATTATGCTAATCCAGATTTTAGTCAGCAAAGATACAGATTTCGGGCTTCAATCATGGCTTGTACCAGCCAATTAAATATCAAGTCTATGGCACCGAAATAGTGCACCTTGCACCTTTATTGGCAGCACTAAAAAATAACGCCGTTTTAATCGAAGGCGCAATCCAATGATTTAAAAGGTTAAAATAAAAATTAGAATATTGGCACGAATTTTACATACTACTAAGTGAGTAGACAGTCAGACGCGGTAAACATCGCCGAAAACTAGAGTCGACTTCAACAGGATTAATCCAAATTAAATGGACCTATCGAGACAGAAAATGGGCTCGAGTATTTAGGGTCATGAAGGAGGAAGTATGAAAAAGGTCATGAACTTTATCGCACTATGTCGCCACGAATGGATTTGTCTGCGCCATCTAGGTCTGAGCCAGTGGGATTTAGAACAGCGTCACTATCATCAATAAAAGGCAACGCAAACGGTCATATTTTGGTTCGAAGGCAGTAAAAGAGGGAACGCTCATGGGAATCGCAGAAAATAGTCTCAAGCTACATGTTATCACCGAGGTTAAAGTACAAGGTCGCTTACTGTCGGATGTTGCACGTCAATACGGTTTATCTGCCAAGGCAGTCTACCAATGGGTGCGAGAAAGCGATCTGCAACCCCAGCAAAGAGAATGCGCATTAATGAGTGAGATTGCCCAGCTACAGAAAAAAATTAAACAGCTCAATCAAGAGCTACGCACGATAGGTTAAGTGCTGCATGGCAATTGAGTGCCTGTACAACAAGCTAAACGTGCCCGAATAGACAAGGCCGGACGAGATTGCATATCGCCCTGCTGATAACGCTAACGATGTAAAAGATGTGCTAACAACAATAATAACAGCGCCCTTTTTAGTCCGGCCTTGTCGTCCAAATTGATGAACCCAGCGAAGATTGGGAAATAGTATTAACAGCAACAAACGGATAGGGACAATGCAAAAGTTTCGGCAAGACTAGGGAGGGAGTTATCTCCCCCAAGATCAAATATGTGAATTGTGCTCCCCCAAGTCATGAACATATTTCTCTCTCTGGCCTTGTCATTTTATTCACAGGATCAATGATGATCCAGCACTGCAATGAGTGTAGTGCGCCAAGGAAGGCCGTGATTGGTATTACATAGATTGACTGAAGAGTGACCAAGGTTTCGGCAAGGATTGAGGGAGTTGTCTTCCCCAAAGATTAAATATGTGAATTGTGCTCCCCCAAGTCATGAACATATTTCTCTCTCAACTCTTGTCCTTTTATCACACTGTTCGATGATTGCTAGCTTGTTTGTAGCAACAAGGATGGCCCCAGCTTCCATCGGGGATTAAGCCAAGGATTGGCTAACGCCAAAAATTAAATAACAATAATAAAATCAATAACAAAAATAATAATTTCACTTAATTTTTAGCATAAAAAAGACGCTACTTTGAGCGTCTTTTTTATGGGTGAAAAACAACGACTGACGATTAATAGTCTTCTTCGTTTGCCTCTTGGATCCGCTGCTTACGCTCTTGCGCCTCTTCAAAGGCTGCTTGGATTTCTTCCAAGACCGCACTAACATCGGCTTCAACCAGCACTTCGGTAAACTCACCCGTTAATGGCGTTTCAGGCTTCAATTCACCGGCTTCAAACAAGGCCCAAATTTCTTTGGCGTATTGTGTTTTTAGCAGCTCAGGAGCATACAAACCATAGTATTGAGTCATGTTATTCACATCACGCGCTAACATCCATTTGGCATGGTTATTCGCCGCGGCATCGACCGCCTGAGGCAAATCGATAATCACTGGCCCTTCACTGTCAACTAACACGTTAAACTCAGACAAGTCACCGTGCACTAACCCAGCACAGAGCATACGTTTGACATAGGTCATCACCAACGCATGATCCTTCAAGGCTTTTTCTGCCGACATACTAACATCGTTTAATCTCGGCGCGACATTGCCCTCGGCATCCGTCACTAACTCCATCAGCAACACGCCATCGAAACAACCATAAGGCTTTGGCACACGCACACCCGCATTCGCTAAACGGTAAAGTGCTTCAACTTCAGCATTTTGCCAAGCTTCTTCCTGCTGATCACGGCCAAATTTAGACCCTTTTTCCATCGCGCGCGCGCGACGACTGTTACGGACTTTTCGGCCTTCTTGATATAACACAGCTTGCTTAAAACTGCGCTTGTCCGCTTCTTTATAGACTTTGGCACAGCGGATATCATCACCACTGCGTACAACGTACACAGTCGCTTCTTTACCGCTCATTAACTGGCTAATGACCTCATCGACCAGTCCTTCATCAACCAGGGGTTGGATTCGTTTCGGAGTTTTCATAGCGCCCTTATACCTTACTTAGGCATGATATGGAATACTGCGGGCAAATCTTCATACAAAAGCGGTCTCCAGCGGAAGTTTGATGAATATAGTTTAGGATTGTTAAACGAATTTTAAGTAAAAACTAATGCACTTGCGTGTTAAACACAATACCAGATTTACTCAGCGCTTTGGCAAAGAAAGAGACTGAAAATACCACTTTAACTAAAAGAATATTCTTTTATGCTCACCCCAATAAAACCAGACTCAAAACAACAAGCCATATTCCACGGCGAATATGCCAATCCAAGCCAGTTGAAATAATACCCAGAGCTAAATTGGTGCAGGAACTTAACTCAAACAAACAAGGCAATCACACTGCCCACAGTCGCCGCCGCTTTCAATATTTGGCCTGCACTGTAATAAGTGTCGTTTGAACTCTTAACGTCATCTACATCATCCGCACTAGGCTCAGGTATTTTACTCGTTGCATTGCCATCAAAACTGACCTCAGCTTTGGGAGCCGCCAGCCCTAATGCACCATAGGTAAAGGATTTAAGTCCACTTGGCTCGGCAGTATCAAGGGATTGATGAGACGACTTAACTGCCGGTAATGAAGCAGAATACACAGATGAAATATGTGAAATCATAGCGAGCACCAAAGCAGACATTTAAAGTGTTAACCACAAACTAACACAATATCAGCTGGTTATCATGCATTCATCCGCTAAACTGTGATGGATTCTGCCCAACAAAACGCATCTATGACCGTATAAACGGCGGTATATATAGCTAGATCTCCCCCATAAGAGCCTTTATCCTAAACGCCACAACATATAGAGAACTTATCCATGCACTATCCCAGCATTTTCCTCGCACTTTCAGTCTTATCCCTGACTCAATGCAGCAGCTTATCTATTGAAGAATGCGCCAATAGTGATTGGTTTGCCCTTGGGCTTGCCGATGGCAACCGTGGGACAAGTTCTGGGCAATTAAATCAATATCAAAAAGATTGTCGTGAATTTAATCTCAGTGTCGATACCGCGCAATGGAAACAAGGATACCAGCAAGGGTTAGCCAGTTACTGCGTGCCAGAAAATGGCTACCGCGTAGGCTTAGCGGGAGAAAGTTATTATGGGGTTTGCAGTAATAACCAGTTTGTTGAGCGCTATAACCAAGGCCATCAACAATACCTGACCAACAAACGTTTAACTGAGATTGCCGACCGCTTAAATACCATAGAGAGAGAAATAAGCAGTCTTGATGGCAAGATCAATAATCTCACCGACAAGGCTGACTTATTGAAACAGAAAAACAGCCTACTCAACGAAAAAAACCAACTGTTAGATGAAAGATCTCGCCTACGCAGACCAGATATGCGCTTCGAATTTAGATTTTAAGCCATAAAAAACACTGAACCCAATAAGGACTCAGGGCTTTAGCTTCGCAGCTCGTTATTTTTGCGGTATTCCACTACTTGTAACCTTGAACATTTGACCCAAAGCGACCAATTTAGACTTTCTAAACGCAGGCGAGCGCAGAAAAAACACATAGTAGAGTAGGCTAGCGGACGTCCATGCTATGGCTAAACTCCATAAATCATGACTCAAGAAGTGGGCGCCGCGTAACTCTTGGCCAATGCCAAATACTAGGCCCAAACTCAAACCAAAGATTAATCCAAACTTAGCTAAATGCGGGCGATACTCACGCAGCACGTAATACAAGGCAACCCAAGCAAACCCGCCGCTGGCATGGCCACCAGGGAAACATTGACCAAACTCAGCACTTTTAGGTAAACGAGAAAACAAGGAGGTATGTATCATCTGGCCGCCAAACTCAATCACATCCCACGGGCAGGTCATGTGAGTAACGCTCTTGCCAATTCGGACCAGCAACACACTCGCCAATACGCTACTAAATAGGTAAATCAGGCCCTTGCGGTACGGTTTTACCCTGTCACTTCGAAAACTAAAGGCAATGCCGACTACGACACTCACCGCCAGCAAGATGACAAAGTTACGCCCAGTGACATGCAGTAAATCTTCGGTCAACCAATATCCTCTCAATGGCCAAGAGTCGATACCTCCTTGCCAATGAAATAACAAAGTCGCGACTTTCATATCAGCGTGAGTCCATTCAAGCCCCACTATGATCACTGCAAACACTAAAAGCGGCGTAATTAAATGCCCCTTAGCAAAATCCATAAATGTCATCATAACTTTATCTTTCAAATAGTTATTCACTAATAAATCCAAAAATCAGAACATTTAGTGTTAGAGTACCGTTGAATTCTTACCTAACACTTAAGAGATTTAACAGCGCAGCATTTAAGATAGAACCGAGATTTTGCAGTAACTAAATTTATCGAAAAGACTCACATCATGAGTAAAAAGACTATAGTTTATGAATAGTATCGCGCCTCTAGGACTGAGCATTCATGCCATACAACCTCGCCATTAACCAGTCTCAAAAAGATCGTTTATTTGCCGACATTGCTATCGACACAGACAAAATCGTTGTTCCCCAAGAAATGGTTGATAACTGGCAACAAACCTTAGATTTACTCTCTGAATTAGTCGACACTCCCGCCGCTTTGATCATGCGTGTCCATCAAACCGATATTGAGGTCTTTACCTCGAGCCGCACCCAAGGTAATCCCTATAAAAAACATGATAAAGACAGTTTAGGCCACGGACTTTACTGCGAAACAGTGATCAAAGAAGGTAAGGAACTCCACATTCCTAATGCCCTAAAGGATAAAAACTGGGACAAAAATCCTGACATTAAACTCGGCATGATCGCATACTGTGGTTTACCTTTACGTTGGCCAGATGGCAGTGCCTTTGGCACTATCTGCATGCTCGATAGCCAAGAGCATAATTACCGCCAATCTTTTCGCAGCTTACTCGCTCGGTTTCAAAATGGTATCGAAGCTAACCTAGTCACCCTTTATCAACAGGCTAAGCTACAACTGTACAATCAGCAGCTAGAGCAAAAAGTACAACAGCGCACCCATGAACTCGCCGAACTTAGCGGCAAGCTCATCAAAGAAATCGAAAACCGCACCTCCACCGAAACCTCACTGGAATACCATAAAAGCTACGATCCACTCACGGGATTACCCAACCGCATCAATTTGATTAATAGTCTGTCGATCATGCTCGAAAAAGTGAATCGCAAAGAAAAGATTTCAGTACTCTATCTTGGGCTGCGTAATTTCAAATCCATCAACGACAGTTATGGTTACCTGATTGGCGATAAAATTCTCACTATTCTCAGCCAACGTTTACAGCACTATACCGATGAAAACACCTTTATCGCCCGCATCGCTGGCGCCGAATTTGTGATTATTCAAGCCCACAAACCTTCGAATAACGAAACCAATAAACTCATCAATAAAGTGCTTAACTGCTGTAATACCCCCTTTGGTGTGGCTGATTTTGTAATCACGATTCCCTCGAGCATGGGCATAGCACAAGCGCCTATGGATGGTATCGATGCCGCCATCCTGCTGCAAAAAGCCGGAGCGGCCATGACGATCAGCAAGGCTGATGGCTCAACTCACAGCTTCTTTAATCAAGATACGCAAGCCGCTTTAAACCTACGCTATCAACTGGAATCCCACTTGGTCGATGCACTGAACAAGAACGAGTTAAGCCTGCATTACCAACCCTTTATTAACTTAAAGACGAAGCAAGTGATTGGTGCCGAAGCCCTGCTGCGCTGGCATAATCCCATCCTTGGCAATGTCGCCCCAGACAGATTCATCGCCTTAGCTGAACGTAATGGCCAGATTATCGATATTGGCAATTTTGTATTGCATACCGCACTGTCTCAGGCGGCAAAATGGTGTCGCGAGGTAGGCCAAGAGTTTAAAATCGCCATCAATATTTCCCCTTTGCAAATGCGCAATCCCCGCTTTAGCGAACACATAGCCGACTTACTCACCCTTTATCAATTGCCCCCCACCGCCTTAGAACTTGAAATTACCGAAGGCATGCTGATGCAGGATGAACACATTGCCCACAATGCCATCCAAAAACTACAAGAACTCGGTATCCGCATCTCCCTAGATGATTTTGGCACAGGCTACTCATCCTTAAGTTATCTACAAAAATACTCTTTCGACACCTTAAAAATCGATCGCTGCTTTATTAGTAAACTCGAAGAAAACGAACAAAATAGAGAGTTAACCAAGGCAATTATTGCCATTGGTAAGAAACTGGACTTGGAAGTGATCGCCGAAGGCGTAGAAACCCTAGAACAAGATGCCTTTATTCGTCACGAGGAATGCGACTTAGGCCAAGGCTACCTCTACGGTAAACCCATTACCGCAACACAGTTTGAGCAGGCATTTATCCATAAAAAAGAGCATTAAGTTCATCCTTAATGCTCTTTTATTTCGCGAATTAAAACCGACTGAATAATGCTGCGTGAATTGTCATTTCCACAGAATGTTATAACTCACATTTGGGACAAAATAGGTTAATTAAGGTAGATTAGTACTCAATTTTTTCATTTAACACTTGAGATATCTAGTTTCAGTTTGTAGTTATGCTTAGAAACATATTTTGAAAGGTCGATCTCCTGAAAATATACTTTTTCAATTTCATTTCTAGCCGGAATAACTTCACCAACTCTAAACATACACTTTGCTTTGGGTGAAAAAGGCAATTTTATATAATAGTTGTTGAACCTTACATCTAATTGATAAACTGCATCCTCACCTGCATTCTGCTGTCTAATAAGTTCTACATCCATAACATCAGGCAACCTAAAATCAGGTAGTTGATTCCCAACCAATATAAAAGGCCTGTGGTTTAGTTTTTCAAATCCATCATCTGAAAGCAGCCATTTTGTCGTATCATCGAAATCAGACAGATATTTTTCAGGTAAAATTGAAACTAGGATCTTCACCCATGCTTTATATACATTAACTCCCGCAAAGGAACGGCCTTTTGTCTCCAGTATAATGTCTTTTAAATAGTTACTGCTATGGTCAGGAAATTCTATATTTAAGGAACTGACATCACTAGATAGTTTGATTCCACCAAGTGCTTGCATTGTCCTACGCCCATTCTTTCCCTTTAACTTAGTAAACCACGAAGGAGTAACAAACTCACTCAAATCCCTCTCAATTTTACGACCGAAATATTTGTTGCACTCGTCACATTCATCTAAAGTGAATATGCTTTTATTTCCTAATAACTCGGGAATAGAGTGTGATTTATTACGATACGATGCTTTACTCGACTTACAGAATCTGCAAGAACCGCCTTTATTTCCTATTTTTACTAGAGGTAATATTTCATAGTTTTTTTGGATATGTCTTAGCAATATATCGTACATCATGACTCCTTACCATTTACACTTTTCGAATAAGTGAAACAAACACTAATGGACGAATTGAACTGTAATTTGCTGCGTGGATAATCATTGTTTTTGTAGTCACATTGTAGCATTACAAAAATTTGGTCAACAGTCCGACGCGACAAGCGTAGTTTTGCGTGGTGCTACCATGAAAAGGGGCATTAACTTTTTAGGACGGATTTATATATTGAGAACTTACCTAAGATTAGCATTGTTGCCACAGTAACTTTCTAAAATATGGAAGATTAAAGCAGCGACCATCAACATAGGGTCGCGGCTTTAAATCTCACTCATAGGGATAGGGAAACGAGACTAGTCTGCTTTAATAACAGCTTGTGTCAGTATTTCTTGGTCATTCTTAAACACCACTAGCTCGCCTAGAGGACTATCGCTGCCGCCTAAGACGGTGACATAACAATAATACTGGTATGGGCCGCTGCGAAATTGGTATGAATGATTCCCTCCACTGCCATCAAAAACGAGTTTGCCTTTATTCAGCACTAAATCTGGCTTTTCACTCAATGCCTTACCCTTTGCCCATGCGGCATAGCGGTATTGGCTGTTCCCCATATCATCGACACGAATGGTAAACTTGGCGGTCTCCCAAGATAACGCAGGGCTGACAAACTCACTCACACTCGGATGTAATGCCGTTTGTTGCTTAGCAATAAGCTCAGCTTTCAGTTTTGCCTCTACCGGTGTTTGATAGTTAATGGCGATGATCTTGCCATCAAAATCCAGCCACACAACACCGCTACCGAGCATAATGCCGCGCCAGCCCATCGTCTGCCAATCAGCTTCAATCTTAGAATGGGCGATCTGCTCAAGCAGCTTAGGATCAAAAACCTGATCGAAACGTGCGATCATTTCCTGGGTATTTTGAATCGCGGGGATAGGATATTCACGTTTAAGCGGGTAAGCCACACGCTTAGCAATCGCCTCAAGATCATTGGCCTTGGCGGCGTCGATAAGTCCCTGCACCAGAGGAATATATTCCTGTGGCATGGCTTCATCCGCGGCGTTTGCATTGATGCTTAAACCCATAACGCTGAATATTAACGCCGCAGAAAACGCGATATTCATCAGTGTAACTTGGCTGAAAACAGCTAATTTGCTTCCCTTGAGTCGTGAGGCGAATGGCATCTTTATCCCTTACTTCAAATGTCTCTGCTGAGACTAAAGGCCAAGAATACCATAAGTGCCTCAGACTAAAACCTAAGGTGATTTACACTGCGCCTGACTAAGCGGTTAATAATAGGTTTGAGTAAATCGCCAAGGCTACTGACATAAAGATGACACCAATAACCGCATCGATAACCGGTGTTAGTCGCTGCAATTTAAGTTGCACCTGCGCCTTTGACAACATTACCGCTAAAAAGCCAAACCATGCCAATGACAAAGACAACAACAAAATAGCGGAAGCGATTTTAGTACTCGTTGTAACACTTGGGGTAATCAAGGCCGAAAACAGGGTTAAGAAAAACACTAATGCTTTCGGATTCAATAGATTGGTATAAAGCCCAGTCAAAAAACCTTGCCTGCGTGACATAGCGCCACCTAAGCCACCAGCAACAGACGCCACGCCTTCAACGTCACCAGCGCTAATGACAGCATCATCATTTGTCCCTGCATGGACTCTGGCACTCATTTTACGTTTAGCGAGTATCGCAAGGCTGGCACGCAGGGCACCAAACCCCATCCAAGCGAGGTAAGAAGCGCCCACAATTTGCACTAAGAGATACAGAGTGTGCGAACTCTTAATGAGTAGACTCACACCGGTCAGACTCAAAATCGTATGAGCTAAAATGGCTATTGAAATCCCCACAGCGGCGGCAACCGCAGTGCTTCTGGACTGCTGAGTCGCAATCTTCACCATAATAGCAAAATCGGGTCCGGGACTGATTAAAGCAACGGCATGGATTACAGCCAAGGTGAGTAATAAAGATAAATCCATAGATATGCGGCTCCGCAAAAAAGGTTAATAACGATAACTGAGGCAGCCAGTATGGCAATTTGTCGCAGCGCTGAATTGTAATAAATTGCACTATTCAGTGTTTTTTAAAAACCAGCGGCGTCGAAAGACGGGCGGAAATTAGAGCATACGCCGCTGAAATTGCACTGGCGATAATAGGAATGCCTGCTTAAAAGCTTTGTTTAAATGACTTTGATCGAAAAATCCGAACTGCTGCGCCACATCCGCCACTAAAGCGCCATGACTTAAGGATTTTTTCGCCAACTCTAAGCGCACCCGTTTAAGGTACGCATGGGGAGTCATCCCTGTTGCCTGTTTAAATTGCCGTAAAAACTGAAACTTACTTAAATTCACTTCATTGGCTAAGGTTTCAAGTTGAGTATTATGCCAAGGCTCATCGTGAATTCGCTGTTTCACTAAGCTCACCTGCAACTTAGATAACCCCTGCGGTTGATTTGGTTTAGATAGGCAAGATGAAATACCGCTCGGGTAACGCTCCAGCAGCAGATGAATAAAATTCAGTAAGTGGGACTCACCCGCAAGCGCACTGCATTGGCCTTGAATTAATAGCTCGTGTAGCTGAATAAAATATTGATAAAGCGTCGGGTCATCCACCATAGGCGCGCTGAAAAAGTGCTCCTTCAAACCCAGTTCTTGACTGACTTCATTCATATATTCCACGGGGATCGACATCACTTTCACCCGATAACCGTCGGCATCGCGGCTCTGACCATCGTGGGTGTCGTCGGGATTTAAGGTCGATAAACTATGCTGACCAAGCTGATAACTGCTGCCCTTATTCACAAACTGCTGCGCGCCTTGAGTGACTACGCCTAAGTGGTAATCCAGATGCACATGTTTATCAAAACTGAAATGCGTAAATTCCGCCTGACTCAGTTCTATGCCTGATAAGCTAGGATGACGCCAATAATTAATGTTTTCAATGGGTGTTGCAGTACTCATAACTCGCGGCGACTACCTATAGCATCAGCTGTAAAACAGGGGGAAACTCAGATCGACTCGTCCTCATTCTAGCCTCCATTGTCAGCGTGGGAATAGTAAATTATTGCAGCCACATAGTTTGAAGCGATTTGGGCTTAGATTGGTGCTTAAATTAGCGCTTAAATGAGTGCAGCAGAAAAAAGCGCCCAACTATCTGGACGCTTAATTGAGATACATTTTTTGCTCGGCGGAATACGTAATAACTTTCGATATCGCCTTAACAGATGAATATCACTAGAAATGATAACTCACGCTGACTCTCACCATTCGTGGCTCAACAGGATGATAATGCTGATCTTCAACGCCTTCGGCAGCTTCGCCGGGCAAACGAGAGGCATAAAAATAATCTATGTCGTGATCTTTACTATCAAACACATTGAGCAGCTCAAGCTTAGTGTCGAAGCGGCTGAACTCGTATCCTAATGCGAGGTTAACTAATGTGGTCGCATCAGCCTTGTGGTCATTAAAGCTGTCGAGCACCCGCTCGCCAAGATGCCGCACGCGTACACTCGAATACAGGCCATCGCCGTCGGGTCGATAGGTGATGCCCGCACTGGCAACAAAGGGAACCGCGCCATCGATATACTTGCCCTCTTCAAATTCATTTTCAGTAAATCTGGCGTTAGTCCACGCTAATTCCATATCGATACTGATTGCCTCATTCAGCCAATAATAAGCCGTTAATTCAGCACCATAACGTTCAGATGCACGACTCGGCTCAGTGTTCCCCGCATCGCCCACAAATACTAATTCTGAATCTAGTTGCAGATACCAGATCGCAGCAGAGAAATTAATAAAGTCCCTGTCATAGTATTTCACCCCAAATTCGCCACCATTTGAGCGCACGAGGAGATCGACTTTTTCGACCTCATCGCCACTCACGGGGTCAACCTTGATCGTTGCACCGCGGGCATCGTTCGAATGTAGCCCCTGGCCTGCATTAACATATAACTCAAGATTATCGCTCCACAAATAAGAAGCACCAGCTTTGAGGCTGAACATACCATCGGACGCATCGCCACTGTTAAGCGGATTATCACTGTCGACCTGCACATCAAAATAATCGTAACGCAGCCCAAGATTAAAACGCCATTGCTCAGCTGGCAGCCACTCAACTTTGCCAAAGATGCCACTCGACAACTCTTGCACTTCATCAAGCCTTACCGTATTCAGCCGTTGTCGCGCCTGAGTGTTATACAAACCCACTGCGCCAATATCGTCATAACGCACATCGCCGCCCACACTGTAATTCAGTTGAGTACCACCAAGTGAAGTCTGCCAATCACGCTTGAGATCACCGCCCCAAATCGTGCGTTCATCGACTTGTTCAAACTCATCACCATTGATGGGATCGTTTAAAAAATAGGTAAAATTAGAGAATAAATTCATAGTCGAGCGAATAGCGTAGACATTTCCCTGCCAATCACCCGCATCGTAATTAGCTGAAACGCTATAACGGTTAGATTCACCGCCGACGTCTTTATCTAAAGAACCATAAAAATCAATCAATCCAGAATCCACCGCACGGGCGGGGATCTGATCCGCCGAATTCCAGCTGTTGTCGTAGGCCATCATAGTGACGCTTAAGTCACCCTCGCCGAGCCGAGTTAAATAACGCCCGACGACACTGACCTTACTCACATCCTCATCAATATCCGTCCACGGGCCATCATAGGTTTGTGCCTCCCCCCCCAAAATAAAACGCCCCATGTCAGTGTTTAGCTCCTGAGTTGCCACGAGTCGCTGGTAACCATATTCCCCCAACGTCACCCCAACTTGGTTATGGGGGAGTTGATCAGCCAGCAGTAATTGGGCAGCACCCGCGCCAGAAAAATCGGCCACCTCAGGATAATAAGCGCCTTTGGCATAACGGATCTCGCCTATAAGTTCAGGGATCAAAAAGTTAAGATCCGTATAACCCTGACCATGCCCATGGGTTCGCATATTCACAGGCATACCATCGACTCGAGTATTAAAGTCTGTGCCATGATCCAAATTAAAGCCACGTAAGAAATACTGATTAGCCTTACCCGAACCACTGTGCTGAGTGACTATCATCCCAGGAACAAATTCGAGGATTTCGCCGGTTCGTAATAGGGGTCGACTCTCGATTTCTGCCGCGCCGACTATTCCCTCCGATGCCGAAGTGCTATGGCCTAAGGTGTTAATTTGCCTGCCGCGCACCTCAAGGCGTTCGATATTGTCCGTTGCCGCCTCTGCCACTACGGCACTCGATAAACAACAAAGAGGTAATAACCACGTCATTGATAACCAAAGCTTTGATAACCGCATTCCTGATAATCCCAGTCCCGATTTCATCCTTTCTTTCCTACTACAGGTGATAGACGGCAAGGATTTAACGCCTTATTTACAAGCAAAAAACCGATCAAGTTCAAACTCTGATGAATAAAAAACCAGCAAAATACAGGCAAATATCATTTCTATGTGCCGTATCGCACATTTTTAAACCCAAAAGGACAAAATGTCCGCCAGCAGATCACATTTCAACCGTGTGTTAGTACGAAATCATGGAAATAAAATAATCTTGCTTGAATAAAAATGAACCCATTTATCAGGCTAGCTATACTCTAAATAACTCAACACTTTGAGAGACACGCTATGCAACGATGGAGCAATATGCACATTTGGAGTGTGTGGGTAGGCCTTTTCTTTTGTGTCTCGGTTCATGCAACCAGCAAATCAACAGCAGAAACCACAGTGATGATTGCTGATAAACCTATCATTACGATGGCGTTTTATGAGGACCCCAAACATAACTTCTACTTTAAATGGGCTGAACTGATTTACGCCCAAGCCTTTGAACGCTTAGGATATGACTTCTCCTATCAAGTGGTTCCCGCAGCCCGCGCCAGTATGATGGCGGACTCAGGTAAAGTGGATGGCGAGCCGGGGCGTGTATCTCGTTATGGCGAAAAGTTTACCAACCTCATTCGAATTGAAGAACCGGTTATCGATACCCATTTAATTGCCTTCGCGCACAATCCCGAAATCAAAATACCTGACTGGCAAGCACTGCAAAAGAGTCGATACAAGATCGAATACTATCGAGGCGTGTTCCTCGCAGAACAAAAGCTAAAGGGACTCATTCCTAAGGAGCGTCTGACTGAATCTTCGTCCCCCGCGAGCTCCTTTCGTAAAATGCTCCGCGACCGAATCGATATCTATATTGATACGGAGGCAAGCTCATTGGATCTATTACAAACGCCTGAGTTTCAAGGCAGCAAAATAATCGCGATTGCCACCCTAGAAGAACTCACCAGCTATGGTTACTTAAATAAACGTCACGCGGCACTCGCCGTTAATCTTGCTCGGGAGCTCAAACAGATGAAGCAAGAAGGCATATTTGACACCTACAAACAACAGGCCCAAAAATCGCTTAATAATGAAATGAATCATGGCGATACCCCAGAATAAATCAGCATCGACTGTAAAAGTCGTGGCTTACTTTTCCCCACAGAAGATGGCACTAATGTAAAAAGCCTGTTCAATCATACTGAACAGGCCATGTATTCGATGAAAAAGTGAATAAAACTCACCTACAAAACCTAGGTTAAACCTTACTTATTTGCTTGCGAGTTTACGCCAACGCAACCCATCGCGAATCACCTCATAGCCAGGGAACATAGCGGCAATCACTAGAGTATAACTTAGCCAATGTTCTAACTGTAATAACGTAAACTCCCCATTTAATTCAGCTCCTTGGTTTTGTACTTGGCTTTGTAATAGTGGCGAACTAAAGGCCAGAAAGACTAAGAACGAGGCATAAGCAAGATTGATCCCCATATTCGCCAGTAACAATTCAGTAGTCCACACTCGGCGGCGTAGTTGCCAGAGGCTATTCCCCATAGACAGCAAAATAATAGGGCTAAACCATTGCAACAATTGCTGAGCACTGGCGCTGAAAATCACAGTCCGCGCGGCTAATTGCTCGCTACTCATCCACACAGAACACCAAATCACAAGTAAGAGAAAAAGATATGTCGCCAGATCGGTAAACACATCGCTTAAACTAATATGCTGCCAACCGGGCCCAACCTTAGGCAAATTCTGCGGCTGCCATTTTTGGCAATTGCTGCCGGACATAGGTTTCCCCTGAGCCGAGAAACTCCAAAAGGCCAACAGGATAGCGGTAAAGGCAAGACAGGCATCGCCAATAAAACCTTTGGCAATATGGTGGATAAATCCTAATAGATCCCCCTCTGCAGAGCCCAACCATTGAGTCGTGCCGCCCACAACCTGCAGCACAAACAAGACCCCAAGCACAGTGAAAAGTGTATGTTTAAAAAGCGGAATATCCTCAGAGGCAATAATAGGTACTGCCGGAACAAATTGCTGCGCGACCTTACAGGGATGACCCATTTGCTTTAATACCGCGACAATTTGCGCTTCAGTCAATTCACCTTGTTCAGATAGGGCATCCAATTGGTCGCAGATATTGGCTTTTAATTCACGACCTATTTCCTGACGTTTGTTCTCGGGCAATTCTCGCTGCACCGCGGCAATATAGCGATCGACTAATTCCATATCAAATCTCCTCTGCACTCTCGTCTGAGCTTTTCATATCAGAGCCATTAGTGTCAGCGCTTTGCTCCAGTAAAAAAGCCAAGGCGCCATTAAGTTGCTGCCATTCATCGGTAAGTTGACTGAGCAACTCAGCGCCCAATGACGACAATTGGTAATAACGACGCTCACGCCCTTCGGCCTGTCGCCACTCACTATCCAACAATCCTTGATCGGCTAGGCGGCGCACTAAGGGATACAGAGTCCCTTCGTCAATATCAATACCACCTTCCTGCAACTGTTTGCGGAGCGAATAACCGTAGTGGGCTTGTTTTAATAATCCCAGTACCGCCAACACTAATACCCCACGGCGCAACTCGAGTCGCATTTTGACTAGCTGTGAACTTGTCATTGTCGAATTCCTGTCCTTAACACTGTGTCACACACACTGTGCACCACACAGCAAATACTATGTAGCACACAGTAAAATTGCAAGTTTTCATGCACATTTTTTGATCAATTTGTTTATTATTAATGCAATCTATTGTTTGTATTGAATTTACCAAAATGCCAACCGTTTCTGCTAAGTGCTCACATTTCCCCACCGCCATACACTCAATGCGAATGAGTCACACATAAGCAAATTCAAGATAAAAAATTGCAAAACTTCCTATGCTTGAGTAACTTAGCTGCCAACATTGAATCGCTGACTCGTCAACCTAAGTACGGTTTGCTCCTTAAAAGAGATAAATAGGCACGACTCAAGTAAGTATTGATATTCAATAACTAAAAATATTAAGCCGTTAAATTAAGGACATAGAAAATGCTCATGGATAGAGGCGTACTGGTACGCTGGAACGATGAAAAGGGATTTGGCTTTATTCAGCCTGAAAAAAACGCAGCCCAAGATGTGTTTATTCACATTTCAGTGCTGAAAAAGATGGCGAGAAAACCCATAGTGGGCGACAGCATTCTGTTTCAAACGGAAGTGCAAAATGACGGCAAAAGAAAAGCGGTTATCGCCTCAATTGAAGGCGTCGCAGTCGTTGCAGCGAGTGCAACAACACGCTCCCACTCTCATATCCAATCACGCAATGAAAACTTCAACTTCAATAACAAAGACAAAGCGCATCACCATAACTCACGAAAATCCTCTTTTAATACGATAATCCCGCTGCTGATAATCGTGGCCATAGTTATCTTTGGCTTTAAACAATACCAAGAATTTAATGAAGCTCCTGCAATCGATGAAGTACCAGTCCTCACAAATGAAGACATTCAGCCAATGCCCATGTATGAAACTAAAGCGCGAATACAAGCAACGGCAACACCAAGATTCCAATGTGAAGCGGGTAAAACCCATTGCAGCCACATGAGTTCCTGTGCTGAGGCGACTTTCTACATCCAACATTGCCCCAATACTCAAATGGATGGTGACGGTGATGGCATTCCCTGCGAGCGCCAGTGGTGCAGTTAGCGATGCGACATATGATGAGCAGGTAGCAGGTAGCGAAATGATAAATAATCTAAAACAATGGCTAAATCGTCTAACAGGCATACAGCAAATCGGAGTGATTGCTGCCAGTATCGGGCTGCTCATATTTGGCTTATTCAACCTTGGTCAATTTATCGGTAGTCGCGTGGTAACAATGGGCTGGCTTTAACCCTAAAAACACGCAAACTAACCCATGAATTGATACCCATCACAACTTCCAAATGGCAACGCATGCACACCGATATCATCACGCACATTGATTCACCTGAGATGCTTGAGTCCATGTTAACCGAGCATGCGGCGGTGCTGTTGTTATTTGGCGCGCCAAACTGTGGTGTGTGTCAAACGCTCAAACCGAGAATTGCAGAGATGTTAGCGCAAGTGTTCCCGCTGATGCGGATGGCCTATATTGATTGCCAAGCCCAAGCTGAGATAGCGGCGAGCCACAATGTATTTGCCTTACCTGTGGTGGAATGTGTGTTTTATGGCAAAACCTTTGGACGGTTTTCTAAGGTGTTTTCGTTAGCGGATATTCGAGGGGCGCTTGCCCGCCCCTATGGTTTGATCGTGACGGAATAATTCAAATTAGACAGTGAGATTATTTGTTTACCAAGGGTCTAAACCCAGCGTAATGCACTGACTTATCGAGCTTAACCTGTACTGCTGGCGTGCTTATAAGACGTGTTGAACCAGGTGCTGCTTTAGCTTTACCACTGCAACCGCAGCCGTCACCTGTAGAATGACAACATCCGCCCTTGGCGGCATGTTTAAGTGAAGCGCGACCTTGGGATGCATCCGTCAACCTAAGATTCAAATCCGCCGTTTGTGCCAGCAAAGTCACCACTGTTTGGCTCGCACTGCCTTTACTCACGCTAATCCCCGCATCGAGCAACTTTCCTAACATGCGCTCACCAATATTCTGCACAAGTACAATATTGGTACCCTGTTGGATAATCAGCTCTAGTAAGGCTTTTTTAGCACTACAGTCACCTTCAATTGCCGGGTTATCGACCAGCTTGATCAGCTGAAGCTGTTCATTATAAAAGCCAATCTGTAGGGCTTTCGTAAAGTGACTGGCGAGGCGTTCGCGGCTCATCGGCATGGCAATAATCATGATAAATCCTTGTCTGTTTGGGTTGGCAGTCTCAAGGCTTGACCTTGAGTAATGGCCGTCGCCACCTTTTTGCGGACATTGGCGAGAAGGTATCCAAAGGTTTGCCGAGAGATCCCCATCAAGGCCGCGGCTTCGATCTGGCTTAATCTTTTAACATCACCCAGTTCGAGGGCCTCAAACTCATCGGCCTCTAATTGAATATGGGTTAATTTAACCGCAGGGATCCCATTAGGCTTAAATAGGCTACAGGGCACACAGCTCGATAATTGACGGCATTTTTTGGGTCTTGGCATATATGTGTTTATCTTTAAGTCGTCTTATATGTCTTGAAATCGTGTTTTAGGTCTTAGTGCACATCTTGTTTACAGCGCACGACACTCAGGCTCATCTAGGGCTCAACTAAAGCTCATCTAAGGCTCATCTAGCTAAGGGAGTCCATCGTTCTGGATTCTCAAGCGTGATAACTGACTTGATGAATAAGTTCAGTGGATGAACCATAAAACTGTCACGAGTTTCTGGCCTAGGCCAGAAACTATTATTCGCGCCAACGACATTCAAAACTGTAAGACGGCTCACAGTTACCTATATCAAGCATGACTAATTAACAGAACTGCTGTCTGGCGTGACTAACACACTCAATGGCTAGCGCCCATTAAGGTCAGTTTTAATCTGCGTTGGAGTGCTGAGGGATAATGACAAACTCTCAAAACAAATAAGCAGCCGTTAAGCTGCTGTGATAGGTGGCATTTACTGATTTAAAAGGGTTTAATCCTCAGACTCACAGTAGTTCACCTGTACCGAATAGCCGTCATCTTGCTTAATAAAATCGACAAAGTTTTTAATCGCAGGTAAGGCATCTTCCCTATGATGCGACACGTACAGCAATTGACTCAGATGATGCTCGGCTATCATCTCCAACGCCCGCATCACTAAGGTGCGATTAATAAAATCTAAGCCCTGATATGGCTCATCTAAAATCAGTAATAAGGGCTGTTTAATCAGGGCGCGACCTATCAGCAATAATCGCTGCTGCCCATAATCGAGCTTCTTAAAGCTGGTGCTTGCCAGCCCTGTCATGTGCAAAATGGCTAACCATTCCTTTGCCAAATCTAGCTGAGGTTTAGTGGGTTTCTGGTACAGACCAATAGAGTCAAAAAAGCCCGAAAGCAGCACGTCTAATGCCGAGCAACTGACGCGATACTGTAAGTGCAGCGCCGACGATACTATGCCAATCCGTTGTTTAATCTGCCAAATACTCTCGCCGCTTCCGCGAGGTCGGCCAAAGAGCGTGATATCATTGCTATAGCATTGGGGATGATCGCCCAAAATCAGCCCCAGCAAAGTGCTTTTACCGCAGCCATTTGGGCCGCGAACTTGCCAATGTTGCCCCGCCTCGATGCGCCAATTCACGCCACTGAAAATCAGCCCACTGACATATTCCACTTTGCCATTTTTAATCTCGACCAGAGGATCAAACGCCTCGGCGTTGTGCCTTTGCCGCTCCATCAAGGCCAAGAGTTCATCACTACGCTGCGCCGATAACGCATTAAGCTGCGCCATCACAGGATGATTGTGCCATTGCTCAATCGACATCGACGGGCTGAGCTTATGCACACTCTGCCCCGATTTGAGCATCTCGCCATTAAACAGCGCCACATGGCTGATGCACGGCGGCAATTCTTCTTGGCGTGAGGTGATGATCAGCAACTGAGTATGCTCAGCCACTTCACTCAGCAGCTCAGATAAACTCGTCTGATGTTCAACATCGAGCCCAGCATAAGGGTCATCTAAGATCAGCAATTGCGGTAATATTGCCAGCGCACGCGCCAGCATGACTCTGCGCGTTTCGCCCGTGGATAATTGCCGAAAACCACGCCGACGCAGAGGCTCAAGCCCAACCTTTTGTAATAATGCTGGGAGTTGCTTGGCATCTTGGCAGCATTCCAATACTAAGGATTCGACACTCGAACCGTAATCCAGTTCGTCTTTTTCTAACTCGCGCTCCAGCAATGCTTGTTGCAACCCAAGTGACACCCAGCCGATACGTTGCGGCAGGCCAGAAATCGTCCCTTCATCGGGCAGAATATCACCCGTTAATATTCGCCCGAGCAAGGAACCACAATAACTGTCGGTCGCGAAAATCGCCCAATGTTCAGCAGGATGCAGTTGCCACTCATCGACGACTAACACCTCATTATCACGCCCGTATCGCAACTGTTTAACCACAATACTTTTGTCTTGGTTCGCGACAACATCAAGCATAACCACAGTTCCTTTCTATTTTTAAGGGATGATAAAAGCCAGCGATTACCCAATCGCATTGCGCCATGATATCTAAGGCAATCATATCTAGAGCAGCAATATCTTAGAGTCATGATATCTAGAGCCATAATATCCAATGCAACGGCTCACGATGCACGACTGTCGCTCAGGTTTTTATCGGCAGATTTTGGGGAATACGACACCAGAGTAAAGCTTATTGGGGATAAAATCTAATGCGCTTAATGGCATAGGCAAAGCGTGGCAACATCCAATGGGTACGCATGTGTGAGGCAACCACTCTGGCAGAACTGTGATAAAATCGGCACCTGTTTAACTTTCATATCAACAAGGTAATGCAATGAATCCCATTATTGCCATCTTAAAAGAACACAACGTCAGTGACGCTAAAATCCAAGAACTGTTTCAAACATTAACCGAAAATCCATTAATGGCGATGGGCACGCTCGGTCAATTAGGCATCCCAGCCGAAAAATTACAACAACTGCTGGGACTAGTGATGCAGAAACCGGCCTTGATCAAAGAAGCCGTGCTTGAACTCGGTTTGGATTTCTCAAAAGTAGAAGCCGCAAAAGCCCAGCTACAAAAATAAGCGCAAACTGTTCAAGTTTGTAGCCATCATGCGCTAGGGGAATCCGCGTAACTCAGCTCCCCTAGCGAATGTTAAAACCACTAAACCGCAAAGTAACTAAATCTTACAGCAACTAAACCTCAAAGCCATTGACGCTCAAAATGATTAATACCAAGTGAGCTAACTGTTTTGCGCCTGCCACTCCTCAATCGCTTCTTTCGCCGCTCGAAAAGCCTCAATCCCCGCAGGCATACCGCAGTAAACGGTGCAATGCAGTAAGACTTCTTGGATCTCTTCAACCGAGCAGCCATTGTTTAGCGCGCCCCGCACATGGCCCTTTAACTCAGTCGGCGCCTTTAATGCCGCCAGCGTCGCTATGGTAATCAAACTGCGCATTTGCCTTGAGATAGCATCACGCACCCAAACTTCACCCCAGCAATTGGCCGTGACTAAATCTTGCAGCGGTTGCGTAAAATCGGTCGCACTATTGAGCGCCTTATCCACATAGCTATCGCCCATCACAGCACGACGCACCTCAAGACCCTTCTCGTATTGCTCTTCGTTCATCGATGCATCCTTTTTCTTATGTGATTAAGCTATGTGATTAAGCTCTGTGATTAGGCTTATTGAACCGCCGCCAACCAATCTGCCCTATATCCTTACCACCTATAACTGATAACCAACGTTAGATTGAGCGCACCCAAGCAACGAACTCTTCGGCGAGTCTGGGAGGGTTACAGGCCTCTGTCTGATCTGCGATCTCGTTATAGTACTCGAGCTCGTGAACTATGATGGGTAGCGAACGACCGAAAACGCGACTAACGGTTAAGTTGGAATGGAGTGTAGAAGCGACAACGCATACTGCGGCAACAAATTGCTCGGTTATCTCCTGACCGAGCTCAAGGCAGCGATCAAAATCGACATCTTCCTCCGCATCACTGTACCCGAGACCGAGATCGGCCACCCAGCGAGCTAAGATATCCGCAGTCTGAGAGTCAGAATCCCCAAAGACGAGGAGTTCGTTTTGAAGCCAGAAGGCATAGTTCCATTTTGCTTCGTCAGAGCTAGAAGCCTTTGGAATCGAAGCATGCCACTCGTCGACTGTGTTATAGCCGACTGTCAGCGTAGGTAGACGGGGATCGTCATATTCGTTGTTGATATAGAAAGACAATGCATAAATCTGCTCCGCCTCAGCGGTTGGTATACTCTCTAGCGCTTCGGTAATAGCACTCTGAAGCGCGGTAATCATTGGGATATTCATACTGGGTTTCCTGCTCGTTTAATGCCGCATTTAGCGAATAAAAATAGTGCATTGTAATTGAGAATAAGAGCTTAACCCACTATTTTTGTTCAGCTTAAATGTCTGCCAATATATTAGTATTCAACCAATTTATCATTAGGATAGTCTCCAATCTATCACACGTAAGACTGCCATTTTTATATAACCCTACGGCCAAGTGATAGAAGCTTGGAATACTCAAAGACACCTATATTTTTCTTGCAAATAACTCAGAAAGAAATGTGTCAGTCCTCGCTTTCGTTCTTATCAAAGGTTGGCAGACTATTTTGCAGCTCGTTTGCGGCTTAACAGCGGAAGCTGATGATTAAGCACTGTCATTCCAGTGACACGCCACCCCTTTTATTTCACAAGAAGTATCCATGAGGGCTCGACGACGGCATCTGCTGCATACGGAAGTGCAAATGCCGCGATCACATGGTCAATGATGTTCCAGACATCATAGTGACATTTCCCATATCCCTATGGGTCAGATATGAAAGAGCGGCCATGCCGTCAACGGTCACTTACATGCCAATGCTTAATTCAACCAACTCTCCAGTTATCTGTATGCCTTTTTTACAAGCATACACTCTGCAAATTTAACAATGGATGGCTCGTTAAATTACTTGTAGTTTGCTCAGCCCCACTTTTACCGCGGCCGAGTGCCGCATCGGCTATTGCGAATTTTGGTCAAATGTCCACACATACTCTTCCTGTTTGGGATGGACAACCTGCCAAAATGACTGATAGATGGTTTTCCCATTCAGTGGAACCCATACTTCTCTATCAGTTTGAAAATACAAGGTATAAGCAATGTGGTGTGCCTTAGCGTTACTTCCAATAAGACCGCAACCCCAACTATTCTCGTTGATATCAAAGCCAGTGTAGCGTTTGTTCCAACTCTGAATATCGGTAGTTAAGGCTGGAAGTTCTTTCTCTAAAAGGACAGATTGAGATCCATAGGCGGAGTCTATCGCTTGGTCAAATACCGGTGTCAGTTCTTCCGACTGTAACTCAGAAAAACTACTCGCTGCCTGACAGTTCATCGCGCCGCCAAATAAACAGCAAGCAAGGCATCCCCCCAAAACTCTTTTCATATGAACTACCTGCTTCGCTAAATTTCTGATAAAGAATGTACCAAAGTTATCAGGTTAGATGTTAATTACCAGATAAACTGCCTAGTTACTCAATAATGAGACTCCACGACTCACGTAACTAGTTACCTAAATTCATTCATCATAAAAGATATGCCTGTCCGCTATCTTTAATACTAAAGGTACATTATGGCTATACGGAATGAGTAGTCCAAAACAATAGAAATTTAACAATGGTTGGCTCGTTAAATTCTCGTAAATTAAATAATGAGTAGTTTGTTACTCTCCAGATTCTGGCGACTAGAGTCCAGCCAAATTTGCCTTATCTAAAACTTTTCTCAAAAAATTTCGCCTAAAAAGACTCTCAGCCCCTGTTATCAAAGATAGATGTTCGCTAAATCTTGTTGAATCAGCAAAGAAGTTTGGATATGCCTCTTTAATACCACCAACTGCATTTGCATAAACAAGTGCAACAACCATGTTTGTTCTTCTATCTGAAAATTTTCTCTCTAACTCTGTATATTTCTTCTCTGCAATTTCAGACTCATAATTATAAAATAAGGTATAGGCGACAGAACTTTTTACTACATCAATTTCAAGTAAGACATACCGGTCATTACCAATTGTCTCAAGCTCATCACCTATAACCTTTAATGAGCTAGCAAAAGCTTTAAGTTTGCTAGTAACACCTAATTCTCTTGCAGTATCACACACTGTCAAAACCGAACTAGCTGAATCCCTATCTTTCAATAACCTAGTTACATATTGAATTTTTTTATCTTTCTCAGACAACTTATCAAAAATATGTATATTATCAATAATTTGGAACTGATGACTTACATTAGAAAAGAACTCTTTCCAAAGTTCCTCTCCCTGATTTGTTTTTAGTGACTGTTTTGTGAATAAGTCAATAATCTCAAGTGCTGTTGCCCAATAATGTTGGATTCTTGTCCTTAGTTGAACTTCAATTTTTTTGTCATTACCATCAGTATCTTTAAATCTTCCAATTATATGAAAGCTTCTATAACCATCAAGTTTAGGAGACTTTATATAATCCTTTATTTTGAATCCATCTTCCCACCGAAACTCAGGCATTTTCCTTAAAGCTCTAGAGAGTTGCTCAACCTTTTTCTCATTTGCAAGAATAACCCTACAACCACCAATATCCTGCATGTTTTTTAAGTTCATCTTAGGGAATCGTTTGAGCTTTAATACAATCGATGGAAATCGCTTTAACCTTTTAGCAAAAATAGCTGTTGTATCGATCGGTTTAACTACAGGCTGAATTTTAGCCAACGCATTTTCTAAAGGTCGCTCATAACTATATCGCCAATAAGAAAGTATCTGAAAGGCATCATCTAGCTTAGACTCATTACCAAGCTCATAAGTTTGATTATCAATCAAATACTCACCAGCCCGTAACACCTGCTTTCCTGAAGGAACTTTTTCCAATTTATAAGCTCCACCAATCCTTCCATCATAATTCATTGGGCACTATCATTATTAAAATTGCGAATACACAATATAATGCCTACAAACCATTAATAATTAAAGATATATTATTTAACGACCTAGAAAAAGACATTGGTAACGTTTTAAATATAGATTCAAACATCACCAAAGGCTACTCTGCCATAAAAAATCAAAATTATATACCGCACCTATCTTAATCCTGCCATGGTCTGTTTCCATACTAAAGCAAATAAAGTTAGAAATCCGGCAAAAATGGGACATATATGGTCACCTCGGGTTTAGCAAGGTCAATGTCCTACTTTGTTCAAACTGAAAAATAGCAGTGAAAAATAGGACAGGCATAACTCTTTTGGGATTAACAGCTGATACCAGGATTACAGAAGTTCACCCTCCCCTCGGAGTTGCCGCAGGGCATTTGCGTTCATTGCGTGAGCGAGGCATTGATGCCGAGATAGCGTCAGTCGAATCAGGGACGAGCGTCTGACGCGATAGCATAAGAACGCTTAATGCCCAAGGCGCTTTCAACTCCGTTAGGGGCGTCTTGGAGCATCCAAGGAGGATAGGACGAGCAGTCCTCCTTGGTCGGGTGTGGGGTGAAGCCCCACGACTTTGATTTTTCTTTTAAAAGCAATCAAGAATGATGGAACCATCTAACCACCAGCAAAAGTATACAAAAGTATACAATGTTACACTTTCATAGTCATTTCAGCGCTTAAATCCCAAAAAGTGTAGGTAAGTACACCTGAAATTTGCCCAAGCTACCAGACCAAAAACAAAACCCCGACTCAGTTACCCGAGTCGGGGTTTTCATTTTTCTTTTACAAGAATTTAGGTTTAAGCGATTAAGCTAAAGACCGCAGATGTTTTTGCGCAGGACAAAACGTTCAATACAAGGCGCTGTGAGCGTAGCATACGTTGTGTGTATGTGAGCGAGCAGCAACGCCGTAATCAACGTTTTAGACCAGCAAAAATTACATCATGCCGCCCATTCCGCCCATCCCACCCATACCGCCCATATCTTGGCCAGCATTTTGTGGGATCTCAGCAACCATAGCTTCTGTAGTGATCATCAGACCTGCGATTGACGCAGCGAATTGCAATGCACAACGGGTCACTTTAGTTGGGTCAAGGATACCCATTTCTAACATGTCACCGTAAGTGTCATTACCGGCGTTATAACCGAAGTTACCGCTGCCGTTCTTCACTGTGTTAGCAACAACTGACGCTTCTTCACCCGCGTTCGTGGCGATTTGACGCAGTGGCGCTTCCATTGCACGCAGTGCGATAACCACACCGTGTTTTTGGTCTTCGTTTAATACTTCAACTTCAGCGATCTTAGAAGCTACGCGAACCAGAGCAACACCGCCGCCAGGAACCACGCCTTCTTCTACCGCAGCGCGAGTTGCATGCAGAGCATCTTCAACGCGGGCTTTTTTCTCTTTCATTTCAACTTCAGTCGCTGCGCCAACTTTAATCACTGCTACGCCGCCAGCTAGTTTAGCCATACGCTCTTGCAGTTTTTCTTTGTCGTAGTCTGACGTTGATTCTTCAACTTGTTGTTTGATTTGGCTTACACGAGCAGCAATTTGTGTTTGCTCGCCGTTACCATCGATGATGGTGGTGTTGTCTTTAGTGATCACAACACGCTTAGCTGTACCTAAATCTTCTAGGGTTGCTTTTTCAAGCTCTAGGCCGATTTCTTCAGCAATAACAGTACCGCCAGTCAGGATTGCTACGTCTTGCAGCATTGCCTTACGACGATCGCCAAAGCCAGGTGCTTTAACAGCAGCCACTTTCACGATACCGCGCATATTGTTCACAACTAAGGTTGCTAATGCTTCGCCTTCAACGTCTTCAGCAACGATAAGCAATGGCTTACCGGTTTTTGCCAGACCTTCAAGTATAGGTAACAGTTCGCGAATGTTAGAGATTTTCTTGTCTACTAACAGTACGAATGGGTGATCTAATTCAACACTGCCCGTTTCTGGCTTGTTGATGAAGTATGGAGATAGGTAGCCACGGTCAAACTGCATACCTTCTACTACGTCCAATTCGTTTTCTAACGCTTGGCCTTCTTCAACTGTGATCACGCCTTCTTTACCGACTTTTTCCATCGCAGTTGCGATGATTTCGCCGATAGATTCGTCAGAGTTTGCAGAGATAGTCGCAACTTGTGCAATCGCTTTTGAATCTGCACAAGGTTGTGATAAGGCTTTTAATTCAGCAACTGCAGCGATAACGGCTTTGTCGATACCGCGCTTCAGATCCATTGGGTTCATACCGGCTGCAACGGCTTTTAAGCCTTCAACGACAATGGCTTGAGCCAGTACAGTTGCAGTAGTAGTACCATCACCGGCGGCGTCGTTGGCTTTAGAAGCAACTTCTTTCACCATTTGCGCGCCCATGTTTTCGAATTTGTCTTCTAACTCGATTTCTTTGGCAACAGAAACACCGTCTTTAGTGATCAGTGGTGAGCCGAAGCTCTTGTCTAATACCACGTTACGGCCTTTAGGACCTAAGGTCACTTTTACTGCGTTCGCGAGAATGTTTACGCCAGCCAGCATTCTTACGCGAGCGTCATTACCAAATACAACTTCTTTAGCTGCCATCTTGATTATCCTTTAAATTTTTAATGATTAATTGGAATGTCGAATTGATGCTGAGGATTAACCCACTACTGCCATCAGGTCAGCTTCCGACAGGATCAAGACTTCTTGACCGTCGATTTTTTCTTTCTTAACGCCGTAACCTTCGTTGAAGATCACCACGTCACCCACTTTGACATCCAGTGGCTTAACTGTGCCATTTTCTAAAATACGGCCATTGCCCACAGCAAGGATTTCACCGCGAGTTGATTTTTCAGCGGCGCTACCGGTCAGTACTATGCCACCCGCTGATGTTGATTCAACTTCTAGACGCTTAACGATTACGCGGTCATGTAATGGACGAATATTCATCTATGAACTCTCCTAATGATTTGATGCCCTACAATCGAGCCTATTTGTGATTAAAAAAACAGACACCTTAGTCTGCTCTTTTGCTGTCTGAGATATGGGGCTGACAGTGTCGAGATCCAAGGGCATTTACAAAAAAAACTTCAATTTTTTGATGTCGGTTTTTTCAAGTCCGCACAATCCTGCTAGAATCTCGCCTCCGCTCGCTAACAAGGCACTATTTTTCCATGAAAGACAGACACGGGCTGCTCACCGCGCCAATTGGTCGTGTACTGCTCAACATGAGCCTCCCCAACTTAATTGGCATTATGACCATTCTAGGTTTCAGCCTCGCTGACACTTTTTTTATCAGCCAATTGGGCACCGAAGCCTTAGCCGCCATCAGTTTTACCTTTCCGGTGACCTTAGTGATCTCTAGCATCGCCATTGGTATTGGCGCTGGAGTCTCGACCAATTTAGGTCGACTTATCGGTTCGGGTAATGCCCACAAGGCCAAAGTGTTCTTGCATGATGCCTTATTGCTCACCTTTGTCTTGATCGCCAGTTTAGCCGCACTGGGTAGCATTTTTATTACGCCACTGTTTCGCTTACTCGGGGCAAACGATGACAGCTTGCCGCTAATCCACGACTATATGATTTACTGGTATGTCAGCGCACCGCTGCTGGTATTGTTGATGGTAGGCAATCAAGGCTTACGTTCCACTGGCGACACCCGCTCGCCGGCGATGATCATGGCGCTGGCGGCAATCATCAATCTTATCCTCGATCCGTTACTGATTTTTGGTATTGGGCCATTTCCACGTTTAGAAATCCAAGGCGCCGCAATTGCAACCCTGTTCGCTTGGTTGATTGCCTTATCTTTGTCGGGATATTTGTTGATTGTCAGGCGCAAAATGCTCGAATGGACCGCCTTTGACATAGACAGAATGCGCGCGAACTGGAGCAAATTAGCCCATATCGCACAACCCGCCGCCTTGATGAATTTAATCAATCCACTAGCCAATGCCATTATTATGGCCATGTTGGCGCATATCGATCACAGCGCCGTAGCAGCCTTTGGTGCCGGTACTCGATTAGAGTCAGTACTATTAATAGTAGTGATGGCACTGTCGTCGAGTTTAATGCCCTTTATTGCGCAAAACTTAGGGGCAGGACAGCCACACAGAGCAAAAGAAGCCCTGCTATTATCGATAAAATTTATCTTTATTTTCCAAACCTTACTCTATATCCCACTGATCTTTTTAGCCGAGCCTATCGCGCATTTATTCAGTACCGATCCGCAGGTTATCGAGTGGCTGAGTTTTTATATCTTAGTGCTGCCCTGTGCCTACGGACCTTTGGGTATAGTGATTATTGTCGCGACCTCGCTCAATGCCTACCACAGGCCTATGAGTTCATTAGTCATCAATCTGTGCCGCTTAGTACTGCTCATGCTGCCGCTAGCAGCCTTGGGATCGTATATAGGTGACGTTAAAGGCCTGCTGCTCGCGCTACCTGTGACCAATATTTTGATGGGAATTGCCTGTTACTGGCTGGCGCAGCGGATCTGTGAGCCCACAAAGATCACGACCGCAAACGCCATTAGCGAGGGGTAAACTAGCTTGATTTTTTAACGGGAAAGCGCAACACGTCGTCTGAAAACGCTCCCGTAGAGGCTTTGCAGGATCGACGTGGACCTTGCTCGCTCATGTTGATCGGCACGCCATTTGGCACTAGCTCTTGCATGATATAGTCGATAAAGCGTCGACAGGCTAAACTCACGTAACGTCTTGATGGATAAGCTAAGAAACACTCGCCTTGGTGGGGTTGGATTTCAGGTAACAAAGTCACTAACTCACCGCTTTGTACATATTCATCCACGACTTCAGCAGGCGCATACACTATGCCGCGTCCTTGCAATCCAAACTCAACCGCCACTTCAATACTGTTGGAGCAGAAATTACCTCTGACTCTCACCTCTTGTTCTGAACCGATAAATAACTCATTAAAGATTTTGCCGTTGGATAAACGGAACATAGACACATTATGTGCTTCAATCTCTTTCGGTGTTTTAGGTGTACCGTGTGCAGCTAAATATTGAGGACTGGCGTAAAAACGTAAGTCAGTGGTAAAAATTGGCCGCACCACTAAATCTAAGGTATCCAACGCAGGCTCGACCACAAAGGCCACATCGAGATTATGTTTCACCATATCAACGGATTCTGAACTGCTGATGACTTCTAAGGTGAGTTTAGGGTGCATATCCATAAAGCGGAAAATGGCTTGCATCAAGATTTTCATGCTGTGGATGGGGAACATTTGAATACGCAAATGCCCGCTGATCTCAGCATCGTCATTGGTCATTTCGAATAGGGTTTCGTCGAGCTGAGCCAAAATATTCTGCGAGCGCTGGTAAAAATGACTGCCCGCAGAAGTGAGCGTCATAGAGCGGCTCTGACGGTGGAACAATTTAATGTTCAGCTCATCTTCCAAGGCTTGCAAACGCCGACTCACAGTCGATTTTGGCAAGTTAAGTAAATCCGCCGCTTCAATCAAACTACCGGTTTCAGCAATTCGGTGGAATAACGCTAAGTCCTCTGTCTTCATTTTGACCTTAAGTTCAATCTCATTATGTGGGACTGATAATCCCAAAGTATCCCGTTTATTGCAACTAATTTAGCTGGTATCTTCGCGCCCAGAAATGCTGACAATTTGTTAACTAGGAAATCTCCACCATGAAATCATATCGACTCTTGCCGCTGACAATGCTGCTTCCAGCCCTGATCAGTGGTTGTTCGCCTGCGGAAAGTTCAGTGCAAGTGGCAACAATTCGTCCGGTTAAACTGTTTGAAGTACTCAATGTAGAAGACGGAGATTTCAGAACATTTCCAGCCCGCGTTGCCGCCAATAGTCGCGCAGAATTGTCGTTCCGCATTTCAGGACAATTAACAGAATTGGCATTAGTTGAAGGGCAAAGAGTCACTCAAGGTAGCTTACTCGCAAAACTTGATGACAGGGACGCCCACAATAATTTAATGACCCGCGAGGCGGAGCATGAACTGTTAGCCGCTGACTTTAAACGTAAAGTCGAGCTACTCAATCGCAAGCTGATTTCACAATCTGAGTTTGATAGCACTCAAGCGCAACTCAAATCGGCCACCGCCGCCTTAGCCGCTGCACGCGATCAACTGAGTTACACCCGTTTAACGGCACCTTTTAGCGGTACAGTCGCCAAACGTTTAGTGGATAACCACCAAATAGTGCAAGCAAACCAAGGGGTATTAACATTACAAAACAATAATTTGCTCGATATTAGCATTCAAGTTCCCGAGTCGATGGCGGCGGGTTTGAAGCAATATACCGATCAAGCTCACTTTGCCGCTAAGGTGCGTTTTAGTGCCTTCCCTGAGCAAAGTTTCGATGCCAAATTTAAGGAATACTCGACTCAAGTCACGCCGGGCACCCAAGCCTATGAAGTGGTGTTTTCGTTACCTCAACCTCAAGATATTCAGCTACTTCCAGGAATGAGTGCCGAGTTGACCTTAGCCTTAGTCAAAGATCCTAGTGCCCTCGCGTCAACGGTAGTGCCAGTGACCGCTATCGATAAGCGCGACCAAGATGGCCAAGTACAAGTGTGGATTTACCAAGCGCAATCGGGTGAAGTAAAACCGACGATGGTGACGCTCGGACGCGTGAGTAATCAAGGTGTTGAGATTTTAACGGGCGTCAACAAGGGCGATCTCATCGTCAGCGCTGGAGTGTCTCAATTATCCGATGGCATGAAAGTCAAACCACTACGCTGGCAGCGTGGGGTGTAATTGATGAACATTGCAGAGTATTCGATACGCCACAAAGTCATCAGTTGGATGTTTGTGTTGCTACTACTCGTGGGTGGTGGCGTCAGTTTTACTGGTTTGGGGCAACTAGAATTCCCCGAATTTACCATTAAAGAAGCTTTAGTGATCACGGCTTATCCCGGTGCATCGCCTGAGCAAGTTGAAGAAGAAGTGACATTACCGCTCGAAGATGCCCTGCAGCAACTCGACGCCATTAAGCATGTGACTTCAATTAATAGTGCGGGTTTATCACAAATCCAAATCGAGATTAAAGAAAGTTACGATAAAACCAGCCTGCCGCAGGTGTGGGATGAAGTGCGTCGTAAAGTTAATGATGCTGCGGGAAACTTGCCGCCGGGCACAGCAATGCCACAGGTGATGGACGACTTTGGCGATGTGTATGGCATTTTATTTAACCTTTCGGGACCTGATTACAGCAACCGCGAGTTGAGCAATTACGCCGACTATCTGCGCCGCGAGCTAGTGCTAGTACCTGGAGTAAAAAAGGTTTCTGTTGCTGGCAACGTCACCGAGCAAGTCGTGATTGAAATCTCCCAGCAAAAGCTGTCGGCACTGGGGTTAGATCAGAGCTATATCTATGGTTTAGTGAACAATCAAAACGTCGTCTCTAACGCGGGCAGCTTAGTGATTGGCGATAACCGTATCCGCATTCATCCCACGGGCGAATTTAGCAATGTGCAGGATCTCGCGCGTTTGATCGTCAGCCCTCCGGGTAGCTCTGAGCTGATTTACCTTGGCGACATTGCTAATATTGAAAGGGATTATGACGAAACCCCTAACGTGCTTTATCACAATAAAGGTGAAGCAGCATTATCGCTGGGGATTTCTTTCTCTAGCGGTGTGAATGTAGTCGAAATCGGGCAAAAGGTCAGTGACCGTTTAGCCGAGCTTGAATCACAACGCCCAATCGGCATGAATTTAGCGACGGTTTATAATCAGAGTCAGGCGGTAGATGAGACAGTTAACGGCTTCTTAATCAACCTAATGGAATCCATTGCCATAGTGATCGCCGTGCTTCTGCTGTTTATGGGATTGCGCTCAGGTCTATTGATGGGCCTGATCTTACTGCTGACGATTCTAGGCACTTTTATCGTGATGAAAGTGCTCGGGATTGATCTACAGCTCATCTCCCTCGGCGCACTCATTATTGCCCTTGGTATGTTGGTCGATAACGCCATTGTCGTTACTGAAGGCATTTTAATTGGTATCCGTCGCGGTAAGACCCGTTTGGAAGCGGCCAAACAGATAGTGTCCCAAACCCAGTGGCCGCTATTGGGCGCGACTGTAATTGCCATTATTGCCTTTGCGCCCATTGGCTTATCACAAAATGCCGCCGGTGAATTCTGCCGTTCTTTATTCCAAGTGTTGATGATTTCGCTGTTTATCAGCTGGATCACCGCCATCACACTCACGCCGTTTTTCTGTCATCTGTTATTTAAAGATGCGCCGAGCGATGAAGAAGCCCAAGACCCCTACAAGGGCTGGTTCTTCAGCTTATATCGCACAAGCTTAATTGTGGCACTGCGCTTTAGGCTGGTGAGCATACTGCTGGTTATCGCTATGCTTTTCAGCGCTGTGGTGGGCTTTGGTCATATCAAGAATGTGTTCTTTCCTGCTTCTAACACGCCGATTTTCTTTGTGGATATCTGGATGCCAGAGGGGACTGACATCAAGGCGACCGAGCGTTTTACCGCTGATATCGAGAAGTTAATGCTTGCGCTGGACGAGCAAAAAGACGTTGGACTAAAACACTTAACAACCGTTATTGGCCAAGGTTCGCAGCGCTTCGTACTGCCCTATCAGCCAGAAAAAGGCTATCCCGCCTTTGCCCAGTTGATTGTAGAAATGCAGGATTTAGACGCAGTGAAAGCCTATATGCCAGAATTAGAAACCTTGTTAAATCAACGTTTCCCACAGGCACAATATCGTTTAAAAAACATGGAAAACGGCCCTTCGCCCGCCGCCAAAATTGAGGCACGCTTTTACGGTGATAACCCAGAAGTGCTGCGCGCTTTAGGTGCCCAAGCCGAGGCCATTTTCCACGCCGAACCGAGCATGGATGGCATACGTCACAACTGGCGTAATCAAGTGCCGTTGATCCGTCCGCAACTGGAAAATGCCCAAGCGCGCGAAACAGGGATCAGTAAGCAAGATCTCGACAATGCCCTATTGGTTAACTTTAGCGGTAAGCAAATAGGTTTATACAGAGAAACCAGCCACTTGTTGCCGATAGTCGCCAGAGCGCCAGCCGAAGAACGTTTGCAGGCCGACAGCCTATGGAAGCTGCAAATTTGGAGCAGCGAACACAATACCTTTGTGCCCGCCACCCAAGTAGTCAGTAGCTTCAACACTGAGTGGGAAAATCCGCTGGTGATGCGCCGCGATCGCATGCGCATGCTCGCAGTAATGGCCGATCCTAAGCTTGGTAGCAATGAAACTGCCGATTCTGTACTGCGCAAAATCAAAGACCAGGTCGAAGCGATCAGCCTGCCCGCAGGTTACCGCTTGGAATGGGGCGGTGAATTTGAAACCGCAGGTGAAGCACAAGCGTCGGTATTTAGCTCGATTCCCTTAGGTTATCTGGCGATGTTTTTGATTACCGTATTCTTGTTCAACTCAGTACGTCAGCCCTTAGTGATCTGGTTTACTGTGCCACTGGCATTGATTGGGGTTTCAGCGGGACTCTTGTTGTTCGATGCGCCCTTCAGCTTTATGGCACTACTCGGATTACTGAGTTTGTCGGGCATGGTGATTAAAAACGGTATTGTCTTGGTCGATCAGATCAACCTCGAGCTCAGTGAAGGTAAACCAGCCTATTTTGCCTTAATCGACTCCTGTGTCAGCCGTGTTCGCCCAGTGATGATGGCCGCGATAACCACTATGCTCGGGATGATACCGCTGATCCCCGACGCGTTTTTCGGTTCTATGGCGATTACGATTATTTTCGGTCTAGGCTTCGCTTCTCTGCTGACGCTCATCGTACTGCCAGTGATGTACAGCCTAGTATTCAATATCAAAGCGACGGCAACAGGAGGTCAATCACCCAACTAACCTGCTCCGCATTTTATCCAAAAACGCTTCCCGGCGCGGCCGGTCAGTCATTCGTGGCTGGCTGGCCATTTCATTTTTGATCTATTGCGGTTTGAGGGACAATTTAAACAAGCACATCCATTAGATAAACAAGTTTGGCAAACTGAGATTGGTCTTTAATTACGATAACTAATATGACTGATAAATAAATATATTAATTAAAAAACATGAACTATCAGTTCCATATTTTCACCGCTAATACGGGACAATTACCTGTTACACACATTTACACGAGTAAATAGCAGCGGTATATTTAGTGCTGATTATTCATTTACAATGCCATCTGAAATACCACTACCTATAACTAACAACATAAATAATGTTATTGCTTTGTTAGCATAATAATTTATGTTTGAGAAACATCATGAAATTACGCTTTGATAGCGTCCAGACAATGAGTAAACAGACAATATTACTGGCAGTTATTAGCACTTTACTAATACTCACTACAATCCCGTTTATCTGTAGGTCATTCTGGCTCGCACTTGTACTATTATGGTATGTTTTTTGTAGTTTTTAATTCTAAAATCAATTAGAAATCTGTCTAATCAAAAACCTTATTGCTTCAAACAGACAAAATTTAAGTCATTTATACATAATATCAGCCTCACTACAAAACATTGCTTTTAATAGAGATTAGCTAAAAAAGAGTTTTCGATGAAATATGCAAAGAAAATTTTATTTGTGACTATTAGAGCACATCTAGTTTATACGGTAATATTTTTACCGAATACTTTCGCAGAAAATATCAATTATAGTCATTATGGGCCACTTCGTGTGCATGCCCAATCACCTACACATGCGGGTAGCTTAACGCCTCTGCTTCGTTCAGGATTTGCACTGCCTGAAGGGAAAAAAGAGATATACGGATCTGCAACAGTAGCAAGTGTATGGGCTGAAACTGACGATTACTATGCTGACTATTATCATAATTCTCTTAATGGCGGAATAAAGTGGCAACTCACTGAAAAATGGATGTTTGATACTAATTATAAGTGGAGTTTTAGTGGGGATAACCATCTTGACTCGGTCACTATCTGGTTTCATGACGCATTTGGTGTGGGCCAAAATGGCCGCGACAATACAATCAAAGACAAAAACCAAATATTTTCAAAGAATGGTATCAATCAACCTGATCTTTCTGGCGACACGCTAACGAATTCCCTAAATTTCTATTTAGAATATCAATTGCTTAGTGAGGATAATTATGGTCTATCAATTGGTGGCAGCTTATATTACAACCATGTTAATTCTGGCCCATTTGTAGATAACCGTTTTGAACAAGCATTACAGCTGAATTATAGCTATACATCTGGAATGCATCATTTTTACTCCACAACAGGTATAAGTTTTAGACAAAATGATGAAAGTCTATCTGAAATAGACTATAAAGATCATGCTGTAATGTTATCTTTAGGTTATGAGTATTTAATGGGACGCCATGGTTGGCTTATTGAATTACATCATTATGAAGGTTTACTCAAAACAAATAATGACTTTTCAAAACCTTCTCACGAAGTATTTCTAGGCTATAGGTATTATCTGAATAACAGTGCAATTGAATTCACTATCGTCGAAAACCTACTCAACATGGACAACAGCACTGATATTGCTTTTTCTCTTGGGTACAGAGTCATGATTTAATAATACCTAACTTTATCGCGTGGATGCGAAAAAAAAGCTTTTCTCTAATATCATGTTAACTCTTATACCTTAGTGGGCGGGTTATTAGTATTGGAGTTTTTTAAGAGTGAAATGGCTATTACTGTGGAGGTGAACCAGCGGCACAGGTCAGATTGATTCAGTGGGCCACTGGTATCTAAGGGATATTAGGGAGAAAACTCAAGCGAATAAACGCGATAATCAACTGAGTTAATCCAATAACAAACTAACGCAACAAGCGACTGAGACAATACGAGACTAAGACTAATACTAAGGCTTAGGATCTTTATCCTGTTCTTTGTCCTGCGCTTTATCAGAGAGTTGATGGCTAGCGGGCTTGATATCACTTGGATCGACTTTATGTTCGAAGTCCCCCTCAAACACATTACCGTCCTTTTTCACACTATCATCAAATGGCGCTTGGCCAAATGGGTCCTGTGGCTTAGGCCCAAAGGGACCTTGGCCCGCTTGAAAGCCACCGTGCATTGTGCCCTGTAAACCGGCAACAACCCGTAACTGCATGCGTTTGAACAACAAGGCAGCAATGGGGCGACGGGTTAATGGCGTCAAGAATAATAGGCCAATGGCATCGGTCACAAAACCGGGGATCACGAGCAAGATGCCCGCCATAGCTAACATCATGCCTTCGACAATTTCTTGCCCCGGTGCTTCACCGCGGGCGAGTTTTTGTTGTACTTGCATTAAGGTATTTAAGCCTTGGCTGCGAACCAGAGAGACCCCGAGCACGGCGGTAAACAGCACTAAACCTATGGTAGTCCAAGTGCCAAGCACTTCACCCACACGGATCAGCACCGACAGCTCTATTACTGGGATCAGCACAAAGAGTAAAAAAATAATGAAAAACATACCGACCTCAGGTTTATCTGACTATCTCTGTAAACTAAATGGGGGTTATCCGGTCTTAATTCAAGTCAGGATAACCATTAGGACGAAGTAAGGGAGCAAAACACTGATATTTAGCTCACCCTTTTGTTAACCCGCTAATGTATGAGACCATTAAAACACGTAAAGTAGCCTAACGGAGTTGGCTTAAGCGAACTTTAAGATTCTTAAGAGACGATACCTAACACTATGCAGCATCAGTATTTAGTGGTTAGCACTACCTGCCCCGATGAAGTACAAGCCAATACTTTGGCTCGAGCTTTAATTGAGTCGCGTATTGCCGCTTGTGTTCAGATTTCCGCCCCGATACGTTCAATTTATGCTTGGGAAGGAAAAATCTGTGAAGAGCAAGAATTTAGCTTACAGATTAAATGTTTACAAAGTCGATATACAGAGTTAGAACAACTTGTGCTTAGGCTTCACCCTTATCAAGTACCCGAAATTATTGCCGTGCCTGTGACCCACGGGCTACCAGCCTACTTAGATTGGATAAAAGACAACACTCAGCCATGAAAAAACTACTCAGCCTTATTTTCACTTCTATATTGCTTCTTGCGCCCTTAGCTCATAGTGAAGGGGTTTTCGGTAACAAATTCGACTTCATGAAGGGTGAGCCTGAATTGATGCCTGTCGATCAAGCATTTGCCTTCGATTCCAAGCAAGAAGGTAATCAGGTCAAACTCAATTGGGTGATTGCCGACGGTTACTATATGTACCGCGACAAGCTTAAATTTAGCGTCAATGGTGCCGAGTTAGGCACGGTCGCTCTACCAAAGGGAAAGCCCCATGAAGATGAGTATTTTGGTAAGCAAGAAGTCTATTATACCTATGTCGATATTCCCGTTGGTTTAAAACAGGCCGATGAAAATGCCACGCTCACAGTGACCTTTATGGGTTGTGCCGAAGGTAAATTGTGTTATCCACCGACCAAGCATGAAGTCGTTTTAAAGGCGATTGCAGCCAACGATGGCTTAATTGTAGGCGCCGAATCAACCACGACGACTGAGCAAACCAGCACTGAGCCAAGCACTGCCGATAAAGCCAATACGCAACCCATTACTCAGCAAGATACCCTGAGCCAAATGCTGTCAAACGACAGCTTAATTTGGACTTTAGTGATCTTCTTTGGTCTAGGTGTCGGTCTGGCATTAACGCCCTGCGTATTTCCTATGTATCCGATTTTGTCGGGTATTATTGTCGGCCAAGGGCAAAAGCTCTCAACCGCAAAAGCCTTTACCTTGTCCATGGCTTACGTCCAAGGCATGGCAATCACTTACTCTATCTTAGGGTTAGTGGTCGCATCGGCGGGACTAAAATACCAAGCGGCATTACAACATCCTGCCGTATTAGTCGTACTCGCGATTTTGTTCTTTGTGCTCAGCTTATCTATGTTTGGCCTATACGATTTGAAACTGCCATCGAGCTGGCAGGAGAAGATGAACTCAGTCTCGAATAATCAAAAAGGCGGCAACTTAGTTGGCGTGTTCTTGATGGGCGTGATTTCTGGCCTTGTCGCATCACCTTGTACTACCGCGCCGCTGTCGGGTGCACTCGTTTATGTGGCGCAAACCGGCGACCTACTCCAAGGTTTCTTAGCCCTGTATGTACTCAGCATGGGTATGGGATTACCTCTACTGATTATCGGCACCTCAGGCGGTAAATTATTACCGAGAGCCGGCGCTTGGATGGACATCATCAAGACTATCTTCGGATTCCTGCTGATCGCTGTATCTATCGTGATGCTTGGCCGTATTTGGACAGGCGTAGTATCCGATGTGCTTTGGTCACTGTGGGGCGTAAGCTTCACTGGCTACTTGATGCATCAGAACAAACTCAGTGAATTTAACTGGAAACAAACTTTACGTTCAGTGCTATTAACGCTGGCGCTACTGGCGAGCTTCTCCTACGGATTCCAAGCTGTGATGGGACACTTTGGTTTTAATAACAATTCCGTAGGCACTGCAGCGACGACCGAAGAAGTCCATGGCTTTAAACGCATTAAATCGATTGAAGATCTTGAGCAAGAAATTGCAGCCGCTACCGCCCAAGGTAAGCCTGTGATGCTCGATCTGTACGCCGATTGGTGTGTTGCCTGTAAAGAGTTCGAAGCCATCACCTTTAAAGATGCCGACGTGTTAGCCCGCATGAATAAAATCGTACTGCTACAAGCGGATGTGACTAAGAGTGACAAGGTCGATGTGGCCTTACTCGAAAAATACAATGTGCTTGGTTTGCCTACGCTGTTGATGTTTAACGAACAAGGTGAGCAAAGGGAAGATTTACGCGTGACTGGTTTTATGGGCCCCAAAGATTTTGCAACCCATTTAGATCATCTCGTGAAATAGTGACGATTTAGGCTTAGACCAGCGGAGTGATTTAGTTCGCGCGTGTTTTAACGGCCAAGTGTATTTACCGCAACACCAATAAAAAGCGGACTTTTTTCATTAAAAGTCCGCTTTTTTATCCAAGTGTCATAGATTTCTTATACAATCACTTACAATTTTAGACTTTTTAGATTGGAGCATCATGGAACCAGGCATCCTCATTATTACACTCATCTGCGGCATGCTCGTCAGCCGTATAGGACTCCCTCCGCTCATCGGCTACTTAGTGGCAGGCTTTGTACTGTTCATCTTAGGAATAGATAAAGAAAGCCTGCCATTACTGCAAGAACTCGCCAGCCTAGGCGTGACTTTGCTACTGTTTGCTATTGGTTTGAAACTCGATATTCGCAGCCTGTTCAAGGCCGAAGTGTGGGCGGGTTCGAGTGTGCACTTAGTGCTCTCGATCGTGATTTTTGTGCCGATTCTGAAACTCTTCGGCTTACTAGGTTTAAGCCAACTCACGAGTCTGAACCTAGAACAACTAACGTTAATTGCCTTTGCGTTAAGCTTCTCCAGTACCGTATTTGCGGTCAAAGTGTTAGAAGATAAAGGCGACGTGCAATCCCTCTACGGCCGGGTCGCTATTGGCATCTTGATTATGCAGGATATCTTCGCCGTACTGTTTTTAACCATTTCTAAAGGCGATGTACCTTCGGTATGGGCCTTTGCATTACTCTTACTGCCACTGGCTAAACCACTCATCTATAAAGCTTTCGACCGTGTCGGCCACGGTGAACTCTTAGTGCTCTTCGGCCTAGTCATGGCACTCGTGGTTGGCGCTTGGTTATTTGAATCTGTTGGCTTAAAACCCGATCTCGGCGCACTGATTATCGGTATCTTGTTGGCGGGCCACAAAAAATCCTCCGAGCTGGCAAAATCCCTGTTCTATTTTAAAGAACTCTTCCTCGTTGCCTTCTTCTTAACCATAGGGCTCAATGGCTTACCTACGGTATCGGATATCGTACTCGCGGCGCTATTAGTGCTGTTAGTGCCACTTAAAATCCTGCTGTTTGTTTACATTCTTACCCGCTTTAAACTGCGTTCACGTACCTCTATGTTGGGCTCATTTAACCTAGGTAACTTCAGTGAATTCGGTTTGATCGTCGCCGCAGTAGCCACCTATAAAGGTTGGTTACCTCCCGAGTGGCTAGTGATCATCGCCGTGGCATTAAGCTTTAGTTTTTTACTCGCCGCGCCACTTAACGCCACCGTCGGTAATATCTACCAGCGATTCCAGCAGCGTTTAATCAAACTTGAAAAACGCCCGTTACACCCAGAAGATAGACCGATAGCCATTGGCAATCCACGCTTTTTAATCTTAGGCATGGGCCGTATTGGTAGCGGTGCCTATGATGAACTCAGGGAACAATTTGATGGGGAAATTCTCGGTATTGAACACAAGCAAGACTTAGTCGACTTACATAAAACAAAGGGTCGCAATGTAGTGCAAGGTGACGCCTCAGATACCGACTTTTGGGAAAAACTCGACAGAGCACCTAATCTTGAACTGGTACTGCTAGCCATGCCGCACCACGCGGGAAATATGTTTGCAGTTGAGCAACTCAAAAAACTGAATTATCAAGGCAAAATCAGTGCAATTGTGCAGTACAGTGACGATGCTGCGGCGCTTCGAGAATCGGGTGTACACAGTGTGTACAACCTGTACGAAGCCGCAGGTGCTGGTTTTGTGGATCATGTGATTTACGAGCTATTGCAAAACTCGGAAAAAAACACAGTTCAAGCGGAAGATACTGTACAAGTGCCTGATCCTAAACTTAATGCGGAGCCACGTAGTTAAGTGCCTGCTAATGCTGCATTAAATTAAAATCACGCCATAACAGGTCGCACAAACGAGCAGTAACATCCTCTGCTAGTTTGTGCGGCATCCAACTAAATGCTGACTAATCTTTACAAATCAATTAGCTAGATAAAACACTCAATACGCTATTTTGCCCCCTCATCCCAGTATCGATTTACTCATTGCAGCCTATCGCCATTTCAGCAAAAAATCTCAGTTACATCACTGACTCAGTCGTGATATAAATCGATGACGGTAACGAAATTAGCTCAGCTTTTTTGGAATTTTTTACAGCATGTCAAACCCTGCGCAGCGCGCCACTAAGTTATTTGTCCAAACCTTTGGCACTAAAGCCGATGATTTATATCAAGCCCCAGGGCGAGTCAATCTGATCGGTGAATACACGGATTACAATGACGGTTTTGTACTCCCGGCAGCCATTAATTTTCATACAGTGATTGCGGTAAAACGCCGTGACGATACTAAGTTTCGAGCCGTCGCCGATGCGTTTCCCGGACAAATTAAAGAGTGGGTTTTCGGCCAAGAAAACGACATGGACCCGCAAGATGGCTGGGTGAATTACCTCAAAGGTTTTACTGCGGCTATGGCGCAAACTGGCTTATTAGCCAAGGGCTTAGACTTAGCCATTGTGGGCGATGTGCCACTTGCTGCAGGTCTTTCATCTTCGGGCGCACTCGTTGTCGCCTTCGGTACAGCCATTAGTGATACCAGCCAACTGCATTTATCCCCAATGGCGGTGGCGCAACTCGCACAGCGCGGTGAGCACAGGTATGTTGAGTCGGCCTGTGGCATCATGGATCAAATGTGCAGCGCCATGGGTGAACAAGACCATGCACTCCTGATTGACTGCTTAGATCTCGATAGCGAAGCCATTCCCATTCCAGAAAACCTAAGCCTTATCATCATAGATGCCCATATCGAGAAACAACGCTTAGCCGCGACCAATGAGCAACGTCGCACTGAGTGTGCACAAGCGGCAGAGTACTTTGGCTTAGATGCACTGCGTCACCTCGATTTACGCCAGCTAGAAAGTGCAAAGGCCGATTTAGATGAAGTGCTATACCGCCGAGCGAAACACGTAGTCACTGAGAACCAAAGAACTCAAAATGCTGCCCGCGCCCTAGAGCAAAATAACATCCAAAAATTCAGTCGTTTAATGGCTGAATCCCATGCTTCACTGCGTGATGATTTTGAAGTCACACTGCCCGAATTTGATACTTTAGTTGAAATTGTCAGCCAAGTGATCGGCGAGCGTGGTGGCATCCGCATGACCGACGGCTGCGTGGTCGCCTTGGTCGACCATGAACTGACTGACGCTGTTGTTGCCGCCGTTGAACATGAATTCTTCGAAAAAACCGCCATCGATGCCACAGTGTATTTATGTTCCGCCAGCGCTGGCGCAGGGCGCATAGATAACTAGCCAGAACAGGCAATTTGTTAGAACAAGCACTTAGCCGCACTTAAACCAAAGACAACCGAATAGAGTGACTACGCCGTCGATAACATACGAATTCATCACTGAACTTTATGCTGTTGATGGTAAATAATAGGGTTAACATACTCATTTAACACAATAAGCAGTGAGCATATTCAACACAGAGGGAAGCTAAATGGTACGTTTCAGTGTTTTGGATCCTTGGACCGATCCCCGCGGCGGCGAAATCGAGCGGGTTCGGATCGACAATGGCATACTCGCATTAGAAGTCATCAGCTTAGGCGGTATTATCCGCGCTCTGTGGACCCCTGATAAACACGGCGAACGTGCCAATATCGTCTTAGGTTGTGATAGCGCTGAAGATTACTTGACCCAATCGGCTCATTTAGGTGCCATTGCTGGCCGCTTTGCAAATCGCATTGCTAACGGCAAAATGCACTATCAAGGTCATGATTATCAGTTAGATGTAAACCAAGCGACTAACTGTTTGCACGGCGGCCGTGAGGGTTTTAATCGTAAAAACTGGCAACTAGGTCAACTCCCCGATGGTGTGCGTTTGACCTTAATGAGCCCAGATGGCGACATGGGTTTCCCCGGTAATTGCACGGTTCAGCTGGATTACCGCCTCGCAGGCAATAATTTGTACGTAGAAATCTTAGCCTCCGTCGATAAAGCCTGTCCCGTAAGCCTCACCCAGCACAGTTATTTCAACCTCGATGGCACAGAGACCAATCACGAACATCTGATGCAAATCGATGCCAAGCGCTATCTCACCATGAATGATGTCAGTGTTCCCACTGGGATTGCCGATACAACTGGGTCGATTTTCGATTTAAGTCAACCAATACGCTTAGGCGACAAGCTGCATGCCGCTGAACTCGCAAGCACTCGCGGTTATGATCACTGTTATATGATGAATAACCCCGATGGCTCACTCGCCCGTTTTGGCTGTTTAAGCAGTCCCATCAGCGGTCGCGCTATGACGGTTTATACTAATCAACCGAGTGTGCAGCTGTACTGTGCTAATTTTTTAAATGGCACAGTAGGTCGCAATCAACAGGTATTAAATCAACATCATGCTGTGTGTTTAGAGCCGCAGATGCTGCCAGACTCCCCGAACCAAGGCGAGCGCTTTGGTGATGATGTTTGGTTAGTGCCAGGCAAGGTTTATCACCACATTAGCCGTTATCAGTTCGATGCCGATGCGTAGCCATTCGCAATAAAAATTGAGGAAACGAGGAAAAATGCGGTTTAGCAGAAGGGAATAAATAAAGCGATAAGGAATAAAATAAACACTACTTTATTCCTTACACTCACAGTGTTAGCCCTTAGGCCGACACTGTGTTAATCATCAAAATCATCGCCCCAATCATCGTCAAAATCCACGCCAACGGCATCAGATTCGACTTCTGGTTCAACTTCAGGCTTTGCCTTACGTACAGGCGCAGTTTCCTTCACGTTGTTCAAGTCAATGCGAGCTTGATGTTTACTCATAAATTGAGATCTTGCCGCCTTCCATGCACCACCAAACTTAGCCTCAGCAGCTTTTAACGCAGCCTCATCTAAGTCGTATAGGTTCACTTTGACTATATCTTCCACATACTCAATGATCGCATCGCGATCGGTATTGTATAGGTAGATACGTCCTGGGGAGGCATCGGGCAGCTGGTTGTCATGGACGACAATCGCGTTGCCTTTCGATGTTCTCAGCTCACCATACCAAACCTGTTTCTTTGCTGTGTTATACATATATGCTAATACCCTTAAATCAACACATACACCATGAGTTTTTTAGCCTGAATAAGCGAAGCATCGCTTGCTTTGATCCACGAATAGCGCCTGAAAGTCTCTGACGTTTTCAACTGGGTATTTTTACAGAATATTTCCGATAATCAATGCCTCATACCATGAAATTTTCACTAATTACGTATTAATTTCTGCCAAAGTACCCAAAAAGTTTAATCATTAACGACTTTAGTCTAAAAAATCGACGCGGCAAGTTTTATTCCCAAGAAAAAGCAATCATATCTATGGTGTTTGATGAGTCATCAACGTTAACAATTCGAGGTTGCTGTAAAGTTAACCATCAAAGTTATCCATGAAGATTTAATTACAGCGCTACAAACTCATATTTACCGAACAATGACTAAGCCACTATGATGTCAGAATGTCTTCTAGATTGACTCGAATGGCAGCGACTTAAAGCAAATATGTCGCTGCAAAACCAAGTATGCCTAGCTCAAATGACAGTCAGTATTACTTTGCCCCTGTGCTCACCCGACTCCATCAAAGCATGGGCTTTAGCGGCCTGTGCTAATGGAAAGGTTGCAAAAATATTGGGGACAATTTTATGGGTGTTTAACAACGGCCAAACTTTCTCTAATAATTCAGCAGCAATGGCGGCTTTGGCCTCCACGCTCTGCGGTCTTAGGGTCGACCCTGTCCACATGATACGTTTTGCCATCAGGCGGAAAATCTCGACCTCGGCCTTTGGCCCCCGTTGCATAGCTACCGACACCATACGCCCGTCCATCGCTAAGGCTTGTAAGTCGAGATTGATAAAATCGCCACCCGCGATATCAAATACCACGTTTACGCCCTTATCTTGAGTGAGTGCCATCACAGGTTCAACAAAGTTTTGAGTACGATAGTTGATGACTTCAGCGGCGCCAAGGCTCAAGCAATAATCGCGTTTCTCATCCTGTCCCGTCGTCGCTATTACTTTTGAACCCAGCGCACTGGCCAACTGAATAGCCGTACTACCAATGCCACCTGAGCCACCGTGGATCAGTACCGTCTCGCCCGCTTTGAGTCCCGCACGCATAAACAGGTTACCCCATACGGTGAAGAAGGTTTCTGGCAGCGCGGCTGCCTGCACATAACTAAAACCCGTCGGGATCGGCAAACAATGGGCAGCATAGGTGAGCACATACTCGCCATAACCGCCGCCCGGCACTAAGGCACATACCTTATCGCCAATTTGCCATTGGCTCACGCCATCACCGAGGGCACAAATATCCCCTGCAACCTCAAGACCAATAATCGGTGATGCACCCGGTGGCGGTGGATACGCGCCCACTCTTTGTTTAACATCGGGGCCATTCACTCCTGCTGCATGTACGCGGATCAACACTTGCCCCGCCGCAGGTACAGGCAAAGGCGAGCGCGATAACCGCATCACCTCGGGCGCCCCTGGTTGCTCAACATGAATATGGGTGTACTCGCTTGGTAAAGCTGACATAAAAGCTCCTGTGAGAATGGCACCAACCTAATAGCAGATTGCTATGCTTAAACGGTTCGTTTGCTAAACCTTAATGCGGCTAAGCTAGCGCAATTTCAAGCCAAATAGCCACAGTTATTCCATTCTATATTCCATCGCACTCAATCAAGCGACTGACGTTAACCATTTGAACTGAAAGCTGAACCTAAGCTGAACCTAAGCTGAACAGAAAAGATGTATCAAAAAAATATTATGACAAATACTAGATATATTAAAAACTTACAGCCATTATTCTGAGGCATTATTTGCTGGCTGCGATGTTTGTCGCGCTATTGTTATCACGCAAATAATCCAATGAGGTTTGATGCAAGTCTGTGTTAAATGCATCAAATAACGCCCAAGGAAGATCTGCTTTGCAGACTAGATAACTACGGATACACAATGAAAAACACACTACTCTTCGCAGCAATTAGCTTAGCGATTGCAACTCCCGTTCTTGCCCATAACACTCATGCAAGCCCCCCATTAGGCAACAACACACCAAACAGTTCACCAGCTCAACCCGTCCCGCCACCGCCCTCTGCACCGATTAGCTTAATTGAATCACATAGACCACTGCTACGGGAGACGCCATTGATGGCATCCCCCAATGATCCGACGATGACAGAGCAGCCTAAGATTCATTCGCGCCAAAAACGTCAGATAGAGGTCTCGGAGCAACCCCCACTTAAGTTGCAGAATCGTAGCGTCGCGATGCAAGTCAGCGACTGCAGTGACTTTGTTGGGAAATCAGGTCAGGCACTAGTCAATGAACTGAGCCAATCGACACCCGAATGCGTCGGTAAGCTCTATAGCCTCAAAGGCAGTGCTGCGACCGCGCTATTTAGCGAGGCCAATGTGATCAGTGTGGCTAATGCCATTGCCGCTAAAGCCAAGGACTACACTGGGGTCGATGTTCAGCATCTGGAGTCCCATATTTACTTTGTCCGCGCGGCCCTTTATGTGCAGTTTTACAGCCCAAATGATGTGCCCGCTTACAGCAATGCTGCTAAGGTCAGCTTAAAATCTGCCCTTAATGCGTTATTTGCGAACGCTGCGATTTGGACTGTCTCCGATGACAATGCTGGCGTGTTGAAAGAAGCCTTAATCCTGATTGACTCAGCCGAGCTCGGCGCCGAGTTTAATCATGTCACTATCAAAGTGCTTACGGACTACGACGCTTACTGGCAAGCCAGTTTCGCCATGAACGCCGCAGCAAACTCAGTGTTTACCACCTTATTCCGCGCCCAATGGAATGATGACATGCAGGCGCTGTTCGCGCGTGATCAAGGGATTTTAGATGCGCTGAATAACTTCCAACTCGAACATCGCAACTTGTTAGGCACCAATGCAGAGTACCTTTTGGTCAACTCAGTTAAAGAGTTATCTAGGCTGTATTACATTGATGCCATGCGCCCGCGAGTGACCCAGCTGGTCAAAAACATCCTCAGCAGCACCAGCAAAACCGAACCGAGCAAAGTGCTTTGGTACGCGGCGGCAGAAATGGCAGACTATTACGATCGCAGCCATTGTAACGATTACAATATCTGTGGTTTTAAGGCGCAGTTAGAAGCCGATGCTTTACCTTTTAATTGGAAATGCTCCGACAGTCTCAAGATCCGCGCCCAAGATCTCTATCAAGATCAAGCCAAGTGGGCCTGTGATGTGCTAACCAGCCAAGAAAGTTATTTCCACAGTAAACTCGAAACGGGCATGCAACCCGTGGGGCAGGATAACAACGATGACTTAGAGCTAGTGATCTTCGGCAGTTCGTCTGAGTATAAATCCTTAGCCAACAGTATATTTGGTATCAGTACCGACAATGGCGGCATGTATTTAGAAGGCTCACCCGCCGGACTCAAAAATCAGGCACGTTTCATCGCCTATGAAGCCGAATGGCGCACGCCGGATTTCCACGTCTGGAACCTGCAACACGAATACGTACACTACCTTGATGGACGCTATAACCTGTTTGGTGACTTTAGTCGTGGCACTTCGGCCAATACCATTTGGTGGATTGAAGGCCTCGCGGAATACATCTCTTACCGTGACGCAAACCCTGCGGCAATTGCCATGGGCGAAACCGGTGAGTTTATGTTATCGACCATCTTCAAAAACAACTATGAATCTGGCCAAGACCGCATCTATCGCTGGGGCTATCTGGCGGTGCGTTTCATGTTTGAACACCACAGGGACGATGTGAGACAGATTCTGGCCTACCTACGCAACGATCAATATGCAGAATATCAAGCCTTTATGGATAATATCGGCACACGTTACGATAACGAATGGCAGGGTTGGCTCGCCAGTGGTTTAAGCACGGCTGACGATGGCATAGTCGATAAGGGCCCGAGTGATGTCGACGCTGAGCCTAGTGGCCGCGAAGGCAACTGGACAGGACCAGCAGGCACTATCAGTAAGGATTACTCGCCTTGCCAAGTGACTAACGAAGCCTACCGTTACACAGAATCGGCCAGCCTGAAAATTGATGTGCCGATGGAATGTATCGATTCAAAACTCGGCCGCGCCAGTTTCAGCTTCACCAATACCGATCGCACAGCCCAAGAGCTTTGGATCAAGATTGGCGGTGGTTGGGGGGATGCCGACATTTATTTCGATTCTAGAGGCTGGGCAAGCCCTGAGCAAAACCAAGGCGCTGGTATCGGTAATGGTAATTATCAAGTGATTAAGGTGCAGTTAAACCCTAACGAGTATTGGCACTACATTACCTTATCGGGGGACTTTGGCGGCGTCGATATGCAAGTCAGCACCACTGAGCTATTTGCTGATATCGACCCCGATCTGGGGGATGGCGGCGTGGATCCTGAGCCACCAGCCAATTGCGGCGCAGCGACCTTAGATTACGGTAAGCTCACCCTAGGCAAAAATGAGTGCATCAGTGGCGGGCGTAACAGCTTCTACTTCTGGGTTGAGGAAGATGATACCCAGTTCACTATCACCACTAAGGGCGGCTCTGGGGATGCCAATATTTACTTCAATGCCAGTCAGTGGGCCGACGCAGATAATGCCGATGCAAAGAGCTCTCAAGCAGGAAATCAAGAATCGCTTAGCTTCAGCGCCAATCGTGGCTGGCGTTATATCACGATTGATACTGCCACTGAGTTTAGCGGCGTAACACTGACCTTAAGCACAGGCACGAGTAACACACCCGATCCGGTGCTCATTGCCAACGCCTGCGCGACGCAATCACCCTTAAGTTATGGTGAGCTCAGTGCTGGCAAAGCCATTTGCACCGCCGATGGGCGCAACGATTATTACCTTTGGGTACCAGAGGGAACTAATCAGCTAAGCATCAACTCCGCCCACGGCAGTGGTGATGTTAGCCTGTTTTCGGGGACGACTTGGGCGAATGCTCAACACTTCGATGCAGCCTCTGTGACACCCGCCAACACGCGGGAAAGTATCACAGTCAATGCACCAAACGTGGGTTGGTATTACATCACAGTGCAGAGTGAGCCCCAGAGTGCGGGAGTCGCACTGCAGGTTGATTTACGCTAGTTTGATGACTTGCATCGCTTAAGTAAGCAGTTTTAGCCATTACGCATAAATCAAGCATTTGAATAAATAGCAAAATCCCTGCTTCTGCAGGGATTTTTATTGAAGATAAGCTGAATAAGCGACACTGACGTCATAGAGTCTTTAGCGGCAATACGTTATTAGCGCATCCCTTCGAGCAATTGCACTCTCTCCTTGGCCCTTGCTGCATAGTCGTTTGAAAACCGCTCTGCCATTTCAATGCTCTGCTGATAAAGCGTTAACGCTGCTTTTGCATCGGCCGGTCCACCCTCGCCTTTATCTAACAGGGTTGCGAACTGGAAGTAAGCATTGCCTAGAATATCCGCTTGCAAGCCTTGTTTGGCACCCAAGGTTGTCACTTTTTCTAACCAGTATCTCGCGTTAACCGTATCTCGATAGGGTTCCAATAACAGGATATTGGCAAGTTCAGCGGCGGCGTAAAGATCTCGCTCGGCGGCAATTATCCAAAACTCCTCGCTCTGCTCAAAGTCCTCTTTAAAGTAGTAATAGGTTTCGGCGGCATCTCGCGCTAAATCAGGTTGAGCTTTAACGCTTTGGCGATAATTTTCCAATGCCGTTGTAGCATTAAAATAGGGCGAACAAGATAACACTTGATAAAACGCCATCAGACTTCTTGCCTCAGGCAACCCTTGGTCAACTAGCTGATTTAACTGCTGCCATGCTTGCGTTTCACGAACCTTATCCGCACCTGTATTAACCAAGCCACGCTCAATAACCGATAAAGGTAAACGGATTAACTCAAGCTTTGCCGCATTATCGCCAAAGCTTGCGGCGCGCTCCAGCCAATAGATCTTTTCATCGGCACGCCCCGCGTAACCCGCTTGATCTCGCAGCCAATGCAGCGCCTCAATATCGCCAGCTTCAGCGGCTTCACGGTAATATTTCTGTGCCTTAATTTTATCCTTGGGTAAGGCGTGCCCAAGCTCATAGATACGTGCTAACAATCGTTTATCAGCAGCCTTTGAACTCTGAGCTAAGGTATTGATTTGTGATTCAGGTTTACCATAGGCATACAATTTCACATCACCGTTAGCATAAGTATATTGAGTACCATCGGGATAATTCACCTCAACCGTATCAGGCTGATACCAAACATTGACCTCATACTGTTCGGCAATCTGTGGATTAAAATTCACCCGCATCACAGTCTCATCACCGCGACGAACCGCTTGAGTATAAGGACTAGCCCATAGGCTAGAAATTTGCTGCAAACTACTTTTCAGCCTAGCCTCGAAGGGTTTGTCTTCCTTAGGAGAATGAATAAATACTGGATAGTAAACTGGCGCTAAAGATAAAGGCGTAGTCGCAAGCAACGAATTATCCGCCTCGCTACCCGCATAAATAGGATCGATATTAAGTTCATGACTTAAATAAAAATCATCGTGGGGTGACACTTGAGTCGGCAACGTAGTTTGGCTAGCAACTTGTGCCGCATCCACAACAGAAGTGCGCTGCAACTTAGCAAGATATTGTTGTTTAAGTGCTTTAGCCCTTTGCCACAACGGATGGTTCGGCAGTATTGTCACATCGAGCATTAAATCCTCAAGCCGCCACAGACAATCGCCGCCACCATTCAAAGCTAAGGGCAGCGAAAACTCACTCGCTTTGCTACCACTGCTAATCACTTGCCGCAGCACTGAGGTTTCTTCGAATGTCGCGCGGTAGGGATTAGCAATATCACCACTGGGAAAACGGATTTCCTTTCGAGTACAAACAGATGAGACGTAATAACCGACAAGTTATAATTGCGTATTAGCAGGTAAGACGCCGACGAACTCGAAACGCGGACTGTCTACAGGTGCAGTCACTTGATCGACGGGCAACTCACTACGAAATAAAGAATCCCAAAAAGAGGCCATGACGGGAGAGGCAAACATCAATCCAGCCGAGCAAACCAAATATAAAAAAGCCCTATGAAAGCAATGTAACAAACTCATAATGCCAGCTCTCCGTCGCTGATGAGGCAAATCCACTCGCACTTAAACACTCGCTTAAATACAACAAAGATCATTAAGTTATCGACAAAAAATTAAGCCAACGCGTTTAGCCGTTGGCTTAAATCATAACGTATTTACAGGCAAGTTGAACCCATGCCTCTCAGCCTAGGGGCGATAAACCCAGCGCATAAAACTCAACTTAAGCACTTCGCAGTCTAGCAAGCACATCCTTGGCCTTCAATTCCGCCATAGCGACATAGGCCACAGGCACTACAAATAACGAGAAGAAAGTGCCCGCTAACAGACCTCCGACTAAGACTAAACCTATGTTAGCTAACCCTAACGAGCCCGGGCCCGATGCCAAGGCTAAAGGAATCGCACTTAAAATCATGGTTAAAGACGTCATTAGAATCGGTCTTAAACGAGATTTGGCACTGCTTCGCGCCGCCTCAATCGCACTCAAACCTTGGTCTTGTTGCTTATTGGCAAACTCCACCAGCAAGATACCGTGTTTAGTCACTAGCCCCACTAAGGTTAATAAACCAATCTGCGAATAGATATTCACACTCTGGCCAAACAAGGCTAAGGTCAATAAGGCACCGACAATACACAAGGGCACAGTCAGTAAGATAATTAAGGGATCGACAAAACTTTCGAACTGCGCAGCCAAAATCAAATAGATAAACACCAATGCCAGCAAGAATAGCGACTGAGTGCCCGCCTGCGAATCCATAAGATCCTTCACCACGCCATTGTATTTAAAGCCTTGGGCATCATTAAGCAATGTCGGTAATTGTTCATCTAAGTAGGTTTTGATTTCATCAGTTGAATAGCCGGGCATAATATCTGCCGTCAATTCAGCGCTATCAAGACCCATAAACGTCTTAATGTTAGATTCTGCCGTGGTCTGTTTAATCGACACAAATTGCGACAATGGCAGTGCTTGCCCAGATTCAGAAGTGACATACAGCTTATTCAACACTTTAAAATCACTCAGTTTGTCTAAGTTTACTTGCACTTGAATAGGATAAGTAAAACCATCGGTAGCATGTAAGTCCGCCGCCTTCACTGAGCCAAGAAAGGTAGAAAGCGCATTAGTGACATCACCATAACTCACACCAGAGAGGATAATGGCGTTGCGATCGATAGACAGATCGTAGCGTAGTTGATCCCTAAGCACTGAGTTGCCTACGTTATTCAGGCCAGGATAATCCTCGAGTAATTTTTGCACTTTGGCGGCGTTTTCGCTGAGTTCGTCCTTATTCCGATCTAAGGTCGTCAGCTCTAAACGCAAGTTATTGGCAATATTAAGATTATTCGCTGAGCGAATGCTAAACGACATGTTATAGGCAGAAACGTTTTCCTTTGATGTTGTAATCAAGTCGCTGATCACATCATCTATACCCTCACTGCGCTCACCCCAAGGTTTGAGTAGTACATGGTTCACTGGCTCTCCCTCGATATAGGACAAGTTAGCCCCAACCGCGGGATGCTCATCCATCACGCTATTAAGCTCAGCATTGTGATTGAGATGATACTGCCGACCGACACCGGTAGGACCATTAGACGCCACATCGATAAAGCCAGAGTCCTCCGCAGGCAAGAGTATTTTGGGTAATTGCCAGTAAGCAATACCCGCAAGACCCACCAAAACCACAGCCACACCAAACATCAAGCGCTTGCGGAAAAACCACTTATTCAGCTCATTGATATACAAATGATTTAACTGCTGCAGCGCATTCTCGACTCGGCTAAACCATTTAGGGTGTTGCTCAGTAGTATTGATAAGATAGGCGCTCATCATAGGCGACAAAGTCAACGCCACCACACCAGAGATCATCACGGCCGCTGCTAAGGTAAAGGAGAATTGCCGAAACAGATCGGCGGTTAAGCCCGACATTAATCCGATCGGCAGATACACGGCGGCGAGCGTTAACGTCATCGCAATGATAGGGAAAATGATCTCCTGACAGCCTTTAATCGCCGCATTGAAAGGCGTTTCACCGTTTTCAATATGGCGATAGCAGTTCTCGACCACCACAATGGCATCGTCCACCACAAGGCCAATGGCCAAAATAATCGCCAGAATAGTCAACACATTGATACTAAATCCGAGCGCCGACATCACAGCAAACACCCCAATCACGCACACGGGAATGGTAATAATGGGGATCGATGCCGCCCGCAGGCTACCCAAAAATAACACCACAATCAGCGAAACTAAGATCACTGCTTCAATCAACGCAGAAAACCCTTCGTCGATGGAGGCTTCAATAAAATCAGCTTGGTTGTAGGCCAAGTTCATTTCTAAGCCTTGGGGTAAATGTTTTTGCATGCGTGCAATTTCGGCTTTAATGTTCGAAGCCACTGTCACTGGGTTAGCGTTGCTCAGCGGTAAAATCTGCAATGACATTGCACTATGACCACCAATAGACAACATACTCGGCGACAGACTTTCCTCGCCCATCACCACATCGGCAACATCGGACACGCGGATGATCTTACCCTCGCTGACCTTAATCACCAGATCCTTCACGTCTTCAAGCGTTTCAACTTGATTCAAAGGGTTAATCGAGAAATCCCGCGACTTACCTTTGATCGCACCCGAGGTAAAACTGGCATTGTAAGAGCCTAACGTGCCCACCACATCGGCAGCTTTAATATTCAGCGCCTTCATTTGTTCAGGATTGAGCCAGACTCTGACCGCCTTTTGTGAGCCACCATATGGCCCCCAAACGGCACCAACGCCTTGAACTTGTTTGAGTTGCGGTACTAACTGCTGGCTAATGTAGTCATACATAGCCTGCTTTTCCATGCCTCCCGCGTTCACAAAGGTGATGATATTACTGGCAGAATCTGTGGCCGAAGTATCGTCAGTGACTGTGGGCTTATCTATCATGCTCTGGGGGAAATCGTTAATCCCTTCGACGCTGCTACGCAACTTGTTCATTAAGTTGGTGTATTCAATATCGCTGGTGTCATCATTGAATTTAATCGTTAATGAGCAACGCCCCTCGCTACAGTCGGTCGACATGGTATCGACTTTATCTATGCCCGAAGCCGCAGCAATCAACTTATCGGCCACGTTACTCGACATAAAATCGGCGCTCGCCCCTGCAATCGACGCATTCACAGATGCCGAGTGGGTGGTATGCTCAGGGAAGTATTGGATATCGAGTTTTTGAAAGGCAATCAAGCCCAGTAACACAGCCATAATACTGAGTACGGAGGCGAAGATAGGATGACGAATACAGACTTCGGGTAAACGCATTATTCAGCCACCTCAATATTTGGAGTAGCGCCTGAATCAGCACCTTTGTCAGCGCTTGATGTTGCCGCTTTATCTGCAGTGTTTCTATCCTGCACGACTTTGATCTTGCTATCGGACTTGAGGTTTTGCATACCCGTTTTAACGACTAAATCGCCTTCGGCTAAACCTTCAGTCACGACGGCATAACCGTCATTCGTATTTTGAGCGAGTTTAACTACTTGTTTTACTACGCTATCGCCCTGCACTAGCCAGACAAAACGTTCATCGTTATTGGCAATAATCGAATTTTGCGGCACTAACAGACGTTTAATCCCTAGACTATAGAACTGCTTGATGTTGGCGAACATGCCAGGAGCAAGCTTAAACTCAGGGTTTTCAAGGGCGGCATGCACTTCAACCCGTCCTGAGCTTTCATCTACCGCAGGGGCAACATAGTTAACTAACCCTTTGAATACCTTATTACCATAGGCCTCAACAGTCACATTCACCTTTTGGCCCTTTTGCGCCTTGCCTAAATCCTTCTGACTGATGGCATAGCGCACTTCGACCGGATTTAAACTATAGAGGGTGACTAAGGCCGTACCAGCACCAATTTGACTGCCGATAGACTGACTAAAGCTGGTCAACTGACCATCGAAGGGTGCCTTGATCAGGTAATCGTTCATGGTGGCTTGTTTCTGGCGAAAATCCGCATCGGCCAGATTCACATTTTCCCGTAGCTCATCCACATCTTGCTTAGCAAGCGCGAAGGGTTCTTTAATCAGTAAATCTTCGATACGCTCCAGCTTAGTTTTAGCCAGTGCTAAGGTGCTCTTGGCTTTGTCTAAATCAGCCTTGGCTTTAATGTTGTCCTGCTCGGCAATCACTTGATCTTTAGTCACTTTGTCGCCGTTACTAAAATGAATCGCGCTAATTTTTTCGCTAGCATTAAAGTTCAGCGTGGCTGAATCGATAGCGTTGATTTTACCGACTTCATTCACTACATCGGCAAAGGACGTTTCTTTAACGGCCTCGACCGTCACAGGGATGATGTCGACCTTGTCCGCCGACATCACGGCCATAGGGGCTAAAGCGAAAACACTCGCCAGTAGAAACGGCAAAGGCGCGAATAAGGGCGCCTTTGGGAGATGATGGGGATGGCTTTTTAATGAAATATCGCATGCACTGCGTGCTCGTTCAGTTACTCTTTGTGTAAACAGCGTTCGTGTAAACATAGTATGCAAACCTATCGTTCTTACTATTCAACGGACATCCTATCCGACAACAGCAAACCGGATTGAACCCAAAACTAATACCAAGTCCCCCCAAAGTGCCTGTTTCAGCAATTTGAGGTTATTTGGGTATACAGCCTATAGGCTTAATCCCAGTCAGTGCCAGTAAAAACTCGGTTACACAACCAAACAAAACAATAACTTAACGATAAACTTAATAGTGAGCACTTAAATCACACAAACAACCATAAAACACAGCAAACTTGAAACAAGTTTAGAGCCAGCCGGTTAGCAAGCCACTATTTACCTTTTAGCAGGGCTCCGATGGCCTTTTTCACGTCTGCAAAACAGGGGCGCTGAGCCACATCTAACTGCATGCACTCGTCTTTAATCGCACTCAACTGTGTGTAGTACAGAGGGCCAATCGAGGCACTCATATAGGCAGATGCATCCACATAGGCCAATAGATCTTCAATCAAGCAACCAAGCGCCCGCACTTCAATAGCTTCTATCGCTAAGCGTTCTGCTGTCGATAGATTGCGTAAGTTTGATGCCGCACCAAAATCCCCAAACAATAAGCTCATCTGTTGATTAACCATAATATTATGGGCGTAGACATCACCATGGCTTACTTGTTTGGCATGCATGTGCGCCATCGCATCGGCCAACTGGTGTGTGATTTTGGCGACTTTATCAAGGCGAAATTGGCTACCGTCTTTAAAGGTATCGCGAGTGCAGGTGACAAGACTTGGTGGTAGCCCTAAGTTACTAAACCCTGGCGGAATTAGTTCCATTACTAAACCCAATTGATCTTTTTGGCTAATATGCGCCACGACCTTAATAAGGCAGGGATGATCACCCGTTGTGAGACAGCAATCTAACTCGTCAGCGGGATAACCATCGCTCGTCACTTCACCCTTAAAGAGTTTTACCGCAATCTGCGCCGACCCCGTCGCGGCTATCATGGCTTGATTCAACCAATGGCCTCGATAAATGACCCCTGAAGCCCCTTCGCCAAGCTTTTCAGCCAACTTGATATCACCCAGAGTCACATTCGCCACTGTGGCCACATCGGCATGGGGATCGACTAAGGTATGGCTGAATGGATTTCCCGCAAAGGCGAGCCAAGTCAGTTTGGGCAAACTGAGTAACCAAGCTGGCAGTGCGTGGAGTTGATTGGCCGATAAACGCACTAACTCTAAGTTGCGGCAATTGGCCATCGACTCGGGCAAGGTTGTTAAACGGTTACCCGCTAAAGCTAATTTTTGCAGACGATGTAAATCGCCCATGGCCGCAGGCAATGTCTCAATGAGGTTATCGGTTAGGATGAGCCAGCGGGTTTGCAGCGGTAATGCCGCAGCAGTCACTGTTTTGATTTGATTGGCCTTAAAGCCAATCATCTCTAAATTTGTGCAGCGCCCTAATGCCTCAGGCAAATGTTCAAAGCGATTATTCGAGGCGAAAATTATCTTTAAATGCGATAAGCGGTGTAAATCCTCGGGCAAAGTGCTCAGTTGATTATTCGATAAATCGAGGATTTCGAGGGTATCGGCTAAATCAAAAATCTCCCGCGGGAACTCGGTTAAATCCTCAACCAATTGTAAACGTGTGATCCCTTGTAACTGCCCTGCCCTTAACTGCGCTAACGTCTGCACTTTGCTACCCAAGTTAATGAAAAATCGCGGCTATGGTAGCGTATAAATCGACAAAGCTAAACGCAGGATCTGCAATCAAAGGGCGGCACAATCGGCCTTAAGACAACTTTGATACGATAGGTAAAACTTGGGGGAGCTATCCAGAAACTCGAAAACAGATTAGCATGTGCACCAATATGGAATGCCCAGTCAACTCATCACAGGACAATCATGCGGACACATTTTCGCCAAACGCACTCTTTTACAGTGCTTATGCTTGCCATGCTAATGGCCCTACTGAGCGGTTGCGCTACAACATCAGCAAGCCCATCAACCACTGAATTCAATGCCACAGCAAGTGATGTCAGTAATGATAACGACCACTCGCCACAACAGCATCAAACGCCACCCGCAGTGGTTGAGCAGTACAGCGACGTGTGGGAAAAGATCCAACACGCCAATACCATTGACGTCCATGATGATGCCGAAGTACGTAAACAGCGTAACTTTTTCGATGATAAACAAAAATTTATGAACCAAGTCGGCGATCGCGCCGAGCCATTCTTGTATTACATAGTCAGCCAGCTCGAAGCGCGTAACATGCCATTAGAATTGGCGTTATTGCCCATAGTCGAAAGTGGCTATAACCCTTTAGCACAAGCTAACGGCCCCGCAGGACTGTGGCAAATGATCCCTGCTACTGGACGTAATTTTGGCTTAACGGTGAATTCTGCCTACGATGGCCGTAAAGATGCGCTGGCCTCAACCGATGCAGTGCTCGACTATCTACAGCACCTATACGACACCTTAGACAAAGACTGGATCAACGCCGTCGCCGCCTACAATACCGGTGAGCTAGTGATCAAAGCCGCCATTGATAAAAACAAAGCCAAGGGCAAACCTACGGACTTTTGGTCACTGGGTATCCCCGCTAAGCGAGTACAAACAGTTCCTAAGTGGCTGGCATTTATTCAGATTATTCGAAATCCCAACCACTACGGTTTAAAAGTCCCCCCTATTGCTAACCGCCCTTTCTTAGAAAGAGTGCCAGCACCTAATGGCGTAGATATCGGCCAGATTGCTAATGCAGCAGGGCTCAGCAAAGCAGAATTTAAAACCTATAACCCAGGCTTTCGCCAAGGTGTAATCCCCAGCAAAGGTAAATATCAAATCGCCTTACCACTGGAAAACATAGGTCATTATCAGGAAAATCAAGACAAGCTCTACGCTCAAAAACGCTATGACAGCCAAAGCTATATCGTCAAATCTGGTGACAGCCTAGGCACAATCGCAGCCAAGTTTGATATGTCAGTGAAAGCATTAAAACAGGCCAACAATCTGACATCTGACCGCCTAAAAATCGGCCAAGAGCTCACACTGTTAACGCCAATGGCGGGCAATGATAATGAGCCAGAACCCACTAAAACCAAGGCGAAGACAGATAAAAAAGTGAGCAATAAGTCGTCGACCAAAGCTAAAGCGACTACCTCAACATCGGCCGATAAACCTGTAGTAAAAGCGACCACTTACAAGGTGAAATCAGGTGATTCGCTGGATAAAATCGCCCGTAAGAATAAGGTTAAACTGGCTGACTTAATGAAGTGGAACCAGCTCAATGGCAAAAGCATTATTAAGCCAGGCCAAGAACTGAAAATTTCCGAATAACGATTGTAGTTTGAACGGCAAATAAGCCCAACAAAGCGCGGTTCCCAAGCGCTGTGTTGGGCTTATTTCTATCCAGTGTCAGAGTTAACCGCCACTACTCAGTTGACCTAACAAATACTCCCGGACAATCATTCCAAAACAAACCATTCTAATTGCACGCCATTATTTTGTGTCTTTCTTCGCTAAACCAAGGGGATACAATTGCTGCTTAAACATGCCAACAGGCATGTAATCGCCCACGACACCATATTGCTCTGGCCACTCTTTCTGACCTCGAACTGCAGTCCCAAATAGGTAATCTAAAAAAGAAAAATGGGCAGCATAGTTACGGTCGATTGCCGCCTTATCGGAAGCATGATGCCAATGGTGGAATTGCGGACTGACAATTAAGTAACGTAGCCAGCCAAAGTTAACCTGCACATTGGCATGATTAAATACCGCCTGCACGCCAACGATAATCACATAAATACTGATGATATCTTTGGAGAATCCCAAGATAAAAATCGGCGTGAGCACTAAACAACGGGTAGCAATCAACTCAAACATATGTTGCCTTGAACCAGCCAACCAATCTAAATGTTTCGCGCTATGGTGCACCGAATGGAAGCGCCACAGGAAAGGAATTTCATGGTAGGCACGGTGCGCCGCATATTGCATTAAATCGGCGACCAATAAAATCAACAACAGTTGCAACGCAAAGGGAAGATCCGCGATAAAGCTTTGCACTGTGCTGGAAATAGCCCAAGAAAAGGTCGACTGCACAAATTGGTTTGCCACCAATAATACAAATCCAATCGCTAAGTGATTCACCAAAAAATGGTTTAAATCCCCTTGCCACTCGGGTCTCAATATTGCTTGTTCTGGTTTATGGGGTAGCCATTTCTCGATAAAAATGAAAATTAAGGTTGAGCCTAATAAGTCTAAAATAAACCAATCTAAACCCAGTGAGACCTTATGATTAGCAAAAGGCTCGACCTCAACTTGATGACCACCAAAGGCAATCGCTAAACTCACAAATACCCAAGCCACAAAGCCGAAACGCTTATTTTTATTTCGAATAAAATTCAATAAACCTAAACTGCCCGACACCACTAAGGCGACAAATATTAAGCTGCGAATAACATCGACATTATAGCTTTGGCGTAATTCTGGAGTGGTGAGATATTCGGGAAAATGAAACGCCAATACACCCAGAAACGATAATATCGCTAACATACACGCTATAGTGCCGCTAATACTGCCTTCACCAATTTGGAAATGGCCGTCTTTAAATCCTTTACTCATCACAGTGAACTCCTTTTCCTATATTGCTCGCGTTACTCACATCACAGCAATGCTCGGCTTAATTTTTGCCGATCAGCCTACATTAACCCCGCAGCCACAATCAATAAAAAGTGAATGCTAAGACAATAATGCTCAATCTACTAAGCCCACTAAAACGAGCACAAAAAAACAGCAAAAAAAGCGCTACCTAAGTAGCGCTGTTTTATTAGAGCCGTTCACTCACCTTAGCGGTTAGATCTTAATCAAGTTATAACCAAAGCTAGTAGAAGGATCTTTATTCAGCACCATAGTCACATTGTCTTCATTGCTGAAATCCATTAAATCGGATGCATAGACAACGGTTTTAGTACCGTTTTCCACAGCGATAACCTTAATAGAATATTCGCCAGCTGGCACAGTCAATGACTGAGGGCTCGCAGGATTGACTGCGGTGATCTTATTTACAGCCGTTTCAATCGTGTCATTTGCCTTTAAGAAATACACGGTTAGATTGCTTTTATCGGCAAAACTCACAATGTCGAACTTAAAGCTATAGGGACTTGGCGTCTGAGTTTGCTTCATCTCCATCGCCTTCACTTGGCTGCCCTGCTCGGTCGTTTGCTCATAGATGAAGATGGTTTTAATGTCATCTTGGTTAAGGGTGATAAGCACATTATCGAGCAATTTATTTTGCGTACCGTGGTCGAACACACTCACACCAAAATCATTAAACTCAGCACTTTGATAGCTAGTCACCCCAAAAGATGGCACTTCGCTAAACAGAGTATCTTGCTTACTGCTAGCCACTTTCACATCGATAATGTGCGAACCTAAACCGTTAAAGACGCGATAATCGACACTCGCTTCTAATGCTACATGATTGCGAACATTGGTGGTTGAATCGACACTGTCCAAGGTGATTTTTGAATCCGAAGCACCAAAACCTTCGCGGATAATCAGCTTATAAGGCACCTTAGAACTGAATTTAATGTTCGCAGTTGTATAAGAAACATTGGTTGTTCCCGCTGGTGCGAGGTAAACCTTATATTCACCCGTATCCATCACTTGCGGCTGCGACACTTCACCGTAGGCCACACTGCCTAACATCACAGCATCGGCAAAGGTTTGGGTCGACTTAGAAACATAAGCGTCAAAGGCTTGGGCATGCACTGCAGTATTGGCAATCAAGAGCTGCATTTTACTGTTTTCAGCCACTTCGTTGAGCTTATCGAGTTCAGTGCGAGAATAGTTGATATTAAGTAATTTAGGTTCGGTAAAATCACCATGTAATACAAAGAAATGGTCCGTTGCAACTTTCAAATCGATATTTTCTTTATAAATAGAGATATCTTTATCAGAGGCATCCTTAGCCATCACTTCAATCGCAGTTACGCCAGCCGTCGACGTAAATCGCGGCATAGTGTCCCCATAGATCACACTTTCATAGGTTTTATCGGCAACTTTGAGTGCAGTAACAGTGCTTCCAGCTGAAGCATTATAGAATTGCACATAGGTGGCATTTTGATCTGTGCCCTCTTCATTATTATCATCTGAGCCACATGCCGTTACCGCTAAACAGGCAACAGCCACCGCAGCGAATCCCTTTAGCTTACTTTTTATCATTGTTTCCCTCATTAGCAGACAAAAATTCAGTTCAATCTACGCAGTTATACAATGACAACAATGGCAATTTCCACTAAAAACAAAAACAAATATTTTACAAACTCAAACACTTAACAAACATTTCAATAACACACAAAAAAGTGATACAAACCACACTTTTCAGGCCCTTAATTGATACAAATGCGGCTGCTGATACTTTTGCTCGCCTCTCAAAAATTCTGCTCCAGTGGAAAATGACTGTTCTATCGAACACCTCTCTTTTAGGCTTAAAGTGACTATGGATAAACTATCTTTAGACGGTACAAACCTTGTTCGACTAATGCGATTAGGTTACTCTCGCATCGCCAATTAAGCCTTTGGGATGGATAGGATTTGCAAGGGATTCTCAACTACTACAAACAATGTTTTCAACACGATAGTGCCGAAATCAATCTCTGGTCTAGCCACAAGCTTGCCGAGCAAGATCAGCTATTACTCCAACATGAAGACGAGTTAAGCAGTGGCTTCCTACCCCGCTTGCCTGTGCCATTTGCTCCCGCCAGTGCATTACTAGCACGTAGCGCTTTGTATTTACGCGAAAAGGTATTATTGCACTGCTGTCTGTTTTTCTGCGGCACAGTCGACCTTAATGGCGAAAAACGTAAAGTCGTGACACCACTCCTTTATCGCGAATGCCAATTACAGGCTGACGGCGATAATCTCTACCTAGAGAGCAATAACACTCTAGCTGGCAGCGGACCATTCACTATCAATGAAGCTCTATTAGAAAAATTAGTCGTTGAAGGACATAGCCTAAGCCAAGATTTACGCGATAATCCAACGGATGTCAGTGGCTGGATAGCTTGGCTGCGGGCGGGCCAAGCCGATGTCGATACCAGTCATTTATTGCATTTTCCCAAGCTGATCGATGAGGCTGAATTCACTAGCTTATGCCGTAAACGTGGGCAGTTTCTTGTCAGTCGAAGCCAAATCATTTTGGCAGAACGTTCGATCGCAAGTCGCGGCATTTTGCACGAACTCGACAAACTAATGACAGCGGCTGAACCATCAGCACCGCTTAAAGCGCTATTCGCAGAAACACAACAAACAACATCAATCAGCGCCAGTGAAGACACGCAAGAGGCTTATCTTCCTGGGCTGTTAAGCCGCGCGCAAATTCAGGCCTTAAAGATTGCGGCCAATCATACTTTGGGGCAGATCTCAGGCCCGCCGGGAACAGGTAAGAGTTACACCATAGCCACTGTGGCAGCAGAGCAGGTATTAAGAGGCAAATCGGTACTTATCGTCGCCCACACCGATATTGCTGTTGATGTGATTGCCGATAAGTTACAGCAACAATTCCAGCTTGGGAGCAGTCTTATTCGAGCTGGCTCGCCGCAGTTTATAAAAGTCCTTAAAAACCAGATTGATGAAATGCTCCATGGTCAGCACCCTGCATCAAATGAAGCCATCTCGGATAGGTTGCTATTAAATGCAAAACAGCAACTTAATACTGTGACTCGTCAGCAAGTCAAAATGGAAGCGGACTTTATACGTCATTGCCGCCATGCCATACGTCGCGGCCAAAAACTGGCAACCTTACAACAAGGACAATCGCGCTGGCGCTTAGGATTTTACAACTGGGCTTACCGTGCAGGTATAAAAAGGTTTGCCCAGCAATGGCATGAACTCGATAAATTAACCGCCCTCATCGCCCAAAAAGAAGACTTAAGCCTCAAATACTTACAATTGGCCACTCACTATCGATTACACCAATTGCTCAAACATAAGCGCAGTACGCTGGTGAGTTTTGCCAGTGCACTTCGCGCTCGACAATCAGCTAAGCAACTCGACGGTTTCTACAAAACGGATTTTGATGCCTTAAAGCAAACCTTTCCCATTTGGTTATCGAGCCTTGCCAGCTTGCATAAAGTGCTGCCCATGGAGCAGCAAATGTTTGATTTAGTGATTATTGATGAAGCCACCCAAGCCAATATTGCCGCATGTTTACCGGCCTTGCAGCGGGCAAAAGCAGCACTGGTGGTGGGCGACAGCAAACAGCTGCGCCATTTCTCGTTTTTATCCCGCGCAAAACAAACCCAAATCCAGACCCAACTCGGACTCGCTGCGGATTGCCGCGGCCTAATGAGCTACCGTGATGCCAGTATGCTCGACTTAGTATCGCAATCCCTTGCAAGCCAATCCCAAGTGGTATTTTTAAATGAGCATTTTCGGAGTAAACCTGAGCTGATCCAATTTAGTAATCAGCAGTTTTATCAAGGTATGCTGAAGATTATGCAGCACAGACCCTGCACGAGTTCGGGGCACTTACACAGAGTCCAGGTGACTGGCAGCCGTGATAGTAAAGGAATTAACGCCATAGAAGCGGAGGCATTAATTGAAAAGTTAGCTCAACTGATTGATGAACAAGAAAATGCATTAGTGCCCGCCAGCATTGGTGTGCTCTCCTGTTTTCGCAATCAGACGGAGTATTTATCCCAGCAGATCCTCGCACGCTTTAGCACGCAGCAAATAGAACGTCATCAATTACGGATTGCCACGCCCTTTGGTTTTCAAGGGGAAGAGCGCGATATTATGCTGCTGTCGTTTAGCATAACGGCCAAAGACAGCCGCGCCGCCGTGTATTTAAATCGCGAAGATATGTTCAATGTCGCCATCACCCGTGCTAAACAAATGCAGTGGCTATTTTTATCGGTACAAGCGCATGAGCTCCCCAACAATAATTTACTGGCAACTTACTTAGCATCGGCGGGCCAATTTCAAGCGGCACACAATTATGTCGATTCCCTCGATAGCTTCGGCCAGTCTGTGGCACACGCGATTGAAGAAAAAGGCATAACTGTCTGGCGCGCTTACCATATGGCGGGACTAGAACTGGATATTCTGTGCCGCTATGGTAACCAATATTTAGCAATAGATTTAATCGGTTACCCAGGACCTTGGGCGGACTTTTTCGATATTGAACTGTATAAACTCTTACAGCGCGCGGGGATTAAACTGATCCCCGTCAGCTATGGGCTATGGTGCCAACAGCAAGAACTTTGTATCCAACATATTTGCCAGCAATTGGGAATAACGCCCGCAGCACGCGCGGCTCTTTAGTGAAGGTGAAGCCGCAACGGAAAAGCCGTTGCTGTGCCTGCGATTGTTATGCATTTAGTAGCTCAGCCTCAAACCAGATATCTTCGTAGTTATTGTCATCAATTAGAAAACGGTAACCAGGAGGCAGATCGAGATACTTTTTTACCTCAGGCAAGTATTCTTGGATGTGCTCGACGTGAAGTGGTGAGAAGAACTCATCCTCTTGTGACATGGATTCCCCACACCAGATATACCAACCGTTCGTTCCATTTTTGGGCATATGCCGGAGCCCATTAATTAGTCCGCAGCCCAATGTACCAAGCGCGATACCCAATTTTGTTCCTGCCTCTGGCTTTTGCGGCCCAACACCCGCCCATGCACAGATTGTTTGTTTGCGCTGTATTATCATAATGTTCCGGATGCATAAAGTTTGAGCTCACGCTGCGGCCAGTCAGGGCCGTCGCGCCTACAGCGAATAGTTAGCCGCCGACGCGCGTTGTGTGAACTCTGTGATCGCCACATTCATCTCGGTGTAGAGACTTATCTCTACAACCGCAATTCCTTCCTTCTTAAGCCTAGCAACGAATATCTCTATGGCTGAGCGAAGTGAAGACCCAAGATATTGCCGGAGATCTTCCTCACGCGCCAAACGCCAAACTGACTCTGGAATTTGGATGTCAGCAGTAAGGTATCGACTTTTCTTGGCAAAGCGTACCCGATGAACCCCCTCAAGACCATAGTTGGCAAATTCTCCATCTACCCTCAGCACCAACGCGTACTGATCTACCGAATCGCAATGCGTAGAGGTGACATGCTTTTCTAACGCGTGGAAGAGCTCCACTTTCAGACAGGATATGCCGCCATCTTCTGGGCCACCACATTCACAACCGATTGAGATTGGACTTTGCACACCCTTTCCTTAGCGGCTAACGTCTTAATATTTATGTACAGCTCGTTTATCTTATTGGACCAGCAAAAACAAGCATAGTTAATTAATTGTAAAAAATGAACTTATCAGCTTTTTATCAAATGCGCCATGCGAAAAACCACGCAATATTGAATACTAGGGTATAACGTTCCTGTTCTGGTCACTCGTTGTGAGTAACTGAAAACAGAACATATAAATGATGGTTAACAGCCTTAATCATGCTGTTGATAAATGGCTTTTATCTTGTTTCGCAACCAAGTGATTTTGGGGTTGTGGCTGTTTCTCTTATGCCAAATCAAGGTAAAAGGAATGGCGAGTTTATTAAGATATTCGCCACTTATCGGGATCGGGCGAGTGACTAAGTCAGGGTGTAATTGGCGGGCATATTGCTCACAATATTGTGGCGCAATTGCCATCATGCTGTGGTGAGGCTCTGCCGCGACAAACAGTGACTGCTCAAAACTGGCCAAGGTCAGCACAATATTACGACTCAGACCAAGCTCAATAAGCACATCATCTAAGGCCCAGGTTTCGCTCTTTTCCCACAAAATATTGATATGCGAATATTTAAGAAAGGTGTCTATATTCCACTCTTCCTGCAAGGCGGGATGATCGCGGCGCAAATACACCTGAGGAAGATCGGTAAATAAAACCTCAAAATCGATAAAATAGGGTAATAAATCAAGGGATTCCTTGGAACGTGGATGACTTTCTCGGCCGGTAAAACCCATATCAGCTTCACCACGCACAATCGCTTCGAGTGAATCGTAATCCCAATTTCGTACCTTCACCTTTGCATCAGGGTATTGAGTATAAATGGCCTGAGTCAGCTCATTAAGCATGATAAGCAACAAAGGCGACTCAAGCATTAACTCGAAGGTGAGCCCTTTGGTCATCTCATCACCGCGCTTAGCCATCAGTTGCTTACCCATTTGCAACCATTCCGATAACTCCTGCTCCATACCGTGAGCCAATGGCGTTAACTGAAATCCCTGCGGCGTTTTGACAAATAAGGGATCGTCAAACCAATCCCGTAATTTGGCCAGCGACTTACTCACAGTGGATGGCGTGACATTGAGCTTTTTGGCAGTCTTAGAGACACTCCGCTCCTGTAATAAAAGCTGCAAAATAAACAATAAGTTAAGATCAAGCCGACTCAGGGATTTGGTCATTAAGTACAATTTCCGGCAATTTAGGAACCGCTAAGATCAGTGTAATGCTCACCAGCGCACCGACAGCGAGGATCACTAATAATATATTAATCGCACTCACTTCGAGCAGACCCATCACCCAAATATATAAAGCTGAAGTACACACTTGGGCAATTCCCAGTAATGAGCTGGCAACTCCAGCCCGAGTAACAAATGGGCTGAGCGCCTGACTCATGGTGACCCCAAATCCAATCGAAAAACCGGAACAAACAAAAGCAAAACCTAACAGGTTGAATGACTGACTAACCCCGCCCAATTGAGTCAAGATAAACACCAATGCCGCTGCGGCAAATAATATCTGAGAGAACAAGATTAACGATTTTTCTTTAAACAGGTTAAGCAAAAAGGGCGTCGAAAATGAGGCTAACATACTCACCAATGCCATCATTGCCATGGTATTGGAATATTGCCCACGGTCAAACCCCATCTGCCCCATGATCAACATGGGAGAGACATTTACATAGCTTAAAATCGTGGTCACACCTAAAGTCGTTATCACCACACGACTGAGAAAAAACCGCTGTTTAAAGGATTCTTTATACCCACCCAGCTCAACTGTGGTGTGAAATTGCGGTTTAGGATAGGTTTCGTGCAATACAAAAATACACAGGATTAAGACCATTAATCCCATCCCCGCCATAGTGTTAAATAGGCTAGGCCATGGGAATTTAAGCATAATTAAATGGCCTATCACAGGCGCTATCACAGGGATAATGCAAGTCACGCCATTGACCATAGAGAGCACTTTTGCTCGGCGCTTATCGTCTAATACATCACGCAAAATCGCAAAAGCCACAACATAGCAAGAACCCGCACCAATGCCTTGTGCAAAGCGTGCCATTAAAAAGAGATCACTGGTTTGCGCACTACCGGCAAAGTAAGAGGCAATAGCAAACAGCAATGCGCCAAACAAGGTAATGGGTTTACGCCCAATCCTATCGGCTAAGCTCCCCGCAAACAGCATAGTGGTCGCCATTCCCGCAAGATACACAGAAAAAGCAATATGCAGCTGCGCCTCACTCGCCCCTAAATCCTGCGCAATTTGCGGCAAACCGACCAAGTACATATCTATCCCTGTCGGGTACAAAAACACTAGACAAAAACTGCACAATAGATATCGAAACATATACCTCACCCCGTTAGCCATCTCACACATAAGTTGCGCCTAGACTAGTTTCACTCGCGCAGATCTGTGAGTGGCATTTTCGACAACAGGTATTTCCATTGACGACCTATGGGTGGGCATAACACCACGAACGTGAAAGAAAAGTTGGTAAAAGAAGATAGAGGAAGAAAGAGGTAGAAAAATATCCCCTGTGGTTTGCGACCACAGGGGATATGTCGGTGAATGATCAGTCTACTATTCTATGAGCCCAATACTCATTGCTGAGGTTCTGGCGGTGCAGGAAGGACTTGGATCATTAAACTGCTATCGTCTTGCAGATATTGCTGCGCCAATTTATTAAGTTCTGCAACTGTCATCTGCTGCGCTAACGCTTGCCTTTGTTTAAAGGCAGCAAAACGACCAGGATGACTCTGGGCAGTTGAGGTGAGATCTAACCAAAAACCATTGGTTTGCGGCGCAGCTTGCATCCACTCAAGCACTGGTTGGCGGGCTCGATTAAGCAAATCCTCACTGATCCCCGAAGGCGCTTTAACTTGCTTAACTGCGGCGGTGAAATACTCGGCAACCGTTGGCAACATGGCTTGAGTCGTCACGCTAAACAAACCTAAGTAACCATAACCGCTGGCATTGAAATCGTTGTAAGAAAAGGCCGATGGCGAATAACTCGCGCCCGCCTTCTCCCTCACGTTTTCCGTTAATAGAATGCTTAGCACTTGCTCCAGCAGACCCAATCCCGCGTGTTGACTCAAGTGAGTCATGTCCGTTGTAGGCCACACCATGGCAAGTGCCGCCATATCAAGTTGACCATAATGCGTTAATGTTTTCTGAACGGGCACTTTCGGAAACACAGGTACTATCGACTGAGCATTAGCAATAGGGCTACGCTTAATGGCGCCAATTGTTTCAGCCACAGCAGCAATGGCACTCGCTTCGTCAAAATCGCCCACAATAGCGAGTTCAATCGCCCCTTGCTCGACGGCCGAATGGAAACTCGGCGCTAATTCTCCAAAGTGACGTTTGAGAATTTCTTCAGGCTCACCATAACCATAGCGTTTATCACCATTATGGGAGATACGGGCAAACTGATTAGAAAACTCAGATTGTGGGTTGCTATGAATACTTTGTTGCTCGGCAATCACTTGTTCACGAAACAATTGCTCAGCCTGCTTATCCATACCCGGCTCAATTAAATAAGCCGTCATTAAGCCAAGCTGCGTGCGTAGCTCTGCGGCATTAGTGCTAATCTCGCCGCCAAAACTTTGCTCACGCAGGCCTAAGTTGATGGAAATATCTTGTCCAGCAAAAATATCCTGCAGACTGTCATAATCATGGGCCTTGAGTCCCCCCTGCACAAACGCACTGTTAAACAGATAAGACAAACCATCCAACTCAGGGAATGGCACTTCACCAAAGCCAATGTTTAGGCTGACCAATGTGGTGCCTTTATTAAAGTTGGTAGGCTTAAGATTAAGGCGCACGCCATTGGCAAATTGCAGTTGGCGAATCCCCGTTTCCTTATCGCGACTGTCGGCCACTAACTTGCCTTGCTCGCCAAACTGAGTATAAGCAAACTCATCAATCGCCTTGATTGCTGGTGCACTCACCGCTTGTTTACGGCTTTTCTCGTAGCTGGCGATAAGCTGTTTTTCAGCATTTTCAATGGGCTTATTGCTGGTCAGATACAAATACGGCGTGGCGTTCCATGTTTGATTAAACACTTGGCTTAGCTTTTGCGGTGTCACTGTTGGCATTATTTTTTCAAAAAATGCGAGCTGCCAATCAGGTTCGACAGGGACGCGATTGCCCGCCACCGAATACACTAGACTCTCGGCAATATTCACACTGTGAATAGTACTGCTCCCCGCGACACTTAGCTGATATCCCTTATGCATACGTTTGATTTGCTGGTCAATTTCCTGCTGGCTAAAACCAAACTCTTTTGCTTGACGCAGGGTTTTCTCCAAGAGTGCGATTCCCTCTTGCCAGTTATTTTCCTGCGTACCTAGGCTCATTTGTGTGCCATAGGCAATATCAAACTGCGGCCCAACCTGCAGGTTTACACCATATAAACCTTGGCTATGCAGTAATTGCGACTCCATACGGCGATACAAGATGCCGTGGGCAAGCTCGAGCAACATTTCCTGCTCCCGCACAGCAGGGTTATCGGTAATCGCTGAGATGGGTTTTAGCATGCCAAGGGAAACTGACGTTGACAGACTTGGATCAAAAAATGCCGCCGCATCGACACTTTGGCGCTCTGCGACAGTACCAATAGCTTGTTCCTTGGTTTTAGCGGCCAAAGGCGCGGCTTTCCAACTGGCAAACTGTTGTTTTATCTTTTGTTCTACCGCGGCTACCTCGATATCTCCCACCACAATTAAAGTAGTGCGTGAGGGCGTATAAAAACGCTGATATAAAGACAGCAACGCCTCGCGATTGGCATTACTGATACTGTTCGCCTCACCCACGGGGAAGCGCTTTGACAGCAATGTGTTTGGCATTAAAAACTGTAATTGGTTACGGTAATTCTCAAGATCCGCACCGCTACGTTCACGCAGCTCAGACAACACCACCGCTTTTTCACGTTCAATTAGCGCTGGGTCGAGTAATAGATTACTGCCAATTTCTCTCATTAAAAACAAAGCAGTATCGATTTTATCTTGGCTATTACTTGGCAAGTTGAATTGATAGACCGTCTGCTGAAACTCAGTCACAGCATTGGTATCGGCGCCAAAACTCAGGCCAAGGCGCTGCAATGTCGGCATCATCTCCCCCGCCGCCAATCCGGTCGAGCCATTAAAGGCCATGTGTTCAAGAAAATGCACTAATCCTTGCTCGGCATCAGACTCGACCAAAGAGCCTACATCCACCCGCATCCGCACTATGACCGCCTGCTCCGGCGTCTTATTGCTCACCAATAAATAACGCATACCATTGGCAAGTTCACCGGTATGGATCCGCTCACTCATAGGCAAGCCTGTCGTTCCCATCCACAGCGGATCTTCACTCGCCTGCAGTGGCAAAACCATACTCAAAAGCGCCAGCAGTAACCACTGACGCACAAAACTAATTACCTTGAAATTGTTCATTAAAATTCGCACTTTTCCCCCAAAATCAAACAAGAAACCTAGGAAGCGCTCACCTATGTTTCAGATAAAATAAGCTTTCACTATAGTACCTAAAGCACTTTAAGTCACAAAATCAATACCTTATGCCGTACTAAAAATAGTTTATCGCCTTGATATATAGTCAGAATATGCCGAAAAATAATGAGAGAGGAAGGAAGCTGAAACAGCTGTGGATTTAATGGTTACTGTGGAATGGTATGCATATATTAGTGAGATATTGAGTGCTTAATTGGCGAAGCCTTTCTTAAATCTAATTTCTAATTACAGAGCAATATCTTGATTGAAAATCTGAGTTGAACCCTCACAATTTTGGCTTTAAAAATCACAACACTGTTTAGATATTTCGGCTCATGGCCTCGTGAAAAAACCACTTCACAGGTAAGCCATTAATGACAAAATGCAAAAGCCCTACGAATATTCACAGGGCTTTTGTTTTATCACGCAGCTGAATCTTAAAACTGTTGAAACCAACGTTGGATCTGCTGTGGATCTTTGCTTTGCGTTAACGACAGCATCAGTAAAATGCGGGCTTTTTGCGGGTTAAGATTACCTGCTGCGATAAAGCCATATTTAGCATCGTCTATCTCGGCATCAAGCGTGGTTGCGCCTGTGGGCACTCGGCTAGAGCGAACGACTAAGGTGCCTTTTTGACTCGCCTTAGCTAAGGTGTCAAATATTGAGTGGTAAATATTACCATTACCTACACCGGCGCTGACTATGCCATCAAAACCCGCTTCAACCATAGCTTTGACAGGTAAATCGCTGGCATTGGCGTAGTTATACACTATGCCTACCTGCGGTAACTTGTCGAGTTTGCTGACATCAAAAGGCGTTTGCGTAGTATGTTGACGCTCAGTATTACCCATGTACTCAATCTTGCTGTTATGGATAACGCCAAGCGGGCCAAAGTTAGGCGCGGCAAAAGTGTGTACACCTGTAGTGTTAGTCTTAGTCACATCGCGGGCATTCAATACGGTATCGTTCATCACCACCAACACGCCTCGACCTTTAGATTCGAGGTTAGCGGCGGTCGCGACTGCGTTATACAGATTCATCGGGCCATCGGCACTCATGGCGGTTGATGGACGCATTGCCCCAACCAGTACTACAGGCTTATCGCTCTTGATGGTGAGATTTAAAAAATACGCCGTTTCCTCTAAGGTATCAGTACCATGGGTAATGACGATACCGTCGACATCTTTATCAGCCAATAGCAGATTGATGCGCTTGGCTAAGGCTAGCCAAACTTTATCGTTCATATCCTGCGAACCGATTTTAACCAGTTGCTCACCTTGAATATCGGCAAGTTGTTTCATTTCAGGCACGGCTGCAATTAAGCTACTAATGCCCACTTCACCAGCCTGATAGTTAGACTCAGTAGCCGATTGTCCGACTCCCGCAATAGTGCCACCCGTGGCAATAATACGTACCTGTGGAAGCGCCTGCGCCGCGGAGGAGAGAAATAACCCTAAAGTGACCGAGAGCAAAAGCTTACGCATTGGAAAATTCATGCTTACATCCTTTGATTAATAATAAACGCCCACAGTGTGCACTATTGTCTAAGCCTCACTGTGATAGCTCTCACTAAAATGAAATAACATATTTAGCGTTATCTAATTGATTATTTAAACTTTAAGGAAAACACCATGCATTTATTATTGAGTAGATTTAACTAATGATTATTCGCTATTGACGCAGTGACAATTAAATATCGTATGGTTTATTTAATTTTAAAAACACTTGAATAAATATGTCGCCGATTGGTTAACGAATAACAAATCTATAGCTAATTTGCATCAAAAAGTAATGGCTCACACTAGTGATCCGAGTTGAGAGACTTATCTAAGAAAAAAAAGAAATACACTATTTCATACAGTTAAGTGATCACCATCCTAATCCTGTTATTGCCAAAGCGTTAAGATCTACTTCGATAGTCAAGGAGACGATTCTCCTTCATGTTTTCGATGAGTTATTCTTGATGTGTTACGTATACTTATTGTACACATCCACAACTCAATACTCGGAGATATATCTTACTATTAATTGGATTTAATAGGATCGAAATGAAAGATACTAATAGCGTACGGATCGAAGAAGATTTATTGGGCACGAAAGAAGTTTCCAATGAATTTTATTATGGCATACATACATTGCGTGCCATCGAAAACTTTAAGCTGAGTAATCAAAAAATTTCCGATGTACCTGAATTAGTCCGTGGCATGATGCTAACAAAAAAAGCCGCTGCCATGGCTAACAGTGAATTAGGCGCTGTAAGTCCTGAAATCGCTGACAAAATTATTGAAGCGTGCGATCTGATACTCACAACGGGTCGATTTGTTGATCAATTTCCGGTCGATGTTTATCAAGGAGGCGCAGGTACTTCGGTCAACATGAATACCAATGAGGTATTAGCCAACGTTGCACTGGAAATCATGGGGCTTGAAAAAGGCCGTTACGATGTCATCAACCCTAATGACCATGTCAATAAATGCCAATCGACTAACGATGCCTATCCAACAGGTTTCCGTATTGCGGTCATCAACAGTACCGATATTCTGTTAGATGCATTAACCGACCTTATCAGCGCTTTCGACACTAAAGCCACAGAGTTTAAAACCATCTTAAAAATGGGCCGCACTCAATTGCAAGATGCAGTGCCTATGACCTTAGGCCAAGAGTTTCATGCCTTTGCAGTTACATTGCGAGAAGAAATTAAGTCCATCAAACGTTGCCAAGAGTTGTTGTTAGAAGTGAACTTAGGCGCAACCGCCATTGGTACAGGGCTCAATACGCCTGTCGGTTATTCCGCATTAGCCATTAAGTATCTGGCAGACATTACTGGGCGTGCCTATGTGCCAGCGGAAGATTTAATCGAAGCGACATCCGATTGTGGTGCCTACGTTATGCTGCACAGTGCAATTAAGCGTATGGCGATTAAAATGTCCAAGATTTGTAACGACCTACGCTTACTTTCATCGGGTCCACGTACAGGTCTGAAGGAGATTAATCTTCCTGAGCTGCAAGCGGGTTCCTCCATCATGCCAGCCAAGGTTAACCCTGTGATCCCTGAGGTCGTCAATCAGGTTGCGTTTAAGATTGTCGGCAATGATATCACTATCACTATGGCCGCCGAAGCTGGCCAATTACAGCTTAACGTAATGGAACCTGTGATTGGACAGGCAATGTTTGAGTCGCTCAGTTTGATGGGCAATGCCTGTATCTCTCTACGTGAAAAATGCGTTGAAGGTATCACAGCAAATCCAGAGATCTGCATGGCCCATGTGATGAACTCTATCGGGATCGTGACCTACCTTAACCCAATCATCGGCCACCATGAAGGTGACATCATAGGCAAGATTTGCGCTCAAACGGGTAAAAATGTCCGTGAAGTGGTACTCGAACGCGGTTTGTTAACGGTTGAAGAACTCGATGACATTCTCTCAGTTGAAAACCTGATGAATCCTAAATATCAGGCTAAACGCAATACCAGCAAAGCCAAAGTGTAACTCAGTGGGGCTGGGGAGCCTTTCCCAGCCCACAACTCGATGATTCAAGAATAAGCCTGCGCAGAGTGAATATGCGTAGGCTATTGAAATTAAAAAATAAAATAGAGTTAACACTATGATTATATTAGAGATAATTATCGTCCTCGGGGCTATTTACCTTGGTGCAAGGATGGGTAGCATGGGAGTCGGCTTCGCTGGCGGTGTCGGGGTACTGATACTGACCGCGGGGATGGGACTCAAACCGGGCAATATCCCGATTGACGTGATCCTCATCATTATGTCAGTTATCACCGCGATTGCGGCCATGCAAGTGTCTGGAGGGATGGATTATTTAGTCTCACTGGCAGAAAAATTATTACGTAAGCATCCCAAACAAATCACCTTTCTGGCCCCTGTCGTCACCTATTTCATGACACTCTTTGCGGGTACAGGCCACACAGCATTCTCCACCTTACCTGTTATTGCCGAAGTCGCAAAAGAGCAAGGCATTCGCCCCTCTCGTCCCTTATCTATTGCCGTTGTCGCATCTCAAGTCGCCATTACCGCCTCACCGATTTCAGCGGCTGTCGTGTTCTTCTCAGGTATCTTAGAGCCGTTTGGCGTAGATTATTTAGTACTGTTAGCCGTTTGTATTCCCTCAACTTTCCTCGCCTGCATGGTCGGAGCCGTTGTTGCCAACTTAATGGGTAAAGAACTGGCCGATGATCCTGTCTATCAAGAACGCTTAGCCAAAGGTTTAGTTAAAACACGCGGTAAAACTGAGATCAAAATTAAAGCCGGCGCGAAACGATCTGTGATGATTTTCTTGCTGGCGATTGCGGCTGTCATGGCCTATGCCACTGCGATATCTGACAAAGTCGGTTTGATTGTTGACCCTGTATTGCCACGCGACGCCGCCATTATGGTGCTGATGCTCACGGCAGCTGCCGCTATTACGATTTTCTGTAAGTTAGACGCGAGCGAAATATCCAATGCGGCCACCTTCAAGTCAGGCATGTCAGCCTGTGTCTGTGTATTAGGTGTGGCTTGGTTAGGCGATACCTTAGTGTCGAATCATATCGAGGAAATCAAAGATTTAGCCGGCACCTTACTGCAAAGTCAGCCCTGGTTATTATCGGTAACCTTATTCTTTGCCTCCATGCTGCTCTACTCCCAAGGCGCGACAACAAAAGCGCTAATGCCCGCAGCCTTGGCGATTGGCGTAAGTCCATTGACAGCCGTAGCCTCGTTCGCCGCCGTCAGCGCGCTGTTTGTATTACCGACTTACCCCACGCTACTGGCTGCGGTCGAGATGGATGATACCGGCTCGACTCGGATTGGTAAGGCGGTATTTAACCATCCGTTCCTGGTCCCTGGCGTTGTGACGATTGCCACCAGTGTGGCATTGGCCTTCCTGTTTGGCGGCATGATGCTGTAGCTCAATTTTACCCTAAGTGCTCTCAGGGCTAATGCCTACAAATGGATTAACCCTCTTCTTTTAATCTGTATCTATAGACTTTGTTTTGGCGTGATGCAGGTACATTCACGCCATAGCAAATCGAGTAAGAGGTGAATTAATGTCAGCAAAAACGCGTGTTCCTACCGCCATTAACGGCGGACCATTTGGCCAAGCTTGGTCGGCTAAAGCAGACTGCTTACAAAGTGCGACAGGGCTTATATTAGGTATTTTCCTCTTATTTCATATGCATTTCGAGGCGAGCATTTTATTTGGTAAAGAAACCTTCTTTCACATGGTGCAATTCTTAGAAGGCAGTATGTTTAGCTCGACGGGTCATGGCTTCCCCATCGTGACCCAGATCATTTCAGTCATTATGCTGGTGATTGTTGCAGTACATGCCGCCACCGCACTACGTCGTTTTCCGGTGCAATTAGGTCAATGGCGAGCGATGCGTGGCTTCATGTCGACTATCAAGCATAGAGATACCCAAGCATGGTTCTGGCAGATGATCACCGGTTTCTTACTGTTTTTCTTAGTGTCAGCCCATCTTGCCACTATGATTTTAAACCCTGATATTGGCCCTCACCTTTCGGCCGAACGGGTTTACCACGATAACGCTTGGCTCTTATACGTGGTGTTTTTACCTATCGTGTTATTCCACGGCATCGTTGGTTTATACCGAGTGATATTAAAGTGGGGTGTGAGTAGTAACCGTCCACTTATCCGCACTATAGCGCAAGTATTGATCGTCTATTTATTGTGTTTAGGCACATTAAGCCTAGTGACCTATATCAATATTGGTATCGAATTAGTTTTGCCGGTACAACCGTTTATTCCTCAGTAATGGGCATGACGCTATCGGCGCACTTAGCCTATATAGCAAGACAAACAACATACGGATCCTCCTCTGATACATAGTTGCAGCGCATCTATGCCCGAGGAGCGCAATGATAAATCCATGAAATGTTATCTAAATTATTAGATAAGGATCTGATTTGAAAATCATTTATACAGACTCATTAGTCATTGGCGCAGGATTGGCAGGCCTTAGAGTCGCGATTGCCACCAAAGAGCGAGGCCTAGATACCTTAGTGCTATCGTTAATTCCCGCAAAACGTTCACATTCGGCCGCCGCACAGGGCGGAATGCAAGCCAGCCTAGGCAATACCGTTAAAGGCATGGGCGATAACGAAGACATTCACTTTCAAGACACGGTAAAAGGTTCTGACTGGGGCTGCGATCAAGACGTCGCACGCATGTTTGCCCACGTTGCACCAAAAGCGATCCGCGAACTCACCAACTGGGGCGTACCTTGGTCGAGAATATCCGCCGGCCCACGTGAAGTCATCATGAACGCGCAAAGGGTAACGCTCAATGAGGCTGAAGAAGCTCACGGCCTAATCAATGCCCGCGATTTTGGTGGCACAAAAAAATGGCGTACCTGTTACACCGCAGACGGCACTGGCCACTCTTTACTGTACGCGGTCGATAACCAAGCTATCTCCATGGGCATTCCAGTACATGAACGGATTGAAGCACTGTCGCTGATCCATGACGGTAAGCGTTGCCATGGAGTCATTGCCCGCTGTTTAGTCACAGGTGAATTGCGCGCTTATGTCGCCAAATCCACCACCATCGCCACTGGCGGTTATGGCAAGATTTATGAAATATCGACCAATGCCACCATCTGCGAAGGCATAGGCCAAGCGTTAGCACTCGACACAGGTGTCGCCACCTTAGGCAATATGGAAGCGGTGCAGTTTCACCCTACCGCCATAGTGCCCGCGGGGATCCTTACCACTGAAGGTTGTCGTGGTGATGGCGGTATTCTGCGCGATAAAGACGGTCATCGCTTTATGCCAGATTACGAGCCAGAGAAAAAAGAACTCGCCTCCCGCGATGTGGTTTCTCGCCGCATGACAGAACACATGCGCAAAGGCAATGGAGTCGAAAGCCCTTACGGCCCGCATCTGTGGCTGGATATTACGCAGCTGGGCCGTGAGCATATCGAAACCAACCTGCGCGAAGTGAAAGAGATTTGTGATTACTTCCTCGGTATCGATCCGTGCAAAGATTGGATCCCCGTCAGGCCAACCCAGCATTACTCCATGGGCGGTGTGCGCACCAATGCCACAGGTGAGAGTCCACAACTCAAAGGACTGTTCAGTGTCGGAGAAGCGGCCTGTTGGGACATGCATGGTTTTAACCGTTTAGGCGGTAATTCGGTGGCAGAAACTGTGGTCGGCGGCATGATCATCGGTAAATATGTGGCTGATTTTTGTGAGAATAACGACTTAGAAATTGATACCGCACTGACTCAAAAATTCATCGATAAATTACAGCAAGAAATCGATGGGCTGATCGAAGGCAACGGCACAGAAAACCCCTTCCAAATAAAGAAAGAAATGCAACGCATCATGATGAACTACGTCGGGATCTTCCGTAATGGACCCGAGTTAGATAAAGCCATCAAAGGCTTGAAAGACTTACTGCTGCGGGCAAAAAATCTTGGCCTTAAATGTAAAAAACGTCACTCCAATCCTGAGTTAGTCGAAGCGCTGCGCGTCACCCGTATGTTGAAAGTAGCCCTAACCGTCGCCTGTGGCGCAGAAGCTCGCACTGAAAGCCGCGGCGCACATTCACGGGAAGATTACCCACAACGCAACGATAAAGATTGGCTCAACCGCACGCTGGCAACTTGGCCAGATGCCGAATCACTTGAACCAGTACTGCGTTATGAAGCGCTAGATGTGATGAAAATGGAGCTACCACCGGGATACCGGGGCTACGGTAACGACAATACTATCGCCCATCCAGATACCGAAAAACGCGTACAAGAAATCAATCAAGTGCTCGCGAGCTTAGGTGATGACCCCGATAGAGACACACTGCAGCGAGCCCTGATGCCATACGAGCTGCCAAGCCACCTGCAGGCTCCTAATGAACGCCTCAGCGATACCTTAGCGATCACTCCAGCCCAACCGGTAGGAAACAAACCACTATGAGCCGTCAAATCAGCTTTAATATCTTTCGCTACGATCCGCAAGATGGCCAAGACAAGCCAAAGATGGAACGTTATCAGTTGACTGAAACACCGGGCATGACAGTATTTATCGCCTTAAATCAACTACGTGAGCTACAAGACCCTTCACTGCAGTTCGACTTTGTCTGCCGCGCGGGCATCTGTGGCAGTTGCGCCATGGTGATCAATGGTTTCCCCACGCTTGCCTGTCGCACGTTAACGGCAAATTATCCTAATGGCGAAATCACCCTCATGCCGCTACCAGGCTTCGAGCTGATTGGCGACTTATCGGTGAACACGGGTAAATTTATGCGTGAATTAGCCGAACGCTTAAAACTGTGGCTGCACCCTAGACCCGATGATCAGGACATTCATCGCCTCGAAAATCCAATGGCACCTGAAGAAGCCGCGCGGATCTATGAGCTAGAACGCTGCGTCGAATGTGGCGTTTGCGTGTCGGCCTGCGCCACCAAACAAATGCGTGACACCTTTGTCGGCGCGGTTGGCATGATGAAAATTGCCCGCTTCGAAATGGATAGCAGAGACAGCCGCAGCGCGGATGATTTCTACCATGTGATTGGCAATCAAGATGGCGTGTTCGGCTGTATGACGCTACTCGGCTGCCAAGATAACTGCCCCAAAGATTTGCCACACATGCAGCAAATCGCTTACCTGCGCCGCAAAATGGCCGCGACCATACTCTAATCCTCCCTCTAACGTCCCGCTGTTTTGGCGGGATTGATAGGATTGCACCTTTCCAAAACCAGCTGACCGCTTTTATCTGTCAGCTGCTGAGTTACGAAGCCTAATTTTCTTAGTTAGGCGCCTCCCCAGCACTATCACAAGTGCAGCTCCTTACTACTAGCGATACAGCTCAATCGGCAACAAAATCCATTAGCGTAACGCGAGTAGTTGTTATGTAAGGAAACATAAATGAAACCGTCTAAACTCACATCAGCCATACTTGTGCTGAGCTTTGCCACACCTATTTTTGCCGTTCAAGCCAATAATACAGCAGAAACCAATGACGAATTACGCACTGAGTTACAACAAATTCAGCAGAGACTCGCCATGCTCGAAGCTCAAGAAAATGAGCCATCAGTGCCATCGGATACCCAGTTTAATTTTTATGGTTCTTTACGCCCAACATTCGGAGTGAGCAACTTAAGTTCAGACGAAGTGTGGGATGTGAGTGATGCCAGCTCACGGATTGGTTTTGCCGCAGAGCAAAAGCTCAGCCACGGCCTAACAGGCTTTGCTAAAGGCGAATTTAAAGTCGACATCAAAAACGACGGCGACTTTGGCGACGCACGTCTAGCATATGTCGGTATTGAAGGCTTATTTGGTCGGTTCGCCATCGGTAAGCAAGCCGTTACTCAGGAAATGATTTCTGATCCGGTCGATATCTTTAACCGCTCAGGAACACCGCTTGCCTATGACAGTGCGAGCCCATTCAGAGTGAATAATCTAGTCACCTATCGTAAGCAATTTGGTGATATCTTATTTTCGGCCGATGGACAATTCGACGGCGACAATAAAGAGAGTAACGGCAGCGACTTTGTCAACGCCGGCGTGCGCTACAAAACTGACTTTATCTACATCGCTGCGGCTTTTTATAACAAAGAGTTAGACGACGGCACCGATGAAAATACTCTAGGCGTGACCCTATCAAAGAGCTTCGACTCTTTATACCTCGCCGCAGCCTATCAAGACATAGACAAAGATGACGCCGATGGATCCACACTTGACGTCGTAGCAAGCTACGCCATCAATGAAAGCTATAAAGTTAAGCTAGGTGTATCTAAATATGATGATGGTGGCAACGATGTGACCTCTAAAACCTATAATGCCTACAACACTACGCTTGAATGGCATTTAACGTCTATGTTCAGAACCTTTGTCGAATATCAAAAAACCGATTACGAATACCTTGAAACCAATGACCAAATCATGATCGGCATGCGTTATAACTTCGATTATACGTTCTAAGTTTCTATCTCAAGCGTATAGTCATGTAAGTGAAGGGTTTAACGACCTCACAGCAAAAAACTTAAAAGCATAAAGACAAGAAACAACAAAGCCACGACTCGCGTGGTTCTTGTACAGAACTTGATGATTGTGCTTTTTGGGCTTCTTCGATGCGTAAGTCAATGGTGACAACTAACTTGGAAAACGCCGCCATCGAAGAAGCTCACGAGTTAGTCACCGTGGCGGACGATGGCGTGACGAGGCGGGTGTGTCACTCCCAAATCGAGGTGTTCTATGTGGAACTTGTGAACGTTCTTTCGCTGCGGCGGTTGGCTCAGCCAAATCCGCAAGGATCGGGCAATCCGGGCGGCCATCGCCATGGCAATTTTCGGCTAGCTGCTCGAGCGTTTGCACCATAGCTTGTAGTTCAACGATCTTCGCCTTCAGTCCGTCGGCATGGGAGAGCGCCAACGCCTTAACGTCGGCGCTCGCGCGATCTCGGTTGCACCACAAGACCAGGAGTTCCGAGATTTGTTCGACAGAAAAGCCAAGGTCGCGTGCGCGACGGATGAAGCGAAAGCTTTGCGCGTCTGCCGAGCTGTAATTTCGGTAGCCAGCATCAGAACGATTCGCTTTGGGTATCAAGCCAATCTGTTCGTAGTAGCGAATCATCTTCGCCGAGATGCCGGACAACTTGGCTGCTTGACCAATATTCATCATTCTCTCCTTCTAGTAAATTAATCAAATACGCTCAAAAACTGAGGTTTACCTACGCACAGATATTTCTCTGGGCGTAAAGAACACGTCGGCATACAGGTATTCAGATCGCATTCATGTTGTCTATATTCCATCTGAAGATTGCTCAGAGCTAATGTGGTGATCAAATGCATATAGTCCCGCCACACCTCAGGTGTGACGACTCTTGAGTGGCAAAGAGATGTTCTCGGGCGTCGCTATAATCGTCCTTGAGGTGATCCAAGGGCGTATTTGGTGAAAACATGTTGTGTTACTCCTTCAACAATATTCGTCTACCAAGCGTGACTTTTGCGCTACCACCCCAAAAGCCAATGACTTGGTGTGGGTTTAAACCATCATCGGAGCCCTGAAACGCTTGAGTCGGAGCGCGTTGCCGAGCACAAATATACTGGAAAGTGCCATTGCGGCCGCTGCGAAAATTGGCGAAAGCAAGGTGCCATTCAACGGGTAGAGCGCACCCGCCGCAACCGGTATCAACACGGCGTTGTAGGCGAAGGCCCAGAAAAGGTTCTGCTTAATGTTACGGATCGTGGCCTGACTAAGCGCGATCGCATTCGTCACGCCACGCAAGTCGCCCGACATTAGCACCACGTCAGCAGCTTCTATCGCTACATCGGTTCCCGTGCCGATGGCGAGCCCAACATCAGCTTCGGCGAGTGCTGGCGCGTCGTTGATACCGTCTCCCACGAAGGCGACTCGCGCGCCATTGTTCCGGAACTTCTTCAGCGCCTCGACTTTACCATCGGGGAGAACCTCGGCTAAGACTTCATCGATGCCAAGCTGCTCGGCAATCGCCGCAGCGGTCGCCGCATTGTCGCCAGTGATCATCGCTACTTTCAGTCCGAGCGCGTGCAGCGCCTTGATTGCTTCAGGCGTTGTTTCTTTAATTGGATCTGCGACTGCAATCACCGCTGCCAAGCGGCCGTCGATCGCGGCATAAAGTGGGCTCTTGCCTTGCTCACCAAGACGCAGGGCGGTGGACTGCAAGCTCGACACATCCAGACCGAGCTGCGTCATAAACCGATCCGCACCGACGGCGACGGTACGACCTGCGACCTTGGCCGACACGCCGAAGCCCGGTGTTGCGTCGAAGCTCTCAATAGGTGCAAGGGTGAGGTTCAACTGCTTTGCGGCTGTGACGATCGATTCGGCAATCGGGTGCTCGGAGCGGGTCTCGACGGCCGCAACAAGAGCAAGAACTTCGTTGTATTCAAATCCCTCGGCAGGCACGAGATCGGTCAGCTCGGGGCGTCCTTTGGTCAGCGTGCCGGTTTTGTCGAGCGCGATAACGCTCACATCGCGCAACGCCTGCAAAGCTTCGCCCTTACGAAAGAGTACGCCGAGCTCGGCCGCACGGCCGGTGCCAACCATGATTGAGGTCGGCGTGGCCAGTCCCATAGCGCACGGACAAGCGATAATAAGAACCGCGACCGCATTAACTAGCGCAAAGGTCAGCGCTGGGGACGGGCCGAAGATTAGCCAGACGAGGAAGGTCAGCGTGGCAGCTGCCATCACCGCTGGGACGAACCACATGGTCACTTTGTCGACCAGCGCCTGGATCGGCAGCTTTGACCCCTGCGCTTGCTCGACCAGACGAATGATCTGCGCGAGCACCGTATTCGCGCCGACCTTGGTGACGCAAAAACTGAAAGCGCCCGTCTTGTTGATAGTGCCGCCGACAACTTCGGCTCCCACCCCTTTAGATACGGGCACCGGCTCGCCGGTGATCATGCTCTCGTCAACATAAGAGGCACCTTCGACGACTTCGCCGTCGACCGGAATCTTCTCGCCCGGACGAACGAGCACTATGTCACTAGTCATCACCTGATCGAGCGGTATTTCAAACGTTTCGCCGTTGCGCTGGACGCGCGCGGTCTTAGCCTGAAGTCCGACGAGCCGCTTGATCGCTTGTGAGGTTCGCCCCTTGGCGCGCGCCTCCAGCATGCGTCCGAGCAGGATCAAGGTAACGATGACCGCAGCAGCTTCAAAATAGACGTTGGCAGTGCCTTGCGGCAGCGCTTCAGGGGCAAAGGTTGCGACGATCGAATAGCCATAAGCCGCCGCGGTGCCGACCGAGACCAGTGAGTTCATGTCAGGAGCACCGCGCAGCAACGCCGGTACCCCTTTTAGGAAGAAGCGCAGACCAGGACCGAACAGGACCAGGGTGGCGAGCACGAACTGCACATACCAGTTGGTCTGTTGCCCCAGAACCCCCATCACCCAATGATGCATGGCGGGAATAAGGTGAGAGCCCATCTCAAGGATGAATACGGGCAAGGTGATGATGGCTGCAGTGATGAAAGAACGTCGCAGTGCCCGCGCCTCGCTCTCACGACGCTCAGTGTCCTGATCGCTAGCATTCGCCGTTTCGGCGGACAAGCGACGGGACTTGTAGCCCGCCTGTTCGACAGCGGCTTCAAGATCTGCCGTGGAGACGACCCCTGCAAAATGGCGCACCCTCGCGCGCTCGGTCGCCAGATTTACAGTGGCTTCGAGCACGCCCGGAATTTTTACGAGCGCTTTCTCTACCCGGCCCACACATGATGCGCAGGTCATGTCCTCAATCGCCAACTCGATGGTCTCTTCGCGAATGGTGTAGCCAGCGCTCTGAATGGCGTGAACAGCCGCCTGCGGATTGGCTACGCCGGGGAAAGTAATGTCGGCGCGTTCGGTAGCGAGATTGACCACGGCCGTCTGCACCCCGGGGACCGCTTTCAACGCTCGCTCGACACGGCCGACACATGATGCACACGTCATGCCTTCGACAGGCAGGCTCAGACGAGTGCCTGCGGACACGGATTGATTGGCGTTTTGTGGCAAGGAAACAGAAGCCATTGAACTACTCCTTAAATGTTGAGTTAAAAAAAGCTTAATGCTTCCAACCATGGGAAGGTCAAGTCCTATGTGTGATTTATTTCACGACGCGTCCGTTCGAAATGCCGTCGGCGCCACTGCAGTCCTGATCCGCCTGCGCGCAGATCTCCCAGCCGCCACCCAGCGCCTTGTAGATGCTGACAACGGCAAGCTGTTGGTGGGTGCGAGCGATTGCCAGCGCACGCCGGCTTGCAAAGTCGGACCGTTCGGCTTCGAGCACATCAAGGTAGATGCCTTCACCTGCTGAGAACCGCACACGGGCAAGACGAGCCGCCTCGCGATTTGCGGCTGACTCAAGCAGACGCAGCTCAAGCGTGCTACCCGCGGCGCCATAGGCTTTGAAGGCATCCTCGGTTTCCTGCAGTGCGCGCAACACGGTCTGGTCGTAGACGATCAACGCCTCTTGGGTACGTGCCTCGCTGGCGGCGATGCGGGCACGCACGCGCCCAGTATCGAAAAGAGACCAGCGAATGACCGGGCCGAGGAAGCTGGACAACACTCCGGAGCCATTTACTTCATCGAGACTTCCAGCAACAAGCCCGATTGAACCATGCACTTGGATCTCGGGGTAGAAACCAGCCGTCTCGACCCCAATCCGAGCGGTCGCCGCAGCGAGAGTCCGTTCAGCCGCCGCAATATCAGCACGCCGAGAAAGGAGTGCTGCGGGATCGCCCACGGCGATTGTTCGAACAGCAAGCGCTTCACGCGCAGGCGTTACAGCAGGTGGTCTAAACGTCAGGGGCGTTTCGCCAAGAAGAATGGCCAGTGCATTGCTGGAGGCCGCACGGCGGCGCTCCAGTTCGGGCACGGCCACCTCGACATGGTGCAACAAGGCCTCGGCACGGAGCTGGTCGAATTCGCTGGCAGAACCGGCGTGCACGAGACGTTCGACCAGACTCAGGCTTTCGCGCTGGCTTTGGCTGATGTCGGCGGCTACAGCTAGTTCGGCCTCGATACCGCGTAGCTCGAACCAAGTGGCAGCCACCGCAGCAGCGACCCCCGCCTGCACACCACGCAGCAGAGCCTCGCGGGAGCCTGCTTGCGCCTGTGCGGCCTCCACCGATCGCCGCACACGGCCAAAAAGATCGATTTCCCAGGAAGCGTCTACCGCGCCGCGATAGGTTTCTATCTGACGCGACTGACTATGGGGCGTCTCGACCTCACTCCGGCGACGGTTCTCATAACCAAGCTCAGCGCCACCGCTCGGCAGGAAGCCCTGACGGCTCTCACCCAACATGGCCTTTGCCTCTTCGAGCCGAACGACAGCGATACCTATGTCATGGTTCGCCGCGAGCGCCAGCTGGATCATGATGTTCAGAGCTGGATCGTCGAAGGTGCCCCATCACTTCACCTCAACGGCCCCTATTCCAAGACCGGCGGGAGGCTCACTGAAACTGGCCGGAAACTGCGTGAAGGTAGTGAGTAGTTTGGGCCCACCGCCGCGCATCCAGTCAAGATTAGCGCACTCAGGGGTAACAGAACTGCTTGGTATGGACTTCTCATGACATGCTCTCCTCAATGTGCGGCTTAGCACTTGAACTGTGCCGCTCGAAGTGAGCCTCCAAGCCACGTATCACTACATAAAAAACCGGCGTCAAGAATAATCCGAACAATGTCACGCCGAGCATACCTGCGAAGACCGCAATCCCCATAGCCTGACGCATTTCGGCCCCAGCACCGCTTGCCAATATCAACGGTACGACGCCAGCAATAAATGCCAATGAGGTCATCACAATAGGCCGCAACCGCAATCGACAAGCCTCAACGACCGCCTCCAGCGCACTTGTTCCTGCAGCTTCGAGGCTGCGTGCAAACTCGACGATCAATATTGCGTTTTTGGCCGCCAAACCGACGAGCACGATAAGCCCAATCTGAACAAAGACGTTGTTGTCGCCCCCAGCCAGCCAGACACCGGTAATCGCGCTCAAAAGACACATCGGCACGATCAGCAGAACCGCCAGAGGCAGCAGCCAGCTGTTGTATTGCGCGGCGAGGATGAGATAAGCGAGCAGCAGGCACAATGGGAAAATGAACAGCGCCGAATCGCCAGCCAGTTTTTGCTGGTAGGTAAGATCAGTCCATTCGAAGCTCATGCCTTCAGGCAAAACCTCCTTGGCTAATCGTTCCATGACCGCAACAGCCTGCCCCGAGCTGACGCCAGCCATCGCACCGCCCGAGATGTCGGCCGTAGGGTAGCCGTTGTAGTGCATCACGCGGTCTGGGCCGGCACTTGGCGTCACAGTGACAAAGGAGGACAACGGCAGCATATCTCCGGCCGCGTTGCGCACCTGCAGGCGGCCGATAGATTCGGCTTGCATGCGGTGGTCTGCATCGGCTTGGGCCGTCACCTTATAGGTTCGACCGAAGCGGTTGAAGTCGTTGATATATAGAGATCCGAGATAGACCTGAAGCGACTCGAACACATCAGCCAGACGAACCCCCTGGCTCATAACCTGAGTGCGATCGATGGTGACATCTAACTGCGGCGCATTGATGTCAAGACTGGTCATAAGCCCAGCCACCTCACCTGACTCGGTAGCTTTTGTCATCAGGATCTGGGTCTGCTGCACCAGAGCTGCGAGCCCGGCACCGCTGCGGTCCTCGACCTGCATCTTAAATCCGCCCGTCGCGCCAAGGCCAGGCACCGGTGGTGGCGGGAACACGCCGAGGAAACCATCGGGGATGCTGGCAAATTGGGCTTGCAAGCGCCCCGCAATCGCCATAGCGCTGAGATCGGGTGTCGTGCGATCTTTAAACGGGTCGAGCATGATGAATATTACCGCGGCATTTGGCACGTTGACGAAACCATTTATAGAAAGGCCGGGAAACGCAACGACACTTTCGACACCTGATTCGGTCAGCGCGATCTTCGACATCTGTTTGACGACTGCGTCGGTGCGGTCCAGTGACGAGGCGTTTGGCAGCTGGGCGATTGCGACAAGATAATATTTGTCCTGCATGGGCACGAAGCCGGGCGGGACGGCCTTGAATCCGAAGAAGGTCAACGCAAGGAGTCCGGCGTAAACCAGAAGCGCCACGCCGCTAATCCGCACCACTTTGCGCACCGTGTTGCCATAAGCGTCAGGTGCATGCTGGAACGGCTGGCCTAGTGTCCGAAACAACTGATCGGCGCGGCCACGCAAACTGCGCGGAACTCGCACTATTGCCGCTTGGCGCGGGCGCAACAAGAGTCCTGCGAGCGCAGGGCTGAGCGTGAGTGAATTAACTGCCGACAGAATGGTTGAAATCGCAATCGTGAGCGCAAACTGTCGATAGAACTCACCCTGTAAGCCGCTTAGAAAAGCGGTCGGAATGAAAACGGCGGCAAGTACCGAGGTGATCGCGATAATAGGACCGGTGACTTCGTCCATGGCAAGCCGCGCGGCCTGCATGGGTTCCTCACCATTTTCGATGTGACGTTCGACATTCTCAACCACTACGATCGCGTCATCGACGACGATCCCGATTGAAAGCACCAGGCCAAACAACGACAACGTGTTCAGTGAGAAACCCATCAGATGCATGACGGCAAAGGTGCCGATCAGCGACACTGGCACCGCTATAAGGGGTATGAGCGAAGCACGCCAGTTGCGCAGGAACAGCACCACCACGATAACGACAAGAAGAATCGCCTCCAACAAGGTGGTTACCACCGACTCCAGCGAGGCACGGACAAAGACCGTCGGGTCATACGCGATGCGCGAGCTGAGTCCTTCCGGAAAGTTGCCTTCAAGCCGCTGCATGGTTGTACGCACCGCCTGCGCAACGTCGAGTGCGTTGGCGCCCGGACTCTGGATGATTTGCAGCGCGACGGCAGGTTCACCGTCAAGCAGGCTGCGCAATGCGTAGGTATCGGCCCCCATCTCAATGCGGGCAACATCGCGCAAGCGCGTCACCTGGCCGTCGCCGCCCGTACGAATGATGATGTCGCCGAACTGCTCCTCATCGGTTAACCGCCCGAGCGTGTTCACTGTCACTTGGAACGCGGCACTGGAATTGGGAGCCTGACCGACGGAGCCAGCCGCCACCTGTACGTTCTGCTCGCGCACAGCGGCAATCACATCGCCCGCTGTCAGCCCTCGTGCGGCGATTAGGCTCGGATCGAGCCAGAGCCGCATACTATATTCACCAGCTCCCCAAACCAGAACGTCGCTGATTCCCGGGATACGGGACAGATCGTCGCGCACCTGGAGGTAAGCGTAGTTCGAAATATAGAGAGGGTCGTAGCGTTTGTCTGGCGATAACAGGTGAACCACCATCAGGATGTCCGGCGAGGTCTTCTGCGTAATGACGCCTTGGCGCTGCACCTCCTCCGGCAAACGCGGCAGAGCGCGCGAGACGCGGTTTTGTACCTGGATCTGTGCCATATCGGCATTCGTCCCTTGCGCAAACGTGACGGTCAGGATCATTCGGCCGTCAGTGGCTGATTGTGACGACATGTATAGCATGCCCTCGACCCCGGTGATCGCCTGCTCGAGTGGCGCGGCTACCGTTTCAGCAATCACCTTGGGATTGGCACCCGGGTAGGAAGCGGTTACCTGAACCGTCGGCGGCGTCACGGTCGGATACTCGCTGAGCGGCAATTGGAAGAAGGCAACGATGCCAGCGAGCACCATCAAAACTGAAAGGACGATGGCAAAAATCGGGCGATCGATGAAGAAACGTGGGAATGTCATTGTACGGCTCCCGAGGTTTGTGACACCGCAATAGGTGTACCGTCAATCGCAGCGGACTGTGGCGTGACCTGCATGCCCGGGCCTATCAGCCCCTTGACAACGATGTGCTCGCCGGGCTGTAGACCTTGTTCGATCACGCGCAACCCCTCGACCACCGGACCCAGCTCGACTGGCCGGTATTCCGTCTTGTCGTCTTTGCCGACAACGAGCACATAGTGGCTACCTTGATCGGTACCAATCGAATGATCGGAAACCAGAACCCTCGCTTGCGGCGACCCAGTTTCTAGTTTGACCTTGGCAAAAAGACCGGGCGTCAAATGCCCATCGGGGTTGTTGACAACAGCGCGGATACGCACTGTTCCCGTCCCACGATCGCTGGTGTTGGAGAGGAAGTCGACACGGCCTGGCCTCGAATACGTCTTGTCGGTGAGCAGTGCCACCATGACCTTTTCCGCCTGTGGACCATGCGTGGTAGTGTGGTCTCGGCCTGCGGCGAGCGATCGCAAATAAGTGCGTTCGTCTACATCGAAATAGACGTGGATGGGATCGATAGAAACAATAGTCGTGAGTGGCGTCTCGCCGCTGAAGACGTAGTTGCCTTCTGTAACGAGGGCTTGGCCGACACGTCCACTGATCGGCGCCGTGACACGTGCGAAACTCAGATCCAATTGTGCGGCATCCACCGCTGCCTTTGCGGCGTCGACCTGTGCTTTGCTTGCATTCATAGAGGCGGTTGCGATGTCGAAGCGATCACGAGCAACGATCTTTTGGGCAAATAGCTGTTCGGCTCGTGCATATTCCGTTTGGGCAAGTATCGATGCCGCTTCAGCCTGGCGCAGGTGCGCCGTCGCGGCGTTCAGCGCGGCTTGGAACACCCGAGGATCAATGAGAAAGAGCTCGCTGCCCTTTTCGACGAAGCGTCCCTCGGGCAGGCTTACGTTCTGAATATAGCCAGCAACCCTCGGGCGCAGCTCAACCCGCTTGACCGCGGTCAGCGAACCTGTGAGTTCGACAAATGGCGTCACCGGACGAACGATCACTTCGGCCACCGGAACGCTTGGTGGCTTTGCGGGACTGACAGAGGGCATCGCCTCCTTGCATCCTGCGATAGCGAGTGCAACGCTTAGCGCCACAGTGGTTATGGTTATGCGTTTGACCTTCATCATTTTTTCCTTTCTCGATAGCAGTCGACAGTTAGTTTTGCTGAGCCGAGGTAGCTCTTACTGTATTTATCCGGCTTACTACGCTTAGAAGGTCAAGTGTTTTTTTGATTAGTAAGGAGGCCTTGCGAGACGCAGCGAAGTCTAACTCTGATGACGAAAAAATCATGATCAGCGACGAAAATCGCTAAGTATTAAGGCATGCACATAGAAGAAAACTTCCTCGACAAAAAAGCCAGACATACGACCTTGGCAGCTACGACCACTGCACTTACAAACGAGAGCGATTGGAAGTGTTGTTACTGCTGGCAGCTTTAGCCTACTGGTTGCATTCATGTTAGGGCTGACAGCAGAAATGGCCTGATTGCAGTTCCAAGCAAACAGCATTAAACACTGGTGAGTTTTACCGTTCGACTACTTGGGTATGAGGAATGTAAGCTCGCAAACTTAGAGCTTAGAACTAAGCAGATACAGGCTGAAATAAGGAAATGATGTTCTGGCCTTAAGTGTCAGACTGAGCAGTAATCAAAATAAAGAAGAGCTGATACTATGATTAAATTCGTGGTGATTACTCAGGTGTTTGATCAGGGCTAGCGCATGAGTGCCATTGCCTTAATTGCATTAGATTTACTTCTGTCTGTGAGCGTTCAGTGTACTGTTCAACCCATATTAGACAATTTTCATTGAGAATTTTTGAACTCTACAGGTGACAGATCACCATTAGCAGAATGACGTCACTCCAAGTTCTAATATTTCATTTAAACAGTCACATCTAGCTTAAAAACTCCCCTGTTGGTTGAGCAATGTTAAAAATCCAATCGTGTTTTAAGCTACCAAAGAAACGCTCAACGAAGGCATTATCCCAACACACCCCTACCCATACTGCCTCAAAGTTAAGTGCTGAAATAAAATTAGACCGGAGCAGGTGCAGTGGTATACAGAGTCAGACCATTATATTGGCGGTGATATTACATTTTTGGAAACAAATTCAATTACTCTGTCCTTAAATTATATCCATTTATAACTCGTTATGGGCGGATAAGCAGCACCTCTGTTACTAGGTGCTGCTCTCCTAAGAACCGTACATGCAACTTTCACTGCACACAGCTCAAGCCTCCACTAAGGTGCACTGTCAATTGGCGGTATTTTGCGACTTGCTGCTTCTATCTACACTGCAACAGGTTGACTCGGGTTTGGCCGGATATCCAATTTCCTCCAGAGCGTCGAGTATTTCGTCTTGCGATTGGCTGCTTTGTACATTGATACTACGGCTGGAGAGATCTGCTGTTACGACTGCATCGGCGTCCAGTTCCTTTATTGCACGATTGATCAAGCCAAAGCAGTGGTTGCAGGTCATATCGGTAATTTTTAACGTTAACATCGTAAATCTCCTTTGCTAAAGTGGGCAGCTAAAATTCTGCACCTTGCTACAGGGAGAAGGTCAAGGCTTATTTTCTGTGATGTTACCCAGTACCAGTTGTGCCCAAATGGCACAATGTGAGCAGGGGTCGCCAGTGCTGCAATCTGATAGCTACTCAGTACTTGCTGGAAAAAGGCGGTCACACTGGTGGAAAACGTGCGTAAGAATATGAAAGAGAAGGCGATGTTGTTGTGGGATAGAGCGATGCTGTCGAGACTTTTCATCATAGAAACCATCAACGACCAGTTAAAAAATATCTCTCAAATAGAGCTCTCCAGACACCGCAGCGTGCATGGTTTTATGCTGAATATGATTGCGGGACTCATCGCCTATCAATTAAAAGACAATAAGCCACAACTGAACCTCACTAACGGGGAGTTTAATGCTATTGCAGTTATGGATCGTTAAACTGATCTCAGGTTAAGTATCTATCTCAAGCGTATCATCATGCGAACAAGCGAGGTAAAGGGTTGAACGACCTAACCCACGCTTCACGGCACAAAACATAAAAACAAGAAACAACAAAGCCACGACTCGCGTGGCTTTGCTTATTTAAGACGATACCGTCTTTACACTTCGATACGTTCCAATTTAAAACGGAATATCGTCATCCCAGCCATCATCCAAATCTGGAGTGAAGTTTTGCTGTGGTTGCGGCGCTGGACGCTGTGCCGGTGCTGCAGGCGCTTGATAAGCTGGCGCTGGCGCGGCTTGTGGCTTAGGCGCATAACCACCTTGTTGTGGTTGTTGAGCCTGTGGCTGACCATAACCTTGCTGCTGGGCAGGTGCTGGCGGAGCATATTGTTGCTGAGCTGGCGCTTGGTAAGCAGGTGCAGCTTGAGGCGCTGGCGCATATTGATTTTGCGCAGGCGCGGCTTGTTGTGGTGCAGATTGATAACCTGCGTTTTGTGGCATGCCGCCGCCCATTGGCGCGCCTTGTGCTTGTCCACCTTGACCACGGCTACCTAGCATTTGCATGCTACCGCTTTGGTCGATAACCACTTCAGTGCTGTAACGGTCTTGACCACTTTGGTCTTTCCACTTACGAGTTTGCAGTTTACCTTCAAGGTAAACCTGTGAACCTTTACGCAGGTATTCACCGGTAATTTCAGCTAATTTGCCGAACAGAACCACACGGTGCCATTCAGTACGCTCTTGCTGTTGACCCTGTTGGTCTTTCCACGATTCGCTAGTCGCTACTGTGATGTTTGCGACTGCATTACCGTTTGGCATATAACGCACTTCTGGATCTTGTCCCAAATTGCCAACCAAAATTACCTTGTTAACACCACGACTGGCCATTGAAATCTCCTGCGATTCTTTAAATAATCTATTAATTCAGTATGTTGTTTATCTTTATTGCCATAGAGGAAAATCAGCTTCCCCAAATACCACACGGCAGACCAGATATTATTGAGCAGAGCCTAACACAGCTCGTGCTTCTCTTAAATCGAAATGCTCGTCTACCTTGAGATAAGCTACTTTCTCGTCCAGCACGACTATGGCTTCAACAACGCCCATTAATTGGGATAACTGGGTTGCCATATCGCGCGCTTGCGCCTTGTCTTTCACTTCAGCTTCTAAGGTGTAACTCTTTAACAACACAGGATTTTGCATGCCTAATGTCAGGAATAACCAAATAGACATTAAGATCACGGCAACAACAAATACCCCGACTGCGCCCACGAGCTGGAAAGCACCGCCACCGAGCATACCACCACAAAAAGCCCCTAAAAACTGGCTAGTTGAATACACGCCCATGGCCGAACCTTTTTCGCCGACGGGGCAAAATTTGGCAATCAAACTAGGCAGTGAGGCTTCTAAATAGTTAAACCCAGTAAAGAAGAGCACCACGGCAAAACTCAATACCCAAAGATTGCTCGCAAATGCGGCCATCGCCAGCAATGCCACTATCATTATCACGAGGGCAATTTGGAACATCGCCTTAGTATTTTTGCGCTTAACCCCTATGATGATTAACGGCACCATCAAAATAAATGCGCCCACAAAAGCGGGGAAATACAGCATCCAATGTTTTTCTTTCACTAGACCCGCATCCACCAGATCCAGCGGCAGTGCCACAAATACTGCGGTGAGCACTAAATGCAGGATAAAAATCCCAGCGTTAAGCCTAAATAATTGCGGCTCGAGGAACATACGTTTGAGCTTAGCGGGCGTAGCTAGAGTGTCTCCCTTCGGAGCCTGAGTGATGGGATTAGGCACTAAAAACTGGATCAACAGCATACCGACAATAGCCAATACCGCCGTTAACCAAAACAATCCAGTCAACCCAAGATGTTGCGCAACGATAGGTCCCATTAGCAAAGACAGGGCAAAAGATAACCCGATACACATGCCAATAATCGCCATCACCTTAGTGCGCTGCTCGTCGCGGGTTAAATCCGCGGCAAGCGCCAGCACGGCAGCGGCAATCGCGCCCATACCCTGTACAGCTCGACCAAAGACAACGCCATAAATCGTATCTGCGTTAGCAGCTATAACACTACCAATAGCAAACAATACTAAGCCACCGAGAATAATCGGCTTACGACCATATTTGTCAGATAAAATCCCCATGGGGATTTGCAGCACGGCTTGAGTCAGGCCATAGGCGCCGATAGCAATACCCACCCACAGAGGCGAAAAGCCTTCGAGATGCTGACCATAAAGTGCAAAGACGGGCATGATCATAAACAAGCCCATCATACGCAAACCAAATACACTGGCTAAAGAAAACGCGACTTTTTTCTCAGTACCCGAAAGTCCGTTGTTACCCATGATTTTGCCCTGGATTGAAGTCTTTTAAGGGGCGCATGTTACCACACCCAAAAGGATTTGCTCAAAAGGAAATAGTGGCCTAAACCACTGACTATACACTTAGCTTTTATCCCGTTTATCACGGACCTATATTGACTGTGTCTGAGTTAACATCTTTATTTTTAACGCTCATGCACAGGGGTATGAGTCTAACATAGTGTTCACAATTGTCCTGTGAGTCAGTGCGCAACAACAGTATTAATCTTAGTTAATCCATTCCATCCACAACATCCCGCAAAGCAGGTCGACTTAAAGCCAGTGCCAGCCCTAGGATTGGTGCAGATCACAGAATCAACTAAACTCAGCGGCGGAACTGTGCGATACTTGTGCTCATTTTTTTAAGCATATGGCATTAGAGCGATAGATGGATAAGATTGAAATACGCGGCGCACGCACCCACAATCTCAAGAATATCAACCTGACTATCCCAAGGGATAAACTGATTGTCATCACGGGCTTATCGGGATCTGGCAAATCCTCCCTCGCTTTCGATACTTTATATGCCGAGGGCCAGCGACGTTATGTCGAGTCCCTATCTGCCTATGCTCGCCAATTTTTGAGTTTAATGGAAAAGCCCGATGTGGACCATATCGAAGGCTTAAGCCCGGCGATATCCATAGAGCAAAAATCCACCTCCCATAATCCACGTTCAACCGTGGGCACGATTACCGAAATTTATGATTACCTGCGCTTGATGTTTGCACGCGTGGGTGAGCCGCGTTGTCCGACACACAATCAACCCTTGGCGGCACAAACCGTCAGCCAGATGGTCGATAAAGTGTTGGAAATGCCCCAAGACAGCCGCTTGATGCTGCTTGCACCTGTGGTCAACGCCCGTAAGGGTGAACACGTTAAATTGCTCGAAGGTCTATCAGCGCAGGGTTATATCCGCGCGCGTATCGACGGTGAAGTGTGTGACTTAACCGATCCGCCAACCTTAGACTTACACGTTAAACACACGATTGAAGTGGTCGTCGACCGTTTTAAAGTGCGTGACGATATCAAGCAACGCTTAGCGGAATCCTTCGAAACTGCGCTGGAACTCTCCGGCGGCATCGCGACCGTTGCCAGCATGGAAGACGACACGGGTACTGGTAAAGCAAAAGGCGAAGAACTGATCTTCTCGGCCAACTTTGCCTGCCCGCACTGCGGTTATTCGATGGCGGAATTAGAGCCAAGGATCTTCTCCTTTAACAATCCAGCCGGCGCGTGCCAAACCTGTGATGGTTTAGGGGTACAACAATTTTTCGATCCTGAGCGTGTGATCACCAATACCGAGCTTTCACTGGCGGGCGGTGCGATTCGCGGCTGGGATAGACGCAACTTCTACTATTTCCAAATGCTTAGCTCACTCGCCGAACACTATAAGTTCGATGTCGAAGTGCCCTACGAGCAGCTTAGCGAAAAAGTCCGCAAAATCGTACTTTACGGCTCAGGTAAAGAAAGTATTGCCTTTAAATACATTAATGACCGCGGTGATGTGGTGGTGCGTAATCACCCCTTCGAAGGCATTCTAAACAACATGGACAGGCGCTATCGCGAAACCGAAAGCAACTCGGTACGTGACGAATTAGCCAAGTTTATCAATACCCAAGCTTGTCAAAGCTGTGGTGGCTCGCGCTTACGCGAAGAAGCCCGTAACGTGTTTTTAGGTGATATCAACCTGCCACAACTCACCACTTGGTCGATTGGAGAAGCCTTGGACTACTTCGAGAAAGTCGAATTTAGCGGCCAAAAGGCGCAGATCGCCGAGAAGATTTTAAAGGAAATCCGCGATCGTTTAGGTTTCCTCGTCAACGTGGGTCTCAATTATTTGAGCCTATCGCGCTCAGCAGAAACCCTCTCCGGCGGTGAAGCCCAACGTATTCGACTCGCCAGCCAAATCGGTGCAGGGCTCGTCGGCGTGATGTATGTGCTCGACGAACCTTCAATCGGCCTGCATCAAAGGGATAACGAACGTCTGCTGCAAACCCTGATCCACCTGCGGGATTTGGGCAACACTGTGATTGTGGTTGAGCATGACGAAGATGCGATTCGTATGGCGGATCACGTGATCGATATCGGCCCTGGCGCTGGCGTACACGGCGGCGAAGTGATTTGTGACGGTCCAATTGAGAAGATCATCGCCTGTGAAGAATCGGTCACCGGCCAATATATTTCCGGTAAGCGCAGCATTCATATCGATACGCCGCGCATTCCATTCGACAAAACTCAAGTGATTGAGCTATTTGGCGCTCGCGGTAACAACTTGCGTAATGTGGATTTAACCATTCCCATTGGCCTATTCACCTGTGTGACGGGCGTATCGGGTTCGGGTAAATCGACCTTAATCAACGATACTTTCTTCAAAATCGCCCATAGAATGCTCAACGGGGCGACGGTGGATGAGCCATCACCCTATGATCGTATCGAAGGGATGGAACTGTGCGACAAAGTGGTCGATATCGACCAAAGCCCAATTGGCCGCACACCGCGCTCTAACCCTGCCACTTATACGGGCATCTTCACCCCAATTCGCGAGATTTTTGCCGGAACCCAAGAGTCGAGGACTCGCGGTTATCAGGTCGGCCGTTTCTCCTTTAACGTAAAAGGTGGACGCTGTGAGGCTTGCCAAGGCGATGGCTTGATCAAGGTCGAAATGCACTTCCTACCCGATGTGTATGTGCCCTGTGATTCCTGTAAAGGTAAGCGCTATAACCGCGAAACCTTAGAAGTACGCTATAAAGGCAAGAATATTCACGAAGTACTGCAGATGACAGTGGAAGATGCACGTCAGTTCTTCGATGCCGTACCTGCCATTGCCCGTAAGCTACAAACCTTGATGGATGTAGGTTTGTCCTATGTGCGTCTCGGCCAAAGTGCGACCACACTTTCGGGCGGTGAAGCCCAAAGGGTGAAACTTGCCAAAGAGTTATCTAAACGTGACACGGGCCAAACCTTGTATATCTTGGATGAACCGACCACGGGCTTACATTTTGCCGATATTCAATTGCTGCTCGACGTGTTGCATCGTCTCAAATCCCACGGCAACACGATTGTGGTGATTGAGCATAATCTGGATGTGATCAAAACCGCAGACTGGATTATCGACTTAGGCCCAGAAGGTGGCGGTGGTGGCGGTATGATTTTAGCCACAGGCACGCCGGAAGAAGTCGCCGAGCATCCAACCTCCCACACGGCACGCTTCTTAAAGCCACTGCTAAAACGGGATATCGAGCTGGCAAAGGCCAATAAAGCTAAGGCTTAACATTCGGCTCATGCCACCGTTGGTCTGAATAATAAAAGCGCAGTCGCCCTAAGCACTGCGCTTTTTTTCGCTCAGCAATCCAATATGCTTAAGCTATCGCATACATATAGATCTCATTGAATTAGAATCGGATTTAGGCAAAGATGCTATTCATCTTCTGGCGAAGGCTTCAGCGATAAGGAATGTCCATGCGTGATAGCACTCAATCCCCAGTGACTCACCTTATATTACCGAGGCAATATCAATCACTTTTAAGTAAAAACCTAAGCGACATAAGCCTCAGTGACATAAACCTAAGCGCATCGACTCTATTCAACCACAGTCGTATCGGTCAGCGGCTCGCCAAGTTCAAGATCACGCACCTTTTAAGACATCAATCCCAAAGACTTGGCTTATTAGCACTGGCCTGCGTTGTTACAACGACCCTCACTGGCTGCGCTAACTCAACCGAAACCTGTGCACGCACTGAGCTAAAACTCACTTGGGCCGAGCCCACAGAGTTACAAGCGACAGTCACTGTATTAAGCTCGGATGAATTTGAAGGCCGCAAAACCCAAACCCAAGGTGCGGCAAAAAGTCGTGACTATATAAAGCAGCAATTTCAGGGGCTAGGTTTACAGCCTTGGGGAGCGGACTTTATCGTGCCCTTTGAATATAAAACCTTCTTCACCCAAGAAACTGGCGCCAACGTGGTCGCCACCGTGATGGCGGCAGAACCGACGAATCGATGGCGCATTATCGTCGCCCACTATGATCACTTAGGGTTGAGCGGCAGTAAGATTTACCACGGCGCCGATGATAACGCCTCGGGCGTCGCCGCTATGCTCGCCATTGCCAAACATTGGCAACAGCAATTTGCCCTACAACCCAATACCTTGCCTAAGGTAAACCTGATGTTTGTGGCAACCGATGCCGAAGAACCTGGGCTCTATGGCAGTATCGCCTTGGTAGAGCAACTCAAAACCCGCCTGCCAGAAGCGACTTTTGAGCTGATGTTGAATTTAGATATGGTGAGTCACCCCGGCAGGCCCTATGCGATTTACCTCGAAGGCAGTCGAAACTTCACTCAGTTCAATCAATTTAAACCCCTACTGAATCAACAGAACCGACTTTGCATTAAACTCACGCACCCTAAACCCGTTGGTCGAAGCATACAAAGTACCGATTGGCTGCGGGCGTCGGATCATTACCCCTTCCACAAAGCGAATATCCCTTGGCTGTATTTTGGTGTGCCGACCCATCCCCAATATCACACACCAGAGGATACCGTCGCGACAATCGACATCACTTTTCTTGCGGCAGTGACAGAGTCAGCATTCGAGTTACTTCAATTAAATGTTGAATATTTAAAGAATTAATGGGAAGTGGCGCGTTTCTTGCTCAGTTTTAGCGAAAAAAATGCAGAAAACAGGTTAAATAGCGTGACTCTGATTGGTAAAGTGGCCGCCATGCTGCTATAATCCGTCGTTCGCGGGAAATCGACACGGGGTTGATTTTCTGTCTGTGAAACTTTAGCGCCATTTCGCGCGCGCATCCACAAGGCTACAACCCAATGTCATCCGATGAAAGAACTTTCCGTGAACTCGGCCTATCCGAGAATTTGTTGCGTGCTCTTGACGAGCTAGGTTATGAAAAACCAACGCCAATCCAATCAGCCAGTATTGATCCACTTATGGCTGGCAAAGATATTTTAGGTCAAGCGCAAACAGGTACAGGTAAAACTGGCGCCTTCGCGTTACCACTATTAAACAAAGTTACCAGCCAAACGACACCGCAAATTTTAGTATTAGCACCAACACGTGAATTAGCCGTGCAGGTTGCTGAAGCGTTCAGTAGCTATGCCAAATTTATGAAGAATTTCCACGTTCTTCCTATTTATGGCGGCCAAAGCATGCAACAACAGTTGAATGCCCTGAAACGTGGCCCACAAGTTATCGTTGGTACGCCTGGTCGTGTTATGGACCATATGCGTCGCGGCACCTTGAAACTCGATTCATTACAAGCCTTAGTGCTCGATGAAGCCGATGAAATGTTAAAAATGGGCTTCATCGATGATATCGAATGGATCCTTGAGCACACGCCAAGCGAACGCCAACTGGCACTATTCTCTGCCACTATGCCAGAGCAAATTAAGCGTGTTGCTAACCAGCACTTACGTAATCCTGTACATGTTCGTATCGAATCAAGCCAAACTACGGTTGAGTCAATCGAACAGCGTTTTGTACAAGTATCACAACACAACAAACTTGAAGCCTTAGTACGTGTATTAGAAGTTGAAAACACTGAAGGTGTAATCATATTCGTGCGTACTCGTAACTCATGTGTTGAGTTAGCTGAAAAGTTAGAAGCCCGCGGTTATGCTTCATCACCACTACACGGTGACATGAACCAGCAAGCCCGTGAGCGTGCAGTTGACCAACTGAAACGTGGCAAGTTAGACATTCTGATCGCGACTGACGTTGCGGCCCGAGGTCTTGACGTTGAGCGTATCGGTCACGTTGTGAACTACGATATTCCGTATGATGCCGAAGCTTATGTACACCGTATTGGCCGTACAGGCCGTGCTGGCCGTACTGGTATGGCGATCCTGTTTGTAACGAGCCGTGAAATGCGCATGCTGCGCACTATCGAACGTTCAACTAACAGCCGCATTTCACCAATGAAAATCCCAAGCCCAGAGACAGTTGCAGAACGTCGTCTGTCTCGCTTAGGTGAGCAATTGGCTGAAACAATCAACGGCGATTTAGATTTCATGAAAGAAGCTGTTGCTCAATTATGCCAACAGTTAGAAGTCGATACCGATCTGCTAGCCGCAGCTTTGTTACAGCAAGTTCAACAAGAACGTCCTTTGCAATTGCCAGCCATTCAAGAACGTGTTCGTGATGAACGCAGTGAGCGCACTGAACGTAGCGACCGCGGAAGTGATCGTAATGACCGTGGTGGTGAACGTGGTGAACGCAGAAGTCGCGAACCGCGTCCAATGCCAGCCAGCTTAGGCTCAGCTGAAGCATTGAAAGACAACCCAGATTTGAAAATGTGCCGTTACGTGATCGACGTAGGTCGTGAGAATGGTGTAGGTGTGGGTAACATCGTTGGCGCTATCGCAAACGAAGCTAACATCGACAGCCGTTACATTGGCGCAATCCAACTTTATGATGCAGTGACCACTGTTGACTTGCCAGACGGCATGCCAAAAGACGTGTTACAGCACCTACGTAAAGTACGTGTTTGTGGCAAGCCATTGAACATCCGCGAAGCTGGCGATCAAGTATTTGTTGATTCAGGCCGCAGTGCTCGTTCAGACCGTCCTGCCGGTGACCGTAAACCACGTGGCGATCGTCCAACAGGTGACCGCCCAGCGGGTGATCGTAAGCCTCGCGCTGCGTCTACTGGTGATAAGCCATTTGCTGACCGCAAACCACGTGCAGACAAACCTGCCGGTGAGCGTAAGCCACGTAAACCACGTGAAGACTAATCTAGCTTAAGCTAGAGACTAAAAAAGGAGCCTAGGCTCCTTTTTTGTTGTCTTGATTTTGTCTTAGTTTGCCTTTAGCAAAGATAAAGCTTAGTGTCTAATCTCCAAAGAGTTTAATGGCATAAGTAATCGACTCCCATGAAAAAAGCCCTTACCGCTGGACTATTATCCGCCTTCGTCGCCCCTGGCAGCGGCCATTTTTATCTGCAACATAAACGCAGTGCTCTAGTGTTTTTTGTGCTGGCAATATTGAGTCTCGGCCTGTTGCTGCAACAAGTCATGCAAGTGGCGCAGCTTATCTCGCTGGATATTCAAACTGGTGTTTTGCCGCTGGATATGGGCGTAATTGCGGCCGAAGTGACCAAACAAACCACGGCAACCATTCGTGATGGTGCGGATAAGCTGATGTACGGATTTATCCTCTGCTGGCTGATTGCCTTATTAGATAGCGTGCGCTTGGGACTGAAACAAGATAAGCAAGATGCCGTCACGGCCCAAAACAATGCCTAGTCGCCAACTGTCCATGCTTCAATAAAGCTATGGTAGCAAGTAACGAGCATATCGGCGTTGTGGGCATAATCGGGAATAATTTCAGGACAATAGAGGGCACAGTGACTACCCGCATTCTGCGCAGTTTGCAGATCAAACAGATAATCGCCCACATACAAGATATCTGCGGGCGCGAGTTGCCACTGCTGGCAAATAAGATGAATACCTTCGGGATGCGGCTTAGGCTGCGCATCATAGCGTGTTAATACCAGTGCGATATCTATGCCGAGTTTATCGATAGTGATTTGCGCCGCTTCTGGCATATTGCGAGTCAAAATAGCCAAGGGAAGTGACTTGGCCCGTAGGCATTCGATAAGCTCCCTCGCGCCATCAATCCAACTGGCCTTGAGTGAACTTTGTCTTTCGTACTCATGGACAATGTCTAACGCCTTAGCCCGTGCTTCATCAGTACTCAGACTCTCGACATGGGCCAAGATATCCGTACCAGAATGAATCCCCAATTCACGCCGCAACCCAGCAAAATCGGGATTAGAATGCGCTAAGGTGCCGTCGAGATCGAAGATGACGCCACGGATATCCTGAAGTTTTAATTCGCTGAGTCTAGTGATCACTGGCCTTTCCCATGGATAAAATGTCTGCGTTAGACAGCCTGCAAACGCTTCGCCTGACGATTACGGTACATAGGCAGCAATTGCACCACCATCACAGACACAATAATCACGCCAATCCCCAGCAGAGATAAACCATCTAATTCATCAGCGCGGAATACTTCTGGCCACCAGCCAAGGCTCACCACTAACGCCGTGGCACTAAAGCTAAATACTGGCGTTAGGGCCAACATGGCACTGACCTGCGCCGTCGGCCAATACTTCATCGACTGGCCAAAACAGCCATAGGCGATCAAGGTATTGGCGGCGCAAAACAGTGCTATCTGCCAATCGAAGCTGTCCATACTGACAAACTGACTAAAGTCGCTAAAGGGAGCCATTACGAAAATACCTAAGCCATAGATCACTAAGAGCACGTTCGCGGGCGACAAACGATTCAGTAAGGATTTTTGCAATAAGGCATAGCTAGTCCACGACAGTGCTGAGAACTGGATGATCATCACCCCAATCCAAACCTGATGATTATTAGCCCCAGAAAAATTTAAATTAGGATGGAAAAACATCAACATACCTAAAGCTAAGGTTGCAAAACAGCTGAGTTGCACCGCATTAAGCCGTTCCTTAAAAAACAACACACCACCAAACGCGAGGAAAAAGGGCGAAGTCTGGAAATTCAGTTGGGCGGCGCCCGGGGCGAGGTAATCGAGTGAATAAACAAAAGACACATAATTGAGCATCAAGAAGATGCCAGCAAGCACTAACCTTAACCAAACTTTGGCATCGAGTGCTGCAAATTGCTTAAGACTACCTGCGCTCCATTGGATCACTATGCTGACTAAAAGCGCGACCAGAAAACGAAACCAAGTAAGAGTTACGGGATCAATAAAGGCCGCCGAGAGCTTTAATGCTATAGGTAACATGCCCCAAAATAAAACCGCAACTGAGATGAACAGGAGCCCGAGTTGAGCATGATTATTTGCCTGAGGGGCGTTATGGCTAAGGTTCACGGAGGAGTCCAGTAGAAACCACAAAATGGACAGCCATTCTGGCACTGAGCCAACACAATATCTAGCCAATCATCATGGAAACATTCGCGTTAGATTGGATACTTTAGCTGACACTTATGTGGGGCAAGTTTCAGCATCTTACGATAATTGGAATATTGGCCGCACTCTTGATTCAACTGCAGCAGATTTACCCCGAAAGCCAACATTGGCATTTCCAGCGTTGCCAATAACCGAGTATATTTGGCCCATAAAAATGGCTTCTGCCACACTCTCTCTAGGCCACTTCTTTTTAAGCTAACGCTTTAAATAGGAAAGTTAATGTTATCTACCGCCACGATCGAACAAGTTAAAACGCATATTAATATCGCAGCCAAAGAATTAGCCGAGCGCCGCGCAGCAGGCACGAGCGGCGATTTACTAATCCCAGAACTAAGGCCAACCAGCTTCGAACAGGCCTTCGCTATTCAACAAGCCATAGCAGAAATATTTAAGGCAAGCGATAAAAATCCTATCGCGGCGTGGAAATGCCTAGTACCCACGGCGGAAAAAACCGTCGTAGCGCCTATTTATCAAGCTGATGTGTATCATCAATCGACCACTTGCCCGCTCTATCCATCGACTAAAGGCCTCGCCCGAGTCGAACCCGAACTCGCCTTCGAGATTGCTCGCGATTTACCGCCAAGAAGCACGCCTTACACAGAGGCTGAAATCGACGAGGCCTTAGGCCACACACGCTTAGCCTTGGAATTGATCAAAAGCCGCTACCACACACCCAGTGAAGCGACGCATTTTGATGCCCTCGCCGATGGCTTAGTCAATCAAGGACTGTGGTTAGGGCCAGTGCTTAATCCGCAAGAAGGTTTAGAAACCAGCTGTTTTGAACTCAGCGTTGATATTGCCAATGGCGAGCACCAGCAAAGCGACACACTGCAAAAATCCGCCATTCATCCCAACGGTTTCCCTAAGGCGGGACTCTACTGGTTAGTTAACTTTTTATCTGCCCAAGGCATTGGCTTAACTCAAGGGCAATATGTGATCACAGGCTCCTACGCTGGCGTCCTCGATCTGCCATTGGCACAGGTCTGCAAATTTGAATACGGCGCGCTTGGACAGTTCGCCGTGACTTTCACTACTAAGTGATTGCGACTTATAAAGCGACAAGGCACTGATAAATAAGCGAACTCAGTTTCAGCTGGGCTCGCTTATTTTCAATCTCAGTTCTCAGTGCTCAGTTATCTGCATTCACCACAAGCACCATTAACAAAAGCCAAACTAACTTGCCTCAAAATGTACACCTATGTATCATCTAAATTCATCAATAATAAGGATATATAGAATGTCACACGGAAAAATGCTGCCAATTGCCTGTCTTCTTGCCCTCACTTTAGGCACTTCTCTTAGCGTGCATGCCTCAGAAAATAGCTTTGCCAAAGCCTATAGTGACTATCAAGCCGCCGTAGAAAAAGGCGATGCTGCAAATATTGAAGCGAGCGCAAAAACCGCTTATCAACTCGGAGAAGCTCAATATGCCAAAGACAGCGTCGACTTAGCTAACCTGGCCATGAACTGGGCCGCGGCGATAGAAAAGCAAGTCGCCCCTTACCCATTTACAGAAAAGAATCTGCCAAAAACGGCTAAGGCGAATGAATTGTATCAACTCGCTCTGGCTAACTATAAAGTTCATTATGGCAAAGAAGCGCTTGAGCTTATCGACCCCTTACTAGGTGCTGCACAAACCGCCGTTGAAGCCAAAGATGCGAAAAATGATTTGCTTACTGCTATCGCAATTGCTGAAAAATCCGATAAAAAGAAACTGCTCGCCGATGTAAAAATGGCCGCCTTCAACCGCTTATCAAATACAGAGCTATACACCAAAAGCGTAAGAAGCTATGCCTTCGATGCCTATGATATTTATAAAGAGATTTTACCAGAGAACGCCATAGACAGAGTCAAGGCAACCTATGTGGTGGGTGCCGTTGAGTATGCAGAAAAGCATGATGACAAGGCGATTCCATTGCTTTTAGAAGTCGTTAAGCAGTTTGAAGCCCTTAACTTTAGCCATCCCTATGCCTTAAGTGCCCACGCTTATTTAGTAGAACTCTATGAGCGCCAAGGAAAGCGTGACGAGTCCACCGCCCACTGTATTGCTATCGGCAAAATGCGTCCTTGGGCCGACGCACAGGAACAACAACCTATTTTCCGTACCGCACCAGACTATCCAATGTCCTATGCGCAGCGAGGTAAAAGTGGCTGGGTTCAGCTTAAATTTACTGTCGATGAAAATGGCTTCGTCAAAAATCCTGAAATTTTAGCTTCTAAGGGTGGTGCTCTCTTTGAGAAAGAAACGCTAAAAATGATAGATAAATGGCGTTACGCACCCAAGTTTGAAAATGGTATAGCCGTTGAGGCACAAACCACTGTGCAACTGGATTACACCATAAATCGATAGCTCATTACTTCAGCCCGCTATTTCACCTCATAACCTAGCCCATCGCTCACACTCGATGGGCTTTTTTCATCCTGCTCTGCGATCTGCCCCAGACTTAACCCCTGCTTAAGTTGGATTAAACAAGCTTGGCAAATACACGCATCGGCAGACGGTAAAATATGGTTGATGACCCCTAGCGGCGAATCTGATGCTTGCGCTTGCAAGGCAGCCAAAGGCGGAAACACCTGCAGCGCGCACCAACAGTCCTCAATCCCCTTACCTAAAATCACAGCACATTGATTCGCACCTTGGCACAGAGGGCAAATTTGCGCAGTTTCTAACTTAGGTTGTTCCAATGGCTGAGACACAGTAATCCTTATAGCAAGATAAGTTGTTATAGCGCGGAGATCATAATAGATTTTTGCAACTCAAACTTAGTTGATTGGCACCAAAGTGAGACTTTAAAACTTTCCAAACTACGTTTGAATGCTTTAGTTAAAAAGTCGTGGGGCTTCACCCTGATTTTTAATAAAGAGTCGACCAAGGAGAACTGCTCGTCCTATCAAAAACATATATGGACCCATCCGGTTTGCAAGACATTCGATATCAATTTTGAGAAGAGTTCATTGCACCCATATATTCGGCCTCTTATTGAGGGATTCCTCTGGCCCTGATGGATATTTGCTTCTACTGTCCTTATCATCCCTGCGGCTTCATCAGAGCCTATGTTTTCGTAAGGTTTTTAGTAGATCAGTCTGACTGTCTCATCATCAAATCAAGTGTCTTAGCAACTTGCTGGTTGGTTAATCGTTAACATAATAAGTACATTTGATGTTGTTACATAGCGAGCCGAAACTCTTCTTCACGTGCCGCGATAACCCATGACATTCTGGCGAGCTTATTCGCGACGGCCACACACGCACGATTGAAACCTCGGCGCTCCGCTAGCTGGATAGCCCAACAACTCAACTTATCCGACTTACTCCCACTGTGTCGCAACACCGCTCTGGCGCCGTGGATGAATAGCGTACGTAAATAGGCGTTTCCCCGCTTACTTATCCCGAGGAGGTTATCTTTCCCGCCACTGCTGTGCTGCTTAGGTACTAAGCCACACCAAGCTGAAAAATGTCGGCCATTGCTAAAGTCTTTACCGTCACCCACTGCAGCATAAATCGCCGTAGCGGTGACAGGCCCAACACCAGGAATAGTTTGTAATCGCTGACAAATCACATTGTTATGAGTTTCGTTTAGTACTTGGGTGTCACAACTCTTAAGCCGTTTTTCAATGTCGATAACCTCATCATATAACTGATAAAAGATGGCTTTACCCTTGATGGTCAGCATATTGGCTTCATCGACCAAAATATCTGGTAACTGGGCTTTAAAAGCCGATTTACTTTTGGTAATGACAATACCGTATTCTGCTAACATGCCTCGCACTTGGTTGATTAAGGCTGTTGATTGTTTAGTTAATCGTTCGCGCATACGGTGGAGCAGTTGCACATCTTGCTGCTCGACGCTTTTGGGTTTTACAAACCGCATGTTGGGCCGCTGCGCAGCCTCCGCAATGGCTAGCGCATCGTTGTAGTCATTTTTATTACCTTGCCTAAAAGGAACCACATACTGCGGGGCAATTAACTTAACTACGTGCCCAAATTGCTCAAATTCTCTGGCCCAATAACTCGCGCCGCCACACGCCTCCATAACGATAAGGCAAGGCTCAATTTTCGCGACAAAGGGCAGCAAGTCTTTGCGTCTAAGCATTTTCTTTTTGATTAACTTGCCTGCTTTATCGACACCAACAGCATGAAAAACAGACTTTGCGATATCTAAACCGATTGTAGTAATCTTCATAGGTGGACCCGTCCTCTTTCTGATGAGTTTTAGCGACTACATCGTGGCCCATTGCGAGGCCGATTAAAAGTGGATGGGTCCATTCCATTATCCCTGTTTTAGAAGGTCACTGGTGCAGCAATGACAATCTTAGGTAAGTTATCAATACCTATGTCTGCCCTAAAAAGTATTTGCCCCAAAACATGTCACAGTTCGAAGGCTTGCTCTTGCTTAGTCTGATAGTTTGAGATACATAAAGTAATGAATACCAAAAAGTATGACCTGCCCATGAGGAATTTCAAAAATCGTTACAGTGAAACAGACTTGCCTAGTCTGGTTCCCTCAAAGCCTACCATTGTGCGCTGGCTTCGGATTAACATGCATTTGCCCCCAAAGCTTGTCAACGACGGCTTATACGGTGCGAGTGTTGACCAACTTTTCATAATGTTACAAGATGCCATCATGGGTAAAGACATGTATCAGGAAATCGTATGACTTCAATTTTATTTGATCAAAACATAATATCTTATGGCGATATAATGACTTCAGTCAGAATTGATGGTGTTTTGGGTTACGTCAGAAAGGCAGCTTTAGAGAAAAACTCCAGTTGGTTACAAGAAGAGTTTAACTGTTTACCTACGATATCAAAGTTGCTACAAAGTAAAAAAATAATTGGATATCGATACGTAGAATTAGAGCTTGAAAATTGGCAACGTTCTGGCTCTGCCATTGGTTCAAAATTTGGGAACCTATTCCCTGAAAACTTGTTTAATGAAGTCAACCCTGCCATTGAACGCTCATATTTTTTTCAATCCTTCATGAATGAGTACATAACAACGAGTGCAATGGTTAAATTTTGCAATTGCTTAAGAAACATAAATCCTAGCAATAATAATTTCGAAAAATTAGGATTATCTGCTGAAATGCAAAAAAATCTCCGTAATATATCGCGGTATCATGAGCTATGCCATGTACTACAAAAGGAAGAGCAATTTGTCGATGCATTTCATCTATGGAGTGCAGAGGTAAATGATATAGAGTACTTTTTGACAACAGATCAAAAGTTCATGAATGCTATCAAAAATGCTGTCGGCAGTTGTCAGCCAATATTACCAACTCAGTTACTGAATAAATTGGGAGTTTCAGAGAAAGAGCCTTTCAGTTTTGAGCTTGATGTATTCTATGGCATAGGTGGCAATGTAATGTGGAGGTTATAAAACAACAGGATTTATCCATTTATCTTAGGCCAAGGCCATCTAGCTATTAATACCATGCAAACAGAAACTATGAGTTAACTGGACACCCTGAGTTAACTGGTAGTTTGAGTTAACTGGACACCCAGCCTTAATGGCGCAGTTGTTAGTTAACTGGACACCCTGTTAGTTAACAAAGTTAACTGGACACCCAGCCTTAATGGCGCAGTTGTTAACCTCCGACTATGCTTGGGTTAAGCATTAAACAAGGAGGTTTGTATGCCGCGCCCTCGCAGAACTCAAATTAGTCTTGAAGATACGCCCTATTACCATTGCTGTAGCCGCGTTGTTCGGCGTGCGTTTTTGTGTGGCGATGATACCTATTCTGGAAAAAACTATGACCATCGCCGTGGTTGGGTTGAGTCACTACTGTTTGAACTTGAAGCCGTTTTTGCCATTGATGTGGCAGCCTTTGCGGTGATGTCGAATCATCTGCATGTGGTGCTGCGGGTCGATATCGACAGTGCCAATCGTTGGACTGACCGCGAAGTACTTGAGCAATGGCATAAGCTGTTTAAAGGTGATGACTTAACGCAAAAATTCGCCAAAGGTGAGTTAGTTGAAGCTCACGAGGTCAACCGATTAAGGCATTCAATCGCAATTTACCGCAGCCGATTATGCGATATTTCATGGTTTATGCGCTGCCTTAATGAACCAATAGCAAGACAAGCAAATCAAGAAGATAACTGTACTGGTCGTTTTTGGGAAGGACGCTTTAAAGCCCAAGCCTTACTCGATGAAGCCGCTGTGTTAACCTGTATGGCCTACGTTGATTTGAATCCGATTAGAGCCCAAATAGCGGATACGCCAGAACAATCCGACCATACCAGTATTCAGCTGCGCATTCGGGCCGCATTAAAAGGTGAACAACCTAAAAATCTACTGCCTTTTATCGGTAATGAGCGCGAGAACCAGCCCAATGGCATTGCGTTTTCCTTAACGGATTATCTCGAATTAGTGGATGATACAGGCCGAATAATCCGCAATGATAAACGTGGGGCAATAAGTGAAAATAGTGCTAAGTTACTGACAAGATTAAATATCCTACATCACAATTGGCTCAAGCTGTCCACTGAATTTGGCAAGCTATTTTATGGTCCGGTGGGTACGCTGCAAGAACTCACTGATTACTGTGAACATCTAGAAAAGCGACGACGGCACTTTGCGGCAAGCTGTCAGTACTTTCACAGCAACTAACTGTAATCCTGCTTAACCAAACCAATCTCTGCCCATGTGTTTTATTGGGTGGGTTAGCATGTCTTAAATACACCAATTTTTTAATGAGTTAGCTCATTTTTATGCCTCAGCTTTAGCCCTTCAACTTTTGATGACTCTCATTTAAGCAATTTTAGCTAGTACAAGTTGTAGACAAACCAAAAGTGCATTATGTTGTTGATCTAAAATGGATGGCCAGATTTTTTGGCGTTCCTACCCAGCAAGGGAGGGAAAGCAGTTGTTGAACTAGGTCAATCGCAGCTAAAGGCAATTAGAACAATCAACAACATTACAGCTAATGGGCTAAAGGATAAAGATTTTATCGGTGTTGGAACAGAAATGATGCAATCGTTAAAATCTAAGCTAGGCGATAAGTATTGGAATCATATTAAAGAAATGAATGATAATTTGAGAGGCTTGCGAAAATCGATTAAAACTTTAGAAAAAGTCGATAATCCTCAAGCTAATGAAGCTCGCCTAAAAGCAGTCGATGCTATAGACAAAATGGAAGGTGCTTTTAAAGGTCACGGGATTTGATATGAAAGATATAAACTTTCTTGAACTTGAAAAACAGTACGGGATTAACATAGAACATTGCGAAGATACATCTTCACTAGATGATTGGTATATTTCTGTTAGAGATACATATTTATACAATTTATCAGAAAAAGATGTTGCGATTGCCATTAGGCAAGAACTCTACCTAAAGGAGATAGTTCCTTTAGCAATAGACATGTTAATTCTCAATCCCCTATGTGGATGGAAGTATGATGGTGAATTATTGGTCGCGATAGCTCAAGTAGACTTTGAAAAATATGTAGCTAAGGAAAAAGCAAAAGATCTGATGCTCGTGCTATCCATTGATGATAATTTAAAAGCAATAAAGGAAGAAGGTGTTCAAGACGAGCATTTAGTTGTAATCGATAAGCTTAACAAGTTACTAGTGTAGTCAATATGAAGATTATATTAGTGCAATGATAGACAAAATGCCCCATTTTATTGGGGCTTTTTCTTACCTGAAACTAAGCAATTTGACCCGTAGAAGTGTGCAGCCTTTGCCAGCAGGGGCCGCAGTTTGGGGCAGCGCCACCAACTGATGGCACTGACACAATTGATCGCTTCTGCTGTTTATGGGTGATCACTTCTACTGCTTTGAGCTGCTCAGTCTGCTGCGAGTTTTAGAAGAGCATTCGCTTTAGGATGGCTTTTTCATCGGGTTTAATACTAACGTTCAATAATTGCCTTACAAATATTAATCCGAAACCAATGAATTAGAGTAAAAAATCTAGCAAGGTTTTGTCCCAAAAGTGTGTTGCGTATGTCTTTAAATCTACAGATTACAAGAATGCTCGAAAGGTGAGTCATGGTGATTAGCGAGACGACCGTCCGCCCCATGGACGGGGCGGTCGAGCATCCAAGGATGGACTTGCTGCGCGTCGGTGAGTGAATACCATGGCAAGCCTGTATGAATGAGTATCAGCAAACGCTAAGCCCCCCAACAACTGTAGTTAAAGCTCACTCCGGTATAATAGCCCTGCAGAATTTTCCAATGCGTTTTTACCAAATCGAATTGACTCATCATTGCTATTAGTACTGTCAAATCAGTCTATAAAAGCAGTCGGCATTTATTAAGCCGCATTTAAAAGCTCTAAAAGCAAAACGCTCCACAGAGACTGTAGAGCGTTTTATTCAGCGAATGGCATTACAATAGCAGATTAATACTTGTGTTAGCCTTTCATGTCCTTTTCCATATCTTCGTAGGAAGTATGGCGAACGTCTTTGCCTTTCACGTAGTAGATAATGTATTCACAAATATTTTTACAGCGGTCACCGACACGCTCAACTGCGCGTGCTGCCCATAATACGTCGAGTATGTCTGGGATTGAACGCGGATCTTCCATCATATAGGTCATTAACTGGCGAATGATGCCTTCATATTCACGGTCAAGCTTAGCATCTTCTTTATGCAGCTCTAACGCGGTATCAGCATCCATACGGGCCAAGGCATCTAAAGTCGCATGCAACATCCGAGTCGCATGACGCCCCATATTTTCAATACTAACTAACAAAGGCTGCTGATTATTCAAACGTTTATCTAATGCCGCTTTTGCAATCCGCACACAGGCATCACCAATACGCTCAAGATCGGCGATGGTTTTTGAAATAGCGATAATCAAGCGTAAATCACTGGCCGCAGGTTGACGCTTGGCAATAATACGCGTGCATTCTTCGTCAATGGAGACTTCCATCGCATTGACCTTATGATCGCCTGCAATCACCCGCTGGGCTAACTCGGCATCGAGGGCACTTAAGGCATCTATCGCTTGCTCCAGCTGACGTTCAACCAAGCCACCCATGGCGAGCACTCGATTACGGATATCATCCAGCTCAGCGGTGAACTGACCCGAAATGTGCTTACTTAAATTCATGTTTTCCATTGCGTTCCAACCTGTTACTTAACTGTTGACCCATACCAAGCCGTGGTGGCCTTATCCGATACTCAAGTGATTAACCGTAACGTCCTGTGATGTAATCTTCAGTCTTACGTTTTTTCGGCGTGGTGAAAATCGTGTTAGTATCAGCATATTCAACTAATTCACCCATATACATAAAGGCCGTTTGATCCGATACCCGCGCCGCCTGTTGCATGTTGTGAGTCACGATAACCACAGTATATTTCGTCTTAAGCTCAGTGATTAACTCTTCAATCGTCAGCGTCGAAATCGGATCGAGTGCCGATGTTGGTTCGTCGAGTAATAACACTTCTGGCTCAATGGCTATCGCACGGGCAATCACCAGACGTTGCTGTTGACCGCCAGACAAACCAAAGGCGTTATCGTGTAATCTGTCTTTAACTTCGTCCCAAATCGCCGCGCCGCGCAATGAACGCTCAGCCGCTTCGTCGAGTTCACGACGGTTATTCAGCCCTTGCAATCTCAAGCCATAAACAACGTTTTCGTAAATCGACTTAGGGAAAGGATTTGGGCGTTGGAACACCATACCGACATTACGGCGCAGGGCCGCGACGTCGATTTTCTTGTCGTAAATATTCTGGCCGTGCAGCAATATCTCGCCGCCAATATGACAATTATCAACTAAGTCATTCATGCGGTTAATACAGCGCAATAGTGTCGATTTACCACAACCACTGGGGCCGATAAAGGCAGTGACTTGCTTCTTGGGGATCTTCATCGATACATTAAACAGCGCTTGCTTATCACCATAGCGCAAATCTAAGTTACGGATCTCCAGCGCGGTGTCGTTCTGGCTTAAGTTAGCTAAATCAAAGTTATTGGTTTTCATTGCTGTCGAATCTATAGAAATCATATTTAGTCCTAATACTTTCAGGATAATCGCTGATTAGTGCTCAAGCGAACGATATTTTTCACGTAAGTGGTTACGCACGCTAATGGCCGTCAAGTTGAGTGCCACAATCACAGACACCAGCAAGAAAGAGGTCGCATACACCAGAGGACGTGCCGCTTCAACGTTAGGACTCTGGAAGCCCACATCATATATATGGAACCCTAAGTGCATGAACTTACGTTCTAAATGCACAAACGGGAAGTTAAAGTCCAGTGGTAATGTTGGCGCTAATTTCACGACACCCACCAACATCAGCGGTGCCACTTCACCGGCAGCACGAGCGACCGCTAAAATCAAACCCGTCATGATCGCTGGACTCGCCATCGGGATCACAATCCGCCACAGGGTTTCAGCCTTAGTCGCGCCCAATGCCAAACTACCTTGACGTACTGCGCTTGGAATACGACTTAACCCTTCTTCAGTCGACACAATAACCACAGGCAGCGTCAAAATCGCGAGGGTTAATGCCGACCAAATCACCCCTGGCGAACCAAAGGTAGGAGCAGGCAAAGCTTCAGCGTAAAACAATTGGTCGATGGAACCGCCCATCATGTACACGAAAAAACCTAAACCGAATACACCATAAACAATCGAGGGCACACCCGCTAAGTTGATTACCGCAATGCGGATCATCTTAGTAATAGGGCCTTTCTTAGCATATTCATGTAGATAAACCGCCGCGACCACGCCAAATGGCGTCACGATAACCGCCATCAACATCACCATAAATACAGTGCCGAAAATCGCGGGGAACACGCCGCCCTCAGTGTTGGCTTCACGCGGATCGTCACTCATAAAGCGTCCAATACCGACAAACCACTTACCAATTTTGCCTATGAGTCCTAAGTGATTCACATAGGTCACATCCAGAACGGTATCGAGCTTCAGTTCAACTTCTTCGCCGCGCATATCTCGGACGATAACCGAGTCACGCGCCGCATCATCACGCAGGGCAAATAACGCCTTTTCAAGCACTAAGTAATCTTCTTGCAGTTGAGCTCTCTTGGCGACCAACTCAGCTTTTATACTGTCGGTCAGTTCCCCATCCAGCTCGAAACGACGCTCCTGCAAACGCAATTTTTCAATGGCGTAGTTAATCGAACCAATATCTTGCTTCTGCAAATCAACCGCTTTGTCCGATAAGGCAACAGCGCGTTCGATATGCTCCATTAAGGAGGATTCAATCGCATCATTCACTAAATCAAGACGCTTGCCATTTTCAATCACGGCTATCGGATAACCGTAGAAGTTACCGTTTTTAGCCCGCTCGATCAGTGCGACCTCGCTTGGCACAGAACGGCTAACAATGTCCGTACCTAATATCCAGCGGAAATCCAAACCCACAAATTCACGGTTACCGGTTTTCACTAAGTAACGGGTCACAAACTCGCCCGGGTGTTGCTTAAACACATGGCCAGCAGCAATCAAACGCTCAGTCGGTACATCTTCCCTATCGTAAACCTCACCAATTAAGGTCGAACGTACACCCGTGTTATCTTCAAGCTCCCACTGGTAAACGGTTGCAGGCCAAAAGTAACTTAAGCCACGCCATGCGATTAACAATAATAAGCCTAAGACGGCAATCAAACTGATGCTCACAGCACCGCCCGTCATCCATATCCATGGCGAGCCTGATTTTACCCACTTACCCATTGCACAAACCTCTCAAGGTCACTGGCGAAATAGTATTTAATGTCATTGTCTTATCCCCGTTACAGCGAGCTATAGCGTTCACGTAGACGCTGTCTCACCACTTCTGCAATGGTGTTAAAGAAGAATGTAAAGATGAATAGTACAAACGCAGCAAGGAAGAGCACACGGTAATGCGAGCTACCGATAGCCGATTCAGGCATTTCAACCGCAATGTTTGCCGCCAAGGTTCGCATCCCTTCGAACACACTCCATTCCATGATGGCGGTGTTACCGGTGGCCATCAGTACGATCATGGTCTCGCCAACGGCGCGGCCAAGGCCCATCATAATGGCCGAGAAAATTCCCGGACTGGCGGTTAACAACACCACGCGTGTCAATGTCTGCCAAGGCGTCGCACCTAAGGCTAAGCTGCCGTTAGATAAATGACGCGGTACAGAGAAAATGGCATCTTCAGCGATGGAGAAAATCGTTGGGATCACCGCAAAGCCCATAGCAATACCGACCACCAGCGCGTTACGTTGGTCGAAGGTGATCCCCAGTTCGTTAGTGATGAATTGACGGGTATTACCATCAAACAACGCCACTTCGATGATTGGGCTGACCGCAAAAGAGAACCAACCCACGAAACAGACCACAGGGATTAACATCAGCTCTTGGTACACTTCGGGTAAACGTTGTTTCCACTTACCCGGCAACCTACTCCAGCCATAGGCAGATGTGAGTATCGAGGTCGGCAATAAGATCAGTAGAATTAAAATGCCGGGGAGATGCTCTTCAATCAGTGGCGCTAACCACAGACCCGCCAAGAAGCCTAAAATCACCGTTGGTAATGCTTCCATGATTTCAATGGTCGGTTTCACGAAACCGCGCACCTTAGGCGACATAAAGTAAGCAGTGTAAATCGCACCAGCAACGGATAAAGGCACGGCAAATAACATGGCATAAAATGCCGCTTTCATTGTGCCGTAGGCCAATGGCATTAAGCTCAACTTAGCTTCGAAATCGTCAGAACCTGAGGTCGATTGCCATACATATTGTGGCTCTGGATAACCTTCATACCACACCTTGTCCCACATGGCGCTCCATGACACTTCTGGGTGGGAGTTTTCCACACTGAAGATATGCAGCTTTTTGTCCGCCTCAACGACTATGCCGTTTGAGCGTGGGGTAAAGCCCATTTTACCGGGGTTTTTAAGGTCAAACTTTGCATCAAACAGTTCACGATGACTCGTGGTATAGAGTAGTGTTAGCTCACCCTCAGGGCTCACAGTCGCGAAACTCTTACGATAAAACTCAGAGGCAATCGAGCTGATGGGCGGTAAGTCATCAAACTGACGAATCTCTTGATATAAACGCCCTTTTTCACCATTAACTTGGAAGTACTGCGCCACAATACCTGTGTCATAACTGACCAGTAATGAACTCGCTCCCGCCAGCAAAGCCACGTTATTGACTTGTGCCTTAGCACGTTCAACATCAATCACCTGCAGCAGATCTAAGCTGTCAGTATCACGGATGTCGTACACGAAAATTTTATTGCCAGTTTGCAACATCAATTGACGTTGATCGGGCGTCATCAGCTCGTGGGAGACTTTCTTCGGCGCATCTTGAATTTGTGACGTCGTAGAAACCCACTCCACTTCTTCAGTCATCATGTTCTCTTGCCCTTCGAGACGAGTGAGGCGCCAAACACCACTTTCATCTTGATAAGCAAAACTCATTTTGTCTGAGCTATAAGTGAAGGTCAGCTTATGAATCGCACTGCCCGTCTCATCGACTGTAATAGGGGTTTCACCTGCGGGATAACGCAGTTTAGGTGTGATTAAACGTTTGTTATTGGGGTACGTTAAACCAAACTCTAGGCCCGCCACTATGACCTGACCATTACTTAATCCTAGCGCAAAACGTTGTTCGCTCGGTACAGCAACGGCGGCGCTGGTGACGGTAACACCCGCTGGTAACGTCGGGGTAAAGCTAGAAAGTAAGCTACCGTCGGCAACAGTATAAAAGTCCACTTGACCATGAACGCTCACACGGTACATCACCTCATTTTGCTCTTCAGCACCCACCATTAAGGTCGGCACATCCGCGTGTTGATAGCTCACACTCTTAACGGGTGTGACATCAGCACTGTCGAAAATGGGTTTAATCACATACAACAGATAAAAGAAGATCAACAATAAGGCGACAAATACCATAGTGCCGCCGATAGTGACGCTGATTTGCGCCGCTTTATCCTTAAATGCCCTGCGATTCGAGCGTCCGCCTTTAAGCATACTGTGCGATGCAGAACCAGGTTGAGTGACCTGACTTTCCATTAAGAACCTCTATTATTAATAGCTAGCGAGTTTTTTCGCTAGGATTTGCCGAGTGCTATGCTTACACTGTTTGAACGTAAACTGAGCAATAACAACATCCTTTATTCTAAGTGCGTTGGATTATATGACGCAAAGATGACAGTTGTGTTACACCCCGTTTTAAAACAGGTGCCTTTTACAAAAAATAGGAGTCAGTCACTATGCTACGATACTTAATCACACTACAAGCACCTGATAGAAAAGGATTAGTAGAACAAATCGCCCATGCTGTGAGTCGTCATGGCGGCAACTGGCTCGACTCAGAATTACGCCATATTGACGGTGTCTTTGCCGCGATATTGTTACTCGAAGTGCCGTCACTGCGCATGGACGAGCTCATTGAGGCCCTAGAATGCATCGATAGCCTGTCCCTCACCTACTCCAAAACCTCGGTCGCCCTTAAGCCCATCAAACGCTTAAGTTACAACCTAGTGGCCTATGACAGACCCGGACTTGTGCTCGATATATCTAATAAAATCAATGCAATTGGCATCAATATCGAGCAGTTTAGTAGTCAATATGAAACCGCAGGCCACACAGGTATAGCTTTGTTTCGGGCGACCATCGGCCTTGGACTCACAGATCTCGCCCAAGAAGATCAACTGGTAGAATCCCTCTATGCTCTTGGGGATGATCTCGTGCTCGATAGATTAAGCCGTTAATGCCATTAGCTTTTACGGCAAGCTAACACTTAGCACACCAATACATTTAGAGAGCGCACTCGCAATAGTACTTTCAAACAGCACTTAAAGTGCGCTTAAAAACAATGCTTAAAAACCGACATTCGCGGCAAGGTGTTCAAATTAAGTTAAGCCAGTGCAATCAATACTGGATAGTTGGAATCGTTAGAATGCGCATAGGAATCAGGCAAGTGGGTTTGTAAGTTGATGTCATCATTTAAAATTTATTAACCCTATAATAATGCTTAATATTTTTACTATAAAAAGCCCACAAAACCCGATTACTGAATCATAAACACACTAACACCAACAAAATTTAATGTTGTAACTGCCTTTCGATTCATGCTCCCTTGGTAGAATAACCCACGAAACACCATAGCTCAGGTTCAAAATTGCCGCTTTCGAGCTTTTCCATCTTTATGTTTTATCAATTATTTTAGGGAGTAGTACGTATGGAGCAGTTATACGAACTGGCCCAAGCCATGATACACAATGATCTGGCGGTTTTAGCCAATCCTAAAATCGCCCTCATGGTCAGCGCATTAATTTGTGGCTTTTTAGTGTTAGAAAATGGCTTTATTCCCACCGCATTTTTACCCGGAGATAGCCTACTCTTTCTCACTGGAGTGCTGATTTATCAAGATATTCTTCATATCGGTATTATGCCGTTATTGGTTCTAGCAACCTTTACAGGTACAGCTATAGGTTATTTACAGGGTCGATTTTTAGGGCATACCCAAATTTACCAAAAACTGCTGTCGAATATTGATATCAAACATCAGGAAAAAGCGACCCACCTTATTGATAACTATGGAGTGATAACCCTGCTACTCGCACGTTATATTCCTTTTGTTCGTACCGTTTACCCCTATATTTTAGGTGCAACGGGTATTTCTTCCCGTCGTTTTTTACTCATTAACTTCATCAGCTCAATGGTGTGGATTTTTTCCGTTGTTGGTTTTGGGTATCTCATTAGCCATACCCAATTAGCAACAAAATACCAAACACAATTTATGAGCATAATCATTTACTTACCAGTAGCCCTGCTTACTTTCGGTATTATTGCCTTAGTGTACAAATGGTTAAGTAAAACAAAAGAGGTTTAGGTGCTCTCAGTCAATCGACTCAGGTCATTAACGCCATCAATCGACTTACTTATCGAAAAATCCTATCTAAACTGGCTTGGATAATCTTGTATACTGGCGACCACGCAATGACGATATAACGAAAGCGTGCACTAGAACGCATAATGAGCGACTAAGCTGCACCAGAACGCAACACATTAGGATGACCATGTTAGGAACGCTAAAAAAGATGCGCGTGCAGTTAGATGACGCGCAACAAGTGCAATATCAACTCGTTGTTGGTGATGAGTTACTCCCGCTCAATCCATTGATAGGCAAGCAATTAACCTTGACCCACACGGGCAATATCTTCTGCTGCAACTGCGGTAAAAAGAGCAAGAAGAGTTACTCGCAGGGCCATTGTTTTGTCTGTATGCAAAAGTTGGCGAGTTGCGATATGTGCATCATGAAGCCGGAAACTTGTCATTACGACCAAGGCACTTGCCGCGAACCAGAGTGGGCCCAGAGCCACTGTTTTGTGCCGCATTATGTATATCTGTCGAATACTTCGGGCGTTAAAGTCGGCATTACCCGCCACACTCAACTGCCCACCCGTTGGATTGACCAAGGTGCTACCCAAGGTTTACCGATTTTTAAAGTCTCAACAAGACAGCTCTCAGGCTTAGTCGAAGTAGAATTGGCAAAACTGGTTAATGATAAAACCCATTGGCAAGCCATGTTAAAAGGCCATGCCGACGATATCGATTTAAATGCTAAGGCTGCGGAACTGATCCCACAAATTGAGGCTAAGTTGCACGAAATCGGCATGCAAAAAGGCGATTACAGTATCGAGCGTTTGCACGAAACGATTCAGCCAATTCATTATCCAATTGACACCTTTCCGAAGAAGATCACTTCGCACAATTTCGATAAAGATGTGGTCGTCAGCGGAATTTTGCAGGGGATCAAGGGGCAGTATTTAATGTTTGATACGGGCGTGATTAACATTCGTAAGTTTTCATCCTACGAGATCACAGTCGAGCACGACTGAAACAGTCTGAAATCAAAATGGAACTTCCATCCATTAAAATGAAAAAGCGCGTCAGTTTTCACTGTCGCGCCCTTTATTGAGATGGCTGTCACTAAAGTACCATGTCCCACAGTTCAAAAATGGGAGCTAGCACCACAAACATGGGACCAAGACACCTCAATTAAGCACTAATCCCGTTTATCTGGCGAATGCTCCAACCAAAATGCTGACTCAATTCACTTAGAACTGAACTAAAGCTCAAACGCTGACTAAAGAGCCACATTAACCGACGGCATATTGGCCAACATACTGGCAATGAGACTGTCGAAATTTTCGGTTAGCTCATCCATCTTTTTAATGTTGCCAAAACCTTGGGCAAGCACTCGCCAAATTGGCTCATCAACGCCCTGTATTTTAGTGGGTTTAAAGAGCGCTATCACCACGGTACCTTTGTCATACTTTTGGGTATTAACACCGTCGGTTGACAGCCCAGCGACTAACCCTGCCACTGCCAAAATTTGTTCATCACTCATTTCAGTTCCCATAGCGACGCCAAAGCCAACCTGAAAATCCGCCAGTAGTGGATCTTCGACCCAGCGATATCCCTTACTCTGCAAAGTTTGCTTTAATACGGCTTGCATGTGTTGCAACACTGGCTGCGGATCTAAGCGTTTATCTGTGATGATTTTTTGAAATTTAGGATGCCAAGTAAATGTCATTGCCGTTGACGGTAATTCACTGAGATCGCCAGACATCACGATTGTGGTTCGCAACGACTGCGCCGCGTTATCCGTCACAGTCACGCACCCAGTAAGACCTAAAACGCTGCTAAAAAGCAGTATTAACACTCTCAAATACCGACTTAACACTCGGTCGGGAGCCCAGCAAGGAACTCGACTGAGCTGTCGATTTAGCACTCCACTTAGCTCACTATGTAATGATGGATTCATCATGCCCTGTTACCTCAATCTATAAAATGCTGTCTAAGGATAGTTACTATTACTAAAACTGAAAGCTGATATCCATCATAGTGTTAAATCAGCATATTCCAATATATCTTGATATTCGTGCTAACACAGAGAACCATCAAACTCGCTAGCCCTATTCTCACGCCATTAATCCCATCGAGGCATGTACATATTTTGTTATTCTTTTTAGTTTATAAACTCGCTATGTCGTATAGGCGCGGCAACATTTAATCGCTAGAATGCCTCGCCTGCGTTGCAATCAAATGTCGCAATTTTAAATAATAGCAACACAGTATTGCGTACCGGCCGATGAGTAAATCGCAGGCTCAATGCCGCAAATAATCACAATGCCATAAAACTAAAATAAAGGTGTGGATCTATCTATGGAGTTAATACTCGCTATCGCGTTGTTTGCCTTTTCATCTGGGATCACCCCTGGGCCTAACAATATTATGCTGATGACCTCAGGGGTAAACTTTGGCGTAAAACGCAGTATTCCGCATCTTATGGGAATAAGCCTTGGCTTCCCGACCATGATCCTCGCGATAGGTTTGGGCTTGAGCGCCCTATTCCAAAGCTATCCTATCATCCATCAAGTGATTAAAGTCGTCGGCATAGGTTACCTTTTGTATCTGTCTTGGTTGATTGCCAACAGCAGTAGCAAGATGGAAGGCAAAGCCATTGCTAAACCCTTCAGTTTTATCCAAGCCGCGGCCTTTCAATGGGTCAACCCTAAGGGCTGGATCATGGCCGTGGGCGCGATTGCGACGTTCACGTCAGTACAGCAGGATTTGACCCCGCAGGTCATCACTATTGCAACGGTATTTTTGTGCATCGCATTTCCCTGCGCTATCGTCTGGCTCGGCTTTGGTGTAGCCCTTAAACGCATTTTAAAAAATGAGCGCCAACAGAAGATTTTTAATATCAGCATGGCGCTCTTGCTTGTGGCGTCTATCATCCCTATGATCGCCCCCTAATTTTTAAGCACGAGCAAACGACCGCCATGAACGAAATTGACATGATCACTCAACAAACCGACGACTGGGTGAAAAAAGTGATCATGAAATACAATATTTGCCCCTTCGCCAGACAAGAAGTCGAACGCGGCAGTATTCGGTATCTGGTGGTGGAACAGACTAAAGTCAAACAAGTGCTTAAGGCATTGATTGAAGAATGCCAATACCTCGACGCCCACCCCGAAGCAGAAACCACACTGTTTATTCTACCCCGTGGTTTTGAGGGGTTTTATGCTTATCTCGACCTCATCGACATGGCAACCGATACGCTTATCGAACACGAGTACGAAGGCACTTACCAACTCGCCACCTTCCACCCAGACTATTGTTTCGATGGCGAACCACAGGACGGGGCAGCCAACTTCACCAACCGCGCGCCCTACCCAACCCTGCACATCATCCGCGAAGCCAGCATGGAGCTCGCTCTCGCCAGTTACACAGATCCCGAAACCATCCCAGAGCGCAATATCGCTTTTTGCGAACGCAAAGGCAGCGACTTTTTCGTCAAACTGTTAGCAGAGTGCATGGGGAAATAGCTTCGTTTCTTTAAACAACAGAGAGCAGTTATACAAAGCAAGACAGGATTTATTGGGCTGTTGACGTTATTCCAAGTTAGACATTAAGCACTATCATTCCAGTGACACGCCGTGAACTCGTCCATGAGGGCTCGACGACGGCATCCATGCCGCCAACGGTCACTTACATGCCAGTGCTTAATTCAGTTAACCTTTGCACATATCTTCGACCCAGCCAGAACAAATATTTAACCCAAATACACTGTCACTACCTTAACTATTTGATCTTCTTATATAAACTTATCAATAACGGCTGACACATCAACAGCGGGTCGCATTCACACCACCCTTATTATTGTTAGACTTGTTCACTTCAATTTCAGCCATTGATTCACGTTCAAACTTAAGAGCTTCGGAACGATCACCGAGATACCGAGGTAGACAACCTAATGCCATAAAGCCACCTAAACTTTGTTCGTGATGACCGACAATTAAGCCGCCGTAACAATTATGCGCATGACAACCACTGAGCAAGGTTGCATTATTTGTAATCAAAATATTACTCGGCCTTACTAAAATCTCTACCCCATTTCTTAAAAATCGGCCTCGTTTTATAACAACTTTATTTGGTGGTTTGAAGTCTATCTCTATAAGTATCTTACGATGTGCCTCCCGAATTGAAAGCCTTGTACCAACTAGCTGGATATCCCATGGTGCAGTAGAGTAATAAAGCTGATTATTTTTAATATGAAGAACTGGTGCATTAAATTCATCAAAAATAACAAGATTTAAGAGTAAATGTCCATCCGCCATAACCAGCCCAATCAAGGGAGTACCATCTACGCTAATAGGTACCATTGCGGTTCCATATCCTTGATCCTCACATGTGAAGCTATTTCCGCCAATCTCAATTTCAGCAGTTTTTCCCGAAAAATGAAGGCAGTATGGTTTAGAAACGCCTTCACGAAGATTAAATGGATCTGAATCAGCATTGCGTACCATTTCTTTGGGCAGGAACCCACCCGTTTTTTCTCTATGGTGTTGATCGCACAATAGCGTTATTTCTTCAGCGACATGGCGCTTAACGCTAGCCCATTCCTCCATATGCTCATATTCATAGAGTGGCATTCCGCAGATAACACAACCGAAGCCACAACGTTGCCTAACCTCTCGTTGAATAGGGAGAGGTATATTCCTACTATTACAATCTTGATCCTTGGTCATTCAGATTCCTTTTTGAAGCTAACCTTTAATTGATGTACTGCACGTTTACCTTAACTAAACCAACAAAATGCACACGCTCAGCCTCCAAACCTGCAGCCTGAACATCAACCTTACAATATATGATTGATTTTAAATGCCGCTAAACTTATCAATATTAATAAAAGTAAGCCCCAAAAATTTTCAAATGGTTAGCACCTCTATCAAATTAAAATTTTAACTATTCTTTAAACCGACTCAAAGATGATGATAAATATCAAATTTTATAATAAGAATCGAATGTAGTAGCTGACGTGACCTTCGATGACATGGATGTCATCGTAGAGCCGCCATGGATGGCTTCACGGCGTGTCACGGAAGCAACTGCACTCGATTTACAACAGGCAACGATTCAGATTCAAGCAATCACTCAAAGAAGTCTTAATCCCCACACATCAAAGGCATCACGACTTAATTGTTCCCTAAAATCTGGGTGAGCGATGGCGATCAGCGCTTGTGCCCGTTCTCGCAGTGAACGGCCGCGTAGATTAGCGGCGCCGTATTCGGTCACAATATAATGCACATGGGCCCGAGTGGTAACAACCCCTGCGCCAGGTGATAACACGCTTGCAATGCGAGAAAGCGTTCCCCCCGCGGCCGTGCTGGGCAGCGCAATCACAGAACGACCACCTTCAGATAACCCTGCTCCGCGGATGAAATCCATCTGGCCCCCGACACCAGAATAGATTTTAGTGCCAATGGAATCGGCACACACTTGGCCTGAAAGGTCGACCTGCAACGCCGAGTTAATCGCCATCACATTGGGATTTTTACGGATAATGGCCGTGTCGTTAACTTGCTCTATGTCCATAAAGATGACCGCAGGATTATCATCAACATAGTCGTATAATTTCTGGCTACCCAGGGCGAAACCTGTGACGAGTTTTCCCGGATAAAAACGCTTCTTACTGTTGTTAATCACGCCCTTTTCAACCAGTTGTAATATACCGTCAGAAAATAGCTCAGTGTGGACGCCTAAGTCTTTATGTTCGGTTAAACAAGACAGCACGGCATCGGGGATCGCACCTATACCCATTTGCAAACAATCGCCATTACGCACTAATTGGGCAACATTTTTACCGATCGCCAAACTCACCGCATCCCCCGTCGCGAAAGAATGAATGGGCAACGCCGCGCTCTGCTCATACACAGCGGCAAAACGGTCGATATGGATAAAGCTGTCACCATGGGTGCGCGGCATTTGTGGATTAATATGAGCGATGATCTTACCCGCGACTTGGCAAGCTGCAAGCGTTGCTTCAACCGAAATGCCTAAGGAACACATGCCATGCTTATCGGGTGGCGACACTTGGATAATTGCGGTATCTATTTTTTGCTCGCCGGAACGAAATAACTTAGGCACTTCAGACAGGAAAATCGGCACATAATCCGCGTCACCACTTTGCAGTAATGCCCGCGTTGGCAGCCCACCGAAAAAACATCGATGGCGTAAATGCCCCTGTAAACTGGGATGGCTTAAGGATTCGGCGCCTTCAGTATGTAACTGTAACAGGGTGAGATTTTCTTTGGTGAGAGCATGCTGCGCCAACGCATCTAATAAAATGCGCGGAGTGGCGCCCATGGAATGAGTCCACAGCGTCTCGCCGCTTTGAATTAAAGCAACCGCATCGAGCGCGCTATGACAAATGATTGGAGGCATAATGAATTCCCTTCGCTAAGCATGATGGCGGCAATCGCCCTAGCGGCAGTGTAAGGGATATCCTAATTAAGCAACATCGATTTCAATGGCTTAGCGCGACTGTTTACTGATAATTTGCGCTATATCAAAACTCGGCACTTTGCCCTTGATGATGAAACTCAGTACAGGGTTAATCCAAGCGCTTCGAAAATCTCATGCTGGCGATAAATAGCCCGACACAGGTAAAACCTATCATCCACAGGGCATCAAATTGCAGATCCATCACTTGGGCATCGCGCAGTACTATGGCCCGTGACATACGCATAAAATGGGTTGCGGGTAAGGCTTCGGCAATCCACTGCGCCGCGATAGGCATGGCTTCGTAGGGGAATATAAATCCCGACAAGAGAATCGATGGCAAGAGAATAAATACCGTCATCTGCATCGATTGCAACTGGGTTTTCGCTATGGTCGAAATCACTAATCCTAAGGTTAAACTGGCGCAAATGAACAACATAGCGGCAAGGGCGATAGAATCAAGCCCGCCGCGAATGGGCACATCGAACAACAGATGCCCTGCGCTCAGGATAATGGTCACTTGCACAAAGCCAACCATCACATAGGGCACGATTTTACCCAGCATCAACTCCAGTGGCCGCACTGGCGTAGTGATCAAAAACTCCATATTGCCCTGCTCGCGCTCACGCACTATGGCGGCGGAAGTAAACATCACCATGGTCATAGTCAAAATCACCCCCAACAGGCCGGGTACTATGTTGACCACAGAACGTTGTTCTGGGTTGAAATATTGCACCACTTCAAAACTCGGCATCGCCGTTTTTAGTGTTCTTCCTGCGACTTCATCCAGTGGCATTTGCCTTAGGTTACGAATAGTTGAAGCGACAACCGTATCTGAACCATCCACCAGCCATTGGCCAGCGGGTTGTGCGATATAGGATTGGGTTAAATATTGCTGACCCACAAAGCTTGGGTGACGCACTAAGCGCTCATCGAGATCGGCGGGCAAATACAGCACAGCTTTAACTTCGCCGCGAGTAATCGCCGCCTCAGCCTCGGCGGCACTTAAATATCGCTGCTTAAAATCTACGACCTGCGTTGCTTCCACCGCCTTAACCAGTGCGCGACTGTAGGCAGAATCACTCAAATTAACTAACCCAGCAGGCAGATGGCGAGCATCGGTATTGATCGCATAACCAAACAACATCAGTTGCACTAACGGGATCATGACTATCATGCCAAAGGTCATGCGATCCCGCGACAACTGCCGCAGCTCTTTGACCACAATCGCAAAAATCCTACGCCACATGGTCAGTCTCTCCCTTGGAAACCCCAGCCAAGCGCTCGCCAGTACAAGTGACAAACACATCTTCTAGGCTAGCGCGCACTTCTTCCATCGTCCGACTAGCAACCCTTGGTTTAAGCCAAGCAAGCGGATCTTCAATATCGCTGCGCACTAACACCCGCAAACGACTGCCAATTTGCGCCGCCGACAATACCGCAGACTCGCTGATCAGTGATTGTTTTAAATTACGTAAGTCGTCCCCTGATATCTCAACCACCCGAGCCCCCATCGCCGCCATCAGTTGCTGGGGTGAACCGTCGGCGCGTTTTATCCCCCGCTCTAAAATCGCCAGACCATGGCAACGCTCGGCCTCATCCATATAGTGAGTCGAGACCAGTATCGTGGTGCCTTGGGCACAGAGATCGAATAAGCGCTCCCAAAACTCGCGTCGATTTTCAGGATCGACCGCCGATGTCGGCTCATCGAGAAACAGCAATTCAGGGTGATGTAAGGTCGCCGCCGCTAAGGCTAAACGCTGTTTCTGGCCGCCACTCATGGAGCCCGCCATTTGTTTCTCACGGCCGACTAAATCGTATAGCGTGACTAACTCGGCTATTCGCAGTTTTGATGCTCGGCGGTTAAGGCCATAAATTTGCGCGACAAACTCTAAGTTTTCCCGCACCGAAAGATTGTCGTACAGGGAGAATTTTTGCGTCATGTAGCCAATGCGGCGACGCAGTTTTTCCTCGGCACCGGGTAAGGTTTCACCCAAAACACGAATATTCCCCGATGTTGGACTCAGCAACCCAGTTAACATGCGAATTGAAGTCGATTTTCCGCAGCCATTGGGGCCGAGAAACCCATAAATAGTGCCCTTGGGAATGGCGAGGTCGAGGTTTTCCACTGCATTGACGCCGCCAAAGGCGCGGGTCATACCTTGGGTCTCGATAGCAAAATCGGCGTGGCTCATGGCTGTTTCACTTTTTGTTGCACTTTTGGCTGCACATCGAGTTGCAGCACATCGAGTTCAACTTCTAATACCATGCCAGTAGGTAGGTCCTGATCTGTGGCGGAAATAGTAATATCGGTCAAATACATCAGCCGCGCCCGATCACGTTCATTCAGCGCATAAAATGGCGTGTAAGCAGGTTGACTGCGAATATTGCGCACAGTGCCAGCAATCGGTATCTCGCGGCCATCCACAAGAATATTGACGCTATCGCCCACCTTCACTCTGTCTAACCAAGTCGCGGGCAGGTAAACCCGTACATAGGGATCCTCGCTCGCCAGTAAACCAATCAACTGAGTGCCTGCGGCAATGCGATCGCCGACTCGCCAAGGCAACGTATCGACAACGGCATCACGCGCCGCCACTAAGCTCAAGTCTGCTAAGGCTTTTTGTTCGATGGCTACACTGGCGCGAGCTGCAGCCACCGCCGCTTTGGCCTGCTCTAGCTGCTCACTACGGGTGCCATTTTCTAGCAATCGCAGACTTTGCTGCGCCTCGGCTTGCTTAGCGAAACTGGTATCCCGCGCCGCACGGGCGGTATCTAAATCCGCTTGGCTAAGTACTTTAGTGGCAAATAAACGGTTTGTTCGTTCAAAGGCTCGCTGAGCCTCTTTCACGCTGGCATTTGCCCCGTCGAGCACGGCCTTGGCGCGTTCTATATCCTCTAAACGCGCACCTGTGACCGCCTCAGAAAGTTTAGCTTTAGCCTGTTCAAGCTCGGCTTGGCGCAGGGCGAGGCGCGCATTGGCTGAGGTTGTATCAAGCTGAATTAACACCTCGCCCGCCTTAACCTGTTGACCTTCAACCACATTCACTTGAGTAATCAACTCACCTACGGGCGCGGTAAGTGTCAGCCTGTCCCGCTCGACAGTGCCAAGCACTCTGGGCGGCGCTTCAGTGCAGCCGACTAATAGCAAGATCACACAACCCACACTCACGTGCGTCAGAATTTTAAAATTCACACTCATTACGACTTCCTCGGTTCACGCAGTACACCTTGGGTAAAAACCTGCATATTGTGCAGCGCTAGACGCTGTAAACCATCAGCATCGGCACTAAAAAAGCCGAACTGACGCATTAACACCGGGGGCGCAATAAGCGGAAAGACCATCAGACTCACGAAACTGAGGCGTACTAAATCGGGATCTAATCCCTCCTTCAATAGCCCTGCATTGACTAATGTGGATTCGAGCCATTGCCGCGAGAGGGATAAAATTTGCTCAAAAACAGACAACATAATGCGATAGGGTTCTGTGCCATCGCCTTCCTGTAACACCCGTATAATCAACCGTGGCAATCCTAGGTTAGGTGCCATAACGCGATAATATGTCTGCATAAGTTCACCCAAGTTATTAGGGGCATCCGCAGCGGATATTTCGCGAAAACGCGCTAATACGGGCTCAAGGGTTTCCCGCACCATTTGTTCGAACAAGCCCGCTTTTGAACCAAAATAATAACGAATAAGCGCGGCATCAACCTCGGCTTCGCGGGCAATTTCACGGGTAGAAACACTGGGATAACTGCGATGACTGAAGAGATTTAGGGCTGCGATAATTAAGCGTTGGCGGGCATCGGAATCCCCTTTCGGACGACCAGGAGTCTGCGGCTGTGATTCAGTTTGGGCGGTAAATGGCACAACCCCCTTTGGGCGACCGGGAATAAGCGACATGGCAAGCTCCAGCAAAATTCATCTATTGATGAATATACTGAAAAGCCGCGTAAAAAGGCAGCAGTTAAATTCCTCATTTTCATTGATATTGAGGAATTTAACCCTAGGACTGCATGGTTAAAATTTAGATACCGTTCAATCGAAAAATTAAGCGGCCTTCTATTAAAGATTTATACAGTAAAAGCTTATGCGCCTTTCACTATCGCACTCAAACGGGTAATGAATTGCTGTACGGCTTCAACAGTGTCAAAACTAAAGGCAAGGCCATAGTGGGTTTCGGTCAAACTCTTATGCAAACGTTTGGGGAAACGTGTCATCTCGGCATTGTGGAAATAGTCGTATTTGGCATGCACGCCTGCAATAGTGGCAAGTTCGCCGGAAAAGACTTCGAATGCGGGACGAATAATCAAGTTTGGTGATTTACCGTCGAGGTGTAAATAGAAAGCCTCTTTGGTTTCTGGGAGCATGTATTCTGTAATGTTTTTTATGGTGAAGTTAGTGCGACATTGCAGTCCACTTAAGCAGCTCACCATCTTATTATGTTCTATCGCCAAACTTATTCTCCCGTGTTTGTTGTCTATTTAGATTAAACCTGCCCATATCGCGCTACTTTTTCTACTCTCAGTCAATCCATGGCTCAGATGACTGATTCAGATGAGAAGAATGTCATCTCGGCAATGTTGGTTTATTCCGTTTATCCCACTTTACCTCAGCTCAGCCTAATCGGTTTAGTCTTTAAATGCACTAAAGTGATACCCATATCCCAGAGTAAATGGGCGAGTTTGAATTATTTATCACAAAAAACCTTTATATACAGAATGATAAACTGATTAAATTAAACACTAAGCGGGTGTCACAGAAAATTCTTTTGTGTAAGCAAATCGATATTTCAAACACGATAAAGCACAATTTAGTTTATTAGGCATTGCTTATCATCAGGTTACCAACCTTTAGTTTGACATTAAAACGAACCGTTCAAAATGCGACCCTGCGATTGCATTTTATAATGATGGTTTTACTTGCCAGCTTAAAATGTTGCGTCTAGGTTAATAAGCTTGAGTTAAGTCCTGTTGATAATGGCTAAGTTACGGCAATCACATTTGATGCCAACCTAAACTAGCGCATTCACACTATCCCGTCGTATTCAGGCCTTAAGTCATGTTTTACCCAAAGTGAGTAACCCGCGCTTAAGCGCCTATAAACCGAGCCATGCCAGCCGATTTCAAGCTTATTTACGGCAAATCCTGCATTAACTGACTTGCCCTGAACTGTCGCAACGGACTGGCGGCCACAATCAACAAGACCAACAACACGAGATATAGCCATGAAGATCAAAAAAGCCCTCATGCTCTTGGGTCTGTTCGCTGTCAGCCCAGTCACGTTAGCCGCAACCGGAGTCGCCTTTATCCATGGTACGGGTCACCAGACCAATGCCTTAGCCGATTACTGGACGCCCGAATTTGTTAACTCAGTGCGCCAAGGCATCCCAGTGCCAAACAATTACACAGTGATCAACTGCGACTTTGACCAATATATGTGGGAAGAAAGCGCCGCAGGTTGTCTGGCCACGCAGCTCAATAGCTTTATCCAAGCCAAAAATATCGACGACTTAATTCTGCTGACCCACTCCAATGGTGGCAACGTAGTGCGGTGGATTTTATCTAACCCAACGTGGGACAGCCGTTATCCTGCAGTGATCAACGCCACCTCAAAGGTTATCGCCATCGCACCTTCCAGTGCTGGTACGCCGCTGGCCGATGCGGTGAACCAAGGTAATGTGTTCGAAACCAGCTTAGGCTGGCTCTTAGGCTATGGCAGCAATGCGGTGAAACAACAGCAAGTCGGTTGGATGGCAAACTACAACAACGCTTGGCTTAATGGCACAGCGGGTCGCCCATCGCTGGGTAAACCCTTCGAAGTCGTGGTGGGCTCAGATGTTGATTCCGCTATTTGGGACAGCGACAGTTACTGCGCGGGTTATCAATACCAAGTCGCGCTCGAAACCACCCAAAACTGGCTCGATAGCTGCTCCGACGGCTTCTTAAATTGCAGCTCGCAAAAAGCGGCTGGCACAGTCTGGTTTACCGATAAACAAAAGACCCGTGGCCAAGAGCCCTTAAGCCATCAGCAGAGCCGCCGGGCGTGTTTCAATTTAGACACGCTGATCCGCAACCACATTTAAGGAGCACTAAGATGCACACACTCAGCAAACTTGCCAGTGTCTTGGCGCTAAGCGGACTGCTTGCAGCCTGCCAAGATGAAGCCACACCCATAGATCCCAAAACCAATGCCAGCCCAATGTACGCCAAAGGGTTAACCCTAGCCGCGCCGAGCGATACCGATTTAGTCGATAGCAATATTGCCAGCCCAACACTCACGCCCATCAACACCAGTACGGATTACATTAGCTTTATCACCCCGCTGTACGGTGAGTATCAAGCGAGTATACTTAAGCTGGAGCAAGCCAGCCAAAGTGACGAGTATTGGGTCAATGTAACAGGCGCACAGCTTAATGCGGGCGTGGGCCTCACCATGAGCCAAGCGTCTAGCTTAGTGCGCATTGCACCTCGGGGCGATACCCGCTCTGGCGCCTTAATGCACGCCGAGGTCATTGCCCCTGAGCGCGTGCAAATTCAGCGCGTTCCCCCTAATCAGTCACCCCAAGGCAAAGCAGCCAACAGCAGTGGGATAAACACCAATGAGTCACTGGTCAAATCGATGGTCAACGCCGATGCTTTGGCTAGCGCAGGGTTAACCGATGATTCCAGTGCATTACAAATGTCGGCGAAGGCCACACCGGGCGAATATCGCCTACAGGTCAGCCAGCCGTTAACACCGAGCGCCAGCTACTTAGTCAATGTGAAGGAAAAAGGCTCGCCCTATCAACTAAGCGTCAAAGCCCCCACCACCATCGCGGCGGATGCGCAAACCCTTGGGCTTGAACTCGCACTCAGCCAAAGTGATAACGCCTTTGTGCCACAGGCAAAACTCAAGCAAGCCGATGGCAATATGCAACCGCTGGCGATGGTAAAACAAGGGGAGACATGGCAAGCGGTGATCCCCGCGGGCGTTGCACTTTCGAGCAGCAATGCGGGTTTCAGTGAAATTGAAATCACAGTGCAAACCCAAGTCGATGGCAGACCGGTGCAGCGCACGGTCAAATCTGTCTTTAAGTCCTATGTCAATTCGGCGAGCATCAAGCCCGAAGTGCTCACGGTTTGGGATAAAGGCCTACCTAACCAAATCAACTTTGAGTTATCGGTCGCCGAGGCGGGACGTTTTGGCTTAAGTGGCACGTTAACGGGCACCAATGCCGAAGGTCAAAAGGTGGCGATTCTACGCACCCAAGCGGCCAATTGGCTAACCCCAGAGTCGCCGAAGTTAAAGCTGATGTTAGATCCTAAGCTCATCCAAGCCTCGGGTTTACAGCCGCCCTTCGAACTCAATGAATTAGAACTGCAAGATCAAGGTCAAATGGCCAGATTAAGCTATCAAGCCAAGGCACTAACCTTATCGCGCTAATCCAAAGGGACGAATGTTAAGGGGCTAACGTTAAGATACTTAACTTAAGGTACTGATAAGTCAGGCTTGTTATCCTTAAGTTCCTCTCTAATACAAAGTGCCTAATCACGGGCACTTTTTTATTGTTGATCTTTTGCAATCTACACCTAAAAGCCATCACCTTATTTAACATCTAGCGCAATGCACAAACTGTTGACAGAAAAATGACAAGCTAAAGACTATTTACCACACCTCACCCTGATAAAATTTACATTGATTATCAAGGGTTATTCCTTTTAAATAACAATCATCAACGGCATAATGTCAAGGTCTTGACATCAGACCTTTGAATGACAAGCACAGATCTTTATAACAATACGTATAACAATAAGAGTGACTCACGGCGCAAGTTTTTACCGTGCCATGGTCAATACTCAATAAATGGACATCGTTATGAGTGACAGCACATTTTTCTTTGGTGAATGGCAAATCAATCCCAGCGCCAATAGTCTGCTCCTTGGCAAACAAGTCAAACAACTTGAACCCAAGGCGATGGATGTGCTGCTATTTCTCTGTCAACGGGCGGGCGAAGTCGTCAGCAGTGATGAAATAGTCAGCCACTGCTGGCCAGGTGTAGATACCGGCGACAATCCACTACACAAGATTATCAATCAGTTACGTCGAGCATTAGGCGATAGCGCCACAGAACCCACCTATATAGAAACCATACGCAAACGCGGCTATCGCACCTTAGCCGAAGTGCGTTTTCCTATCGGCCACGAAGCCACCGCCAGCCCACAGAGTTGGCAAGGCGGCTCGCCCTTTCCGGGGCTCCAAGCCTATAGCGCTAATTATGCCGAGGTGTTTTTTGGCCGCAGTGAACAAATCAGCACTTTGCTTAACCGGATAAGTCAACAAATCCTGTTTGGCCGTGCCTTCTGCCTGATCTTAGGTCCAAGTGGCAGCGGTAAATCCTCCCTGATAAATGCGGGTGTTGTGCCCAATTTAATGAAGGGCGACGGCTATAACGGCATTGGTGTCGCGTCATTCAGCAGCTTAGATTTTGCCGATGTGAGTAAAGGGCAACTACTCACCGATCTTGCCAGTGCTATGCTCGACTGGGAAATCAACGACACCCCAGTATTCGAAGGCATGAGCGCTGAGACTCTGGCGATTCAACTCATCGAAGATATCCAAAGCGTAATCGACCAGTGCACCCAAGCGCTCAAGGCTAAACCCTTTTCTAATCCGTTTTTTGCCTTGTTTATCGACCGATTAGAAGTGTTGCTCTCATCACCGCTATTTAGCGATACCGAACGAACTCAGTTCATAGAATTATTGGAACAACTCGCCACCTCAAAAGCCGTGATTATCATCAGTGCCTGTCGCAACGATTTTTATCCTTTATTGGTCAATTACCCAAGCTTAATGGCGGGTAAAGCCCGCGGCGCCCACTTTGACTTAGCGCCGCCAACACGCACTGAGCTATTACAAATGATCCGCCTGCCCGCAGTGGCTGCCAACTTAAGCTGGGAAGTTGACAGCGACACCGCGATGCCGCTCGACGAAATGCTCTGCAGCGATGCGGCCAGTAACCCAGATGCGTTGCCCATGTTGCAATACACTCTGCAAGCCTTGTATTTGCAACGCAGCGCCGACGATAAGTTATTAGTCTCTGTTTATCATGCACTTGGCGGTATTGAAGGGGCGATTGGCAAAAATGCCGAGCAGGCGATTTCCCATTTAAGCGATGCCGAAAAAGCCAGCCTACCACGAATTTTATCTCTGCTAGTGACCCTACGTGAAGATGAAAAGTCCATCACCAGCCGCACCGCTCGCTGGTCGCAGCTGCAAAGCACGGCCGAAACCGCCCTAGTGCAAGCCATGGTCGATAGCCGCTTATTCGTGTCGCATCTGCAAAATGGTGAACCCTGTTTTAGCATCGCCCACGAAGCCCTGTTGCGCCGTTGGCCGCGGGCAACCGCTTGGATTAGCGAGCATAACGACAGCTTAAGCATTAAGAGTCGCCTACAGCATTTATCTAAGCGTTGGCTCAGCGAAGCCAAACACAGCGCTTATCTACTCGCTGAAGGTAAACCTTTAAAAGAAGCCCAAAGCCTCAGCCAAAATCCGTTATTCGATTTAGACGATCCCGAAACCGCCTTTATCACAGCCTCCAGCAAACGCGCCAATATGCTGCGCTGGACGAGGCGTTTAACCGTTACCCTATTATGCGTCCTCACCCTCACCTCCATTATTATGAGCGTGCGCAGCATAGAGGCCGAAAAACTTGCCCTGCAAAAACGCCTCGCCGCCGAAGATTTGCTCGGCTTTATGGTGGGTGACTTCGCCGACAAGATGCGCGGCATCGGCCGTATGGACTTACTCGACGGGATCAGCAATAAGGCACTGGAATATTTCAGTGATTTTTCCAATAAAGAGGATGACGCGCACTTAAGCTTCGATGCCCGCTTCCAACACGGCCAAACCTTAGAGGCCATGGGCGAAGTCGCCTATTCGCGCAATAAAATCGATGAAGCTCGCAGCGCATTACTCGCAGCGCAAGAAAAAATGCTGCCACTGCTCGAATTGCAGCCGGAAAACTTAGCCCTACTGAAAACTCTAGGTGCCAATGCGTTTTGGTTAGGCCAGCTTAAGTATGATGTGAGTGATTGGGCGGCATCGCGCCCTTTTTACGAGCAATACTTAAAATACAGCCAAACCATGTACGCCCTTGCGCCAGAGGATAAAGATGCGCTGATGGAGCTGTCCTATGCCCATAACACTTTGGGCTCAGTTTCGATGAAACAGCAGGAATTTGCCAAAGCGCAGCAAGATTTTGAAGAGTCATTAAGGCTTAAATTGCTGGCGTTGGCTAAAGCGCCTCAAGATAGCCAGCTGATTGCGGATATTGCGAATGCACGATCTTGGTTAGCGAGTGCGGCAGTGTCTCTTGGGGATTTAAACTCTGCAATTACAATTAACTTACAACTGCAATCGGAATTAGAAGCCCAACGTAAGTTAAAAGATGCAGACGGATATTTACTTGACAGGCTATCTATTGGATATCAGAGACTTTCATTTTTATATGAATATCAAGGACAACTAAGCCTAGCTTTCGATAATGCATTACAAGGCGAACGAGTTATACAACAAGCTTTAAATTTAGATAACCAAAATACTTCATGGAAAGTAAAACTATACTATCTAAAACTCCAACTAATGTTACTTAATGCAAATATTCAAGATAAACGAGTTCTATACACACCTGAAACATTAGATGTAGAACTAGCTAGCGAAAGTGAAAGCTTTATAAAGAGTAAACGTTACCAACAACTTAAGGCCACCCACCTTAAAAACTCAGCTTATTACTACCAAATACTTGAACAACCTAAAAAGGCACTAGTATATTTAGATAAAGCATTTTTGTCACTCAAAGACTTAATTAAAGATGCTCCAAATGATTATAAACACTATGCTAGCCTAGCTGAAACTGAACTATTAATAGCTAAACAATCAAAAAATATAAACGACCTTAACTCAATGAAAAAATATTGTCTAAGCGCAAAGAGAAGACTAGAGTCCATTCAAAAAAAAGATAAAGACCCTCAATACTTATACCCTTATGCAAAAGCCTTAGATTGTTTAGGAGAGTTAGAGACTTCCCCTACATTACTTAAGCAACTTAAAGCAGCGTCAATTAAAGATATTAAATTTTAACAACCAACAAGGAAATATTATATGCAAAATACTTATGGTCAAGCGCACTATATTAAAGTTACCGTCACACTAGAAAATGGTGAACCTGTTTTTAGCTATACTGATGCCGAAGGCGCTGAATGCCAAGGCGATGTTACAGTCACAGCCGCTAGTACTATCACTTATCTACTTGATGACCAAACAGGAAAAGATCTAAAGTTCGTAGGCGCAGGATTTTTAACCCCATTCGATCAGATTATTGATGCTGTAACCTTAAGCAGTGATGGTAAACTGCTGCAAATGGTTGATCTGGACCACACACCAGGCACAACAAAATTCCAGTTTATATTAACAAATAGTACCAATACTCTAATGCTACTGAGTCCTGATCCAGAAATCATCAACGACCCAAATTAATCAAAACCGCAATAAATCGGGGACGGTAGCTTTTGCTAATGTGTCCCCTTTTTCTGCTTATCAAAAAACTTTTACAATCTACTTTCACACCCTAAGAATTCTTTCAGGACAGCCATATATTTTCTAGATAAACGCCTCCTGAAATGAGCTCAAAATGCTCTGCTGCTACGGCAGAGCATTTCTCACAAGACATCCGCTTATACTCCGTTTTCCCATAACAGCACTATCTTTGGTTGCTAGTAAAAACTAAAAACGGGGACAGCCATGTCTTTTTGTGCTTTATCCCCTCTTATACTAGCCTTTACATTATCTTGATTGCGTCTGTTTGGAGCGGATGATGACCTCGGCCAGAAGAATGCTTATCGATGCTAATACAACGCCCTTCTATCATGTGATAAATCGCTGTGTCAGAAGGGCTTTTCTGTGCGGTGAGGATAAACTCACAGGCCGCAGTTATGAGCATAGACGTGGCTGGATTGTCGATAAAATCAAAGCATTATCCACCATCTTTTGTATCGATATCTGCGCCTATGCGGTGATGAGCAATCACTATCATTTAGTGCTTAAGATTGACGTGGAGAAGGCTAAATCGTTAACGCAAAGAGACATTATCAGTCGCTGGTGTCAAATCACCAAAGGCCATGCTATTGCCACTAAATATATGAATGGTGATGCATTAATCGACGGTGAACGCATGTTACTCGATGCCTTAATTGCCGAGTGGCAAGAGCGATTAAGCAGTATCTCTTGGTTTATGCGATGCCTAAATGAAGAGATTGCCCGTAACGCAAATCGAGAAGATGAGTGCAAAGGTGCCTTCTGGGAAGGCCGTTTTAAATCCCAAGCACTGTTAGATGAGCAAGCATTACTGGCGTGTATGATGTACGTTGATTTGAATCCTATTCGAGCTGGCATTGCCGATTCTTTGCAATCTTCTGATTTCACCTCGATCCAAGAAAGAATTAGTGCACTCAAGCAGGTAAATAACACCATCATCTCACCGCAAGCATCAGTCCAATCCGCAAAAAATAAGCCTCAAACGATAAACAAATCTCTCGCCAAGTTCGATGCGGCGACACACTCTAGTCAACAAACGGGCATCCCTTTTCATTTTGCGGATTATCTGGAACTTATCGATTGGACTGGCCGCGCCATTCGCCATGATAAAAAAGGCTTTATCGATAATCAGCGACCAAAACTGCTCAATGAGTTAGGGATTGCATCAGATGCTTGGCTCAGCTCTGCTAAAGATTTTCGCCGCCAGTACAGTGGCATCAGTGGTCGTTGGGATGCGATGTGCGCTTTCAAACTTCAGCAAGGTGGTAAATGGTGTAGAGGAAAATCGAGTAGCGAAGCTCTACATCCAAATCAACCTTTAGGGTAAACGAACCGTTCCTCACTCTTTATCTGCAGTTAAATTTCGACACTAAAATCCTTTGCGCTTGCCGCTTAATAGCCAAAAATCCACTCATGGGTACCGCTCTTTCAACTTAGCCATGCCCAAAAACCTCGCACGTTTCAGCTAAACCTGAGAATTTACCGTGAGAAGAGTAAATTTAAAACCTTTATAAACAATAGATTAAATCGGAAGGTAAGCAGAAGGTATCTTTTCTTTGCGAAGAATAAAGTCATCATCAGAAAAGCGCTTAGCGCAGATGACATTAGGTTCACGGAGAATGATAACAATGACAAGCTCACCTAAACTGACACGTTCACAACATCCATTATCACTTGTGGGTGAAGGCAATGGTTCACAGTGCACTGCGCAGCAAGGCTTGGTCGAACCTTCGTTGCCGTTAACCTTCTTCGAACATGCCTCGATTGAAACGATTCAACAATTTATTCAGCATCTGACTGAGCCGGTGATTATCGTCAATGCCCAAGGTTACATTTACTTTAGCAATAGCAAAGGTGCTGACTTACTGACGTGCCCGCAGGCCAGTTTGAAGGGACAAGATTGGCGCAACTTTTTGACTGAACACCACCAAGCTCGCTACGACAATCTGCTGAGCAATGATATTAAATTAGGCAAAAATTGCGGTATCCCAGTGCAGCACTCCGCCGAAGAAATCACCCTCATTACAGCCTCAGGCAAAGCAAAAGATGTTGAGCTTTCCATTTCCTACATCCCCAGCCATGAACCTCTGTTTGTGATGATGATGCACGATTTGACGCAGCACAAAGCGGAAAATCAAAAGCTACGTAAATTGGCCGCCACAGATTCACTGACTGGGCTGGCGAACCGCCGATATTTTGATGAAATGCTGCATCACTATTGGGAAGAATGCACAGGTAAGTTGCGCCCGATCAGCGTGGTGATTATCGATGTGGATTACTTCAAAGTGTTCAACGACCAATTCGGCCATATCCAAGGGGACGAATGTCTACGAAAGATTGCCAAAGTGATTGCTGACATAGTGCCGATAGAAGTTGGCCTGGCAGCGCGTTACGGCGGCGAAGAATTCGCACTAATTCTACCAAGCCACAATGCCAAAATGGCACTAACGATTGCCCAAAAAGTGCAGCAAGGGATTAATGACCTGCGCTTTACCGAGCAAGGGCTGCGCGATTATGTCTCTGTGAGCGCGAGCCAAGGGATTGCGAGCGAAATTAATGGCCAGTTCCGTACCTCACTCGCCATGCTATGCGCCGCCGATACCGCATTGTATCGCGCCAAAGCTGATGGCCGTGACAGGATCAATACATCGCTTTAATACCTATTAATTGGCGACTTATTTGCCCGCGGCTTAGTTATCCGCGATGGATCAACAACGGGATGAATGACCTCAGTAGGCGCTTTAGCGCATTGAGGAAAACACGCAAAGCACACGAAAGGACTCATGAATATGGACAAGCTTGAGGCATCAAGAAATATACGGGCAGTGATTGAAAAAAGCTTACCCGTGAGCACGTCACCCCTTGCCATATTCACTTACCAGTGTTGGTTGAAAACCAGCGCAGGTGGGCGTGTGTTCCATTATAAAACCGATCGAGAAGATACCTATTTCGCGGTGGATATTAATTCACTTGGGCATATTGAATGCGTGATTAATACCACCTTACTGCGGGTTGAAGCAATATCAACCTTAGGTGGACTTAACGACGGTCAGTGGCACTTATTGTCTATCTGCCATGAATACCATGAAATCAGTTGTTATGTGGATGGTGAAATTACCCATACACAACTCAATAACCTGTCACTGGTTGCCGACAATGAATTTTTAATTGAAAACGTGTCTTTACCGAATCATCGCGATACACATTTCGATGGTGAAATATTTGGCATCACCTTGCTTAATCGATTATTAACCCGAACTGAAATCGTTGACTATTACCGTAATCCAGCGCAACAAAGATCGATTAGCGAAAATAACCTTTACATTTACCAGCATCAAGATGCACATAATATTCGTGGTGAAAACTTTATCCCACTTAAAAGACAAAAAGTGCTGCTGGTCATATTTAATGACACTGAATATCAATTCATAAAAACCACTACGGATAGCAACACTTATAATCAACAACTGCCTAAGATTATTCCACCCCACGAACGCCGAGCCTATATTATTGAATGTAACTATAACACTTGGCCTAATTTTAGTTATTTAGTTAATTACACGGCGAGTAATCAAGCGGATATTACACTCAATGTTGAAGTGTTTAAATCGCTGACAGCCTATCGCTCTAATATTAAAGTCACCGTTGCAAATGAACTCGAACGGGATTGTCTGATTATTCAATCGACCGAAGAAGAATTAAGTGCTGAAGTGCGTATTAGTGAAAACTTAGTGATCACTCAAGCCAAAAACTTTATTAATTTCATCAATGAAGTTCGCGCACACATTCCGGCCGATAATATTATTACCGGTGGCCATTATTATAGTGAGCAGCAACTCTCGGTCAGCACGGGTAAACAAATGATTGCCTACCAACAGGCTTGCCAACTGTTCAACCGCAGATTACAAAAAAAACCACTGGCGATCATCAAATGCACGTCAACTGAAGAAGTCAAAATCGCCTATAAAGCGGCCATCGATTATAACTTGCCGATCAGCGTGCGCTCGGGTGGGAATGATCACGAAGGTGAAAGCACTGAAACGAATACCGTAGTGTTAGATCTGCTGAAGATGGATAGCCTCACTTTAGATCCCATCACAGGTATTGCGGCCATTGGCCCAGGTAATCGTTTTATCAATCTCACCACAGCCCTTGCCAAACAAGGCGTGATGATCCCCCATAGTACGAGCGGCAGCGTTGCCTTAGCGGGATTTATTATGGGAGGCGGCTCAGGACCTTGGACCCGCAAATACGGCATGTGCTGCGAATCCCTATTACAGGCAGAAATCGTCCTCGGCATTGGTGAAACCCAAGTCGTCTCTGTTGCCAATAAACCTGAGTTACTCTGGGCGCTCAAGGGTGGCGGTGGGTTAAGTTACGGCATAGTGACCCGCTTTTTTGTTCAAACCTTTCCACTACCGCCTTGCCTTATCAAGTTTGAATTAGAATGGAATTGCTACGATAAACAAACCCATGAACTCATTGAGCACACCCCAACCAAAGACATTTTACAGCGCTGGGAAGCCATCATAAATGCCGACAGCACTGGCTGTTTGATTGGCACTAATCTCAAGATTAATGCCAAACATTTACCCGTAGAACAACACAAAACACCCGACATAGACACTGAGTCGATTACGCATAACTGCTTGATGTATGGTTTTTGGGAGGGCAATTCCGCCAGCCTAAACCACTTTATCCAGACACAATTTAATGAATTTGGCCTAGTCCCCAATGATATTCGCATCGAGGGTATGGGCGGACTCACCAAAGCCTACGGTGAAAACCTAATGCCCAGTTGGGAAAGGGAATCTTTTCATCATCTGCAAGCTGACTTACAAGGCATAAGCCGCTCACCTAATCCAGCGGATGTAGATGAACCCGCGCCCCATAAAGTCACCTCGCGCTTAGTGAATCAAACGGGCCTGAGGGACGGTTATAAGCCACTGCTTGAAAGCTTAACCTCTCGCTATGTGCTTGAAGGCAATCGTCAATTGGGGCTATTTACCTATGTTACCCTTGGCGCTATAACTGGTGATTATTATCGCACTATGGGCGAAGAGCAAAAGAGCCGCAGCGCCTTCCCCTACAAGGACAGACAATACACGATTCAATATCAAACTTGGTGGAATAACGCCCTGCAAGAGAAGCAACAATTGCAGGATAGCCAAGTGTTTACCCGCATTAATCGTGCACTCGATTGGATTGATGCCAGCCGAAACTATGACATCCCCAACACCTCGGGCGCTTTTATCAGTTTCAAAGATAAGGCCATTCCTACAGATGTGTACTTTGACCACAATTACGCCGCGTTAAAACGGATTAAGGCGGCCTACAGCCAAGATAGCTTTAACCATTTCCGTTCACGTAAAAGCATTATTTAAGTTAATACATCGACATAGCCTAAGGTGAGTTTTTAAGGCAAAATCGACGCCGTCCACAGGACGGTGTCGCCCTTAAATTCTTCAGTTACAGGTTGCCTATGCCAAGCTCAGCTTTAGCTATCATTTTTGCCCTATTGGCGGCCATTCTTATGGGCACTATCGGTGTATTAGCGCGCTTTGCCGCCCTGCCCGCCGAGCATATTACCTTCTACCGCTTACTGCTAGGTGCTCTATTTCTATTGGCTTATATGCTGCTTACAGGTAAAGGCCATCAGATTCGCCATAGACCGAGTAAACGCAACTTATACCCAAACAACCTCAAAATGCAGGATTCAGCGGAAATTTAACGCACTTTAGGCAAGGCGGTTATTTGCGGACCTAGTGGACTAAGTTAAAAATAACCAACACAGCAAAAAGTGCGTTAAAAACCGCCGGGACGGAGCGCTTAGGGCACTCCACTTCCGTGTTGCATCAATTCAAAAGGTAGCCGACATTTTGTCATTGATGCGCCTTGAATTGAAGCACCCTAGGCGCTCTGAAACTCGTATCTTGAGGTAGCTTGGGTATATAAATGGCGCTATGCTCGCGGGCTTTATGGCGTTTTACATTGAAGCCATTCAGTACACCCAAATGGCCAAAGTGATCATGATTATTTACTTAGCCCCTGTGGTGTCGACTATTTTCGCCCATTATTTCTTTGCCGAAAAACTCACCCGCTTAAGCATGGCAAGCGTGGTCGTCGCACTAATGGGTTTTATGTTAATGATCCCCACAGGGCCGCAGCAAGCGAGCAATCACACTGAATTATTAGGCTATTTTTATGCCCTACTCGCTTTATTAACCTACTGCGGTTTTATGTTAATCAACCGAAAACCTAGTCTGAGTTCGCCCTATCAAAGCACTTTAGTACAGCTTAGTGTCGGCGCTTTGTGCCTACTGCCCTTAGTGATAAATGCACCGCTGACGCCAAGTTTGCCGCAAATGGGCTGGTTAATTGCGATTGGATTCTTCCCCGGATTTTTAGCCATTTTGCTGGCGGTAAAAGCCCTACGCCAATTGCCTGCTGTCACTTTTGGCACCCTCGCCTATGTGGAACCGGTTATCGTAGTGACGTTAGCATGGTGGATATTTGGTGAAACCTTGAGTCCCATGCAATTAATCGGTGTCGGCTTAATTCTTCTGGCCGGCATTAGCCAAGGCTTTATCAGTCAGCGCAACGTATTGATTACGAGCGGCTAACCAACAACACTTTGCCAAGTAGCTGAAATAATGTGAAGAAAATAGTGTAAGCTCAACAGAGGATTGATTGAACATTGCACTTAAGACGTGCGACTAAGACTTAAGATCAGGAGGTCAAATTGAGAAAGCTACTGTTAGTCATTAGTATATTTTTGCTCAGCGGTTGCTTAGGCATGCCTAAACTGGTTCAACCCGTGAATGATTTTGAGCTAAATAAATACTTAGGTAAATGGTACGAAATTGCACGATTAGATCATTCATTCGAAAGAGGCTTAAGCCAAGTTAGCGCAGAATACAGCCTGAAAGAGGATGGCGGTGTTAGAGTCATTAACCGTGGATTTTCCGCGGCTAAAGACGAATGGAAAGAAGCCGAAGGAAAGGCCTATTTTGTGAATGGGGATTCAGAAGGCTATTTGAAAGTCTCCTTCTTTGGGCCATTTTATGGATCGTATGTGGTCTTCGAATTAGATCATGAAAACTATCAATACGCTTTTATATCGGGACCCGACACAGGTTATTTGTGGCTATTGGCTAAAACCCCGACTGTGCCACCCGAGGTGCTGCAAAAGTTTGTTGAAATGTCTAAAGCCCGCGGCTTTAATACCGACAATTTGATTTATGTGCAGCAAGAGTCAGCGCCCTAACGAGTGCCACCAATGCACTAAAATCGAGTGGGCGAAAAGCTAATCGCTAGATAAAAAGACAGCCAATGGATACAAAAACGCCGCAATGAATTGCGGCGTTTTTATTGATGTTGCATTTAGCTGCACTGTATTTAAATGCATGTATTTAAATGCATGTATTTACACATGCAGCTAAATGAGCGAATAACCTTAGACTTCAATGCCTTTGCTGGCAAGGAACTCATCGTAAGTGCCTCTGAAGTCATTCACACCTGTGTGAGTCACTTCGAGGATACGGTTTGCCAGAGACGATACGAATGCACGGTCATGACTCACGAAAATCAAGGTCCCTTCGTACATTTCCAGCGCGTTGTTCAGTGATTCAATCGATTCCATATCCATGTGGTTGGTCGGTTCGTCGAGCACTAAAATGTTGGCTTTTTGCATGATGAGCTTGCCGAATAACATACGACCTTTCTCACCACCAGACAGCACTTTGACTGACTTTTTAATGTCGTCAGATCCAAATAACATACGGCCTAAGATGCCACGTACCGATTGGTCGTCATCTTCTGGCTTGCGCCATTGGCTCATCCACTCGAACAAGGTCATTTCGTTAGCGAAATCAGACTCATGATCCTGTGCATAATAACCAATGTTAGCGTTTTCAGACCATTGGATAGTACCTGCATCCTGCGGGATGTCATGGATCAGGGTACGTAACAGGGTTGTTTTACCGACGCCGTTTTCACCCAATACCGCAATGCGCTCGCCCACTTCAACAATTAAGTTTAAGTCTTTGAATAACGGAGTGTCGTAGCCTTTCGTTAGGTTTTCAATCACTAAGGCATTACGGAATAATTTCTTCTCTTGCTCGAAACGAATGAAGGGGTTCACACGGCTAGAGGCTTTTACTTCATCTAACTTAATCTTGTCGATTTGACGAGCACGAGAGGTGGCTTGTTTCGCCTTAGAAGCGTTAGCCGAGAAGCGTGCTACGAAGGTTTGCAGTTCAGAGATCTGGGCTTTTTTCTTCGCATTATCAGACAATAAACGCTCGCGAGCTTGAGTCGCTGCTTGCATGTATTCGTCGTAGTTACCTGGGTAAACGCGCAGTTCGCCGTAGTCTAAGTCAGCCATATGAGTACAGACTGAGTTTAAAAAATATCTATCGTGCGAAATGATAACCATAGTACTGCTACGTTGGTTCAACATGTCTTGTAACCAACGGATAGTGTCGATGTCCAAGTTGTTGGTAGGTTCGTCAAGCAGCAGCACGTCTGGATCAGAGAACAGGGCTTGTGCTAACAATACACGCAGTTTTAAACCCGGAGCGATTTCAGACATCAAACCAAAATGGCTTTCAATACCGATACCTACACCTAACAGTAATTCGCCTGCACGGGATTCGGCGGTATAACCGTCCATCTCAGCAAAATCCATCTCTAGGTTGGCGACGGTAATGCCATCTTCTTCACTCATTTCGGGTAAAGAATAAATACGGTCACGTTCTTGCTTTACCTTCCACAGTTCGCGGTGGCCCATGATCACGGTATCGATCAGGTTGAATTCTTCATAACCGAACTGGTTCTGGCTTAATTTACCCAGACGCTCATTCACATCTAACGAGACGTTACCGCTGCTAGGGTCTAGATCACCACACAGGATCTTCATGAAGGTCGATTTACCACAGCCATTCGCGCCGATAAGACCGTAACGGTTACCACCGCCAAATTTAACTGAGATGTTTTCAAACAGTGGCTTAGCGCCGAACTGCATGGTGATATTTGCTGTTGTGATCAAAATGAACTTCCAAATCGAGTAATGTTGGCCGAGCCCGTTGGCGCCGCTTTAAATAAGCATAAACCAAATAACGCTATGCCGAAGGGGTAAAAATAAACGTGGCACTATAGCAGTTTGGGCTAAATTATCAACTAAAAAGGCGGCTAGAAAGCCAGAGGGAATGCCGAGATCGCCGCACTATGCCTGTATGAGAAGCGTAATTAATTTTACCTTATTGGCTTAGCTTTCAATGTATTCGAGCAGAATGACAATCGGATGACCCTTAGCGTCGCAAAGCTTGGCGATGCTAAAGGAGTATCTGTTTAGGGACTATCTGCTAAGGACTTATGTGGTAAGTGTTAATGTGGACATAGCCCAGAGTTAGCTCAAGATACCCGTTTCAACATTTTAAGTTAGCTTAGGTATCGACAACTTATAACTTCTGCCGTCTTAAGCGGTTGGCGTTCGTGACGACAGTAAGTGAAGACAAAGCCATGGCCGCACCCGCAATCACAGGGCTTAATAACATGCCAGTAAGTGGATAAAGCACGCCCGCCGCAACCGGAATACCCAAACTGTTATACACAAAGGCGCCGAACAGATTCTGCTTAATATTGGTAATCGTCGCCCGCGACAATGCCAATAAGTTAGCAATCACTATCAATTGCTGCGACAGTAAGGTGATATCCGCACTTTCAATCGCCACCTCAGTGCCCGATCCCATCGCGATCCCCACATCGGCACTCATCAGAGCTGGCGCATCATTAATACCATCCCCTACCATAGCCACCACATGCCCTTGCTTTTGTAAATCCAGCACATACTGTTGTTTTTGCTCGGGCAATACACCAGCAATCACTTCGGTGATACCCACTTGGTCGGCCACCGCCTGCGCCGTTTGTGGGTTATCCCCCGTTAACAGCACCACGCGAATGCCCCTTTGCAGCATGGCCGCAATGGCTTCTTTGGCATCGGGTTTAATCGGATCGGCAAGTGCGATAGTGGCCACTAACTTGCCCGCTTTAGCGATATAAATTGGGGTTTTACCTTGGTTCGCAAAACTTAATGTCGCGTTAGGATCTAAGGCACTGCCATCGGAATTGACAATATTCAATGCCGTCATCAAGGCGAGATTACCTATCGCCAGCGATACGCCATCGACCTTGCCCTCAATCCCCTTACCTTGATGGTTCGTAAACGCCTGTGTATCGGGCAATTGAGTCAGTGATTCCTTGGCATAACTGACAATCGCCCCCGCTAACGGATGCTCAGAGTGCTGCTCAAGGCTTGCAATTTCGCCCAGCAAGGTTTCTTTGTCGGCATCACTCAGTGTTTGTACTAATACAAAGTCAGTGACTTGCGGCTTACCTAAGGTGACAGTGCCGGTTTTATCCAGCACCACACAATCAACTTTACTGGCGGTTTGCAACGCTTCGCCATTTTTGACTAACACGCCCATTTGGGCGGCGCGGCCCACAGCCACCATGATAGACATAGGCGTAGCCAGCCCCAACGCACAGGGACAAGCTATGATGAGCACACTCGTCAGCACCACTAACGCATGGCTTAAGGCGGGCGCTGGACCTGCAAAATACCAAATAGCCGCCGCCAGTAGTGCTATCGCCACCACAGTAGGGACAAATACCGCGGAGATCTTATCGGCCAATCGACCTATGGGTAATTTTGACGTTTGTGCCTGTTGCACCAATGCAATGATTTTGGCGAGCTTAGTATCTTGTTGTCCCGCCGTCACTCGGTAAACTAGGCTGCCATTGCCGTTGACTGTGCCCGCACTCACACTGTCGCCGCGATTTTTAAGCACGGGAATAGGCTCACCTGTGAGCATGGCTTCATCAAGTAGGGATTGTCCTGTTTCGACCTCACCATCAAGGGCAACTCTGTCACCGGGGCGCAAACGCAGCTTATCACCCAGTTTCAACTGACTTATCTCAACCTTTTCATCACCCTTATCCGTAATACGAATCGCAGTAGTGGATTGCAACCCGAGCAGTCGCTGCACCGCTTCGCTGGTTTTGCCCCGCGCTTTGAGTTCGAGTCCATGACCTAAGTTAATTAAACCTAGAATCATCACACTCGCCTCAAAGTACACATGGCGGGTATCCATAGGGAATGCGCTCGGCATAATGACTACCAACATGGAATAGGCCCACGCGGTACTGGTACCCAGCACAATCAGCGTATCCATGTTAGTGGTTTTGGCTTTGAGCGCCCGCCACATTCCTTGATAAAAATGGCCACCTGTGGTGATGAGTAAAGCCAAAGTGACCAGTCCCATGATGCCCCAACCTAACTGCAGATTTGGGCTGTTGATCATCATTTCACCGCCCAGTAATCCCCACAGCATCATAGGCACACCCACAACGAGCGCGGCTATAGCTTGGCGCATCCGCAGTCGATACTCGGCGGCATCTTCAAGGCGTTTTTCTTCGGCGGCGACTTTAGCATCAATAACGACCTGCGCCGGATAACCCGCATTCGCCATCACAGTCAAGGCGGTATCTGCGCTCATCTTGCCTTCTACCGTCACTTGCTTATCGGCGAGATTCACACGCGCTTCGACGCCCTCTTGGGCGGCAAACGCCTTTTCAATTTTTGCGACGCAGCCAGCGCAATTCATATTGGCGACATAGAGTCTGGTCATAGACATGGGAGATCCCTCACTTGATGTTTCACACTATAGGTCTAAGATAAAGTCTCCCATCACTGGAGAGTCAAGGATGAATTTGCTCAATGTGATCACATCGACAATTAATTGCTGGGCGAAATGGGTGATACCATTCAGTTGGAAAAATAGAGGTCAAAATGAAGATAGGTGAAGTAGCGAAACAAACGGGCTTAAGTGTTAAGAGTATCCGTTATTATCATGATATTGGCTTAGTGTGCGGCGAGCGCAATGAGGCGGGTTATCGAGTTTATCGCCATCAAGATATTGAAGGACTTAAGTTTGTGCATCAATGTCGCGACTTAGGTTTTAGCCTAGAGGATTGCAAATCCTTGCTTGGTCTTAAGGGCAATGAAAGCCGTAATGCCGAGGACGTTAAGCAGCTTACCCAAACTCACCTTGCCTATGTCGAGCATAAAATCAATAAGTTACAGCAGCTTAGGGCGCAATTACAGCACATGGTGACCCAATGCCAAGGCGGCGATCAGCCCCACTGCGCCATTATCGACAGCCTAAGTCACGAGACTCATGGCAGCCATGAAAATCACAAGAGCCAGCAAAATGCTGGCTCTGAGTGTTGCAGTAAAAGCCAATCGCAATAGTGATGGCCAAGTTCAATAACGGTAAATACCGCGTTATTGGCTTCTCACTATGGTTGGCTTTAGCGCCGCGGCATTATCCAGTACCAGTGTTGCAAGCTTACCCGCAGGGGTAAAGTTAAACACTTGCCCATAAAATGCCAGCTCAGTTTCTAATCCTGCGGCCTTGTGCTCAGGTTTCCAACCGCCGTGGGGTTCATCCTGATAAGCGATATAAGCCGTGGGTACGCCTCTCACTTTTAACGCCTCATAAATCTGCCGCGACTGCTGTGGTGGTACGATTTGGTCACGTAATCCTTGAAAAATTAATAAAGGCTCATTCAATCCTTCAAGGTGATGCAGGGGCGACAGTTCCCTATAGCGGGCTTGATTTTCACCATAGGGGCCGATGAGCAGATCTAAGTAGCCAGTCTCGAATTTATGGGTACTCTTGGCGAGCTGTTCAAAGTCACTGATCCCCGCATAGCTCACCCCCGCTTGAAATACATCATAAAATGCCAATGACGACATCACAGTTAACCCACCAGCGCTCACACCTCGAATCGCCAGTTTTTGTCCATCGACCCAACCCTTATCAACTAAATAACGGGCCGCATTGACCGCATCTTCCACATCAACTTGGCCCCATTTTCCGTAGATACTTTGACGATAAGCACGGCCAAAACCACTGCTGCCACGGAAATTAACATCGAGAACCGCAAAGCCTCGGCTGGTCCAAAATTGAATATCACTGCGATAAGCCAGACTCGCCCGCGCCGTAGGTCCGCCGTGTAACATTACAATCAAGGGCGGACGGGTATCATTAGGCGCAGTATAGTTGGGGTTAACCGGACCATAAAAATAACCGTAAGCTTGCTGGTTAGCACCTGTTTTAAAAGTAATATTTTTAGCACGGGAGATATAATTGGGATTAAGTTTTGGTAAGTTAGGGGTATACACCAACTCAGTACCACGACCGATCACTTTATAAATGCCCTTCTCTGGCGTCGCCTTAGCGCCGACAAAATAAACAGCATCTTCCCCTCGGATCACTTGGGTGATTTCACCAAAGTCGACGGCCAAAGATTCGGTCAGGCCTGAATCTAGATGCAGTCGAATTAAAACGGCCTGACTACCAAGCATATAACTGGCAATAATCGTTTTTTCGGATTCAAAGGCATAATTATGATTGCCTAAATACCAATCAGCCACCGCAAACTCGGCCTTTTTCTTTAGCACTGGGTCTAAGGTATTTTGTGCCGTGACTCGATAGATATTCCACCAGTTACTGATATCCGATACGACATACAATTGTCCATCAGGACTAAATAACGGCTGCGACACCGAAGAATCTGCGGGCGTGTTTACCTTACGAATATTGTGTAATTGTCCTTTACGGTCCAGATCCCCAAGCCAGAGCACGCTATTATCCCATGGCATATAGGGATGTTCCCACGTGATCCACGCCAGTTGGCTGTTATCGGGCGAGATGGCTGGCGAAGAAATAAAGTCATGGCCCGAAACAAAAGTATCGCCTTCACCGGCAAAATTAAGATTAATGGTAACAAGACTCGCCTTAGGCTCACCCGCTTGACGATGATCTTCGCGCACACAGATAATCCTCGACCCTTTGGGGTAAGCAATACAATCTGCATGGCGAGTACCATTTGGCGTTAAAGGCAAAGGGGGTTGATTAGGGGCAAAACGATAAAACAGTTGGTCCTGTGCCTTAGTGGCAAACAGACTCTGACCAATCCCCAAAAAGGCGGCACCACCGTATTCATGAACGGCGGATTTAACATTAAACGCAGGCGGTACTATGTCGGTAATTTTTCCACGTTGGTCGAGGCGTTTGATCCCGACTTTGCCTTGTTTTTCACCATCAGATTCAGAGAAATAAATAGCACCATCAACGCTTTGCAACTCAGCCACATTATCGGCCTGCTCAAAAACTTCAGTCGCCGATAGCGGAGACTGCCAACTACCATAGGGCGCAACTATGCGCGCGCCATTATCACTAAGATGCGGCGTCTCTTTGTTCGAGCGCTCGCAAGCACCTAAACAAAATAAGCCCCCCAGCATCCATAAATATCCATGTAGCTTCATTGTTTCTCCCCAATGTTTGCCAACTGCACAAACCGAAACAAAATATGAACTTGCAGAAATGAGTTATGTGTAAATTAGTTATTTTTTAAATTTTTTTAAGAACCAATTTACCACTTGCACTTGTTGTACTTGCGTTAAACCAAAATAAATACACACCCAAGGTGAGATAAGAAAAAACCATGGGATCACGGCCACAGAGCGGCCACTAAAGAGCAGAAAAAAGAAACCGCAATAAATCACAACCAACCCTAAGATACCCACGATCAACATCATGCGCTTAGTGATTTTCTCAAGCCAGTGGGCTTTTTCCTGCCAAGACATCCGGATTTCAAGCTCCATTACATGTGATCAACATGTTTGTAAAGTTATGTAAAAAAACGGGAGAGCGATTGTTGAAGGTTAACAACTAAATGTCAACTCCAACAGTGAAATCTAAATAAATCCGAAAGCTAGGGCATAAGAACCATTATCTTTATTTACCCTATAAAAAAACCGAGCCTAAGCTCGGTTTTTATGCAAATCAATAAGATATCGCTCTAAAGACGAATACCACCATCGATTTCAAACACACGACCGTTAACATAATCGTTTTCAATAATAAAACGTACGGTAGAAGCTATCTCGTCGGCATGACCTAAGCGGCCAACAGGCACGAGTTTCTCTAAACGCTCCAACGCTTCTGGCTTCATTGCCGCCGTCATCTCGGTCGCAATCACACCTGGTGCTACGGCTGCACTACGGATATTGTAGCGCGCTAACTCCTTCGCCCAGCCGACGGACATAGCCGCAACACCCGCTTTTGAGGCCGCGTAATTTGATTGGCCCATATTACCCGCCTTAGCAAGGCTAGAGATGTTAACAATCACCCCCGCTTGACCCGATTCAATCATGGCCGCTGCGGCCTCACGGCCACAGAGGAAACTGCCGGTCAGGTTCACATTGATCACCGATTGGAATTGCTCGTAAGACATACGATCAGTGACCTTGCCGTCTTTGGCTTTGACTAACATGCCATCACGCAAAATACCGGCGTTGTTCACTAACACGTTCACTTGACCAAAATCTTCGAGAATATAGGCAAAACCCGCGACGACATCTTCTTCGTCGGTAATGTCTAAGGCATAACCTTGGACTTCAGTGTCCGATCCAAGCTCAGCGCAGGCTCGCTCGAGTTTTTCTTGGTCCACATCGATAAGCGCTATCTTAGCACCCGCCTGCGCAAAATTTTGCGCCATTGCTAAGCCTAAGCCACCCGCGCCGCCAGTAATGACGACAACCTTATCTTTTAAATCCATCTGGTGATCCCTTGTTATCTGTGTCTATTTTTTAAGTGGTGCAAATTGTTCAAATATACTGGAAAAATCTCGGCGACCATTGCCTTGTCTTGCATGATTAACATACAAGCTGCGGGCTAAAGCGCCCATTGGCGTGCTAGAGTTGCTCAATAATGCAGCTTCTTGTGACAGACCGAGATCTTTGACCATCAAATCTACCATAAAGCCACCCTGATAGCCCTTAGAAGAAGGCACTGTTTCCATCACGCCTGGGCAGGGATTGTACTTCTCTAGCGTCCAGTTTCCGCCACTGCTGACCTTCATAATGTCGGATAACACTTTGGGATCGAGACCATGATCGACGCCCATTTGCAGGGCTTCGGAAGTACCGACCATCAACACAGATAACAGCATGTTATTGCAGATTTTCGCGACTTGCCCCGCACCTGGACCGCCTGCGTGGAAGATATTCACACCCATAGCCTTAAGTACGGGTTGCGCACGTTCAAAAGCGTTATCCGAGCCACCACAAATAAAAGTTAAAGTACCCGCTGCCGCGCCTGCCGTGCCGCCAGAAACTGGTGCATCCATAAATTCGATGCCGCTTTTAGCCGCTTCGGCCGCCACTAATTGTGCGCTTTGCGCATCGATGGTTGAACAATCGATGAGCAAGGTATCACCCGCAACCACTTCAAGTAGGCCTTTGTCTGTTCCATTGCCTAAATATAAGTTTTTTACATGCTTGCCCGCAGGCAGCATAGTAATCACCACAGTTGCGCCCGCCGCAGCGCCGCAGGCGGTACTTGATACTAAGGCGCCTTTTTCGGCCAATTGCTGCATAGCCTCGGGGACTAAATCAAAGACGCGAACCGTCATGCCTGCTTTTAATAAATTGGCCGCCATTGGGCCGCCCATATTACCTAAACCGATAAAGGCTACTGTACTCATGCCATCACTCCTGTGTTGTTCTTTTTAGTGTTGTGATAATACTATCAAATTGATTATGCTGACTTTATCACAGAGTAAAGCGAGCTTGGCTAAGCAGATAAACACAGCGCTTAGCCAACTCGGCCCTTAAACGCTTAACTCAGTTGGTTAAAGGGATGCGCCTCGCCCCATGGGGAAGCCAATATTTGCTCAAGTACCGCTGTGGGTACTGAGTTAACATCCTTAAAACGCCATTGCGGTTTCTTGTCTTTATCAATCAAGAGTGCACGAACGCCTTCGCAGAAATCACCGTGGGCACACACGTTAACACTCGCGGTTAACTCCCATTTGAAACATTGAGCTAAGCTTAGCTTAGTCCCTAACTGCCCTTGGATATAAACCAAGTGCCAGCTGATAGGGCTACCCGCAAGGAAGGTGTCCCGCGCTTTCATTAACCACTTTTCTTCCGATACCAAAGTTGACATGCGTGCTGCAATATCCTGCAGACTGCCCGCCATAAGCCTGTCAATTATGTCTTGGCTTTCGGCTAATACACTGTCGCCCTTAGGAATATCCACTTGATTAGACAGCTCGTTGATCATGCTATCTAAACGTTGATGATTAAGAGCTGGCGTATCACTCCAATCTAAGGTTGCCATGGCATCAAACATCAGCTCTTTGTCGTCGCGGTTCAGGTAATGATCCGCAAGGCCCACATAACAGGCATCGGCGGCATTGAGTTGATAGGCGGTCAATCCCAAAAACAATCCCATCTTGCCCTGCATACGATTAAGGAAATAACTGCCGCCCACATCGGGATACAGGCCGATAGTCACCTCAGGCATAGCGATACGAGAAGTTTCGGTAACGACTCTGTGGCTCGCGCCCGCCATCAAACCGAGGCCGCCGCCCATGACAATGCCATCGCCCCACACCAACACAGGTTTGCCAAAGGTATGCAGTAGATAATCGAGGCGATATTCCTCTTCGAAGAAAACCTTTGCTTCCTCAGTCACTTGCCCATTAGCGGCAATGGAAGCATGGTATAAAGCGCGCACATCACCCCCGGCACAAAATGCCTTCTCACCGCTACCATCTAATACGATGCAAGCAATAAGGGGATCTTTCTTCCACAGATTAAGCTGCGCCGTCATAGCGCGCACCATGACTAAATCTAAGGCGTTGAGGGCTTTTTCCACATTGAGTGTGACCACCCCAACCAATTTGCCAGAAGCAGTGGCTAAGGTTTGAAACACCACATTTTGTGTGGTCGTGACCTGATTTGCGACATGCTCGACCACGTCATTATCTACTACATTCGTCATTAGCGGTTTCTCCACTCAGCTTTACGTTTCCCTAAAAACGCATTCACGCCTTCGGCCTGATCTTCAGTATCAAATAATCCGACAAATAACTCACGCTCAATCGGTAGCGCTTGGCTACGCGCCATAGTGCGCCCCGCTTGAATAAGAGTCTTACATGCAGTCACGCTGCTTGGGCTTTGATTCGCCACTTTGACGGCTAAGGCGATTGCCGCATTAAGCGCTTCGCCTGTGTCGACCACTTCTTCCACTAAACGTAGATTCAATGCTTGAGTCGCATCGATACGCTCGCCGCATAAAATCATCCGTTTAGCCCACCCTTCACCGACTAATGCGGTCAGATTTTGAGTGCCACCCGCACAGGGTAATAAACCGACCGTCGCTTCGGGTAATGCCATTACAGCTTGAATTTCGGCGATACGAATATCGCAGGCCAACGCGACTTCTAAGCCGCCGCCCATGGCATAGCCATTAATCGCGGCAATCGACACACCGCGGAATTGGCTTAAGGTTTCAAAGGCTTCACCAAAATGCTTTGCCATCGTTGCCGCATTGCCTTTGTCACCATCGCTAAACAGTTTTAAATCGGCGCCAGCGGAGAAGAACTTTTGCCCTTGGCCCGTTAACACTAAGGCGTAAATATCTTTATTGGCATTCAGCTCAAGCACTTTGGCTTTAAGCGCCTGTAAACTCTCGGCAGTCCAAGTATTGGCTGGCGGATTGTTCATAGTCAGAATCGCCGTGTGGCCTTCGATACGTTCAACTAAATATTCCATCTTTATAGACTCCTTTTCAGTTATCGCCGACCTGTAAGTCACGCATATTGCGAGTTGAATTACAGGATTTGTCCTGCATTTTCATCGAGTAAACGACGGGCGATAATTAAGCGCATAATTTCGTTAGTACCTTCTAAAATCTGATGCACACGCACATCACGGAAATGACGTTCCAGCGGGTACTCCCTTATATAACCATATCCACCATGAATTTGCAGCGCCGCATCGCAGACTTGAAACCCCACATCAGTGGCAAAGCGTTTCGCCATAGCGCAATAAGCCGTGGCTTCAGGATCACCACTATCGAGTTTAAAGGCCGCAAGGCGCACCATTTGGCGGGCTGCGACTAATTCTGTCGCCATATCGGCAAGCTTAAATTGCAGCGCTTGGAAAGCCGCTAACGGTTTACCAAATTGCTGACGCTCATTCATATATTGAGTTGCGCGCTCTAAAGCCGACTGCGCCGTCCCCACAGAACAGGTAGCGATATTGATGCGACCGCCGTCTAAGCCTTTCATCGCGAAAGCAAAACCTTGGCCTTCTTCACCGAGCAAATTCGCTACTGGCACGCGCACGTTTTCAAAGGTGATTTGACGGGTCGGCTGTGCATTCCAGCCCATTTTATCTTCGGCTTTACCGTAGATAACACCAGCGGCATCCGCCGGAATGGCAATGGCCGAAATTCCCTTAGGCCCAGCTTGACCTGTACGGCACATCACGACTAAAAGCTCAGTGGCGCCCGCACCCGAGATAAACATTTTCGAGCCTGAAATCACATATTCATCGCCGTCGCGCACCGCTTTGGTTTGCAAAGATGCAGCGTCCGAACCCGCGCCCGGCTCAGTCAAACAGTATGACGCTAACATCTGCCCAGTGGTTAACGGCTCAGACCAAGTCTGACGCAGAGTTTCAGTGCCCCAAGTCGTCACCATCCAAGTCGCCATATTGTGAATGGTCAGCATGGCCGTGGTCGCGGTGCAGCCCTTGGCAAGTTCTTCAAAAATAATCGAGGCATCGAGGCGCGATAAGCCCATGCCACCTTCGGATTCTGGCGAATACAGAGAGCAAAAACCTAGCTCACCGGCTTTTTGGATCACGTCTTTGGGGAAATGATGTTCTTCATCCCACTTGGCGGCGAACGGGGTTAATTCTTCCGCGGCAAACTGGCGCGCAAGATCGGCAAACTGACGTTGGTCATCGTTGAAATTAAAATCCATTTGGCTCTCCTATGACTCTGTGGTCACTTTTTTATTGAATAAATTGGGCGCCGTAAAGACGCCGTGGTTTATCGATTAATCACCGAGCTTAGCGTAGGTTAATGCTCATATTTGGCGTTGAAGCTACGGCGATATCAGACTCGAACCAGCGGGAAGTGATGGTCTTGGTCTCGGTATAGAAACGCACCGCTTGCTTGCCATAAGCATGTTGATCGCCGTAGAAACTGCCCTTCCAACCGGTAAATGAGAAGAAAGGTAATGGCACAGGAATCGGCACGTTAATCCCCACTTGGCCGACTTCGATTTCATGTTGATATTTACGGGCAGCTGCACCGCTAGCGGTAAAGATAGACGTGCCGTTGCCATAAGGGCTAGCATTGACTAATTCGATAGCCGCTTCTAATGAGTCCGATTCCATGCAGCACAGAACAGGGCCGAAGATTTCTTCCTTGTAGATGCTCATCTCAGTGGTGACTTTATCGAACATGGTTGGGCCAATCCAGTTGCCCGACTCGTAACCTTCTACGGTAAAATCGCTGCCATCGAGTAAACACTCGGCGCCTTCGGCTTTACCTTGAGCGATAAGTTTAAGCACCCGCGCCTTAGCGGCTGGGCTGATAACCGGGCCATAACCCGCTTCTTTATCGTCCCATAAACCTGGGCGAACTTTGGCTAAGGCTTCTTTTAATTCTGGGATCCACTCTTTAGCGGCGCCAACAAACACAGCAACCGAAATCGCCATACAACGCTGACCCGCCGCGCCCACAGAAGCGCCGACTAAGTTGTTGATCACTTGCTGTTTGTTTGCATCTGGCATGATAACGCAGTGATTTTTCGCGCCCGCAAAGGCTTGCACGCGTTTTAAATTATCGGTACCCGTTTTATAAATATATTGACCCACAGCCACAGAACCGACAAAGGAAATTGCTTTAATCGCAGGGTCTGCCAGCAGGATATCTACGGCTGTTTTATCACCGTGCACTAATTGCAATACGCCTTTAGGTGCGCCCGCCTCAACAAACAGCTCAACCAGGCGCTGCGGCGTCATAGGGTCTTGTTCAGAAGGCTTTAAAATGAAAGTGTTACCGCAGGCAATCGACAATGGGAACATCCATAACGGGATCATCGCAGGGAAGTTAAATGGCGTAATACCCGCACACACACCGAGTGGTTGAGTGTAACTGTAAGTATCAATTGAACGCGCGACGTTCTCGACGGTTTCGCCCATCAATAATGACGCCACGTTACAAGCATGTTCAGCAACTTCGATACCACGCCATACATCGCCCTTGGCATCTTCAAAGGTTTTACCAGTTTCCTTTGCAAGAATGGTCGCCAATTCGTCGTGATGTTCTTTTAGCAGATGTTGATAACGCAACATGACGCGCGCGCGTTCAGACACTGGCACTTCTTTCCAGGTTTTAAAGGCCGCTTTGGCGCTAGCAATCGCAGCGTGAACTTCTTCGCTAGTGGCAGCATTAATCACAGCAATCGGCGAGTTATTCGCGGGATTGGTGACAATAATCTGTGATGTGCCCGTACCTTGGATAAACTCGCCGTCAATGTAATGCTTTACTTGTGTGGTCATGTTGCAATCCTTTCCTTGTAGAGTGATGGGCTGGCGGTGCGATATTATGATTATCCTCAAGGGAAGTGATTGCCCTTGCCAGCCCCGTCTTGTTGATTTAACTAAAACCTTTGCAATTAGACCTCAATGGCCATCGCTGTTGCTTCACCACCGCCGATACACAGCGAGGCAACACCGCGCTTAAGACCGCGGGCTTTTAAAGCATGAATTAAGGTCACCAGCAAACGTGAACCCGAGCAACCAATAGGATGACCTAAGGCGCAGGCGCCGCCATTGACGTTAACTTTAGCCACATCTAAACCCAGTTCAGACACGGCAAGCATAGTCACCATAGCGAAGGCTTCGTTGATTTCGAATAAATCGACTTCATCCGTTGACCAACCCACATTAGCCAGCAATTTCGCCATAGCGCCGACAGGTGCAGTGGTAAAGAGTGAAGGCTCTTGGGCGTGGGTCGTGTGGCCTTTAATGGTGGCTAATACTGTTAAGCCTAAACGCTCAGCTTCGCCACGCGAGGTCAGCATCAATGCCGCTGCGCCATCGGAAATAGAGCTAGAGTTAGCCGCTGTGATAGTGCCATCTTTGGTAAAGGCTGGTCGCAGCGTAGGAATTTTTTCAGGGCGGGCATTACCGGGTTGCTCGTCGGTGTCGACAGTAACATCACCGCGACGATCACTGACTGTGACAGGCGTGATTTCGGCCTTAAAGGCGCCCGAGTTAATCGCGGCATTGGCTTTTTCGAGCGAACTTAGCGCAAAGGCGTCCATCTGCTCGCGGGTGATACCAAATTCATCGGCGGTTTTCTGGGCAAACGTTCCCATGGCGCCGCCAGTATAAGCATCCTCAAGACCATCTAAAAACATATGATCGAGCACTTTGCCGTGGCCCATGCGCATGCCGCCGCGAGCTTTATCCAAAAGATACGGCGCTTGGCTCATACTTTCCATACCGCCAGCGATCACGACTTTTGCACTGCCCGCTTTAATCAAATCGTGGGCTAACATTACCGTCTTCATGCCTGAGCCACAGACTTTGTTCACTGTGGTCGCACCAACGGATAAGGGTAATCCCGCACCCAAAGTTGCCTGACGCGCAGGCGCTTGACCTAAACCAGCGGGTAATACGCAGCCCATCAAGACTTCATCAACATGCTCACCCGCTAATTGAGTCTCCGCCAACAAGCCCTTAATGGCTGTCGCGGCTAAAGTCGGTGATGCAACAGATGACAAACTGCCTTGAAAACCACCCATAGGGGTGCGTTTAGCGGCAACAATAACGATATCTTGATTTAACGGTTCAGTACTCATGCAGGCTCCAACCCAAATTGACCACAAGGCCTAGTGCTAGCCTTGGGACGTTTAATAAAATCGACAATAAAACCACTCTGACGTTTACGCGAACGTAAAGCAAGTATTCCTTGGTCTAATGTGTCGATTTTATCGGGTGAAAATTGTCAGTAAGGATTTACAGCGAGGCAGGGATTAAGCACAGTCAAGTGTGGACAACAGAATCTAAGGGAGAGATAAATTAAGGGCTTTTGGGTATCAGCTTAGGTCACATCCATGTGACCACATCACCATAAAAGGCTAAAAAAAACCTTAGCGCGATTCCCACGGCGTCATCGCCGTCATATCACTTAAGTCATAAGGCGTTAACTGGTAAACGTAATAATTGAGCCAATTACTGACCAACAAACTACCGTGGCTGTGCCAGCGGGCAATGGCTTCGGCTTCTGGATTATTATTTCGATAATAGTTTTGTGGCACATTTGGCGTTAAGCCTTGGGCTAAATCCCTATGGTATTCATCGTTTAAGGTCGATTTTTGATATTCAGGGTGACCCATTACAAACAAGTTACGGTTATTGCGACTTAACACCAAATAGGCCCCAGCCTCATCAGATTCGGCTAACACTTGCAACTGCGGGTGTTGTCTAATTTCTTCCACATCCATCTCGGCAAAACGCGAATGGGGTGCAAAGAACTCATCATCAAAACCACGTAGCAGTGGGAAATGCTGACAAGTGCGCCTATGTACAAATACGCCAGAACGCTTCTGTTGCAATATTTTTCGATTTAAACCATAGAGATGATACAAGCCCGCATGGGCTGCCCAGCATAAAAACAACACTGAGGTGACATGCTCTTGGGACCAGTCGATGATTTCACGGATATGATCCCAATAAACCACATCTTCGAAATCGATTTGCCCAAGCGGCGCGCCTGTGATGATAAGACCGTCATAATTTTTATGGCGCACGGCTTCAAAGTCACGGTAAAAAGTATTCATGTGGTCGATGGAAGTATGCTTGGATTCTTTGTCGTGAATGCGCAGTAAATCCACATCGACTTGTAAAGGCGTGTTGCCCAGTAAGCGCAATAACTGGGTTTCTGTCTCGATTTTGTTCGGCATCAAGTTCAAAATCAGCACCTTCATCGGCCTGATATCTTGATTCGCCGCCCGCGTCTCGGACATAACGAAAATATTTTCTGACTCTAACACCCCTGCTGCGGGCAGATGATCTGGAATTCTAACCGGCATACCGCGCCTCTTCTGTTCGTAAATACTAACGGATTCGGCGCGTATGTCAGCTCACTTCTGAGCGGGCTAACTAGCCACCGACTTTCTCTAGCAGTATCGTCATTGGCTCAGTGGAATTGAGATCAATGTGATAGGCTTGAGTATTAATAAACAATAACTTATCACCCAACATAATCCGGGCCCCTATGGCATAAGTGTGACCGGGTTGGAACTGATCGCTACCAATCGCAAAACTGAATGGCGCGGGTGTCGCAGCACCTTGTTGCACGCGCTCCGCCATCACTATGGCTGGCACATCCATTTTTGAGACATCAAGCAGTTGCACTATGACCTTAGCATCGGCAGATAAGGCTATCCGTTCGCGATATAAGGTCTCGCCTTTTATCTCAACGATAGCATTAGGTGTCGCACAACCGGATAACACCCCCATGATGGCCATTAATGCTAAGGCTGTTAATCTCAACGCGCTTAAACGCAACCATTTGTTCATTTTGTTTCTCCTAATCATACATAAAGACTTCTAGATGTCCATACGCCCAAGCTATAAATCTTGTCTTGGTGAACATAACTTTCTATCATAAGCCACCATTTCGTTGCCGAAAAATCTATGACCCAAGCAACTGCAATCATTGTGGGAGCTAGCTCACAATTAAGTCGTGAACTTGCAAAGCAATTGGCAGATCAACAGGTTGAATTAGTCTTATTCGCCCAAGATCCAGAATCACTGCGCGATTTTGCCTTATCCTTGCCAACAAAAGTACAAGTTTTTGCACTTCAAATTGAACAACCTCAAGCCATCATCAACCAACTTGAATCAGTCTGGCAAACTCTTGGCGGCGCGCACTTAGTCTTAGTCAATACAGGCCTCAATAGCTATGACCCCGAGTTGCCTTGGCTACCGGAGCAAGACATTATCGATGTCAATGTGCGAGGTTTTGCTGCCATCTGCAATACGGCATTTAGACTATTTCGCGAGCAAGGTTATGGACAACTGGCGGCAATCAACTCGATTGCGGGCCTTCGCGGCGGGCCGAGTGTGGCCTATCACGCCTCAAAAGCCTTTGGCCAGAATTACCTTGAGGGCTTAAGTATGCATGCTCAGCGCCTTAAGTTACCGATTACGATTACCGATATCCAACTTGGTTTGCTCGATAAAGCCGCTATGCAGCAAAGTGCAATGTGGCTTGCACCATTGCCACAAGTCGCAGCGCAAATCATCAAGGCAATGAAACAAGGCAAACGCCGCGTCTATGTGACCAAACGCTGGCGCCTCGTCGCTTGGCTTACTGTGTTATTACCCGAATTTATCTATAACACTCGCCACTGGAAAGCTAAAAAGCCAAAGCGCTAAATCGGCTTAGCCTAAGTGGAACAGAACATAGCGCAATAAAAAGTGCAGAAACGAAAAAGGAGCCTAAGGCTCCTTTTTTACGCTTATCTGATCCGTAGATTAGAAAGTGTAACCCACGCTGACCATATAAACCCATGGGTTGATATCAGTGTCGATAACCACAGTGTCGCCCGCTAATTTAAACTTCACGTCACTGCTAATTTGTGCGTACCACACTGAAGCGTTCACTAACCAGTTTTTGTTAACTTGATAGTCAACACCTGCTTGTGCCGCTAAGCCCCACGAAGTGCTCATGCTCAAGTCAGTTAACGCACCATTTAAATCGTTGGTGAACTCATTGTCGAAGAAATTAGTATAGTTAACACCAACACCCACGTATGGACGTAATTTAGATTGCGCATCACCAAAGTAGTACTGTGCCACTAAAGTGGGTGGTAAATGTTTAGTTTCTGCAATCTTACCTACACCTTTTAAAGAAACATCGTGGCTAAAAGGTGTGGCAGCTAATAACTCAACCCCAAAGTTATCTGTCAGCATGTAGCCAAAGTTTAAACCCACTTGAGTGTTGTTGCTGATTTGGAACTCGCCGTTACCCGCAACATCATCACTTGATTCATTTGGCGCAACAACCACAGCACCCGCACGAACGATAATGTCACCCGCTTGGTGAGCCGATACAGAGGCAGAAAAACCAGCGGCTAAAAGGGTGGCAGCGACCAGTGTAGAAACAGTGTTTTTATTCATCATCATACTCCATATGTACAACATAGGTTTTTGTTTTGTATTACATCCTTAACAATTGACGCCTACACTGCCAGAGATATGCGGCTGATTTATTGATCCAAATCAAAGTGAGTGAGCAATACTCACTTATAGGTACTACACATGGGAGCTGAATCACGAAATTCAAACATTTATTGATAATACTCCTTTGTTTTCTGTGAGCCAAGTGTTGTATTAGCCATCACTAATGACTTCCGCAAGAGGTAGTGACCAATAACACCATAAACATTTTAGTAACAATAAAAAGCACTTAACTAAGAGGTTATTTGAACATTAATTTCAAATTATAGAGACGAGTTGAATGAGGATAAAAACAAAAAATGGACAAATAAAAACGGCTTGAGGATGATACCTATCATGTTAGATAACTAGATTGCATGGAATGACAGTGTGAGGCGGTTAAGTCAGTTTTAGACTGAACGAATAAGAAAGTGAGAAGATTAGCTTGAATAACAACACGTAAGCAAAGGATAGCGAGTTAGCCAGCCCTTAGTCGCGACTCTGTGATGAAACACGGGTAATGATCGCTTTGGATTGGCGCTCAATTTGAGGGCAAACAGGGAGTTCAGCCCAAAGGGAATCACCAGCTCAATACCGTAATATGTGGAATGATGATCAGTCTCTGTATCTACCTGAGTATCTGTCTCAACATGAGATTTTAAACACACCCCAACCGCAGTTTCTAACTCTGGCCAATGTGCCATAGCATCAATACAAGATGTGTAAGCCATGTCTTGATTGCGACTATGCATGCGCGCCTGATTCTTAACCGACCAAGGTAACTCAGGGGCAAGCTGATGAAGATAGGCTTCAATCGCCAGATCCCGCTCAGGGCTAATATCTAAAGGGCAAAAATAGATCAGATCGATATCGTTCAGTGGACTCAACTCAAATTCGTGCAAACGATCCCAGACTAAATTACGGACAAATCCCGCCGCCAGACACCACTGCGGCATTGAGTGTACTTTGGCACATTGAAGCGCGAGTTCAAGCGCCCTCACCCGCTCGCAGTCTTGAGCTATCCATTCGAGTAATTGATGCTCTAGCGCTGTTTCACTCATTGCATCATTCATAACATTATTCGTAGCAACACTCATGACATTACCCCTAGCACCACTCATAACAGTATCGCCCGCTTCAATATCAGATAAAAACACGGGAAAGACATTAGGCTTACTCCACTTCGCCATCGGTTTCTGAGCACTTTACGACCTCATGACAGAGTAAATAAACGAGACTATAAATCGGTGCCATTACCGCAAAACAAATCCAAAACCCATAGACATCTTTGTCTAGCAGATTAACGCTAACAGTAAAGATGGGCATGAACAGTAGCATCCATTTTATTACATTGAGTTTGTACAGTATCGGCTTATCACAATGACAGCAGCGTCCTTCCTTAATCGGCACATCCTTAGCGCCGAGTTTACCTTTGCAATACGGACATTTTTTACTGAAAAGCATTTAAACTCCATCGCTGAGATAAGACTCGCAAAGCAAGCCTCATCATCCATTCTTTCTATTCGTAAAAACCGTATCCGCGCAATTCGTTACACCGCATCCGCTTGGCGCTCTGGCGCAGCATTGGCAAAGGCTTCTAGCTGATTACACTCGGCCCACACGCGCATGATATTGGGATAAAGCGTTAAATCCACATTAAAACGCTGGGCGTTATACACCTGCGGCACTAAACACAAATCAGCTAATGTCACTGCATTTCCAAAGCAATAACGACCGCTATGCCGTGTTAACAAGGTTTCTAAGGCCGTAAAACCACTTGCGACCCAATGGTGATACCAAGTATTTTTGGCGGTGTCATCAGCACCTAAGGTTTGCGTTAAATATTGCAATACCCGCAAGTTGTTTAATGGATGGATCTCACAGGCGACCGTAAGTGCCATAGCGCGCACGTGGGCACGTTCAAGAGCCGATGCAGGCAATAATGGCGACTGTGGATGTATCTCATCAAGATATTCGATAATCGCTAAAGATTGCGACAAAGCATCCACATCCAGCTCATCATCCACCACTAAGGTTGGCACTAACTCTAAAGGATTAAGTGCAATGTAGGCCGCTTTATGTTGCTCGCCGCCATCACGCACGAGATGCACTGAAAACTGTTCGGCTGAAATCCCCTTGAGATTAAGGGCAATACGAACCCGATAGGCTGCACTGGAACGCCAATAACCGTAAAGTTTCATATTTTCATTTCCTTATAAAAGTCAGTATAAAAACGGGGCAATTAAGCCCCGTTAGTTTGAGTCGGTGTCGCCCTTTAAGGGAAAGCCTTAGGCTTTGTATTCAACCACTTTTTGATCGATAGAACCAAAAATGGTTACATCATTATCATCGAGCATTTCGATACGCACTGTGTCACCAAAACGCATAAATGGCGTAGTGGCTTTGCCTTCGGCAATCACTTCTAACATACGTTTTTCCGCTAAACAGCTTGAACCTGCGCTACGGTCATAGTTAGAAATAGTACCAGAGCCTATAATCGCGCCTGCGCCCAATGGACGGGTTTTTGCAATATGCGAAACTAACTGACTGAAATTAAAGGTCATATCAACGCCTGCATTCGGACGACCAAATAATTCACCATTTAAATAGGTGATCAGCGGTAAATGCACTTTCGAATCCTCCCAACGGACACCCAATTCATCCGGTGTCACAGCCACAGGCGAAAAACTGCTCGATGGTTTAGATTGGAAAAAACCAAAGCCTTTCGCCAACTCACCAGGGATCAAGTTACGCAATGACACATCGTTAACTAGCATCAACAATTTAATGTGCTTAGCTGCATTGTCAGTGCTCACGCCCATAGGCACATCATCAGTAATAACCGCAATTTCAGATTCGAAATCGATACCCCAGTCTTCACTCGCCAATGGGATATCCGCTTTAGGGGCAATAAAGCTGTCTGAGCCACCTTGATAAAACAACGGATCTGTCCAGAAGGTTTCTGGCATTTCTGCGCCACGGGCTTTACGGACTAACTCAACGTGATTCACATAAGCGCTACCATCGGCCCATTGGTAAGCACGCGGTAATGGCGACAAACACTTAGCTTCGTCGAACGCTTGCGCGTTATCTAACATGCCTTCATTTAACGCATCGTACAATTCTTGCAATTGCGGTCTCAGTAAATCCCAACCATCGAGTAATTGCTGCATAGTGTGGGCAATGGCAGGAACGGCAACCGTTTTAGTGAGATCGCGGCTGACTAACATCAACTGACCATCACGACGACCATTGTTATAACTTGCAAGTTTCATATTGGCTCCAGTGCTCTTCGGCTAGGTGTACAATTTTATTGTGCTGGAAAACACGCGACGTCACCCAGCTTATATTCGGCGATTTAAATCGAACTTTTTGACTCATTAAGGGCATACATGTTACGCAGTTCGCGCCAACGAGGCATGCTCTTTTACTTGCTTTAACGTATTTGTTGCGCGTAGAAATACCCGATGCAGCTCAAGATTCCTATAGCGTGACCAAAATCACATTTAGGTCAATTATTTCACATTTTGTAAACTAATCATTACGTTTATAACCTAGTTACCGCTTATCAATATCTCGGTAAGCAATATGCCTGAAAAGTCGGCAACATAAGTGGAACGATACTGTTACATTGACTGTGTCAACCCAACGAGACTCTGGCTAACGGCGCTTGGCTATCTTGTATTCACGCAGTTTATTAGCAATAGCTGTGTGTGATACACCTAGCTTTTTCGCCAACTGGCGAGTGCTCGGATAGGCCGGATATAATCGACGCAACAGACTCGCTTCAAACTGCTTCATTGCATCGTCCAGATTGCCCTCAAACTCATTATCAAAGTAACCAAAACCTTCGGCGTATGACGGCAATTTCAGCTGTTCTACCGTCAACTCGGCCGAGCCATCCCACATAGACACGGCTCTAAAGACCGCGTTTTTTAATTGGCGTACGTTACCTGGCCAAGCGTAGGTGAGCAAATGATCGCGGCACTGGGCCGAAATCCGCCGAACAGGGCTAGACAACTGTTGACTGTAATGTTCGAGGAACATTTCCGTCAGTGGAATGATATCGACTTTACGCTCACGTAATGACGGGATGTGATAACTCAGCACATGGATGCGATAGTACAAATCTTCCCTAAACTCGCCGGTTTGGCATAGTTCAGCTAAATTTTTCTGAGTCGAACAGATAATTCGCACATCAGCACGCACTTCTTCATCGCCCCCTATGCGTCTAAAAGTGCCATCTTGCAATAGCCGTAGCAGCTTAACTTGAGCTGCCCTAGACATTTCCGCCACTTCATCGAGAAATACTGTGCCACCCTTAGCTTCTTCAAAAAAGCCTCGTTTGACGACTTTGCCCTGACTGACGTAACCGAATAATTCTTCTTCGGCAGCGCTGTCGGGTAGAGCGGCGCAGTTGATGGCGATAAAAGGTTTTTCACGGCGCATCCCCGCATCATGGCTAGCTCTGGCCATTAATTCTTTGCCAGTACCCGTTTCACCCGTGATCAACAAAGGTGCATCGAGCTGGGCCATACGCCGCGCTTGCTTAAGCACTTCCTTCATCTTGTCACTGCTGGCTAATACATTTTCAAAGCCAGTGGTTTGGTTCTGCAGCGCGTTAAACTGTTTTCCAACGCGCGCAGGGGATTTCAGCGACACCACAGCACCAACCAAGATGGTTTTTTCATCCTCATCGGGTAGGTAAATCGGCAGCATTTCGGCAAGATACTCATTCGGACCAATTTGCACCCGCGCCGCTTGTGGCAATACTTGGCTTTCACTCAGCCAACGGCTGAAGTTAAAACCTTGTACCCAATGGTTTAACGACTCTTCGAGCACTTCGTGCTCACCCATGCCGATATTGAGCAAGGCGGACTCATTAACGATACGGATACGTGCCTTGGCATCGATAGAAAAAACGGAGTCGGGTAAGGTTTTGAGCAGGGTTTTAAGGGCGTAATGTTCTTGCTCTGAGGGCATAAATGACACCGTACGCACATCGTGCACACTTTCCACTTTGCGGATCTGCGGCATCAAGGCACTCAAGGTTTCAAAACTGATTTCGGCAAATTGTAAGTACAGGAATCCTTGGTTACTGGCATCAATAGCAATTAAATTAATACCATAACGCTCTAACACGACTAAGATATCTTTGGCTAAACCAACACGATCCTGACAGCTGACTTCCAAGCGCATAATGACTGATATTCCCTTTTTTGATTTGAATTTTGGGGATAAACCGTGCAGAGCTATTTTTCGCCTTAGGCTTTACAACAAAAATAACGCTTGCTAGGCAAATCGTTACCTTTGACGAAAACGTCAGCGATGAGGGGAAATAGCAGAGCCCGTATACGTTAGAAGGTTAAACTGAAAGTGGCAAGCCTAGTTTACAGTTGAATTGTAACAGGAAGAAAAAATCAGCATCATAAAACACATTAAGATGCTGATTAAATTGATTAAATAATTAACCTAGTAACTGGTCTGTCTTGGCGGCCATGATGAAGTCATTCTTATGTAGCCCCTTAATGGAGTGCGACCACCAAGTGACAGTCACTTTGCCCCATTCAGTAAAAATGCCTGGATGATGGAATTCTTCTTCCGCTAAATCCGCCAGCTTATTCGTGAATGCCATCGCCAGTTTAAAGTTTTTAAACTTGTAGACGCGCTCAAGTTGCATTACGCCGTCACGCACTTGCACGCCCCAGTCAGGGATCATACGAATAAGTTCTGCCAATTCTTCATCGGTCACTTTTGGTGCATCGGCTTGGCACGCTTCACATTTCATATTCGATAACGCAGTCATACATACTCCTGTTGGCAACATCAATAGAGACATTCAGTTGCACTTTACTCATTACTTATTAATTACTTAAATCACATGACTAAATTAGATGGCGACTTAAATGACACATCAAACCATCCATTGAACCGAGACTAGCTCGCCTTGGCTTTGGGAGGATATTTAGGAGCCAATAAACCTAACTGACGTGCCTTAGTGACATAACTCATGATGTCCATTTGGGCAATTTCATCAAGCATATCAATGTGCTCAATCACATAATAAATCGGCTGCATAATGTCGATGCGATATGGGGTTCGTAGCACATTCAATAAATCAAAGGGCTGACGTTCTGGCACGTCACTTTCCATTGCATATAAAGTTTCACCAGGTGAGCTTAAAATACCGCCACCATAGATACACAAGGGGCCATCTTTAGGCTGTAGCAAGCCAAACTCAACCGTAAACCAGTATAAACGCGCTAAAAACACCCTTTCTTCTTTGCTGGCATTTAAACCTAATTGGCCATACATATGTGAAAAATTAGCAAATGAAGGGTTGGTGAGCAAAGGGCAATGACCAAAGATTTCATGAAAAATATCAGGCTCTTGCAGGTAATCAAACTCTTCCTTACGGCGAATGAATGTCGCCACAGGAAACTCTTTATTGGCCAGTAGTTCAAAGAAACGGCCGAAGGAAATAAGCGCAGGTACGGCTGCCGTTTTCCAGCCGGTGGTCGCTTGCAATACAGTATCAATTTCAGTAAGTTGCGGAATACGATTCTTTGGCATAGCCAAGGCATCTAGCCCTTGCAAATACTCCTTACAGGCACGGCCAGGCAGGTTTATCGCTTGACGGGCATAAAGCTGGCTCCAAATCTCATGTTCTTCTTGCGGGTAGTTGATAAACCCTGTGTCATCAGCTCTGTGAGCGATGTACTCTGTTCCTTTCGTCATAGTCTTCACTTAGTGGCTAGCGCTCATGGAACCATAGTGATCTAAGCCTTTAAATTTGTTAACTCCCTCACACTTTATTCTTGCACCACTACTGTGACGTAAACGTAAAGCAAATATTACAAGGGTATTAAAAACGCCATGCAAGTGCACATCACCCATGCTGGATTAGATGCACTGTGCTACCTTTGCTAAAACTTACGTCGACTTCGCTGTAAAAATACTTAAATATCCTAAGTTTTCAGCGTTTCTAAATAGCTTTTCTGTGCAGGTCATTTACAATATTGGCCATTAACCGCATCTCCTTGACCTAAAAGGTTCGCAATGAAACAACATCAAATTCGTAAAGCCGTTATTCCTGTCGCAGGCCTAGGCACTCGTATGCTTCCAGCGACCAAAGCAATTCCAAAGGAAATGTTACCTGTTGTCGATAAGCCATTGATTCAATACGTAGTCAGTGAAGCTATCGCGGCTGGGATCAAAGAAATTGTACTCGTGACCCACGCCAGTAAAAACTCTATCGAAAACCATTTCGATACCAGTTTCGAATTAGAAGCCCAATTAGAACGCCGCGTTAAACGTCAGTTACTTGAAGCCGTACAATCCATTTGTCCTAAAGATGTAACAGTGATCAGCGTGCGCCAATCTCAAGCTAAAGGCTTAGGTCATGCGATTTTGTGTGCTAAATCTGTCGTCGGCGATGCACCATTTGCCGTATTGCTACCGGATGTGATCATAGATGAAGCCAGCTGTGACCTTCGTAGCGATAACTTAGCCGCTATGGTTGCCCTGTTTGATGAAACCCAAGTCGGTCAAATCATGGTGGAAGGCGTGCCACATAACGTCGTCAACCAATACGGTATTGCCGATGTGAATGGTCATGATTTACAACCGGGTGAATCTGAGCCATTAGTCGAACTGGTTGAGAAGCCAGCCGTGGATGAAGCGCCGTCTAACTTAGCCGTTGTAGGCCGTTATGTGTTACCAGCCAGCATTTGGCCACTACTGGCTAAAACCCCTGCGGGCGCAGGCGATGAAATTCAATTAACGGATGCGATTGCGATGTTAATGAAGCAAGAAACCGTAAATGCTTACTACATGGAAGGTAAGAGCCATGACTGTGGTAACAAGCAAGGTTATATGCGTGCTAACGTTGAATATGCCCTGCGCCACAGCGAAATCGGTGAAGATTTTGCACACTATTTAAAAACCGTTGTAAAAGGAATTAAGTAATGACGATTTTAGTGACCGGTGGTGCTGGCTATATTGGCACCCACACAGTAGTAGAACTGCTCAATGCTGGTAATGATGTGATTGTATTGGACAACTTGTCTAATTCAAGCATAGAAGCCTTAAACCGAGTCGAGCGGATCACTGGTAAATCGGTTACTTTCTATCAAGGCGATATTCTCAATAAAGCGTTATTGCAGAAAGTGTTTAACGATCATGCTATTGATTCAGTTATCCACTTTGCAGGATTAAAAGCGGTGGGAGAATCCGTCGCAAAACCCCTGAAGTATTATGAGAATAACGTTACGGGTACGCTTATCCTTTGCCAAGTCATGGCAGAGTTTAAGGTAAAAAATCTCGTATTCAGCTCATCGGCAACTGTGTATGGCGATCCCGCAAGTTTACCGATCACCGAAGACTTTCCCACAGGGGCAACAAACCCTTATGGTCAGTCTAAGTTGATGGTTGAACATATACTGGCAGATGTACACAATGCCGATCCGAGCTGGAATATCGCCCGTCTGCGCTATTTTAATCCGGTTGGCGCCCATGCCAGTGGCTTAATCGGCGAAGATCCTAACGATATCCCTAACAACTTGATGCCCTTTATTGCGCAGGTTGCCGTGGGTAAACGCACCGCCTTGAGCGTGTTTGGTAATGATTATCCGACTCACGACGGTACCGGCGTGCGTGACTATATCCATGTCGTGGATTTAGCCAATGGTCATTTAAAAGCGCTTGCAAAATTGGCCACTAAACCTGGTCTAGTGACCTATAACTTAGGCACAGGCCAAGGATATAGTGTATTAGACATGGTGAAGGCCTTTGAAAAAGCCTGTGGTAACACCATTGCCTACCAAATTGCGCCACGTCGCCCAGGGGATATTGCCGCCTGCTACGCCGATCCAACCCACGCAAGGGAAGATCTTGGCTGGCAAGCGACTCATACCCTAGAAGATATGGCCAACAGTAGCTGGCATTGGCAATCAACCAATCCCAATGGTTATAACGGCTAATAACTTGAATGGCTTGTGGAAATCTCCCAAGCCATTTTTCTTTACCCTCTAAATACCATCGCTTTACAGCATTAACCACCCGAGGAGCAACATGACTCAAAGTATTAATCACAGCCGTCGCAGCCTCTTTCGCCGGCGTAAAGATAATGCGATAAGGCCGCCTTGGGTACGTGATGATATCGAGTTTACCGATGCGTGTACTCGTTGTTCCGCCTGTCTTGAGGTTTGTGAAACTCACATTATCATCAAAGGTGATGGCGGATTTCCTGAAGTCTCCTTTAAGGACAATGAGTGCACATTTTGTACCCTGTGTGCTAAGGCTTGCCCTGAAAATATTTTCGATTTGACTCAAGCACCTTGGCAATACCAAGCCCATATTCAAGAAAGCTGCTTAACCTTTCAAGGGATCTGGTGCCAAAGTTGTAAGGATGCCTGCGAACCAAGAGCCATCAGTTTTGTGCTCAGTATTGGTCAGGCTCCGAGCCCCAAAATAGACCTTGGTCTTTGTACTGGATGCGGTGCCTGCGTAGCTCCTTGCCCTAGCAAAGCCATTGAGATAAAACGACCAACTTGATAGAAATACTGTAATTGCATTAACACATGCAGAGCTGTGCTTCTCATGGATTTTAAGCTAGTATCGCGCCTCTGTTGAACTCAGTTAATCCCTTCTCGAATTAAGTTAATTTATGATGATGTTTGTAAAAAAACTGTTTTTCCCGCCTAAAAAAAGTACCTCTTTTAGCTTTATTGCTCGAGGCACTAAACTCACGGGAAATATCGAATTAACAGGCGACGTGCTTGTTGGCGGTGATATCCAAGGTCAGCTGCTTTCTGAGGCCAATATCACCATAGAACAAGGCGGTATAATTCAAGGTGAAGTAAAGTGCCATGAATTTATCGTCGATGGGCACTTCAAAGGCAGACTCATTTGTGAGCGTTTAGTGATCCAACGTAATGGTGTTGTCGACGGCGAAGTGGCAAGTACCTCAATGCAAATCCTTGAGGGTGGCCAATTTATCGGGATGCGGATTAAAGAAGATGCACCAACCATTTATTCCCATGCAATAGGCCATACACCAACAGCAGATCCACTCAACTTACCGTCCGTGCAAAACGACGTCATAGAATCTCGTTAATCCGAAATGCATCACTATCATTTGCTCGCCGCCTTAGGTGAGCAGACTTTGACTCACTCTTTTAGCTCAATCATTCCTTATCGCTCGATGTTAAACATAGCGCCTACTCACCTAACTCCCCCCAACGCTCCTCTTTACAATGGTTAAATAATTGTTATTTTGCCGAGAGGGATCACAGTTAATCCGCATGCTGAATGTTAATCTTAGTAGTTAGTACCCATGATATTTGATCGCGGTGGTTCGGGTAATCGCAAGGACACAGAACTCCCCTAATAGCACCGCAAAAACATTTAAGACTCATACAGGGCAAAATACAAAATGAGCAACTTATTACTAAAACAGATCTGTGAACTCGATGTTTTTACCTTGCTTGTATTTAAAAGTATTTTCGACACTGGGCACGCAAATAGCGCGGCCAAAGCGCTAGATGTTTCTGCCCCCAAAATAAGCCGCTGCCTCAATGCATTACGCCTAACCTTTAATGATGAACTATTTTATCGTCGTCAACAGGGGCTTAAACCGACGCCTTTAGCAGAAAGTCTCTATGTTGCTATTTGCCAGTTTACTGAATCGGTTTATCACCTCGAACAATCTGCAATCCAGATACAAAATGCGGCCATCAATACCGACTTACCGCTGCATATCGCTGCTTGTAATGGCCTGCTAAGCTTTTTAGCGCCTCAGTTAAGCACTCCTGAACTTGCCCAAAAGCTAGGACAAATACGCTTACATAAATGGCAGGAAAATAGCGCTGAGTTGATCCACGCAGGTGCGCTTGATTTTGGGATTACGTTTGAAAGTGCTGAAAATAAAGAATTAAGTTACACCAAACTTGGCTCAATCAATGGCATTTATATCGTTGCAGCCAAGCAACATCCGCTTTGGGACGTTGAGACGAATATTACCTTAGAGCAAATTTGTCGCCATCCGTTTCTATTTCAAGAACTCAAGGGCTTTAACAGTAAAATCGATCCCTTAGAATTATTTTGCCAGCGCCAAGGTATCTTACTGCCTACCGTAGAGAAAGTGATAGACAGGGAAGAATGGTATGCCCATCTATTAACCATGAAGAGTGTGGCTTTTTGTTCTAGCATTGATATGCACACAGTTAAACATATGCCCGGATTACATCTCGAGCGCCTTAGCGACACAGAGCTTAATAGACTCCACGAAACTATGATGGCGCCACATTATTATCTGATTGAGAAACCTGCAATTCATCGGCGTTACAGCCAAAGCCAGTGTGATCTCGTCGTGCGCTCCTTACTTGCCGCACTCGAACCAACACACTAATACAAAAATAGATTACACACTAAGTTCATCAACCTAGCTTACGTCATGGATGTTAAGTGGGTTAAGTGGGTTTACTGGGCTATGGCTTCTATTTATCCAAGGCACAATTCAATCACTTTAAAATGCCATATCGTCCCCCTATCCTCGCCCTCTTATCCCATTGCTTTTGTGCTCAAAACCTTAAGATAACGACTTAAGATTCAGGCTCTCTTAACATCGTTCATTTTGCTTAACCGAAAATGAATTCATCATTTCGGCCTAAGTTTAAAGATTGAAATTGTGATGCACATCATAGGCTAGCAGCTTAATTTCACTATTTAAAATATCAAAATGCAAAGTTTAGAATTACCATTCGCAGGTGTTAAATCATCGTTCACATATCAGATACAAATTTGCAAATACCACTTTATAAGTAGATGAATCCTCCTATATTAGAGGCACTGCACACGCAGTCTTATAGATAGAAAAAGGGACGCGATGATGAAAAACTACAATAAATCTCTACTGGCACTGGCTCTCGTCAGTACCTTAAGTCTTACCGCCTGCGGGGACGGAAGCGATGGTCAAGATGGGGCACCTGGCACACCAGGTACACCCTGAACACCAGGCACTCCCGGAACACCAGGTACACCCGGAGCCCCTGCGGGTTCCTTCGCAACGACAGCTCAATCCATTACAGATCTGGCATTCACGTTAAGTCCTGCTGACATTAAAGTAACCAGCAGTGAAGGCTTCAGTGTTAAATTTACTGTTACGGGTAAAAATGCAGGCAAAGTAGTCCCTTTCAAAGGACTGGATAAAATTGCAATTTATTCTTTAACAGCAAATGAAAACACCTCAGGTACTGGCGCGCCGATTGAGTGGCAAAATAATGCCACGGCAAATGCCGCTGGCACTTCGTTAACTTGTACTCTAAACGGCCTGAACGGAACTAAAAACGCTTGTACTTTAACCGAAGATACAGCGACGCCAGGCACTTACACAGCAACTTGGACTTATGGTGGCGCAGCGCCAATCATTAATCCAAATGATAATCCAAACGCAGTACACAGAGTCTTTTTACGTGCTTACAACATCGCCGATAGTACTGGTGTAGTCCTATCTGACAAGATTTTGTCTGTACCCGTTGATTTTATCCCTGCAACAGATGAATTAGGTGTATCGGGTAAAGACACAGTATCTAGTGCGGCATGTAAAAACTGTCACGGTGAAGTAGACGGCCATATCGCGAAGATTGAAGCCCACCATAACTACCAAGATGTTAAAAACTGCGTAACTTGCCATAACCCTGATCTCGTTCCAAGTGACGCACAACTGGCCGAAGGTTGGGTATTTGATTTTGCTCCCATGATCCACAGGATCCACGCAGGTCATCACATCAGTGACAGCTTAAGTGGCGAAGCAAAAGAATATTTCGGTGAAGTTGGTTTCCCATCTGATTTGAAAGAATGTAAATCTTGTCATGACGGTGCACCAAGTTATAACACCAATATTTATGCACAAGCTTGTGTGGGTTGTCATATCAATGTGAACTTCACCACTGGCGAAAACCATTCAGAATTTGGTTTAGCCCAAGCTGATGATACTCAATGTAAATCTTGCCATGGCAGCGGTAGCTTAACACCTGAAGCTGTACACAGTGTCGGTAAACGCGCTGAGTATGCAAGCCTATTCAAAGTTGACTTTACCAGTGCTGCAGTAGTGACTTCAGCAGCACCTGGAATGAAAACATTGACATTAAAAGCCAATGTGACCATGAATGGCGCTGCAATTCCTAACGGAACCGATTTAAAAGTGTATAACGCGACAACTAACCCTACTGGTATGTTTGTGGCTAACGGCTTATTACTGGGTAACGTAACTACTGATGGTACTGTTTATGCTTGGAGAGATGTCAAACCAACAGCAATCGCTCTTAAGCTTGAAAATGGTACGCTGGCCGATGGTGTATTAACCTTCGTAAAAGATATTCCCGATGCCCAAGCTGTAGGTACTATCTACGTCAGTTCAGAAGCCAACGTCTGTATCAAAGCAGGTAAAGTGAGTAGCTGTAATGCCACAGGACTTGAATTTGGCCCAACAAATCCAATTGGTAACACTGCTCCTGTTAAATTCTATAGCTTAGATGCTTCTGCAGTAGTTAAAGCTCGAATGACAGATCCTGCTCGAATTACCGTAGAAGAAGCAAAATGTAACGCCTGTCACGGCACCTTAGATTATATCAAGGGCACCAGACACGGAACTTACACTTTTGATCAATGTATGAACTGTCACAACGATACAACGGGTGCATCAGGCCATAAAACAGTGGTTTCTAAAGGTGAAGACGGTAGCAAAGTCATTAATCCAGAAGTCACTTTCAATAACAAAGACTTATTCACCGTCGCTCACCGTTTCCACAGTGGTAACTTTGATGTTATCGCAGGGATCTTCCGCGATGCCAATGGTGAATTAGTCGGTTATCCATCACCAGAAACTGCATGTTCTGCATGTCACAAAGATGATGCAAAACTGTTTGCGACTGACGGTGGTTTAGCCTCTGAGAAACGTTCAATCAAAGTGGGTAGCAACTACATTAGCCCAGTAGCTGAATCATGCCGTAGCTGTCACGCTCACTCTGATGCAGCGGCTGTCGCTCACTTTAGAAGTAACGGTGCTGTGGTTGAAGCTGACGCAATGACAGATCCTAACTTACCAGTAGAATCTTGCGCAACTTGTCATGCTGAAGGTAAAACCTACGGTGTAGATAAGGTACACGCAGAGGTAGCACACTAGTACCTTTGGGTTGCCCCTGCACAACCCAAACTTTAATCTCTGCAACTCATTGGGGACCCTAGGGTCCCCTTTTTTATTGCTGATGATCTTCAATTGAGATTGTAGACTTAACCAGCTGAGCGGCTACATTGCGCGATACGTTGTCTAAGTAACTTGATAAAGTCCTTAGGTTCCCTATCTAAACTGTCATGGGGAATATACAAGTGATACCCTAAACGCGTATCTAACATCACGCAGCGATGCCCAAACATAGCTAATACGCCACGATAGCGATCCCCTTCTATCACTAAAGGGCCAAACTCAGCGCCGAGATAAGTTTCTAAAGTCGCTAAGTCTGCATCTTGAGAGGCGGCTGTCACCAGCAAAGGTCGCTGTTCAGTTAATAATCCTGTTGCTAGACGCAGGGAAATATTATCGAGAATGGGATTTAAATGTTTCAGTTTAATGCCTAAATAAGATAACTCTATAGTATCTAAACCATTAGTTACCCGCGGAATATCGACCCGCTGAATATTATTCCAATCGATAGACACTTTGCCGCGGCGATGAAAATAGGTCAGCCCCTTGTCATCTAATGCTAGAGTCGTTTCCGGCTCATACACCTTGGCTAAACCGAGAATTAATGAAATCGCGCCCAAACTAAAAAACATCAAACCGACAGCAAACAAGGCCGGCCACGTCAGAAACAGTCCCAAACCCAGCACCAGACTTAAGCCTCCCAGCCAAGTTAAGGTTAACCCATTTCGTTTCGATAAAGGACGCACTGATACTATTTCTGACTCAATTGTCATTGTTCATCTTCCTGTTAAAACTCACTATCTTTAGACTGAACTCGGCAAACTACACCTTTAACTGACGGCCTTTATCCATAACCACAAACGGCCAATGTATTCGTGAATCGCCCGTTGAGAAGCCACTAAATTATCGGCGGTTAACCGCCACCAAAAATCATCTCGGCCAATAAAATCCGTTGGAGCAGCATCGGGGTGTAAGCCTTTAGCGGCGAAAATAGCCATCGCTCTTGGCATATGAGTGGCCGATGTGACTAAGCGAAAGGGCTCCTCCCCTAACTCCCACTTTAAGTATTGCGCTTCTTCTATCGTATCGCGCGCCAGTGGAAATTGAATAATTCGGCTTTTATCAACACTTAGCTCTACCGCGGCTTTAGCCATCATTTCAGCATGGGAAAATTGAGTGAGTTCACCGCCCCAGCCGCTGACAATCAACATACACTCTTGACCCAACTTAAGTTGCCGAATGCCTTCAGTTAACCTTGTAAGGGCGACGTCTGATAAGGATTGCACCGCAGTCGCTCCTACTATATCAGCATGCCCTGAACCTAATACCATCACAAAACAAGCGCCTGCGATGGGCGAGGAATTAATCGGGTAAGCTGATTCTAATGGCCGCACTAAGGTATTCACACTCAGTTGACTGCTTAAAAACAGTAAGAGAAAAAAAGCGCAGGATACTAAGTATTTCGCCATACTGCGACGGCGCCATACTAGAAAAGAAATCAGTAATAACAATAGGATAAAGGGAATCGGCATTATCCCCTGTGAAACAACTTTCTTAACCCAAAACATGATGTCCATGCCAAGCAATCCAAAGGAGCGCAATCATAGCATCAAAATACGGGGGGAATACATCGCACATAAAGCTAGCCCAGCGTTTTACTGGGCTATTATTTACAAGACTCTGATATCACTAGACGTTGATTTCATAGCGTAATGAGTTCACTGGTTGAGTTTATATCTTCAATAATGGATCACTTTTCCCACAACCAAGCGGCACCGCGCACACCCGATGAACAACCGTATAGATTCTGCACCACAGGCGTATGACACTCACGCCCCACCACATAATGGGCCAGCAATGCTGGTAATCTTGGGTAAATCGCCGCGACATTCGACATTCCGCCGCCCAACACTATGGCATCGGGATCGAGCATATTGATCACATGGGCGAGTGAACGAGCGAGTCTATCCATATAACGATCAAACGCAGCAACCGCAATGGCGTCACCTCCATCGACTAACAACATAATATCGGCACCTGATTTGGCAGGAGCACGCACTGTACCTGCTGCCGTCAAAGCCGCATTATAATCACGCACAAAGCCAGTGCCAGAGATAAAGGTCTCGATACAATCGGGATTGCCACAGAAACATCGGGTGGTATTGAACTCTTCCTTGGTCATCCAAGGCAAAGGATTATGACCCCATTCACCGCCGATACCATTACCACCACCGTGAACTTTGCCGTTAATTGCCACACCCGCGCCACAACCAGTACCAATAATCACGCCAAACACCACAGAAGCGCCAGCGGCTGCCCCATCGACCGCCTCTGATACCGCAAAACAGTTTGCATCATTGGCAACCCGCACTTCACGCTGCAACAATTCCCCTAAATGTACATCGAGGGGCTGACCATTGATCCACGTCGAGTTAGCATTTTTGACTAAACCTGAATAGGGCGATACCACACCTGGAATACCCACGCCGACAGTGCCTTTCTCGCCAAGAGTCGCTTCCGCTTCCTTAACTAAATCAACCACCGCAGCAAGCGTGCCCTGATAGTCACGTGGCGTCGTCACACGTTTGCGAAATAGCTCATTGCCCTCATCACTCAGTGCGACTAATTCTATTTTTGTTCCGCCTAAATCGACGCCCATGCGCATCATGAATTACTACTCCAGTGTTTAGCTTACCCTTTCATCAAGTGATATTGGTGAAAGGCAATCGTTATTTTACCCAGCCAGGAGCTGTGGCAATAAAGTAAGGGTTTAAAATGTCAGGTTTTTGATTATAAGTTAATGGTTCACCTGAGTCATAACAGACAACTGTGCCGCCTGCACTTTCGAGCACAGCTTGCGCCGCCGCAGTATCCCATTCGCTGGTTGGGCCAAGTCTGGGGTACAGATCGGCATTGCCTTCAGCCAACATACAAAACTTAAGCGAGCTACCCACGCTTAAGATGTCATGCTCACCAAACTGTTGTAAATATTGCGCTAAGCCTGGGCTCAAGTGCGAGCGACTGCCGACAATCATCGGCATTTCGCGTGGCGTGTTGGCGCCCAATAAGGGACTCTCTTGACCCGCTTGTTGGCGCCACGCACCTAAATGTTTAGCGCCGTAATAATACGTATCGAGCACAGGCGCATATACTACACCTGCGATAGCAACCCCTTGATGGATAAGCGCAATATTGACGGTAAACTCGCCATTGCGTTTAATAAATTCCTTAGTGCCATCTAAAGGATCAATCAACCAATAGGTTTGCCATTGACGACGCACGTCCCACGCGATATCCGCCGCTTCCTCAGACATAATAGGAATACCGACAAACTGCTTTGCCAATGCCGCCACTATCACGTGGTGCGCGGCTAAATCGGCGGCCGTCACAGGGCTATCGTCCCCCTTATGGCTCACCGAAAAGTCATCTTGACCATAAACCGTCATGATGGCATCGCCCGCCGCTTTGGCAATCGCGACCACTTGCTGTAGATCTTGTTTGGTCAATGTCTGCGCTATTGTCGTCTTGTCTGTCACTGAAACTTCCTTAATGCATTAAATATCTTGGCATTATGCCATTGTCATCCAAGGGGAATTTAGAACAAATTCATCATACATCAAGCAAAATAGACTAAGACTCGCAGCTTAAACCGCGGTGCACAAAACCACAGATACACAAAGTGATTACGATACTAAGGTAAGCCATTGGCGCTGAGAAGAGGCTTAAGTCCAGCTGCATTCGTATTCACAGCCTATGTTTTCATATTGATAGTCTAAAGCCGTCGCTTAAATCTGATTATTGGCGAGCTTATTGTTTTCGAAAGTGTTAATCACTGTATGACGTAAACGCTTAACGCCTGATTAAAGCTGCCTAAACCCAAATGTGAGTCACGCTAATTATCGTCATGATAGCGTCGCAACATGCAATTCAGTTGCTGACGCCAATCTTGCCATACGACGTTATCAGGCATAGACAGTGCGGTATTGACAGCCAAAGCGGACTGCACTTTGGCACTATTCAACACGCTATAACTCGGTCTTTTTGCCAAACTCACGCCGCGATTCAATGCTTGTTTAGCATAGTGAGCGCTGGTAATCGGCTGGATAACCACAGGTTGACTTAACAGATTGAACGCTAGGGCTTGTCGCTGGATTTCACAGGCAAATTCATACCAACTGCATTGGCCTTGGGCGCTGTAATGAAATACGCCCGAGCACTGTTGCATGACTAATTGCCAAATCACCTTAGCGAGTGCATCACTCCACGTCGGACAGCCGATTTGATCGACTATCACCTCCAAGCTTGGTTGAGTGCGCATCAAGTTCAGCATGGTTTGGACAAAATTATGCCCATCTTGACCGTAGAGCCATGAGGTACGCACAATCGCTGCGCGCTCCCCCAAGATGGCCAATACCTTCTGCTCACCGAGCAACTTACTCGTACCGTAAGCTGACAACGGCTCGGGAGCATCAAGTTCAACAAATGGCCTTGGTAAATGATTTGAAGCTGAGTCTGGATTTTGATACTGCTCAACGCCAGTTTCTCTAACATCACGAACAGCATGACCACCAAACACATAATCGCTCGACACATGCAGTATGCGCGCCCCCGACAGCCAACATTGCTGAGCCAGTAACTCAGGGCCGAGTGTATTCACGCCATTCGCTTCGATTGCATCATGCTCAGCAGCATCCACTGCATTATAGGCCGCACAATTGATCACCCAGCTTGGTCGATATTGAGTAAACACGGCAGCAATATTGGCGGCATCGGTAATGTCTAACTGACTACGACTTAGCGCATAAAGCTTAAGTGGTGCGACTGAGTTTGCACTTGTACTTGTACTTGTGCAGGTATTTGGGGCTAGCTCACCAATATCGGCAGCGACTCTCAGCAAGGCCTGAGCGAGCTGACTCTTCGCACCAGTGATTAACACCACTTGAGGAGTGTTAGCGTCTGTGGCACTCGCCGCCCCGCATTGAAGTGGCGTCACTTTAGTTGCCACTATTTTCATCACTAATCAACAGCATGGCTCATCGTCACTGAATAAGGGGATCAAATCAGCAACGGTTTCATGGCCACGGGCGGCTAAAAAGGCTAAGAGTGCTGAAGGACTACGATTGAGTAATCGTGATGGCGGATAAGCCACTTCATCGATAATCGCTTGCGCCCGCGCAAAACCGCCTAAGCTAAAAGCCACATGGGAATCAGAGCCCATAACTAAAATCGTGCCAAATTCCTTGGCCGCTTTGGCAATCGCAGTGCAATTGGCTTCGCTGCCCTTACGGGACACTTCAAAGGAGGAATTGTTAATTTCGAGCGCCACACCGTATTCAGCAGCGGCGCGGGCAACGGCTTCAATATCAATTGGATAGGCGGGGTTTCCCGGATGAGTAATGATATCAACCTTGCCGCTCTTAATCGCATTAATCATGGCCTCTGTGTGAGTCGCTTTATCTGACGGAGGATAGACGGGCTCATGAAATCCTGCGAGCACAATATCGAGCTGCTTTAAATAATCACCAAAGAAATCAATCTCGCCGTCGATATTTTTGATATTGGCTTCGATACCCCGCAAAATCCCGACGCCATCAACCATACGTGGCAAAACTCTTAAATTCACAAAGTGCCAAAAATGCGGTGCATCGGCCATCGCAGGCCCATGATCTGTGGTAGCAAATAGGCGAATCCCCTTCTGCTTTGCCACCGCTAAGTAGTCATGAATCGTGCTATAAGCATGGCTCGAAGCCACAGTATGGGTATGAGTGTCGACTTGGTACTGCATGGTTCACCTCAGTCAAATGATTCAATCAATTTAGAAAAACTGGCCACGATTTAGCTAAAGAGCGATAACAGTTCATCGGCGCTTCCTTGCCATGTGCCCTTGCCTTTACCTTCGAGAATACTGTCCGCCAGACTTTGCTTATGCTGCTGCATTTCTTGGATTTTTTCTTCTACTGTACCTTCAGCAATCAGCTTATAGACAAACACGGGCTTATCTTGGCCGATACGATGGGCTCTATCCGTAGCCTGTTTTTCCGCCGCCGGATTCCACCAGGGATCATAGTGGATCACAGTATCCGCCGCGGTGAGATTGAGCCCAGTGCCGCCCGCTTTTAAGCTGATTAAGAACACTGGCGTATCGCCCTCTTGGAACTTATCTATCTGCGCTTGGCGCAGGCGAGTTTGTCCGGTGAGTTTACTGTAATCGAGCCCCAGGTCCACCAACTCTGCTTCAATCAGGCTGAGCATGCTAGTGAACTGGCTGAAAATCAATATCTTACGCCCCTCTTGCACCATTTCTGGTAAGTTCTGTTTCAGCCAGTCTAACTTAGCATTATTCTTCACTTTCTGCGCTTGCTCTAACTTCACCAAGCGCGGATCGCAGCAGGCTTGGCGTAGCTTAAGTAAGGCATCGAGAAACTCGATATGACTGCTACCAACGCCTTGAGTGGCAAATAAATCCCGCAGTTTTTTCTCCATCACCAGTCGAATACTCTCGTAGAGATTACGCTGATCTTTTTCTAACTCTAAACTCTGGTAAATTTCGGTTTTAGGGGGTAATTCACCGACCACTTCATCTTTGGTTCGACGCAACACAAAAGGCGCAATCCGCTGACTCAAGATTTGCGCTTGCTCCATATCGCCATAACGTTCGATTTTGTGCCTAAAGGATTTGTTAAAGAAGGCATTAGTACCAAGTAGTCCGGGCAAACTAAAATCCATCAAGGACTTAAGTTCGCCTAAGTGATTTTCAAGCGGTGTTCCCGACAGGCACAATCTAAACGGCGCTTTAAGATCTTTAATCACTTGAGTCACTTTCGCCTGCGCATTTTTAATCTGCTGCGCTTCATCGAGCACGATATGTTCAAACACCTGCTGTTGATAATAGTCACTGTCGCGCACGATCAGCGGATAGGTCGTCACCACAATATCAAACTCATTTAAGCGTTCGAGCAAAGGCTTACGTAAAGCACCATGAATGACGACAAGCTTTAACGAAGGCGCAAATTTCGCGGCTTCTTTCGCCCAATTACCCACTAAGCTCGTTGGGCAAATAATTAAACTCGGTGAACAACTTGCCACCGTGGATTTTAGTTCTTGCTGCTTAAGTAAAAAAGCCAAGGTTTGAATGGTTTTACCCAGCCCCATATCATCGGCTAAAATACCGCCAAGCTGATATTCCTTTAAGAAACAGAGCCAATTCAACCCTTGCTGTTGATACTGACGTAACTCAGCATTTAAGTTGTCTGGGACTGCGACCTCTAACACACCGTTAAAATTTTCGAGCTTAGTCGCTAAACTGCGCACTCGTTCGCCATTAAGCAAACGAATATCACTGTCGGCAAAATCATTTAATAAGTGGGCACGGTATTTAGGCAAAGACACGCTGTTGCCTTTGTGGCTATCGAACAGTTCTAAAATAATGCTGATCAGCGGCTTAATCACGCTGGCTTTGACTTTTAACCAATCACCATTTGGGCTTGGTAACAGCAGTTCTGCATCATCGGCGGGCTCACCGTACTGCTTAAGCCAAGTGGCAATTAAAGGCAACATAGGCACTATTTGACCATCGATATCAGCATTCAGTGACAGAGAAAACCACCCCTCTTGCGTATCATCCAGCTCAATCGCCAGCGGAGTCTCAATGACATTTAAGCTGAAATTGTCGGCAAAATGCACTTGGTAGCCCACCAAGGCCTCCAGGATCGGGATTTCCTGTTGAATAAAGTGCAACCAAGCATCAATCGTTTCAGGCAGTGAACCTAACCCCCAAATACTGACATAGCTGCCACTGTTAGGGATAAAAGAAGGCGCAAGCTCCACCAGTTCCAATGCCATCAAACGATTAATCACATCCATTTCCGCATCGAGTTGACGCGCGACTTGATAGGTTTTGCCTTGATGGGTGACTAAAGACAAGGGCTCGTCGGGATACTGACCGCCGAGCACCACATCTTGATAGATAAACTCCAGCAGCACTAATGGCTGCGCCATAGCAAACTCAGGTAACTCCTGCGAGGTTAAGGTCAACCTAACTTGAAGCGGCACTTGCAGCTCGACAAAATCAATCAAAGCCGGCGTAGGTACCGTTTTCACCGAAAAATGCTTAATCAGTTTGTGGCTCACCAGTTCAATCTGTGAGCTAGGCACTGGCGGCATCTGACTGAGTAATAACAGCTTTTCAACACTGATCTCTGTGTCCAATGCGCCAACTTTAAAATAATCTAAATCGATATAAGTCGGTGGCTCACAGGGGATCAGCTCCCAATTGTCCTTATTGGGCAGCCTTAACTGCATTTGTTTATGCTCGGCATCCTTATCTAGCCAAATGAATTCGGGCTTGCTCGCTTCACCTCGGGTGAGCGGTAAACGGCTCTCCTCCCAAAAACACCGCCCAGTGACGAGCATTTTTTCCAGTGCCATGGCACCTAACTGAGCTTTAAGATACAGACGAGAGGCACCGTGGCGACGAGTTGACATGATGAGATTGATGATGAGCACGTCTTCAGCGCCAATCCAAGCGGGCATGTAATATTGCACGTCGGATAAAGCGATTTTCGAGCCTTTGTTATAGCCACCATTCTTCGCCAACTTGCCTTTTCTTAGCTCAAGAAAGACACCGTTATCATCTTTAGATAACACGTACAGCACGCGATCGTCGTAGAGTAAATCGACATTTGAAACCGTGAGATCATCACTTTCGTCTAGCAGATGTAACCACTGAGCAATACGTTGATCCTCAACGGTTCTATCACTCAGTAAACTGTAAAGTACGGCAGCAATATGTTTGCAATGCCCAGTGGCGGGACATGAACAGAAGCCATTCATGATCAACTTATGGTTCATGCTGACAAGGCGAATATCCTGCCGATAGGGCTGGGATTCCGTCCCCATGACACGACCTTCAATATGACGAAAATCGGCGTTCGCTTTGGCGCTCAACACCCGTCCCTTCATCACATAATCACGGGCACGCATTAAGGTTGGCGGCGTGAATAATGACTCAATCGTGGTTCGAGTCAATTGGATAGGATCTTGGGGGGACAAGCGATTCATGTAAAAACCTTGAAACTAAAAATATCAACTCCGAGCAATAGCAAGCCATTGCCGCGCGACATTTATCAATAAGTTGTGTGGGATTGTATTGAAAGCCTTGGCCGAAAGCCAGAATGATAGCCACGATAGACAGCACCACCATGCCCGCAGGATAAAAATAACAAACTTATCCGCAGACATGGAACTGGCCTTACTTAGATATAAGCAATTGATAAACAATGCTTTACTATTAATAGCCAAGCATTAACTGTTACCGCCAAACGCTAAATTTTCGCTTTAGCGTCAGTGGCTTTAGCCTCAGCCTTTTTTGTATCAGCACTTTTTTTATCAGCAATGTAGCGATCGACTAATGTTTCTAAGATATCCAAAGGAACTGCACCATTCTTCAGAACTACATCGTGGAAATCCCTGAGATCGAACTTATCACCTAAGGCCAACTTGGCTTTTTCGCGCAGTTCGAGAATTTTCATCATACCGACTTTATAAGCTGTCGCTTGACCTGGCATAACGATATAACGCTCAATCTCAGCCGTGACATCACGATCGGACATGCCAGTATTTTTCTTCATATAGTCAATCGCTTGCTCGCGAGTCCAACGGCTATGATGAATACCTGTATCTACCACTAGACGCACAGCGCGGAACAACTCTGCCTGCAAACGACCGATATTATCAAAGGGATCCTTTTGAAAACCGAGCTCCCACGCCAAACGTTCGCTATATAAAGCCCAACCTTCAATGTACGCCGTAAAAGGCGCCATCTTACGAATAAGTGGCATACCTTCTAACTCCATCGCCACCGCAATTTGGAAATGATGCCCAGGGATCCCCTCGTGGTAGGCTAAAGTGCGCATACCGTATTTAGGCGTGGCCTTGATATCATATAAATTGGCATAGAAACGCCCTGGACGACTACCGTCAATCGCGGGCTGCTGATAATAGGCACCCGGTGCTGTTTTCTCTTTAAATTCAGGAATACGCACCACTTCCATGCCCGCTTCGGGTCGAATACGAAAGGCATCACCGAGTCCCGCATTCACTTCATCAAGAATCGCTTGATAATCAACGAGGATTTGCGCCCTACCCGCATCGCTATCCTCGTAGTAAAACTTAGGATCGGCGGCTAATGCTTCAATCGCGACCGAGAAACCTTGGCTTATATCGTAACCTTCAGCGGCTAAAATAGTCATGATTTCATTTTGAATGCGATCTACCTCTGCGAGCCCTTTGGCATGGATTTCATCCGCAGTGTAATTAGTGGTCGTAAAGAACTTCAGCAGTTGCTCATAGGCAAGGGAGCCATTTGGCAGCGCCCAATAACCATCATCCGTCCCAGCTTTGGCTTGTAGCTGGGTAAAATAATCAATAAATAATTGATACGCTGGATGCACGTAACCTTTAATGTCCGCTTCCGCCGCTGCCAATAACCGTGCTTGCTCATCGGCACTGATATCCGTGTCAGCCAATTTAGTTTTGAAGGAACTGTAGAGAATATTGTCTTGCACTGGCGTCGCGACAAAATCATTCATCTCGGTGAGCACCCGCTCAATCACGAACTTAGGCGGAATAATCCCCTTAGCCTCACGAATTTTTAAACCTTCGAGAGTTTGCGCAAACTTAAGTTTCACCTTTTGTAAACGCGACAGATAATTTTCTGCATCGCCCACAGAATGCACTTGGTGCTGCGCCTGCATAAAGCTTGGATACCCGTTTTGCACGCCAAATAACTGATTCAGCGGATAGTTATGGTAACGATACGGCTCAGAGACCAATGCGAAATCGGCAAGATATAGGGCAATATCCTTGGAGATACGTTGATTTTCATCTAAATCCGCATCGGAATAGCTCAATAGGGTTTCACGCAGATCTCGCACTTGCGCGAAAGTCTTATCCATCGCCTCTGGACTATCGTCATCCAACTCGGCGTTATGGCCTGTAATCCCTACCGATTCTAAGAAACCCAATGAGGTTAAGGTCTCAGGGCTTTCGAAAGCCATCTTGACCACACTGCGGTCTAGAAATGCGCGAAAGAAAAACGGCTTTTTCGCAAACCATTCATGGGCGGCCAGCGCCACTAATAACAGCACTAAGACTAAGCTGCCGAGTCCAATCCGTTTTAGTACTGTTTTCAACGTCATTCTCCATTCTTATTATATTCAATCTAAAGTTATCGCCCTGAATCCATAGCTCAAGCACGTTTTTATTGGATGACGAGAATACCATTAACCACAAATAAGCAACAATTCAATAACGTAACGAATCATGACAGAATCCTTACCTAAGCATACAAGCCGCATTTAAACCTAATGGAACGGATTGAAAGGTTAATCGCAAGTCAGTCGTGGCAAACATAAAAAAACTTTTACACTAGATAACAATCAAACATAAAACCTATTGCTTTGAATATTAAGAGTTATATCTAATTCCGCACTCAATAAGTCGCAAAAAAGCAGTTTCAATATGAGAAGTATTTAAAAATAAAACTATACAAACCCCTAGAGTATGTTAATCTGCACTCCGGCCTGTGATTCAGACCTATTTATAAGCAATATTATGTATTTGAAAACCTTCGCTACGCCTGTAATATTTTTTTTGCTGTCATGAAGCTTTCCACTCATAACTTATCATCAATGTAAATAATTCTATTTCTGGCTAACATACCGCATAATTGCGAATTATTTGTTTGAAAATTTTGGAGACATTCATGTCTAAAACTACTGGTGTAGTTAAATGGTTTAACGAAGATAAAGGTTTTGGTTTTATTTCTCCTGACAATGGTGGCGCTGACGCATTCGTTCATTTCCGCGCAATCGTTTCAGAAGGCTTTAAAACTCTTGCTGAAGGTCAAAAGGTTTCTTTTGACATCGAACAAGGCCAAAAAGGTCCTCAAGCTGCGAACGTAGTTATTCTGTAATTAGACTTTGTCTAATTTAAGTTAACAAGTTCCAGACAAAAATGCCGACACTATGTCGGCATTTTTATATCTGCATTTTCATCCATCTCAAAAGAGTGACCCTCAGGCCTTTAGCCATGTAGGAGCTTAGCCTCAGCTTTCTCAATTCGTCGTGGTTTACCCACTATCAGTAAGATATCCCCTGCACGAAAAACCCAGTCCTGCTCAGGATGTTCCACTTCAGCGCCATTGCGACGAATCGCCCTTAGCTCTACTTTCAGTGTTTCCCACAGGATATCGGCAACAGTTTTACCAATCGCATCAGCCCCACGCGGTAATGCCACCGCATGCAATGACTCTAAAGTAAAATCAGTTTCTGTGCCGGAAAAGAAGCCGTGTAAAAATTGATAATGATTGCGCCGCTCAGATTCTAGCCGTTTTAGGATCCGTGCCAATGGCACACCACATTGGTGTAGTACCTGCGATACTAACATCAAGCTCCCCTCTAAAGACTCAGGGATCACTTGATTAGCTCCAGCCTTTTTAAGCAAGTCTAGATCACTGTCGTCTTTGGTTCTAACTAAAATTTTAGCCTCTGGTGCCAATAACTTACATAAAGGTAAGACTTCTTCTAAACTACGTGACTCACAAAAAGTGATAACGATCATCTTGGCCTGTTTAACACCCATTTGTTTTAAAATTGCCCGTTTACACACATCACCGAAATAAATAGGTTCGCCAGCACGACGCGCTTCAGTGACGCGCGTTGGATCGAGATCCAATACCAGATAGGGTACAGCTTCAGTTTTTAAAAAACGGGCAATGGTTTGTCCTACTCGGCCGTAACCAAAAATCATCACCAGCTCATGATCATCCATCATCAATGGCACAGCTTCATCCACATGCTTTGCCTGACGGATCCCCAGCGCCCATTTAGCAATATCCACACTATGACGAACTAACCAAGGAGCTATTGCCATGGAAAGCACGGCGACCATGACTAATATGGTACTGATCTCATTATTTAAAAGTTGATAGTTGACCGCTAAAGCCAATACCACAAAACTGAACTCCCCCACTTGAGCTAAGCTCATAGCCGTACTCATCGCAATTCTAAAAGGCTCGCCTACTAATCTTAAAATGCCATGAATGATCAGCGCCTTACCTAGCACAACCGCCACTAAGATCAGCAGTATCTGCCACCAGAAACGCATCACTAAGGTAAAGTCCAGCATCATGCCAATGGAGATGAAAAACAGCCCCATCAATAGATCACGAAACGGTCGTATATCCGCCTCAAGTTGGCGGCGGTACTGGCTTTCTCCCAGCAGCATACCTGCCATAAATGCCCCCAGCGCCATAGATAATCCTAGCCACTGAGTAAAAGCCCCTGTGACAAGCGCAACGACTAAGGTCGATAATACAAACAGCTCATTGGAGCGAGAACGCGCAACCTCATCAAATATCCGCGGCAATGCCCACTTACCAAACGCCATTAAGAGGAAAAAGGCCAATATGCCTTTGAGCAAGGCAAAGGCGATATCCGCGACCATCAAAGGTTCGCCGCCATTGGCCAGTAATGGCAATAGGATCAACAACGGCACAACCGCTAAATCTTGGAACAAAAGCACGCTGACGGAGAGTTCGCCATGGCGGCGCCTCAGCCATCCCTGTTCATTGAGTAATTTAAGGACTATAGCAGTAGATGACAACGCGATGGCTGCACCGATAACCAAGGCTTCAACCCAATTCAGGCCGCACAATAGGGCAACGCCCATGGTCAACAAGGTCGTTATCACCATCTGTGCACTGCCTAAGCCAAATACGGTCCGGCGCATGGCCCACAGCCGCGGCACAGAGAACTCTAAGCCTAAGGTAAACATCAGCAGCACAACGCCAAGTTCGGCGACAGATTGCATTTGATGCTGGGTAAACCAGTGAAAACCACTCGGGCCACTCACGACCCCTGTGAGTAAATAAGCCAGAATTGCGGGTAGGCCCAAACGGCGCAGCACAGCAATGGCCACAATGGCAATCACGAGCATAAGTAATACTTGGATTAAAAAGCTATGTTCCATTGGGCGCTATGACTCCTGTCAAAATGCTGACGTGTCAAAAAATCTAACTCTCAGTTTTAAGCTTAACTGAATGACTAACAAAGACAAATTTTATTAACAAATATTGCGGCACGGTATTTGCTTAGACTAGGTTAGAGATGTATCGCACTAACATTTGCTGGAGTGATGATTATGGACTTTGGCCTAGCGACCGAGCTGTATCCCGACGAATATCGCTATCAAACAGAACATTACAGTCCCAATGATAATACATTGGACTTAATACAAGTGATCCAACAACTGCACGCCAGTTTAGATCCTAGGACAGTCTTTGCCTGCTATGGCAAAGTGCTGGGACAACACTTGCCGATCCAAGGCGTGCGCTTAACCTATGGTGAGCACAAATTCAGCTGGGGCAAACGTTATGGTATCAGCGTCAAACGACAGCTCATGTGTGCAGGAATGCCATTAACGATTCAGTACCAACTGGTGACGCCATTTACGCCATCACAAACCTCAAACTTACAGGATATTGAACCGCTGTTATTGCAACCTTTATTAAATGCGTTGCAATATCAAGAAATGTCGATGCAAGCTATGTTTGACTCGCTCACTGGCTTAGGCAATCGCCATTATTACAGTCAGAGTCTCAGTAATGCGACCGCAAGAGCCCATCGAAAACAAGGAGCAGTCGCTCTCATAGTGCTCGATCTTGATAACTTTAAACAACTTAATGATAAATTCGGCCATAAATGTGGTGACTATATTCTGAAGGAATTTGGTGACATCATTCGTGCAACCATACGCAACACAGATCAAGCCTTCCGGATTGGTGGTGATGAATTCGTCATTATTGTCCAAGGCAATATTCATGCGGCTGGCTTGTTATGTGAACGGATTGTCTCGGTAATCAATCAGCACAGTAGTTTCAATCAATTTGGGGTGAGCTGTAGTTTAGGGGCGGCAGAATCACACGATACCATTGAAGCCGAACAACTTTATGAACTTGCCGATAAGGCGCTTTATCAAGCCAAAGCCGCCGGACGTAACTGCTATAAACTCAGCCAAAATCAATTGGTTTAACACGCGCAGGGATGCCAAATGAAATGCGATAACTCACTCGCAGCGCGTACCCCATAAAGGTCTAAATCAAACTGACGCGCTGCGTTCCACTCTCCTCTCGCTTTCCTAGAACACACCAATATTCCAAGATTGACTCTCGACTAGAATTCCTTTGCTTCCTCAACAAACACCTGTAAACCAAGTCCATTCGACTCAACAATAAAGCCCTTTTCAACCCACAGTCCAATTGCCATCACCAGTTGCTTGCCATAAAACACAAACCCCACCTTTTCGCGTACCCAAGGCGGAATGGCAAACTCTTGCCACAGTTTCTTTAATTCTCGCCCCTTACCCCGAGAATGCGGGTGGCAGCGAAATTGCCCCGCAAGTTGATAACGCACACTAATGACTTCATCAGGCCAAGGTAAACGGACTCTGGGACCTTGTTTTGTCACTATCAGCCTAATCTGCTCACCATTCGCTAAGCCCGCAGGCGACACGACTAATTCGGTACTATTTCCCTGTAATAAAGAAATAAAGTCATGCTGTGGCAAGGTCCAACTCACAGGCTGAGTGTGACGTTTGTGAGTTTGATTCTTGAATAAATAGACTTGATTAGCAAAGCGACGGATTTCACACTCACCCACTCGAATATGCACTTTAGCATCGTCTTTCGCGTTAAGAAGCTGAGTGATGATTTGCTTAAGCTGCACCTTTGAGGGCAAAGCAAAACCTTGGGATTCAATAAAACCCCGCAAGAGTAACGCTTGCCAGTCGGCTGACTGTTCGGCAAAACCATCGAGCTTGAATACACTTTGAGTATGGTAAGGCGCTTGGGTTAACCATAAAGGTAAACGTTCACTCACCTGTAAATCCAGCGTCGCCTGTTGCTCGGCGCACAATGCCGCACTTCGACTCGCAGTTGTCGCAATACTCGGCCAACGCGCTTTTAAGCGGGGAATGATTTCTAAGCGTAAAAAATTTCGATCGTACTTATCGTCTTGATTACTTTCATCTTCGATATGCACTAAGCCCTGCTGTTTTGCGTAGGCTTCAATCTGCTCACGGCTGATATCCAATAACGGCCGCAATTGTTTGCCTTGTGCTAATGCTTGTACTTGCCCCATGGCCGCCAGCCCTTTCGGGCCTTGACCACGTTTGAGCGCCAGCAGAATAGTTTCGAGCTGATCGTCTTCATGGTGAGCTGTCAATAACACATCATTTTCGCTTAAATGCCGTTCAATCGCTTGATAACGGACTTTTCGAGCTTCGGCTTCAAGGCTCAATCTTGGTCCACGATTAACCGCGACTCGCTCAACCGTCACGGGCAGGTCGTAATACTGGCCCCGCTCAAGGCAATGCTGTGCCCAAGCCTCAGCGTTATCGCTTAGGCCATGGTGTACATACACTAGCTGATAATTAAACTCCGGATGTTGCCGTGCAAACTGGCTTAAACCAAAGGCCAAGACTTCGGAATCAACCCCACCACTGTAAGCCAGTACTAACTTGCTGTCAGGCGCTAAGGATTGCGCAGCCAAAAAATCACAGATATGCGCGCTGAGATCGCCAGCAGTCAATGCTTCGTCAAACTTAGCCGACATAAGTTAACTTCATCTGTTTACACCTAAGACATTCACCAACATTAGAATAAAATTCTCACCTTGTTTGGCCCGAGGAGCGATTCGAGCGAGAGCATCAAGTCATCGGTCGGATTCACTCGCCAAGCATCGGCTAACCTAAACTGACCTTTGGCTTGAGCTTGAGTGTAATTGATCACCACAGGCACAGCGCCGTTACGCCACGGGCTTAGGGCTTGCTCGAAAGTGTCTAACGCCGATGGCGTTAACTCGCTGCCATCCATATCAATTTCCAGCGCTTTGGCAAAGTGGCTGCGCGCCTCACTGATATCTATAATGTTACGCGCCGTCATACGGTTGCCGCCGGCAAAATCATCGTAACTCACCTCACCTTCACAAATGAGGATGCGGTCTTTCTCCAGCAGATGATTAAACTTTTCAAAGGCTTCGGTAAACAACATGATTTCGAGACGTGCGCTCTTATCATCGAGCGTCAACAGGCCCATTTTCGAGCCGCGCTTGGTCAGCATCACTCGCGTTGCCACCACTAACCCCGCAGCCTTAGCAGTTTTACCGCGTTCGGTGGGATGCACATCTTTCAAACGACCGGACGTGTAATGCTTAAGCTCTTTTAAATATTGATTGATCGGATGACCGGTCAAATACAAGCCTAGGGTTTCGCGCTCGCCTTCGAGCCAAATTTTATCTGGCCATGGAGTACATTCGACAAACTGCTGCTTACTATCTTCGGGTTCACTGTTGAGCAAACCAAACATATCGTGTTGGCCAATCGCCTCGGCTTTGGCATGTTGATCGGCGGCACGAATCGCTTCTGGCAAGGTTGCCATCATAGACGCACGATGCGGCCCAAGAGTATCGAGTGCACCCGCGCAGATCAGCTTTTCAATCACGCGCTTATTGAGCTTTTTCAAATCGATACGGGCACAGAAATCGAATAAATCCACGAAGGGGCCATCTTTACGGGCCTCTAAAATCGATTCAACTGGACCTTCACCCACGCCTTTAATGGCGCCAATTCCATAAACAATGCGCAAATCATCATCAACGGTAAATTTGAACAAGCCTTTGTTCACATCCGGAGGAATGAGCGGTAATCCCATACGCTCGCATTCATCGACCAAGGTCACAATTTTATCTGTGTTATCCATATCGGCCGACATTACCGCCGCCATAAACTGCGAAGGATAATGGGTTTTTAGCCATAAGGTCTGATAAGACACAAGCGCATAGGCGGCTGAGTGAGATTTGTTAAAACCGTAGCCGGCGAACTTTTCCACTAAGTCGAAGATCTTCATCGACAAGTCGCCGTCGATGCCGTTATTGATTGCGCCCTCTTTAAAGATACTGCGCTGCTTGGCCATCTCTTCGGGTTTTTTCTTACCCATAGCACGGCGCAACATGTCGGCGCCGCCAAGGGTGTAACCCGATAACACCTGTGCAATCTGCATCACTTGCTCTTGATACAGAATAATGCCGTAGGTCGGCGATAGCAGTTCTTTTAGGGATTCATGCTGGTACTGAGAATCGGGATACGATACTTCCTCGCGCCCATGCTTACGCTCGATAAAGTTATCTACCATGCCCGATTGCAAAGGCCCAGGACGGAACAATGCCACCAGTGCGATCATGTCTTCAAAACAGTCGGGCTGCAGACGCTTAATCAAATCCTTCATACCGCGGGATTCCAACTGGAATACCGCCGTGGTTTCATATTTTTGCAACAAGCGGAAAGATGCAGCATCCGTTAACGGAATCGCTTCGATACGCACAGGTGGGCGACCGTTTTTGACCTCGACCTTGTTCACCATTTCCAGTGCCCAGTCAATGATTGTCAAAGTGCGTAAACCCAAAAAGTCGAATTTAACTAAACCTGCGGTTTCAACGTCGTTTTTATCGAATTGCGTTACTGGGTTTTTACCTTCAGCATCGCAATAGAGTGGCGCAAAATCGGTAATTTTTGTTGGTGCAATCACCACACCACCCGCGTGTTTACCCGCGTTACGCGTCACACCTTCGAGCTTGCGACACATGTCGATCAGATCTTTTACGTCTTCATCGGCATCATAGGATTCTTGCAGGGCTGGCTCGACCTCAAACGCTTTTGCCAGCGTCATCCCAGGTTCTGGTGGAATGAGTTTAGAAATTCGGTCAACGAAGCCATAGGGATGACCCAGCACACGGCCAACGTCTCGAATAACCGCTTTTGCCGCCATAGTTCCGAAGGTGATGATTTGCGATACCGCTTCGCGGCCGTACAATTCGGCCACATGGTCGATCACTTCATCACGTCTATCCATGCAAAAGTCGACGTCAAAGTCGGGCATAGAAACCCGCTCAGGGTTGAGGAATCGCTCGAACAGTAAGTCAAATTCTAATGGGTCTAAGTCGGTAATCTTAAGCGCATAGGCCACGAGTGAACCCGCGCCCGAGCCACGACCAGGCCCTACTGGAATACCGTTATCTTTACCCCATTGGATGAACTCCATTACGATCAAGAAGTAACCGGGGAACCCCATCTGGTTGATCACTTTAAGTTCAATGTCGAGGCGCTTATCGTATTCGCCGCGTTTCTCGGCGCGCACCTCAGGATCAGGGAACAAAAACTCGAGCCGCTCTTCAAGGCCCTTCTTCGAACAATCAACCAGAAAGTCTTCGATGGACATATCGCCCGTCGGGAAGTTAGGCAGGAAATATTCGTATAAACGGATCGTTACATTACAGCGTTTAGCGATTTCGACACTGTTCGCCAACGCCGCAGGAATGTCGGCGAATAGTTCACACATTTCCTCTTCGCTACGCAAATACTGCTGTTCACTGTATTTTTTAGGTCGACGAGGATCGGCAAGGGTAAAGCCATCGTGAATTGCCACCCGAATTTCATGGGCATCAAAATCTTCGGGTTTAAGAAACACCACCTGATTAGTGGCCACAACAGGGATGCCCTTCTCCTGCGCTAAGGCCACAGCCATATGCAGATAACGCTCTTCATCGGGGCGACCTGTGCGGATAAGTTCGAGGAAATAACGGTCAGTGAAATGGGTCTGATAAAAGTCGCATAAAGATTCGACTTGTGTGCCATTGCCCTTGAGCAGTGCCTTACCCAGATCGCCTTCTTTGGCGCCCGATAACAGCAAAATGCCTTCGTTATAAGTGAGTAACCACTCTTGGTCTATCACTACACGGCCGGCCACTTGGCCACGCAAATAGGCTTGACTGATGATTTGGGTCAGATTCTGATAACCGACATTGTTCATCGCAATGATGGTTAAGGCGCATAATTCACCGTCAAATCCAGGCACTTGCATCCAAAAATCGGCACCAATAATCGGCTTGATCCCCGCACCATGGCAACCACTGTAAAACTTCACCAAACCACAAAAGTTATTTTGGTCAGTCAAGGCGACAGCCGCCATTCCCTGCGCTTCCACCTGCGCCAAAATAGGCTTGACCTTGGCCACGCCATCGGTCATAGAGAAGTCACTGTGGACACGAAGATGCACAAAACGAGGATCGGACATAATTAGGATTATCTTTGAATAGCAGGTTAACAATAACTAGAAAGCAGACTAACAAAGTCACGCAGCCAGAGCCAGTGACTTTGCTGGATAACGGGAACTTATACCCAAACAACCTCAAGATACCTATTTCGGCTTGTTTGGGTCAAATGCTAAAAATCAGCGCTTACAGTCCCAGTAATGCCTTGACGGGTTTGAAACTTTTACGATATTGGTCAAATACCCCATGTTCGGCGATGGCCTCAAAATGCGCCTTAGTCGGATAGCCCTTATGCTTAGCAAAACCGTATTGCGGATAAGCAGCATCGAGCACATCCATCTCACGATCCCGCGTCACTTTGGCGATAATCGATGCGGCACTAATACTGGCAATTAAACCATCACCTTTAATGATACTGTGACTGGTAAGTGAGACGCCATTATGGGCAACAAATGCCGGACTGCGATTGCCATCGACTAACACCAACGCAGGCGCAATTTTAAGCCCTGCAACCGCGCGCTGCATTGCCAACATAGTGGCATGCAAGATATTAAGCGTATCGATTTCAACAGGACTTGCGCGGCCCACGTGATAACACAGGGCTTTTTCACAAATCTCATCAAACAAAGCTTCGCGGCGCTTCTCACTGAGTTTCTTGGAATCATTCAGACCACTGATGGGCTTGTTTGGATCTAAAATCACAGCCGCAGTCACTACATCGCCGACTAATGGCCCACGGCCGACTTCATCCACACCAGCAATTAATCCCGTCGAAAAGGCCAGCAAATCGGCGTCGGTTAAACTTTTAAAAGTTGCCACTAGTTAGCCTCCAGTGATTTAGCATGACTTGGTTTAGGCTCAACCAGTGCCATTACCGCTTCAGCGGCTTTTAAGCTCGCATCACGGCGTAACACTTGGTGCAGGGCATCAAACTCAGCTTTGAGCGGCGTAAAATCTCGATTTAACTCGACTGTGACCGCCGCAGCTATTTTCTCTGGCGTGCAATCTTCTTGAATGAGCTCAGGGACGAGATCTTTTCCAGCCAGTAGATTCGGTAAAGAAAAACGCTCGACCTGCATCATGCGCTTAGCAATCCAATAGGTCATAGGGCTAACACGATAAGCCACCACCATTGGACGCTTGACCAACATGGCTTCTAACGTCGCGGTGCCAGATGCTAATAAAATGCCATCGGCAGCCGCCATGACTTCGCGCGACTGACCTTCGACCATATGAATTTCGAGATCCGGTGCAAAATCCTTCAGCGCTTGCTCAAATTGCTCACGGCGTTTTTGATTGACCAGTGGCGTCACAAAACGTATATCAGGGAAGTTCTGTTTAATCAGTAAAGCCGCCTTTACGAAAGGCTCGGCCAATTGCTTTAACTCGCCACCACGGGATCCCGGTAGAATCGCTAAATATTCTGCATCGGCATCGAGTTCAAGTAACTGGCGCGCCGCCGCTTTATCGCTTCGCAACGGAATATCATCCGCTAAGGTATGACCCACAAAGGTACAAGGTACTTGATGCTTGTCATAAAAAGCTTTCTCAAATGGCAATAGCGACAACACCATATGGGTCGCCTTCGCGATTTTGAATATACGTTTTGGGCGCCATGCCCACACGGATGGGCTCACATAATGGACGGTTTTAATACCGCGCGCTTTGAGTTTAAGCTCGAGGCCTATATTAAAATCCGGTGCATCTATGCCAATAAAACAATCGGGCTTAAGCGCGGTGATCTCTCTAATCAAGGATGACCGCACTTTTAATAAGCGAGGTAGACGGGATAACACTTCAACGATTCCCATCACTGCGAGTTCTTCCATCGCAAACAGGGATTTGAAGCCTAGGGCTTCCATGCGGGGTCCACCGATACCGACAAAGCGCGCATCGGGATGGGTCTTTTGCAGCGCAGCCATTAAACCTGCACCTAAAATATCGCCTGAGAGTTCTCCGGCAACCATGGCAAACACTAATGGAGTTTTATTGCTCATAAACCAATCACGTCTCATGAATTAATGGCATTGGATGAAGAGGTAAACCGCACCTAAAATGCATCGTTCCAAGCCTACACTTATGTTAAGTTAATGATTCAATTAATGACTAAGCACATTTATGGTCGAATGCATTGATGAATAAACGCATTTTTAACGACTACGTCTACCACAAAAAAGGCTTAAACCAATAATACAAAAGGGCATAAAAATGCCCTTTTGTTGTCATGTGGTCATCAAGTTAGCGAATAATGCCGCGACTCGATGACTTTACAAACTCAAGCAGTAATTTGACTTGCTCATCGTTCTGCGCATCTTCAGCTAATGCTTCAATCGCTTCTTCTACCGTTAAACTGCTACGGTATAAGGTTTTATAAGCACGACGCACGGCTAACTGGCTTTCTTTAGAAAAACCGCGACGCTTCATACCTTCGCTGTTTAAGCCACGAGGCACTGTCGGTTGACCCGCTGCCATCACAAAGGGAGGCACATCCTGCAGTACTAAAGAACAACCAGCAGTAAATGCATGGGCACCAATATGCACAAACTGATGCACACCTGTCATACCGCCTAAAATCGCCCAGTCACCGACGTGCACGTGACCTGCAATAGATGCGTTATTCGCCATGATGACATTATCGCCGACCACACAGTCATGGGCGATATGCACATAGTTCATCAACAGGTTATTCGACCCAATACGGGTTTCACTGTTATCTTGAACTGTACCGCGGTGAATGGTCACATTTTCACGGATCACATTATTGTCACCAATGATCAGTCGTGTCGGCTCGCCAGCGTACTTTTTGTCTTGGCATTCTTCACCAACGGAGGCGAATTGAAAAATACGATTCCCTTTGCCGATAATCGTTGGGCCTTTGACCACCACATGGGAACTCAACCAACAATCATCACCAATTTCGACGCCCGCACCGATATAGGTCCAAGGGCCAATAGTGACGTTATTGCCAATTTTTGCATCGGGATGCACAAACGCTAATGTATCTATCACTGACTAATCTCTCTGCGGGCACACATGATTTCAGCGGAACAAACCACTTCACCATCCACTTTGGCCTCACCGTAGAAAACGCCAATCCCGCGGCGCTCTTTAATCATTTTGACATCAAAATGAATTTGATCTCCTGGCTCAACCACACGTCTAAAACGCGCATTATCGATACCAGCAAAGTAATACAACACACCTAGTGGTGGTACATCACTACTCATCGTTTTAAAGGCTAACAGGCCAGTTGCCTGCGCCATCGCTTCTAAAATAAGCACACCTGGCATCACAGGTTGTATCGGGAAATGTCCCTGAAAAAATGGCTCATTTATTGAAACGTTTTTGATCGCCTGCAGACTAACACCAGGAGTGTAATCAAGCACACGATCGATCAATAGGAATGGATATCTATGGGGTAGATATTTAAGTATTTCTTTAATATCCATAGTGTTCATTTGATTAGACACGAACCGAGTTCCTCAAATTGCCTTGGGGCAATTAATCTGGTGTTTTTAAATTTTTTTCCAACGTTTTAACACGCTGGAACAGTTCATCTAACTGACGGAAACGAACTGTATTTTTACGCCAAAGTTTATTGTCCATTGCCACGGTGGCAGAAGAGTATAAGCCAGGCTCACGCATATTAGTGGTGATATTGGTAGCACCAGACACATGCACACCATCGGCTATGCTCAAATGACCTGCGATGGCACAGCTACCACCAATAATACAATATTTACCAATAGTGACACTGCCAGCAACAGTAGTACTGCCTGCAATAGCAGTATTTTCGCCGATTATATCGTTATGGGCAATTTGCACTTGGTTATCAATAATCACACCGTCGTGGATCTCTGTATGGCCTAATGCCCCACGATCTACCGTTGAATTAGCACCAATCTCAACCCGATCGCCAATACGCACGCCACCTGTCTGCGGAATTTTAATCCACTGACCACGTTCGTTAGCATAACCAAAACCATCTGAGCCTAATACGGCACCCGAATGGATAATACAATCCTGCCCTAAATGCACATCGTGATAGACGGTGACATTAGCCCACAAACGTGTTTTTGAGCCAATAACCACATCTTGTCCCAGCACAACACCGGCACCAATCTGCACATTTTCACCTAAAATGACGTTCGCACCAATCACAGCATTCGCGCCAATAGCGACACCTTCCCCTAAATGGGCTGAAGGATCAATTTGAGCCGAAGGATGGATGCCCACCGCCGCTTTGGGTGTCGTGTCCAAATACTGAGCAACACGGGCAAAACCGACATATGGATCTTTTACAATTAACGCAGTACCTTGATAATCCTGCGCATCTTTAGCTGACAATAACACCGCACTCGCTTGAGTTGCCTCAAGCTGAGAGCGGTATTTACTGTTGGCTAAAAAAGAGATCTGACCCGCCTTGGCATTTTCTAAGGTCGCCACACTATTAATAATTAGCGTTTCGTCGCCTTGGATATCACCGTCTAATAACAGGCATAGCTCTTTTAAAGTCACACTATTCATCTATTACTTGCCTTTGCTTAAGGCTTCAACCACTTTGCCACTGATGTCAGCGTTAGGCTTAACATAAATGACAGCACCACGTTGTAATACCAAATCATATTGGTCTTTTTCAGCGATAGTGTTGATGGCTTTTTGCACTTTAACTAACAGTTTATTTTGCTCTTCACCTTGGCGACGACGTAGGTCTTCATCCAATGCTTTGCCTTTTAACTGATATTCAGATTTTAGCGATTCCATTTTACGAACCAGCTCAGTTTTTTGTGCATCGTTCATTAACGCACCGTCACGTTGCTGCTTCTCCATCAGAGAACGCATTTCTTCTTGCATTTTTTGGACATCAGCTACGCGATCACCAAACTCTTTCTTCAGAGATTGGGAGATCTGTTCACGTTGTGGGAGCTGTTCAAACACAGCGCCCATATCCACTACGGCAATTTTCTCAGCATGTGCCACTAACGGCGCGCCTAACAAAACTAACGTCATCAGCGCGCAATTTACCATCTTGTTCAAAATAAACTCCTTGTTACCTTGTTATTGTCAGCAAAACTTGCCGAGTGTATGCCTTTTAAAAAGTTTTGCCAATATTGAAAGAGAAGATCTCCGTTTGGTCACCTTCATATTCTTTAAGCGGCCACGCCAAGCTGAACACCATAGGTCCCATAGGTGATAACCATTGCACACTCAAGCCCCAAGAGGCGCGCAGGCGAGCTGGATCACTATAGTCTTGTAACTTAGCAAACTCGTCCGCCGGAAGTGTTTGATATGACTCGTAATCAAACTCAGTATCCCAGACGTTACCCGCATCGACGAAGAAGCTAGTACGAACTGAGTTAGTGTAAGCCTCATCCAAAAATGGGGTTGGTACAATCAACTCCATACTTGCCGTTGCAAGGGCATTACCACCGATAGAGCGGCCAGAACTGACTTGGATACTATTAGGATCGCCAGGCAAGCTACAGCCATCGCCCGATGGATCCGGTGCACACGGTTCACTACCTCGATAGAGATAGAATGAACGAGGGCCTACAGAGTTAGACTTAAAGCCACGTAGCGAGCTACTACCACCTGAGTAATAGTTTTCCCAGAAAGGCAGAATTTGGTCATTATCATTAAATTGACCATAACCGTTACCATAACCTAATCGACCACGGGCCAAGAGCACAACGCTCTGACTGCGGTTAACAGGGAAATAATAGTTAGTGTCAAAGTCTGTCTTAAAATACTGTAAATCAGACCCTGGCGAAGTCATTTTGCCGTTCAGACGCTGAGAAGAGCCATCTGTTGGGAAAGTGCCACGGTTCAAGGTGCTACGATACCAGCCCAGGCTGAGTTCGAAGTTATCGAAACTTAAGTCCGCGTTTGGATCGTCATCACGATAGATGTTATAGAAACGCAGTGCCTGCTCATAAGCTGAGATCTCAGAAATCGTGTTGTGACGATAGCCAATACCACCATTGATACGGTTGTATTCGTTAATCGGGAAACCCGAGTTAAGCGCCACACCATACGAACTGTTTTTATAGCGTTCTAAGTTAGCTTCATTGGCGTCAAACTCACTCCAATAAACGCTCCCGCCTAAACTCACACCGTCTTTTGTCCAGTACGGATCGGTATAGGATAAGTTAACGTTTTTAGAGTACTTGTTGGTGCTCAAGCTGATACCCGCTTGGTTACCTGTGCCTAAGAAGTTGTTTTGTTGTACACCAAACTGCAAACTCAGACCTGATTCAGTACCATAACCGACACCCGCGTTGAATGAGCCCGACGGCTGCTCTTTCACTTTAACCGCAACATCGACTAAATCATCGGTACCTGGCACTTGAATGGTTTCAGTGTCAACGGTTTCGAAGAAACCCAAACGGTTAAGACGCGCTTTAGATTGCTCAACTTGCGCTGAGTTTAACCAAGCCCCTTCCATCTGACGCAGCTCACGGCGCATCACTTCATCTTTAGTCACTGTGTTACCAGTGAAGTTAATCGCCCGTACGTAAACACGTTTACCCGGTTTAACATTGATGTTTAAGGTGACTTCTTTAGTCTTATCATCAATTTCAGGGTAGGTTTTCACTTCAGGGTAAGCATAACCGAAGCGGCCTAAATATTTGCTGTACATTTCTTCGGTGAAAGTCACATCACCGCCGTTGTACATATCACCTGCTTTGATTGGCAGAATTGATTTCATCAACTCTTCACGGCCCATCAAATCACCCGTCAGGTTTACTTCTTTAACTTTATACTTCTCACCTTCATCTACGTTGATGGTGATATATAAACCTTTACGGTCAGGCGTCATGGCCACTTGAGTCGAGGTGACTTCGAAGCGGATATAACCTTTATTGTGATAATAGGTTTTGATGGTCTCGAGATCGGCCTGCAGTTTTTGCTTCTGATAACGACGCTCACCAAACAGATCCCACCAAGCCACATAATCTTTAAGTTCCAACATGCCAATCAACTCAGCATCGGTGAACTCATGATTACCGACCACGTTAATTTGGCGGATTTCGGCCGCTAAACCTTCGGTAAACTTAAATTTCAGCTCAACCCGATTACGGGGTAAGTTAATCACTTGGGCTTCCACTTTCGCGCCGTATTTACCCACGCCGTAGTAGAAATCCTGCAGACCCTTTTCAATACCGGTCAACATAGTGCGATCGAGGGACTCACCGACTTTAACGCCAGAACCGTCCAGACTTTCCTGTAACTGTTCGTCTTTAATGTCTTTGTTGCCATCGAATGTCACGGCACTAATAGTCGGACGCTCAGTGACTTTCACCACTAATACGCCGCCATCTCGGCTCACGGAGACATTTTCAAAGTTAGTCGATGCATACAAGCTTTTAATCGCTTGCTGGATTCTTAACTGATCAACAGTGTCACCTACTTTTACTGGTAAGCTTAACAAGGCAGCACCGAGTGCAACTCGTTGCAAACCTTCAACTTGGATGTCGGTCACTTCAAACGGTTGGAAAGTATCAGCCAACACAGTCCCTGAAAACGACGCACCGACGAATAACATCGAGGCAAAAAGTTTATTCAATCTCATAGAGCACTTCTAATTATTAGTCTGTCCTTGCTCAGAGTCGGGCAAAATCATTGAAAAGCGCAACGCTCATCAACATCAGCAGTATTGCTGCCCCAAATCTGAATCCTATTTCCTGCACCTTTTCAGGTACAGGTTTACCAGTTATTACTTCAATAAAGTAATACAGCAGGTGTCCCCCATCGAGCACAGGTAAAGGCAGCAAGTTAATGATGCCTAAATTGACGCTGATGAGCGCGAGGAACCCGAGAAAATAGACCAAGCCATAGTTTGCACTACTGCCCGCACCCTGTGCGATCGAAATGGGTCCACTCAGGTTTTTCACCGACACATCGCCGGTAAATAATTTGCCAATCATCTTAAAGCTCACAGCAACAAGTTGCCATGTTTTATCTGCTGCTATGCCGAAAGAATCGATTGGTCCATATTCAAGTTGTAAACGCATATTGTCTGGCCATTGTGCTTGGGTCGGGCTCACCCCGAGCATACCTATCTCTTGGCCATCGGCATTTTTACTGCTTAAGGGTGTCACTGCCACATTAAACTGTTCGCCATTGCGACGCACAGTTAAACTCACAGGCACATTGGCAGAATGTTGAATAATGTCAACAAAAGCCTGCCAATCGGTATAATTTTTACCATTTATTGCGACTAAGGTGTCACCGACTTTTAGCTCACTATTCGCAGCGGCACTGTCAGGACTAATCGCAGCAATGGTGGGGACGATTTCGGGACGATAAATCCCTAACCCTAATGCCGTAATCGGGGATTCTTTTTCAGGATCAAAACGCCAATTACGCGTATCTAAGGTATAAGACCGCGCACTAGAGTCTAAACCTTGCAAACCATTCAATGGCGTTAGCGATACACTCAGACTTTCATCACCTATGTGGCCGACTAAAGCTAAATTCACTTCTTCCCAGTTACGCACAGCCTGACCGGAAATGGCCGTTATTTGCATTGGCTCTGTGATTTGAATTTGCGCAGCAGCAGTCCCGGGGGTCGTCGAGGTGATCACAGGCTTAAGTGATGGCACACCAATCAGATACATAAAATACAGAGCAACGATGGCAAAAATAAAGTTAGCAATTGGACCTGCGGCCACAATCGCAATACGTTGCCATACGGTTTTACGATTGAACGCTTGATCTTTTAATTCATCGGGAACGTCTTCAACACGCTCATCGAGCATTTTGACATAGCCGCCAAGGGGGATCATGGCTAACACATATTCAGTGCCGTCTTTACCAACACGGCGCCAAATAGCCTTACCAAAACCAATGGAGAAACGTTCGACTTTCACGCCACAACGTCGCGCGATATAGAAATGGCCGTATTCGTGGGCAGTAATTAACAGACCCAGTGCAACGATGAAAGAACCTAAGTTCCATAAAAAATCTAACATCCCACTCCTTACGTTATAAATTTAATCACTCAGCTATTGCTAAGCGATGCTTGCTAATGTCTCACACGCATAGACGCGGGTTTGCGCATCTAAGGCTAAAATATCTTCTATGCTGCCCATAGGACGTTTAGGCACAGTGACTAAACAAGCCTCATTCACTTTTGCAATTTGCGTAAAACCAATTTGCCCCTGCAAGAATGCTTCAACAGCGACCTCATTGGCAGCATTTAATACGGTTGTTGCCTCTTGGCCTTGGGCACACGCCTCCATAGCCAAAGCCAAACAAGGGAAACGTTCAAAATCAGGTTCATAAAAGCTTAACTGTCCGACTTTGAAAAAATCTAAAGGTTCAACGCCCGAATGAATTCTTTGCGGATAAGCCATGCAATGGGCAATCGGTGTGCGCATATCTGGGTTACCCATTTGGGCGATAACCGAACCATCACGGTACTGCACCATAGAGTGGATCACGCTTTGCGGATGAATAACCACTTTAAGTTGCTCAGCCTGAGTATTAAACAACCACCGCGCCTCAATGAACTCTAAACCCTTATTCATCATAGTGGCGGAGTCAACAGAGATTTTAGGTCCCATGGACCAATTAGGGTGTTTACAGGCTTGGGCAGGCGTCATGGCCGCAAGTGTCGCAAGATCCGACCGCAGGAAAGGCCCGCCAGAACCGGTTAACAAAATATGGGATATACCCGACGCAGCTAAATCGCAACGGCCGAGGTTAGCTTGCACTTCTAGGGGTAAACATTGAAAGATAGCATTATGCTCACTGTCCACGGGCAAGAGCACAGCACCAGAGCGCTTAGTCGCCTCAATAAACAACTCACCCGACATGACTAAAGCTTCTTTATTGGCCAGTAATACTCGCTTTCCCGCCTTCACGGCTTCAAGGGTTGGTACTAGCCCTGCCGCCCCGACAATCGCTGCCATTACAGTATCCACATCGGCAGCCGTCACTAAACCGAGTAAATCGTTCATGCCAGTAGTGACTTGGATATTGAGCGCAGCGGGTAAAACGGCGCGTAACTGTTTCGCAGCCTCTTCATCCACCATATGCGCAACTTTCGGTTTATGGGCTACACACAAAGCCAGCATCTTATCAACGCTCGCATTGGCAACCAATCCGTAGATGCTATAAGCCAATGGATTAGCCGAAATCACGCTTAAGGTACTAGCACCAATTGAACCGGTAGCACCCAAAATCACCATATTTTGCATAGCGTTACATCCAGAATGCAATGTAGATCAGGGTAAACACCGGCAAGGCTGCAGTCAGGCTGTCGATGCGGTCGAGCACGCCGCCGTGACCGGGCAAAATAGTGCCAGAATCTTTAATACAGGCCGCACGCTTAAACATACTCTCAGATAAATCGCCCAGCGCTGACACTAAAGCAACAAATAAGGTCACTGCCACAACTAAACCCAGTTCTTGCTCTGGCGAATAATACATAACACCTGCAACCACGAGCATAGTCGTCACTAAACCACCAACTAGGCCTTCCAAGGTTTTAGCAGGGCTCACTGCAGGCATCAGTTTCGTTTTACCTATCGCTTTACCGACGAAGTAAGCCCCAGAATCTGCGGCCCACACAATCAACATCACTAACAGTACTAATACTGGGCCGTAATAGGGTGAAGTTTGTGAGCTAATGGATTTGAGCGCGATAAGAGCAACAAAGCAAGGCACTAAGGTTAACTGTCCAAACATGGACTTAAACATAGGATTCTTTTGCCAGAACTTAGCGCTTTTAGGATAAGTTACCACTAATAATAGTGATGCTAACCACCAGAATGCACCAATATAGAGAATGGCCAAATAGATAGGATGTAACTGGTGGCTTAACCAAACTGCATCAATTGGCACAATCAGATTAATTGCCACCAATAGAATGCCGACTGTGAAGGTAAAGCTCCACTGAGTGACATCACACTGATTATCGATAATTCTTCCCCATTCCTTTGCTGCAATAAGGAAGACGGCAACTAAGGCCCAGGCGAAGTAGCTGGCAGGGAGCAAAAATATCGCCCCCAAAACTAATGGAACTAACCAAGTTGCTGTTATTATTCGTTGTTTTAGCAAAAAAAATCCCTCATGAGGTTTTACAATGCACGCATCTCATCAATCTGACTTCCAGTCAGACCAAAACGGCGCTGGCGACTTGCAAAAATGGCTATCGCTTCATGAAAAGCCTGTTCATCGAAATCAGGCCAAAGGGTGTCGGTAAACACCAATTCTGCATAGGCCGCCTGCCACAGCACAAAATTGCTGATGCGACAGTCCCCGCCCGTGCGGATCATTAAATCAACTTCACTCTGATTTTGCATGCACAAATGTGCACTTAAGGCTTCTTCGGTGAACTGACTGCTGGTCATTTCGCCAGTTTCGACCTTTTCCGCTAATTTTTGTGCTGCTTGAAGTATGTCCCAACGGCCACCATAGTTAGCCGCAACATTCAGAACCAAGCCAGTATTGCGAGATGTCTTCTCTTGAGCAGCAGCAATTTGCTTCTGTAATCGCGCCGAAAAGCGGCTGATATCGCCAATAATGTTGAGCTTAACCTGATTCTTATCCAGCAATTTAATTTCGCGCTGTAATACGGTAAAAAACAACTCCATCAGCAAGCTGACTTCTTTATCGGGTCTACGCCAATTCTCGCTAGAAAATGCAAATAAGGTTAGCGATTCAATGCCTAATTGGCTTGCCGTGCTTACGGCTCTTCTAACGGCCTTAACACCAGCCTTATGTCCCATCACTCGTGGTTTACCTTGGGTTTGTGCCCAACGCCCATTGCCATCCATGATAATAGCAACATGCTTAGGTAACGACTGTTTCACGAGTTCGGGCAATTGTCCCGGCAAGGTCGTTTGAGTGTATAAATCACTCTCACTCGTCCTAGGGTGCGGATCAAGTTCCACTGTGGATGACATCTAATACAGCCCTTTAAAATAGACAAACGCCGTGTAGTATACCCCTACACGGCGCATCAACTCTAGCTTATCGAACTGAGATTAGACTTCCATCAACTCAATTTCTTTGGCCGCTAAAATCTCATCGACCTTTTTAATGTGAGCATCGGTGAACTTTTGCACTTCTTCTTCACTGCGACGCACATCATCTTCAGTACAAGCTTTAGCTTTTTCAAGCTTTTTCACTTCAGAAATAGCATCACGACGCACGTTACGGATAGCAATACGACCGTTTTCAGCTTCGTTACGCACCACTTTGATGAAGTCTTTACGACGTTCTTCAGTCAGCGCGGGTAATGGAATACGTAATGTCGCGCCAGCTGACATAGGGTTCAGACCTAAATCAGAGCTCATAATAGCCTTTTCAACGGCTTGGATAGCACTACGGTCAAACACAGTCACAGACAGAGTGCGTGAATCTTCAACGCCCACGTTAGCCACTTGGTTTAGTGGCGTCATAGTGCCGTAGTAAGAGACTTGAATGGAATCCAGCAGGCTTGGGTGGGCACGACCGGTACGCACTTTTGCCATTTGGTTTTTAGTCGCGTCAACGCATTTACCCATACGCTCTTGCGCATCTTTCTTAATGTTCTCAATCACGTTAAATGTCCTTCTTGGTCATTAAATAACTTTTTTCGCTCTGATCAGCGTGCCTTCTTCTTCACCCATGATAACGCGGCGTAGAGCGCCAGGTTTATTCATGTTGAAGACTAAAATAGGCATGTCGTGATCACGCGCCATAGTAAAGGCGGCTAAGTCCATTACTTTTAATTCTTTTTCCAGAATTTCCGCATAAGTCACTTCATCATACTTAACGGCATCAGGGTTCTTCATTGGGTCTTCGGAGTATACACCGTCGACTTTAGTGCCTTTCAATACGACTTCAGCTTCGATTTCAATGCCGCGTAAACAGGCCGCAGAATCGGTCGTGCAGAAAGGATTACCTGTACCGGCAGCAAAAATAACCACTCGGCCAGATTTTAGCAAGCTGATCGCTTCAGCCCAATTGTAATCATCACACACACCCTTTAACGGGATAGCTGACATCAGACGAGCATTAACATAGGCACGGTGCAGGGCGTCTCGCATTGCCAAGCCGTTCATAACCGTTGCCAGCATACCCATGTGATCGCCCACCACACGGTTCATGCCTGCTTTTGCTAGGCCTTCACCGCGAAACAGATTACCACCACCAATAACCACACCCACCTGAATACCCAGCTCAACCAGCTCTTTCACTTCCTGAGCCATGCGATCTAATACTTTAGGGTCGATGCCGAAGCCTTCGTCGCCCATCAGTGCTTCGCCACTTAATTTAAGAAGAATGCGTCTAAATGCGGGTTTTGGATTGGTGCTCATAATTTTTATCCTGGTCATAACAAGACCGCAGCTATTGCCGCGGTCTTGGGGGTATTTAGCGTTGGCGATTAAGCCTTTTTAGAAGCAGCGATTTGAGCAGCAACTTCAGCCGCGAAATCTTCTTCTTTCTTCTCAATACCTTCACCCACTTCTAAACGAATGAAGTTAGTGACTTTAGCGCCTTTCTCTTTCAGAATTTCGCCAACAGTTTTCTTTGGTTCCATGATGTAAGCTTGACCAGTCAGAGAGATCTCACCGGTGAACTTCTTCATACGACCAAGAACCATCTTCTCAGCGATCTCTGCCGATTTGCCTTCGTTCATTGACATTTCGATTTGCAGAGCTTGTTCTCTTGCAACGATTTCTGCAGGAACATCTTCTGGGTTCACGTATTCAGGCTTAGAAGCAGCAACGTGCATTGCGATGTGCTTTAAGGTTTCTTCGTCAGCTTCACCGGCAACAACAACGCCAATGCGCTCACCGTGACGGTATGAAGATAAGTTTGCACCATCGATGTACTCAACACGACGAATGTTGATGTTTTCACCGATTTTAGTTACCAATGCAACGCGTGCATCTTCGAACTGTGCTTTTAAATCTTCAAGAGTCACTTTAGATGCAGCAGCGGCATCTAATACTGCGTTCGCGAATGCTAAGAAGTTTGAATCTTTAGCAACGAAGTCAGTTTGACAGTTAACTTCTAATAGCGCAGCGAAACCTTCGCCATTCTTGATCAAAATTGTACCGTCAGCAGCGATGTTACCCGCTTTTTTAGCAGCTTTAGCAGCGCCAGACTTACGCATGTTGTCAATTGCTAACTCCATGTCGCCGTTAGCTTCTGTCAGAGCGTTTTTACAATCCATCATGCCTGCGCCAGTACGGTCGCGCAGTTCTTTAACTTGGGCAGCAGTAATTGCCATTGTTAAATCCTCTATAAAAAATCGACTAATTTGCAGATATAAAACAGGGGCCGAATGGCCCCTGTTAACCAATCAAAAATCTTGGTTAATAAGGGTGATGATAATCATCCCGCCTTATTATTATTCGGCTTCTACGAAACCGTCTTGCTCAGCTTGAACAGCCAAATCTTGACCACGGCCAGCTTTTGCAGCAGCAGCAACAGAAGAAGTGTACAGGCGGATAGCACGCATAGCGTCGTCGTTACCAGGAACGATGTAGTTAACACCATCTGGCGCAGAGTTAGTATCAACAACTGCAACAACAGGGATACCCAGGTTGTTAGCTTCTTTAATAGCGATATGCTCATGGTCAGCACCAATGACGAATAATACGTCTGGCAGGCCGCCCATGTTTTTAATACCACCTAAAGATTTTTCCAGCTTTTCAAGCTCACGAGTACGCATCAGCGCTTCTTTCTTGGTCAGCTTGTCGAAAGTACCATCTACTGATTGGCTTTCCAGTTCTTTCAGACGTTTGATTGACTGACGAACGGTTTTCCAGTTTGTCAGCATACCGCCTAACCAGCGGTGATCAACATAGTACTGGTCACAAGACAGAGCAGCTTCTTTGATCGCTTCGCCAGCAGCACGTTTAGTACCAACGAATAATACTTTACCTTTCTTTGAAGCTACGTTGCTGATGAAAGCTAGCGCTTCATTGAACATTGGCACAGTATGCTCAAGGTTGATGATGTGAACACCGTTGCGAGCACCGAAAATGAATGGCTTCATTTTTGGGTTCCAGTAACGGGTTTGGTGACCGAAGTGGACACCGGCCTGAAGCATATCGCGCATTGAAACTGTAGTCATTTCTATTACCTTAAAATTTAGGGGGTTAGACCTCCACGTATCCCATGTCTTCGACCCCTTATATAACAACTGAGGGCACCCCGAAGAATGTGTCGACACGTGTGTGATTTAGTATTTAGACAAATAGCCATGTATAATGGCCGCCATCTTTAGTCTTGCAAGTATCAAAGCAGCGCAAAAGCTGGCTTGGACAATTCATCAAGACTTAAACATAACGGCGCGCTTTATACCATAAATAGCCCTAAAGCACAAATTTTTGCATTAGGTTGCGTGGCCAACAGACATTAAAGACACAAGAGAAAACGCAATGAGTATAGTCATCAAGACCGCTGAAGAAATTGAAAAAATGCGTGCTGCGGGCAAACTAGCCGCACAGGTATTAGAAATGATCGCGCCGCATGTTAAACCGGGCGTGACCACCAATGAGCTCAATGACCTCTGCGCCAAATATACCGAAGAGCAAGGTGCGATTTCGGCGCCGCTTAACTACCATGGTTTTCCTAAATCCATTTGTACTTCTGTAAACCATGTGATTTGCCACGGCATTCCAAACGACAACCCACCATTGAAAGAAGGCGATATCCTCAATATCGACATCACAGTGATTAAAGACGGTTATCACGGCGATACCTCGATGATGTTTTTAATCGGTGAAGTGAGCGCGAAGGACAAACGTCTGTGCCGCATTGCGCAAGAAAGCTTGTATTTGGCTATTCGTAAGGTGCGTCCAGGTTTAAAACTGGGTGAAATTGGCAATACTATCGAAAAATTCATCAAAGCAAGTAAAACAGGCCTTGAGAAATATTCCATCGTGCAAGATTATTGTGGCCACGGTATTGGCTCGGGTTTCCATGAGGAACCTCAGGTTATGCATTACCGTAACGGCGATAACACTGTATTACGCCCAGGCATGTGTTTCACCATTGAACCTATGATCAATGCTGGTCGCCACACGACCATACTCGATCGCGATGATAAGTGGACGGTAACGACCTCCGATGGTAAAAATTCAGCCCAGTGGGAACATACCTTACTGGTGACTGAAAAAGGGGTTGAAGTACTTACCCTGCGTGAGGATGAGGATTTCCCACGTATCATCAATCACGAGCGATAGGCCATACTAACAAGCATAAAAACAAGGGACTCGATGAATATAGCTCTGCTCGCTAAACAATCATTAATCGAACAGAATCAGATTCTTTTGGCCAGTTTTAAGGCTAAAACCCCGATTGAAGAGCTCGTCACGCAGCGCTGTCAATTTGTCGATGCCCTTGTCAAGCAAGCTTGGGAACAGCACGGTCTAAGGGAATATGATATTGCCTTGATTGCCGTGGGCGGCTATGGCCGTGGGGAGCTGCATCCCCACTCAGATGTCGACTTGCTGTTCCTGTTTAATGATATCTTGTCACCCGCCGCCGAAGCGGCACTCAGTCAGTTTATTGCCTTTCTGTGGGATGCCAATCTGGAAATCGGCCACAGTGTCCGTACGTTAAACGACACGATTATCCTCGGCCGTGAAGAAATCACCATAGCCACCAATCTGTTAGAGGCACGATTACTTGAAGGACCCGAATTTTTATTCGATCAACTTTATGATGCGATTCGTCAGAGTGACTTTTGGACTTCAAGCGATTTTTTTATCGCAAAACGGGATGAGCAAAATGCCCGCCATGCCAGAGCCAGTGCCTTCGATTTAGAACCCAATATCAAGAGTTGTCCCGGTGGTCTTAGGGATATTCAAACCATTGCTTGGGTAGCCATGCGTCACTTTGGCGCCGCTCGCCTCGAAGAATTAGTCCAATACGACTTTTTAGAGCCTGGTGAACTAGAAGAGCTGCTCGAATGCCAGCACTTTTTGTGGAAGATACGCTTTGCCCTGCACATGGTGGTCGGTCGCGATGAAAATCGCTTACTCTTTGATGTACAACGCCAAGTTGCCGAACTTATGGGGTATGAAGACGCCACCCAGCTTGCTGTTGAGCAAATGATGAAACGTTACTATCGCACGGTACGCCGAGTGATGGAGCTAAACGAAATGTTGCTGCAGCTGTTTAAACGGGCAACACTGGGCCACACAAAAGCTTTAGAAATTCAATCGATAGATAAACACTACCAGCGCCGCGGCACTTTTATTGAAGCGCTAAGCGATGATCTGTTCGATAGCGGCGAAGAAATTGTGCGGCTATTTTTGTTGGTCGCTAAAAACTCCAACATCAAAGGCATTTACGCGCCAACACTGCGTTCACTGCGCCGTGCAAGACGCGCCCAGCCGCAAGCCTTGCAAGAAAACCCGCTTTGCCGCCAAGCCTTTATGGAAATTTTGCGCCATCCTCGCGGCATTGTTGCCTTGTCTTTAATGCACAAACACGGCGTGTTATCGGCCTATTTACCGGCATGGCGAAATATTGAAGGTCAGATGCAGTTTGACCTGTTCCACGCCTACACAGTCGATGAACATACCCACAGATTGCTGCTCAATATTGAGCGTTTTTCTCAAGCCGAACAAAAAGAAGAATTTCCCTTAGGCTCGATTCTCATCAACCAACTGCCTAAAAAAGGTTTACTCGTATTAGGCGCTATCTTCCACGATATCGCCAAAGGTCGCGGTGGCGATCACAGTAAACTGGGCAGCAGCGATGCCCTCGCCTTTTGTAAGCTGCATGGATTAAATGATCACGATGGCCGTCTAGTCGCTTGGCTGGTTGAAAATCATCTGGTGATGTCTGTCACCGCCCAGCGCCGTGATATTTCCGATCCCGATGTGGTGGCCGACTTTGCCAATAAAGTCCGCGATGCCGTGCATTTAAGCTATCTGTACTGCTTAACGGTCGCTGATATCTGCGCCACCAACGAAAAAACCTGGAACAACTGGAAAGGCTCACTGCTACGCGACTTGTACTTTTCGACCCAAAGAGTGCTCGCCCGCGGTAAAGAAAAACCCGTCGATATTCGTGCCAGAGTGCGTGAATACCAAGCCAAGGCGAAAAAAGAACTGCTGCGCCGCGGATTGAAAGAGAAAGATCTCGATGCCCTGTGGCAACGTTTTAAGGCCGATTACTTTTTACGCCACCAGCCAAATCAAGTCGCGTGGCACGCCGAAGCGATTTTAAAGCACAAACAACAGGATGAGCCCTTAGTCTTAGTGTCCAAACACACCACCCGTGGTGGTACTGAGCTATTTGTCTATTGCCAAGACAGACCTAAATTGTTCGCAACTGTGATGGCGGTACTCGACAATAAAAATATCAACGTCCATGATGCCAACATCATGACCTCAAAAGACAATTATGCCCTCGATACCTTTGTGATCTTAGAGCAGGATGGTGAGCCCGTTAGCCAGCTTTCACGCATCCAAAGTATCCGTAAGGCGCTTGAGAAAGCCCTGTCGAGCGACAGTCCAAAACTGCCGCGCTTTAGAAAACTATCGCGCAAGATGAAACCTTTTAATGTGCCGACACAAGTGAGTTTCCTCGAAAGCAGTCGTCATGGTACAAGTATGATGGAGCTTATCGCCTTAGATTCGCCAGGATTACTGGCAAAAGTCGGGGATATCTTTTACCGTTGCAACACAACATTACTCGCGGCCAAAATCACCACCATTGGTGAGCGAGCCGAAGACTTTTTTATGCTGCAGACTAATGATGGCTTGCAACTTAACGAAACCCAAGAGAATACCCTCAGGGATGCTTTAATCAGTGCCCTGAGTGCAAAGAATATCGAATCAGTTAATTAACGAGACCAGTGGGAGAAGTAAATGGAGGCTTTACGCCAACGTATTGAGGCGGCTTTTGAAGCGCGCGCCGACATCACACCAAGCACAGTTGACGCAGGTGTGCGCAGCGATGTGCAAAATGTCATCAATATGCTCGATAAAGGTGAAGTCCGTGTCGCCGAGAAAATCGACGGACAATGGCATGTGCACCAATGGCTGAAAAAGGCGGTATTACTGTCCTTCCGTATTTTCGATAACGTGGTTATCGATGGCGCCGAAACCAAATACTTCGACAAAGTGCCGTTAAAATTTGCCGAATATGATGAAGCCCGCTTTAAGGCGGAAGCCATTCGTGTAGTGCCTTCGGCAACAGTACGTAAAGGCTCATTTATCGGTAAAAATACCGTGTTGATGCCATCCTATGTGAACTTAGGCGCCTATGTTGATGAAGGCACTATGGTTGACACTTGGGCAACGGTTGGCTCATGTGCACAAATCGGTAAAAACGTGCATTTATCTGGCGGAGTGGGCATTGGTGGCGTACTTGAGCCATTGCAAGCGGGCCCAACTATCATCGAAGATAACTGCTTTATCGGTGCGCGTTCTGAGATTGTTGAAGGCGTTGTGGTTGAAGAAGGCTCAGTGATTTCTATGGGCGTGTATATCGGCCAAAGTACTCGAATTTATGATCGCGAAACCGGCGAAGTGCATTACGGTCGTGTGCCAGCAGGCTCTGTGGTTGTTTCTGGCAACTTACCATCAGCCTGTGGCAAGTACAGCCTCTATGCCGCTATTATCGTTAAGAAAGTCGATGCAAAAACCCGCAGTAAAGTGGGTATCAACGAATTACTGCGTATTGTTGATTAACAGTCACAGCATTTGTTCGATAACATGAGTTCCATAAAAAAGATGCCTAAGGGCATCTTTTTTATTGTCGGTAAAATTTAGCCTACGGTTGCGCTGTCATTATCAGGCTTAAAAATAAAGTGTTTAATAAGACACTTAAATCAAACGCTCTACTTCACGGAATGCATTTCTCGTCATTGCAATGGCCCGCCAGCCGATAATCCCCAATGGCTGCTGCGCTTTGTTCACCACCACAAGATATTCTGAGTCTAGTAAATTCAACTGCAGTAATGCATCTTCCGATGTGGCCACCTCACTGATAATAGGCACTGAATGCTCCATGATCTGATGGGCTTTTTTATGTAAAGATGCCCTATCCAGTTCACGCTCAGCCGCAGTGCCAAGTAATGGGCTAAACCAATGTTCCAGTAAGCGACTCGTGATCACCCCAAGTATCTTATGTTGCTCATCCAATACCACGGCCACCTTAGCATGGGCAGTCGTAAGTAAACGCTTAATATCAACTAACTCATGGTCGAGTGAAATCGTGACTAAAGGTTCAAGCGGCGCAGCGCCGATATGATCGCTAATACTCAACTCTCGATTAATCAAAATCGCTAAACAGGTTTCGACTATCTCAGGATCAAAAAGAGTCCCTTTGCCCGCACGCAATACTTCAGTCATTTTCTCCAGCCCTAACGATGGGCGATAAGGCCTGTGGGACAATATCGAATCGGCAACATCGGCGACGGCAATAATTTTTGCCTCATATAAAATCGCCTTATCCTTTAAGCCCGCGGGATAACCTGAGCCATCGAGCCGCTCATGATGCTGTAAAATCATCTCTTTAATGGGCCAAGGAAACTCCACATCCTCAATAATTTCAGCGCCATGGAGCGGATGGGTCTGTATTAATGCGTATTCTTCTTTTGAAAGTTTTGACGGTTTTGTCAAAATCTGTGATGGAATCGCTAACTTACCAATATCATGAACTAAGGCACCAATCTTCAGCCCTTCTAAACGCAGCGGGTCTAAACCTAATTTCTCACCAATCAAATAACTTAATTGCGCCACCGACTTTTGATGCCCTGCGGTATAGGCATCTTTCAGTTCTAATGCCTCAGAAATAGCACTAATAAGCTGGGTTAACGATTGAGATAATTGCTCTTTTTGCGCTTTAATGATTTTGGACTGCCTGGATACCGCGCGCAATGTGCGTGGTAGTTCAATGCTGTGCCATAAAATGCTGGCAAAAGTCAGTAATGATCTCGCATCATTACGACTATAAGGCTCGTTACGGTCAACCACACACAGCATGCCCACTAAGCGACTGCGAAATAAAATCGGTACCGCCAAGTAACGCCCTCCAAGTAGCAGTTTATCTAAGGGCAAATCCCCTAAGCGCCTTTGGGAATCGGTTTGATTTTGGATGATCGGCTTATAATCTCGCACACATTCGAGCCATACGCGGCTTTCAAGTTCTGACACTTGGGTATTATCTTCAACAAAATCGGCTTGATTCGCCTCTGCGTGGGGATACTCAGAACGCGCGGCGAGTGTGAGTGTTTTTAACTTTTCGTTATGCAACAGAATAAAGCCATATCGACTGCCAGTGAGTGACATCGCCTTAGAAACTGCGACTTTAAATACTTCTTCTTGGGAGGATTTAATCACATCTTCAATGTGTTGCAGCCAAGCATCGCTGGCTTGAATCGCTCGACGATAATCCGAGTGCAACTCCTTCATCTGCGGATCTTCAAAATTGATGTCGGATAGAATCAAGTACCATCCCATTTCAGGCAAAGAATGCAGCGCGAGATGCACACGTATGCCGCGATGATCTTGTAATTGAAAACCTATTTCTTGGCCGCGTCGCCTCACGATATCGGCGCATAGTTCAGCATTAAAAGCACTAAACAATTGGCTAATCGGTTGATTAATGATTTGCGCCGCAGAGCGTTTGCAACGGCTATAAAAGGCTTGGCTCATCCGTAGCACACAAAACTGCTCATCTAGCTGTGCCCAAGATAAATTCAAACTATCGGGCAAGTCTTTCATTCCAACGATAAGGCTTTGACGAGTTGACATCCAGCACTCCGACCTGTAATTCGAGCATGGGTAATACACTATACCGCTATGTTCACCCCAATGTGAGCACTATAAAATCTCCAATAAACATAATGATAGCTGATTTCATGACAGACACGGGTTAAAATAAACGCCGCTGAATGTCATGCCATTGCCACGACTCACCTACATCTTAGAAAACGATCGTTTTATTGCCGTACACGACCACTTGTTCGTTGAGCACTAATTGCAGCGCTTTACTCAATACACTCTTTTCAACATCGCGCCCAGCTCGCGCCATTTCTAAGGCACTATAACTGTGGTCGACGGGAATCACGTCTTGCTTGATGATCGGCCCTTCATCGAGGCAATTATTCACAAAATGCGCCGTCGCACCGATAATTTTCACCCCGCGCTCCCAGGCTTGGCGATAGGGTGCGGCGCCGATAAAAGCAGGTAAAAAAGAATGATGAATGTTGATGATACGATTAGGATATTGCGCCACAAAATCTGGAGTTAGCACCCGCATATACTTAGCCAACACCAGATAATCTGGCTCATATTGTGATACTGCGGCCAACAGTGCTTGCTCGTGTTGAATTCGGTCTAAGCCTTCGTGACTCACCAGATGAAAAGGGATGTTAAACTTCTCTGCCAATTCACGTAGTGCATCATGGTTACCCACCACAGCGGCAATCTCGACACTTAAACCACCATAATAAGCTTTCATTAACAAATCGCCTAAACAGTGCGCTTCCTTTGTAACTAACACCACAATGCGTTTTTTACCCGCGCTAACTAACGTCATATGATTTTGCGTAGGCAGTACGTCACGCAGATCCTGCAATAACAGTTCGCTGTTAAAAATGCCCTCTAATTCAGTTCGCATAAAGAAACGCCCTTGGGCATTATCCACAAACTCACTGTTTTTGATGATATTCAGTTTATGAGTAAAACAAACACTGGTGATTTTAGCGATGAGGCCTTGGGCATCAGCGCAATCCGTCAGTAAGATTTTACGTTCTATGGATGGCGAAGTATTACCGCGAGTTTCAGTCATTTGTTGCAAAGTTGGCTCTCCTATATTGTCTCTACATCGAGTTTGCCATAGCAAATCATGCTGAACAGTATGAAAACCCTATAATGCGAAAATAAAAATGATATTTCAGAGGCTTGAATCAATAAAATGTAAAAATTAAGCAGTTAATTTTGTAAAAACACAATCCTAGCGCCGAGTATCTAAGTAACGCTGCAATACTTTACGCAAGGTTTCGGCCTTAGTGCCATAAACCACCTGCACACCTTTGCCCATAACGATCACGCCCTTAGCGCCCAACTGACTCAAACGCACCTTATTGACTAACTCGGGCTTGTGTACGCTCAAGCGTAACCGTGTCAAACAAGCATTAAGTTCAACGATATTTTCACGCCCGCCGAGCGCCGCAATAATCGCCCGTAAACTTTCTTTGGGTCCTTTACTGTCGTTATGCTCAAGCCTACCGGGAGTTTTCAAATTAAAGGCTAAAATACTCAGTCTAAACAACAGGTAATATATTATGGCGGTTAAAGGCCCAAGGAAAATAAACCAGCTGGCATTACGGGACAATGGAAATAGCAGCGTAAAGTCCACCAGCCCTTGGGAGAATACTATGCTGTGGTGAATATCCAGCATAATACAGACAAAATAAGCGAGCCCAGTGAGTAAGGCGTGAATAATAAATAGAATCGGCGCCACAAACATAAAAGCAAATTCGATAGGTTCAGTCACCCCAGTTAACCAACTGGCCGCCCCCGCCGAGAGCATAATGCCCGCCACGCGATTCCGCTCAGAGGGGTCAGCGCAGCGCCACATTGCCAGTGCAGCAGCCGGTAATCCCCACATTTTAATCAGATAACCACCGGCAAGGTTTCCAGCCTGCGGATCGCCCGCTAAATAGCGCGCCACCTCACCACGAACGACTTCATACCCCAATAACTGGTATTGGCCCACCTCTAAGTAAAAAGGCGCATTCCAAATATGATGTAAGCCAAGGGGAATAAGTAACCGCTCTAATGCGCCATACACGCCAAAGGCGATGGCCGGTTTTTGATAAACCGCCCAGTCGGATACGCGCTCAATCAATAAAGCTAAGGGTGGCCACACATGGGCGAGTACATAACCTAGGCTCATCGCTAGGGGAATAATAAGTAAAGATGCACTGCGACGTCCCTCGAAGAAAGAGAAAATCGCAGGCAAGCGAATATATTGACTCCAACGGACTGCGAGGCAAGTAATACCACCGAGCATCATGCCACCTGCAATTCCAGTATCTAAGGTATCCATTCCTAATAAAGGTTGGGTTGGAAGTCGATACAAATCAGCCAGTGCGGCTAACGTTGCCGTCATCACCCCATAACCAAACACTGCCGAAAAGGCGGCAATGCCTTGATCGCGACAAAAACCAATAGCGACAGCCACGGCAAATAACATCGGCATAATGGCGAAAATGAGTTTGCCCACCGCCAGCATCAGCACTGTCAGCTCTTCGGGCATAAAAGGAATTGGACTAACGGTTAAGCCGAGCATAACCCCAGCGGCGGGTAAAATGGCAATAGGAATAAGCAGCGCTTGGCTTAAGCGCTGGGCAAATTTAAACCACTGTAGATTGACGAAACTACCTAAGCGACGAGCTCGGTTTTGACGACTTGATTCCAGCGTTCTAGCCATTTTATCGCTTCAACCTCAGGTTCCATGGTTTCACAGGCATCAATTTCGAGTAATTCCACCAGCGGCTTAGCGCCAAGTTCACTCAAGAGTGCATCTACAGACTTACCTGCACCGCAGAAAGTCTCATAACTTGAATCACCTAGAGCTATCACACTGTATCTAAGCTCAGGTAAGTAGGGAGCTAAATGTTTAAGATTATGGTACCAAGACTGAATATCATCGGGTAAATCCCCTTGTCCGGTCGTCGAAGTCACCACCACTAACAATTCATCCTGAGGAGGAATAAAGCTTGCTACCTCATTAGGTTGCCACAATGTGACATCGTAACCTAAAACTTGCATTTCTTTCTCTAGGGTTTCAGCGGCAAATTGTGCACTACCATATACAGTGCCAAACACCAGATTCACCTTTTTCATGATACACTCCACATCGCGTTGCAAACCTTATTAGGCTGACCTTACTTTATTGTTCAGCGTATGAGCAAGCTAAGGCGCAAATTTTTTATAAATCAAGCCATTGAGCGTGAGAAAATATCTAATGCGACAGTCCACCCGCCAAAAACACCTCAAGCAGCACCACAAAACAACCCATATTCGACGTAAAAACTACTTCCACTCCGCCCAGCAAAATCTCATATCGCCACTTGCACTCACGTCTGGATTCTCAACCTTAGCTGTCATGATGCAAGAGCTGCGGCCACAAACAGCACAAACGCCACAACTCCTCGATTAAGCAATCCACCTCGTTTTTAATTCGATGACTTTAGTTTCAATAACAAAGCAAAGTGAATGCACTTAATTTTATTCACGCGGCTAAGTTGATATCACCATATCAAGCATTGGCCGCTTGCTGTTCACGCCTCTTGGGCGATGAATAACTCAGCTTGCTGACTCAAGGTCGCCTCATCCCAACCTAGCTCGGCAAACACAGTTTCCCACTCGGACTCAAGCTCGGTTTCTATGCTGAGCCGAGTTTGAGTTATTGGGTGTGTAAAGGTGAGTTTTTTCGCGATAAGCCACAGGCGATTAATACCGAAATGCTCACGAAAAAACGTATTTTGCTTACCGTCGCCATGGGTGGTATCACCGACGATGGGGTGGCGTAAATGTGCCATATGCCTTCTAAGCTGATGCTTACGCCCCGTTTTAGGACTCAAGCGTACCAGTGCGAACCGGCTAGTGGGATATCGGCCTGACTGATACGGAATTTCAGTATTGAGTAACGGCTCATACGCCGTCACAGCCTCCTGCGCCGCTTTATTAGGATCGGCATTCTTATCGCCTAATTCATCCAACTCAACCTTAAGCGCATAATCTAAAATACCGCTCTCATACATATTACCGCGCACTAAAGCCAAATATTGTTTTTCAATCGTATGGGAAGCAAATTGCTCACACAGAGCATTAGCCACTTCACTACTCTTGGCAAACAAGAGCACGCCGGATGTCGGCCTGTCGAGACGATGTACAGGAAACACATGACAGCCCACTAAGTCACGGGTCAGCTGCATGGCAAAAAATCGCTCCCGACGCGCTAAATAACTGCGGTGGACCAATAAGCCTGCGGGTTTATGAATTGCCACTAAGTGCTCATCTTCATAAAGAATTTCAATCTCAGGCGCCTGCTCTTCTGAATCATCCTCTTGGGATACATTCACTGCATTTTCAGGCGTTTCAAGCCAGATATCATCTTGATTCATTTAACAACATATCCAATTCATTCAATACGCTAATTAAAGTTTGGCGCGGGAGCATATCCTGCCAAACATGTTCAGCCATAGGGGCAATCGCAATTTGCGTCGGCAATGGCGCCCCCGTTTCGATTAAAGTCTGCATTCTAGGCAGCAAAATAAACTGCAGCCACTGCTCAAGGGGCATAAGATCACAGGCAAAAGGTGCTGTGCTTGCCATTGCTGCGGCAGAAGGCGCTTGCTCAGACCACAACTCGGCCGCTTGCAGCGCGTGAGTAATCTGAGCCAATTTAGCTTGGGTTTGACTGTATAACATAGCTTTCAGATCCATTCTCATATTAGCCCTGTGTGATTCGAAAACTTCCCACAATTCACTGGCCGAATAGGTCGATTAAAGTGCCGCAATCATACCATCCAGACGCACTTCCCCCTATAATGGCGCCAATTTATTGAGCCTCTTTGATTGATATGGCAGCCAAATGACTGAAATTACAACTTTAAGCCAGTTTTTAACCACAGCCAAAACCCAGTTCCAAGTGTATGATCTTGGCCGTAGGGTGCAACATATTGATATGCTCGCGTTTCACCAAATCGAATCTCTGTCAGCCCCTTATCCTTATCCCATTCAAGGGCATGCACAATTTGCTATTGTCTTTTGGGATGCTAGCCAGCAGCACTTTATTTGGTTTCTAAAACTGGCGTTAGATGAGCAAGGATTACTGTCGCCCGCGCCTCGCTCACAATTTATCGAAATGATATTAGCGGCACTAGGGCAAGATCCCACTCAGCCGCTCAGTGATGAGCAGCAAGAACGACTCGCAAATAATCCCTTTAATTTCAAGCCAAGCCAGGAAAAACTGGCCGTATTTAACGCACTCGTTCGTAAACAACTTGGCCAACGCGCTTCATCACAATACGAGTTTGCCGTGCAATATCTGTCAGGCCAAGTTGCCCCATCACAATGGCAACATATTGGGATGCAAGGCATAGCCGATGTGTGTGTACGCGCAAAAGAATTTGATCATGAGCAGCACTTGGTATCGAGTTTTAATACAGCCGCCATTGAAGTGCAAATCGCCCTATGCCAATGTCTTGAACACTTACTGATTAGCGACACTCTCGCCGATAAGATTCTCGCGAAACTTCAAGACGCAGCGCCAGAACACCAAGCCTATTTCCTTCGCGCTTTGGCTTCTAGCGCCAAACACAGCCAAAAAGCGTTTGCGCATCTACACGGCCAATCCTCTTTAGATACCAATGCCCTCATCAGCATTGCCGGACGTAACTGGTCGGTATTAAAACAAGATTCAAGTCGCAGTCTTTACTTAGAAGCTCTGGCACTGCAGCCCCAAGCCTTTTTTAATCAGGTCTTTGCTGATATTGTGGCAATTCCTAGTTTGCGCAATCAACTACTAGGCGAATTAAGAAATCCCAATCGAAGTGTTCAACTATCACAAGCCATAGGTGGTTTGTTTAAGGCAGCTAGCAAATGATGTCAGATTTACTGTTAATTATTGGCCTCGTCGTGATTGCCGCATTCTTTTGGCAACTACGCCAAATGGCAGAGTTGAGCCGTATTTTTGCCGAAAAAGAATGTTGGCGACAAAAAGTGCAACTGTTAGCCATTGCTATGGAAACTGCCCGCCCTAGCATTGGCGGCACGACGGGGATCTGCTGGAAGGCGAAATATTTATTTGAATTCAGCACCGACGGCATTAACCAATACCGTGGCCATATTTGGATGCAAGGCAAGAAAATTCAAAAGATTGAATGGCCTATCTTCCCAGAGCCCGAATGGCATGAAGCGCCGACGTCACAGGGTAAGTTTGGCGGGTGTGGTACGCAAAGTGGTTGTAACTCAGGCAAATGCCATTAAGCTTTTATCGACAATGTTGGCTCAAATAAAATGTGAGCCAGAATTGAGAATAATCAGTCATTCTCTGGTGCTACAAAATAACTCACTGTAAAAGTTAAAAAAGAAAGGGCGCGGCCCTAAAGCCACGCCCTCCTATTCTCTGTTAAGCTATCCCGCTATTTTTGTGCTCCCTGCACCATCCATGCGTCAATCTGCGTCCTGCTTCATCCCTGCTCAATCCTTGAGGTCCTTGTACTCATGTACTTCCCTATCTCTTGGTCATCCAGTCCCAAGCTTGCTCTTTCCTGAGCGGTTCCATCATCATCCATGAAACGGGTATTGCATCCATTCAATTGCACTCCCTGTGCCATTGCCATCCTATGCAATGAGTCTATCAATCCTTGATAGTCTCCCTTCCTTGGTATTGGCTCTCTTTCATCCTGAAAGGCCTATATCCCTATCTTTCCTTAAGTCACATTCCTTAGTCACTGTTCGATCATCCTGATCGCCAACATCCTGTTGCCCGCAATTCCTTCTACAAGATGAATTCTACGCCAACCAACGAAAGTACTCATTGTGGATTATTTAAAATGTTAACAAAAATGGTGAGCTCAACTGATAACAAACAGGTTAACCTACTGATATGAATATAAATAATAACAACCCCCAAGACATAACCATCCTTTGAACCTACAAATTACTTACATACTTGTAGGAGATCTCTTACACGGAAGATGGCAATTCGAATCAAAAGTAAGCAAAACGCTAGATGTCTCCCCTGAGGACTTATGCATAAACCGCTATCGCTCAAAATTCGACAAGCATTCGGCGCATGACCAGAACACAGACAACACAGAGAGTAAATCATTGGGCAATAAGAGAAGTAGGACTGGTGAACATGCTTTACGGTGAGAAGTCTTTAAGCAGAGTTAAGATAAAGTCTGTGTGAATAGCGTTATAGCTTGGCAAAGCCAGATTAATGCTGAAAATGAACCAAAGAAAAGGGCGCAACTAAAGTGCGCCCCATTTATCCTTTGTAAGCCGTCCTGCTCGATTTGTGCTCCCTGCACCATCCATGCGTCTGCTTGCGTCCTGCGTCGTCCCTGTAATCCCTTTTCGTCCCTGTGTATCAAACTTACGTGAGATAACACTCAGTCCCTTGACCTGTAAATCCTTTTTACAGAGCCTGTCACTTCCTATGACGTATTCCTATTGCATCCTGCAAAATTTATTTTCCATAGATTAGTACAAGCTGTTCACCCTTATACTTTATCCTTATCTCGACACATCCTGTTTCGAGTTCATGCTTAATCCTTAAGCGTGTCCTGTATTCTTCCTGAAATTCATCATCCTGACGATACAACTCACTGTCCCTAATCATCCTTGAAAAGCAATCCTGCTTTTCCTTAGCCTATCCGAGGCGAATGACAGTTTTCCTACCGTCAGCGATTTCAACCTTGAAATCTTAATTCGTTGCTTCTTGCGTCCCTTTGGCCTGTTTCGCTTTCCTTGCTATCCATTTGCTTTGGCCATGAGTGAATTCTACGTTAACCCTAACTTTTTTGTTCGGCTCAAAGAACGGACTACAAAATTAATTACGGACCAACCAAAGAAAAACAAATACAACCCAATGATTCTATTTAAAATTAAATATTATAGGACAAAAAACAATCAAAAAGAAAACATTATGTCCTACAACGTTTGTAAGCGATCTCTCACACGGGCATGGGCATCTCACTCGAGCAGTTTTTTTAACGTTTAAAAAAGCGGCGAATCATCTGCGCAAACATCACCCAATCTGCCATCAAACTGTAAAAAGGATACTGAAATGTCGCGGGTCGATTCTTCTCAAATACGAAGTGTCCCACCCACGCAAAACCATAACCAACAATAGGAATGAACCAACATAGCCACCAGGCTTGTGAAACCAAGGCAATGCCAATCAGCAGCAGAACTAAACAACTGCCAACAAAGTGTAATTGCCGACAAATCGGGTGCTGGTGTTGGGATAAATAGAAAGGATAAAAATCGGCGAAACGTTTATAAGAGTTAGTCATCTTGTTGAACCGAATAGAATAAAAGTTGGCCATGAATACTGCCAATACTCAGCTCGCCTATGGATACAAAGTCATGCTGAGTAAACAGTTGCAAGTGGTTCTCCTGAGCGATAAACACACCAATGCCATCCAAATCAGGCTGCTCATCACACCAACTCACCACAGCTTGTACTAACTTATGTCCAAGTCCTTTGTGCTGTTCATTTGGTGCAAGAGCAATAAACTGCAAAATACCGCAGTGCTTACTGGGTAAAAGTTCAATAATACTGGACTCTTTGTTCATTAGCGCTTGAGTCGATTGCCAACCTGTACCTAACAACATCTTTAAGCGCCAATGCCAATAACGCCCTTCCCCTAAAGGCACTTCTTGAGTAACTACACAGGCTAACCCAAAGAGTCTTTCATGGTCGAATAAACCAATGAGGGCTTGTTTTTGTTGCCATAACGTATTTAGTTCTTCCCTGATTGCGGCGCGCAATTTTTGCTCATAAGCGGCTTTGTCTGAGGTAAAGAGTGAATCGACAAAAAAAGGATCATCATGGTAAGCGTTATAGAGAATAGAAGCGGCAATGCGTAAGTCTTCCGCGGTCAAATAGACTGCGCGGCAGTCCTCCAGAATTTCATTGTCCATCGTTAGCATTCCTTGACTTAGCTCACACTTTTTTATGCGTAACTGTTAATCTACCAAGGAAACTAAAAAGTGCAAATTTTAATCATAGATTGCATTTTTCAATCAGGCGCTTACTCTAAACGAAGGCACTATACTGAAAAGGAAATAATGATGGATACAACTCCAGTAGACTTAAGCCACTTGTTTGAGCAACTCGGTTTAGACAGTAGCGACGAGGCCATAGCGCAGTTTATTGCAACCCATGATATCGACCATCACATCCATTTAAGCCAAGCGCCCTTTTGGACCCCAGCCCAAAAGAGCTTTATCATTGAAGGTTTAGAAGCCGATGCCCTCTGGACTGAGCCCATTGAGCAATTAGACACTCAGCTACGTAAACGATAAGACTCGTTGGTTCAGATTTTACCGTAAGCCGTTTCACCCCAACCCACTAAGGCATTGTTGCTCAGCACGATAGGCGTGCATTCATCCTTAGTGGTTTTTCCATCGCCATTATTACGCTGGGTACGATAAAACAACACTAAGACTTCTTTATTGGCTTCACCTTGTTGAGCACTTTGTTGAATATAGGCTTCACTAAAATCAGCGGTGCCCATTAAGATCATCACTTGGTCTTTAGGCATACCTAAGCTCAGCTTGGTTAAGTTAGTGCGATTTTTATCCTGCACTTTCTCCCAAGATTCGCTGCTATCCCAGCCCGATTCTCCATCACCGACATTGACCACGCAGCCGCTAAGACCTAAGCTTGCGAGCCCTAAAAAAGTGATGGCGATAAGTTTGTTATTCAATTTATGGTTCATCATGTGACATCCTGTGTAATTATTATTGAAGCTTAAAAAATGGTATTTCGGCTGGACAATAAGCAAAATAAATGCCACAAGACAACACACTGTTTTTAAATGAAAAAATTAATTATTATTTTAAAATTGGTTTAAACAATTCAACAAATTAAGGAATTTTGCTAATTATGAGTCCCCTTGACCAAGTATTAGCGGCCGCACGTTCGCTCGAAGCCTGCGGTAAAGTACCGAGCCTTGCCTTAATTAAAACCCGTTTAGGTAGTAGCCTACCTTTACCTATATTGATCCAAGGCTTACAGCAATTTAAATCTATGCCTAAGGCGGATCGCGAGCGTTTAGCTGAGTTGCAAACTATCAGCCCTACAACTGACACTCCCGCAACTAACGATACCTTAACCCTTGCAGTGCTCGCCGAGCGCCTGCAGATGCAACAGGCGTATTTTGAACGTCATGCTGAGCAGCAAAAAACAGAAATAATGCAATTAAAAAACGAACTGCTTGAACTTAAACAACGCATCAACTTATTAGAAATCCAAGGAAAAACAGCTTAATGTTTGTCACTGAACTGCGCTTCGAATGCTTCGCCGACACCACGATATCTGCCGCCGAGAAGGCCATCAATCAGCTCCTTGAAGCCTATCGAGCTAATGGCCAAATCTTAGGACGAGAATTTGCGGTCGCCTTTAATGACGGTGAGTTTAGAGTGCGTTTATTGATGCCAGAGAAAAACAGTTTAGCGCACAAATATCACAGCCCTTGGGTCAAAAAAGCCTTAGTAGAATTAACCGACGCTAAACTACTCGCGCCGCGGGAAAAGTTTATTGGTCAGGATATCAATTCTGAAGTAAGTAATACCGAAACACCCAGCTGGCAACTGCTATATACCAGTTTTGTGCATATGTGCTCGCCCCTACGCAGCGGCGACAATTTATTGCCCATTCCCCTGTACCGTATACCCGCAACCTTTAATGGCGATCATAAACGTATTATCCGTTGGCAGAGCGAATGGCAAGCCTGCGACGAGCTGCAAATGGCAGCGGCCACCAAGGCAGAATTTGCCGCGCTAGAGGAATTATCGAGTTCTGACAGTGATTTATTTCGCAGAGGTTGGGATTTGCGCGGTCGTATCGAATATCTCACTCAGATCCCGACCTATTACTACTTATATCGCGTTGGCGGCCAAGATTTGGCCTCAGAAAAAACGCGACCTTGCCCACGTTGTGGCAGTCATGATTGGAAACTCGATGAACCTTTATTGGATATGTTTCATTTTCGCTGCGAGCCTTGCCGCATAGTGTCGAATCTGTCTTGGGATCATCAATAACATCTGTTTATCCCTTGCAAAACTCAACCTAAGATAAGCCACGCTTAGGTTGAGTTAATACTTAGGTTGATAATAAAAATGTCGCTCACAGAAGTTAACGTTTACCGAAAAGGTTTTGCCACATACGTTTAAAACTGGCGAAAATACCAGGATGTTCTAATGCGGGCATAGGTAGTTCTTCATGTTTAACGGGTGGTGCTATCCGTGGCGATAATGCTTCAATAAACGCAGTCAAACTCGAGGACAATTGCTCAGATTGCACTTCACCAGGGATTTCAATCCATACGCTACCATCACTGTTATTGATGGTGAGCATTTTATCTCCCTCATCTAACAGACCGATAAACCAAGTCGGTGACTGTTTCAGTTTTTTCTTCATCATCAGATGACCAATCAAGTTTTGTTGCAGGCAGTTAAAATCGTCATCATTCCAGACTTGCAGTAACTCCCCCGTGCCCCACTTAGAGTCAAATAATACTGGTGCGGAGAAATAATGACCGTAAAAATCATTGATCTCTGGCCATAAAGTTAACTCCAGTGCATGCTCTACATTGGCGAAACTGCCTTCAACTTTGCGTTTCACTGGCTGCCAAGAAACAGCCTGTTCAAGATCCGGTTGAAATTCGCCTTGAATACACACAGAAGGCTCACCCTGTGGGTAATAACGCGGTAGTTCACCTAAACTCGTTAAGTAAGCTTGATGATAGTTTTGCAAAAATTTATCGAGTGCGGGCAGACAAGACACTTAAGCACAATCCAATTTCAGGTATAATGTGCGCCTATTTTGACATGGAAACAGTATTGATGACACAGAATCACGATCCCTATAGTGATGCGCAAGCGCTTGTTGGCCTGACTTTAGGTAAAGCCACCGACTACCAAGCCGAGTATGATGCGTCGCTGCTGCAAGGGGTTCCACGCTCACTAAACCGTAATGCTATTGCACTCACTGGGACGTTACCGTTTCATGGTGCCGATATCTGGACGGGTTATGAGCTGTCTTGGTTAAATGCCAAAGGTAAGCCTATGGTGGCCATAGCTGAATTTCATTTAAGTTATGAAAGCCTGAATCTGATTGAGTCGAAATCGTTCAAACTGTATCTCAATAGCTTTAATCAAACCAAGTTTGATAGCCTAGATTCACTGCAAAAAACCTTAGTGCAAGACTTAAGTCAGTGTGCTCAAGGTGATGTTAGCGTTAAGATTATCGAGCCCAAAAGCTTTGGTATTCAGCGTATTATTGAGTTACCAGGCACTTGTATTGACGATCTCGATATTGAAGTCAGCGATTATAGTTTTAATCCTGATTACTTAGTTAACAGTACAGACGATAAGCAAACGGTCGCGGAAACACTTAATTCAAACCTGCTGAAATCCAACTGTTTGATCACTTCGCAACCCGATTGGGGCAGCGTGATGATCCGTTATCAAGGCCCTAAAATCGATCGCGAGAAACTGCTGCGCTATTTGATTTCTTTCCGCCAACATAACGAATTCCACGAGCAATGTGTCGAGCGAATTTTCGTCGATTTAAAACGTTTTTGCCATTGCACTAAATTGACAGTTTACGCCCGCTACACGCGTCGCGGTGGTTTAGATATCAACCCTTATCGCAGTGACTTCGAGCAACCTGGTGAAAGCCACAGACTCGCAAGACAGTAATGACCTTCTTAGGCGATTAGATTAACAATCTGAGATAGAAAATAAAATTTAAAAACTGCAACAAAGCTCTGAATCGCTAGCCCTAGCTGCTCGCTAGATTCAGAGCTTTTTTATTCACAGTATTTGCACTCGCATTGAGCAATAAACGCCGTAGCCATTGGTGGCTCGGGTTTTGGGTATATTTACTGCTCCACACCATATACAAATCAATTGGCCTTGTTTTCAGGGGCATAGGTAAAATCTGTAAGCCGAACATCTCAGCGTACTGACTGGCGTACCGCAAAGGCGCTATGCCTATCGTCTCACTTTTGCCGACAGTTGCAAACATACTCAATAAAGATGATTGCTCACTGTACATTTTGCGCCTTGGTAACACGCCTTCGGTAAACAAATCCCCTGCAGTCAAATTAAAACGCCGCATATTTAAAAAGACGTGTTTCTCCTCAAAATACTGCCCATGGGTGATAGCACCTTGAATACGAGGATGCTGCAAACTGACGATACAAACGAGGGTTTCGGTGAAGAGTAATTTGCTCGAGAGCAAACTTTGCTGCGCGGGCTTAATGTCTATGGCAACGGCGACCCGCTCAAGCAAAATATCGCGATATAGCTCATCCTCCTGCGGCGGCGACTCGCGGAAAATGACTTCAATATCCGCATTCTGTAATAAAGCCTGCACGCCTGATTGCAGCGCTTCGATAACCGACTCATTAGCATATACATAAAAGCGCCGCTGGCTCGAGTTGGGATCAAAATGCTCAAACCCCAGTAATACGGTTTCAATATCCGCCATGGGCTGCTCAAATTTACGGTACATCTCCCGTGCCACCGATGTAGGCTCAATTCCCCGTCCAACTCGATTAAACAGCGACTCCCCGACCCAAGCCCTGAACCGGCTTATCGCATTGCTCACGGAAGACTGAGTTAAATCTAACTCCTGCGCCGCTTGGGTGAATGAACGAGTACGGTAAACCACCATAAACACGCGTAATAAATTTAAATCTAATGGCTTTCGTGTCGGCATAAGGGAGCGCACTCATTCACTATATGAATATTACAACCCAAGCTAACTCGAGTTATCTAAATACACAAGCTGGCTATACTCAAACCATCAACGACACTATCCCACTTTTTAGTAGGTAAAATAATGCAAAAATCTTTGATGACAATGAGTATTATCGCAAGCTTCTCTTTAAGCGCCGTGGCCGCGGAACACGAGCATGAACATATTAGCCTGCACTATCAGGGAAAGCCTGCCACCGAGCAAACCATTGCGGTAAACAAAGCCACGGCAGCAAGCCTTAATTTTGCCGATAAAAAAGCCTTTGAAGAGTTTTCTAAAAATCTTATTGCTGAACTAGATGAACCAACAGCAGCCATTTTACGTGCCGATTTCAGCTTTATTGGCGACAAAACCCCAGACACAGTAAACCCTTCACTTTATCGCCAAGCCCAATTGAATATGGTGTCTAACGGCTTATACAAGGTCACAGATGGCATTTATCAAGTGCGTGGCACCGACTTATCGAACTTAACCCTTATCCGCGGTAAAACAGGCTGGATCCTTTATGACGTACTGCTGACCAAAGAGTCAGCAAAGCAATCCCTTGAGTTTGCGCTTAAACACTTGCCCGAGGGCAATGACTTACCCGTAGTCGCAATGATTTATTCCCACAGTCATGGAGATCATTTTGGCGGATCCCGCGCCATCAAAGACATGTTCCCAAACGTCAAAGTCTATGGTTCCAATAACATCACCAAAGAAATTGTCGACGAAAACGTCCTCGCTGGTAATGCCATGAGCCGCCGCGCCGCCTATCAATACGGCGCAACATTAGAGCGAAACGATCAAGGCATTGTCGATGCCGCACTTGCTAAGGGATTATCCAAAGGCGAAGTGACCTACGTTAAACCCGATGTCACCTTAAATGCCAAAGACAAGTGGGAAACACTCACCATTGATGGTATCGACATGGTGTTTATGGATGCCTCAGGCACAGAAGCCGCCTCGGAAATGGCCACCTATATTCCCTCAATGAAAGCATTGTGGACCGCAGAGCTCACCTACCACGGCATGCACAACATTTATACCTTACGCGGGGCAAAAGTTCGAGATGCGATAAAATGGTCTAAGGATATCAACGAATTACTGACCCATTTTGGTAATGATGCACAGGTTATATTCACTGCCCACTCAGCCCCCGTATTTGGCAATACTGATATAAACCAATACTTAAGAATGCAAAGGGATAACTATGGCCTAGTGCATAATCAAACCCTGCGTTTAGCCAATAATGGCGTGGGTATTCAAGATATTGGCGATGCGATTCAAACCACTATCCCTAAGGCTGTGCGCGATACTTGGTACACCAATGGTTACCATGGCACCTACAGCCATAATGCCAAAGCCGTGTACAACATGTACCTTGGCTATTTCGATATGAATCCCGCCAACTTAAACCCACTACCGACAAAAGATGAAGCGGCAAAATTTGTGGAGTATATGGGCGGAGCTAAAGCCGTAGTGAAACACGCCAAAGCCGACTATGCCCAAGGCGAATACCGTTTTGTGGCCACCGCACTCAATAAGGTCGTGATGGCAGAACCTAATAATAAAGAGGCAAGACAATTACTTGCCGATACCTATGAGCAACTGGGTTATCAAGCCGAAGGGGCTGGCTGGCGCAACATTTACCTCACTGGCGCCCAAGAGTTACGCGTAGGCATTCAACCCGGCGCGCCTAAATCGGCCTCAGCAGATATTTTAGGAGAAATGGAAATATCGACCCTATTTGACTTCCTCGCCGTAAAAGTCGATAGCCTCAAAGCTGCTGAACTTGGGCTAATCAGGCTTAATGTGATTAACCCCGACACCCAAGAAACGCTCTATGTTGAACTAAGCAACGGTAATTTAAGCAATATTAAGGTTGATAAACCGATAGAGGCCGATGCCAATCTTTATATTGATAAACGCTATATTACGGGGATTTTACTCGGAAAAGTCACACTTAAAGAGTTACTGGCTAAGGGTACTGCCAAGTTAGAAGGTGATAAAGATGCCTTCGGTAAGATAGCGTCGACCTTAGTAAAGTTCGATGAAAGCTTTGAAATCGTCCCACTACCAAGCACGAAATAACCAAATCAACGCCCTGAACCTTCAGGGCGTTTTTATGGAAAAATCACACTAGCACTAACCATTCTGACACTTGGCGAGTCGTGTTCTGTAAGCAAGAGTGAAGTACGGATAGCCATTTGCACGACATGTTCTCTCGTGCAATCTTTAAAGGCCAGATTAAAGTAAGAAAATTAATTCGCAGACTCTGGCGTTGGGACTGAAGTTTTGCACTCAAGCAATAACTGCTGAAAATGCGCGCCTAAGTCTTGCTGGGCAAATTGCTCGCTCGCGGTCACCATTTGCTTAAGGCTTTGTAAGGCTTGATCTAAACCTTGTTGCTCGATAAGACTTTTAGCATAAGCCGCCGCATCGGCGCCCTTTTGTAACAAGCTCGCGACCTGATCAAAACTGATGTCTTGCTCCATTACTTTCTGTAAGTCACCCAGCAGTTCTGCCACCTTAGCAGACTCCACCAGCGAGCCTTCAACATTGACTAACTTACCCAGCGGATCTTGGCTGAGTTTTTCAGCCACACAGGCCGAAACTGTGCCTGCTGCCGCGCTTTGAGCCACAACATCTAAGCCATTGGTACGAATTTGCTCAACCACTTGCTGCAACTGTGGATCTTGGGCTAACCAAGCCTGCTCCAATTGCTGCTTTTCATCGCCACCAAAATAACCACAACCAGATAGCAACACCATCATAGTGGCAGGTATTAGGCACTTAATCCGTTTCATTGTTAAACCTCATTTATTTCATTCAAATTCAAAATATTATGGGCGTGACTATACCCAGCAATGTTTAACCGAAGATGAATAAGACAAGTTAACCATAATCGGCAAGTAAGGCTTCTATGTTGCTCAGTTGCGCCGTTAGCATTATGGAAATCTCGGTGTTACCAGCATGCCCTAAGCTCACGGCAAAACGGTATTCCTCGGTCAAACGCCCAAAATAGGTTTGCCAATACAATGAACTTGCATCAATGGTTTGCAGCGGAATATTAGGATAGACACTCAGCAAAGGCGCTACACCACAGAACGGCATCAACGCTGCATCTTGGCATCTAAGCTCAACCGATCCGGCCACCAATTGCTCGAATGGCTTAAGATGAAAGCCGAAGGATTTAAGCGACTGCGCTAAACCTAGGCCAGTCGCCTTAATATAGGATTCCTTTAACGCCCATAAATCGAAAAAGCGCTGCCGCTGACTCGCTTCATCGACAAGGGTCAACAAAGCCGCAGTTTCTTGGGCGGAAAAATAATGATTTAGGATTGGATAGATATCCGTCTTCGGCCGCGATCTTTCAATATCGACCCCAAATAAACCAGACTCAACACCATGAAACTGAGCCACACCAATCAATAACCAATCGCCGCTATGGCTTAAGTTAAACTCAAGCCCCGTTTGCTGTTGCAATTTTGCCGTTAAACTCGGCTTACCCTTAGCGCCATATTCAAAACACCACTCGTGTGGCGATAAATCCGCATAGCGAGATAACACGGCCCGCAACGCTGCCCTGACCTGTAATCCCTTCATTTGCGCCTTGGGATCGCGATAACGCGCGACCTTGGCGAGTTCATCATCACTTAACCAAGACTGAGCGAGTGATGTTTGCGGCAATGAAATATCACTCAGTGGAATAAAAAATAGATCCACATTCACGCCGTTTTTGCTAGATGTTCTGGAGTCGGTCATTTGAGAGCCTTGCAGGACAAAGCCTTGCGGCTGATGGTTATCATTGTCTGGCTTTTTGGAGAGCACTTAGCAACATTCTTATCTGGGTTCATTTTTGTCTAGGTTCATCATTATCTGAGTTCATTATGCATCTTAAATAGTTTCAACTAAGCCCGAGTTCAATTCTGAGCAACTCTCTAATTAGAGCAATTCTTAGAACGACCCTGAACGCCATCCTAAGCGTAAATTTTTGCTGCAATTGCGCCAAGGTTTTGCGCCCAAATTAACAGGTTTAGCCGCACAGTCTCATTAATGACGAAAGGGACGTAAGCCAATATTGGGCTATTTTACCCCGCGAACTCAAAAAAGCGGCCTTTATCGCCCCTAAAAATTTAATTCTTCCACTATCAAAGTATTAAAAAGCCCAAGCGGTCAGCGAAAACCCAACATAACGCACAGAAAATACCATTACTCAACGAAAGCCAATAAATTCCAGTCCCAGATGATTGTATCGACCCGAAACCTCAGGTAATCTGCATCCCCATTAAGTGACACAGATGATAAGCACAGGTTTTACGATGAGTGTCACTATGTTCGTCAAGAGTGCCACAGCTGACTCAGCCAAAATGGCTTCTCAGTCCCAATAGATTATGTCGGATGATAATTATTATTAATGGCAGCTCGCGACTCTCAATCTAAAGCGCCGTCTTACGCCCCCAAGAGCACAACTCAAGCGGCGAAAAAAGACAGCGCACCTCGGCATCGAAACGCCACCACCACGCCTGAAATGCGACTCTTTATCCAGCAATCGGATCTGAGCGTCAGCCAGCTGGCAAAAATTTTAAATATCACCGAGGCAACGGTGCGTAAATGGCGGAAGCGTGAGTCCATTAGCAACAGTTCGAACACGCCTCACCACCTCAATACCACGCTCACGCCGATGGAAGAATATGTGGTGGTGGGATTACGCTATCAACTCAAACTCACCTTAGATAGATTACTTCAGGTTACCCAAACCTTTATTAATCCCAATGTGTCGCGCTCCGGCCTTGCCCGTTGCTTAAAGCGATATGGCATATCGCGGCTCGATGAATTTGAAGCACCGCAAGTCCCCGAACGCTATTTTAATCAATTGCCTGTGACTCAAGGCAGCGATATCCAAACCTATACGGTCAATCCAGAAACCTTGGCTAAGGCGCTCGCATTGCCGAGTACCGACGGCAATACTGTGGTGCAAGTGGTCTCACTCACCATACCGCCGCAGCTCACTGAACAAGCTCCAAGCTCAGTACTATTAGGCGTAGACACAGCAAGTGATTGGATTTACCTCGATATTTATCAAGACAGTAATACCCAAGCGACCAATAGATATATCACCTATGTCCTCAGACATGGGCCGTTTCATTTACGAAAGTTGCTTGTTCGCAACTATCACACCTTCTTAGCCCGTTTTCCCGGTGCCCATGGCACGCCAAAGACAAACGCGGCTGAATCCCAAAACAAGGTCACCGTATCCAGGTCGACCCGTGGAGACTCTTTATGAGCCATACCCCTTCTGTACCTAATTCTGCGACTGAGTCAAAAAAAGATAAACGACTCAACAAACGTTTAAAAGATATGCCCGTTGCCATCGTCGGCATGGCCAGCATCTTCGCTAACTCGCGTTATTTAAATAAATTTTGGGATTTGATCAGCGAAAAAATCGATGCCATTACTGACATCCCAGATACCCATTGGCGCGCCGAAGATTACTACGATGCCGACAAAAGCAAAGCCGATAAAAGCTACTGTAAACGCGGTGGTTTTTTACCAGAAGTCGACTTCAATCCAATGGAATTCGGTCTGCCGCCCAATATTCTTGAGCTGACAGATACCTCGCAACTGCTGTCGCTGATTGTCGCCAAAGAAGTGCTTGCCGACGCCAATCTGCCCACCGATTACGATCGTGATCGTATCGGCATCACCCTAGGTGTGGGCGGTGGTCAAAAAATCAGTCAGAGCTTGAACTCGCGCCTGCAATATCCAGTGCTTAAAAAAGTATTCAAAAGCAGCGGCCTGAGCGATGAAGACAGCGAAATGCTGATCAAAAAGTTCCAAGACCAATATATCCACTGGGAAGAAAACTCTTTCCCAGGGTCCTTAGGCAACGTGATTGCAGGCCGTATCGCCAACCGGTTTGATTTTGGCGGCATGAACTGTGTGGTCGATGCTGCCTGTGCGGGCTCGCTTGCCGCTATGCGTATGGCGCTAACTGAACTGACCGAAGGTCGCAGCGACATGATGTTAACCGGCGGTGTCTGTACTGACAACTCGCCGTCCATGTACATGAGCTTCTCAAAAACGCCTGCCTTCACCACCAATGAAACCATTCAACCCTTTGATATCGATTCAAAAGGCATGATGATCGGCGAAGGGATCGGCATGGTCGCGCTTAAACGCCTTGAAGATGCCGAGCGCGATGGCGACCGAATTTATGCCGTCATCAAAGGCGTTGGCGCCTCATCGGACGGTAAGTTTAAGAGTATTTATGCGCCGCGCCCTGAGGGCCAAGCTAAAGCATTGGAGCGCGCTTACGACGATGCTGGTTTTGCCCCGCACAGCATTGGCTTAGTTGAAGCCCATGGCACGGGTACTGCCGCAGGTGATGTGGCTGAATTTAATGGCTTAAAATCAGTATTTGCCCAAGGCAACGACACAAATCAACATATCGCGTTAGGTTCAGTAAAATCCCAAGTGGGCCACACTAAATCCACAGCAGGCACTGCTGGGGTGATCAAAGCCGCGCTAGCGCTGCACCACAAGGTATTGCCTGCGACCATTAACGTTAGCAAGCCTAATCCAAAACTGAATATCGAAAGCTCACCATTCTATTTAAATACCGAAACTCGCCCATGGTTCCAGCGCGCCGATGCAACGCCGCGCCGTGCAGGTGTAAGCTCCTTTGGTTTTGGCGGCACGAACTTCCATCTTGTATTAGAAGAATACAAACCTGAGCACAGCCGCGATGAGCAATATCGTCAGCGCAGTGTGCCGCAGACGCTATTATTTGCCGCAGCCAATAAAAACGCGCTGCTTAGCGAGTTAAAAGCTGCGCTGAGCCAAAGCGTGAACACGAGTGCAAACGCGAATAAGAGCAGCGCTGCGAGCCTAAACGCTATCGCTCAGCAATATCCGCTGCGCGCACTGGCAAGCACAGATGCCCGTTTAGGTTTTGTGGCTAAGGATATCGCTCAGCTGCAAGCTCAGCTAAATCAAGCCATCTCTCATCTAGAAAGCAGTGCGCATTTAGAAAGCGGGCACCTAGAAACCAGTGCAAGCGAGGCGTGGCAATTACCTTCTGGTATCAGCTACCGCTCTCATGCCTTAGTGGCCAAGAATGAATCAAAGAAAGTAGCCGCCCTGTTTGCCGGTCAAGGTTCACAGTACCTGAACATGGGCCGCGAACTCGCCTGCCATTTCCCTGAAATGCGCCAACAAGTGACGGCCAGCGATAAGGTATTTGCTCACCACGATCAAACACCGTTATCGAACATCCTTTACCCTATTCCGGCATTCGATGCCGATGCAGTTAAAGCCCAAGAAGCGGCGCTGACCAATACCATGTTCGCCCAAAGCGCCATAGGCGCGGTTTCAATGGCGCAATATTCGCTATTAACGCAAGCGGGTTTTGCACCCGATATGGTGGCGGGTCATAGCTTTGGTGAATTGTCAGCCCTTTGCGCGGCAGGCGTGATTTCCAATGAAGATTACGTCGAACTGGCCTTCGCCCGTGGGCATGCCATGGCGCAAGTGCCGAGCGATACTGGGACTCAAGTTGATTTAGGAACCATGTTCGCGATTATTCTTAAGCAAAAGAATGATATCGATGCGATCAATAGCTGTTTAGCCCAGTTTGATGGCGTTAAAATTGCCAACTACAACGCGCCGACGCAATTAGTCATCGCAGGTGGCACAGAGCAAACTCAGCTGGCCGCGAAAGCCATTAGTGAACTGGGCTTTAAAGCGATTGCCCTGCCTGTCTCAGGCGCGTTCCATACCCCATTGGTTGGACACGCACAAAAGCCATTTGCCAAAGCCATTGATAAAGCTAAATTCAGCGCGCCTTCAGTCGCACTTTATGCCAACGGTACGGGTCAATTGCACCCAAGCGATGGCAAAGCCATTAAAGCAGAATTCAAACAACACATGCTGCAATCGGTTCGCTTTAGCGAGCAACTGCAGGCCATGTATGACGCTGGCGCCCGTGTGTTTGTTGAGTTTGGCCCTAAGAACATACTGCAAAAGTTAGTTGAAAATACCTTAGTTGAACACTTAAATGAGCTTTGCCTTGTCAGCATGAACCCGAATCCTAAGGGCGACAGTGACAGTCAATTACGCTTAGCCGCAGTGCAACTCGCGGTAGCCGGTGTGGCGTTAACTGAGGTTGACCCCTATCAAGCCGTCACGTCACAAGAGATTGCCGAGCGTGAAGCGCCATCGGCGATGAACATCAAACTCACCGCCACTAACCATATTAGTGCTGCGACCAAAGCTAAGATGGCCAAATCCCTCGCCACAGGCAGCGTGACTAGCCAAGTGCAATATGTGGATCGCATCGTTGAAACGGTTGTCGAAAAAATCGTTGAGAAAGAAGTCATCGTCGAAAAAGTGGTTGAAAAAATAATAGAAGTGGAAGCGAATCAAGTGGCAACTGTTGAAATGAAACAAACATCCCCAAGCGTGACGCAAGGCTTAAGCAATCACCAGCAACAAGCGACAGCGCAATTGAACCCAAGCGTCAGCGGCGATGCATTAACGGCATTTTTCAGCGCACAATCTCAAGCGGCGCAGTTGCATCAACAGTTTTTAGCTATCCCGCAGCAATATGGCGATACCTTCACGACACTGATGACAGAACAAGCCAAGATGGCAAGCCTTGGCATTGCAATCCCTGAAAGCCTGCAACGCTCGATGGAAATGTTCCACCAGCATCAAGCACAAACCCTGCAAAGCCACGCCGAATTTATGCAACTGCAAAGCAGTAGCAGCCAAACGGCCTTGGCCATGCTAAACAATGCACCGATTAACTTTACCCCAGCGGTTGCAAGTCAGCCACGAGCAACTGCGCCGGCTCCTGCACCTGTTGCTCCAGCGCCTGTTGTTGCAACGTCAATGCCACATAATGCTGCACCAGTAGCGGCTCAAGCTGTTGCGACGAGACCCGCGGTTAGCACACCTGTTGCGCCTGTTGTGCAAACCGCTCCCGTTGCTTATGCGCCTGCTGCGACAGTACAAGTTGCGCCTGCCGCTCCTGCCGCTCCTGCATTAGTCATGCCTGCTGTAGTGATGCCAGAAGTGACACCTGCGGCAACAGCAACGAGCGGTTTAAGCGCTGCATTAGTGCAACAAACCATGATGGCTGTGGTGGCTGACAAGACTGGCTATCCGACTGAAATGCTGGAGCTCAGCATGGATATGGAAGCCGATCTAGGTATCGATTCGATTAAGCGCGTTGAAATCCTAGGCACAGTGCAAGACGAACTGCCGGGCTTACCTGAACTCAGCCCAGAAGATTTGGCCGAGTGTCGCACCTTGGGTGAAATCGTTGACTATATGCAAAGTAAGCTTACACAAAATGACAAGCTTCCAGCAGTGGGTTCAATTATCGTAGCGCCTATTACTGCTGCAAATGTGGCAACTCAAGTGGCAACAGCCGCACCTGCCGTTAACGGTTTAAGCGCTGCGTTAGTACAACAAACCATGATGGCTGTGGTGGCTGACAAGACTGGCTATCCGACTGAAATGCTGGAGCTCAGCATGGATATGGAAGCCGATTTAGGTATCGATTCGATTAAGCGCGTTGAAATCCTAGGCACAGTGCAAGACGAGCTGCTGGGCTTGCCTGAACTCAGCCCAGAAGATTTGGCTGAGTGCCGTACCTTAGGTGAAATCGTTAACTACATGAACAGCAAATTGCCAGCGGCTGACCAAGTTATAGTTTCTACAACAGCGCCAACAACTCCTGCAGCCAGCGGTTTAAGCGCTGCGTTAGTGCAACAAACTATGATGGCAGTGATAGCCGACAAGACGGGCTACCCCACTGAAATGCTGGAGCTCAGCATGGATATGGAAGCCGATCTCGGTATCGACTCCATCAAGCGCGTTGAAATCCTAGGCACAGTGCAAGATGAGCTACCAGGTTTACCTGAGCTGAATCCTGAAGATCTGGCCGAGTGTCGCACCTTGGGTGAAATCGTTAACTACATGCAAAGTAAGCTTACACAAAATGACAAGCGGCCTGCAGCGGGCGCAGTTATCGTAGCAACTCATGTGACAACTGCCGCGCCTGCCGCCAGCGGTTTAAGCGCTGCGTTAGTGCAACAAACTATGATGGCAGTGGTGGCCGACAAAACAGGCTATCCCACTGAAATGCTGGAACTCAGCATGGATATGGAAGCTGATCTAGGTATCGACTCCATCAAGCGCGTTGAAATCTTAGGTACAGTGCAAGATGAACTGCCGGGCTTACCTGAGCTGAATCCTGAAGATCTGGCCGAGTGTCGCACCTTAGGTGAAATCGTTGACTACATGAACAGCAAACTACCTGCGGTTGGCTCGATTTCAGCTACAACAGCAGCGCAAGTCACTGTTACCGCTACAACAAATAACGGCTTAAGTGCTGCACTTGTCCAACAAACCATGATGTCAGTAGTGGCCGACAAGACTGGCTACCCCACTGAAATGCTAGAACTCAGCATGGATATGGAAGCCGATCTAGGTATCGATTCCATCAAGCGCGTTGAAATTTTAGGCACAGTGCAAGACGAGCTACCGGGTTTGCCTGAGCTGAATCCTGAAGATCTGGCCGAGTGTCGTACCTTAGGTGAAATCGTTAGCTATATGCAAAGCAAGCTAGGCCAAAACGCGGTAAGCCAGAATGCCGCGCCAGTTAGCGCTGTCGTTCAGCCTGAACCTACTATCGATTTACCACCCCATAGCGAGGTGGTGCTAAAAAAGTTGCCAGCGGCGGCTGAATTAACGCAACGTGAGTCGCAACTATCAGCGCAACAAGCTGTGACACGCGTTTTTGCTAAAGATGCCTGCATTATCATTAGCGATGATGGTCACAATGCTGGCGTACTTGCCGAGAAATTGCATGCTCAAGGTCTAACGGTTGCGGTTGTGCGCTCGCCAGAAAGCCTTGTAGCCAGTGCATCACCGCTCAATAGCCACATTGCCAGCTTCACATTGGCGGCGATTGACGATGCCAGCATCAGCGCAGTGATTAATGAGATCAAAAGCTTAGGTACAGTTGCAGGCTTTATTCATCTGCAACCACAACATAAAACCTCAGCAGATACTAAAGGTTTAGTGTTGTCCAGTGCCGCCAAAGCGTCGGTCGAGCAAGCATTCTTGTTCGCCAAGCACTTACAACCCCTGCTAACAACAGCAGCAACCGCCAATACTGGTAGTAGTTTTATCAGCGTCAGTCGTATCGACGGTGGCTTTGGTTATCTTAACCACAGCCAAATTGCCCGCAGCGAGTTAAACCAAGCGGCATTGGCAGGTCTGACTAAAACTTTGAGTCACGAGTGGCCAAGCGTGCATTGCCGCGCCTTAGATATCGCGCCAGCACTTGATGCCAAGCAACTGGCCAATGCAGTGATCGCTGAGCTCTTTGCAACCGATAACGTATTGGAAGTCGGTGTTAGCCAAGGCGCAGCCCAAGCACTTGAGCGTGTAACCTTAGTTGCTGGCAAGGCTGATACCCGCCACAGCGCGGCAAACTTGACGAGTGCAGATAAAATACTGGTGACCGGTGGCGCAAAAGGTGTAACCTTTGAATGTGCGCTAAGTTTAGCCAAACGCAGCAAGGCGCACTTTATCCTTGCTGGCAGAAGCAGCCAACAAGCCATTCCCGCTTGGGCACAGGGTAAGAATAACAGTGAACTTAAAGCCACAGCTATTGCCCACATTCAAAGCTTGGGCGAGAAACCCACGCCAAAACAAGTGGATGCCTTAGTATGGCCAGTTCAAAGCAGCCTAGAAATTGCAGCCGCACTAGAAGCCTTTACCGCTGTGGGCGCGAGCGCCGAGTACTTAAGTCTCGATGTTAACAATCCAGATGCGATCGCCAGCACGATAGTGCCGATCACCGAGTTGTCGCCTATTACTGGCATCATCCATGGTGCGGGCGTACTCGCCGATAAACACATCCAAGACAAAACCTTAGATGAGTTAGCACGGGTGTATGGCACTAAGGTCACTGGTATAAGCAATCTACTTGCCGCACTGGATTTAGATAAATTAAAACTGATTGCCCTATTCTCTTCGGCGGCGGGTTTTTACGGCAATACTGGCCAAAGCGATTACGCCATGTCCAACGACATACTCAACAAAGCCGCACTGCAACTGGCGCAGCAACTGCCAAATGCCAAAGTGATGAGCTTCGATTGGGGTCCGTGGGACGGCGGCATGGTGAATCCTGCGCTGAAAAAGATGTTTATGGATCGCGGTGTTTATGTGATCCCGTTAAAAGCGGGTGCTGAGTTATTTGCGAGCCAATTACTGAGCAACACAGGCGCACAATTGCTGGTTGGTACTGACATGCAAGGCAGCGCACCTCATGACGACACTTCTAATAAAGTGCAAGAAACTGAAGGTAGCAATCTAAAAAAGCCTGAAGCGGATCTGACCACTGACGCGTCGGATCCGCATGCTTTGGCATCAACACTTGCTGCAATCGCTTTCACGCGACCGCTAAAACTGCAGCGCACACTGGACCCTAAGGCAATGATCTTTATTGAAGATCACTGCATTAACGGTAATCCCGTATTACCGACTGTGTGCGCGATTCAGTGGATGCGTGAAGCCGCCTTTGATGTGCTCAAGCAGCCTGTCAAAGTGCAAAGCTACAAGCTATTGAAGGGCATTATTTTCGACACTGCCGTGTTACAAAATGGAGTGTTAGAAAGTGCAGCCCCCATCACGCTGGAACTTGAACTTGCACCGATTGCGTTAACGGATAAAGCCGCGAAAGATTCTGACGAGTACTTGAGTGGACAATTCAATGCCTTAATCAGCTTTGAAGGTCGTCCGCAATATCAAGCTATCCTAGTCGTTGATGATGCTGTTGATGACGCGGCTATTGATTACTTAGCCACTAACAGCAAAGCAATAGCCTTTGACACGCAAAGCTTGACGCGACTTTCTGTCATCACAACCGCGAGCAGCCTTTACAGCGACGGCACGCTTTTCCACGGCCCAAGACTGCAAGGTATTGAGTCGGTGGTGAAGTTTAACGATGCGAGCTTAGTCGCCAAGGTGAGCCTACCCCATGTTGCGTTAGCGGACTGCGGGAGTTTTGTGCCCAATCTGGCCCCTAAAGGCTCACAAGCCTTTGCGGAAGATTTGCTGCTGCAGGCGATGCTGGTATGGGCGAGACTCAAATATGGCGCGGCGAGTTTGCCATCAAGCATTGGTGAGTTTATTTCCCATGCGCCATTTGCCTTTGGCGATAAAGGGTATCTAGTGCTCGATGTGGTAAAACACTCTGGCCGTGCCCTTGAAGCCAATATTGCGCTGTATCATCAAGATGGCCGCTTAAGCTGCGAGATGAACAACGCCAAAGTCACCATCAGCAAAAACCTTAACGGTGCATTCTTAGCTAATAAAGTTGCTGCTAATCAAACCGCTGCGAATAAAGCCATTGAAAGCGTGGAGGCAAAAGTCGAGTGAATTTAGCCCACACTTTAGCAACGCTACATAGCGGCCAAACTGAAACGTCGATAGCTGACACGGCTATGACTGAAAAGCTTGCCAAGCCACTGCGTATTGCAGTGTTTCTTGGCGATGCCGTCAACCTTGACTCTCACTCAGCCCAAGTATTAGGGACGTTTGCGGAACGTGAAAGAGTTCAGATTTGCGCTGCCGATACCAACCAATCGACAGATCATGAACCGTCAGTGCATGAGCAAAGGTCGCTCACTGCGTTATTAAGCCAAGCAACAACAGCCATTGAGCAAGGCAAGCTCGTTGAACTTAAATTCAATAATGGCAATCTACCCCAGTCTCTGTATTTGCTCGATGGTTTACGCGCCGCCAAACTGCGTCTTCACGCCCACGCGTTTATTGCTGGCTTTGCCGCTGGTAATGAAACTACTGGTGTTGTAAATGCAGGTGTTGCTAATGCAGCGGCTGTTGCAAATGCGGCGTTAGTGGCGGCAAAGCGCAGCCCTGCACAAACCGTTCAGCATCAGCTCGTCGCCAACACTCTCAACGAGGCATTTGTTGCGCTGCGCCAAGGCGTAACCGCCCTCGCGGCGCGAACACAAGCGCCGCTTCATGGCGCAACTGATATTAAAGAGGCAAACGGCACCAATCATCAAGCGGGCTATTGGTTTAGCGACCAACATCAAGCGCGGGTTTTGTGTCTAAATCTTGTAGCAAAGAATCTATCGGCAACAAGATCAAACCCAGCAGATACCTTGCTGGATTCAGGCCAAAATATTTGCCAGAGCCTAGTGCTGACCCAAGGCACACAAGTTATTGCGCCCAAAGCTCTTGTTGATGAAAACCGGCTGTTTGTGCCGATAAGTGCTGACAATATTGATTCACTCATCGCGCAAGTATTGCAACTAGTTAACACTCTGGGAAATGGCGCCGGCTTGCACGCTGACTTTCGCGCTGAGCAACTCAAACCTTGGTTTGAACGCTATGATGCCAACGCAACACAGGCATTAGTCTTGATGGCGGCATCAAGTGATGATCTCAAACTTGAAGCCAAAGCTATGCTTTCGGCGCTTGAAAATGATGCAGTGCGTCATCATGGTCAACACTTTAAAACGCCAGCGGGTAGCTGTTTCACCGCTAAGCCGCTAGGGGATGCAGGACTTACCTTTGTATATCCCGGTGTTGGCACGGTTTACGCCAATATGTTCAATAACTTGCATGAGTATTTCCCCGCGCTGTATCACCAGCTAGAACGTGAAGGCGATTTAAGCGCCATGCTGCAATCATCGCAGATTTATGCCGCAGATGTAAAAACCGCAGCAAGCATGAGCTTAAGCCAACAAGCGATTAGTGGCGTGGGCGCCAGTTATCTATTCACTAAACTGTTGACCCAAGTCTTTAATATTAAGCCAAAAATGGCGCTGGGTTACTCCATGGGCGAAGCAGCCATGTGGGCCAGCCTAGATGTGTGGCAAACACCCCATGCTATGATCAACGCCACCGAAAATAGCGATATTTTCAACCATGCCATTTCTGGCGAGCTAACCGCAGTGCGCCGAGCATGGCAGCTTAAGGATAATGAATCCATAGTGTGGAACAGCTTTGTGGTACGCGCTGATAGCCATGAAATCAAGGCATCACTGCCAGAGTTCCCCCGCGCTTACTTAGCCATCACTCAAGGTGATACTTGCGTCATTGCAGGCTGCGAAACAAGCTGTAAAGCCCTGCTTGCCAAGTTAGGTAAGCGCGGGATTGCCGCCAATCGCGTCACGGCAATGCATACCGCACCTGCCCTGTTAGTCCATGGGCAAGTACAAGATTTCTATACTCAAGCGTTAAAACCTGAGGCACTGAAACCTAAGGCGCTGGAAGCGGCGGCGCAAGATCTGCCTATTCGCTTTATTAGCGCAGCGCAAACTGCGCCCGTAACCGTGGATAGCCACAGCATTGGCCGCGCGATTGCCGATACCTTTTGTTCGCCACTCGACTTTAGTGCGCTCATTCAAAATGCCACTGAGCAAGGCGCAAGGCTATTTGTCGAAGTGGGCGCCGATAGGCAAACCAGCACACTCATAGATAAAATCAGCCATGCCCATGCAGGCCAAAGCACGGCGAACGAGGCAACAGTCGCCATTGCTTGCAATGCCAAGGGTGCCGATGCGATTACCAGCTTACTCAAGTGTTTAGCTCAGCTAATAAGCCACAGAGTACCGCTGTCGCTCGCGCCGCTCATGCAGCCATTAAGTGCTAACGCAGCCCCTTTATCATCAGCAGTATCACCAAAAGGAGAACCCCTGTGAGTTCTCAGCATTCCCCTACTATTGATAAAACTACCGTGCCTATGATTTTGTCAAAAAGTGCGTCAAAAAGCGCATCAAAAATTGCGATTGTCGGTCTCGCGACTCAGTATCCTGACGCCGATAATCCGCAAACCTTTTGGCAAAATCTGCTGGATAAAAAAGACTCTCGCACCCAAATTAACCGTGAAAAGCTCAATGCCAATCCCGCCGATTACCAAGGTGTGCAGGGTCAGTCTGACCGTTTTTACTGTGATAAAGGCGGCTATATCCAACACTTTGAGTTTGATGCCAAGGGTTATCAACTGCCTGAGTCCGCCTTTGACGGGTTAGATGAAAGCTTTTTATGGGCACTCGATTGCAGTCGTAAAGCTCTGCAAGACGCAGGGATTACCCCAAGCGATGCCGTACTGGCGCGCACAGGTATCGTGATGGGAACCTTGTCGTTCCCCACGGCCCGCTCCAATGAATTATTTTTGCCTCTGTATCACCAAACCGTTGAAAAGGCGCTGCAAAACAAACTTAACCAAAGCGCATTTCAGCTGGCTGATTTTGGCAACTCGGTTAACGATCTCAATGCCAATAGCCAAGCATTAAACGTCGCCAATGGCGCGGTTGCCCACACAGCCTCAAAGCTGGTCAGCGATGCACTCGGTTTAGGAGGCACCCAGTTAAGTCTGGACGCCGCCTGCGCCAGCTCGGTTTATGCACTCAAACTCGCCTGCGATTACCTAACAACAGGCAAGGCAGATATGATGCTAGCGGGCGCAGTATCAGGCGCCGATCCCTTCTTTATCAACATGGGATTCTCGATTTTCCACGCCTATCCAGATCATGGTATCTCGGCGCCCTTTGATAGCAATAGCAAGGGCTTATTCGCCGGAGAAGGCGCTGGGGTGTTAGTCTTAAAACGCTTAGAAGATGCCGAGCGCGATGGCGATAACATCTATGCCGTCGTTAGCGGCATTGGTTTGTCGAACGACGGTAAAGGCCAGTTTGTATTAAGCCCCAACAGCAAGGGCCAAGTGCAAGCCTTCGAGCGCGCCTATAGTGCCGCAAACACACTGCCTGCCAATATCGAAGTGATTGAATGCCATGCCACAGGCACGCCGCTTGGGGATAAAGTCGAACTCGCTTCGATGGAGCGCTTTTTTGAGGACAAACTCGCGGGTTCAGCGGTGCCGCTGATCGGTTCGGCAAAATCCAACTTAGGCCATTTACTCACAGCCGCGGGCATGCCGGGGATCATGAAGATGATTTTTGCCATGCGCTCGGGTCGACTGCCGCCAAGTATTAACTTATCAGCGCCGATATCCTCGCCTAAGGGCTTATTTAGCGCTAAAAATCTACCGACAGAACTGCATGCTTGGCCCGATAAAGCCGGCAATGACCGCCGCCACGCGGGTGTTTCTGTGTTTGGTTTTGGCGGCTGTAACGCGCATTTATTGCTGGAATCCTATGCTGCCAATACAAACAAAAAGAATGAACAACCCGCAGCCACAGTAAGTTACCAGCATACGCCATTAAATATCATTGGCTTAGCATCACACTTCGGGCCTTTATCCTCCATAAATGCACTGGATAACACGATTCATGCTCGGCAACATGCCTTTATCCCACTGCCCGCTAAACGCTGGAAAGGCTTAGATAAACACCCTGAGATCTTAGCTAACTTTGGTTTGCCTGCTGTACCGCAAGGCGCGTATATCGACCAGTTCGATTTTGACTTCCTGCGCTTTAAAGTGCCGCCCAATGAGGATGATCGCCTGATCTCCCAGCAACTGCTGCTGATCAAAGTGGCCGATGAAGCGATACGCGATGCAAACTTAAAACCCGGTGGCAAGGTTGCTGTATTAGTAGCGATGGAAACCGAACTGGAATTACACCAGTTCCGTGGCCGCGTAAATCTACACACCCAACTGGCAGACAGCCTTAAAAAACAAGGAATAACACTCACGCAAGCTGAGTATATCGCCCTTGAAAAAATCGCAATGGACAGTGTGCTCGATGCCGCCAAACTGAACCAATACACCAGTTTTATTGGCAACATCATGGCGTCACGTATCGCATCCCTTTGGGACTTTAACGGCCCTGCCTTCACCATTTCAGCGGCCGAGCAATCGGTCGCCCGCTGTATTGATGTGGCCGAGAACCTCTTGTCCCAAGAATCCTTGGATGCCGTAGTGATCGCCGCCGTCGATTTAAGTGGCAGTTTAGAGCAAGTGATCCTCAAAAACGCCGTATCGCCAGTGGCATTTACTGCCACTGACACAGGCTGGAAAGTCGGTGAAGGTGCAGGCGCATTAGTGCTCACGACAGCGCAATCAAGTGCAACCCAGCCAAGCACTGCCGCTGACAATGCTAATGCTAATGCTAATGCTAATGCTAATAACAGCTATGGCGACAGTTATGGTCACATCAGCGGCCAAGTATTTGGCGCGATTTGTGACAAACAGGGTAATAGCAACACAGCGCGCATTTGCGATGACCTGCTAACTCAAGCCAAGGTGAATAGCAGCCAGATTAGCTTGATTGAAACCAGTATTGCGGTTGAGCAACTTGCCGATTCAGAGCTAGTACTCAATACCCTGTTGCCGAGTGTGAACCAGCGCAGCCAAGCCGCTGATGCCCTAGGCCACAACTTTGCCGCCGCAGGAATGGCGAGTATTTTGAGCGCGCTGTTGCAGCTTAAAAATCACGGACAACTTAAAAACCAAGCGCAACTTAACAAGCATTCTTCTCAAGCTCAGCAGCACGCGCTCGTAGCGACGTTTAGCCAAGGTAAATGCTCGCAGTTACTGCTCAGCCAAAGTGCCAAGCAAGCATACAGTTTGCAGCAAAGGCTTGAACAAGACTTAACGCTTTCAGAGCAAAAACACTTAATAAAACAAGTAACGCTCGGTGGCCGCGATATCTATCAGCATATCCTAGATACGCCGCTCGCAGGCCTTGATGCTATACAACAAAAAGCCCAAGCCATGACAGCACTGCCAACGCGCAGCCAACGCAAAAATTTGGCCCAAATAGCGAGCAAAGACACGAGTCGCTTTGCAACAAGCAGCCCAACCACGGCTCAACAAAAAGAGACATTAAGCAGCATGCCAATGAATGCCCTAAGCACGCCCAATAACAACGCCACTCAAGCAGAGCTAAAAGACGCGGCATTTTTAAGCAATCAGCAACTCGCCCGTGAAGCCCATTTAGCCTTTTTACAAAGCCGTGCTGAAGGCTTGAAACTGGCCGATGCCTTGATGAAAGCCCAACTTAAGGGCGAACTGACATCAATTGGCCAAGCTGCGCCAGTACAACAGCAAGCCATTGTTCAGGCATCTGCGACAGCGGTTCTTCCACATCCTGTGCTTTATCCCAATCATGCAAAAGTGCCTGAGTACATGCCGCCAACACCGATAAGCAAGCCTTGCATTTGGGATTATGCGGATTTAGTCGAGTACGCCGAAGGTGATATTGCTAACGTCTTTGGCCCAGATTACGCCATTATCGACAGCTATCCGCGCCGTGTACGCCTGCCAACCACGGACTATTTACTGGTATCTCGGGTAACGAAATTAAACGCCCAGATGAACCAATATCAGCCTTGCACTATGACCACGGAATACGACATTCCTGTGGACGCGCCGTATTTGGTCGATGGCCAAATCCCTTGGGCCGTGGCGGTCGAATCGGGTCAATGCGACTTGATGCTGATCAGCTACTTAGGTATCGATTTTGAAAATAAAGGCGAGCGCGTTTATCGCCTGCTCGATTGCACCCTGACCTTCCTTGGCGACTTACCGCGCGGTGGCGACACCCTGCGCTACGACATTTCCATCAACAACTTTGCCCGCAATGGCGATACCTTGTTGTTCTTCTTCTCCTACGAATGTTTTGTGGGCGATAAGCTGATCCTGAAAATGGATGGCGGCTGCGCCGGCTTCTTCACCGACAAAGAACTGGCCGACGGCAAAGGTGTTATTCACACCGAAGCTGAAATCAAAGCGCGCAACCTCGCCTTGAATAATCCGAATAAACAGCGCTTTAATCCGCTGCTTGATTGCGCGCAAAGCCAATTTGATTACAGCCAAATCCATAAACTGCTCGGCGCCGATATCGGTGGCTGTTTTGGCGGCGCCCATGCGGCGCATCAAGCCCAATATGGTTTGCAGCCCTCTTTATGTTTTGCATCCGAAAAATTCCTGATGATTGAACAAGTCAGCAATCTTGAGGTGCATGGCGGCGCGTGGGGCTTAGGCTCAGTTCAAGGCCATAAGCAGCTCGAAGCTGATCATTGGTATTTCCCGTGTCATTTCAAGGGCGACCAAGTGATGGCGGGATCGTTAATGGCCGAAGGCTGTGGTCAATTACTGCAATTCTTTATGCTGCATATTGGGATGCACCTCGGTGTAAAAGACGGGCGTTTCCAACCGCTAGAAAACGCGTCACAAAAAGTGCGCTGTCGCGGTCAAGTTTTGCCGCAATCTGGCCTGCTCACCTATCGCATGGAAATCACCGAAATCGGTATGAGCCCGCGCCCGTATGCTAAGGCGAATATCGATATTTTGCTCAATGGCAAAGTGGTCGTGGATTTCCAAAACCTTGGAGTGATGATCAAAGAAGAAGCCGAATGCACCCGCTACCTCGCGGATAATGATGCCAGCACAGCTGACAATACTGCCAAAAATGCTGCTTCGGCTGCGCCGTTGATGGCCCAGCTGCCAGATTTAACTGCGCCAACCAACAAAGGCGTAGTGCCGCTAAAGCATGTACCTGCGCCGATTGCGCCTGCGGATTCAAAGTATGCTAACCGCGTGCCCGATACCCTACCGTTCACGCCGTACCACATGTTCGAATTTGCCACTGGCGACATCGAAAACTGCTTCGGCCCCGATTTCAGTATCTATCGCGGCCTAATTCCACCGCGCACGCCTTGCGGTGATTTGCAGCTCACAACTCGCGTCATTGCGATTGACGGCAAACGCGGCGAGCTGAAAAAGCCCTCTTCGTGTATCGCTGAATACGAAGTGCCAGCAAACGCTTGGTATTATGATAAAAACAGCCATCACGCCGTTATGCCCTATTCTGTGCTGATGGAAATATCACTGCAGCCAAACGGCTTTATCTCGGGCTATATGGGCACTACCTTGGGCTTCCCCGGCCAAGAGCTGTTTTTCCGTAACTTAGACGGCAACGGTAAGCTACTGCGCCATGTGGATTTACGTGGCAAAACCATAGTGAACGACTCACGTTTGTTATCGACTGTGATTGCTGGCAGCAACATCATTCAGAATTTCAGTTTTGAATTAAGCTGCGATGGCGAGCCTTTCTACCAAGGTAAAGCGGTATTTGGTTACTTCAAGGGCGATGCGCTGAAAAACCAGTTAGGCATAGACAACGGCAAGACCACTCAGCCTTGGCATGTGCAAAATGGCATAGCAGCCGATAGCCAAATCAATCTGTTAGATAAACAACATCGCAGCTTTAACGCACCAAAAGGTCAACCACATTACCGTTTAGCGGGCGGTCAACTTAACTTTATCGACAAGGCTGAAATCGTGAAAGCCGGCGGTAAGGCGGGCCTTGGCTATTTATACGCCGAGCGCACGATTGACCCGAGTGATTGGTTCTTCCAATTCCATTTCCATCAAGATCCTGTGATGCCAGGCTCCTTAGGGGTTGAAGCCATTATCGAGCTGATGCAAACCTATGCGATTGACCAAGACCTTGGCGCGGGCTTTAACAATCCTAAATTTGGGCAGATTTTATCGGATATCAAATGGAAATATCGCGGCCAAATTAACCCATTAAACAAGCAGATGTCACTGGATGTGCACATTACCAGCGTGACAGACGACAATGGCAAACGCATCATTATGGGCGATGCCAACTTGAGTAAAGATGGCCTGCGAATTTATGAAGTCAAAGATATCGCCATCTGTATTGAAGAAGCCTAGCGAGTTTACGCTGTTAGAAAGACGCTAATCTCGAATAACGAATAACGAATAGTTGCGCCGCCTTGGCTATCCACATCACCAAGGCGGCACAAATAACATGAGAACACCTATGACTAGCCATACTCTAGATCAATTCAATAGCAATAACGAAAAACTCAGCCCTTGGCCGTGGCAAGTCAACGATGCCGCGCTGAGCTTTGATATCGACGCATTAGGCAAAAAACTCAAAGATTTAAGCCAAGCCTGTTACTTAGTGAATCACAGTGAAAAAGGCTTAGGCATAGCGCAAACAGCCGAAGTCACCACAAGCGACAGCCAAGCGCCACTAGGCTCACACCCCGTCAGCGCCTTTGCGCCCGCCCTTGGCACCCAAAGTTTAGGCGACAGTAATTTTCGCCGCGTACACGGGGTTAAATACGCTTACTACGCTGGCGCTATGGCTAACGGTATTGCCTCAGAAGAACTGGTTATCGCGCTGGGCCAAGCGGGCATTTTGTGTTCGTTTGGCGCGGCGGGGTTAATCCCATCGCGCGTTGAAGCGGCCATTACTCGCATTCAAGCGGCGCTACCCAATGGTCCTTACGCCTTTAATTTAATTCACAGCCCAAGCGAGCCCGCATTAGAGCGCGGCAGTGTTGAGTTGTTCTTAAAACATAAAGTGCGCACGGTCGAAGCCTCGGCATTTTTAGGGTTAACGCCGCAAATCGTCTATTACCGCGCGGCGGGTTTGAGCCGCGACGAACATGGCGAGATAGTCATTGGCAACAAAGTCATAGCCAAAATCAGCCGCACCGAAGTCGCGACTAAGTTTATGGAGCCGGCGCCGGCCAAAATCCTCCAGCAATTAGTGAGTGACGGCCTTATCAGCCAAGACCAAATGGCGATGGCATTACTGGTGCCCATGGCAGACGACATCACAGCCGAAGCCGACTCCGGCGGCCATACCGACAATCGTCCACTCGTCACGCTATTGCCGACGATTTTGGCGCTTAAAGATGAAATCCAAGCTAAGTATCAATATAAAACGCCCATCCGCGTGGGTGCTGGCGGCGGCGTCGGCACACCCGATGCAGCATTAGCCACCTTCAACATGGGTGCGGCATTCATCGTCACAGGTTCTATCAACCAAGCTTGCGTCGAAGCGGGCGCCAGCGAACACACCCGTAAGTTACTCGCCACCACAGAAATGGCCGATGTGACTATGGCGCCTGCCGCCGATATGTTCGAAATGGGCGTGAAATTACAAGTGGTTAAGCGCGGTACTTTGTTCCCGATGCGCGCCAATAAGCTTTATGAGATCTACACCCGTTACGATTCGATTGATGCCATCCCTGCGGACGAGCGTAAAAAGCTCGAAGAGCAAGTGTTCCGCTCATCACTCGATGATATTTGGGCGGGCACTGTCGCCCACTTTAACGAGCGCGATCCTAAACAAATCGAGCGTGCACTGGATAACCCCAAACGTAAGATGGCGCTGATTTTCCGCTGGTATTTGGGTCTGTCTAGCCGCTGGTCAAACACAGGTGAAATCGGCCGCGAAATGGATTACCAAATCTGGGCTGGCCCAGCACTGGGTGCATTTAACGCTTGGGCAAAAGGCAGTTATTTAGATGACTATAAGGCCCGTAATGCGGTGGATTTAGCCAAACATTTAATGGTGGGCGCAGCATATCAATCCCGCATTAACCTGCTGTTATCCCAAGGCGCGACCATTCCAGTTAGCCTGCAACGCTGGAAACCATTAAATCGTTTTTAAACGTATTTAGCTCCTATCATCTTGTATTATAAGATCATAATATCTTCAAGCCGACACAAACTCACAGTGTCGGCTTTTATTTATCTTTACTTATGAACGACATCAGCTCACAGTCTTTGATTCAACGTATTAGGCTGAAACTCTTACCGAAGCTTAGGTAAAAATTGCCTACCCCTCTTTTAATTCACTCACACCATTTTAAATAAAATGATTTAAATTATATTTAAAATCAATTAACTACTTAAAATTTTTAAAGTTGGCATTAAGATCGCAATCAAGTAAGAGCCATTAGCCGTTACCTTACAAGTGACACAAACGGTCATGCGAAGGATTAATACAAGGGCAGGAGGTTATTATGCTAGGTTGGACATTAGTATTTCTAGTTGTTGCCGTGATTGCCGGGTTGTTAGGATTTGCTGGGATTGCTGGCGCAGCGGCGGGAATAGCGAAAATCATTTTCTTCATATTTATTGTGTTATTAGTGATTTCTCTGCTGATCAATGCCCTTAAGGGCAAATCACCGCGACTATAATTTTTTTTAGAAAAGGAGATAGATATGAAACCATTTACCCTGATGACAAGTGCAGCATTCGCATTATTACTCGCCCTAGGTTTAACGGCCTGTAGTGATAACAAAGCCGAAGACGCGGGCGAAAAAATCGATGAAGTAATGACTGATACAGGTAATGCCATCGAAGATGCCTGTGAAGAAGTCAAAGAAGGTGTTAAAGCTAAAGATACTAAGTGCTAAACAAACCTCACTTTAGGGTGGCAATAGACTCGTCTACTGCCACCCTTTTGGTTTAGACTCGCTCATTTCTGCATCTCTCATCTCGACATCTATCCATTCAAGTGCAACGATTTTAACCAAGAACAATGGCATTGGAGGACTTGCATGCTAACGAAGATCCACATCAAATATTTGTACACTGCAGGTGCAGTATTGTTAGCCTATTTTGCAGTAACAGACACTTCTCCCCTGCTCACTTTCATTTGTGCATGGACAAGTCTGTCACTGTTTTTAGTCGGTTCAGCCTATTGGTTTAATCTCGCCAGTATTTTTAGAAAACGCCAAGATGGCACTATTCCTTGGTATATTCGTTGGGGTTTTATTCCCTTTTTATTAGGCAGTCGACTCTATAACCACTGGGCCAGAAAATACGATTCAGTACCACCCATGCAGAGGATTGATGAACATCTGTATCTCGGCTGTAGACTCTTTTCCGCAGATCTGGAAACGATTAAAGCCAATAAGATCACTGCCATTCTGGATGTCACCGCTGAATTTGATGGCTTAGATTGGTCGCAATTTGAAGATCATATCGAGTATTTAAATATTCCCATCCTCGACCATAGCGTACCGACCAGTGCCCAACTCAATCAAGCCGTTAACTGGCTGCACCGCCAAGTGCGCGCCAATAAACAGGTACTCATCCACTGTGCAATGGGTCGTGGCCGCTCAGTGCTGGTACTCGCCGCTTATTTGGTTTGTAAAGATAAACAACAGCACTTCGCCGAAGTACTGCAACAGATAAAGCAAATCCGCAAAACCGCTGGCTTAAACAAATGGCAATTACGCGCGCTCGATCGCATGCTTAGTCAAGGGAAAATTAACATCCACAAAGTGGCGTGGATTATCGCCAACCCAGTTTCTGGTGGCGGGAAATGGCAAGAATACAGCGAGCAAATCCAAGATGAACTCAAAGCCTATTTTGACCTGACTTTAAAACTCACAACAGCAGACGAAACCGCAAATGTCTTCGCCGAGCAAGCCCGTAATGCAGGCGCTGATATCATTATCGCCTGTGGTGGCGATGGTACTGTGACTGAAGTGGCCTCTCAAATCGTTGATACGGATATAGTCTTAGGCATCATTCCTCTTGGCACAACTAATGCCCTCAGCCATGCCCTCTTTGGTTTAGGCAGTAAGCTTATTCCTATCTCTCAGGCGCTGGATAATATTATTCAAGGGCATTGCCAAGCCATTGATACCGCGCGTTGTAATGAGGAGTTAGTGTTGTTGCTTGTAGGCATAGGGTTTGAGCAACAAATGATTGAATCCGCAAACCGTGAGCGTAAAAATGCTCTCGGCCAGTTTGCCTACCTCGATGGCTTATGGCGCGCAGTGAATGCCGATATCACTTTAACCATCCAACTCAGCTTAGATGATGCAAAACCCACAACATTAACGACCCATAGCCTAATCGTTGCCAATGCCGCACCGTTTACCAGCGTGTTGGCGCAGGGCGATGGCGAACCAAACATGACCGACGGTTTGCTCGACATTACTTGGTTGGATGCTGGCGATGAACCCAAAGAGCAGTTGCTTAGCCTCGCTGAATTAGCGATTGCGGGATGGGTAAAAGAAGGCAATAAGAATGTGCGAGATCAACAAGCGAGTGCAAGTAAAGTCCATCATGCCCATGCTAAAAAGGTCACTATCAGCAGCCAGCCTAAGTGTAAATATGTGATTGATGGTGAAGTATTTGAGCCAGCGGATCTCACTATTGAAGTCCAGCCAGCATCTCTTAAAGTGTTTGTTCCTTATCAGGAAACCACAGAGCAAGATGAGTGATCGTTGTGGAGGACATCCAGCCTAACTTTTTAGGCAGGATGACTGAGAATTTATAGAACGAACAAAAAATATAAAATATTCAACAAAATAAATATAACCAGCAGAACCAGTACCCGCATGAAATTAAATTCACTACCTTTGGGAAGTGATTTTTGAGTGGTGTTACTAAAATCCTGAAATTTACAGTCTATTGCCTGCGCACATTGCTGTAGAACTTGTTGTAATTCCTTTCTATCAGTACTGTCACCCAATATCAATTGAGCACCGTTGGGCTGATGCAATTCTAAATAAGCCAGATAATGTTGGACAGTATCTTCCGCTTGGCGATTGCGGCTGATCTGATGCCAGCGGGTGATTTGCAGCTGATAAAGTTGCACTGCTTTGATGTCCGAAAAAGCATAGGAACGCCACCGCCACAATCCCATATACCTCCCATTGAATAAACCTTTACCGAGCCACAATTGCTGTTGCTCGGCATCTAACCAACACTGTTGCTGAACAAACGCAGTCGGTAACACGGGTAACAATAGAAACAGTGTTACCCAGCCGAGAACGAGCTGTAGTATCGGATCGGGTTGTAAATAGGTTGCTCTGGCGCAGAGTAAACCAAGCAGTAATAACCCAGCAGCAAACAGCCATAATAGAGGTCGGTACTGAGTACTCAGAGTTTGAATATAAAATGCATTTTTAGAAGGTTGATTGAGTTTCACTGAACTTGTTCCTTGTTCCTTGTTCCTTGTTCCAAAATTATCTCACCATTCAATATTGACCTGTGCCAGTCACAATAAGAGGCATTGATAGTTTGCACAATCAACACCTAACTCATTTCTAGACGCTTTCGAGTTAAACCAAAGACTCACATCAACGTAAATAAACAGTTGCGATATAACTCATACTGCAAATATAAGCTGCAACTTTGCAGTTGCAGCTAAGGTGTTATTGACCCGCAGCAGTATCCTCACCGGTCCAGAGTCGCATAATACGATAAGGCGGTTTGGCTGTTTCGGCTTTTCCATTAAAGGCTTTTGCTTTATGCAATTGGTTCACTGAAATATATAACCAGCCTGTTTCACCAAATTGCACACTATCAGGAAAATCCAGTAGTGGAGAACTGACCGCTGTTGTTAGTGTGCCTTTGTTATCTAGCATGGAAATGGCATTGTGGTTCAAATTGGTAAAGTAATGATTACCTTGTTTGGACGTTGCAGCGCCATCTGATACAGGCTTGGCTCCGACTAATTTTACCGTGGCGATAATTTTATCATTATTGCCTGTTTGTAAAGCTGCAGTCGATAACTGATACCAGTGAGTACCATTCATTGCACCATAATAGAGTGTACTTCCATCGGCAGATAAACTGATTGGATTGACCGCTACACTAGCGACTTTGCCATTAAACAATGTTGTTTTGTTATCTATGTTCATTACTGCATCCGCTTCGGCCTGCAGCGAGCTATGACCTGAAAAACGTATTGTATGGCCATCGTCGATACGCACCGCTAAGAGGCCAGGGTTGGCGATATCGGCTAAATAAATCCAGCCTTTTTGAGAGTCGACAACCAGATCCTGCATAAAGCTGCCTTTAGGCGCGAGAGCTTGTGGTAGGACGATTTGTTTATATAGACTGCCGTCCTTAATGTTGAATCCCCAAATCCTTGTCTGGCCTAATTCTAACCCCATATCTGCGGTCCAGAGGTGTCCAGCCTTGTCCTGAGCAATACCTAATAAGGTATCAAATTGAGCAGTATTGGCTGTCGATGTTTTTTGCAAATCCATTGAAGGCCAAGCTTTATAAGCGTTGGTCTCACGATTAACTTCAATCAATTGCAAACCTGATGGTGTATCAAATGGATGTACTGTGGCAAAAATCCGACCTTGTGCAGTGACGCTGACATTGCCAGGTCGTATTGGCAATTCAGCGACTGTTTCAAGACTTCCTACTGCTGGGGTGGCGTTCACAAAACTACTGGCTGTCAAAGAAAGCCATAATGCTGTTGTTAATAAATGTTTCATATTCTATCTCCGCTTTTTCTGTTTAAGGGCTGTAGAATAGGAGTTATTATTTACAAAAAAAAGAGTATAAAGTTTAGCTCTGTTTCAATATTAATTTGATAATTAATGTTTATTCAGCAGTCGTTTCACCGGTCTCGACTTGCTGCTCGTACTTGCTGAGCTTGTTGTAGAGGGTTTTAACGCTGATCCCCAGTTGTTCGGCGGTATCCGTTTTATTACCTTGAGTGGTTTCTAGTGCTTGATAAATAGCGATTCTCTCTAAATCATCTAAGCGCATGCCTTGGGGGATAACAACTTGCTCACCACCACATAAACCCACTTCATTCGTCTGAGGTAGCTGTAAATGGCTGGGTAAAATATCCTGATCGGCCAGAATATAGGCTCGCTCAATTGCATGTTTTAATTCGCGCACATTACCAGACCAAGGGTACTTAGCAATCATCTGAATACAGTCTTCAGCTAAGCTCTTATTCTGCTTTTCGGCCACGTTACGATAGGCAAGAAAATGCTGCGCAAGCCCAATAATATCTTCGCCACGTTCCCGTAAGGGCGGAACGCGAATGGGAAACTGAGCCAAACGAAAGTACAAATCTTCTCGAAATAGCCCTGCCTCTATCGCCACTATGGGATCACGGTTAGTCGCTGCCACAATACGTACGTTTGCACGTTGCACTTTGTCACCACCCACAGGACGATACTCGCTATTTTCCAACACTCTGAGTAACTTCACTTGATGATCAATCGGCATTTCGGTGACTTCATCGAGAAACAAGGTCCCGCCTTCAGCCTGTTCAAATACGCCTTTGTGATCGCGATTCGCCCCCGTAAATGCGCCTTTGACATGACCAAACAGCTCACTGTCGACCAATTCAGGGCTTAATGCACCACAGTTAATTGCAATAAAAGGCTCGTTTACCCTAGGGCTGGCAAGATGTATGGTATTAGCAACCAGTTCTTTCCCGACCCCACTTTCCCCAATAATCAGCACATTACTGCCTGTCGCAGAGACGCGACGAATTGTGCGATATAGCTTGTGCATAGGAGCTGATGAACCAACAAGCAAACCGTACTGGTCTAGCTCGCTAGCAAAAGGATGCAGTCGATTAGGCGATGATGCTAAATACTGTGCAAAATCAGCAAAAATTTCGCTGATTAGCGGCATATCGTAAGGTTTGCGAAAGTGGTAACCCGCAAAATGAGACATTAACTGATCAAGATTGGGGTTTGGCTGACCGTCGGAGAGAAAAATAAACTCAATATTTGACATGGCCGCATTATCTAGCAGCACAAGGTAATCTTCACGACTAAGACTGGATAACTCAATAATGGCAACATCGACGTGATTTGCCCCTAGCTGCTCTATCCAAGGCAAGTCATCGACACTGCGTAGCTTATTAAAGTCTGCAGCGCCAGCAAGTTCGATGATTGCTTGCTCGGCGCCAACATCCTGCAAGTGATAAAAAAGTGTCAGTCGAGCCATGCGTATCTACTCCCTGTATGAAAAACTACTGTATGTCAGCCATGAAATTTTAACAACAGCAACGGTAATAGTTGCCGATGTTCTAAGATGATATCTCGATGAACTGAGAATATCAGTCTAAAAATCAGCCTGTTAAAATATCATTAAAAACGAGAACAGAATATGCATGGTAGCTGAACGAAACAAAATCAGTTTACCCAAGCAGTTAAACAATCTATGTCGAACACTGGCATTAGGAGGCCCATAATGAAGTCTAATGTTGTGCAACATCAGACTGATATCCGCGCCGATATCATGTTGATCGATGAAATCATCAAGCTGAATCAGGAAGGACTCACATTTTACAACCAAGCGAGGAGGTATGTCGAAGACTATAATCTTAAGCGTGTTTTTTCCGCCAAAGCTAACATCCACCAACGAATGTTAACTCGGTTTGAACAGCTGAGACGTTTGGCTGACGAGCCAATTAATGGCCTAAGTCACACCGTGCCCGTCACTTATACTCAAGCAACAGAATTGTTGCAACAGTGCCAAATTTCGCAGGCTATGACCGCCCTTGTCGACATAGAACAGCAAGTGCTAATCCAAATAAAACAAGCAGTAAGGCAAGCGCATCAGCCACAACTTGCAAACCAACTTGCAGAAGGCGCCGCTTGGCTGCAAATGAGTTACGACGGTACGGGATCGCTCAATCACCATTAATTCCCTGTCGCTAAGTGAGCCATATTTAACCGACTCCCCTCCACTTTTATTACAGACATAATACCGCACTGATGAGTGCGGTTTTTTATGCTCGAATGATGGCTCAGCATGCCAGAAAAAATTACATTTTGTCGGTAAAAAAGACCGACCTAAAGGAAAATGCCAAGGTATAAAAACGCCAGATAAAACAATTTAAACATTAAAAATCATTACCTTAAAAACATTGGCACGATTGGCGCATTATCTAGCTTCGAGAAAACAACGGAGGATATGATTATGAAAACTACAACAGCATCAGTACTAGTGGCTTTACTTGTCGGTTCAATCAGTTTAAATGTGGCTGCCGCCCAAGATTGGAAAGGCGGAACCAAGGATGCGTGGATCGATGGTAAAGCAGAAACCACTTTACTGCTCAACACGAATCTCAATTCCTTCGACATCATTACAGATGTCAAAGATGGTAAAGTGACGTTAACAGGTAAAGTGGAAAGCAGTGTGGATAAAGCCCTCGCCACAGAGCTCATCAAGAGCTTAGATGGGGTGAAAGATGTCGATAACCAACTCACTGTGATGAATGAAAAAGAAGGCACCAGTGAAGTTGTTGCCACCTTAACTGACTCTAAAGTTGCCACAGTCATCAAAACGCGTTTACTGTTTTCAACTGACGTATCCGGCACCCAAATTAATGTGGATGTTGCCAATGGCATAGTGACATTGAAAGGTGAAGTTGCCAGCGATGCCGAACGTCAACTAGCACTGAAAATTGCCGAAAATACCGACGATGTGAAAAAGGTCGTTGATAAAATTAAAGTGGTTAAAAAAGTGTCTTAACTCTCGCGACAACGGCATTTTTTAAATTAAACGTATTTTAAGTAACAGCACGCCGATCTAGACTAAAGGTTCGATAGTGCTTTATGAAAAAAGAATCAAAAAAACCAGCCTCAGCTGGTTTTTTTATGTCCATTTTCAGACTCAATCGAAAAGACTTACTCGCTTAAATTAAGAGGGGTGAATTAAGATGACTCGAATGATCATAAAGGAGAAGAGTTACAGAAAACTGAGCTAAAACACAGGCGTTATTCAAGCTTCAAAGCCAAACTAAGCTTCAAAGCCAAACTGGAATGCATAAAAATGTTGGCCATTCTCAATATTGATGGTCATAGTGCCAGTTAACCCCTGCAACTCCCCCGCCCCAGAATGGGGTATCACTTCTAAGATCAGACGATTTTGTCCATCGGTCATAATGCCAAAATGTTGTAATACAAAACTGCCCTGCTTACCGCACAAATTACCAACCACTTGTTCAATGGCCGCATAGCCAGCAGAGCCCTTGACTGACGTCATAGCACTGAGCATTTCCCCCTTGCTGCGCCCCTCAAGCTCACCATAAAAGGTTTTATCTAAGCCCATACGTCCTAACGTCACACCACCAATGCCAGTAGCATAGGGGCTATCAGGAGTGAGCTTAACATCAAATTTCCCAGTGATTTTGCTAACTTGCATGACACTCTCCTTGTCGAAATCTTATGCTGACCGATTACCTGCTAACGCTTGCTACTAAAGCAAACATCACCCACTTACCGAAAAACAACTTAGCATAAGCCTGCGCAGATCCATAATGGCATTTACACGCTACTTATGTATGCTGGTCTCACTCACTACCATCTCTATGGTTTTGACTATTTCAGGGCTTTCAGACATAGGTTGGTCAGACGCTCTATCGCGATAAGTCACAGCAATTTTGAATGGGGCTTCAAAAGGATAAACAGGTTCAATACTATCCACTTCGATTCGATCGCCAAGCATGACACTGCCTAAGTGTTTCAAGCTATTGTGTTTAAAATCCAGATTAAACAATCCAAGATACCAAAATACGCCTGAACCTTGAGTCGTCACAATAAAGGGCGCCACAAAGGGCATAGTTTGCATTTTAGGATCATCTTGAATCGGTGCGTCACTTTGGGTGTCCGGCTCTAGAGCGGGATCGAAATTTAACGGTGTAATGCGCAAGTAATCGAGTAATGCTCGACCTTTTACCTCACCATCTTGGTAGTCGCCCATAGCAAACTCTGTTTGCTTGATCTTAATAAAATGTGTCAGTGCAACGGACTTGCCGCCCTCAGGCAGCGTTATTTCAACAGGATTGGCGGTATTTAAGCTAAAGAGTTTGAGCATCACTTCCGATGCATTCGCCACAGGCTTTACCTCAAAAGGTGTCACAGTTTCGATCTCATTCGCCTGAGCCTGAGTTTTTTCATGCGCCATGGCTTCATCGTATTGCATCACCTGTCCATCTTCCATCACCATATAAATATCATCATTGGTCATGTTGAAACGGTAAATACCCGCAGCAAGTAAGGCTAATACCACTAAGGTTGCCGCTATGGTTAATTTTACAAACGTACTCATCTTCTCTCCCCAATCGCGCTCGTTATGCGCTACTTTTCTAACACCGATAAACTTCAAATCAATGTCGGAGCAGTATTACAGATACTGAGTTAAAGCGAAGTGGGTAAAGTATAAAAAATGCCGCTATTTTGAATTTTGTCAGGCTAAGTTCAGCAACATGCCTTTTACTCGACCAATATGATGGGCCGAGTAAATACTCAGCCCAATACATCACTACTTTTCGTTTTTCCACAAGGCAGGGGTCTGGCTTGGTTGCCAATTGCTTTGGGAGAAATGCGCTTGCACTAAGGAATAGATTTTATCTTGATAGGACACAAACTCAGGTAGTTGATAATTATGCTGATCCTGCCAAGCAGGGGCATAATTATCTAGCGTATCAAAACGATACCCTTGACGTTGAGCTTCTTCAACAAAACGCTTAATTTTAGGCAAGTTGATGGTTGCACCTTGTCCGCGGTGCGCATTCTCAAACAGGAAGTCGTGGGTCAAGATCACCACTTTCCTGTTATGTAAACCATCACTACAATCTAAGTTCTGCGTACGACTGTTAAGCGGATTCATCGTCGTTCCTGCGCAGGTGTTAATCACTTGATTGACTTTTGCCACCAGCTCAACCCCATCGGCCATGGATTCAGCAGGAAAGGCAACCCCCCAATCCTCTGGTCCCCAGTCTAGATCCCAGCCAAATATTTTATAGTCACTCTCGGCAAGCATGTTTTGAATTTGCACCGCAACTTGCGAACTGTTGGTCGAGGTTTCTGCGGTACAAGCAAAAGCAGGATCCCAAGGCGGCACAGTATCGGATGTCGCACACAAGCCGTCGCCTTTGAGTTTACTGGTCACTCGCCAACCATTGGTGTAAGGCAAACGTGCCAACTTAGTCATCTTGTTATTGGGATAACTGGCGGCATTAGGAATAAGTTCAACCACTTTGGCCGTGTTCGTCACAAAATAGGTGAAATCGGTGGCCGCATCTTGATAGGATTTTACAGGCCAGAGTCCAACTTGATTACAATATGCCGCCCCAGATTGCACGCCATCAGTGCAGTTATGCAGCATATGATCGTAACTGTGGTTTGCCAGAATATGACCATCGTCTAGCAAACGTTGTAGGGCGACAGCCGCTAATGCCTCGTTTTCATCTCCTTCGCCATACATATGAAACGCATTAATAAAGAACGTCGCCTTAATATTGGCATCCTTTAACGCATCTAACAGCCCTAAGGTCGCGTCAATTGGACCATCATCAAAGGTAAGGTAAATGGTTTTATCGCTGGCGTAGGCCGCACTTAAGCCAGTACTCAAGCTCGCAACACAAAGCCCAACTGCAACGGCTATCGATTTCAGTTTCATGATTTCATCCTATAAATAATGTTTAAAGATGAATAAGTTAGTTCTCTTTACGCACTGGTTAATTCATAACCTGTAGACAGCGAGTTCACTCATCCGTTTAGCTTATCTATAGTGAGTAATCCCGCCGGCATTAGTTATACCATCCTAGCAACAAGCCATACTTTTCTACGCTAAGTCGATAAATCCTGCCTTTGCACCAGTTATACCAATCACATTAAATATCTAATCAGTTCAGAGCCTCACAGGCATTTCAATCCAAGGCGCATTGACGCAGAAATGGTCATTCCCTTTTAAGTCAATGCAACACCGGAGTGGGATGCCTGTGTGGCTACCAAAGGGCGGGTTTCAACGCGCTTTATACTGCGTTTAAGGCTTTCGACAGAGCACCACTATGCCTTCAAGCCTTCGCCTTGTCTAAAGCGCGTTGAATTCCCGCTGAATGAACAGATATTTAATACGATTGGTATTAACTATCCCCCTTACCCAAGGCTTCAAAGACAATAGAAAAATACCAATCCTAGTGTGAAAAGTACCGCATCAACAATTCGATAACAGGTAAGTTAACTGGAGAAAAAAACAACACAAAAGTACTACAGGGATGCAATAACATGTCAGAAGGTCAACTATTTAAGAGCTCTTTGCTCGCATTATGTATCGCTAACGCCTTGTTCGGGATGAGCTCAACCGCAATCGCGGCGGAGCAACAAGAGGCAACCGCAGAAAATATTGAGGTGATCCAAGTACGCGGCATACGTCGCTCGATTGAAGCCTCAATGAATACCAAACGCTTCGCCGACTCCACGGTCGATGCTATCACCTCGGAAGATATCGGTAAGTTTCCCGATAAAAATATCGGTGATGCGCTGCAGCGAATTTCTGGGGTGACGGTCGATAGGCAATACGGTGAAGTGAGTGGGGTCACCATTCGTGGTACAGCGCCAGAACAGAGTCGTATTTTGCTGAACGGTCAAACCGTTGCGAGCACCTCTTGGTATGATCTTGGTCCTGCCACTCGTACCTTCAACATGGAATTATTGTCAGCCGAGCAAGTCAGTGCGGTTGAAGTCCACAAAACGCCAACCGCTAGCCTTGAAGAAGGTGCGCTGGGCGGCACTGTCGATCTCAAAACCCGTAAGCCCTTAGATCTCGATGCTCACACTTATCAAGTGGCGGGTGAGTTGAGCCAAAGCAGCCTGTACGATGAAACAGATCCGAGTGGATCTTTCGTCGGAAGCTGGAAAAATGACGATGAAAAATTTGGTATTTTAGGCGCTTACTCAGTAGAAAAACTCACCAGTGGTCGGCATGTATTAGAATCGCTCAGCGGTTACTATGAGTACTTTTCCGCTGATCCTGCACAAAACCAAGAATCAACTGTCGGGGCGTGGGGGATTGGCTCACAAGCATTTAGGGCCGAACGTGAAAGGACCAGTGCCCAAGTTACACTGCAATTTGCACCGACTGAAAAAACAGAGTTCACCTTAGATTACTTTAATTTTGAACTCGATATCCCCCACGTAAACCACAACTTCTTAACCGTTGGCGCCCGCGGTTCAGGCTCCACCAACGTAGTGAACAATGCCCAAGGCGGCACAGCATCGGCAACGATTCTGCCGGCGTATGCGTCGATTATTTATAACCCTGTGGTGCGCCACGCGGTCAATATGAAATCTGACGTACTCAACTTAACCGGAAAATACGTCGGGGACAGTTTCACCCTTAGCGGCGTCATTGGCCAATCGACCTCAGATGGCGGCACCCAAGGCGGCTCATCTTCTTGGTGGATCCCTGCGACGGACCAAGGCGGCAAAATTGGCGATCCCGCCTTCCCTAATGGTCAAGGCAGTGTCGATGGTGGCTTTAGTTACGATGCCACAGGTCCCTATCAAGTGGTGCTCACGAGCCTAGATGCCAACGATGCTAGCCAGTTCAAGCATGCGCAGGAAGCCAACTACGAAACCACAGTGCAAGATCATAAAGTCACCTACGCGCAGTCTGACTTCGAATATCAACTCGATCATGATTTTATTAATAAAATTGCGGTCGGGATTAAGTACAACACCAGTGATTTCGAGCGCAATGCCTTCAACCGTAACCCCGCAGAAATCTTAGGTTTCGTGCCTAATGGCAACCTAGCCAACTGGAGCGATGGCGTACTGTCTGGCCTGCATTCCCAGAGCGGCGGCAATGTACTCGATTCTTATGCCAAGTTAGATGAAGACAAATGGTGGGCGTTTATCAGCGAGAAATACGCCAATGGCGAGTTAGTGGAAGTCGCCGATCTCGGTAACACCTTCACTGTCGAAGAGGATATGTTGGCCCTGTACGCCCAAGCGGATTTCAGCGGCGAATTCTATCGTGGTAACTTTGGTTTGCGTTACGTTAACACAGACCAAACCTCAACCGGTTTTGCCGATGGCAAACCCTACAATGAATCCGTTAATTACGATAATTGGTTACCGAGTATCAACGTCGCCTTCGATCTACAAGAAGATCTAATCCTACGTGCCTCGGCCTCTGCCGTGATGGCGCGTAACAACTACAGCGACCTCAAACCAGGTTTAGCCATAGCGAAAAACTTTGGTACTGCGACCGGCGGTAATCCAAATTTAAAACCCTATAAGGCAAACCAAGCCGACCTTGGCATCGAATGGTACTTCACTGAATCTTCTATGCTGTCGGCAGCATTGTTCTACAAAGATATTGATAACGTAGTATTTGTCACTGAGTCGACTCAGTACATTGAAGGTTGCGGCGCGTCAGAATCCGAGTGGAATAAATGCCGTGTCACAGCCCCAGCCAACGGCGGTAGCGGCTCTGTTACTGGGCTTGAAATCCAGCTACAACATAACTTTGAAAGCGGTTTTGGCTTCTTAACCAACTACACCTATGTTGACAGTAAAAGCACTCGCCCTGATGGCACCGAGCAGATGATTGAAGGCGTATCAGAAAACTCCTTCAACGGTTCACTCTTCTACGAAGATGATCTGTTCAGCGCCCGTATCGCCTATAACTGGCGTTCAGAATACTTAGGCGTAGGTAATATTCAAAACGTGTTAAACGACAGCTATCAACAAGTGGATGCCTCGATTATTTGGCATGCAATGGAGAACTTAGATATCTCACTCGAAGGGGTTAACTTAACCAATGAAGTGGTGCAATCCTATGATGTTAAATACGGATTAACCCAAAATACCATCGAATTTGGTTCACGTTATTTCGTCGGTGCCAGCTACAAATTTTGAACTTGAGTCACAGCATAGCCGACCTTAGGGTCGGCTTTTTGCGTTGGTAATGCAGAGGGTATAAATCATGAAAGTGAAGCAAGCAATCAGAAAAATCATTATCTTAGGCGGCGGCACCGCAGGCTGGATGGCAGCGGCCGCCCTCGCGAATAACCCCGTATTTGCCGCCATTGAGCTCTGTTTACTGGAATCGGACAACATAGGCACCATAGGCGTTGGTGAAGGTTCAACTCCACACTTAAAACGCTTTATGGACAACTTAGGCATTAGCGAAAAAGATTGGATGGAACAATGCCACGCCAGCTATAAAACTGGCATCGATTTCATCAACTGGAATGGGGACGGGCAGCAATACTTTCACCCCTTCTATTGTCAAATGGATGTGAAACCCGCTGAAGTTTTCTTTATCAACGCCAATGCAAGACGCCGAGGGCATGGGAATGCCGTTAAACCCGATGCATTTTTCTCCAGCGGCGTATTGGCCAAGCACAATCTCAGCCCAAGGCCGAATAAAACAATGCCCTGCGCTAACGAATACGGCTATCACTTCGATGCCACTGAGCTGGCCAATTACTTAAAAGATTATGCCTGCCAACGCGGCGTAAAACACCTCATCGGCGATGTCATTGAAGTTTCAACAACCCAAAACCAACATATAGACGCCTTAATGCTGGCGAATGGCGAACGACTTAACGCCGACTTTTTTATCGATGCCAGCGGCTTTAGCGCTAAGTTAATTCATAAAACCCTAGGCGTACCCTTTCAATCCTTCGCCAATGAACTGCCCAACGACAGCGCAGTCACTGTACCTGTTCCTGTACCTGCATTAATGGACTCCGCTCAAACACAGCAAACCCATGATCTACAAAACCATGCATTGCAAACCCAAGCACAGCAAGCCAAGTACCATACCCGCGCCACGGCGCTCAGTGCGGGCTGGCTATGGCAAATCCCCCTTACCCACAGGCTTGGCAATGGCTATGTTTATAGCAGTCGCCACCTCAGTGCCAATGCCGCAGCCAAGGAATTGTTGCACAGTGTTAATCTGCCTGAATCAACCCAAGTACGGTTTCTCAAGATGCGGGTCGGTGTCAGTGACAAGGCTTGGCACAACAATGTTTTGGCGATAGGACTCGCGCAAAGTTTTATCGAACCACTCGAAGCCACGTCGATCATGATGACCCAATTTACCCTTGAAAAATTTATGTCGTTATTCGAGCGCTATCAATTGAATAAGCAGGCAGAGACCTTAAGTCGACAAACACTCAATCAGGCGGTCATGCAGTTAGTGCTCGGCATAAAGGATTATATTCAGGCCCATTATGTCACCAGCCAGCGCAGCGAACCCTATTGGTTGGCGGCGAGAAAAGTCACCATTTCCCAAAGGCTGACGCAACTATTGCAAGCTTGGTATCAAGGGGAAGACTTTGATTTACTGCTTTACCAATACGATCAGCAACTCGCCTACTTTCGCCCTTCTTGGTATGCGCTGTTAGCGGGAATGGATTACCGCGACCCAAAACTGAAGCGCCCATTTGAGCCGATTTCAGCGGAGATCACGGCGCAAGCGATACGCTACAGCCAAACCTTAGTGGAGCAGTATTTTCAGCCTAAGCATCCGTGATAAGAATGGTTAAATTGCCCTTTGTTTACTGCTAAAGCACTGACGAAAACGACTCGGCGTGACACCTTTAAATTGAATGAAACGCCGATTAAAATTAGATAAGTTGTTGAAACCACACTGATCGCTGATGGTTGATATCGGACTTTGATTTGACAGCAGTAACTTGCACGCCTTAGCTATCCTGAGTTGATTGATAAACTCAGTTAAGGTTTTCTCGGTGCGTTTTTTAAAGAATCGATGGAAATGATTGGTGCTCATGTGCGCTAACTTTGCCAAATCCTGTGCCGACAAGGCCTGAGTGTAATTGTCATAAATATGCTCAATCACTTTATCGAGCTTTTTCACGGTAAAGTCGAGTTTACTACCGTGGGTAAACAAGGTGCTCGACAAGAGTTCTTGCTGACTATCCTGTTGTAATAACGCTAATAATTCCAATAACAAAATATAGCGTCTAAAAGGATTGGCCGTCTCCATCGCGATAAACACACTATGGGCCTTACGCGCCGTTTCCTCACTAAACAACACACCTCGTTTGGCATGGGTCAAAAGTGAATGCAAAGACGCTAACTCACGTTGCTCATTCACAATTTGGTGTAGCCAGACCGCTGGAATTTGTGCCACATAAACGACTTCCTGCACCCTCGCATTCGAAGTGCCGTCTTTTAGCGCGTTGCCATTTGATATCTCGTCAGTTGAAACACCAAGGTTCGCCTCGGATTGCCAGCCGTGGGGCATATCTGGGCCTATGATCACTAAATCATAATCGCCATAACGGGCAATATGGTCGCCCACATAACGCATACCATAACTGTTGAGGGTTAAGCAGATTTCGTACTCGGGGTGATAATGCCAATTGAGATCCATGTGCTCCCATTCATAACGAAAGTAACGCCAAGAACTGTTTTCATCGGGGATCACTTTTTCACACAGAGGTTTCATCCATTAAACTCCAGTTGCTCATTCCTTTACCTTAGCTTCAATCAGCTCTTATAGTTCAACGCCATTCACTCAAGCTAGCCGTTATGCCAACCTGTTAAATTATTCAATTACTTAGACCTTATTTTTAATGCCAGCCTTGACCTATCAGCGCGGCGAAATAGCTGTGCCTTCGCGCACTATTGTCTATAGCAAGTCAGCCTTGCAGTGATACTAAAATCCGCCACTCCAATACTATTCTATCCAATGTTAATTAAAGGTAACTATTTTACAAGTAAATAGGTTATCAGCAGAGGCTAAAACATGGTTTTCTCTATGCTCATCCGCAGCAGCTATCTGCTGCCCACTATCTACAGCAAGTATTTACAGCACCTGATGTAAATCAGCCCAATCAGCGCAAACACGATTTGACTATGTGAGAAAAGTATCGACAGAGGCACCATTCGTATCACCACCAAGGCGAGCGTCAAGCCACAATGAATTTCACTTAATTCAATTGGCTAAGCACATGAAACACAAACTCATCATTCTGTTTGTTCTCTGCACTTTCTTTGTGATTTCCTTGATGACCAACAGCATGGGGCCGATTTTCCCTGCGTTAATTGACAGTTATGCTATCGGCCTGACGTTGGCGGGGTTATTTCCCTTTGCGTTTTTTATCGCCTACGGCGTGACATCGATTCCTGCGGGGATTTTGGTGGACAAGTACGGTGAAAAGCGGGTGATCATCTTAGCCTTTAGCCTCGCGTTTATCGGCGCCGTGACTTTTGTGTGTCTGCCCACCTTTAGCATCGCCATGTTTAGCCTGTTTTGTATTGGCACTGGCATGAGTTTATTGCAGGTAGCAGTGAATCCCTTATTGCGACAAGCTGCGGGGCCAGAGCATTTTGCCTTTTTCTCCGTACTGGCCCAACTTGCCTTTGGCGGCGCCGCGACCTTAGCGCCGCTGGTGTATCAGCATTTTGTCGCCTTAGATCAAGCCAGTGTTGCATCAGCCAACTATGTGCAACAGCTATTGCCCGAGAACATGAGTTGGCTCGCCATGTATTGGTTATTCGCCGTGGTCGCGCTCGCCATGGTGCTCTTTGCCAGCCTAGTGAAGATGCCCAAAGTGAATAAACTGGCAGATGAGTCGGTAGGTGCCCTCGAGACCCATTTACGCCTTTTCAAAGATAAAACCGTTTTTAAATTCTTCTTCGCTATCGCCGCCTACGTTGCGCTTGAGCAAGGGCTTGCTAACAGTATCTCAGTCTTTTTGCTGCAATATTATGGTCTTGACACCTTAAGTGTCGGCGCCAATGTGGTTAGCGATTTTTGGTTTTACATGACGCTCGGCTGCCTACTCGGTTTACTGCTACTTAAACTTATCGACAGTCAGATCTTGCTGCTCAGTTTTTCCCTTAGTTCACTGGTTTGTTTTCTGGTGGCGATATGGGGACCGAGCCAACTAGCATTAATTTGTTTCCCATTGGTTGGCTTTTTCATTTCTATCATGTGGTCGGTGATCTTCTCGTTGGCGCTCAATTCGCGCACTCAAGATCATGGATCATTCGCCGGCATTCTCTGTACCGGCATTATCGGCGGCGCGTTTATCTCGCCGATCATTGGTGTTATCAGCGAGCTATCCGGCGAGTTACGGCTCGGGATGTTAGTGCTGTTAATCCCTATGGCTTACATAGGTTATGTGGCCCTAACGGCTCGTCCCTTGATTAAAAACACTACCCTGTTCTCAGCGAAAGCGGCATCAAAGGATGCCGTTCCTATGGCAACAAACAACACGAGAGGCAACAAGCTATTATGAGCGTCCTATGTTTAGATCTTGGGGGAACTAAACTGATGTTGGCACAGGTGGAAGGTAAAACCTTACTCGACACTTGGCGGTATCCTGTTCCCGCAGATGGCAATTTTGAACAATTATTCGATTTCCTCGTGACCTGTATCCACAGCCACCTCACATCTGAAACCTGTGGTATTTCCATCGGGATACCCGGTATGGTGGATATGCACAGCGGCACTTTACTCGAAGTGCTCAACATCCCAGCACTAACGGCAACGCGGTTAGCCCAGCAGCTTAAAAATACCTTTGAAATGGATGTTGTTGTGAATAATGACGCTAACCTGTTTGCCCTCGGCGAAGCTGTACTCAATCACAATCAAGACATGCTCGGGATTACCTTAGGCACTGGCGTAGGCGCTGGGGTGATTTTTAATGGTCAGCTGTATTCGGGTAAACATTGCGCCGCAGGTGAAATAGGTAGTTTGAGTTATCGTGATGGCATTATTGAGCACTACTGCTCGGGGCAATACTTCACCACTCATCATCACATGAGTGGTGAGCATTTGTACCAAAAAGCCTGTGAAGGTGACAGCCAAGCGCTACAAGCCTTCGCCCATTTTGGCGAACACTTGGCGCACATGATCGCCCAAACCTTACTAGTATACGATCCCAAAGATATCATCCTTGGCGGCTCAGTCAGCCAAAGCTTTCCCTTTTTTATTGAAGCGCTTAAACAGAAATTGCAAAGTTTAGTCTATGGCCCGCAACTGACAGACTTGACGATTTCAGCCAGCCAACATCACAATGCAGCCCTCATAGGTGCCGCGCAGTGGTTTTTACAACAAAAGGACTCAGCTAAGTGAAAGGACAAATAACACAGAAAGGGAAAATACAGTGGCAGAGGATTAAGACGGCCTTAGTCAGCGGCGTGATGGCAGTGCTTCCCGTGGCGTCGGTGCTTTCAATACTTGTTATGCCATCAGTACTGGCCGCCAATGCTGTGCAGGAGGCAAATCATGTCGCGCTGAATCAATTGGCCGATAAGCTCCAATTAAATTATCAGCTAACCGCTAGTTATCTTGAAACCTGTCCCGCTAAAGAAGCCCAATGCTATCGCTCCGCCATTGAGCTAACCCTGCCCACTCAGTTATCCAACGACAAGTTATCCAGCGAAGAGCTAAATCATGGCGACTGGCAAATTTATTTCAGCCAATTATCGCCCGTTTATTTCGTCGATGCGGGTGACTTTAGCATTGAGCATATCAATGGCGATTTACATAAAATCACTCCTAAAGCCAGCTTTAAGGGCTTCGTCGCCAATCAAGTTTATCATATTGAGTTTTATAGCAAAGGTAGCCAAATCACCCGTTCCGAGTTTATGCCAAACTTCTTTGTCGCTATGGGCGATAAGGCGCAGATCATAAAGAGCACTCAAACAAGGCGCGATAAAGAAACAGGTTTAGCCGAGCAAGACTACCTGGCGCCCTTTAATGCAGAGAAACAATTCTTACTGGCAAAAAACGATGCAACCCCCTTTGCCGATGGCAAGTATTTAGCAGAGCAATATCAAGCCTTAGCCGCAGACAAAGCACCTGACATTAGCGGCAAACTCATCCCCACGCCACTTCATAGCCAAAGCCTAAACTCAGCGCCTTTATCCCTTGCTAAAGGTTATCGACTCACGGCTGCAACTGTCGATTTTAAGGGACGGCAGGCGGCATTTGATTACCTCGATTCTTTAGGCTTTTCGGCCAAGGACAAAGGCACGCCGCTATTATTGCAACTCGATACTCAAGCACCTAAAGTTGCAAGCACTGGAGCCCATGATAGTGAAATTAAAAGCAGCGAAGCCTATCGGTTAACCATAACGGCTGAGCAAATCAGTATTCGAGCGGGCAGTGAAGCAGGACTCTTCTATGGCCTACAAAGCCTAGCTGGGTTGATCAGTTTAAGTGACGATCAACTCGTCGCCATCGAGATCCAAGACCAACCTCGCTACGCCTTTCGCGGCCTGCATATCGATTTAGCCCGTAACTTCCACTCGCTCGATTTTATTAAACGCATTATCCCACAGCTCGCCGCCTATAAAATCAATAAGCTGCATTTGCACTTAGCCGACGATGAAGGCTGGCGTTTAGCCATCCCCGGCTTACCTGAACTGACCGATGTGGGTGCAAAACGCTGTTTCGATTTAACCGAGAAAACCTGTTTATTGCCACAACTGGGCAGCGGCATAGCGGACGTAAATCCCGTCGATGGCTACTTAACCGTGGCGCAATACCAAGAAATATTACAACTAGCTGATGCTCACCATATCGAAGTGATCCCTTCACTGGACATGCCGGGGCATTCACGCGCCGCAATAAAATCCATGGAGGCGCGTTATCACCATTACCTCGCCAAGGGAGACAAAGATAAGGCGGAGGAGTTTTTACTGACTGAATTTGCAGATAAAACCCAATATTCGTCGATTCAGTATTACCACGACAACACACTCAATGTGTGTCTGCCGAGTACCTATCACTTTATTGATACTGTGATTGATGAAGTTAAAAAGATGCACCAAGCCGTAGGCATTCCTTTAGTGCATTACCACATAGGCGCCGATGAAACCGCAGGCGCTTGGGTAGAATCCCCTGCGTGTATCGCAATGAAAAAACAAAAAGCCGATGAGTTAACCGGACTGCATTCGCTCAATGGTTACTTTATCGAACGCGTTGCTAATATGCTGGCGGAGAAAGGGATTATTGCCGCTGGTTGGAATGATGGTATGGGTGAAGTGCGTCCCGAAAACATGCCCGCCCAAGTGCAATCTAACGCTTGGTCGCAGATTTCAAACAACGGCCATCAAATCGCCCATAAGCAAGCAAATCTTGGCTGGAAGGTCGTTATCTCAACGCCAGAAGTCACCTATTTCGATTTCCCCTACGCTAGCCATCCAGATGAGCGCGGCAATCATTGGGCCTCGAGGGCAATAGACAGTTTTAAGGTGTTTAGCTTTATGCCCGATAATCTGCCCGCCCATGCCGAGCGCTGGCACAATAGCTTAAATCAGCCATTTGTGTCGGACGATAGCCGCAGCCAGCTCAAACCGGGACACGGTTTTTACGGCTTGCAGGGACATCTTTGGAGCGAAATGGTGCAATCGGACGAGCAAGCAGAATACATGTTATTCCCGCGCATGGTCGCCCTCGCCGAACGGGCATGGCATAAGGCTCCATGGGAATTAGCCTATGATTATCAAGGTAAAATATATAGTCAGCAAACTCAACATTTTGCCCGCCAACTCAATGGCCAAGCCGAGCAAGTGCTCAAACAGGATTGGCAAACCTTCGCCGCGGTTTACGCCAATAAAGTGCAACCTAAGTTAGCAAAAGCGGGAGTTTTCTATCGCATAGCACCGCCTGGAATACGTGTTGAACATCAGCAGTTAGTGCTCAATAGCTTATATCCCAATGCCGAGTTGGAATACCAACTCGACTCAGGACCTTGGCTAAGCTACCGCCAAGCTTTCAAGCTTAATGATGTCAAACACATCCGCGCCAGAGTCAAAGATGGCGCACGTTACTCTCGCCCATCGACTTGGCAAAGCTCCCTCTAATCGTTCATCGCACAATGTCGGCCATCACATGTGATGGCCGATACGTTAATTGACTATTAATACCACTGGTCGATGGGTTAAGCATGAGCTTACATTGAGGCTTTTCAATAACAGCGCAACTCAGGCTATAATCTCGCTATTCGCGATGACACTCTCGTGATAATACTTTATCAAGCCTAAGGATCTGCCAACCGATGACAACTGCTTCTACTAGCCCCTTTGCCGTGTTAAACCAAACCACAGCAACCTCGTTTAATGAACAGAAAAATCTGATTAAACGGGTATTTAAAGGTAAGCCAGTGCAATGTCCTAGCTGTAAACAGACACTTAAAGTCATATTGCCTGAGCAGGCAAAGGCAGAACAAACCGCAGGAATTTACTGTGCTAAGGGCTGCACTGATATCGAACTCGATATGGAAGCCGTCGCGGGACTCTAATCATTCCAGATCCAACCCACACTGGCATTAGCCTCACATCGACGGCCAAGCGACGATTACAACAGTCACTGTAATTCGCCGTTATGAAGTAAATATCTCTCTAATTATCAATGAGATTATTTAAACTGATCACGGCAGTTGCTTAAGCTGCCCACGAAAATAGTGTCGATAATAGCCCACCAAATTACTGCCAATAAAGAGTACCTCCATTAACACTGCCACAGGCGATCCCACTAAGGCATTGTGAACGAGCCAAAAACTGGTTCCGACTATCATAAGCAGTCTGAGATCTTTATCCCTTTGACAGAATGCGGCGCGGGTTTGAAACAAGGTACCTATACAACTGATCACAGTCGTTACCCCATTAAAGGTCACAATGCTCATCACAAGTGCAGCAATAGAGAAACACCATAGGGCTACTTTTGAGGTGGTAAAAATACTGATGAGATAACGCACTGTGGCTATGCCCATTAAGCCTGCGGCAGTCCATTGCTCCAGCAAACAAAAATGAATTGAAATCAAGATGCCAGACACAAAAAGGCAGGCGACTATCCGCTCCCGCGCCTTAAATTGAAACGAAATCAGATCGAAGATAATGGCTATCGCCACCAAAACTTGAGACAAAGTAAACGCAGTCAACTTATTAAGCTCCTTCGCTTTAAGCAATAATGCGCACTCTGATTGAAAGCCTTATAGACTTGAGAGCGCAACTTAAGGCGCAGCATCATGGGAATCGCGCTTTAGCGCATTAACTTAAGTTAACTGGGAGCAAAAACCGTTAAAGAGAGTCTTGAAGTCGTCTACGCATACGCGACAAACTGATTGCCGTAATGCCAATATAATTAGCTAGCTGACCTTGGCTTAACCGCTCAAGCCAAAGTGGTGAATGTTCGCGTAAATACAGATAACGTTGCTCAGGTGTGTGCAGCAGTAAAAAGGCTTCCTTTTGTTCTTTATACAATAATTGCTGTTTAAGTAACCCAAGTTGCACTGACTGCAGCGAAGTATCATCCAACACAGATAACGGCATTTGGATAAGTTTACAGGCGCTTAAGGCTTCTAATTGGTAACGAGCGGGAATTTGCTTAAGCCAACTGACATACAAAAAACACAGTTCACCCTCGAAATAAAACTCTTTACAGCGCTCTATGCCCTCCTGAGTATAATGGCAAGCGCGCACGATACCATCCACAACAAAATATGCCTGTGACTGCTCATTTCCTTGGCCAAGAAGCACCTCTCCCGCCGGCACGTTCAACGCTTTAAACTGTGGTAAGTAACGTTCAACAGCAGCTTGACTCGCCCCTAACGCAATCAAATATTGTTGCAGTGGCTGGCAAGTTGACACCTGCAATACAGCAGTCTTTTTTACGTCATCAGGTTCAATCATGCGAGCAACTCAGCGATTTATCACTAAACACTTAACCACTGCCATTCGAGTAAGGGTTCAGCACTCGCTTGCAGGCCACGGCTCAGCGTGACGTTAAATACACTTTTAGCGGGAATGCTTCCCACGCCCTTGGGCGTGCCTGTCATTACAATATCGCCCTCATCGAGACTGATAAATGCCTGTAGCTCGGACAATATGGTCTGAGGTTTGTAAATCATTAAATCGATATGCCCCTCTTGGACCAAGTTATCGTTGATACTCAAGGTGAAATGCAGCTGTGCCTCTGCATCATCAATCGCCACAAACGGACTGAATAACGCAGCACCATCGAAGGCTTTTGCTCGCTCCCAAGGTAATCCCTTAGCTTTTAACTTAGTTTGCAAATCACGTTTTGTGAGATCTAAACCGACGGCGACGCTACTGAAACGGCCATTTTGAAACATAAAACACAGCTCGGTTTCATAATGCAAGGTTTCCCCTTGATGCTCAGAATGAAGCACAGTCGAAATGGCCGAATTGGGCTTTAAAAATACCACCATATCCTCGGGAATTTCGTTACCTAATTCATGGATATGCTCAACATAGTTACGCCCAATGCAGAGAATTTTTGTCGGTACGATAAGGTTTTCACCTAACACGACTGATTTCATCTTTAATCCTTTTTAAGCTAGGGTTGAGATTATTTTAAATAACAAAATCAATTAGTTAACCTAAATTAAATCTAAACGTTCAATTGAACTAATCACTGTACTTATGACGAACTCTGCTACACTTAAATCAATATTTCAACGAAAACAGCGATCTAACCATTAATAAACCCATTTTACAGGGACAGTCATAGAAGAGGTTTTCGCACTATGTTAACGCTTACCATAAAACAAAAAATCATCTTTAGTTTTAGTGCAATTGGCGCGCTGCTCATCGCTGGTAGTAGCTTTTTCTACTATTCACTCTCCCAAGTGCAAACCGCCTATCAAAATATTGAAACCTTAGCCGTACCCGTGCAAAAGCAGAGTAATAGCTTACAACTAGTGCTATTAAAAATGTCACGCCTTGCCACCCTAGCCCATAGTCAGCAAGACACTGCCGCCTTAACCAAAAGTCAGCAAGCATTTACCGCGCTGCAGAAGAAATATCAAAGTATCGAAAATGAGTTAATTGAGCGAGTTGCAGATCAACCTAAGATGCAAACATCCCTAAACGAAGCGCAGGCAAGATACCAAGCCTATTTGCAGCAAAGCCAAGCCATGTTTAGCGCTAAACTCGCCAATGAACAAGCAAAACGGCAGTACCTGCAACTCTTTGAGCGCTTTAACCATGCCAAGACCAACGCCAGTAATGCGATGATTGATCTCGAAACTCTTTCCATCCCCGATAATCCCACTTTACTCGAAGAAATTGTCGGCACAGGTACTCGCATTGACGACATGCTCTATACGCTAGCCAACACTATGGGGGAACTGATCCACACTCAAAGTTTGGATGTTATTCAATCGCACCAACAGGATGTCGGTATTTTACTGGGGAACCTCACCACTAACTTTACCTTTTTAAAACAACAAACAGATGGGCTTGATACATTAGGCCTACTGCAAACATTCGAGCAAGAATATGCGATTATCAATACCTTACTCGCAGCGCCTGCCGAACTTTATAAAGTGCAGGAAGCCGTAGTTGAGGCACAACGACAAGCAGAGCAACATTACCTCGATGCCGATAAAGAGTTTAATGCGAATAATCTCGCCTTAGATAAGTTAATCAACTTAGCCGACCGCCGATTTACCAGCCTGCAAACCATTGCCAGTAATGATATTCAACAGGGTCAAACCTTAGCGATTGTACTAGCACTGGTATTTATCATCATGGTGAGTTTTATCTCCTTCTTCACCTCCAAGGCCATGCTCAATCCCTTGGCCTTAGTGAACGGCGCACTTGCCAGTATCGCTCGAGGGGATTTATCTAAACGCATTCATAAACGCCATAACGATGAATTTGGTGCCCTAATCGATAACATGAATACCTTGAGTGACGATCTTGCCAAGCTGTTAACCAATATCAGCCAAAATGCCCATTCATTGGACAGCTCTGCCACCCAAACCAATGAGCAAGGCCAGCGCATCGCCAATGCCGCAACGGCGCAAATCAGTCGAGTCGATGAAACGAAAGCCTTGGCAGAACAGATGTTTACTAGCTCAAATCTAGTGACAGAACAGGCCAGTGAGTCGGCGAGACAAATCAGTCAAGCCTCGAAATACGGTAATCAAGTGAAGCAAATTGCCGATGATAATCGCAATAAAATTGCCGAACTGAGCGCCCGTTTAAGTAGCTCAGTTGAAGTCATGTCTCGCTTGAGCATTCAAAGCGATAATATTGGCAGCATTTTAACCACCATTAGCAGCATTGCCGAACAAACCAATTTGCTGGCACTGAACGCCGCCATTGAAGCCGCCAGAGCGGGGGAACATGGTCGTGGTTTTGCCGTCGTGGCCGATGAAGTGCGATCACTTGCTTCACGCACCCAAGCCGCCACCGCCGAAATTCAAACCATGATCACGGCCCTGCAAAAAGAAACGTCCACGGCAGCCGATGCGATTACTACGGGGCAAAATCAAGCAAATGAGTGTGTCGGACAAAGCCAAACCCTGCAGGATGCTATCGCTCACATAGAAAGCACCTTACATACCCTCAATAAAATGAGTCTAGAGATCACCCACGCCGCCCACGAGCAGTTAGATTACAGCCAGCGGATTGAGTCGAGCATGAGTGAGGCGGCACAATCTGCAGACCAAAATGCCAATGAAGCTATGGACATGGCCAAACGCAGCAACGAAGTCACTCTGCTTGCCCATTCACTCACCAGCTCAGTGGAGCGGTTTAAACTGTAGAGGTGATGGGACCTAGAATCTAGGCATATTCCATCAGGAATTCATCGAGCTGTTCGTTGGCAATTTCAATCTCGTCACCTTCGAACTGGGCGATATGAAACATACCCTCACCTTCGTTAGTCACAGGGATATTACTTATTCCTATGATAATACCGTCAGTTGGCGCGCGAATGGCCACACTGTCACCGCCGTGGGGGCTGACGATATGGGCAATGATATAACCCTTAGTCACCCGCTGGCCGAGTTTAAGCTTCATATTCACTAAACCATCGGATTCACTGCGCACCCAATAACTGCGAATAGCACTGACACTCGCGCCTTTGTTACTCACTCGCCCTTTAAGCATATCTAAACTGCGCATCACATTGAGCACACCTTTGAGGCCAGATTTTATCGACAACTCGCTAAAACGTAACGCCTCTCCAGCCTCATATAAAATGCAAGGAATGCCCTGTTGATTAGCATAACCTCGCATAGAAACACTGCGCGCTTTAGAATGCATGATCAGCGGTGCACCAAAGGCATTCGCCATGGCCAGCATAGTCTCATCATTAGTATCACAGCGAATTTGCGGCAAATTATCCCTATGGACGGCCCCAGTATGTAAATCAATCACATGGGTTGCATGAACTAATAACTGAGTGGCAAACAGATTAGCTAAACGGCTTGCGAGCGCCCCTTTGCTAGAACCAGGAAAGCAACGATTTAAATCACGACGATCGGGTAAATAACGGGATTGCTGAATAAAACCAAACACATTCACTATTGGCACCACAATTAACGTGCCCGTCAGATTCTTTGGATTTACTCTGGCTAATAAACGCCGACAAATTTCGATACCATTAAGTTCATCCCCATGAATGGCGGCACAAACCAGTAAAGTCGGGCCAGGTTTGGCTCCGTGAAACACTTCCACATGAATATCGAGTTGCGTATCGGTATACAACTTAGCGGCAGGTAGTTTGATCCCTAATTGCGTCCCGGCTGTGACTCGTTTTCCCGCTAATTCAAATGCTTCACGTCTTTTTACCATGGCAACTCCCTTGTTCTATCAAATGTTATCCCGCGCGGTTGGCTCATGTTTACCGCATTTTGCCAAAGTGATCCGCTATTGCATATCAGCCTACTTTAAAGACTAAAGTGGGATTTTAAACGAATTATTGCGGCTCAAATTGGTTCAGCCAAGATTTTAAAATCTGCAGCAACACAGGCCTATCTTCAACGCTCACGCCCGCAAACAACGCACTTTGACATTGAATATGCTGAGGTAATGCCTTATCAATGAGCGCCTTACCCTCAGCAGTTAACGAGACATGGACGGCGCGGCGATCTTCCTTACTGTGCTCCCGCTCAATCAGCCCCTTATTTTCGAGTCTGTCTAAACGACTGGTCATAGCGCCAGAACTTAGCATCATGCTCTGATAAAGTTGCGAAGGCGAGAGTGTGAATGGTTCTCCCGAGCGCCTTAACGTCGCGAGCACATCGAACTCCCCCTGACCTAAGCCAAATTCGGCGTGGCATTGCAGCAGTACCACTTCGATATATTTCGTTAAACGAGCGATTCGCCCGAGCACAGCCATAGGGATCAAATCCTCAGTCACCCCTTGCTGTTGCCACTGTTCAACAATTCTATCGAGGCCATCTTCTTTGGTATTCGAATCCGCTTTCTTTTTATCCGTAGAACTCGCGTTAGTATCCGCAGGACTGGCATTAGTTAGCGTCATTTTAGCTGTCATAGGTTTATCTCAATATAAAGATTCTTTACATCATTCTTTACATCTTAGTCATTTTCTCGCAGAATTAAAATATCTTTATATCAAGATACATCTGAAAGAGATTCTTTTTGAATTGTAGTGATGTAGTTTCAACCTACTGTTGTTGAAAGGAAATCATCATGAGTATGCTAAATGCTGCTACAAATCACTTTTTCAGCAAATCAAACTCAGCTTATTTTTGGAGACAATCCATGCGATCCCCCCAGACAGAGAAAGCGAATTTATTGCTGCTCGGACTCGCGTTCATCCTTATTGGTCTAAATCTACGACCCATTCTCGCCTCCGTTGGGCCTTTACTGCCCAGCATACAAAAGGATATCAGCTTAAGTTTTACCTTAGCATCTATGCTGACATTGCTGCCCGTGCTCGCCATGGGACTGGGCTGTTTTGCAGGCTTTAGTATCGCCAAACGCTTAGGATTCAATACCGTAATGACAGGATCATTGCTACTGCTGATCGCCGCTACTGCAATGCGCTTCTGGGCGATAGATGCCAATTGGCTTATCTGCTCGGCATTACTGGCAGGGGTCGCAATCGCCCTCATTCAAACCATAATGCCCGCCATGATTAAGCTTAATTTTGGTGAACGGGTCCCCTTAATGATGGGGCTTTACGTCACCGCCATTATGGGTGGCGCCGCATTAGCGGCGAGTAGCGCGCCTTTTATCGGGATGAACTTAGGTTGGCGCGCGGGTCTAGGTCATTGGACTTGGCTAGGCATATTCGCACTCGTGCTGTGGCTCCTGATTAAACATAAAGCTGCACTACCGAGCCAAGCAAAAGAGCAAGCTTTGCAGCTTAACTTTTGGCGTTTTCGTCGCAGTTGGCTATTGGCGATATTTTTTGCATTAGGCACAAGTTGTTATGTCTGCGTACTTGCATGGTTAGCCCCCTACGCGGTCGAGCTAGGTTATAGCCAAACTCAATCTGGATTAGTGTTAGGTTTTTTAACCAGCATGGAAGTGATCGCGGGCTTAGTGTTTCCTTGGCTTGCCAGCAAGTCGACGGACAGACGTGCCATCATAGCCCTACTCTGCTTGCTACAACTCATTGGCTTTATGGGACTCGCACTCGCCCCTCAAGTATCGCTATTTTTATGGGCGGGACTTGCAGGATTAGGTATTGGCGGGATTTTTCCACTCGGGCTGATTGTCACTATGGATCATCAACAAAATCCTATGTTAGCAGGTAAATTAACCGCCTTCGTGCAGGGTGTGGGATATACCATAGCGGCTATCTCGCCTTGGATTGCCGGATTAATTCGCGATAATTTCAACAGCTTTAACAGTGCTTGGTTATTACTCGGTGGCTTAAGTGTGATCGCGTGGATATTATCTTGGCAATTTAATCCGCAGGGCTATGCACGCCAATATCAAATCACCCGCTGCGTATCTTAACTACCTAACTCAACATAAAAAAACCGCCATGTCGGCTAACGATCATGGCGGTTTTTTTTGTGTTGAGCTAAATAAATCGCGCTCACACTAAGCGAAACTTAAGACTTTTTAACGAAGCATGTCAGAATCACAATACGAGTACCGTTAACGCGGCCTTCGATATGCTCTGGGTTGTTGGTCAAAGCAATGTTACGCACAGCTGTGCCACGCTTAGCCACAAAGCTAGTGCCTTTCACGTTTAAGTCTTTGATGATGACCACAGTATCGCCAGCATTGAGCACTGCACCATTACTGTCTAACGTTGGCGTAGCATCGTCACCTGCTGCGGCAACTTCGGCATCACCCCACGCTTTTAAATCGTCTTCAAGATAAAGCATATCCAGCAAATCTTGCGCCCAGCTTTCGCCATTTAAGCGCTTAAGCATACGATATGACATCACTTGAACTGCCGGTACAGGACTCCACATGCTGTCATTCAGACAACGCCAGTGGTTCATGTCCATGGTATCTGGTGCCGCAATTTGGCCACTGCAGGTTTCACAAATCATGATCTCATTGTCACGGCCATCGGAGGCTGGCAGATCATAAATAGAGAGTTCAAGCTCGCTGCCACACAGTTCACACTTGCCGCCACAGCGACTTAGCAATTCATTTTCAGTCATTTTTCTGTTCTATATGCCTAGTAAAACGCGGATTATGCCATAAACTGGCATTTTTCGGCAGGGGGCTGAGGCAATATAACCCTATTTTTTATGAGCTATATATACCTAGTCCACACAGCCTTGGTGATTAGTCTTTAAAATTCATAGGCTAAACTCAAACGAACATCACGCCCTGCGGCGGGTATCCCATCGGAGAGAAACGGCACCACTTGCAGATCCGTAAGATTTTTTACCATCAAACGCACACTTAATCCCTTTAAGATGGCTTGAGGTTCATAGGCGAGATACACATTCTGTAGGAAATAATTCTCGCTTGGCGACTCGGCATTAAAGATATCACCGTGGGGGACATTGGTTTGCGCATCATACCAAGCGCCCTGCCAAGCGATAGAAATGTCATCTGTGATATACATGCCTAAACGCAAACGAATATCGAGCGGGGCTATGTTAGCTAAATATTCATCGTCATCTTGGCTGTCTCTGAGTGACCCATTGTGCTGTCCTTGCAGCCATGAAACCGCAAGATCACTGAACACATCTTGATAGCGATATTGGGCTTCAAAATCGGCACCGTAAATATGGTAACCATCAAGATTTGTATAACCACTTTGAATTAACTGGGTTTTATCAGACTTAGCTCCGCGGCGCTGGGCAATATCATCACGACCTAAATTGGCAAACAGGGTAATTTGCGTCGACAAAGCATCCTCATTGGCAATTACATGCTGATGCTGCGTCATTAGGCCTAATTTGAAGGCATGTAAGCGTTCGACATCAATGTCGCGACTCGTGCCGGTAATGCTGGCTTTAGCGTATTGCACGGCATAAATCTCATCCACCACAGGGGCTTGCAAGCTATAAGCGTAATCAAAGTTTAACCGAGCGTGATTTGTCAGTTGATAATCTATGCCTAATCTGGGTGAGAACCCCGAATGATGGGTTGAGCTATAGTCATGGCCCGCAGCAATATCATTGTAATCTGGTGCAATATTTGGTCGACCTATGCTGTAGATAAAGTCATATCGCAGCGAGGGAGTCACAGTTAAGTCATTAGTAAGATGAATTGCATCGCGAATATAGGCAGCATAGGTATCTTGACGGCCTTCAGGTTGGTAGTAAGGTGTGTACCAGCCAAAGTTTTTCTCGGGATTTGTTTCATAACTTTTGTTAAACACTAACGAAGTGCGGTCAAGACTACGGTACTGTAATCCTGTGGTGATCTCATGATCGCCAATCAAGCTCAAGTTGTTGATATCAATGTAGTCACGTTTATAGTCTAGCCAAGATTCGTGACCGAAGTTGCCTACGGAAACCGTCATTTTCTCCCACGCGATATCGGGTCTTACCCAGTGGCGTGCATTCGCCGAATGGGAAATCACCACTTGGGTATCGATCAGTGGATTACTCGGCGAATAGCGATAATTTGCCGACCAAGTGTTGTCTTCATAGGTGTTGTAGGCAGTTGTGGCATACAGAGCCTGCTCGTAGGAACCGTACTTTTTGATGTTGTAGTCCGAAATTGCAGGCATAGGGCCACGGCGGTTAGCCCAAGGTTTGCGGCCCTCATCAAGATAATGGGTCACGCTCAAGGCAAGTTGGTGATCGCCCTGCGCGTAATCCATCTTACCTAGGTAGTTATTTTGCTCATAACCTGAATATTCAAACTCTTCACCATTGGCTAAAGTGACATCCCCCGCATCGCGACGCGTAAGATGCAGCAAGCCAGATAGATGTGAATTCACGCGGCCATAAACTGTCCCCGTATAACCCATAGCGTCATTATTGCTGGCGTAGCTGGTTTTGACTCGCGCGCCAAGGGATTGATCATATTTAAGAAAATCATCAGCCGATTTAGTGACCACATACATGGCACCACCAAAACCGCCATTGCCCGAGCGCACATCATGGGCACCTTTAATTACTTCCACTCGCTTGATGAGGTCAGGATCGAGGAAAAATGAGCCGTAGCGATACTGCTCAAATCCCACCGGAGCATTATCCACATAAACGTTAAAATCTTCAGTCTCGCCAAAACCCCAGATATTAATCCGCTCACCGCCACTGCGGGTACCGCCATCGATATGCGCCCCCGCCATATCATCGATCACTTCGGCGAAAGTTGTCGCCTGCATCTCCTCGATTTGTTCCATGGAAATAATCGCTTCGCCGGGTTTAGCGACTGTGATGGCCCTGCGATATTGCTGCCCATGAACCTGCAGGATCTCAATCGGCTCAACCTTAGGCTCGCCCAATACCTCAGCGGCGTACAACGGCATTGAGGGCAATATACATAATCCCATAAGCGACAGATTTCTATTCGCTTTCCACTTATCACATTTAGGCAGGCAACCCATTCAACGTCATCCTATTAACAAACCAATCTAAAAATAGGGCGGCATTATAGGCACTAACGAACAAGATAAGAATAGTTCTCACTTAGCTTTACGTGTAAATAACCGACTTATTGAAAACAAGGTAGAAGCGGCACAATGCAAAAATTTAAGTGAAGATCTTGCCGAAGGATGGCAGTATTGGCACCCAACTTGGCAGTCTTAACTATCGTGTTTTAACTATCGTGAGTAAGAACGGGCGGGCGATACGGAAGGATATGTCAGCAACTCACCTTGCTCCTCAATCGGCATTAATACTGCTTGTGCTCGGTTTATCTGCATTAATAAGGTTCCCTGATAATGGCCACTCTAACAACTAAAATCCCCATCGCGACTGGTGCAACGTTCAGCGCGGCGAGCCTGCAATTTTTAAATCAACTGGCACAAAACAACTCCCGCGACTGGTTTAAAGCCCATCAGGCGGAATACGAAGAAACAGTGCGAACGCCTGCACTGCAGTTTATCGAGCAAATGCAGCCCAGTATCCTCGCCCTCTCGCCTAGGCTCACTGCCGTACCAAAAAAAGTCGGCGGCAGCTTGATGCGTCCCCAGCGAGACAGCCGTTTTAGCAAAGATAAAACGCCCTATAAAACCAATGTCGGCATTCAATTTCGCCATTTTCAAGGTAAAGACGTACATGCCCCGGGACTGTATCTACATATTGCCGAAGATGGCTGTTTTATTGCAGCAGGGATTTGGCACCCAGAATCAAAAGCCTTAAATGCCATTCGCACTTGTATTGATGAGAATCCTAACGGCTATAAAAAGGCGCTACAGACCTTACAAGGTCATGGATTTAATATGGATGGCGACAGCTTAACTAGACCACCAAAGGGATTTGATAAAAACCACCCTATGCTGATAGAGCTAAAACGAAAAGATTTTATCGCAGTTAAAAATATCGCCTTTGAGGAACTCTGCCGTCCAGATGCAGCCAGTTTTTGTGCAGAGCAGTTTGCACACTGCACTCAACTGATGGCCTATCTGTGTTTTGCGCTGGACTTGGACTTTTAGAAATAGGCTTTTAGAAATAAACTTTTAAAAATAGATTTCTAAAAACATGGCCTAGGCAAAAACCTAGGCCAATCAAACTATGTCATTTGCAGTTATGCAGTCTGATTAGCACTCAAACTACGTAAATAGTCTTGCAATACAACAAACGCATTGTCTAACAACTCATATTCGCCCGCCTTGCCTAACACTCTAATCCCTTGTAATTGCAGCACTAAAAAAGCAGCAACTTGATGTGGTTGCACATGGGCTAATAGCTCTCCACGCGCTTGGCAAACTTGTAACACTTGGGTGAATGAGGTCTGTAATCGACAAAATAATCGCTGACATTCCTGCAGCACACTTCCATCGTTAAGGCTCTTTTCGAGCACGGCATTTTGCATAAAACAGCCGTACTTTTGCTCCCGCTGCAAAGCAACAAAGCGCGCTAAATAAGCTTCTATTTCAGCCAAGCCCGCTTTTTCATGCAGCAAAGTATCTGAAGCGCCAAAAGAGTAATGATCAAGGTAAAAACGGAGGCACTCGCGGTAAAGATTCTGCTTGTCGCCAAAGCTGTTATAGAGACTAAATCGATTAATGCCTAAATGGCCGACGAGATCGGAAATTGAGGTTTCAGCAAAGCCCTTTTGCCAAAAAAGCTCCATCGCCAATATGAGTTTTTCTTGCCGATCAAAATTACAACTCCGTGCCATAGCCTGCGACCTAATCTCTTGAATACGCGTTCATGTTCAGCTTCACCATTCCTCTTTACTACAGAAAGTTGAGGGGTAAATCATTCTTGACTGATCGTTTAGATATGGCGTAAATTCTAACCTAACCGAACGTTCAGAAAAAGCCTTATATGCCCGAATCGAGCATAAAGCACTGATAAAAACTACAGGACTTTAGATGAAACTCTACGAATTAGCTCCGACTCCCAGCGCACGCCGCGTCAGTATTTTTCTTGCGGAAAAAGGTATAGAAGTGCCAAGAGTGAACGTCGATATCCGTGGAGGAGAAAATTTAAGCGCTGAGTTTAAAGCCAAAAGTGTAAATGGCCGCATTCCACTGCTCGAACTCGATGATGGCAGCTACCTGTGTGAATCTGTTGCCATTTGCCGCTATTTAGACGAAATTCACCCGAGTGAGCATTCACTGTTTGGTAATACACCGCTTGAGCGCGCCAAAGTAGAAATGTGGCAACGCATCATAGAGTTACAAGGATTAATGGTCGGGTTTCAAGCCTTTCGTAATTTAAGCGGTGTCTATAAAGACAGGGAAAATTGTGTCGAGTCTTGGGGCGTAGAATCACGCCAAAGGGTCATTGACTTCCTACCAACCTTAGACCAACAATTGAACACGTCAGCCTTTGTGGCAGGCGATGCATTCAGTATTGCCGATATTTCGGCTTACGTTTTTATCAGTTTTATTAAAAATTTAGACATCGAAGTGGCTGATAACTTGCCGCATCTCAAGGCTTGGTTCAACACTATGACGCAGCGTCCTGCCATAGTATCGTTAACCCCTAAAAAATAGCGGCGCTAATGCCTGATGATGAATATTCATGGGCACTAAAGTGAGTAGCTATAAGCGTTATAACCTTAAGGAATCATCATGATAGATTTATACACAGCCGCGACCCCTAATGGTTTTAAAATTTCCATCGCACTGGAAGAAATGGGACTTGAATATCGCGTCCATAAATTAGATTTCAGTACCAGTGAGCAAAAACAGCCCGAGTTTATTGCCATTAATCCCAATGGTCGCATTCCCGCCATTATCGACCGCGATAACGAGGATTTTGTGGTATTCGAATCAGGTGCGATTCTGCTGTATCTAGCCGAAAAAACAGGTAAATTCCTGCCAGCCGATCCGAAAAAGCGCTCACAGGTGATCCAATGGTTAATGTTCCAAATGAGCGGCGTCGGCCCCATGATGGGACAAGCCAACGTATTCTTTAGGTACTTCCCTGAAAAAATCCCCGCAGCCATTGACAGGTATCAAAAAGAAGGTCGACGTTTATTCGAGGTTATGAATACTCAACTAGCTACAAATCAATACCTTGCTGGTGACGAATACACGATTGCCGACATCGCAACTTGGCCTTGGGTGCGGATCCACGAGTGGAGCGGCATCAATATGGAAGGTCTGACACATTTGCAACGTTGGTTAGATGAGTTAGCACTCAGACCCGCGTGCCAAAAAGGCATAGTCACGCCACCACCGGTGGAAATGAGTGATGAAGAACGGGCTAAGCAAATCCAAAAGATGGTGACGAAATAATCACCTTCTAAGCGGTAATTGAGCGATAGCCTGCAAATAACCCTTTGGTACTGAATGCACTATGAGTCTCAGTGACCCAACCACAAAAAGCCCTGCAAGTTGATACTACTTTGGGGCTTTTTTTCTGCCTGTTATCGGGCAAAACTGCTACACTCTGCGCCACTTATTTTTCCCCTCTGTTCGCTACACCTCTTACATAAGGCGCAGTCACAGAAGCATGATCTAGGCTAAATTTATGGGTAATCCAAGCAGCTTCTCTTCCGGTAAAGCATCCAACTCAAACACATCGTCAGCGTTAGATGCAGAGGCGAGCACTCCAGCGCAAAAACGTGCACTCAGTTACGCCAGTACAATTAAGCAATTATTCGATGAAATTCAAAGCAGTAAAATGCCCGCCGACCGTATTCTGGCCAACTACTTTAGAGAACATAAAAAACACGGCTCGAAGGATCGTAAAGTCATTCGTGAATCTTTGTTTAGTCTGTTTCGCTGGTGGGGTTGGTTTCAGCGATTAGGCGATCAACAAGAATCAGCGACTTATTTTGCCAGCCTAAGCGCCAGTGCCCTATTGGAAGCTCACGCTTGGCAAGATATTGCTAGCGCTTGGCATGAGTTATCACAATCGCCCATCGATTATCAGCAAGCTCAAGCACTTACTGTTGAAAGTCTCGACGACAAACTGGCACTAATGCAGCATTTATTTCCCACGGCGAAGCTTAAGCCACAGGATTTATTACCCGACTGGTTCTGGCAAGTGTGTCCTGTTGATGCTGCGCAGCAAACCCAATTAATTGAAGCTATGTCCAGTCGCCCGCCGATTTGGGGACGCGCACAGGGGATCACTAGCCAAGATGCGGCGACACAACTGCAAGCGCTCGGTATAGAAGCGAGTTATGGTCATTACTTTAGCGATGCCATCAATCTTGGCAGCAAGAGTATGAATCTTAATGAAATCGCCCTGTATAAAGACGGTAACATTGAGATCCAAGATTTGGCTTCACAGGTCATAGGGCAAATTTGCGCGCCAGAACCCGATGACCATTGGTGGGATGCCTGCAGTGGTGCTGGCGGAAAAACCCTGCAGCTGCGGTCTTTGATGTTGGCCAAGGCTGCTGATAATAAAACACCCTCTACGGGCAGCATTATATCGTCGGATATTCGCTCCAATGCCCTAGAAGAACTGACTAAACGTGCCCAAAGAGCCCACTTTAACGACATTAGCGTTGCCCGTTGGAAGAGCGATGCCCTGCCGGTACCAGCGGATCATTTCGACGGTGTGTTAGTCGATGCCCCGTGCAGTTGCACTGGCACTTGGCGACGTAATCCCGATATGCGTTGGTTGGATGGTGTTGAAGCCGTGGCCGATAAAGCCGCGTTACAGCTCGATATTTTAAGCCGTAGTAGCCGCGCAGTTAAAGCGGGCGGCATCCTCGTTTACGCCACGTGTTCCTTGTCGCCGCTCGAGAACCAAGACGTGGTGACGGCGTTTTTAAAGCAACATCCAGAGTTCACGCTCACGCCGATACGCCATCCTTTTACGGGTGAACAAACAGAAATGTTGACCGTATGGCCCTTTGAAGCGAATAGTGATGGTATGTTTGTCGCGCGTATGCTGCGCAGCAAGTAACACTAACTCATTATTTTGTATCAAAACTTGGCGCCTTTCATTCTGGGCGCCAGTTTCAATCATATAATATAATTTCCGATGATAATTACACTTATCCTTTAATTATCATAAGGATAATCCACACATTCCCCATTAAAATCTCAGATTCGGCCATTTCAGTGGCAAGATATAGCCTTTGGACAAAACTTTTCACCATCAGTGATTAAATATTTCGCTTTAGCTTCATCTCACCTTTGGGTAAAAAGATCGGGTGCTGCGAATGGCACAGGTATTTTTGGAATTTTGACCATGTCACACTCCTATGAATTTGACGACGATGATGCGCCATGGAGCGATAACGTCAAAGGTAAGCAAAAGAATAAACGCGTGAAACAGCGCCGCAGAGATACTAAGCGACGTTACTCGGACGATAATACAGAGGTGGATTTCTACCAAAATAAATCGAAGTAACTAAATCTAAGTACCCTTGCTCTCACGGGTTTGTTTTACAAATTCGTTCTGTGCTAAACCTGCCAAATCTGAGCAAGTTGGATAATATCCAACTTGCTACTCAACCCCGTTATCCCCTCTCAAATACTTAATCATTCCAGTGTAAAATCAATGGGCTTAATTGCTTATTTGCCCTATGCTTTTTGGGCTATAACTCCCAAATCATTGGACTTACACTGAAATTTAAGGATGAACGCCATGGAAAAACAGCGCCCCGACTTTATTTATCCCCAAGGCAGTATGTTGATGCACTCGCCCTTAGTGCTAAATAAAGCCGATATGTACGGTTTTTTTCTTAAGGGGAAACAGGAAAACCTGCAACGCTCTATCGATAAAACCCTGAATCAAGTTGCCGGCAGCGCAATGTATTTTAAGGTGCTGTCTCCCTACGTACTGACAACCTTCACTCAAATTGAAAAAGCGTATTCCGCTTATCCAGAGGACAGAGCTAAGGGCTGGATCCAAGAAACGGACATCATCACTTGGGTCATGGTCGGGCGCCAAGATAGCAGCGACAGTAAACAAATCAGCCAAGTGTATTTTCAGCCGCTACACATTTGGGTGAACGATGCCATGGCCTTAATTAATGGCAGAGAACTCTTTGGTTATCCTAAGTATTTATGTGAATACACTATGCCAGCGGTTGGCGAGCCTCTGACGCGATTATCCCTTGAGACCAAAAGTTTTTTACATTTCTCACCCGAAACCGAACTTGCCCTGCATCCATTAATTGAAGTGAATTGCGATGCCAAACCCGAGGCACAGCTTTCAACCCTTGAAGCGATAACCCAAACTTGGCAACTCTTTAAAGAACAAACCGATTTTATTCCAGAACTTGACCTGCTTGGCGAAGAGCAGCTATTTCATCTGTTATTTAAACCCGCTATCGATCAAGTATTTCTAAAACAGTTCCCCGACTCGTCAGGGCAAAAAGCCATTTATCAAGCCATCGTTGCCGCGCCAGCCCAAGTGAATAAAGTGCACAGTGTTGCCCTGCTAAAAAATGATTTTGTCGCGACCATTTTTGATAATGCCAGCTTCCCGTTAAAGGATACGCTCGGGGTCGAGATTGGTGAGCAGCACGTTTTACTCCCTTACCATGTGAACTTCGATTTTGAAGTGCCGCCCGGCGAGGTATTAGTCGATAACTCCGAAATCAAAAAACAGAAAATAGCCATTCTCGGTGGCGGTGTCGCGGCAATGACAGCAGCCTGTTATCTAACCGATAAACCCGGCTGGCAGAATCAATATGAGATTGATGTCTATCAACTCGGCTGGCGTATCGGTGGTAAAGGGGCTAGTGGCCGCAATGCCGCTATGGGACAACGCATCGAAGAACATGGTTTACACATCTGGTTTGGTTTCTATCAAAACGCGTTTGCCTTAATGCGCAAAGCGTATGAGGAATTGGATAGGCCAGCAAACGCGCCGCTTGCGACTTTTTTTGATGCCTTTAAACCGCATAACTTCATCGTCTTACAGGAAGACGTTGATGGCCGTTCTGTAAGTTGGCCAATCACTTTCCCAATGCTACCAGGCATCCCAGGTGATGGCACCGAAACCCTCACCTTCTGGAAAGTCGTTAAAGTCGCCTTTGCGTGGATCAAAGAATGGCTCAAAGACATGGATGACCTGCTCGATGCAGATGAAAAAGCCATGGGAACACCTAAAAACTGGCTCGATAGCAGCTGGTTTGAACGCTTAAAAGATAAGTTAGAGGATTCGGTCGAAGATGCCAAAGAATCACTCGACGCGCTCGGTGATAAGCTTGAATGCCATTTTAATCAAATGATTGGCCGCGAGTGCGATGAGCATGTACACAGTGAAAGTGACGATGGTTTTGTAGAATCAGCTGTCGATGCCCTGCATCAAAGACTCGTGAAACGTTTTAGCGGACATTTAGATAATAATGACGAACTGCGCCACTTATATATAGCCGCCGATCTGGGGCTCACGATCCTCAAGGGCATGTTTGCCGACGATGTATTTGAAAAAGGCTTTGACGCCATCAATGACTATGATTATCGCGAATGGTTAACCAAACACGGCGCCAGCCTTAAGTACACAGTCGACAGCGCCCCAGTGCGCGGTTTTTACGACTTAGTGTTTGCCTATGAGAAAGGCAACTTCGACAAACCTAATGTCGAAGCGGGCACAATTATCCGCGCTATGCTGCGTATTGCCCTGTGCTATCAAGGTGGCGTGATGTGGAAAATGCAGGCGGGAATGGGTGATGTTGTGTTTACACCTTTTTACGAAGTGCTCAAACGCCGCGGAGTCAATTTCCACTACTTCAATCGAGTTGATAATCTCGAATGTCACAATCAAAGTATTCAAGCGATTGAGATCACTGAGCAAGTAGCTCTGGCGCCGACTGTCACAAACTACGATCCTTTGATCGATGTGAAAGGTCTCGATTGCTGGCCGAGTACGCCCAATTATGAGCAACTTGAGCCTGAACAAGCGGCACTGCTTAAAGCCCATAATATCAATCTTGAACACTTCTGGAGCGATTGGGACAGCGTGTATGAAACTCACTTTGGCAAAGCCCTGCCGAAAAAGCGTTTAGTCAAAGGCGTAGATTTCGACAAAGTGATCTTCGGTCTATCCATAGGTTCTGTGCCCCACGTGGCGAGTGAAGTTATGGCACAAAGCCCAGCCCTCAAGCTTTGCGTTGATAAGGTGCAAACTGTCGCCACTCAAGCCTATCAACTGTGGATGAACCAAGATCTGAATGGGATAGGCTGGCCTAATTACTCTGAAGATGGCGAGGAACCCGTATTATCGGGCTTCACCGAACCCTTCGATACTTGGGCATCGATGAACCAACTACTAGACAAAGAAGATTGGCGCGGCTTAGAACCTAAAAATGCCAATTACTTTTGCTCGGCATTGCCTGTCGAGGCCTATCCACCAAGCTCGGATGTAGATTTCCAACAACGGAAAACCTTAGAAGCAAAAGCGGGCGCTATCCATCAACTCAATACCGAAATCCATAAACTTTGGCAAAATGTCGGTGATAGCTTCCCTTGGGAATGGTTACACGATGAACAAGGCCGTCAAGGAGTTGCCCGCTTCGATAGCCAATATTGGCGCGCAAATGTAGACCCATCCGAGCGTTATGTCTTATCGGTTAAAGACAGCTCGCAGTATCGCATCACGACAGATGGCACAGGGATAGATAACCTGTATATGACGGGCGATTGGATAAAGACAGGCCTTAATGCGGGCTGCGTCGAAGCGGCGACGATGGCGGGAATGCACACATCAAAAGCGATATCGGGTCATCCTGCGGTGATTAAGGGCGAAAAAGACTTCTAAGCTCGTCCTTAAATCTAGCTAAGTCGCAAACTTGGACACTGCTTAGTCCAAGCAAGATGAAGCTAATAAATCTAAGATAAAAACATAAACGGCGCAGATAAATTCTGCGCCATTTATGTTTTCTAATGTTCTAATAATACCAATCGTATTAAATATCTGTTCATTCAGCGGGAGTTCAACGCGCTTTAGACAAGGCGAAGGCTTGAAGGCATAGTGGTGCTCTGTCGAAAGCCTTAAACGCAGTATAAAGCGCGTTGCCATGTAGTAAACATCAGCCGCCCTTCGGGAGCCACACAGGCATCCCACTCCAGTGTTGCATTGACTTAAAAGGGAATAACCATTTCTGCGTCAATGCGCCTTGGATTGAAATACCTGTGAGGCTCTGAACTGATTAGCTATTTAATGTGATTGGTATAAAACGATTATTTTAAATTTTCAATAGCTAGCTTAAATGTAGCCTCACATCGACACCGCGAGTATCTGCATACTCTTGACGACGCTTATCCATACGCGATTGATATAAGTGAGTGTCAGCAGAACGCAACCACTCATGGGGATCTGCGACCTCAGTGTTTAACGACATCCCAAAACTACACTGGCAATCTTTAAAACCATGGCTTGCTAATTCTTCACCTAAGCCACTCAAAGCACTCTGTAATAACGGGATACCAGCAGAAGGCGTCACAATCACAAACTCGTCACCACTAATCCGATAAACCTTCATGTGCGCTAAGTCTGTTGCTTGCAATAACTGCACTATCAACAGCAATAATCTATCGCCTTCTTGATGGCCGAGTGTTTCATTGACACTTTTCAGACTATCGATATTCAATAGTGCTAACGCCATTGGTTGCACGACTTTATCGGCAAATCCTAATTGTGAGTTCATATATTCGTCAAAGGCATAACGATTACCGACTCGCGTTAATCCATCTAAACGTGCCTTTTCCCATGCAATCGCTAACTCTTCAATATGCGCCTTACGTTCCTCAGCAAGTAATTTCAGCTTATTCGCTAACGCTAAGGACAGTAATAACGCATCAGCCGTACCGCCCATCAGAGTCGCAAGCTCTGCATGTTCAATGAAATCGGGAGTGAGCCCCATATTTCCGGGTAAAATAATCACCGCAGGCAACAGCAAGCAAGTAAAGGCAAGAATAAAATAACGCGCAGGAGCAAAGCCTTTCATCAAACACACATTACCGCAGGTAATTGCTAAAGCAATCCATAGCATGATCAGTACAGAGGCAATAATTGCCGTATAGGACAACAGCCAAATACTGGTCGGCAGAGCCACAATACAGGCAAACATTAAATACTGACTAAGACGCCACAGCCGCGGTGAGTAACTAGGCAACTGAAGGAAGTGCTTGTAAAACATGATATTAAAAATGGGCAAACTGATAAAAAACAGATGATGCAACTCGAGGTAATGGAAATTAAATAAGTGTGCGGGCAAATGGAAAGTCAGTGCCCAGCCACCAAAGTAGGCAAATACGTAAAGGCCATAGTAGAGAAAGGCTTTATCAAGAATAGAGATATAAATCAAAATATTATATAAGGCGATAAACAATAAGCCGCCCAAACACAACAGCACTGCCATTGCGAGACGGTCAGACATAAGTTGATGATCCGCCACACTTTGCAATGCTATCTCAGGGGGAGATGAGTAATAACGGCTGCTCAGCTTCACTACCAGCCAATAATCCGTGCCCATATTCAAGGTGACCTTACGGCCATAATCGAATAAAAACTGGTATGGAGCACTGTAGCCACTGTGGGCATGTTGTACGCTGCCATCACTGCCGAGTATCCAATAATCTACGGATTCAATAATCGAATTACTTGCATCCACTACCCAGTTTGATTGACGTTGATTGACCATCACAGGTGTAATCATCCAATAATCGCCACCGGTTAAGCTGACCGAACTAGCTTCGTCGAGTTGCTCCATCCAATGGGGCACGGTTTCAAACCGCTCAGGAGGCTGTTGATCCGCTTTAGCATGGAACAAATACGGGGAGTCCAACGCAATTTCAGCGCTTAATACAGAGGGACTTAATGTCCACAAGAAAAGTAAAAAACACCCAAATAGAGTTTGTTTAAGTTTGTTCATCGGCTTATTTAGTTAAAGGGCCATAGATCATTTTTACAGCTATGAAGAAAATGCTAATGCTGTCAATCTTAGTCGATAGTTGGATTTGTAGGTTAACTTTATGGCTACATTTAGTTTTTTACAATCAGTTAGGCTAAATTAGTCGGATATACCATGCCTTATGATGCTATTTTAGTCTCAAAGTCCAAGCTGCGGCATGAAATTCAAGATACACCTTAATACTGACTTATTTTTGCTGGGATCCTATGCAGCCTCTATTGATGATTTTAGCCGCACAACTACTGATTGCCAGCGGTAACCTATTGGTTAAGTTGCTTGAAACCAATGCGCCTGTTTTTCAACTGGTACTCTACAGGCAATTATTTGCCACTCTGCTTGTACTGCCTTTTGTGTGGCACTTACAGGGTAATCTTAAACTGAGTCCTTTTTACAAAGTGCATCTCGCCCGCGCACTATTGATTGGACTGGGCAACGCCATTTTTATGCTTGCTATTCTGCATCTTCCGCTCGCAACAGTAACAGCAGTGATTTATACCTCACCCTTGTTACTGCTAGTACTATCGGCCATTTTTTTAAATGAACGTATTGGTTATCGACGCACGGTCGCAGGTCTTATCGGCTTTAGCGGCATTTTGCTTATCAGCCAACCAACAGAATTTAACCTGTACATAGGTTTAGCCTTTTTCGGTGCCATGACATCAGCGTTGAATAGTTTGATTTTAAAGGCCTATTCGACCCATGAACATCCTTTTTCCATGCTCTTTTGGTCTAATGCCTTTGCGATGATATTTCTGATACCTGCGACCTTATACGAAGGCGCCGAATTTAGTTTACCAGTGGCGCAAGTGGGGCTGACTTTGGGACTATTTTACATTGCCATGACCTATCTCATCATCCATGCCTATCGACGTGCCGATGCGAGCCAAATGGCACCAGTAGAATATACAGGATTGATTTTTGCAGCCTTGTTAGGCTGGTGGATACTCGATGAAGAACTCAGCCTAGTGATTTTAATCGGGATTGGATTAGTCATTTTCTCATCCATATTACCAAGCTACAGTGAGCTAAAGGCGAAATGGAAAAGCCGGCGAAGTTAACCTCGCCGGCTCTTTAATTCGACATCACGATCGCAATATAGCTAAATCAATAAGCCTTGTGCTTAGAAACGGAATTTACCGCCAATATACACACCATCTTCGAAAGTAAAATTGCGGGCATCATCGTATTCGAAGGCAATCTTGCGGTAACCAACATAAAGTGCCATGTTTGGCGTTATACGGTATTGCACTTTTGAGTCTAATTCATAATGACCATCAACATTGCCAAATGACAATACAGACGGTGCATAGTAAGCCGCAGCGTGCAGTGAAATATTGGGCCCCATTGATAGTGCATAACGACCACCAACAGAAACGGCACTGCCATTGGGTGAATAGTCAGACCAAAGCTGGCTTAACTGAGCACCGACCTCAAAGTGATGCACACCCGCATCATGGGTCATGTGCATTGCACCTTGAGCGATATGGCCGCCTTCATCCGCATAGATATAACCCAAAACTGCGTTAGTATCTTTGTTCAATTGCAGTTCTAACTCAGTTGAAACCACATCGTTGTTCAACCCAAGATTAAATTCTGACGCATTCACTTGCAGCGCTGCTGCACTCAATAATAAGACACTTGCTACTCTGAACTTAGCCATAAAAAAACACCTCAATAATGACTGTGGGTAATAGCCGCGGATCATACCGAATAAATAAAGAAAATCAGCCTATTTGCGTATAAAGAGGAATTATTTGCGAGGAATATACAAATGTAAAACAAGATGAAAACACATTAAGATCTAAGTCTTTTCACTTACAACACAATTAGACCACTGGGGTACGATCGCCAACTAAAGACTGCATTATCGCTTCAGCATCGACATTAACGCTTAAAGCTAAGTAATACCAACCCACAGTATTTCCCGTGCCACGGATACTCAAATAATTACGCCAAAACTGAAAACCTGCCTTCAATAAATTAGCTTGACTCGACGTGTTCTCGGCGCGAATAGTCGCATACAAAATCGACATACCTAGGGCCTTTGCCACCTCAATCCGTTTTTGCGTTAAACCTTGAGCTATGCCTTGACGCCGATAATAGGGAGACACCACCAGATAACCCAGTTCACCGACAGTGCATTTACCAACAGTGCCTTTACCAGCTTTTATCGCGGCGCAACCGACTATCTCACCCTCGATAGTTTTCGCTAAGATCACCGCACGGGAATGGAAAAAGACCTGATGATCCAACGGATGAGCATTATCATCACGCCCATCAATTAATTGTGCCGCCAGCGCTAATTCTTCCGGCTTTTTACCTATAACAAACTGAATGTTATTCATATCCAGATTAAACCGTTAATGTTCCCAACATACGGTGAATGCACACCAAATTGCCGTGCATTCATCTTCCAAACTCACCCAAGAACCCACGCTACAGATATAACAACGTCGCCATACCTAAGAAAGTAAAGAAACCCACCACATCGGTCACAGTCGTTAAGATCACTGAACCCGATAACGCCGCGTCTTGATTAAACTTCTGTAACACCATAGGCACTATCACCCCAGCAATAGCGGCAACGGCCATATTAATCAATATCGCACAGCCAATCACTATACCTATCGTCGCTTCACCGAACCACCAGCCAGAGACTAAACCTATCACTATCGCCCACAAAAATCCGTTAACTATGCCAATGCCGAGTTCGTTTTTCATTAGCGAAAACAAGTTACCCGCCGAAATCTGTCCCATGGCCATGCCGCGGATCATTAGCGTTAGAGATTGGCTCCCCGCGATGCCGCCCATAGAAGCGACAATCGGCATCAACACCGCTAATGCAACCACTTGCGATAGGACATTTTCAAATAAACCAATGGTCGCTGAGGCAAGGAAAGCCGTCAGTAAATTGATCCCAAGCCATACAGCACGGCGCTGAGCACCTTTCATAATAGGGGCGAACAAGTCGTCGGATTCATCCATACCCGCTGTTGCCATCAACTGCGCCTCATAATGCTCACGCACTAATGCCGTTGCGGTTCGTAGCGTCACACGACCGATTAACTCTCCGGACTCATCAATCACAGGCAATTCAATTTCGCGGCTGTGCTCTATCGCTTCGGCCGCTTCCAAAAGACTCGTATCGGCGGATAACGCACGGCAGTCCTCAGACAAAAGTGAAATCAATAACTCATCGGGATTATGTTTAAAAATATCATAACGACGAACAGTACCTTGATACTTATCCAGATCATCCACGATAAACAAATTGTCGTTACAATCGAGCTCTATACGGCGAAAGAAGCGCTGCGCTTGAGCAACTGTCGCCTTATCACTGAGCACCAACATTTGATGATCGGTATAGCGGCCGATTTCATTCTCAGAGTATTGATCGTAGAGTTCGAATCGTTGTCGCTGACGCTCGCCCATCTGGGCCAAGGCACGATCGGTAAAACTTTCAGGAAGATAATCACTCCACTCAATTAAATCTTCAGGGCTTAATTGCGCAAATAACAGATCCACTTCATTGTCAGGCATCCGCTTCAGGATCCCCATGCGTGGATCGGCACGCATTAGGCTCAGCACAGTCACTCTGTCAGCAAATTCAACTTGCTGCCAACGCTCATAACGCTCATCCAAGGGCAAGGACTCAAGCGCTAAGGCTATGGTTCCAGGTTCTGAGTCATTCAGAATTTCACTAAACACTTCAGCCTGTTCTTCGCCTTCAACTTCAGTGAGTTGTTGAACTACTTGCCCCACATCCGCTTGCATGTTTGTTTCGTATTCTGCGTCATTTTCTATCACACAGATGCCCTTTTCTTTAGCCACAAAATTGCTGTAACTATATTGATAATTAAGTAAATTAGCAAACCCACAAAATAAATTGCGCGCAATTATATTGCTGAAAATTATTTTAAGGTTTATGCTGTTTAGCTAAGATCCTACGGAGGTGAACATGACTACGAATATATACAGCCAATCAGCAACAGACATTCAAGGCAACGCGGTAAGTTTAGAGCAGTATCGAGGCAAAGTACTCTTAATCGTCAACACCGCAAGTGAATGTGGATTTACACCGCAATACAAAGGATTAGAAACGCTATATCAAGAATACAAAGATAAAGGATTAGTGATTTTGGGCTTTCCTTGCAATCAATTTGGCGCCCAAGAAAAAGCCGATGAACAAGGCATTCAAGCCTTTTGTGAATTGAATTTTGGCGTGACGTTTCCGCTATTTTCTAAAATAGAAGTGAATGGCGAACATACCCATCCACTTTATCAATACCTTAAAAAAGCCGCTCCCGGCGTATTAGGCACTCAAGGTATCAAATGGAATTTCACTAAATTTTTAGTTAATCGCCAAGGCGAAGCAATCGAAAGATTTGCATCAACGACAAAACCCGAAGCATTAGAAAGTAAAATTGCTGCTTTGCTAAAATAATTTAATCACTATCTATTTGAAATCTTGCAGTTTATAAAAATTTAGATTTATTTTAATTTTTTTATGGAACTTTAACCGTACAAGGCCCCTCAAATGTATTGAACAGTGAATGTCTTTTTCATGTTCATCATCTCCCTGGGGCTTCTAGCGCAGTCCCCTTGACCTAGGAATAGGTCATTAGGCAACCATTAGGTTGCCTTTTTTTATCCCTTTATTTTATATGTAAAATAAATGTAACAACTAAGTGTGGGCACTCAATATCTCTCAAAAACCTTTTTTGTCTTTTTTCTGATATCGGTGAACTTAATTAAAAATGGCGACTCTGAGTATAGGTAAGGATTAACGGATAAGATTAAATGCACCTTGAGAATGAAATATGTGAAGTCGCAGTTTCATGCACTCAAATGACACAGTTTCTGTTTTATCGCATTGAGTCGAATTGGTTGGTCGTTCATCATCATCTCCCTTTTGGGGCACAATAGAAAACACGCTAGCGCACTGAATTCTATTTGTATCCCGCACTGATTTCCTTGTGGCAACCTTAGGTTGCCATTTTTTTTGCTCAAATTTCAACAAGCGCTAACGCTAGCTCATAGATTAATAAATCTGGCATACGTTTAATTTTTATCCCCATGATTTTAATGTAAAACAAATGTAACACTTAAGTGTAAGCACTCAGTATTCCCCAGAAAAATGTCCCAGAAAATCTTTTTGAAACTTTTTGGGATTTTTTTTGATATCAGTGAACTTAATTAAAAATGGCGACTCTGAGTATAGGTAAGGATTAACGGATAAGATTAAATGCACCTTGAGAATGAAATATGTGAAGTCGCAGTTTCATGCACTCAAATGACACAGTTTCTGTTTTATCGCATTGAGTCGAATTAGTTGGTCGTTCATCATCATCTCCCTTTTGGGACACAATAGAAAACACGCTAGCGCATTGAATTCTATTTGTATCCCGCACTGATTTCTTTGTGGCAATCCATAGGTTGCCATTTTTTTTTACCTAAATTTTTATAAGCTGAGTGATTTGTCCAATTGAACTTGAATCGAAGGATGGTAGCCTGCACGCGCCTTTGTATAGATGTCTTTTAATTCAGAGTGATATCCCGCAATTTGTAACTCAGCATAGAGTGGCCGCACAAATTTACCGCGTCCAATACGCACTAAATAGGCACTTAATGCCGGCAACACAGGATCATAATGATTACGAATCGCGACTCGAAACCAATCACAGGCAATTTCTGCATTAGTCGATTGGGTTAATTGGAAGGTTTCATCCAGATCCATCAATTGAACTTGACTAACGACTTCTGGTAATTGGGTCAGAAAATATTGCCAATGGTGCACTCGCCAATCTTTAACACTTAATCTGCCCGCTGCTGTTCCCTGTAGAAAACACGCCAGCGCATCATCGACTTTATCTAAACTCATGGATGTTGGTCCACAATAGCCCTTAGGTAAGCCTTCACCATAAATCCACGTTAATAGTTCAGCTTCAGTGATTTTATCTGCATGTAATTGCAGTAAAGTTTGTTTTGCGTACTCGACAAACACTTCGGTGGTAATGGCTTTAAACGCAAAATGATTCACATAAGTGAGTAAAAATTTATCAAATTCTACTCGCCCTAGCCTGCGCTCTAAATCATGGACAAACATCGAAGCCTTATCATAAGTAAAACGATTAAAGGCAAGATTAGGATCGTCCTGCTGCACATTAGCGGGTAAAGTTTGCTTACCCGTAGGCAAAGACGCGATTTCTTCTTTTAAGCGACCAAACTCTATTACCCATTCTAATTCTGCCTGTTCTTTGCCGTAGACAGCCTCGACAATACGGTTAGTAAAATAGGTCGTGAAACCTTCGTTTAACCAGAGATCACGCCAAGTCGCATTACTGACCAAATTGCCCGTCCAAGAATGCGCTAACTCATGGGCAACGGTTGACACTAAGCTTTTATCGCCAGCAATGAGTGTGGGCGTTAAAAAGGCTAAACGCGGATTTTCCATTCCACCGAATGGGAAACTCGGCGGCAAGATAATCATGTCATAGCGGCCCCATACGTAAGGACCTAACAATGACTCGGCAACGTCGAGCATATTTTCAGTATCTTCAAACTCTTTTGCGGCGGCCGCTAGCAGGCTCGGCTCGGTATACACGCCGCATCTTGGACCTATCGCTTGAAAGGCAATATCACCCACAGCCAAGGCCATTAAATGGGTCGGAATAGGCTGTTCCATCTCAAAGTGAAACACACCATTAAGTGGCGTATCGGGATGATTCATCGCGCTCATAACGGCGCGCATGCCTTTGGGCACTTGCACCTTAGCATCAAAAGTGATCCGCGCCTTAGGCGTATCTTGTAATGGGATCCAACTGCGGGCATTGATCGGTTGCGATTGACTAAAGAGGTAAGGTAACTGTTTACCCGCGGTTTGCTCAGGCGCTAGCCACTGTAATCCTTGGGCAGACGGCGAAGTTTGATAGTGAATACAAACCTGCCTGCAAAGAAATGCAGGTAAAGTGATACACAATTTTTGCCCGAGTATGGGGTCAGCTTCATTAAGCACAAAGTCGAGCGGTTCTTCATCCATTTCTGTTAATGCATTCACCCCCTCTGTAGCATTAAAGCAAGTCACAGCAAGTATGGTTAGATCTCGACTATCAAGCCAAAGCTCTGTTACATCACACTCAAGAAAATCCAAGGACAGCGTCGCTTTAGCGAAAAGACGCTGCGCGTCAAAATCCACCATGACATCCAAAGAGACATGGGTCACTTGCACTTGTTCGGTATTCGCAAAAGAATGGTAATCTCGGGTTAAATCCCAAGGGGCTACATCAGCTAATGTACTCTTAGTTGGTTGCAACACTGTCGCCTCGATATTCAAGTTTTGAGCGGTATGTTCTAAATAGTGAGTTATGAGTTACCTTGCTGTAGTGACGGGCTTGATAACTTATCACTAATCATTGGGAGGTATTATCGACTGCAAATTTACTCAGAGGCAAATCGTAACTGAGCTCTAGAGCTCCTTAGGAACAAGTTTTTTGTAACAGTTCATCTTTGGGTGTAGGTACCGAGTTTGCAATAAGCTATCTCTAGCTTGCTGGATTTATCGGTAGTCACAGTAGAAGCAGCTAAAATTGAGACGTGCAAACTTGGCAAAAATCGAGTCAGCCTCTTTTTATAAAAACAAAATGCAAAATTATTTAAAATATTTCGCACTTTCCCTGAACTAATTTGATGATGCTGAGTCAGATATTATGAACCGAATCTTTGTAATGAGTTTCTTCGTTCATCATCATTCTCCTTTAGATGGTTTCTAGCGCGACCGTCCCAAGATTCCGAATTGGAATTTACAGCAACCTACTTAGGTTGCTTTTTTTATGTCTTTAATTTGGTATAAACCCGACATCATTACACATTTAAAACCACAAAAACAAAAAGGACCTCCTGGGAGGTCCTTGATTAACAAGCCATTTGACTTACAAACGAATACCTACTTGCTCTAAATCTTTAGCAACTACGCTATTAGGCACTGGCACATAGCCATCTTTCTCTACCACTTGCTGACCTTGCTTAGACAATACATAACGCAGGAATTCTTTTTCCATTGGTGCTAAGTCTTTGTTTGGTTGCTTGTTCACGTAAACGTATAAGTAACGTGATAGTGGGTAAGTACCATTAGCCGCGTTTTCAGCTGTAGCTTCGATAAACTCATTGCCTTTCTTAGCGATGGCAACAGCTTTAACACCTGCAGTTTTGTAACCGATACCTGAGTAGCCAATCGCATTCAGAGATTGAGAAACAGATTGCACAACAGAAGCTGAACCAGGTTGCTCGTTTACGTTAGCTTTAAAGTCACCTTTACAAAGCGCGTGCTCTTTAAAGTAACCGTAAGTGCCCGATACTGAGTTGCGACCGTAAAGTTGAACGTCTTTGGCAGACCAGTTACCGTCTAAGCCTAAATCGCCCCAACGTTGGATGTCACTGCTACCACATTTGTGAGTTGAAGAAAAAATGCCATCAACTTGCTCAACGCTTAAGCCTTTGATTGGGTTATCTTTGTGCACGAATACGGCTAAAGCATCGATAGCTACACGAATCGCAGTTGGCTTATAACCAAAATGCTTTTCGAACGCTTCAACTTCATTAGGCTTCATCTTACGGCTCATAGGACCGAACTGTGAAGTGCCTTCAGTCAACGCTGGTGGCGCAGTAGAAGAACCCGCCGCTTGGATCTGAATGTTGACGTTAGGGTACATTTGTTTAAATTCTTCTGCCCAAAGTGTCATCATGTTGGCTAAGGTATCTGACCCTACAGATGATAAGTTGCCAGATACACCGCTCGCTTTTTCATAAGTAGGCAGAGATGGATCAATCGATGCCATCGCAGTGGCAGAGAATACACCAGCGGCTGTTAGAGTAATCGCGCCGACAAGCTTTTTCAGTTTCATTATGTGCTCCAGTAGTAAGCTAACTAATTTGTAACTTAAGTTTCTTCAGACGCAGCCAGTATCAATCGCTACAATGACAATTCTATGTCCGTGATATGACACTTAAATGACAATGCACTATTTATCGCTTTTTTCTGTCATTAATACCAATCACATTAAATATCTAATCAGTTCAGAGCCTCACAGGCATTTCAATCCAAGGCGCATTGGCGCAGAAATGGTCATTCCCTTTTAAGTCAATGCAACACCGGAGTGGGATGCTTGTGTGGCTCCCGAAGGGCGGCTGATGTAAACGGCATGAACGCGCTTTATACTGCGTTAAAGGCTTTCGACAGAGCACCACTCTGCCTTCAAGCCTTCGCCTTGTCTAAAGCGCGTTGAATCCCCGCTGAATGAACAGATATTTAATACTATTGGTATAATAAAGACTCAATAAACCTAGAAACAAAAACAGGCCCTAATGGCCTGTTTTTATTATTTATTGTAAATATTTCACTCACACATACTATTTCTTACGTTCGATAAGATGCAAAGGGATAATAAAACTAAAAGTACTGCCTTTACCGACTTCACTGCTGATTTTAAGCTTACTGTGATGGTGGTTAAGCGCATGTTTTACTATCGCTAAACCTAAACCACTACCACCCGTTTGCCTTGAGCGCGCACTGTCTACCCGATAAAAGCGTTCCGTTAATCGACCAATATGCTGAGCCGCAATACCTTCACCCGTATCCGTTACGCTAAAGATGGCGCCCGTAGCCACACTGCACCACTGCACTGTAATTTTCCCGCCAGGTTCTGTGTAACGAATCGCATTAGAAATCAAGTTAGAACAAGCACTTCTCAGCTGCAATTCATTGCCGTGAGAATCAAGTCCAGGCTCACAATAGAAACTCAACTCATACTTATCTTGTGCCAGCGCCTTAGCTTCCTCCTTGAGTACCTCCATTAACTGCGTCATATTGACTGTGTTTTCGAGATTAATATCCGCCGCATCTTCAATTCGCGATAACATCAATAGCTGTTCGACCATAGATTGCATTCGTCGTGTCTGCTGCTGCATCAATGCTAACGGCTTGACGTTCATCGAATCAGGCTCAGCCATGCTTTGCATCATTTCGAGGTAACCCTGTAACACAGTGAGCGGCGTTTTTAATTCATGCGACACATTGGCGACAAACTCTTTACGCATGCCCTCGAGCTGACGTATACGAGTGATATCCCGCGCAATTAACAGTAGCTGCCTATCACCGTAAGCCATGATACGGATTTCAAGCAAACGCCTATCCGATACCGGCGAAGGTAACTCCAGCGGCTCTTTGTATTGTGCGGATTTAATGTAAGCAGAAAAATCAGGATGACGGATTAAATTATCGATTCGTTGACCATTATCCTGTGGCCACACAAAACCGAGAATGAGTTGCGCCAACTTGTTGCACCATAAAATATTATGTTCTGAATCAAGCACGACAGCGGCATCGGGTAACGCCTCTGCACCTTGACGGAATCGTGCCAGCAGTGCTGCCAGTTGACCGACTCGTCGACGATTCTTCCCTTGAAGGCGATAAATACCGTTAAATACACCTTCCCAACTCCCACTGCCCTGCGGCGGCGTGAGTTTCCTATCCCGCCATAACCAAAAGTTAAGCCGTGATAATTGCCGGTAATGCCAGCAAACTAACCCTAGCGTGCCGATAAAGAGTATCCAGAGAAGTTTCCCTACCAATAAACCTATTAGCGCGCAAAGCAGTAGATATAAACCTAAGCGCGTAAACAACCGATACCCTGAATAAGAGTCAGACATAAATAAACCCAAACATCAGGCTAAATAAGAGGAGCACAAGATAGCGTAAAAGCTAACTTGTGCCTAACAGTTATTCAGCACTAAATGCGTGTAGAGAAACGATAACCAGCGCCACGAACCGTTTGGATCAAGCGATCATGACCAGACTCTTCAACGGCTTTACGAAGGCGTCTGATATGCACGTCAACGGTTCTGTCTTCAACATACACATTGGTGCCCCACACATTATCGAGCAGCTGTTCACGGCTGTAAACACGCTCAGGATGGGTCATGAAAAAGTGTAATAAACGAAATTCGGTTGGGCCCATATCTAATACAGTTTCACCCACACTCACCCTGTGACTCACAGGATCGAGCATTAAGCCCTGTACATCAATGGTTTCTTCTAAACGAGTCGGTGCACTGCGACGCAATACGGCCTTAATACGTGCGACCAGCTCTTTAGGGGAAAATGGTTTAGTGATGTAATCATCGGCGCCAACTTCGAGGCCTTTGACTTTATCTTCCTCTTCACCGCGGGCGGTTAACATAATGATCGGAATTTGGCGCGTAAACTCATCTTGCTTTAAGCGTTTCGCCAATTGAATACCACTTCCGCCAGGAAACATCCAATCCAATAAAATCAGATCGGGGTAAGGCTCCTTTAGCAGCGCAATGGCCGAATCAAAATCTTCCGCCGCAGAGGTTGTAAACCCATGCTGTTCCATTACAAAAGTCAGCATCTCGCGGATGGCCAACTCGTCTTCTACTATCAATATCCTTGCAGTCATAAGTGATTTTCTGTCAGTGAATGTCAACACGGCTATTATTAGTCATTTTTATTACAGATTTATGAATAAGCACGCCGCTTGAGCCATATAGTAGTAATATTTGTCATAATAAGTTTATATAACTGTTTGTTTATAGCAATAAAAAAGGAGGCTATATGCCTCCTTAATTGAGTTTTAATGCTGGATTTAGAATTTGTGTTCTAAGCCAACACCAATGTATTTGTCATCATCTGTAGACGCTTCTAACGAACGGTTCGTGTAGAAAGCGAATAGTTTAGTTGGCTTACCTAAGCTGTAATCTGCACCTACCGACCATGAATCACCAAGTTCTTCCATATCTTGGAACTGAGCTTTTAAAGTAACAGCATCGATATCATAGGCAGCGCTTAATAGATAGCCGTTAGCACTTTCTGCAGTGACTTCAACTGGCATCGACGTTGCAGAATCAAATTTATAGGTTTGCTCTTGTTGCTGGTACATACCACCCAGTTTAATACCGGCTAACTTAGCTTGTAAGCTGGCACGAACAATCTCATATCCAGACACATCAGAGTCATAAGCAAGAGATGCATAAACGGGTGTTTTCTTCAGTTTCGCATCACCATACATGGCAGCTAAGCTAAAACCATCTTGAGCAAATTGACCTTTTACATCATTTCCTTCGGCAACATAGGTAACACCAAATACAAAATCACCAAAGGAAGGCGTAAGGTAAGTCGCCGTTTGAGCAGCGCGAACTTCACCCTTGAACAGCTTACCTAAGTCACCTGAAAGGTCGTTAAACTGATCAACATCACCTTGAGAAATTTTCAACAAGGTATCATTACGACCCACAGAGAACGAACCAAATGCGCCTTTCAAACCAACAAATTGGTTACGTGCAGTAAAGTTATCGCTTGATGCTGCACCTGTATCAACTTGATATTCCACTGTGTAGAAAGCTTCCAGCGAGCTAGACAGCGCAAAATCACCCTTCACACCAAAACGAGAAGCATTACTTTGAATAGTTGTTGTAGCATCACCTTTCTCATCATTTGATTGAGCAGTGACATTCAACTTACCATAAACAGTCAGTGGCTCAGCGGCATTAGCTGAAGCCAGAGTTGCAGAAGCTAGCGCAGAAGCAAGTAGAGTTTTACAAAAAACGTTCATCATTTAATCCTTTCGACGTTATGTTCGTCTTGGTTATTGGTTTGGAACGACCGAAAGTTTGCAATGAATGTGTTTCAATTTTATTTCAATTGTGACCATTAACGTTGGCGTGCAAAAAAGCTGACGCGAAGCCAGGCATAAAACCCAGTAAAAATGCGGGCTGCAGCTAAGCTAATTATTATGTTACAGTTTAATGAATTCTGATCCTCAGTTAAAAATCAGCTATTGAACACAGGTTTACCCCGCCCAAACTATGCCGTAAACTGCCACTTTAATTTTCAATGGGCGCCTCTTATGTGGTTTAAAAATCTTACTCTTTATCGTTTCAATAAACCTTTTGCCGTCGAAACCGAAGCGCTAGAAACTGCGTTGGCCGATTTCACTTTCTCCCCCTGCTCAAGCCAAGATGTCAGTAAATTTGGTTTCTCAAATGCGTTAGGCAAAAAAGGCAGTTCTTTGGTCCATAGCGCTGACAATCGCCATCTGATCTGCGTGACTAAAGAAGAGAAAATTCTGCCAGGCCAAGTCATCAAAGAAGCCTTAGAAGAAAAAGTGGCTCTCATTGAAGATGAAGAAAATCGTAAACTGGCGAAAAAAGAAAAAGATGCGCTAAAAGATGAAATCATCACTAGCCTACTGCCACGCGCTTTCTCGCGCCGAAGCCAAACCCACGCCTTGATTTTGCCTGAGCTAGAAATGATCCTCGTTGATAGTTCAAGTGCCACTAAGGCCGAAGAATTATTAGCGTTATTACGTAAAGCTCTCGGCAGTTTACCTGTGATCCCACTGAGCTTTAAAGCGCCAGTCGAATCCAATTTAACTGAATGGTTAAAACTTGGCAGCGCGCCATTACCCTTTGAAATGCAAGACGAAGCCGAGCTCAAATCTGAAGCTGATGAAGGCGGAATTGTGCGCTTTAAGCAGCAGGATTTGAAAGAAGACGAAGTGTTAGCTCACTTAGCAACAGGTAAGCAAGTACACAAGTTAGCGCTGCATTTCGGCCAATCGATTGCACTATTATTGCAATCAGATGCCAGCGTGAAGCGCCTTAAATTCTCTGAAGAATTTAGAGCAGGGAACGATGAAGTCGGCACTGACGATCCTATGGCTCGTTTAGATGCAGACTTTGCCCTAATGGGCAGCGAGTTAGTCGCCTTAATGCATGCACTCGTGGCCGCCCTTGGTGGACTCGAAGACGCACAAGTTTAAGCAGAAATCGTTAAGCAGACGAGATCTGCAATTCGCTTGTTAGACTGAGCCGAACAAGATAAGAAAAGGCGCCCCCATCAAAATAATGGTTGCGCCTTTTTTATGACGATTTTACTTTAAGTGGCTTTAAGACAAAGGCATTTAGATGCTAAATATGAAGTCCTAACCACATTAAGCTTTAGTCGCTAACTCGCCTTTATTGTCAAACGGCCAATCAATGCCTAACCAAGTCTTGAAGAAAGCTTTTTGCTGTTTAGTCGCTTTTGCATCCCCCTTGAGCACTAGCTTACCGCTTTGCTGCTCGCCAAGGATGAGCTGTACTTGCTTGATTTTATCGTTGCTAAATAATATCACCTCTACACTATCGCCAACCTTAAAGTCTTTGATGCGCTTATAGAAACCCGCAGCAGTCACCTTGAGACCATTAATCGCTAATACTTCATCCCCCGCAACTATACCCGCTTGCCAAGCAGGACCATTACGCAACACTTGGTCTAACACTAAAGAGCCATGGGTACTGCTCAAGGTCATTCCCGCAAATGCCTCAGCTTTTGAATCTTTACCATAGGACAGATTTAACCCTGCCTGTGATAATAATTCTGGGAAATCTAAACTCATGGGACTATTCACATTGGCTTGCCACCAAGGTGCATAATCTTTGCCGGATAAGTCTTTAAGAATGTACTGAACATCACTAACACCATAGCCTTTTGGTACGCGATGTTCTTGATATAAACGACGGTGCACATCGCGATATGAATACTTAAGCTCGGAATCTTGCAGCAATGAAAAATCTAAGGCTAAAGAGGTTAAGTAGCCTTCTGAGTAAATATTTACACTGTGGTTAATGGCATAATCGCCACCGATACTGCTCCACTCCCCTGCACTCGCCTCTGCCACAGATTGAGTTTCACGACCCGGATTGAGTTGGTTTTTCTCGACGCGCTTGGCTAAATCTTCGAGGAACTCTTTAACTGTTATCACTCCAGCCCGCAACAGCAACTGATCTTGAAAATAACTGGTAGAACCTTCAGCCATCCACAGTAATTCCGTCATATTTTCATGTTGATAATCATAGGGAACTAATCCCTCGGGGCGATAAGCCTTCACGTTCCAGGTATGGATAAACTCATGGGATGCAGTGCTAATAAAGCGCAGGTAGTCCTTGCGTTCACGGAAACTAAAGCGCGGCAGCTGAATGACAGTAGAGTTTAAATGTTCTGTCGCGCCACTGGCACCACTCGTTGCATGCACCATATACACGTAACGATCAAAAGGATAATCATCCCAAATCACCTTAGCTTGACCGCTTAAGGCTTTAAGATCTTTTACTATTTTATCCGTGTCATAGTTACCTTCCCCCCAAAACACCAATTCATAGTTTTTACCATTAGCACTAAATTGTTTATGGGTACTCACACCAGTTTCAATCGGGGAGTCGATCAACACATCATAATTAGGGGCAATAAAGGAATGAGCGGCCTTACCCGATGACATCCCAGAGTAACTTTGCCAATTTTTAGGTACTTTTAATTCTACGGATATTGGTTCAGAGCGAAATTGCGGACTGTACATGAACACACCGCTAGCATCTAAATAGGCATGGCTCGCGTCAATATGGCGCACCCTTTGGCCTAATTCATTAGCATACAATTGATAACTGACGGTAACACGGGTTGGCTGCGTGAGCGCCACTTGCCATTCACCGCTCGCGGTGCGCTTCCACTGCAGTTCATGACCTTGACTATCTTTAGCACTAAATAAGCGCACACCATCGGCCAAAGGCAATACTTGATATTTGCCCGTCCGCCACACAGGGAGATTCACCGTAAAATCGTTCGTCTTCACTTCAGGAAAAGTGACACTCACTTGGGCAATATGGTGTTCGGGTTTAATAAGGTCGATTTGGTATTTCACATCGGCCAATACTTGACCCGAAAATAATGCGCTCAATATCAAGATTGATAGTCTGTTGGGTTTCACTCTTGCTTCCTTCTGTTATTATGCTTCTTATGATTTTTCCAAGTATAACAAGTCGATGTAGCATCCTCATTAGGCGCTAACAAAAGCTAACAAAATAAGTTCCTTGACTAAAGGAATGAGGAATCACAGTTCAAATGCAAAAACTCACGGTTATTTTATTTACTCTGTTGCTGTCACTGCCTTTTACAGTCCAAAGCCGAGATCTCGAAGCGGATGAGGTTGAGTTAAGAGAATCACCGCAGCAAATGTATGATGCGCTCAACAAAACGATTTCCTTTCCCCTCGCATTTCAAAACCGTGACCAATTTGAGCGCGCAGCCCAAGAGCAAGGCTACAATCCACTCGAATTTGAACAGATTTTGTATTTACTGGCCCGCCTCAATATGGAGCCAAACGTTAAAACCAAGGTCGATTTTCAAAACGCAAAAAGCTTGATTGAACTCCTATCGACTGCGGCGCAATCGCCCTACGAACTTGCCATGGTCGCCATGTTAAATGGCCGTTACCTTGGCCGTACTGAACAGAAATATCAAGAAGCGATTGGTCTTTATAATGAAGCGCTCACCCGCATCAACGACAGCTATGACATCGAAGCATTAATTCTTAAACACAATATTCATGAACATCTAGGTGGCTTACATTTATTGATCCGCCAAGAAGTGCCTGCACTGATGCACTTCCACACATACCGCGACATTGCCTATAAACTCAGAAACGATTACTTAATCGCGGCGGCTGAAGCGAGGCTTGGCTTTTATTACAATTTTAATCAGCAGCTTACAAAATCATTACAGCATTATAGTGAAGCGATTCGGATCTCTAATCGTTCTAATTACCCTTCAATGAAGACCAATCTGCAATTGCAACTTTCTAAGGTATACCGTGACTTAAAGCAGTGGGATGAAGCGCTTAAAAATGCTCATGAAGCCGCGGCTGGCTTTAAAAAAATGGGCAATGACACTTATCTTTCAAGTTGTATGACAGTGATCGCTATGGTCTATGGCGAACAAGGGGATTGGCATAAAGCGATTGATTACTACCTAAATGCCCAGCAATTAGATGCAAAACGCGGTAACTACATCGCACAAGGGCTTAATTTCCATAATTTAGGACAAGCCTACTCAAATATTAAAGACAATGTTAACGCCCTAAAATATTTACTGATGGCCAATCAAATATTCAAAGAAAAACAAAGCCATCACTATCAAGTTTATAACGAACTCTTAATTGGTGAAATCGCCCAAACCAACCAAGATTGGCCGCTGATGATGGCCCATGCCGATATCGCATTAGCACTCGCGGTCGATTTAAAACTGGTCGATGAACAAAAATCCGCACTCACACTTATCGCCTCGGCGGCGCAAAAATTAGGTGAATTAGCAAAAACCATCGATGCCCAAGCCCGTATCATTGAGCTAGGTAAAAAGCCAGCTGAGACAGATAAAGACTCCCCTGTGTCGGCCTCTGCCCTTGCAGAGCAACAGCTAAAACTTGAGCTCAACATGCTACAGGGAAAACTCGTTGAGACAGTGAAAGAAAGCAACAACACCCACACGCTACTGCTCATTTGCAGCCTTATTGCCGGACTCTTGCTGCTCGTGATTATTTTCATGCTACAAAATCGCCGCAAAATAACGGCTAAAAACGCGGCATTAACTCAATTAACGCTACAGGAACCCTTCACTCAAAATTTAGGGTATGCCGCATTATTAGCGCACTTAAGCCATAATCAAAGTCAGGAATCCACAACGGCACTCGGGATTATCGCCTTCCCCACCCAACTTACGGCGGATCTGGACTATGGCCAATATTTTAGTGATGCAGTAACAGCGCAAATTGCCAATCATCTAACGGATGCACTCGCAGCATCTGTTTATGTGGTACGCCAAGGGGTATTTGCGGTTCGGTTCACGCAACCTATTGAGCCGACACAAATACTCAGCCAAGTACGCCTGAAACTCGATCAACAGCAAATCACACATCATTTCCGTCTTGGCTTTGCGCATTTGCCACTTTTAGCGAAATCAGAAATTAAAATGGCCGCAAAATTAAAATTTGAAACAGTGCAGATGGCGCTTGCCTGTGCCCGTAGTTTAGGTGGCAATAACGACTATTATGTCGCTCTCAGAGCCCTCGACTTTGTTCCTTTGAGCTTATTTGCAAATCCGTTATTTTTGCACCTTGAAAAAGGCATTGAGCGTGGATTAATCAGATTAGAGACCAACGGCAATAAAGAGGATATTCGCTGGCCTTGCTGGGAAAATAACCAAGATAGGCAATTACTGGAAAATATTTGATCAATATCGGTAATTAATCACAGAGTCACAGATAAATCGCATTTGCACTCTACGCCCAGTGTTATAACATTAGTATCATATGAGTTAACAGCTAATCTGGACATAGGATTGTCATGTTTTTTAGCCTTGCAGAGTTAGGACAATACTCAGGATGAAGGATTCAAGCGCTACAGTTTCACAACTTGCCTTGCTGCAACAGAAACTCCATTCGGCCAAACTTGCCCTTGATGAAGTTAATGAAGATAGAAATGCAAAGTTACAGACATTACTCCAATTTATTGGTCACTTAAGCCTCGCCTGTAAAGGGCAAAATCTTGAGCTGGATAATAAACTCGCCAAACTTCGCCATAACTTAAATACGTTTGAGCGAGTCGATGAGGCATTGCCAGAATTAGTTGATGTCGAGCGCCTGCTAAAAGGCCAATATCACCATGTGATGGTACAACTCGAAGAGAGTCGTACTGGTTTGTCACAGGTGATCCGTCAGATCCAACGCGTTAACTCTGCACCTGAAAAGCTCAAAAAAGAAGTCAATTACTTCAAGCAAGATCTGGCTAAACCTTTTCATACTGTGTGGGAATATATACCCAAAGTTAAGCAAATCATTGGCTTCTACGAAACCATATTACAGCTACAATTTAGCGAATCTGAAAAGCTTGATGTCTTACCAAAGCACAGGCAGCTAGCACATGAGCTGGCACAGATGATTTCGGAAATCGAGTTTCGTAAAGATCAACGTGACCAAGTATTAGTGATCAAAGAAGTACTCTCTTCTGAGATTGAAGTTGATAGCTTGCTCGAAGCCTACCAAACCATTTTAGCGTTATTGCTTGATAACATCGCCCGCGAGAAATCGGCATCCCAAGAGTTTTTGTTTGCACTCAATGATGCCTTAGCCGCAGTGCGTGAAGTGGTGAGCGAATCTTACAATCACAATCAACGTAGCTTCCAATTAAAAACCCAGCTGAATCGTGAGATTAACACCCGCGTCGATAATGCAGGTGAAATCATTATCGATGTGGAAGACGTCGTTGACCTTAAAGCTCAACTAACAGAACAACTTAACTCTATCCGCTCGGCATTAGCCCGTAAAGAAGCCCTAGAGCAAAGAGAGCAAGCTCTGCTGCGCAAGTCGATGGAGACAATGCGCAAAGAGCTTAATGAGTTAAGTAGTGAGGCTAACACCTACAAAGAGCGTTTGTTTGAACAACAAAAACTCAACTTACTCGACAGCTTAACTCAATTGCCTAACCGTGCTGCATTAGAAGAGCGCATGGAGCTAGAATACCGTAACTATCAACGGCATAAGTCCCCGCTGTGGGTTGCCGTTGCCGATATCGATCACTTCAAAACCATCAACGACAGTTTTGGCCACAGCACAGGTGATAAAACCTTGCAAGTTATAGCAATGGCATTGAAAAACTCCCTGCGAGATACAGAATTTGTAGCCCGCTATGGCGGTGAAGAATTTGTACTGCTATTACCTGATGTGGCCCCTGCTGATATCGCTCAACTTTTAAACAGAGTGCGCGAGAAAGTAAAAAATATTCCATTTAAATTTAAAAATCAGAGAATTACAGTTACAGTATCTATAGGGGCTGCGCAAGTTATGGGAAGTGAACTCATACATGAGACCTTTGAACGCGCCGATGCAGCACTCTACAAAGCGAAACACGAAAGCAGAGACAGGGTTGTGATTGACGTATAATTAAGCCCCACTATACGCCTCCTCTAATCACTCCTGTCATGACGAAGGAGTGGTAAATGATAGTAAAAGTCAGCCCAAAAGGCAGCATGGATCAGCTTTCGCAACTTGAAGTTGATCGACTCAAAAATAGTGCCAAAAGTGCCCTATACCAACTGTACCGCAACTGCTCCTTAGCAGTACTTGCCGCGGGTTTAAAAACCGACAACTCTAAAGCCCTATTCGAGCAATACCATGATTTCGACATCAACGTTCTACAACGGGAGCGCGGTGTAAAATTAGAACTGATCAATCCCCCCGAACAAGCCTTTGTCGATGGTCAAATTATCACGGGAATTCAAGAGCATCTGTTCTCAGTCTTACGCGATATCCTTTATATCAGTGATAGATATGACTCACTAAAACACATTAATCTGACCAATGCCCACCATATCACCAATGTGGTGTTTGATATTCTGCGTAATGCGCGGGCGATAGCACCAATGAAAGACCCTAATGTAGTCGTCTGTTGGGGCGGACACAGTATTAATGCCATCGAATACCAGTACACACGTGAGGTAGGTTATCAACTTGGCCTGAGGGAATTAGATATTTGTACAGGCTGTGGTCCTGGTGCGATGGAAGGTCCGATGAAAGGTGCGGCGATAGGCCATGCCAAACAACGGATTAAAAATGCACGATATATTGGTTTAACTGAACCAAGTATTATTGCCGCCGAGCCACCGAATCAAATTGTCAATGAACTGGTGATCTTACCCGATATTGAAAAGCGCCTCGAAGCTTTCGTGCGCTTAGGCCATGGTATTATTATCTTCCCTGGCGGTGCTGGCACAGCTGAAGAATTGCTCTATATATTGGGTATTTTACTTAACGAAGAAAACCAACAAACGCCTTTCCCGCTGATACTCACAGGCCCAACGGAGAGCGCAGATTACTTCATTAAGATTGATGAGTTTATTGCCTCAACCTTAGGACCCGAAGCTCAGAAAAAGTACCAAATTATCATAGATAATCCCACTGAAGTGGCACGCATCATGAAGCAAGGAATGGAGCAAGTAAAAGCCTATCGCCGCTCAACAGGTGATGCTTACCAATATCAGTGGGCACTGAAGATAGAGTCTGAGTTTCAGTTACCTTTTATCCCAAGCCACGAAGTGATGGCAAACTTAGATCTACACTTCCAAACCAACAAAGCCGAATTAGCCGCCAACCTGCGTAAAGCGTTTTCGGGTATAGTGGCGGGTAACGTCAAGTCGGAAACAATCAAGCACATAGAGCGTGATGGACCCTTCCAATTAAAAGGCGATCCCAAGCTCATGGATATGATGGATAAACTCTTGAGTGCATTTGTACAACAACAAAGAATGAAGCTTCCAGGAAGCGCCTATATTCCTTGCTATCAAATAGTGAAATAGAGAGCGAAGCAACAACACCCCATGAACAAGTTTTTAATCATCGATGGTCTCAACTTGGTTCGCCGCATCTATGCGGCGATCCCCGATGAATCCGATATGCAAAGCCTCACAGAGCGCGTCAGTTTGGCGTGTACTAAACTGCTGCGGGTGCATCGCCCTACCCATGTGGCTATCGTGTGGGACGGTGATGAAATCTCATGGCGTAAACAGCTTTACCCCGATTACAAAAAAGGCCGTAAACCTATGCCAGAGCCGCTGGCAAAAGGCCTTGCTGCGCTGCAAGATCACTTAACCATGATGAACATTAGCTCTATTTATGCGGCGGCTGAAGCCGATGATGTGATTGCCACTCTAGCGATAAAAACCGCCAAAGCGCAGGGTGAAGCCATTATAGTGTCCACCGACAAAGGTTTTAGTCAGCTCAATCATCGCCAAATCAGCCAGTGGGATCACTTTAATCAGCAGTACTTAGATATCGCTGCATTGGAACAAAAACTCGGTGTCGAACGCAGTCAATTTCTCGACTTGATGGCATTAGCTGGCGATAGCGGTAATAAAATTCCTGGTATTGCGGGCATAGGCCCTAAGTCGGCTGCCGAATTATTGAAAACCTTTAGAAGCTTACCAACCTTGTTTTCATCGCTATCTAACTTAGGCGCTAAACAAGCCAAAAAACTTGCCGAAGGTAAGGAGATGGCAAGACTCAGCTACAAGCTCGCACAGTTACAAACAGACCTGCCACTCAATATTAATTTAAAAGATTTTCGCGTGATGAACTCCTTTCCTGATAATAACTGCCTGCCTGAAAACCCAATCAATCCAGCCTAAACATCTGTTAATATAAAGTTGCAATTAACGCATTTACCTTAGAACAACAAAAGCGTATTTTATGGACGTAATAACGTGACTCATTTAATGAGGTAAAGGAATAACTGTAAATGAAATCAAAAGTTTCGGTAATCATCGGTAGCATTTTCGCCGCCTACGTCGCCTTTGTCGCTGTGGTGGTACTCGTTTATGAACCTACGCCAGATGACATGAGTTGGGAGGACCGACAGTCCTATAACAGCCAAAAAATGAACGAGTTAGCGCTAGGGCAAAATATCGTTTCAGTAAAACAGTTACTAGGTAAAGCTGACTTTTCAGAGGCCAAAGCCGTAAAAGAAACCAAGCTACAGGTGCTCTTTTATCGCACTCACCATGAAAAATCAGACGGTGTAACCACGAAAGAGGAATGTACCCCACTTATTTTTGAAAATGATCAATTGATTGCTTGGGGCCAAGATACCTATAAGCAATATCTCGATGCAGATACTGACACAGCCCTCAGCTCTGCCCAAGAGACATTAACCAGTAAATAAATACGACTGACAGTTAAATAAAAACGCCACCGAATCGGTGGCGTTTTTATTTTGACAATCAACGAATTGACTCAGTTGTAAAACAACTAAACCAATTGCCTATTCATCATCGGCCTTATACTCAACATAGACTTCACCTTTGCTGAGCCATTCTGGCGCGGGTTTTCCCTTCAGATAATGGTCGAAATATTGCATCATGCGAATGCTGTAATCGAGCTTGTTCGGGTACTTTTTCAAGTGATGCGGCTCATCCTCGTATTGTAAGAACACCACCTCTTTACCCGCACGGCGCATGGCTAAGTACATTTCAACACCTTGTTCCCAAGGCACTGCATCGTCCTTATCACCAAACATGATCATCAAAGGCGTTTGAATACGGTCAGCATAAAATACTGGCGAGTTTTCAATATACTTTTGCGGCGCGGCAAACAAACTTGCGCCAATACGACTCTGTCCGGTTTCATATTGGAACTGACGCGCAATGCCTGTGCCGTGGCGAATACCGCTATAGGCACTGGTCATATTCGATACTGGAGCACCTGCAACCGCCGCCTTAAACATCTTAGTTTGAGTAATAGCAAACGCCGTTTGATAGCCACTCCAAGAATGACCTTGCAAACCAATAGCATCGGGATCAGCAATTCCTATTTCAATCAGCTTTTGCACGCCAGAGGTGAGCGCTTGTACTGAGCTCGCCCCTGGGTAACCAATTTCAAAGCGAATGTCCGGTAGGAACACCGCATAGCCATTATTGATGTACCAAGCAAAGTTAGGTCTGTGGTTAATGTTCATCTGCGGGAAGGCGTGCAGTCTATCCGTCATAAAGCGATAGTAATAAACCAGTACAGGATAGCGCTTACCCGCTTGATAATTCGTCGGCTTGATCAGCACGCCATCTAACGGTTTACCATCACCATTTGTCCAGTGAACTAACTCGGATTGGCTCCAGTTAAAGGCTTGACGCTGCTTATCTAAATCGGTTTGCTTAACTGCATTTTGCGGTGCGCTATAGCTGGCCGTATACAAGTCAGGGAATACGTCAAAACGTTCCTTAGAAAACACGATAGTATCGGCGTCTTTACTGCGTCCCAATACTGTCAGCTTATACTCACCTTGCATCAACGTCTTCACGCCTGCTTCACCCAAGGTGGCTTGATAAAAACCATCGGCCTTGGTTTTATCACTATAACCGTGGAGTAACATAGTGGCGTTATAGGTAAGCTCTGTCGGCTCATCGGGATTATCGACTAAGCCCTCAAGGCGATATTGAATTTTCTGAGTGCGCCCTTTTCCTGCGGTTAAGGCAAAGCCCGCCTTAGATTCGGTATTAAACTGCCAAACATCGTATTTGTCGTAAACCAAGAAACCCGCATCATTTTTAAGCCAAGGACCAAAACCATATCCTGGAGCACTGGATGGATAATCGTGGTCTTCATCGGCAAAACTAACCTTTAGGGATTTTGTGAGATTAGTGCGACGGTCCTGTGCAATATCATAGAGATACACATTACCTTGCTGATAATAAGCCACATACTTGCCATTTCCCGACAGCGTAGGCTCGGCATCACTCGGCTGTTGTGTCAAAAATGGCACTTTACTGCCAGTATTAATATCGACCAGATAATAATCTTGGTAGAACCCTGCCCAAGTTGCCATCTTGCGATAGGGCAAATCTGAACTGGCCAACATAAAACGTTTATGTTGTGAAATCGTCACATCTGGAACAGTTTTATCGCCAAGCTGCACCACGTTATTTGAGCCTAAATGCAATACCGCAAGGTAAGTGCGTTTTTGCTCATCCTCATATTGCTTGATTTCATTAGGCTTAATACGAGGATCATCCCCATGCCACACCTTAAGCCCACGCTGTCCGGTGACAATATTTGTATCGAACAGGTCTTTTTCTTCGGTGATCTTCTGCAAACTGAGCTGCTGACTCACCTCTGGTACACGGCCAAAGAACAACCTTTCGCTGTCCAATGAGAAGCTTAAACTTGTGTAGCGATTCAGTTTCCACTCGGGTGACTCAGGGATTTTACTGATTTTGCCCGACTGCAAATCGACCAGCGATAACTGATAGCTGCGGCCATAAGGTAACTCACTGTCTTTGCCCTGCGTAAATGCAAGCCAACGACCATTTTTAGCCAGCGCTAACGCACCAATCTGTTGGCTAGGCGAATCAAAGGCAACGGTTTTTTTGTGAGTGTTTAAATCGACTAACTGCAATTGATGTTGCTTATTGGTGATATCGTTCACTGCCAGCGCGAGTCTACGGCTTGCCTTATCAAAAACATAGCCAGTAACCTGCTCGACATCAATTCGCTTTGTTTGGTCTTCTAAACTGAGCAACGTAAAACGTCGACCTTGGTCAAACTTATCGACCTTTGGCTTATCAATATTCGCAGGGCTTTGTGTGCCTGCTTCAGCGAGTTTTTCGGTAGTTTTAGGCTCAGCATCTTTTTTGGACTCTTCATCAGCCTCAAACCAAATCACCAGTTGCTTACCATCATCACTGAACACAAATTCCTTCACGCGCTCAAAGCGAGTTTGCGTGCCAGTTTGAGTATCGAGCAACACCATGTCGGACTTAAGTTTTTTCTTCGCCTTGGCATCACTCGTCTCACGCGTAAGCAAACTCGGTTTAACCACTACAGCCACATAACGACCATCATGGTTCACCAAGGGATCTGACCCCCCCGCGATTTGATAGCTTTGCTGCGACAGGACATTTTTCACAATGACGTGACTATCCCCGCGATCGGGCGCAGACTCGACCGCGATGACTTGCCCCTTATCTGAGATAATCGGCTTTTCAAGGGATTCAAAATGCATAATGTCTGTTAGGGTGAGCGATTTAGTGCTGGTTTCAGCCTGCACTGCTGGCAATATTCCAAGGGATAACAAAACCAGAGATGTGATAGGGATTAACTTCAATGTCTTCCTCTTTTATATATTTGTTAGACTAAAGTAGACTTTTTTAACCATTGGCTCTCCATCATGGTGAGAACCCAGTATTTTTACAAGTTATACCACATAAAAAATCGTGATATTGCTCACTATTTCCTGTGAAGTTTGACCAAAGATGGTTAAAATAATAGGCAGAAAAAATACCAAATTCATAGTCCTGCTATCCAGTTAGCACTGGGGCAGACAATTGCAGTAACGACGAACCGTGGAAGGACTTCTCCATGTCAAAAAGAACGATAACCGTAATTCCAGGTGATGGAATTGGCCCAAGTATTATTGATTCAGCCTTAAAAATTCTTGATAAAGCGGGCTGTGATTTTGAATATGAATTTGCCGATGCCGGCCTGACTGCACTTGAAAAGCAAGGCGAGTTACTGCCAGCACGCACTTTAGAACTCATTGAAAAAAACCGTATCACGCTGAAAGGGCCGCTGACGACTCCCGTTGGTGAAGGCTTTACTTCTATCAACGTAACCTTGCGTAAGAAATTCGGTCTGTATGCTAACGTACGCCCAGTACTGTCTTTCAAAGGTACCCAAGCCCGTTACGAAAATATCGATATCATCACGGTACGTGAAAACACCGAAGGCATGTATTCTGGCCATGGTCAAAAAGTGTCTGAAGATGGTTTAACGGCAGAAGCGACCAGTATCGTCACTCGCCAAGGTGCCGAGCAAATCGCCACTTTCGCCTATGAACTAGCTCGCAAAGAAAACCGTAAGAAAGTCACTATTGTACACAAAGCCAACATCATGAAGTCAACGTCAGGCCTGTTCCTGAAAGTGGCCCGCGAAGTGAGCCTACGTTACCCAGACATCAAGACAGAAGAAATGATCGTCGATGCAACGTGCATGAAGTTAGTGATGAACCCAGAAAACTTCGATGTGATCGTGACGACCAACCTGTTCGGTGACATTTTATCGGACCTGTGTGCCGGTTTAGTGGGTGGTTTAGGTATGGCGCCAGGCGCAAACATTGGCCGTGATGCCGCGATTTTCGAAGCCGTTCACGGTAGTGCGCCTGATATCGCTGGCAAAAACCTCGCAAACCCAACCTCAGTGATTTTAGCGTCTATCCAAATGTTGGAATACTTAGGTATGGCTGACAAAGCTGAGCAAATCCGTAAAGCGGTATCTGCAGTCATTGAAGAAGGCGACCGTACGACTCGCGATTTAGGCGGCACTCACGGCACGACTGACTTCACGCAAGCGGTGCTTGAGCGTCTGTGATCTCAATGCTAAGCGCGTTTAAGATGAGCCTATCACGCGCTTGTTCAAGCAAAAGCTTAAAAGAAGCAAGCGCTTGAAACTCAAATGAATAAACACGAAAAAGCCCCAAAGTTTCCTTTGGGGCTTTTTGTTATCTAGCTTTTAAACCTGCGTGGCTCTAAACCCGCATGACTATTACCATTCTAGCGACAGCAAGATCACTGCAGGGTTAGCACTGGAATTAATTCCACGCGGTATTAGGACGTAGCCATAAATGCACAGTCACTTCATCACGGTCGTGATAAAGATGCTTACACTGCACTTTAAAATCCGTCACACCATTCTCTTTAAGAATCGTCTGCATTGTCTCAAGAATGGCTGTCACTTCTTTATAGCGGCTCTTCATCGGTAATTTAAGGTTAAAAATCGCTTCCTTAAACCAACCGTTAATCGCCCAAGCTTCAATAAGTTCGGCAACACGCGCAGGTTTCTCAACCATGTCGCACACCAGCCAATAGATATTTTTACGTTGCGGTTCGAAACGGAAACCGTCTTCACGGTAATGTTTTACTTGGCCCGTTTCCATCAGTTTTTCATCCATAGGGCCATTATCAACTGCCGACACAAACATGCCGCGACGCACCAGTTGATAAGTCCAGCCACCAGGGCAAGCGCCCAAATCCACTGAGTTCATGCCACTGCGAATACGCTCTTCTTGCTCTTCCTTAGGCACGAATTGGCCAAAGGCTTCGTCGAGTTTCAGACTAGAACGACTCGGTGCATCCGCCGCCATTTTAAGGCGTGGAATGCCCATAAAATGTGGCGAACTGTTATTGCTATAGGAATAACCCACATAGGCACGGCCGGGGCCAATAAAACACACGTGGATAATCGGACGTTTGGGATTTTCCTGCGCGAGCAAGCTACCCGATTTTTTCAAATGCTGGCGTAAAGGCACAGTGAACTTACGGCAAAAAGCCGAGAGCTCTTTCGCTTCGTTAGTGTCAGGTGTTTCAACCCGCACTTCACCCGCTTTGCTGACGTCACTGAGCGCCGCAACGATTGGGCTTATTCTGTCATTTTCAGGCAAGTCAACTAACAAGTCGCTAGCAGCAAACATCTGGCGGGCGAAAATGAGCGAATCTAAAGGTAATTGTTTGACTAACGTATCAGCAGCGTCGTCTTCAAAACATTGGTATACAACATAAGCGTCGTTATTGTTGGCCTTAACAAAGCCACCCACATTGAGCTCACCGGCTCGCTGTTGGATTTCTGCAGCGCATTCTTTTTCAAAGCCTGCGCGGCAAAATAAAAATAGGTTTTTCATGGGGATCCCTGAGAAATCCAAGCCAAAGCATTGGCTGACTATCGATTTGGGCGCCAGTATACCAATTTCAATCCACAAATGCCCTATTTGCCTACTGCTGAACCTTGAATTGCGATTAGAGAAATAAAAAAGGCTTAGGTGCACCCTAAGCCTGTTAACTCACATAAGCATCAGCGATTAAGACTCATGACCGTCGATAACTTTGTGACGCCATACCGCGGCGGCAAATAATAACCAACCGAGTAAGAAACAACCACCACCCATAGGCGTAATAGGACCTAACCACTTAGTCCCAAACAAGGCCAGTCCATATAGTGAGCCCGAAAATAGTACTATGCCTGCGACAAAGAGATATGCCGACCAGTCCAGTAAACGCGAGGTTAACCATTGGCCCGAGAAGGCAACCATGACGAGGGCAAAGGTATGGTAGAAATGATATTGCACGCCTAAGTTAAAGACTTCAATTAAGTTTGGTGGCGCGACCGCTTTTAAACCATGGGCACCAAAAGCCCCTAAAGCGACGGCTAAGAATCCGCTCACGGCGGCGAGTAACAATAAACCTTTACGCATTTAACGCTCCTGCTGGAATGGGATTAACTCATTCAACATTTATTCGCTCAACATCAAGCTCACGAATAAAATCACTTGATAAATCAATAGCACGTGCAAGGTTAGCGGCTTCACTGGTGCCTGACGACTTTCTTGGGACAAAACTATGATCGCCGTCGGTTATCCAAGCCAATCCTATCTCAGCTTTCAAGGGCCAGCTTGGGATCTGCGCTTTGCCACCAAACTTATCCCGCTCCCCCTGTACGACTAATACTGGGACTTGGCATTCATTCAAAGGTTCCAATCTAGGCTCGCCGCCTTTGAGTGGCACAAAAGGATAACCTAAACAAATCACCCTATCGATGCGCGCCGCTAATGCAGGATCGCAGGCTAATAGGGCCGCCATACGACCGCCCATGGATTTCCCCATTAACACCACACGTTCAACTTGTGGTTGTGAGTGGGCGATATCGAGCATCTGTGTAAAACACGCGAGCAATTTAGGCGCACGGTCCGGTGGACGCCATTTGCCATCGACTGCATTCGCCTGCATATAAGGAAAATTAAAGCGCATCACTCGGAAGCCCTGAGCAACGAATCCCGCCGACATGGCCTGCATAAAATCAGAATCCATGTTAGCACCCGCACCGTGGGCCAATAAAATCAAAGTACTCGCAGGCTCCCCTTCTAATACATAACTCGGCTTATCCGGGCAACAACTCACTGCGAGACTCCTCGGCAAACATGTCTAACATCCATTCACGAAACGCCACCACTTTACCCAGCTCAGCATGGTTTTGCTGGCAAACTAAGTAGTAAGCATCTTTACTGACCAAGACTTCTTGAAATGGGCACACAAGTCGCCCAGCTTTGATATCGGGGCGAGCCAGCACGCTGTAACCCAGAGCAACCCCTTGACCGTGGGCCGCCGCCTGCAATACCAAAGACGAATGACTGAAAATAGGTCCTTGATTCACATTAATATCGGTAATGCCACATTGCCTAAACCACGCCTGCCAATCGTGACGATTCATATCATGTAATAGCGTGTGATACTTTAAATCGCTCGGTTTTGAGAGTGGTTTAGGACCGTTGAGCAACATGGGCGAACACACGGGAATAAGCACTTCGTTTCTGAGCTTATCTGCACGTAGCCCAGGCCAATTACCTAAGCCATAATAAATAGCCACATCCACATCATCGGTTAATGAACTCGCTTCGGTATCAACGGCCTTTATTCGCACATCGATATCGGGATTTTTCTCACTGAATTTAGCCAAACGTGGCACTAGCCATTGAATCGCAAAACTGGGTGACATACTGACCGTCAGCGAACCAATCGCACTGCGGGCGAGTAATCTGTCGGTAGCATCGGCAAGCTGAATAAAGATATCTTTGATGTCGAGAAAATAGCTTTGCCCTTCTTCGGTTAATAGCAAAGAACGGTTCTTTCGACGAAATAATTTTAATCCGAGGAAATCTTCTAATGCCTTTATTTGATGGCTCACCGCAGCCTGTGTAACAAACAATTCTTCCGCTGCCCGCGTAAAGCTCAAATGCCGCGCGGCTGCCTCAAAAGCTTTAACCGCATTAAGCGGTGGTAATCGTCTCGACATAGTGATCTCAGTCTCGTTTTTTAATTAGTTTTTCTAATCCGTATTGTTACATTTAATCGTTTGTAAAGGCCAGCGTTTTTGGTTAAATTTTGCGCCAATGAAACAGCTTATCAACGAAACACCAATAGCGATGAAACATCCATAGCTATGAAATACCTAAGTTAGACAATCTCAAAGTTGATGATGGGAATGTCTGACAGCGTTAATTTGTCAGCCCGGAGGCGACTATGTTCAATTTAAAATCGGCATTTGCGTTAATATTAGTCTCAGCACTCAGCTTCAATGCCAGTGCAAATGTACTCGTTGACGAAATCGTCATCGACACAAGCGACTTGCAAGCCAATATCATTGCAGATTTAACCGCTGCAATGAATAAAATGCACCAAGAAGCGCTGCAAGAAGCCACTCTGTTGATTGCCACAGACGATGTCACATCTCATCAGCAAGTCGTTAAAGCTGAATAACCTAAACGACACTGAAACTCAGGTCGCGCTCAGTAAGAGCAAAGAAAAAGCCGCATTAATATGCGGCTTTTTTGTACTTGAATAGCAAATCAATCCCACTGACGATATACGGCAATGGGCAGGTTTTCGCCCGACTTATGGACGATACACTTTCACGTTCGTGTAACCTTGCTCGATTAAATACAATGCCTGCAATTTACTCATCACCCCACGCTCACAATAGAGCAAATAAGTCTTTTGCTTATCGAGATCGGCAAACTGAGTCGCTAACTTGAAGAATGGGATGCGCTTTATCTCAATACCTTCAATTTGCAGCGGTTTGCTTTCCTCTTCTTCAGGGGCACGAATATCAATGACCACTTGGTTAGTATCGATACTGGCAACCGTTTCTGTCTCAGTAATCCGAGTATCCATTTGTTCTGCGATCTCCCTGATATCGATAGTGACAGATTGGGCGATGATCTGATCAATCAAATCCTCAGAGAACTTTTTCTCTTCCGCTTCAACCTTAGCTAATACCGCTTTTACCGTCGGCTTTTGCGAAATTACGCCGCAATATTCAGGCATTGATTTAGCAAAATCTTCGGTGCCGATTTTACGGCTCTCGTTGATAATGTCTTGCTTATCCATGGCGATTAAGGGACGTAGAATCAATAACTCAGTACAACGGTCGATGACGTTTAAGTTGGTCAGGGTCTGGCTAGACACTTGGCCTAAACTTTCACCGGTAACTAAGGCTTGAATGCCCATACGCTCGGCTATACGCGCCGCGGTACGCATCATCATGCGTTTCAATACAACGCCCATTTGACCGTTATCGATACGCTCTAAAATCTCAGCAACCACAGGCTCAAAAGGCACAGAGATAAACTTCACTTTGTGGGATTCACCGTAGGTTTTCCACAAATGGTAAGCCACTTGTTTTACACCAATTTCGTGCTGTGCACCGCCCAGATTGAAGAAGCAGTAATGGGTACGAGCGCCTTTTTTGATAAATTGATAGCTAGATACGCCAGAGTCAAAACCACCCGAAATCAAGGACAATACATCTTCCTGTGTTGCCATCGGAAAACCGCCTAGACCTTCAATACGCTTAGTCACCATATAAAGATTATCGCGCTCAATCTCTAAATTAACGGTAATGTCCGGATTCTTTAAACGTACGCCCAGCGCATCAGTAAACTGGTTTAAGCCACCACCGACATAACGCTCAACTTCAATAGAATTAAAATCATGATCGCCAGTACGCTTTACTCGCACGCAGAAGGTTTTACCCGCGAGTTGGTCACGATAAACAGGCAAGACTTGCTGATAAATATCATCAACAGATTCAAAGCTGTACTCATCCACTTGCACTACGTGTGCAATGCCAGGAATACACGCCAGACGCTCACCGAAAGCTTGGGCCAATTCAGGCTTATCCTTTGGTACCATCACCATAATGCGGTCCCATTGACGCTGCACTTTTGCATCTTCGTCAACTTTTTTAAGCACATTACGGATGTTAGTTTCGAGCATTTTGGTGAAGCGCATGCGTACAGGCTTGCTCTTCATCATGATTTCTGGATACAGCTTTACAATAAACTTCATGGGATTTCCGCGGGCAATTTTAAAACAGCAAAATTGGTTAAAAGAATAATCGGGGGATTATATACCCAAGCAACCTAAAAAGGCGAGTTTCAGCGCACATAGCCAACAGCGACACAGGCCACATTTATGGCGTATTCATTGCGTATTCATTGCGTATTAATGACTCAATCACGGCAGCTAGTTAGGCTGAAATAATGTCACTAAAGCCTATTCGAATGGTGTGAATTGCCCTGCTTAAAATAAGTGATTTGAGATGAATTATTAACAATAAGTCGTTGAGGGATGGTCAAGGAAACTTAGGGATTACACACTCAATGTGATTAACGTAAAGCCCAAATGGATTTAAATCAACCACAGCGATTTGATGCATAACACGTTAACTAAAAAGGGAAAAGTCCACATTAGCTCGATAAAAAAGCCGCAAGATTATTGCGGCTTTTGATTGGGAGTATCTAAACACTTAAGGCGAATTACCGATCTGAATTTCTTCAGACTCCTTCGCTTTACCTTGCTCAATAGCAATTTCAACCCTGCGGTTACGGGCACGATTTTCCGGAGAATCGTTAGGCACAATCGGATTGTTAGACGCCATACCAACCACTTTCATTCGATTAGAATCAAAGCCGCTGACCTGTACTAACTCATGGGCCACTGCCACGGCACGTTTGCTGGATAAATCCCAATTAGAACTATAAAGCTCATCGCTTATTTGCATATCATCCGTATAACCTGACACTGTGATGACACCTGGCACATCTTTTAACAATTCGCCGACTGAGCGTACCACAGGTTTAAATCGAGGCTGCAGGAAACCTGAGCCAGAAGCAAATGACCCCTTCTCACGTATACGAATAATAATCTGCTGACCTAATGACTCAATTTCAATCGCTCCATCGGTGATCTCTTTATTGAGCTCCTGCGCCATCTTCTTCACTTGCTGATTGATCTTTTCTTGCGCCGCTGCCGCTTCCGCTTTAACCGCATCGGCAACTTCTTGCGCCGTAGCACTCGCTTCGCCACCCCGCTGAGAACCATTTTGCTGCTGCACGCCGCCCGCACTATCGTCTTCACCCGCTTGGAAATCCAATACAGGTTCAGTCATTTCATTCGTTTGCTGGTTAATGATTTCAATCGGAGTCGGATCGGGGCGACCGGGTCTAAATTCTAAGGCAATGACAGAAGTCCCTTTCGGGATATCTTTAACTTCCACCTTATTTTGAACACCAAAGGCATACTTCATTGAGCCCGCGATCTGCTTAAACTTCATCACGTCCATTTCAGAAAATGACAATAACAATACGAAGAAACACATCAACAGCGACATCAAGTCAGCAAATGTTGCCAACCAGAGCGGTGCTCCGGGCGGTGGACAATTGCACTTAGCCATGGGCTACTCTCCGTCCGTTGTATCGATTTTACGATTTTTTTCAGCAAGATAGTTTTTCAAAAAGCCTTCAATCACCCGCGGGTTTTGTCCATCTTGAATCGCCAATACCGCATCCATAATAAGGTTACGATTGAGCATTTCCTCCCCCATCCTAAGCGTTAGCTTATCCGCGATAGGAAGACAAACCATGTTAGCAACCATAGCGCCGTATAATGTGGTTAACAACGCAACCGCCATCGAAGGACCAATAGATTTAGGATCCGCCATATTTGATAACATGGCCACGAGACCAACGAGTGTACCTATCATCCCCATCGCTGGCCCAACATCGCCAAAGGCTCTAAATATGCCAATCCCCGTACGATGACGTTCTTCCGTTAGAGCGATGTCCTTCTCTAGAGCTGCACGCACTACTTCACCATCATGACCATCGACTAACATATCGACAGCCTTTTGCATAAAAGTATTGCTAATTTGCGCTTCTTCTAATGCCAAAAAACCCCCTTTACGGGCAGCATCCGCCATAGTCACTGACTGTTCAATCAAGTCTTCTGGTTTATCAATCTTAAATACAAAAGCTTTCAAAGCAATTTTAACGGCGCTTAAAAACTGTTTAAGAGTGAACTTCATCATTACCACGAAGAAGGACCCACCGAACACAATCAGGATCGAGGGCACATCAACGAAAATCATCAAGCCGCCACTGGTCACCATAGCGCCGAGAATAAAACCAAAGGCTCCCACAATTCCGATTATTGTTGCTAAATCCACAACGGCTCCTCAATTTTCGTAATAAACGACATAATACTTACTCTGGGTAAGCAAGAACACTCAGTTATTCTACCGAATAAGATAATCCCACCGACACACATACGAGTCTTGTTTATCCAGTTAAAAATTACCATACAAATGATGATACTATTGTCAGTTATCGGACACACACTAAGCAAGTTTAGCGACAATTTATATTTTCTGGAAAAATTTCAGTAACAAAGCGTGCTATTGAGCAAATATCTTTAGTCTGAATTTGACCCTTACGCCGCCCTGATATACCTTGTGTCCGCTAAATCAAAGGAAACCTGAACGTGGCGAAGAAACCCGAAAATCTTAGTTTTGAAGAATCCCTTGGCGAACTTGAACGCATCGTTGCCGATCTAGAACAAGGCGATATCTCCCTCGATGACGCGTTAAAACAATTTGAGCGTGGCATCAATCTCGTTCGAAATAGCCAAGCAAAACTCGAACAAGCCCAACAAAAAGTGGCCATTTTACTGAAACAAGATGAAAATGCGCCCCTATCCCCCTATGCCGTTGAGGGCGAATAAGCGTGTTAGTCAGTACCGTTCAAGAATATCAACAACGAGTTGATAATCAATTAAAACAGCGTTTTAGTACGCTTGAAGATACAGCTCCCCAATTAAAAGCCGCTATGACTTACGGTGCCTTATTGGGAGGGAAGCGCATTCGACCGTTCCTCGTATACAGTGTAGGACGCATGTTTGGGGTCGAACTCGAAAAGTTAGATGCTTGCGCCGCAGCCATTGAATGTATCCATGCTTATTCATTAATCCACGACGATTTACCCGCCATGGACGATGACGAGCTCCGCCGTGGCCAGCCGACCGTACATATTGCCTTTGATGAAGCGACGGCCATTTTAGCGGGGGATGCTCTGCAAACCTTAGCCTTTGAAATTGTCACCGAAGCCGTACCAGGGATCAGCAGCGAACAACATATTGCTATGGTAAGAGTATTAGCCAAAGCCTCAGGTTATCGTGGTATGTGTGGAGGCCAAGCGATAGACTTAGCCTCGACCGATAAACATATTGATCTTAAAGCATTAACTCAGCTACATAATATGAAAACCGGCGCCCTTATCAGCTGCGCCGTTGAGTTAGCTTTAATCGCCGCAAACGCGCCAAAAGATCAGTATGCTGCTATGATGGATTTTGCTCGTGCGGTCGGACTCGCCTTCCAAGTACAAGACGATATCCTTGACATCGTAGCCACCACCGAAGAGCTAGGTAAACCGCAAGGCTCTGATACTGAATCGAATAAGAGTACGTTTCCACAACTACTTGGACTACAAGGTGCACAAGACACCGCCAAACAACTGATCCAAGAGGCACTATCAGCGCTGGCTAAATTGCCATACAATAGCCAGTTAATTGCAGACTTCGCCCGCTATATCATTGAGCGAAGAATATAATAAGAGTCGAAGTATCTCGCTATGAGTTTGGACATTTCTCAGTTTCCCGTGTTGGCGCAGGCCAACACCCCCAATGAGCTCCGCCAGCTTCCTCAGGCACTTTTACCACAAGTAGCCGATGAACTGCGCGAGTTCCTTCTTAAGTCTGTTGGCATGTCCAGCGGACATTTTGCCTCTGGGCTCGGCACAGTAGAACTCACTGTGGCACTGCACTATGTCTACAATACCCCCTTTGATCGACTGATCTGGGACGTAGGCCATCAAGCCTATCCCCATAAAATTCTCACGGGTCGACGTGACAAGATGCACACCATTCGGCAAAAAGATGGCTTACATCCTTTCCCATGGCGTGAAGAAAGTGAATACGACACTTTCAGCGTTGGCCATTCTGGCACGTCGATTAGCGCCGCGCTGGCGATGGCGATAGCTGCAGAAAAAGAACAAGCAGGTCGTAAAGTGGTCGCTGTGATCGGCGATGGCGCTATGACCGGCGGCATGGTGTTTGAAGCCATGAACCACGCGGGCGACTTGCACAATGACATGCTCGTGGTACTGAACGACAACGAAATGTCGATTTCAGAAAATGTCGGCGCCCTCAACAATCATTTAGCACAACTGATGTCAGGCCGTTTCTACACCACACTGCGCGAAGGCGGCAAAAAAGTGTTAAAAGGTATGCCAGTCATCAAAGAAATGGCCAAGCGCACTGAGGAACACCTCAAAGGTATGGTCGTTCCTGGCACTCTATTTGAAGAGTTAGGTTTCAACTACATAGGTCCTATCGATGGCCATGATGTAGACGCTCTGGTCGAGACCATGCGCAATATGCGTAATCTGAAAGGTCCACAGGTGCTGCACATCATGACCAAAAAAGGTCGTGGTTATGAACCTGCTGAAAAAGATCCTATCGGTTGGCATGCTGTGCCTAAGTTTGACCCATCGCTATTTAAAAAACCGGCCACCAAACCCGGTTTACCGACCTTTTCTCAAGTCTTCGGTAAATGGTTGTGCGACATTGCCGAACAAGATGAGAAAGTGTTAGCGATTACTCCTGCGATGCGTGAGGGTTCTGGCATGGTGGAGTTTTCCCAGCGCTTCCCGAAACAATATTTCGATGCAGCGATTGCCGAGCAGCATGCCGTCACCTTAGCGGCGGGTTTTGCCTGCGAAGGTTTCAAGCCTGTAGTCGCGATTTACTCGACTTTCCTGCAACGCGCCTATGATCAGCTTATTCACGATGTCGCACTACAACAATTGCCCGTGTTATTTGCCATTGACCGTGGCGGTATCGTCGGTGCCGATGGTCCAACCCACCAAGGTGCATTCGATTTAAGTTTTATGCGTTGTATCCCTAATATGGTGATCATGGCGCCGTCCGATGAAAACGAATGTCGTCAAATGCTCTACACTGGCTATTGCTATGATGCGGGCCCAAGTGCGGTGCGTTACCCAAGGGGTAGTGCCACGGGAGCGATGCAAGTCGAGTCCATGACTGCGTTGCCAATTGGTAAAGGTGTCATTAAGCGCATCGGTAAGCGTATTGCCATACTTAACTTTGGTACCTTGCTCGCATCGGCATTAACCGCTGCCGAAAGCTTAGATGCGACGGTTGTCGATATGCGCTTTGTGAAACCACTTGATGTTGATCTGGTAAAAGAAATGGCACTAACCCATGAAGTGTTAGTCACTGTGGAGGAAAATGCCATTATAGGCGGTGCGGGTGCCGGAGTGCTTGAACAGCTTCAAAAGCTAAAAATGCCTAAAGCCGTACTCCAAATTGGTTTGCCAGACGAGTTCATTAAACATGGCTCGCCAGAGGAAGTCATCCACGACTTGCAACTGGATGCCGAAGGCATACTGGCGCAAATCAATGCTTATCTAGCGCAATAGGCTGAACTTGCTTATCTCGTTAAGACGCTAAATGTTATCAATAAAAAATTCCGCCCATAAAAAAGGACTGCAATTGCAGTCCTTTTTTGTTGCTGTCTTTTATAACAGCGGCTGATCCAATAAAGCTTAAGCTTCGATATCTATCGTTGCGCTTTCTTGGTTAGGGCCACCCTGTGACACCATCACCATAGCAGGGCGCAGCAAGCGGCTGTTCAGCTCATAACCCTTTTGCATCACCAACATCACAGTGTTCGCAGGGAACTCGGCGCTTGGCTGCATGCCAATCGCTTGATGTTGGTCAGGGTTAAATGACTGACCTTGTGGATCAATTTGCTTAACACCAAATTTAGCCACCGCAGTGAGTAAGCTTTTTTGAGTTAACTCAACACCTTGATAAATCGCTTTCGTCGCTTCATCTTCTGGGTTTGTACCCATTAGCGCGCGCTCCATGTTATCAAGCACAGGCAAAAGCTCATTGGCGAACTTTTCCAAGGCAAACTTGTTCGCCTTTTCCACATCCATTGCGGCACGACGACGAATGTTATCGACCTCGGCTGCGGCGCGGATGACTGAATCCTTCTGCTCTTCAACTTTCGCCAAAGCTTCAGCGAGTAACTGTTCCAGCTCTTCAATACGGAAATTGGCCTGGGTAAGCTCATCGATCAGACTTGCTTCTGCGGTAGATACTTCAGACTCTACACCCTCTTGGATCAGATCCTGTTCTGCTTTAATCGATTCGTTGCTCATTTTCACTCCAGCTAAAAATGCTTTGTTTCTGAAATACTCTGGGCATATTATGGGGATCAATTTTGACGTTTCAAGGCCTAAGGCCAGATCTAGCATAAATATGACCACAAAGTTTCATACTATCGGCCTTATCGGCAAACCTCACCACCAAGGGACCAACCAAACCTTAAAGCGTCTGCATTATTGGCTGACAATGCAGGGCTTTGAAGTCTTAGTGGAAGAGCGTGTTGCTACCGAATTAGGACCCAATATCATAGCGGTCGATTTACTAGAAATTGGCGCGCGTTGCGACTTAGCCATAGTCGTCGGTGGTGACGGTAACATGCTCGGCGCGGCAAGGGTATTAGCCCGCTTCGATTTAGGCGTGATTGGGGTTAACCGCGGCAATTTAGGCTTTTTAACCGATCTGCCGCCCGATGCCTTCGAAGAGGCGCTCGCCAAGGTACTCGATGGAGAGTTCGATACCGAGCATAGATTCTTACTCGAAGCCGAAGTCTATCGCCACGGTATGCTCAAGGCGAGCAACACCGCCGTCAACGAAGCCGTACTCCATCCGGGTAAAATTGCCCACATGATTGAGTTTGAGGTCTATATTGACGATCAGTTCATGTACAGCCAACGTGCCGACGGCATGATAGTGTCAACGCCTACCGGTTCAACGGCCTACGCCCTCTCCGCTGGCGGCGCTATTCTGACGCCTAATTTACAGGCCCTAATCTTAGTACCTATGTTCCCGCACACTCTGTCGTGTCGCCCGATTGTTGTCGATGCGTGCAGCACCATAAAAATGGTTGTGTCACCTGAAAATGGCGAAAACCTCGAAGTCAGCTGTGATGGCCACGTGCATTTAGCCGTGTTACCCGGCGATGAAATCATAGTGCGCCGCAGCTCTGAACGTTTACGGCTTATTCATCCTAAAGGACACAACTATTTCCACGTGCTGCGGACCAAATTAGGCTGGGGCAGCAAGTTGTTTTAAGTCTGTATCTTTGGGCTAAATCACCAACAAAAGAGACATATCACGTCTCTTTTTTATTTTGTAAATTTAACCTAAAAGGTTGCCATTAAAGCCTTATCTTTTCCCCTGCACAGTCTTTGGTGAACTTTTTAGCACCTCTCACAAACGGCTGATATTCGCATTAATGACGTTTAAGCATTAATGACACTAACCAGTTTGATAAAAGTTCAAACAGTATTTTTTAGTTTTGTTACTTAAAATTTCTGCTTCAATTTCACCCTATTCTCTCAATTTCCCCTCTTAACCCATTAGAAGTGGTCACTATTTATTTCAACTTTTCTGTTGTTCTCTCAATATACTTGAATATTTTGGCTGGCTGTTCGCTCAAATAAACTGAAATTAAATTAAACAATGGTTATAAAATTTCATATTAAAGTAAAATTCATTAAGTGATATCCATCACAATAAAATCCCACCATTTTAAAAGGTGCTCTAGATCACTATAAAAAAACATTCCAAAATGGACATATTAGGCAAACATTACAATAGCTTGATGAAAATAGAAGTAAATGAGGTAATCCAGCCACAACAATCTATGCGACCTTAATCACACCTTAAAAATGACTGAAAAAACCAATAACAGACTATTAATGAAATAAATGGATCAGTTAATTGCAATAATGACGATGAATATGAGTGATAGCTCTACTTTTAATAACCAGAAAAACAACAAATTTAATTTAATATAACCAAAGTAGATATACACCCAACAGTCTAAGTGATCATTGTCACATATAAGAAAATCCCCCGAGAGAAGCACCCCGCAGCACTGTAAATTAGCATTTCATATAACAGCCAAGATGATCTAGATCATATTAGTCAAGCTCACAATAGCGTCTAGTACACAACACAGAATGTCGAGACCGTAAGTACTTGCAGTATTAACTGCTGATTTATTGGTCTGGGAAGTCGACATGAAGGCAGATGAAAAATCCTAATATCAATAATAAGACAGACCACTTTATGAAGAGGCAAGCATGACAATACTTCAACTCCTCGCTAGCTTGACGCCAGTGCTCAGTGTAATGCTATTTCTAGTGTTACTCAGAATGCCTGCATCTAAGGCTATGCCTATCTCCATGATAATCACAGCGCTCGCCGCCGTGTTTATTTGGCAAATGGATACCACATTACTGGCGGCATCGGTCCTCGAAGGACTGCTCTCAGCCATCACACCATTAACCATCATTTTTGGCGCCGTATTCCTACTCAATACCCTGAAATACTCAGGTGCCATGGACACTATCCGTGCAGGGTTTACTAACATCAGTGCCGATGCCCGTGTACAAGTCATTATCATCTGTTGGTTATTCGGTGCCTTTATTGAAGGTAGTGCTGGTTTTGGTACTCCCGCAGCCATTGGCGCACCACTACTGGTATTGCTTGGTGTACCACCCGTTGCCGCAGCTGTCGTGGCTTTGATTGCTGACTCGGCCTGTGTATCCTTCGGTGCGATTGGTCTACCCGTACTTTTTGGGATGGAACAGGGTCTGATCCAAGGTGGCGTGAGCATGGCGGCGGAGCAATTTGCTGCCCATGGGGGTAACTATGCTGGTTATGCTCGATATATCGTCATGCATATGATCACTATCGACTTAATCACAGGTTCATTAATTCCTCTCGTAATGGTGACCATGCTAACTGGATTCTTTGGTCGCAATAAATCCTTTAAGGAAGGCTTAGCAATTTGGAAATTTGCGATTTTCTCAGGTCTTGCCTTTACCGTCCCCGCATGGATCATCAACTACCTTGCAGGCCCAGAATTCCCTTCGGTTATCGGTTCATTGATCGGTATGGCCTTAGTGATCCCGGTTGCGCGTAAAGGCTACTTACTGCCTAAAACACCATGGAATGATTTCGCAGAGAATGACAGTCAAGAAAGCGGAAAAGTCGAAACAACGGCTAAGTTTTCCCAAATTGCCGCTTGGACACCTTACATCATCATGGCTGCGCTTTTGGTACTGTCGCGTACAGTGGCACCGTTAAAAGCATGGTTATCAAGCTTTAACATCAGCTGGACAGGCCTAATGGGCACTGAGCTTAAAGCCAGCTTCGCAACCTTATATGCACCAGGTGCCTTCTTTGTTGCCGTGTGTATTCTAGGTTTCTTCCTGTTCAAAATGAAAAGCCCTGCGATTCAGCAAACGGTCGGTGTTTCATGTAAGTCCATGTTGCCAACCATTATTTCATTAGGCGCATCAGTGCCTATGGTGAAAATCTTCTTAAACTCAGGCGCGAATGGTGCAGGTCTTGCCTCAATGCCTGTCGCTTTAGCGGATATGTTGGCAGGTTCCATGGGCGCAGTGTGGGCTTGGATGGCGCCTATCGTGGGGATTTTTGGTGCCTTCTTATCCGGTTCAGCCACCTTCTCAAACATGATGTTCTCCAGCCTACAATACAGCGTTGCCGACAATATTGGCATGAACCACACACTGGTATTGGCACTACAAGGTATCGGTGCAAACGCCGGTAACATGATGTGCGTAATGAACGTGGTTGCCGCTGCAACGGTAGTGGGTATGGCAGGTAGAGAGTCAGAAATTATCCGTAAAACAATGCCTGTTGCCATTGGTTATGCCTTACTGGCGGGCACAATAGCTACCCTGTGGGGTGGATTCTAAGCCGTTTTATTTTATTGAATGCCCGAAGTCACTCCCAGTGACTTCGGCTTTAATCTATTAATAAAGAGAGTGATGCTATGTCGATTAACTATAAACTGGTCATCGATGATCTAAGAACGCAATTAGGTGATCATCCCGTGACGGATGATCCCGTTCGCCGTTTTGCCTGGTCCACCGATGCAAGCTACTTCAGGATAGTCCCAGAAGTGGTTGTCCATGCAGAAACCCTAGAACAGGTAAAGCTCACATTAGCCGTTGCCCGTAAGCATGATGCACCCGTCACGTTTAGGGCCGCTGGAACCAGTTTATCTGGCCAAGCTATCGGTGAAGGTATTTTGTTGATCCTTGGCCATGATGGTTTTAGAAAGATTGAAGTCAGTAGCGATGCCAAACAGATCACCTTAGGTGCGGCTGTCATTGGTTCCGACGCTAACGCCGTACTCGCGCCGCTTAACCGCAAAATTGGTCCCGATCCCGCCACCATAGGCTCCGCCAAAATTGGTGGTATTGTGGCAAACAATGCTTCGGGAATGTGCTGTGGTACTGCGCAAAACAGTTACCAAACTATCGCTTCCGCGAAACTTCTTTTTGCAGATGGTACTGAACTCGATACTGGCTGTGAAAAATCGAAAGCTGCCTTTGTTAAATCCCATGGAAAAATACTGGATGCGCTGACAGAACTGTCGCACATGACTCGCCATAACACAGTGTTAGCGGACAGAATTCGTAAAAAGTATTCCATTAAAAATACCACCGGCTACGGCATCAATTCGTTACTCGATTTTACCGACCCATTTGACATCATCAACCACTTAATGGTGGGGATGGAAGGCACCTTAGCCTTTATTAATGAAGTCACTTATCACACAGTGAATGAAGCTAAATTTAAAGCCTCAGCTATGGCCGTATTCCATAATATGGAAGATGCCGCACGAGCCATACCACTGATAAACGGTGAAAGCGTTTCTGCTGCTGAACTCCTTGATTGGCCATCAATCAAAGCAGTAACGGGCAAGCCTGGCATGCCAGATTGGTTATCAGAATTACCGGCCCTATCCGCTATTCTACTGATAGAATCCCGTGCTGATGACGACAAAACCTTAGAAAATTATACTCAAGATGTCACCGCGAAACTCGCCGGCTTTGACTTTATCCGCCCAATGGAATTTAGTACTAATCCAGCGGTTTATGACAAATACTGGGCAATGCGCAAAGGCTTGTTCCCGATTGTAGGTGGTGAGCGTCCAAAGGGAACCTCAGTTATCATCGAAGACGTGGCCTTTGAACTAGAGCACCTTGCTGCTGCGGCGCACGATATCACTGAGCTTTTCCATAAACATGGTTACCCTGAAGGCTGTATTTATGGCCATGCTCTTGCGGGGAACTTCCACTTTATCATTACCCCCACCTTCTCGACTCAAGCTGATATCAATCGTTTCCATGCCTTTATGGATGATATTGCCGACATGGTGATTAATAAGTACGACGGTTCAATGAAAGCCGAGCATGGTACTGGCCGTGCTGTCGCGCCGTTCGTCGAAAAAGAATGGGGACAAGATGCTTACACTTTGATGAAGAGCATCAAACAAGTATTTGATCCACAGGGTATTCTAAACCCAGGCGTTATTCTTAACGACGATAGCAATGTCCACGTTAAAAACATCAAGCCCTGCCCTGTGGTCGATGATTTTGTTGATAAATGTATCGAATGTGGTTTCTGTGAAAAAACCTGTCCAACATCAGCACTCAACTTCTCACCTCGTCAGCGTATTGCGACTCTGCGTGAAATCGAACGTTTAGAACAATCCGGTGATAAAGCCGCCGCAGCAGAAATGCGCGCCGCCGCTAAATACGATGTAGTTGATACCTGTGCCGCCTGCCAGCTTTGCACTATTGCTTGTCCAGTGGATAACAGCATGGGCCAACTGGTGCGTAAACTGCGCACGCCGTACATCAGCACTACTGAACAAAAAGTCTTAGATTTCCAAGCCAAACACTTTGGCGCAGTTAACCAGGTTATCAGTTCAGGTTTTGACATGCTTGGCGTGATCCACAAGATCACTGGCGACAACATTACCAGTGCCCTAATGAAAACCGGCCGTTTGATTTCAAAAGAAGTGCCTTATTGGAACCCCGATTTCCCGAAAGGCGGCAAATTGCCAAAACCATCCCCCGCTAAAGTTGGCCAAGAAACAGTGGTTTACTTCCCAGCCTGTGGCGGTAGAACCTTTGGTCCGACGCCAAAAGATCCCGATAACCGCACTTTGCCAGAGGTGGTTGTCACGCTGCTGGAACGTGCTGGCTATAACGTCATCACGCCAGAAAAAACCCGCGATTTATGTTGCGGCCAGATGTGGGAATCTAAGGGCGACTTTAAAAACGCCGATGCCAAACGCCAAGAACTTATCGATGCAGTGAGCAAGATGACCAATGGTGGCAAGCTGCCAGTGATCGTCGATGCCCTGTCTTGCACTTACCGCACTTTGTCAGGTAATCCAAAAGTACAAATTATCGACTTAGTTGAGTTTATGCATGACAAGCTACTGACTAAGCTCAACATCAGCAAAAAAGTCAATGTGGCACTGCACTTAGGTTGTAGCGCACGCAAGATGAAACTTGAACCTAAGATGCAAGCAATCGCTGATGCCTGCTCTGCACAAGTGCTCAAACCTGCAGGAATTGACTGCTGCGGTTACGCGGGTGAAAAAGGCTTGTATAAGCCTGAAATCAACGCCAGCGCACTGCGTAATATCAAAAAGCTCATTCCTGTCGAGATTAAGGAAGGCTATTACGCCAACCGTATGTGCGAAGTCGGTTTGACCCAACACAGCGGCATTTCCTACCGCCACTTAGCTTATCTGCTCGAAGAGTGCAGCCGCTAATCTGGTATGTCAGTAGTAAACAACGGGGCTATTTTTAGCCCCGTTTGTTTATATAAGCGAACTATTCTCATTTATTTGTCATTAAGTATTTTTTGAGAATTTCAAACCTGAATAAATACATTTTAAAATCAATGTAATCATAAAGTTAAAATATTCTCATTTTTGAAAAAATCTACAAGCTCATTTACTAAATTAGGGCTACTTATTCCGCTAAGATAGGCCTATATTTGATCAACTACCTTAGCATTAGTGTGGATATTGGGTCACACTGCAAGGCAATGTCGTTCACTAACAAGAAAGAGAAAACACAATGAAAATCGCCCTTTTCATCCCGTGTCTAGTCAATCAAATGATGCCAGAGGTCGCGATTGCCACCTTGGAATTATTAGAGAAACTCGGGCACCAAGTGATTCTACCCGCGGGTCAAACATGCTGTGGCCAGCCGATGACAAACTCGGGTTGCTTCGATGCAGCACGCAGTACCACCCTTAAATTGCTCAACGCCTTTAAAGGAGTGGAATGCGACGCTATTGTTTGCCCTGCCGCCTCTTGTTTAGTGGCCGCCAAAGAAAACTTCCACGAGTTTGATAGCAGCCCAGAAGCACAAGCTGTGATCAACAAACTCTATGAACTCACAGAGTTTTTACACGATATCGCGCCGATCCCCGCCTTTACCAAGCCCTTCGCGCACAAGGTAAGCCTGCAACTAAGTTGCCATGGCATTCGCATGTTAAGCCTTGCCACCCCAAGTGAGCAAATGGGGCCAAGATTCAACAAAGTCGAAGCTGTATTGGCCAATATTGCAGGCATAGACATAGTGTATCCAGACCGCCGTGACGAATGCTGCGGCTTTGGTGGCACCTTCGCCGTCGATGAAGGCGCAGTGTCAGCCAAAATGGGCAAAGACAAGGCCCAAGCCCACGCCGCAACGGGTGCTGAGTATGTGGTGGGTTTTGATCCCTCATGCCTGTTGCACCTCGATGGCATGATCCGCAGACAGCAATTGCCGATTGAAATTCGCCACATAGCGCAAGTGCTAAACGCCGCGATCTAGGAGACTCACCATGGCTTACAATCATAATCACGGAGCTAATGGCTCCCAAGTCCATGCCCATAAAGCCGATATTTTTTGCCGCGACGAAACCCGTGTCGACTGGCATTCAAAAGCGCTATGGATGCTCAGAGAAAAACGCGACCGCGCCGCGGGTAGCATCCCAGAATGGGAACAACTGCGTCAGCTTGGCTCAGAAATTAAGCTCCACACGCTAACCCATCTTGCTCAATATCTTGAAACCTTTGAACAAAACTGTATCGCCAACGGCATACAAGTCCATTGGGCGAAAGATGGCGCAGAGCATAATCGTATCGTGCATGACATTTTATCCCGCCATAAAGTCAAAAAGTTGGTGAAGTCTAAGTCTATGCTGACCGAGGAATGTCACCTCAATCCGTACTTAGAACAACGTGGCATTGAGGTCATAGACACCGATTTAGGTGAGCGGATTATTCAGCTCGCCAAAATGCCACCATCACACATAGTCGTGCCTGCTATCCATATGAAAAAGGAAGAAGTCGGCGAACTCTTCCATGAGAAACTCGGCACTAAAGCAGGGGCAGCCGATCCCTTGTATTTAACCCGCGCCGCCCGTGCCCACCTGCGTGAACAGTTCCTTAGCGCCGATGCCGCGATGACAGGCGTGAACATGGCGATTGCCGATAAAGGCGCCGTGGTGGTCTGCACGAACGAAGGCAACGCCGACATGGGTGCTAACCTGCCTAAGTTGCAGTTGCATTCAATGGGCATCGACAAAGTGGTGCCCGATATCGATAGCGCAGCCGTCTTGCTACGCACACTGGCACGCAACGCCACAGGCCAACCTGTCACGACTTATAGCGCCTTTTACCGTGGCCCACAGCCCGAAGGTGAGATGCACATTATTATCGTCGACAATGGCCGCACTGAGATGCTCAAGGATAAAATCCTCGCAGAATCATTGAAGTGTATTCGTTGTGGTGGTTGCCTCAATACCTGTCCTGTGTATCGTCGCTCCGGCGGTTACAGCTACAACTACACCATCCCTGGCCCAATTGGTATCGCAGTGGGCGCTAAGATTGATGACACTAACTCGATTGCCTGGGCCTGTACCTTGTGTGGCAGCTGTACCTATATCTGCCCAACTAAGGTGCCGCTCGATAAGATTATTTTCCACCACAGACGCCTTAAGGCTGAAGCCGGAAAACTCCCCTATGGCAAAAACAGTTACATGCCATTAGTGGGTAAATTTATGGCAAGCGAAACCATGCTGAACTGCTCTATGAGTATGGCGAGAACTGCGCTGCGCATTCTACCGGGTAGTCTGTTAAAACCCTTTAGCGGTGCATGGGGTAAATACCGTGAACTGCCCGTTGCCCCGAACTCCAGCTTCGAAGCTTGGTTTAAGAAACACAGGAGCCTATAAGATGTCTAGTAAACTTGAAATTCTCAATGCGCTCAAACTGTCGGCCTTAACAAATCATCCTATGCCAAGCATAGATGTGACGCCAAGAGTCGAAAATCTCGTCGGCCAGTTCGAGACCAACCTCAATACTGTCGCGGGTACGCTGCATAAAGAAGGTGGCATCAAAGCCCTGCAAGCCAAAGTCGATGAACTTATCGCCCAAGGGTTACAGGTCATCTCCCTTGTAGAGGGTGTCACGGCAAACCGTGAAATGCCACCCACAGCCCACGAGCTCAAAAACATAGATTATGCAGTGATCCCAGGTGACATTGGCGTTGCCGAAAACGGTGCCATTTGGGTTAACAATAAGAATCTAGGCCACAGAGTGACACCTTTTATCTGTGAAAACCTGATCTTAGCCCTGCCAACGAATAAGATTGTGCCGACCCTACATCAGGCAGCTAAAGAAATCACGTTAGCCTCAGGTGAGTTCGGGGTGTTTATCGCAGGTCCATCAAAAACCGCCGATATCGAACAAGCCCTCGTCGTCGGCGCCCACGGCGCCTGCAGCTTGAACGTGTATTTGCTATAATGCCTCGAGATTTAATGTAACCAAGAAAATTCAAAGGTTATGGAATAATCGAAACACAAAAGCCGCCTTCATTAGCGGCTTTCTTATTGAGACTTCGCTGAATGATATTTGATTTGTAGGCTGATAAACCACTAACACTGCTTACCAATTAACGTTTATTGACAAGCAGTTTACAGGCTTGCCATGGCATTCACTCGCCGACTCTGTGAATAGAAACCGAGGGCTTTAAGCTTATGAACGAGAGCCATGGTCGTTCTCATGCATCCCTGCATTGCACGACATTCAGGCGTCCTGCCTATCAGATGGCGAACTGGCAGTTAAACGCGGATGTTGTTCAAGTCAATCCGTGGATGCAGGGCCGCCCCATCCAGCTCTTTGATGAACGGCGCCATCTCTGATATTTATCTGCGTACGTTAGTGAAAGCTTAAATATCAATTAAATATTAAGACATTGATTTACAGTGTGATATTGCTACGACCTAAGGTAATCGTTAGTAATAAGCTGGGGATCTTTATCAAGTCGCTTTAACCGCGTGCGATAGCGCACATACTGAGGATACCTTGATAGTATCCTCGACTCGGTTGATAGTATTCTCGACTATGTCCATGAGGCATTTATAGTAAAGGTGAGTAAATGAACGAGGTATTACTACAAATAAAGGCGCTCACCAATGGTGATCCTTTGTTGACGGCTGTCATTGTTGGAGTATTAACATTTACGTTAATTGGACTCGTAGGCTATATGCTAAAAGATGTCCCCGCGAAGCTGTTAAGTTGGCTCAGTAGTCTGCTGTTTGTGCGGCTCACTATAGACGATAGTCATCAGGCGCGCACAGAGGTATTCAATAAACTGTCCTTTTTGATCAGTAATACTACTATTCCGTTTTTTTCACGCTCTATCTCTGAGGCTGTGTACTATGACTATAGTGTGAGTTACGACGGGCGTGTCAGTGTTAAGTCTATCGGCTACGGTATGCACCTGTTTAAATACGGTGGTTGTTTCATGTTGGCTACCCGATCTAAGGTCGATAGTACGATGGCATACGATACTATTACTGTAAGTGCACCATGGTGGGCAAAAGATAAACTATATAGTTTTTTAGAACATACTCGTGGAGACATCTCTACCGAGCCGAAAGTGAATATTTTCGAAGAAACCGAATGGTGTCGCTACGGCACATTGAAATCATCGGGTTTTAGTGAATTAGTGCTAGATGAAGGGTTTAAGCAGGAGTTGATGAGGGAAGTTGATAACTTCGCAAGTAGGGGAAAATCGGTTGTAAGTAAGCTAACCATACTGTTACATGGCAAAACGGGTACAGGTAAGACGGGTATAGCGAGAGCCTTAGCTGTTGAGTATCATCGCGATCTATACATATTGAATCTATCGACTGTAAATGATGCCACTATTCATAAGGCGATTAGAAAGGTACCGCCCGGAGCTATGTTGTTAATAGAGGACTGTGACTGTGTAAAGGCTACGGTATCACGTACTGCTGAAAGTAATGCAGATAACCCACCACTCACTTTAGGTGGCGTTCTAAACGCGTTAGACGGAATCATTCCTCTTGATGACTGCCTTGTAATAATGACCACAAATCATCCTGATAATCTTGACCCAGCGTTGATACGTAAAGGTCGTGTAGATGTCAGTATTGAAGTACCACTTATCAGTGCAAAACAAGTTAATGAGGACTACTTTGAACGTTTTGGCGCAGTTCTTAATAGAACTGAGCCATTGTTAGGTTGTGAAGTCTATGAACTCCATCGCAGAGCGAACTTAAGATATGGTGTGTGTTGTAAGCCAGTGTAGATGCTCTGGATTCAACAAACCATGAGGTCATGATAGCCATGAATAACAATAAACTGATCGTCTTCAATTAGTGGTAACTGGCCGAGTTGCTGTAATCTGATTTTTAATTCAGCAAGCAGAAATACATTGTCATCCGCCAAACCGGCGGGAAAAACGGTTTTCGCAATTCTAATCGCGTTAATGGATTTATAGCGAATACACCTTTGCACAAAAAGACAATCAGTAGCCATGATCTCGGATAACACTTGATTTGAAGCTTCATAATCGAGAGGAAAGTCCTCTTCACCGACCAACTGTAGTTGCAAATACACAGGACGAGAAGCTAACAGCGTCATACATTCGCGCCATTTAGTATTATTCATCATAGAACTCATAATGTTAAATTGCTTTTTTACCCCTGATGATTAACAAGTTACCTTTGGTGTTTAACAGCCCATATAGGGATTAAAAATGGTAGCGAATAAAGTAAGCCGCTTAAAGTAATGGGCTAGACGTAAACTCGTTTAGTACATCTTCTGAGGTTGACTCATATTCAACCACCAGTTTATGGGGTGTAAGCCGATACACCCTCACCTCAATATTCCCTCGCACAGCATAAATTAAAGCGCCGCCATAGGTTGTTTCAGGCCCAAGATCTCCTGCTGGAACTTGCTCGGCGGCGCCAATATACAGGCACCCTGACAATATTGTTAAGTTTGCAGAGAGATAATTCGAATTGAGCCCAGCCTCACCTAGCTTACGGAAAATTTCAACCTCATAACAGCCATCGGCGCCAAGTCCTACGAATAGCACATGACCTTGATTGATTTCCAAAATTTCGTCACTCGGCACAGACCACCAATCAGCCGTATCTTCACAGCGATGAGTTAATGCCGCGGGATCAAATATCGCCATTGTGGCGGTATCTGTGTCAAACCGAGTTGTTGTATAGGGTTTACTCATCATCCTTGCCCACTAACAGAAATGATTCTGACTACCTGTTTTATCCTTGATAACTCCAAACCTAAAATAGAAAAATCGCCATAATTTTAGGCCGTTACTACCACTTACTTACAACAATCCTTTACATAAAGGCTTTAGTGAACGCTTCCTTCGACTGGCGAATGTAGTTACGGGCGCTTTTGGCGTGCTGCTCCCACACGGCGCGATCGCTAGGATCAGTAAAGGGGTTTTGCTCGGCGGCAATTGAGCGCTCAAATTTGTCGTAGAAGGTCAGCATGGCCGAAGTGATCTGATTAAAACGTTCCTTGAACTCTTGAAATTCATCAATCTTCTCAGTGGTTTTAATCATGTACTGCACTAACTCTGCATTGCTGTTCGAAGCCAATAGCGCCTCAGCTTTAGCACTGATATTGGCACTCGCCTCGGCAATCACCAGCGCGCGTGCCTGCTCGTCTTTACTCATCACTCGGCTGTAATTTTCAGGTGTGCGGGCAATACTGGCATGCTGTAAGTAACTGCGCAGATGTTTGTCGAGATCCTTACGGAAATTATCTAAGTTCTTCTGCATACTGACTAAATCATTGTCAAGTGCAGTGACTTGTTGCAGTTCTTTTTCGATTTCAGACATAAACCGTTCGGCCTGCTGATAAATTTTCAGGCCATTTTCTTCAGCAAACTTTTTATCACTACGGCTTAAGTCACTGTTGTCATAATTAGAGCGATCAAAAGTCGCAGCTAAGAATGACTTAAAGGGTTCGGCAAAGGCGGAATACGCACCGGCACTAACCACGTTTAAGGTGGCAGTAGCCAAGTCACCAAAGGGTTTAACCATAGAGCCTAAACGCGCCTGTTGGAGAGGTGATGCCACACGTTTAGCGTCAGTTAAAACCGACCTAAAGGTGTTATATCCCATAGGGTTAGACATTTTATTGCGTTCAGACGTCGCCAACACAAAGGTGATACTTGAATAAATAGCATTCGAGTACTCGAGGTATTGTCTTTGGCTCTCTAGCTGGGCGGCATAATTTTTACCTAAAGTACGAAATGACTCAGACTGCACTTCGTAATTCTTGTCAGCTTTCAGCTTATCTAAAATCCCGCCGATAATTTTCTGCTCATTTTTTTGCAGGGCCATATCAAGGCGAATTTTACCTAAGCTCAAATCGTCCAAACTGATAGGGCCATTAATGGCCTCAATATCAAGACGGATATATTGGCGACTCGGATCATCAATAGACACTCGGTGTGCTAAATATTCGTTAGCCCCAGGGGTGATATCGATTAAAGCAACATGCTGCCACTGGGCATCGAGCTTTAATACCGGAGAGGTCAATACATTGATTCGATATTGGGTTTGAGTATTCTGGGTTTTGACCCAAAACTCTAATAGACCCGCTTCAGAAATAGGATACTTACTGACGATACTGCTATTGCCTTCGACGCAAAGCAGCGCACTTTCACCTGTGTGAGGTTCAGCGCCTTCAAATTGACAACCCATGATCCACGACCAAGGTTGAGATAAACGATTGCCTTCGAAGTCGCTGGCAAACACTAACTCATTCTCTTTGGCACTGGCATTAACTGTCGTTAACACGCCAAGCAACAGCATAGAAATGACTGCAGTGGTGCGCATAAGGGCCTCATAAAACATAAATTACTAAAATCAACGAGCGAGTCATTCGGCTCAATACCCAGTCATATCAACAATCAATCGACCCAAAAGCCTAAGCGAACTCAGTCTGTTAATTGAGGGCTATAGCCTCGGCTCAACAGCACACTTGGATAAGTCATTTTTGATTGCAGATTAAACCAGCGAAATGTACCAGAGGCCATCATCCCACGCTAGCCCTAAGTCATGTTTAACGACGAAAGATATGCAGGCAATTACAATCGGGGCCATTAATCGCCCCAATTGTAAAATTTACGTAAAACTAAACACTTATGCCACAGCTACAGGTTACTTGCCTCGCCCCTTGTCTTGTCAATATATCAGGCGAAACCAATACAACCCAAAGCAAGGATTAATGCAGACGAGCCTCGACTCGCTTCATGGCGTAAAACATCCATATCGTCAAGATAGTGCTACAGGTCGCGAGCGACACCCACACACCAATCACGCCGAACGCCCATGCAAAGCAGTAGATGATCGCAGCGATAAGAATAAGCTTAGCGCCCGTCAGCATAGAAGCTTGTTTCGAACAGTTAATCGCTTGGAAGAAACTCGCACCGACTAAGATTAAGCCTTCCATAGGCAAGCCCCAAAAATACCAGCGCATACCTTCAATCGCCACTGGTGTTAAATTCGGATTATCACCGGCAAACAAATACACTAACCATTCAGGGCGAGAATAAATCAGCGCTAAACCTAAAGCTGCGGTAAGTAACGTCATACCAAAGGCAATATTGCGCGCTTGTTTAACCCTATCGAAACGCCCAGCTCCCGCGTTGAAGCTATAAATAGGTTGAGTACCAAGCGCAATGCCCTCAAAAATCAGATAGAAAAACGCTTCTGTGTAACTCACCACACCATAGGCCGCAACATGTAATGGACCGCCAACCCACAAAAAAGCCGTATTATGCAGGGTTAACACTATCGACAAATACAGATTCATCAAAAAGCTGGGGAAACCAACGCGGGCTATATTAAGGCAATTATCGAGCTTGAGCTTCATCTGCTCAAAAGTGATTTTAAGCTGAGTGCGCGGACTGAAAAAATGCTGCAAACACAAAAGCCCCGTTACCGCCTGCGACAACATAGTCGCAATCGCTGCACCTGCTAAACCAAAGGGGAAAACCACAATAAACAGCCAGTCTAAGAAAGTGTTTAATACACCCCCCAAAATCAGCACCCAAGTCACCATGGATGGCCTGCCATCATTACGCAGCAGTGTGGTGAAGGTCATTGAAATTATGGGAAAATGACACAGTGCAAAATACCAGAATAAGTATTCATTAGCGTTTTCGAGCATCTCCCCTTGCGCCCCGAGAGCAACCAAAATATCTCGCGAAAATATCCCACCAACAAGGGCAAAAAAGCATCCCGTTAATAAACATAACGTAAAGGCATTACCCAGTAGTTTACGGGCCTTGACTACATTACCTTGGCCAAGATTGATTGACACTAATGCCGCGCTACCCATACCTATCATGGCGCCAATAGCGTATAAAATCGCGCCAACAGGGTAAGCTAACATCATCCCCGCCAACCCTGTTTCACCTAAATAGTGGCCAACAAAGATGCCATCAATTGTCACATATACGCCCGTCACCAACATAGAGGCTATGGTGGGTATGGTATAGCGCCAAAAAAGCTTCGCAATCGGCTCCTCGAGCAAGCTCATATCCGCAGGAGCATGATTAGATGTTGTTGCTGTCATTAGCGTTTCTCACAAAAAGGGGGGCTAGAGTCGTATCTATCTAGAAAAATGATCGGGTGAACAAAAATGCGACAATGGATTGTACCTAAAAATAGCGAGAACTCAAAGCATGTTCATTGTGAATAATTAACAATAAAGATTAATCATCACAATGACTTAAGAAGAAACAGTCCAATTTCAGCCAAATGACAAACTCAGTACAGTTCAATAACAGATGTGGGTTAATTCATCATTTTCTGCTACTTTTTTGGTGTTTAAGGCCGAATTAGGTAAAGTATCCGTTCAAGCAAGCCCATTAACGTATTTAAGCAAGATGAAATCATTAACTTTATAAATTTAAGTTTTTGATAATTAATGGGTTAAATAGAAATAAATTCAATAACAATAATAAGGGAAGGACATGAGTCAGAATAGTCCAAATGCAGGCAACGATCTGCGAGAAGTCAAACAGCTCGGCATGTGGGCCTCCATTACTAGCTTAGGTTATGTGTTTTGGTTAGTTGGCGGTATGGAGTTAGTCGAGCGTATAGCCTACTACGGTGTTAAAGCCAGTGCAGGACTGTACGCTAAAGCGCCAGAGTCTGCGGGCGGCCTTGGGATCAGCCTGAGTGACTACGGCATTATTATTTCCCTCTGGGCAATCATGCAAACCTTTGTGCCCGTATTCACCGGTGGCATGTCTGACCGAGTGGGCTACAAAGAAACCATCTTCGGCTCCACCATCATTAAAATCTTTGGCTATCTCGTCATGGCATTCTTCCCCAGCTTTTGGGGCTTCCTTGTCGGTGCATTACTCCTCGCCATAGGCACAGGGATATTTAAACCGGGCATTCAAGGCACCTTAGTGCTGTCCACTAATCGCAATAACACTTCAATGGCTTGGGGCATTTTTTACCAAGTTGTAAACATTGGCGGTTTCCTCGGGCCCTTGGTTGCCGTGCATATGCGCCAATTGTCGTGGGACAATGTATTTTTCGCCTGCGCCGCGATTATTTCACTCAACTTCTTATTCTTACTCACCTATACCGAGCCAGGTAAAGCCGAGCGACTGGAACGCAATAAGCAAATAAAATCGGGTGAAGTCGAACAAGAATCCCTGTGGCGTGATGCTTGGCGCGAGCTGAAAAAGCCGATTGTGATCTACTATATGCTCGTTTTTTCAGGATTTTGGTTCTTGTTCAATGCCCTATTCGATGTGCTGCCTATCCATATTTCCGAATGGGTCGATACCAGCGTAATCGTCACCTCTCTCTTTGGCAGCGAAGGCACCAGTAACGGTATTCTGCAATTTTGGCTTGGCCTCAATAACGAAGGCACTAAGGTGATGCCCGAAGGCATGTTAAACCTCAATGCGGGCCTGATTATGACCTGCTGTTTTATCGTCGCGGCGCTGACGGCTAAATACCGTATTACTACCGCTATGTTTATTGGTTGTTTGCTGAGTATTTTAGCTTTTGTGTTTATCGGTGCTTTCCATGCGGCATGGTTTATCGTATTCGCGATTGCCATGTTCTCCATTGGCGAAATGATGATTAGCCCGAAGAAAAACGAGTTTATGGGTAATATTGCTCCCGAAGGCAAAAAAGCCATGTACTTAGGATTTGTGATGTTGCCCCAAGGGATCGGCTGGGGATTAGAAGGCTACTTTGGCCCTAAACTCTATGAGATTTATGCATCAAAGGAATTGTTTTCGCGGGATTTATTGCTAGAGCGCGGCATGAACAGCACTGAGGTCAGCGCCATTCCCCAAGGTGAAGCCTTTACTACTTTGGTGAGTTACACAGGTGAAAACGCACACGATCTCACTCAATTGCTGTACCACAGCCATAACATTGGCATGGCGTGGTACATCATAGCCGCCATAGGGACTATCTCAGCGGTAGGAATTTACATCTATGGTAAGTGGTTACTCACACTACAAAGAGCCCAGCAAGCCGCATAAGTGAAACTCGCTGACCTCATTCTGGGCAAGGACGACAAAGACAAGATAAGGGCTAGATGATGGCAAGGTGAGGAGCAATCCTCATCTTATCTTGTCAGCATCAGAAAGATCTTGTCAGCAACTCGAGCGTAAATTGTTCGGGCGAAAGCAATAGGCCTAAGCTCTCGATTTGCGCATTTAGACGATTAAGATCTTGAGTCAGTGCCGGTAAGGTCAGCGTATTATCATCGAGTACATACACTTGTCTTAAACTGGTGTAATAAAAAAGCAATATAATCAAAGCATTCACATCATTTTGCGCCGCAGCGGCTTTAATCTTTATCAACTTGCGATAGATACGATTATGGAGCTGCTTCAATTGCCACACATAATAAATTTCACTGAAAAAAGGTCGGTCTTTTAAGTTGTAAATCACGGCGCTACACAGACTCAAACTGAAAATCACGCCTAAGAGATTCAAGTGAAAATTACCTGTTGGCTCACCTGGCACTGGCGTCACCCCAAACAGCGCAATGAGTCCAGTACCAAAAATCAGTGATAACACGACTAAGCTAACAACTAGAATAACAATGAATAAATTCATATTTTTACGATACAAGGTTTTATCTATTTCCTGCAGCTTCATAACATCCCGCTCAAATAAACCGCCCAGCATTGGGGTATAAATCAATGAATGGCAGAGCATACCCCAATCCCCTTTATTCGGCCTTAATTGATTTAAACGCATAGCTAAAATACATTTCTCATTCTCACTTACAAACGATACAAATTGAAACTTTTAGGCGTAACTAAGCAGGCTGAGAGATAGGATGATGTATCGATTGAAGATCAACGGCTTAATGCCCTTACGATTTATCTTCCATTTATTTCAAAACATTAAAATGTTAACGTTCAATCAAATCTGGGTAAAATTTGCTAACCTTAACCTTAGTGAATTGCATAATAATATCGCCGCTTTTACGAGAGACTGTGTTCTAACCTCCCGCATTCAAACCACACAAGGAATGCCATGATACTCAGCAAAGGCTTTGCACAAGTCGTCCTTTTGGCGCTCAGCAGCCTTTGCTTGACTGCACAGGCCAAAGACCTGCTCGCAGTGGGTTCGAGTTTCAGTCAAATTTTTGAACTACAAGCCAATGGCGAATATACCGGCTTAGGTGTCGATATTTTGAATCGCTTCGCCCAGCAGCAAAGTGTGAACATTCACTATCAAATTACCCCATGGCGCCGCGCTATCTCTATGGTTGAACGTGGCCAAGCGGATATTCTTATTGGTCCCTACGATACCCCAGAGCGTAATGCCAACTTGGTTTTTGCGGCGAAGGCATTTTACCGCGATGATATGGTGTTTTATGCTCGGGCAGACAATGAAATAGTGTGGAATGGCGACTATGCCAGTATTAAAACACAACGGATTGGAAAAATGCAGGGCTGGAGTTATGGCACAAGGTTTACTGAACAAACTAAATCATTAAATATCAATGAATTTGTCGATATTAAAAGTGGCATAGAACGGCTTTCGCGGGGTGATTTAGATTTACTCGCCACCAATAGTCGCAATACCAATGCAGTGCTCGCCCAAATCAAAATCCCTAAAGCAATTACGCCAATCATGCCGATAATAGATGTGCGAGACGGCTTTATGGCTTTTCCGAAACAAGCTAAATTTGATCCGCTAAGAATTCGTTTTGACAGCTTCTTCGAGGAGATGCTCCAGAATGGCACACTCACGACACTCGGCCAAAAATACCGCGTGACCTTGCCTTACTGATCCAACCTAACTGTTCCCACCAAACCCGCCCCTCTTATCTTTGCTCACACCTGTAATAAAGAGTGATGGGGAACTCTGTTAGCTAAGACAAGCAATCAACTGCAGCTCAATCTCGTCCCAATTGACGTCGTCCATGGTAATCATTTCTAGTCTGGAATCTAAGGTGTCATCGAGTTCAACTACAGTAAACTCATGGTCAATCCAGTTAAATCCCGCAATTCCATCAGTAGTGATCATCACGGCCTTTAATCTAAGCAACACTTGCCCAACGTTGGATGACTGAGCTTGCCGCTGAATAAAATCCATTAATTTATCAAAATCAAATTCTTGGCTCGGTTCAAACACCCAGCCGCAGCTAAAACAACCTTCACCTTGATTCTGCTTTCGCACTATACCGCGATCATCAAAATCAAGTGCGGCTTCGATTGCACCTTCGGCAAAGAGGCTCAACTCACTCAAGCGAGAACCACCAGCACGAAACAAGCTTGGGGCCGTCGTCGGTAGACTACCCAGCTTTAGGCCCGCGCTAGCATGCCCATTTATATTGAGTGACACGCGCCTTGGCTGGTTAAGATAGTCCAGTAAAGCGCTAGGTAAAGACTGTTGATTAGAGTGGCTCACTACAGGAATATCAGTACGTTCAATATGGCTTAAATAAGTCTGCAATTCATAGAGTAACTTAGTATTTTCAGCATCATACAAGTCAGACTTAGTTGCGATGATCACATCGGCCACTTGCAACTGTTGGATAAAATTTGCATGTTCGCGATAGCGAGGATCGTGGATCTTACGCGCGTCCACCAAACATAGGGTACTACGCAGTGAAATCACATTCTGATAATGGGGCGCACTCAGTACTTTAATGATTTCATTAGGATGCCCAAGCCCAGTCGGTTCAATCAATAAGCGGTCAGGTTTCGCTTTCGCAATCAACTGATTGATTGCCACTTGCGTCGGCACGCCTGCGGCGCAGCACATACAGCCACCCGCAACCTCACGAATTTGTATGCCGTTATCGGAGGAGTTCAGTAACCCCGCATCAATGCCGACCTCACCAAATTCATTGACCAGCACAGCCCAAATTTCATCCGCGGGTTTAGTCGCCAGCAATTGCTTAATCAGGGAGGTTTTACCTACGCCTAAAAAACCTGTAATGATATTGGTGGGAATCGCTTTGATAATCATAAGGAAACTCGCTCGAATAAAAAGCTTGGCGCTCGAGTGTAGAAGTATTGGCTTTGAAGCTCAACAAAAAGCGCATCGGTGAGGATGCGCTTTTAGAATAGCGACAGGCTATGTAGCAAAATATGCAACTGACTATTCAACAGTCAAATCAACAAACTAGGTAACCGTTAGACGGCTAAGCTAATAGGCACTTTGCACTTATTAGCCTTGATTGTTGTGCTTAGCTTATTTTGACTTAACTTATTTTGACTTAGCCTATTTTGACTTATTGGTGCGAGAGCCAAAACCTGACTTATTGCTCACCAAATTCGACTTAGGTTTAGTTGCATTAAACGGCTTACCTGAGCCAGAAGCTGGCTTAGCACGGCTAGAGGATTTATCGGCACTGGTTTTGCTATCCTGCGCTTTACCTTTAGCGTACTTACCCTGACGAGACTGACCAATAGTACGATCCTGCGGCGCCTTATGGCTCCACTTTCCAATCGGCTTAATCGGTGCCGCGGGCGCATCACGGTAACGGGCAGGCAAAGGCGTGCCTTCTTCATAACCCGGTTGTACCGACACGGGCAGTTTCTGCTCAATCAAGGCTTCAATTTCAGCGAGCATTTCATCGTCAGAAGGTGAAACAAACGAAATCGCGCGACCCGTTAATCCTGCTCGGCCAGTACGACCAATACGATGGATATAGTCTTCGGCGAGGAAAGGTAATTCAAGGTTGATCACCATAGGCAAGGCATGAATGTCTAAACCACGAGCGGCCACATCGGTCGCCACCAGCACCCGCAATTTACCGGCTTTAAACTCTTCCAACACCCGATTACGGGCGCCTTGTGTTTTATCGCCGTGGAATACACCAGCGGCTATGCCATCCAGCTTTAATTCTTGTAATAAATGCTCGGCGCTTTCTTTCGTGCTGGCAAACACCAGCACTTGGCGCCAATTATTACGGCCAACGAGCTCTGACAACAGCTCGGCTTTACGACGTTTATCAACGCGATAGACTTCCTGCACAACTGTGGATGCGGTAGTCGTGTCAGCAACATTCACCCACTGAGGTTCATTCAGCATTTTCTCGGCGAGTTGTTTGACAGCATCGCTATATGTGGCTGAAAACAACATGGTTTGATGCTGTGGCGCAATTAAGCGTTTCACTTTTTCAATGTCGCGCACAAAACCCATGTCTAACATGCGGTCGGCTTCGTCGATCACTAATGTGGTCACGCTCGACAAATCTAACTGGAATTGGCCAATAATGTCGAATAAACGACCAGGAGTTGCCACCAAAATATCAACGCCCTGCTCTACCCCTTTACGCTGGGGATTCATGTTAGCACCGCCGTAAACAGCCAAGGTTTTCAGTGGTAGGAACTGGCTGTATTTTTGGATATTTTCGCAGACTTGAATCGCAAGTTCGCGAGTTGGCGTCATCACCAACGCGCGTAAAATCGGTTTATCATTGCTGTCGCTTGTTAAAGACTCGGCCGCCAACTTTTCAAGTACAGGCAGAGCAAAGGAAGCCGTCTTACCTGTACCCGTTTGGGCGCAGGCCATAATGTCTTTGCCTTCAAAGGCAAGCGGGATCACTTTCTCTTGCACTTGAGTGAGTTGCTGATAGCCACACTCAGTTATCGCATTCAAAATAGGAGAAGATAAACCGAGTGTTTCAAATTTCATAGGGACTCTTTAGCTAAGTAGTAAAACTTTGATGCGAGGTGATACTCAATGCCCCAACGCGGGGCCGCGGAGTCTAGCAAAATCCGCGGCGTTTTTATAGGCAATTATCGCCACTAAGTTAATATCTCCTCAGACATGGGAGACTAAAAGCGGATCCTGTAAGTATTTTCGGCTAAATTCACCCGCAGGCACAGGTCTTGAGAACAAGTAACCTTGGCCGTAGTCACAGCCTGCAGCCAACAACACTTGGCACTGCGCATCGGTTTCGACACCTTCGGCAATCACCTTCATTCCCAACTTGTGGGCCATCACGATAATCGCCTCACAGAGAATTTGATCGTTTGAATCGGTATCAATATGGCGGGTAAAAGATTGATCAATTTTAAGATAATCGATATCAAACTTTTTCAAATAGGCAAGTGACGAATAGCCAGTACCAAAATCGTCCAGCGACACTTGCACACCCGCATCGCGGTAGGCCAGTAGTTTTTCGGTCACGCCCATACTGGCATCCAATAACAGGCCTTCGGTAATTTCAACGCACACGCCCGCGCCTGTAATATTAAGATCTTGCAATAACTTCAACCAATCATTGAGCAGCGTGCCTTCATCACGAAATTGGATTGGGGATTTATTGACGCTGATTTGGATTTCAACCCCTAATTCATGACGCCACGCCGCACTCTGGCGAGCGGCTTGCTCGAACACCCAATTGCCGATTTCAACAATCAAGCCAGTATCCTCCGCCACAGGAATAAACTCAGCAGGCGACACAGCACCACGCTCTGCATGATGCCAGCGGATCAAGGCTTCAGCCTTGGTCACTTCACCCGTTGCTAAGGCAACAATCGGCTGATAATGCAGTTCAAATTCTTTATTCACGACCGCTTGACGTAAGTCTTGGATCAAGCGCATGCGGTATTTGGCGTATTCCTGCATCGATGGAGTGAAATAGTTGAAGCGATTACGCCCTTGATCTTTCGCCGCATACATAGCCTGATCCGCATGCTTGAGAAGCCCTTCAATACTGGTCGAATCATCGGGATATAAAGTAATCCCAATACTGACGCTGATATAAGCGGTTTCTTCCCCTAACACATAGGGTTCGGCAATTCGTCGCAAAATATTCTCGGCGACGCGCTCAATCCCCTTATGGTCTTCCATCGAACTTAACACCACAGTAAATTCATCGCCGCCAAGACGCGCCACGACGTCGGCATCACGCACACAGGATTTCAAACGACTCGCGGTTTCTATCAGCAGTAAATCGCCCATGGCATGGCCTAAGGTGTCATTCACTTCTTTAAAGAAATCTAAGTCCAAGAACAATAAAGCAAAGTGGTTGCGATTGCGGTCGGCATTTTTCACTTCGCTGCTTAAATACTCCAACAACATGCGCCGATTGGGCAACCCCGTCAGCGTATCGTAGTTGGCTTGTTTCCAAATCAGATGCTCATTTTGCTTCTTATCGGTAATGTCTGAGAACAGGGCAACACGTCGATAGGGATGGCCTTCTTTGTCATTAATGGTATTGATGGTTAACCAGATGACATATTCTTCGCCATTTTTGCGCCGCTGCCACATTTCCCCCTGCCATTGGCCTTTCTCGCGGATATCATTATTCATTTTGGTGTAAAAATCGCGGCCATTGAGGTCACAATAAAGCAGCCGAATATGTTGGTCCCGCACTTCAAATTCGCGATAACCCGTCATCACACTAAAGGCGGCATTGACGGTAATAATCACGCCCTTTTCATCGAGGACACTCATGGCTTCAGAGCTGTTATCGTAAACCAGTGCCGACAACTTTAAGGATTCTTCGATAAGTTTTGCGTCGGTAATATCGGTATAGGTTCCACACATACGCAGAGCATTGTTGTTTGCATCTCTGCTCACGACTTTACCTGTATCAAGGATCCACCGCACCTTACGGTTTACGGTATTTAAGCGGTACTCCATCTTATGTTGCGCCGTTTCGCCACGAATATGGGCCTCAATCGAATGCAGCACTTTAGGCCTGTCTTCGGCGACTATCGCATCCATCCATTGGCGACTATTAGCGTTGAGCATATCAACATCGCAGCCAAGAATATCGGCGCTGCGGGCGTTACGTTCGATACGATCATTACGAATATCCCAATCCCACACCCCAAGATCGCTACTACTCAACACCAGTTCGAGTTGTTCACGGCTAGCGAGCACCTCTTGGTCAGCAATGGCCTGTGAGGTGATATCTAAATATCCAGCAATAACAAGCAACACGGCATTATTACCACCGCGCTTACAGGCGACTGTCATATGGGTGTAAACCACGCTGCCGTCTTTAACGATAAAACGTTTATCCATCTCGTAATTATCGATATCCCCCCGCAGCATAAGCTCAAATTTCAGGGCATCCGCTTCTAAATCATCGGGATGGGTAATTTGTGCCCACGTCATCCGTAGCAATTCAGCTTCTGAATACTTGAGCATTTGACATAACCGTGGATTCACCTTTATCCACTTTTGATCTATCCCCGTTATTGCAATACCAATATTGCCCGCGTTGAATTGGCTCCTAAAAAGAAAATCATCCTGCAGACGAATTTGTTCATCACGCTCTAATTCAAAACGTCGCGATAACAAGCGGCTCAATAGCCAAGTCGCAATCGGGAAAATGGTCAATACTGGGAGGGTCACTTTGGCGAGTAATGGCATTGCTATGCCATCGGGTAGAAATAAGAACCACAACAACATCACGATATGAACGGTATAGGCAAAGAGAAAAATTTCTCCACCTGAAATATTGGCTAACAGAGACTTACGATATTGACGCCAGATCACCCCGATTAAACCGGATGACACTATCACGCCGACGCCAATCCATATACCAGCGCCACCGATACTGATGCGATACAGCGCCGTCATCACGACAGCCACTAAGGTCGGTAAACCACCGAAAAATAGACCAGAAATACAGAGAATAACTGAACGGGTATCAAAGAAAACGCCAGGCAAATATACCCAAGGCGTACTCATAATAGTGATACCAATACCACCGATGAGCATCCCAATAATGATGCGCCACAGTAAAAAATACTGCCGCTGATGCTTTTTAGGAATCACGTCGTACAAAAAGACCAACGCCAGCAATAAAGCCGCATTTTGTACTAACGGAAAGAGAATACCTTTATCCATAACTCAGAGAGCGACTCCAAAAATGAGGGGGCTTGATACCATTTTAACATTCCCCCACAAGTGTAGCAGAATCACTTAGAAATCATGCGTTAATTCCCTTTGCCGCATCACACTTTGGACTTACCACATTACATTTTGCAATAGAGTTGTTGACGATATTGCTCTGCAATAGAATGCCAGTCAAAACGCTGTGCCATGGCCGCAGCACGCACTTGTGGCCATGTTTTCCCCTCGAAACAAGCAATGGCTTGCGTCAACCTTTGCAGAAACGCTTCGGCCTGCTCATTTAAGCTATTGCCGTTAAAAGCAAAACCATTAACGCCATCCTCAACGGTATCCTTTAAACCGCCTACACTATGCACTAAACATGGCTGTCCCGCGCGCATGGCCAACATTTGACTGATGCCACAGGGCTCAAAGGAACTTGGCATCAAAAACAGATCGCCATGCTGATACAGCGCTTCGGATAACGCCTCGTTGTATCCCTGCAAAAATAATAGGTTATCGTATTTAGCCCCTAACGCTTGAAAAGACTTAGCAATCGATGCATCGCCACTGCCGAGTAAAATCAGCAGCGCCGTCGGTTTTGTTTGCTTCAATGCTTTAAGTAAGGTTTCAAGCACAGATAAACCCGAGGGCAATTGATGGCGCAGCAGTAAGACTTTTTGATCGGTCAAACGGCCCACCGAAGTCAATAACAGATTCGGTACTTGCTCCGCCATTGCTTGACGCCAATGGGCTTGGGTGCGGGCAAAAGCAATCATGTCCACGCCACTCACTTGCGTTTGATGCCCCTGCCATTGCACTAACGCAGTTTCAATCGCACTGAGCAATTGCTTGAACTCGGGTACTTGAATACGCGCAGGTGGCTTAGCGGGTAAATCCGATACTGACGAATATACACAGCCATTTAAAATCCCCACCACTTTGCCGTCATTGGCCTTGACCTGTAAGTCATGTTCTAGCCCTTCACCACCAAAGAATCCCGCCTCTGGTTTGGAGGGCTGCAACACTTCCTTGGCATAACTGGGCGAGACTAAATGCACTTTGTCGCTCAGCACTATGCCCATACGCATAGGGTTAACACAGTAGGGATAACGGGGATCAGTAATTAACTGTTTTTGCCCCAGCGTCAAAGTGGCAAACAGCTCGGGAAACCAAGCCGCAAAGGAGGATGAGTCTTGGCTTAAGGGACGTATCCCCTGCAGTGCAAGATTGTGGATAGAGAACACACACTCAATTTCTTTGAGAACACTGAACTCAGGCACGAATGCTCTTAACATGGCTAAGCAGCCCGCATGCCAGTCATGTAAATGCAGCACAGTCGGCATAGGCACTCGGCCAGTAACTAATGCTGTCGCGACGCTCGCGCAAAGGAAAGCAAACTTAGTCGCATCGTCGGCGAAAGGACGCTCGGCACTGCCTTGGCTATAAATCTGCCCAGGTACGGATTGCCATAATGCATGTTCGAGCAGATAAATCATCGCCTCTGGCACATGGGGATGGGGCATGGCAAACAAATGCACTCGCTCCAAGCGACCACCAAAGGCCACAGTTAACTCACCCAGATCTTGGGGTTGATTCGCTACCGCAGTTAAAAAGCCATAGCTTGGCATGATCACATCGGCGCACAAATCAACACCCGCCAGAGCGGCGGGTAAATCACGGATGACATCCGCCATACCGCCAACCTTGGCGCCCGCAAGGGCACCGTTTTCAGCCGCGACCATCAAAATGCGTTGTTTCAATTAATTGGATACTCCCGCTACTTCAACTGTGCAGCTTTTATTAAGCTGCCTATACCTAAGCCATTTTTACTTTAATGATCAGTTTACTTTAATGATCAAAGCACTATTCATAGCCTACAGGCAAACCTAGCATGTCACGGGTCACTAAGGTGACGCCTTTTTCCGACACCCTAAAGCCTTTAGCTCTGTCGTGATCATGGTTATAACCTATCACCATGCCTTCGGGAATAATGCAGCCACGGTCAAGTATCGCATTCTTGATTTTGCAATGGCGCAGCACGACTACATCGGGTAGCACTACTGAATCTTCAACTAACGAATAAGAACAAACGCGCACTTCGTTAAACAATACACTACGGCGCACTGTCGCCCCCGAAATAATACAACCGCCCGAAACAATCGAGTCCAACGCCATACCGCGTCTATCATCGTCATCAAACACAAATTTAGCGGGTGGTAATTGTTCTTGGAAAGTCCAAATTGGCCATTTCGCATCGTACAAATTCAGTGCTGGCGTAGGCGATAACAGTTCCATATTCGCTTGCCAGAAAGAGTCTAGCGTACCCACATCGCGCCAATAGGCTTGCTCGTTCGGGAAAGCGCTCTTAAAGGGATAGGCGAACACATTATGTTTTTCGATGATCGCAGGAATAATATCCTTACCAAAATCGCGATCTGAGCTTTCATTTAAGGCATCTTTCTTGAGCTGGTCAAACAAAAACTCTGTGTTAAACACATAGTTGCCCATAGACGCTAAACACATTTCAGGATTACCCGGAGAATGCTTAGGTTGCAGCGGCTTTTCTTCAAAGCCTAAAATGCGCATCTCTTCATCGACTTCCATCACCCCAAACGAACCCGCAGCTTCGGCAATCGGCACTTCAAGGCAAGAGACTGTCATATCTGCGCCCGACTCGGCATGCGCGGCTAATAACCCAGCATAATCCATGCGATACACGTGATCGCCAGACAACACCATCACGTATTTAGGCAGCTCGTGGCGAATGATATCGATATTTTGAAATACCGCATCGGCCGTGCCTTGGTACCAGTTTTCCGAATAGCGTTGTGAAGCGGGTAAAATCTCCACCGACTCGCCCAGCTCCTTCTTAAAATGGCCCCAACCGCGCATAACATGACGGATCAAAGAATGCGACTTGTACTGAGTCACAACCCCGACACGACGAATACCCGAGTTGATACAATTTGAGAGCGGGAAATCGATAATACGAAACTTACCACCGAAATACAGTGCAGGTTTAGCACGCCAATCCGTGAGTTCATGCAAGCGAGACCCGCGCCCACCAGCTAAAATCAACGCATAGGTTTCACGAGTTAAATTACTGATATAACGAACATTAGACATAGGCTCTTACTCCGAAATCGGCAAACTGATTGCCCATAAATGGCTTATCGATACGGCAGACACTGCCGTACTCCCCTGAGTATTTCTCACTTGCATTCCCCATTCCTTCCATTGATTGCTGCATTCCTTTCAAACACTTATACTCATCCGCTATAACAAGAGACTTATAACCCAAAGCCCAACCCTACAGTTTCCAAATTTCATCGCGATAACCCGCGATCGTCACATCACTCGAAAAACGTCCACTGGCGGCGGTATTGCGAATACTCATCTGCGTCCACACCTGCGGATCTTTATAGGCCCGCGCCACGGCTTCTTGCACGACTCGGTAACTGTCAAAGTCGGCGGCCGTCATCCATTGATCGTCGCTACTTTCGATGGCGGTAATAATGGGATCGAAAATCCCCGGCTCCAGCAGATTGAAGTGACCACTTTTGAGTAACTTCATCACCTCAGATAACGCCGGTGAATCATCAATAATACTGCGCGGATGATAGTGACTACGTACCTGCGAGACCTGCTCCGCATTGAGTCCGAACAGGAAGAAGTTCTCTGAGCCCACTTCCTCTAACATCTCGATATTGGCGCCATCCATAGTGCCGATTGTCAGGGCGCCGTTCATCATGAACTTCATATTGCCCGTGCCCGATGCCTCTTTGCCCGCGGTTGAAATTTGCTCGGATAAGTCAGTCCCCGGACAGATTTTTTCCATGGCGCTGACGTTGTAGTTTGGTAAGAAAGCAAAGCGTAGGTAAGGCGTCACCATAGGATCGGAATTGACCATATGAGCAACATTGCTGGCGAGCTTGATGATCAACTTAGCCATAAAGTAACCGGGCGCCGCTTTACCGCCGATCAATACACAACGTGGCACCATGTTTTCGGTGTGGCCTTGCTGGATCTGGTGATAGAGATGGATCACATGCAAGATATTGAGTAACTGACGTTTATATTCGTGAATACGCTTCACTTGCACGTCAAACAGCATCGCCGGATCGAACTCAACCCCACATTCCTTAACAATCATCTTAGCCAGCAAAGCCTTGTTGGCTTGCTTCACATCACGCCATTTTTGGATAAACGCATTGTCCTGTGTGAGGGCATTGAGCGCCGTTAACTGGCTTAAGTCTGTCACCCATTCTTGACCTAAATGGGCGGTCAGTAACTTAGCTAAGGCAGGGTTACAATGGGCAAGCCAACGCCTTGGCGTCACACCATTGGTACGGTTATTAAACTTATGCGGCCACAACTCATAGAAATCCTTAAACAACCCAGATTTGAGTAGTTGCGTGTGTAAACCCGCGACACCGTTGACCGAGAAACTCGCCACAATCGCCAAATACGCCATACGCACATGGGGATGTGGACCATCTTGAATAATTGACATACTCGCCAATTTCTCACTATTTCCTGGCCAATGGTGGGCGACTATATCTAAGTAACGGGCGTTGATTTCATAAATGATTTCTAAGATGCGTGGCAACATTTGCGCCATCATACGCACGGGCCAACGCTCTAATGCTTCAGGCAACAGGGTATGGTTGGTGTAAGCCATGGTCTGACTGGTAATCGCCCACGCACTGTCCCATTCCAAACCGTATTCGTCGATCAATAACCGCATCAACTCAGGCACGGCAATGCTAGGGTGAGTGTCATTCAACTGCATGACATTTTTAGCGGCAAACTGCGTAAAATCATGACCATGACGACTCACCCAACGTTTGAGTAAATCCTGCAAGCTAGCGGAGGATAAAAAGTATTGCTGACGTAATCGCAGCTCTTTGCCGTTCTCGCTCGCATCATTTGGATAGAGCACCATAGTGATCTGCTCGGCCAAGTTTTTACGGGCCACGGCTTCCGTGTAGTCGCCTTGGTTAAACTCAGCTAAATCAAAATCATCGGTCGCTTCAGCCTTCCACAATCTCAAGGTATTTACCCGCCCATTGCGATAACCAGGAACTGGCATGTCATAGGCAACGGCGAGCACATCTTGGGTTTCAACCCAAATAATGTGCCGACGGCCTTGTTTATCGACATAGGATTCGGTATGACCAAAAAATGGCACTATTACGTTGTGAGTAGGGACACGCACTTCCCACGGATTGCCTTCGCGCAACCAACGGTCAGGGCGTTCAACTTGGTAACCGTCGACTATCTTCTGGGCGAACATGCCATATTCGTAACGTATGCCATAGCCTGTCACTGATAAGTCCATGCTGGCGCAGCTATCGAGGAAACACGCGGCTAATCGACCTAGGCCGCCATTACCTAAACCAGCATCATGTTCGGCCTCTTCTAACTCTTCTAGCGATACGGCATAGTTGCTCAAGGCATCACGGCTATCTTGTTGCAAATCTAAACTCAGTAGTGCATTACCTAGTGCTCGGCCCATCAAAAATTCGAGGGATAAATACGCCACTTGCTTGCGCTTAAAATGGCTGTCATCCACTCGAGTCTGACGCCAATTATCTAGCATCTGTTCTTTCACGCTGTAAGCTAACGCTTGAAATAATTCGCAGCTCACGCCTTCGCCACGGCTGAGTCCATAACGTAAATGGCGCTCAAAAGAAGCGGGCAAAGCATCGCAGGGTTCACAGGGCTCAGCGGCTTTAGACTTAGTCTGACGCTTAGCGGGAGCCTTCTTGCTCGCGGCTTTTGACTGAGCTAGTGTTACTGGTTTTTCGCTGGTATTGGGGCTCAGCTCGCTTTTGTCACTCATAGTTAATTCCTTCATTTCCTATAAAATCAAATCAGCATGAAAAAGCATGAGACTACGATCTTGCAGTAAGTATCGCGTCGCAGAGATCTGAACATCCAGCGGCTCAGTTTGGGTATGAATAAGGCATTGCCACGGACTCAAGTGCTCGAATGTCGGCAGGGTAAAAGCGAGAGGATTGTCGTCGGCATTAACCATCAACAGCAAAGCTTGCTGCTTGCCTTGATCTTCTAAATCACCGGAAAGCACCACAGACAAACTGCGGCACATAGATTCGGTCCACAAGCTCTTGGTCATTTGTTCACCTTGGCGACTAAACCAATCTAATCGAGTACCAATATCGGCTAAGGATTCAGCCAATAACTGTTCGTGAATGAAACGCTTAGCACATAACAGCGGGAAACGTTTCCGCAGGGCAATAAGCTGTTGAGTAAAGGCCAACAACTCAGTGTCCATGCCCTTTGCCGACCAATCAAACCAGTTCAGTTCATTGTCTTGGCAATAGGCATTATTGTTGCCTTGCTGAGTGCGGCCCGTCTCATCACCGCTCAACAACATAGGCACACCTTGAGATAAAAATAGCGTAGTCAATAAGTTACGCTGTTGACGACTGCGAAGCTCCAGAATTGCGCTATCTTCGGTTTCCCCTTCAATCCCATAATGATGGCTGAAGTTTTCTTGGTGACCGTCGCGATTATCCTCCCCATTTGCCAAGTTATGGCGCTGGGTATAACTCACCAAGTCTTTAAGTGTAAAACCGTCGTGACTGGTTAAAAAATTAAGACTGGTCGCAGGTGGACGGCCACTGTGCTCAAAAAAATCCCCCGAGCCGTGAAAACGTCTGGCAAATTCGGGCAACATGCTGTGATCGCCTCGCCAAAAGCGGCGCATAGTGTCTCTATATCTGTCATTCCATTCGCTAAAAGCCACGGGGAAATTGCCCAATTGATAACCACCGGGGCCGATATCCCAAGGCTCAGCAATTAATTTCACTCGGCACAAAACAGGGTCTTGTAACAATGCATCGAAGAAACCTGAGCCGGCATCAAAACCATAGGCCTCGCGACCTAGGCAGGCCGCTAAGTCGAAGCGAAACCCATCGACGCCCATGATTTCTACCCAGTAACGCAGCGAATCAAGCACTAGCTGCAACATGCGTGGATGGTTGATATTTAAGGTGTTTCCGCAACCCGTATCATTAATATAAAAACGCTTATCATTCGGATGCAGACGGTAATAACTGAGATTATCTATGCCACGAAAACTAAAGGTCGGCCCAAGTCGACTCCCCTCGGCGCTGTGGTTATAGACCACATCGAGGATCACTTCGATACCTGCGCCGTGAAGTGCATCCACCATGGCCCGAAACTCACCAATATCGTCGGATGACAGATAACTCGGCTCAGGGGCAAAAAAACCGATACTGTTGTAACCCCAATAGTTAGTGAGCTTTTTCTCGAGCAAAAATGGCTCAGTGAAAAAGGCCTGTACAGGAAGTAACTCGACGCACGTCACCCCAAGTTCGGCCAAATAATCGATAGCTGGCTGAGTCGCTAAACCCGCAAAGGTGGCACGTTTATGGGGTTCAATCTCAGGATGCACCGCCGTAAAGCCTTTAACGTGCATCTCATAAATGATGCTGCGCTCTAGGGGTTTGGGCTGAAACCTCGTCGCAAGGGGCTGAATCGACTGCTTGGCAGCTATCTTGATTAATGGACGAATGTCCACGACCTTGCATTTTGGCACATAGGCAGCGTTATCTAACTTACTGAAAGATAAATCTTCATCCATGTGGTTCAGCTCGTAACCATAGTTAGACTCATGGTCGCGATATTCACCAACGAGCTGGCGCGCATAGGGGTCGAGCAATAATTTATTGGGGTTAAATCTGTGACCAAGCTGAGGCTCATAGGAGCCATAAACGCGATAACCGTAGAGTTGCCCCGCCTTAAGCCCTTGCACAAACACATGCCAGATTTGCTGGGTTTGTTCAGTTAACGCAATACGCGCGACTTCTTGCTCGCCATTGTCATCAAATAAACATAACTCGACCGCTGTGGCGTTAGCTGAAAATAACGCAAAGTTAACGCCATCGCCCTCAACATTAGCACCGAGCGGAAAAGGCTCACCTACCCCTAACGCCCATTTTTCGCTTTGAAATGGGTGGTTTTTAGCGTCAGGGTTGAGCTTAATATCATCAGCCGTGGGCTTTTGCATGCTAGTTAGCCTCAGCCAATCCAGTTGCAGGCCCTATCACTAGGCAGCCCAAGGGCGGCACAGTGATCAGCGCGCTCTGCGCCATTCCTTGCCACGGCAGCGACTCAGCAACCACAGTGCCCGCATTACCTTGATTACTGCCACCATAAATCTGGCTATCGCTATTAAGATATTCGCGGTAATCCCCCGCCAAAGGCAAACCAATACGGAACCCAGTGTGTAATTGGGGCGTCATGTTGATGACAAACACTAACGGCGCATCACCCGCTAACCCGTAACGCACAAAGGTAAAGATGCTGTCGCGGCTATTCTCACAATCTAGCCAACTAAATCCTGCGCCCTCGTAATCCTGAACCGATAAGGCTGGCATTTTTTGATATAAGTGATTGAGATCTTTAAGCCAACGCTGGACGCCTTGGTGCGGCTTGTAAGCCAATAAGTGCCAATCTAAACTCTGGTTATGGTTCCACTCATTTCGCTGACCAAACTCGCAGCCCATAAAGAGTAATTTCTTACCTGGATGCCCCCACATAAAACCGTAATAGGCACGCAGAGTTGCAAATTTCTGCCAATCATCACCGGGAATTTTATGCAGCAACGAACCCTTGCCGTGGACCACTTCATCGTGACTCACGGACAACATAAATTGCTCGGTATAGGCGTACATTAAACTGAAGGTCAATTGATGATGGTGGAACTGGCGGTAAAGCGGGTCACGGCCTAAGTAGCTTAAGCTGTCGTTCATCCATCCCATATTCCACTTAAAACCAAAGCCGAGACCTTGCTGATCCGTCGGCTTAGTCACCCCAGCAAAGGCGGTGGACTCTTCGGCAATCATGCAAATGCCGGGGAAAGCTTGGTACAAGCGTTGATTCAAAATTTGTAAGAAACTGATGGCCTCGAGATTCTCCCGTCCACCATAGGCATTAGGCAGCCATTGGCCCGGCTCGCGGCTGTAATCGAGATACAACATAGAAGACACGGCATCGAGACGCAGGCCATCAAAGTGGAACTCCCGCAGCCAGTAACAGGCATTACTCAACAAGAAGCTGCGCACTTCACCGCGATCATAGTTATAAATCAGGGTATCCCAATCGGGATGTGTGCCCTTGCGAGGATCCTCATGCTCATACAGACATGTGCCATCGAAACGCACTAAGCCGTGGGGATCCTTAGGGAAATGCGCCGACACCCAATCGAGAATAATACCAATCCCCGCCTGATGGCAGGCATCCACAAAGGCCTTTAACCCATTGGCATCGCCAAATCTGTGGGTCGGCGCATAGAGACCCACTGGCTGATATCCCCACGAACCATCAAAGGGAAACTCGCTGATCGGCATCAGTTCGATGTGGGTAAAACCTTGCTCCTTCACATAGGGAATAAGCTGTTCAATCAAGTCTTGATAATCAAGATATTGCTCGCCTTGCTCTCCCTTACGACGCCACGAACCTAAGTGCACTTCGTAGGCCGACATGGGCGCTTTATGCCAAGCAGTCGCCACTCGCTTACTCATCCAAGCGGTATCATTCCAGCTATGGTGAGCTTTTTTGGGCACGATAGAAGCATTGTGGGGCGCGCATTCCATTTGGGTTGCCATAGGATCGGATTTAGTATGGCGCTCACCATTTTGATAAACCAAATCAAACTTATAGTGTGCACCTTCAGCCACATTGGGTAAAAATAGCTCCCATAAACCATTGGCAATATGTTGGCGCATCACATGGCGAGTATCGTCCCAATGGTTAAAATCTCCCACCACAGAAACCCGCTTAGCATTGGGTGCCCACACACAAAAATGCACACCTTCGACGCCTTGGGTTTGACGCCAGTTGGCCCCCAAAAATTCATAGGCACGCTCGGCGCTGCCTTCACCAAACAGGTAAATATCATCACTATTGAGCAGTGAATCAAACTGATAAGGGTCGACTATATCTAACTGACACAGGGGATATTCCACCCGTAGCAAGTAGAGAAACGGCTTGACGCGTCGTCCCAGAGTGCCGGCGAACAGTCCCTGCTCGTTGACCTTGTCCAGACTCGCCACTTTGCGGCCATCTTTAATGCTGATCACATCCACACTGAGGGCATTGCGAAAAAAACAACGAACAATTAATGCCTTACCATCGTTGGCACTGTGCATACCCAAGAGCGAAAAAACATCAGTGTATTGACCATTAAGTAGGGCGACGTCGGCACCATCGTAGAAATAGGCATTGGCTTGAGTCATTATTTTTCTTCCGTTTATCAGTCAATTAAACTTGCAAATTGGCACTCTTTACCCACATCCCCCTAATAATCTCATCTTTAGGGATGGCATAATGTGGTGCGACATAGGCAGCCTTTCGCTGGTGCTAGATTTAGCTCGGTAGCTGTCTCGCCACAGCGATATTTTGTAATCGCTGCAGTATCTCTGGCGAAGTCGACACTTGCGTTAAATTCAGCGGCAGGCGACGCTGCCAATTTGGATATTCGAGCCAAGTACCGGGAATATTCACCGCATGGCGATCTGCTAATAAATCGCACAGTTGCACGCTGTATAGCGCACTATTACCGCGAGCTCCTAAGGTCATCCAAGCCGTGAGCAAGGTTTGAATATCGAGTTCGGCTATCGTCACATCGGCTAACAGACCTTGAGCGACTAACAGTGAAATGAGTTGCTGCTTTTCATGTTCACGCCCAGCGAGCGCCTCGCCTAGCTGCTCGTCAGTTTCAAACAGGGATAACTGTCGACGCAGGTGTAAATCACTGCCACACCACCAAGCGACTAAAGTCGGCACATCGTGGTTCGCCAGCATCATTAAGCTTTGGGACTTATATTGATCCGGTGATTTAAAGCCTTGATGGTCTTTGCAGAAATAGAACAACTCATTGGAATAAATGCCAGAAGTGTAGAGACGATGAATAATGTCAGGTGGCACCAGTCCTAAATCTTCGCCAATCACCACACAGCGAGCACGTTGGCTCTCAAGGCAAACGATGGCAAGCAAGGTTTCGACGGGATAATACACATAGGCACCGTGACCGAGTTGCTTATCCAGCGGCCACCACCAGAGTCGCAGTAAGCCCATCACATGATCGATACGCAAGGCGCCACAGCTTTCCATATTGGCGCGGATCAAGGCGATAAAATGGCTGAAATTATGTTGTTTTAACTTCACAGGATCGAGTGGCGTTAAGCCCCAATTTTGTCCTTGGGGTGCAAAGGGATCGGGCGGTGCACCTATGCTGGCATTCAAACAAAACTGCTCGGCATTAGCCTGTACTTCACTGCCCTGCAGCGCTGCACCGACGGCCAAATCACGGATCAATCCCACCCCCATCCCAACCTCTTTAGCTTTTAGCTGACAGAGGTGTAACTGCTTTTCAGCCACAAATTGCAGGTAAAGATAGAAACCTTCCTCTTGCACAAACGCTTTAGGACTACGCAAATATTCCGCTTGAGCAAACTCTTGTAGCGCACTGCCCTGCTCACGCACAAACTCATGGAATCTTTGCGCTCTGGGCGTGTCATTCGCCAGATGCGTGTCACAAAAAACGCGATATAACTGCTCAAAGGCACGGTATTTCAGCTCGCTCACTTTAGGATAATCGAGCCAATTATCACGATTCAGTAAAGCGATAGCCTCTACCCAAGTAGAACTTGAAAATTCAGTGGCAAGAGTTTGGTATTCAGGAACGCTTTGTAATTGAATATATAGAGGATTAAGTCTGCGGCGATCGCACGGACTATAGGGACTCGGATGCTCTGGCGCCGCGATATCGAGGGCATGCAAGGGATTGAGTTGAATAAAATCCGCGCCCTGCGCCGCCACCAGCCCGACCAGTTGTTCTAAATCACCAAAGTCGCCAATGCCCCATTGGCTCTCGCTGCGCAAACTGTAAAGTTGGACGCTGATCCCCCAAGGTTTATGGCGTTTACCTTGGGCAACAGCCGTGAGTACGCCTTGGTAGGCGGCCCGCGGCGCCACCATTAAGGTGCCAGAAAACAAAGTACGAGTATCAGCCTCTGCCTCTGCCGTCACACAGCCCTCTAGCGCAGAGCTTGCCGCTTGTGTACTTGTCGATAGGGTATGTTTTAAGCTTAAGGCTATGCGATGAAAGCCCAAACCTAACACAGAGAAATCACTCGCATTTTTGTCGGCTGCATGCGCAAATGAGTCTTGGTTTTTGATTAAGGCAGGGTTGTTAGTAAACTCTTGGCTGCTCAGGAAATAGGACGCTAAATTCACCGCTTCAGTCTCGGCGGGCATTAAGTTGTCAGGGAAAGCTTGGGTCTTGGCCTCAGCTAAATCGAGGCGTGCGAATCCCAGTTGCGTAAGATCAAGGCGATAGTGTAGATAAAGCGTTTGTTCAATGCGGTAATCGCCAATGGACTTAAGCGCCGAGAAAGGCACATCGAATACAATGGACTCACCCTGTTCGCATTCAATCGCCACACTCAGATCTGAGGTGTAGGTTTCCGGTAAACAAAGGCTTATCCAAGGTTCATCCACAAAACACCAATGGAATTCAGGTAGCACCTGAGTCCAAGGACGGGCATCCAGTAAATCAATTTGCGACGCGATCAGTGCTTCGGTCAATACCGTATCGACACAGGTCAGCCCAGCATCACTCGATAACGCTTCTGTAGCAGGAGCATCAATGGCAGTCCCTGCCACGCTGTTTTTTTCCTGTAACATACAGGTCAAGATACCTTGCCTGTCTACCTCGGAAATATGGATATTTTGGCCAAAACAATCAGTAAATTCTGCTCCAACTCCCCGCAAATACAGCAACTTTTCCAGCCCCATATTTTGTCGCCCCCGCGACCGCTCATCCATAGCTTTAGATATACAGTAACCATGCCAACGAAAAGTAACAAGAAGATGACATAAATATTTCAGAGAAATAACAAAAAACTTTTTCAAAAAATCAGTAACTTACTAGAAGCACTCAGTTAAGTTGGCGCTCAGTAGCTATCAGGATATAAAGAGTGGAATGCACTAAATTGGGGCATGCGTTCAGCAAGAGGGCAAGCATGGCTCCTAAAGCATGCAATAAGTGAAGAGCAAAGGGATAGAAATAACATGACAAACGTAAGTCATTTTTATGTCATTACATTCAGACTAATACTAACAAATAAGTCAGGTGACATATTAACCACAGATATCAGTGCAACACTTTGTATCAATTGTGTTTTATAACTTGAATAGCCTATCTCTCCTCTGTCAACATCTCGTCTCGCTACAGCATAGAAACATAATAACAACATTAAATTCATGGAACCTGATATGCCCTAGCATATACGCCAAAGGCTCAAACCCATGGAATGCTAAAGCAAAAACACCCCAATGATGATTGAGAATAAGGATATGAAATGAAGAAGTTATCAGGATTACTATTTGTCGGCTGCATAGCCTTGACGGGTTGTGAAGGAAGTACAGATGGTGATTTAACGCCGACGCCACCGACACCCGATCCCACGCCGCCAGCCTTAGCTGCGGATGTGTGTTATTTAATGAAAACCACGAAAGGCGATATCACACTTGCCATTGACTTAACTAACATGCCAATCACAGGTAAAAACTTTAAGCAGTATGTTGATAAGTCTTTCTATAACGGCACCTTATTCCATAGAACCGTTAATAACTTTATGATCCAAGGCGGCGGTTTTACCACTGGGCTCAAAAGCAAACCAGGCGATGCCCCCATCAAGAATGAAGCCGCTGTCGGTATTAGCAACAAACGTGGCACTATCTCCATGGCTCGCACGGATGATCCTAACTCTGCAACATCACAGTTCTTTATCAATGTGTTAGATAATCCACATTTGGATGCGTCTGCGAGTAATTATGGTTATGCCGTGTTTGGCAAAGTGGTCGACGGCATGGATGTGGCGGATCAAATCAGCATAGTACCGACAAAAAACAGCGGTGGTTTTGCTAATACGCCAGTGCAAGAAATCCTGATTAACTCTGTTGCTAAAACAAGCTGCCCTGCTGCTTAAGCATCTAAAAGACGCACAGCTAAACGACATCTAACTAAAAGCAAAAAAGCACTGAAGATTCAGTGCTTTTTCATTTTAAAATCTAATCGATTTTAACGTCTAATCAATTTAAAGCATGAGCTAAACGATTACTCATCCCCTTGGATCTTCCCCACCAAGAGCATAGGCGCCGCATCAATTTTATCGGCGTCCATCATAGTCGCGATACGCTCAACGGCTGAGAGCAATTGACTCTGCTCCCATTCTTCAAGATTCTGATAACGCTTAATAAAATGATCCTGTAACGGTTTAGGAGAGTCCTGTAACAGCGCTCGTCCCGCATCGCTAAGGTATAAATGCACCTTACGTTTGTCAGTCTCACTGCGCAGACGGATCACTAAACCACGGCCCTCGAGTCGATCGATAATGGTCGTTACAGTCGCAGGGCTGAGCGTAATTTCTTCCGCCACGGTTTTAGCCAATGGCGCATCCAATTGGGCGATTTTCTGCATCACCATCAATTGCGGCCCAGTTAAACCTGAGTGTTTGTTCAGCTGGCGAGAATGAATGTCGATAGCGCGTATCACTCGGCGCAGCGAAATAAGCAGTTGTTCGTACTTTTCCATCGTTCTTTTCATTCTCCCCATTCTAAGCAACGAGTGCACCTTACCAGAAAGCGCGACTGAACTCACCAAGAGGAGGCACTTTTATGGTAAAAGTCCCTTAGATTACAACATGAATTGACGCGATACCGACAACACTAGACGCTCGTCACTGGTATCTAAGTTCATGCTAGTATCTTCGGCGGCAAGACTGAAATCAAAGCCACTCCAACTGGTCAGATAGGCGATACGGAAATGATTAAAGGATTTGCCACCATCCCATGACCATTTATCCTCATCAAGTGATGTCGAGCGATCGACACTAAAGCGAATATCATGCCCTTCAGCGACACTGACAGTATGGCCAAGCAACATAGTGTAATGCTCACCACCCAAACCAAAGTAATCCCATGTGTAGGTTAACTTAGCTTCAGAGTGACCCAGTGAACTATCATATCCTAACTTGCTATACAGCTCAGGATAGTTGTACTCATCGGAAAACGACTCGCCGTGGTAAGTGTAATAGGCCAGCCCGACATCGAAACTCAGTTGCTCATTGAGCTGATAAAACTTACCCGCATAGGCATCGAGTTCCAACCAAGTGCTGTCGTTCCCCCCAAAGTCGACGTTCGAGGTAAAGCCGCCCACGTACCATCCCGAATCAAAACCGTAATCTAGACTGCCTTGCAGTGCTGGGCCGCTGTCCGTTTGGCTGACACCGTTAAAAGTGTAATCCGACGTCGCCGTCACAGTGGCCGATAATCCTGCATTGGCCGCTGTTGACATCAATAACAATCCTCCAGCGACAAGATAAAAACATTTTGATTTCATTATCAATTTTTCCATTAGTTAGCTAGCTCAATTTTAGTAAAGTCGATTTTGTTCTCTTTTGGCGAGCGCTCAATGGCACGAACAGTTTGCAATTGCGTCATCATGATGTAACCAAAACAGCTAAAGATCAGGCCGAGTGCGATTGCACCAACCCATTGAATTTGAAGAAAGTCTAATTGAAAGAGTAATGTCAGACTGCAGAGCAAAACTAAGTTAAAGCTGACATATTTAAACTTGCCTAACCGCTCAATCGTCAGGTTAAGATTGTCGGTATACAGGCGTACCAGTGAGTCGAGTGAGTTAATCACAAAGGTCACCCCTACAATCACCATCGCCAGATTATAGAAGCCCGAGGTATCTAACCCATTGGCGCTGTAGTAATAAAGCACGGTGAACCAAATCGCGATGGGAATAGACGGAAACACCATCATGGCCAGCAGCACTTGATAGGTTTTCATCCCGCCGACAAAGCGCGAGGTAAATTGGCCAATCATAATGCTCCACGCAAACCACCAGAACAGATAAAACTCATGGTAGTCATTGATGGGTAACACAAAATGTTGAATATTGCCGAAGTAGTCACCCAGCATGGCAAAGGTCGTAAAGAACTCGCCCACACTCGAGTCAGCCGATAAAAATGCACTGGCCCACATGATGGCAATCAAGCCTAAAAACAACCAAGTGCTCGCCAGACTCAAGATACGCACATAACGTATGCTAGTGCTGGAATACACAGCCGCGGCGATCACCATAAATACGATTAAATAGAAGCTACCGACTATGGTTTCGCCATCACCTAATTCGGGTAAATACCAAGGTAAATTACTCAATAGCAAATAGGCGGTAAAGGCGCAGGTGCCAATAATTACGATATTATTGATGAACTTAACCCAAGGAATATCGAAGAATCTCACCCTAGGCTCGATGACACAAAAATAAAAACAGGTTAAAAAGTAGAAGCTCCAAATCAAAAAGGCCCAGAAGCCAAACTCAATCGCCAGCGGATTACTAAAGCCGTATTCAGGACTCGCCGCCACATTGGCGTAACCCGCAAACTCGGTGAGCGGAAACATGATCAAGCCGACATCAAGTCCTGAGGTAAACAGAATCGCGATAAAGGTAAAAGTACGCACAGGCGTCACGCCGATACAGCGAATATTGCCCCAGCGATAAATCACAAACGCAATCGCGGTAAAAGTGAACAGTATCCCTGCGGATAATAACCAAGTCATAATGAGCACTCAGTCCCAGTCGATACTGGGTGTAAGTCGGCATCTGGATATAAACCCATAAAATGTAACTCCATGTTTTTATTTAATAATAAAAACTGATCCATTTTTAAAGGCAACGTTCTGCCCTCAAGCCTTAAATATCGCTACTTAAAAACACTCCGCGATAGTTAAACCCTGATAGATGATCAGTCGTGAAAGCGGTCATTTGCACACTCACTGCGGGCTGACCGACCCTTTAGATAAAATGAATAATGACCCTTTTGAGTCATCAATTAATGAGTCACTTCAAAATTGAAGCCGCCAGTCCGTCGATTCGACGGACTGAGCAGGCGTGTTGTTAACTTATGGCTTTAACTTGTCGCAGTACTTCTTTGTGTGGTTTGCCAAGCGTCGGCAACCACAACGGCACAGTCTGCTGGCGCTAACATCTCAGCCTCTAAAATCAGATCCGCGGCGCGCTCAGCCAACATTATGGTCGGCGCGTTCAAATTGCCGTTCGGGATAATCGGGAAAATAGAAGAATCCACCACCCGTAAATTCTGCAAGCCATGCACGCGGGTTTCGGGATCCACCACCGCCATCGCATCCGTGCCCATCTTGCACGAGCAAGAAGGATGATAAGCACTCTCAACCGATTGACGCACAAAGGCATCGATTTGCGCATCGGTTTGCACTTGTGTGCCGGGTTGAATTTCCTCACCACGATACTCATCGAATGGCGTTTGATTGATGATCTCACGAGTCAAACGCACGCAGGCCCTAAAGCCTTCAATATCATCGGGATGCTGTAAATAATTGAACTGAATTTTGGGCGGTGCTTTAGGATCTGCCGACACTAAGGTCACGGCACCACGACTCTTAGGCTTGTTATGGCCTACATGTACCTGAAACCCATGACCCGCAAAGGCTTCGTTGCCATCGTAACGCATAGCCGCAGGTAAAAAGTGGTACTGTAAATCTGGCCATTCCAGACCCGCTTTTGAGCGAATAAAACCACAGGACTCGAAGTGATTCGTAGCCCCTAAACCGGATCTATCTAAAACCCACCGAGCACCGATTAAGAACTTGCTGAAAGGATCTAACTTGCCATTGAGTGAAATCGGTTTAAGGCATTTGAATTGGAAATAAAACTCTAAATGATCCTGTAAATTCTGACCAACACCGGGCAGCTCATGTTGTAACTCGACCCCTGCATCGGCCAATACTTGGGGATCGCCAATGCCTGATAATTGCAGTAAATGCGGCGAACCTATTGAGCCAGCAGCTAAAATCACGTCTTTGTTACAACGAATATCTTCAACTTTACCTTTGTGTTCAATGCGAACGCCAACAGCCATTTGTCCTTCCAATAACACTTTATGCACTAAAGCGTGGGTCACAACCGTGAGGTTACGTCTAGCCATCGCTGGGCGTAAATAGGCATTGGCGGTTGACCAGCGTACGCCTTTTTTGACCGTCATATGCATAGGGCCAAAACCTTCTTGCTGCGCCGCATTATAATCGGTGGTCGATAAATACCCCGCCGCAATGCCCGCATCCACAAAGGCTTGGTACAAGGGGTTTTGCATTTGATTGCCGTTATTCACGCCTAACGGCCCAGACTCACCGCGATACTCATCACCACCAAAGGCCCAGGTTTCCGCCTTCTTAAAGTACGGTAAGCAGTGGCTATAATCCCAATCGGTCGCCCCTTGCGCCTGCCACTCATCAAAGTCCCTAGCATGACCACGAACGTATACCATGCCATTGATCGACGATGAACCGCCAAGCACCTTGCCCCGAGGACAATGCATCTTGCGATTATCTAAATATGGCTCAGGCTCAGTTTCAAACTGCCAAGCATATTTAGGGCTGTTCATCGGAATTGATAACGCCGTCGGCATTTGAATAAAGATGCTCTTATCGCTGCCTCCGGTTTCTAATAACAGCACTTCGTTTTTAGGATCCTTTGACAAGCGATTGGCGAGCACACAACCCGCTGATCCTGCACCAACTATGATGTAGTTATAATATTTTTGCTCTAATGACTGAGTCAAAATGCCTCCTTAAAATGGGCTTTCTAAGGGCTGCAGACCCACATAAACGGCTTTAATTTGGGTGTAATGCTTGAGTGTCTCGCTACCGTTTTCACGGCCAATACCCGACAACTTATACCCACCTACAGGCATTTCGGCTGGCGAGGCGCCATAAGCATTGATCCAGCAAATACCCGCCTGTAACTGATGAATGACCCGATGAGCACGGCTGATATCTTGGGTAAACACCCCAGCGGCCAAGCCCATAGCGGTATTGTTTGCCCGAGCAATCACTTCGGCTTCCTCTTTAAAGGTGAGTACCGACATCACAGGGCCAAAGATTTCCTCTTTACAGATGCGCATCTCGTCGGTGCAATGGGTGAAAATCGTCGGGGCAACAAAGTAACCATTGGGAGCATTTTCAGGTGTTAATGCTGTGCCACCGGTGAGCAGAGTTGCGCCGTCATCGATACCTTGCTGAATATAATCGAGTACTTTTTGCTGGTGATCTTTGGAGATCAAGGCGCCAAAGTTAGTCTCTGGCGCCATAGGATCGCCCACCACAATATTGGTTTGAGTACGCATAAGCAGTTTTTCGATAAAGCGTGGATAAACTGACTCATGGATAAACACCCGCGTCCCATTAGTACAGACTTCACCTTGGGTATAGAAGTTACCGAGCATGGCACCTGAAACGGCATTATCGATATCGGCATCGTCAAATACGATAAGCGGTGATTTACCACCGAGTTCCATAGTGACGTCTTTTAATGAACTTGCCGCCGCGGCCATGACTTTTTTACCGGTACCGACTTCGCCCGTGAAGGACACTTTGGCAATATCTGGATGCCCCGTTAACCAAGCGCCAACCTTGCCGTCACCCATCACGACGTTAAATACGCCATCGGGCAAACCCGCCTCACTTAAGAGTTGCGCCAATTTCAGTGCGCCAAGCGGCGTTTCTTCCGAAGGTTTAAAAATCATCACATTGCCGCTAGCTAAGGCAGGTGCGGCCTTCCAACAGGCGATTTGCAATGGATAATTCCACGCGCCAATGCCTGCACAAATGCCTAAAGGCTCACGGCGGGTGTAATAAAAATCCCCACCGACTTGCTGCTGCGCGCCTTCAAGCCCAGGGGCAATATGGGCGAAAAACTCGATAGCATCTGCGCCTGTGACCACATCAACCACTGAGGCTTCTTGCCAAGGTTTACCTGTATCGAACACTTCGATTGCCGCGAGTTCATCATTACGAGCCCGCAATAATGCGACCGCGTTTAACAGAATACGGCTGCGTTCAGTGGCACTCATGGCAGACCAAATAGCAAAGCCTTTTTTGGCGCTTTCGATGGCCGCTTGCTGAATTTTTTCATCGGCCACTTGCACTCGGTACGCCAATTGCCCAGTGGCAGGATTGACGACGTCGAAGGTTTCGCCGCTGTCGTTAGCGAGCAACTGACCCGCAATAAAGTTGTACTGTACTTCTACTGACATGTATTGACTCCATGCTGCTTTATCACATTGTGGATAAAGGTTTTGCATAATTTTTCGGCCTGAACAAAATCCTGCTCAGGGGTTTCACTTAAGGCGCTGCGTAACCAAAATCCATCGATCATCGCCGCCGTTTGCTTAGCAGCCATCAGGGCAAACTCTTTGGGCAACACGTGCCGAAAGGAAAAATGTAAGTTGCTGTATAAGCGGCGACTATTGATATTCTGCAAACGGGCTAACTGGGGATCGTGGACGGCCTGTGCCCAAAAACTCAGCCAAGTGTGAGTGACATTTCGTGAGCGCTGTAACTCGGTAAAATTCGCTTCAACTATCATCATTAAGCGCTCTGTTGGCGCCAACACTTGTCCTTGGATTCGATTGAGCAACGCTTGCTTTAACTGCTCGAGCAAGTGGCGCAGCGTCGCTTGGATCAAGCCCTGCTTACCACTGAAATAATGACTGATGATCCCCGACGACATCCCCGCCAACTGACTAATGCTGTTGATGGTCGTGTGCTGCAATCCATGCAAGGCAACCGATGCTAATGTCGCATCGATAAGCTGCTGTCTGCGTATCAATTTCATTGCGGCTTTAGGCATAAATACTCAAGGAATAACCACTCTCTCAATACTCTGAACGACGTTAATTGAACGTTCAATTAACAATCATGATAATGATTAGTGATGTAACTATCAACCTAAAATACCACAGTGACAAAGCTCACAAGTTAGTTATGTAAAAAAGAATTAACCTGTAAAAACAAGATAAAACTATAGATTCCTTTGACTTACGGCCCTACCACAACCACAGCAGTACGCATAAATCAATATTAGATATCAAACTAATTAATTGGAGTTAATGCTACAAATGAGAGTATTCATGAGGTTTAACCTCTGTTAGATTTAACAATTGAGCCGTCAAATGCTGGATAAAAAGTGGGATAAAAAGTAAACGAAAAATGCACAGAAATGATGCATCACCAGGGGCGCTAACAACGCTAAAAAACCATATCGTACGCCAACACTAATACCCGTCATAAAAGTCCGAAATTTAGTTACCCAGTTCCAACTTTAGTGGGAAATTACCCTCAGATAAGCGCCGAACTCGATCAAGCTCACACTTTCACTACCTCCAAATTGGTAGCTTGATCACCAGAAAAGAACACAACTTAATCTTTACAAGCAAATAGGTGGATTTTATGGCTGCTAAATTTTTTATTCCTTCTGTCAACGTATTAGGCCAAGGCGCAGTGGATGATGCTATCGGTGACATCAAAACCTTAGGCTTTAAACACGCACTCATAGTGACAGATAAACCCTTAGTCAAGATTGGCTTAGTGGGTGAAGTGGCCGAAAAACTCGGTCAAAATGGTATTACCTCCACCATCTATGATGGTGTACAACCTAACCCAACCGTGACGAACGTCGAAGCGGGTTTAGCCCTGTTAAAAGCCAACAAGTGTGACTTTGTAATTTCACTCGGCGGCGGCTCACCCCATGATTGTGCCAAGGGTATCGCCCTTGTTGCAACCAACGGTGGCAGCATCAAAGATTATGAAGGGTTAGATCAATCCGCGAAACCACAGTTGCCGTTAGTGGCCATTAATACGACGGCAGGTACTGCCAGTGAAATGACGCGCTTCTGTATCATTACCGACGAAGCCCGCCACATTAAAATGGCGATTGTCGATAAACACACCACGCCTTTGCTGTCGGTCAACGACCCTGAGTTAATGCTGAAAAAGCCTGCGAGCCTAACTGCCGCAACAGGTATGGATGCACTGACTCACGCGGTTGAAGCCTATGTGTCTATTGCAGCGAACCCGATCACCGACGCCTGTGCGATCAAGGCTATGGAATTGATTCAAGCTAACTTAGTCAACGCAGTTGAAAACGGTCAAGACATCAACGCCCGTGAACAAATGGCCTACGCCCAGTTCTTAGCAGGTATGGCGTTTAACAATGCCAGCTTAGGTTATGTGCATGCGATGGCGCACCAATTAGGCGGTTTCTACGATCTGCCCCACGGCGTGTGTAACGCTCTGCTGCTGCCACATGTGCAGGAATACAACGCCCAGGTCGTCCCTGCTCGCTTAAAAGACATTGCCAAGGCTATGGGTGTCGATGTGTCTGCGATGACAGATGAGCAAGGTGCTAGTGCGGCGATAGCGGCAATCAAAAAACTGTCTGTTGCGGTTAAGATCCCAGAAAACCTGACCTTGTTAGGCGTGAAAGCGGAAGATATTCCAACACTTGCGGATAACGCGTTAAAAGATGCCTGTGGATTCACCAATCCAAAACAAGCGACCCATGCGGAGATCTGTCAGATCTTCACTAATGCGCTGTAATTGTGCGCTGTAATCGCCATACCTTACCAATCGCAAGTTAGCACACAACAATCGTGCGCTAACTTGCTGGATAACGACTTATTGTCCTGCTAGTGCGTAAACACGACTTCATCCTCCAATGAATTCGTTTTAGGCTCCAATAGTGCACAGATTATTGCTGCACTATTGGGGCCTTTTTTACACCTGTATCAACAAGATGGTGAGGTAAGTTACTATCTTAAAAATTGAGTAACAAAAACCAACATAAAACTCAGTGTCTATGCACCTTTGCACTGACAAAACACTCACAAATCTGCATATTCAAGAAGAAAGGATCTGAACCTCAAATATTCATAGCAAAATGATATAAAAAACGTGATCTCTGTGGGTTACAGACTGTTACAGATCCGATAAGATGGCCCCAGTTCGCTTTTTCCCTGCAAAAGATGAAGCCAGCTGAGAGGCCCGTTCTAACGAATGGGCCTCTGTCCATTCTACCTTCTGCGTTTCCTCTGCGACAACTTATGCTGCCACTTACTCATATAGCTCCCATCAAAGTTTAATTAACCTATTTACTCCGCTGTTCGCTCTTTTTATCAATAAGACTTACTGACGACCAAGTTGTTGCTTTATTAATCAGTAATTCAGCAAAAGCGAAACTTCACCCAAAACTGAGATCTAGCACAAAGTTATTGGCATAAAACTCATGCTAAATAGAGACATGACAGATTAAGTAAATGGTTAATTTTCATGCAGTAACTATCCTTCTCCGTCAAAAAACATCAAGGCTATATAGACTTAATTAATGATTGACCGAATTCAAAAACGATGCCTATGATGGCAACAATATCCTCGAACAGGTAGGTACGCTATGACTGCAATCACCCATGTATATAACTACACAGTTAGATGTCCACATTACAAAGATCCTGAACATCCCGTTACTTGGTTAAATCATATTGAAATGAACCAGTCCTGTGAGATCGCGTTAAATCGCATCACTAAATGGCACGAGCTTTCTGGGGAAAAAACCTTCGAAACGAATAAGTTTGTGGTTCGTAAAGCCGAAAATGAAGATGCTTACTTCTCAATGCAGAGTGATAGACTCAAAAACGACGGCCATGCCTTAGTCACCTTTAAAATCTTTTTAGACGATTGCTGTGACGATGCGGCGCCTGAAGAAATCATGCAGCACCTGATTGAAGACTATCAACAACGCTTAGCCAAACTCGAATAATCTTTGCAGTATTATTTAGCGACCTTAGACGCCAGTGCGCAAAACGCCACTGGCGTTTTTATTTGTCGAGTTCGATAACTCAATCCACGACGTCATTTAATGCTCTTAGTTTCACTCACTCGGTTGATACTCGAACAGAAGCATTGCAACAGCGGCTCAGCAGATAATGTCGCCATAGCGTGATTCAGCTCAAGATCTGTTATATTGTCCCGAATGTCATTTTGCACAGTAAAAATGGCAAGGCCCAGTAAATTGAGTTACGAACTTAAATTGAGGATTGGCATCACAATGAATAAAGCGACGCTCATTATTATTCCTTTATTACTCGCTACATCCGCCTGTGCGGATTTAAAGGACGCAGGCCGTGCCATCGGCACAACGACTAAAGAAGTCACCACTGAGATAGGCCACGCGACTCGAGACACGACAAAAGCCATAGGTCATGCTTCACGGGATGCGGTCAAATCGGTAAAAGAAGATTTAACCAAAGACTAATGACAGTGACGCCTAGGCGTCACTGCTCATTTTAAGCATCTTATACATTTAAGCATCACGCATTTTAAGCGCCACGCCCCTTAAGCCGCATTCGCCCGAATACCATGGGGAACGGGCAATCCTTGGGCATTCACATGCACAAACACCATCTTATCTATACTCACCACTGGCGCCTGCGTCATCTTATTACGTACTTGACAGCTGACAGTAATCGAGCTGTGGCCGAGACTCACTAGCTCCAGACCAAACTCAATCACATCCCCTTGATGCGCTGGCGTCATAAAGTTGATTTCAGAAATCAACTTAGTCACATGACTTGTGCTCTTCATCTGGCAGGCAGCAAAAATAGCGGCCTCCTCGTCTATCCAGCTGAGCAACTGACCGCCAAACAGGGTATTTGCTGGATTTAAATGTTCAGGTTTAACTAAACGGCGACTGTAATATTTCATGGCGGTGACCTCAATGTGAATGCCAACAATCAGCTTTAATACGCTATAACTTCCCACTGTATTCAGAGCATTTTTCAGGCCACTATTGATAGCCATTAAATAACAATGAGATAGCAATAAGCTGCTGTAAAATAATCCGATTACTGCACCAAGTCGTATCAGAGTTGCACCATATTAATCAGCGCGATAATGAACCAATAAGCAAAAAAAATAGCGACTCATAGAGTCGCCAAGCTAAGGCAAGCAAAACTTACTGGGTAGGAAGTTAAGTCACAAGGTTTGACTTAAAAACCCGCACAGCACATGTAGGCGAACTGCACGGGGACAACAGCTGCAAAGCAGCTAAACACAGGCTTACGGGTAACACTCTTTCATACTCGACTCGAAATTTAAGTCGCAAGATCGGTAACTCATCACAGTCCGCTCTTGCCCTCTATTTCGAGTTTTTAACCACGCCTCACCAGATACATCAGCATAAGGCGTGCTAAGGAGTGATCCACAATCACAATGGATCATCCTAAGCGCTGCTTACTGCTTAAAACTGCTCTTCTTCGGTAGACCCAGTCAGTGCGGTCACTGAAGAATGGCCACCTTGAATAACCGTAGTCACTTGGTCGAAATAACCTGTGCCCACTTCCTGTTGATGCGCGACGAAGGTGTAACCTTTCTTCGCTGCTGCAAACTCAACTTCTTGAACTTTCTCGACATAATGCTTCATACCTTCGCCGCGCGCATAGTCGTAAGCGAGGTCGAACATGTTGTACCACATGTTGTGGATGCCGGCTAAAGTGATGAACTGGTACTTGTAGCCCATGTCTGACAATGCTTGTTGGAAGCGCGCGATAGTGGCGTCGTCCAGATTTTTCTTCCAGTTGAACGAAGGCGAACAGTTATAAGCAAGCAGTTGATCTGGGTACTGAGCATGAATCGCTTCAGCAAAAACACGCGCTTCTTCAAGATCCGGTTTAGCGGTTTCACACCAAATCAAATCCGCATAAGGGGCGTAAGCTAGACCGCGAGAAATCGCTTGGTCAAGACCTGCTTTCACACGGTAGAAACCTTCATTGGTGCGCTCGCCAGTCACGAAATCACGATCGTATGGGTCGCAATCTGAAGTTAACAAATCGGCCGCGTTAGCATCGGTACGGGCAATAACCAGCGTATCGACACCGCTCACGTCCGCTGCTAAACGTGCAGCAACCAGCTTTTGTACCGCTTCTTGGGTTGGCACTAATACTTTGCCGCCCATGTGACCACATTTCTTCACTGAAGCTAACTGATCTTCAAAGTGAACACCGGCAGCGCCCGCGTCGATCATCGACTTCATCAGTTCGAAGGCATTTAATACGCCGCCAAAGCCCGCTTCTGCGTCAGCAATAATTGGCAGAAAGTAATCAACAAATTTTTCATCTTCTGGATTAACGCCATTGCCCCACTGAATTTGGTCAGCGCGACGGAATGAGTTATTGATGCGTGACACCACAGCTGGCACTGAGTTAGCTGGATATAAAGATTGATCTGGGTACATAGTGCCGGCTAAGTTAGCATCGGCTGCCACTTGCCAACCTGAAAGGTAAATCGCTTCAATACCCGCTTTCGCCTGTTGTACCGCTTGACCACCCGTTAACGCACCCAATGAATTCACATAGCCTTTTTTAGCGCCACCGTTAACCAATTCCCATAACTTAGCAGCACCGCGCTTAGCGATAGTATTCTCAGGCACGATTGAACCGCGAAGCGCAACCACTTCTTCTGCGGTATAAGGACGACGCACGTGTTTCCAACGTGGGTTTTCTGCCCAATCTCTCTTGATTGCATCAATCTGCTCTTGACGTGAAGTCTGAGTCGTTGCCTTAGTCATAGTGTCGCTCCTTTCTCTTTGATGTTGTAGCTATCATGAAACTGCCCCCAGTTTCACTCTGCTAAATTGTTTGGTTGGCGGTAGCCCCGCCACAGCTAAATCTGGTTTACCTAAAACGGTTCAAGCAAATGAGCTCATTCTAAGCTGTCAGCATTTCGTAACCGGGTAAGGTTAAGAAATCGACCAGCTCGTCGGAGGTGGTAATGTCTTCAAGCAACACCGCTGCTTGAGTGAATTTGCCATAGGTGAATCTGTCGCTACCCACTTCTTTTTTCACGTTCGACAGCTCTTCAACCAACATGTCTTTAAAGAGTTGTTTGGTCACTAATTTGCCGTTTGACAGCGACTTACCGTGTTGGATCCATTGCCAAATTGATGCTCTAGAGATCTCAGCCGTAGCCGCATCTTCCATTAAGCCGTAAATAGGTACACAACCATTGCCACTGATCCACGCCTCTAAATACTGCAGGGCGATACGAATGTTCAGACGCATCCCTTGTTCAGTGCGCTCACCATCGCAGGTTTTAAGTAACTCACTAGCCAGAATTGGCGCGTCGACATCACGGGTAATATGTAATTGATTACAGTGATCTTGGCCTATGTATTCGTTGAAAATCCCCATAGCGGTGTCGGCAAGGCCAGGGTGCGCTACCCAAGTGCCATCGTGGCCGTTACGCGCCTCAAGCTCTTTATCTCGACGAACTCGCTGCAATACGGCTTCGTTCTGAGCAGGATCTTTAGCAGGAATAAAGGCTGCCATGCCGCCCATCGCTAAAGCTCCGCGTTTGTGGCAAGTCTTAATCAAGAGTCTTGAATAAGCGCTTAAGAAAGGCGTATCCATAGTGACGGCTTGGCGATCCGGTAAGACTCGGTCGCTATGACGTTTTAATGTTTTGATATAGCTGAAGATGTAATCCCAACGACCACAGTTCAGTGCGACGATATTGGAACGTAGTTCATAGAGAATTTCGTCCATTTCGAACACGGCAGGCAAAGTCTCAATCAAGCAAGTACATTTAATCGTGCCCGCTTGCAGACAGAATCTGTCCTCAACAAAAGCAAACACTTTTGCCCACCAGCGCGCTTCAATATGACTTTCTAACTTAGGAATATAAAAATATGGACCACTGCCTTTGGCCAAAAGTTGGCGATAGTTGTGGTAGAAATACAGTGCGAAATCAAACAGTGAGCCAGGAATCGCTTTGCCATTAAACTGCACGTGTTTTTCTTTAAGGTGCAGACCACGAACGCGGCAGATAAGCACTGCAGGATTTGGTCCTAATTTATAGTGCTTACCCGTGTCCGGTGCTGTGTACTCAATCTCACCACGCACGGCATCACGTAGATTGATTTGACCTTCGACGACTTTTTCCCAGCTCGGTGCTAAGGAATCTTCAAAGTCGGCCATAAACACTTTGGCATTGGCGTTGAGTGCGTTAATCACCATCTTACGTTCAACGGGACCTGTGATTTCTACGCGGCGGTCAAGCAAGTCATCGGGAATACCGCGAATTTGCCATGCACCATCACGAATAGCGCGGGTTTCAGGCAGAAAGTCAGGTAATGCTCCTTTATCAATACGTGCTTGTTTATCTTTACGTTTAGCGAGTAAGGCAGGTACTTCGTCGGCAAATTCACGACAAAGGGATTCGAGTAAGGCGACAGCCCCTTCGGTAAATATGACTTCTTGGCCTGGAATGTCACGACCCACAATATTAAGCGTGGCGTTTGCTGTAGCTTTACCCAGTGTCGAATTCAATTGCTGTTCACTCAAAGTGTGTTCCGTCATCTTGATGCCCTCCCAAGAGGCTCCACTATCACAGGCTTAACGCTGACATATAAAGCAGTAGCATCCCCAATCACCACTGCTTATAAACTCACCAAAAAACCATCAAATGTTTTTTTCGAACTAAAACTTACCGACAAACGTTTGTATTTGCAACAGTCCAAGATTGACAAAAACATGCATTAACCTAAGTAAAAACCATGCTAAAATTGGTCTGACCAAGCAATAAAATAAACAACAAATAACTGATAAATATGCAATTAAACATTTTAATCACATATGGAAATTGCAGTTAAATGAAACTTGTCAGACAACTTTACCAATCAATACGCAAAGTAATTAATTACGTAATTAAATAACTAATAGTAAATTAATTATTACATCATTTTTACTCTATTAGACCTAAGTAGAAAATGCTCAATGTTTTGAACTAACCTAGAGGTAAGCCAGATAAATTCATATAAATCATAATGATAAAGACTGTTGCTATTGCCACAAATTAAAACGACCGTTTCATTTTGACGTTTACGTAAACGAAATAAGTGTCGTGTGCGATTCAAACTAAGTACTAGGTTGCGTTTCCCGATCAACAAGGTGGGATGTGATGGTTAACTCAAAAAATAAATCACTTTTTTATAAAAAAAATGAAACAAATTTGACATTACAGCGGGATGGAGCTTAGACGCGACTTTTTATGAAGCTTTTCTCCTGCGAGAACCCATACCTTACTTCCTCAAATACATGCCTTTTCGTAACACTTATTCGCAGCACTGCACATTTCAACCACGACATCTGAAACATATGTTGCCAACTCAAATGCAAATCATTACTATTCGCGACCTATTTATTTGGGGGAACCATTAATGAAATCATTTCGTTTGTCACTAACTGCACTCGCCTGCCTTTCCGTTTTATCGCAAACTGCATCCGCCGAAGCTAACTCGGTATCAGCAAATACTGAAGCCAACGTTGAGCGCATCACGGTTTATGGCAGACAAAACTCAGTGGTGAAAAATTCAGGGCTAGCGACTAAATCCGACATGTCTCTCATGGAAACACCCGCTGCAGTTGTAATTGTTGACCAAGAACTGATCGAAACCCAAGGTACAGATAATCTGCAAGACTTGATCCGTAACATCAGTGGTGTGACTCAAGCGGGTAATAACTATGGCATCGGTGACAACATAGTCATCCGTGGTTTAGGCGCAAATTACACTTATGACGGTATGTATGGCGGTGCTGGCCTTGGTAACACTTTCAACCCCACGCGCTCTTTAACCAACGTTGAATCCGTAGAAGTATTAAAAGGCCCAGCGACTGGACTCTATGGCATGGGGAGTGCTGGCGGCGTCATCAATTTAATTGAGAAAAAACCGCAATTCGAGTCAAAAAACAAATTTACCGCCGAAGTTGGGCAATGGGATACCTACTCCCTTGCTCTGGATAGCACGGGCGGCCTGAGCGATGATGTCGCCTACCGTTTAGTGGCAAAATCCGGCCGCAGTGATGGCTATCGCGATATAGGTACAGACAGAGACGAAATCTATGGCGCCTTGAAATGGGTATTAAGTGATAGCCAAGATTTAATGCTTTCAGGTGCTTACATCAAAGATGCTATTGCCGTTGACTCTATTGGCCACCCGATTCGAATTTACAATGCCGATTCAGTCGGCGGTAAGAGCGCGGGAGAGGTCACTTGGCAGGATTTAATCAACGATCCAAGTGGTAAGGGTCTACAACTGACCGATGCACAGCGTCAGCAGTTAGCGGCCTCGTTGTCGGGCGCTGATGGCTTAAGGCCCTATTCGTTTGGTGATGCAGGGCTGATTTCACCCATGGCGAAGGACAATGAAGGCGAAGAGTTAAGATTTAAACTAACCCATAATATTTACTTCAACGATAGTCTGTTTCTTAATCAGCAATTACAGTATCGCGACTACACTTCAGGCTTCGCCCGCCAAACAGGTGCTTATAACTACGTCTACTGGAAACAAGGCAAAAACCCGATCAACGCTGATCCCCGCGCGCCTTTAGTTGAAAACGGCGAACTTTATCCTTTTGCTGCAAGACGTCAGGAATACCGTAAAGTGGATGCCGACGAGACTTCGTGGCAGTACTTTGCCGATTTACGTTATGACTTCCAAATTGGCAATATAGACAATGAATTATTGGTCAATGCCAACTATGAAGACCGTAATATTCGCTTCCAGCAATATTCTATCTACGATGCGGATCAAATCTTTAAAAACAAAGATGGCAAAATCATTTACCAAGGATCTCTGCCTTATATATACGACATCCGCAATCCTAATTGGGGCACAGGTAAATTCGAGGACTATGACCCACTCAAAACCGCTAACTATGACAAAAAAGTCAGCGCTTGGGGCGTAGGCTTACAACATGTCAGTTATCTGCCATACGGCTTTACCACACGTATTGGTGTTGCCTTTAATGAAATTAAACAAGCCTATGAGCACTTTGGTGTTGATCCACGCTATAGCACTAGCCAATCCCAAGCGACACCAGAAGCTGATACCACAGATAACGGTATGACCTATAACCTAGGGTTAACCTACATGCCGATTGAGGATTTATCATTTTTCATCAACCATTCTAAAGGGCGAACCGCTTACAGTGTACTTGATGCAGTAAAAGATAATGCTACCGACCGAGATGATTCAGAATCAATTAGCAATGATCTAGGTATGCGCTTTAAAGCATTTGAGGATCAATTGCTTGGCTCACTGGTATTCTTTAAAAGCTCGCGTACTAATGTCGCCTATAACAACCCTGATTATACCAATGGCATATTAACCCCTAATATTCCCGTGTATTTTTACGATGGCAGCGAAGATACTCAGGGGGTCGAACTCGATCTCAATGCCCACCTGAATGATCAATGGCGCGTTAACCTTAATGGCATGTACCAAGATGCAAGGGATAAGCAAAACCCGAATGACGTCGCAAATTACGACAGCCGTCAAAAAGGTGTGCCTTATGTCACTGCCAGTGCTTGGGTTACCTATGGCGCGGATTGGTTTAGATTATCAAGCCCAATCGAGCTGAGCCTTGGTGCAAAATTTGTCGATGATCGCAGTACGCACTCAAGCTCATTTGGTATTCCAGACGGTTACGTGCCTAGCTATACCGTCGTTGACTCGGCGGTGAGCTACAACGCGGATTCTTGGAAAATCCAGTTAAACATCAATAACCTTTTCAATAAAGACTATTACAGTAAAGCCATGTTCCTCGGTGGTATGCCGGGTGAAGAACGCAACGTCAAACTGCAATACAGCTATAGCTTTTAATACCTAAACATCAGCGTTAAATTTGATGTTGTAAACCAATAAAAAAGAGAGCATTTATGCTCTCTTTTTATATCCAAATCAGAGTGACAACATTAGCTCACATTCTCCCTATCGCCACGCATGAGGGATTCCAACTCTGCCTTACCCTTATTCGATAGATTGATTAACGTCGCTAAATCATTTTGATGAGCCGCACTCGCAATCACCAGTTTCTTATCATGTTCAGCAAAAATTTTTACCCGCTCGTTGGCTTGTACCTGCGATAAACCTAGACCTTGGAGAATCTTCTCACTGGCCGATAGCGCCGAACCAAAGGTCTCACGAAACACATCCGTCACCCCAAGGCTCATCAAACGATAAGCATGGTTACGGTCCCTCGCCCGCGCGACAATGTTGATATGGGGAAAATGCGTTTTCACTTGCAGAGCAATTTCAATGGAATCCTCAACACTGTCCACGGCAAGCAATAGTAATCTAGACCGAGCAATCCCCGCTGACATCAACATGTCTAAGCGTCTGGCATCACCAAAATAGACCTCACCGCCATATTTGCGAATCACATCCACATGGCTCGCATCCTTATCCAATGCGACAAAAGGGATACCTGATGAGGCCAAAATACGCCCCGTGATCTGGCCTACTCGACCAAATCCAGCAATCACCACTTCAGATTCGGTGACATTAATCGTATCTGGCAGACGAGTATCCACCACTTTGGCTTTAGTCGCACGAAACAGGGTAAACAATATCGGCGTCACCGCCATAGACAAACCAATAGCAAGCACAAGGACTTGCGCAATTTTATCGCCGACAATGCCAGATAACTGCGCCTGGGATAACAGCACAAAGGCAAATTCACCGCCTTCTGCAAGGATCAATCCCAATGCAATACTCGGTCGCCATTTGTGGTGCCGAATGCGCCCCAGCACCATAAGCACAAAGGTTTTAATCAGCAACATAGCCATTAAAATGCCCAGAATAAGCAACGGATCAGATATCAATAATTTCAAATCCATACTCATACCGACAGCCATGAAAAACAGCCCAAGCAATAAGCCTTTAAAAGGTTCTATATCAGTTTCGAGCTGGTGCCGATAACTTGAGTTAGCGAGCATAATACCCGCCAAAAATGCCCCCATACCCGCGGAAAGTCCCAACCACTCCATTAACTCAGCGCTACCCATGACCAACAATAATGCAAAAGCGGTGAGCACTTCACGCACCCCACTGCTTGCCACTAGTTTAAGGAATTTAGGCAGTAAATATTTACCCACTAACACAAAACCAACGAGCGCAAGACACGTCCAGTACCAAGGCACGGCATGATGTTCAATCTGAGCAGAATTGGGCGCCAAATATGCTGTCAGCAGCAACATAGGGATAACCGCAAGGTCTTGCATTAACAAGACCCCAAAAGCATCACGTCCAAGTGGGGTTGTGAGCAACCTATGCTCACTCATTAACTGCACGGCAAAGGCTGTCGATGATAAAGATAGCGCGGCACCAACCACTAAAGCCGCCTCAATAGACAAGCCAAAGCCCCAAGCCAAACCTCCAATCGCAGCCCATGACAACAACAGCTGACCACTGCCTAAACCAAAGATAGCACTGCGAAGTTCCCATAATTTACTTGGATTCAATTCGAGTCCAAGTACAAACAGCATAAGTACCACACCTAACTCGGCAAAATGCAACACGGCTGCAGGATCAGAAACCAACGCCATACCACCTGGGCCTAAAATAATCCCTGCGGCCAAATAGGAAAGAATAGGGCCCGCGCCAAAACGTTTACCCAAGGGAACAAAAATAACCGCCGCCAATAAAAATAGCAGCACCGACGTGAGTAAACTCGACTGTTCCATGAAGGCTCCAACGGAAAAAGGAATGCGCATTGTTCTATGTAAGGACCCAGCAATAGCTAGGCAATTATCAGCTATGATATCCCATTTATTTATTAACAAGGTCAAGGCAATTCATTAAAAATAAGAAATTTTTGATACGGAAAACACTTAAGCGTGGGGGAAATCAACTGGAGCAACAAAGCAGAGTAAAAGAGCGCTTAGAGACACCTTAGACTGTTATTGCATTTTAGTGAGTGGCTGCAAAATAAAAAACGAGCAATAAACTAAGGAAGGATAAAACCAGTAAGGGCTTACCAACTCTGGATGAGACTAAATGCTCACTCGACTTGCATTACACAGAGGGCGATGCGATATGACGCCGTAAATCAGTTGCCTGCTTGTCACATTTTAATATGTCAGAATAGCGTACTACGGTGTTGCGGCCATTGGCCTTAGCGGCATAGAGCGCCATGTCGGCTCGGTGAAATAATGGATCCAAACTCAGATCATCAGCCATTAAACCGCTCACGCCAAAACTCGCCGTTATGACGAACTTATGCCCTGAATGTTGGGTATCAATGGCCTCGATACGAGCTCGACATTGCTCCGCCACTTCCATGCCTTTCTCTTCATCGGCATAGGGTAATAAAATTGCAAACTCCTCACCGCCGATACGAGCAAAAACATCACCATTTCGGATATGGGATTTAAGGGAGTCAACCACCTTTTTAAGCGCCCAATCGCCAGTTCCATGACCAAAAGAATCGTTGATACGTTTGAAGAAATCTAAATCGAATAAAATGACACAGAAATCCCCGCTACGAGCCATGGCTTGCACAAAAAGGTTTTCTCCCAACTCTTGCCCTGCACCACGATTCAATATGCCTGTTAAGGCATCCATTCTCGCCATACGCATAAACTTACGTTTCTGCATCTGACCTACGGCTAACAAAATCCCAAGGAAGAACAGCCCACCCACTAGAATAGTGATAAACATCAGCATATTGGTGTATTCCCGCTCTTTTACCATTTGCTGAGCGATGTAAAGTTCACGCTCTTTATTGAGTAAATTGATTTCACGCGACTGTTCATCAGCATTAAACTTAGCCGCCTGATAAGCGAGGGTTTTCATTCTAGATTGGTCAAAAATCAATTGATTATAATATTGTTCTTTTCTTGTGTATTCATAGGCTTGCTCAAATTGTTTATCCGCCGCCATCAGTTCGGCAAATACCTTATATGCAATATGCTTATGTTCGATGTAGCTATTATCATCGGGGAATGAAAGCACTTTAACGGCGTGACTTTTCGCTTGAACCTGCTCATCCATGGCAAAGTAATTCTCGGCAAGTAGTGCATGCACATGGCTAATTTCTAACTGAAATTGAAAAGCTTCATACCCTTTTAAAGCTAATAGCAGAATCGCTCTCGCACCTAAAAAGTCGCCCCGCTCCTGCAAAACCATAGCTTTACCTTTCATCGACATAGTCGCCAAAAGGGGGAATTGCTTCGCATCACAGTATTGACGGCTATCTTCGAAGACATCGAAGGCGTCGGGATTTTTCACGCCGAGTAAATAAATAGCGCGCAACAATTTGGCATGACAAATATCGCGGACATCGGTTTCCTTTGCGAGTTGTAGCACCTTATTGGCATAAAGGCCCATATCGCTATAAGCGTCCATTTCGGAATAAATATTGGCAATTCTTAGATATGAGTGCCGTTTAATCGTGACATCATCAATATTCACCACTAGGGCTAATGCTTGAGCGACTGCAGCCAAGGCTTTGTCATAGTCACGCATACCTATATATACCGTGGCTTTGTAACTATAAACTGACGCCAATAAATCAGTATTTGTCACTAAGGTTTCGGCTTGGTGAAGATCATCTAACGCTTTAGTATATTCACCGATGAAAAAATAACCTATCGCTCTATCTATCCTCAGTCGCCCTTGTTGTATTGTAGTTAAACGACTGAATTCTTTCTCATATTCGGCAAGCTTTTTCTGCGCAGCACTAAGATCAGATTGCAGTAATACATCAAGCTCATTGAGTGCCTGATCAAAATCGAGAGAGTTAGCCATCAAAGCTGTCGAACACAAGGCGAAGATGGCTAATAGGGCACAACGTAACCGTTTCAAGATTAGTTAATTATTACCATGATTGACTAAAATAAATGTTTGATAATTTTGGTCGCCACTCAAAACTTTTAGTTTTGTCATATCCCCAGTCATTACAGCGCTAATTTCTTCATCAGTTAACCCATGGGCGCGCATTACGGCCTCAGGGTCCTGTTGATACGCTTCCATCAACTGTGCATCTTGGCCTAACTGGATAAAAAAATCGGATAATGCAGACATACCTTTCCTTATTTATATGGTGACTCCCGAATTCAGCTCAGAAGTACAGCACTCGCAATTAGCCTAAATCTTCAGGTCTAATGCCTAATTTAGTTAAAATAGCATAGTTGTATTCGAGTTTTTTTGCTGGCGGGATCAGTAAAGTACTGATCGGAGACAAGTTTGCCTCGGGCAGCTTACTCAACGGCAAATACTCAATTCTAGGGGCTTGAACTGGCAGATTAGCAGCTTCGTAGATCACCACTTGATGATCTCGCGGATACCATTGATTCAGTTGTTCAACCAAAATCTGCAGCCTGTCACTCGTAGTATGAAACTGAGTTAAGGTATGTTCACCAGCAATCGCAATTTGCCATAACAATAAATGGGTTGTCGGATCGGGCACATGATTAAAAAACATAAACTGGCTAGCTTCAAAGCTTTGATGCCCAGAGCTGCCGGGGTCAATACCCAGATCAGCCCATAAACACGCCTCGGCCGAAATCCCCGGCTCCATCTTCGCTGAAAACCCTTCTGCCCTCGCCCGTGTAATCGCCATATGGGAAACACAGGCAAAGACTCCAGGATGACCATAGAGCGCACAAACGGTTTTTTTGCCAGCCCTTACGGCCTCCAATATAGAATTAACCATTTGTTCGTAGGTTTCTCGGCGATTTTTATCTTCACCATTTTGTGCATAAAACGGCTGTAAATTGATGACATTGGGATTAATGTTCTGGATCCAACGCTGCGAAAAACCATCGGGCAAGAGTGAAAACACGACATCAGCGTGCTCAATATAACTACGACTCATCACACTGATCTGTCCGGCCAGTTGTAAACCCGTACCTACGCAAACTAAAGAACCCAATGCATCTATCCCACTATTTTATTTCGAACACTGCAAACTTACGGCAAAAAGCCACAGTACAAGAACACAATAAAAACATATCGGTAACTTTAATCTGATTTTAACGAGATTACTATGCTTATCGCCACACATACTGTCTATCGACTTGCTAACTAATTGCTTGGCTTTAAAGAAGAAATCGCTCACATTTACTCTTTTCCCAATCCAGCCAGCAGTAAACCTGTACGGCTCTGAAGCAGAAAATCATACTCATAACCCCATATGACTTCAGCGAATAAATATCCTTAAAGATTGAGAACTAAAGCCAACATACTGGGTCGAAAAGTCACACAATTCGATCTATGACGGTTGCAAAGCCCGATTGCCCTTGTCATGAGGGGGAATGCTTGGGTATTATGGCCGCCAGATTTTCAGAAGTAGCGCATACAATGATCAATAAAAAGCAAAGTCTTACCCTACTGGGCGCTGTGGCGCTCTCTGTTTCACTCAGTGCCTGTAGCGTGTTCGATTGGTTGATTTATAAGCCCGATATTCCACAGGGCAACTACATGGAACCGCAACAAGTTGAAAAGTTGCGCATTGACATGACCAAAGAACAAGCCGAATACATTCTCGGCCGTCCGGTATTACGAGATAGTTTTGCTGACGATACTTGGTACTATGTGTATCACTACAAGAGTGGGCGTGATGCCAGCATTACGCATAAAGAACTCATACTGCACTTTACGGGCGATAAACTTACCTCAGTGAAAGGCGATTATGAACTGAGCAAAGAATTTAGTACGCCGCTAGAACAAAGCAGCTTGCCAACAGGTAATAAAACTGAGCTAGTGCCACAAATTCCAGCACAGCGCGCCGATGAAAAGCCATTAGTGAAAGAAAATCAAGCTGAAGCGCAAGTTCAAAAACCAATTAAGTAATATCCTAAACTTTGCTTATGCTCTTCTCAGTCAATCAAATACAAAAAAGCGCCCAAGGGCGCTTTTTTATTGAGCAATGATGTCAGTATTTAAGCCCGTCCGCCCGTCACTTTATTCGCGCGGCCTTCATCTTTAGCTTTATCTGCTCGGCGACGACGCACATCCTTAGGATCAGCAATCAAAGGACGATAAATCTCAACCCTTTGCCCCGGTAAAATCACTTGGTCATGCTTAACCACATTACTAAACACACCGAGCTTAACCGTCTCTAAATCGATCTCAGGAAAAAAACTCACTATGTTACTTAAACGCACCACCTCAATCGCCGACGTGCCGGGATTCACATTCACCGAAATCACTTTTTGCTGTGTAGGCAAGGCGTAAACCACATCAACTACAAACTTATCTGTCTCATTTGTCACTGTAAATCACCTTAGCGCGACTCGTAAATGCCGTCACCATTGATACCATAAGATCATTAAACACTTTACCAAAGGCCATATCGGCTAACGAACTTGAAAACTCAAAACTCAGCTCGAATTCTACCTTGCAGGCCTCTTCAGTCAGCTCAGTAAAACGCCACTGCCCCAATAAATGCTTAAAGGGCCCATTTTCCAATGTTAAATCAATACTCTTACCAGGAACCACTTGGTTGCGAGTCGTAAATGTCTTACGGATCCCCGCTTTACTCACATCCACAGATGCCAGCATAGTCTTACCATCAAATTCTAAGACTTTACCACCCACACAACCGGGTAAAAATTCCTTATACGACTCGACATCATTCACTAAGTCATACATTTGCATCGCACTAAAACGGACTAACACACTTCGAGAAATTTGCGGCATAGGACTTAGTACTCTTCACTAACGTATTCACAGCGACCTAAGCAAACTCAAACGCACGAAAATAACGCACGTGCAATAAACAACTTAGGCCAGCAATCAAAATTTGCACGGATTTTATCACGATACGTAAAAAACGCACCCCTTGTGCACTTAGGCTGATACTCAACCCCCTAATCACGTTCAAAAAACCAGCAATAACACGATAGAGGCTTGAAATTAACTAAATAAAACCTTATATCAATACCAAATTGATTCACCGTGCGTATAATGGCGCCACTATGGTAAAGAAAAATTCAAGCAAAGCCGCGCCTGCGACTATCGCACGTAATAAGCGCGCAACCTTCGAATACCGTTTCGAAGAGAAAATGGAAGCCGGCCTATCCCTTATGGGATGGGAAGTGAAATCTATCCGTATGGGTAAGGTCAACTTGTCCGACTGTTACGTATTCCTGAAAAATGGCGAAGCCTTTATGCATGGCTGCACCATTATTCCCTTGAATACGGCATCGACACACGTTGTCTGCGATCCCCTACGTTTGAAAAAACTGCTACTCAGCCGTAAAGAGCTAGATAAACTAGCGGGCTTAGTTGAGCGCCAAGGCTACTCTATTATTCCTATCTCAATGTACTGGCGTAAAGGTGCATGGGTAAAAGTGGAAATTGGCCTAGGTAAAGGTAAGAAAGATCACGATAAGCGCGAAGATACTAAAGCGCGTGAATGGGAAGTTGAAAAAGCCCGCGTGATGAAAAAAGAAAAAACGCACGGATAATGAACAAACGATTGAACTTGAAGCAAATGATGCTAGGTGATCATAGTGCTACGGGTTACAATCAAATTCTTGGGGGCGATTCTGGATTCGACAGGATTCACGAAACCCTGGGAGCATGCCGAGGGGCGGTTGGCCTCGTAAAAAGCCGCACAGTTATAGTTGCAAACGACGATAACTACGCTCTAGCAGCTTAGGCTAGCTAGCCATCTGACACAGGTCTCTCAAATGGGCGGTGTATACAGATGGTCATCTTACATTTGATAGCGAGGGAACTCCGTCCGGGGGTGAACCGCGAAATAGTACCGGACTCGCCCGATGAAATCCTGTCTTTCGGAGTTTATTCGGGTTAATTAAAAGAGAGACTAAGCATGTAGTGCCTTGGATGTAGGTGTTCTGGACGCGGGTTCAAGTCCCGCCGCCTCCACCAATTTTACCAGAAGGGCTTAACCGCAAGGTTAAGCCCTTTTTGTTTGAACTTTCATGCGATTACTTATTTCGAGCTATCGATTCAAATGCGGCGGTGGGAACTGAACTGGTGTCAATAAATGAATCATGTCACCACTTGATCTAATCTCTATTAGATTCAGCCATTCAGACGCCACATCTAAAAACCTACCTTTTCCCCTTTCCACCCAAAGCCCGTTTCTTCGCTCTTTGCTTCTGAGCCGCTTTGCCGTTACGTCTAGGTTCGGTATCCATCTTATTAAAGTCGGGTTCGAAGCCTAGTAACCATTGTTGGGGTAGACGCTTGTCGAGCACAACTTCAACTTCTTCCAATAATAGGGCGTCCTCTTGACTAAAGAGGGTGATGGCAAGCCCTGCACTACCCGCTCGACCTGTGCGACCAATACGATGAATATAATCTTCAGCGATAAAGGGTAGCTCAAAGTTGATCACATATTTTAGCTCGACGATATCTAGGCCTCTGGCGGCGACATCCGTTGCCACTAGCACTTGGATCTTACCTTGTTTAAATTCCTGCAAGACTTTCTCGCGCGCGCCTTGGGACAAGTCACCGTGAAACGCCTGAGTGATAATATCGGCTTTATTGAGTTGCTGAACCAGTTTATCGACACCTTGCTTAGTGCGGCTAAAAATCAGCACTTGATGCCAGTTTTTACTGCGCACCAGATGGCTGACGAGTTCGGTTTTACGGTCGGCGTCGACGGCATAAACCACTTGTTCAATTTCGGCAGCGGTCGTGTTGCGCTTGGCAACTTCAATCAACTTGGGATCGCGCAGTAAGGTTTTACTTAAGCTGAAGATAGCGGCATCTAAAGTGGCAGAAAATAACAGGGTTTGTCTGTCACTCGGCACTTGCTTGAGCACGGCTTGAATTTCATCCATAAACCCCATGTCGAGCATACGGTCGGCTTCATCGAAAACAAGCACACTCAATTGCTTAAGATTTAATGCACCTTGCCTAAGGTGATCGAGTAAGCGGCCCGGTGTTGCGATTAACACATCAATCCCTGCATTAAACACGGCGACCTGCGCATCGATACTCACGCCGCCGTAGGCGATGCCAATACGAATATCAGTCCCTTTAGCGTACTTAACAAAACTCTGCTGTACCTGCACCGCCAGCTCACGTGTCGGCACTAAGACTAATCCGCGTACGTGTCTCACAGCCGTTAACTCTTGCAGAGGGCTGAGTGTCATCAAATGATGCAAGATAGGCAAGGCGAACGCAGCGGTTTTGCCTGTACCCGTTTGGGCGCCAGCCATAACATCACGTTTAGCTAAGATGGCAGGGATCGCTTCTAACTGGATTGGCGTTGGCGATTCATAGCCAAGAACCGCTAAGGTATTCACTAACGTGGAGTTTAAGGATAAGGCACTAAAAGACATTGCAGTTAACCACTGAAAATAATGGCTAGAATTTTAGCAGACACAACCCTAAGCGACTAGCGGCATAGTGTTAGTCCTATTGTTATATGCAAACTTGTTTTACGATAAAAATGCGTCGAGATCTTCAGCTAGCTGCGGACGACTAAAAAGATAACCTTGAGCTTGATCGCACTGGTTTTGTTGCAGAAAATCAGCTTGCTCTTTAGTTTCAACCCCTTCGGCGATAATTTCCAGCTTCAACGCATGTCCAAGCGCAATCACAGCCTTAGCGATAGCGGTATTGTTGGTATCGAAGGGAATGTCTCGCACAAAAGACTGATCAATTTTCAATTTATGAATAGGCAGTTTTTTCAAATAGTTGAGCGATGAATAGCCAGTACCAAAATCATCAACCGATAATTCGATACCCAGATCGCCAAGTCGCTTTAAGTCACGGATAGCAAGATCAGGATTCTGCATCATCACACTTTCGGTCACTTCAAGCTCTAAATGCTTTGCGGGCAAACCCGTTTCAGCTAAGACACGTTTCACATCATCCACAAAGGAACTGCGCTGTAACTGTTGTCCTGCCACGTTCACGGCAATACGGCCAAAATGTTTGCCTTCACCAAGCCAACGCATGCCTTGACGGCAAGCGGTTTCTAACACCCATAAGCCAATTTCATGGATAAGACCTATTTTTTCTGCCACAGGAATAAATATCGCAGGCGAAATCAACCCCAGTTGAGGATCGTGCCAACGCAGTAATGCTTCAAATCCAACGGTTTGTCGAGTCACTAAATCGAGTTTTGGCTGGTACATTAAGTACAAAGCATTTTGCTCAATCGCGCCATAGAGGGCACTTTGCAGCTTAAGATGTTCAAAAGACTGTTGAGTTAAGGACTCTGTATAAAAAGCATAATTATTGCGGCCATCATTTTTGGCGCGATACATGGCTGCATCGGCGTTACGCAGTAAAGTGTCCGCATCGGTTCCATCATTTGGATACAAAGAAACGCCCATACTCGCCGTTAAACGTAAGTGGTCGCCCGTGCTCACAATAAAAGGTTGCTCAAACACTTGGCGCAATTGATTTATGGCAACTGCGGTATCTGCACTATTGTCGATCCCTGAAATCAATGCCACAAACTCATCGCCACCAATCCGTGATAACACATCCTGATCACCCACTTGACTGCGTAAACGCTTGGCGAGCTCGACCAACATTTCATCGCCGATACTGTGGCCAAAACTGTCGTTGATATGCTTGAACAGATCGACATCAATCATCACAGTCGCTAATTGCAAATTCAGCCGCTTAGCTTGTCGCACTTCTTGCTTAAGCTGCATCATGAACTTCATGCGATTGGGCAAATGCGTTAGCGGGTCAAAATACGCTAAGTGTGTGAGTTGCGCTTCATTCTCTTTCTGGGCTGAAATATCGGCAAACACAGCGACAAAATAACGCACATCTCCAACGTCATCATAAATAGTGCTTATGGTGATATTTTGCGGAAAAATCGTGCCGTTCTTGCGCCGATTCCAAATTTCGCCATTCCATTTACCTTGAGTAAACAAGGTATTCCAGAGTTTATCGAAAAAATCTTTATCATGCCGACCCGAACTAAAAATCCGAGGATTCTGGCCGAGTAACTCTTCCCTCACATAACCTGTGATCTCAAAAAATGCACCGTTAACGTCGGTAATATTGCCATGCCGATCGGTCACAACGACACCTTCAACCGAGTTTTTAAACACATTGGTCGCCAGTGTCAGCTGTTCTTCAACTGCTTTATGCTTGGAGATGTTGCGAGTCATACCGATAACGCCCACGAGCTCCCCCTTGGCATTGAGTGTTGGGAGTTTTAGCGTTTCTAACCAAAGATGATTTTTAGCTTCACTGCCATCTAAACACTCAGCGACAATGATAGGCGTACCAGACTCGATAGCGAGCCTATCACCCTCTAGAAAAATCTCTGCAATATCAGTACCAAAGAGTTCAACATCGGATTTACCAACAATCTCACTACGGGGCATTTCCCACGCATTCTCAACACTACGATTGCAAAGAGTGTAAATGCCAGCGGCATTTTTCATCCAAATATGTTCGTCAAAACTATCGATAAAAGTTTGTAAATCGACCGTTTTGACACGACTCGGTGAACCTCGGCTTAATGTTTCAGCCGCATTATGTTGGCTCAACATCTCGCCTAACTGATGTTGAATGCTATCGCTGATAAGCTTAGCGAGTTGTAGCGTTTCTGAATCTACACCTTGAGCCTCGTTGTGATAGAAGCATAAAAAGCCAAAATTAGCCCCAGATGGCCAAGCGAGAGACAAACAAATCACGCTGCCGATTGCGCTACAAGTGTGCCAATCTGAGTGCTGCCGAGTATCCATAATTAACAGAGGCTCACGTACCTGCTCAGTTAGCTGTGATACAGATAATGCAGCCGTGATTTGATGACTGCCTAATCGCGGCAATGCTGAAATCGGCTCACTCAGGCTGGACAACTTAGCATTGCTTAGAGGGGAAATAGTAGGTTTATCAATAATATCAAAGGGATTGGAAACGATTTCTGATGGTGTGAGCATTGAGGGCATCACAACGGACTGGCTTATAGCAGGCTGGGAGGTAGCCAAATGATTGCCACTTAAGTGGCTGAGTATTGCCTGTATTTCACTTTCAGCCGCAGAGTCTGAACTTAACATGCTGCTAAGTTCACCCGCAGCATTCCATGCTAATAACATTGCTTTACTGCTTGATATCTCAGCGACTAAATTTAAGTCACTCAACCAGTTATCCAGCTGTTGCTGCGTAATAGGTACATCTATCATCATCTTGCCAACTCAGATCTCGTTACTGCTCAATCGGCCTACGGCGAGAATACCGTAAGACCTTAAACACATGCCCAATATTGCGACAGAGGGAAAACGTTAACCAAGCAGTAAAATCTCATAAAATTTTACGTTTAACATCAAATCAATAGATCTCAATTGGCACTAAGGTTGGATCTAAAACTTACTCCATCATATCCACCTTTTAGGGTGGTAGAGGTCAAACCATCAAAATTCACACTAACTTACTCACACTCAGCAGACTGCTTGCACGGGTAAATCCAACTAACATTGCATTTGCTACTTTAGCACAAAATTTTAGTGTCAGTATCGCGATAAGTTTATTGAGTAACAATTAGTTAGACTTAATCAATTAAGTCTTCCCCCGATAATTCAGCACTTTCTTAGCGAGAGAAAACCATCCCTAAAGACATATATCAGCAATAACAGGGTTTTGATTGACAAAAATGCTATCTTATTGTCTACAATGGAAATAATAAGGCTGAAAAACCAAGGATATTTATGCCCACTGACGTCGTATCAAGCCAAGCTACCCTGCTCAACAGTAAACAATTATATCGCATTTGCGAACTCGACCAATTAAGCACAGATTGCCAATCGACAGCAGAACTCACACCTCTCAATGATATTGTCGGCCAAGAACGCGCCCAGCAAGCGGTAGAGTTTGCAATGGGAATTAAAGAAAAGGGTTACAACATCTACGCCATAGGTCAGAACGGCCTCGGCAAACGGACCATGATGCTGCGTTACCTAAGCCGTCACGAGCCAAACGACCATACCCTGTACGATTGGTGCTATGTGGTTAATTTCGATGATACCCGTTGCCCTAAAGTACTGAAACTGAGCGCAGGGACTGGGCTTGAATTTAAAAAAGCCGTCGAAAAGTTGATGCTTAAACTTGTCAAAGCTATGCCTTTAGCCTTTGATAATGAAATGTATTATGCCCGCACCGAAAAGCTCAAAAGCCAATTATCACAGAAACAAGAAGTCGCACTCACTGAATTAACCGAAGAAGCGAAACAAAAAGGCATCAGCCTCAGTTTAACCATGCAGGGCGACTATCAAATGGTAGCGCTCAATGGTGAAGAACCCCATGACGAAGCTTCATTCGAAGCATTGACAGAGACTGAACGTAGTCAATTTGAAAGTAATATCAATGGCCTAGAAGTTAAACTGCGCGGTATTATTCGCCAAATCACTGAATGGGAAGAAGAATTCAGCGACAAGCAGCAAGAGCATGACGAACAAGTCGCCAAAGAAGTATTAATCCATTTTATTAAGCCACTCAAAGATAAGTTCAAGCACCAGCCAGAAGCGCGGACTTTCTTAACCGGTATGCAGGCGGATATCTTAGACAATTTAGATATCTTTTTAGAAGAAAGTGAAGAACAACTGGGCCTAGCCTACGCTTCCCTTGAAAAGAAAATGCCCCGCCGCTACCAAGTTAACGTTTTGGTCGCTCAAGGGACTCAAAAATTCCCTATTGTCGTAGAAGAAAGCCCAAGTTATCACAGCCTATTTGGCTATGTGGAAAATGCCACCTTCAGGGGGACAGTGTTCACCGACTTCTCACTTATCCGCTCTGGCAGTCTGCACAAAGCTAACGGCGGCGTGTTATTGATGGATGCCGTAAAAGTGTTAGAACGCCCTTACGTGTGGGACGGGTTAAAACGCGCCCTGCGTTCACGCAAACTCGATTTAAGTTCGCTCGAGCGGGAAGTGTCACTGTCGGGCACGATTTCATTGGCGCCTGAGCCTATCCCCTTAGATGTAAAAATTATTCTGTTTGGCGATCACGAAACTTATCAGCTGTTACAGCACTATGATCCTGACTTCAGTGAGTTATTCCGCGTTACCGCCGATTTTGAAGATGTGATGGACAGAACCTCAACTTCTGAGGCGCACTATGCCCGCTTTATTTCGAGCATAGTTCACGACAACAACATGCTACATTGCGACCGTGCAGCTATAGCACGCATCATCGAATACAGCTCGCGGGAAGCCGAAGATCAACAAAAACTGTCGCTACACTCAGCCAATATTGCCAACCTACTGCGGGAATCAAACTACTGCGCTAAATCTTCGGGCAGTCAGCAAATTTTAGTGCCGCACGTTGAGCAAGCACTGCGAAATCAAGAGCAAAGAGTCTCGCGTCTTCACGACAACATAATGCAAAGCTTTACCAACGGCACCACCTTAATTAGCACTCAGGGCAAAGTGGTTGGGCAAATCAATGCCTTATCCGTCATCTCGACCTCAGATCATCAGTTTGGTATGCCCAATCGCATCACAGCAACCACTGCGTTTGGTAAGGGTGAAGTGATGGATATCGAGCACAGAGTCAAACTTGGAGGCAGGATCCATTCTAAGGGCGTGTTGATCTTAACCGCTTATTTAGCCTCAGTTTTAGGTAAGACGGCGCAAATCCCGCTCACCACTTACCTCACCTTTGAGCAATCATACAGCGGAGTGGACGGTGACAGCGCGTCGATGGCCGAATGCTGCGCCATTATCTCGGCTATTAGCGAGCAAGCAATTAGGCAAGATATTGCCATCACAGGTTCGATGAACCAATTTGGTGAGGCTCAGCCCATTGGCGGCGTGAATGAAAAAATTGAAGGCTTCTTCGATGTCTGCAAAATAAAAGGCCGTACGCCGGAACAAGGGGTGATTATTCCTGCCTCGAACATGGCCAACCTTATGCTGCGCAAAGACATTGTCGATGCAGTGGCACAGGGGGAATTCCATATTTGGGCTATTACCCATGTGACTCAAGCAATGGAGTTACTGCTCGGTAAAACCGCAGGAAGTTTGCCGCAAACGGCCACACCTAGCCAAGGGCAATATTCTCCCGAGAGCATTTTTGGCATCGCTCAGCAAAAGCTCACCGCACTCAGATCCTTAGTTAAAGCGGATTAAATAAAAACGAGAGAGACAAACGAAAAGGGTTAGCACATGCTAACCCTTTCTTTATAAAGCTATTAAGCGAAATTATACTAAGCTTGCAAGCATTTCGTCGCTGTAAGGAACCAGTTCAACGCCATCACGCACGCGAGCAACATAGTCAGGGTTAGCAATGAATGGACGACCGATAGCAATCAAATCAAACTTATTCGCCGCAATCGCTTCACTGGCGGTTTCAGCGCTGTAGCTTCCAACACCCACTAAGGTTTTGCCATAGTGGGCGCGCACATAGCTTGAAGCTTTGCCACCAAGATAATCGAATTCCATGCTGTCATCGAAAATCCCAATATGCACAAAAGCGATATCGCGGGATTCCAGCTCAGGCAAGAAGTAATCGAATACTTCGCGGTCACGACTATCTGCCGCCATATTGAAATAAGCCCCTGGAGAAATCCGTAAACCGGTTCTATCTTTGCCGATACGAGCCACAACAGCATCGACAACCTCAAGCGCAAAACGGGACATATTGGCAGGTGTTCCACCGTATTCATCAGTACGGCGATTGCTATCATGGTGTAAGAAAGTGTCAATTAAATAACCATTTGCACCGTGGATTTCGACGCCATCGAACCCAGCTTCAATGGCATTTTCCGCCGCTTTGGCGTAATCACGCACTAGGCCTTGAATATCCTCAAGTGTGGCAGGTTTTGGCGTAACATAAGTCAGTTCGCGCATTCTTGGCACACTGCCTTCAATCTTCTGTGCTGATGCCGCAAGCACATCACCACCACCGAAAAAGTGTGGATGAGCAACACGGCCCGTATGCCATAACTGCACAAAAATCTTACCGCCATTGGCATGTACAGCATCGGTCACTTTACGCCAGCCAGCAATTTGCGCTTGAGTAAAAATACCAGGGGTATTGGGATAACCTTGAGCATCGGGACGAATAATCGTCGCCTCTGTGATGATCAAACCCGCTTCAGCGCGGCGTGCATAGTAGGCAACCATATCATCGGTCGGCACTAAATCAGCATCCGCCATACAACGGGTTAAAGGTGCCATTAAGATACGATTATTTAAGGTAATAGTGTCATTAAGTGAGTAGGTATCGAACAGATTTACCAATGAATTTGGCGTGGTTTGTGTGGTCATTTTCTCAGTCCCATTCTTGAATATGCATTCAAGATATTATTATTTAAACGATCATTCAAGTTCATTTTTGAATGTTTGTTCAAATTTAGGTAGAATCTGGCCTAAGCGTTTCTATACAAGTGAATTAAATTCGATGCGTAATGCAGAGTTCGACAGAGAACAGGTACTTCGCGGCGCTATGGCCGCCTTCATGCACAAGGGTTACACCAAAACGAGCATGCAAGATCTTACTCAAGCCACGGGATTACATCCGGGGTCGATTTACTGTGCCTTCACCAATAAACGCGGGTTATTAATCGCGGCCATAGAGCAATATCAACTCGACAGAAACGAGCAATTCAACAATCTATTCGGCAATGGCGAGAATGTGCTGACTAATTTGAAAACCTACTTAGATCATCTCGTTATTGAATGTCTGAGTTGCGATAGCGCCCAAGCTTGCTTACTGACAAAAGCGTTAAATGAAATTGCAGAGCAAGATGTTGAGATCCGAGACATCATCAATCAATATCTACAATCTTGGCAGCAAGCACTCACACTACAATTTGCCACCGCAACGTTACAAGGACTCCTCCAAGGCGATCGCAGCAGCGAGCAAAGAGCCCAATATTTAATGATGGGAATTTATGGTTTAAGAACCTTCGCCCACACCCATCCTAATGCCGAAACCTTACAGTACCTTGCAGACCAATTGCTGGTAGAAGTCTGCCATTAAAGTGCGTTAATTTGTGGGACAGTAAATATCTGAATGACTAACCGAATATGATTAAGCGAACAAGCGCTAACATTAATAGAAATAGATGGATTGAATAGAGTTTTTGCAGAAAATGTCGGGACGATAATTTAGCAAAGTGAATTATTCGTCCCAAGAATGACGATTAGTTTAAAATGTTAACCTATATTAGCTTGAGCAAACACTCGCTCGCCTAATGAATTCAATATCTTACACTCACCTTCAAGTACAGCAATGATAGATTTTCCCTTGCGGAAACTTGCAGGTATCATCACACGCCCAGCTTCACTCACTGGCAAATTACCTAATACGGCGTTGTGCATAATTAACCCTACGGGCGCATCATAATATAAAACAGTTACAGTCGCTTGATTTGCTTGCATCACATTTAACTCACATTAAGCAGCATCTACTGCGTTATATTTACGTCGCAAGAGAGCTCCCTGTCCTCAACATTTTAAAATATCCAGGAAGATACTTTAAACATTTTAAATCAATTACTTAAGGTCTTATTCAAATTTTATGATTTTTTATTGGATACAATACTGTCTTATACTGTACACCTTGGGCTATTTAAGCACTTCGGCAAAAAGATGCCAATCTATTTCTATTATGTTAATCAATTACCCACTATCGATCACATATAAGACACAAATAAAGATGCGTTTTTATGCATTTTTTAGAGTAAATAACCTAAATTTGAGTTATCAGTAATCTACTTAGCTTTAAATCCCACTCGAAATCCGCCCCAATGTTTACCGTTTACAAAAATGGGCACCGACAAGTCGTGCATCACTTCGCCCGTATCGCGTTTATAAGTTTGCAATAGCACAGGTTCAGTATGGGCGCCGCAACGGATCCCTGTCGGATCATTAAACAAGCGTTTGGTTCGATTGTGCACCATATCAACCTCAACTTTGCCTGTCAGTGCTTGGCTAAAGCGTTTATTATGGGTCGGAAAATAACCTTTCCTATCAACGGCTCCCGCATAAATAATTTCGCTGTGTTTTGCCAGAATGGGCTCTTGAATCGTTGGAAAATGCTGATCGGTATAACGATCGAAAGCCGTGCTGTATTTCTGCGGCTGAGTATTGGTAATAGGTTGGTATTTAGGATTAAACAAATCAGCCTCGCTAAAACTGCCACTGACTAAACCTTGTGCTAACTTGTCACCGCACGCTTTAGCGGCAACATTCGCCAATTGCAGAACCTGCTGATCGAAGGTTTGTGTATCCCATTTAGACAGCGCTTTAAAAATACCCTCAGTGGTCAAGGATAAAGTAAAGGCCTGCTCGGATACGCTATGACTCTGTTTACCCGTCGAATTTAACGAGTCACGTATTTGAGTCACCGAGCGGCTAATGTCGTTAGTAGTGTTGTTATATTGTTTGAGTGAATCTTCCATATCACCTAAGGCATGGGCCGATTGAGTCACAGAAGCCGAAATCTCAGTGAAGTGCGCGTCTAACTCGCCCATGGCGGCGACCACATCGGCGGTTTGCGTCACGACCCTTTCCATCAGCCCAGAAGTTTTATCCGTTTCACTGCGGATTTCTAATAGCATTTTGCCAATATCTTGGGTTGCACCCGCCGTTTTCCCCGCAAGGCTGCGTACTTCGTCAGCCACTACCGCAAAACCTCGACCCTGCTCTCCCGCACGAGCCGCTTCGATAGCCGCATTTAACGCCAACAGATTAGTTTGTTCGGCAACGGAGTTAATCACTTCGGTAATTTTTTGGATTTCTTCGGCTCTTGATTTAAGCGCCTGCACTTGCTCAGCGGCGGTATCAATATCCGTACTCAGTGAACGAATGGCCGCAACACCTTTCTGAGCTTGACTTCGTCCCTGCACGCTAACGCGCTCAGCCTCTTGAGCTTGACCTAAAATATCGGCTGCATTATCGCCAAGTTGGGCCGTAGTGTGACTCAATTGCCCCGCGGCAACCGCAATGGCGCTGGCATGCTCGCCATTTGATTCAATTGATTTATTCAGTAAATCAATAAAATGCGACACCTCAGCCGAACCGATAGCCATTTTGCTGGTTTGCACACTGATATCGTGGGCGGGAATGCTTTGCTCTTGTAATACCTTAATGTTTGCCTCATCGGTGTCGAGCTTAGCCTTAGATGCGCGCAAACACACCCACACCACTAAGACACAGGCAAGAGCGCCCAAGATCACCGCCTGCACAATGCTCGGAAGATGCAGTCCCTCAAGTAATAAACTCCCCAGAGTGACCAGCGTAAAACTGATGAAAATTAAAATTTTTTGTTGTATTTCCATATACTTCCCGTAACTGCGCAAGGTAAAAATGAAAGGGAAATGCTAAGAGTCGAATCATTAGCCTTCGTTCAGTTAGTATCAATTACAGCGACTATTTATTACAACTGACGAGGGAGGACTAACTATGATAGCGCTCAAGATTTATAGTTTTAGTCTATTTCTCTGAATAAGCTAGATAATTTATCTCGCTAAATAAACAAAGTAGAAGTTAGCTATCATCAACAGTCTCACGAGCGTATGGCATTAGACATTAGTATTAATCTATCGCGATATAGTCCTAGCCTATCTAAAAGCGGATCTTCCTTGAGAAAACTAACTTTGCCCTGAAATGCGTGCCCCGTCGCCTTCTAGGTAATAAATCACATAGGGACGACTGCACTTATGCCAAGAAAACTGCTAATATCGGCGCAATTTTTTTGAGCTAACGAGATCAAGATGGGCAGAGCATATCAAAACAAGAAAGAATCCATGGCGAAAACAGCCGGTCAAAAAACCCGCATTTATTCACGCTACGGTAAAGAGATTTACGTTGTCGCTAAGCAAGGCGGCGTTGAGCCCGATGGAAACTTATCACTGCGTCGCTTAATTGAACGCGCTAAGAAAGACCAAGTGCCTGCGCATGTTATTGAACGCGCAATTGAAAAAGCCAAAGGCGGCGGCGGTGAAGATTACGATACAGCCCGTTACGAAGGTTTTGGTCCTGGCAACTGCATGGTCATTGTTGACTGCTTAACCGATAACGTAAAACGTACCTTCACCGAAGTGCGTCAAGCCTTCGTGAAAAACGATGCCAAACTCGGCGGCCCAGGTACAGTTGGCCACATGTTTGATCATCAAGCCGTGTTCGTGTTTGCGGGTGATGACGAAGATGCGATTTTAGAACTGCTGATGATGGCTGACGTTGATGTAAGCGATGTTGAGCTTGAAGATGGCTTAATCACAGTATACGCACCACACACTGAATACTTTAAAGTCAAAACTGCGCTGACCGAAGCGATGCCAGAGGTTAACTTTGAATTTGACAATATCACCTTCGTACCGCAGGACATGACTAAAGTTGAAGGTGAAGATGTCGTTATGTTTGAAAAGTTTATTGCCGCACTTGAAGATTGTGACGACGTACAAAACGTCTATCACAATGCGGAAATTGATGACTAGACGTTTCTTTCGCCTGAAACAAAAACGCAGCTAAGAGCTGCGTTTTTTATTTATAGATCAAAATATTAAGCTTCAATAAAGCAGCCATGAAACCCTAGTGGCAATACCCTGTTCATTTGAGCCGAAGCTATAGGGCCCGCACTGATATCACTGGCACGAAACAAAGACAAACCAGACTGTGCATTATGGTAATCGAGCCAAGTCATCAGTAAATAAGCTTCGTGCTGCTCAGTGGCGGGGATATAGAGCGGCTCTTCGGCAACCTTGCCTTTGCCAAGATAAAACGCGCTATAGCTCGCGTCACCAAATGTATCCGCACTGTGCTTGCTACTGTCTTTTGCATTATGAATACAATACAAAGTGTTACTTAGCCCTGATTCAGATTCTGCTTCATATTTAAAGTTAGAGCTGGAGCCAGAGTTAACTGCTGAATCTGATCTTGCTCCAACGCCAAATAACGGAACAAACTCCGAAGCCCCGCCTGTTTTCTCTGCAAACGCTTTTTCACCGCTAGTTTGTTTTTGACTCATAATGTGCTGCGAAAACTGGGGAAACTCCATCATCACGCCGCTGCGCTTAATACGTGCAGAGGAAGGCAAGGTCTCCGCAAACTGCGTTTTGCTAGCTAGTGTAAATGCTGCTGTAAGTGGTGCTGTGAGCGGTACTGTAATTGTCACTAACTCGGCATGGGGTGTTTTTGTTTTTCGGGCACCCGTTAGTAACCCCTTCATCCCTTGCGTTAAAATCGCCGAATTGGGATAGAGGCAAAGTTGTACTGAAAGTTCGTCATTCTTCTCAATGGCTTGACCAAAGTGAAACACAAATCCAGCGGGCAGCGGGTGTAACTGGCGCGCTTTAAAGTCGGCTTTGTCGATAACCAGTAATTGCGATGGCAATTCGGGGCGCCATTTAAAGGCATCAACATAGGTTTCGCCCTCTTCATACACGCAGGATGAAATATAAAACACTAGCTTATTCTCACTCTGCGCGAAGGCATGTAAATAACTCGCCTGCGGTAATTCAATCACTTCCATTCTGGCAATGCTCTCATCGGCTGCCACTTGATACACAAGTAATTGCTTCTCACCACCGACATACCAGACGCCAAAATTCCATAGTCCACCTTGTCCGTCATCGAGCGGGTGAGCAGAAAAGGGCAAGCCCTTAAATTTGTCACCAAAGCTTTTCACGCCAAGCGTGGTTAAGGTCTGGGCATCAAGTCGATAGGGTGAACCCGCCTCCCATAAAGCGAGCAACTCGCCGTGGCGCGGCAATAAACTAGTATTAGCCACATTCAAATCATCGTTATTTCGAATAGGTAAAGCATTGGGGATCACTGTGCCTGCGGTCGTGTACTTAAACGCGCCAGCGGCCTCTTCGACTTTAAACTTCTTTGTTTGGATAAACTTGGCCTGATGCTGAATTTGCCCATTGCTCACACTAAACTGTTGCACCATGCCATCACCATCAAACCAATGTTGATATGCCTTTCCTGCCCGAGACATTTTCGCTGGCCCATTACGATATAGATTGCCACTCAACTGCGCTGGCCACTCGCCCGAAACCTGCATAGTGAGTGGCTGATAGTCGCCTTGCGCCCCATTAAAACCTATGGCCCATGGCTCACGTGCGATCGTTTGTGCGCTATCCAGCGCCAATAATTTATCAACCGAACTGGCCCAAACAGCACTCGTCATTAGGGCGGCTGAACCTGCTAAAAATTGACGTCTATCCATGGTGCAGCCCCCCTTAGCGAATATGTATGGTGATTTGTGCATCGGCCTGCAGACTAAAACTGGCGTCTTTAAAGCTCGCTGGTCCAAAACTGCCGGCGTTATTGCTAAAGCCATAGCCTTCACTCGGCACACCTAACATATTGGTATCTAAACTGTGATTGCCATTTTCATCGTGAAAGACCTTTACCGCGTATTGGCCATCGGCGAGATCGCTAAATACCAGCCTGTGATCTGTTTTAGTGACGGGCTTTATCATAGATGCGCTAGGATTGTGGCCTGCGGCGTAATCCTCGGCATTGGCATAAAGCTCCACCATCAAGGCGCCAGTTTGTACTTGAATATTATCGATATCCACAGTCAGGGTATGTGCCTGGCTCTCAGCCGACATGCTTCCTGCCGACACACTTCCAGCCGACAAGAGCGAGCAAGCTAAGCCTGCGCCCCAAATCGCTGATAACGTCCTTTTGGTCATATTTGCTTGGCGAATCTGAGTTGTCATAGCCGAGTTCACGTGTTTCATGTCTTACTCCTGTTATTTGCGCTGATAAGTAACTGCGATGGAGTTAGCTTAAAAAATCGCAGGACGAAAAACAGGTGCCAAAAGTCATGAAACAAAAATTTAACAAGATGACTTTTGGCATAGTGACATCTGGCGCTGATACCTTAGAATGGTCGGCAGAATTGGATTAAGGAATCGTCATTCGTGCTAGAAAATCGATTAGCGAAAGAAGAAAACATGTTGATTGCTGCAGGAGTGCTCACTTGGGCATTAGTCGCTTGGGTTGGGATAAATCAAGCCGCATTGCATACATGGCAAGGCATGCTAAATGTCGTACTGTATGGGCTGTTTGTAGTGCAATTTATACTGATAGCTACCGATAAAGTTGCGCATAATAATATTCGACTTCGCCGCATAACCACGCTAGTGATGCCGTTGACCGTGATGAGCTTAATGCTCACAGCAAACAACGCATTACTGCCTATCCTCTTCGTCATTTGGGCGTCACTGTTGCCTGAGTTTTTTAGTCGTCGCCAAGCCATTTCACAGCTGCTGCTAGCCAACCTTGTTTATTACGCGCTGCTGCAATGGCAATTGCATGAACAAAGCAATGTGTTCAATATTTTGATTTATCTTGGTTTTCAATTCTTTGCCTACAGCAGTAGCCAAGCAAGGCTTTCTGAACGTAAATCACGTTTGATACAAGAACAGCTAAACCAACAGCTTATTGCCACTCGCGCGCTGCTGAGCCAAGCCAGCGAACAGCAAGAAAGATTAAGGATATCACGCGATTTGCACGACATTCTCGGCCACCAACTCACAGCGCTTTCCCTGCAATTGGAAGTACTAAGCCATACAGCGCCCGAGGAGCTCAAACCTCAAGTCAATCAAAGTAAATCCTTAGCTAAACAGCTACTTGAAAGTATTCGCGCCGTCGTCAGGGCTCAAAGAGTGCAAGTGGGATTGGATTTAGTCCCACCTTTAGAGGCACTGATGACCCGCTTACCCAGCGTGACTCTTCACTGCAAAGGGATGAAGCCACTGCAATCAGCCGAACTGACTCAGGCACTACTGTTAGTGCTGCAAGAAGGCATCAGCAACGCCGTACGTCACGGCAAGGCGAATCAACTGCAACTGAGCATGGAAGACTCCCAAAGCGCACTGGTATTACAACTGAGCGACAACGGCGTTGGGCTAACACGGGGAGCTGCGCGAAACGCATCAGCTAAAAGCGGCACTGGACAGTTCGGTACTGGGCTCGGCGGCATGCAGGAAAGGCTACAACCCTTTAATGGCACCTTGGAGTTAAGGGCAAATGACTCGGCGTCCGGTTGCCAACTCACCCTCACACTCCCAGCACTCGCTTAACTTTTTATTAAAAAAATCTTTGGAATAGCTATGGATATGCAAAACAACATCATCAGTGTCGGTTTAGTGGAAGATCAGCAATTGGTTCGCCAAGGGATCGCTAGCCTGCTCGCTATTTCCGACAACATTCGCGTGTTATGGCAAGCCGAAGACGGTCAAGATGCACTCAAAAAGCTTGCCAGCAATCCCGTCGATGTGCTGCTCAGTGATATCCGTATGCCAAATCTTGATGGTATCGCCATGCTCAAACAGATACGGCAAAGTGCCAATCGCTTACCTGTCATCATGTTAACCACCTTCGACGACAGTGAGTTATTCCTCAATAGTTTACAGGCGGGAGCCAACGGCTTTTTGCTCAAGGACGTGTCACTCGACAAGTTACTGCACGCCATCGAAACCGCCGCCAAAGGCGGCTACTTGATAGAGCCTTCGGTACTCAAACAGATGAGTGAGCCTAAACCTGCACCTAGCGTTGGGGTAACTAGAAATGAATTATTGTCGGAACGGGAGCGGGAAATTCTCAGTTTTATGGCGGGCGGCTTCTCCAACAAGGAAATCGCCAATGCGGTATTTTTAGCCGAGGGCACAGTGAAGAATCATGTCTCTAACATACTCACTAAACTCGATTGCCGAGACCGTACCCAAGCTGTGCTCAAGGGATTACAACTGGCATTGATTTAACCCATTAGCATTAAACCAAACCCGATTGCCAACAAAAAGGGCCATTTAAGGCCCTTTTTGTGCTCATCTAAAGCGATGAGTTATAGCTAAAACCTAACGAAGATCCATCTCTTGGATAATTTCATGGGCAATAGCTGGCGTTGTACAGCTCGGGGTTTCATGCAAATCCGCTTTTAACTGACCTTTACGGTGCTTAAGTGCTGCATCTAATTTTTTCGATGCTGCTTTGATTGCTGGGTACATAACCTCATCGGTACCTGAAGCAGAAATACGGCTTCCTTCATAATTCGTACGAAGCTCAACCTGATACTCGCCATGCTCTTTCGCAATAATAATGTCCAGTGCGATCAGAGAGGGGAAATGGGTGGCGATTTTTGCAAATTTTTCGTTAACATCTTCTCTAATAGAATCAGTAACATCGACGTGGTGACCAGAAATATTTATTTTCATAGGTTGTCCCTTTTAGTGTCATTACTTTTATTTTTGCTTCACTAATAGAGCTTGGGGCATGCAGGATAAAACACAAGGGTTATTGGCAAATATTTCGGTCAACTCAGGTATTAGCATCTCCTAAATGTGACCTCCATCAAGAAGTCAAAAATAAAACAGCGAGAAAAACATGATTAAGTGATTGATTTATAAACAGGCATTAATAATAAATCAATCACAAAATGCAATACGACATAAGGTAAATACGCTTAATATTTACGTTGCACACTCTGCTGCCAAAACTGTTGGGACAAATGATGCGTCTTGGTCGATAAACGCGACACTTGATCACCCCGCGCCGCCGCATCGAGCGTCTGCTCTAAACTCTGCTGAGCCAAGTCGCTGATCACATGGATAGCTCGGCTAATTTCTGCGGCCACCGAAGTCTGCTGCGTCATCGCCGCCGCATTATCATCACTCAAAGAATTAATTCGCGAAATAGATGAAAGCAACTCGCCAAAAGCCACACTCGCATCTTGCGCTAAGCTTACCGAACGTTTTACCTGTTCCTGCCCTGCCATCATGGTCGAGGTCGCCCTTTGAGTGCTTTCCCTAAAACGGCTAACAATTAACTCGATTTGCGAGGTGGATTGGCTAGTACGGCTCGATAACTGCCTGACCTCATCGGCCACCACGGCAAAACCACGACCACTCTCCCCTGCCCGCGCCGCTTCAATTGCCGCATTTAAGGCTAATAAGTTTGTTTGGTCGGCAATAGCACGTATGACTTCGAGCACTTGGTGAATCGCACGGCTATCTTGTTCAATAGCTTGTACAACATCGGAAAAGTGGCTCACTTGTACACTTAACTGATGTATCGCATCAATAACTGTTTCTAAACGTGAATGACCGCGTTGAGCCGCCTCATGGCTCGACACCATTTCCGAGGCAGTGCGATGAATGTTTCCCGTTACTTCAGCAAAACTGGCACTCATCTGCTCCATCGCAGTCGCAGCTTGCGTGGTTTGTTCACTCTGACTATCGGCGTGCTCCCAAGTGTTTGTAATGGTTTGTTTAAGGCTGACACTTTGTGCTTGGATCTCACTGGCAGAATCAGCCATACGGCCAACAACGCCACCAATTTCAGTGATCAAAAAACGTAGGGCGAGGTCTAATTTACCGATCTCATCTTGGCGGCCGGTGTACACGCCCGTAGCGACGGGATCGTCAATAATGTTAGTTGCCATAGACACAAGCTTTTGCAGCGGCTGCATCAGGTAATACCATGCTAGGCACGCGAGACTCATTCCCACCATCGCGGCAACTATGGGGGAATAACTGGCAATTATCGCCGTAGCCGTAATCGAAACCAACATGGCCAGCAGTATTTTGCCACTGAAACCTAACCTATCTTTACGCAACACTTTAGGTTGCTTGCCCTGATTAATATCACGGTAAATACTCTCAGCGGCTTTAATCTGCTCAGGGGTAGCTTGGCGACGAACAGATTGATACTCATGAACTTTACCATCTTCATACACTGGCGCGACGTAGGCATTCACCCAATAATAGCCGCCCGTTTTGGTGCGATTTTTAACTATCCCCATCCAAGGCTTGCCCTGCTTAATTCGCTCCCAGAGGATCTTAAATGCAGCCGCAGGCATATCTTGATGGCGCACTATGTTATGTGGATTCCCTTGCAACTCAGCAACACTAAACCCACTGATCTGCGAAAAGGTCTGATTCACATATTTAATATTTCCCTTCAGATCCGTCGTTGATAGTAAAATCGCATTATCTGACAGGTGTGTTTCACCATTTGTAGAATTTTTATGCATAGGGTTATCAGGCTAGGTCTCGGTAAAAAAGATAACGCATTCTGCCAAAACCGTCGTCTATCAAAATTGATAAAGCTCACATTGGCAGCATAAAAATTAACCTAATGCTAAACAAGCAGTAACCACTAAACACATATCAACAAATAAAAACAAACAATTGTGACAGAGCGCTCGTTACGCTACATACGTTAAACTCGCCACCCTACACTCGCTAAAGCAGATCAGCTTAAGATCACAAATTCACATTCGAATCTAAATGATATCGTTTATCATTTGAATTAACTAAGTTATACTTCTCGCGGTTAGCTATCTACTGCTATAGAAATGCATTCGTCGTTAAGCCAAAAAGCTCAAGCACACTTTGCAGAATCAACAGTAACGGATAGCCATAACAGACCCATATTGGCTCGAAATGAGAAGTGGCACTTATGTCTAATACACCCGCGTTTGAAACCTCAACGCAATCTTCTACAACTCAAATGCGCTCGTTCTCGCTGATTTCGCGGGGAATTGTGCAATGGTTTAAGCAAGAGCAATCGCAGTTTGCCTTCAAAGTCTTTGCGCGTGCGAGTGCCGCTCTACTGGCGGGTTATGTTGCGGCAGCAACCTTGGCTTGCCTGCTGACATTAGTGCTACCTATGCCGCGCTTTGAAAGCACGATAACAGCCAATATGTTAGCTTTCCTGTTTTATGCCATTGCTATTATTTATGCCTTTTGTGTGCGTAAAACCTGGCATGCGTGGCGAGATTTAGGCTTAGTGAGTTTGTTATGTTTTGGATTGATCAAGGTATGTGGGCAATAAGATGAAAGAGACATTTTTTAGAACTTTATCTTGGCTACATACCTGGGCAGGCTTGCTGGTATGTTGGGTATTATTGTTGATCTTTTTTGCGGGTAGCTTGAGTTATTTTCGCCATGAGATCAGCCTTTGGAATGAACCCGAATTACACAAAGGGGTTTATCAAGACTACCGAGCCGATACACTCGAAAACCAATTAGATAAAGGTCAAAGTTACATAGAAGCGCATTCGCCGGCAACAGCGCAGCGCTGGATGATAGGTTTTCCAACTGAACGAACCCCCTTTCAAAGCGTTAGCTGGCAACTGCCACCAGAAAAAGGTCAGCGTCGTGGCAAGACTGAAGAACATGTAGCCTTAGCAGATGGCAGCGGCATGATCTCTGAAGTGCGTGAGAGTCGCGGCGGTGATTTCTTCTATCGTCTGCACTTTGACTTGCACTATATGTCCGCTATTACAGCGCGTTATATCGTCGGCGTTTGCACTATGTTTATGCTGATCGCCCTTATCAGTGGCATAGTGATCCACAAACGGATCTTCAAAGATTTGTTCAGTTTTAGACGGGATAAAGGCGCTCGCTCTTGGCTAGACGCGCACAATGTGAGCTCTGTCATCGCCCTGCCCTATCATTTGATGATCACTTATACAGGGCTTATTACCCTAATGCTTATCTATATCCCATGGACGGTTAATACCGCCTATTCGGGTGATAACCAAGCTTTTTTAAAAGAACTTAATCCCGCCAGACAAACCGAGAAAGCTGCAGGGATTAGTGCGCCACAGGTGCAACTAAGCCAATTATTACCTCAAGTGAAAGCCGCATGGGGCGATGCGCCAATTAAGCAAGTGATAGTGTCATACCCTAAAGATCAAAATAGCCAAGTGACCTTTTACCAAAACACAGGTAAAGATGTGACCGATGAAGCCAATATTTTGATATTCAACGGGGTAAATGGTGAGCTTAAATATACCAGCCCGCACGAAGCCTCAGGAGCCTCCGCGACTTACGATACTATGATGTCGCTGCACACGGCACGTTTTGCCGCCCCGCTGCTAAGATTTTTATTCTTTTTCTGCGGTTTATTAGGCTGCGCTATGATCGCGACAGGCACTTTGATGTGGGCCATTCGTCTACGTCAAAAACAGCAAAAATTGATCGATAAAGGCGAGAAACCAAGCTTTGGATTACGTTTAGTTGAAGGGTTAAACTTCATGTTTATCTTAGGACTACCCTTAGGCACTGTAGCCTTCTTTTACGCCAATCGTCTCTTATCGACAAGTTTTGCAAGCCGCTCTGAATGGGAAGTTCACAGTTTCTTTCTCGCGTTAGCGGCAATGGGAGTTTGGGCTTTCTTGGGTCGTTCACGTCGCCAGTGGCAAACCGCATTACGACTCACAGGGACCTTGTGCTGTGCGCTGCCCGTGCTCAATGCCTTCACATCACCAAGCAATATCATCGACAATATCCAATCCCACCAATGGGCTTTAGTCGGATTTGACGTGCTCGCAGTGCTACTTGGTGGCGCTATGCTATTTGCCAGTAAAAGAGTGACTTTGATTGCTAAGGCCCCCGCTAAACGCCCAGCAAAAGCAAAAAATGCACGTAGAAGCGAATCCCAAACATCCCTTGCCAGCGACCTTAGTTCGTCATCTTCATTGGAGGAAGCCAAATCATGATGCCAGAATTTATTCCCCTACTTGGGATCTTAGGTTTGAGTTATCTTTCCCTCGCCCTGTTTGCCTTAGCTAAATTTGGTCACTTCAAAGATGTGTTCAATCGTCCACCAGCACAATGGCAAAGTCGTTTGCTAACCTTGTTTGCTTGGTTACTACTAGCATTTAGCTTAAGTGCCTGCGCGAGCGATCAGGGCTGGGCCTACGGGAGCATTTTGTTTATGGGAATAATTTCCCTCGCGGCAATGCTGGTCATCCTAACGTTAAGCTACAGCCCGCGCCATTTACCGATAGGAATCGTCACTGGCAGCGTGCTCACTGGCACTCTATTACTGAGTGCTGGGATCTAATGTCCAGCTAACACTGGCATGGCGATCATGGCTAAGTGAGCACCGCTAGGCTATAGTGCCCTGATGTCCTTCAGATAGGAGAAAATAATGGGCTTTAACTTAACGGTTAACTGGCAAACCTCGCCCGCCGAAGAAGGCGAATTTTGTCGAGACCACAGTATTACCTTTGGCAGCGGCCAGACGATTCAAGCCTCGTCGGCACCGGAATACAAAGGCAATGGGCAAAATGTCAATCCAGAGGAAAGCCTGTTGGCTGCATTATCCTCATGCCATATGTTGACCTTTCTAGCAATTGCGCATCTTAAGCGCTTACCTGTAACCTCCTATGTGGATAATGCCACTGCAGAGCTGGGTAAAAACGAGGCGGGCAAGTTGGCCGTGACAAAGATGGTGCTCAATCCTAAGGTCATTTTCGCTGAAGGGGTCGAAGTCAGCCAAGAAACCCTTGAGAAAATTCACGAGAAAGCACATGCAAATTGCTTTATCGCTAATAGTTTAGCAACAGATATTCAAATCAAGTTTTAGGATTTGAGCAGATCTTTATGGCCCGCAGATGCTTTTCCTAAGCGGGCTTTTTTATTGCCGCACCGTAACTCAATACCTGTCTGAATCATTGCTATCACCGAATTATCCGCGCCACCTAACCATCCACAGAGTCTAACTTTTCACCATTATTCAGCTCAGGTCCAGCTTTTAAACAGTACGATAGAAGCCAATCTTAGCTTGGTATCATCTGTTGGAATTAAAAGATGCACATTCAACCACTGCGAAATTCCCCGTCTGTCAGCCCACAAAAAAATGTCTCCACTGCTGAATTTACACAGGTTAAAAATCCAGTTCAAACCAGCGCACCAGCATCAACTGATACAGTAACGCTTTCTAGCGATGCAAAACAATTGGCGGCGAATACGCAAAAACCAGCAGAAATGCCAGCACTGAGGGATAACATAGAAACCTTAGTCGAATTGAAACACGCGAAGATGAAGTATCAAGTGATCGCCGACATGACCAATTTAGCGACAGGAACGAGCCAAGGGATTTCAGCGCCAACGGCCTATTATCTAAGCCATAACGAAGACGCGAGAGCAATGACAGTTAATCACCTTGCCCAACAACAGCAAGTGAACACTATGCAGATCTATGCAGAAACAAGTAAAAATGGGAATAGAAGTATTAATGAATGGGCATAAAAATGGGTGTTGTCTCGGGAACCAAGAGACAACACCCTAACTTTGTACGCGGACATGCTAGCCGAGATACCTTAAATTTCGGTTAAATACTGAATTTAAATATCAATTACTTAGCTTTAATATCCTGTGCCATACCTTTTACAGGCAAAGGTTGCACTTTTAAGGCTGGGATTGGCTGTTTAACCAACTCATCCTTCAAATAACTTATTGCAGTTTCAAGCTGCGCATCTTTGCCATTAAAGGTAGCGAAAGGTAAGTTATCGACTTCAATATCCGGCGTTACGCCATGGCCTTCAAGCACCCAGCGGCCATCCATTGCATACTGTGGATACTCGGCCACCCGCGCCATCCCTTTATCGGTCAACGCATTTCGCCCAGATAACCACACGCCCGCCCCTGCCGTTTGCTTACCAATTAAGGGCGCAATACCGAGTGCTTTAATCCCTGCGGAGAAGGTTTCGCCGTCGGAATAGGTCAGTTCATCGGTTAACACCACTAAATGACCGCGGAAGGTTTGTTGCATATTGGTGTTTGGCGTGCCGTGGGTCGGTAGCCAAAACGCCCAAGCGCGGCGTAGTAACTTCTCGATAATCCAACTGTCAATATTGCCACCGCGGTTACGGCGAACATCGATAATCAAACCCTCTTTATCGTAGTTGGCATAAAACTCACGGGCGAAACTTTCAATATCACCACCGCCCATGGCATATAAGTGCAAATAACCCATCTTGCCCTGACTTGCATCCTCGACCACAGCCGCGTTATGGCTCACCCAATCTAAGTAACGTAATTGACTGTCCACCACAGCGCTAACGGGCATGACGATGGTTTTATGGGTTTGGCTACCACGCTTAAGCTGTAGTAATACTTGCTTATCCTGTTGATTGCGCAGAAGACGCGTGACGTCGGCCACATTCACCACTGGCGTGCCATTAATAGCCAACAGCATATCGCCTTCTTTAGCATCGACTTCGATACGATTTAACGGTGAAGCATTAGCCGGTAACTCAGGATCGTTACTGTAAATGTGCGCGATTTTAACGCCATCTGCAGTTTGTTGTAGGCGCGCGCCAAGGCTTGCCGCTTTAGCCGCATCGGGATCTTGAGGTAAATCACCACCGCGCACCTGTGAGTGCAAAGAATCTAACTCGCCCATCATTTGCATGAAGATGTCATTCAGTTCGTTACGATCGGTCAGGCGGTCGAGCAAAGGCTGATACTTAGCCTTAGTGGCTTGCCAATCGAGGCCGCGCATCTTCTTGTCGAAGAAAGATTCTCGGTGCATCAACCACGCATCTTCAAACATTTGCTGCCATTCAAGCTGCGGAGAAATCGCTAGCTGCCATTGTTCCGTTTGCACTTTGGCATTATCCGTATCGCCTAATTTATCACCGCCATCAACAATCAGGAGTGATTTTTCATTACTGTGCTTACGTAGCATCAGCTTTTTACCATCGGCAGAAACCTCATATTGGCCAATGTCCTCGGCAAAAACCTCGGCTTTGGGGCTTAATCGGTCAAATTTGATGGTCATTAAATTAGGAGCGACATCGTCGCCAATAGCTTGATCTAACAAATAAAGTCTATCATCGACGACGCGCAGCTTACTGTAATTTCCTGAATCGACAGGCACTTGCCATAAACGCTGGGAGATCCCTGCCCAATCGATTTTCACTGGACTCGGTTTATCCTTAGCATCGGTTTTTTCAACTTGATTCGATTCGAGTTCATTGGGTTTACTAAAGGGGAATTTGGCATTTTTGACCAGTGCGATGGCAAAAATTTGGCTGCGTTTATCAAACACAGGACCCATGTTTCTATCGCCCCAAGGTGAACTTGGTGTTGCGCTGAATTGGCGGTTTGACAGGAAATATAGCCACTGGCCGTCACTGCTAAAGGTTGGCGAATAGGACTCGTATTTGTCGCTGGTGAGCGTCTCGGCCTTATTTTCATCCACAGCATACAGAACGATTTGCGGACGTTGTTTACCGATTTCCGACTTAGTTAATGCAATAAAACGGCTGTCACCGGACCAGCGGATATCGGCGTAAGGCCCAAGTCCCTCGCCGTTAGTGATGATTTTTTGATTGGTATTTTTCTTTAAGTCGAGCAGCCAAACGTTACCATCGTTATCGTCATGGGCGATAAATCGACCGTCACTGGACAAATTAAGACTCATTCTTAAAGTATGACTGTCTTTGGTTAACTGTTTAGCGCCACTGCTGCCATCAGCAGAGAATTGCCAAATTTCCTGCTGACCTGTCATGTCGCTAATCGCATAAACCGACTTGCCATCTTGGCTCAACACCGCTTCCCTTACGCGATAAGTCCCCGGCAGTGCAACTTGAACTAAACGCGAGCCATCAATACCCGCGATTGCCACGTGGCTGCGGGCGGTGATCACCACTTTATCGCCAGCGGGGGCCAAATTAGTTGAAGAAGCGTAATCCATAGGATCTGTCACCCAATGCTCACGGCGCTCGGCAAAATCGGAAATGAGTTCAATATTGAGTAACGAGTCTTTAGCGGCCGCAATATCAAACACATGGATATCCGCACCTAACTGGAATACCACTTTGCCTTGGTCCATCCGCGCACCGCGGACTTGCCAATCTTTAAATTGAGTCAACTGTTTTGCATCTGAACCATCGAGCGCCATCGACCAGAGGTTGTCGTTGCCATCGCTGTCGCTGATAAAATAGAGTCTGTCCTGCCATAGCATAGGTTGGCGCACTGAGCCGTCGTGTTGGCCGCTAAGCAACTGTGCTTCGGTTTTGCTGCCAAGTTTAAAGCGCCATAATTCACCTTTTGCGCCGCCACGGTACACTTTGGCATTATCGCCAGTCACTTGCAGACCAAAGCGGGTGAAGTACACGTATTCGTTGCGATCATCAATCACACCTTCAACTGCATCGGCTAAGGGTAAATCTGTGGTGGTGAGGGTTTGAGGATCGACGCTGCGCAGCATCCAATTATTAGCAGGACCAAAACCAGTGTCGGTAGAATATAAAATCTCGCCTTTGGCAGTCCAGCCCTGAACTCGTACACGGCTATTCTCAAAAGTCACCCGTTTAGCCACACCGCCCGTAATGGGGATCACATACACTTCGCTCGCGCCTTCATAGTTGGCAACATAAGCAACCCACTTACCGTCGGCCGAAATAGTCGCCCCTAGCTCTTCCGCAGGTAAACTCGTTAAGCGAGTAGCCGCTTTTTGACCTAAGGTCTGAGTCCATAAATCCCCTTCTGCAGTAAAGACTAAGGTTTGATCGTGCAACGCTGGCGCACGGTAATACCCTTGATTGCTCACCGCATCGGCAGCGATGGTTTGGAACGCTGTTAATGTGCCTAGGGCAAGCATACAGCAGGCGACAGAATGGCGAAGTTTCATGTATGACCTCTATCCTATTGTTATTTTTAGCAATAGACTCTTTACTACGAGATTTTGCTAGCAGATTTAGCGAAGAAATTCTTGCCATGGGCTTTTGTAAAAAACCACAATCAAGTCCAAAGCATGACAATTGAGCCCAACAAGCTAGCAGAATTTGATAGAGAGTTCAGTAACTTCAAGTCAGAGAAGTTTTAGCAAATGTGTCACATCTTAAATCGCGGAGGAACAACTGAATAAAAGACAAGATTCTTTAGAGGAAAACATCAAAGATCATAGCGTTACCATATTGCACTAGGATAAAAATATACCAGAGTCGGACATGAGTGGCTAACGTGAAGGGCTAATGTTAAGGGCTGACATACAGCGTCTTTAGCGGACTGTTTAGGCGGCTCATATTAGACTGTTTCGCCAGTGTCATTTGTTGCCATTTATTGATCACTCGTGCAATTTCACCGTTATCCATCAATGCCTTAATCGCATGATTAAACTGCTCTAACTGGCTTGTCTTGATACTCGCTTTACTGAACATTAAATGAATATGGTTTTGATCTAACACTAACTTAAGTGGCACTAGCTTGATGCGTTGATGCTGGCTGGCGATATAGGGCATGGCTAAGGTATCTCCGACTATCATATCTCCTCTACCGTAGATAAGCATTTGCACAGACTTATCTGAGTCGGGACTTAATACTAACAAGTGCTCCTGCTCTAATCGATATTGAGATTCTTGATAATCTGCACCATACCAACCGCTAGAAGGGACAAGTAGACGCAATTTTTTGGTAAAAATGTCCTCCCATTTATCGATATTAATCTGATCTTTTTGCTCATAAAGTACAAATAAGCGTAGCTCTTCATCTCGGTAATAGGTTGAAAAAAGAGCATAGTTTTGACGTTCATCCGTCATAGTCGCTCCCATCAACACATCTAACTGTCCTGCTCGCAACATCTGATGCGAGCGCTTAGCAGGCACATTAATAAAATGAACTTCACAACCAAGATACTCTGCAAATGCCCGCATCAGATCCACATCTAAGCCTTGGGCTTCTCCTTGAGGATCTTGCCAAGCATAGGGAGGCCAATCGTTGTAACCGACTTTAATCGTGTTCTTACAAGGTAAAGGACTATTGACCTGCGACACACTTACAGCGGGCAAGACTAAAAAAAGCATAAATAAGACAGGAACGTATTTAAACCATGGCATAGGCTAAGTTACTTGCCTCTTAAGTTGACTATCCTCTCTTGATTAAGATGAAGTATAACGATTCAGCGTCAGACTTCCGCGAGGGGGTTCTACCTCAGTAAGCGTAGTTGTCACTTAGATAGCGCGCCATAAACACCGGCGAGATCACAGTAATTAGCCTAAAAAAGGGCGAGGAATAATAACAAAAAAGCACAACAGCCAAGAGTGAGATCTAAACGACTCACTATACTGCGATAAAGGCTAAGCCTGAACGCAGGAAATAAAATAAAGTTTTATAAATTTAAATCAGACACTTATAAATAATAGCAACAACTTTAGTGGGATCCCCCATATCGACTTGTAACCAAACTATGTGTGTTCCCCCCAATTCCTCACCCTGAGCCGTGGCGGACTCTTTAGCTTCATCAAGCCGGTTTTCATGGCGGCTCACCCCAGTGACTAAAGCAAAACTATCGCAGTGGGTGACTTCAAAATCGTAGGCCACGTTAATGCGACGATATAGTTCATGCTGCTTGGTCGCACATCCAGATATTAAAACGCAAAAACATGTACTTAACAGAAAAAATTTAGACAAATCAATTAACCCACAGATTAAACACGCGGGTGAACATAACTAATTGCAATAGATAAAATTGTGAACAATGTCACATATAAGAAACCAAGGATAATACAGAAAGTTACAAATATTAATTAAATATCATGTAGTTAACTAAGGGTTGTTTTATGTTCACTGGTAACACAAGCTCATCAATTCCTCACCATAAAACTCACACTTGTAAAAAAAGGGAGCCAAGCTCCCTTCCTGCTTTTACGCCATGTTATTCCACTGCTAGGCAGACATCAGTAGGGCTAAAGCCCTTAAGCTAATATTTTGAATAAATGCACTTTTAATGCAGCAAAATCTGCCGCTAATTCCGCAGATAAGATGGGCTTACTCGCAACAGCTTCAAGCTCAGGCGGCAAGGGTAAGTTAAGCGTTAACTCTCTATCCACAACATCCTTAAATTTAGCGGGATGCGCCGTCCCCAAAAATATACCCACTTCATCGGGCACTAAGGTTAAAGATAAGGCCTTAGCCGCAATCGCCGCGTGGGGCTCAGACACATAACCGTGAGCGTGTAACTCGGCCAGCGCCTGTGACGTTTGCTCCTCCGATAAGCGAATACCCACTAAGCTACTCAGTGGCCAGCCTAATTTCTCACAAATGGCTTCCACACGCGGCCAGTTACTGGGTTCACTCACATCCATAGCATTGGACATAGTCGCTTGAGTCGGATTGGGCTGCCATTGGCCATTGTCTAAATAACGCGGCACAGTATCGTTGGCATTGGTCGCGGCAATAAAGCGTTTAACTGGTAATCCCATTGCTTTAGCGAATAAACCTGCGGTGAGGTTGCCAAAGTTACCACTTGGCACTGAAATCACAGGATCGGCTTCATGGCGTTGTTTAGATTGGGCAACCGCTTCAAAGTAATAGCAAATTTGCGCGAGTAAGCGGCTGATGTTGATAGAATTTGCCGAGTTTAAGCTCAGCCCATCGCGGACTTCGGGATCATCAAAGGCGCGCTTAACCAGATCTTGGCAGGCATCGAAATCGGACGAGACGGCGACTGTATGGATATTCTTGCCCAACGTAGTGAACATCTTTTCCTGTAGTTCACTGATCTTACCCTTAGGATAGAGCACCACCACATTGACTTTCTCAAGCCCATAGAAGGCATCGGCAACCGCTGCGCCAGTGTCGCCCGAGGTCGCAGTCAAAATGGTTAAGCGTGTGTCGCCGACAAAGGCATTGACGCATTGCGCCATAAAACGCGCCCCAAAATCTTTAAACGCCAGTGTTGGACCGTGGAATAATTCAAGGCAGGCACGCTGCTCATCGACGGCAACCAAAGGTAAATCAAAGTTAAAGGCACGCTCAACTAATTCATCGACCGCATCTTGGCCTAACTCAGAGGCAAGCCATGCGCCGAGTACTTTTTTACTGCGCTCAACGAATGGCAACGCCAGCAGCCCTTCAATATCGTCTAGTACGGGTATTTGACTAGGAAAAAACAAACCTCTGTCTTTACCTAACCCCAGTTGTACCGCCTCTTTAAAGCTCACTTTCTGCGAAGGGTGTTTTAAATTATATAGTTCCATGCTCAACTCAACCTTTTGATGCTAAACCTTAAATGCTAATTTGGGGTACTTAGTCTTAGCTAAATTAACTATTAATCGACTCTACGCGTGCCTTGCTCATCGAGGCGACACACGTGGGCAAAGCCACCCTCCTCGGTGAGATAATGCGCCTCTAACCAAGCTTTAGCGGTATTTGCCGTGGCTAAATCATCGGTAATCGAAAACAGCGTTGGGCCGCTGCCCGAAATCCCCGTAGTCAACATGCCTAAATCGGCTAAAGCAGCTCTGGCCTTGTCGTAACCCGGGATCGCGGCGGCGCGATAGGGCTCGGCTAACACATCCTTTAATACGCTGATCGCAAGCTTGGCATTCTGCTGGTAAGACGCATGAACAAAGGCGCTTAAATAACGGCCAAAATCGATAGTGACACTTTTATCATATTGATCAGGCATGAGTTTACGCATCATTGCCGTTGAGAGTGAAATCCCTGGATAGGCCACAACCCAATACCATTCTTTAAAGCTGGGTATTGCTTCGCAAACTGTACCCGGCACATTAAGCATCAATTGCATGCCGCCTAAGTAACAAGGGGCAACGTTGTCATAGTGCACACTGCCGCTGATCTTCCCTTCAAACTCGCCCATCAGTTCTAGCAGTGCTTGCTCGTTATAGGGTCTATCAAAATGTTCATTCAAGGCATATAACGCCGCCACGACAGAGCTTGCACTCGACCCTAACCCACTACCGACTGGCAGGTTCTTTTCCAGTGTCAGCGCTACGCCTTCATCTGCTTTACCAAGCGCTTCTAAATACTCCTTACTCATGGCTGTTAAGAAGAATTCGGCACATTGGTACACAATATTGTCTTGCGGATTATCAGGCAGTTTATGGGCCCAGGCGCCAGTCTGCATAAGACTCACACCCGACGCTGCCGCGGCGATAGTCACTCTATCGCCCAGTAAACTACCATCAATCGGCGCTAATGCTGCACCGAGTAAATCAAATCCGACGCCCACGTTACCCATAGAGGCTGGAGCGTAAACGGTCAAACTCATACACTCACCTCACGAGTCCAATTCAAGGTTCTTAATACATCGGCAAAGGCACCAGCAGCGGTCACTTCAGTCCCTGCGCCATAGCCGCGTAGCACAAAGGGAATGGGCTGATAATAGCGGCTATAGAACGCCAAGGCATTTTCACCGCCTTTAACGCTATAAAGCGGATCCTGTGCATCCACTTCGGCGATACGCACACGGCACACACCATCCTCAATTTGCCCAACATAACGCAGCACTTTACCTTGGGCTTTGGCCTGCGCCACTTTTGCGGCAATTGCAGCATCAACTTGCGGTAATCGTGCCATAAAGCTTTCAACATCACCTGAATCATCAAACTCGGCTGGCAATACAGATTCAACCTGCACGTCACTGAGCTCTAACTTTAGTCCCACTTCACGGGCAAGAATGAGCACTTTACGCGCCACATCCATACCACTCAAATCATCACGGGGATCGGGCTCAGTAAAACATTTTTCCCGCGCAAGACCTGTCGCTTCAGAAAGTGTCATGCCTTCATCGAGCATGCCGAAGATAAAGGATAAAGAGCCCGATAAAATACCGTTAAACTTATGCAGTTTGTCACCCGCAAATAACAATTTTTTCAGGTTATCGATCACAGGCAAACCCGCACCGACTGTAGTTTCGTATAAGAATTGGCGACGCTGTTTTAATGCCGTTTGGCGCAGTGCTTGATAATAAGCATAATCGCGAGTGTTCGACTTTTTGTTCGGCGTGACCACATGTAAACCTGAGTTCATCACATCCAAATACAGATCCGACACTTGCTCGCTCGAAGTGCAATCCACCAGCACTGGATTAAGCAATTGTTGCTCTTTTGCCCATACGAGTAACGCTGGGATATCGCAGGTTTGCTGACTATCGGCAAGCAAGCTAGACCAGTTGCTTAAATCGATGCCCGCACTGTCGAGTAACATCTTGTTCGAATTTACTATGCCGCAAACACGGATACTGATGTGCTGCTCTTTGAGCATGGCGGACTGTTGTTTTATCTGCTCGAGCAGGCCTGCACCTACATTGCCGCAACCCACTAAAAACACATCTAAATACTGCTGCACATCGAAAAAGCCTTGATGACAAGCCGCCACCGCATGCTTAGTCTTACGCTGCTCGATCACAGTCGAAATCGACCGCTCGGACGAACCTTGGGCGATGGCGATAATGTTCACGCTCGCCTGCGCTAACGCTTGGAAGAAACGCGCTGCCACGCCTTTGTGGGTGCGCATGCCATCACCAATCAAAGAAACGATAGCGAGCTCATGACGCATAGCAATAGGTTCAAGCAAGTCACTTTTTATTTCTAATTCAAACTCTTGCTCTAAGGCCCATTTCACTTTGGCCGAGTCAGACGTCGCCACACAGAAGCTAATACTGTATTCAGAGGAGCTTTGGGTGATTAAAGACACAGACACGCCGCTGCGGGAAATCGCCGCGAGGGTACGGCTCGCCATGCCAACCATGCCTTTCATGCCAGGGCCTGAAATATCGAACATGGTCTGGTTATCTAAATTAGAGATAGCTTTAACCTGCAAGCCGGTTTCATCGGCTTGGTTTGATACCAGAGTGCCGGGCGCATCGGGGTTAAAACTGTTTTTGATATAACAGGGAATATGGAACTGGGCGATAGGCGCAATCGTCTTAGGATGCAGCACCTTAGCGCCAAAATAGGAGAGTTCCATCGCCTCTTGATAGCTGAGTTGTGATAACAGCTTAGCATCGGCAACCACACGGGGATCGGTATTATAAACACCGTCAACATCGGTCCAGATTTCACAACTTGACGCATCTAAACAGGCAGCGAGCACAGCAGCAGAATAGTCAGAACCATTACGGCCTAACGTCACCACTTTGCCCTGTTCATCGGCGGCGGTGAATCCCGGCATTACCCATACGCGCTTTTCACCTAATGCCAACGCACGAAACCTTGGCTTACTCACAGCGATATCGACCACGGATTCTAACGGCCGACCACGACCTAGAAACAAGGCGCGCGGATCGAGTTGAGCAGATGTGATCCCCTTAGATAGCATCACTTGTTCCATCAAGGCTGCAGATAAACGCTCACCTGCCACCACGATTTCAGCACGTATGCCATCAGGACACTCTTGCAGTAAGCTAATGCCACGTAATCTATCCTGCCAAATCACCAGCTGTGCATTAAGTCCAGAAAAGAGCTGTTCACTCTGCTCACTCGACAACATTGAAGTAACAGCATCTTGGTATAGCGAGGTAAATACCCGCTCAACATGCTGCAGCACAGGCGAATAATCTTCACCTTTGACTGCTACATCAACCATTTCTAGTAACGCATTTGTCACAGTCGCCGGGGCCGATAGCACAGTGGCGATGGGTTCAAGCTTAGATGACTTAGCAACGATATCCGCCGCCATCGAGAATCGCTGCCAATTTGCAAGCGAGGTACCACCAAATTTCATTACTTTCATCTTGTTCTCCTGTACCGCGCCCGACTTAGAAATAAGAGCTAGAAACAAAAAAGCCCGCTTCTTTGTGGGAAGCGGGCTCATCGTTAAAATTCTTTAGGGTGTATCAGCCCGCCCCCACTGTTGTTGTAGTGGTGGTTGTAATAATGGTAGTTACTACGAAACCTAGGCTATGCATGTGTTTGGGCTAATCCATGTTAATTTCTTGATAAACAGAATTGCTTTTTTTACCCGCGCTTGTCAACCCCTAAAATGGATTATTTATAGGCAAATATTAACGCTCGATAAAATACTGCATCAAGATTCGTTAATATGAAGTTTTCTAGGGGTAAAAATGCGATTTACGCAATAGATAACTGTTGACGTCAACGTAATGCGGCACGAAAACCATTAGATAATCACTTGTTTTCAATCTAATTATTTATAGTGCACGTTAAAATAATGCGTTATTTGTTCTACCTCATCACTCAGGCTAAATTGACAGGCTAACGAGCAAAAATCACATTACTCATCCTTTCTACCGTAAAGCACCGACAAATTTGCCTAAAAAAAACCTGTGCGATATCTAACATAAGCCACTTCAAATTATCGCCAGCACTAAAAAAGCACGTTATTATGCGCGCACATTACGAATTGGAGGCGATATGAAGATCACTCAACACAGCGCGGTAACCATTCATTACCGTTTATCAGATCAAGAAGGCAGACTATTAGAAGACTCTTTCGACTCTGAACCTATGCTATATCTACACGGCACTGAAAACCTGATCCCAGGTTTAGAAGCCGCATTAGACGGTAAAAGCAAAGGCGAAAAACTCGATGTCACTATTAGTGCCGAAGAAGCCTATGGGCCTTATCACGATGGCCTACGTCAAGCCGTGCCATTAGAAGCCTTTGGTGATATCGAAGATATCGTCCCAGGTATGCGCTTCATCGCTGAAACTGAAATGGGTCAGCGCCCAGTTCAAGTCATGGAAGTGAAAGACGATGTGGTTATCGTCGATGGCAACCATCCTTTAGCGGGCCAATCGCTCAATTTCAGCGTCGAAATCGTTGACGTTCGTGAAGCCTCAGCCGAAGAAATCGCTCATGGCCACATTCATGCCCAAGGTGGTTGTGGAAGCCATGGACATGATCACGACCACGGTGGTGGATGCTGTGGCGGTTCAGGTAAACAAGAAGCGGGCGGATGTTGTGGTGGTTCAGACCACGATCATGGACACCACCATGAAGAGCACGAAGCCTGTGATACACCTAAAACAGGTTGTGATGGTAATGGCGGCTGTGGTTGCCGCGGCTAAACAAAGCCTGATACCAGAAGTTAAACGAGAAGTTGTTTATCCGTAAGTGATTAAACAGCCATTGTTTAACCTTTTAAGATGCACGCCCTTAATTTAAGGTCGTGCATTTTTTATACACAAGCGTTTATAATATTCGTAATAGATAAATAACTGACTGGTAAATTGAAGTATTCAAATTTTATATGAATATTTTCAATTAGATATTGATATCAACCTAAGTTAAGCGACGGAGTGCTTATGTTAACCAAACCACTTTACGAAATTTTGCCTTTTGGCTACATGGCGCTCGGTAGTTCGAGTTTTATTGCACTCGACATCAACTATGCCTTGATAGCGGCAACTGTGGTATTTGTATTAGGTGCGAGGATCTACGTTATGCGTTCTCAAAACCGTCGAACAGACTCGGCCAAACGACGTAAATCGGGTTATCTTCCCGAGATAATTTATGACTTTATACCTTTTATCTATCTCTTAGCGGCGCTGGCTATCTTTAAATTCCTTCCCAAGGATCTTTACCCAATTCTGGCTATCTGTTTACTCAGCTACGGCTTATACATTCTGGTTCGTCGTTCCCTCTATCGTCGTCATAAGCTTCCCATCACGCCTTAAGACTTAGTTCTATTCACCACAATAGGAGCAGATGATATTCATAAGAGTTGTATCCACGTGAACACTAACCAATTAGTTTTTGAACTTTCGCCCTATGCTCAGAAGACATATTCTTCAAATAATTAGAACAACGTGTAATCGTTGCAATACTGACTTCATATTCCGCAGCGATATGCCTTTGACTCATTTCCCCGTCTAGCAGCAATTGAAAGACCTTCAAACGTCCGGCAACGGCACTACGTTCTTCTTCGGTTAACAGTAAATGAAACAACACAGAAAGATCTTCATAATTGCTGTGGCTCAAAATTTTTTCTAATACTAGATCCCAGTTAGCTCGCATAATCACCCTCATAAGTACTGTTCAAGCATTACATTAGCAGTCTAACAGATTTAGCCTACTTACAAATAAATTGTTACGTTTAGCCGTCTTATCCAGACAAAAACTGACAAAATTGCTTCTAGTACATCAAGTTAATTTGTGTACAATAGGAGTGCAATGTCACACTTCGACGCTAATTTGTGAGAATACGATGAAAAAATTACTACTTACTCTCGTTGCCAGTACCTTATTGGCTTCAACTGCTCAAGCACACAATTTCGAAGACTCTAAAGATGCAATTGAATACCGCCAATCTGCATTTGGTCTTATTGCTTATAACTTCGGCGATATGGCTGCCATGATGAAAGGCAAAAAACCTTTCGAAGCAGAAACCTTCGCAATGCGCGCAACGAATGTTGCTGCATTATCCAAAATTCCTTTCGAAGGTTTTATTGCTGGCTCAGACAAAGGTGATACCGAAGCCCTAGCCAAAGTTTGGCAAGACAGAGCTGATTTTGATGCAAAAATGAAAACCTTCCAAGAGAATGCTGCCATTCTGGCTACTGTAGCTCAAAAAGGTAATCAAGCTGAAATCAAACAAGCCTTTATGGACACTGGAAAAAGCTGTAAAAGTTGTCACGACATTTATAAGAAAGATTAGTTTGACGTTGTTTTTCCCATCAAAAAGCCTGCTAAATAGCAGGCTTTTTGTTGTTCCAAAACTAAGTATAAATCTACAGAACTTGCACTATTGGCCACATTAAATAGCCAAAGACCACAGCAGCGCATACTGTGAACAGCACTAAAGCAAGCCACTCAGACTTGAATCGAAGCTCGCTCTTCGCACTTGATGAAAAAGCAACCTTCGAGACTTTCTTGTAGCCACTGATCATAGCACCAACTAACTTATCCCCTTTCATGGCATGAATAATCACAGCCAGTACATGAATGGCACTCAGCAAGAGAATAAGGTTAAAGTTCGTTTTGTGTAACCAAGTCAAAAACCCACTGGTATCTGAACTGACATAGCTATATAGCGGACCTTCGGTAAAAATATCATCGGTCGCAAAAAGGCCTGTAACTAATTGAAGGCTAATGATCCCAATCAACGCGATGACCATATAGCCACCGATAGGATTGTGTCCAAGTACCACAGACATCCCTTTAGTTCGAATCGATCTCAAGTAATCGAGTACAACTTTGGGGTGATGAACAAAGTGACTAAACCTTGCCGTATCGCTACCAATCAGCCCCCAGAGGATCCTAAATCCAATAAGGATCAGCAAACTATAAGCAAAAATTTGATGCCACTGCATTTCGCCCGCATCGGCACTCCACCATAAAAGTGCCAACAGACACACCATGCCCCAATGGAAAATTCGCGTGGGTAAATCCCAGACCTTAATTTTAACGTGTTCAGTATTCATAAAATGGGCAAACTCAAAGTGACCGAATGGAATAAGTAGAGGTATTTTATCGGGATTCGGGATGAAACTTAAAGTAAATATAAGTAAATAAGGGCAAAGACTGCGGAGTTATCCCATCGAATATGACCCCATTTAGCTGGCAATACAAGGCTTTTGGGCCAAGAATTATTGATATTTGTCTAAGTGATCAAATATCCAACGAACAGTATCTAATGGGCACAAAAACGTGATCTACATCTCGTTTTATAGTGCGAACCTTGGTAATCTGAAATCCAAGGAAACAACAGAAGGTTCGAAATATGCTAAAGATTACTAGCAAGCAACTTGAAGTCACATCTCCTATTCGCGAACGCATTGAAAGCCGTTTTGAAAAACTTTCAAGGCATGATGTGCAAATGATAAATCCCCATGTAATCATTACGGAGGAGAAACCTGGTTTCAAAATTGAAGCATCGGTTGGCATCCCAAATGGAGAACTCTTCGCTCAAGCAAAACATGAAAATTTATATACTGCGATTAACGCTATGGGCCAAAAATTAGAGAAGCAGCTCAATCGCATAACACACAAACCTGAAGCTCAACGCTCCACATCACTAACACCGACTAATAATGTTGCTGAAATTGACGACGAGTACGAGGAGGAAGATGCGGCATAATTTAAATCTAGTGAGTGCGAGAAACGCATCACTTTGAGAGCAATAAAGTAGAAATATTTAATCAGATCACAGTTTTTACAAAAGCTTAGTGCAATCATTTTAATGATGAAAAAAACAGTTCTTTTGACTAAATACCTACTACACTTTACAAAGTGACAGCAAGAATCGAAGTGGTGCGGATTTAAATCGTTTCAAATGTTGATTTACTTTAAATTTTGATTTACAAATATTGATTAACAGATCTTAAGTTCTAAGTAACGTTACTGGATATAACTAAGGAGCACGACCAATCTAAGCCTTATAGTTTTAAGCACTAAGGTTTTAAGTACTAAGGTTTACTGTTAATGATTAATTTTACTTATAATTTCTACGTTTAAAAGTTCAATTTTTATTTTCAACTAGGTTCCACTTTCAATAGCAAGTTTGGAAAGGAGGCAACACAAGAGCGAACAATTTGATTTTAGAAACAATCAAGTATGTTGGCATTCACTAAAAGCAGTACTCAATTTTGACCCAATATCAGGATGCCCACCAGAAACAGGCGGCATTGCTGAATACCAGAGTTAACATAAGGAGCCGAGTACAGTACAACGAGTACATTAGCAAAACCTTTAACTATCAAACTTTTTATATCCACAATGGAGGCTCAGGTAAACATAAACAAAAATCACATTTACAAAAGCTACATGAATAAAAGCGTTTATTGTAAAACGGGTCAGCACCAATGCGTGCTAAACACTGAGATAAATGAGGTAACAACTGTCACGTTTAGTTAGATATAGATTAGTTATATGAAGAGAGTCATATTTACACTGATATGTTAGTTAGCGTTTTTAGCGTGTGATTTAATGTAAGTGTTTAATGTAAGTGTTTAATGTAAGTACAATACGTTGGTTTAATTAAAAGTCATTAGTTTACTTAGTGTTATCTTTATAGTAAAAACTGTAAATCGTATAAATGTTTATTTATGTAATGTGTTAACGTTTACCATTAGTTGAGTTTTGATATTTATAGACACCTTAAATAATGTTTACTTATCAACTAAAAAGGAGGAAATCTAGACTTGACGAAAATTGTAATAACAGTAAATGAAAGCTTTTTATACTCTCCATGTATTAACATGTTAGGTTTTAAAGTAAAAAGTAATAATGGTAATAATGTAAGTAGCAAGACCTAAACGCGTGACAAGGCTAAGCTGTTCTTACAGCAAAATGTACCTAGTACAACCAATGAGCCGTAAATCGTTTATTTTTAAATGTTCGTTTTGTTAGTGTTAGTTTTTAATGTTATAGCTCCATGCAAGTGTTAATTGTTAAAATATAAGTGCAAGACATGTCAACGTAAGTTCGCTGGTACTGCAAACTGCATAGTTTCAAGGTTATACGCTATGCCGCATAAAGTACTTGTTAATGTTCATTGTAAATGCAAGTCGTTATCGAGTGAGTTGTCAACGTTTTACTGTTACACGTAAATGTAAGATAAACGAATGTGTTACCTTGTCCCACACTGACCATAGGGAGGATAAACTCGCTTGACCATATATATACTTGAACCAAACCAGCGCACCCTCGGGTGCGCTTTTTTTAGATTACCTTTAAGAAAGTTTTGATTGACAGCTAAGCCCTAGCCCTTTAGTTTTAAGACCATGAAAATGATAACAGCAGCTTTTTTTACTTTCTTTTTTACACCCCCACTCTAGGAGGCGGATTTACTGTGTAAAAACGAAAGTAAAAATCCAAAGCCTCCCAACTGGGAGGCTTTTTTGTCTTAAACGATTGATAAAATACATGGCGGCAATTGAGGTCAGAATGCATACACCACAGCCTTTAAATCAAACCCGAGAGCAGATCACCCATCTGGATAATGAACTGCTGGCATTACTCGCTGAGCGCCGTCGCTTAAGTTTAGAAGTAGCCCGTAGCAAAGAAGTAGATGTCAGACCCATCAGAGATACTCAAAGGGAAAAAGAACTGCTCGCTCGACTCGTGAAAGAAGGCAGAGAGAAAGGATTAGATGCCCACTATGTTATCTCCCTTTACCAGAGCATCATTGAAGATTCAGTATTAAATCAACAAGCTTACCTTCACGGCCGCGCCAATCCAGAGACACAAAAACAACAGTATTGTATCGCTTACCTCGGTGCTAGAGGTTCATACTCTTATCTCGCAGCTACACGCTATTGCCAACGTCGCCAAGTTGAAATGCTGGACTTAGGTTGCCAAAGTTTCGATGAAATAGTGCAAGCCGTTGAGTCTGGACATGCTGATTATGGTTTCCTGCCGATTGAGAACACATCTTCAGGTTCAATCAACGAAGTCTACGACGTGCTACAGCACACCAGTCTGTCGATTGTTGGCGAAACGACGATTGAAGTCAGCCATTGCCTACTAGGAAAAGCTGGCAGTAAATTAGCTGAGATCAAAACTGTCTATGCCCACCCTCAGCCTATTAGCCAATGCAGCAGATATTTAACTCAACACAAAGACTTGAGACTGGAATACTGCTCAAGCAGCGCAGAAGCAATGGAAAAGGTAAACCAAAGTCCAGATAACAGTGCAGCAGCGATTGGCAGCGCCGAAGGTGGTGCACTCTATCAACTTGAGTCCATAGAAGCAGGTTTAGCTAATCAGAAGATCAACCAAAGTCGCTTTATCGTTGTTGCTCGCAAAGCCGTTGCCGTACCAGAGCAGTTACCCGCTAAGACTACATTGATCATGGCAACAGGCCAAAAAGCCGGTGCTTTAGTGGAAGCCTTACTGGTTCTAAAAGCGCATCAGTTAAACATGAGCAAATTAGAGTCACGCCCGATTCCAGGAACACCTTGGGAAGAAATGTTCTATTTAGATATCGACGCAAATATCTCCAGTGAATCTATGCTGGCAGGTTTAAAGCAACTAGAGCGGATCACCCGTTTTATCAAAGTATTAGGCTGTTATCCTTGTGAAACAGTCAAGCCCACACAGCTGAGCAACAGCCAGCTACTGATTGAGCCCAGCACCTCTAAGGATCAAGTCATCAGCGAAAATGGTGCTAATGCCAGTCCAGTTCGATATAGCAAAGCCTATAAAGAGCAAGCCAGTGAAATCAACTGCGGCGCAATGACAATCGGTGCAGGGCATGTCTGTGCCATAGCCCAAATCACACTGAATAATGACATTTCACATTTAGCATTATCGGCTTTCGAGCAACAAGTGAAGCAGCTTAAAGAAGCGGGATTCCAAGCCGTTTTGCTCAGCTCTGTTAATCAACTGACTATGGCAGAAGTTACTCTCGCTAAACTACGCCAAATCCTGCATCAATATGGCCTAGTGTGCATTATTGCCATAGCGCAAGAAGCTGATATGCCATTAGCAGTCCAGCACGCCGATATGTTATTCCTCGCAGGCAAGCAGATGTTTAACCAAACTTTACTGACTCAAGTAGGAACCCTACCGGTACCTTTAATACTTGAGCGTAACGATATGGCAAGTTTTGAAGAATTACTCACGGCAACAGAAGTCATTTTAAGCCAAGGCAATCAGCAACTGGTTCTGTGTGACTCAGGCATTAGAACCTTAAATAACGCCAATCTACCTTCACTCGATTTAGCGAGTCTGATCCAGATTAAAGCCACGAGCCATTTGCCGATTTTGATCAACCCAAGTTATGCCGTATCAGATGATGCCCTATTGGTTCAAACACAAGGTATTAAACAGCTTAAAGTGGATGGATTGATACTCAATTGTCCACTAGCTAGCCATGATGACCATGAGTCGCTTAACTTAATAAGCGCTGTGGTACGGGAATTATATCGGGCGAACTAAAGCTTTGATCTTGATTGATTTAATTTAAAGTGAAATGTGGTTAGTTCGAAGTGTGTTAAGGGATAAATAAGACATCTTTTATCCCTAATTGACTCAGACAAGCTTGCTAGCCAGTGTGATGACTAGCAGGCTTAATATTGTTTAGTATTGCAGCGCAGTGAGCCTTTATGCATTTTAAGAAGAGCCAACAGCACTCGATGGTTCAGTAACGGCATTACTCCTACGGATAAGCCCTGTCATAGTAGAGCCCTGCACTAGAATCGAAAATACGACGACGGCATAGGTCATCACTAACAACAACTCCCGCAGCTCCACACCACCAATAGCATCTATGACGATACCCTCTGGCAAACTCATCGCCATAGCGAGGGCTAATCCTCCCCTTAAGCCACCCCAAATCAAAATCGTCTCTGCATAGGGGTTGTATGACTTAAACAATCGAAAGCCTAAATAAGGTAATAACACACTCATTGCACGCGCCAACAAGACTATTGGTATAGCCACAAACATAAACCACCATAATGGCGCTTTGAAAGTGACTAACAAAAGTAATAAACCAAGCAATAGGAAGAGTAAGGCATTAAAGAAGGATTCAATCAGCGACCAAAAAGTAAATAGTTTCACTCGCTCGTTGCGAGCAAAAAACTTAGGCACACTGAAATTTCCTATGATGATCCCCGCACTCACCATAGCTAAAGGACCAGAAACACCAAGCACATCCGCCATGACATATCCCGCGGTTGGGATCAGCAGGGTAACCAGCATTAATTGCGTTTCTTCCTCGCAGTAGCGGAAAAAATGATGCAGCAGAAAACCAAGCACGCTACCGTAAATAACCCCACCTACCGCCTCACGAATAAATAACTCAGAGATATGGATAAACGTCAGTGGCTCGGTGGAGAAAGCCAATTGCGATATTGCCACAAAAATCACTAACCCTATGCCATCGTTAAATAAAGATTCACCTTCTACTTGAATCGCAATATCTTCCGGCGCACCCATTTTCTTTAAAATAGCCAAAACAGCGATAGGATCGGTGGGCGAAATCAAGGCGCCGAACAGTAAGCAGTGGCTGAATTGTAGCGGGAGACCCAGCATAGGCGCGAACCAAAATAACAGCCCACCTATAATAAATGTCGACAATAAGGTGCTTATAAAAGCAAGGATTAGGATCTCCCACTTTTGATGCCTCAGTATTTTTAAGCGGATTTGTAATGCGCCGGCAAAGAGTAAAAAACCAAGCATGCCATTGAGCAGTAAAGCTTGAAAATCGAGTTTCTCTAAGCCAGAGACAAAATAAACATAAACGTCCCCACCTAAAGCCTTCCCCCCAAGGAGCAACAACAAACTCATTCCTAGGGCAATAGCAGTAATTGCCACAGTTTCCTGCAGTTTATGGACGCGAGAGGAGATAACCGAAGTCACTAGCGCCAACGCGCAGAGGACACACAGAATTTGGTAGCTGGACATAAGAGCCTCTAAAAATCATCAATTTAGAGACTCTAGCACAAGTTTAGATTTCTAAACCATCCAATAGACTTAACCACCCTTTAATGATCCTGTGGCAAAACCAAATGATCCCAAAGAGATAAATCGAAAGACTGAGCCAAGTCAGTGGAACGCAATAGCCGAGCACTAGCAAGCCAAGAAAGGCGAGATTAGAATGCCGTTGCCAACGCAAATGCGACGCCAATAATGGATTACCATGGAATTGGCGTTGGGAAAGATTAATGAACAAACTTAGCAGCACAGGAAGTAATAATAAGGGAAAACCCGACATCAAGGCGTACAACAAATGTCCCAGAGTACGGTCTTCAATTTTTGCGGCATAAGTGGTTGTCATTGTCATTGAGAGACTCCAGCCAGACTAATAGACTGGGCGCAAACATCATACGCCCTTGTCATTAACCTTACGTTCTCACTGAGATAAGCGCAACTAAGGATTAGAAATATTTCCATCCATTTAAAAATAAGTCACAAGTAAATGACGCTAATTAGCAGCACGTTAAAGTTTAAGTATCACGTCGGATGCTAATGTTGTGGAGCAAGCGAGTACAAAACCGGCCTCAATTTCTGCAGCAGTCAGTGTCATCATGCTTGTCGATACCGTTTCTCCCTCCAAGACTTGACACTTACACGCGCCGCAAACGCCCGAACGACAGGCCGCAATAATCGGCAAACCTTCGGCCTCAATTCCCTCCAGCAGACTTTGCCCTTGATTTAGCGTCGTGCTTCGATCGCCAATAGACAAGGCGAAAGCCACTTCTGGTGTGTTTTCACTCGTTCCATCTGACGAGTTTGCTTGCATAAGCTGACTGCGAGCAACTTTCTCGGCCGTGGCAAAACTCTCATGGTATAACCGACTCATATCAAAATTGAGTTCGACTAATAAGGTTTTTACCGCTTGCATATAAGGTTCTGGCCCACAAAGGTAGATAGTACGCTCTGCAAAATCAGGTACTAAGGTTTGTAGCATCTGTGCACTTAACCGCCCGAAATCGAATGCTATCTTTGGTGAACACCCCAGTGTTTCAGTGACAGTCTCAAGTACGTATCTGAGCTTAAATGCATTAAAACGGTTGGCCATAGTCGCCAATGATGACTTAAAAATAATATCATTCTCTGATCGCGCACTGTGCACAAAGGCAATATCGGCATCAATTTGCGTATCAGTCAGATAACGCAACATAGAGTACATGGGGGTAATACCGCAACCAGCACTCAAAAAAAGGTATTTCTGCGCCGTTATAGCTAACAGATTAGCATCTAACTTTTCAGTCTCTGGCTGTTTATGGCTTAGCCGAGCAATATCAAACAGATTAAATTGCCCCGCGGGCGGTAGCACTCGCACACTCTGGCCGAGTAATAGATTGTCGATAAGATAATTAGATACGAGTCCACCCGCAACACGCTTAATCGTCACCATCAAGGAATAGGGCCTAGATGGCGATGATGACAAGGTATAACTGCGGCACACTTGCTCGCCATTAATCTCAAGCACAAAGGTCATAAACTGACCGGGTTTATAGTCAAACTTCATCGGCTCGCCCGCTTGAAAACGAAAACTCACGACATCCGAGGTTTCATTCCAGCGTTCGACGCACACTAATTGATTAACACTTCCGGGTTTATGGGGCGAAACCGATAATGCCCGCGCTCCCGCTATCACACTCATGTTCATAGCATTTACCCACAAAACACTGCGGCCTCAGTAAACAAGCCAAAACCGCAGTTCAGCAACAATTCTTGGTTGATTTAAGCCACGTTTAACATATTTTTTAAATCGGCTTCGACTGTCGTGGTATTACGCAAGCCAAACTTATCTTCTAAAATTTTGGCTAAATTGGCCGTCAGGAACGCAGGTGGCGTCGGGCCTGTTCGAATATTTTTAACGCCAAGTGACAACAGCGTCAGCAGTACTACAATGGCTTTTTGCTCAAACCAAGAAAGCACTAAGCTCAGAGGTAATTCATTGATATCACATTCAAACACTTCAGCTAATGCAATCGCCAACTGAATCGCTGAATAGGCATCGTTACATTGGCCCACATCGAGCAAACGTGGAATACCGTTAATGTCACCAAATTCGAGCTTATTGAATTTGTACTTACCACAGCCTAGCGTCAGGATTATTGAATCCTTAGGTGTGGATTTAGCAAGTTCAGTGAAGTAGCTTCTGTCGGCTTTGTCGCCATCGCAACCGCCAACAAGGAAGAAATGCTTAATCGCACCACTTTTCACATTTTCAACCACGGCGGGCGCTGCGGCCATCAAGGCATTGCGGGCAAAACCAATAGTGATAGTGTGTGGGATTTCATCATAGATAAAGCCTTCTAAGGCTAACGCTTTATCAATGACAGCCGAGAAATCATCTCCTTCGATATGCACCACACCAGGCCAGCCCACTATGCTGCGAGTAAAGATACGATCACTATAACTACCCACATTTGGATCGATAATACAGTTAGATGTCATCACTACAGCGCCAGGGAAATTGGCAAATTCTTGCTGTTGATTCTGCCAAGCACTGCCGTAATTTCCGACAAGATGTGCATATTTTTTAAAGGCTGGATACGCTAGTGCAGGAAGCATTTCACCGTGGGTAAACACATTGATACCCTTGCCTACAGTCTGCTCGAGAATAAGCTCTAAATCCTTCATGTCATGGCCAGAGACTAGTATGGCTTTGCCCTTAACTGACTTAGTGTTGACCACAGTTGGCTCAGGATGACCAAAGGCTTGAGTTTCCCCCGCATCCAGCATTGCCATTATGCGGTAGTTCAACTGACCTATGTCCATAGCAGTAGTAAACAGCTTATCGCCATCAACACTCGGCTCACCTAAGAAAGACATGATTTCATGGAAGCGCCCTGCCACATCAGCATCAGTCTGACCCAACACGCGAGCATGCTCCATATAAGCAGCCGCACCCTTAAGGCCATATAAACACAATAACCTCAATCCCATGATGTCTTCATGAACTTCATGCTTATCTTTATTCAGCAGTGCAATCGGCGCCTGCGCTAGCATTTCAATCTTACTGGTCCCCAGCACTAACTGAGCGACTTGCGGCACTTGCTCAGCAGCAATACCGGCTTGTTCACAAGCCGCTTCGTAAGAAGCTTTTAACTGAGCACGATACTTAGCCGCCTGCTGGGTATAGGCCATAATGCGCTCATCATCGAAGTTGACGTTGGTGAGGGTCGCGAAAAAGGCTTTAGGCACAAAACTATCAATTTCAGCATCGATAATGCCCAGCTCGCGAGCTTTAACCGCATATACAGACACGCCTTGTAGCATGTAAATCAGCAAGTCTTGCAGATCGGACGTTGCCGCCAACTTGCCACACATACCTTGGGAATAACTACAACCATTGCCAGCGGGTGTACGAATGGTTTGCTCACACTGAATACAGAACATGGATAGACTCCTAATTTAAATTCATGCTTTATTTTTACATGTTTAAAACTAGTCTACCTAAACGTGCCATAAGCGACAGTCATTTCTAAAGTGAGATGCTAAATGTTAGAGAAAGATCACCTTAAGCAATTGCTAATTAATACAATGTGACCTGTTAAAAATCCATAAAAAAACGCCCATCAATGATGGGCGTTTTAAAGAGTAACTGTTTATTTATTAATTGGTTTTCATATCATTTACCGATTGCAGCATAATACGACTCTCGCGCTGGAATTGAGGGGCAAAATCCCCAAACCATTTGGCGACACTTTGGAACTGCTTAATAAACTCGTTCCTGTCACCCCGTTTTAGCAGTTCTAACGCTTCACGGTAGTTATCTAAATAATCACCAATAGCATGCTGGCTATCTTGCTGTGCAAAAATAATATCGGCGTAAAGCTCTGGGCTTTGGGCGAATAAGCGCCCTACCATAGCTAATTCTAATCGGTAAATCGGCGAGCTAAATTGCAGTAAAGTATCAATATCGGCCTCTTCCTTACACAGATTCAAACCATACACAAAGGTCGAGAAGTGACGCATTGCCTGCACTAGCTGCATCGCATTGTCGTGACGCTCTGGTTCTGCTTCGACAATCCGCGCTCCCCAAATGGCGATCTGCTCAAGCAACCACTGGTATTTTTCCGGCGAGCGACCATGACACACCACCACGACTTGCTTCGCCAGACTGCCCACATCAGGACCAAACATAGGATGAAAACCAACGACGGGACCAGAATGCGCCTCAAGCATGGCTTTAACTGGCTCAGTCTTGATGGAGGTCAAATCCGCCAGAATGCAGTCGGCTGGTAATTGGGTCAGCTTTTCACGAATAAGCTCGCAAGTAATCGCAATCGGCACAGTCACTAACACCATGCCCGCATCGGCAAATAGGTTATCCGCTTGCTGCCAATCGTCTTTATCGAGCAAATTCACTTGGTAGCCGGATAAAGTCAGCATTTGTGAAAATAGTCCACCGAGTTGCCCTTTACCGCCGATAATCACCACTGAGCCAAGATCTTTTTTAACTTGCTTAAAACCAACATCTTTTTCATTGAGGTAAGACTCACGCATCAAGCGACGCAAAATATCTTCGATCAACTGCGGCTCGATCCCCATAGTTTTTGCTTCTTCACGGCGTTTAGCCAGCATGGCTGCTTCACGCTGAGGCGCATAAATAGGTAAACCGGCGCCGTGTTTCACCGTGCCTACTTGCGCCACGAGATCCAAGCGCTTACGCAGTAAGTGTAGTAATTGCTGATCAACACCATCAATCAGGCCGCGAAGGTGTTCTAATTCGGCCGTTGTTTTTTCATTCATACCTGAGTCCATTAAGCTGTAACTAATTTAAGCGTTAGCTACTTTAAGCATATTGAAACGCGTTGGAAGTATTGAAGATAACTTCGCTGCGCCTTCCCGTAAAATGGTCTCTGTTTTTTCCCAATTAATACAAGAATCTGTTACAGAAACACCGTAAGCTAGCTCGCTTAATGGCCTATCACAACTTTGATTGCCTTCATTTAAATGACTTTCTAGCATGACGCCAATAATCGACTTATTGCCGTTATAAATCTGCTCGAACACATCTTCACACACAGGCTTTTGGCGGCTGTAGTCTTTGGATGAATTGCCGTGGCTGCAATCGATAATCAAACGTGCATTGAGTTTGGCTTTATGAAGCTGCGCCTCACACTCTGCCACACTCGCCGCATCATAGTTGGGCGTTGCACCTCCACGTAAAATCACATGACCATCGGGATTACCTGCAGTTTGTAATAATGCGACTTGGCCCTGTTGGTTTATGCCCATAAATCTGTGGCTACTGGCCGCCGATTTTAGCGCATTAATCGCTACATCGAGCTTACCATCGGTGCCATTTTTAAAGCCCACCGGCATAGAAAGACCCGATGCCATTTCCCTATGAGTCTGCGATTCAGTGGTGCGAGCACCAATGGCAGACCAAGTGACAAGCTCAGAAATGTACTGAGGACTGATAGGATCGAGTGCTTCGGTTGCAACAGGCAGTCCTAACTCGGCCAACCAAATCATTAGCTCACGGGCCATTTTCAGGCCTTTTTCGACATCGAAGGATTCATCCATATCGGGATCGTTGATCATGCCCTTCCAACCTACCGTGGTACGCGGCTTTTCAAAGTACACTCGCATTAAGATATAAAACTCATCACTGAGTTCATCGTGCAGGGTTTTAAGCCTTAAAGCGTATTCCTTAGCAGCGGCGATATCATGGATGGAGCAAGGACCAGTGACAATCAATACTCGATTGTCGCGCTTATGAACAATATCAGCCACGGTTTTGCGAGCATTGAGGATATAGCGATAAGCATGCTCAGAGAGTGGCAAGGCATTTTTAAGCTCTTGCGGCGTGATTAAGACTTTCTCTGAACTGATGTGTACGTTGTTAATCGTATCTTGTTGCATGCTTACCACCTAAGACTTAGTGTTTAACCCAGTTGTCGAAGCAGGACTTCAAGTCAGCTTGGGCATTCATTTCGGATATAAAATAGCGTAAATCTATCGCAATGTACTTTTGTAATGCTACACCATTACAATTAGGCGACCACTATGCCTGTTCATTCTCTTTAGATCAAGTATAAATACTCAAAAAACAGCAACAAAAAACCGCCACTAGGGCGGTTTTCTGTGCGAACACTACGTCTTGTTTTCTGTAGCGGTAACTATTACTTAGTTGCCAGCTTCTCACGGATACGTGCAGATTTACCTGAACGATCACGCAGATAGTACAGTTTGGCGCGACGAACGCGACCACGACGCTTAACTTCAATGCTAGCGATCAGTGGGCTGTGCGTTTGGAAAGCACGCTCAACACCTTCGCCATTAGAGATTTTACGTACTGTGAATGCAGAGTGCAGACCACGGTTACGCTTAGCAATTACAACGCCTTCAAAAGCCTGTAAACGCTCTTTATCGCCTTCTTTAACACGAACCTGAACGACTACTGTATCACCAGCACCAAACGCAGGTACGTCTTGTTTCATTTGCTCATCGTTGAGCATTTTAATGATGTTGTTCATAACTTACTCCGTTCTAGAATTAACTGAGCTACGACTAAGCATGCTTGTTCATTGCTTCAACGAACTGCGCTAATAGAGTCGTTTGTTCGTCAGTCAGAGCTAGATTTTGCAATAATTCTGGCCGTCTAAGTAAAGTCCTACCAAGGCTTTGCTGTAAACGCCAGAGTCTAATTTGTTCGTGGTTGCCACTTAGCAGCACTGCCGGTACGTCAAGACCATCCAAGCTTTCAGGGCGAGTGTAATGTGGACAATCCAGTAAACCGTCGGAGAAAGAATCTTGCTCCGCCGAAGCTTGTTTTCCTAGCACGCCAGGAACCAATCTCGATACTGAATCTATCAGAGTCATCGCCGGTAATTCGCCGCCCGAAAGCACGTAATCCCCTATCGACCACTCTTCATCCACTTCCGTTTGAATGATGCGTTCATCAATACCTTCGTATCGACCACAGACCAAAATCAAACGTGATGATTGAGCCAACTCAGTGACGCCTTGCTGATCCAGCTTACGTCCTTGAGGTGACAAATAAATCACCTTCGCACCTTCACCCGCTGCGGCTTTCGCTGCATGGATGGCATCGCGCAAGGGTTGCACCATCATCAACATTCCGGGACCACCGCCGTAAGGCCTGTCATCTACCGTATTATGTCTATCATGGGTGAAATCACGGGGATTCCACGTGTGCAACTCGAGCAGGCCGTTTTTCACGGCTCGACCCGTAACTCCAAAGTCTGTCACGGCACGGAACATCTCTGGGAACAGGGTTATTACCCCTAACCACATCTGTTGTACCTCGACTTAGAAGTCAGGATCCCAATCCACTAAAATCTGTTTACCTTGCAGATCCACCGTTTTGATGAACTGCTCAGGGACAAAGGGGATCATACGTTCCACTTTGCCGAAACTATCTTTAGCGTTGGCTTTAACGAGTAATACGTCGTTCGATCCTGTTTCCACGATCTGATCGACAATCCCCATGTTATAGCCTGTTGTATTGACCACTTCGCAACCGATGAGATCACGCCAGTAGAATTCATCTGCTGGCAAATCGTTCATCTGTTCCGGCAAAATCGCAATCTCACAATTTGTGAGCATTTGCGCTTGCTCCCGTGTTTCTACGCCATCAAGTAAGGCAACAACGGCCTTGCCTTGATAACGCCACTGGGTGACCTTTATTTCGCGCCATTCACCATTTTCTTTAATAAGCCAAGGTGAATAGTCAAAGATACCTTCAACAGAATCGGTATAGGCGGTGATTTTCAGCCAACCTTTAATGCCATGACAGGAGCCTAATTTCCCCAGTACGACTGGCTGTTGGTTACTGCTCATCAATCTATACCTTAACGCTATTAAGCTGTTGCTTTACGAGCGTCTTTGATCAGTTTTGCTACACGTTCTGTAGCAGCTGCACCGTTAGAAACCCAGTGCTCAACGCGAGCTAGGTCTAAACGTAAAGTTTCTTCTTGGCCACGGGCCAATGGGTTGAAGAAACCAACACGCTCGATGAAACGACCGTCACGAGCGTTACGGCTATCAGCAACAACGATGTTGTAAAATGGACGCTTTTTTGCGCCGCCACGAGCTAAACGAATGGTAACCATGCGTTTTCAATCCTCTAATGATTTGCTTGAAGCAAAAATAAAAACTGGAACCCCGTGTTCGCGAAGAGTCCCAGATAGAAAGCCGGAAGATTTTACCTGACTTTCCAACGAATGCAACCAAAGATGGCGATTATTACGCCTGCGCCCTCAGTAAGCGGTTCATTGTTGCCAGAGTCAACCGACTGATAAAGTGCTAAGTTTAACTAAAAATGCCCGATTAACGTCCCGGAAATTTCATTCCTGGCGGCATCATGCCACGCATTCCGCGCATCATTTTTTGCATGCCGCCCTTAGCAGACATTTTTTTCATCATCTTTTGCATTTGAGTAAACTGTTTCAATAAACGGTTTACATCTTGAATTTGCGTGCCAGAACCGGCAGCGATGCGACGTTTGCGTGAGCCCTTGATTAAATCAGGGTTCTTACGCTCCTTGGAAGTCATCGAATTAATGATGGCTTCCATTTGACCTGTCATCTTGCCGTCTTGGATTTGCGCTAAGGCTTCTGGGGGCAATTGACCGACACCGGGCAGTTTTTCCAGCATGTTCATCATGCCGCCCATGTTTTTCATTTGCTGTAACTGCTCACGGAAATCTTCTAAATCGAAACTGCCACCTTGCTTCACTTTCGAAGCCAGCTTCATGGCCTTTTCTTTATCGACGCCACGCTCAACTTCTTCGATAAGCGATAACACATCGCCCATGCCCAAAATGCGTGAGGCGATACGATCGGGATGAAACGGTTCTAGCGCGTCTGTCTTTTCACCGACACCGAGGAATTTGATCGGCTTGCCCGTAATGTGGCGAATCGATAACGCCGCACCACCGCGCGCATCACCATCGACTTTGGTTAAGATCACCCCTGTCAGTGGTAAAGCTTCGTTAAACGCCTTAGCGGTGTTTGCCGCATCTTGACCTGTCATTGCATCGACCACGAACAAGGTTTCGATAGGCTTGACCGCTGCGTGTAAGCCTTTGATCTCGTCCATCATGGCTTCGTCGACATGCAGACGACCCGCGGTATCGAGGATCACCACATCGATAAACTTTAATTTAGCGTGGGCAATCGCCGCTTTCGCAATGTCGATTGGCTTTTGGCTAACGTCCGATGGGAAAAACTCCACCGCCACTTCTTGCGCTAACGTCTCAAGCTGTTTGATCGCCGCAGGGCGATAAACGTCAGCACTGACGACTAATACCGATTTTTTATGGCGTTCGCGTAAAAATTTACCCAGTTTTGCCACACTGGTGGTTTTACCCGCACCTTGCAGACCCGCCATCATAATCACAGCTGGCGGCTGAGTGGCTAAATCTAGGGCTTCATTCGCCTCGCCCATGGATTTTTCAAGTTCACTTTGAACTATCTTAATAAAGGCTTGGCCTGGACTTAAGCTTTTAGAGACTTCTTGGCCAACGGCACGTTCTTTTACATTATTAACGAATTCGCGCACCACAGGCAGGGCAACATCGGCCTCCAGCAGTGCCATACGCACTTCGCGCAGGGTTTCCTTAACGTTTTCTTCAGTTAAGCGACCACGGCCACTGATATTTTTCAGTGTGCGTGACAGTCTGTCGGTTAGGTTCTCAAACATCGTCCTGTTCTATACCTTTAAGAATCTCGATTGATGGGCTGTATTATAACGATGCATACGCATTATGCTACTGCTGCACCCATCTTGATTGTGGTTAAGTGTTTTACTTGCGCTGAGTCATGTTTTATTGTCGTCGACACACTATTTAACCCTAACAATAAGAATCTGCTAAATTTTGCAACTCATGTCACTGCCCATTTGCCGACAGCTCATGTTATTCTAGGGAAAATATTGATCTGTATGCCCCGTTTTTAAGGCACCTTTAACTACACAAATAGGTTAATTACCCATGGTCATCTTTTCTGCCTCAGCCATGTTTTTTTATTGCATTGCATTGGTACTAGTGACGAGTAGATTGTTTCACCCAGACGGTCCGAATCGCCGTGCTGTCGCAGGCTTTGCCGCTATTGCGGTTATTTTGCATGCTGCAGCATTATCACAAGTGATTTTCACCACAGATGGCCAAAACTTTAGCCTGACGAATGTGATTTCCTTAGTGAACTGGATTATCGCTTTTACTTTTACGATATTGATGTTCAGGCTGAAAGTCATCGTCGTCGTGCCCGTGGTTTACGCCTGCTCAGTGCTTTCGGTTGCCCTACTCTGGTTATTGCCGCCTAAATTCATCACGCATTTTGAGCTTTATCCTGAAGTATTAGCCCACGTCGTATTGTCACTCATGGCCTACAGCGCCCTGATGATTGCCGCCCTGTATGCGATACAACTGGCGATGATCCAAAATAAACTGAAGAAAAAACAATTTATGCTGAGCCCTGGCATTCCGCCGCTGATGACAGTTGAAAAACAACTGTATCACCTAGTGATTATCGGCGTTATCTTGCTCAGTTTGTCGCTCGCGACTGGTTTTATCTTCCTTGAAGATATGTTCGCCGATGGTAAAGGTCATAAGGCAATTCTGTCGATAATGGCTTGGTTTGTATACATTACTATGCTGTGGCAACAGTATTGGGTCGGTTGTAAAATTCGTACCGCAGTCATTTATACTCTGACTGGCGCATCCTTACTTTCGCTCGCATATTTTGGCGCGCGCATTGTCAAAGAATTAATCCTCAACTAAACATTTAAGTCGGCTGGGGCAGTTATTGCTGCGGCCGACTTGACACTTTTTTTAAATGTCGGTATTTACTTAAGTTTACTGGCCACATTGGAGCCTTTTTTGGACGCTATATCGACAAGCGCACTCCTGATCGTTTTACTAGTGCTTATCCTATTCTCTGCCTATTTTTCAGGCTCAGAAACCGCAATGATGACTCTCAACCGTTACCGTTTACGCCACTTAGCCAACAATGGCCATAAAGGGGCGATTAGAGCCTTGAAGTTACTTGAGCGTCCTGACCGTTTGATTGGATTGATCTTAATTGGCAATAACTTAGTCAATATTTCCGCATCTGCTATTGCGACTATCATTGGTATGCGTCTTTGGGGTGACTTAGGGGTCGCTGTTGCAACTGGCGTGCTTACATTAGTCGTGCTCGTTTTTGCTGAAGTTACGCCAAAAACCATCGCAGCATTAAATCCTGAGCGTATTGCTTTTCCCTCTAGCATACTGCTACTTATATTTTCCTCTACCTTTGCCTATGTTGTCTCAAGCGTTAATTTGATAACCACAGGTATCTTACGTTTGATGGGGATAAAAACCGTTAATAGTAGCGATGCACTAAGCCAAGAAGAGTTGCGCACAGTGGTACATGAGGCAGGGGCACTCATCCCCCGACGCCACCAAGAAATGCTGTTATCTATCTTGGATTTAGAGAAAGTCACCGTTGAAGATATTATGGTGCCACGCTCAGATATCTACGGAATTAACGTCAATGACGAATTTAAGGTTATCAATCGTCAGGTGATCCAAAGTCCACATACCCGAGTGTTAGTGTATCGCGACACCATAGACGATGCAGTGGGCTTTATTCATTTACGCGATGCCCTGCGCCTCCAATCTAAAGAGCAATTTAGCAAGTCATCTTTGCTACGCGCAGTGAAAGAACTCTACTTTGTGCCAGAAGGTACGCCACTCAATGTGCAACTAGCTAACTTCCAACAAAATAAAGAGCGCATCGGCTTAGTCGTTGATGAATATGGTGATATTCAAGGTCTAGTAACACTCGAAGATATTCTCGAAGAGATTGTCGGCGACTTTACCACTTCTATGTTGACCACCCCGAGTGAAGACATTAAGGTCCAGCAAGATGGCAGCTACTTAGTCGATGCGGGCATTACGATCCGCGATTTGAATAAAGAAATGAAGTGGAACTTTCCCACCGATGGCCCTAAAACCCTCAATGGTCTGATTCTGGAGTATCTGGAGGAAATTCCTTCTGCGAATACCAGTTTACGTTTAGCAGGTTATCCATTAGAGATAATTGATGTGTCAGAGAATATGATTAATACAGTGAGAATTATCCCGCTGTATTATCATCCCCCCAGAGTTTAATCCTCAATTTTGAGCATAAAAATTGGCCGAACCACACAAGTTAAGATGTGGTCCGGCCGACGATTTCCTCCAAGCGATGATGCTCCCCCGAGCTATAAATCTATCTACTCTAATTCACTATCTAGCCAAGCTATGCAGATTTTTTCGCCTCAAGTATACGACGCTTCTCAAGCGCCATTGGCGTTATCTGGGCATTCAGCGCCTTTTCTAAGCCCAACATAAAATACACTTCCGCCATTAAGAAAAATGGCCCAATTAATAGCTGATTTAAGTCATCCACAAAGGCAGGCTTGGCTTTTTCATATTGATGGCCGATTAGCTGGAACACCCAGCCCACCACAAATACTCCTAGGGCAAGCCAAGTGGCACCGGCGATATGCGCCGCCCACTCAGTAGTGAGCAGCACAGGTACCATGAATAATATGAGCCCCATTGAAAGCCTTAAGTGTAAACGGACATAATAGGCCAACACGAGCATACCGACTATCATTGCTAAACTTGTCTCCCCCATACTGCCCAGCGGAATACGCACTGTGGCCAGCAACAGGAAAGCAGACCAAATAATCAGTGGGATGCCAATAAAATGGGTCTGAATATTACGCTGATTTAAATGCACACTTTTGTAGGTCGATAACTGCTCTGCGGCGGATTTCATGTCGGGTTCCTCTTCATTTGCCCCTGCTTTTAACTGCGCCAAATTGAGCGACGCGAAAGCCATAAACTAACGTAAAACAATTAAACTGAACAGTAAAAGTAAATAAATTGTTGCATTCACTGATTTTGCATTTATTTAGATACCCATCCAGAAATGAAAAAAGGAACCCTAAGGTTCCTTTTTTACCACCAACAGACGCAAACTCGGGTTTATTGAGACTCTATGATTACCGTCGCAATCGCATAGGATTTTTCATCGGCAATAGAGATATGCCCAACCGTCGCTTTAAGCTGCTGTAAGCGCGTCAGCGCCCCCTCGGTAAAGTGAATCGTCGGTGCACCATCCTCATTGTTGCCAATGTGAATATGCTGAAACGACACGCCGCGGCCAATACCCGTACCGAGGGCTTTGGCTGCGGCTTCTTTTGCAGCAAAACGCTTGGCAAGATAACGACTTGGCTGACTATGGGCAGTATAAATGGCTAACTCAGCCTCGGTCAGCACACGTCTAGCGAGCTTGTCACCTGCGCGCGCCACATGGACCTGAATACGCTCAATCTCGACGATATCTGTGCCTAGGCCGACAATCGCCATTATTCGCCTCGACGACCTTCAAGCATTAACACTTTCATGTCTTTCACTGCTGTCGCTAAACCGTCAATGGCAGCACGTGCGACAATCGCATGGCCGATATTGAGTTCATATAACTCAGGAATCGCCGCGATGGGTTTCACGTTGTGATAATGCAAACCATGACCCGCGTTAACCACTAAACCTTTGCCATGGGCGTATTTTGCCATTTCGCGAATACGCGCTAACTCAGTGGCTTCTTCTGCTTCCGTTTTAGCATCGGCATAACAGCCCGTATGAATTTCAATAAGCGGTGCGCCAGAGGCAACGGCGGCATCAATTTGAGTTTTATCGGCATCGATAAATAAGGAGACTTGAATACCCTCAGCAGCTAAACGAGTCACTGCGGCAGTGATTTTATCTAACTGCCCCGCTACATCTAAACCGCCTTCAGTGGTGACTTCTTGACGTTTTTCTGGCACTAAACAGACATAGGTCGGCTTAATTTCACAGGCGATGTTAAGCATTTCTTCGGTCACCGCACATTCGAAATTCATGCGGGTTTTCAAGGTTTTTGCCAACAGATACACATCGCGGTCTATGATGTGGCGTCTGTCTTCACGCAAATGGATAGTGATGCCATCGGCGCCAGCATGTTCAGCAACGGCAGCAGCATGCACAGGATCAGGATAACTGGTGCCACGGGCTTGGCGCAGAGTAGCAATATGGTCGATATTCACGCCCAATAAGATACGGCTCATCGGGAACTCCTTAATGTTTAACGCTGATATTGCGGCCTATTGTACTTAGGCTCACGCTAAAAAACAGGAGCTAGGGCGAATTATTCCCATCAATCTTAGTTGGTACGGCAGTGCTGACGAACAATTGTCGACTCAACAAAGGTTTAGTCCCGAGTAATGGCGTTAACAGGGATCGCATCAACAACTTAGCGCTCAAAAAATGTGCGTCGGTGAGCTGGTTATCGTTAAGCGCCGTCAACATTGCCCCTTGATAGGCATTGCGAGCACGGGAGTTGAGCACAAATTGAAAACCTAACTCAGGCACGAGCTGATAATAATCGTCAGGTACGAGTGGTTCACCTTGAGTATCGCGGCTAAGAGAAGGCATAAAACCTAATTCCCGCAGCAAGGCAAGCTCAATATAACGCAGTTGGGATTGGCAAAACTTCGCGGCAAGGCCGACTAAGGCTTGATGATAAATGAGGAACAACTCTTCGGCATTGTGCTGTACAGACAAAGTGCGAACCAATAACTCATTAATATACATGCCAGCAAACAAGCTTTGGCCAAAAAGAGGCACAGCAGGCGCAGCGGCTTCGACTTGAGTTAAGGTTTTTAATTCAGACTTACCGCTAAATTCGAAGATCAGCGGTTGAAAGGGCTGGAGAATACTCTTGATAGAGCGCTTACCGCTGCCGGTTCGGGCAACCACATCGACCCGTCCAATGCCGTCAACTAAGAGGTTAACTAAGACACTGGACTCTCGATACGGACGATGATGCAAAACGTAACCACGTTTCATCGGTAAGCGCGCTCGCTGGAATTAATGCTTAATCGTCGCCGTAACCTAAGCTACGCAGGGCGCGTTCATCATCGGCCCAACCGGATTTCACTTTCACCCACACTTCGAGGAAAACTTTATTATCAAACAAGGTCTCCATGTCTAAGCGAGCTTGAGTTGCGATAGTACGAATACGTTCGCCCTTGCTACCAATCACCATACGTTTTTGACCTTCACGCTCAACAAGGATCAAGGCATTAATTTGATAAACGCCATTTTCCATCATCTTGAACTGTTCAATCTCAACTGTCGCATCATAGGGTAATTCATCACCTAAGAAGCGCATCAGTTTTTCACGCACAATTTCCGACGCCATAAAACGTTGCGAACGATCGGTAACATAGTCTTCAGGGAAGAAGAAAGGTCCTTCAGGAATCGACGCCGCCGCTAGCTCTAAAATGCGCTTAACGTTAGTGCCTTTACTGGCAGAAATCGGCAAAATTTCATCGAAAGGATATTTTTTGGCGACTTCTTCCAAATACGGGAACAGCGATTCTTTGTCTTTGATATTGTCGACTTTATTGATCGCCAGAATTGTCTGACGCTCTTCACCGCCACGGCGTAATTTACTCAACACCATCTCATCATCGGCGGTCCACGTCATGCCATCGACCACAAAAATCACCATAGCTACATCGGCAAGCGAACTGGCAGCTGCGCGGTTCATCAGGCGGTTAATCGCCCGCTGCTCTTCTATGTGTAAACCTGGTGTATCGATGAACACAATTTGCTTCGGACCATCGGTATGAATACCCATGATACGGTGGCGCGTTGTTTGTGGCTTTTTAGAAGTAATACTTACCTTCTGACCAAGCAAACGGTTGATTAACGTTGATTTACCGACGTTAGGGCGACCAATGATCGCCACCATGCCGCAATAAGTGACATCGTATTGGGCCGACGGCGTTGGCGCGGCCGCATTCATCCTTGCCAGTAATTCATCTAAACTCGGCTCAGTTGCCGCTTTTGCAGCATCGATACCTGACAAGTCTGTTTTTTTGGTCATTTCTTTAGTAACTCCAATACTTGAGCGGCCGCGATTTGCTCGGCTTTGCGGCGTGAACTCGCCACACCAATGACGCTTTGGCTCAAGTCTTCAATACGACATTCAACGGTAAATGTCTGATCGTGGGCATCGCCTTCTATGTTGATTACTTGGTAATCAGGCAGCGGCTTTTTAAACCCTTGTAAATGTTCTTGCAGTAATGTCTTAGCGTCTTTCTGACTGATCCCAGGTTGGATTTCGGCCAAACGCTCGGCATACCATTTCAACAGTAATGCACGGCAAACTTCGAGATCGGAATCAAGGTAAACGGCGCCAATAATGGCTTCAACTGCATCGGCAAGAATCGACTCGCGTCTAAATCCACCACTTTTCAACTCGCCAGGACCGAGATATAAATAATCGCCGAGCTTAAACTCTTGGGCGATGATAGTTAAGGTATCACCGCGAACTAAGGTGGCACGCATCCGGCTTAAATCGCCTTCGGTTGCCTTCGGAAACTGATGATACAAAGCATCAGAAATCACGATAGATAAAATTGAATCACCTAAAAACTCTAAGCGCTCATTATGCTTATTTGCCGCACTTCTGTGGGTCAGCGCTTGAGTCAAAAGCTCAATATTCTTGAACTCATAACCTAAGGTACGACACAAACGTGGCAAATTTTTAATCGGTTCCATGCTATTTAATTCCACCTACACGCTCAAAACGCACACCGCTAGGCACCCAAGTTGGGAGGAAGTCGGCTTTTGAACGGTCAAATTCAAAACTAATCCAAATCGCTACCGCTTTACCAACAAGGTTCTCTTCTGGCACAAAGCCCCAGAAACGACTGTCGGTACTGTTATCGCGGTTATCACCCATGGCAAAGTAATGGCCTTCTGGCACTAAAAATTCACCCGCGGGTAAATTACCTTCGCGCTTAAAATACCCCAGCATGTCAGGTCGACTTGGGTTGATCAAGATATCGTGGGCGACATCACCCAATTCCTCTTTATAACGCAGCAACGGCACACCATCTTGGCTGTAATCACCACGACTGATCTCAGTGCGGGCGATAACTTGCGGTTCTGGGCAAGCTGTTTGCTCAACGCCACAGGCCTTCTGGATCATCAACTGCTTGTTACGGTAAATAATTCTATCACCCGGTAAACCGACAACACGTTTGATGTAGTCAATTTGCGGATTTTCAGGATATTTAAATACCACCACATCACCGCGTTTGGGCTCACCAGTTTCAACCAGTTTAGTGCGCCATACGGGATCTTTAAGCCCATAACTAAATTTTTCCACCAGAATGAAGTCGCCCACTAAGAGGGTTGGCATCATAGAACCCGATGGGATTTGAAATGGCTCATAAATGAATGAACGTAGGATCAACACAAAGGCAATCACAGGGAAGATAGAATGCGCGGTTTCGACTATGGTCGACTCACGAATGATTTGGTACTCAGCTTCTTCAGTTAAATTCGCTTGTGATGCCTTTGCTAACGCTAAACTCTCACGACGCTTTGGGGCGAAAACGAGCACATCGACTAACCAAATAAGTCCTGAGATCAGGGTGATTAGCACTAGAATAATGGAAAAATACGCTGCCATTGCTTATTGAACTCCTGCCTTAAAATTATTAAAGGTGCCTAACTCAGCGAATATCATACTTTAGTTAACTTACCGTATTCGACCTTGGTAAACCAAAGTGATAAACCAATGCGATAACCTAACTAAAGCGCCGCAAACAGCGGCGCAATAGTCAACTAAATTGTCACTTATTATGCTAACGATTACTCGTTTAGCTTAAGTACCGCTAAGAATGCTTCTTGTGGCACCTCAACGTTACCCACTTGCTTCATCCGTTTCTTACCCTCTTTTTGTTTATTTAAGAGTTTTTTCTTACGGGAAACGTCGCCGCCATAACACTTAGCCGTTACGTCTTTACGCAGGGCTTTTACGGTTGAACGGGCAATAATTTGACTGCCCACCGCCGCTTGAATCGCAATATCAAACATCTGACGTGGAATAAGTTCTTTCATCTTATCCACTAAGGCTAAACCACGGTGACGAATGTTTGATCTATGGATAACCATAGCCAAGGCGTCGACTCGGTCGCCGTTGATGAGAATATCTAAACGCACCATGTCTGCAGGATCGAAACGAATAAAGTTATATTCGAGGGATGCATAGCCACGGCTAGTGGATTTCAAACGGTCGAAGAAGTCCATGACCACTTCCGCCATTGGCAGATGGTAAGTTACAGCCACTTGGTTACCGTGGTAAACCATGTTCACTTGGGTGCCACGTTTTTCAATACACAGGGTAATCACGTTACCTAAGTATTCTTTTGGCACTAAAATGTTGGCCTCAACAATCGGCTCACGCATTTCTTCAATGTTGTTAATCGCAGGCAGATCAGACGGGTTATCAACGTAAATCGTTTCACCGCTGGTCATGACAACTTCGTACACTACGGTTGGCGCAGTGGTGATCAACTCTAGGTTGTATTCACGCTCTAAACGCTCTTGTACGATTTCCATGTGGAGCAGGCCTAAATAGCCAATGCGGAAACCAAAACCGAGTGCCGAAGAACTTTCAGGTTCAAAGAATAATGACGCATCGTTCAGGCTGAGTTTGTTCAGCGCATCACGGAAGTTTTCATATTCGTCGGTCGAAATTGGGAATACGCCAGCGTATACCTGTGGCTTCACTTTCTTAAAACCAGGTAACGGCTTTTCAGCACCATTTTTGGCTAAAGTTAACGTATCACCTACGGGCGCGCCGTGAATTTCCTTCAGACCCGCAATTACAAAGCCGACTTCACCGGTTTTAAGTTCGGTTTTATCAGTTTGTTTTGGGGTGAAAATACCGACGCGATCCGCAGTGTGGTTTTGTCCTGTAGACATTACCTTAAACTTGTCACCTTTTTTCAGGCTACCGTGTTTAATTCGCACTAAAGACACTACGCCTAGGTAGTTATCAAACCAAGAATCGATGATCAAGGCTTGCAATGGTGCGTCAGGATCGCCTTCTGGCGGTGGAATTTTGGCAACAATGACTTCTAAAACCTCATCGACACCGACACCGGTTTTAGCCGAACAACGCACAGCATCCATCGCATCGATACCAACGATATCTTCAATCTCGGCAGCTACACGTTCTGGATCGGCTTGTGGTAAGTCAATCTTGTTTAAAATGGGTACCACATCTAGATTCATATCCAGCGCGGTATAACAGTTTGCCAATGTCTGAGCTTCAACGCCCTGACCCGCATCAACCACCAGCAAAGCACCTTCACAGGCAGCTAATGAGCGCGAGACCTCGTAGGAGAAGTCAACATGACCTGGGGTATCAATAAAGTTGAGTTGATAGACAAGGCCATCTTTGGCTTTATAATCCAAAGTGACACTTTGTGCCTTAATCGTAATACCACGCTCACGTTCTAGATCCATAGAATCTAAAACTTGAGAATCCATTTCACGGTCGGTTAAACCGCCACAAACCTGAATAAGACGATCTGATAGCGTCGATTTACCATGGTCGATATGGGCAATAATTGAGAAGTTTCTAATTTGTTTCATTATGCTGCAATGACTAATACTGAAAATGGATACGGTTCAAAGGAGCGAAATTGTACCTGATTGCGGTTTCAATACCAATCACATTCACTCCTACTTAAGACAGGCCGATAAAACAACGCCCAAAACCGCAGTTAGCTGTTATTTGATAAAAAATAAAACATTGAAATTATTGAGCTAATTCGTTTAAATTGATGCTCCTACCTAAATAGGCCAAAATCACAGGCTGAGCATCAACTTCTAAACGTTTAGCCTGTTGCTTACCAAAAGACCACGCAATCAAGGCACCAACGGCCGCAAAGCCCATGGCACCTAGGTTAGGATTAAACTCAAGCAACTGGCCTAAAAATTGTCCTAACGCCGCGCCGACAAACAGGCCAAACAGCGGCATTAAATAGATTAATGCCGCGGCTTTGAGGATCACGCTCTCAGGAAGGCCTAATTTGAGTAATTCACCAGCCTCGCAGCGGCGGTCACTCTGAATAGAAAATTGCTGGGTTTTAGAGGAAAAAGCCTGAGCGACAGCAGAGGTCCCGCAAGACTCACTGTTACTGCAGCTCTTGCAGGTACTCTTAAGTTCCACTTCAACCGTCAACCAGCCTTGACTATCACTGGAGACGACTCTGGCAATTTCTTCCATCATAATCGGCGTCCTATTCTAGCGTCAGACTTTTAGCAATGCGCGTTAAGGTTTCTGTCGGCACTTTACCCACAGCAACCACTTCGGCATTACCGACTTTTTCTGAGACTAACGACAAGCCATTACGGGTAATTAATTCTTCAGGCAATGGACTCGTGCCCGCACGCGCCACATAAACAGAAATATTTGCCAGTCCATCAGTCAGTGCTATGTATTCCACCGCTTCGTGACTGCCAATTAATCTATGATGGTCGCGCACTACCACAGTAAAACCTGCGGGTAACCAAGCAAATTGCCAGTTTTGACCGTCTTGGCGCTCGGCTTGATCGATAACTGCCGGCCACTCTTGCTTATAGGCCTCTTGCAAAATGGCTGGCGGCTCGCTTAATTCAATGAGTTCAATCACCATTATCTGCTCAAGTAATTGCTTATCTTGAGTCAGCATGTCGTATCTCAGCGGCAGATAGGTTTCCATATCAAGCCAAATTTGAAAGCCATAACGGAATTCATCATTAGGCAACAGGCGGATCATCTGCCCCGGACGCCCAGCGATACGGGTACGGCCACCGAGTACAAACTGATAACCCACTTCTAAGTCCGCCATATTGGCAGAGAAAGCAGCAGGCCAGACACCTTGAATATGATTAGAAACGATACTATACGCAGGCTCATCGTGCTCAATAAAGGTCACACGATTACCGACACGCACTGCATTTTTGGGTGGACCGTTAAGGTATTCTAGAAAGGCAACTTCTTGATTATTCACCTTACCGTGCAGGTAAACCAAAGGCCGAATATGATCGGCCTGAAGTTGAATAATCGATGCTTTAAACTCTTTCTCTCGTAAAGCCTGACTCATTTTCTCGAGCCAAGCTTTGGCAGGCATGTCTTCCTGCGCGGTTGCAGGAAAGACCAAGGCTAATAAAGCCAACAGGATTAGACGCAAGCTAACTCCTCGTTATTGATTGACCGGAACGGGTACGACCTCGGTATTGTCCTCTACAACCGCACCAGTATTCAATCGTTGTTGCAACATATGATCTTGGATATAAGTATTAATTCGGCGACGTTGCTCATTCACCTGATCATTGGTATAGCCTTGATTCTGTTGTACAGGACCGGTTTGTAGGCTCACAGGTGATGCGCTACCAATCAGCGGCCTTGTAATTAACACGGGCGATGGTGACGCGGCATCATCGGCGGTTTGATTGTAATTCTGCACACCCACAATCGCAAACATAGCAACCGTCGCAGCAATGGCATATTGACCAAATTGCTTAAATAAAGGTACGACGCGGCTTTGCTCCGAATTGGCGGCAATTTGTGGCGTTACAGGTGCAGTGACTTTAGACGCATGATGCTTAGGCGCAACTATCGCTGGCTCAAGTTCAATGGCGGCAGCAATGCTAGCAGAGAGATCTAACACAATAGTCTGCGGCAATTCGCCACGCATGGCATCGCCTATCATATGATAGTTATGCCATTTATCATGTGAATGTGTATCAGCAGATAACTCTGCCATGGTCTGCGCATCAGTCTCTCCATCGACTGCGGCAGATACCCATTCTTGACCTAATTTATCCATTTTTCACCTGTCTAAATATAAGGGTTTCTTAAAATAAGAATTTAGGCTTCCAGCAACGGCTGGAGCTTTTTATCGATTGCCTCTCGAGCTCGGAAGATACGCGATCTTACGGTCCCGACAGGACAATCCATGACTATGGCAATATCTTCGTAACTCATACCATCGAGTTCACGCAATGAGATGGCCATTCGTAATTCTTCAGGCAAGGTCTCTAATGTATCGAAAATCACTTTTTTGATTTCATCCGATAACATTAGCCGTTCTGGGGAGGCAAACTCCTTCAGCGCGTCACTGCCTTCGTAATATTCGGCATCTTCTGCATCAACATCATTCGCAGGCGTTCTACGCCCCTGTGATACGAGATAATTCTTCGCAGTGTTTACTGCGATGCGGTACAACCAAGTATAAAATGCACTTTCACCGCGAAAGTTTGGCAAAGCTCTGTAAGCTTTGATAAACGCTTCCTGTGCCACATCAGCAACGTCCGCTTGGTTCCGTACATAACGGGATATCAAGCTAATGACTTTACTTTGATATTTAAGCACTAACAGGTTAAAAGCGTTTTTATCACCTTGTTGTACGCGCTCAACTAATTGTTGATCACTTAATTGTCCACTCATCCGAGCCGACTTCTCCTAAATCTAAAATGCTGATTTCTCAGTCGCTCGAATCATATTCACTTATGTAGACTCGCGGGCTTTGAAAAAGTTCTAAAAATTATACAAAAAAAGTAAGGTAAAAAGGAAAGTACCCATAATCGGTGAGTTGGTTTACCATAGTTGGCACTCTTCAGTCACATCATGATACCCGATGAAACAAGTAGTTGAACACCAATCTGACATATTAGTCATAGGTAGCGGTGCCGCAGGTCTGACACTAGCTTTGCATCTTGCTGAAAAAGCAAAAGTAATTCTGCTTTCAAAAGGCCCACTCTCGGAAGGGTCGACTTACTACGCCCAAGGCGGTATCGCCTCCGTCTTCGACGAAAGTGACACTATCGAATCCCATGTTGCAGACACCTTAATCGCAGGGGCGGGTTTATGTGACAAAGACGTTGTCACTTTCACGGCTGAAAATGCCAAGAGTGCGATGCAATGGCTTATCGAATGTGGCGTTGCCTTCGATAAAGAAGAAACCACTGACGGTAATGCAAAAGACGCACCTTACCATTTAACCCGTGAAGGCGGCCATAGCCACAGACGTATTCTGCACGCTGCCGATGCCACAGGCAAAGAAGTGCAAACCACACTGCAAGAGCGCGCACTCGCCCACCCCAATATTCAAGTTTTAGAACGCTATAACGCCATCGACCTCATCACCACCCGTAAGTTAAATCGCCCAGGTAATCGTGTGTTAGGCGCTTATGTGTGGAATCGCAATGAAGAGCACGTCGAAACCGTTAAGGCCAAGTTTGTTGCGTTAGCAACAGGCGGTAGCTCTAAGGTTTATCAATATACCTCAAACCCCGATGTCGCTAGTGGTGATGGTATTGCCATGGCATGGCGTGCAGGTTGCCGCGTGGCGAATATGGAGTTCAACCAATTCCATCCGACGTGTTTGTACCACGCAGATGCGCGCAACTTCTTACTCACCGAAGCCCTGCGTGGTGAAGGGGCTTATCTGCGTCGTCCTGATGGCAGCCGCTTTATGCCGGACTTTGATGAACGCGCTGAACTCGCTCCCCGTGACATCGTTGCCCGCGCCATCGACTATGAGATGAAACGTCTCGGTGCCGACTGTGTGTATCTGGATATCAGCCATAAAGATGCTGACTTTGTGATGAAGCATTTTCCGACCATCTATAGCCGTTGCTTAGATCTAGGAATTGATATCACTAAAGATGCTATCCCTGTGGTGCCTGCTGCTCACTATACCTGCGGTGGTGTAATGACAGATATGCACGGTCAGACGGATCTCAATGGTCTCTATGCTATTGGTGAAGTCGCCTATACGGGCTTACATGGCGCCAATCGTCTGGCGAGTAACTCGTTACTCGAATGTTTAGTGTTTGCCCGTGCGGCGTCACAGGATATAGAAAGCCAACTGCATAAAATTCAAATCCCGGGACAAATTCCAGCATGGGATGAAAGTAAAGTGTCGAACTCGGATGAGGAAGTGGTCATCGCCCATAACTGGCACGAACTGCGGTTATTCATGTGGGACTACGTTGGAATTGTACGCTCTGATAAACGTCTGGAGCGAGCACTGCGCCGCTGCCTGATGTTACAGCAAGAAATTCAGGAATATTACAGTAACTTCAGGGTTAGCAATAACTTGCTCGAATTACGTAACTTAGTGCAAGTGGCCGAATTAATTATTCGCTGTGCCATGGAGCGTAAAGAAAGCCGTGGGCTGCATTTTAATATCGATCATCCAGAGAAATTAGACGCGCCTCGCCCAACAATTTTACTACCAGAAAAGTAACCGCATACGCATAGATTACTTCATCATAAACAGACTAAATCTTAGAATGAGGTTTAGTCTGTTGCATTTTAGCCCGCAGCAACAGCCGACATAAATGTCGATAGTCAGTATCATTTAACATATCAGCCCAAACCAGCAAGAGCCGCAGCTGAGTATCCACTTCGATATAAATCAAGCAAACAAAGGGCGTGACCCAAGTGCGTTTTAGTACCTGAAAGTGCTCCCCCGTTGACAAACGTCCCTCGCCTTTATCACTCAGCACAAAATCTAAACGCCAATGCTGCAGTCGCCACAACTGCGACAGCAAAAAAATACTAACAAGTACGATAAACAAATATTTAAGCAGAGATAAGGCGATAATGTCGCTTTGGGGCCAAAGCAGAAATGAGCTAGAACAGACACCAATAAAAACGACCAACGAGAGTCGTTGGTCGAAAGAGGCTTTTACGCTGAAACTATGGTGCCGGTCTTCCACGGACTTTTACTATCATACGAGCCAGTTCAGTGTCAGGGCACACTTCATGGCCCATAAACCAAGCAAACAATTCTGGATCTTCACATTCCAACAAACGGATAAACACGGTTTTATCTTCATCGGACATTTCTTGATAGAAGTTTTCAACAAAAGGTTGAAGCAAGACGTCTAATTCCAGCATCCCACGACGACATGCCCAGCGAACCCTTGCGATGTTCATTAATTCCAAGGTATTTCTCCCAACACAGATTTGGCATTAGTCTATCAGTTCACTGACTAAAGTGTCGATTAACCCTTCATATTGACTCACAAAATTAGCATTGTTGTACTTGCGTATCGAGCCCCTCAAAGAGATCGCTAAAATCTGTATCCAATAATCGCTTTACCGCAGGATGTTGGATCATACGTTCCGCAAACATCACATGGTATTCCTCTTTCACATCGGTGGTTTCACCGAGCAAATTCATACCATGGGAAATCACTTCTTGGCGATAAATCGACGGTGTGACAAAAATACCTCGTTTAAGGTAACCAAAGGCCTTCATCATGGCCGCATCATCGAACTCGCCCAAGATACTGACTTTAAGATTTTGCTCGTCAAACCAGCGATATAGCTGTTGTCCGAGTGAAGTTCTACGGCCGGGGATTAATAGCTGGCCTTGTTCTAAACAGGCAGGAAAATCAGCGCTATAAGTCTCAGCGGAGAAAAAACTCACGCCACACTCGCCTAATTTTTTAGATAAAATTTCAGGGTATTTCAGTGACTCACCTGCACAATCCGAAAGGATCATATCCAGTTTATGCTCACGTAAACGCGCCATTAGGCTCTCGTGAGTCGCCTCATAGCAGGCTAAGTGCATAGAATTGTCATTAGGCACTACGGATAATAAAACTCGGCTGACTAAAGCTTTAGATAAGGCATCGGCAATACCCACCTCGAATAACATGGCATCCGCTTTTTGATAATTAAGTAAATCGAGCATTTCATAGCTAAGGCTAAACATCTTATCGGCGTAGCGAAACACCAATTCACCTAACTCTGTCGCCTCCAATGTCCGCCCGACTCGCTTGAACAGACTGCCGTTTAACCTATCTTCTAAGGCACGAATTTGCCCTGTTATCGTTTGCGGCGTTAAACATAGGGCTTCGGCCGCCTTCGCGACTGAGCCCTTTTTCTTAATCATCCAAAAATAATACAAGTGGTTATAATTCAAGTGCAGCATGCTAACCCGCTGTTAATGCTCCCTCAAACGCCAAGGCGCTGAGGGGGTACTGTGTTATTTTAAACTCGATAGTTTAAAATCAGATGATTAAAAACCTGATGATTCCCAGTCAAGTTACTTTAAACGCTGGCAGTCGAGTAAGTTAGTAACTATGCCTTGTAACTGCTCCAAATCGGCAGCATTCCCCAGACTTACCGCTTCAGTGACTCCTGAAACTAAAACGTTACGTTCTGGAATACGTTCGGCGCAATAGGTTCGATTCGCTTCTTGGAAACGTTTACCACCGCGATACTTAAGTGCCCTCGATTCATAACCATTAGTTTCTAATCTCGCCCCTAAGGAATCAGATTTAAACATCAAAGCGCCATCCACTATTCCTTCAAGATAGCTTTGGCAAGTCTGCGAGTTTGCATCCTGATTACAGGCCGAAATTTGCGATGCCGTCGCGGTTGTCGATAAACATAAGAGCGTTGCTATTCCCATTAATTTCAACTTTATCATAGTTATACTCCTTTATTAGGTAACACTTTTGATAACCAGAAATACCCGACTAACGCTGCCATAATCGAACCGATTAAGGTCCCTAGGCGTGCTAAGTCACCGTACATAGGGTCTGCATGTTCAAAGGCTAACGACGCAATAAACATAGACATAGTAAAACCAATACCGCACATGGCCGCGACGGGGGCAATTTGCTTCCAACCTACGCCATCGGGCAATTGCGCTAATTTTAGTTTCACCGCAATAAAGCTAAATAACATTACACCGATTGGCTTACCTAACATCAGGCCCAATGCAATACCAACAGGAACAGGAGAAATTAACGTCTCCAAATTCATATTGCCGACATAAACGCCCGCATTGGCAAAAGCAAACACTGGCAAAATGAGGAAAGTACTCCAAGGATGCAAACTATGCTCTAAGCCTTCTGAGGGTGAACTGCCATCCTTTGCCCGCAATGGAATACAAAAAGCAATGATGACGCCAGCCAGGGTCGCATGCACTCCAGACTTAAGTACGGCAACCCAAAGGATTAACCCTAAGATGCCATAGGGTAAAAGTGAGGTAACCCCTTTGCGGTTTAACCCAACCAAGCCCGCAATCGCTAAACTGGCAATCACTAAACTGATGGTTGATAAGTCAGTACTGTAAAACAGCGCGATAATCACTATGACGCCTAAATCATCGATGATAGCTAAAGCAAGTAAGAAGACTTTCAGTGAAACAGGAACGCGGCTTCCGAGCAGTGCCATAATACCTAAGGCAAAGGCAATATCAGTCGCGGCAGGAATCGCCCAGCCCGCCTGTGTGACAGGATCACCATAGTTAAACAGTAAGTACACACCAGCAGGGACTAACATGCCGCCAATGGCAGCAAAGGTAGGCAGGGAAGCTTGAGCGACACTAGATAAGGCGCCTTCAAGTAACTCACGTTTCACTTCTAAACCAATCAGCAAAAAGAATATGGCCATCAAGCCATCATTTATCCACAGGATGAGTGGCTTGTGTATATTGAGCTCGCCAATTTTGACTTGAACGTCAGTGCCTAAAAAGCCTTGATAAAGTCCAGATAAGGGGGAATTGGCCATCAGCATGGCTAAGGCAACAGCAACCAATAACAGGATACCGCCAGCCGACTCTTGGCTCAGAAAATTTCTAATTGCTTTTTCCATCTTGCACTCCTAAAAATCATAATGAATTGAGTGTAGACGAATTGTAATAACAAATATAATCGTAAGTTTCTCCCTAACACCTCGGTTATCCCGAAGTGTTAGACTAAAAAACATACATCACACAGCAACAGGGGCTTTGATATGAGGGTGTGGAGCGTAGTTTGTTAATTCAAAATCATCGAATTGATAGTCAAAAATCGACTCAGGTCTGCGTACAATAGTCATGGTCGGCAGCGGTTTTGGATCACGACTTAACTGCAGTGCCGTCTGTTCCATATGATTAGAATATAAATGGGTATCGCCACCCGTCCACACAAAATCACCTAAGGCCAAGTCACATTGCTGGGCGACCATCATAGTTAACAAAGCATAACTGGCAATATTAAATGGCAAACCAAGAAACACATCACAACTACGCTGATACAGCTGACATGATAATTTGCCATCAGCTACATAGAACTGAAAAAACGCGTGGCACGGTGCCAAAGCCATTTTATCCAGTTCGCCCACGTTCCAAGCAGAAACGATAAGACGGCGAGAATCTGGCTGAGATTTTATCTGGGCGATAACTTGCGAAATCTGGTCGATAGCATCACCACTCTGGGTTGGCCAGCTGCGCCACTGGGCACCATAAACTGGGCCCAAATCGCCATTGTCATCGGCCCATTCATCCCAAATGCTGACCTTATTTTCGCGTAAATAGGCAACGTTAGTTTCACCCTTCAGAAACCACAGCAATTCATGGATGATAGAGCGCATATGGCATTTTTTGGTGCTCACCAAAGGAAAACCTTTGCTCAAATCGAAGCGCATTTGATAGCCAAATACCGAGCGAGTCCCAGTACCTGTGCGATCCGATTTATCCACGCCTTCGGCTAATATGTGCTTCATTAAGTCTAAATACTGTTTCATTGCTGCTTACCTTGCTTACGAAAAATCAAGTACAAACCGATTAACACCATAGGCACAGAGAGTATCTGCCCCATAGTCATAAATCCCCAGTAAAGTCCCAACTGTGTGTCGGGTTGCCTCACAGTTTCAACCATAATACGGAACATACCGTAACCGACTAAGAACATACCAGAGACTGCACCGACTTTATCGGTACGTTTGCTAAACCAGTAAAGTAATAGGAATAATGCTACGCCTTCAAGGGCGAACTGATACAACTGGGATGGATGACGTGGGTCAGGCCCACCAGTTGGAAACACCATAGCCCAAGGCAGATCAGTGGTTCGTCCCCAAAGCTCGCCGTTGATAAAGTTACCAATACGACCAGCGCCTAAACCAATAGGCACAACAGGTGCCACCATATCGGCGACAGCAAAAAAAGTACGTTTTTGTTTCCACGCGATATAGAGCATCGCCGTAATCACGCCCATCAAACCGCCGTGGAAGGACATGCCACCTTCAGAGATTTTAAATAAATAGAGGGGACTGGCGAGGAAATAATCGAAATGATAAAAAAGCACGTAACCGATACGGCCACCTAAAATCACCCCAAGAAAACCATAAAAGAGTAAATCTGAGACTTGCTCCCGCGCCCATATCCCCTTTGAACGGTCGGCTTGGCGGTTCAACAACCACATGGACGCAGCAAATCCGACTAAATAGGTAAAACCATACCAACGCAGTGCCGGTTCAAAGGTTTGTCCAAAAAGATTAAACGGTCCAAATGAAACGATCACGGGATCGATATTGGGAAAACTCAACGCCATAACACATCCATTAGCAGCCTAAAACAAAGATAAACATAAAAACTAGGTCAGAATTAACTTAAGGCCGACACATAGAAGTAACAATGCAAATATCTTTTTAAGTACAGGTGTTGGCCAAGCGCTCGCCGCTTTTACCCCCACAGGCGCCATCAAGACAGAAGTGATGACTAAACCAAACAATGCAGGTAAATAGATATAGCCTAAGGTACCATAGGGCAACTCAGGGGCATTCATACCTGCAATAATATAGCCGAAACTGCCAGAAAGAGAGATTAAGAAGCCCATCGCCGCAGAAAAGCCCACGGCTTGACGCATCTGTAAACCATAAAAAGTCAAAAATGGCACTATCAGTATACCGCCACCTATCCCGGTCAAACCTGCCAAAACCGCAACAAAAGCCGATACAACAAAAAGCACTACTGAATTAGGTAATTGACGATTTGATTCGGCCTTAACGGGATAAGCCATTTGAATTGTCATTAAAATCACAAAGATGGCAAAACCTTGTTGTAACTTATCAGCGGGAATACGCTCAGCAATAAAACCTGAAGCCAGCGCGCCTATAATCAGGCCCGGTAACATTGATTTGAATAAATCCCAAGGCACATTGCCACGCTTATGGTGGGCACGTGCCGACGAAATAGAGGTGAGAATAATGGCTGCTAGCGAAGTGGCAATTGCAATATGGGGGAGCTGAGTAGAGCTAATACCGACCGATGGCAAAATATAAAGCAGTGCCGGCACTACAATCAAGCCGCCACCGATACCTAATAATCCTGCCATAAAGCCGACAAATGCGCCTAAAGCCAAGCAAATAAAGAACACCAACAACAAACTATCCACACGAGTACCTACAGCGTGATAAATTGAGGGCCTTAGCTTAAAGCAAAACACAGCATTAGTTAATTAAGAATTGTTGCAAGACCCTGCTGGGTCAAATATTCTTTAACCAGCTCACGCACTTGGAAGCCGTTTGATAGGCTCAGCGCTTTAGCAAGTAATTGATCTAAATCGGCCCGCGCAACACGTCGCAATAGATAATTGATCCGCGCTAAACTGCCCTGATTCATACTCAACTGATCGTATCCCATAGCCACCAGCAAAATTGCTCCCATAGGTTCGCCCGCGAGCTCTCCACAGATACTAATATCGAGTTTATGGTATCGACAATCTAGGTGCGCCTGATGCAAAGCCCGCAATATTCCAGGATGATAACTGTCAAATAACGAGCTTACCCGCGGGTTATTACGGTCAACAGCCAATAAATATTGGGTTAAATCATTACTACCAACAGAGACAAAATCCACTCGTTTTGCCACATCATCCAACTGATATAGCATGGCGGGCACTTCGAGCATAATGCCTATTCGTGGCATCACTATGTCGCTGTTAACATCGTTTTTTAATTCAACATAGGCTTGTTGCAAATATTCTAAGGATTGATCGATTTCATCTAAGTTGCTGACCATAGGCAGCAAAATACTTAACTGTTTACCGTCTCCCCCAGCCTGTAGCATGGCCCGTAACTGCACCAAAAACAGCTCAGGATGATCCAGAGACAAGCGAATACCGCGCCATCCAAGGAAAGGATTGTCTTCTTTAATCGGGAAATACGGTAAAGGTTTATCGCCTCCCACATCTAAAGTACGCATCACCACAGGTCGACCGGACGCTGCCGATAAGACCTGTTGATAGACTTTGACTTGCTCAGATTCACTCGGGAAGCGCTGTTGCAACATAAAAGGAATTTCAGTGCGATAAAGTCCAATACCGTCGGCGCCCTCTGCAATTTCAGAGGCCACACCACTGAGTAATCCCGCATTGAGATACAAGCGAATACGTGAACCATCTAAGGTTACAGAAGGCAGCGCTAATTCTTGGGCATACTGGCGTTGCAAGGCTTTTTGTGCCGAAATAAGGCTACGATACTCACCGACAATAGCGGGTGATGGCGACACCAATAACTGACCACGGCTTGCGTTTACGACTAGAAGTTTTTGGTCAATATTGGCAGATAACAGTTGCTCGACACCTGTGATTGCAGGCACACCTAAGGCGCGGGCTAAAATGGCGGCATGGGAGTTTACGCCACCAAGCTCCGTGACAATACCCGCAAGCTTTTGCCTTGGGAACTCAGCCAACATAGTCGCATCGGCTTCACGGGTAATGAGGATTACAGGTTTATCGGGCTCAAGCTCTAGACGTTCTGGCTCAATAAGTTGGCGCAATACTTTTTGACCTAAGTCGCGAATATCGCTAGCCCGCTCCTTAAGGTAAGGGTCTTCCATTGCTAAAAACTGTTGAATATAACGTAGAGACACTCGGCTCACCGCCGACTCAGCAGCCCAGCCTAATTGCACTTCACGGGTATATTCGCCGCCTAAACTAGCATCATCGAGCAGTAACTGTAATGCATTGAAAATGGAGACAACTTCGTCATCTTGCTCACGATCAAACCGTTGAGATAAGGCACCTATCGCTTCTTTACAACGCACCATAGCCGTAGTTAAGCGACTCGATTCATAGGCAATATCGTCAGAACGCACCTCAGGCTGTTCAAGGGGGATTTCCCCACCAAGTACGAAGGCATACGCAATGGCGATACCGTTTGATGCTGAAGTACCTTGAAACAGAATTTGTTGATGATGGGAGCTGACTTGTGCTTTTTGTTTTAACCCACGCACTGCCATCGCTAATTGGGCGGCGAGGGTCATCAGGAAGGCTTCTTCGCCCTCACTGAATTGACGAGCACTCGCCTGCTGTACCACTATCACCCCAACCACAGCCTTCTGGTAGATAATAGGTACAGCTAAAAAAGCGCGGTATTCTTCTTCGGCGACTTCAGGAAAAAGCTTAAACCTTGGATGAAGCCGAGCATCCGCTAAATTAACGGCCTCTTCTCGCTGGGCAGCGAGTCCAACTAAACCTTCAGTCAGCGGCATACGTACTCGACCAACGGCGCTTTTTTCAAGACCATCGGTTGCAGATAACACGAGTTCTTGCTCTTCTAGGATATAGATGGAGCAACATTGGGTTTCCATCGCCGCTTTAGTCGATGAAACTAAGATTTCTAATGCGGTTTCCAAACTGTGGGCAGATGCCACAGCCTGAGTAATATCCCTAAGCGTATTTAACACTGTTTTCAATCCTCTTTTGAAAATCAGCCCGTTGTTTTTTGTCTTCCCCGTTTCCTAGGTATTTCTAGGGTTTGGAATGACAATGCCGTTACCGCAAACTCTTTCATCACCTTACGATAAACATCACGCTTAAATGACACGACTTGCCGCACAGGATACCAATAACTTACCCAGCGCCAATCGTCAAATTCAGGATGCCCAGAAGAACTCAAATTAATCGCACTATCTTGGCTTTTCAGTTGTAACAGAAACCACTTTTGTTTTTGCCCGATACACACAGGTTTACTGTCTTGTCTGACTAAACGCTTTGGCAAACGATAGCGCAACCAAGAACGGGTCGAGGTTAATATATGCACGTGTTCAGGTCTTAGGCCCACTTCTTCATACAACTCACGGTACATAGCCTCTTCTGCTGTCTCGCCATCATCGACGCCACCTTGAGGAAATTGCCATGAGTGTTGACCGAAACGTCTAGCCCACATGACTTGGCCATATCTGTTACAAATTATAATGCCCACATTTGCGCGAAAGCCGTCGCTATCAATCACATGGACTCCAAATCACATTAAATTTTAATAAACTGATTGTTTCATAAAGCTAGTCTCTCAGCAAACCTCTATTTTATCCTAAGCTTTGGATAACATCTGACTTAAAAGACATTTATCAACAATGCTAGGGGATGGAATCCGGGGATATCCACATTTTCTGTGGATATCTCTGTTTGAAACTCAGGTGAACTTGTTATAACGTTCAAAAAACATCTATTTACCATCGTTTTTAAAATTTAGCGTTAAAACTTAATAGCAAACAAATTCATAAACTTGCACATTAATCATGATTTATTTTAGACTAAAAAACCAATAAAGCTCATTATTTGACCAGCAAGAAGTATTTCTATCATTCTCGCGATATTACTCAACTTTATACACAAATAGTGTCCACAACTGTCCACAAAAGCCAGAATAAATGCACTTTATTCGCATTGACTTAGGATTTTTATTAGGTTAAGAGGCTCACTTTCCTGAGTTATCCATAATATCTGTGGATAAGTATGTGGGGAACGCAAGGGAAAGCAGAGAGTAACTTTGAACACTTTTTTGCAAAACGGGGGTTAACACGGATATAAAATTTAAAATCAGTTACTTAGAATAAAAACATTCGGTACAAGTTCACTCCCCCTGTAGTGCTCGTTTTTTAACCGCCATTGCTAAGCGGTTATTTTTAAGTAAAATCCAACCATGAATCGAATTATCCCCCCCGAAAATCTATCTGAACTACTCGAACGTGCCAACATGATGGCGGGCGTGAGTTTGGCGCAGATAGCAAGCCAAAGAAGCATTCGTGTCCCCAAGGATCTTAAACGCGATAAAGGTTGGGTCGGTCAATTAATCGAAATGGAATTAGGCGCAACGGCGGGTTCTAAACCTGAGCAAGATTTTCTGCATTTAGGGGTCGAGCTTAAAACTATCCCCATTGATACACAGGGGCGACCACTGGAGACCACTTATGTCTGCGTGGCGCCGCTATCGAATATCCAAGGATTAACCTGGCAAAACAGCTTAGTCTGCCATAAGTTACAGCGAGTACTTTGGGTACCCGTTGAAGGAGAGAGGCATATTCCTGTGGGTGAGCGCCGTATAGGTACACCAATATTGTGGGAACCAGATCCGCACGAGTTGCAATTACTGCAACAGGATTGGGAAGAGATCATGGAGCTTATCGCCCTCGGAAAAGTAGAGAGGCTTACAGCGCGTCACGGCGAAGTGCTGCAATTGCGACCTAAGGCCGCGAATAGTAAGGCGTTAACACAAAGCATTGCCGAAGATGGTAGCCTCAAAATGACTAACCCTAGGGGTTTTTATTTAAAGACCAGTTTCACTGCTATGATACTTAATAAGGTATTTGGTTAATTTTTAGTAACGATATGGACTTGGATTGATCCAGATCACAAATTTCACTGGCACTAAGGTGACTCTTTTCTATAAACTACGGCATCCTGAAATCACAGCCGTATTCGGATACCAATCAAGCAGTGAGAGCACGTAGACAAGCGAAAAAACTCCTTTTTGCGATTTTAGCTTGGGCGATTGCCATGGCTGCATTCGTGTTTTTTCGATATGCCCAATCACCAGAGCTGCCCCAATGGGCGGTAAGTTCGGCTGATCTCGCAACACTTGCTATCTACATGGGGATTATTTTCGGCAGCTTACATTGGATGTCGAACGTCATTGCCGATTTCAGTGCAATCAATCGCCTCCCCTATGTGTTTTCAGTCATCTTTAAGGGCTTGTTTTTATTACTGGGTGCTACGACGTTAGCTTACATGACTCAGTTTTTAAATATGTGGGCCATCGAAAATCACATGTCGACCCTCAGACAAATGCTGACGGCGCACATTCTCTATAGTCCTTCATTCCAAGCATTGATCGTATATTTGGTCGTTGTACGAGTCAGCTTAGCTTTTGTCGAGCAAATGGCATTATTAGTCGGGCCGCGTATTTTACTCAACATAGGCCTTGGTAAATACCACAAGCCAAGATACGAGCAGCGCTTATTCCTCTATTTAGACATGGTCGCCTCAACCACACATGCCGAATCACTTGGCGATTACCGCTTTAGTCGATTGATCCAAGACAGCTTTAGTTTACTTTCAGATACAGTGTCCAATAACGAAGCTGAAATCTACCGCTATATGGGAGATGCAGTGCTGCTTCACTGGCCATTAGAAGAAGGGATAGTTCACGACCGCTGCATGAATATTTATTTTGAATTTAGCCAACAACTGAACTGGCAACGCCGCTACTTTGAAGAGCATTATGGCTTTGTGCCGAAATTTAAAGCGGCGGCCCATTGTGGCCAAGTCGTCGCTGCAGTTGTTGGTGTACAGAAACAAGAAATTAGTTTCTTTAGTGACGTGCTCAATACCTTAGCAAGACTGCAAGATCAATGTAATCCACTAGGACAGCGCATGTTGATTTCAGGCGCACTCGCAGGACGTTTAGATAACCCCAACACTCAGTATCACCTATCAAATCTAGGCCCAGTCAAACTCAAAGGGAAACAACACTCAATTGAAGTGTTTGGCGTTTCCCCGCTCTGATTTGTAATCGACTTTAAGCTTTAGCTTGAATTAATGCTTTGCAGTTACAGTCAGTTTATTCCTCGTCCTTAGCTAATAATTTTTGGATCATTAAACCTAAAGTGCGGAAAGTTAAGATCCGACTGGTGGTTTGACGCCAGACAAGGCCGATATCACGGTAAGGTGCCTCACCCGGTGGCGTCATCACCACTAAATCTGTGTCATTCAAAATACCCGCGTCAATGGCCATTTGCGGAAGAAACGTGGTGCCCAGTTTACTGTTCACCATCTGCACTAAAGTATGCAAACTGGTGGCGGCAAACGGATTGACTTTCGCACTATCACCTAGCTGACATGCAGTAATAGCATGGCCTGTGATGCAATGCTCACTTTGCAGAAGAAAAATACTCTCGTCCGGCAGAGTTTGATAATCAATAGGTTGATGTATGCCACCCGCTAAATCTTTGTGGGCCACCATTTTGAAAGGATCTATGCCCACTTTCATGCTGTGGTAACCGCTAGTATCAACGGGTAGCGCTAGGATTAATAAGTCCAGCTCTCCTTTCCCCAAAGCATCTAACAAACGCTCAGTGGTATCTTCCTTCAATAATAAACTCATCGCCGGATAAGATTGCTGACACTGGCGGATCACACGACTCAATAGGAAAGGCGCTATGGTTGGAATACAGCCTAAGCGAATATCCCCCGTCATCGGCTCACCTTGATTTTTCACTAATTCCACCAAATCATCCACATCAGTGAGAATTTTACGGGCGCGCTGCACCACTTCTTCACCAATGGCGGTAAACATAAATGACTTATGGTCTCGCTCAATCAACTGATGCCCTAACTGCTCTTCTAGGTTTTGGATCCCACTTGAAAGTGTTGATTGACTGACGAAACACACCTTAGCGGCGCGGTTAAAATTCTGCTCTTGATGGAGATTCACCAAATAGAATAAGTTTTTTAAGCTAGGTAAACTTTTCATTTTCTCGATTGCCATGAAGGTTATGAATTAAGAAATTAAATCTACTTTAGCATAAGTGATGAGCAATAACGCGGCATAAGATATCAGGATTGTGACCCGAATCGATATTCAATCGGTTCGCCGTAAAACTTAAGTGGGAGTAACAAAATAAGATGGGAAAAGCGCTAACAAGAAAATGTCGAAAACAATAAACTTAATCGTAAAACCAATGCAAGATTCACTCAATTGAGCGCAACAATAGACATTATCGCTGCGCCTTAACTTACCTTAGCAAGTAATATTTTATGCTTTGGCTTGGAGGAATAACTTTAACTGTTGTAAATCTGCACTCGCGTGTTCAACGATGTCAGCAACCCAAGAGCCATGTTCAGCATCCCATCTTGCTTCTTCGCCATGCTGTAATAACTGGGCGATCTGCTGAATACGTTTTAACCCCACAGAACCTGCAGCACCTTTAAATTTATGTGCTTCTGAACATAAGGTATCTTTGTCTGCTGCGTCGTTAGCTTTCACTAGATTTCCAACATATTCAGGCATTAACTGCTCAAATAACACCACACTCTTGAGTAAGGTACCGGCACCAATGGCGCTGCAGTACTGTTCGAGAGTATTGAGATCTAGGATTGCTTCTAATTCAACTGTGGCCATAAGGCCTCCCTTAAGTGGTTCAATGCTTAAAACGAATTTATCACATGATACCCACTAAAATTGTCAGTGCAACTTATAGCGATATTCATGGTCTAATTCAGATTAAAATTAACAAAAAACAAACTAATAGTCGTAAATAAACGCTTACGAAATAATAGCGACGACATAACATTTAGGGAGTAAATTTATCCCACTAACTTGCCTCTATCGTTGCGCTAATGCGTGCCCTTGTCCACCATAATGCTGCAAATTATCCACAATCGCCACCAATCCATCCCAACGATAGGCACACCAATCGGGTGCTAATAGCATAGGCTTTTTCGCATAAGCGGTGACACGGTGAAAAATCACGTCTAGGGGGGTATGGCGGATCATCTCGCCGACACTGTGGGCATAATCCTCAAGACTCAATAAAGGTAAGCGCCCACTTCGCCACGACTTAGCCATAGTGCTACCTTCGACGATATGCAAAGGATGTAGCTTCAAGCCATCAACGCCATGCTGCAATACAGCAGCTAAAGTCGCCATATAATCGCTATGGGTTTCATCGGGTAAACCAAGAATGAGATGAGTGCACACCTTAAGACCGCGAGCTCTCGCCCTAGACACAGTGTCACAATAACAGGCGAAATCATGGCCACGGTTAATTCTACGCAGTGTTTCATCTTTGGCTGTTTGCAACCCGAGTTCTAACCACACATCGACACCATTTGCCTGATAACGCGCCAGTAAATCCAGTACATTATTCGGCACACAATCGGGGCGAGTTCCTACACATAAACCGACTATCTCGCCATCTTTAACCGCTTCATCGTACTTAGCCATTAACACTTGATATTCATCGTAAGTGCTAGTGTAAGCTTGAAAATAAGCAATAAATTTATCGGCTTGTGCCTGAGGCTTCGCCTCACGATAGCGGCTCTTACCCTGTTCGAGTTGCTCAGTAATACTCAATACATCAGCAGTTTGATGGCTAAATGACGCCACATTACAGAAAGTACAACCTCCACGCCCTAAAGTGCCGTCACGGTTAGGGCAAGTAAACTTGGCATCTATAGTGAGTTTTCGCAGTCGGGTGCCATATCGCGCCTTACAAACGGCACCAAAGGTGTTCACATATGCATCAAGCCCCATCAGAGCACCCACCAAATTTCATATCGCTTCATTGAGAATAACCAAGATAAAATCACAAATAGAAAAGAAAATACGTGAACAAATAGAAGAAAAAGCTTAGTGTAAATAAGGTAGCGAGAGTTTTCTTGGCGCTACATCAAATTCCCACCTGACTCATACCGTTATTATCATAAATGTGCGCACCCTCAAATTAGCCAGCTTACCGCTGAGATCTTGCTCACATCAAAAATGAATAACAATTCAACAATTTTAATTTTTTATCTATTTACTGTGTTTGCAATAAAAATCACTATTTCTAAATCAAAAACAATCCCATCAGCATGTTACACCTTGGTAAATTTTGAGTTTGATAGTTTTTAAAATTCTTTTTATTCATAATGTTATACGGCACATTTTACTGTTGACGTTAACGTAAGGCAATTGTGATTTGTGTATGAAACATGAATTAATACCCATGTTTTATGCAAATTTTTGGTTTGACCTTTATTGAATCTCAGGCTAATTTGGGTGGTTCGGGTGCATATCTATAGAAAGTCTTTACATTTTCTCCCCGAGTAGTAATCAGTTGAGGTCTAGGGAGGTTTTTGTATGAGCTTATATCATCCCAGTTTTGAGCGGGACAATTGTGGTTTTGGGTTGATAGCACAGATGGATGGCGAAGCCAGCCACCGTATAGTGCGCACGGCAATCCATGGTCTAGATCGCATGAAGCACCGAGGGGGCATTGCCTCCGACGGTCGCACTGGCGACGGCTGTGGTTTATTAATGCAATTACCCGTGCAATTTTTTGAAGCGATTGCCGCGGAAAATGATTGGCATTTGAGCAGAAAATTTGCCGTAGGTATGCTGTTTTTAAGTCAAGATGATGAACTGGCTGACCAAGCCAAGTTTATTCTTGAGCGCGAACTCGAGCGTGAAACCTTAAGTATTGCAGGCTGGCGCAAGGTGCCTGTCAATCCCGATGTGTTAGGTGAAATTGGCAAGGCTAGCCTGCCACAAATCTATCAAGTGCTGATCAACGCCCCCATTGGCTGGCGTGAAAAAGACTTGGAACGTCGCCTTTATATGGCGCGTCGCCGCCTAGAGCAGCAGATCACCGACGACAAAGACTTCTATGTCGCGAGTTTGTCAGGCCAAGTTATCGTCTATAAAGGTCTGATGATGCCTGTAGACTTGCCCGCGTTTTATCCCGATCTCGCGGACATTCGCTTAAAAAGCTCTATCTGCCTATTCCATCAGCGTTTCTCAACCAATACTTCTCCTAAATGGCCATTAGCTCAGCCGTTTAGATATTTAGCCCATAACGGCGAAATCAATACGATTACGGGTAACCGTCAATGGGCCCGCGCCCGTGCCTATAAGTTTAATTCACCGCTACTACCAGATTTGCAGCAGGCCGCTCCCTTTGTGAATGAAACAGGCTCAGACTCTTCATCTTTAGATAACATGCTGGAAATGCTGTTATCTGGTGGCATGGACTTATACCGTGCCATGCGTCTATTGATCCCGCCTGCTTGGCAAAGTAATCCGGAAATGGATGACGAATTAAAAGCCTTCTATGACTTTAACTCTATGCACATGGAGCCTTGGGATGGTCCGGCTGGTATTGTGATGACCAACGGTCGCCATGCCGCCTGCGCCGTAGACCGTAACGGTCTGCGTCCATCGCGTTATGTGATCACAAAAGATCGTATTTTGACCTTAGCCTCCGAAGTGGGTATTTGGGATTACGCCGCCGATGAAGTCATCGAAAAAGGCCGTGTTGGGCCTGGTGAATTGCTGGTATTAGATACCTTGAACGGCCGCCTGTACCAATCTTTTGAAATTGATAACGATCTTAAACGCCGCCACCCTTACAAAGAGTGGATGGCGAAAAACAGCCGTACTTTAACGCCAGCGGAAGATTTAGCCTCTGAGCAGCACGGTGCCAGCGAGTTAAGCCCTGAGCTATTGCTGCAATACCAAAAACAATTTGGCTATACCCGTGAGGAATTAGAACAAGTCATTTGGGTATTGGCGAAGCAAGGTGAAGAAGCCACAGGCTCCATGGGCGACGACACACCTATGGCGGTATTGTCGAAAAAGTCACGTTCACTGTATGACTATTTTAGGCAGAAATTTGCTCAAGTAACGAATCCACCTATCGACCCCTTACGTGAAAAGCACGTCATGTCGTTGACCACTTGTATTGGCCGTGAACAGAACCTCTTCAATGAAACGACTGGGCATGCTTACCGGGTAATGTTCAATTCACCTATTTTATTATTCAGTGATTTTAACCAGTTACTGGGATTAGATAGCACTTACTATCGCGCCAATATTGTCGATTTAAATTACGAACCACAGGAAGGCTTAGAAAGTGCCATTCGCCGTATCACAGCCGAAGCCGAGCGTTTAGCCCGCAGCGGCACGACTTTGTTGATCCTTTCGGATAGAGCCATAGGTAAAACGGCGCAAGTGATCCCCGCGGCCATGGCGGTCGGTTCTGTGCAGCAAATGCTGGTGAATAAGAGCCTGCGCTGCGACACCAACATTATTGTTGAAACCGCATCGGCGCGAGATCCGCATCACTTTGCCGTATTGCTTGGCTTTGGTGCCACGGCGATTTATCCGTATTTAGTGTATGAGTCAATTTCCGAACTGGCAAAACGCCATGACTTAACCGATACCACGGCATTGATGTTGAACTTCCGCTACGGCATCGAAAAAGGCTTGCGTAAGATCATGTCCAAAATGGGCATCAGCACTGTCGGCTCCTATCGTTGCAGTCAGCAATTTGAAGCCATAGGCATTGCCAGCGAAGTGATCGAACTGTGTTTTAAAGGCGTAATTAGCCGCATCGAGGGTGCAGGCTTTGCAGACATCGCCCAAGACCAAGCTATTCTGCACAAAGCGGCCTACCGTGCCCATGTGCCATTACCGCAAGGTGGCCTGCTGAAATACGTTGAGGGCGGCGAGTATCACTGCTTCAACCCTGATGTGGTCAACACCTTGCAAGCGTCATTGATTGACAAAGATTTTGCGAGCTATAAAAAATTCGCCGAACTCGTCGACAATCGTCCCGTGGCCACACTGCGTGACTTAATCGGTATTAAGGGCGCACAAACATCGATTGATGTCGCCGATGTAGAAGCGGCATCAAATCTATATTCACGTTTTGACAGCGCAGCCATGAGTATCGGTGCTTTGAGCCCCGAAGCCCATGAAGCTCTTGCTATCGCGATGAACCGCTTAGGTGGCCGCTCGAACTCAGGTGAAGGTGGTGAGGATGCACGCCGCTTTAATACTGAACGCAACTCTGCGATTAAACAGATTGCCTCGGCACGCTTTGGCGTCACGGCGCATTATTTAGTTAATGCTGATGTGTTACAGATTAAAGTCGCCCAAGGGGCAAAACCCGGTGAAGGTGGCCAGTTACCCGGCCATAAAGTGAGTGTTGAAATCGCCGGACTGCGTCATGCACGTCCTGGTGTGACCTTGATTTCACCGCCGCCGCACCACGATATTTACTCTATCGAAGATTTAGCCCAGCTGATTTTCGACTTGAAGCAAATCAATACTAAAGCACTGATTTCAGTGAAACTTGTGTCAGAACCCGGTGTGGGCACGATCGCCACCGGCGTGGCCAAAGCCTATGCGGACATGATCACGATTTCAGGGTATGACGGCGGCACAGGTGCTAGCCCAATTACCTCAGTGAAATATGCGGGCAGTCCATGGGAGCTAGGGTTAGCCGAAGTGCATCAATCGCTAGTGGAAAATGGTCTACGTCATAAAATTCGCCTGCAGGTCGATGGCGGCTTAAAAACCGGTACCGATGTGATTAAAGCCGCGTTATTAGGCGCCGAAAGCTTTGGTTTTGGTACTGTGCCTATGATCGCCCTAGGTTGTAAATACCTACGTATTTGCCACTTGAACAACTGCGCGACTGGCGTAGCAACGCAAGATAAAAACCTGCGCGACAACCATTACCATGGTCTGCCAGAGCGAGTGATGACTTACTTTGAGTTTGTTGCACAGGAAGTTCGTGAATGGATGGCGACCTTAGGGGTGAGTAAGTTTGAAGACTTAGTCGGCCACAGCGAATGGTTATATGCCCTCGAAGGTCAAACCGCTAAGCAACAAGGGCTCGACTTATCGCCGATTTTGTATCAACCCAAGGTGCCAGCAACCTCGTCACGCACTTGGCAAGAAACCAATCCACCGGCGGATTTAGGGCTGCTTAACCAGCATTTATTAAACGAATGCCAAAGCGCTGTCGATAAGGGCGAGAGTTTCGATGCAGCTTACAGCATCAACAACACCGACCGTTCCGTTGGCGCGACCTTGTCAGGCTATATCGCGAGCACGCTCGGCGTGAAAGGCACCAAAGCGCCGGTCAAACTGAGCTTTAACGGCAGTGCCGGCCAAAGTTTTGGCGTGTGGAACAGCCCAGGCCTTGAGTTAAAACTCTGCGGCGATGCCAACGACTATGTGGGTAAAGGCATGTCTGGCGGCCAAATCGTCATCTACCCGCCAATTGGCAGCCCGTTCCAAAGTGAGCGCAGCGCCATTGTCGGTAACACGTGTCTTTACGGCGCGACGGGCGGCAAGTTCTTCGCCGCAGGTCAAGCGGGCGAGCGTTTTGCAGTCCGTAACTCTGGGGCGATTGCTGTGGTCGAAGGGCTTGGCGATAACGGCTGCGAATACATGACCAGCGGCATTGTGGTTGTCCTTGGTAAAACAGGGGTGAACTTCGGCGCTGGGATGACAGGCGGTTTTGCCTATGTATTCGATCAATTCGGCCGCTTCAATCGCCGTGTGAACACTGAGCTTGTCGATACTCAAAAACTCGAATCACCGATCCATCAACAACATTTAAAAGGTCTGATTGAAGCCCACGTGGCCGAAACGGGCAGCGAACATGCAAAGATGATCTTAAGTGATTTTGGTAACTGGTTAGATTGCTTCGTATTAGTAAAACCTAAAAATATTGCCGTGGCCGATCTGCTCAAATTAGAGAAATCGAGCCCAGAATTAGTTGTAAAAGCGGGGTAATGGCGCATGAGTAACGATTTTCAATTTATTGAAGTGGGTCGTAAAGACCCCGCTAAACACCCTGCAGCTAAACGTGCGACTCAGTTTATTGAGATTTATCAGCCTTTTGCTCAGCCTCAAGTGGCTGAGCAAGCGGACCGCTGTTTAGATTGCGGCAATCCTTATTGTGAATGGAAGTGCCCGCTACACAATTATATTCCTAACTGGCTCAAGCTAGCGGAACAAGGTCGCATCATGGAAGCGGCAGATTTAGTGCATGAGACCAACACTCTGCCCGAAATCTGCGGCCGTGTTTGTCCACAGGACAGACTCTGTGAAGGTGCTTGTACTCTGAACGACGACTTTGGTGCTGTCACTATCGGTAATGTCGAAAAATACATTACCGACACAGCGATCGCCCAAGGCTGGCGCCCCGATATGAGCAAGGTCACGCCACGCCCTGAACGAGTGGCGATTGTCGGTGCGGGTCCTGCAGGTTTAGGCTGCGCGGATATTCTGTCTCGCAACGGTGTTAAAGCTGTGGTCTTTGATAAATATCCACAAATTGGTGGTCTACTCACCTACGGTATTCCGTCTTTTAAACTCGACAAAGCCGTTATGGCGACACGTCGCAGTGTATTAGAAGGCATGGGCATTGAGTTCAAACTCGGTGTCACTGTCGGTAAGGACATCCCATTTACTAAACTGCTCGAAGAATACGATGCCGTCTTCCTCGGTATGGGCACCTATACCGCGATGAAAGCAGGCCTTGAGGGTGAAGATGCCCAAGGCGTATACCAAGCCCTGCCCTATTTGATTGGTAACACCCATCATTTAATGGGCACCCAGAATACTGAAACGCCCTACCTGAACCTTGAAGGTAAACGTGTGGTGGTATTAGGCGGTGGTGATACTGCGATGGATTGCGTGCGCACAGCCGTCAGACAAGGTGCAAGCAGCGTAGTCTGTGCTTACCGCCGGGACGAGGCCAACATGCCAGGCTCACGTCGTGAAGTGCAAAATGCGCGGGAGGAAGGAGTTAACTTCCTGTTTAACCGTCAACCTGTGGCGATTAAAACCCAAGATGGCAAAGTGATCGGCATTGAATGCGTTGAAACCGCCATGGGCAAGGCCGATACAAGCGGTCGTCAACGCGCCGAAGCGATTGCCGGTAGCGAACAGTTGCTCGAAGCCGATGCGATTATTATCGCCTTTGGTTTCCAACCTAGCCCAGCACCTTGGTTTGCCGAACACGGTATCGAACTCGATCAATGGGGCCGAGTCAAAGCGAGTAAGTTAGATGAAAACCCATTCCAAACCACCAACCCGAAGGTGTTTGCCGGTGGTGATATGGTGCGTGGTTCTGACTTAGTCGTGACAGCCATTGCCGAAGGTCGCGATGCCGCCCAAGGTATTCTTAATTACTTAGACTAAGCGCTATAGATTAAGCGCCAACGTGTTTGTTTTACAGGTAAAAAACATTTTACCCTTGTCATTTTAACAAGCACTCCAATGGCTGGACTCGTGCAAACGAGTTCAGCCATTGGCTAGTGACTTATCGCAATCGGTTGATGGATAAAATAGATAGATGAAAGCGTGCATCTTAGGAGCGCACTTTTTTCGTTAACCCTCCCGCGTTTTACCCCGCGATTATCAAGCAATCCCAATCTCGCCATAACGACTGCATAAAACTGTGTGGTATATTAGCCAGCATTCCCGTGTCCCACTCTTTAAGTGTTGAATCAAAAAGGTCTCCCATGAAAATTGGAATTATTGGCGCAATGGAGCCAGAAGTCGCTCACCTGATCGCCGCCATGACAAATGCGACATCGCAAACCATTGCTGGTATTGAATTTATTGCTGGTACTCTCGCGGGTAAAGACGTAGTAGTGACTCGCTCAGGCATAGGTAAAGTCGCCGCAAGTATTGCGACCACGCTACTCATCGAAAAATATGCGCCGGATGCGGTGATCAATACTGGTTCTGCCGGTGGTTTTGTGGATTCGCTGGCCATTGGCGATATCGTGATTTCTTCTGAAGTGCGTCACCATGATGTGGATGTCACCGCCTTTGGTTATGAAATTGGCCAAATGGCGCAGCAACCTGCTGCGTTTATTCCTGCCGCACATTTAGTTGAAGCAGCCAACAAAGCGATTGCTCAACTGGGTGAAGTCAAAGCGATTGAAGGTTTGATTTGTACTGGCGACAGCTTTATTTGCGATCCTGTTCGCACCCAAGCCATGCTCAAAAACTTCCCGACTATGGCTGCCTGTGAGATGGAAGGCGCGGCAATCGCTCAAGTTTGTCATCAGTTTGGAGTGCCATTTGTGGTGATCCGCTCTTTATCGGATAACGCCAACAATGACTCGCCAGTGGATTTCGACTCTTATATTGTCAAAGCGGGTTATCACTCGGCTCTGATGGTGATGTTGCTGCTTGAGCAACTGAATCCTAGCGCAATAAAATAATCACTTAAGTGGAAAGTACCGAATGCACACCTCTTTTTATCAACAACTTGTCGAGATAGATGGCGCTTTGTTTGAAGGCTTTTTGGTACTTTTTTTTGCTTTGTTATTGGCGCGGTTAGCGCCATTACCACGGGAAATGCAGCCGCTTATTTGGTTTGGCCATTTAGCTAAGCAACTCGCCGCCAAGGTAAATCGCCCAGAACGCTCTCCAAGCCAACAAGCCACAGCAGGCTTTTTAGCTATGATGCTGTTACTGTTTCCGTTTTGGGCCATTATCACCTTTTTGCTCGAACTGGCCGCCTTTCCATGGTTTTTCGAATTTTTGGTGCTTTATCTATGCTTAACCGATGCAGGGTTTAGCCAAGTCGCCGATGAAATCGCTAAAGCCTTAAAACGTGGAGACAATGCCAGCGCAAAAAAGCTTTTACAGCCTTGGGTAGTGCGCGATACCGATAGTTTGTCGGAAATCGGCCTAGCCAAAGCCACCATAGAAAAACTCGCCACAGCGCCTATTTACGGCACAGCATCGACCATTTTCTTTTTCGCTATTGCTGGAGCACCTCTGGTGCTAGCAGTGCGCATGCTCAAACAACTCGAATTGAGCTGGCCGCCCATTCAACCAAAGTATCAACATTTCTGCAGTACTGTGAATGGTGTATCCATTATCTTGCTGGCGATTCCGGCTTGGTTGTGGAGCCTGTCGCTCGCCATTCAAGGCGGGCCTAAGGCGTTTGCAAAACTTTTTAGAGCCCCTAAAAATCATCACGCTATTCGAGGTTATGTTCTCAGTGTGAATCTCGTGGCCAGTATTTTGAGAATCGAGCTCGGTGGACCACAGAAGTTTGCTGGCGTGCGTATCAATGTGGATAAATTGTGCTACGGTCCGCAGCCAACCAGTGATGACATCACGCCTGCAATTAAGCTGACCTCACGTGCCTGTGCTATCTGGTTTAGCTTTATCATTATACTGCCCTTGTTATGGGCAAGTTTACGTTGGTTACAAAGCCTGTGATATGATGCCGCATTATCTCAACGTGAAGTTAAAGGCTGACCATCTTGCTCGAAAACATGCATGTTTCATTAACAACACCTGCGTTGTTATTTCCTGCTATCTCATTGTTACTATTAGCTTATACCAATCGTTTTTTTGCCTTAGCCGCATTAATCCGAAATTTAAGCAATGGTGAAAAACCCGTACATAAAGATCAAATTAAGAACCTGAGCCAGCGTATTACCATCATTCGTCGAATGCAGGAAGCAGGTGTGTCAAGCTTTGCCCTATGCGTACTGTGTATGATTTTTATCTATATCGGCTTTAATAAAACCGGCTCAGTGATTTTTGGCGCTAGCCTACTGCTCTTGCTCTATTCACTGATTTTATCTGTGATTGAAATCCGCATCTCTGTTGACGCATTAAATATCCATATCAAAGAGATGAGTAAATGAGCCAGTGGATCTACTTTTTTGATTTATGGGGTACCGCTGTATTTGCATTATCCGGCGCACTTGCCGCTGGACGCCATAAAATGGACCCCTTTGGCGTAATCGTGCTCGCCTCGGTTACCGCTGTCGGTGGTGGCAGTATTCGTGATGCCTTAATTGGTGCAACGCCAGTGTTCTGGATCCGCGACCCGAATTACATCATAGTGATCCTCGCGACCGTGCTCGTCTGTTTGCTATTAGTCCGTCGCCCTCGTAAGGTACCCGAGTATATTTTACCCGTTGCAGATGCCTTTGGATTGGCCCTCTTTACCGTGATAGGTGCTGAAAAGGCCCTCAATATGGGCTTGAGTGGGATGATTGCCGTCGTAATGGGCTTGATCACAGGCGTGGGAGGAGGCATTATTCGAGACTTACTGTGTAGACAAGTTCCTATGGTCTTACGCACAGAAGTCTATGCCACAGCTTCGATCATAGGTGGTATCGGCTATACCATGAGCTTAGCCTACGGTATGGGCGAAAAAATGGCGCTGTTTCTGGCGATGGCCAGTGCCCTGTTAATCCGCTTAAGTGCCATCAAGTGGCATCTTTCATTACCGGCCTTTGATCTCAAGACCAAGAGGGAATAGTTTGCGAATATTGTGTTTTATTTTGTGCCTCATTTTTGTTCCAGCCCTCAATCCTGCAGCGGCGCAAGCCAACTCAGGTGAAATGCCACAAGAACAGCAGCTAGCCGTAAAATATATGAATGCGCTAACTGAACACGACTATAAGACACTGCGAAAATTCTATAACCGCGAAAGCGTCTTCTTCGACAAAACCGCCAACCGTAAATACACTGGCGGCCGCTTCATCATCGACTTCCTTGAGCGCGCCCACGAGGGCGTGCTCGAGTACAACTTCAACATAGAACATATGTATAACGCAGGCTCTTTAGTAGTGATGATAGGTAACTATCATTTCAAGGGTCCAGGTGAACAATTTGGCAAACCGGGGAAAATCATCGATGTTGCGATACCTGGTGTGACAAGCCTTAAGATCGACATGCTCAATCGCAGAGTAACGGAACATGTCGACCTAATCGATTACCAGACCATGTCAGACCAATTAGCGATGCAGTAGTAACAAAATTTATCCGTCTTTGAAACTTGATCCCTAAAAACGAGTCGAAACTAACAATGAGTCAATACCACTGCGTATTTCACCTTTGAAAAATTGACTGAGCCGTTTCGTTTCAATGAGGTTTGTATGAAGTTTTTTGGATTGATAGCCCTTCTCGCCCTTAATGGCTTAATACTGGCCCCAAAAGCACAGGCTTTACAGCCCATTATCGTTTCCTACGCCGTTCAGCCTGTAAGTCATTTTAATCAACAACTACGTACCGCTCAGGCGCAACATCAGCCTTGGTCGGAAGATCCCAATAAAATCAGCAGCCAATATGCAGGCAACAAATTTACTTTAGTGCGAACTCAAACCAATAAAGATGGCATTTTGACCTATCAAGTGAGCGAACTTTCCAAGCAGCATCCACAGATGCTGTTGATTATCTCACTGAAACAAAACGCTAAACTTTGGCAGGTAAGTTCGGCCCAATTGGCATGGAAATGCAGTGGCGGGCAACACTTTGGCACCGACAGATGTAATATCGCCGAGCATGAGGCCAACACAGCGCCTTAATCTTGTTTTGTGAAAAGATTCAAAAACAAAGAGCGCCCTAAGGCGCTCTTTTTGTTCGTTTAAACTTACTGTAGCGTAAATCTAACTAAACCAACGTCACTATACCAAAGTCACTTTGGCAAACTTACGTTTACCGACTTGGAATACAGCAACAGTACCCGCGAACAAAGTCATACGGCTATCTTCTAGCTTTTCGCCGTCCATCTTCACCGCGCCTTGCTTGATCATCCGCATCGCCTCTGAAGTCGACGACACTAAGTCTGCGTCTTTCAACAGATTGGCAATCGCAATACCTTCACCCGCAACTAACTCAATTTCTTCGATATCATCGGGGATCATGCCCTTAGAACGATCGACAAAGGCTTGATGCGCACTTTCGGCAGACGCTGCATCGTGGAAACGTGTGATAATTTCCTTAGCTAAGGCGATTTTAATGTCACGTGGGTTAGACCCATTCGCCACATCTTGCTTAAACTGTTCAATTTCAGCCAGTGGGCGGAATGACAGTAGTTCAAAGTAGCGCCACATCAAGTCATCCGAAATTGACATCAGCTTGCCAAACATTTCGTTGGCAGGTTCGCTCACGCCAATATAGTTATGCGCCGATTTAGACATTTTCTTCACGCCGTCTAAACCTTCGAGCAGCGGCATCATGATCACAGCTTGTGGCTTTTGGCCTTCGGCTTTTTGCAGTTCACGGCCCATTAACAGGTTGAACTTTTGATCTGTACCACCCAACTCAACATCGGCCTGCAGCGCAACTGAGTCATAGCCCTGAAGTAAAGGATACATAAACTCATGAATCGCAATCGACTGACCCGAGGCATAACGCTTCTTAAAGTCATCACGCTCCATCATACGAGCCACAGTTTGCTTAGACGCGAGACGGATCATACCAGCGGCGCCCAATGGCTCTAACCAGCTTGAGTTGAATTCGATACGAGTCTTAGCAGGATCGAGGATCTTGTAAACCTGTTCTTTATAGGTTTCCGCGTTCGCTAAAACTTGTTCACGGGTGAGCGGCGGACGTGTGCTATTTTTACCACTTGGGTCCCCCACCATACCAGTAAAGTCACCAATCAAAAAAATGACTTCATGACCTAACTCTTGGAATAATCTTAATTTATTCAAGATTACAGTGTGTCCAAGATGGATATCCGGAGCGGTAGGGTCAGCGCCTAACTTAATACGGAGTGGACGTCCTTCTTTGAGTTTTTCCAGCAGATCCGCTTCGAGTAAAATCTCATCGGTACCACGTCTAATTTCTGCTAATACTTGGTCTAAATCAGCCATCTCGGCAGGGACTCCTAAGGCCATGATCATAAAATGAAGAGACTTATGTTACTTGTTAGCCACCACAATTGAAAGTGTGTACACTAACGGGATTATTTAAGTCTCTGGTTATTGGTATCGGCGTCAATGGGAAAGGTTATAACGTTATTTAAATTGTTGCCTAAAAAGCATCAAATTCTCCTTAGCATTCTTTCAGTTATCACAATGATAACCATGCTTCTACCTTCTGAAGAAGCGCAAGCTTCAAGACAAACCACTAGCATTGATGACCAAGCTCAAATCAACACCCGTTATGATGTGCCCTTAGCTTTTCGCTCGCCTGAACGCCCTGAGTTGCCAGAAGGTCAAACAGATAATGCTCCGACAACGGCTGAACCGTTATCCTCACCCGATGCGCTTGCTGCAGGTGGAGTCAATAATCAAGCCGCAGGATCCCACGAAAGCGCTCTTCACAGAGATGTCGAACATTTTAACGTCAAAAATGGTGATACTTTAGCTGCGGTATTTGATCGCGCTGGCTTAACCAGCAAAGATGTTTATGAAATCACCCAGTTGCCTTTAGCCAAGCAAAACTTACTTAAGATAATGCCGGGCGAAGAAATTGTGATTTCAAAGGATGCAAACGGTAATTTGACTGAAGTGCGTTATCGGGTCGATGCTATTTCCACGCTAGTCATCACTAAAAGCCAAGAGCAATACAACGAAAAAATCTCCGAAAAGGATGTGGAAATCCGCAACCATTTCACCAGTGCCAAAATTAAGAGCAATTTCTGGAATGCCGCCGTCGATGCAGGCATGTCTGCCAACCAGATATTACAATTATCGACCGTATTCGGCTGGGATATCGACTTTGCCTTAGACTTACGCGAAGGCGACAGCTTCGCCATTATTTACGAGCAAGAATATGCCGATGGTGAATTTTTGCGGAATGGTAATATCTTAGCTGCAGAATTTGTTAACCAAGATGAGCGCTATACTGCCATTCGCTATACCGACGGTAACTATTATTCCGAAAATGGCACTAGCATGCGTAAAGCCTTCCTGCGCTCACCGGTCGATTTTAAGTATGTCAGCTCCAACTTTAACCCAAGACGTTTGCACCCAGTGACAGGCCAAGTCAAAGCCCATCGCGGTGTAGACTATGTCGCAGCCATTGGCACGCCCATTAAAGCTGCGGGTAGTGGACGCGTTATTGAGTCTGGTTATAATCAATTCAACGGTAACTATGTGTTTATCAAACATAACGATACCTATACCACCAAATATCTACACCTCACAAAACGTAATGTCAGCAAAGGCGCCAACGTTAAGCAAGGACAAATTATTGGTACTTTAGGTAAAACAGGCCGTGTCACTGGGGCTCATTTACATTACGAATTTATCGTCAATGGCGTACACCGCAACCCGAGAACGATTACGCTACCGAAATCCGAATCAATTGCGAGAAAAGAAAAAAATCAATTCGATGCACTTAGCAAGCAATTGATGACTACACTTTCGCAAAACAAGCAAACGCAATTGGCAATGCAATAACGACGGATGGATTCCTCCCAATGAAAAACGCTTATTATATTGGACTGATGTCAGGCACCAGCATGGACGGTGTCGATGCAGTATTGGTCGACTTTTCAGGCGCGCAGCCGCAGCTTATCGCCAGTCATACCGAAGCTATTCCGAGCCATTTACTCAAAGGTCTACAGCGCCTGTGCTTACCCAGCTCAGATGAAATTAACCGCCTCGGCCGTTTAGATCGAAATGTGGGTCAGCTATTTGCCTTAGCAGTCAATAATCTGATGGCTAAATGTGCTATTGCGAAAGAAGATGTCATCGCCATTGGTAGCCATGGTCAAACTGTGCGCCATATGCCAAACCTCGAAGTGGGTTTTACCTTACAAATAGGCGATCCTAATACTATTGCGACCGAAACAGGCATAGATGTCATTGCCGATTTTCGTCGCAAAGATATTGCCCTTGGTGGGCAAGGCGCGCCCTTAGTACCCGCATTCCACCAGCAAACCTTTGCCCAAGTCGGTAAAAAACGTGTCATCCTCAATATTGGTGGTATTGCCAATATCACCTATCTGCCGGGCAATAGCGAAGAAGTCTTAGGCTTTGATACAGGGCCAGGCAACACCTTAATTGATGCCTGGATGCAACAGGTTAAAAGTGAACCCTTCGATAAAAATGGCGAATGGGCTGCATCCGGAAAAACTGATGAAAGCTTATTAACTCAGTTGCTTTCGCATCCGTATTTTTCCCTTGCTTACCCTAAAAGCACTGGTCGCGAACTGTTTAACCAAGCTTGGTTAGAGCAGCAATTATCGCCCTTTAATCATTTAGATGAAGAAGATATTCAATCAACTTTATTGGATTTAACCTGCCACAGCATAGCCCAAGACATTATAAAACTATCCAATGAAGGGGAATTATTCGTCTGTGGCGGCGGTGCATTTAATGGTCAACTGATGCAGCGTCTTGCAGCCTTATTACCAGATTATAAGCTGGATACTACCTCGGCCCTTGGCGTCGATCCTAAGTGGGCAGAAGGCATCGCCTTTGCCTGGCTCGCCATGCGCAATCACTTAGGTTTACCCGCTAATCTCCCTGCAGTAACAGGCGCATCCCGTGAAGCCATACTCGGCGGACGATTTAGCGCTAAGTAATTGGCCGTCGCAAAATACTAAAGCGATAACCTAAACAAGAGCTTCTACATGAAGCTCTTGTTGTCTTTAAAAGACAAACTAATCTTTCCCCCCTCTTCCAGCCTAAATTTCTCAAGAAAATCAGCAGCTATTTTAAAGCCATCTATTCTTAATTACTGAAGCATTTAGTGACAGAAGCATGAGTAAAAAAGTTTCGTCACTGAAGCTTAATCAAGTCTCACTATAGTAAAAACGGATACAGGATATTGCTATAAACAGCTCAAACACTTAGGAATAGCCTCATAGGCGTTCAATAAGAAACTGGTTTTAAGGGAACTCATGTCTACAGCGCGATTTTGCTCACTCAGACAAGATCCGCTAATAGGCAGGTAAATTAGGAATAAAGACGCACTGATTAACAAACAAGCGTCTTTAAAAGAATAGGAAATCAAACAATGAACATGTCACAAAAAATGGCGGCAGAATTTCTCGGCACCTTGTGGTTAGTCCTTGGAGGGTGTGGTAGTGCTGTACTTGCCGCCGCATTTCCAGAAGTAGGCATAGGCTTACTCGGCGTCGCTTTAGCTTTTGGATTAACCGTATTAACCATGGCCTTTGCGATTGGCCATATTTCAGGTTGTCATCTCAACCCTGCAGTGTCATTCGGCCTTTGGGCTGGGGGACGTTTTCCGGCAGCAGAATTATTGCCCTATATCGTAGCCCAAGTCGCGGGTGGAATTGTTGGCGCAGGCATCTTGTATCTCATCGCTTCAGGACAAGAGGGATTTTCACTCGCGGGCGGATTTGCCTCTAACGGTTTTGGTGAGCATTCACCAGGTGGCTATAGCATGCTGTCGGTGATGATTTGTGAAATCGTTATGACACTGTTCTTCTTGATTATTATTTTAGGAGCCACCGATGAGCGAGCGCCTAAGGGATTTGCCCCAATTGCCATAGGGTTAGGTTTAACCTTAATTCACCTTATTAGTATTCCTGTGTCCAATACTTCGGTGAACCCAGCGCGTAGCACAGGCCCTGCACTGTTTGTCGGTGACTGGGCGGTATCACAACTCTGGTTGTTCTGGGTAGCACCGATTGCCGGTGCCATTTTGGCGGGCTTTATCTATCGCTACTTCCACGCGGCAGAATAAAAGCCGAAGATCTAACACAACAGCGCTCTCTTGGCGCTGTTGTTCTTTTTCTAATCCCGCTCTAATGTTACCATTTAGCCAACTGGCGAATTTTGCTGTGCCCTAGGTTTTTACATTAGAGACACAACAGGCTTCGCCCTATCCAAGCAAAAGAGATATTTTTCATGAGCAAGACTGTTAAAAACCTCGCTGAGACAGCAGCAATGACGCCAGAAGCCCGTTACGATTACCTCGTTGAACAAGTTAAAGAACACAAAATACTTTGGACATTACAAGATCAAGACGGTTGCGTGATGTTAACCACTGAAGAAGAAGATTGCATCCCAATGTGGCCAACCGAAGAAGCCGCTGATTCTTGGGCTGTGGATGAATGGAGTGATTGCCAAACGTTAGCGATTCCACTCGACGAATTTCACGAAAGATGGGTGCCAGGCATGGAAGATGACGACCTCTTTGTCGCCGTATTCCCAGTATTAGATGATTTAGGTGTGGTAATCCCACCTTATGAGTTAGATCAAAGATTAGCGCCTAAGCAAAGCCACTAATCGCTATCGCTAAACGAGAATGCCTATGAGCGAGCAAAAATCGGCGATACCGACATCAGAGGCAAGTACAGCCCTGAGTCAACACTTTCCGAAACGACTCATTGCCCTATTGCTAGTGTATGTTGTTGCGTCAGTGAGTGGCTTAATCGCTAAGCAAGGGGTGTTATTTTGTCTGCTAACCCTCCTGATGGTGATTGCCATTATCGGTCGGCAAAAAGCAGGGCTTATCATGCTGCGCGGCTACACAGTCGTGCAGCTTGGATTGATTAGCATGCTGCCAGTGATCATGTACGATCCGGGCAACTTAGTGGTAGGTCCAACGACAGTTTACTTAGGTGAATGGCAGGGAAAACTGCCTGACTATGTGATTTTTATCACTTTGATCGTCTTGTCATTACTGCAAGTTTGGATAGCCTTTGATAAAAAGGTAAAGGCATGGTTTAAACCTAAGCTTAACCTGAACATCATGAGCTAAGCTCTTGTAGAAAATAAATTTAGCCCAACAAAAAGCCGTCATTGCGACGGCTTTTTTGATCTCACTCCACGCCTAAAAAGATGCAAAGTTAGTCATCATTAAACAGAAAAACTTTTTACACAGAGAAACTAGCACCACAGCCACAAGTTGTGGTTGCGTTAGGGTTTTTCACGAAGAAGCGAGAACCTTCCAGTCCTGAAGTGTAATCCACTTCACCACCGACCAAATATTGTAGGCTCATAGGATCGACAACCAAGAGAACACCTTGTTTTTCTATCGTAAAATCGCCGTCATTGACCTTTTCATCAAAGGTAAAGCCGTACTGAAATCCAGAACAACCACCACCAGTCACATAGACTCGTAGCTTAAGTGCAGGATTTTGCTCTTCTTCCAGCAAACCTTTCACCTTAGCGGCTGCCGCATCGGTAAATTGGATTGGCATTGCTGTATCAGCTTGATCAGTCATTACTACCTCTTACATCAGTTTTCTGGGGCAAATTATCCTTTACCTGACTGTTTTGTTCAAGTATTACCCGTGGTTCTTTTTTACCCTGTAATAACTCAGGGGCACTATAGACATGTTCGGTCTGCGAATTCTTAGTCCAGCGGCTCGAAGGCACCAGCACTTTGACTTTCACTTGTTGTAAATTAAAGCCAGCAGGAACAGTAACCTTGGTATCTATGACTTGAAAATAACGAAAATCAAATTCCAACTTAGAACCCGTGAGTTTGTTCACACTCAAGCTAACAGATTTGCCATCTTGCACACCAATGAGCGTCAATTCAGTTCGACCTTGAATCGCTTGCTTACGTTTTTGCAACTGAGTCAACACCAACTTGAGATGGTATTCATCGGCCAAAGCGCCCGGCGTCATTTCAAGTCCGTGAATAGCGACACCTTCAGCATTATCATCCGGTGTCATAATGCTGCGGTAAAACGCCAGTTCATGTTCCAATTCTTTTTGCTTTTTCATTTGCTGGCCAAACATTTCTTGCATTTGGGTATTAGCCTCTCGCTCGACGGACAGCTCTAAATTTCGGGTTGCAAGTAGTTGGGTCTGTGCCTCTAACTCAGCGGTCAAGCGTTGAGTCTTGCTGCTGATATGCTTAACAACAGGCTCATCGCTGCTTAATAGCAGAAAACTTATCCAAGCCCCAAAAAGAATAGAAACTAACACTAAAAGCGATAAATATACTGAAGATGGACGATACTTGAGATCCATCACTTGCAGCCGATCTAGCCAACGATGATAATTTGGCATTAGGTAACAGCCCCTTATATAAAATACAATCAACTCAAGAACGAGTTCAATACAATACAACTCAGGCCAATGTAGTGCAATTAACGATAAATAAAGTCGCTATCCAACATGCCATCGTCACAGCCAAAAAGTATTTAACCAATGAGCTACGTGACCATTTATCTCAAGCGCGCATCAGTGCACAGCTGTGCATACTGGCACTGTTATTTGCTGTTTTTGCATCCTGTGTGATCTTACTGTTTCGACTCTTGCTCGTTTGGGCTAATCATTACACCCAAATACAGGCGCTGGATTTTACGGGGAACGTCGCCGACTGGCGAGCCCTGTTACCCCTTTTAGGCGCAATATTAATTTGGATAGTGGCGAATTTGGGCTCCAAACGCTACAAACGTATGGGAATAGCCTATGTGTTACATAGAGTTAAACTGCATTATGGTAAAATCCCCCTACAATCCGCCGCTGGGCAATTTTTTCAAGCACTCTTTGCCCTTGGCACAAATTTCTCAGTCGGCCGTGAAGGTCCAGCCATTCATCTGGGTGCTGTCAGCGCCAGTTTTCTTGCTGAAAAATTCAATCTTCCCGATAATAGCGTACGCATCATGTGTGCCAGTGGCATTGCAGCAGGGATTGCCGCAACGTTTAACGCGCCCTTGGCGGCGGTGATTTTTGTACTCGAAGTGATAGTACGTGAATATAAAATCCATTACTTTTTCCCGATTATGCTATCAGCAATTTGTGGCGCAGTTTCAAGCCAACTGGTGTTTGGTAATGTGCACGAATTTGACCGTATTCAAGTGATCCACATTCCCTTAGACCATTACCCTATTCTCGCCATTGGCGGCGTGGTATTAGGCTGCGCCGCGGCGCTGTTTAATTACTCACTCTTAAAAGTCACCGCGACGGGTCAAAACTGGCCACTCATTTACCGACTATTACTGGCGGGCAGCGTCACCACCTTAATAGGTCTAGTATTGCCACAAGCCCTTGGCACAGGCGATCTCGCTATTGGCGAAGCCATTAGCCAACATCCAAGCCTATTGCTGTTAATCGCCCTATTATTTGCCAAAATCATTGCCACTATTGCGGCGATTGGCTTAGGTATTCCCGGCGGTTTAATTGGTCCACTTTATGGTATCGGCGCGCTGCTCGGGGCGATTTTGGCGCTGATCAGCGCTATCTTATTCCCGTCCATCGCCCCTTATGTAGGGCTTTACACTGTGATCGGCATGACAGCCATGATGGGCGTGTGTTTAAGCGCGCCGCTGGCCGCCTTAGTCGCCCTGTTAGAAATGACTAATGACGCCAGCATTATTTTACCGGCAATGTTTGTAACAATTCCGGCTTTTTTAATTGCTTATCAGGGTTTTAAGACCGACTCCATTTTCTTTAAGCAATTAGAAATTATGGGACTAGGTTATAAGGTCGCCCCCGTGAATTTAGCACTGCAGAAAAAAGGCGTACGAGCCTTAATGGATAAACGCTTTGTTATCGTCAATAACAACGATGAATTGTTACTCGAAGTGCTAAAACGCGCCGAAGGTCGCCCTGTGCTAGTCCGCAATGCCGATGGCATTATCGAAATGCTTAGTCTTGAAATGCAATCCTATGATGACAGTACCACGCTATCACGCCATCCCATGCAAGGGCTAAGCGACAGCACCACCCTCAATGAAGTCTATTCACTATTGTCGCCCAAACGCTGCGGTGAGGTGTTTATCTATCAAGATACACCAGACAATGTGGTTGGGGTGATCAGTTGGTCGAACCTACAACATGAGATTCGTTCAGGCCAAGCCTAATATCGCTTCAAAATCTAGCCGCTATTCAATACCTAATTTTGATTCAAACCTGAGACGGCAGATTAAAAGCTTTGGGCTTCATCGCAAAAATCTAACACAGTGGCAATGTGGCTATTTCGTTGCCCCAGCGCTTCTGCTACAATCGCGCCTCAGCCACCCTACATAACATCAGGGCAGATAAGCGCGATAATGCTGCTTAAAATGCCCCCTAGCAAATTGGAAAACAGGCTGATGAATCAGTTCGAAGGATCCCATATCCTCTCCGTAAACCAGTTAGATCTTGACTCAATCCAAACTATTTTTAATGTCGCTAGCCGCATGATGCCCTATGCACTTCGAGAGAAGCGCAATAATGTGCTCGATGGCGCCATTTTAGGTAACCTGTTTTTCGAACCGAGTACCCGTACCCGCGTGAGTTTTGGCTGTGCCTTTAACTTGCTCGGCGGCCATGTACGTGAAACCACAGGCATGGCTTCATCGTCTTTATCTAAAGGTGAATCCCTGTACGATACGGCGCGGGTGTTATCCACCTATTCTGATGTCATTGCCATGCGCCATCCAGACTCTTACTCGGTCAAAGAGTTTGCTGAAGGCAGCCGCGTCCCAGTGATCAACGGCGGCGATGGTTCGAACGAGCATCCGACCCAAGCTTTACTCGATTTATACACTATCCAAAAAGAACTCAAATGTGCTGGCCGCGGTATCGATGGCATGCACATCGCTATGGTCGGCGACTTAAAATTTGGCCGTACTGTACATTCACTGTCGCGTTTACTCTGCATGTATAAAAACATCAGTTTCACACTGATTTCACCCGCTGAATTAGCTATGCCTGATTATGTGATCTCCGACATTGAAAATGCTGGCCATAGCATCAAAATAACCGACCAACTTGAAGGCCATTTAGATCAAGCAGATATTTTGTATCTCACTCGCATTCAAGAAGAACGCTTCCCTTCACAGGAAGAAGCAAATAAGTATCGCGGCAAGTTCCGCTTAAATCGCAGTATTTACACTCAGCATTGCAAATCTAACACTGTCATTATGCACCCGCTTCCAAGGGATTCACGGGCGCAAGCCAATGAGTTAGATAATGATTTAAATAGCCATCCCAATCTTGCTATCTTCAGACAGGCGGATAATGGGCTGTTAATTCGCATGGCTTTGTTTGCATTGACACTCGGCGTTGATAATCAACTCGAAAAATATGAGTGTCCGGTTAATTGGTATTCACGTAAAGCCGATCGCTAATTGGCTACAGACTTTAAGGACTAAACATGACCCGTTCCGAAGCGCTATTTGAACAGGCTAAAAAAACCATCCCCGGCGGCGTTAACTCTCCGGTTCGTGCATTTAATGGTGTAGGCGGTTCGCCCCTGTTTATTGAAAAAGCTAACGGCGCTTATATTTACGATGCCGATGGTAAAGCTTATATAGACTATGTCGGTTCTTGGGGCCCGATGATCCTCGGCCACAACCATCCTAAAATCCGTGCTGCGGTATTAGCAGCGGTAGAAAATGGCTTATCTTTTGGTGCGCCAACTGAGCTTGAAGTGCAAATGGCCGAAAAAGTCATCTCTATGGTGCCTTCTATCGAGCAAGTACGCATGGTGAGTTCAGGTACAGAAGCCACTATGAGTGCTATCCGTTTGGCACGCGGTTTTACCAATCGTGACAAGATCTTAAAATTTGAAGGCTGCTACCACGGCCACGCAGATTGCCTGTTAGTGAAAGCCGGTTCTGGCGCGTTAACGTTAGGTCAACCTAGCTCACCCGGTATTCCTGAAGATTTCGCCAAACACACCTTAACGGCTGTGTATAACGATTTAGATTCAGTTAGAACCCTGTTCGAGCAGTATCCAACTGAGATTTCTTGCATCATCATCGAGCCCGTTGCTGGCAACATGAACTGTATTCCACCTGTCCCTGGTTTCCTTCAAGGTCTGCGTGATATGTGTGATGAGTTTGGCGCGCTGTTGATTATCGATGAAGTGATGACAGGTTTTCGCGTATCACTAAGTGGCGCTCAAGGTTACTACGGCGTCACACCAGACTTAACCACACTCGGTAAAGTGATTGGTGGCGGTATGCCAGTGGGGGCTTTCGGTGGCCGTAAAGATGTGATGCAATTTATCGCTCCTACAGGTCCGGTTTACCAAGCGGGTACGTTATCGGGTAACCCCATTGCGATGTCAGCGGGTCTGGCACAAATGGAAGCCCTGTGTGAAGAAGGTCTATACGAAGCACTGAGCGCGAAAACCAAACGTATTGCAGAAGGCTTTAAAGCGGCTGCGGATAAGCACGGTATTCCAATGGCGATCAACTATGTTGGTGGCATGTTCGGTTTCTTCTTCACGGAACAACCCGAGATCACTCGTTTCGATCAAGTGACCCAATGCAATATCGAACAGTTCCGTATTTTCTACCACGGCATGCTAGATGAAGGTGTTTACTTAGCGCCAAGTGCCTATGAAGCAGGCTTCCTGTCAATGGCCCATGGCGAAGAAGAAATGCGCTTAACCTTAGAAGCGGCTGATCGCGTATTGGCTAGCATGAAAGCGGCAAGTTAAGCCTAAGCTTTAGTATTTAAGCCGTTTAAACATAACAAAGGGACGCCAATGCGTCCCTTTGCTTTTATTAGATTTAGTTAACTTTGTGTCACTTTAATAACGATCAGACTTTTTAGAACCTAAAGCCGATTTAAATATTTTCGCAGCTACCATGAATTGTAAGGTCAAGTGGATATGCTCAATAACGTGCTAAGGCCAACCCATCAAGCCCAGCGCAATAAGTTGCTTACCACAATACGTTAACCAAACGAGTGAGCCTAAAAGCAAAAGACTCCAGATAACAAATGTCATTTTCCTCTACTCCAAAACACAATATCCAGTATTGATACCCAAACAAGCTCAAGACGCAGAATTCTGCAGGACTGAGTGCTAAGAGCACTCTACTTCCTAGCGGGCACTCATTCAAAAGGCAAGCATTAAAAATGCCTGCCTACATAGGCATGACAATTCAGGAATAACGACCTGAATAAAAATTAATTGAAGAATATGCAAACTAACTGCTTAGACTTTAATCGTAGATCTCACTTTTAACACGGTAATCAAATCAAACAATACAGTTAATAACGCTGCAATAATCACAATAACCAATATATAAAACTAATTAGCAACCCAAAAGCATGAGATAGACATCACAAAGAAGCATTAAATTGAGTTACAGCTAACAGTTGCGTTCTCTAGCCCATTATGTTCTGATCCGCACGCGCTAACACGGCTAGCTTAATTTAGCCTTGATATGCCCAATCTTTAGGTTGACTCAAGTCGCCCTACGACATCAAAACAGCAGTTGGAATTGCAGTTATGTTAAATACCTTTCTCATCTTACTGGCCGTGCTCGCATTGCTCAGTATTATTTTCGAAGAAGTGACCCACCTTAATAAAGCAAAAACCACCTTATTCTTTGGTTGTATCTCTTGGGTAGCGCTGTTTATGGCTGCAGGGGAACCAGCTAATGAGAAAATCGTTGCCCATCAGCTCAATGAAAATTTGCTCGAGATTGCCACACTTTGGCTCTTTCTGATGTCGACCATGACCTTCGTAGCATATTTGAATGCTAAGGGTATGATCCAAATCATGGTGCAAAAGCTGTTTCCGCAGAAAGTATCAGTGCGTATGTTAATGATCCAAGTCGCCCTATTTGCACTCGTGCTCTCAGCATTTTGTGATAACGTCACCGCGACTTTAGTGTCTTTAGGTTTATTAACCACCTTTAAACTCGACAAGCAAATGCGCCGTAGAATGGCAGTGTTGATTATCTTCGCGGTGAACTCAGGCGGTGTAGCCCTGATCACTGGCGATGTGACGACACTGATGATCTTCTTAGCTGGACATGTGCATATGTCTGAACTGCTGATGTTATTTATCCCATCGGCCGTGAGCGTGATTTTACTGGCAACTCTGTTCTCACTCAAAGCCGAAGGTGTTGTGAGCACGACGCCAATCAAACATACTTATCAAACCGTTGATGTATTGATTGCCCTCGTCTTCTTCTGCACCATTTTAATGACCATGCTACTCAACATATTGTTTGGTATCCCGCCAGTGTTAACCTTCTTAACGGGTCTATCAATTATGTTCCTGATTGGCCATACCACGCGCAGTGATAAAGAAGAAATCAAGATCCTAGAGTATATTCGCCAAGTTGAATACGACACTCTGTTGTTCTTCTTAGGTATTTTACTGCTCGTTGGTATGCTTAAAGAAATTGGCACCTTAGACATGTTGACTGAAGCTTATACTCAGTTTAATCCAAACATCTCTAACTTCGTCACTGGTATGGGCTCAGCCTTAATTGATAACGTACCGCTAACAGCGGCATTGTTAAAAGCCAATCCAGTGCTGAGTACTCCTGAATGGCTTGGCTTGACTTACAGCGTCGGAGTCGGTGGTTCACTGCTGATTATCGGTTCAGCATCAGGTATTGTAGCCATGAGTAAAGTGAAAGAACTGACTTTTGTGAGTTACTTGAAATATGTTCCTGCACTTTTCCTCTGCTACAGCGTCGGTTACGCACTGACCCTATTCTTAGCCAACAGACTGTTTGATTAAGTTGAGATTAGCTGAGATCAAAAAAGGCGCCTAGTGCGCCTTTTTTATCAACTACTTATTCATTGTTACCACAAATAACCGCTAGCATGACTTATCGTAATACCTGATTAGATTGCGGGCACCTTAAACTGGGTTCCTTGAATATCTAACACTATGTCCCTTGGACGAATAGAGATGATTTTCAGCTTACCAGCAATCATATCCCCTTCTTGTAACTCAGCACCGTCTACATTCAGCCATCTCTGGGCAGGGTCGCTGGAATAAACATGAGCAACGATATTAAATTCAGGCACTTGTAATTGCAGACCTGCGGGTAATTGGCAGTATTTCGGAATTTCATCCACAGCAGTTTTGGGGATCGGATCTAATTTAGCTTCAGTGACATTCGTCTCTGCAGCATTAACATATTCCACATCCTTTAATGCATTTTGAAAGGAAGCCACTAACTTATCTTCATCGCGACTTTTATTGGTCTCTAAACCGACATCTTCCGCCGCGGCACTGACTTGCTGACGCAGGGCTTCAAGACTCGCTAGACCCGACTCATTGGCATTAGCGCCTAACATCATAGGCTGCTGTGCTTGCGTCTCTGCTGGCACAACCGCTTCCTGACTTGCCGCATCGACTTGGGCTGACGTCGACATATAATCTGCGTAGCTTGAATCACTAAAACCCGAATTGCTATCACTTTGAGCCGGCATGCCAACAGAATTGGTCGTTATATTCGCGCTAGCATTCATTTGAGGCGCATTTGATACTACAGTCTCAGCCTGAAATTGCGGCGATACCGTTAGCTCGGGTAAAGTCTGCGTCCGAGGAAGCGCTACTTTCCCAGCAAGCCGAACACCTGAAGCAGCACTGGGCTCAACTTGGAGCTCAGAGGCAGATCCAACCGAGTTAGACTGAAGCTCATTTTTAATCCCAGTCGAAGCTGGCAATGATGACGTTGATGGCAGTACGTTAGCCACTGCCACAGTATCACTTTGGGGAAGTCGAGTTTTATCCCAAACGCTTAATCCCCAAGCCACACCAATTCCTGCGGCAACTGCAACGACTAATATAGACAGTTTTCCTATCGGCACACCCGATTTACGAGGCTGTGGATAATTCGCCCTTGGCGTCATCACAGCATCAGGTAACGGTGATTGTTGCTGTTGTTTATTGCGGGTTACGGCATCGAGTAAAATGGACATCAGCTGCGCGCCCCATCATCAGTTAACCTTGGGCCTTGCTGACTTAAATACAAATTTAATCTCACTAATGTTTGATTCCCTGCAATACCATCGGCTTTTAATCCATGCTGACTTTGGAAGGTTTTAAGATCATTTTCCAATTGCACATCAAATTGATTAACCCGACGGGGGCTACGACCATTCACATGGGCTAACGCATTCTCTAACCACTGTAATTGACCAGGACTCGATTTTTGACTGATATCCATCATAGGCAAATTAGGTGCTTGCCATAATATTTCGAAGGTGCCACTGAAATGTTGATTAAACCAAGCTCTATCAACCCAAAGTTGTTGCTCACCCAGTTGCATCAGTAATTGTTCCCCCTCTACCGCAAGCACTGCACCATAAAAATCTTGTTGCTTGTCATCAACCAAATACACGACAGCCGGATAATTAAGCCGAGTCAGTGACATCCAGTTACCCTGCTGTTGATAGCAAGCTAATCCTTGCTCAACCGCCGATTGGCAAGCCGTCAAGCCTTTATAGGGCACTTTGCCCCACACGCTAAATAAACCTGCAAAAGCAGTATCGATATTGCGACTCTGATTAATCGCCTCGTTTAACAGACGCTGATTGGGATCGGGAATGGAAGTCTGACCGCTTGGTTGATTAGTCGGTTTTACTGACTTATCAGCGATGTCTTCCCCGCCCAAGGTTTGAGCATTTAATGACGCCACATTAGTTGGCACAGACTCAGAAACCAAATTGGACGCTGGCGCCGTATTGACTGACTTATCAGTAAATAACCAATAAGACACACCAAACGCAACACATAACGCCGCAGCGGTTGCTGTCGGCCACAGATATCTATTTTGAGTCGGTTCTTCTTCACCTAATACTTCAGCCGCAGCTTGCCGCACCATATGATGATCTATGGGCACCCGCGATTGTGCATAGCCTGCCATCAGTGAACGTTCACATAAGAGGTTAATTAATCGAGGAATGCCGCCACTGTATTTCTGCAAAACGTTAACGGCTTTACGGGTGAATAAAGGCTCAAACCGCCCTGCCACTTGCAAACGATGCAGCACATAGAGGGCGATTTCATCTTCATTGAGCGGCAATAAATGATAACGAGCCGTGATCCGCTGGGCTAACTGACGCAATTCTTGGCGCTTCAATAACAGCTGTAATTCCGGCTGACCGATTAAAATCACCTGCAGTAACTTCTTAGTGTCCGTCTCCAAATTAGTCAGAAGACGCAATTGCTCCAGCACCTCAGGACGTAAATGCTGTGCTTCATCGATAATGAGCACGGTATTACGACCTTTGCTGTGATTCGCCAATAAAAAACGGCTCAAGTGATCAGTCAATTGCTTGAGTGTAGGATTATCGCCGTAGGAAATCTTAAGCTCATCACAAAGCGTTGCGAGTAATTCAAGCTCAGTTAACGACGGATTAAGGATAAAAGCAGTATCGGTATTGTCGGGCAATTGCCCAAGTAAACAGCGAGATACTGTTGTTTTACCCGTGCCGACTTCCCCTGTTAACAACACAAAACCGCCCGTTTCCCCTAACCCATAGGTTAAATGGGCTAACGCCTCTCTGTGCCTATCACTCAGAAACAAATAATGGGGATTGGGTGCAATTGAAAAAGGGTTATCGCTGAGTCCGTAAAAGGCCTTGTACATACCACCAATCATCCTAATTTAAAAATAACGCCCCACGTTAAAGCGTCCTAATGTTATTGTCAAAATATCTGCAACATCAATGTGACAGATAAGTGCGCAAATATCTCGCAACGACTTTATCCATCATCTTAATGAGCGTGATAAGCTATGTTCATGACACATTAGCCGAATCTTGCCTGTGAAAATATATCTCGTCGGCGGTGCTGTACGTGACAGCCTGCTCAATCTTCCCATTAAAGATAAAGATTACCTCGTCGTTGGAGCAACACCAGAACAAATGCTGCAACAGGGTTACCGCCAAGTGGGTAAAGATTTCCCCGTATTTCTACACCCTAAAAATCAACAAGAATATGCTTTAGCCCGAACCGAACGAAAAATTGGTCTGGGTTATGGTGGTTTTAGTTGCCACGCCAGCCCTGATGTGACTTTAGAACAAGATTTGTTGCGCCGAGATCTAACCATCAATGCCATCGCCCAAGATGAAAAGGGCAACTTATATGATCCTTTTAATGGTATTGAGGATATTAACGCGCGCCTGTTACGCCATGTGTCGGATGCTTTCGTTGAAGATCCACTGCGAGTGTTACGCGTTGCCCGTTTTGCCGCAAGGTTTCATGCCTTAGGATTTCAAATTGCCGCAGAAACCCTGGCACTGATGCGTCAAATTAGCGCAAGCGATGAGCTTAGCGCTTTAACGGCGGAGCGAGTTTGGCAAGAAGTTGATAAAAGTTTAGGCGGACCTCACCCAGAAGTCTTTTTTGAGGTACTGCACCAATGTGGCGCACTCGAAGTCCTGTTCCCTGAAATTCACGCCTTATTTGGCATACCTCAACCTGAAAAATGGCATCCTGAAATAGATACTGGCGTGCATACCTTAATGGTGCTCGCTCAAGCTGCACTGCTCACTGAGGATAAAAGCGTTCGGTTTGCCGCCCTAGTGCATGATTTGGGTAAAGCTCTGAGTCCAAAAGAGCATTTACCAAAGCATCACGGCCACGGCCAAAAAGGCTTGCCACTCATAAAAGCACTCTGTACCCGTTTACGAGTACCGAATGAGGCACGCGATCTGGCGTTACTCGTCAGCGACCAACATCAGAACGTCCATCAGGCATTCGAGCTCAGAGCCGAAACTATCGTTAAAATATTCGATAAAGCTGACTTTTGGCGTAAACCAGAGCGCTTAACGCAACTTATATTAGCTTGCACCGCAGATATGCGTGGCCGCACAGGATTTGAAAACATCCCATATCCTCAGGGAGAGTATTTAACTCAGTGCTTCACTGTCGCCAATAATGTCGATATTGCCGCCATCATTGCCACTGGTTTCCAAGGTGCAGAGATAAAACAAGCCTTAAATTTACATCGAGTTGAAGCCGTCAGTCAGTTTAAACAAAAAATGCAAACAAAACTGCCGATGGACAACCAGTAATTTGTAAAAGATTTGTAAGTCGTGCATCACTGCATGGTGAATAATGCCCCTTTTTACGATTAGAAATGTCGATATCACATAGAAAAAAAGCTTTTAAAAAAAATTTATATGCCTATAGTGGTTAAACACATTAATATTCGTAGCAAATTAAAATAGCTATGTCATAATTAGGCAGTTTCGCTTACAAAGTAACGAAACATTCAAATCCAACCTATTTTAAGGGATTTTTTACAATGAACAAAAAAGTACTGATGATTGCTGGTTTAGCAATGACTGCCCTACTAGGTGGTTGCGCGAACACTACTGCTCTGGAAGAAAGCGTTGCAACTCTGGGCAACAAAGTTGATCAATTGTCAGCTGATGTTGGTTCTCTGAAATCAGAGCAAAGCAAACTGTCTGCAGACGTTAAAGATGCAAAAGCAGCATCTATGGACGCACAAGCAGAAGCTAAACGCGCAAACGACCGTTTAGACAACGTTGCTTCTCGTTACAAGAAGTAATGAAAGGTAATTTAGCTTACTATTTAGTAAGTTAAGACAAAAGGCTTAAGAAAGATGAAAGCGATAAGCACATCAATCTAAGCCTTTTTTTATACCTGCAATTCAAGATTGCCATGCAAAGAATAGCGAATGCTGCAATACAAAATCGCTAAATTGGTTTTAAACTTCCAAAGGCATGTTAAAGGCGATTCGCCTACCTCCCCCTAAAAGTTAGCCTTGGCATACTTCTGTATAAACGAGTGCTATTCCTCTTTTAAATAAAGTCGCGTTATTAATCTAAACTTCTCGTTTGCATTTTTAAGCATCCCTAACAATCAGCCTCATCTATCATAAAAAATGTATTTATGGGAAGTGAAAGCTATTAATTTAAAGCACAGCTATAGATAAAAAAATCGAGGCTATATGGGAAACAAAGGCAATAAGAAGGTTGTATTTGTCACTGAACAAATAGGCCTAAAGTTAAAAACAATAACACCTCCAGCCTATCCAACATAAAAATAACATAAAAACGTCAAACAGAATCATAGACTTGAGTAATATAGCCTTTTAAAACATCAAAAAACCATCTAACTAAGCCTATGAATTGTCTTAAAATTAACCGCATCGACTGCAAGTTTTAACCTATAGCGATTCACTCACGCGTTTATGTGCTAAGACTAATACATAGTCAATTTCTAGCGACTCAAAATGATTAGCTTGAATATCGTGTTTCATCTTGTCAGTTGCACGCCACGCATAGGGTGCCATATCCAATAACGTTAATGCCTGTTCACCTGTAACTGATAAAGTAAAGCGCAGTGACTGAGTTTCTTTTACCAATAATGCTGAGGGTAAATTCACTTGGAAAGGTTTTTCAGCCAAGTCGGAATAAATATATTCTCTAAGTTGCCATAGATGTCGTGGCCCAGACATAACCAGTAACATGGTCCCATCGTCTTTCAATACCCTGACAGACTCCTTTCCCTTTAACGGCCTATCAATAACAGTAATAAAATCCACACAATTATCAGCAAAGGGTAATTTTTTAGAAGAGCTTAAACACAAGATCCCAGGAGTCTGCGCTTTTGCTGCAGCAAAAATAGCATTTTCTGCGTCCGCTACACCCACGTACTGGACGTTTCGCGGATTTTCGACCTCTGCCAACTTGGAAGCTAAAGCACGCAAATAGAAGCCCTCAGCGCATTCATAATCCAATAAACAAGCGTCAGGCTTGATAGAGCCCGTGATTAACTCAGCCAGTTTATCGATTAAAGGCGAAAAGATGCCTGATTCGAGAAGAAAACGCTTAGCCCTAACTTGCTCGCGCGAATCCCCTGTCGGCTTTTGGCGTTGTGGTTTAGTAAAAACCCAATACCCTTGCTCATTCCGATCAAAGTGATGCTTATTTGCACAATAAAAACCTTGTGAGGCTTTGTGTTGTTTTAACGTAAGTCCGCAGGTTGGACACTGATATTCGAGACCCATATAAAGCTCCAAAAATAAGTTAAGCTTCAGAAAAATGAGGAAGCTCCAAAAACAAAAATCGGATACTTGACCCGATTCTATTATTCATAATTTCACTATAATGACTAAGCTGGAATGACTACAAAAAAATAAATCCACACAGCACAGCACCCAGTGCCAAACGGTAAATAACAAACGGGGTCATTCCCATGCGGCTGATGATTTTCAAGAAATAATGAATACATGCATAAGCTGCAACAAAGGAAATCAAAGTGCCTAAGATCAATGCTTGATAATCAATTGGCAGCGCGCTTTCCGCCAAATCTTTACCCACTAAAATTGCCGCGCCTAAGCTCACAGGCACTGACATTAAGAATGAAAAGCGAGCCGCAGCATCTCGACTCAAACCTAGCATTAGCGCCGCGGTCATAGTGGCACCAGAACGTGAAGTTCCAGGGATTAAAGCAAGCGCCTGCGCGAAACCAATTAACAAGGCTTTGCGCCATCCAGTCTGATAGATGGTTAAATCGCGGCGCGACATCTTATCTGCCCACCACAGCAATAAACCAAAAACGACTGTCGTGACCGCGATAACCTCTGTATTACGCAGGTGAGTTGCAATAAAATCCTTAGCCATAAAACCAAAAAATACAGCGGGTAACGTCGCCAGAATAATCCACCATGCCAGCTTGCTGTCTTCGGATTGCTGACCTTTAAAAATGCTTGCAACCCAAGCATTAAACATAGTCCATAACTCGTGTCTAAAATAAATCACCACAGCAAATAACGACCCCGTATTCACCGCCACGTCGAATGACAAACCTTGATCTTCCCAGCCTAAAAGCTGAGCAGGCAGAATTAAGTGGGCAGAACTAGAAATAGGTAAAAACTCAGTTAGCCCTTGAATAAGCGCTAAAATAATGACCTGAAACGTATCCATGACAATCCTATCAATAAATTAAAACGTCAGCCCTTGGGGCCATTCAAACATCACAGGCCAAAGCCGCTGTGACTCTTTATCATACTCTTGCCACAAACTGGCATAGCTTTTATCAACCACGGGATGAATCAATTCCGGCGCTAACTCGGCTAATGGCCATAGCACAAAGGCATTATTAACTATCTCTGCACGGGGGAGCGTAACGGGCGTTTCACATACCACATGGTCATAAAGCAGCAGGTCTAAATCTAAAGTTCTTGGGCTAAATTTCTTCGCCCCGACAAGCCGGCCGTGATTCTGCTCGATTTGCTTAAACTGCGCAACTACCGCAGCAATATTAAGGTCAGTTTCAGCACTAACAACCATATTCAGAAAGTTAGTGCCACTAAAACCTACCGCTTCACTTTCATACATGGATGAGAGACGCAGCGGCCCAAAACACGCTCGCAGTGATATTAATCCCGCTTGCAAATGCTGTTCAGGCTCGATATTACTACCTAGACTGATATAAATACGTGCCATGCAATGTCCGATTTATCTGAAGATAAACATGATTTCTTAATCAACAGTAGAGTTGATCAAACTCTTATCTAACGTGAACGCTCTATCTCAACGCCAACCGATGCGGCAGTAGCGACTGCCCCCGGCTTCATCACGACAACTTTCACCCAAGTCACGTTAAATTCTTGAAGTAAGCAATCCGCTACGCGCTCGGCAACCGTTTCGATTAACTCGATTGGATACTCAGTAATAAGTTCTGTTAATCGATTGGAAACTGTCTCATAGCAAAGCGCATATTGATAATCGTCTGTCGCGGCGGCAGGTTTGTTATCCCACGCCATATCTAAATCTAGCAACAGGCTCTGATGGATTGTCTTTTCCCACTCGTAGACACCAATCACAGTATCAACGCGTAATTGCCGTATAAGTACTTTATCCATGCTTTCTCCAACTAACTTACTACTATGAGGTCTGATAAGCTAAAAGCGATCCTAGCTGTATAATCCGCAATCTTCTGACAGATAACTAATTTGCTTTCTACTCGAGCCAATCCACAGTAGGATAACGCCCTAAAAGGATTTGCTCATTCAGAAAATATCTCAACCTCAAATGGGCGAGTTATTCCACAAACCTATAGCGGGATTGACAACTGAGTCAGCTTTTTAAATTGTTGCGCGATAATACCTTAAGACGCGTAAGGAAACCAATGTGAGTCCATTAACACTGACACTTTTGATGATTTTGGCCGCCTATTTGGCTGGTTCAATCTCGAGTGCTGTGCTGGTTTGTAGAATGAGGGGTTTACCCGATCCAAGATTACAGGGTTCAGGTAATCCGGGAGCTACCAATGTACTGCGAATTGGCGGCGCGAGTTCGGCTGCCATGGTGTTGTTTTTCGACATGCTCAAAGGCGCCCTGCCATCTTATTTAGCCTATCTGATGGGCATAGATGCAGTCTCACTCGGACTTATCGCTATCGCCGCCTGCCTTGGGCATATTTATCCCGTATTTTTTGGATTTAAGGGGGGGAAAGGTGTCGCAACAGCTTTTGGTGCTATGGCTCCCATTGGCGATGATTTAGCCATTTGCTTAATGGCATCTTGGATTGTTCTACTCTTAATTAGCCGCTACTCGTCCCTTGCAGCCATTCTGACGGCATTGCTTGCACCACTTTATACTTGGTGGTTAGACGACAGATTTACCATTCCCGTTGCCATGCTATCGACGCTTATCATTATTCGTCATAAAGACAATATCCAACGGCTACTTAAAGGTGAAGAGTCCAAAGTTTCACGTAAAAAAACACCTAAAAAATCTTAATGTGACAACATTATTCCAATAAAAAACTGCGCTATAAGCGCAGTTTTTTTGTCTCAACATAACCTATCAACATCAAAGGCGTTTTATGCCACAGGTGGCAAGGTATCTAACGGCCATCTTGGCTGACCTTTTACCGCCAAATCTTCGTGCTGCCCCGCTTTTAAACGCTGCAATCCTGCAAAGGCAATCATAGCGCCGTTATCGGTACAAAACTCACCACGGGGATAAAACACTTGTCCACCAAGCGAGCTCATCATTTCGGCCAAGGTTTCTCTTAAGCGCGTATTCGCACTCACGCCACCGGCGATCACTAAGCGGTTATAGCCTGTTTGCTTCAGTGCACGGCGACATTTAATCGCTAGCGTATCAACCACAGCTTCTTCAAAAGCACGCGCAATATTGGCACGAGTCTGTTCATCGTCAGGTTCGGCAGCAATGGTATTAGCGGTAAAGGTTTTTAGACCCGAAAAGCTAAAATCGAGTCCAGGTCTATCGGTCATAGGCCGCGGAAACTTATACCCTGCAGGTAAACCTTTAGCAGCAAGCTTTGCTAAACGCGGACCGCCGGGATAATCCAGCCCCATTAACTTCGCTGTTTTATCAAACGCTTCACCCGCAGCATCATCAACAGACTCGCCTAATACTTCATAGCGGCCAATCCCGTCGACTTTAACCAACATAGAATGGCCACCAGAGACCAATAAGGCCACAAATGGGAACTCGGGCGCGTCATCTTCAAGCATAGGCGCCAGTAGATGTCCTTCCATATGATGCACACCAATGGCAGGCTTGTCCCAAGCAAATGCCAGAGACCGCCCCACACAGGCGCCAACAAGCAAAGCACCAATCAAACCTGGGCCCTTGGTATAGGCAATCCCATCGAGATCAGCAATTTCAGTATTCGCATCTTTCAGCGCTTGACGAATAAGCGGCACAATTTTACGCACATGGTCACGTGACGCCAACTCAGGCACCACACCACCATAGTCAGCATGCAGCTTAACCTGACTGTATAAAGTATGAGATAATAAGCCCAGTTCATCGTCATAGACGGCGATACCTGTCTCGTCACAGGATGTTTCAATACCTAAAACCCGCATGGTGTCTCATCAATTGCTAACTAAAGGGCGCCAATTCTACCTGCAAGCGCTCAATTACTCCAGTCACGCAGGCCATATTGAGTCCACTATAGGACTGAGCTCAGTTTTAGGGCTTTACAAGCCTAGGTGTCTCGGTATAAAATTCCGCACCATTTTAAATAGACTTGGTTCGAGCAATTGAACCAGAACAACCTACACCTAAGGGGTGATGGCGTATGCCAATTATTAAAGTACGTGAAAACGAACCATTCGACGTAGCTCTGCGTCGTTTCAAGCGCTCTTGTGAAAAAGCTGGTATTTTAGCCGACGTGCGTGCTCGTGAATTCTACGAGAAGCCAACTACTGCACGTAAGCGCGCAAAAGCAGCTGCAGTTAAACGTTTAGCTAAGAAGCTTTCTCGCGAAAACGCACGTCGCGTACGTTTATATTAATCTCATATGAGCCTAATTGATCAGCTAAAAGACCATATGAAACAGGCCATGATCGCCAAAGAGAAGGCGCGCTTGAGCACTATTCGTATGGCATTAGCCGCCATCAAGCAGATTGAAGTGGATACACGCGAATCTCTGACTGATGAACAGGTTATAGCGGTCTTAACCAAAATGGTGAAACAACGTCGTGACTCGATTGCTCAATTTGAAGCAGCGGGTCGTAACGAGTTGGCCGACGTGGAAGCAGCAGAGATTCAAGTTATTGAAGCTTTCCTGCCTACCCCTCTTACAGAGGCGGAAATCGCGGCGCTCATCGATGCAACTATTGTAGAAGTAGGTGCATCCGCCATGGCGGATATGGGCAAAGTAATGGGAGCATTGAAATCTAAAGTGCAAGGACGTGCAGACATGGGCGCTATCGGCGCTATGATCCGTGCTAAATTGCAATAATTAGCGTTTCACTGTATGAACAAGCCGTGCCTATGCGCGGCTTGTTTGTTTAAATTCGCGCAAGGCGGGATTTTAAGCACTCAATGGCAATACCTCGTGATTTTATCAATGAGCTAATCGCTCGCACTGACATAGTCGAACTTATCGATCGTAAAGTGCCCTTGAAAAAGGCGGGTAAGAACTACTCGGCCTGTTGTCCTTTTCATAGCGAAAAATCACCTTCGTTTACCGTCAGCCGTGATAAACAGTTCTATCATTGCTTTGGCTGCGGTGCTCACGGCAACGCCATCGATTTTGTGATGGAGTATGACCGACTCGATTTTATTGATGCCATTGAAGATTTGGCGGGCCAGCTTGGATTAGAGGTTCCCAGAGAACAAGGCACAGGCAAGCGACATGATGACGGTTTAAGTCGTGACTTATATCAACTCATGGAAGAAGCAAGCCTTTACTTTCAAAACCAACTTAGACAACACCAAGATAAACAAAAAGTTATCGATTATCTTGCCTATCGCGGTTTATCCGATGATGTAGTAGAACATTTTGGTATTGGCTTTGCGCCAGACGGTTGGGATGGCTTATTGGGCCGCTATCGTCAGAATCAAGATGCACAGGATAAGTTACTGACTGCAGGTATGTTAATTAGCAACGACAGTGGGAAACGTTACGACAGATTTCGTGACCGCCTCATGTTTCCTATCCGCGACAGGCGCGGACGAGTCATTGGTTTTGGTGGCAGAGTTTTAGGTGATGGCACACCCAAATACTTGAATTCTCCAGAAACGCCCATATTTCATAAGGGCAATGAGCTTTATGGTCTCTATGAACTAAAGCAGCGCTATCGCGATCCAGACAAAGTACTGATCGTTGAAGGCTATATGGATGTGGTGGCATTGGCGCAATTTGGCGTCGATTATGCTGTCGCATCATTAGGCACCTCGACCACAGCAGAGCAATTTCAGCTTTTGCTGCGCAGCGCTAAAGAAGTGATTTGCTGTTACGACGGCGACAGAGCAGGTACTGAAGCGGCATGGCGCGCCTTAGAAACGGCATTGCCATTATTAAAGCCGGGCGATCAAGTGCGATTTATGTTCCTGCCTCAGGCCGAAGATCCTGATTCTATGGTACGTAAAATTGGTAAAGATGCATTTGAAACCTTAATGGACTCTGCCATTGCACTACCCGAGTTTCTGTTTGATACGTTAGCGACAAAATACGGTACAGATAAAGGCAACTTAGCGAAACAAGCTTTTATCTTAATTGAAAAAATTCAAGACACTGTGCTGCAAAATTTACTACTTGAGAACTTAGCTCACAAGTTAGGAATGAACAGCTCTGAAGATATGAAAAAGAAGCTAGGCTTTAGCGTGAAACAAGCTAAACCAATGGCAAGTAAAGGATTAAAAGGACGCGGAACACCATTGCGACTCGCCATCGCACTGTTAGTACAACATCCTAAACTGGGTATGGGTTTACCCCCACAACCCGCACTCGCCCACTTGCAGATGCCAGGCATAGAATTGCTGCCACTGTTATTGGAGATGACTCGAGAGCAAACGTTAAACAGCGCACAACTACTTGAACAATTCCGAGAGCACCCCTACAGCGGCACTCTCCATAAATTGGCCCAATGGGACCATCAAGTGGCGGATGAAAACTTGCTCGAAAAGTTTAAACAAACCCTGGTTTGGTTGAACAATCAATATATTGAACAACGATATCAGGAATTGAGTCTAAAACAGACTCATACAAAAGAAGAGAAGATACAGCTCTCGAAGCTGATCTCAGTCATGAAAGGGTTAAACTGAGGCAAAAATGTCCTCATTCGCTGCCCCAGTGACTAGCACAGATATGTGCACACGGCTATAATTGACGATTTGCGCGGCACTTGGCTTATGCTAAGTGTCCGTCGTTGTAACAGTTTCCCAACTTGGATGATATCTATGGATCATACTCCGCAGTCGCAACTTAAGCTGTTGCTTGCCAAAGGTAAAGAGCAAGGTTACTTAACCTATGCAGAAGTGAACGATCACTTACCTGCAGACATGGTCGATTCTGACCAGATCGAAGATATTATCCAGATGATAAATGACATGGGTATCCGGGTGTTCGAAGAAGCCCCCGATGCCGATGACATGATGATGTCGGAAGACAACACAGACGAAGATGCAGCAGAAGAAGCCGCCGCAGCACTGGCAACAGTAGAAAGCGAACTTGGCCGCACAACCGATCCCGTACGCATGTACATGCGTGAAATGGGTACCGTTGAGCTTCTGACCCGCGAAGGCGAAATTGTTATCGCCAAACGCATCGAAGAAGGCATCAACACAGTTCAAAGTTCAGTCGCCGAATACCCACAAGCGATCGCTATGATCCTTGAGCAATTCGACCAATTTGAAGCCGACGAACTGCGCTTATCTGATATTATCTCTGGATTTGTAAACCCGGACGAAGATGACGTCGCCCCGACCGCCACTCACATCGGCTCAGAATTATCTGAAGAAGAGCTGGACGATGAAGATGACGAAGAAGATGACGATGACAGCGAAGATGAAGAAGAAGGCAACAAAGGGCCTGATCCTGAAGAAGCTCGTGAAAGATTCGGTCAACTCAGAGCCGCTTACGAAAGCGCACTGAAAATTATCGAAGCTAAGGGCCGTGAACACCCTGAATCGGTAAAAGCCCTCTTCGAAATCGGCGAAATCTTCAAAGAATTCCGCTTAGTGCCTAAGCAGTTTGACCGTTTAGTCAAAAGCATGCGCACTATGATGGACCGCGTGCGTGTTCAAGAACGTTTAGTATTAAAACTGTGCGTTGAACAAGCCAAAATGCCGAAGAAAAACTTCGTCAAATTCTTCACTGGCAACGAAACCAACCTCGATTGGTTCAACACTGAGAAAGCCTCAACGAAACCTTATGCCGAAGGCCTAAGAATGGTTGAAGATGACGTCATTCGTTGTCGTACCAAGCTTGCAGCAGTTGAAGAAGAAACCGGCTTAGCAATTTCTGCTATAAAAGACATCAACCGTCGTATGTCAATCGGTGAAGCCAAAGCTCGCCGTGCGAAGAAAGAAATGGTTGAAGCCAACTTACGTCTGGTAATTTCTATCGCGAAGAAATACACCAACCGTGGTCTGCAATTCTTGGACTTAATCCAAGAAGGTAACATTGGCTTAATGAAAGCCGTGGATAAATTCGAATACCGTCGTGGTTACAAATTTTCGACCTATGCAACTTGGTGGATCCGTCAGGCGATTACCCGTTCTATCGCCGACCAAGCGCGCACGATTCGTATTCCAGTACACATGATCGAAACGATCAACAAGCTGAACCGTATCTCTCGCCAAATGCTACAGGAAATGGGCCGCGAGCCTTCACCTGAAGAACTGGCTGAGCGTATGATGATGCCGGAAGATAAGATCCGTAAGGTACTGAAAATAGCTAAAGAACCTATCTCCATGGAAACCCCAATCGGTGACGATGAAGATTCGCATTTAGGTGATTTTATCGAGGATACAACCCTCGAATTACCACTGGATTCTGCGACCAGCGAAAGCTTGAAAAACGCCACTCACGAAGTGTTAGCAGGTCTAACCGCCCGTGAAGCGAAAGTGCTGCGTATGCGTTTTGGTATCGATATGAACACTGACCACACACTTGAAGAAGTGGGTAAACAGTTCGACGTGACCCGTGAACGTATTCGTCAGATTGAAGCTAAGGCACTGCGCAAACTGCGTCACCCTTCACGCTCAGAAATCTTAAAATCGTTCCTAGATGAATAGGCCGTTACAAGCCTAAAGTCATCCAAGATGGATTGAAGCCCTGCCCATGCAGGGCTTTTTATTGTCTTTATCACCTCAATTTATGCACAAGCACAGTATCGAAGCCTTAAATTTAGGCGACGATAGCATTTAAGTTGATTAACAGATAACCAATTGAATCAGTTGCGTGAATTTCCAGCCAAAACACGGGTGACAAGCGTAAGTAAGCTTAGTATACTTCCTCCCGCTTCAGGTAATGACGATTACCTTAAGTCGGCCCCTTAGCTCAGTTGGTTAGAGCACACGACTCATAATCGTTAGGTCCACGGTTCAAGTCCGTGAGGGGCCACCACCCGATTCAACAAAAAAGCCCATTGATTCAATGGGCTTTTTTGTATCTAAAAACTGATCTCCGCTAGTTATCACACAATATCCGTGTATTTACACATTCCCCTCGCTGAACTGTTTTAAATTTTTAGCCTATTCGATGTTATTTAAATATCCATAAAAATAGGCTCTTTGATAAGTGTTAAGCAGCAACACAATCAAAGAGCCTATTTAAAATCAATGAGCTAATTCCACAAATATCTGAGTGCTAGGTTTTTAACTTGCCTAACTGCTCATGTTGCTGCTTCACTAAGTTTGCTAAAACTACACTGCTTTGCTGTGCTTCACCCGCAAGACGCGCAAGTTCAGAAGCCGAATCAGAAATGCCTGTAATATTGCGATTAACTTCTTCAGTCACCGCGCTCTGCTCTTCTGCCGCTGCCGCGATATGGGTCACCTGCCCAGAGATTTCTTCAATTTGACTCACCATAGAGTTCAATGAGTTCAGCGCTTGCTCAGTTTGAGATACGGCCATTTGTGCCCGTTCAGCGCCTTTATCTATGATGCCAGAAGCACTTTGAACTTCTTTTTGCAGTGCATCGATAAGAGTACTAATATCATTCGTCGAGCTTTGAGTCTTAGATGCCAGCGCACGGACTTCGTCAGCCACCACAGCAAAACCCCGTCCTTGTTCACCCGCCCTCGCCGCCTCAATCGCCGCATTTAATGCCAGCAGGTTTGTTTGTGCGGCAATGGAGCTGATCACCTCAAGAATACGACTAATATTCATACTGCTGTCTGCAACTTTACTCACGGCCAGCTTAGCTTCCATTGACTCTTTAGACATAGTCGCCACAAAGCCCATCGCCTTAGTCAGACTTTCTTCACTGTGACGAATGTTGCGTGACATAGCTTCTGTTTCTGCAGCGGTTTGCTCAGACGCCTTAGCAACCTCAAGTGCAGTGGCACTCATTTGGTTTACGGCCGTTACCACACTCTCAATTTCACCATATTGACGATTGACACTATCACGCGTGAGCTGGGCAATTTTCGCTGAAGCTTGGCTTTCTTCCTGAGAACGACTCGCGAGAGTTTTAAGCTCGGCAATCAGGTTTTTCAGTTTATAAATAAAGGAGTTGAAACCTTTTGCTAACGCAATCAACTCTGCATGGGAGTCCACTTCTATCGATTGCGTTAAATCGCCATCAGCGCTTGCCAGGTGTTCTACACGGCCTTGGATCATCTTTAAGGGTGAAATAATGCTACGGATCACTAGGCTAATCGTAATCACAGCAGCAATCGACACGACAACACCGACCATGAGCAACAAACTTCCCAAGGAAGTTGCCATTTCATCCATATCATTATTCAACACAATCGAACTCTTGTACGCCTGCGCAGTTGGCACTTGGATCACTAAGGACCACTCGGCATTCGCTAAAGGGATCTTAATTGGGTAGGCAACAATAATTTCATCATCGTTAACCATGTAACCCGAGTTCTTGTGTAACGATATGATTTGTGAGGCAATAGCTGGATTTATAGACTCAGCTAAAGGACGAGCCTTTTTACTGTAATGACTTGCTGCAACCACTAAACCGCGGGTACTCAATAAAGTTACTTTCGCTTGCCCATCGTAGAGGCTCTTAGATAACTTATCGATAAGGGTTTGAAAGACGGGTAAGTTTAAATCAACACCGACCACACCGATAAACTGTTTACGCTTAAGCACAGGAACAGTTAGCGAGGTCATTAATGCTTTGTTACCGGGAGTGATTTCGTATAAATACGGCTCCATTAGACAGGGCTTTAAGGTTTCTTTACCGCATAAATACCATTCTGCATCACGGATCCCAAATTCATTTAGGCTAGTAAGGTATTTTTCTGACGAATCTTCAACCTGTTGATGTGCAACAGTGCCATTGTCATCACGGGTATAGTAAACCTCTAGGGCACCTGATGTCGTGACACTGTGGCTGGAATTAATATTCAGAAACTCAGTATCGAGCCCATCATAACCATTAGGTTCAAACTGGGCATACATGGAGGAAACTTGCGCATTCTTCTTAAGCACAGCCGCCACAGTGAGTTCTAAACGATCACGCTTTAAGGGAAGTTCTTCTGCCGTACTCTCCACCATACCGGCAAAAGAGTAAGGAATACGATAGGCTTCGTTAATAAATCCAGCGACCATTTCGCCATATTCACCGGCGCGGGCTTCGAGTTTATCCCGCGTTTCAGTTTGTAGGGTATTTTGAACTTGATCCGATAATTGCGCGTTTTGAGCCGACAGTGTCCACCATAAACTGATAGATAAAATAGCCACTATCGATAAAAATAATGCTGATGTAATCCACAACAACTTAGTACTGATGGACAAATGCTTCATCTAGTAAACTCCCAAGAGAACGACAATAGCGTAATTATTTTGATCTACTTTATTTTTATACTTTCTATACAGCATTAAAAATAGCACTTAGGGTAAGAATTACCAGTACTTAAGATAAAGAGTTGTCAATGGAATGTAAAACTTTTGAATGACTAAATCAAAAAAAGGCCAAATTCAAATAAATGAATTCAGCCTTTAATATCAAACACTATTCTTGATTGAGTCTAGGATTAGCGTCCCCACAACCAAGCGGCGCCACGCACCCCCGATGAAGCACCATAATAATTTTTAACAACGGGTGTGTGGCACTCTCGGCCAACCACATAGAGCGGCAAAATTTTCGGTAATTCGGTATAAATAGCATCGATGTTAGACACGCCGCCACCAAGGACGATAACATCAGGATCCATCATATTGATCACATGGGCCAATGAACGGGCTAAACGATCAATAAAGCGGTTAAATGCTTGAGTTGCCAGCGGATCTCCCGCTTGCATCATTTGGGCAATTTCAATACCGCTGTCAGCAACACCGCCCGCAGCGCGAAAGTCGCGAACAAAGCCTGTTCCAGATATAAACGTTTCGATACAGTCTCTATTACCACAAAAACACGTCGTGGTATTAAATTCATCGGCTTTCATCCACGGTAAAGGATTATGGCCCCACTCACCACCAATACCATTGCCACCGTCATGTACTTGGCCTTTAATTGCGATACCAGCACCACATCCCGTTCCAATAATGGCACCAAATACAACGGACTTTCCTGCGGCTGCGCCATCTACCGCTTCTGATACGGCAAAACAGTTCGCATCATTAGCAATTTTTACTTTACGATTTAATCGAGTCCCCAGATCCACATCGAGTGGATGACCATTGATCCAAGTTGAATTAGCGTTTTTTACTAGGCCAGTAAAAGGAGAAACAACCCCAGGAATACCAATCCCGATAGTGGCGGTTTGCTGCAGGCTGTCTTCGACTTCAGTTACCAATGCAACCAAAGCATTGACTGTCGCAACATATTCTCTCGGTGTCGGGATGCGTTTACGAAAGACTTCGTTACCATCGCTATCTAATGCGACTACCTCGATTTTTGTGCCACCAAGATCGATACCAATTCGTAACATTCATATACTCCGTTTAAATATATTTAACGCAAAGCGGTGCATTAACAACCTGATGCATATCTGCAACTGTAGAGACGCTGCTAAGTAGAACTTTTCGTTTTAAAGTTATCTACATTAGAATTTCCAAGCGCACTATGCCTGCTGGACAAACAGCAATCAACCTCAATGTATTTAAATACACCATAGCGCATACCCGCACATGCCATTATCTGCTTATCCGATAGTACTGCGAATGTTCCTTGATTTATACGCAGCAGAAAAACTTAGATAGAACTGTCCCCGCTTAAATCCACCTTAAAATTGATAAGGTCATTTGTAACAAAGTCTGTTTTTGCCTATGTCTGCCATTGGTTTGAATTGGTTATCGCCTTATACTTTTGAGCTCAAATATTAAAACAACAATGTTGGAAGCAAGCGATATGACTATTGGGACTGCTCCGGTAAGTAAAACACATTCATTTATGACTGTGTCTCTTATCGAATTATGGGAACGCTTTGGTTATTACGGCATGCAAGCGCTGATTGTGTACTTTATGGTGCAGCGCCTTGGCTTTGATGACTCACGTGCAAACTTAGTATGGAGTGCCTGTGCGGCACTTATTTATGTATCACCGGCGATTGGTGGCTGGGTTGGGGATAAAATTCTCGGCACCAAACGCACTATGCTGCTCGGTGCGGGGATCCTCTCTCTGGGTTATGCGCTAATGGCCGTACCTACTGAAAATACGTGGTTTATGTTTTCAGCGCTCGGCGTGATTGTGGTCGGTAACGGCCTATTCAAGCCGAATGCGGGTAACTTAGTTCGTAAGATTTACGAAGGTGACGATTCTAAAATCGACAGTGCTTTTACCATCTATTATATGGCGGTAAACGTAGGTTCGACCTTCTCTATGTTGCTCACGCCTTGGATTAAAGATTACGTTAACGCCCAGTATGGCAACGAATTTGGCTGGCACGCGGCCTTTGCTGTGTGCTGTGTCGGTATATTGGTGGGGTTAGGTAACTATGCACTCATGCGTAAGAGTCTAGTCCATTACGGTTCTGAGCCAGATACTCGCCCAGTGAACAAGAAAAACCTCGCGATTGTATTGGGTCTATCCGCATTGTCGGTTGTCGCTTCAGCCATTATTCTTGAATATGAAGCTGTCGCGCGCGTCTTCGTTTATGCAGCAGGCGTAGCCGTATTGGCAATCTTCTTCCACTTGATCCGCACCAGCGAAACCAGTGAAAGAGCAGGACTGATTGCAGCGCTGATCCTTACCGTGCAAACCGTGTTCTTCTTTATTTTCTATCAACAAATGTCAACGTCACTCGCGCTGTTTGCCCTGCGTAACGTGGATTGGGATTTTCAAGTTTTTGGTACCCACTTGTGGACTTGGTCACCTGCCCAGTTCCAAGCATTAAATCCATTATGGATTATGGTATTAAGTCCAGTACTCGCATGGAGCTATTCGTGGGCTGGACGCAATGATAAAGACTTTTCTATCGCGGCGAAGTTTGCCCTCGGTTTTGCCGTTGTGGCAATTGGCTTCTTTATCTATGGCTTTGCGGGCCAATTTGCAGTCAATGGTAAAACCTCTTCATGGATCATGATCTGGGGCTATGCCTCTTACTCTTTAGGGGAATTGCTGGTGAGTGGTCTTGGACTTGCCATGATTGCTCGCTACGTACCTGCACGTATGGGCGGCTTTATGATGGGTGCCTATTTCGTCGCATCAGGTATTTCACAGTATCTGGGCGGTGTGGTTGCTAACTTCGCCAGTGTCCCCAAAGATTTAGTCGACCCACTGCAAACCTTACCCGTATACACAAGTCTGTTTAATAAATTGGGTATAGCCGCTGTGGTCTGTACCTTTATCGCACTTGCGGTATTACCTCTGATGCGTCGCCTGACTGAGACTCACCATTCACATAACAATGCTGCTGATCATGATATTAATGAAAGTGCTGCGGCATCGCTACGGGATGTGAAAGCCGAGCAGTAATGCTCGACTGACAATAGCGATTTTTCTATTGCATAACATTAACTGCCGATAGCCCTGCTATCGGCAGTTTTTTTATCACTTCATTCAACATCGTTTATACCCTTATATTGCTACTCATAACCAAATGAGCTTTAGCGAAAGTCATGCAATTCTACTGTGACTGGCTTAGCGCTGAGTTGCTGAGAATAAGAACTTCAGTTCCACATTATCGGCCCTCACACGCAGATGACTTCAGTCCCTCGATTTGTTACAAAGCAAGTATGGACTCGGACGCACTCGGTTTAATAGCGCTGCTCAAGTGCAAACTCAAATTGACATGACTAATGAAATAACGAAGGGAAAAGAGTTAGCCGTTCAAGCTTGAGAAGCACGGAACTTAGCCCCATATCAATAACACTGAATATCTTTTATTCATCAAGACTGAGCCATTAACGCTTGTTCTTCACTATGCGACTAACACTGTTAGCGCCTCTTGTTGTCGCTAGCAAAAACGGCAGTCACTTGGAGACACTATGTCACAACAGACATCAATATTGGCCGATATTCCCTTCTCGCTATTGGAACTCGCGCCCATGCGCCAAGGCTCAACCGTGGGTGAAACGCTGCACAGCAGTTTGCAGTATGCCAAGGAAGCCGACAGACTCGGCTTTAATCGTTTTTGGTTTGCAGAACACCATAATATGCCCGGTATCGCTAGCGCGGCGACCTCGGTATTAATTGGCTATATTGCTGGCAATACTCAGCGTATTCGCGTCGGCGCGGGTGGGATTATGCTGCCAAACCATGCGCCTTTAGTGGTCGCCGAACAGTTCGGTACCCTTGAAAGCTTATATCCTGGTCGAATCGATTTAGGACTAGGCCGCGCGCCCGGCAGCGATCAAATTACCAGCCGAGCACTGAACCGTGATACCAGTCGCGCCGAACAATTCCCCGAAGAAGTCAGTGAATTACAAACTCTACTTGGTCCTTACAATGGTCGCCATGCGGTGCGAGCGATTCCCGGAGAAGGTACTAATGTGCCAATTTGGTTATTGGGCTCGAGTCTTTTTAGCGCACAGTTAGCGGCGCAGCGCGGTTTGCCCTATGTGTTTGCGGGCCACTTTGCACCACGCTTTCTCTACGATGCGATTGAAATCTATCGCCGCGACTTTAAACCTTCTCAAGTGCTTGATAAACCCTATGTGATGCTCGGTTTGCCGCTAGTTGCCGCCGATACAGATGAAGAGGCGCAATATATGGGCACGACCTCAAAACAGCGCGTACTGGCACTTATCCGTGGTCACGAGTTATGGCTAAAGCCACCAGTTGACACTATGGATGGCTTATGGAGTGCGCAAGAAGAAACCTATGTCGATAATTTCTTAGGTTTATCAGTTACTGGTGGCCCAGCGACGATTAAGCATCGTTTGGAAATGATCGTAAAAGAACTCGGCGTGAATGAGTTTATCTTTACCAACGACTTGTATGATCTTGATAAACGCAAAAAAGCATTACAGATCCTAATGGATATTAAAAAGTAGTGATTCATTTAACTGATGAGTGCTGAAAGTCACTGGCAGTAAAAACAGCCAACTCCAAAACAATCGCCCCAATAAAAATCCCGCCGAAGCGGGATTTTTATTATGCAAAACTGTCATCTAAAACCGTTTTTATATCAAAGTGATATTAGCTTTTCAGTACGGCATTGAAGCTGGCGTTAAGAATACCAAGGCCTGCATCAATTTGTGCATCCGGCGCCGTTAATGGCACCAAAATGCGCAGCACATTACCGTAAGTACCGCAGGATAATAAAATCAATCCACGGTCACGGGCATCGCTCAACACTTGCGCGCAATAGTGCGGTGCAGGTTTACCTTCTTCCATCAGTTCGATGGCGATCATCGCGCCTAAACCACGCACATCGGCGATTTGCGCATGTTCGACCTGCATTACATTCAGGGCAGACTTAATGCGCTCACCAATGGCATTAGCCCTTTTTAGCAACTTTTCTTCTTCAAACACTTCAATGACAGCAAGCGCAGCAGCGCACGCTAACGGATTACCACCATAAGTACCGCCAAGACCACCGGGACCCACTGCGTCCATGACTTGAGCGCGGCCGGTAATACCTGAGAGTGGAAAACCACCCGCGATAGATTTGGCAAAGGTCGTGATATCTGCAGCAACACCCATTTGCTCCATAGCGAAGAAAGTGCCAGTACGGCCCGCGCCTGTTTGCACTTCATCGGCGATCAGCATAATGCCTTCACGGTCGCATAGTGCGCGTAAACGTTGCATAAAGGCGGGCGATGCAGCGTAGAAACCGCCCTCGCCCTGCACTGGCTCTAAAATAATGGCGGCGATATCACTCGGCTCGGCATCATTTTTAAAGATACGTTCAATCGAGGCCATAGCATCATCATCGGACACGCCATGCATTTCGCACGGGAACTCAGCGCGGAACACATTCGCCGACATCAGTCCCATACCTTTACTGTAAGGCGCGACTTTTCCGGTCAATGCCAAGGCCGCAATAGTACGACCATGGTAGCCCGACGTAAACGCAATCACGCCAGCACGTTTGGTATAGGCACGCGCCACTTTAACTGCGTTTTCAACCGCTTCTGAACCACTAGTGAATAGTGCCGTCTTCTTGGCAAAATCCCCAGGAACCAGTTGATTGAGCTTTTCACATACTTGGATATAGCTCTCGTAGCCGAGCACCATAAAACAAGTGTGGGAGAAATTATCCAGCTGAGCCGCAACCGCCGCCTTCACTTTAGGGTGAAGATGACCGGTATTAAGCACAGCAATGCCGCCCGCAAAATCGATAAACTCGCGACCTTCAACATCCCACACAGTCGCATTTTCGGCGCGGGCGGTAAAAATAGGGTGAATTTGCCCGACACCACCCGCAACTGCGGCTTGGCGACGTGCCATCAATGAATCATTGGTTGTTGTCATTTAGTCTTCCTCACTCGCCAAATCGGACCGTATTAAACGGACATGCAGATGTATTTGATTTCTAGATATTCTTCGATACCGAACTTAGAGCCTTCACGGCCAAGCCCTGAAGATTTCATCCCACCAAAGGGCGCGACTTCCGTCGAAATCAAGCCAGTGTTGACCCCAACCATGCCGTACTCCAAGGCTTCGGCGACTTTCCACACCAATGAAATATCGCGACCATAGAAATAGGCGGCGAGGCCAAATTCAGTATCATTAGCTTGTTTAATCACATCGTCGACATCGCTGAATTTAAACAGCGGCGCGAGTGGACCAAAGGTTTCTTCGCGGGCAACAAGCATGCTTTTATCGACATTGGTGAGCACGGTTGGCTCGAAGAAATTACCGCCAAGATCATGAACTTTGCCGCCCGCGATCACAGAGGCGCCTTTAGCGATAGCGTCGATAAGATGACTCTGTACTTTCTCGACCGCGGCAGTATTGATCAACGGACCCGTAGTGATGCCCTCGTTGATGCCCTCTCCGACCTTAAGCTTGCCAACAGCAGTGCTAAGTTTTAAGGCAAACTCGTCGTATACACCGTCTTGCACATAAATGCGGTTAGCGCAGACGCAGGTTTGGCCGGCATTACGATATTTAGCTATCATGGCGCCTTCGACAGCGGCATCGATATTGGCATCGTTAAATACGATAAATGGTGCATTGCCGCCAAGCTCTAGCGACAGTTTTTTTAAGGTAGGCGCACATTGCGCCATTAATTTAATACCGATATTGGTTGAGCCAGTGAAAGACAGCTTACGCACTATGGGATTAGCACACATTTCATTACCAATCTGCACCGCATCACCCGTTAACACACTAAATACGCCCGCAGGAATACCGGCACGCTTAGCAAGTTCAGCCATCGCTAATGCGGTAAAGGGTGTTTGGTGCGCAGGTTTTACCACCATAGTGCAACCCGCAGCTAACGCTGGAGCGGCTTTGCGGGTGATCATCGCGGCAGGAAAGTTCCACGGCGTAATCGCGGCGGTTACACCGACAGGCTGCTTAATTACTATCAAGCGCTTATCCCCTTGATGCCCAGGAATGGTATCGCCATAAATACGTTTCGCTTCTTCGGCAAACCACTCGATAAACGAAGCGGCATAGGTTACTTCACCTTTGGCTTCTGCCAGCGGTTTACCCTGCTCAGTCGTCATGAGCAATGCTAAGTCATCACTGTTTTCATTGAGTAATTCAAACCAACGCCTTAACTTAGCGCCGCGCTCTTTGGCTGTGAGTGCGCGCCATGCAGGTAAAGCCGCTTCTGCCGCCTTAATCGCCATCTCAGTTTCAACTTGTCCCATATTAGGAACGTAACCAATCACGGCATTGGTTGCAGGATTAACCACCTTTAGCGTGTCACCAGAAACGGCATCACACCATTGACCATTAATAAAAGACTGTTGACGTAGCAAACTCGGATCATTTAATTGCACAAGGATTTCCTCGTATTGTGAAGCTACCTAGCTTCTTAAAAGTGATGATGTTAAAGACCTAGTTTGTCTCTTAACGTGTAATACCAAGCTCCGATAGCACTAAAAGGGACGCGAAGTGCGTGACCGCCGGGGAAAGGATAATGTGGCAATGCAGCAAAGGCATCGAAGCGCGTGGCTTGGCCGTTGAGCATTTCAGCAAGTAACTTGCCTGCCAGATGGGTATAAGTGACACCGTGGCCACTGCACCCCTGTGAATAATAGATGTTCTTACCGATACGACCGACCTGTGGCAGGCGCGACAGCGTCAGTAGGAAGTTACCCGTCCACGCATAATCGATCTTCACATCCTTTAATTGTGGGAAGGTTTTGAGCATGTTTGGAATAATGATCGATTTAATGTCCGCCGGATCGCGGGCACCATACACTACGCCACCGCCGTAAATCATCCGCTTGTCGCCAGACAGACGGAAATAATCGAGCAGATAGTTACAATCTTCGACGCAGTAATCCTGTGGTAATAAGCTCGCAGCCAGATCGGCACTCAAAGGCTCTGTGGTAATCACTTGCGTGCCGCAGGGCATAGATTTCGCCTGCAACTCAGGCATTAACTTACCTAAATAAGCGTTACCTGCCACGACCACAAACTTAGCTTTGACACTGCCCTGCGCCGTATGCACAACTGGACTATCGCCTTCATCGACACTCAACACCGCTGAGTCTTCAAAAATTTTACCGCCGAGGGATTCAACCGCGCGCGCTTCGCCTAGGGCTAAATTAAGCGGGTGAATATGGCCACCGCTTTTATCGAGTAGACCACCGACATAACGCTCAGAATTTACCACACCGCGAATACCTTTAGCATCGAGAAGTTCGAGCTGATTAACATGGCCGTGGCTTTCCCACAGTTGTTTTTGATGGCGTAGATGGCCCATTTGTTTTTCGTTCATCGCGGCAAACACGCCGCCATCTTTTAGATCGCATTGAATATTATACTTAGCAATACGATCACGGATGATTTGCCCGCCCTCAAAGGCCATTTGGCCAAAGAGTTTACCTTGTTCTTTACCGACTGTTTTTTCAATAGTATCAATGTCACGGCTATAACTATTAACGATTTGTCCGCCATTACGGCCCGAGGCGCCCCAGCCAATGCGAGCGGCTTCTAACACCACCACACTCATGCCAGATTCTAATAAATGCAGCGCGGCAGAAAGACCTGTATAACCTGCGCCAATCACACAAACATCGGCTTCAATCGATTCCTGTAGACGCGGACGTTCAACCTTATCGTTGGCCGATGCCGCATAATATGATCCAGCGTGAGCTATGGCAGACATGTTGTTCCCTTGAATTCTAATGTTCATTATTTTAAACAGCCATCACATCCTACACCTTCATAAAACGAAACACTAGCCAGAAAAGCGCAATAATTTACATTTTGTTTGATATATCAAACACGCGATTATTTTTAGCTCAGTGATTCGATTCTGGTGATCTTGAGTAACAGGACTAGCCTGCAAAGCAAAGCGGGTGATGGGAGCGGTGACAAATATCAAGGATGGCTTTGGCAATACCAAAGCCATCCCAAAATTAAGCTAACTAGTTCATTGGTGTACGGTCGCGTTTCTCTGCCCGTCTTGCCATATACCAAGAAAGGAAAGCGATGAGTGAAACACACAGTATGATCAGCGTCGCTAAGGCATTGATCTTAGGAGAAACCCCTAAACGTACAGAAGAGAACACCACCATAGGCAAGGTCGTTGCACCAGGGCCTGAGGCAAAACTTGCGATCACTAAATCGTCTAAGGACAAACTGAATGACAACAACCAACCCGCCACCAGCGCCGGCGAAATCATAGGCACAGTGATCAAGAAGAAAGTCTTGAGCGGTGTTGCCCCTAAGTCCATTGCCGCCTCTTCGATTGACATATCAAGCTCGCGCAATCTTGAAGACACCACCACAGCCACATAGGCAGCACAAAATGTTGAGTGTGCAATCCACACTGTCATCATGCCACGCTCTCTGGGCCAGCCCAACAAATCTGCCATGTGCACAAACAGTAAAAGCAAAGACAGACCAGTAATCACTTCAGGCATTACCAGCGGTGCAGTAATCATGTTCGACAGGGTCAGTTTTGCCCATGAACGCTTAAAGCGTGTCATCACAAAGGCTGCCATAGTACCGATAATAACCGCCATAGTTGAGCTATAAAATGCTATCCGCAGGCTGGTCCATACAGCATCTAAAATCTGTTGGTCTTGAAATAACTCGCCATACCATTTAGGTGAAAATCCGCCCCATACTGTCACTAATTTAGAGTCGTTAAAGGAATAAATCACCAGCACTAACATAGGTGCATACAAGAAAAACAAGCCAAACCAGAGCATCACTGAAGAAAAGCTTAATTTTTTCATAGGTCTTTCTCCAAACTACGCGCCTGATAGCGATGGAATAAAGTAATCGGAATAATCAATAGACCCAACATCACAATCGCCAGTGACGAAGCCACAGGCCAGTCGCGGTTATTGAAAAACTCTTGCCATAACACTCGACCTATCATCAAGGAGTCGGGACCACCGAGTAGCTCAGGGATCACAAACTCACCCACGGCAGGAATAAACACCAACATAGAACCGGCAATCACACCACTTTTTGACAGCGGGAAGGTGATTTTCCAGAAGGTATTCAAACGGCTTGAACCCAAGTCAGACGCAGCTTCAATCAAACTCATATCAAGTTTCACTAAGGTGGCGTACAAGGGCAGAATCATAAAGGGTAAATACGCATAGATGATGCCGATATACACGGCAATATTGGTATTGAGGATCTGTAACGGCTCAGAAATAATCCCCAACCACATCAGTGAATTATTGATAATACCAGTGTTACTTAAGATCCCCATCCAAGCGTAAACACGGATTAAAAATGAGGTCCAAGAAGGCAACATAACTAACAGCAGCAGCACGGTTTGCAACCGCGCAGGGGCACGGGCAATGGCATAGGCCATTGGGTAGCCAATAATCAAGCAACCCAAGGTCGAAATTAACGCCATTTTCAATGAGCTGAGATAAGCCATGTAATATAGCGAATCATCGAGCAACATCAAATAGTTACCCAAATGCAGGAAGATATTTAATACATCGTCAGCATATTGGAATGTTGCTTCATAGGGCGGGATAGCAATCGCCGCCGTCGAAAAACTCAGTTTAAGGACAATCGCAAACGGTAAGGCAAAAAACAGCAGCAGCCAAGCGTAGGGAATACCTATGGTCCAGAAGCGGCCCTTAAGCCACTTTAATTTAATGGGTTTCTTCATGATCTCAACACCACGCCACTGGTGTCCTCCCAACTAATGAACACTTCGTCATCCCATGTGGCATGATCGGCGCGGCGTTCACGGTTAGTCATACTGCACTGTACGATTTGACCATTCTCTAAACGAATGTAGTAGACTGAAATACCGCCTAAATACGCGATATCATGCACGATTCCTTTCGCCCAGTTGTACTGACCTTCAGGCTGTTCACGGCTAATAATGGTCTTTTCGGGACGCACTGCTAACCAAACATTCTTATCTTCAACGTTAGTCGTGACGCCATAACCGACATAGAAAGGTTGGGCCAAATCATTGGACTTAATGATCAGATGGTCGACTTCATCCACTTCAATCGCGCCACCAAACAAATTCACAGTACCGATAAACTCGGCAATCATACGACTGTTCGGGCTTTCGTAAATATCCATTGGCGAGCCAGTTTGAGCAATCCAGCCATCACTCATGATCGAAATTCGACCAGCCATTGTCATGGCTTCTTCCTGATCGTGGGTCACCATCACGCAGGTCACACCGACACGCTCAAGGATTTCAACCACTTCTAGCTGCATTTGGGTACGCAGTTTTTTGTCCAATGCGCCCATAGGCTCATCGAGCAGTAATAATTTAGGTCGTTTCGCCAATGAACGGGCCAGTGCAACACGCTGGCGCTGACCACCGGATAACTGATGCGGTTTACGCTTACCGTATTGCTCCATATGCACGAGTTTCAGCATATCTTGCACACGCTGTTCAATTTCGGCTTTAGGCAGCTTGTCTTGCTTCAAACCAAATGCAATGTTTTGTGCCACTGTCATGTGGGGAAACAAAGCATAGGATTGAAACATCATATTGATGGGACGTTCGTATGGCGGTAAATCAGTGATATCTTCCCCATCAAGGAAAATACGGCCAGAGGTGGGCTTTTCAAAACCCGCCAACATGCGCAGTAGTGTTGACTTACCCGAGCCAGACCCGCCAAGTAAGGCAAAAATTTCGCCTTTATTGATAGTTAATGACACATCGTCGACAGCCCGCACGTCATCGAATAATTTGCTTACCCGCTCAATCTTGAGCAGTACTTTTTCTTGCGTCTTTGTTGTCGGTTTATTGGTGACGCTCGAGGTGATTGCCATAGTACTTCTCCACCCGAAAATGAGGCGTAGATACGCTCAAACTCTAGGTTCAACACGATTAATGAATGAAAAGTGGTTAAACAAACTGTGTCAAATCCTATACGTGGATTAACTATGCATAGGATTGGACATAGAAGTTTGCCAAGCTGGGGGCAAGCTAGGCTTGCCCCCTATCGACTATTGTCCTGACTTCACTTTGGTCCAAACACGGGTTAATACGCGCTGAATTTTCAAAGGACGAATTTCACCGATATAAAGTTTGTCTAACACTTCTTGTGGTGGATAGATCGCAGGATCGGTACGGATAGCCTCATCAACCAGAGGTTGAGCGGGATCGTTGGGGTTAGCATAGGCCACATAGTTAGAGATAGGGGCTATGACTTCTGGACGAAGGAAATAGTTAATCAGCGTCAGTGCATTATCGACGTTCGTTGAATCAGCAGGGATAGCTAACATATCGAACCACAGATTGGCACCTTCTTTTGGAATAGAGTAGCCGATCTTATTGCCATTTTTTGCTTCTTCAGCACGGGCCTTCGCTTGGAATACGTCACCGGAGAAACCGTAAGCGACACAGATGTCACCGTTTGCTAAGTCAGAAATATAACGTGAAGAATGGAAATACGTCACATAAGGACGAATTTTTTCCAGTAACTCACCCGCTTTTTCATAGTCTTCAGCCTTAGTGCTGTTAGGATCTAAGCCTAAATAAATCATCGCCTGTGGCACCATGTCGTCGGCAGAGTCCAACATAGCAAAGCCACACTTAGAAATTTTTTCAGCGTATTTAGGATTGAAGATCAGTTCCATTGAGTTAAATGGCGCATCTTCCCCCACAGCGGCTTTCACTTTATCTATGTTGTAACCAATGCCATTGGTTCCCCATAAATAAGGCACGGCATATTGGTTACCCGGATCGGCTTTTTCAAGCAACTTCATCAGGGCTGGATTTAAATTTTTAAAATTAGGTAACTTAGCACGGTCTAAAGGTTTGAAAGCACCCGCTTTGATTTGCTTAGCGAGAAAGTGGTTAGAAGGTACAACGATATCGTAGCCACTACGACCAGACAGTAATTTAGCCTCAAGCACTTCGTTACTATCAAATACATCGTAAATTACCCTAATGCTCGTTTCTTTCTTGAAGTTTTCTAAGGTATCTTCCGCGATATAATCTGACCAGTTATACACGCGAACCACTTCTTCCGCTTGGGCCACTGCGCTCGCAAATACGCTCGCAGTCACCAGCGCTAATGTGGTCATCTTATTAAATAGCTTCATGCTTTCTCCTTTCTCGGGTAGCAGAACTGCTTAAGCAAATTCTGACATTGTGTCACCGGGCTGCCCGGATATTGTTGTTATTTTCGACCAATGCTACACCTTAAAAACCGCATCGGCAGTCTCTACGGCATGATAACCATGCCTACTTTATATCTTGCTGCAATTTGTTAAGTATCAGGTTTCGTGCCAAATTTTCGAGGCATCGGCATTGCATTAACACTCAAAAAAACAGACTAAATATGACACTGCTTGTACATTTTGCAACATTAAGGCAAATGCCTCAAGTCCCTAAGCAATCGCAAAAAAACACTTAGATAAACACATTTTAAATATGACTAACAATTAGTTAGTAACGCTAGTAAGCGAACAACCTAAAATTGTTAAACCTATTTTATTTCCCTAGCAGACAAGCGATGGAATTGAATATTCACTTTAACGGACAAACCATTAAAAACCATCATATTATTTAACAAGCGAGTTGCACCAGTTAAGTGCAACCTCACTAAAACAGTGCACGCATCAGTATCGTTATGGCCAACGTTAACCCCTTATTCCTTGGGTTAACGCGGCAACACGGTCAGTGCAATCAATCCAAAACATTACACAGTGAGTAATAGGAATTCACGTTCCCATGAGCTGACAACACGGCGGAAGTTTTCAAGTTCAGCCTGTTTTACCGCAACAAATCCAGTGGTGAAGGATTCGCCTAAATATTGCTTACAGGCATCACTTTCTTCCATCGCCGCTAATGCTTCCTCTAATGTCAGCGGTAAACAATGGGTATTATTGCTACGGCTTTCATTGGCTTTACCTTGCACAGGAGTCGAAGGTTTTAGCGACTCAACCATGCCGATATAGCCACACAACAAGCTCGCGGCAATCGCCAAATAACAGTTAGCATCGGCGCCGGGAATGCGGTTTTCAATGCGACGGTTTTGTGGTGAAGATTCTGGAATGCGTAAACCACAGGTACGGTTTTCATCGCCCCATTCTAAGTTTACAGGTGCCGAAGTGCCGGGGAGGAAACGACGAAACGAGTTCGCATTTGGCGCCATCAGTGGCAGCAACTCAGGAATGAATTTTTGTAGGCCTGCAATATATCCCAAGAATAGCTTGCTCTTAGTACCATCTTCATTGGTGAAAATATTCTTGCCCGTCTCTTTATTGATCACGCTTTGATGAATATGCATCGCACTGCCAGGCTCATCCGTCACGGGTTTTGCCATAAAAGTGGCGCAAACATCGTGCTTCAGCGCGGCTTCCCGTAAAGTGCGCTTAAAGATAAACACTTGATCAGCTAAAGATAATGCGTTGCCATGACTGAAGTTAATCTCCATCTGTGCGGGACCATCTTCATGGATTAAAGTATCGATATCTAAACCTTGAAGCTCACACCAATCGTACATGTCTTCAAACATAGGATCGTATTCGTTGGCAGCATCAATAGAGAATGACTGGCGACCCGCTTCGGGGCGACCTGAACGACCAATTGGAGGCTTTAAGGGTAAATCGTGGTCGTCACTACGACGAGTCAAATAGAACTCCATTTCGGGAGCGATAACAGGTTCCCAGCCCTGTTCGTCATAGAGAGACAAGACTTTTTTCAACACGTTACGTGGTGACAGCTCAATCGGATTACCCATTCTGTCGTAGCAATCGTGGATAACCTGTGCCGTGGCTTCGATGGTCCAAGGCAACATAAAGACGGCATTTTCATCGGGTACACAAACAAAATCGATGTCGGCGGGATCGAGCAAACTGTAGTAAATCTCTTCGTCGACAAAATCACCGGTCACAGTTTGCAACAACACACTTTCGGGCAAACGCATGCCTTTTTCATCGAGAAACTTATCGACTGGAGCAATCTTGCCGCGGGCGATGCCAGTCATGTCACTGATAACACATTCGACTTCTGTGATTTTTCGTTCTTTTAAAAAAGCGATTAGCTTATTCATTATTATTTCACTCGAGTTGTAGCCCTACGTCGGCATGCATCACCGAAGGCATTGAAAATGGAGAGGTAAAACGGATTCTCGCTCACCTTCCACTCTGGATGCCATTGCACACCGAGGGCAAATTCTTTAGTACCAATTACGGAGAAAGCCTCCACTAACCCATCTGGAGCATAAGCTTCTGGCCGCAACCCAACACCCAGGCGCTCCACGCCTTGAGTATGTACAGAGTTAATCTCTGCAGAGTTACGGCCCCAGGCCTCGTAAATAAGCCCCCCGGGCTCAACAGTAATACTGTGAGAAGCCCCATACTGCACATCTAAGGATGCGGTTTTATCTTCTCGATGTTCAATAAAGCCACCCACCTCATGGAGCTTCTGATGCAAACTGCCACCAAAAGCCACATTCATTTCTTGAAAACCGCGACAAATACCTAATACAGGTACCCCAGCAGCAATAGCAGCGTGGATCAGCGGCAAAGTTGTCGCGTCACGTTTAGGATCATGGTGTGTACCAAGCTCACTCGGCTGGCCTGCATAAAGATGGGGTTCTACATTAGAAGGAGAGCCAGTAAACAAAATACCATCAAGACGCTCTAAAATAGCGTCTATCGGTAAATCGCCACCTAAAGATGGGATCACTAACGGCCAGCCTTTAGCGCCATTAACTACGCCTAAAAGGTATTTTTCACCAACAATATTAAAGGGGTGTGATCCCAATTGTTGATTGCATGCAATAACACCTATGAGGGGTAAATCGGCTGACATATCTCACCTTTAGAATAGATTTTACTAGCATAACGAACACTTTGCCTTTAAATGTTCATTTTTTCACACAGTACACCGAAATTTAGCACTAGGCAAGAGGTTAAACACTTGTTAAAGGTTATTTAATCCACTTATTCTTAATAAGCATAGATAACATGTAGTTAAATGTATATTTACCCCATTTCTCGCTAATTCATGTATATAAACCAGCGGTTACACCAGCATAAAGCTCACTTTTTACAGGGTAAATTAAACCGTATTCGAACCAAATTTGAACCAATATTATTTACACAAAGAAGAGGATATATAACCAATATGACAGGGTTAGAAAGTAGGTAATACCAATCGTATTAAATATCTGTTCATTCAGCGGGAGTTCAACGCGCTTTAGACAAGGCGAAGGCTTAAGGCATAGTGGTGCTCTGTCGAAAGCCTTAAACGCAGTATAAAGTGCGTTGCCATGTAGTAAACATCAGCCGCCCTTCGGGAGCCTCACAGGCATCCCACTCCCGTGTTGCATTGACTTAAAAGGGAATGACCATTTCTGCGTCAATGCGCCTTGGATTGAAATGCCTGTGAGGCTCTGAACTGATTAGATATTTAATGTGATTGGTATAAATACGCAGGAATGTTGAATAACAGTATTACGCCACTCACTTTTAGCTAATAAGTGGCCTAATATGTTGAATAATAGGGTAAGTTAATGACTTAATTAGAAGTTTGCAGGCGTAGTCGCACTCACAAGGCGACAAGGTTCATCGAAGGGATTGCGGAATCTATGGGGTAATTCACTGTTAAAATAATAACTGTCACCCGCTTCCAAAATATACACTTCATCCCCAACAGTGAGTTCGAATTTACCTTCTATCACCATAGCGGCCTCTTCACCTTCGTGCTTTAGCATCTCTTCACCCGTATCTGAACCGGGTGGGTAAATCTCATTCATCACTGACATTGCACGGTTCGGGTAATCACGGCCAATCAGTTTAAATTCAAGTGGCCCAGTACCGATATTCAGTAATTCATTGGATCGATAGACGACCTTTTGCTCACTATCCGTTGAGGCTTCAATGGAGAAAAAGTCCACTAAAGACATCGGGATACCCGACAGCACTTTTTTTAAAGAGCTGACTGACGGGCTAACACTGTTTTTCTCGATCATTGAAATCGTACTGTTAGTCACACCAGCACGTTTGGCTAATTCTCGTTGAGATAAGCCTTTCATTTTTCGAACAGTTTTGAGGCTGGCTCCAATATCCAAATTTCACATCCCCCTAAAGGCTCGGGTCAATCCCGATAGATGACGAACAGGTTGTTCAGGATAAACACCATCCAGAACACATTTTCGCCCAAAAAGCGCGTGTTTTACTGCTTTCATTGTATTCTACATAAAAAGCGTGTTAAATAAAACGAACACTTTTTTGCGTCATGTTAAAAGTGTGATGAGTATACTGAGACAAGTCCAATTTACAATAAAAACAATTTTGGGGAGCCATAATGGCAAGCAAACCTCCAGTGCACAGTGAACAGTATCCACACTCTTATTATGTTGATACTGCTAAAGAAATTTACGCTTACCCACAACTCGAAGGCAATATCAATGCCGATGTCTGTATCGTGGGCGGCGGCTTTAGCGGTATCAATACCGCCATAGAACTCGCGCAGCGCGGTATGAGTGTCGTGCTGTTAGAAGCGAGGCGAATTGGCTGGGGCGCATCGGGGCGTAATGGCGGCGAACTCATTCGCGGCATAGGCCATGACCCTGCACAATTTCAAAGTGAAATCGGCATTGAAGGTGTTCAAGCAATTCAACAGATGGGCTTTGAAGCCGTCGAGATAGTGCGAAATCGCATACAAGAACACAGTATCGACTGCGATCTGCAAATGGGTTACTGCGACTTAGCGGTTAAACCTCGTCACATGGATGAGCTTGAAGAAGAATTTAGCGCACTCAAAGCCATAGGTTATCAGCAAGAAATCAAGCTGTTAACTAAGGCGCAATTAGGTGAAGTCATAGGCTCAGACTTTTATCAAGGCGCGCTAGTTGATATGGGTAGCGGTCATCTACACCCACTTAATCTTGCCCTCGGTGAAGCTCGCGTCGCCCGCAATCTCGGCGCTAGGTTGTTTGAGTACAGCGCTGCTGAAAAAATCATTCAAGGCGCCAAACCTAAGGTCATTACCGCTAAGGGCGAAGTCACATGCCAATACTTAGTGCTGGCGGGCAATGCCTATATTGGCCACAAACTTAATAGCTTTGTAGGGGGGAAAGTATTACCTGCAGGCAGTTATTTATTGGCAACAGAGCCCTTAACTGAGGCCCAATGCGCGAGTATTATCCCGCAAAACATGGCCTTCGCAGATATGCGAATTGCCCTAGATTACTTTCACTTATCGGCAGATCGTCGTTTGCTATTTGGCGGCCTTTGTACCTATTCGGGTAAAGATCCCAAGGATATTGAAGCGGCACTGAGACCGAATCTTGAGAAGGTGTTCCCGCAGTTAAAAGGCGTGCGTATCGATTATGAATGGGGTGGCATGATAGGTATCGGTGCTAACCGTATGCCACAAATTGGTCGCCTTCCCGATGCAAATAATATTTTTTACGCCCAAGCCTATGCGGGACACGGCGTGAATGCCACTCACATGGCGGCAAAACTGCTTGCCGAGGCCATTTGCCAACAGGCGGGACATTTCGATGTGTTTGCTAAAATCAAACACATCACCTTCCCCGGCGGCCCGACGTTCCGCTCACCTATGCTCGCTGCAGGCATGCTGTATCACAGATTTAAGGACTTGTTTTAAGTCGCTTGTTACGCCTTGCCCACAGGATAAAAGGGATAGACCCAAGATAATGCACGACTAAAGCCACCAAGACGCCAAAGCCAATACCACTAGAAGTTAAAGGTATCCCTGGCTTAAAGTTACTGATGGTTTTCTCAAGATAATCAAAGCGAACAGGGTTAAACATATAGGCAGTTTTCTCAAACAAATTGCCCGTATTAAAGATCGCCACGCCCTGTGTTAACGCTTTATAAAGCGCCAGTGTCTGTACCTTTTGCTCAGCGTCGGCACGCACACTTGGCTCCTCATTTTGCTGGTGGCTGGCAATCATGGCATCAACATCGGCGTAATGATATTCCTTAGCCGTTGCCTCGTAACCTTCTACCTGCCATCGAGTCGATTCATAAAGGCCTGATAAAAATTGCTGATAATGATCAGCCAGTTGTGGTAACTGTAAGGCAATCACTAAAATAAATCCAAATACCAACTTATCGATCAATCTCGCTATCAAAGGTTTCTCCTTGGCATTTCGCCAAACGACGTAAAAGTCACATGATGTTCAACAAAACCACGCTAACTTAATTAATCTACAGCACTAATTTCAATGGTGATACTCAATTAACACTCTATCGGCAGATCGTTACGGCTGCCCCAATCCGCCCATGAACCGTCATAGAGGATAGGATTTTTATGCCCCGCTGCAACCGAAGCTAAGATCAAAATACACGCCGTAATCCCAGAACCACAGCTGAATATCCTTGCGGATTTATCCGCTGCTAGCCCTTGATAAATAGACTGTAGCTCACTGACCGTTTTGATTTTATTACCATCGAGCACTTGAGCGAAGGGTAAATTAACCGAGCAAGGAATATGCCCAGAGCGCACACCGGGACGCGGCTCACTCACTTTCCCTAAAAAGCGTGGCGCACCACGGGCATCGACAATCGCCGTTCCGGCATCTTCAATACGTGATAACACGGCCTCAGCATCCATCACCCGCTCGGGGTGGTATTGCAGCACATCCGCAAAAGTATCAATATCCGTCGGGCCATAATCGACGCCTTCGGCTTGATAACGCGATGAGGTAATGCGGTCTTCTTCAATCCACTGAGGCAAGCCACCATCAAGTACATAGACTCGATTAAAGCCCATGACTTTAAAGGTCCACCACGCCCGTGGAGATGAATAAATGCCTTGGTTATCATAGATAACAATAACACTGTCGACCTCAATCCCAAGTTGGGCTATCCCTTGGCTGAATTGCTCAAACGTCGGCAAGGCATGAATTTGGGTTGAAGTCTTATCGCAAAACACATTTTCCAAGTCGAATCGACGTGAGCGCGGAATGCAAATAGGCTCATCGTAAACTAAGGGTTCTTTACCAATAACGGTTTCCATACTGGCATCGAGCAAGACTAAATGGGGATCGGTGAGGTGTGCTTCGAGCCACTGCGTACTAACAAGTGGGTATTCCATAGCGGGTCCTTTTACTGTTATCCAAGTCTGCCGCTAGTCTCTCACCAAATGCCGTAAAGCCCAAATATCGGCTTAACAAATTGTCTGCTTTGAGATTTTATTTAAAAGCGTCGACTCAATTTTATGTGCTCAATTATTAGTGCATTCAATCATTAGATTACGTCGAAGCCGTGTTTTGAAGAGAGTGCTTTCAAACTGCTCATTTTTAAGATGCAGCTTTCAAAACGACCTTTTCGATATGGCCGTGTTCAAGATAGCCGTTTTCAAAATAGCCGCTACTTAATCACTTCTATTTTCACGTCAATCAAACCAGAGGAAGTGTTGCCTATGCTACTGAACGCCGATTTAGACAGATCAATAATGCGGCCACGCACGAAAGGCCCTCTATCATTAATTTTCACAATCACACTTTTGCCATTATCGACATTGGTGACCTTAACACTCGAGCCAAAGGGTAACTTTTTATGCGCTGCTGTCTTTAATTTATGTTTGTAAAGTTCACCGCTGGCCGTCTGCTTATTCTGATGTTTATCCCCATAAAATGAAGCCTGACCAGCTTCCGTGAATCCCACCCAGTTTCCATTCTCACCCGTCTGCATTGAAGAACAACCGGCCAAAAAGCTTAGTAATGCCAGTACAGCTAGTTTGACGACATTGAACTGCCTAATTGGGTTTTGAAGTGCATTCACATGACACCCTCTCTAATGAGTGAACGCTTTGCTGACGAGTGATTGGCTCAGCAAAAAATCACTGGGAAATTAACGAACAACCTTAGATGGCAAAGCTCAAGACCTGCATCCTAAAAGATCAAAATAAGAAACAATAAATTTCCACGAGGCTACAGCAGTTGCGCGCTAAAATCACGTATTTACAGGTGAATGCTCTTACTTTGAGATAAAATATGCAGTCATAACGAGGCTTTGTTTCCTAATTTAGATCGGTAAACAAAGCCCTAACGAGTTAACACTTCATGGATAATCTCAAATTTGGGTTCTTTACCACTTGGCCATGTAGGTTTCTTTATGGGGTTTTCAAAAGTGGTCAGCCAAATATCAAGATCACAGGAACCAGACAAACAACCCATAAACGCAAAATACATTCCACTATTTATCATGTGACGGGCAAACTGAATAGCGTCTTCAAGAGTGCCCTCTTCCCAGTTATGTGTGAACGTTTCATCATCCCATACCCATTTAATGGGGACTCCACTTTCATCACAAGCGAAGAACCTTACATTTCGATAACCTTTACTTGCTGTTTTTAGAGAATTTATAAAACTTTCTCTGATGTTATCGAATCTTTTTTTAAACTCTTCAATATCTAGATCTTTGCTAATAAAGTTCTTCATACTTGCCCTAGAGGTAAATACTACCAACGGTATGACATAACCACACACAAAAAATTCTATCCAATGAGCCCAGTGACTGATGTCGTTTAGCTCTGTTAGAAGCTAATTATGCCAAAGATTGGTATTCATTGCTGCCATTATGAAACAACCTAATTTCGATACATTTTATTTCTTTTTTAGAGGAAATTAATTGCTCCACCAACCAAATATAACCGATTTCATATAGCTTATTTTGTAGGGAGAACAAATCATCTTCTGGCATATTGTCTATATCAACATTCAATAACCAATACCAATTAAAGGCTTTAAATTCATAAACATACTCAAATTCACATACTGCAGTTAAAAGCCATGCGCCATTCATCATAGAGGCGATGTCGACAAAAAAATCGCAATATGCCTCACCTTGATTTTTACAAGAAATCGCATATTCCCTAACAAGTTCCATAAAATCGGATTTGTAACTATCTAGAGCTTTACTGACAATTGCCCCAAACTCTTCTACATTGTGCATACTTGCCTTCTTATTCAATACTCTAAGCACCCTATAATATCACAAATAACTTACAACACTTTTCACACTATGCCACTACACTATGACTAAATTCATTAATGGTAATGTTTGAAAGCCACAAATTTATAAGCGATAACTTACGATATTTATGAAGCAGATAAGAATGGAAGTAAATTGAGATATTAATGGGAGTGTTTAAAGTCAATATTCTATCGGGTATAAATGAGCAACAACATTACGAATCAAGACGGTAACATTTTATTTACGGTAACAGATGCAGATTTTACAAGTGAAATATGGCTTAGAAAAATGGGGACGCCTTGAGCTACAAAAAATAAAAAACCTCTTTCCATGTAATATGAAAAGAGGTTTTAGTATTGAGCGAAAGCGGCTCCTTCTGTAGTGGCACACTAATTTTGGCCACCTAAATAGAGGTGATATTATTACCTCGTAGATGACTTTAGGTGAAAACATGAGATCGACAACCAGAAAAACATTTAGTGCTGAATTCAAACTTGAAGCAGCCCAATTAGTCCTCGATAAAAACCATAGCATCATCGAAGCTGCAAAGGCGATGAACGTAGGTAAGTCCACTATGGATAAATGGGTGAGACAGTTAAAACTAGAACGCCAGGGTGGCACACCAAAAGCATCTCCGATTACCCCTGAACAAATTGAAATCCGTGAGCTGAAGAAGCAAATAGCTCGTCTTGAGGAGCACAATCTTATCCTAAAAAAGGCTACCGCTCTCTTGATGTCAGACTCGATGAACAATTTACGCTAATCAGCGCACTCAAGCAGAGCCACTCTATTCTCACAATTTGTAATGCATTCAAAGTGCATCGAAGTAGCTATAAGTATTGGCTAAAAAGAAAAGAACATATTGATACAGACTTTACTATTTTATGCAGTGAAGTGAAGGCCGCACATCGTATTAGTCATGGCTCTGCCGGTGCGCGAACGATAGCGCAATTAGTGACTAACAAAGGGATTGGTCTCAGTCGTTATCGAGCCCGTAATCTAATGAAAAAACTTGGGTTATTAAGCTGTCAGCAGCCTAAGCATTCTTATAGGAAAGCGACACAAGAGCATGTTGCAATCCCCAATACGCTTAATCGACAGTTTGCAGTAACTCAACCAGATCAAGTGTGGTGTGGCGACGTGACGTATGTTTGGGTCGGTAATCGCTGGGCCTATCTAGCCGTTGTTTTAGACTTATTTTCCCGCAAACCTGTTGGATGGGCTTTGTCATTATCACCAGATAGTGCGCTGACCTGTAAAGCTTTGAAAATGGCATTTGAGTTAAGGGGTAAGCCTGAGAATGTGATATATCACAGCGATCAAGGTTCGCATTACACAAGCTTGAAATTCAGACAATTAATATGGCGTCTTCAGATTGAGCAAAGTATGAGTCGCCGCGGGAATTGTTGGGATAACGCACCAATGGAGCGTTTCTTTAGAAGTTTGAAATCTGAGTGGATACCTGCCAGTGGTTATGGGAATTTTACAGAAGCAGATAAAGAGATCACAAATTACATCACTGGATATTACAGTGAGACCAGACCCCATCAATATAATGGTGGGTTAACGCCAAATGAGTCAGAACGTTTATATTGGAATGACTCTAAAACCGTGGCCAATTTTACTTGACCACTACANTGTGACGTTACCTACAGAAGAAGGACCGGCTAACTCCGTGCCAGCAGCCGCGGTAATACGGAGGGTCCGAGCGTTAATCGGAATTACTGGGCGTAAAGCGTGCGCAGGCGGTTTGTTAAGCGAGATGTGAAAGCCCTGGGCTCAACCTAGGAATAGCATTTCGAACTGGCGAACTAGAGTCTTGTAGAGGGGGGTAGAATTCCAGGTGTAGCGGTGAAATGCGTAGAGATCTGGAGGAATACCGGTGGCGAAGGCGGCCTCCTGGACAAAGACTGACGCTCATGCACGAAAGCGTGGGGAGCAAACAGGATTAGATACCCTGGTAGTCCACGCCGTAAACGATGTCTACTCGGAGTTTGGTGTCTTGAACACTGGGCTCTCAAGCTAACGCATTAAGTAGACCGCCTGGGGAGTACGGCCGCAAGGTTAAAACTCAAATGAATTGACGGGGGCCCGCACAAGCGGTGGAGCATGTGGTTTAATTCGATGCAACGCGAAGAACCTTACCTACTCTTGACATCCACGGAATTCGCTAGAGATAGCTTAGTGCCTTCGGGAACCGTGAGACAGGTGCTGCATGGCTGTCGTCAGCTCGTGTTGTGAAATGTTGGGTTAAGTCCCGCAACGAGCGCAACCCCTATCCTTATTTGCCAGCACGTAATGGTGGGAACTCTAGGGAGACTGCCGGTGATAAACCGGAGGAAGGTGGGGACGACGTCAAGTCATCATGGCCCTTACGAGTAGGGCTACACACGTGCTACAATGGCGAGTACAGAGGGTTGCAAAGCCGCGAGGTGGAGCTAATCTCACAAAGCTCGTCGTAGTCCGGATTGGAGTCTGCAACTCGACTCCATGAAGTCGGAATCGCTAGTAATCGTGGATCAGAATGCCACGGTGAATACGTTCCCGGGCCTTGTACACACCGCCCGTCACACCATGGGAGTGGGCTGCAAAAGAAGTGGGTAGCTTAACCTTCGGGGGGGCGCTCACCACTTTGTGGTTCATGACTGGGGTGAAGTCGTAACAAGGTAGCCCTAGGGGAACCTGGGGCTGGATCACCTCCTTACCTATACGACTAACTTAATGTTTGGTCGAAAAATGCTCCTGCATTTTCGACATTCGGTACATCCGTGTACCTTTTGAGTGTTCACACAGATTTGCTTGATAGAAGAAAGAGTAAAAGATGGGTCTGTAGCTCAGCTGGTTAGAGCGCACCCCTGATAAGGGTGAGGTCGGTGGTTCAAGTCCACTCTGACCCACCAAATCTTCGTTATCCTTTGTTAAATTAACACTCGTTTAGTGAACTAAACGTCGCGTTAATTTGCCGCGGATAACTCGATTTGGCAAACCAATCCTTTTAGAGGTTTGGAACATCTTACTTACTCGCACTGCATGTAAATGGGGCTATAGCTCAGCTGGGAGAGCGCCTGCCTTGCACGCAGGAGGTCTGCGGTTCGATCCCGCATAGCTCCACCATTTACACCTTATTCTGACTTTATTGCAAAGTAATAAGGCATATGCACTATGGATAGAGATGCCAAAGATAAACTTAAAAATTATCTTTGGCTTTTTTAAGCCCGCTCTTTAACAATTTGGAAAGCTGATAGTATTTAATTGCATGAGTCTGTCATGTGATTAATTACAAAACGTTTAATGCGNCCTGCCGCCAGCGTTCAATCTGAGCCATGATCAAACTCTTCAATTAAAGTTTTGTTGCTTCCGTCTTGCGACTTCAGCGGCTCAATGAATTCTGATTTTTTGTTTCTAACTAAAGAAACAAACTGTACATATTACTATGAACACTCATTGTTACATTGATTTAAATTTTTGACTGCCAACCCGAAGGTTAAGCAGTTTCGATTAACTCAACACCTGTGAGTGTCCACACAGATTTGCTTGATAAATTGTTAAAGAGCGTTGACCACACACTGAGTTTTCAGCGGGTCAGGGCTGCGTATTTTACGCATTCCCGTTAGTGCGTCAAGTAGTTTTTTCAACTTTCTCAACACTCATCGTTTAGCTTGCTAACCGATGAACTGCTTGGCTTTCTTTGCTTAACTTGCGTTACGCTGTCTGCCGTGTCAGTGGATGCGCATTATAGGGAGATTGAGAAAGTCCGCAAGGGCTTTTTATCGATCATTGAATCGCACGTCGATATTTTAAACGTTATGTCCATTTTTTAGCTTATAAGCTCTATTTATCGGAGATAAGTAAGGTTTTTTATCTAATAATTGATAATTCACGCTCAATATTTCAGCAATGGTCTAGTGTAAAAGTAAATAATTCATTACCATATACTTGCTGTTAACAGTTATTTATCAATTTCCCATTCATCAGAGAGCATTCTTATGCAAAAGTCATTTCTTATTGTCTTGATTGTCGCCATTATTGGCGCAGTAGCACTATCTCAGTTCGCAACGCCATTATCAGCTATTGCTTTTGTCGCTGGCGCTATCATTGCAAGTCTTATTTTTAAATTTGTTCCAGAGACTTCATCATCTCATGCTTCAGAAGAACAATATGTTGGCCCTACAATGACCTTATATGTAGGTAACCTGCCTTATCGTGTTCATGAGGGTGAAGTAAAAGTACTATTTGGCGAATTTGGCCCAGTAAACTCTGTACGTTTAGTCAGAGATCGTAAAACGGGTCGTCGTAAAGGTTTTGGTTTTGTGGAGATGTCAGAATCAGGCGCTCAGAAAGCCATGGTTAAACTGAATGACTATAGTTTCCAAGAAAGAACCTTAAAAGTAAGAGAAGCAAAAACACAAGATTCGGAAGCTGCCGACCGTACAGGGACAGACGAGTAGCATTACCGCTTAAACTGTTTTGCTTTATTTTGTAATTTAGTTGGTTGTGGTGATTCGTTCGATAGTTGAAAAGCCACAATCAATTAATGTTGTTGTTAACCCTTCGCTGATTCCCATCTTAGTATAGAAAGCTTGCATCACTGACTCCCTTACTGCTTCTCTCTCATCTGTTACTCTGTGCTCTTCCAAAATAAGATTCTGTTGCGTTAAAAGAGTGACAACTCGCTTAGCAATAGCAGCGCCAGAATCCATTAGTTTTACGCCCGCACCGAGCACTTGTTGTAATTCAGCTTTGATCATAGGGAAATGAGTGCAACCTAGTACGAGAACATCCAATTGTGCGGCAACGACTGGTGCCAGTAACTGTGCCAATCTATGCATATCCAACATTCCAGTCGCCACTTTTTGTTCTGCCATCATCACTAATTCAGAACAACCAAAGAGTTCGACATGGCAATCATCAGCAAATTGGCTGATGAGTTCATGGGTATAATGACGCTTAACTGTGCCAGGTGTAGCCAAGAGTCCAATACGTTTACTCTTAGACATTAGAGCGGCGGGTTTAATGGCGGGGACAACACCTACGACAGGGACAGTAAGATGTGCACGTAATGCCGGTAACACAACAGTACTTGCGGTATTGCAGGCAACGACCACTATCATTGCATTGGTACGAGCCACGAGATCGCATACTAATTCGACACAGCCAGAAATTAATACCTGCTCTTCCAACTCTCCATAGGGCAACCTAGCGTTGTCGAAAAGATAGCAATAGTCGCTATGGGGTAAACTCTTACGGATTTCAGCCAGAACAGATAGGCCACCAATCCCAGAATCAAACACTAATATAGGTCGCGACAAGCGAATCTCCAGTTTCGGATATATAAATAAACTATATAGATTGGACGCATTAACGATTCGATGGCTGCTTTACTGGCGGAATCCAGCCAAATACCATAGAACCACATTCAAGTGCGCGGATTTTCCCATAGCTTTGCGAAAACAGCAAAAGCAAGATACTGGACATTCGTGTCACCTAGTATAATATTTGCGCCCCAATTTACAGCAACGGTGAATCAAACAATGAACTTAGCAGCAATGGACCCTCAGACTTATGATGCGCAGTTAGAACACAAGCGTATCAAGCTAGAACAAGCCTTTGCCCAATTTGAAACACCGAGTGTTGAAGTTTTTGCCTCAGAGCCAGCTAACTACCGTATGCGCGCCGAATTCCGCATGTGGCATGATGGTGACGACTTATACTATTACATGTTCGATAAAGTATTGAATGAGAAAGTACGTTGCGATCAATACTTACCAGCTAGCGTACTCATCAATCAAATGATGTCGGCCTTAATCGCCGAGCTGAAACCGAATCCGAGTCTAAGGCACAAATTGTTCCAAGTGGATTTTTTGTCGACTTTAAGCGGCGAGATTTTAGTGTCTTTGCTTTATCACAGGCAGCTTGATGACCAATGGCGCGCCGATGCGGCTGCACTGAAAGCCAAGTTAAGTAGCCAGTTTAACGTCAACATCATCGGCCGTGCCCGTAAGCAAAAAATCGATTTAGATAAAGACTTTGTGGTTGAGTCATTACAAGTAAATGATAACACCTTCTTATATAAGCAAATCGAGAACAGCTTTACTCAACCCAATGCCAAAGTTTCCGTAAAAATGTTGGAGTGGGCTATCGATGCGACTCAAAACAGTAAGGGGAATTTACTCGAGCTCTACTGTGGTAATGGCAACTTCTCTATCGCACTGGCGCAAAACTTTAATCGCGTATTGGCCACCGAACTCGCTAAGCCTTCAGTCGATGCGGCGCAATACAATATCGAAGTGAATGGTATTGATAATCTGCAGATTATTCGTATGTCAGCCGAAGACTTTAGCGATGCCATGGCGAAGAAACGCAGCTTTAGACGTTTAGAAGGTATCGATCTTGACAGCTATGTTTGCAACACCATTTTTGTCGACCCACCACGCGCGGGGATTGATCCTGATACGCTGGCGCTAGTCCAAGGTTATGAGCGGATTTTGTATATATCCTGCAACCCAGAAACCTTAAAAGATAACCTGCAACAACTGAACGAAACCCATAAGGTGACCCGCTTTGCCTTGTTTGATCAGTTCCCTTATACAGATCACATGGAAACGGGTGTACTACTCGAGCGTCGTTAATCACTTCAGATAAACTGAGCTCGACTGCATAACACTTCAACGTAAATTCGCTAAAAATAATGGAGCCTTAGGCTCCATTATTTTAGTAAATCTGCATCTCACTCAGATTAGCGGTGTTCAACCTTATGCTGCAAAGCCTCGGCGCCTTTGGCGACCATGCGCAATTGCATGACTAATTGATCGGCAAGAATTTTGCGGTCAGCCCGTTTCATATCTAATGCGGAAGCGCCAGCATTAAACACCAGTGTCACTAACGCTTCAGCCTGTGCACGGGCTAGCAAGGGGGTTCGACCCGCTTTGGCTTCGGTATAATGAGCCAATTCAGAAATAAAATGTTCAATTTCGCGGGCAACTGCCGCACGGAATGCTGCCGAGGTTCCAGAGCGTTCATGCAATAAAATACGGAATACGTTTGGATTCGAATCAAGCACTTCCATAAAGGTATCAACGGAAATACGGATCACACTGCCACCCACTTCAGCTCGCTGACGGCCTTTACGCATCATCTGCCTTAGGGTTAACCCGCCCTCATCCACCATAGTAAGGCCAAGTTCGTTCATATCTTTAAAATGGCGATAAAAAGATGTCGGCGCGATATTAGCTTCCCGAGCAACCTCTCGCAAACTCAGACTTGAGAAACTGCGCTCAGCACTTAGCTGATTAAAGGCCGCATCGACTAAAGCTCTGCGAGTTTTCTCTTTTTGCTGTGCTCGAATACCCATTCTTAAATCCGCTAACTGAATGTAATAACGCGATAATACCGCTTTTAGGCATTAAACACAGCCCCATCGTCCTTGACCAAACAATATAGCTAAGCTAAATTAGCTTACAGATGTACGCTCAAAAGCGAATTTTGGAAACCTATAATGAAAAAACCCCCTATCATCTGGCTTAATGTCAGTCTGTTTGCCATCACTTTCCTCAGTGCGGTAATTTTAGTTCCATGGCGCGGTATTGTTCATGGCTATGGTGCCAGTGAATGGATCGCTTTTATTGTTTTAGCCTTTGCCAGTGGCCTGTCAATCACCGCAGGTTATCACAGACTCTGGTCACACAAGGCCTATAAAGCCCATCCGGCGGTGCGTTTTATATATGCCCTTGGTGGTGCTTTAGCATTACAAAACAGTGCATTGCACTGGGCATCTGATCACAGAGTTCACCACAAACACGTAGATGATAACGACAAGGACCCGTACTCAGCCAAAATGGGATTCTGGTACAGCCATATCGGTTGGATGCTGCGTGAGTATCAGTCGCAACGCTATCATGATTATCAAAATGTGCGTGATCTGCAAAATGACCGTATTGTCATGTGGCAACACAAACATTACCTCGCACTCGTTTTGCTGATGAACATTGGACTGCCAGCACTGCTTGGCTGGCTCAATGGCGACGTGCTGTCTATGTTATTGATGGCGGGTTTACTGCGTTTAGTGGTGGTGCATCACTGCACTTTCTTTATCAACTCTTTAGCCCACGTGTGGGGCAGCCAGCCTTATACCGATAAGAATACCGCCCGCGATAATGGCTTCTTGGCCATGTTGACCTACGGTGAGGGTTATCATAATTTCCATCATATTTTCGAAAATGACTATCGTAATGGCATTAAATGGTGGCACTACGATCCGACCAAATGGTTGATTAAGTCATTATCTTGGTTAGGTTTAGCTAAGGATTTGCGTACGAGTCCACAGGAACGTATAGAGAGCGCACGCTTACAAATGCAGTTATTACGTACCAAGCGGAAGGTTAATAACCTGCCTAATGCTGATGAAATTATTGAAAAAATCCAAGCAGAGTATGAGTTATTAAAGCTGCACTTAATGGATTACTATCAAGCACAGAAAACCTTGCTTGAGGCCAAGCGTAAACAACTTGTCGATAAGCAACTATTGCAACAAGTTGAAGAGCTAAAGGCGCGTTTCTTAGTCCAGCAAAAACATTGGCGCAGCCTGACCGCAACTTATAGCTAAGCCACAATTCTGCCCGAAAGTCATACGGCCACCTTGCATGGTGGCCGTATCTGATTATGATGATGCCTTAATCACTTAAATAGGCTGTTGAGATCATGTCAGATTCCCCAGTTACACTCCCAGAATCAATCAAGCTAACAGAATATAGTCATGGCGCAGGTTGTGGCTGCAAAATATCCCCTAAAGTGCTCAGCACTATCTTAGCCTCGCAATTACCTGTATTTACCGATCCAAATCTGCTGGTTGGCAATCAGAGCCGCGACGATGCTGCAGTGTACAAACTCAATGATGACATAGGCATCATTAGCACTACCGATTTTTTTATGCCAATTGTTGACGATCCATTCACCTTCGGTCGTATCGCAGCGACCAATGCGATTAGCGATATTTATGCCATGGGCGGCACGCCTATTATGGCGATTGCAATTTTAGGTTGGCCAATCAATAAACTACCCGCAGAAATCGCACAGCAAGTGGTCGATGGCGGCAGACAAGCCTGCATGGAAGCGGGGATCATGCTAGCCGGTGGTCATAGCATAGACGCACCCGAACCTATTTTTGGTCTCGCGGTTACCGGGCAAATTGCCTTAAGTGATTTAAAACAGAATGATACTGCTAAAGCCGGCGATCGTTTATATCTCACTAAACCTATCGGCATTGGTATTTTAACCACAGCGCAAAAACAGAAAAAACTCCGCGATGAAGATAGTCTCATTGCGGTCAATGCCATGTGTCAACTCAATACTATAGGCGCGACCATTGCAAAAATTAGCGGTGTAAATGCCCTGACCGATGTCACAGGTTTTGGACTGGCGGGACACTTACTCGAAATATGCCAAGGCGCCAACCTCACTGCGAAGCTTAAATTTGATGCAGTGCCATTGTTACCACGCGCTTTAGATTATTTGGCCTTAGGTTGTGTTCCTGGCGGAACTCACCGTAATTACGACAGTTATGGCGAGCATCTCCCTGAACTCAGCGAGCATCAAAAAGCGATACTGTGCGATCCGCAAACCAGCGGTGGTCTGTTAGTTGCCGTCTCGGCCGCAGCTGAAGCGGAATTAATCGCCCTACTCGATGCGAACCACATAACCCCAATCTGCATTGGGTCACTGGAAACACCGACCACTGCAGCGAATGTGGTGTTGTGCTGATGCCAAGCGCTATTATAGCCGCAGAGCAATATAGGGAGATCTTTCTCAATCAACATCCGATGATGGATGTGCGAGCGCCCATAGAGTTCACTCGGGGCGCGTTTCCCAACTCGACCAACTTACCCTTGATGCTGGATAGTGAAAGGGAAAAAGTCGGTACTTGTTATAAGCAATTTGGTCAGCAAGCCGCGATTGCACTAGGCCACTCACTGGTGAATGGTTCCATCAAGCAACAGAGAATCGAGGCTTGGGCTAGCTATGTTAAAGCCAATCCTAATGCTTACCTTTATTGCTTTCGCGGCGGCCTGCGCTCGCAACTCACTCAGCAATGGCTTAAAGAAGCGGGTATCGAAGTCCCTTATATTCAGGGTGGCTATAAGGCCATGCGCCAATATCTGATTGGCGTGATTGAAGCGGCACCGACTCAACAGCCGTTATTGAGTTTGAGCGGGATGACGGGCTGCGGTAAAACCGATTTTCTACTACAGCGTAAAGAAGCGGTTGATCTTGAAGGAATCGCTAATCACAGAGGCTCTAGTTTTGGAAAGAATATCGACCCACAGCCAACGCAGATTAACTTTGAAAATCAACTCGCCATTGCCTTGCTACAGCACCAAACAAGTGGCACGGCGTGTTTACTGCTCGAAGATGAAAGCTTCCTGATTGGGCGTTCGGCGCTGCCGCAGACATTTTACAATGCCATGCAAGCCGCTAATGTTTTAGTGCTAGAAGAGTCGGATGATGCGAGGCTCGAACGCTTACGCTATGAATATGTGCATAAAATGTATAGCGGCTTCTGTGAGCGCCTAGGGCCGGAAGCAGGTTTTGCGGCTTTCAGTGAATATCTATTACAGAGTTTAGTGAGCATTCGCAAACGTCTAGGCGGAAAACAACATCAAGAACTGCAAGATTTGATGCAACAAGCCCTCGATCAACAAATCAGTCAGAATGATACTTCGCTGCACTTAGTCTGGATAAACCTGTTATTGCACAAGTATTACGATCCTATGTATCAATACCAATTACAGAAAAAGTCTGAACGTGTACTCTTTAAAGGTTCGCACCAAGCGATGCATGAGTGGCTGGATAGCTATCAAACACGATAAATCGCCACCCTAAAATAAAATAACCGCGAACATTTGCTTCGCGGTTATCACTTCACTTTATTTCATACCTTAACGAATTTATGAATTGCCCAGCAGGCTCGCCACTTGGACTCTCAAAGATTCCTTATTCGCAAGCTTACCATCGACGGCATCCGTTAAATCCACCGACACCCTTGACCAAAAACGCTTGGGCATTTTAGCCAAGGCATGTCCGCCCTTGTGACTAAAGTAAGAACCCCATAATCCGTGCAATGCCATAGGAATGACTGGCACAGGATCTCTGGCCAAAATCTTATCAATTCCGGGACGAAAATCGCCAAGTTCACCGTCAGGTGTGAGTCGACCCTCAGGGAAAATACATACCAACTCGTCATTGACGAGCGCTTCATGAATCGCCTCGAAGGCACGATTATAGGTCTCTTCACTTTGCTTAGGCGAACAGATAGGGATCACACCAGCGTGGCGGAACAAATACTTCAACAGAGGAATTTCGCTGATGGATTTATCCATCACAAAGCGGATTGGCCGTGTCGACGCTCCCATAATAATCAATGCATCCACATAACTCACATGGTTACAGACTATGATGCCAGCCCCTTCCTTTGGAATTTTCTCTCGGCCTGTGACTGTCACTCGATACATGACATGACTGAGTAAGTAACTGATAAATCGTTGTGTAAATTCTGGTACTTGTGAATAAACATAGAGCGCGACTACAGCATTCATCACGGCGAGTAGCAGAAATAACTGTGGAATAGTCCAACCTGCAACGCCCAGAAACAGCATAGATAACAGTGCCGAAACCACCATAAACAATGAGTTCATAATGTTATTGGCAGCAATCGCCTGAGCACATTCGCCCTTAGGCGAACGAGATTGAATAAACGCATACAGGGGGACGATAAACAAGCCACCGCTAACGCCGATCATAAAGAAATCCAGCATCACCCGATAATGTTGCGACTCGCCAATAAAGACCTTTAATCCATAGACAAAACCAGCATCCACTGGCGCAGGTGGAATAGCCCAAAGCAAATCGACACCAAAGATAGTTAATCCCAATACCCCAAATGGCAGCAAACCGAGTTCCACATGGCCGTAGGAGAAACGTTCACAAACGAAGGAGCCAACAGCAATCCCGATGGAAAACATGCCTAATAATAATGACACCACAGTCGCACCAGAATGCAAATGCAGCTTAGCAAAGTTAGGAAACTGAGTCAGATAGGTCGCACCTAAAAACCAAAACCAACTGATAGCGAGGATAGCCATCCAGATTGAAGGCGTTTGACGGGCTTTTTTGATGCTACGCCAAGTGCCCGATAACGGCCTGAAACGTATTTTTTCAATGACGCCCTGCGGGGGTAATGCAGGAATCGCTCGGCTCGATAAATATCCTGCAAAGGCTAATACAGCAACAGTAATCGCCGACCAAAGCGTACCGTTTTCATCAGAAACCAAGATCCCCGCACTCAAAGTGCCCACCAGAATAGAGAGAAAAGTGCCCATTTCAACCCAAGCGTTGCCTGTGACTAACTCGTCCTCTTTCAACGCTTGGGGTAACAAGGAATATTTAACCGGACCGAAGTATGCTGACTGGCTACCCGTTAAAAATAACAGTAATAACATCATCATGTAGCTCTCACTCAGAATCGCAATCGCGGCGCTAAACATGATGATGACTTCGAGTAATTTCAATCGGCGAATAAGTTTAGCCTTATCCATATTATCGGCGACTACACCCGCATGGGCCGAAAAGAGGAAAAATGGTAAAATGAACACCCCAGCCGCCAAGTTCACAAACATATCGACGCTTATGGGTAGGTCTTTCACTTGGCTAAAGGTCACTAATAGCAGCAACACATTTTTATAGATGTTGTCATTCAATGCGCCTAAGCACTGAGTCGCAAAATAGGGTAAAAAACGTTTTGTTAGCAGCATGATAGTTCCTTCTGGTAACCCATTCCTTGTAAATACGCTTGTACGTGACTCTCGAGTAAATCCTGCAGTGATAATGACTCAGCGAAGAGCTTATTATCGAGTGACAGAGAGGTCAGCCCATGAATCCCCCCCCATAATACCCGGCTCATACTGAGATGCTGTGTCTGCGTAACCTCGGGAAATAGTTGCGCCAATTCACGCTCAATCAGAGTAAATAACCCCGCTATCAATTGCCCTTGCGATTCAGGCAAGGGTTCAGAATCGAGTAATTGCAGCTCAAAAACCAGCTTGAAAGCTTGGCGCTGCTCATGGGCGAATTGACTATACTCCCACGCCATTGCAATAATTTTACCTAAACTGTCGGCTGCGCGAACACCCGTCAATCGGTCGTGCAAAGTCCTAAGCGTTGACTCAGAAACCGCCAGTAATAAATAGTTGTAGCTGCCGAAAATATTAATCAAGGTACTAGGGACATAACCAATTTGACTGGCCACTTTGCGTAAACTGAGCCCTATGGCACCTTGATCTATCAGTAACTCAGTTGCCGCTTGTATTGCCATCGCGCGAATTTCATCATGGCTGTGTTCTTTTCGTCTGGCCATAGGTCTCATCCCCTGTTGAATAGCAAGAGACTAACAGCAGTTAAAATAAAAAACAACGTTCAAAATAAGTTTATTTTACGTACAGGAGAGGGTAAATAATGAAGGATATTATTGAGGATGATGGATAAAGATAGGCACTCGAATTAGATTCCCTCAGCAAGCCGAACTGGATCCGTGGGATGACATCACCTAAAAGAACATAAAAAACGGCGCACTCAGTCAGCACACCGTCCATTATTTTTAAAAATCATTCTTAATTCAAAGGTGATTTTTATTTGAGGATAATCTTTGGTTCAAAGATAAGCGCTCGATTTAAGGCCTGCGATAAGTCATCACAACCCTATCTGCGCCAGCGCCAAAATAATCGGCTTCAAAAGTTGAATCAATGAAACCTAAATGCTGATATAAGCCATGGGCAGGGTTACTCGGATCAACGGTTAAACACACCCGCTCAACTGACACGGGCAACTCGGCTAAACATTGTTGCATCAAACGCTTGCCGAATCCCTTCCCGCGAGCATTTTCACTCACTGCGATAGATAATATCCACATGCAGTTAGGATCGCTACTCTGGGCACTGAGCAAATAGCCTTGTAGCTGATTATCTGCATCCACGGCCACTAAAAATTGCTCTGGCCAACAATCAAATCCCTGACGGAAGAAGAAATCAGGATAGCTGTGCTCACCAAAAATGGCCTGTTCGAGCTGATAAACCGCGAATAACTCTGACTTTAATACCGGACGTATAGACTGCATTTGAAAATCATTCACCTATTAAAATCTTATCCCACTCTAAGTTGGGTGCGCCAACTACGATGAAATTAGGGTTCTCTAAGCTCTCGCGCTCATTGTAGGTTAACGGTTGCAGCTCAGTATCCATCAGCTGTCCACCCGCTTCCTCGACGATAATTTGCGCAGCTCCCGTGTCCCATTCACCCGTTGGTCCGACTCGTACATAACAATCAGCACGACCTTCCGCGACAAGACAGCTCTTCAACGCTGCGCCCCCCATCACGACTAACTCGCAGTGTTTGGGATGGTTGAATAGGGTCAACACAGATTGGGGGTCCTGACGGCGACTTACGGCCAATCTTAGGGATACCTTTTCACGGTGCTCAATTTGGCGACTGCTAATACGCACTTCTTGTTTATCCGTGCGTTTGTACGCCCCTAAACCAGCAATAGCGTAATAACACACTTGTGTCATAGGCACATAAACCACGCCCATCACGGGACGATTGTGTTCCACCAGCGCGATAATGACTGAAAAATCACCACTGCCGGCGATAAACTCCCCCGTACCATCGAGCGGATCCACCAACCAATAGCGCTTCCAAGATTCACGCACACTCAACGGAATGTCAGCGGCTTCTTCAGATAACACAGGAATATCAGGCGTTAAGGCGGTTAATCGGTCACAAATGATCTTGTTCGCCGCTAAATCTGCGGAAGTGACAGGGGTATTGTCAGACTTCATTTCTCGCTCAAAATTACCTTTGAGATAAATGTCACGGATAGTTATCCCTGCATCGGTCGCAATCGCAATAACTTCGTCGATCAACTCTTCTGGCTTCATAACAACTCCAATCGCCTGCTGAGCGAATGTTTTGCAAGCGTGCAAACTCTGAACGCTTAAAAGGAAAAAGATTATTTAAGTTGTAAATATTTTTGCGCCAAAAACAACGCGCTCACACTACGGGATTCAGAAAAATCGACATCATCGAGCAAGGCTTCCCAATCGGCGAGCGCCCAAGGCACCACATCAATTGGCTCAGGCTCATCACCTTCAAGGCGACTCTCATACAGATCTTCTGCAAGAAAAATTTGCATCTTACTAGAGAAATAACCCGGAGCTAGGCTGAGTTCTTTCAGTAAGGTGAGCTTATTCGATCCAAAGCCAATTTCTTCCTGTAATTCACGATTAGCAGCTTCTATTGCTGTCTCACCGGGATCGATCAAACCTTTTGGGAAACCGAGTTCGTAATTATCAGTTCCTGCAGCATATTCGCGTGCCAGTAGCATTTTCCCTTGATGAATAGGCACTATCATCACAGCGCCACGACTACCGCCTTTCATGCGCTCATATTGGCGCTCTACACCATTGGAGAACTTAAGATGCACTTGCTCAATTTGAAATAATCGGCTTCTCGCGACAACTTCGGTATGCAATATTTCCGGCTTATTCTGCCGTTGCGACATAACTGCCTCTGGATAAAAAAGCGATAAATTAAATAAGGTAAGTGACAATCTTACTATCCTGTCTTTAATCTACAACCTGAATTTATTACATGCTCCTAATGGTAAGCCACAAATCCTTTGCGATATGCATCACAAACCCAGCCCAGCCTTAAGTGAACACCTTCAAAATATTCTCAAATACGATGTTTTATTGGATAGTAAAAAGGGGCGAATGCCCCTTTTGATATGCTAACGCTTAAAATTGATATCGTAGATTGAGCTGGTAACTGAGGAAATCATTAGGCTCGATATCCACATATTGATATCCCAAACCTACAGACCATGACTCAGTAAATTGATAGCTAAAACGCACGCCCGCATACCAATCTGTACCATCAAGCTCTGTAGTTAAACGGCTATTGCCCATAGTGCTACTGATATCCGCTTGCCACCTAAACAACCCGATGGGTACTTCAAACCGCCAAGCTTCATGTTGGAGTAAAGTGAAACGTAATCCCAGCATGACACCATCGACCAGTACTGGCGTTACGGCTTTGACCTGCTCATGATATTGCTCAGGGGTGAGACTTGCGCCCTCAATCCTCGCAGTCCCATTACCAAAGTCGGCATAGCCTAATTCGATGGCAACAAAGGGAGTCCATTGATAACCGATACTCACACCCAAAGCAGTATCTTTATCATCAACCGATGTTACAAAGCCTGTCCCCGCTTGTGGCTGTAGATCTCGCCTGCTGCTATCAACCTGAGCTTGCCCGACAAATCCCTCGACATACCAGTTATCAGCCGCATTTGCTTGATTAACGGAGCCTGCGAGCAACACAGCGCCCAAGACTAATTTATGTAATTCCTTACGGCGAATTAACCCCATTGTAAGAATCAAACCTAATGCCCATAAGGACATACCGCCTCCACCCGACTTGTTATCTATCACCACATCTTGGTATGCCTTAACTGTGATTAACGCTTGCCCAGTTGCTTCGCCGCCCAATCCATCACTAATCTGATAACTCACAGTATCTACTCCATCAAATCCAGTTTTAGGGATATAACGTAGTTTATTAGACTCAACAGAAACCGTTCCTTGCTGCGCGGTTGCGCTGACTAAGGTTAAAACGTTGCCATCGGGATCGCTGTCATTACTCAACACATCGAGTAACAAGCTCGTTCTGTCATCTATGGCAGCACTATCGTTCACTGTCGTAGGTGCCGTATTGCCATTAACAATCACAGTCAACTCACTACTCGCAGTACCACCTTTACCATCAGTAATGCTATACACCAGCACATCTGTACCGATGAAATCGGTTGCTGGCGTGTAACTTAACTGCTGATTAGCCAAGATAACTACAGTTCCGAACTCGCTGGTGACTTGTGTTACCGTCAAGGCATCACCATCGCTATCCGTATCATTGGCGAGCACATCGACATCGAGACTCTGATTCCAAGGTAAAGATGCCGTATCTGGGTTCGCCACAGGTAAATGGTTACCATTGAGTATCACTGACACACCACTTGGGTCGACAATGGTTCGGTTAGCGACGCCATCGTCATCGTTTGGCCCGCCATCTTCTATGGTTAACTGCACACACCAATGGCCTTCAGTTAATCCTGAAGTCCAACGATTATCTCCAGGAGGAGGGCAGAAACCACGCTCACCTTCACTACTGGCGACACTATTGCGCGCATCAATCACAAAATCCTTCCAACCATTTTGGGCTTGATACTTACGATATACTGCATTGGCAGGAACTGGCGAACGTTGTGGTATCACCAGACTGTAACTCTGCCCTTGTTGCGGTAGTCCTGTCGCAATGAAGTCAAAAATCCCCCCCACATTAGCCGCGATACTGTCTTCAGGAACCAGATTAGGTAATAGTTGAATACCACTTTGCTCTTGCATCAGTGCAATATTACCTAAGCGTAAGCACACGCCCGCTTGCCCCTCAGCCAAGAAGTACACAGGCTGTAACTCACCTTCAGGCATCACGTTACAATCATTGATTGCATCCAAGTAATCTGGAATGCCATCGCGGTCTGTATCGGTAAATCCCTCTTGGTTATCAGGGATCAAATCACCGTCGGTATCAGTCCCTGTCAGAGGTGGCAAAGATGGGCGCACAACAATATAAACTTTCTCCGTAGTAGACAGCGCGGGTAAGCCGCTATCCGTCACAGTCAGGCTCACAGGATAAATGCCCGGCAAGACCTCTGTCGGCAAGAAGAACATCCCCGCATCATCGGACTGCAAGTTCAGCGCACCACTCGACCATACAGATGTCAAAGTATCGTTCATGTTGGCATCGCTAATCTGCGCATGAATATGAACCTCGCCACCATTTTGTGCCACGATCAACTGACGTTCACCCGCTTGAGTCACCTCAAGAGTCACACTCGGGGCAATGTTAGCCTCAGTGATCGACACTTGTGTTTGCTTCTTACTGCCTAAATTCAAACTTGGATCTAGGCTGATCAACACATCTTCTTCAGCCTCAACTTCCCCATCCTCTATGGTTCTAAAGTGAATATGAGCCAATGTACCTGAAGTAATCTCCACTACCGAATCGACTAAGTCATGATCATTGCTGTCTGCGGAACCTGCAACAGTATAAGGAACTGATATTGGATACTCAGGCGCGACACCGTTTAAGTGAATACTAACAACAACCTCATTACCCTCACCCACGACTTGATCTTTACTCAAGGAAATTAATGGATGCACTTTTACTTTCTGAGCCTTAGTCGCTTTGTTGCCATCACGATCTACGGCTTGCCAGTAAGCAAGGTAACTACCAGGGGCAAAGAATAAACGCTTATCGACCAAAGAAACGGGCAGTGGATGACCATTACGATCGACGGCCTTCGCAAACCCTAGATCCACCCGAGTGAACAAGCCTGTTGCATTAACCTCAACATCACTAGGTACAGTAATAACAGGTAAATTGTCAGCCTCCCCACCTTCTACCAGTAAGTTGACTTTTGCACTTGCGCGCCCTTTCTGACCATCACTAATGGTATAACGAAGTGCGACCGGACCAACATAAGCTGCAGGGGCAGTAAATATGAGTCCATCAGCAGTAATCTGCACACTACCTATGTCTGCTGCCGCGCCATCGATAGTCAAAGTATCACCGTCCACATCAACATCATTCTCTAGCGCAGGTAGTGTGTATTTATCATCCGCGGTGCTGGCTAGAGTGTAATTATCATCTACAGCTTGTGGGTCATCATTCACTGGTGTGACATTCATGGTGATAGTCGCAGGCTCAGAACTCAGTTCAGCATCCTTAGCAATAAAGCTTATCTGATCTGCACCGTTGAAATCTTTCTCCGGTGTGTATAACCACACAGTTCCATGCTGCTCCAAAGTGCCCGATTCAGGTTGGCTCACCACTTCATAGGTAAGAGGATCACTATCTGCATCCTCCCCAGTAAGCGTGATCATCACAGAGCTATCTTCCTCTAAGGTCACACTTGCACTCGTCGCAACAGGCGCATCGTTAACGTTAGTCACTGTAATGCTAAAGGACTGCTCAGCCGTTAAGCCATCCGTGTCCGTCACTCGTAAGGTGACAGCATGACTGCCCACATCCGCATTGCTCGGCGTACCACTGAGTAAACCTGTCACCGAGTTGAAACTCAACCAGCTTGGTATCGTCACCGCACTAAATGTCAGTACGTCGTCCACATCGACATCTGTAGCGGCAAAGGTATAGCTGTAAACAGCGTCTTGCACAGCGGCCGTAGTTTCTGTTGAAGTGATGGTAGGTGCATCGTTGCTATTAGTGACTGTAATACTAAACGATTGATCTGCTGTTAATCCGTCAGCGTCCGTCACTCGCAGTAACACAGCATGACTGCCCACATCCGCATTGCTCGGCGTACCACTGAGTAAACCTGTCACCGAGTTGAAACTCAACCAGCTCGGTTTGGTCACTACACTGAGGGTTAACACAGCACCCACATCTAAGTCGGTAGCGATCACTGTGTAACTATAAGCTATATCTTGAGTTGCTGTAGTGATGGCTGGAGAGCTAATCACAGGTGCATCGTTGACGTTGGTCACAATAACCATGAAGGATTGGTCAGCCGTTAAGCCATCTGTGTCGGTCACCCTCAGCGTCACTGGGTGAGAACCCACATCAGCATTAGTAGGCGTGCCGCTTAATACACCAGTCGCGACGTTGAAGCTTAGCCAGCTAGGCTTAGTTATCGCGCTTAACGTAAGTACATCGCCCACATCAGTATCCGCAGCCGTAAAGATGTAGCTATACGCTGCATCTTGGGTCGCTGCAGTCATAGCCATAGAACTAATCGTCGGTGCATCGTTGAGGTTCGTCACAGTTAAATTAAACGCTGGTAGACTCGCAGATAAAGCGCCATCAGAAACGCTGATAACAATTCCATTAGTCACACCAACATCTTGATTTAATGGAATACCAGACAACATGCCTGTCGCGGTATTAAACGTTGCCCACGTAGGTTTATTACTAATACTAAAGCTAAGTGTATCTCCCACTGAGTCAGACGCTGTTGGCGTAAACTGGTACGAAGCATCCTGATTCACTATTAATATCGGCGAACCACTAATAGTCGGTGCACCATTTGGCGTCACAGAGTTACTCGCACTTGAAGCATTACCACTTCCCACAGTATTCGCCGCAGTAACACTAAATGTATAGGCCGTACCATTTGAAAGCCCTGTAACTGTAATTGGAGATCCTACTCCCGAACCCGTAAAACCACCGGGGCTAGATGTCACTGTATAAGCCGTAATTGATGAACCGCCATTAAATATCGGAGCAGTGAAGCTAACAACCGCTTGGCTATCCCCTGCGATTGCGGCTCCTATGGTTGGCGCTCCAGCCACGACAGCATTTACCACAAAGGTTCTGCTCACCTGTGTAGCAGGTAAATAGCTACTATTACCTGCTTGATCTGCATTAATAGTACAGCTACCTGCCGTCACAAAGGTCAGCGCACCACCGGAGGTAATAGTACAAACGCCCGTAGTGGATGAAGTAAAGACAGGTGTTAAGCCTGAATCAGCTGTAGCCGTTAATGTTGGCGTAGTGCCAAAGTTCTGTGCACTTGGGGCAGCAAAAGTGATGGTCTGGATTGCTGCGGGTGTTATCTGATTGGATGCAACCGATGCAGAGCCAGTACCCGCCACATTATCGGCAGTTACAGTAAAGGTGTACGCTTGACCATTGGTTAAACCGGTCACCACAATCGGAGATGAACCACCGTGTACTGGAACGACATCCGCCGGGTTTACCGTCACGGTATAACCAGTAATCGCCGAGCCACCAATATTCACTGGGGCAACAAAGGCAACACTTGCCTGGGTATCACCGGCGATTGCAGTCCCTATGGTTGGTGCACCGGGAACTACGGGGCTAACGCTGAAAGACTGGCTCACCTGCGGTGCAGCCAGGAAAGACAAATCGCCCGCCTGATCCGCATTGACCGTACAGGTTCCTGTCGTTATAAAGGTCAACACACCGCCACTGGTAATAGTACAAACACTGGTGGTAGATGAGGTGAAAGTGACAACATAACCACCTCCTGCCGATGAGCTTGCGGTCAGCGTTGGCGAAGTACCAAAGTTCCGTGTTCCTGGATTAGCAAAGGTAATCGTCTGTGGTGATGCCGGAATGATCGAGTTGGAAGCTGCCGATGCTGCACCCGTCCCCGCCGAGTTGCTCGCGGTTACCGTAAAGGTATAGGCCACTCCGTTAGTCAACCCAGTCACAGTAATCGGCGAACTTGATCCTGTACCCGTGAAGTTGCCTGGGTTAGCGGTGACTGTGTAGCCTCCGGCAAGGATCGGTGCGCCGCCAGTGCTTACCGGTGCCGAAAAGGTCACAGTGGCCTGAGTATCACCTGCGGTCGCAGTACCAACAGTTGGGGCACTGGGAACGACGGCATTCACAGTAAAGGTTCGGGATACCGTCGGGGCAGGGTTGGTAGCAGAGTCGCCCGCTTGGTCAGCATCGATAGTACAGCTACCGGCGGTCACAAATGCCAGGTTACCGCCGCTACTGATGGTACAAACTCCTGTGGTAGATGAGCTGAAGCTGACTGTTAAATTATCAGTTCCTGTTGCAGAGTCTGCTGTGGCTGTAAGGGTTGGCGTAGTACCAAAGTTTTGCGCGCCGGGATTAGCAAAGGTAATAGTTTGATTACCTTTGGGGGTTGCCGAGTTGGAAGCACCGGAGGCCGTACTGGTGCCTATGGCGTTAGTCGCGGTAACGGTAAAGGTGTAAGCCGAGCCATTGCTAAGGCCAGTGACTGTAGCAGTACAAGCTGCGGGCCCAGCACAGGTGCCAAATGCACCACCGGGGCTAGCCGTAGCAGTGTAAGTGGTAATTGCTGAACCACCATTATTGCCGGGGGCACTAAAGGTTACTGATGCTTGGCCATCGCCTGCGGTGGCTGTACCTATCGTAGGGGCAGTTGGTGCTGTAGGAATAGCGACCGTATGGGTTGAACCACTGCTAAAGGCCGCAATACCTGCATTACCCGCATCGTCAGTAATATTCGTCGAACCATTTAAGTTCAACTTGAAAACACCATTACCACTAATACCGTTGATGTTGATATTGACACTGCTACCCGATGCTGCCGACACACTGGCAATAGTCCCTGTAGCAGTTCCTGATGTAGTCGCCAAGGTGAAATCATCGGTTGAGATATTGCTGACCACCTCACTGAAGCTGGCGGTGAATGCCATGCTCGAATCAGTTGAAGCAGGAGTACCGCTGAGCGCAATACCGCTCAGGGTCGGGGCGATATTATCGACTGTGGCGTTAGTAGTATCGGCAGCAGTTGTGACGTTGCCCGCGTTATCGGTTGCGCTGAAAGAGATATTGCGGTTGGTGTTATCAATCGCACCAGCGACTATGGTGTAGGTTGCAGTCCAGGTTCCCGAACTATTGGTTGCGGCCACTGCAGCACCACCACCAAATTGTGTGAAGTTGACGGTAGCTGAACTAATCGTATCGGTATTGTTATCACCACCAGCCGTGTTGTTCCAGGTCGCCGTAACCGTATCGCCAATTTTGTAGGCACCGCTGGTTCCAGTTGCGCCGGAAATACTGATGCGACCATCGGTAACCGTAGGCGCAATGCTATCAATGGTGGCATTAGTGCTATCCGCCGTAGTGTCGCTCCCGCCCGCACTCGTCGCCGTGACGCTCACATTGCGCGCAGTAAGGTCGATTGCACCGGCGGTGATTATGTAGGTGGCAGTCCAAGTTCCACTGCTATCCGTTGCAGTTACAGCAGCACCACCGCCGAATTGTGAAAAATCAACCGTTACACCGGTAACACCAGAATTATTATCGCCACCTGCAGTATTATTCCAAGTAGCGGTAACTGTATCGCCAATCTTGTAAGCACCACTGGTGCCAGTTGCGCCGGAAATGCTGATTCGGGCATCGCTTACTGTAGGTGGTGGTGGAGTATCTATTGCATTCGCGACGGTGAAACCATAAAACTCAAAGAACTCGGGGCCATCCGTTGAAGAATTACAAGCACTGGCACAATCAAAAAACAATTTAAAGCCTTTTAGCTTAACGCCCGAAAAAGACGCCAATTGTCCTGGTGCAAAGGTAAAGGTCTCTTTAACTCCGCTTCCGTTAACAGTCGAGGAGGTAACAGTTCCGCCATTCTGCAAGTAACCGACAATACGCAGATTAGTAAATTGAGCTGTATAGGAAGGATCAGCAGCCTCGCCTCCCGTTAATCCAGTTAACTCAAATGCAGTGGTATTGGTACCATCTGCGCGCAAATAAAAATAATGGTTAGTGCTAGTCTCACCACCATGCATGTAAGCAAAATTGCCAATGCTACTAGCTAGATTTTGAGTGACGCCATCACCACCCTTAGCGGTTAATCTGAAATGAGTTGTGCTGAGCTGTGCAGTTGCTTGCCCACTCCAACCTACAAAACCATAAGTGTTATTTGCAGCTGGCATCAGCACACCCGAAAAATCTGCCAGGGCTTTTTCAGAAAACACCAAAGTAGATTCAATATTTCCGCGGGTAACTTCTAAATCCCAGTCGCCCTGCAACTCGGCATTACCGGTTAAATTATTGGAGGCGGCAACATCCAAACCCGTGTTATTGCTAATGATATCCAGCAGCGCTTCACCGCTTTCATTCGCGGCCAGATCGCAACCGTAAAATAATAAATCGCCACCTTCACGCACCGCGCCTTTTAGCGCAGCAAATGCCTGCACTTCTTGCTGGATTGTCTCTGGGGTAATACGTGAATTGCCTAGCAGTATCACACCAGCTTGTGCGTGGGAGACCACATGAATAGCAGCGAGATTTTTGTGTCCCTCAAGTGTCTTAATTAATTGCGGTAATCCAGCGATAGAAGAATCTAACTCTACCAATTGAACACTAGGTTTAAGGGCGCGACGCAATACCGATTTATCAGCTTCAGCCACTGCACCATCAACAATCACCAGCTCACGCACCGGATGTGCACTCTGGATATCCAATTGATCGCCTGATAAATCAATTAGATCCTGTGGTAGAGAGGTGTCTGAACGCAATAATAGATCGGTCGATGCACTTATCGATGAACTCAAATAGGATCGCTGATAACTCGGCGCTGCAATAGCACCAGCACCATAGAGTCCGAATGGTAATAACAGCGAGGAAAGCCCACTAAGCAGTGCGTGTCTCATGATAAGTGATTCCCTTCATTTTTTGCGTTAGGTGCTACAGGTTTTTTACTTGCAATAATATTGGCTGCAGTGCCAGTACTATCTAGCCAGAAGTCCATTTCTTGATACTTCATAAATAAGTCAGGCGGTAAAATACTGCGCCTACTTTTGTATTCCACTTTCCGCTTAACGCTATGCAAACCTTTGACCCCAAGATTGTGGTCAAACTCATTTTCAGCATAGTCGACATTATTAAAATCGTGTTCGAATTGCGGTTCGCCAATAAAACGATAGATTAACTCCAGCGTGCGTGCCGGATGCTGGGTAAGCAGATCATAATCCACTAATAGCAAGCGATCAGAAAACTCGCCGTAATAGGCTTCCTTGAGTGCGGTCCATGCACTTCCAACCGCACCACCAGCATTGATTAATGACTCGCAGCGGCTATAAACCGTCTGACGCGAGGCCGCATTGAACATACGGCTGTAATCAAATGGGTTTTTACGGTAAATCACTTCAAAACTATCCATAATCCAAGCCGGATTGCGCACACAACAAATCACTTTAAAATCATCAACCAACTCTACCAATTGATGTAGACGGGCAGTCCAGTGACGGTTTGTGTCGAAAATAACCGGATGATTTTTATCTTGATAATAAGCATCAATTAATGCCCGACAAATGACCTTACGTTTATGTTCATCGAAAAATGAATAGGACTCACTACCAGCCCCCATTTGTTCGAGGGCACCATTCACAAGCCCCGCTACAGGGCTACTGATAGCCGCATGAAAGCGTGGATTTTGCAGAAGTATACCTGCGAGCAGCGTCGAGCCAGCACGCGGTAAACCTGAAATAAAATGTAATTTGTTTGGCATTAATGTGACTTACTAATTAAAAATATTTATTAAAAACTTCCCGACAAACATGCCGGGATCATTCATCAATTAATTGCGTGCCGGAAATACACCATAAAGGGCAATACAATAATTCAATGCGATAAATGGCTGACGGTTTTCATGGGGTAGACCACCACCATTTAGACCTAAAGTCTGTGGTGCCATAGTGGTATTTAACGTACCTGGTGCTGCCTGCATATAGTTGACTATGCCACCACCACGTCCATCCTTCGCAAGATAGGTATTCGCTGCCGGAGAAGGCAAAGTCCCCTGATTATTCAAACCGGTCAGCGTGTGGTTGTGTGCTGGCATTTCAGTGGAGATCAGCGTCACCCCATTTTCACCAAACTGTTCGCCCCAATCCCAGGTTCTCAGCCCAGGGCCCTGACCTACACCAACTACGGTCTGCCCCTGCAAATTAGGCAATTGGAACGTGGTTGTACCATTGCCACCATAAGTAATTCCGATAATTGAAAACAACGCGGTATTACTTGCGATTGACAATATTTGGCCATTACACAGCGCCCAATTGTGGGGAGCGAAGCTGAATGGCAACAAACGGATTTCACCTATAAATGGATCCATAATTTCGCTCCTTAATTACGCGATGGGAAAATGCCTTCAATACATATGATGTAATTTATCGCTGTAGTAGGCATGATGTTATTATGTGGTTGTGTTCCCCCTGAGGCTTGCACACTGAGTGCATTCATAACTTGGGGATCGGCACCGCTAGATGGCAAAGGAGCATAAATATTATCGGTATTACTGTGGGCAAAGACATTACCCATAGGGCTAGGTGATGTGGAGGGACTTGCAGTACTCGCCGATAAACTATGGCTGTGTGAAGGTATTTGCGGCGTTAATAAGGTAACGGATTCAACACCAAACTGCTGACCGATAACACGGGGAGTCAGACCAGGGCCATTACCCTGCCCAACCGGAAGGCGACCGCGCAAATCCGGCAATTGAAATGTTGTTACCCCATCACCACCATAAGTGGTTCCGATAATTGCGAAAAGAGTGCTTTGCTCACTAATACTTAATAGCTGACCAGCGCACAACATCCAACCTCTAGGTGCAAAACTACCCGCAAAAAGACGGATATCACCGATATAAGGATCCATAGTGATTCTCCTCTAGTTACGTGAAGGGTAAATGCCTTGAGTGGCAATGCAATAATTCATTACCAGTGAAGGCTGACAATTTTCATGGGCTTGATTGCCGCCGGTACTGGATACAGTTGCAGGGTCCAACGCTTGTAAACTTGCAGCGGACCCATACAAATTGACCTCACCTGCTGCATTTTTGGCGGCAGCAATATTATTGCCTGCAAACAACGTGGTATCGCCGGCAGTAGAACTGGCCATCACAAGGTGATTGTGTACTGGCAGGTTGTTAGGTACTAGGGTTACATTTTCAACACCCGCCTTACTGCCCTGAGGCAAACCTGCACTAACATTAGGGTGAACTGGTACGCGACCACGTAAATCCGGCAACGCAAAAGTATTGATACCGTCGCCACCGTAGGTCGTACCCAAGAGTGAAAAAAGCGCTTGGTTGGTGTTGATGGGCAATAATTGCCCTGCACACAAAGTCCAATACTTAGGTGCCCAGTTGTATGGGAGAAGCTTAATTTCTCCGAGAAAAAAATCAGACATCCATGACTCCTTAATAAAAATAAACCTATCTATACATCATCTTTTTGATTACACACGCTCTCCTCTTCCCTCAAACAACACTACCTATGGTGATGGCCACGATAGCCACTCTTGGGTAGGTGATATTTCAAAAGGTAAGAAACCCAAGCGAAGATATAACTGTTTCGCACGCATATTTTGTCGATCAACACTCAGACTCACACTCGCCTCTTTTGCTTGGGCATAGGCTTTTACCGAGTCCAAAATGACTGAACCATAACCATAGCCACGAAATTGCGGTGCGATGACAAAATCGACGATATGGACACCGTTAACAGAGGGATTAAGTATGATTTTGCCAATAGAAATTGATTGATATTCAATGATTAGAGTCACCGCTTGAGGGTATTGGGCAGCGTAACTCGCTTGCTGTAAGCGGTATTGTTGTTGCACTAACAGCTCTCGTTGCTGTGGGGGAAGCGGTAATAGAGACAGTTCCGTCCTTGCAGAACAAAATAGTGAAAATACAAAAGCATCGTCATTTTTATACGCATAACGCAATGAATAGGCTTTAGGTAATACTATGTCTTCTACCATCAAATACATTCCCTGTAATAAGTAACTCTAACAGCGCTTTATAGTTCTTTAATTCGTCGTGGCAGCTCAGGGTTAACGGGCAAAACTCAACAAATCGAATGACAGGTTTAAAGAGAGACTCAGGGAAATACGTTCGCAGAATAAAAAAGGCTAACGACTTTGAAGTACATGATTGCATTTTCCATCCCTAGAATAAAAACGTTAACTTGCTGATATTTTTTAATATAGATAGTTGGCTAAAGCTAGTTCACATCACACAAAAATACAAGATTTATGTTAACCTTTAGTTTCAAAAAGGTGAAGATTAGACCAGTTACAATAACGGTGGATCTGTTCTTTTTGCTTAGCCGAAAAAAAACTTTGTTTAGATTGTGAATCTGCTACAAAGGGCTGCGTGGCTGTTTTAGAGTGTATTAACTGACATTGTTCGACTTGGCTGCACTCTTCTTTAGAGAGAGCCAACGAAAACCAGTTTGCGATTTTATTCGCTATCGCGGGTAACAACTCCTGATAATCCACGACCATCACTTGGTTACACTGACTAATCTCTAACCCATAACCCAATAACAAGCGCAATACCTTACATTGATAATCCAGTATCGACTCCCCCTCCTCTGGTACTGATAATTCAAGGAATAAAGGTCGAGACGGTTGTCGCACCATATGATATCCAGCAGACTTTTGCTGTGAGGCTAAGATCTCGACGGGGTCCCTAAGTAGCAATAACACGGGAACTTGAGGATAAAGTGATAGGATCAATGGCCAAAACTGCAAATCCCACGCATTCCACTTAATCAACAAATGCTGTTCAGGATGAAACAACTGACCTTGGGTATTAATGCAAAATATTAAAGCTGCACGTCTTTCAGTATCTGATAGGCTCCTGTCCAATAGCACTTGAGTCAGTAAAGGCGATTCAGATAACGCCCTGCATTTAGATAACCCCGCAAAACTGCGCGACACTAAGGTAGATCCACAGCGAGAGAGGTGAAATATAAATCCGGCAGGCTGCACTTGTTCTACTAGCCCAGAAAGATTTGGCGCTGGTAACAGAGCAGTTTGGGGTTTGATCAAGGCGGACAATACCTGACCCCGCACTGCAGAAATATGCTCCGAGTAGAAAGGATGAATCGGTTTTTCTGCGGCGGACATCCACTCTAATACTCTGCGTTTAGGGTCATAGTCTGCTGGCGCCCAAAACTGGCAGAAGAGTGAATAATCCGGCTCTATCCTTTGTCGATTACCAGTATGCAAGATGGCCAGTAACGTATCATCGCCACAGTCTGGTAAGTGCCAAAAAAGCCGCAAATATTGGCAAAAGTTGGTGAGAGTCATAACCTTGCCAAGCTCCCTCAGGGCGGCTGGATTATGAACTAACAACCAATAGCGTTGCTGTTGTTCTTTAAAATCAACCATTAGGAAGCCATAGGGTAAAAGTTAATGTATTGCACCATACGCGGTAACGTCCCACGATTAGGACTGGCGCCGTGGGGCAAGGCATGGTGCCAAATGATTAAATCGCCCGCTTTAGCCGCTATAGGTTTTACTTGCCAGCGATGCCAATCCTGTTGCTGAAGCTCAATATCAGGCTTGTTCTGTTCGAGAAGCCACTCCTCTATCTTGAGATGAAATCCGGGGACACAACAGAATGCGCCTTGTTCCTCGCCAGTGTCGGTTAAATAAATTAACCCTTGCGTCGCAAACTTAACGGGTAGCTGTAGCGGCATATCCCAGTGCATATCCGGACCGGGGAAATGCCAAGTTGGCGTTTCAGGTGGATTAAAGCTGACTCTATCGGTTGTCATAACTAAATCAGTTCGCTGCCACAATTGTTCAAACACTTGACGGATTTTGGGGACTTGTCGATTCGCATCCAGTTGCGGATGGCGAAACAGTTGCAGCATGATTTTCTGCATAAACTCATGAGGTTGATACCAAGTGGTGGGATCTTGTTCATTGGCTCCTAACTGCTGCCAAATAAAATCTCGTGTTGCGGCGCATTGCTCTGCCGTGAGTACTTGCGGGATCATTAAGTAGCCTTCACTTTGCCAAAAATTGAGTTGTGACTCACTGAGTACTGCCACCGGATTTGAGTCTTCAACCTCTGCTGAATTGAAGTCTTCGACTTCTGGTACTGTGACCGATGGCATTAATCCATGGGAAATAGCGCCTAATTGCTGATTAATCCCAGCAATATCCGCGGCTGTCAGCTTGGCGATTTGCTGAATGTAAGCAACAAAAGCTGACTGATGATCGTTTTGATATAAAGCTCTTAGACCCGGCTCTAGCCCTATTCCACAAAGATCCAGCAAGGTTTTATCTAAGTGCCATTCATTAGCCAGTTCAGTGAATGGCACTCCCCGTTTGCGTTGCTGTATCTTTTGCCAAAGCCGCTGCAAATGATAAATGCCTAAGCAGCTCAGATCGTCACTCGACACCAGCACTGGTTTTTGCTCTATAACATCAAACACAAAATCGGGATGAGTACCCTGCTCATATCGAAAAGCAAGGCATGAGAGCGGCTTAAGCCAATGTTCACGTCGATATCGAGGCAGAGTGAGTTGAGATTGGTATTCGCTCAGCATGGAATTACCATAGACTTGAATGGAAGTCGTGAACTTAAGCGTTACCACACTCGGGCTGAAATCGGGCAATAGTAATGTACCAGCCAAGAAACTGCGGTCTCCACTGGCAAGCAAGCGTGCTGTTTGTAGGTTGAGCGCGAATAACGGTCCTAAATAATGCGTCTCCACAAAATCCTGCACAGTACGACACTCAAGCCAAGCGTCTAACTCAATATTTTGCGGGATGAGCACACCATCATCGGCAAGATACGCCTGTAAATGGGTAAAAATTTGCACTTGCGGCTCCTGTTGCAACAAGTGCTTCATGGTTTCGGAAAGAATCACATCAAACTTAACGACTGTATTTGGCTGCCAAAGTGTGGCATCCGCACAGACACTTTCCACCACACGATCAGCCAAATCAAAGTGTTCAATAAGCTTGGTGACTTTATCTAACGAGGCTTGATGAATGTCGAGCAAAGTCACTTGAATTTGACTCGCAGAAAATAACGGCAGCAGAGGTATTAATAACCAAGCAAAAGGTCCAGTCCCCGCATATAGGATGTTCACAATCTGCCCGGGATGAGCCTTTAGACGATCTTGTATTGCTTGATAAATCCCTTGTATGAAGACTCGGCCCCGCTCGGGATCTTCGGCACACTGCGCCGCGGTAGTGAGTGACACCGCCTTACCAAAAGGTGTATGGCTCGCCTCAGTATCCAAAAAAGACTCGGGATGTAACTCCACTGCTGCTATTTGGCACAACTGCTTCAGCATGGGATCAATGAGCCGTTTAGACTCCCCTGCTGAGGTTGACAGCAGTAGCGCATTAGCAAACTGAGTTAATACAGCTACATCCAAACTATGCCCTAATTCAAGCTCTGATCTTTGCAGCATCGATTAACTCCCTTAACCAAGTATTGACCTCGCAATCAATCACTAAATTGATCCGCGCATCCTGCCCTTTATTTTCAACCCAATGGACTTGGTCGGCATTGATATACCAAAGCTCTCCGGCCTGCATGGGTACACGTTTATCGTCCACGTAAAAGTTGAGTTGCTCATTCGTTTGCAGTGGCAAATGCAGTCTTGCCTCGCCTTGTTCTAGGCAGAGTCCTTGATCTCTATGGGGTTTGATTTCTGCCCCCGCATGTAAGCGCATCAAACGCACGGATTTCACTGGGCAGGCTAAAGATTGTAGAAAATGGCATAACGCAGGGCTCGATTCGAGTTGAGGCAAATCTTGCCAGTGCTGACCGGTAGAAATTGAGAAGGCTTGCAAGATAGGATGAGCACCGCGATACTCTGCTGCACAGCGTAAGACGAGAACATCCCAACCACCCATATAATCACGCTGATTAACATGGGGTAACCAGTCTTGTTGCAGCAAAGCATTCAACTCTTGCTGTAAACTAAGGGAGTTTGAAACTTGAGCTAATAGGGCAAAAGAACAGATATCCATATCCAACCGCTTAATTTTCAGACTAAAAATAATTAATCATCCAAGACTAGCACAAAGATTTAAGCATACAAGTGACTCGAATCATCGTCATCACTGAGTATTACGCAGTGCAACAATCAATGCTAAGCGTGATTCAGTTTTGCAAAAATAGGAAATACCCATGTTTAACTGGAAGACTATCGATACGGTTCTGCTCGATATGGATGGCACCCTATTGGATTTGCACTTCGACAATCATTTTTGGCTGAATTTAGTACCGCAGGAATTGAGTCGACAACAAGGTTTGAGCCACAACGAAGCGCAGCAATTAGTTGTGAACGCCTATGAGAAAGTCGTAGGCACGCTCGATTGGTACTGTCTCGATTATTGGCAGGAGCAACTGCAGCTCGACATTATGGGCTTGCACCGCACTTTAGTGGATCGTATTCAACTGCGCCAAGACAGCATGCCATTTTTAGCGGCCTTGGCCTCTGCAGGTAAACGGCGCATCTTAGTGACCAATGCGCATCCCAAGAGTCTTGCCCTAAAGCTTGAACATACCGAGCTGGCAGCAGGGCTCGATGACATGATTTCTAGCCACGAGACAGGTTACCCTAAGGAACACCCACAATTTTGGCTGACCTTGTTTAAGCAATTCAACCTTGAACCAAGTCGCTGTCTCTTTATCGACGATAGCGAACCCATACTCAAGGCCGCAAAACTTGCCGGTGTGGGTCATCAATTAGGAATTGCTAACCCTGACAGTAAAAAACCAATCAAAGTCTTTCACGATTTCCCCGCGATTACCGACTATCACTCACTACTGACTGATCTAACGCGATAAAAGGCTATAAAAAAGGCACCTTAGGTGCCTTCGTTTCTATTCATAGCGTGTTTTAGGATCGAACGTTTAATCACAACTCTCGCATTACGGCCTTCACATCTGAGCACTCACATTAAGTTTAAGTGCTCATCTAAAACAGCGCTATAACCCAGGGATCCGCCCCTGATATACCACAGGGAAATAACCATCCGCACCACGCTTACCTAAAATATTCAGCGACTCACGCATATCTTCTGGTTGCTCTGCCGTTTCTTTAATCTTAGCCTCAACCTTCACCATATTGCCTTCATCTAACTGTAAGGTACCAACAATACCAAGCTGGTTCTTGGTTTCATCTGTGGCCAATTGCGCTTTGCCTTCGACACAACTCAGTCCGAGTTCAATATTACCTAGAGGATAGTTACCAAACTGATTCTTAACATTGGTTTGATTCAAAAACAGCTTACCAGACAACTGTTCACACCAAGGCTTACCTTGCTCTAACGTCTCAACCAACAAACTGACTTCACCGGTAATTTCGGTTCTAAAGGGCAGTTTTGCATTGCCGAGTAAAAAACTATCCGGCGCTTCGAAACGTAGCCCCTGCGCACTTAAGCCTCCCATAGACCAAGAAATTAATCCCTTAGCACTGACAGGTGTTGCGCGGCTGCCCACTTGAAAATCAACTTTCACTTTACCTAAAAATAGCGCCCAAGGACTCAGATCCCAACGCACTTGCTCTACCTGACGCTGCGGCATACTTAAGGTTTCTATGCTGCCAGACCAAATACTGCCACTCACACCCGAAACACTGATATTCGCGGGCAATGGGGCTAACGCTATCGCAATCTTAGCGGGGAATAGAACGACTAAAAATATTAAATAAATCAGTACGCCTATGATGACTTTTTTTATCAAACTCACAGCTACACCTTAATTTATTGCGCTAATTGGATACGTCTCACTTTGACATAGCCAGGTACATCAGCCTCAGCCAAATCAACACTTTCGAGTGAAAGTCCTTTCTTCTGTACTAACTCACTCAAATAACCTAACAAGGCATCAAAAGGAACATCGTCCATCCACACTTGGATCTTATCGCCTTGGGGCTGCATGCGAGTAATCACTAACCCATAATTGCCCGCAGTTTGGTTAACCACTGAGCTTAAACTGCCCGACGTAGTTGGCTTAGCACCGTTCTGCTTAAGACTCGCTATTTTATTCGCCGTTTGTTTTACATAGTTCAACGTCTGTTGCTGTGCATTGAGGTTACGTAATGCATCGGCTTCAGCATTGGCTATCGGCGTCCAAACACCCCAATAAAAAATACCAATGACTAAAAATACCGAGCAAAAGCCTACTAACTGCTGCTCGCGCGATGCGAGCCCTTGCCACCAAGTCCGCAAATTATCCATCTTATTTGCTCCTCAAGGTTAAGGTACTGGTGACTTGCTCTTCACCGCTATTCATAGTGCCGCCATCGAGTTGAAAACGACGACCGACAATCTCTTTAAACTTCTCGATCTGCGCGTAATTTTTCGCACTCACTTGCATGCGGATCTCGTTACGCGCGCTTTCGAATCTTAAGCTATTAGGTTTAAGTTCAGGCACTTGCTTAAAGGCATCCTGTAAACCATCGAGCATGGCAAAAAACTCGGCACCACTGCCCTGTCCCTGCAATGCACGTAATTGACTTTCCATCTGCGAACGTAGGTTAACAATGCGCGAATTTCCCGGGATCACTTGCTGATAAATGGATTCACTCTGGGCTTTAAGATCGGCAACCTGACCATTGACTTGATGTATAGTCAGCCCTTTATTCACTAAGGCCAGCACACAAGCGATGGCAATAACGATGGCCGCACTTTTCCACATCATCAACTGTTTGCTGTATTCACGCTTCGGCGTGTAAACGCCGCTCAGTAAGTTCACTGGCGCATGCAAAATACCGCGGGCCAACACTAACATAGGTAGCTCAAGTGACTGCGGCTTAAGCTCGACACCCTCGAGTTGCATCTCGGTATAACTGGCGACAGAGACTTCGCCCTGTGCAGGCTTAAGTTGTTCTAACGCAATTGGCAACCAAGGCAGAGGTAAGCTCTGGCCCGAAGCTAATCCGGTACGCAGCAATAGCTCATTGCCAAAATTCATTGCCGCCCATTGGCACTCTTGCAATGGCAAGGCTAAACAATCAGGCACAATGCGCTTCACTTTTAAACCCGCTTCAGTCAAACAACTCAGCCAAGTCTGCATTTGCTCATGGGCCACAGCGACCACACTTAAGGCGTCACCGTCACGTGGACCAACAGTAAAATGCATGGCATCGACATCATCGGCTAAGGCTTCTTCGAGCATAAAAGGCAAGGCTTTCAAGGCTTGGCGTTGACCTTTTTCTGGCAAATGCACGCTAGTGAGCGTCATTGCCGCTGCGGGCACTAACACATCGACGGGACGATTGCCCGCACGCTCGGTTAAGGTCGACAAACCTTGAGCATTGGCGAGCTCGCCAGAGGCGATAATTTCCTGTTCTTGCTCCGACCAAACGAGCCAAGAGCACGCTTGCTCTGCTGTTCTGCCTAAGCGAATAAATAGCCGTTCACTCACAGTTTTTCTCCACCAGTCCCAGTCAAGAAAGCGTGACTGAGCTCGTTGCTATTATTTTTGTCCACCAGATTCTGCCGGGTGAGCACTTCCATTATTTTTTGGCCACCAACATCAAACCCTGACGGGTGAGCACTGCCATTATTTTTGCCCACCAACATCAAACCCTGACGGGTGAGCACTGCCATTATTTTTGTCCACCAACATCAAACCCTGACGGGTGAGCACTGCCATTATTTTTGGCCACCAAACTGACGGGTGAGCACTTCCATTTTATTGCCGCCGCTCTTTTTGAGCACACTTTCCATTCTAAATACGGCGTTATCAACCTTCGCCCCCGAGGCCAATAAAAAATATTGGCTATCGATGACAAAGCTCGACTTCATGGCACCTTCCCACTTGATCGATCCCATGGATGAGCTTTCATAAAAATCATCTATCTTGGCAAAGCCATCGCCGGGGCGTTGGTTGATGATACTTTCTGCTTCGCCTACCGAAATCTGATTTTCAAGCATGCCAGCTAACAGTGCCGCTTGCTCGACTTCCAAGGTATTCACATTCAGTAATTGCCTGTCATTGCCAGGGATAACGCATACATAGGGCAAGAGTTTCAAATAGATATCTTGGGTGTATCCCATCACTGCCCGTAATTCACTGCGATGATTCATCAGCGTATTGGCCGCACGGTAAGGCACATTTCGCGCTTCGTATTCCGCATCTTCGGCACCATAAGGGCTAGCAGTGGTGTCTTCGTCGATATAATCTTTTAAGGTCTGGGTCAGACGGTCCGCACTAAAGTCGTCCATCCCTAAACTCACCAACAAGGCCTTATATTGCTTCGCCGCCAACGGCAGCTTAGGTTGACTGTTTTCCACCTCTTTCGTGGTCACAGACAAGGCATTTAAGTTAAAACAGGCGCGCATATCAGTGATCTTGCCAGCAATTTCACCGTATTCCGCCGGAAACACAACATCGGCCATGGCCCAATATTGTTGCCTGTGGACTCGACCTTCCGAGTCGTCTAAATCTTGTTTTAAAATCTTCTTCGCCAGTTCTTCGGCAGAAATCGCGTACCAATAGGCTTGATCGTACTGGGCCAAGTTCAACGTTCGACGCATGGATAACTGATTACGGCCTGTGATATTTGTTGCGATGATCACCACCATGGCCACAATCAAGAGCACAACTATCAGTGCGACACCGCGCTGTTTAGACCGAGATTGGGTTCTCATTCGCGGCCCTCATCTTCAGGGTCACCATCACCTGGATCACCAGAACCGTCACCTGGATCGTTCCCCGAGCCATCATCGACGCCATCACCATCTTTGTCTTTATCTTTGTTCGTATCGTCCTGATTTTCGTCTTTATTATCGTCATCCTTAGACTTTTCTGGTGCAACAGCACCCAGCGGCAACAAGAACTTACGTTGGATCTTGCCTAAACCTTCAATCTCAATCTCCATGGCGATCGCTTTAGGCAACTTAGTCGCCTCAACTTTGCGCTCCCACTTGTCTTCCATAAAGAAGGAATATTCCACCGACAGCACTTTGTCGATAATCACTGTCTTAATCGGCTCGGCGCCAAACTCAGGCTCAGGATAAGGAAAATACCAACGTTCCAGCCGCCCTTCATGCACCACATACGCCACAGACTGTAAGCTGCCTCGCGGTAATAAACCGTCGGGATTTAACCAGCCTAAACGGTAAAACACTAAGGCTTCTGATTCCGAATCTAAGATATCATTGCCCGTTTGGAAGACAGTCGAACCTCGACCACCTTCGAGTAATCTTGGCGTGCGCGCCACCATTTGCGCGAGATCACGCTCAATCGCACCAAAACCTTGCTGTAGAGCTTTAAGCCGAGTTGAAAACGCGCGCGTCACTTCATCGTTAGTCAGCACTGTGCTGAGTACCGCATTAGAAGCCAAACCTATCATGGCGAAAATCGCGATGGCGATCAGCATTTCCAGCAGGGTGAATCCCCGCTGCGCACTAGTTAGTTTTAAGGACATAACTGCTCACTTGTGCGGCAATACGCTGATAGCGTTCGTCTTCACTCACACTTATGCGGATCATACGAAAATTATCGTCCGTCGTTTTCACCACTTCTTTACGCCAATACCAATCCTTTCCTGCGAGCTCAACTTGACCTTCTTTTTTACCGATTTCAGGAAACTGTGGATCAAGTCTGGCATCGACCATCTGATTATCAGCCACCCACTGTGCTAAAGTGCGCGATTCCAGAATCGGCATGTTTGCCATCTGCTCGCCCAAACTTTTAGTGATAGACACGGCCGCAATCGAAAATACGGCAAGGGCCACAATCACTTCGAGTAGGGTCATGCCCTTAACGCGTTTCATCGGGGCGCCCTATGGTTAATCTGCCCAGCGCATCACCGACCACTAACGTTTCGGCCTGCTGGCCTTTGTTAGTTTTAGCGATAAACGTCAGCTCAAAAGCGCTCATTTCACCGCTCGGGAATAGCATGACCTGTGGCTCAGGGTGTTTCTTCTTATCATCGGCAGAGGGTTCAATCAGCGGTTCTTCAAACCAAGAATCGTCTTTCTCATCCTCTTGTACCAAAGGTAAACCATCGAGCACTAAGTTCAGTACAACCCCTGGCTCCATTTGCTTTTCAGATAAGAGTCTGTCTTTATCCAAAGGCTCCCACTTACCTTCTTTATAAAAAACAAACTGATAACTAGTTTTCTCAATCACAATACCAATAAACTGGCCACTTAAAACAGTTTCATCAAGCACCATTTCAGTGGCCGCAATAAACTGCCGCGCCGTTCTATCTAAGGCCTGTTGCGGCCCAGAATTGCCGATAGACATAGTCACAGCCGCAGCCGTGAGCCCCATCAACAAAATCACTAGCATCACCTCCATTAAGGTGAAACCAGCGTGACGCAGCTTTAGCATCTTATTGGAAATTCTGTAAATTCCAGTTACCGATGTCATCTTCGGTACCTGGTTGACCATCGGGGCCTGCACTGAAAATATCTAACTTGCCGTTTTCGCCAGGGCTTAACAACAGGTAGTTATTGCGCCATGGATCTTCTGGCAAACGTTTTACATAACCATCTTCACGGTAGTTACGTGGCTCAGGCGAAATCGTAGGCTTTTGCACTAATGCTTCTAAGCCTTGTTCGGTCGATGGATAAACACCGTTATCTAACTTATACATATCTAAGGCATTTTCGAGTGCAACTATGTCAGACACGGCTTTTTGTTGGTCAGCCTTGTCTTTGTTACCCATCAAGTTAGGCACAACCATAGAGGCTAAAATCCCTAAAATCACGATAACAACCATCACTTCGAGTAAGGTAAAACCTTGATGTTTCTTGTTCATTTGCATCGACTACTTCTCCTAAAAAAATCCTATGCCAATCGACTTGGTCATAATCCATAAATTCAAAAATTAACCGCTAATCAAGTTATTCAAGGCTAAAATTGGCTGCAAAATTGCCATCACGATAAAGAGCACAACACACGCCATACTGACCACCAGCATAGGCTCGAATACACCCAATGCTATGTTGACGTTACCTTCGAATTCCCTGTCTTGGTTATCGGCGGCCCGCTCTAACATCTGCTCAAGTTGACCACTCTTCTCGCCCGACGCAATCATGTATAACATCATAGCCGGAAACAACTTAGTATTAGTCAACGCTGCACCTAAGCTAGTTCCTTCCCGCACGCGTGCGGTCGCATCGTCAACTGCGGCCCGCACTCGCATATTCTGCAACACTTCACTGGCGATACGCATACCATCGAGCAAAGGCACAGAGCTTGCGGATAAGATACTTAACGTCCGCGCAAAACGCGCCGTATTTAATCCCTTACTCACGCGGCCAACAACCGGCATGCTCAATAAAAAATTATCGTACTTCATCCGAAACGCAGGTGACTTTAACATGCGCCGAAAGAGTGCGAACAGCAGCACGAGGGCGATAACGACAAACACACCATAGTTTTGCACAAAGTCAGAGGCAGAAATCAAGAAGCGGGTCGAAGCGGGAAGCTCAGCGCCCATGTGCTCAAACTGTCCGACCACTTTAGGCACAACCGCTGCTAGCAGGATTGAAATCACCCCTATCGCCACTGTGGTCAAAACCGCGGGATAAATCATGGCTTGGGTCAGCTTAGATTTAAGCTGTTGGCGTCGCTCGGTATAATCCGCCAGACGATTAAGCACCACTTCTAAGTGACCGGACTTTTCACCCGAGGCCACCATGGCACGGTATAAATCATCGAAAATATGCGGAAATTCAGCCAAGGAATCGGCCAGACTATAACCTTCCACCACCCGAGAACGTACCGCCATAATCATGCTCGCGAGACGATCTTTCTCGCACTGCTGACCAACGGCTTTAAGGGATTCTTCAATCGGTAAACCCGCGGCCACTAAGGTCGCAATTTGGCGGGTGATCAAAGCTAATTCAGCAACTGAAATGCCACGTTTGAAAAACGAAAAACTGCTGCTCTTAGCTTTGGCTTCTTTTTCAGTAACAGGCAGTATTTCCAAGGGCATCATGCGCTGATCGCGCAGTTGGCTGCGGGCGTGTCTGGCGGTATCCGCCTCAATCACGCCCTTAAGCTGCTTTCCCTTGGCATCCAGTGCCTTATATTCAAATGCTGGCATAAATTACTCCTCGCGAGTCACACGTAGCACTTCTTCGAGAGTGGTGATGCCCGCAAGCACTTTGCTCATGCCATCGTGACGAATACTCGGTACAAACTGACGAATATACTTTTCGATGGCTAACTCACCGCGGCCACCATGGATCAATTCACGCACATTGTCGTCAACCAGTAAAAGCTCATGAATACCGGTTCGACCACGGTAGCCATTGTTACCACAGGATTTACAACCATTGGCACGGAAAATACGCCTGTCGTCATCGGCGGCTATGCCCAGCAACTCACGCTCACGCGCATCGGGCACATGCTCGATTTTACATTTAGGACAAAGGGTTCGGATCAAACGTTGAGCCAACACGCCGAGTAAACTTGAAGACACGAGAAAAGGCTCTACGCCCATGTCTTGCAAACGTGTAATCGCGCCAGAGGCTGTGTTGGTATGTAGGGTTGAAATCACCATGTGGCCAGTGAGTGACGCTTGCACCGCAATTTGCGCGGTTTCGAGGTCGCGGATCTCGCCTATCATCACGACATCGGGGTCTTGACGCAAAATAGCGCGCAGACCACGAGCGAAGGTCATATCGGCCTTAGTGTTTACTTGGGTCTGACCAATACCGTCTAACTCGTATTCGATAGGGTCTTCTACTGTGAGTATGTTGGTGTCTTTGGAGTTGATCTCCGTCAGACCCGCATACAAAGTGGTACTTTTACCCGAGCCCGTAGGGCCAGTCACCAAAATGATCCCGTGAGGACGACGAATAAGATCTTCAAACTTAACGCGAATACTGTCTGTCATCCCCAATTGTTCTAAATCGAGGTTGCCAGTATTTTTATCCAGCAGACGCAGTACAACACGTTCACCGTGGCTCGATGGCATGGTCGATACCCGCACATCTACCGCACGACCTGCGATTCGCAGCGAAATACGGCCATCCTGTGGCACACGTTTTTCGGCGATATCGAGGCGAGCCATAACCTTAATCCGCGACACTAACAGCGACGACAGTTTACGGTTTGGCTTGAGGACTTCCTTGAGCACACCATCGATGCGGAAACGCACCACGAGCTGTTTCTCGTAGGTTTCGATATGGATATCCGACGCTTCTTCTTTAATCGCTTCAGATAACAAGGCATTAATCAGTTTGATGATAGGCGCATCATCATCACCTTCAAGTAAGTCTTCGGTCTGCGGCAGCTCTTCGGCAAGGGTGAATAGATCCATCTCGTTGCCTATGTCTTCCATCAACTGCTGCGCTTCAGACGAGTTCGCCTGATATGCTTGAGTGAGTTTGGCCTCAAACTTCGCCACTTCGAGCTTAACCAAAGGCAAATCAACACCCGAATAACGCCGTGCTTCGAGCATAGCCGTTAAGGGTGTTTTACTCGTATAAAACAAGCTTAACTCGCCCGTTTCACCCAGCGCGAGCACCACATCGTGGCGATGTGCAAAGGCAAAAGGTAAACGCTCTTTACTGCTCGAACGAAATACCTCATCACCTTCAGCTTCAAGGCCTAGCTCATTAGAGACTTGGCTGAGGTCATCGACTTGGGATAGTTGAATTTCACTCATTGGTTTTATCTTTGTTTTTGTTTTCGTCGAGCGTTTTGAGCGTTGGATCCGTTTTACGCATCTGGGTCTCTAAACCTTTACCTTCTTTATAACGCTCTAAAATCTCGTTAACTTCAGGTGGTAAATACTCAGACTGATTCCATTCATCTAGTACAGGCACTTTAGTCTCAGGCATTAAGTTAACGCCACGCTCTTGCTGTTCAAGCTGTAATGCTCTGAAATAATTATATTTACGTCCAGCAATCCCTTCCATCGTGATGCCATCACGTATGATTGTTGGCTTGATGAAGATCATGAGGTTTTTCTTCGTTTTTTTGCTCGAAGAAGATTTAAACAAATGTCCTAGAATAGGGATATCACCCAAGAAAGGTACTTTTTGTATACTTTCTTGTACTTCTTCGTTGATCAAACCACCGAGTACCACAATTTGACCAGAATCCGCCATAACGGTAGTGGTTAAGCGACGAGTCGCGAAGGAAATATCCACGCCTGTATTACCGTTAACCCCAGAAACTTCCTGTTCAATCGTCAGCTTAACAGAGCTGCCTTCGTTGATCTGCGGCACCACTTTCAGTTTAACCCCAACCTCTTTACGCTCAACGGTTTGGAATGGGTTGCTGTTGCTCGAGCTGGCGGTAGAACCTGTCAGAATAGGCACTTCGTCACCCACAATAAACGAGGCTTCTTGGTTATCTAAGGTCGTAATAGAAGGCGTTGCCAGTACGTTTGAGTTAGTGTCACTCGACACTGCTTGAATTAAGGCACCAAAGTCGCCCATGGCCACGCCCCAAGCCATACCGTTCACTTTGCCTAAGGCTTGGGCGAGTAAAGTAACATCGCCTTTAGTATCTGGGTTTTTCTTACAGTTATCTAAAGATCCGCCTGGACAGACAAATTCACCTTCTTTATCCTGAGCCGCCCATACACCCGCGCCAATCTCACCTATGGTTGGGCCTAAGTTATTAAACTGAGTGCCTCCACCCGCTTTCGCGGCCCATTGGACCCCGAAGCCAACGTTATCGCCCTCTGCCACTTCCACGATAATCGCTTCAACTAACACTTGAGCACGGCGGATGTCGAGTTGATTAATCACGCTCTCGATAGTACGCATCTGATCGGGTTCAGCACTGATCACTAAGGCGTTGGTTTCAGTATGCGCCATGATATTAATTTCATTACGGCGTTTACCACCTGCAGCCTGAGCGCTCGGATCTTTCTCGCCTTCCAACTTTTGGGCAAAACCGGTCAGCACTTCAACTAAATCTTCTGCTTTGGCATAACGTAGATAACGAACTTTTGTGTTACCTGTACTGGCTTGTTCGGCATCGAGACGATGGATAAGCTCGACCACACGTTGACGACTCTTCTCATCACCGCTCACGACCACGGCATTGATACGTTCGTCAGCAACCACTTTTGGTGCTTGGCCTGGCAATTGGGATTGGTTAGCGGTAGCACGATAAAGCGTATCAATAATTCGTACCATTTCACCCGCAGAAGCAAATTCTAACGGCACCACTTGCACCGAGGTATCGCCTTGCTTATCCACTCGACGGATAATTTCGACTAACTTGTTCACGACAGCAGCACGGCCAGACAACATCAAGACATTGGAGGGGTCGTAGTTCACTACGTTGCCGCCACCCGCATTATCATTAAGTTGGCGCAATAACGGCGCTAATTGCTTAGCCTCAGTGTTATACAAGGCCACAATACGCGTCACCATTTCATCACCAAGGCCGGGGTCGTTATCGTTAGCGACTCGAATTGCAGCGGTTTTGGCATCTTTGTCTTTAATGACTTTAATAACGTTATTTTCCATCTCAACGATGGCATAACCGTAAACTTGTAAGACGTTGAGGAAAAACTGGTAATACTGTTCATCGTTCAACAGATCATAACTGCGAACGTTGATTTTGCCGCGAATTGTCGGGTCAACTATGATGGTCTTATTCAGGTTTTTACCAACGATATTGATAAATTCTTGAATATCCGTGCCTTTAAAGTTGGCCGCATACTGTTCAGACCAAGCGAATTGGGAGGAGAACATGGCTGCACCCGCAACAACCCCAGCAATCAGCTTGCGTCGAATCCTTTTGTTATTCATTCTTTTTCTTTCCTCTAACGCGTGTTATTGCGGCAAACTAAACATGATTTCAACCAATTGTCCTTCCCGCTCAACCATAATAGAAACTTCGGTTAACTCGGGTAATTGGCTCATCATTTCTAACGCTTGACTCATTACGGTCAAGTCGTATCCATTAATCGATTTGGCTAAATCGTTAGCTTTAAAACCCGCCTGCTTAAACAAATTGGCGTCTTTCCCTGGATTCAAGCGATATCCCGCCACAGCGTCACCCTGTCTGACAGGTGAAATGGCAATATAATCGGTGATCTTACTGGGGTCGGCTAACAATTCGGTGCGGGATTCGGCGAGTTCTTGGGAGATTTCGGCATTTTTACGTTGATCGACACGGCTCACTGCCGAGCCAGTCTTATTAGTCTTAGCTTGTTGTAACTGCTGATTGGCTGGGCTTTGGCTAGTATAAACTAAGCCATCGAGCATTAATGTCTCGTAACGGCCAGCGTTAGTGATGATAATACGGTCGGCATAGACTTCTTTCAGTGATGCCGAAGTGCCCTTAATTTTATCGCCTAAGCTGTAGGTCTCTTGGCTGCCGTTTGACTCAATGATCGCTAAGCCTTTCTGATCTGCTGTCGATGCAACAACGCCAGTGAGCTGAATAGAGAGCGTGGTCTTAGGCGCGTCGGTCACAGTCTCAACAACCTCAGTTTTTGGCTTTTCAGATTTAGCATCTGCCTTACCAAAGAGACCAAGCTGCTGTAAACCCGCAAGATCAACCTGCCCAGCACTTTTACCCGTCAGGTTAACGGGCGTTGGTGACCAAGCACTGGGTGATGAGCTAGTAGGCACTAATTTCCATGTAATTTGCGCGGCTAACAACATGATCACAATAAAACCCAACCAGAAGACTATCCGGCTTAAGGGCTTATGGGGCATGCCAATGGCTTTTGCGATAACTTTATCTAATAAATCCATATTTTATGTGGACCCTCGATACAGGTCTCTGTTCTGATTATAATAATTAGGCGATTACCGTCTCATGCTAACCTAGGCAGCATTTGGCAACAAGCCCATAACAGCATTCAAATTGGCGAAAATAGGCCAATTATGCTAACTTTGCCCGCCATAAAAGGGTGTGAAGCACGCCACCCTTTAACATAATAGAAATGCTCTTCACGCATTTTCTTGCTCGGCATGTGAACTCATCGATCTTTTAGCTGGAGACACTATGACTCAAGGTCAAAGCGATAAAACAGACATTCGACTCGATAAGTGGCTTTGGGCTGCACGTTTTTATAAAACCCGTGCCATCGCCAAAGAAATGATTAACGGCGGCAAAGTACATTACAACGGCCAGCGTGCCAAATCTAGTAGGAATGCCGAGATAGGCGCCGTCCTTAAGATACGCCAAGGATATGACGATAAAGAGATCGTCATAAAAAAATTATCGCAATTACGCCAAAGTGGTGCGATTGCACAAGAATTGTACGAAGAAACCGCGACAAGTCTGGCTAAACGGGCCATTAATGCTGAGCAACGACGCCTCCACATGCTCAATAACCCGATACCCGATCAGAAACCAGATAAAAAGCAACGACGCCAGCTCATGCGCTTTAAAGACCTTTAACAGTGAGATACACGATGAACCAAGATACTTTACACCGCTACTTGTTCGATAATGCCGATGTGCGCGGTGAACTGGTGCAGTTACAAGACAGCTATCAACAAGTGATAAGCGCCCAAGAATACCCAGCCGTACTGCAAGTGCTACTGGGTGAATTAATGGCAGCCACCTCACTATTAACCGCTACATTGAAATTTAGCGGTGATATCAGCGTACAGTTACAAGGCAACGGCCCTGTTTCTTTAGCGGTGATCAACGGTAACAATTTACAAGAGTTACGCGGTGTGGCTCGCTGGAATGCTGAACTCGCCGATGATGCTAGCCTCACAGAACTCTTCGGCCAAGGCTATATGGTCATCACCTTAACACCCGACGAAGGTGAACGCTACCAAGGTGTCGTTGCACTAGACAAGCCAACGCTTGCTGCCTGTGTTGAAGAATACTTCAATCAATCTGAGCAGTTACCTACGGGAATTTGGTTATTTGCCGACGGCAAACAAGCGGCGGGCATGTTCCTACAAATTCTGCCAAGCCAGCAAGATCACAACGCCGACTTCGAACACTTGAGCCAACTGACGTCGACCATCAAGGCCGAAGAGCTATTTACTCTTGATGCAGAAAGCGTGTTACATCGCCTCTATCATCAGGAAGAAGTACGCTTATTTGATCCTATCGATGTGAGCTTCAAATGCACTTGTTCCCATGAGCGCAGTGCCGGCGCGATCAAAACCTTAGATCAAGCAGAAATCGAAGCCATACTGGCCGAAGATGGCAAGATAGAAATGGGTTGCGAATATTGCCACGCTAAATACACCTTTGATGCCATAGACGTAGCAACCTTATTTGCTAACGGTCAAACATCAACAACCCAGCAGTAAAACGACTCCCCCTAAAAAATGGGCGCCCTATTTGGCGCCCATTTTTTATTCATACCTATAATCCCCTCACACATTGCACTCGGCTTAGGCTACAATCGCCCTCACTTTGTCACCTAGCACGACTCAGGCGATAAATAAAATTAAATCGGCAGACGATCGATATTAAAATAACCTTACAAATCAAATGGAGACCTCACTATGGCGGATGGATTAAACCGCGTTCACTTTAACCCCTCAACAGCACAACTTGTCGAATTTGCCCTGCTACGCGGCGAAGGTGAATTGACAGCCAATGGCGCATTAGTTGCTAAAACAGGCGCTCGCAGCGGTCGCTCACCTGGCGATCGTTTCATTGTTAGAGAACCCAGTTCAGAAGCTGATATCGAATGGGGCCCAGTCAATCAGGCTTTCGATCCAGGTGCTTTTGAAGGTTTATGGGCACGGGTTGAAGCTTACCTAGCCGATAAAGAACTGTTTGTATCTGATCTCGAAGTCGGTGCCGACACTGAACATTACCAACCAGTACGAGTCACCACGCAATACGCTTGGCACCAACTGTTCGCCCGCAATCTATTTATCATTCCTGAAGAATTTAATCGTAAAGACAAACCAGTGTGGCAGATCATCAATGCCCCTGACTTTGTTTGCGTACCAGAACGTGATGGCACTAACTCAGATGCGACCGTGATTTTAAACTTCGCTGAACGTAAAGTGCTGCTTGCCGGCCTGAAATACGCTGGCGAAATGAAAAAGTCTATGTTCTCAGTGCAGAACTTCCTACTGCCAGCCCAAGGCGTGCTACCTATGCACTGTTCGGCCAACGTGGGTAAAGATGGTGACACTACACTGTTTTTCGGTTTATCTGGCACAGGTAAAACCACACTCTCTGCCGATCCAAAACGCTTCCTGATTGGTGACGATGAACACGGCTGGGCACCTGGCGGCGTATTCAACATCGAAGGCGGTTGCTACGCCAAATGTATCGACTTAAGCCAAAAGAATGAGCCCGTGATTTGGGATGCGATTCGTTTCGGCACTGTGCTTGAAAACGTCGTTATGGACGAACACCGCGTACCTAACTACAAAGACAGCAGCCTAACGGAAAATACTCGCGCAGCCTATCCGCTGGAGCACATTGCCCAACGTAAAGAAGACAACTGCGGCGCTGAGCCACATGCGGTTGTATTCTTAACCTGCGACGTATCTGGCGTATTACCACCGGTTTCTATCCTGACCAAAGAACAAGCGGCATACCACTTCTTGTCTGGCTATACCGCCAAAGTAGGTTCAACTGAAATCGGCTCAACCTCAGCGATTCAATCCACCTTCTCAACGTGCTTCGGCGCACCTTTCTTCCCGCGCCCTGCTGGCGTGTACGCTGAACTGCTAATGAAGCGCATTGAGTCATTCGGCAGCCAAGTGTACTTAGTCAACACTGGTTGGACTGGTGGCCCACACGGTGTAGGTAAACGTTTTGACATCCCAACCACCCGCGCCATCGTCGATGCGATTGTCAGCGGTGAATTGAAAGATGTGGAAACCGTCCACTTAGACACCTTGAACCTCGCCGTTCCTGTGGCAGTCACAGGCGTAGACAGCAATTTACTCAATCCAATCAACACTTGGGGCGATAAAGCGCTATATGCCGAATACGCCCAGAAGCTGGCCGAAGCTTTCACTAAAAACTTCGCTAAGTATCAAGTGTCAGACGCTATCCGTAACGCTGGCCCAAAGGCATAAGCGCGTAGCGGCTCTATTCGGTACGATTATTGAGTCAAAAATATCGTTTCACAAAAAAGCGCGGGTTCAGTCATGAACCCGCGCTTTTTATTTGCGGCTAAATTGATTTAGTGATGATTAAATCCATCCACACTAAAGCCACTACGATAGATTTTTATGTGTTTTATTTCTTATCGATTAGTTAAACCAAGCTTAAATTAATGCTGCGTTTTTATAATCACCGATAACAATCATCATTTTTTAGGAAGCGGCACCCAAATGGAAAATCATAAACCTGTCACTAGATTCCAGCGATTTCTCAATGGCGTCGAAGTCGTCGGCAATAAACTGCCTGATCCAGCGGTATTATTTGCGATGTTTCTGGGCTTAGTCTGGCTGATCTCTTGGGGATTATCGGGTGTCAGTTTTGATGAAATCGACCCTCGTACTGGCAACCCCATTCAAGTCGTGAATATGCTCGAAGGCGGCGCACTGACTGCATTTACCTCGAACATAGTCTCCACCTTTGTGACTTTCCCGCCGCTCGGTGTCGTGCTGGTTGCTATGCTGGGGCTTGGCGTTGCTGAGCATACTGGCTTTATTAATGCTGGCCTGCGCTCGATTTTATCTGTTACCCCCAAGATGTTACTCACCCCGGTATTGATCGCCGTGGGTATTCTGAGCCATGTCGCGGTTGATGCGGGTTATGTACTCGTTATCCCACTCGGCGCGGTGATCTTCTATGCCGCGGGTCGTCATCCCTTAGCCGGTATTGCCGCCGCTTTCGCTGGCGTATCCGGCGGTTTTTCTGCAACCGTTGGCGTGCCATCCAGCCTTGATCCTATGTTAGCGGGCTTAACTCAGGCAGCGGCAAGATTATCAGCCGATCCCGCGGCCGCCACATTAACGATTAACCCACTGAATAACATCTTTTTTACTTCGGCTTCTGCCATTTTAATTATCTTAGTTGGCTGGTTCTTAACGGATAAAGTTATCGAGCCGCGCCTAAAAAACACTGCGGTGAATGGCGATCCCTGCACGCTCCCAACCCTAGATGAACTGCAACCCCATGAGCGCCGCGGACTCAAATTCGCCATGGCCGCCATGTTGTTGTGTGCATTAGGATTAGTATTAACCGCCTATGGTGAACATTCTGCTTGGCGTGCTACTGACGGCGCCTTAACCAGTGCTTCAGCGCCATTAATGCGCTCCATTGTGGCGATTATTTTTGTGTTCTTCCTCGTGCCCGGCATAGTCTATGGCTACGTCGCCGGCACGGCAAACAACCACAGAGCCATTATTCAGGGCATGAGTAAATCCATGAGTGGCATGGGTTATTACATCGTCATGGCCTTCTTCTGCGCCCAGTTTATTTATGCTTTTGGTCAATCCAATTTAGGCGCATTAATGGCAATTAAAGGCGCATTGGCGTTAAAGGAATTAGCCCTTCCTATGGGTGTGACACTGGTAGGCATTGTGTTTCTCACTGCGTTCGTCAATCTATTAGTGGGTTCCGCTTCAGCCAAATGGGCATTGATTGGTGCCATTATGGTGCCCATGTTAATGGAACTAGGTGTGTCACCGGATTTGACTCAAGCCGCTTACCGAGTGGGCGACTCATCCACTAATATCATCACCCCACTGATGCCTTACTTTCCGTTAATTGTGGTGTTTTGCCAAAAATACGTTAAGGAATCGGGCATAGGCACCTTAGTGGCGCTGATGTTGCCGTTTTCAATCAGTTTTCTTTTACTTTGGAGCGGTTTCTTACTGGCATATTGGGCATTAGGCCTGCCTCTAGGGATTGGCAGCTCGCTCTCCTTCCCTGCAATGCCTTAGGGCGTTCAAGAGGTATTCAGAGTGCTTGCGAAATTGAATTCATAATAAACAGGCGCTCAATACCTCAATAACCACTAAATGGTGCACAACTTATTACCTCGCCTTAAACACAAATGCCGACGTTAACCGTCGGTATTTTACCGCTAACAACACGTAATTTTATTTTATATAGAAACAACAAAATAAAAATAAACACTTAAATATCTATAAACGCATCTCGCTCATAGTAAAAGATAATAGCTTCAAGTAGTTCCTGTTCACTGGGCTGAGCTTTTTGCTGCATCAGGTTATCGATCACATCCTCAATCTGGTCAGTGTTTAGCAGATAACCATAGTCACTCCGGCCTAAGCTATCCTCAAAGGCATCGATTTCGTCATCCGATAGGTCTCTCATATCATTCACTATCGGGAATAATGGAGTGGTCAGTTGCAGGAATTCACTTTCATCAAGATCTTGATAAACCAGCCAATAACTTAATCCAGGTTGTTCGACGCACTTTCTTATCCAGCACTGTAACGATTCGGGCGGGCCGAAAAATGAGGTGATGTTCATAATGTCCTCGAAATGGAGTTGTCATAGGGAAAACTGAGTGAGTCACAGAGTTGAATGATCATGGAGGTTTTTTAGCTATTAACCACTCTCATGATTCATACAAGTAAAAGATGGGTGACCAACGACTCAAGCCGCCCAAAGAATACGAGAGGATATCTGCGCCCATCAAAGTAAAAATCACAATTCATCAATTCGGCAGTTAAAACCCCACAATAAAATAAGCTTTATTCATTTTTAAGTGCATAAATTTAAGCATTCCTCATTTAACGTTAACGTGATTTAGACTTTGGTTATTTTGAAACCAAGGTTGGTGATGTTTCACAATCCCCTGCTATGCAATTGTGGTACTTTACTCGGTCAAAAATGTCGGGCATTTGCCTTTAACATAGAGTGAACCTTTAGCCTAGAGTAAGCCTTAATCACTAAAGCTTGAGTCGTCTAGGTTCAAATCGTCTGTGCATGACACAAAATGCTGCGGCAACTGGGGAGTTTCGCAAGAATGAAGAGCAAGAGTTTATTAGGTAACATTGGTGTGCAAGTGGTTATTGCCATGATTATCGGTGCACTGGTGGGTTTTATGATGGGCGAGAGTGCAAGTGTGTTTGCACCACTCGGAACCATTTTCATCCATTTAATCAAAATGCTAGTGATACCACTGGTATTGGTTTCTATCATCAGCGGAGCAGCGAGCTTAGGCGATAGCCCATCGGCGGGTAAGATTGGCATTGGCACTTTCGGCTTTTTTATTGTCACGTCGGGCTTTGCCGTTGTGCTTGCACTCTTGATGGGTAATCTGTTCCAACCGGGTGCAGGCGTTGATTTTACCGCCCACAGCAGCACAGACTTGATGGAAGTAACCAAGGAACATGGCGCATTACCAGGGGTAATGGATACCTTTATCGGCATGATCCCAACCAATGTGTTCGAGTCGCTGAACGGCGGTAACATATTACAAATCTTAGTCTTTAGTATCTTCTTCGGCATCGCACTGACTAAAGTTAAAGGCGATGGCGCGAAACCTATTTTGGCCGCACTCAACACAGTCGTCGATGCCTTTGTGTGGATGATCAACTGCGTGATGATCATTGCCCCTATCGGTGTATTTGGTTTGATGGCCGATTCTGTCGGCACCTTCGGTTTCGATGCACTAGAAGTCGTGTTTAAGTTATTCGCCGTGTTTGTTGCTGCGATTCTGATCTACGGATTTATCTTCTTCCCATTAGTGGTACAACTCTTCTCAAGAGTGTCTGCGCGCCAGTTTATTTCGGCAATGAAGAAGCCGCAGGTAATGGCCTTATCGACTGCCTCGTCAATGGCGACTCTGCCAGTGAATATGGAAACCTGCGAGGAAGATCTTAAAGTCTCTAAGGCAACCACGGCTTTTGTACTGCCGTTAGGCGCCACCATTAATATGAGCGGCAACGCGATTTATTATGGTTTAGTGGCCATGTTCTTCGCCCAAATGTATAACGTTGATCTGTCGATGACAGCCTATGCGGCCATCATTTTCACCTCAACCTTAGGCGCAATTGGTCAAGCAGGTGTGCCGGGCCCATCCTTCTTAGTAGTGGCAGTGCTGTTAGCTGCGGGAATTCCTATCGATGGTTTACCTTTGCTGTTTGCGTTAGACAGGGTTTTTGACATGATCCGTACCGCACTCAATATCACAGGCGATGCGGCTTGTGCCTTGATTATGGATAAATACACAGAAGTTGACGTTAAAACGGATAGTGAGCGCAGCTTAAGCTAACTCAAACACTTTGAATATAGGCTTGAATAGGCAACGCTTATTCAAGCCTTTTTTATATCTGCAGCACGGTATAATGACCTGCCTCTACACGCATCAGTTAAGCCTATTTAATCTGAGTGTTAATGTGATCTCTCCCGCGCCATCCACTAAGCTCAATTTGCTAGATTTCGCAATTTACATTTCTTTATGGCGCTATGGCCGCAAGTGACACGGTTTTTCTGCGATACTGCCACTAGATTAACATCGCTAAGTTAGCTCAAAGGAATTTTGCCTTATGTCTGTATTTGCCCCAGCCACACCCTTTGCCGACTTTATCTATCGCCATTTCCGCTCAATTCACGCCCTAAAGCTCGGGCTAGCCTTACTCGTTGCTGTCACTATTAATGCCATTTGGGCGCCACCGCATTTTATTTGGAGCATGGTCACGATAGTGATCATTATGATGAGCTTACCTCAGGTAGGCGGCGCGATTGAAAAATCGCTACAAAGGGCGATAGGCACTTGTTTAGGCTCAGCTTATGGGGTGATGTTAGTTGCCACTGTGGACAGTTATTGGCTAATCATGAGCCTGCTGATCTTAGCCGTTAGCTTGATTTGTTTTATCTCGGCCGGACGTTACAGCTATGCCTATTTAGTGGCCGGATTTACCATCATAATCGTGGTCGGCGATGCCAACCATGACACCTCTGAGGCACTATGGCGCACGGCCAACATCCTCTCCGGCTGCGTGATTGCTATTTTGGTCTCACTGTTCATTTTTCCGATTAAAGCTAAACAAGATTGGCGATCCCAACTCACCCATGCCATCGACAATATGGCCGAAGTATTAGCCGAGCATCTTAAGGCGCCCGCCAATCATGAGATCGATTTTCGCGCTAGACTGGAGGCTGCGATGAAGGCCGTACTCACTCAAAAGAAACTGTTTTTCTCCTTGGAATGGGAAAGTCAAACCCTCAAAAAACACAAAGTCCTACTGTCGCAGTTAGCCAATAAACAAGTGCGCTTAATCACCTTACTTGAACTCTTACCCTTAACCCGCTGGCAGGAAGAAGACAAAGACGCCTATCTGCAGATTAATGCGGTTGCCTCTGAGCTTGCCTTCTATTTGCAACAACTTGCAGAATTTGTAGCGGGTAAAGCTCAACAATTACCGACACTACCAGAGTGCTTAGATCAAGAATTACAACACAGACTCCAGCTTGCCCTAATCGCAGCCACTCAAGCATCAACCGCTGATCCAGTGACAGCCGTAAACGACCAAGTGCCGCAGGGATTTGCGCTCACAGGTTATAGCTGGCTGATTTATCAACTCGCAATTGCTGTCGAAGCACTTTATAAAGACATTGCCATTATCGACATTGCCTATCACAAGCGGCCAGCTTCTCAGATAACGCCCAACAAAACGGCTTAGTCGATTTTACCATTCCGCTTAGTGCTTAAATCCATGTCAGAAATACCGGATAACCCTTAGCCGCCCTTGCGTTAACGGGGCGTTTAATGAAAAGATACCGTCCTAATAAAAATTCGATATATGGACTCTTTTCATGCGCTTGTTTTCTTTCTCCGTTATCGCCATTGCCTGTCTCTCTACGGGCAATCTGTCCTCAGGGAATGCTTTTGCCAATGATGCGAAAACCACAGCCCAAACAACTCCGGCAGCCACTATGGCGCAAGCCTCTACCACCGAAACATTGGCAGTTGGCTCCCCAGTAATCACAACGTCACAGGATGCAAGTCCAGCAGCGAATAGCCAAGCGACTGAAACTGCGACTAATGTACTGGCCGATACCACAGTTGCAGCGCCAGAAGCACAACCAGCGCCCATTCCTGAACGAGCCAACACCTTTGTCAACGATGCGATTTTACCGCCCAGCATCACTTGGCATGGCGCCAGCGAATCGCTCATGTTAAGTGTTGATAGCGAGTGGGCGACTCCCTTTGAGCAAAGTGGCGGTATTGAAAGTCCAAGCTACGATGCCACTATCGCTTGGCTCGATAAACTCGCGGGCGAGACAGATAAATTACAAAAGGTGAGTTTAGGTAAGAGCCCACAAGGGCGCGATATTTGGATGTATATCGCCAGCAGTGAAGGCATTAATGAATCGGCACGCCTCAAACAAAACACTAAACCGACAGTGCTAGTGCAGGCGGGAATTCATGCGGGAGAAATCGACGGTAAGGATGCCGGCATGATGCTGCTACGAGACATTATCCAAGGTGATAAAAGTGCCCTGCTCGATAAAGCCAACCTCTTGTTTGTGCCTATTTTTAGTGTTGATGCCCATGAGCGCAGCGGCGAATTTAATCGTGTAAATCAACGTGGCCCTGTGAATATGGGCTGGCGCACTACGGCTAATAATCTCAACCTTAACCGCGATTATGCTAAGGCTGACAGCTTAGAAATGCAGCACATGCTGCGCGCAATCAACGTATGGCAACCGGATCTGTATATCGATGTCCATGTTACTGACGGCATCGACTATCAATACGATGTTACCTTCGGTTATAACCTTGCCCAAGGCTTAAGCCCTGCGAGCTACCGCTGGCTCGAAAACAGCTACAGACCTGCGGTTGAAGCCGCATTAACGGAACAAGGCCATATTCCCGGCGCACTGATTTTTGCCGTGGATAACGCCGATATTAACAAAGGCATGTCGCTGTGGAATCCAAGCCCGCGCTTCTCTAACGGTTATGGCGATGCTCGCCATTTGCCCACCATTCTGGTTGAAAACCACAGCCTAAAGCCCTTTAAGCAAAGGGTGCTCGGCACTTATGTGATGTTAGCGCAAACCCTCAAAACCGTGGGTGAACAGGCGACGAAACTCAAGAGTGCGATTCAAGAAGATAAATACCGCGCCTCACCGCTAATCACCCTTACTTGGAAATTAGCACCATTAGAAAAAGGCTGGGATTTTAAAGGCATAGATTATCAACTTGAAAAGAGCCCCATCAGTGGCGCTGAAGTTGTGCGCTGGACAGGTGAACCTAAGCTTTACCCTAACTTGCCTGTGATGGCTGAAACAGTGCCCGACATTAAGGTCACTCGTCCGAGTGCTTACTATATTCCAGCGCAATGGACTCAAGTGATTGATCGTCTTAACGTGCATGGCATTCGCATGACCACGCTCAAAAAGCCAACCGAGTTGAAATTGCAGCAATATACCCTCAGCAATCCCGTGTTTAACACTAAGGATTTTGAGGGCCGCCAAACGGTCAAAGCTGAGTCAGAGTTAACCAAAGTCAGCACCACACTGCCCGCTGGCACCATTAAAATCAGTACAGATCAACCGCTAGGCGATCTGGCGATTTTACTGCTTGAGCCGCAATCACCAGATTCTTTACTGCAATGGGGTTTCTTCAATCCTATCTTCACTCGCACTGAATACATTGAAGATTATGCGGTAGAGCCACTGGCGGCCAAGATGCTAAAAGATGATCCTAAGCTACAAGCTGAGTTCGACAAAGCACTGACCAATGCCGAGTTTGCCGCCGATCCTGAGGCACGCCTACGCTGGTTCTATGAACGCAGCCCTTACTACGATAACCAATACCTTAAGTATCCGGTTTACCGTAGTCGCTGATCATCGCGATTACAAAAGGCTGTGATTACGCTGGCTTACGCGCACTGATGCTATACACCAAGGGCACCTTCTGCCCTTGGTGTGTTAACACATAACGACCATCTTCTTGCGCTTCGAGCCCTTCAAAGCAGTTATAGGGGCTGAAATCAAATTCGTGGAAAAACTCCAACACTAAGCCCGCCTGCAATAACGCATTGATCACTTCAGATAAACTGTGCGACCAGCACATTAAGGTTTGCTGATCATCACCGGTATTTTCGGTATATGTGCCTTCCTGCTCTATGTCTGGCTCACCCCGATTAAAATAGCTATAGCCATCGAATAGCTGCTGCGCAGGATGGAACTCGGCCATGTAAAACTGTCCGCCGGGTGTTAAACAGGCAGCCACTGTCTGCGCCCACAGAGTTAAATCCGGCAGCCACACAATGGCACCATAGGACGTAAACACAATATCGTGAGGCTCAACCTTGCTCGCCACACTGTAAACATCGCTACAGATAAACTCAGCGGACAACTGTGTCCGTTCTGCCAGCTTTTGCGCTTCAACAATCGCGACCTCTGACAAATCGACGCCAGTGACTCTCGATCCCATTCGCGCCCACGACAAGGTGTCTAAGCCGAAATGACATTGCAGATGCAGCAAACTTTTACCTGCAACCTCGAGTTCACCTAGCTCAATTTCCCGCAGCGAAGTCTTACCACTAAGAAAGCCCGCCACATCATAAAAATCAGAAGTTAAATGTACCCGAGTGCGCGCATCCCAAGCCGTTTTGTTTGTTGTTAAATAATCCATCAGCATCCCTTCTTGTCTTTTTTGTATTTTTGATTCCGCGTGACTTACGGAGCTTAAACTAACTTAATAAATGAGCAATTTCACTAATCTATGAGTAAATCACCCATGTAGCGGACATGTCCGCACAGTGAACCTCGGACACTTTCAGCTTAACTAATTGATTATAAATGAAACTTAAAATTGGCATGGGCTGTGCAATGTCTTATTCATCGCAAGACGACTCAGCACTCACCCAAAAAATCGAGTGCCAGATAAACAAGGAAGCTAACATGTCACTACGCCCATTTATATTCACCCTCGCTTTTATAGTGTTTTTTACTGCTGGAGTATCGCTCACTGGCTGCATTCTTAATGTGAACGCTGCAGGCATGCCAGACTTAGACCACCAGCAACGCGAACTCACACTCGATAGCCAAGACTTACAAGGCCTGATTGCAGAAACTGGCGCAGGCAGTCTCGAAATTATCGGTGTCGAAGGCCTAGCCCAAATTAAACTCATCGCCGACATCTATAGCAATAAGGACGGCAACGATGACAGCAAAGTCATTCTCACCCTTGAGAAAAAAGCCAATAAAGCCAAGCTCAAGGCCAACTTTGAGCAAGCAGATTCTAATAATAACTCGCCCTATATAGACCTAAAACTCCAAGTCCCTGCGCTCTTTACACTGGATATCGATGACAGTTCAGGGGCTATTTTGATCAACAAGATGACGTCGGACATGAACGTCAAAGACGGTTCGGGTGAGCTCACTATCAACGGTGGTAACAATATCAACATAGAGGATGGCTCAGGTGATATTGAAATCAGCCAAATCAACGGCAGCCTAACCATTGAAGATGGCTCTGGTGCCATCAAGGTGACCGATATTCGCGGCAATATCGCAATTGATGACGGCTCGGGCAACATCGAGGTCGCCAATGTGCAAAGTGCTGTGACCATCACAGACGGCTCAGGCAACATTAATGTCTTTAACACTAAGGGATTAACGATTCTTGCGGCAGGTTCTGGCGATGTGACATTTAACAAAATCGACGGCCCAGTGAGCATGCAATAACGCGCCGTTTTACCACTCTACTCCCGAAGGTTTTACCCTCTTCCCGGCGTAGAGGCTGATGTTGCAACGGTTCCCAGCCAAGATGTCAGTCTTCTACCCACCCTTTTAAGCTTTGCCCGACTTATGCATTTATGCCACTAACCCCTTGTAGTGGCATTTTTTTATACCGAAATTAAGCTTGAGTTTGCAGAAATGACGTTGATTTTATTCAGACCGTTACACTTTAACCTAGTGGATTTGCTAAGATTGTCAGCCTTCCCACTTCAATAGTCGAAAAGTCACACTGTATTGCCAGTAAGGTCGAGCATATGGATCAGTTTTCGGAATACCAAAAAGAAATTGAATCGCTTTCCCTATCGGATAACCCTAGGCAGATAATGGAAGGACTAGGGGATATTTGTTTTGATGGCGAATCTTTTTATCGCAACGGCAATAAAGCCCTAGCCAAACACATTTTCAAGTATATTTACGCCTTAGATGCACACTCAGACTATTTCTCACACGCCAGAACTGTCGCAAAAGCCTTTCTTATAACCTTGGGAGAAATTCCCCTATCTCCCTAGAAGAGGTTATTTTGCAGATAAATCATGGGCATGCCTCATTAGCCGCACATCAATTAAATCTGCTGATTGCAAAGCGTCTTTTTAGGGAATTTAGTCACCATCAAGACGCTATCCACATCACTATGCAATATCTCACCAAAGCCGAGGCACTTACCCCTCTGAGCAAGAGTGACCTTCGCTTTAAAGCTTTAGTCAGCTCAAATAAGAGTGAGTAAAGGGATAGCGTGACAGAATAAATCATCAGAATTTAGAGCCGTTTCTCAAAAGAAATGCAAAAATATACCGGAAGAGATCAACGTTCTGAATTCGACAACCCAATTTTAATTAAGTGATAATATGGACATTTCATCTTTTAAGAAATATATAAAGTTAGCACCAGAAAATGTTTCAGAATGGCAGAGGTGGGAAAATTCATTACCTACCTTCGATTCTATATTACCAATATTGGATTATGTATATAACGCTGAGTGGCAGCGAGATGATTGGAAAGCCATAATGGCATTCATTCGGAAAGGTTATGTTGAGCAAAATGAATCATCTGAATTGGTTGACGGGATTAAGCATGTAAATATATTCAACTCCAAAGTTATTAATCTAAAAGTTGATGTCGCAATTTCATTAAACTGCTCCATTGTTCGTTCATTAGAGTCAATTAATTTATGCTCAGACTCAGTTGAATCATTAAGTGTGTCCCATGCAAGCAAACTCTCTGAAATTACCGGAAACACCCAGAATTTAAGTTACTTATCTTTAAATAAATGTCAAAAGTTAGATTTTGGTTCTATCATTTCAACGCTGGACAGCGTAAAAATGTTAGACCTCAGTGGAAACCCACAGTTGTCCAGTATTGACGAATTGCGTGGAAATAAAAATATTTTTGCGTTGTATCTTGTTGAAACAAATGTAATTAAGACTAAAGAGACAGTAGAAATATTGGCTTCGATACCAAACTTGAAAAAACTTTGGATTAAAGCAAACAAAAAGGAGTTGGAACTTTTAAGAGAAGCCCTACCAGGGATTGTAAATTAAGCATAGAAAAAGGCCGGACATGTAGTTCGAGAGCGCGAAAAGATCTGTGTAAGTGGCATTCTTAGCCTGTTGAATGGAGTTCAGAATACCAATAGCAGACAAACTTATCGCTCAGCAGAAGAAAAATCGACGCTCCCCAATGCAGACCAGTCTTTGGTGGCAAAAAAGTCTTAAACACTTGATTTATTATGGAAGTTAATCGTTAAGCTATTAAGCACTGTCATTCTAGTGACTCGCCGCCCTTTCGTTTAACAAGAAGTGTCCCTATAGGCTCAACGGCGGCATCTGCTGCATACAGAAGTGCAAATACCGCGATCACATGGATGTGAAAGAGCGGACATGCCGCCAACGGTTACTTCCATGACAGTGCTTAATCTCATTAACCTTTGAGTATACCTGTGGCCAAATTGAACAATGAATGCCTTGATAAACTTCACATATAATGTTGCATTCAAGTATGAGCAACATTGCCACTAGCCCCCAACCTTGAACTAAAAATACCAAGCTTTAGGAATCACTCTTAAATGCTTTATTATCTTAATGACTTTCGACCAAACCTCTCATAATCATGGACAATAGCTTCAAACAGTTTTGAACCTACCACTTTATCCACATTATCAATCACATAATTTTCAATCTTTGCAAGCTGTTCTTCTGGGATTTGCTCGTATAGTTCAGATATTTTATTTGCAGCATCCCTGATATAACCATCAAAACCGTCAGGAAAGACGTACTGTCTTGGGGATATTGTTCCACCGCTAATAGCCACACGGCTAGATCGCATTTGTTTCGATTGCTTTGACTTAATTACACCTATAACAATAAACGAAGGTAACTTCGTATAAATGTACGTGCCTTGTGAGTTACCCACAATATCCATGGCAATAGCACGAAGGAAATACCGATTGATGTTTGTTGGAAGATTATCGAAATTTGTTGACTCAATAACATCAAGAGGAAATATGTGTTGCTCAAATTCGTATAAGTTTGAAGATTTACCAAGTAAGAAGTTGGCTAACCCTCTTCAGCTTTTTCCAACATTTCTAGGTATTCTTGCGGTTTAGTTTCATGACTATTTTTGCTGCGAACATAAGTAAGTGTTCGCCAAGACAAAGAGGCTGCAAATTTTGACAACCAATTTCCATACACTGCTACTAAACTCGAGTTTTTCATATAAGGGTGGAATATTTTAACCGAAAAAGTTCTTTCCCATGTTGAAAATAAATCTTCGCAATCTCCACATAAACAATATTCTTTGGCTATATCTTGCTGTCGTTTACTTACTTGATTTCCATCTCTTAAATAACCCGTAATTGAAGTCTTCTTAAGCCACTTTCCTATAAATTTTGGAATAAAATGACTCAACTCAAGCTTCGCTTCTTGATTACATAATTTGCAAACGCCATGCATATAAAAAAGACCTCCATTAAGATAACCTTTGAATAGTGTGCATGCTCGCTTACCTCATTAGAGCAGAGAAAGCGTGCATCGTTAACTATTTGTATCAAAATAAATTAATCAGATTTCTATCACTTTCCTTACACAACAATCTATCAGACAGAATATCCCATGTGCGAGTTACAAACCTATCATATATTGCAATAGGATCATGCCAACTAAGATAGATAGTTCTGTCTGACATTAGGCTTAAGAGAATGCTCTAGGTAACAGGATACTATGCAGTTAGCCAGATTAAGCACTGACATGGAAGTGACCGTTGACGGAATGGATGCCGTCGTCGAGCCTATAGGGATATATCTACGGCGAGTCACTGGAATGACAGTGCTTAATCATTACTAGTCACAGAACAAGTATGATGCAGTGTTAACGATCTACTAATCCACGCTCTGACTCAATCAACGTCAGCTTTTGAGCGCGACTCAGCTTTTTAACTGCAATCTCACGGCGCAGTGCATCGCCGTGACTGCCAACCTGCTCTTGATACATCAGCGTTAATGGACCTTTACCGCGCAGATACTTAGCGGATTTGATGCCACCCGACTGATGCTCGCTAAAGCGTCGCGCTACGTCGGTGGTGACGCCTGTGTATAAATGCCCGTTGGCGCAGCGAACTAGATACAAATACCAGAGGGGTGCTGATTTTATGGGTGTAGGCTTCGATGGTGCAGGATTTAATGGTACGGGATTCAGCGAAGCTTCTGTAACAACATTTTTGGTTGCGACAGCGCTAGTCACTGGGACAAGTGTGTCTGCCACCAGTGACTCATGTTGCTGCACAGCTTCTATGTCCGTATTGCCTAGGCTGACGGCTGATTCAGTCACTTGCGAATAACCTACTTCGCCATACCTAATAGACTCAAGAAGAACGCATATTCTTGGGCAGTGTCTTGGTACTGGCGATAACGACCACTCTTACCGCCGTGGCCAGCTTCCATATCCACATTGAATAACAACACCTTATCATCCATCTTGTACCACTTATTCTGTACATCGCGCAGTTTAGCGACCCACTTGGCGGGTTCAAAATACTGCACTTGGGAATCATGCAAACCAGTCGTCACTAACATGTGTGGGTATTCTTGCTCGGTGACATTGTCGTAGGGCGAGTAACTCAACATGTAATCAAAGTAAGTTTTCTCGTTCGGATTGCCCCACTCGTCGTACTCATTGGTCGTCAACGGAATCGACTCGTCCAGCATTGTCGTCACCACATCAACAAAAGGTACATGGGCTGCAAGGGCGAAATACTTGTCCGGCGCTTGGTTAGCAATCGCGCCCATTAGCAAACCACCCGCGCTGCCGCCAGAGGCAACTACCTTGTTTTTGTCGCCATAACCTTGCGCCGTTAATGCCGTTGTTACGTCAATAAAATCATTGAAGGTATTCTTCTTATTCAACAACTTACCATTGTCATACCAAGGGCGACCTAGCATTTCTGAGCCTCGCACATGGGCAATGGCATACACAAAACCGCGGTCAAGCAAACTAATAACAGATGAAGAAAAATCGGGTTCTACTGTGTAACCGTAAGATCCATAACCGTATTGATACAGAGGGTTAGTGCCATCTTTCTTGAATTTATCTTTGCGATATACCAAAGAGACGGGCACTTTCGCACCATCGCGGGCCGTCACAAATATCCGTTCGGCACGATACTGGCTGGCATCAAAGCCGCCTAAGACTTGATCTTGTTTTAATAAATCACGTCTATCGGGATTCACCAGCGAATATTCGTATACGGCTTCTGGCGTCGTTAGGCTGGAGTAGAAAATGCGTAACTTATTGCTGTCTTGCTGGGAATTAATCTCTAAACCCATCACATAGGCAGGTTCATCAAAGCTCAACTCGAAGGGCTTTTGACCATTGAGCGGCATCACTTTAATCCGCGTCAGGCCGTTTTCACGGGTCTGAATAATCAGATAATCCTTGAGCACTAACTCGTCTTCGATACGGGCATTGGGATTATGCGCAACCACTTCTTGCCACTTAGATTTGTCCGCCGCATCTTTGATGGCAACTTTCATCAAACGGAAGTTAGTCGCCTGCCAGTTGGTGAGAATGTAATAAGTATCACCCAGCTTAGACACACTGTATTCGTGGCCTTCTTCCCGCGCTAATACTGGCTTGAATAAACCTAAAGGCTCGCTGGTATCGAGAATAGACACTTCACTCGTCGTGGTGCTTTCTTGGAACAACACAATTTGCGACTCATCTAAGGTTTTGCCGAGCGAGATATAAAATGAATCGTCTTGTTCTTCATACACTAAGACATCGCTCGATTGCTTAGTGCCCAGCTCGTGGCGATACACTTGATAGCCCAGCAAGGTTTTTAGATCTTTGGCGATATAGAACACATGCTTGTTGTCGTTCGCCCACACTACGCGACCTTCGGTATTTTCAAGTACATCGGTGATCATGTCGCCCGAAGCCAAGTCTTTAAAATAGATGTGATATACACGGCGGCTGAGGACGTCTTCACCAAAGGCCAACATGGTTTCATCTGGGCTGACACTGGCGCCGCCTAAACCATAAAACTCATGGCCCTTAGCTCGCTCGTTAACATCGAGCATCACTTGCTCAACACCATCGGCGCCCTTACGGCTGATCAGCGGATATTCGCTGCCCTCTTGGTATCTGTGATAATAGCTGTGCTGATGCCATTGGTACGGCACGCTCGACTCATCGGCGACTAAACGCTCGGTTAACTCTTTATAAAGACCATCTTGCAGCGGCTTTAATGGTTTGAAATAAGCCGCGGTATAGCGATTCTCAACGTTGAGATAGGCCAACACTTTAGGATCTTTGCGCTCATCATCACGCAGCCAATAGTAATCATCGGTACGCGTTACGCCATGTAAAGTCATCACATGGGGAATTTTTTCAGCAACCGGGGCGGGTACTTGCCCTTTGGAGGTCGAACAAGCGGATAACAGCATAGCAATACCTAAAGTGAGTAGCAGAGAGCGCATTTATACGTCCTTGTGACGTCCATAACGACCGTCGAAGAATGCGACGGCAAGTCAATTAGCTTATGTGTTCAGTATGATAGTGGTCAGGTGTGCACTAGCGCAAACATTGAACGCGAGAAGTTGCCATTCGCGGTAAATAAGAGCAACATAACCGCGTTTTTGAGCGCAAATGGCTCAAAAGCAAATTCTCAGGGCGGGGTGAAACTCCCCACCGGCGGTAAATGGGTAACGACTAAGTGATTATTTTGCTGAGCGACACCCAAAGCCCGCGAGCGCCCGAAATCAATTTCGGGGTCAGCAGATCTGGTGCCTTAGATTTTGCCTAGTGCAAAACTGACTATTCCAGAGCCGACGGTAATGGACTGTTTGCTTTAATGGCGACAGTGCTGAGTCCGGATGGAAGAGAATGTAAGACAACACCTTGCGGTATTTAAGTGCAACGCACTTATGTATTGCAGTGTTAGCCTCATGTTTTGCAATAACTTCACCCCAAGTGAAGTGATATTGCTACAGCAAAATCGAGCCTTTTGGCTTGATTACGTTGTATTTCTGCACGCCCTGATTCTGGATATTCCAATGTCGTTTATTTAAGGATATTAACCATGAATCAGTCTTTACTTGCTCCTTTTGGTACTGCTATCGAACGCGTTGAAGCGGGTCTTAATGCCCTGCGTCAAGGCCAAGGTGTGTTAGTTGTCGATGACGAAGATAGAGAAAACGAAGGCGATTTAATTTTCGCTGCCGAGACGCTGACTAACGCGCAAATGGCCATGCTCATCCGTGAATGTAGCGGTATTGTTTGCCTGTGTTTACCCGATGCAAAAGTCAAAGCCCTCGAGTTGCCCCCTATGGTGGAAAACAACTCGAGCCAATACGGCACTGCGTTTACTGTGAGTATTGAAGCTAAAGTTGGTGTGACTACAGGGGTTTCTGCCGCTGACCGCGTGACCACCATTAAAGCGGCGATTGCCGATGGCGCTAAGCCAAGTGATCTCGCTCGTCCTGGCCATGTGTATCCACTTCGCGCCCAACCGGGTGGGGTATTGACCCGCCGTGGTCACACTGAAGGCACTATTGATTTAATGCAACTCGCGGGTTTAAAAGCCGCTGGCGTATTGTGTGAAGTCACTAACACCGATGGCACTATGGCGCGTTTACCCGAAATTATTGCCTTCGGTGCTCAGCACAATATACCCGTGTTGACGATTGAAGATATTGTCGTTTATCGCAAATCATTGCTGGCCAATGTCGGCTAGATAACACGCCAATCGCCTGAACCTAGGGCATTGATTTAAATAGAAGGACGTTTAGCTGCGGCAAACGTCCTTTTTATTTAAATAGATTTACCGTTAACAATCGCGTTCAACCTAATGCACTAAAAAAACCGATAAAAGGTAAAGTTAAACAAGTCATTCTTTCGAATGATGAAATACTGATTCACATCACAGACAAGACAAATGCTTGTTTGATAGGTGCAAAATAGGTTAATAAAAATAGTCTCTTAGCATGATATATAACAATTTGCTTAATTTCGTGACCTAGATTAGATATCCATAAACTAAAGGTCGCGGTGGCTGGCCGCCTATGTTAAATATCCTCACCCTGTGCCTAGTCCTATTTGTAACTCGGATTCAACGTTATTACGTTGAATTTTCTTTTTCTGCCTAGGTGAACGAGTGGAGTGATCTTTAATGCCGTCAGCGCTACACCATCTCAGTTTGAAGCAAAAGCTCATTCTGTTTTCGTTAGTCCCATTATTAATGATGAGCTTTTTCATTCTGACGCGCATGCATGACTTGATAAAGGAATCACACTCGGCCAAGCACAATCATCTTGCGGTACAAACGACGGTACAAATCACTGAGCTACTCTATCAGTTGCAAAACGAATATGGTCTAAGTACAAATCAGCGACCAACCGATGAAGTGCTATTACAGCAACAAGCGACTAGATCAAAAGCACTCGATGCATTACTGAACAGTGAGCCTTTAGAGCATCTTCTGGAGGCGCTCGACCCTAAAAGTATTGAAGCAAACAAAATGAACGCATTGTTGGATGCACTCAAACTCACAGGCAACAAACTCGCTAACGTTCACCAAAACCACACCGACGAAACACTGAGTCAGTTTACGGAACTCTATAATCAATTCCACACTCAGCTTTTGCAGCTCATTCAGCTATTACAGTTACAAACCAACGAAATCAGTCAGTCCCGTGCCTATACCGATCTATTGAACCTACTTATGGTGCAGGAGTTGGCCGTAAAAGAACGAAGTGCCATCAATCAATTACTGCTCAGCAAATCACTCAATATTAATGATTACCGCACCATAATCTCCTTTATGTATGAATATGAGCGAGCCGTGATACACGCGAGTAATGCATCAATTTCCGATAGAAGGTCCTTACTGCAAAACCTACAAGATTCGCCAGAAAATCAACGCATTCTGCAAATCAGCAAGCAAATTGAACAACAAACTCGCATTAGCGCTCTGGCACAAAATATTAATGCCTACTTAGGTTACGGTGGCTTAATGGGCAGTTTTCAGGACTATTTGCTTAAGGGCGATGAGATTTCACTGCAAAAATTTAATGCAGCACTTGCGACGATTCATCTTAATTTGGATGAACTCAGTCACGAGACTCGTTCTCTGCCCGAATTTAAGGCGGCACTGAAAACCATTGAGGACAGCATAAATCAATACCAATTCAGCATGGTCAAGTTGCAGCAACTGCAGCAGCAAGGTTTGCCGATGACAGAGATCAAAGCCATTGCGCAAGTCCCAGCCAGTGAGGACAAATTAAGCCAAGCGATGAGCCAACTTTTAATGCCGCCACATCCAATTGATAGCCAGGAGTGGTGGGATCTCACCACTCAGCGTATCAATCAACTACATTTGCTGGCGCAAAATATCACCAAGAACATGGCGCAGCAGAGCGAATATCAACAAAACCACACCTTAATCTTACTCGGCTTATACTTATTCTCGGCTTTGTTCACCGCGACCATCACACTTTGGCTTGGACAAAAGATCATCCGCAATTTTATGGATAAGATCACTAAGATTGCCAATGACATGCAGCAAATGGCAGCAGATCCACAGCTCAATATTAATATCCAAGTCTCAGGCACAGATGAACTCGCCCGCATGGCCCGTGCCATGAACCGTATGATTAGCGAACGGCAAAAAGCGAACCATGCCCTAAGCCGCGCTGCAGCTGTGTTTGACTATTCTGCCGAAGGCATAGTGGTGACAGATGCCGACAACCATATTGAACTGGTCAACCCCGCGTTTTGCCACATTACGGGCTATTCATTGGAAGAAGTAAAAGGCCGCAGTCCCTCCCTACTCAGCTCTAGCCGTCATCCTAAGCACTTTTACACCGCCATGTGGGAATCACTACAAAAAGAAGGGAAATGGGAGGGTGAAGTTTGGAATAAACGCAAAGATGGCCAAGTATATCCCGAGTATCTAGCGATCACTGTGGTGCGAAATGAGCAAGGTAAAATAATCCAACATATTGGTTTATTTATGGATATCAGTAAGCGTAAGCAATATGAGCAGGATCTTTGGTATCAGGCCAACTTCGATGGGTTAACTGGGCTGCCTAATCGTAAGCTGTTCAATGAACGACTACAGCACGAAATCCATGTGGCGCAGCATGACTCTCGCAAGCTGGCTATCTTGCTGATTGATTTAGATCAATTCAAATATATCAATGATGTACAAGGACATGCCACTGGCGACTTATTACTTAAAGATGTCGCAAAGCGCTTAGAAGGCATTGCGGGGAAAACCGATTTTATCGCACGTATCGGTGGCGACGAGTTTGTACTTATCTTGCCACGACTGACTAACGAACTCGCCATCGAACACATGGCAACCCGAATCATTGAAACCTTAGGTATGCCGTTTAACTTAAATGACCGCGAGATCCAGATTTCGGCCAGCTTTGGTATTGGCGTCTATCCCGAAGATGGGTTAGATACCGGCTCACTCACCCGCAATACCGAAACCGCCATGTATCAAGCCAAAGACGCAGGGCGGAACAATTTTAAATACTTCACCGCGGGTATGAATCAAGCCATGTTCGCCCGGATGGAGTTAGAACAACGTCTACGCCGTGCCGTGGCACAAAATGAATTTGCCCTGCATTATCAACCTATCGTGGATATGCAAACGGGAAGTGTCTGCAGCGTCGAAGCCCTTATCCGCTGGCAAGATCCCGAGCTTGGGTTGATCCCGCCGGATCAATTTATCCCATTAGCCGAAGAAACCGGACTGATAGAGCCTATGGGCGAATGGGTGCTCAACCAAGCCATGCATGATCTGAGGCAATGGCAGAAAAGTGGCTTAAATATTAATGTCGCGATTAATGTTTCCAGCCGCCAATGTATCAATACACGCGGCATGGGGTTCGACCAAGTGTTGCAAGAGTGCTTCAACCGCCACCACGTCAACCCACGAAATGTGCATATTGAGATCACTGAAAGCATGCTGATGGGCGATGCCAGCCATTGCTTGAGCACGCTCGAGTCTATTCGTCATTTAGGCTCGCAAATCTATATCGATGACTTTGGCACGGGTTATTCTTCCCTGAGTTATCTAAAAAAATTCCCGATTTCAGTGATTAAAATCGACCGCAGCTTTGTGGAAAATGCCCTCGAAAATAACTCGAACGCCAACTTAGTCAAAGCGATTGTCATGATGGGGCAAAGCCTAGAAATGGAGTTAGTTGCTGAAGGCATAGAAACCGAAGCACAGTGGCACTTCCTACGAGATTTAGGTTGTCACTTCGCTCAAGGGTATTTGATCTCCAAACCGCTCCCCTTCAACGAGATCACTCCCTTGCTACGCATCAAGCACACAGCGCTGTTGAATGATGGCTATCAAGATAAATGCGTGAATATCTAAGCTTATAAAAAATAAAACAATAAAGAGCAAAAAAGCAGCCTAGGCTGCTTTTTTGTGGCAAATAAAACGGACTTAAGCCTGTGGTTGGCCTTGGCCGTTCATTATGCTTTCGCCACCCTTAGAGGCTAGCTTAGCTAAATCTTTATCGATAAAGAACAGTGCCTTACCATCTTCGCCCACTAAACGTATCTTATCGACAATCGACTTAAACAGCTTTTCTTCTTCGTGCTGCTCAGCGACATACCATTGTAAGAAGTTAAAGGTTGAGTAATCTTGATTCGAAAATGCGGCATGGGCCAAGGCATTGATCTGACGGGTAATCAGCTGCTCATGCTCATAGGTTAATTCAAACAACGCCAGTAAAGAATCGAACTGTGACTGCGGCGCCGCAATCGCACCTAACAAAGGTAAGCCACCGGTTTCACTCACATACGTGAACAGACGACGCATATGGCCCATTTCTTCATCCGCGTGCTCACGCATAAACTTAGCTGCGCCTTCAAATCCCTGATCTTCACACCACGCACTCATTTGCAGGTATAAATTTGAGGAGAAGAACTCCATATTAATTTGTTCATTCAACTTTTCGATCATAGTTGCAGACAGCATAGTAAATCCTCTTTTGCATTCGAACTGAATCATGGGGGACATTGTCATCAAGGGGGTCGACAAAAGCAACAAAATTTACCTTTGGATTTCTTGCTAAGTTAATGATTCATTGATAAAAATGATTTTCATTTGTTCATCGACTCGCGTTCAACCCTCGAATTAGCGCAGTAAATTGTGTGACTTCTAGCGAGGTTATCGCCCAAAGTGGCAGAAAAAACTGACTGGCCTATCACAGAAACTCACATGCAAATCATAGCCATCCCAGATCACCGTGGCATAATAGCCAGTCATAATCAGGTGGAAATTCATTCAGCGTCATTACGACCCATTGCATATAAGGCAGACCCTAATGTCCGTAACAGCCGATCCTTGTTCGCAACCTAGCTTAATGCATCCAGATCAAGCTATTCCCCTTTTGCTCGAGCAAGTTAGCCCAGTGTCAGACACCGAAGTCGTATTGCTTCCCCATGCCCTTGGCCGCGTCCTAGCAGAAGATTTAGCTTCCTGCATCGACCTGCCGCCCTTTAACAACTCCTCTATGGACGGCTACGCCTTCCGTTTTGTCGACTTAAATACGCAAACCAATCAGACCGCATTGCGCCTTATCGGCAGTTCCTTCGCTGGCCATGGTTTTAAAGGTGAAGCCAAACCTAATACCTGCGTGCGGATCATGACAGGCGCGCCTGTGCCTACAGGTTATGACACAGTGCAAATGCAGGAAGAAGCCGAGGTTGAAGGTGAGATTATTCATATCCGCCATCCTAGGGCGCAAGGCGCCAATGTGCGTTGCCGCGGTGAAGAACTCACCCAAGGCACTAAAGTGCTCAGTGCTGGCATTCAAATTGGTGCCGCCGAACTCGGGGTGTTGGCCACGATTGGTGTTAGCCAAGTGCGAGTTTATCGTCAGCTTAAAGTGGCCTTTTTCTCCACAGGCGATGAACTGCGTCCCGTTGGCAGCGAATTAGCCCTAGGACAAATTTACGATTCAAACCGTTACTCGATCCAAGGCTTACTCAGCCGCGCTAATGTGGAATGGCTCGATTTAGGCGTAATAGCCGATGATCCTGAAGCCATACGTCAGGCATTTCGCAATGCCGCTAGCCAAGCCGACATGGTATTAACCTCGGGTGGCGTGTCGGTCGGTGAAGCAGATTTCACTAAACAAATTCTTGATGAGGAAGGCAAAATTACCTTCTGGAAACTCGCCATCAAACCAGGCAAGCCCTTTGCCATGGGCCGTATCGGCAAAGCGATATTCTGTGGTTTACCGGGGAATCCCGTGTCTTCTATGGTGACGTTTTACAAACTCGTTTGGCCAATACTGAACAAGATGCAGGGGTTAACCCCAGTTGCACCTTTGATGTTAGACGCTACGCTCACCACGCCCGTGCGTAAACAACCAGGCCGCGTCGAATATCAACGGGGCGTTTTAAGCCGTAATGCACAAGGTAAACTTGAAGTTGCCATTACCGGTAGCCAAGGTTCAGGCATGTTGACTTCGATGAGCTTAGCAAACTGTTTCGTTTTATTGGAGCAATTCCAAGGTGATACTCCCGCTGGCGCCCAAGTGACGGTCGAGCCATTTAACAGCGTGCTTTGCTAGGAAAATCCCAATGAATGTGCCAGAAGATATTCTCAGCGACAGCGAACTCTTAAGATACAGCCGCCAAATATCCATCAAGGCTATGGATATCGACGGTCAAGAACACCTAAAACAAGCCAAAGTGCTGATGATAGGCGCTGGCGGTTTGGGCTGTGCTGCTAGCCAGTACCTGACAGTTGCGGGTATTGGTGAACTGACACTGGTCGATTTTGATACAGTTGAATTATCCAACTTGCAGCGCCAAGTGCTTCATCAAGATGCCAATGTCGGCCAGCCTAAAGTCGAATCGGCTAAACAGAGCCTCATGCAGCTCAATCCCTTTATTAAGATCAATATTATCAATGCTGTATTAGATGATCATGAGATTGATGCCCTTGTCGCCGATCACAATCTAGTGCTCGACTGTACCGATAATGTCAGTGTGCGCGAGCAACTTAATCTCAGCTGTTTTAAGCATAAAGTGCCCTTAGTGTCTGCCGCGGCAATTCGGATGGAAGGCATGGTCACTGTGTTCGATTATCACAGCGAAACGCCTTGTTATCATTGCTTTAGCGCCCTATTTGGCGAGCAACAACTGAGCTGCGTTGAATCGGGCATCCTAGCCCCTGTGGTCGGTATGATAGGTTGTTTGCAGGCGGTTGAAGCCATCAAAGTGATTACTGGCATGGGTAAAACCTTAGCGGGACGCATTTTGATGATCGATGCAATGACGATGGAGTTTCGCGAGATGAAGTTACCGAAACAAGTCCGCTGCAGTGTTTGTGGTACTAAAGAGGCTTAGGTTGTTCTCGCTTGAAAAACGGCTTTATTTACACTAGCTTAATTGCCACCGCTTAATTTGCCGTCATATAGCTCAACACTGATGACGCTTAATGGCCCGTTAAAATAAGGAAATCACAAGGAAAACATATGGATTCGGAAAACAGTGTATTTGACCGCATGACCACAGACGACCCCATAGTTGGCGCAGGTATTTACAACCTCGTTATCGGCCTCACGCTGATTTGGGGTTTTGCCGTTAACTATTGGATGGTCACCAATATCGACCCAGAGGCGATTGCCAGTGTTAATCCTTGGATTTTCTTTATCGGCTATTTCGCCTCCTGTTTTTTTGGGATTTATCTGTTCCAAAAATCGACTAACCCCGTTGTCAGTTTTATTGGCTACAACTTTGTGGTCGTGCCCTTCGGCTTAATTATCAATATGGTGGTTAGTCAATACGATCCCGAATTGGTGACTGAAGCCATTCGTATCACAGGGCTAGTGACCATAGCCATGATGTGTTTAGGCACACTCTTCCCCGCCTTTTTCCAAAAAATTTCCGGCGCACTCACGATTGCTTTATTGCTCGTTATCGTCGTCGAACTGATTGAAGTGTTTATCTTTAATACTCACCACGGCATTTTAGATTGGATAGTCGTGCTGATTTTCTGCGGTTATATTGGTTATGACTGGGGACGGGCGAATCAAATCCCTAAAACCATAGATAATGCCATCGATAGCGCCGCCGCTTTGTATATGGATATCATCAACTTGTTCCTACGGATCCTGCGGATTTTAGGGCGAAAATAACTCACCAAGGAGTGTCTATGAAAATCAAATTCCTACTTGTTACTGCTCCACTTCTGGCGAGTGTGGTATTAGTCGGATGCAGTGATACTGAACAAGTAAAAATAGCCAATCCCGCCTCTGAGTATTGTGTCTCCATTGGTGGCAAATTAACAATTGAGAAAACCGCTGAAGGTGAACATGGGATCTGCACCTTACCCAGCGGTGAAGCAATTGAAGAGTGGGCGTTATTCCGTCGCGATCATAAGGAAGAAAAGCCGCAGTAACAGTGGCTATTTTTACCTTTAATAAAAACAGGCGCCATTAGCGCCTGTTTTGTTAGCTGTACTTAATTGGGTCATACTCAACAGTCTTAACGGGCTAAGTGTTCACCGCGCCAGATTTTGCGCTTAGATGCTGACTGGAAACTCCACGCTAAAACCCGCGTAATTTTATTACCCTGCTGCATCTCAATCGTTTTCACAGTATCGACTTTCAACTGCGCTAAGGCTTGATAACAAGGTTTCAGGTTTTCCTTCTTCGACACTAGACTGGTAAACCATAAGCATTGATCTGCAAACATTTGGCTCTCACGGATCATAGTCGTTAAAAACTGTCGTTCACCGCCTTGGCACCAAAGCTCAGCCGCTTGACCGCCGAAATTCAGCTTAGGTGCAACCTTTACCAAGCCACCCCGATTGAGCTGCAGATTATTCACCTTACGCTTTGTACCTTCGCTCGCCTCAGCCATAGAGGCATGAAATGGCGGATTGCACAGGGTTAACGCAAAACATTCTCCGGCTTGAATGATTCCCTTGAAGACCGCCTTGTCATTTGGCTGTAATCGTAAACCTATCTGCCCTTGCAGCACTGGGTTTTGCTCAATAATACTCTGCACATTACTGAGTGAATGGGCATTAATATCCGAGGCGACAAATTGCCAACCGTATACTTGGCAACCCAATATGGGATAAATACCGTTCGCGCCAGTGCCGATATCTAATACCCTAGTTTTATCCAAAGCAAATACATCATCGCCTTCGGCTAGAAGGTCTGCTAAATAATGTAAATAATCGACTCGACCGGGAATAGGAGGACATAACGCTCCATCAGGAATATCCCAAGACTCAATCCCATAATGATATTTCAGTAGCGCCGCATTAAGGATTTTAACTGCTAACGGATCGGCAAAATCGACCGATAAAGCCCCATAAGGCGTGGGTCGAACAAAGGCTTTTAGCTTAGGGAATGAACTCATCAGCGCCGGAAAATCATAGCCGTTCAAGTGTACATTTCGAGGATGTAAAGCTTTTTTAATCTCAGCACTAGGCCTGTTTTTGACCGACTTGGCTTTGCCTTTCACCTCAGTTCTAGCCTGCTTTGGTGCTTTAGTTTTTGCATGACCAATGTTGGCTGTACTCGTTAGGCGTTTCGCAGTCACTAATTGGACGGGTTTCACGGCAGGTTTTGACATAATAGCTCTTGTAACGCAATGGGCCGACCTAAGTCAGCCCATAGAGTGAGGCAGTAAATTAATCGTACAGATAAGAGGTAAACAATAAGTTTACGATCAAGGGTTTACCAGCTTCTTTGGTGATCAAATTGTTAACCATTTCAAAGCACTCACGACGAATCTCTTCACGACCCGTGAGTGACTTAATCTTCTCTTCCGATTGATTGCCTAACACTTCAACAATTGCGGCTCGTAATAATGGATTATGGAGCTCAATTGTCACTAGATCATCTGGACTCTTTACCATTAACTCAACGCTAATCTTCACAAAACCCAATTTCTTGCGATTAGAAATGTAGTTAGTGACAATTTCGGGTTCGAAACCATAGTAGGCATACTCACCCGTAGGTGGGGTTGCTGCTGCAGGTGCAGCTTCTTTTTCATCGGCCGCATAAACACTGAAAATACTTGTAACCAAGATAAGACAGACTGAAAGTAATTTTTTCATAGCGACTTACGGCTCCCTAAAACAATAATGGTAATGGAAGAAACTTCCCAATCTATATAGCCAAACAACCTGAAGATGCGGTATCCGTATCTGGAAGTAGCTTGGGTATATACCCAAACAACCTGAAGATGCAGTGTCCGTATCTGGAAGTAGCTTGGGTATATACCCAAACAACCTGAAGATGCAGTGTCCGTATCTGGAAGTAGCTTGGGTATATATGCTCGCGTCGCGACATGCTAGACTGCCGACGTTTGTTTATATTGTAACGAGTATTTAATGAATGTGACTAGCTTAAGCTTTCCCTATGGTGAATCTATTCAGTGGTTTTCAGCCGATCTAGCCGACAAACTCCCCAAATCGCCCTTGAAAGAATGGTTGCTTGCCACTGGCAGCCTAACGCAAAAACTCAAAACTTGCTGCGCTCAATTTGAAGTAAAGATACTAGGCGAAGGACTGCATGCTCCCTTAGAGGGCGAATATCCCCAGCAAGGTGCTGTATGGATCCGTGAAGTCTTGCTTTGCCTCGACTCGATACCTTGGGTATTTGCCAGAACCTTGATCCCTGAAAAATTAATGGCCGAGCGCAAAATGGATTTCCTTAGTTTGGGTACTCGCCCCTTAGGTGAATTGCTGTTTAGCCAAGATAACTTCATCCCCGGTAGAATCGAAGTGGCCAGCTTCGAAACCTGTAGTCGCCTTGCCCACTTAGCTGAAAGTTTAGATCAAAGTGTCGAACATGCACTCTGGGGACGCCGCCGCTATTTCCATCACGGTGAGCATGAAATGATCGTCAGCGAAATCTTTCTTCCAGCGGCCGAGCAAGCTATCCGTCAGTTGTAAACTTTAGACTTCATCCAAAGCTTAGTCAGAATTTAGCCTCAAGACAGATAAAAAATGCCTCTAGATCAGAGGCATTTTTGTTCGGGTTTCAAACAATCAACTTAGTGGACATTTAACTTAGTGCACATTTAACTGGCGGCGCCAAGTCAATAAGCTAAGGAAGGCAAGGCTTAACCAACCTAAGCTGCCGCCACCTGAACTCTCACTGGCCGGCGGAGTTACTGGAGGCGTAACAGGTGCAACAACCGTTACCGTCGAACTGCTAATCGCCTTAGTATTTTGCGCATCTGTCACTGTAAGCTTCACAGTATAAGTGCCCGCCTTCGCATAGGTATGGGTTGGCGCCGTGACAGTGCTTGTCGTGCCATCACCAAAATCCCAAGCGTAGGTTAATACTCCCATACCGCCATCAATATTACTGGTGAAGCTTACTGCTAATTGGTTGACAGTATTAGTAAAACTGACAGTTAACGGCGCTATAGCATCAGAGTTCGCATTCGCAAGACGAATAACCGCAGTACCATTATTGCTGGCTTGAGATAGTACCTGCATTGTCAACCCTAGCTGCTGCAACACCATACCTGACTGTGGCTGTAGTGGCGCGCTGTAATCTAAGCTGTCATCGAACAGGCTGACAGCATCGCGATGATTGTCCTCCAAATAGAAGGTTTGATTTACTGTACTAAAGGCCGCATCACGAATTTGTACGTCGGTAGAGCGAGTGCCAATCATATTCTGGTCAGCATCAATCACGCCAATCAAGCCATGGCCAGCGTGGTCTGAAACGTTATTGTCACTGTAGCTAAAATTTTCTAACCAGAGTAAAACTCCGGGATCAAAGCTTTTTGCTTTCAAACCCGCATCGACACCATTATGGCTACGCAGCTGGATAATATAACGAGACTGAGATTTGGGATCCGGACGAAAATCCTTAATCCGGCTATAGCCGTAAAACGTCATTTTATCCGCAACTTCAGCGTTATCACTATATAACTCAGTGGTATTTTGTTTAACGCTGATGTTATCAATAGCGATCCCTGACTCAGAGGTATAATCATCGGTGACATAGTTGATTTCGACAGCAACAGATTTTCCAGAATATGCTGATAAATCATATTCTAATGTTACCCAAGCATCACGACCTTCCGCCAGAGCAAGCGCAGACGATTCACCAGTGATGATATGACGAGCACTATTCATTGCATTGTTCGACTTAGTGTAATTACCCGCAATGGCCACACCATCCACTTTCACCTGCATGTAGTCATAGTTAGGCTCAATACTCCAACTAGCCTTCATACTCAGAATCAGTTTATCTGTTGTTACGGCAGGTAAATTAACATTAAAATTCATGCTGTTATTCAGCATATTTCCTTGGCCAGAATAGTACTGATAACTGCCCTGATAAGGTGTTTTAAAAGGAATTAACACAAGAGGGAGCGGAATAGAGATCTGATTAACCGCCTGATGATTAACCGCCTCATTCAACGTCACTTCCATGCCTGATTTGGGAATGCTATCTAAGGTGATTTCACGTTCATTCAACCACTTACCTTTGTATCTTTTCTGTAGATAAGATCGAGCATAAGGACTAAAACCACTCGGCTGAGCGCCAGGAATAGCACCAGCCCAACTACCACCAGACATTAAAGACCATAGCCCCACAGGCGAGCCGTCTTTCTTATCATTTTCAGAGGTATCGTACTCATCAGGCAGACCTAGATCATGGCCAAACTCGTGGGTACACACGCCCGTTGCCGCATCGATAGGCTGGATTGTATAACCGAATACTTTTTTGTTCGTACCAGGAAGCGCATAACCATTGGTTGCTTGGTCGACATAATATCGATGCGACCATATCGCACTCGATCCTAGTTTTCCGCCGCCGACCTCTTCGCCTACGCTAGAGTGGAAAATCATCACATGGTCGATAATGCCATCGGGCTCATCGTAATTACCGTTATTGTTCAAATCATTTTGGTCTTCAACATCATAACTCGCCAACTCAGCTGCAGACATATTTGCAACAGCTTGAGATACGGCTTCTTTTACCAATTGTTCGACCTGTGAATCACTACGGGTATCTGGATCATTAACACCATAGTATTCAGCATTTTGCGAGGCGGTATACCAGCCCTTCACATCCCCAGTAAAGGAGAAGGTCTGCCCAGAAACCGCTTGATAATATTGATACCCCGAATCTAACGTCTGCCCCTGTGGACCTTTGAAGCCCGTAGGCGAAAAGAGTAATTGCTTGTAGTGGGACGCAGGATAACTCGGGTAATACATGTCTGTATCCCCCGCTTTTAAGCCATTGTCATCATGTTTTAGATCAGCAAAATCCACTAATACTGTGAGCACTTTAACGGTTTTCTTTACATCCGCATCGGCCTGTAAACGCTGTGCAGGTGAGCGCATCATTTGCGATGACTTAGCTCTTTGTAGACGCGCATGTTCAGCTTCAACTTCGATGCGCGGCGCTTTGGGTTGTGCCAAAGTGGCGCGATGAATATAAGCTTCTATCGCCTCCTGCTTTACGCTATCACTGGCATCGGCGGCCACTTCGCCACGCTTAATCAACCAATATAAAATTCGATCTTTATTAATCACACCCGCATCTGCAGGCGTATGATTCGGAGCGGCAATACTCGCGCCGCTAATCAATGCCAACATCAGTCCAAACGCTGTTACGCCTTTTGTACTTCGCATTTTTAACATCCTTCTGTAACAGCTAACGCCGTTTACGCCATTCTATTTATTGAGACTAGTGTCTCTTTGTATTAAGACAAATTGCCTTTAATTAGTAACCTACTCGGGGTTTATCCGTCTTCAAGTGATAGAGACAGAGTTTTCGACATTAGCAGCACTGCACCTCAGTAACAACTTGATACACCTGTTCGCAGGTAAGATTTGCACTTTTGTCAGCAAATATTCAGCAAACCTCTGTGCTGACTCAATTCCAAGCCAAATCTCAGCCATAAAAAAAACCGCATTAACAACGTTAATACGGTTTCGTTTTGATCAAACTAGATAAAGTTAGCCAGCGGTTTTCAGATAGTTTGAAATACCGTCGAGGAACATTTGCACTGAGATCATGACCAGCACCATACCCATCAAACGCTCGACTGCTGTGAGCCCCTTTTCCCCCAGCACACGGGTGAAAAGTTTATAAAACATTAAGATCACCGCACTCGCCCCCCAAGCTGACACTAACGCTATGGTCCAATCGCCCATACGTGAGCTATCGGTATGCGCCAGTAAAATCAAGGCTGCAAGAATCGATGGGCCAGCCATCAAGGGAATAGCCATAGGCACGATAAAAGGCTCTTCTCCCGCGGCTAATCCAACGACACCACCGGGTTGGGGGAAAATCATCTTAATCGCGATCAAAAACAGAATAATACCGCCTGCAATACTCACAGATTCGGAACGAAGATTTAAGAAACTTAAAATGGCTTCACCCGCATAAAGGAAAGACAACATGATCACTAAGGCGAAAAGTAATTCGCGGATCAGTACCTTACGACGTTTCTTGGGATCGATATGCCGTAGAATCGACGCGAAAATCGGCAAATTCCCCAAAGGGTCCATGATCAGAAACAACATTACCGCAGCAGAAAATATATCCATTTAACGTATCAACACCCAAGCCAACATAAGCCGATATTATATACCCAAACAATCTGAAGATGCAGGATTCAGCGGGAATGTAACGCACTTTAGGCAAGGCGGTTATTTGCGGACCTAGTGGGCTAAGTTAAAAATAACCAACACGGCATAAAGTACGTTACAACCCGCCGGAACGGAGCGCCTAGGGAGCTCCACTTCCGTGTTGCAACAATTCAAAAGGTGGCCGACATTCTGTCATTGATGCGCCTTGAATTGAAGCACCCTAGGCGCTCTGAAACTCATATCTTCAGGTAGCTTGGGTATAGTACCTTTTCTCGAGTTAGATCTGAAAATTTCTCCGCAGAATGGCCAAAGTGAATAAAATTCTCCCCTTCAAAACACAGTATAAAATGTCAGTTGAGTAAATTGCCTGCAAGTCACTGCTCACTTTGCTTTACAGCTGGTATACTATGGCGTTTTTTCAGCAAATTTTCCGTGGAATCCATGCTCTATCTTCTTGCTAGCTGTATCGCACTCTTAATTGGCCCTCTGTTTTATCGCTACTTCTCATCGAGTAGTGGCTTACAAAAGGGGCTCGATGGTTTTATATTCGTCTCATTAGGCGGATTAGTGCTGATCCACATCTTGCCAGAATTACTCGAGCATGGTGGCATGCTTGCGATCGTCTTTGTACTCCTCGGCATCTGGGGGCCTACCGCCAGCGAACGCCTATTTCACCGTTATTCAGAAGTCACCCATAATTTTACGCTTTTCTTGGGTATTGGTGGCTTATTACTGCATACCATCACCGATGGCACCGCTATGGTTTTGGCGCAGCAAGACGATAACTCCATTCTGCTAGCTCTTGGTGTCATACTCCACCAATTACCCGTCGGTTTTGCAGTATGGTGGATACTTAAACCCCATCTCGGAACACGTTGGACACTTATGATCTTTGCAGCCCAGATGCTATTTACAGGCATAGGCTATTTCGCCGGTGAGCAACTACTTCCTTATTTAAATATCGATGACACTGTCTACTTACAAGCCTTTATTACAGGCACAATTCTGCATGTGGTACTACATCAACCCCATGGTCAGCATGAAAGTGATACGCAAGGCAAATATGAATACCAAGCTGGCATAGGTAGTTTGCTCGGCATCGGTTTACTCGTGATGCTGCTATTAATGGATTCAGGCGGCCACGAACATGCCCACCATGATCACAGCACAGAGCAATTAATAACTTGGCTATTAAAGCTCGCACCCGTGTTGCTGCTGAGCTATGGTGCGGCTGCGCTGCGCTTTAAATTAGGTTTGACGCCGCAGGATAGCAGTTTAGCCCGTCGCTGGTTCCAACGCTTAGCTGGGCCTGAAGCCTTAGTGATCACAGCTCTACTTCTTGGTCCTTGGTTAGCATTATTCCAATTGCTTGTAGTGTTTATTCTGAGTGCGTATTTAAGCCATGCTAACGTCACCATTACCGATCCACACACTAAATTACCCAGCAATTCACTGCGTTTCGGCTTTGCTCATTTAGTCGATCGCAGCGCACCTTGGATTTTACTTAGCCTAGTATTAGTGAATTTAATTGGCCACCCTTCAATGCCCTTAAGCAATCCATTGCTACAGGTTGTTGTGCTATTACTTGTATTTTTACCTATGCGTTTCTGCAACTTAGGCGCCGCCGTACTCGCTCTTGCACTGGCTTATAGTGGCTGGAGTCCTATTGCGATTATGATGCCGCTGATTGCAGCACCTGTACTCAACATAGCTCAGCTTAAGTTAATGACATGGACGCAAAGGGCAATATTACTGAGTATTATTGCGCTGAGCTTAGCCGCAGCATTACGCTTGCCACTATGGTTCTCCTTATTTACCTTGCCTGAAGTCGTGAACTTAATTGCTCTACTGATCCTCTCAGGGGTGTTTGCCGCCAGCTTACTGCGCTTAGGTCCACGTAAATTTTTACGCCGCTTAATGCTCAGCAAACCTGCAGTTCATGCGCATAGTCACGCCCATAGCCATTCCCACGAGAATACACATACTCACGAATCTAGCGCTTCGCACACAGACGAGCAGAAACCTGTTGTGACACCTAGTGCCGATAAACATGCACATGAACACACAAAAACAGATAAGCACTCGCACCACTAACGCTGTTCATTTGTGAGCAGACAGGCTAAGTTAATCTACCTTTGGATTAATTTAGCCTGCTATGTGCATACTCTTTGTCGCCATTAATGCCCATCCTAAGTATCCCTTAATCATCTGCGCCAACCGCGATGAGTTTCATCATAGACCAACTGCGCCAGCGCATTTTTGGCCGCCGGAAGAAAACATACTCGCGGGTAAAGATCTGCAGGCCGGTGGCACTTGGTTTGGCATCAATAAACAAGGACAAATCGCAGGCATAACCAATCTGCGCGTTCCGCAAAAGAACCCTGAAGCCATGCGTAGTCGTGGCGAGCTAATTACTATGACGCTCAACTCAGGGTCGCTCGTGTGCCCTAATTGGCTCGTTGAACATAGCGACAATTATCAGCCGTTCAATCTCATCTTCGGCCAAGGCACTGACTTATATTGTTTTAACAGTATCAATAAAGACACAGTAAAACTTGCCGATGGATTTCATGCCATTAGCAATGGTGCACTCGATGATATTTGGCCGAAAATGGCGAAGGGACAGCAGGCGTTAGAAGCGGCAATCAGCCAGTCCAGCAGTATAGAAGTGCAAGTACTGTTACAACTAATGAAAGACGATTCCCAGCCGCAAGATAATGAGCTGCCTAATACGGGAGTCGGGATCGAGTGGGAACGGCGTTTAGCTGCGATTTATATTCGTCACCCCGACTATGGCACCCGCTCCACCAGCATTCTGCTTGAAGATGCTGAGGGCGGTATGCATTTCACCGAAGTGAGATACGATGGCAAAGGTAGACAGCTTGGACAGCAGGATTTCCATTTAACCCTGCCCGCCGAGCCGCCAGCCAAACCAGACTGTTTATTATCGCAAATCTAATTTGAACTGCAGTGCAGCACTGAGTGTAAAGGACACGGTTTAGTCTGAACTGTGGTCCATAGTGATCACCCAACGATCGTCGATTTTTTCAATCAACAGAGTAAACACGCCCGTTGGGGCATCTTTTATCCGCCGTAAATCCCAGCGCCCAACAACCATAGCGGCGTAATTACTGAGCATTTTGATTTCTTTGATAGTGAACTTCAGTTCACCAAGCGCTTCTTTATTTGGATAATTTTTCTTATAGGCAGCGAGAGTTTCTTCCCAGCCAAAACGAAACTTACCATTAGAGACAAAACGCAGTTGATCACTCTTCCAATAGCCTTGCATATAAGCATCGAGATCGCCGCGATTCCAGGCGTCTTCTTGGCCTTTGAGCATCTGCGTAATTTCATCCGTCGGCACCGCATTAACATGACAAGTCAGCAAGAGTAACAGTGCCGCAAAAACACGCTGCCAGATAACCTTGTTTAATAGTCCATTTTTCAACATAGTATCGTTCCCCCACAATCAATCAGGTTAAACTGTACTATACCGAATTCAGTACAGACTATCTTGTTTAAGCCAGTTTAAAATCTAAAAAAGCTGATGATATTATTAATTTTTCGACTCTGGGCACCGAACTATGTTTACACCACTTTGCCGTTGGCTACTTAACACTTCAGGCTGGCAGATAGAAGGCCAACTGCCCGACTGTGCTAAATACATCATCATAGTTGCACCGCACACTAGTAACTGGGACTTCATTGTCGGCATTTTAGCCCGTGGCGCCCTAGGTATCCGCATTCACTTTCTCGGCAAACACCAACTCTTTATCCCGCCTTGGGGCTGGTTTTTCCGCGCCATTGGCGGCCGTCCGGTGGATCGGCGCAAGAACAACAACTTAGTCGATGCCGCCGTGCAGCTGTTTGAGTCAAAATCCGATTACAAGTTAGCGCTAGCGCCAGAAGGCACCCGCGGCCCAGTGACGCGCTGGAAGTGCGGCTTTTATCATATAGCCAGCAAGGCCCAAGTACCCATTACACCCGTTGGCTTAGATTTTAGCCGCCGCACTGTCGTTATCCGCACACCACTGCAACCAAGTGACGATATCGTGACCGACATGCAAGAGATTTTGAGCTTCTATCGCACCATTAAAGGCCGTCATCCCAAGGTGATCCCTGATTTTATAGCGAGTGCCAAATATTAACATTTATTCCATTTAGAGCAGCAAATATGCAACCCGAAACCTGGTTACTCTATTTATTTGCCATTGTATTGATTGGGATTTCACCCGGTCCTATCGCTATGTTGTCTATGTCCCATGGGATCCACTTCGGCAAGATGCGCAGCATAGCCACAGGCCTTGGCAGTGTTAGCGCCGCTTTAATCTTAATGATGGCGTCAGCGGCAGGACTGGGGGCGATTATTAGCGCCTCAGAATACGGTTTTACCCTGCTCAAATGGTGCGGCGCGGCCTATTTAGTATTTTTAGGTATTAAGCTGTTATTGACGAAAAACCAAGCTCAAGCCCTTGAAGTTAGCCCGTCAGAGGGCAAAGGTACGCCTGCGCAGCTTTATAAGCAGGCGTTTCTAGTGGGGATCAGTAATCCGAAGGATTTACTGTTTTTTGCCGCCTTGTTTCCGCAATTTATCAATCTTGCCGCGCCGCAATTACCGCAACTGACCATCCTTGCCATCACTTGGGCCGTGGTGGATTTTAGCTTTGTGATGATTTATGCCTGTATGGCCAATGTGCTTGCGCCCAGCCTAAAGGCGAGCAACAAGCTGCATTGGTTTGACAGAACCAGCGGCGGTGTATTTATCACCTTAGCCACGATTCTTGTCTCTCGAAACTAAATCGATAATCATCGACAGTCATCAAACTAGTCGACCTTAACCGACTTTAAACTGCGAATATCATTGCCGGTAGGCGCTTGGAACGCCTGCAGACCAAACTCAGGCAATATTGCAAAAACATGGTCGAAGATATCCGCTTGTATCGCTTCATAAAATGCCCAGCGAGTGTCGTTAGTGAAGATATAAATCTCGATCGGTAGACCCTCTGTGGTTGGCGCGAGCTGCCGCACCATTAGGGTCATATCCTTGTGCACCTTATCGTGACGCTGTAGGTATTCCTGCAGGTAAGCGCGGAAGGTGCCAACGTTAGTCAAATGGCGGCCGTTCACTTTCATATCGAGATCCGACACTCTGGCATTCGACTCACGAATTTCGTTTATTTTTGCGGGGAAATATTCTTTTAAGCAATTGATCTTACTGAGACGTTCGCGCTCTTCCTCGGTCAAAAACTTTATGCTGTTAATATCGATATTAATCGCGCGTTTGATCCTGCGACCGCCCGACTCAGACATACCCCGCCAGTTGCGAAACGCATCCGACACTAAGGCATAAGCAGGGATCATAGTGATGGTTTTGTCCCAGTTACGCACTTTCACTGTGGTCAGCGAGACTTCTTCTACCGCACCGTCGGCGCCGTATTTATCCATCTGGATCCAGTCGCCTTTACTCACCATACGGTTAGCCGCTAACTGAATGCCCGCCACAAAACCTAAGATAGTGTCGCGGAACACTAACATCACAAAACCCGTTGCCACACCTAAGCCGCTGAGGAAGTACACAGGTGATTGATCGGCCAAGATTGAGATAGAAACGATAATCCCAACAAAGAATAAAAATAGCTTAGTTAACTGTACGAAACTCTTAACAGGCAAGCGCCGACTCACCAGATTCACATCTGAAATTTCATCAACCGCATCCATACCTGCATACATAGCGCGGATAATCAGCACCACTAACCAAATACTCAGTAATCGGTCGACTAGCCCGCTTAGCAGTGGATGCTCAGTCAGCGCGATTGGCACCAATAGATTAAGTACGATAGCGGGCACAAGCATGGCCAGCTTTTCAAGTACCTTATAACGCATGAATACATCGTCCCACGTCGCCTTAGAGCGCAGGATCACCATATTCACCGCACGAATCACCACGCGTCGGACAATAAAATAAGCGATGCTCGCTAACAGTAAGCAAGCAATAACCATAACTGTGGTCGATATTCCATCAGAGGGTTGGCTATCAATCCCAAAGCCCGCTAACCATGCCGAAATTTCGAGCCTTATTTCCTGATCCACAATTTCACTCCAACGTAGGTGCTAGCGCAACAAACCCATACAAAGGTAACTGCCGAGTTGACCTCGGTTAAATGTCACCCTAGAAAACACTCAAATCAAAACACAAAATATTTACAAATACTTATTTTAAAAGAGATTTTAGCATTTTGAATTGACCCCGCACACAGGAAAATGAACAATATTTCCCCTACCCCTAAGGAAACCATCCCATGAGTCGTCATTCATATACGCTAGCCTGTCTTAGCTTTGGACTCCTGAGCCTATGCCAACCGCTTCAAGCGGCCGAATATAGCACTTCTAAGCAATTAGTTAGGCCAGATAAATCAGACGAAACTGCCAATGCACCTTATATCGCTCTCATGCTCGATTATATTCCCGCCACAGATAATCTCTATGGCATTACAATCGCCCCCTATCATTTCGATAATAATTACCAACAATGGGGTTATTACCTAGGCTATGCCCGCAGTCGTGAAACCGATATTATCGTGCCAGAACCCGCGCAGTCCTATCGCCAAGAAAGCCTCTTCCGCTTAGGCTTAAGCTACAGCTTAACGGCAGATTTAAGCTTTTATGCCGGAGGCAGCGGCTATATCAGCACAGTGTCTTACACGAATAACATTTCACCCAAAATTGTCGATGGCAAACCCACATGGGAAGAAGATAAAACGACCCGTTGGGGCGCAGAAGCTGGGCTAAGATATCGAATCACTGAGCACTTCATACTGAGTGCCGGTTATAACTCCAGCACAGAATCCACTATTTTAAGCATAGGTTACGCGGGCTAAGCTCCTAGCGATTGGGCTTGAGCTTGAACTATTTATTGCGTTAGCTCGGCTCGCGCCTTAGCAAGATCAGCCTCGACTTCGGCGACTTTATTGCGTTTCTTGTTGATTTTATCCATAGAACGACCTTCTTCTATGGCTTTGGCCAATTCGTTTTGGCGCTCGGTGAGTTTTTCCTCTAAGGCCTCAACTTTAGCGACTCGCTCGGCGTATAAGCTATCATCGTCGCAATGGGTTGAAACTTCGTCATAGGCCTTTTCAAGTCCCGCGACTTTATGCTTATTACCTGCCGCTTTTGCTTGGGCAAGTTCGGCACTAATAGCATCTAATTTCGCCGCGCAGCCCACTTTCGGTGCTTCAGCAGCCAAAGTGACAGTGCTAAATGCCAATCCAATCACTAAGCCATAAATTCCATGTTTCATCTGCATCTTAATCTCCTGTTACTTTATTCATTGAGCATACCGCTCATGTACACCTATCTAATAGTGCCACAGTCAGCTAGCTCAATCTGTACTAGCGTTAAAATCTCGCCATTAATCCACTTTATTCATCAAAACACGACTTAGACAATGACTAACATGCGGCAAATTGTTTATGTTAGGGCAGAATATTGACTCAGACGGATATCGGAGCCAGAAAATTAATGCACACTTCATTACGCCTTAGCGCACTTAGCTCATTGTTATTGCTAACATCATCGGTTATGGCGGCCGACGTAGCCAATATCACCCTAGAAAATGGCGCCCAAGTCAGACTCAAAGACGACTTTACCTGGGAATACGTGATCACAGAAACCAAAGCCGCGCCCAATGCCCTAGCCGCTGCAGCCGTAGCAAGTGCATCGAGCAATGTTGCCAGTGTCCTAAGTACCGCAGTTACCACTCAAACTGTTGCTGCGCCAGTCACCACATTGACCGCCACTGCGATTACCCAACCTGAGCTATTAGGCTCAACGGCAAAAGATGGGATCAAAGTCAGCTTTGCTGAAGGTCAATGGAAAGGCGACAAACTCGGACTCAGCTTCGATCTCGCCAGCACCAGCAATGAACACGTTACCTTAGTTGAAGTTGAAGCTAGCTTCTTCGCCGATAATGGTACTTTGCTCAAAACCGAAAAACTCGAAGTGTGGGAAGCCATTTTCCGCATGCCTGAGACCTATCTACGCAAAGGCGAACAGCGTAAAAGCAGCGTCATTTGGGTCGAAGGCATAGATAAATCCCAATGGCAGAAGCAGCTCATTAACCTCAAAATAACCGAAATTAACTCACGCTAACTGGCAAAGAAGTAAGGGATTGCGAACCCGTTTTCAATCCCTTATCAACACTTTTATCAAATGTTATTGCTTTGTAGAGCCTGTGTTCGAGTAGAATGACAACACTTACTCTCCCTTTATTTTGAGCCCACGAGCAAGATGCATAATCTGATATCCAATCCAGCATTGTACCTTGTTGCTACGCTCTGTAGTGTCAGCCCCTTGTGTTATGCCGACACAGTTTTTTTGCTCAATGGCGATAAAATTAGCGGTGAAATTAAAGAGTTTAACGATCAAAATCTCATCATCAACACCAGTTATACCCCTAAAATTACCATTCAACGCAGTGCCATTCTCAGCCTCGAAGTCACAGATACTAGACCTTGGAGTGTCAGTCGTTCCATACAGGACATAAGTATTCAAGCCTCTAATGAACATGGCATGGTATTAATTAATAACCAGCACACTCCCGTGAGTGAGTTGAGATTCTCGCAGCACTATGCAAACTCAGATTGGAATTTTAACGGTAGTGTAGAAACCACACTTGATGTCACCAAAAACAAGAAAAATAGTCAGAAGCTACATATCAAAGGCGATATCACAGCGGAAACCTTGCAATGGCGACATAATATCAAGACCGAAGTGCGCTACGAAACCGAAGATGACGTGACTAAGCGCAACACCCTCGAAGGACATTATTCATTAGACTATCTGCTCAATGAGCATTGGCTGTTACGTCAGGAAGATTTTTATGAAGAAGATAAACTCGGCATCGATAGCCATAGCTATTATGCAGCGCTCGGTCCTGGTTATCGCTTTTGGGGTGCTGGGCGCGATAAATTAGACTTCGTCGTAACCTACAACCATTTTTGGCTTGAACAACAGTCCTTTAAACTAGAACTAAATGCTTGGGCAGCCTCACTTAACTATAAACAATATTGGTTTGGTGGCATTTTAGAGTCCTATGCCGATCTGCAAATTGCCTTCCCAGATATGCCTTCGATTGATTACATCTCAAACTCGACAGTAGGACTTAAATATCTGCTAACTCAGCGGATTTATTTGTCATTTAAATATGACTTCAATGACACTAAAACAGTGATAGGCAATACGAGAGATACCAGCTACACCTTAGGATTAGGGGTTAACTTCTAATCCTGATTCCCGATACGCTAACCTGTGAGCCATAGGATGTTCATCATTCAATTGCAGTAAATCCCATAAGTTACCGTAGAGATCTTTAAACACAGCGACTGTGCCATAGTCTTGTTCTTGCGGCTCGCGCGCAAACTCCACGCCATCGGCGACCATACGGCGATAATCACGCCAAAGTCATCGGTATTCAAGAAATAAAGTAAGGGGATATCCAAATAATTTGAGGGTCTAGCTAGCTTATCGATCAACGGTTTCCTCGCATTATATCAGCCCCTCGATTGAGGGGCTTTCTATCATGGATTAGAGACTTCCTGCATTATACAGCGGCGCCCAAGCGCACATTGTACGATTGTTACTTACATCAAACAGATTGAAACGACTACAGTTATTGTCATAGTTGTAACTACCAATGTTGATTCTATATTGCCCCAAATGTACATCTTGCAACGACACATGACGGCCATCCTTTAATAAAGAAAAATGCAAATGGGGCCCAGTTGAACTCCCACCTTCACACAAGGCTGCATTTTTATTATTTGCATAAATGCCCATCACGGTATTTTGGTTTACATATTGACCATTACGCACTGTAATTTGATCCATATGATAATAGTTAGTCGCCCAACCGTTAGCATTGGTCACCCGTACTTGGCAGCGAGACAACACATTGACAGTCCCATCATGTGCGGAAGCAACCGAATACGTCGGACTTCCCCATTGTGGCCAATCGTAGGATACATCGATTGATGATAGCGGATAGCCAGACCCAGTATGCGAATGAGCACCATTGGATTGCCATGAATATCCCTGTCGCCAAGGCATTTGCAACATGTTACTGGGTGGCAGACTACTCGCGGTAATATTCGCCAATGGGACGACTTGTTGCATCGACTGAGTTGAATCAGCTACAAGCGGATTTTTAGCAACTGAACTCATTAACAACTCACGGTCAGTATTGCCAAATAATAATCTAAACTGCTCAATGAATGGGTCCAATCCCAAAGCGTGCTCACCCGTCATAACGGCATCTTGCTGTTGCTCTATCCTACGACCGTTTAACAAAGCCAATAATGCGAAACTCGATGCGTTAACTGCGTCGGTACTTGGCGGGTATAGGCCTTTTAATTGAGACTCTTCATAGGCATAAAAACGTTGTGATAGCTGAGCCAATACATCTTGGAGTTGTTCCTCAAAACCCTGTTTATCCGATAATGTTCCCAAAGGTCGGTTAAGCGCTTCAGCTGTCGGAGACGAAATTAACTGAGATTGCATTTCCATCAAAGTCAGTATGACTTTGGGGTTAATACTATAATATCCAGCCCAATGCGTAATCGCCTCTTCTTTATCGATTAAATCAGGAACATTGACGTAAATAAAGTCAGCTAAATCAAACTGCGATGCATCTACGCCATATAAAAACATCCGATTATTAAATGGCAGTAACACACTAGGCATATCTACCATTTTCATTTCTTCTGCATCAATATGATACTGACTGGTTGGCATATCAGATGCGAACGATGGTAACGCTATTATCGCGGAGACACTTAACGCGCGGCCTATCCATAATGCCGTGCAACGTATTTTAAAAAAATTCATACTTATCAGATTCCTTTAGTAAGTCACTCAGATTAAATATTATTTTCAAATGCCAGCTTGCTTTAGACGTAATGATATTCACGACTAAATTTTTATCGCTAGAGAACATTAAAGAAGCTAAGTGACAATAATCGCCTATGCAAATAAGTGACGTATAAAACTGTCAACAAAAACTGACGCTCATTAATTTAAATGTGAGTTAAATACTAAAGTACGAAAAAAGTGAATTGGTAATTATAAAAACCAAAGAATAATTTATTCGATAGATATTTAATTTTGAATAAAAACATAATGGCATTGGCCGATCCATTATAAAATCTATCCGTTCCACAAGAATAAATTGAAATTTACAGTGAATTCCCAATAAAAATGATCAATAACTGAGAATTTTAAACGAACTTAACAGAGGTCAAACACAAAGAGTATTCCCAGTGTTTGACCCCATTAAATAGCTTGCGCGGTAATTCATACGAAATACTGAATCTTAACTCATTCGCTTAGCCATGACATGATTCGGGTTCAATTGCAGTAAATCCCATAAGTTACCGTAGAGATCTTTAAACACAGCGACTGTGCCATAGTCTTGTTCTTGCGGCTCACGCGCAAACTCCACGCCATCGGCGACCATACGGCGATAATCACGCCAAAAGTCATCGGTATTTAAAAATAAAAACACCCGACCACCCGCCTGATTACCGATAAAATCGAACTGCTCAGGTTTAGACGCCCGCGCTAACAAGATAGAAGCGCCCTTAGAACCCGGTGGGGCAACAACGACCCAGCGCTTATCTTGCTCGGCTTGATAAGTGTCTTCGACTAATTCGAATTTTAATTTATTCACATAAAAATCAATCGCCTCGTCGTAATCTCTTACGACTAAGGCGATATGCACGAGAGCTTGTTTCATGGCAACCTTAAATCAATCCTATTTGGTCACCAGTTTACAGGTCATTTCTGGTGCTTCGTAGCCCCAAACCACTTTCGCTTCGCCTTGATGTTCCCATAGGCTTTCATTGCGGCCTTGATACTTAGCGCCGCTGCCGCTGGGTTGCACAAACATTAATGAAGTACTATCACCATGTTCAGCAATCAGGGTGGCAGGTTCGGTTTTAAAATAAGTCACCACTACTTCGTTAGCTGGATTGCCGTCACAGGCATAAAACACTGGGCCAGTCATTTCTACTAAACGATATTGTGCCTGCAGTTCGGCAATGCGGGTTTGATAACTAGATTCAATACACGCGTGCTTATCGTCGCTCTTCCAGCATTCATTACGGCCTTTCACCCAACCACGTTGCATCGCCTTTAAAGTAGGAGGTTGTTCATTCTTCGCTTTTTCAAGCGCTTGGCTATAAACCTTAGCTAACTGATTATCAAGTTGGTTCAACCCCTCATCCTTACAGACCATGTCTTCAATACTGCCAGCATTCACTTTCGTGCAGTCAAAAGAAGGTGCATTAGCCGCCATTGTTCCCGCACTTAACGCGCTAACCATCACACCTGCGGCACAGTACCATTTGAAACCCAATCGATTACTTATCATCTTATTTGTTAACTTAGCCATCTCAATTCCTTTGTATTTCTGTGGTTTGTTTCAACGCTTGCCATAGCTAACCCTATATAGGCTTAACCGAGCCTGACTCAAAGCACTATGCCTTGAAGAACCATGCCTTAAAGTGCACTCATAGTGATGTGATTTACTTTTATCTCGGTTCTAACTTAAGACTTAACCCTCAGCCGATATGCTGCGAAAACACCTAATTCTAGTGCGCTGCGAGGAAAATGCCCAGAGACTAAGAGCCACTTACCAACCTGTGTCCGCCTGCATAATCGGACTCTCTAGCGCTAAAAAACCACAAAATCCTGATGAAATCGACCTACTCCAATTTGCGCATAGCTGATTAAACTGAATGACAAAACGGTTAATTTTTTGCTTTGCATGCGATAGTGGTTGAATTTTCGAGTAAAATTGACTACTTTCACGCCGTTTGTCTCTTCACAAGGAAAAGGATCAACATGGAACAAGTTATTACCGCAGGGAACGAGAATCCCATTCAAATGACAGATATTGTCTATTCGAAGGAAAAATCGCTGTTCACTCTGTTAGCTATTATTTCTGGGATCGTCTGGGCGGCATTGATCATAGGCACTTTTGGCATGGCGCTGCTCTATGTGTTGATGTTTTTCATTATTTATCTCTTTAGCCACTCCGCCTTTATCAGCTACTTAAAAGGCACGGCTGTCGAAATCAATGCAGAGCAATTTCCTGAATTACATAAACAATATTTAGCGTGTTGCGAACGTTTAGAAATGCGCGAGCCACCACGCGCTTACTTATTGGCCGCCGATGGTATGTTAAACGCACTGGCGACACGCTTCCTCGGTCGCAACTATATAGTGCTATTTTCATCGATTGTGGATGCGCTTGAGTCAGATAAAGATGCGCTCAACTTCTATATCGGCCACGAGTTAGGCCATATTCGCCGCAATCATATAGGTAAAGCGCCCTTCTTAGTCTTCGCCACTTGGTTACCTTTAGTCGGTGCGGCTTATTCTCGCGCCTGTGAATATACCTGCGATCTCCACGGATTACGTTGCTGCAACAGCTTACGTTCAGCCACAAATGCCGTTGCTGTGTTAGCCGCTGGTGTCGAGCAATGGAAACGTATGAATGTGGATCAATATATCCGCCAAGCCAGTGAGTCGAGTGGTTTTTGGATGTCGCTGCACGAGCTTAATGGCAGCTATCCTTGGTTGACCAAGCGCATGGCGAGAGTCCAAGCCAAAGCACAAGGAGTGGAATATGCACCGCCATCACGCAGTGCATGGGCCTATGTACTCAGCTTCTTTATGCCACGTTTAGGCACAGCGGGCGGTGGATTGATAATCTTCGCTGCGATTATTGGTATTGCTGCAGCTGTCGCGTTGCCAGCGTATAAGGACTATCAAGAGAAGATGGGTGCCGCCACGAGTTATGAGGCACCAACCACGACCGAAGCCACACCAGCAGCATTGAATGTACCCGATGCGGCACAGGCCATTGCCAGTATCGACCAGCAACATCAAGCACTGGCACCGATCACTGACATCTTAGTCGGCTACTATCAAACCAACAAAGCTTGGCCAACCGAATTGGATGTGCTTGGACTCACGGACGAGCAGATTGCGACATTTAATCTGTACACAGATGGCATAGTCGGTTTTATAGGAAGCGAAGCACTCGGGGATTATCAAGGCTATGAAGTCTATCTATCGCCTCAAGTTGATGAGCAAAATAATATCACTTGGGTTTGCAGCAGCAACGGTATTCCGGATGAATATCTGCCAGTAGATTGCCAAGGCTAAGATCAAAAAGCGCTGCAAATGCAGCGCTTTTTAGTTGAGGACGAGTTAGCCTTTTTGAATCGTCATAGTCCAAGCAGCATCGCCCTTCTGGGCAAAGTGGGTCACCTCATGCCCAGCTTCAGCCGCCCAGCGGGGAATATTCTCAGTTGCTTGGCCACAATCGTAATCCAGTACCACTTTATCGCCAGCCTCAAGACTCGCAATTAAGCGTTGTAACTCAATTAAAGGAAAAGGGCATAGCTTACCCGTTGTGTCGAGATACTGTTCCATATACAGCTCCTTTATAAACGTTAAATCTGCGCAAGACGCATTGGCCTCAGTAGCGCAAAATAGTTAAAACACCAACTGCCAAATAAAATAGCAGGGATAAATAGCCAGCCTTGCCACGACAAGTAAGCCGTGCCAACGAGCGCATTACCAAGCATGCAACCTCCGGCAAGCCCGCTCCCCACGCCCATCAACAGGCCACCAACAAACCCAAATAACACTACTTTATGACCTGGGTAGCGCCAGCGCTGCTCAGCACTGCCCCGGGCAGCGATAAAGGCACCTACAAATAATCCCAAGAGAAAATATCCAGGCCAACTAAAGAACTTAGTGTTACCTGTGGTGACAAGATCCCATAACTGCGCACTCGGGCCACTGATCCCAACACTGCCTACACGGCCACTTTCAAGACTTGCAGGCCATGCAAGTAGCGCCAGTAAACCAATCAGCAAAGCACTTACAAAGGGATGCCAGCGCGCTTCAAACAACCAATGAGCTAAACCCGTTTTACGGGGTGCCATCAGTGCAACCCGACGTTTGCGGCGTTTGAGATAACCCAATGCCAACCACAATGTGAGTAATACGAGGACAAGCACGATCACCCAAGGGGAAACGCCCAGAGTTTGATAGAGCGTTTGGTCCTCAAGTTGATGCTGTTTAAAAGGTTTAAGTAGACCTTTCAACTCATCGAGACGCACTAATTTACTGGCAGCAATAAAACCGAGAACGGCCATCACACTGGCAGCCAACCCTTCGGCAGCGCGGTAATAGGCGCCAGTGGAGCAGCTTCCCGCTGCAGCCATACCCACACCAAACAATACACCACCGACTAAGGTTGCCAACCAAGGGAAATGCCCTTCTGGCAATTTAACCCAACCCCATTCGTAAAACAGGAACAGCCCTAGACTTTGGATGCTGATGGCAATCAAAATAGCGATCACCATGGTAAAGTCTCGTTGCAGATAGGTATCGCGAAGCCCGCCCGCCATACAAAATCTACCCCTTTGCATCACAAATCCCATGGCTAAGCCAATACCTAAGCCACTGAGAATAGTCAACATAGTCCTATCCTCAACGCTGGATCAGATAACGAATAGTCGGACCATTCTGCTCAATTTCCAGCACTTTATAACCATGATTTTTAGCATCGAGGGGAATGTTGTTAATAGACTGCGGGCAGTCACTAATCACCTCGAGAATTTCACCGGGCTTTAACTTTGGCATAGCCTCAAGAGTAGCCACTGCGGGATAAGGGCAAGGTTCACCCACCATATCGAGTTGATAATCTGGAATATATTGAGCCATTACGCCGCCTCCGCTAGCAATTGTTCATCCCGCTTCGCCTTACGAGCAAAGAAACGTTTTTCCCACAGCAACATAGCGCCAAAGGAGAGCCCCAGCAGCACATAGGTAAGCAATAATCCGCCTTTATCGCCAAAGCTGGTCAGTAAATTAACTTTGTCCCAGTTCGTTGCTAATGGCTGAGCGATATCATCCCAGTAATACGCCAGTAAGGTTGAACCCAACACGTTACCTAAGCCCACCCACCAGAAATGCACTTGGCCTTCGACTGCACGATACATCCAACCCGTTTCACAACCACCAGCCAGTACAATACCAAAACCAAACAGTAAGCCGCCGATCACCGCATTAGGGCCAGCCCACATGATCTTAGGTGGCACACCCAGTTGCACATAGCTGTAAATACCTATCGCACTGACCGCCATGCCTAAGATAATCGCCTTCGCCATGTGAGTACGACCAGTGATCCACATATCGCGGAACGCTGAGGTAAAGCAGATTTGGGCCCGTTCGATTAATAAACCAAAACCAACACCACAGAGCATAGCAATGCCGAGTTTTGGCGCATTGAACATAGTCAACAACCCCCAACCGACGATGCCTACAAACACCAACATACCGATGCGGAAACGACGTCTAGCTTGGTTTTCGTCCTGCTTGATTGAAGTCGCTTTATTTACCTTTTTCAGTTTTATCGGAATACGGAACATCGGCAGTAAGGTAAATCTTGCACCAAAGTAAGAACCTGCCGCCGTCGCCAAAGCAAAGAACCAAGCATGTAAAGAGAACTGCGGAATACCCGTGAAGAAGGCGGCAAGGTTACAACCCATAGCTAAACGGGCACCAAAGCCAGCAATAATGCCGCCGATCAGTGCCTGAGCAATACGGATACGGCTCTGTGGCATACGCAGTTTGACGTTATTGGCCCAAAGCGCAGCAGCAATACAACCGCCAAACATACCGATAATCATCATGCCGTCGATACGATCTAGAGGAGAGCCCTGCAGACCTATCACTTTGAAATAACCCCAAGTTTCTGGTTCTGCACCTAAAAACTGCAGTAAATGACCACCCCAACGAGTGAATTCCCCAGTAACGGCCCAGAAGGTTCCGGTCAAACCAAAATAGTAAGTAGAAAGGATACCCGCAGCGATAACCGCTGGCATAGGCGCCCAAAAACGGACTAAATATTCTTGTTTAAATTGTTGCCATGTCATGTCATTACCCTAATGAACGAGACTATAAAAAATAAGCGCAATGCGCTTATAACCTGTGTGCCAGAGTGATTGAAGTCGTTCGACAACTTCAATCACAAGTGGCCTCACGCTTAAATGGCTTTAGCTAAGCTGACACACTGCTGCCCCAACAGGCGATAACCGTGGGTGTAAAGCGTTGCCCTGCCATTACGGCAAAAACCGATAAGCGTGATATTGCTTTTCTCTGCTAATTCCAACGCCAGTGAAGTCACGGCGGACATAGCAAACAGAATTTGGATATTGGCACTAGCGGCCTTTTGCACCATCTCAAAACTCGCGCGACTGGTGAGCAATACGGCCACTGGACGTTCCACATTGTGAGCAGAAAAGGCGCCAATTAGCTTGTCTAGTGCGATATGCCTGCCTATATCCTCATAGGCGGCGATGATCTGTCCTTGATGGTTAAGCCCCATGGCCGCATGAGTGGCGCCCGTCAGCTTAAAATGTTGTTGATTATCTTTAATTTGCCCAAGTGCGACCTGTAAGTGTTCGATATCGAATCTGGCATCTGAGTCCACCCGCATCACAGGCTTGACGGCCTCTTCGAGCTGGGCAACACCGCACAATCCACAACCTGTGCGTCCTGCCATATTGCGCCTTTGCTGCTTGAGTTCCATAAAGCATCGTTGGTTGATTTCCACTTGGATCAACACGCCTTCACTGGTGAACTCGAGCTCCACCCCTTTGATATCATTGATATGGGAAACGATACGTTCAGATAACGTAAAACCAATAGCGAAGACTTCTAAATCTTGAGGGCTCGCCAACATCACGGTATGCGCTATGCCGTTATAGACCAGTGCGACCCGCACTTCATTAGCTAAGTAGTCTGTCAGCTCAGATGCGTGCCCATGTTCTAACAAGACTACGTTTCTTTCTGTCACCACTTCATGTGAATGATATTCCATAGCGCCCCTTTAAAACTATAAAACCAAATAAAAACAATTAGTTTGATGACAATTTAAGACTTGTATCACAAACCCATAAACTAAATAAGAATCGCCTTGAATCATCCTTACGCATTTTCTACTATCCCTAAGTCTTCTATTGGAAGAACGTCGTCTCCGGTGAGGCGTCCGGATTTCAAATCCGGGTAGGGCTGCCAGCAGTCCTGGGTAGGTTCGACTCCTATGTTCTTCCGCCAATTCTCATGGGAAAAAAACAACTCGGCATCCCGAACTTCTCGGCTATTACTGCGATACTTCCTACGGGTAAAACCACTTCTGTCAAAGAACTCAAGCAGTTGAATACTCACCTTACGCCCAAGCCCAACCATGTCTTTAAATTCTGCCGTTTCGAGCTTGCCGTGTTCTGCAATATGAGTACGCACTAAGCTGGCGTAGTAACAGATTTGTTCGCTAAGCAAATATCTGTCCTTCACCACAGCAGTAATAAACCCCTGCTGCACCAGCTGGAAACACAGCAACCTTAATTTGGCAGGTTCTAGCGCAAGGTATTCGCCCATTTCGGTGACCCACACGGGGGCGGTTTGCTCGGCAAGCCAAGGCGCAAGCGCCTGCCAACAATACTGAGCCTCAGCATCTAGTACTATTTTGTGTTCAGCGAGCTGCAACAAGGCACCACGCAACACCATGCGACCTTCTTGGCAAAGCGTGTCGAGCACTTTATTGGCTAATTCGGGCGGCAAAGCGCTATGGCTCATTCGCTGCAAGCGATTACGCCCAAGCCCAAGTTGGTCAGGATGCTGTTGATGGAACTCGTTAAGTAAAGTAATAAACTGTTGTTTTTCTTGCTCAAGTAAACTTGTCGCTATAGCAAATGCCCCAAAACGAACTAAACCCGCTTGGGCTAACAGCATTGCCAGCCCTTCGTCGGTTAATTGCCAACGCCACGCGATTTCATCAAGCTCTAGCGCCTGAGTTTGGCCGAGTAAAGCCACCACATGGGCAGGATTATCCAAGCGCGCTAATTGCAGTAATCTCGCGACTCGTTCAGGCGTACGTTTCTTACGATTAGGGACTTTCAGCGCCAACACTCGCCCCGCACCTAAAGTCTGTTTACCCCCAATGTGTCGCAGGACAATTCGATCGTTCTGGCATAGGAGTAGTGGCTTTTCGAGTACCAACTCAGCCAGACAGAAGCCTTCTTCATCAGCTTCATTTAACAGGGAAACTCGACCTAAAGTATGATCGGCGCCATGGTGACAATGGACATTTTGCCAATGCATCAATGACTCACTGCCTAAAAAATCGAAGGCTCGAATGTGCACTACAGGGCGACTACAGAGCTCTGCTTGAGGCAAACTGCTCAGCCAATCGCCACGCTCTGGCTCCCTATGGTTATCGACACCCGTTAAATTGAGTGCTACGCGTGTACCCGTGACAGCCCTTTGGGCTTCTTGTCCCTGACAATGTATGCCTCGCACTCTGAGTTTAGCCTTTTGCCCTGAGCTAAAAAGACTATCCCCCACACATACGCTACCGCTGATCACTGTGCCAGTCACGACACAACCCGCACCTTTCACACTAAAGGCGCGATCGAGCGTCATCCTAAAGCTGCTGGCATCCTCCGCTCGCTTTGACTCTTGCTCACCTAAATCAAGAATATGCGTCTTCAGCGCCGCCACGCCATTGGATGCTAAGTCGGCGGTTCCATTCGCCGACACTTCAAAAACACCACTGGCCTCAATGCCATACTCGGCCAGCAAAGTGAGTCCATCGGCGACAAGCTGTGCCGCCGTGCCACTATCAACTAAATCCCGCTTAGTTAGCACTAAGGTCAAACTGTGCAAAGGTAAGAGCGCAAGAATTTGCAGATGCTCACGGGTTTGCGGCATTACGCCATCGTCACAGGCCATCACCAACAGGGCGTGTCGAGCATGACTCACGCCCACCAGCATGTTGTTGATAAATTTTTCGTGGCCGGGCACATCAATAAAAGCAAGGCGCGAACCATCTCGAAGTGGCATAAATGCATAGCCAAGATCGATCGTCATACCGCGGCGTTTTTCCTCCGGCAGACGATCGGTATTCATCCCAGTCAAAGCGCGAATAAGCGTACTCTTGCCATGATCGACATGACCCGCAGTCACAATGATCACAACTGCACACCTAAAGTGCTCAACTCGGCGAGGAGTTCGGCTTCACTATCAAGACCGCGCAGATCTAATCTGAGTTGGTCCTGACTCATGCGACCTATGATAGGCCGTGCCACCTGCTTAAATTGTTGTTCTAACAAACTTAAACTACCACCATTGAGTGCGGTAAAACACAACGCCACTGAGGGTAAAAAAGTATCGGGCTGTGAGCCACTGCCGACTTGTGTTTGGCACTCGACTAACTCAATGCGATAACAAGGTTCAAAATGTGGAACCAAAGCTTGCTGTAAGCGACGACCAATCTGCCATAACGTCTCTTGGCTACGGGCAAATTTCGCCATAATAGGCAGCTCAATGTCTAAGGTTTCAGGGTTAAGATAGTGGATCAATGTCGCTTCTAACGCCGCCAAGATCAGCTTATCGCAACGCAGGGCGCGCTTTAGTGGATGACTCTGTAACTGCTTAATCAGCGACTGTTTGCCAACGATCAAACCAGACTGAGGGCCACCCAATAGTTTATCGCCGGAAAAACTCACTAAATCGACCCCATCGGCTAGCATGGCTTGGGGCGTAGGTTCTTGCTTTAGACCAAAGCGGCGCAGATCCGTCAGTGATCCACTACCAAGATCTGAAATGAGTGATATGCCACGCTCACGGCATAACTGACCCAGCCTTGCCTCCTCCACTGCGGCAGTAAAACCACTAATATGATAATTACTGGTGTGGACCTTCATTATCGCAGCGGTATTTTCAGTAATGGCCTGCTCATAATCCTTAAGGTGAGTCCGATTGGTGCTGCCGACCTCGACTAAGGTGCAGCCCGCTTGGCGCATAATGTCAGGGATGCGAAACGCGCCGCCAATTTCCACCAACTCACCACGGGAGACTATGACTTCTTTCCCCGCAGCCACCGCTGACAGCATCAACAACACCGCTGCGGCATTGTTATTCACAACACAACAAGCCTCGGCACCCGTTAAGCGCTGGATCAAAGCACTGATTGCATTATCCCTGTGACCACGTTCACCTGCCGCAAGCTCAAACTCCAGCGGTGTGGGATAGCGCATAACAGAAGTCACGGCTCGAATTGCCGCTTCTGACTGTTGCGCTCGGCCAAGGTTGGTATGCAATATGGTGCCAGTGAGATTCCACACGGGTTTTAAGCTGTGGCTGTAATCGTTAGACAGTTGATCAACCAAACATCTGTGCAATTGCGCAAGCTCGCCACACCATGTCGGCAAACAGTGCTCGCGGCCGATTAAGCTGCGCGCCGCCTTTAACTGGGTATCCAGTGCGGCCTTTACTGCCGCTTTGCCGTAGGACTGCTGCAATACCACAAAACTAGGCTCTGCAAGTAGGCTATCCATTGAAGGCAAAGCTCGGTACAGAACTTGTAGTGTTTCAGGTGCTTGGGTCATCATCTGTGTCATTTTGTTTATATTATTGCCATTGGTTTATAAAAAGCAGGAAGGGATCAGCAACCCGACTCCCTCCCGCATTTGTTTAAGCTATGTGGCTTACGTGGTTTCGTGGGCCAGTAGCAGTGGGTTCAGTGTTGTTGCACCAAAGCCCTTAGCATTTAGCTCACTGTCTAACATCAAGGTTGCGAGATCGTCTGCCGCCACATCCATAGACGGCGAGTTTTCGACGAACATCATCTTGGTATAGCCATGACATTCATCGCAGCTTTCGATCCGCACTTGAGCCTTGGCATCATCTAGTGACCAAATCGTCATCTCTTTGTCCTGACCGCAACTGGTGCAATGGGCACGAATGTAATGCCATTCGCTCTCGCACAGACTGCAATGCAAGTAGCGCAAACCAGCTCGAGGCTGATCGACAATCACACTCGCCACTGGATGACATCCACACACGGGACACATACTCTGCTGCGCCACCTTGCACGGATCCATCCGCTTGATGACCATAGGTGCCCAATGTGACCAATAAACGCCCATCGCCGCCCAGATGAATAAACTAAAACGGGCAGGCACTTCACTGACATGCCCTTGGCGTAGTGAACGCCCCCACGAACTCAGTTGCTCGGGCGATTGCTGCATCAGCAAACGCACTACCCGAGCTATGGATTCATCCACCTGCGGCAACAAATCACTTAACAGTTGCTGTAGCAGTCCCTGCCAATAGCTATCGGCCTCTGAGCCCAACAGGGAAAGCGGAGTCGCCTCATCTTCCCCCCAAGCGAGAAGCTTACCGAAGTCAGCCTCCTGCGCTAACCTGGCCTGTATAGAAACCAAACGGCGACATAGCTCAAAGTAATCAGCCAGCGGCGAGTCCTTGGCCAATGACAGCAAACGCTGCGCCCTTCTGTGATACACAGCTTGGGGATCTGCCGCTTTTAACGGTTTAAGTTCCAGCGGCGATTCGCTGCCTTGGGCCAGAGGTATCTCGGCTGTATGACTCATTAATGTTTCTCCACGTCCGAATGTTCATCCAACATCACAGGGTGATGTTTGCGGCACCAAGCCTTAGATACTTTGCCGTAAAGCATGCCCTTAACCGACCCTTCCACCCATGTCGCCATCCAAAAATGTACCATCACAAAAATCAACATGATGAGCGCACAAATGGCGTGCAACAGAATGGCCCAACCCACCACAGTGGCTGAGAAATAGGGCGCAAAGTAAGGCTGCCACATGATGATTCCCGTCACCGTTAAAGTGATAGATGTCAGCACGAAGGCGCGAAACAATACCTTTTGCCCAGGGTTGTAATGGCCGATAGGCGGGATTTTCTCCTCGTTCTCGAACATCACATCCTTAATGGCGAGCATCCAAGCGAGGTCGTGCTTTTCCCATTTGTTGTGTTTGTAGTAACGCACCAACATCAACATCAAAGGTAAGCACATCATCAAGCCCGCAATGGGATGAATAAACTTCGCCAATTGCGGGGTGCCCGCTATCGCCCCCAGCCATTGAAACGACGGATAGAAGAAGGAAAAGCCAGTGAGAAATGTCACTAGGCCAACCGCCACAATGAACCAATGACAGATGCGATCGAACAGCTTGTGACGCACTATCATTTCTTGCTTATCATGCTTGCTCATTTGTCGGCCCCCTCTTCCTGCTTAGCCTCTTCCTCTGGCGGTTGATAACCCGGTTGGTCTTCTTCGACTATGTTGCGACCGACGGTGATCTTATGCAGACAAGCGACGGCGGCAGTGGCAAGAATGCCCATAGTGCCTAAAGGTTTGACCCAGTCCTGCCACAGAGTGAGTGACAGTGGGATCTGCGGGTTATCAGGCATGTTGTAGCTTTCGGGCTGATCGATATCGTGCAATATCATCATCATACCCGTACCACCTACGCCCTCAGGGTTATAAAGTCCTGCCTTAGCAAAGCCCTTTTCCTTCAGTTCTTCGACCCGTTTTTGCGAGTAGAACAACATGTCCTCACGGGTGCCAAAACGCAGCGCCCCTGTGGTACAGGACTTAACGCAGGAAGGTTCCAATCCCACAGCCAAACGGTCAGAGCACATAGTGCACTTGTAGGCCTTGTTATCCTTAGGATCGATTTTGGGCACATCAAAGGGACAAGCACTGGCGCAATAACCGCAGCCGATACATTTGTCCGAATCGAAGTCCACCACACCATTGGCGTGCTGGATAATCGCGCCCGAGGTCGAACAGGCCGTTAAGCAGGCAGGGTCAGCACAGTGCATACAGGCCGAGTGGGTAAATTGCCAACGCAGCTTGTTGCTTTCCATCACCTCATGGAACTCCATCAGGGTCCAACATTGGCCCGATAGCGACATAGGGTTTTGGTAACTGCCTTGGAAGGTGCCCACCTCTTCCCGTAAATCATTCCACTCAGAACACGCCACTTGGCAGGCTTTACAGCCATTACACTTAGTGGCGTCGAACAGCTTGGCGACCTTTTCTGACGAATTACGCCCCTTTGCCGCAGGCGTCACCGCTGAAGTACCGGAGCGGCGGATAATGTCTTGTGATGCCATAATCAGATCCCCTCCGCTTTAGTGATGTTAACCAAAAATGCTTTGAACTCAGGCACCTGTGTATTTGCATCCCCCACTTCCGTGGTGAGTACGTTACAGGAGTAACTCTTACGAGTGAGTGCATTATGGCTGCCGTGACGGGGTAACCCGACGGTATGGACTAACTGGCCATTTACCTTTAACGGCTGTAGCCGTTTAGTCACTAAGGCTTTGGTTTCAATGCTGCCGCGTTTAGAGCTGACAGTGACCCAATCCCCATTGGCGATACCTTTTTCTGCCGCTAACATTTCATCGATTTCGACGAAGGTTTCAGGCATAGAAATCGCAGCTAAACGAGCATGTGTAGACCAGAAGTTAAAGTGTTCAGTTACACAGTAAGTAGTTGCCACATAAGGGAAGTCCTTATGGGAACCTAAGGTTTCCTTCACACCCGGTAACATACGTACCGCAGGGTTACTGGTGACCTTGTGTAACGGGTTCAACCCAATAGGCGACTCCATCGGCTCGTAGTGCTCAGGGAACGGACCTTCGGCCAATAATTTAAGGGCGAAGAAACGACCCACACCTTCGGGTTGCATGATGAAGGGGCCAGCGGATTCCTGTGGTGTTAACTTCATATTGAAGTCGCCCACATCGATACCGTGCCACTTACCGTCAACCCACTCGACGATAGTGCGTTTTGGATCCCAAGGTTTGCCGTTGATATCGCAAGAAGCGCGGTTATACAGCACACGACGGTTTGCTGGCCAAGCAAATGCCCAACCCGGAGTAACACCTTTACCGGAAGGATCATGGTTGTCACGGCGAGCCATCAAGTTGCCTTCTTCGGTCCAAGAACCCGCATAAATCCAACAGGCGCTGGCGGTACTACCATCAGCTTTCAGTTCAGCAAAACTACTGAGCTGACGTTGAGTCACGAGATCCTTACCGTTAAGCTCGCGAGCGATTTCTTCAGCGTGCGGTGAGTGAGGATTGTGGTAATTCCAACTCATCGCGTGTACTGGCTCAGGCAGCTTACCGCCCTCTTGTTTGTACAGTTCACGCATTGCCATTAAGACGCCAGAGAGAATCTCAGCATCTGGCTTGGCCTCACCCGGCGGGTTAGCTCCCTTCCAATGCCACTGCATCCAACGGCCGGAGTTGACGATGGAACCTTCTTCCTCGGCAAAACACGTCGTAGGTAAACGGAACACTTCCGTCATGATTTCAGCGGGATTGACTTCATTGAAGCCATCGGCATTTTGCCAGAAGGTTGCAGTTTCCGTTGCCAAGGCATCCAACACCACCATGTATTTAAGATTACTCAAGGCTTTGAGTACCTTATTACGGTTTGGCATAGAGTTAATGGCGTTAACACCTTGGATAATGTAGCCATTCACTTCGCCGTGGAAAGCCATATCTAAGTGTTTAGTAAAGTCGTACTGCTTGTCCCATTTCGGCAACCAGTCATAACCAAAGTCATTTTCAACCGTAGCGTTATCGCCCCAAAAGCTCTTCATTTGTGAAACAAAGAATTTAGGGTAATTTTGCCAATAGTTGGTTTGACCCGGACGCAGAGCGACAGGGGTATAGTTGTGGAGATAGGTTTTAAGATTAATGTCTTTTTCGTTCGGCAACTTGAGGTAACCGGGCAAGCTTTGACACAATAAACCCATATCGGTCGCGCCTTGCACGTTCGAATGTCCGCGCAGAGCGTTAACACCACCGCCCAACACCCCAATGTTACCCAGCAGCAACTGCACCATGGCCATAGAGCGAATGTTCTGCGCCCCTTTACTGTGGTGAGTCCAACCTAAGGCATACATAAAGGTCGCGGCTCTATCGTGGGTATGAGTGCTACCAATTTGTTGGCAAACGATCTCATAGTCCGCAATCGGCGTACCGGTAATATTGCTTACTGTTTCAAAGTCATAGCGTTCTACATGTTGCTTCATTAAGTTCCACACACAGCGTGGATGTTCGAAGCTAGGATCGATTTTCGCGTAACCCTGTTCGTCTAACTCGTAGTACCAAGACTCTTTATTGTAGCTATCTGTTTCTTCATCGAAACCACTGAACAGACCTTCACTAAAAGAGAAGTCTTCGCGCACTATGTAACTGGCATTGGTATAAGCCTTAACATAGTCGTAGTTCACTTGTTTGGTTTCAATAAGATAGCGGATCACCCCGAGCAGGAAGGCGATATCTGTGCCCGAGCGGATCGGCGCATAGTAATCGGCCACAGCGGCGCTACGGGTGAAGCGAGGATCGACCACCAAAAGTTTAGCGTTGTTATGTTGCATAGCTTCTGTAACCCAGCCGAATCCGACAGGGTGAGCCTCTGCAGCATTACCGCCCATAATAATGATCAAATTAGAGTTTTTAATATCGATCCAGTGGTTGGTCATGGCACCACGTCCAAATGTCGGAGCAAGACTTGCTACCGTTGGAGAGTGTCAGTTACGCGCAATAGTATCGATTGCAACTAGGCCCAGTGCCCGTGCAAATTTCTGGGTGATATAGCCGCCTTCATTCGGCATCGCCGACGAGGTCATCATCCCAGTGCTAAGCCAACGGTTAACCGTCATCCCAGCAGAATTCTTTTCAATCAAGTTAGCATCACGGTCATTCTTCATCAGACGGGCGATGCGTTGGTAAGCTTCAGTCCAGCTGATACGAGTCCATTCATTACTGCCTGGCGCACGGTACTCAGGATATTTAAGACGATTAGGGCTGTTCACATAATCCACTAGACCAGCACCCTTAGGACACAAGGCCCCGCGGTTAACTGGATGGTCTGCATCCCCTTCGATATGGAAAATACTTTGTTCGGCGTTTTTGCCGTTACTTCCTTTGCTGTACATCAGCAATCCGCAACCCACTGAGCAATAGCAGCAGTTATTGCGGGTTTCTTTCGCGCTAATGAGTTTGAATTCTCGAACGGCCGCATAGGCCTTTTCGGACATCAATCCCAACGCTGAAATTGCTGAGGTGGCAGCTCCGGCAGCACACAGTCTAAAAAACTGGCGTCTGTTCATTGCGTCCTCTCACACTCTTGTCGTTATGAGTTTAGTGGTTGCTGTGGTAAAAATGGCAACCGATTGAGTGAGTCCTACTAAAGACCACACTTAATTTAAGATTATCCCCAAAGAAGAAATAGATAACAAATAATGACATGAGATCAAGATCTCAAATAAACAACCACAGAACTTAACCCCAAAAAACATTAACAAAAAAGTATAAAAGACCATTTATCAATTATAAAAGCACAAAAATAGGAATTAAAAACCAATAAACCGCAAAAGACAATTTGTCCAACATGACAACCCCATATTGTCCCACACCATAGAGTTATGGTTATTAAAAATGATTATATGCATTCAAATATGCATAATGATGGCGGATAAAAACACAAAGGTAACGGTTTCTAGAGGGATAGATAGCCACAAAAATTGACAATGTAAAGATTAGGGTAAAAAGTGCAGAGTCTGCGGTGTTAAACACACCAAAATGGCAAAGACAAAGATCGAGGAAAAGCAGGAAAAAAACAAAGAAAAAGGCACAAGCAATCTGCCTGCACCTTAAATTTTGCCTTTTAACGCTTATTTTTAGCACATTGAGGTGCAAAATCTGGGCGCGATAACAAAAGCACCTCAGTGCAGCCTATTCCCGCGGAGTAAACACCTGTTCAGCCATTAAACTAAAACAAACGCCTAAAAGCTGGCTAGCGTTCCTGCTGGCAAATAAGTGTTAAAGCTCGCTGTATACAACAAATCTGTCGCGGCTTCGATATCTGGCGCGAAGTATCTGTCTTTATCGTAATAGGCGACGACTTCACGCAATTCGGCTTTAGCCTTAGCCACTGCAGCACTTGGGGCTAAAGGAGCGCGGAAATCTAAACCCTGAGCCGCTGCTAACAATTCAATTGCCAGTACACCACGGGTATTTTCGCTCATATCGCGCAAGCGGCGGGCAGCAAAGGTCGCCATAGAAACATGGTCTTCTTGGTTAGCCGATGTTGGCAAGCTGTCAACTGATGCCGGATGAGCGTAGGTTTTGTTCTCAGACGCCAATGCCGCCGCCGTTACTTGGGCGATCATAAAGCCCGAGTTCACCCCGCCATTTTTTACCAAAAATGGCGGCAATTTTGACAGGCTAGAATCGATCAATAGCGCGATACGACGCTCGGCAATAGAGCCCAGTTCAGCAATCGCAATCGCCAGATTATCCGCCGCCATAGCCACGGGTTCGGCGTGGAAGTTACCGCCCGAAATGATATCGCCCGTGTCTTGGAACACCAGTGGATTATCGGTTACGCCATTGGCCTCTGTGCCTAACACATCAGCCGCGTGACGAATTTGGGTCAAGCAAGCCCCCAGCACCTGTGGCTGACAGCGCAGTGAGTAAGGATCTTGCACCTTTTCACAGTTAGCATGACTTAAGCTTATCTCAGACTCTTCACCCAGTAGATGACGGAAGACCATGGCCGAATCGATTTGACCTTTCTGACCACGCGCCGCATGGATGCGAGGATCAAACGGGCTACGGCTGCCCATAGCGGCTTCGACGCTCATGGCACCGATCACTGAACTTGCTGCGAACAAGTCTTCGGCGTGGAACAACCCTTCCAGCGCCAGCGCAGTCGAGGCTTGCGTACCATTAAGCAAAGCGAGCCCTTCTTTAGCCGCTAAATCGATTGGCTTAAGGCCAGCGATTTCTAAACCTTTGGCGGCAGAAATTAACTCGCCTCGATAGCTCATCTCGCCTTCGCCCAGCATAGGCAAACACATGTGCGCCAGTGGCGCTAAGTCACCCGAGGCGCCGACTGAACCTTTTTCTGGCACGCAGGGATACACTTCGGCGTTCACTAAACTAATTAAGAAGTTAATCACTTCTAAACGAATGCCTGAAAAACCACGACTTAATGAGTTGATTTTTAACACCATCATCAAGCGCACTGTGGCATCTTGCATGTATTGCCCCGTGCCAGCGGCATGTGACAACACGATAGAACGTTGCAGTAATTGCAGATCTTCGGGCGCTATCTTGGTATTGGCCAACAAGCCAAAGCCCGTGTTGATGCCATAAACGGTACGGCCTTCATCCAACACTTTTTGCACGATTTGCGCACTGGTGTTGATATCAGTAATCGCCTCTGGTGCGAGTTCCAGTGTCAACTTATGACGGCTGATTTCGCGCAATTGCGCTAGGCTCAAGCTGCCCGGCGTTAACACTAAGTGATTCACAGATTTCATATTTTTAGCTCCAAGCTTTTAGTTATTATTGTTATTGAGTCGTTAGCATCGGCTAGTCTTGCATAGGTAAATCGAGGCCCTGCTCCTTGGCGCAGTTTTTCGCAATCTCGTAGCCCGCATCAGCATGGCGCATCACGCCTGTCGCTGGGTCATTCCACAGCACACGGCCAACCCGTTTTGCCGCCGCATCTGTGCCGTCACACACAATCACCACACCCGAATGTTGGCTAAAGCCCATACCGACGCCGCCGCCGTGGTGCAGCGACACCCAAGTTGCACCGCTAGCGGTGTTGAGTAGCGCGTTCAATAATGGCCAATCGGATACCGCATCTGAGCCGTCCAGCATAGATTCGGTTTCGCGGTTCGGGCTGGCCACTGAGCCAGAATCTAAGTGGTCGCGACCGATTACCACGGGCGCCGACAACTCGCCATTTTTGACCATTTCATTGAAAGCTAACGCCAAGCGAGCGCGATCTTTTAAGCCAACCCAGCAAATACGCGCTGGCAGACCTTGGAAGGCGATACGCTCGCGCGCCATGTCTAGCCAATTGTGCAGGTGTGGATTATCTGGGATCAGTTCTTTGACTTTAGCGTCGGTTTTGTAGATATCTTCGGGATCGCCAGATAACGCCACCCAGCGGAACGGGCCAATGCCTTCACAGAACAGTGGGCGAATATAAGCAGGTACAAAACCTGGGAAATCGAAGGCATTTTCAACGCCCATTTCAAACGCCATTTGGCGAATGTTATTACCGTAATCGAGCGTGGCTGCACCCGCGGTTTGCAGGTCGAGCATGGCTTGTACTTGCACCGCCATCGAAGCTTTCGCCGCTTTCACTACGCCCGCTTCGTCGGTTTTACGCATGGCGGCGGCCTCAGCCATAGTCCAACCCTGCGGCAGATAACCGTTTAACGGATCGTGTGCCGAGGTTTGGTCGGTCACCACATCTGGGGTAACGCCGCGGTTAACTAATTCAGCAAACACATCGGCGGCATTCGCTAATAAGCCCACTGATACTGGCTTACCAGCTTGGTTCGCTTCTTCAATCATGGCTAATGCTTCATCGAGCGAAGTGGCTTTTTTGTCAACATAACGAGTACGCAGGCGGAAATCGATGCGGGTTTCGTCGACTTCACAGGCTAACACTGAGAAGCCAGCCATAGTGCCCGCCAGCGTTTGTGCGCCGCCCATACCACCTAACCCGCCAGTAAGGATCCATTTGCCTTTAGAGATGCCCTCAAAGTGCTGTTTTGCGACCGACACAAAGGTCTCGTAGGTGCCTTGGACTATGCCTTGAGTGCCGATATAGATCCAAGAACCCGCCGTCATCTGACCGTACATGGCCAAACCGAGCTTGTCTAACTCGTTGAAATGCTCCCAGTTCGCCCAGTGTGGCACTAGGTTTGAGTTAGCAATCAGCACGCGCGGTGCATCCGCATGGGTGCGAAATACGCCCACAGGTTTGCCCGATTGCACTAATAAGGTTTCGTCGTCTTCGAGGCGTTGTAAAACTTCGATAATTTTGTCGTAACAGTCCCAATCGCGGGCGGCGCGGCCGATACCACCATAGACGACTAAGTCTTCTGGGCGCTCGGCGACATCGGGATGTAAGTTGTTCATTAACATACGCATTGGCGCTTCAGTGAGCCAACTCTTACAGCTTAATTGTGTGCCATGCGGTGCAATAATACGGCGGCTTGGGTCGTGGCGCTTATCCATTGAATTTTCCTCTTTCAACCTGTGGTGCTAACTCGTATTCGCTAAGTCGCTAATACGGGTTAGCACTATTGTTTTTATTGTGTTTTTATCTTTTAACTTATAAGGGTACAGCTATCAAAGTTACTGATTTACATCTGTTAATCACGCCACTGGCGTTACTTGCTAAAGGTTAAGTGGCCGCCGAGTTTAAAGCGGCTACCTGGGTGAACTAATTTTGCGAAACTCACGACGCCTTGGCGTGACCAAGTACGGCGTAAAATCTGTAGACAGGGCTCAGTGGCGGGGATTTCGAGACTTTGCTGTAATTCTTCACTGGCGATAATCGCTTCAATCGTGTGATGCGCCTCGGTCAGCGGTGCCACTTGGGACAAATATTCGTGGGGTGTCTGCTGGGTAAAATCCTGCAATAAATAATCGGGCACCAACTCGGGATTCACATAACGCTCTTCAACTTGCAACGGTAAGCCCTGCTCGCAATGCACTAAGATCGAATGAAATACTGCCGCACCGTGCTCAAGCCCAAGGGAAATTGCGATACTCGTACTCGCCGCGACTTGCTCTAACGCCCATTGCTGTACGCTATAGCCGTGGCCACGGTCTTTTATCTCATCGGCAATATTGCGGATCGCCAACATAGACGACTGGGATTTACACCCTGCGACAAAGGTGCCTAGCCCTTGAGAACGCTCAAGCACACCGCTATCCGTAAGTTCGGTTAACGCACGTCGCGCCGTCATTCGGCTGCAGGTAAACAAGTCGGCCAGCTGATTCTCGGAAGGCACGCGGGCGTTTTCTTCCCACTCGCCAGATTCGATAGAGGAGATAATGTATTGCTTAATTTCTGCAAACTTAGGAATAGCCAAAACACATCCTCTTAAATTCAGCTTCTTGTTCCTGTGCCCTTGCGAAAGTCATGCTTGCTAAAGGGGCGCAGACGAAGGCGACAAAGACACGGGTCTGTCATGCCACTTTCAAACGGTGAAAATAGCGGCTACAATCCTAGCTTGTATATACAAGTAAATACAAGCTAGCTCACATAAATTTAATAAACCGTTAATCACTTGGTTAACATCTGCCAGCACAGCGAGGGGAATACATGTCTTGGGATCAGGTTTGGATTGACGTTAACTTAGCCACAATGGACCCTTCCATATCAGCACCTTATGGCGCGATCACCAATGCGGCTATCGCAGTTAAAGATGGCAAAATTGCTTGGCTTGGCCCCCGCAGCGAACTGCCCGCCTTCGATGTGTTGTCCATTCCTGTTTACAGAGGCAAAGGCGGCTGGATCACCCCAGGATTGATTGATGCCCACACCCACTTAATCTTTGCCGGTAATCGCGCCAATGAATTTGAGTTACGCCTACAAGGCGCGAGTTACGAAGAAATTGCCCGCTCAGGTGGCGGCATTATTTCGACCGTTAAAGCCTGCCGCGAAGCAGATGAAGCAGAATTATTTGAACTCGGCCGCCAACGCTTAAACGCGCTCGCCAAAGAAGGAGTGACTACGGTTGAGATCAAATCGGGTTACGGCTTAGATACTGAAACTGAATTGAAAATCCTGCGTGTCGCCCGCGAGCTCGGCAAGCATCACCATGTAGATGTGAAGACCACATTCCTTGGCGCCCATGCGATTCCGCCAGAATATAAAGACAATAGCGACGGCTACGTCGACTTAATTATCAATAAGATGCTGCCCGCAGTGATCGCCGAAAACCTCGCCGATGCGGTAGATGTGTTCTGCGAGAATATCGCCTTTAACCTTGAGCAAACCGAACGGGTACTCAGCGCAGCCAAAGCGGCGGGCTTAGAGATTAAGCTCCATGCCGAGCAGTTAACTAATATGGGTGGCAGTGCACTGGCCGCACGTCTTGGTGCTAAGTCTGTTGATCATATCGAATATTTAGATGAGGCAGGCGTAAAAGCCTTAAGTGAAAGCGGCACCTGCGCTGTACTGCTGCCAGGCGCGTTTTACTTTTTGCGGGAAACCCAAAAGCCACCTATAGATTTACTGCGCCAATATGGCGTACCTATGGTGCTCGCCAGCGATTTCAACCCAGGTTCATCCCCCATTTGCTCAACCCTGTTAATGCTGAATATGGGCTGCACCTTGTTCCGCTTAACGCCAGAAGAAGCCTTAAAAGGCCTCACCTTAAATGCCGCCAAGGCACTCGGGATTGAAGATAACGTCGGCAGTTTAGTCATTGGCAAACAAGCCGATTTTTGTCTGTGGGATATCGCCACGCCTGCGCAGTTGGCCTACAGCTACGGCGTCAATCCCTGCAAAGATGTGGTGAAGAATGGCAAGCTAGTTCACCAGTAGCATAGTTCCATCAATAATAGGTGCATCAATAATAGGTGCATCAGCAGCAAAAACGGCATAAGCGAAACGTTAGATAAGGTCGCAAAATCAAACTTGGCGACCTTATCTGAATTTAAACACTGGCCCCATTTTCTAACTGCTCATCTTCTTGTTTTACCAGTTTATGCTCACCTTCGTTACAACCTATTTTCCAATAGCTCGAGGTATAAAAATGGCTCTTAAGCAATGAATGCGCTTGCTTAAAGTATCTTCTTAGCGCGCGCATGCTATTAAATTCACAGGCAATCCATACGGCGGGCTCGCCAGCAAGCCAAGGTAATTGGGCAATTCGCTCGACCAAAGGACGGCCTTCGGGATCGGCTTCAGGATTGATCACCCAACGCAACTCGACATGTTCAGGATGCACTAAAGGTTGAATATCTGCTTCACTTAGCACTTCTATCACAGCGTAACCCACGGCATTGTTTGGTAATTTTGCCAGATTCACGCTAATTGCGGGTAAGGCTGTCATATCACCTGCGAGTAAAAACCAATCCGCCTCAAAGTTGATCAGTTTTTTAAGTCCGGGTCCGCCAATTTGAATGAGTTCGCCCACCTGCACCGTTTTCGCCCAACTCGATGCGGGGCCGTCAGTATCGTGCAGCACAAAATCCACATCGATTTCATCATCGCGTTGCTGGCGGATAGTGTAAGTTCGCATTAATGGACGCTCACCCGCTTGTGGGAATAACAACTTGATATAGGCACTCTCTTGATCGACAGGAAATCCAGCCAATCCCGCACCGCCTAAGGTGATGCGTAACATATGCGGAGTGATATAAGTCGCGCGGATCACTTCTAGCTCACGTGGTGCAGGTTTATTCATTATGATTTTCTCCTATGGCGTGTTCTTCCGTTAAGCGCAACTCAATGGCTCCGTTTCCAGCCGTATCTTTTGGCTTACTAGATGGTCTTTTTTGAGTAAGGCAATCAGTTTCACTTTTGGCGGCAGCGGCATCATCCACACTTTTACTGATCCTATTGGCAAGTTTAATAAAAGTATCAACTTCGTCTGAACTGAGCGCTTGCGTCATGCGCGCCACGGTTTTACGTTCTGATGCATTGATCTGAGTCATGATCTTTTCCCCCTCAGCCGTGGGTCGCAGTAACTGGCTGCGGCCATCCTTAGGGTTATCGATTTTAGTGATCAACCCGCTCTGCTGTAGCTCATTAAGAACACGGGTAATTTGTGCTTTATCCCGCTGCATACGCAGGGCGATAGACTGGGCTGTCGATTCAGGATTGCGACACACGCCCTTCAAGGCTCGGATATGAGTGACAGGTAAATCAATCTCTTGTGCAGCAATATCACTACGCAATTGCTTTTTGTAGGCATGCACTAATCTGTGCAAAGTTTCACTGAGTGACAATGACGACATAGAAGGCTCTCGATATAGTTGACTGTATCAACAATATCGAGATTAGTTGATTGTGTCAACTAAGTAACCCTGTACTGAGTGTGCGGCAATGTGCAAATAATCAGAAAATGATTAAGCACTGGCTTTCCAGTGACGCGCCATAAACTCATCCTTGAGGGCTCGACCGTAACATCCCTGTCACGAACGGTCCCTTACATGCCAGTGCTTAATCTCATCAACTCCCGCGCATATTAACGATCTAATTTAGCCATTAGCATTATGCAATTTACGTTTCAGGAAACTGCGCCGCCATCACAAACTCGTTATGTTGATAATGTGGCATCATCAAGATGGCTTGAATCAGTTCTTAAGGAATTTGATTCATTTTAGGGTAAAAAAATGCCCTCCAATACCCGATAACAGGGCTTAAGGGCATGTTTTGGCGGTGTGATGAATCAGTCTGGGGTTGAGTGATTCACTGACATGAACCAGAAAACTTAGTGAATCAATCCGCCAGCTCTTGCGATCCCTACAATACCAATCAAAATCCAAAAACCATTGAGTAACGTGTAAGCGGCATCTTTGCGTAAAGCGGCACACCATGTTAGCAAAACAGCATCTATCGTGTTGAAAATCCAAACAAACATAAAAGGACTTTCAGGGCCAAGCCAACTGACAAGTGAGAAACTAAATATGCGCATTAGAACACCAACCATTTCAAAGGTCCGCATGTTTGCGTTCAAGAATGCATTAAATTTTTTATAAGACAATTTATTACTACTCTTTTATTTATAAGCAAATTCTTATCATGTAGAACGACATATAAGAACGACTGTTACCAACGCAACCCCTTTGACACGGGTAAATTGCGTGAAATTTTAGTATGTAAACCAGACGAGGTAAATCTGATTCACGGATTTTAACGAGGCAAACATGTATACGCAGGTCTTACCTAGATTAATCACCAAGTTTACATCTCAATATTTTGATTTTTATCCACAAAAAAATCAAAATATTGAATAAACAACAAAACATAGACAGGCTTAATCTGCGATATTGTGCGCTTCTGGGATAAGTAATTTATTTATAATGTCGACTCACTAGAACATGTTAAATATTAAACATAAGAATAGGATAGAAGGTATCACCATCAGCACACTCACTGCCGAATATACCCAACCCAATGTTTAAAATAGTGAAAGATTGCGATACCAATAAAATTGGCGACGATACTAAATCGAGTGAACCAACTTAACGAGCTATCTATTATTACACTTTGAAGAAAGCTCAATGACAAACGACCCGACATAGGCGCAGCTCGGAAACTTGAAATAATCAATGTATTTATTGCTTTATGGATAATAACAACTGACTCACCAGCTCAAAACATTGCACGAATGACTAACCGTCAACCTGAAACGCTGCTAAATTACAGTCCTACACTCGCACGATTAAGGAAGCTGCATGCTCAATCCTGAACACAGTTACTGGCATGACACGCTTAAAGCCATTCGTCGCTGCGGTAGAAAACTCATTGAATTTGAACTGTTATTCACCTTAGTGTCGGCGGGTATTATCGTCCCGTCTTTTGGTTGGTTACTGCGCCATCTGATTGCCAAAACGGGCAATGTCACCATCACCAATTACGACTTAATCGCCTTTGCCATGTCTCCCTATGGCTTGCTGTTTATGGTCATTACTCTATTCAGCAGCTTTACCGTGTTTTTTACCCAACGTGCTGGAGTCACGATTCTCGCAGCATCTGGCTTATACGATATTCCCATTGGCCCAGTGCGGGCGCTGATTTTCGCAACTGCGCGCTTACCCGTATTTATTCGCCTTGGTAGCATTTATGCGGCTTGCTTATTGCTGCTCAGCGTACCTTTTATCGGGTTAGGATATCTGATTTTCAGCGTGTTTCTACAGGGACACGACATCAATTACTACTTGTATTTCAAGCCTATAGACTGGTATCTCGCCTTAACGAGTATGGCGTTCTTAGCGATAATCTATGTCCTTGTTGCCTTATATCTGTGGGCCAAAGCGGCCTTTTCACTGACGATTATTGTGAGTGAAACGACCGATGCTTTGACGGCACTCAAACGTAGTTGGCAATTAAGCGCAGGCAATGAACACCCGATTATGTGGCACGCTGCGGGTTGGTGGTTGAGGATAGGTGCTTTGGTGTATCCCTTAATGCTGCTGATCTCCTGGGGTGCCGATAGCTTACTCGATAGGGTTACGCTGACACTTTCGACAGAATTAGCCATATTGGCCCTCGTCTCCGCACTGATTTTTATGCTCAGCGCGGCATGGTCCTTACTCGGAATGTTTGGGGAAGCCTTTATCATATTGCTGTTATACCGCCAACTGGGAGAAAAACCCGCAGTGTTAGAACGCCTTGGGCGACAAACGGTAAAAAGAACGTCTGAACTGTCGATTTATACGATAAGCGGGGTGTTGATCGGCACTTTTTTAATCATGTTGGGGTTAGGGGTATATGCCCTCAATAGTGAACCACAAAGGGATGACATCCTGATTACTGCCCACCGTGCTGGCGCTGCTAGGGCACCAGAAAATACCCTTGCGGCTTTGCGTTTAGCGATTGCAGAAAAGGCGGATTATGCCGAAATCGATGTGCAAACGGCATCCGATGGCACCTTAATGGTATTGCACGATGCTGATTTAATGCGCATAGCGGGCGATCCAAGGCGAGTTGCTAACCTCAGTGCGAGTGAAATACAACAGCTTGATGCAGGGAGTTGGCACAGTGCCGCCTTTGCAGGTGAATCCGTACCAACACTACTAGAGATGCTTAATGAGGCACGCAACAAAATCGGTTTGAACATTGAGCTTAAATATAATCAAGCCGATCCCAGCTTAGCGCAGGCCGTTGTCGCCTTATTGCAACAAGAGAAAATGACACAACAAGTGGTGATTACATCGCTCGAAGCAAGAGCCATTGAAGAAGTTCAACGACTCGACCCTTCCATTCACACTGGCCTTATCGTCACTCAATCCATTGGCGATCCCATTAAGGCGAATACACAATTCTTAGCGGTCAATCAATCGATTACTAACGAAAAGTTTATCGCCCGTGCACACAAAGGAGGTAAGCAAGTGCATGTATGGACTGTTAATAATCCACGGCAAATGCTGCGCATGTTGGCGCTGGGAGCCGATGTACTCATTACCGACTATCCGCAGGAAGCAGTGGAAATCCGAGAACAGTGGCTCGCGTTATCCCCTGTTGAACAAACGGCACTGCGCCTACGCTATGTTCTGTAAATTCTGCTTATTTACTAGGCCTCGCCTCGAAGCGCTTAGCTCTGCGTTGGAGCAACCAAAAGAGGCTGAGCACCCCAAATGAAGCGGCTAAAGTGGTCAGCGTGAGTGCAAGAAATCCGGCCACCCAAGTTAAAACAACATCATTCACTCGGAGTTTAGATTCAAGCAACGACAAGTCATTAAGTCGCAAATAAACCGACAAGGTATAGTTCAAGTGGATGATGGCTAAATAGTGCTATTTAACTGAAAAATAGTGATTTTTAGTCAGAGTCACACAGCCCATTGTTTGGTTGGCGGTGTAGAAAGGTAAAGCCAATGACTAAGTTTGAAGTCAGCCACTTTGAGGTACTGGCAACAAAGCGCAAAGTGTCATCGTCACTTTTCTAAGTGTTCGCAATGATTATCTGAATCTGGGGTAAATTCTTGCAAGGTTTCAACAGGGCCATGAAACAACTTGCCAAGCTCAGCGATGGTCATAGTTTTTAGCCGAAAAAGCATCATTACCCCATACTCTTTATCTACAAAAGAGTGCACGCCAAACGACACGACTGCAGTAATAATAGAAATGGGGGATATTAAAAAGCAGTTCGACACTCATCTGAGTTCTTCTTGGGCGCGGCATAGCAAGTCCTCCACATCAAGACTTTTGTTGAGTCGAGGATCCTAAATAATGCGATTTAAGCTGAGTAGCTCGATTTTCGGCGCGGACACAGTCAGATAACTGCGCACACATAAAAAACCCCGCAACAAAGGCGGGGTCAACAATAGAAAGCTGCCAGCGACTAAAACTGTAATTTGCCAGCAGTTAACAAGATCAAAAATGCCACTGAATACCGACAGCGGTCAGATTACTGACTTGTGGTGATGTCTGATAGCTACCATAACTAAGCTGAACGGACCATTGTTCTGACAAGGTCCAGCTTAGACCCGCGGTGTAGGCAGCTTGCCAATTTTGCTGCGAGCGTGATTCAGCAGCAGTATCAAATAACTGCTGCCGCTGCATTAAATACCAGCCACCAGCAGTGCCAAACACGGACACCGGGCCAGCCAGAGGATAAGACAAGCGCACCGCCAATGTTGGACCATAACCTGAACCGCTGACCAGTCGTGCAACATCAGGCAACTCAGTCTGTTGCAACACACCAGGCAGGCGCACCGTTAACTCACCAGCATCCAACCAACCGCCTTCCAGCGCCAGGTATGTATTTAACTGATAGCCCCCATGCAGTTGCCAGGCCAGCCGCTGCTCCTGCTCCGCGCTGAATTGCTGACCTTGTAACTGAAAACGGCTGTCGGTATCCATCTGACCAACAGTCGCACGCAGATATATCTTATCCAGCGCCATGGGCTCTGCGACCACAGGTGCAGAACCCGCCACTAGCAACAGCAGTCCTACCCGACGCCGCAGCACCAATGCCAACAAACCTACCAAAGACCACCAGCCGGTGCTGCCACCCGCAGTGTTATAGACTTTATCGGTCCGTACTACCTGCGCCAGTACTCCTGGATCAACAATGACACCATTGGCTTTACCATCAGCATCATTTGGACCGCCATCTTCAATAATAAGCCGCACACATTCATCCTTCGCAGTTAAACCCGGTGTCCACACCACATCTGACACCAACGGACAACGGCCTTCACTATTTTTGCCTGCACTAAACAACTGATTACGGCTGTTTTGCACAAAATCAAACCAGCGGCCATTGTGATGTTTACGCCAGACACTTTCAGTATTGATCTGACGGCCTTGCGGCAACGGGATCACAACAGGCACACTTTCACCCTGATTATTCAGGTTTCGGATCTCAAAATCGACCAACTGGCTTTGTTGCTGGTAGCCTTGATCAGGTAAAGCGCCGTCATTCAACGCCACGCCAAACTGGCCACTGGCCCAGGAACTGGCCTCACTTTGTTGACCCAGCGTCAGTTGATATTGCGCCGGAATTTCCAAATAACTAACGCCTGCTTCGGCCGGGGTACAGCTACTGACTCGGCCATTCTGGTCCTGTTCAACTTTTGGACAAAGCGGTAACCGGCCAGGCTGGGCAGTGAATAAATTCGCTGCCGCTGGCAAACCGCTCTGGTCAAGCTCGCTGCCACAATGATCATGCGCGCAACCAGCCACCACCAACAACACCAGATCCGTTTCCAGAGTTTGATTATTGTCAGTCGCTTGCAGCTTAAACTGATAACGGCCTTGTAACTTGGCAGGATCCAGCATCATCACATCAGCTTCCACCACAGCAGCGACAGCTAACTCGCCTAACTCCCAGCGATAATCCAGCACTTTGTCGTGACTATTGCCAGCCTGCAACCTGATCAAACCAGCTTCCTGCCTGACGGCATAACCAGATAAACCGTCCTGTTCTATGCTGACCTGCAACGCAGCAGTGCTGGCCATAGCACCAGTCTGCAGTTGATGGATCGCCGGAGTGCCCAAAACCGCATTGCCTGAACTGACTGCGGTCAGCTTGATCGTGGCATTATTACTGGTTTGTTCCGATAATTGATAACTGCGACGCCGCTCGTCCTGCAGATCAATCAACAGCTTCTCTTCGCTAAGCTGAACGCCTTCAGCGCTAAACTCTACCGTCACCGGATAGCTGATCGCTTCATCACTGAGCCAAATACTGATTTTGGCTGCCGTTTGCTGTGCAACCTGTTGTGAGGCGGCAGTAAAAGCAACAAATGGATGCACTTCCAGCGTCAGTATCTGAATTTGCTGGCTTTGTTCATCCTGCAACTGCAACTGATAACGACCGGTTTGCTGACTGCTAAAGATAAATTCAGTGGCGGAAACCGCCTTGAAGAGAGTGCTGACTTGTTCTGGCGATAGCTGCTGCAGCTGGTTCGCTCGCAACACCTCACCACCCAACCAGCGGAACTGGCCACTGCCTCCGCTGACAGTTACCGCAACAGACTGATTGGCAGTGACCAGATTCGTCTGGACGGCTGCTTGCACCGCAAAAGCAGCGAAACTTTGCAATTCGACTATACAATCTGCCGTAATGGCGGCAGTGTGGATGGTTTGTTGTCGCAGCACAGCACCGCAACCATGCACTTGCAGATAAAGCGCCGGATCGGTTTGCGTCAAACTAAACACCGCAGATTGGCCATGGGGAATTGCTTGTTGCGCTGGGCTGATCGTCACCCCTGCGACCGTATTGACACTGACCTGATACAGACGATCTTTATACTGGGCCTTTACCGTTAAGGCGGCAGTGATTTTGCTAAAGTCCGCATCCCAGCCAGTGAAGGTATAACCTTCCCGCTCTGGTGCCGTTGGTGCAGTCGCAGCCCGGCCATGAGTAATTTGCTGGGTCGATAACACCTGACCTTCGGCATCGACAAAGCTTACGACATACACATTCTGGCTGTATTGCGCTGTCACTGTTAAAGCTGATGTCACTTTAGCAAAACTGACATCCCAACCGGTGAAAGTATACCCTTCCCGCGCTGGCACAGCTGGCGCTGTTGCCGACTGACCATGAGTAATTTGCTGGGTCGATAACGACTGACCTTCGGCATCGACAAAGCTTACGACATACACATTCTGACTGTANAGAACTTGAGTACCACACTGAGCGTCGAACGCTTCCAGTTGGCTAGGGCTGCGTATTCTACGCATTTCCCGTTTCGCGTCAAGGAGTTTTGCAAACTTTCTCAACACTCATCAATCAGTAAACTCATCGATGAACCGTCACATCAGGCTGCTTAACGCTGTCTGCCGTGTCAGTGGATGCGCATTATAGGCAGTGAAACTTTTTGTGCAAGGGCTTTTTTAACAATCTGCGCCAAGCGAATAAATAACCACCAAACTGCAGAAATATACTGCAATACTGAGCAATATCGCTGTTTGGGTTGATAAGTTTGGCAGAAGGAATAGCCTATTGCTGGAGTTTTAATAGATTGAATGGGCATAAACAGAAGTTGATAGCTATTTTTCGTAATATCTATCAGCAAACCTCTAAAAGCGTTATGCCCAGTGTGATGTCTTACTCTTGTTTGCACCTAGCTAATGATAAGCACTGATCAAAAGCACGAGCCCTAAGATTTATACTCTTCTTGTTTCTCTTTTTCGATACTTGTAGCGCTTTGTGTTTGTGCTGCAGCTTGGGTTGAGTGATTGATCTCGACATTCGTCACCGTATCATCACCGACAATATGCGCGACTTTGAGTTTCCTTACCGTTCTGATAGTAATGATCGGGCCTGAAATCGCATATAAGTAGAAGCCGACACATAAGATCAATGCAGGTTGAACTGACACCACCACAAATACACCGACGACCAGTAAGATCACGATAAAGTTAACCTTGCCACGCCAGTCAATTTCTTTAAAAGAGTGATAGCGAAAATTACTGACCATCAATAAACCAGTTGCCGCAGTCACAAGGGCTGCAATCCAACTGATATTTTTTCCATCGAGACTGTATTGATTACCAAGCCAAATGCTGCCAGCAATAACAGCTGCAGCGGCCGGACTAGCGAGACCTTGAAAATAACGCTTATCGGCAACGCCAACTTGCGTATTAAATCGAGCGAGCCTGAGTGCCGCACCTGCACAATAAATAAATGCCGCCAACCAACCAATTTTACCTAAGTCGGCTAATGCCCAATTGTAGGCGAGTAGTGCTGGCGCCATTCCGAAGGACACCATATCCGCCATACTGTCGTATTCGGCACCAAAATCACTTTGGGTATTAGTCAGTCTTGCCACTCGACCATCGAGACCATCACAGATCATGGCTATAAAAATGGCTATTGCAGCAGCTTCAAAGTTAGCATTCATGGAAGCAATCACAGCATAAAAGCCAGAAAACAATCCTGCTGTCGTAAAAAGATTAGGCAGTAAATAGATACCTTTATTCTTTACTGTTTGATTTGAAGAATTTTGCATACACTTATTACGCTAGTTCAGTGAAGAGAAGTTAGCTTTCAAGATAACATATTTTATTATCATGTCGATGAGAGACCAGTTAGGGATAATTTCGATGTTAAAAGTGAACATGTTCAGAATAATACTGTATCGATGGCTCTGGCTCGGCCTTTTCATTAGCCCCGTTTCTGCGGGCGTTATCTATACTTGGGTCGACGAAAATGGGGTGACGCATTACAGCCAACAAGCCCCGCAACAAGAAAACATCAAAGCAGAAAAGCTCTACAGTGAAGATTTAGAGCAGGCGAAAGTGGGTTTTATCGCACCGGTAAAGAAAGTTGAGCCAACTTCTAAAGCCAATGAATTAGAAAAGTCAGCGGCGCTGATTAAAGAAAAAGACGCCAAACAGGCTAACTCCATTTGTGAGAGTGCAAAACACAATTTAGAAATACTCACAACGCACACTAAGCTTATCCGCCAAACTTCCGATTCGGGTGAATCTGTCGCTATGACTGAAGAAGATCGCCAAGCCTCGATTGCCCAGCAGCAGGAAAGAATCAAACTCTTCTGTGATAAGAAGTAGCCAAATTTACTATGCCACTACATTAATGAACAACGATTAACGCTGATGCAATAAAAAAGGAGCCGAGTTAAAAACTCGGCTCCTTTCGTTTTAGTGCTTGAAGCGGGAGCGATACTGACTAAAACAGCGCTATCTCTTATTGCAAGATAGTTTATTTCAAGCTCGTTCATTCAAGAACGCTTATTTCAGTTCGCCTATTTCAACATATCCAACTTCAAGCTTGCGATTAACGTATCGCATTCAAACAACACACTAAATGACTAGCTACTGGTCACAGGTTATTGCTCGAACACTAACTCGCCACCCGCACAACTGACCTTGATCGGTTTACCCGGTAACAAGTCACCACGCAGTAATTTCTGCGCCAGCGGGTTTTCGACTTCTTGCTGCAATGCCCGTTTCAACGGTCTTGCACCATACACAGGATCGAAACCAATTTCCGCAATCAGTGATAATGCGTCGTCGGTGATCTCCAATGTATAGTCCTTTTCAGCCAAACGTTGGCGTAAGGAAGCAATCTGTATCGAAGCAATACGCTTGATATTGGCAGCATCCAATGGATGGAACACCACAGATTCATCGATACGGTTTAAAAACTCGGGTCTGAAACTGTGAGTGACCACATTCATTACCGCCGCTTTCATCTCTGCATAGGTCACTTGACCAAATCCTTCTTGGATAATGTCGGAGCCTAAGTTCGAGGTCATGATAATCACTGTATTTCTAAAATCTACAGTACGACCTTGACCATCGGTTAAGCGTCCATCATCAAGCACTTGCAGTAAGATGTTAAACACATCGGGATGCGCTTTCTCGACTTCGTCGAGCAATATCACTGAATAAGGTTTGCGACGAACGGCTTCCGTTAAGTAACCGCCCTCTTCATAACCTACGTATCCAGGAGGCGCCCCCACTAAACGCGATACTGAGTGTTTCTCCATAAACTCAGACATATCAATGCGCACTAAAGCCGATTCGGTATCAAATAAGAACCTCGCCAGTGATTTACACAGCTCAGTTTTACCTACACCCGTTGGGCCTAAGAACAGGAACGAGCCAATCGGGCGATTTGGATCCGCCAGACCCGCGCGGCTACGACGAATCGCATTCGCAACCGCATCGACGGCTTCGTTTTGGCCGATCACTCGTTCATGCAGCGCCACTTCCATTTGCAGTAATTTTTCGCGCTCGCCTTCAAGCATTTTCGATACGGGTATTCCCGTCGCTTTCGACAATACTTCGGCGATTTCGAACTCAGTAACCTTGTTACGCAATAACGTCATGTCCTGCATTTCGGCTTGCGATGCCAAATCGAGCTGTTTTTCAAGCTCAGGAATACGACCGTATTGCAGCTCAGACATCCGAGTTAAATCACCCGCACGACGCGCCACTTCTAAGTCCATTCGAGCCTGTTCGAGATCGGCTTTTATGTGCTGAGTGCCCGCTAATGCGGCTTTTTCAGTACGCCAGATTTCGTTCAACTCTGAAGCTTTCGCTTCAACGTCACGTAATTCCTCTTGCAAATGATCAAGCCTGCGACGACTCGCCTCATCATTTTCTTTGGCTAACGCCTGCTCCTCCAGTTTGAGCTGGATAGCACGACGTTCAAGCCTGTCGAGTGACTCAGGTTTTGAATCCATCTGCATACGGATGCTTGATGCCGCTTCGTCGATCAAATCGATCGCTTTATCGGGCAACTTACGATCCGACACATAACGGTGCGACATGGTCGCTGCCGCCACTATCGCCGGATCGGTAATTTCCACATGGTGATGCAGCTCGTAACGTTCTTTCAGTCCACGCAAAATGGCGATGGTATCTTCAACGCTTGGTTCATCCACCAGCACTTTTTGGAAACGACGTTCAAGCGCCGCATCTTTTTCAATATACTGACGATACTCATCAAGTGTGGTCGCGCCCACACAGTGCAAGTCACCACGCGCTAACGCAGGTTTGAGCATGTTACCCGCATCCATTGCGCCTTCACCTTTACCGGCGCCGACCATAGTATGCAGTTCGTCGATGAAGAGGATCACTTGACCTTCTTCCTGCGCTAACTCATTCAATACCGCTTTTAAACGTTCTTCGAACTCACCGCGATATTTAGCGCCCGCAATCAATGAGCCCATATCGAGGGATAAGACACGCTTATTTTTAATGCCCTCGGGGACTTCACCATTAACGATACGCTGGGCAAGTCCTTCAACAATCGCCGTTTTACCCACACCCGGTTCACCGATAAGGACGGGGTTGTTTTTACTGCGACGTTGTAATACTTGGATCGTGCGGCGAATTTCATCGTCACGGCCGATCACAGGATCTAACTTGCCTTGTTCAGCTCGCTCGGTGAGATCGATAGTAAACTTCTTCAACGCTTGGCGTTGATCTTCAGCGTTCGGATCATCCACTTTTTGGCCGCCACGCATTTGTTCAATGGTTTGCTCCATCAACTCTTTGGTCGCGCCGGCTTTTTTCAACGCTTGCGCAAGAGCATCGACACCTTCTAACGCAGCTAATACAAATAATTCACTAGAGATATATTTGTCTTTACGCTTTTGCGCCAATTTATCGCACAGATTTAATAAACGGATTAAACCTTGGGATAATTGTACATCGCCGCCCGTACCTTCGACTTGAGGTAAGCGTTCCAGCTCTTGACTCAAGAGCGATCGCAGCGCACTCACTCGAATGCCAGCTTGGGTCAATAAGGGATGGATTGAACCTGAATCTTGGTTCAACAATGCCATCATCAAATGCAGCGGTTCAATAAACTGATGATCACGCCCAAGTGCGAGTGACTGGGCATCAGAGATGGCAAGCTGAAATTTATTGGTCATACGATCGAGTCGCATACAGCCTCCTAACACTCATATAGTAGAGATATGCCAATCCACAGGACATCTTGCCAATTTAGTGGCTTTAAAATCAGTACCGCTAATGGAGAGATCTAAATAGGATTGGTATTACATTTCGTTAGTTAAAAGATGGGGGCTATTTAGCCAAATTCAAGCGAATAACGCGCAAATAAATACAAACTGTAGGGGAATTAGCTTAAGACTTAAGCCAGATCAATGAAGCCATGCGTCCCGTCACCTTATCGCGACGATAAGAGAAGTAATCCGTGTCGCTGACTGTGCAGATATCTGCGCTATAAATATGGTTTATACCGAGTAAACTCAAGCGTAATTTAGCCAAGCCAATAATATCGGCAAGATACTTGTTACCACTTGGAATAAAACACACTGCAGACTGCGGATGTAAAGTACAAAAGGCTTGCTGTACTTCAACACCGACTTCAAATTTTTGTGGACCAATAGCCGGGCCGAGGTAGGCAATCAACTCATCCATAGGTGAACTAAACTGCGCCGCGGTGGCCTCAATCACGCCATCACATAAACCACGCCAACCGGCATGGGCTGCAGCCACTTCGGTTCCCGCTTGATTACACAACAACACAGGTAAACAATCGGCAGTCATTATAGCGCAAACTAGGCTCGCGGTTCGGCTGTAACAGGCATCGGCAATCGGTGTATCCACAGCAGGAGCTAAGCTCAGCGCATCTAAATTAAGCACATGAGTACCATGCACTTGCTCGAGCCAGACAGGCTCAGCGGTTAACGCTAATTGTTTGCAGAGTAATTCACGATTAGCCATCACCAACTCTGGCGCATCACCGACATGCAGTCCAAGATTCAGACTGTCATAAGGATGCACGCTCACACCGCCATGACGATTTGTCATAGCGATGCTGACATTAGCGGGAACAGGCCAATCGTGATGAAACACTTACAAATACTCGATCGGATGCTCGACTGTGTCTTGACGCAGTGCTTTCGTCAAAATCACCATGTCTTCAGGAATTGGCGCGTGCCAGCTCATGATTTCACAACTCACAGGGTGCGCTAATTCAAGACGCACAGCGTGCAGCGCTTGGCGCTTGAAGTTTTTCAGAATATCAAAAAACTCTGGGCTGGCCCATTTCGGCGGTTTTGGACGACCACCATACACAGGATCGCCCACTAATACGTGGCCAATGTATTCCATGTGCACACGAATTTGGTGAGTACGGCCAGATTCAAGGCGCAATCTTAGACGAGTGTGATTACGGAATTTTTCCGCCACACGATAATGCGTCACAGCTGGTTTACCTGAGTGATGCACCGCCATATGAGTACGTTTCGTTGGATGACGACCAATCGGCTCATCAACAGTACCGCCACCTGTCATAGTCCCCATCACAATCGCTTCGTATTCACGAGTGATTTCACGGGCCTGCAAGGCGGCCACTAAATGGGTTTGCGCTTCAACGGTTTTGGCTACAACCATTAAACCTGTAGTATCCTTGTCCAGACGGTGCACAATACCAGCACGTGGTACATGCTCAATATCGGGACAATGGTGCAATAGTGCATTCATCAAAGTGCCATCGGCATTGCCAGCACCAGGGTGAACCACGAGTCCCGCTTGCTTGTTGATCACAATAATGTCGTCATCTTCATAGACGATATCCAGATCAATGGCCTGTGCCGCTGCGTGAACTTCTTCTTCAAGAGTGGCATCTATGAGTATCTGTTGCAGCTCATAAACTTTCTCTCGGGGCTTATTAACGACAACGCCGTCAACATAAACTGCATCAGATAGGATCCATTCCTTGATGCGCGTGCGCGAGTAATCTGGGAACAACTCTGCTAGGGCCTGATCTAATCTCAGTCCAGTTTGTGTTGCCGAAATCTCGCTTTTTAGATTAATCTCTTGTGTCATAGGAACCGTATCCCCATTTAGGGGTCAAAAAATGTGTGCTATCTGTTACAATCGGATGTTTTCTATTTTATAGTGAAATGGAAAAATTCTTAACTACAACTTAAAAAGAATTGAATTCAAGTATGTATAAATTTTCCAAAGGCGTTACCTTAGTCCTATTTTCACTAGCGTTATCAGCCTGTAGCAGCAGCCCTGATGATAACGATATTGCCGCCAAAACGTCACCTGATGTACTTTATACTCAGGCAAGAACCTCTATGGAGCTTGGCAATTACTCTAAAGCTGTCCGTTCTTTGGAAGCGTTAGACTCACGCTTCCCCTTCGGACCTCACAAAACTCAAGTCCAGTTAGACCTGATATATGCTTACTATAAAATGGACGATGTCGCTTCTGGTATTGCGAACATAGACAGATTTATCCGTCTTAATCCAACTCATCCAGATGTAGACTACGTGTTCTATATGCGCGGTTTAGTGAACATGCAAGCCGACAATTACATGTTCCACGACATGCTTAATATCGACCGAACCGATCGTGACCCTAAAAATGCTCAAGATGCTTTCAAAGATTTTGATCGTCTTATCAAAACCTACCCTAACAGCAAATATGCCGCCGATGCGCAAAAACGCATGTTAGCGTTGAAGAATCGCTTAGCAAAATATTCAATTCAAGTTGCCGAGTATTATCTCAAGATGAATGCATGGAGCGCCGCAGCAATCCGAGCACAATCTGTAATGGAAACATACCCTGGCACCCCTTCAAATGAACGGGCATTAGAGATAATGATAGAAGCTTATGGCGAATTAGGTCAGAGCAAGCTGAAGCAAAACGTGCTCATGGTAATGCAAGCTAACTTCCCAAACAATGAAATCTTATCAAACTAACCGAGAATGCCCCTTTAATAGGGGCATTTTTTTGCTTGGTGACCCTAGATAAGCCATAAATAGATAACGCTAAGTTCTCAGTGTGGATAGTGGTTTGGCTATTTTTACATTCTCAATACCAACACAAATGACACTTTCGTGTAAATCTTATCCAACTGAGTCACTTTTTCCGTTATTTAGTAAAAATCTATTGACTCAAAACCCGAAAAGCCTTTAAATTGCGCCCGTCGCCCGAATAGCTCAGTCGGTAGAGCAGAGGATTGAAAATCCTCGTGTCCCTGGTTCGATTCCGGGTTCGGGCACCATCTTTAAATGAGTTGCGATAGCGACTTATTTTAGAGAACTGCGATAGGTACAGTGCAGGTGTGGTGGAATTGGTAGACACGCCAGCTTCAGGTGCTGGTGCTCGCAAGGGCGTGGAGGTTCAAGTCCTCTCACCTGTACCAAATTGCAGTTCAAAAGTTAAGATTCACAGTGTTAAGATTGTCAATTCGATGAAATATCGAATAGCCATGCAGATGTGGTGGAATTGGTAGACACGCCAGCTTCAGGTGCTGGTGCTCGCAAGGGCGTGGAGGTTCAAGTCCTCTCATCTGTACCAACATTTAAACCTCGCCAAGCGAGGTTTTTTTGTATCTAAAGCAAAATAAATTTTCTGTAACTCTCCCCTCTTTCCTCAGATTTGCTATACCTATTGTTACAGACTCATCATAGGGATAGATAGAGTTCTGCCTAAAGGACTCTTTAGTTCACTGAGGCTATCCATATGAACGGTTTACAAATAAAACAAAAAATGTTTATCGGCATTCTGGTTCCCCTTGTAATGCTAATGACGATTGGCTTTCTCGCCATTAATATGATGGGTAAAATTGAATCGGGTGTTGAACGTATCTATGGCGATAGAGTTGTGCCACTAGACGATTTAAAAGTGATTGCTGATAAATACGCGGTCGATGTTATCGATGCGGTCAATAAGGCGAACGCGGGTGGTTTCACCGCCTCTCAAGCAGCTGAAGCGCTAGACAGTGCCAAATCTACCATTACCCAGCATTGGCAAAAATACTTAGCCACTGAACTTACCTCAGAAGAATCCCGACTCGTAAAACAAGCCGAAGTGCTGTTCTCACCCGCAAATCAACAGATTGACACTCTGGTCTCACGCTTAAGAGGATTAAATGGCGATGTATCAAGCCAATTATCGGCCAATATCCTGCCGCTTTACCAAGTAATAGACCCCATCAGTAACCAAATATCTGAACTGATTGCACTGCAAATTCGCGTGGCAGGCGAAGAAAAAGATCGTGTGAATGCCATTTACCAATCTTCAATCACTATTTTTGTAGCATTAGCCTGTGCCGCCATGATTATCAGTATTGTGATTGGGCTCTGGGTCAATCGCAGCGTGATGAATCCTATTAATGACATTCTCAGTAAACTTAAGCTGATCCATCAAGACTCAGATCTTACCGTCAAATTCACTACTTTTAATCACGATGAGCTAGGACAAATATCCACTAGCCTCACCCAAGTTATTGAACACTTGCGGGGCATTCTTCATTCAATTGCCGAAGCGGCAAATACCGTTAATAGTTCAGCAAATGAGTTAAGTAGCTTCACGCAGGCAACCAATAAACGTATGCAACAGCAGCAAGCCGAAACGGAGCAAACTGCAACGGCCATGAATGAGATGACGGCAACGGTCGCAGAAGTCGCCCAAAGCGCATCTGCGGCGGCAGATTCAGCCAAAGATGCCGACACCTATGCAGCCAATGGCAATAATATTGTGATGCAATCGATTAGCAGTATGTCGCAATTATCTGATCAAATTCAAAAAACGGCACAAGTCATTGGATTTCTGTCTAATGAGAGCCAAAATATCGGCCGCGTACTCGATGTGATAAAAAGCATTGCCGAGCAAACCAATCTATTGGCATTAAATGCCGCCATTGAAGCGGCCCGCGCGGGGGAACAAGGCCGCGGCTTTGCAGTCGTTGCGGATGAAGTGCGGACCCTTGCGCAGCGCACCCAAAAGTCTACCCAAGAAATTGAGGCCATGATTGCCACACTACAACAAGGCGTTAAAGAAGCAGTTAACGCTATGGAAATAGGTATAAATCAAGTAGATGATGCTAATGATAAAGCTAATCAAGCAGGCCAAGCACTGAAAGAAATCGTCTCCTCAGTAGATAGCATCACAGAACTTAATACTCATATTGCGACCGCTGCCGAAGAACAAAGTAGCGTTGCCGAAAGCATTAATCGCAGTATTATTGCCATCAGCGATATTGCCGAACATTCCACCGCATCGGCGGCTGAATTAAGTGAATCTGTGGTTAATTTAACTAAACTCGCCAACAGTATGCGCAATCAAGTGAGTGCATTTAAACTATAAGTCAAAAAACCACACTATGACTGCAATAAGCTTTGCTGTTGCAGTTAACCTCCCTTAAACCATCTGTAATGTATTGAAATAATAAATTTATTTATCATTCCCCTATCTCATATCCGCTTTGATAAAGCACTTCAAATGACCTTAATCACGCTTGTCGGTAGCACGAATTGCGATCATCACTATTGATCCAAATCAAATAGATCTTTAAACTTATTTAACATTCATAATATTTGCACGTTAAGGAGTTTCTATGTTGGACAGCCGTACAATCCAAGTTATCAAGAGCACTATCCCCTTACTCGAATCCGCAGGCCCTGCGCTGACGATCCATTTTTATGAACGTATGTTCAAACATAATCCTGAACTAAAAGATGTATTTAACTTGGCACACCAGCATTCTGGTGGCCAGCCTGTTGCCCTATTCAACGCCGTCGCGGCTTATGCTAAAAATATTGAAAACTTAGCGGTGCTAAGTTCGACTGTCGAGCGCATTGCCCAAAAACATACAGGCTTTCTGATCAAGCCTGAGCAATATGCGATCGTCGGCAGCCACTTATTGGCCACCCTTAAAGAGTTAGGCGGTGATGCAGTAACAGAAGAAGTATTAGAAGCTTGGGCGCAGGCCTATGGATTTTTAGCAGATATGTTTATTCAACGAGAAGCTCAAATTTATCAGTCAAATGCAGAACAAGATGGCGGTTGGTTGGGTGAGCGTCAGTTTATTATTAGCGCGAAAAAGACAGAGTCCACAGTCATTACCTCCTTCATATTGACGCCCGAAGATGGTAAACCAGTTAAAGATTTCATTCCCGGTCAGTACTTAAGTTTGAAGCTAAAACATCCCAATTTAGCATATGAAGAAATCCGCCAATATTCCCTATCCGATGCACCGAATGGCAACAGCTACCGCATCAGTGTGAAACGTGAATTAGGTGGCCAAGTGTCTAATCTGCTACACGATACCATGCATATCGGTGACAAAATTGCAGTTATGCCGCCGGCGGGAGATTTTATCTTAGAAGTTGGGGCGGACATCCCCGTAGTGCTCATTTCGGCAGGAGTGGGTCAAACACCGATGAAAAGCATGTTGAATCAATTGATCAAGTTGCAACATCCAAGTGCTATTACTTGGCTACATGCCTGTGAGCAAGGTGATGTACATGGTTTCAAACAGGCTATTCACACCAAGCGCCAGCAACATCAAAATCTGAAGAGCCATGTTTGGTATCGCAAGCCGAGTTCAACCGATGTGGTAGGTACAGATTATGATTTCGAAGGACAAATGGAATTAAGCAAAGTCGCAGATCAACTGCTTCCCCATGCACGTTACTATTTCTGCGGGCCTATTGGATTTATGTCAGCCATCAAGCAACAATTACTCGTTCTGGGTGTCTCAGCTGAAAACATGCACTATGAAGTATTCGGCCCCCACGCCGATCTCTAATCCCATGTCACGGGCTTGGGACACTTGACTCTCAAGTCCATTTTTATATTTAGAATCCGCAGAATAATGGCTAATAAATTGAAGTGCTCTATGTCTCTAAGCTACCGGTTTACAGCGGATAGAAGCCACTTCTGCGGCAGTCAGCATACGACTTTCGCCCGACGCCAGAGCTTCATCCAACACAATATCACCTATTGATAATCTATGTAGACCAACAACTGGGTTTCGAAAGCGACCAAACATCCGCTTAATTTGATGGTACTTACCTTCCTTTAAAGTCACTTCAGCAACATGATCAGCAAGGATCACCAATTTAGCAGGCTGAGTCATTATATCTTCAAAGCTGAAATACATACCTTCGGCAAATGCGGCGATATATTCTTCAGTTAATGGATTAGCTAAGGTGACGCGATACACTTTATCGACCTTATACGTCGGTGACATTAGTGCATCAGACCAGCGGCTGTCATTGGTCAGTAATAACAAACCCGAAGAATTTAAATCTAGTCTACCCGCGATATGTAACTCATCACGGGCTTCGCAATCGAGCAAATCCATCACGGTTTTATGCTGAGTATCTTTAGTCGCGCTCACCACGCCAATCGGCTTATGCAACATCAAATAAACTGGCGTGTTGGCCTGTAATATTTGCCCATCGAGTTGGATGTGAGAAAACTCATCCACTTGCCTATCCATGTCCTTCACTATCAATCCATCAACGCGTACTCGGCCCAAGAGTAACAGTTCACGTACCGCTTTACGGTGAGTGTGTAACTGGGTACAGAGATAACGATCGAGTCGGCCGCGCTTAGACTGCATAACACCACAAATGACGAAATATGAATGGGATAGCCATTCTAGCAGGATGCGAGTTCAGGTCATAGCGAGCCAATACAGTAAGCATCACAGAGCTTATTTAGAGCAAAATTAGATCAAACTAGGCAAAATTTGTTAAGCTAGGCGTTCAATTCATCTTATTGTGAGTGGTTACCGCATCAAAAACTTATCTGCAAGTCCCGTTATGATACGTTCGAACCTGCTATTTTTAGCCTTGTTTTTAGTGATACTCGCGAGCTCATTCTTCACTCAAGCGAGCGATGCAGTTAATCCCCCTGAAGTGCCTCAACCTTTCGCCATCCATGATAAACCGCTGATAGAGCGCTACGTCTTCGATGAACTCAAATCTCTCAGATACGATCAACAGGATCTTGAGCGGCGCCTCACCATAGATATCACAGATCGCGAACTGGCCGTTGCCGACAAGTCGATGAATTACGCCAATGTCACTGTCACTTACTTCTTTTATATGATCGCCGGCGTCGCCTCTTTAGTCGCCTTTATCGGCTGGCAATCCCTACGGGAAATCAAGACACATACCGCCAAACTGGCCGCGAATCAGCTACAGAGTATTGCCGAACAATACGAAGAAAAGTTCAAATTACTCGAGCAAGAACTCAAGCATAAGAGCCGTACTATCACAGATAATAATCGTGAAATAGAAGTGATTAATGAAATTCATAATCTGTGGCTACGCGCCCAAAGTGCCCAGACACCCGAACAAAAAATTGAAGTCTACGATGAAATCCTCACGATTCGACCTGGAGACTTGGAAGCGCTGACCTACAAGGCCGATGCCGCAATGGAAATGCGCGAATTTAATTGGGCACAAAGCCTATGTAATCGTGTTTTGGAAGTTGACCCAACGAACGCCCATGCTTTTTATCAAAGAGCCTGCGCCTTTGCGTGTTTAGGTGTTGAAGATAGGGCAATTTCTGATTTGGAACGCGCCATCCATAACAGCGCATCCTTCAAAGAGCTAGCGTTGGATGAAGCTGATTTCTCACAACTTAAAGGGCATCCTCGTTTCGAAACCTTATTGGCCTATCACGAACCTGATAAGCCCTAAGCTCCTAAGTTTAAGCCCAGAACGAATGCTTAATATGTAGCGTTAGCTTTCAGTGACGTTTTATCCCACAGATAAAACGCCTCAAGCAAACAACTTAAGTGCACTACTAGGCTATCGTCGCAACTTTAATTACCGCAATCTTATATGCACAGCGGCGAGCACCTTCGATGATATGTTCTTCGCGGCTCACCACGGCAATATCAGCGAATAACTGCTGAAAAAGTTGCAACTCAGAGCGGCAAAAGTTCAAACACTTAGTCGCTGCAGCGCAGATTGGACAATGATTTTCGAGTAAAAAATACACACCATCGATGTGTTCTATGGTCGCCATATAACCTTCGTTCGAGCGTAATTTCGCAAGTATGGCCAAACGTGTCGGAATATCAGTAGCACCTTCCATTGCCGCACGATATTGGACTAACGCACTTTGCTCCCTGTGACCGATAAGCTTATCCAAGCCTTGGTCGCCAAAGATCATTTTTACCGAGTCAATCAACTGTACCGTCAATTCCTCATGGCGATCGGCAAAGTGAGTACGGCTTTGTTCAGTCAATCCCCAGTAACGTGTTGGGCGACCGCGGCCTTCAACTCGATCCTCAATATCCACATCGCCCATATCTTCCAAAGCTTGCAGATGTTGACGCACCCCCATAGTCGTTAACGCCAATTCCTCCGCTAAGGTTTTAGCAGTAAGCGGGCCATGCAACTTGAGTAATTGAATAATCTTATCAGTAGTTTTCATTGAGTCTCCCCGATTTCAGCCGAAGCATTATCTCCCAATCTCCGTAGCTTTAACAGATTAAATAAACTTTTTTATTTACTTTATCCTTTACAATATTAAATAAAGCAATTACCTTACAAATAATTTATAAACAAATAGGTTTACTTAATGAAATTACTCATCATCAGCACCAGCCAAAGACCCGATTCACAAAGTGCTAAAGTCGGTCGTTATATCGCGGAAAGCAGTTTCTCATCTCCCCACAACATGGGTTACGACACGATACATCACTTAGAACTATGCCTGTTTAATCTGCCCTTTTGGGATGGAGAAGAAGACAACAAAGGTGAACACTGGCCCGAAATAGAACACAGAGTCGATGAAGCCGATGCGCTAGTGCTGATCACCCCGGAATGGGGCGGCATGGCATCACCATTACTGAAGAACTTTTTGTTGATGTGTACTCGCGAAGAAACCGCCCATAAACCCGCCTTATTAGTTTCAATATCGGATGGTATTAGCGGTACCTACCCTATCGTTGAAGTGAAGATGAATGCCCTTAAAAACAATAAATTAGTGCCCATACCCGATCACTTAATCATCCGCAATGTCAGCCATGTACTCAATTCAATCCCTGAGAGTGCCCGCGATATCGCGCTTAGGGAAAGAGTGCAATACAGCTTATATATGCTGCATCAATACGCCCAAGCATTAGCCCCCATTCGTGAACAACATGCCAATCAAGCGTACCCAAAACAGCAGGAATACTGTTACGGTATGTAAGCGGCTTGAGATTTTAACCACCAGCAACAGACTAAAATCATTACAAGGAACGCATTATGATTCATTTAGAGCATATCAATTTAGTGGTAGACGACATCCCCGCAGCACTGCGCTTTTATCAAGCGGCTTTCCCCCATTGGCGTGTTCGCGGTGGCGATAAAGGCACTTGGTACGGCAAACCCCGTAATTGGATTCATTTTGGCGATGATTATCAATACATTGCTTTTAGTGACAATGGTGAAGGTGAAAACCGCGATTTGGCAGGTCATCAAATTGGACTGGCGCATTTTGCCTTTGTGACCGACAACTTAGATGCTGTGATAGCAAGACTGACCCAAGCAGGTTTCCCTATTGCCAAAGATGGCATGGAAGATCCCTATCGACGCAATATTTACTTCTTCGATGCCCATGGCTTTGAAGTGGAATTTGTGGAGTATTTAACTGATATTCCAACGGAACGAAATCGCTATTAGCGTAAATCGGTTATTAGCGAGAAGTTGCCAGCTGCAGCTGCTAACCGCGCGAATTGGACTGAGTGTTAGTTGCTAGATGCTATTCATTTCGCTCGGATTGTTGCTGCGCCACAATGGCCGAATCCTTATGGGCATAAAAGTGGAGTCTAAACTGAGTATCTTCGGTCAGTAGCTCCACTTTATGCCAATATTCAGGATGTGAAATGGCGGTTTCACCTGCGCGAATAATAATTTCTTTATCTAACTCGCCCCTGCTACCCGTATAGCCATAAAACTTTAAGCTGCCCGTTAACACTTGAATTTGCCCATATACGCCAGCCTTAGTATTGTGCATGTGCAGCAACATTTTAGGGACGTTGTCATGGTTGAAAACCGGCGTTGATTTGTAATTTACAAAATCTTTGGGGACTAAGGCCATGATGTTTTGCACTCCTTGTGTCAAATCACGAAAATCGAACAATGCTTACGGCAAGACTAATATAGCCGTTGCCGTATTTCTGTCCAACTCATATCTTGACCTGTATAAACGAGCGGGTTTGAACGTCGAATTTGAAAACACCAAAGTGCTCATTCATGCTTGCAATAGCAAGGTTAGTTACTTTCATCACTGTAATCGCTACACTAGCCCGCATTAAGTGCCACCTCAATTAGATGACATGATGCCAACGCCCTATTCATACTCCACAACGTATATTTTAGATAAAGCCCATTTCGATGAATGCTATACGCAATCAGTGGTACCAGATCCCACGCTCAAACCTTACTACAAAGCCATTGGATTAACCCTGATAGGTATCGCGCTTATTTTCACCGATATTAGCCTTTATTTAGCTTACTTTTTTGTTGGGTTAGGTGTTATCGAAGCGCTCAATGTGAAGTATCACAAAGCATGGTGGTTGATGCGTCAGATGATGAGTAAAGCGGCCAGCAATGAGGTCACACTCACCATTGATGAGCAAGGGATTCACACTCAATCGATGTCTGTGACCAGCCAAATTTTATGGACCGAGATTTACCGGATTAAAGAAACTGAAAAAGGCTTCTTGATCACCCACAAGGCAGGCACGAGTTATGTTTCCCTTCGTAGCTTAGATGAAGCAGCTGTGGCCTATATTAAAACTAAAATCTAGTACAGCTAACACCCATAAAAAAGGCTGATCTTCATCAGCCTTTTTTACAGTTCTGCATTGCCGAATCGTTATTTTTTCAATTCACCCACCGGTAAAATCGCACGGCCATACTCATTATTAAGCACCTGCGCCATCGCAAAATAAATCGCACTTGCGCCGCAAAGTATCCCTTCAAAGCCCGCAATAGTGCCAATCAAGGCGCTACCCGTAAAATCACGCGCCGCCAGCAGAAAAAATAAGATAGTCAAAGAAGCAAACACAAACTGTTTGGCTCTTGGATAACGCAAAGAACCCACAAACATAAATGCCGTGAATATGCCCCAAAGCGTTAAATACCAGCCCATAAAATACGTTGGACTCGCCGCAATGCCAGCATTAGGCATTAAAATGAGGCCCACTAGCGTTAACCAAAACAAACCGTATGAGGTAAATGCCGTCGTACCGAAAGTATCGCCGCGCATGAAACACATAATCCCCACAATCACTTGACCAATGCCGCCGTAAAAAATCCCCATGGCTAAGATCATAGAATCAATAGGGAAATATCCCGCATTATGAATGTTTAACAAAATTGTTGTCATACCAAAGCCCATTAAACCTAATGGCGCTGGATTAGCCAGTTTTGTAGACACAGAGTTCCCCTAGAGAAAAATCAATAATTCAATAAAAATCAATAGCATTTGCCATTAATCTTATGCACGCGCACCTGCGAGAGCGGCGCATTCTAGAGGATAGCTATAATCTTAGCAATGTAATCATCAAAAACAAACGAACACATAAAAATAAACAATAAAAACATAAAGTTAAAATAATAAACTGTAAAATAAAATTTAAACTAAAAAACACATAAAAATTAATTCTTTTTAATTCAATATTCTAGAAAAAAACGGCCTACAACATGCGTCATATCTCATTTTATATGACTTCTTATAACTACCGCATAATTCAGTTAACAGCGGCGAGTAAACCTTCATTAAAAATCGACCATAAACAGTGATAATAATGCACTTTATCGCAAATAAGTCCTTAAAGTGATGTAAGCAGCACTTTTGAAAGAAATCCAAGTTCTACTGTACGCACAATTAAGCACACAATTAAGCGTATAAGTTAAGCACATAAGTTTATGTGCAGAGTTTCATCAATAAATGTCAAACACAAGTTCAAAAGAGCCAACTTAGCGCGCATAAGTTCAGAGGGAGGGTTGTGAACCTAACTCAAGCAGCAAAAGATGCTGAGAATGAATCAAACTAGAGCAAATAAAGTACACTCAGCCAGCCCATTTACTTGAAGCGAATCAAGGGAAAACAAGGTAAAAAACCTTAATCAAGAAAGGTCAAAATTATTTATATCTAAAACAGAATAGCAGTGATAAATTGCTGATGTTGGCACAGTGGTATTAAGAGAATGCTTCTTAATCTGTGGTTAACAATACATAACTAAAGGAAATAAAATGAATAAGTTATCAGCTGTTTTTACTCTATTGGCATTAGTAAGTTTCACTTCCTTTGCTGACGACTCCTCTTTACCGCCTGCACCAGCTGCCGATCTCGCTCAGTTGAAAGAAGTGTGCCAACAGATGGCCTCTGAAGATCAAGTCGAAAATGCTGAGCTAAAACAATATGTGCTTGATTGTGTAAACGATCAATTGACAGAAATGGGCTACAAGTCAGTTACTGAGGTCAATTAATCTTCATTCTAATCTCTGTGTTATTACCGCAAAGTAGGTTATTCGGCTTCAGTCTGTGCCATTCACACTTGCGAATGGCATTATTATTTCCAAGCAACACAGCTTTTACATCATAATTAACATCATTTCAGTTACACTCGAAACTTATAAAACACAAAATTTAACATCCACAATTAACCGTACGAAAGCTGCCAAGATAAGCTTTTAGCATGACTATCAACATATTGTGCAATTCATAAATTTATTATTTAATTGATAGCTGTATCATTTTGCATCTCCGTGAATGAAACCACTGTTGAATTGAGCATAAAATGCTAATCTGTTTTCCTGTATTGTTAACCTCAGCCCTTAATCGTTAAATCATGTATCGTATTCTTTTTGTCCTCATTACAAGTTTAAGTATTTTGCCTGCAATCGGAATGGCGAAAGAAGCCTGTGCACCAGAAAATCAATGTATTGAGATGAACAACTGGGATCTAGGCATCGCCATAGGCTGGGGACAAAAAAGCAATCCACTCAGGGATTTTGACGATATTCCATTGTTCTTTATTCCAACAGTGGCCTATTACGGCGAATACTGGTTCTTCGACAATGGTAATTTAGGTTATACCTTAGCCGAGCAAGAAAGCTTTACAATTAACTTAGTAACAAGTTATAGCTTAGATAGAGCCTACTTCTATCAATGGGACCCATCAAATATCTTTTTGAATCGTGGCACTCAAGTTGAAGCCAAAGCCATAAATAGTATGTATTTATCGACTGAGCCCGAGCCTGAGTTTAATTCCTTAGAGACTCGGAGCTTCACCTTACTTGGCGGTGCCGAAGCATTCATCTATACGCGGCTCGGTATTATTAGATTGGCGTACACCCATGATATGTTTAATGTGCATCAAGGTTCAGAAGCACAAATAAAATGGACCTATGGCTGGGATTACGACCGTTTCATTTTTGAGTTTGCATTGGTATTTGATTGGAAAAGCCAAGATGTAGTGGATTATTATTACAGCGTTAGACCCAGTGAAAACGCCTATTGGAGCGAAAGATATCAAGCAAAATCAGGTTGGGATAAAGGTGCGGAAATGACGGCCCGTTACATATTAACTGACAATTGGGATCTACTGTTGGCAGTTCGTTACACTCTAATTGCCGATGAGATTGCCGCCAGTCCCTTGTTAGACCAAGACTATAGCAGCACCTACTTTATCGGCGCTGCCTATAGGTTCTAACGTTAGTGACACTGCCTCAGTTAAGCTTGCTTTGCTTTATAGGTCTAAGCCTCGGCTTGATGGGCCAAAGTTCAGCACAAGCCAAAACTCGCGACTCGGCACTCAAACTCACACCCGAAATTTGCATCACAAGTTCAGAAACTGAGGCCTGTGACGTCTATATAGAACTACAGTGGGAACTCGCTAAAGATGAGCTTATCTGTATCTTGTCCGACAACGCTGCCTACCCCAAATGGTGCAGTGATTCAGTTTCAACCCATACGTTAAGCATGAAAATCCACACTATGACGGATATTCAATTTGTCATGGTGAGTAAAGACAGTAACCAAACTTTGGCTGGTGCCAAACTTAAAATCACTTCTGCATCACAACCTCAGGTTCGCAGACGTTACCGCAACCCTTGGAGTTTATTTTAATGACAAGCCCACAATCGAACCACAGAGTATTATTGGTTGAAGACGACGTTCGCCTAGCAAACTTGATTGTAGATTACCTAAAATCCCATGGTATGCATGTTGAAGTTGAACGCCGTGGCGATACAGTGCTAACACGATTAATCAATTACAAGCCAGATATCATACTGTTAGACATTATGCTACCCGGCATGGATGGTCTCACTCTGTGTGAGAAACTGCCCGATTATTTCGCAGGTCCAATCCTATTGATGAGCGCACTTGGTTCAAGTGAAGATCAAATCAAAGGACTAGAACTCGGTGCCGATGACTACGTGGTCAAGCCCGTCGATCCTGCTCTGTTAGTTGCGCGGATCAACAACTTACTTCGCCGTCAGAATCAGCCACCACAGGCAGAATCACACTGTCTAACCTTCGGTAAATTGAGTATCGACCCGCATACCCATGCGATTCGTCTTAATGAAACTGAAATTGATCTCACCAGCCATGAATTCGAATTGCTGTGGTTACTGGCCTCGCAAGCGGGCCAAGTGCTCAGCCGTCAGTATATTTATCAGTTGTTACTCAATATTGATTTCGATGGTAAAGATCGAAAAATTGACGTGCGGATCTCTAGATTACGTAAAAAACTCAACGATAATATTGAGACACCTTTCAGAATTAAAACCGTTTGGGGACAAGGTTATCTCTTTGCTCCTGAAGCTTGGAATAACTAAGCACAAATACAGTGAAACGTCTCTTTATCAGTTTATATCTGCTACTCAGTCTCAGCGTGCTTGGGATTGGCTGGACACTCGACAGCCTGTGGCAGAAGAATGTTGATGACAATAATGCCCTCGATGCGCCGTTAGTGGCATTGGCGCAATTATTAGCGGAATTACCTCCCGATGCCCGCCAACGGTATCTGGAGGCGATCCCAGCGAACCCTGTGATGCCACTGCAATTACTCAATGCAGATCAAGTCGCGCTGGCAGATAATCAAGCGTTAAGCACAAGCAAGGTGTTCACCACCACAGCCAATGATGATAGCTTGCTGCAATTTATTCGAGTAGACGATCAAGTCTTAATGGCAGGGCCGCTGGACATAGATCCCAGAGCCAACCTTCGCAGCCTGTTCACCCTGTTCTTTTATTTATCACTCGCCCTCGTTGCGCTAATTTGGGTCGGCCCGCTTTCACGGGATTTGAGCATACTGCGTAAGGCCACCAAAGAATTTGGCGAAGCCAAATGGGACACCCGGATTACCCTGTCAAATCGCTCCCAAGTTAAGCCCTTAGCCAATACGTTTAACGAAATGGCGCGACATATCAGCGCCTTGATTGAGAACCAGAAACACCTCTCTAATGCGGTATCCCATGAGATCCGCACGCCACTGGCGAGGCTCAAATTTGCTCTTGCACTTATGCCTATGTATTGTCAGCCAGATTCGGACGAACAGAAGCGACAAGACTTTCTCGATGAAATGCAGCTCGACATCAAAGAAATGGAAGACTTACTTCAAGAACTGCTGACCTACGCCAGCTTAGAGTCACAGCGAGAAGGTATCCAGTTGGATGAGTACGATTTAATTAATCTCATCAATCAAAGTATTAAGCGTCTAGAAACCTTAAGTCCAACGCCTATAACGCTCAAGGCCGAAGTCGAAAAACTGCCCTTATTCGGAGAACCCGCATTAATCGAACGGGCACTACAGAATTTACTGACCAATGCACAACGCTTTGCCCGCACTGAAATCATCATTGAAGTTAAGCAGACCCAGCATAGGGTCAATTTAAGTGTGAGTAACGACGGCGAACCTATCCCTGCGGTGGATTTACCGAAAGTGTTCGAGCCATTTTATCGCAGCCAATCGGTACAGAATGGCAATAAAGGACATGGTTTAGGCCTTGCGATCATCAAACGGATTATGCAACGACATCAAGGGAATGTGAGTGTTACCAGTGATGCACAACATACTCGATTTAGTTTAATCTGGCCGAAGAAGCGTAAGCTGTAATAGGGATTGGGATTAAACGACTGCGGGTCTGTTATTCATCTAACGCGCTAATTCTACAAGTCAATTAAATAAGTCAGTTAAATAAGACTATTTAACAAAGTATTCAAGATATTAGTCTAGCTCGAAGCCACCAAAATCCAGATCGGCTTCGGGCTCAGGCTCAAAATTCAACTGTGGGTTTAACGCTGCCCTTTCTTGCTCTATTTGTGCTTGCCTTGCTTTCATCATCGCCAACTGGCGACGACGTTTACGTTGAGTACACAGGCGAATGACATCATACTTTTGCGCATCTGAAAACGTTAACCAATTGAATCTTTCGTCACGGCTTCGCAGGCAACCATTACAGTAACCGCGCGCATCGGTAACACACACACCGATACAAGGACTCGGGATATCAAAAAAGGCTAACTGTTCCATAACCCGCCGCTATTCCTATCTAAAAATGAACCATACTCAAAACGATCCTTGCTAAAAACAAAGCGTGTGGAATTGCATTCAAAGCGATTCAAATACAACACGCTTATCTAAAGTACTTGCAGAAACAACCTTAATCAAGGCACATTGAACAGAGTTTGTACAACTTGGAGCACTATCATGGGATACCGTCACTTTGCCAGTCTGCTCGTCGCTGTTGCCTTATTAAGCGCTTGCAGCAGTAAACCGAAAAACGATTATGATCTCAATTACGACTTCACCGCACTACGAAGCTTTAACCAGTTAACACCACAGCCGACGGATGACCCGTTAAGCGCCCAGCGTATTCAAGTAGAAATTAACAACCAATTGACTCAAAAAGGGTTTGTAGAAAATACAGCGTCGCCCGACTTTAACGTCGCCTACGCCTTACTCACCCAAGATAAGCCCAAAGATTCAGGGCTATCCATTGGATTAGGCACAGGTACATTCGGAAATTCGGGCGGGATTGGAATAGGCACCAGTGTTGGCGTGCCGCTGGGGAGTGATACCGCTAAAATTCAAACCATTCAGATAGATATTGTCGATCCTAAGACCAAAGCTCTTATTTGGCGTGGCAGCGACAGCTATGATTTCGATGCAGGCGGTAACGAGAAAGCCCAAGATACCGCCAAAGCCGTCAACCGAATTTTGGCGCAATTCCCACCGAAAAAATGATCACGTTTAAAAGGGTAAAAATGGGCGTGTCTCGCCCATTTTTATCAATCAAACATTCATATCGTTCAATATTCTTAGAGTAAAAATCTAGGACTCAGGAAAAAAGCCCTGACGAAAGGTAACGATCGCCCCTATCACAGACAATCGCCACGACCACAGAACCCGGATATTGTTTAGCAATCTCCAGCGCAGCAAACACGGCACCGCCCGAACTGACTCCTGCACAAATCCCTTCCTCTCGCGCTAAAGTTCTCGCCATGGCTTTTGCATCTTGCTCTTCAATATCCATAACTAAATCAACCCAAGAAGCATCAAAAATCCCAGGCAAATATGCCTGCGGCCAACGCCGAATCCCTGGAATAGCACTGCCATCGGCGGGCTGAAGGCCGACAATAGTGATGTCGGGATTACAACTTTTAAGGTATTTTGACACACCCATTATGGTACCTGTCGTCCCCATACTTGACACAAAGTGGGTAATTTTGCCTAGACTCTGTTGCCAGATCTCAGGGCCTGTCGTGAGGAAATGGGCATTAGCGTTATCTTGGTTATTAAATTGATCCAGCACCTTACCTTTGCCTTCGCTTTGTAACTGCAGCGCCAAATCCCGCGCAGTCTCCATGTTATCCACTAGCATGAGCTCTGCGCCATAGGCTTGCATCGCATCCTTACGCTCCTGAGTCGAATTATTCGGCATAATCAGGATCATCTTGTATCCTTTGATTGCCGCCGCCATCGCCAGCGCAATCCCAGTATTGCCACTCGTTGCCTCTATAAGCGTATCACCAGGGCTTATTTCTTGGCGAAGTTCGGCCTGAATAATCATATTGAGTGCAGGACGATCTTTTACTGAACCCGCGGGGTTATTGCCTTCCAATTTTAATAGTACAGTGGAAGTACCACAGTTAAGCCGCTGCAAGCGAACCAGCGGAGTTTGCCCGATGCAGGCTTCAATTGTCGGAAAGTCAGACACTAGGATTATCCTTTACTTGATAAAAACAACTAAGCGATAGCCTATTCTAAGTCGGTTACCACTGACAAACACGGTGAATACTGCTTATAACATAAAATAAATCGCTCATAGTTATTCAAAAAAGTTCTATTCAACTGGCTTTTTATAAACAATTAATTCTATTACTCTAGGTGCCATAACGCTGACAAAATTGCCAGATTAAGGAGTTAAAAATGTCCGTAAAATTGATAAAGGCCCTGCTAGGAACCCTCATTCTGGGAACCTCACTCAATGTGACTGCCGCAGATCAAACCCTGCTTAATTCCTCTTATGATATCGCACGGGAATTATTCAATGCCTACAACCCCGTTTTTGCCAAACATTGGGAAGAGAAAACAGGTAAAACCGTCGAAATTAAACAATCCCATGCAGGCTCATCTGCACAGGCACGCTCGATTCTGCAGGGATTACCCGCAGATGTGGTAACGTTTAATCAAGTGACAGACGTACAAGTTCTGCACGATCGCGGTAAATTGATCCCAGAAAATTGGCAACAATTACTCCCTAACGCCAGTTCACCTTACTATTCCACCATTGCATTTTTGGTGCGTAAGGGTAACCCAAAGCAAATCAGCGACTGGGGCGATTTAGCTAAAGATGACGTTAAACTGGTCTTTCCTAACCCAAAAACCTCTGGTAATGCTCGCTACACTTATTTAGCCGCATTAGGTTATGCTCAGAAAAACTATGGTAAGGATAATCAGGCTAAACTGGATCAATTCCTGAAAAAATTCCTCGGTAATGTCGCAGTATTTGATACAGGCGGCCGCGGTGCGACCACCTCCTTTGTTGAACGTGGGATCGGTGATGTATTAATTACCTTTGAATCGGAAGTGAACAATATCCGCCAGCAGTATGGTACGGACGATTACCAAGTGGTTGTACCAAAAACCTCGATTCTGGCAGAGTTCCCCGTCGCTGTGGTTGAGAAAAATGCTAAGCGTAACGGTACACAGGAACTCGCAACTGAGTATTTGAATTATCTCTACAGCGAAGAAGCGCAACGTCTACTGGCAGGATTCAGCTATCGTGTACACAACGAAAAGGTAAAAGCTGAGTTTGCTAAGCAGTTCCCTACCGTTGACCTGCTGACTGTTGAGCAAATCATCGGTGGTTGGGATAATGCCATGAAAACGCAGTTTGCTAACGGTGCAAAACTCGATGAGCTATTAAAGCGCTGATATCGTCCTTAATGTAGTAAGATATCAACATTGAACCCGAGCAAAGTCTCGGGTTTATCGCTAATTGGCATTTATCAATCAGTGTTAGCCGTAAAGATTGCATCCAACAAATGGCTTGAGCCAACAACGAGCGAACCGTATAAATAGTATTGGTTTAACGCAATTAACCTGATCGGGTGATTATTCTGTGATTTTTAATAACGGGCGTTTACGCCATAAGCGGGTTCTTCCCGGTTTTACCATCAGCTTAGGTGTGTCCCTGCTGTTTGTCAGCCTAATCCTATTATTGCCAACCACAGGCTTAATCATGCAGACCAGTTCAATGAGCTGGTCCGAATACTGGGGCGTGATTGCCGATCCCAGAGTGGTTGCCAGTTACCGAGTCACCATACTATCGGCGCTCGCGGCATCATTATTTAACTGCCTTTTCGGATTATTACTCGCATGGGTACTCGTGCGTTATGAATTTCCCGGCAAACGCATTTTAGATGCCTTGGTAGATTTGCCCTTTGCCTTGCCGACCGCCGTTGCCGGTATCACCTTAGCCACCCTTTATGCGGAAAACGGCCAAATCGGTAGTCTATTAGCTGAATGGGGCATAAAAGTCGCCTACACCCCGCTAGGCATAGTGGTCGCGATGATTTTCACCAGTATTCCCTTTGTGGTTCGTACGGTACAACCCGTTCTCGAAGAGTTATCCCACGAGGAAGAAGAAGCGGGAATGACGCTTGGCGCCTCGGATCGTTCGGTATTCTGGCGGGTTATTTTGCCCTCCCTTTGGCCAGCATTAATGATTGGAACGGCACTGTCTTTTACCCGCAGTCTGGGTGAGTTTGGTGCCGTGATCTTTATCGCTGGCAATATGCCTTATATCAGTGAAATCACTTCGTTAATGATCTTTGTCCGCCTGCAAGAATTTGATTTTGCAGGTGCCAGCGCCATTGCCTCAGTGGTTCTGATGACCTCGTTACTGCTATTACTGCTGATAAACCTGTGGCAGGCGCGTTATCTGCGCCGCATTCATGGACGATAAGGAGCGAATATGAACTCATTTAAACCCTTAAGAGTCGGTGAAGCGCCCCTGATCAAATGGAGCCTTATTACCCTCGCCGTGCTCTTGGGCTTGCTATTGTTGCTATTGCCGTTGGTGAGTATTTTTCAGCAAGCGTTTGTCGGAGGTTGGGAGCGTTATATTGGGCACCTAACTCAACCGGATTCGCTGCATGCGATTGGTTTAACACTGATGGTGGCAGCACTCACAGTACCGATCAATTTAGTGTTCGGAATCATGCTGGCGTGGAGCGTGACTCGTTTTGAATTCCCCGGTCGCAAGTTACTGATCACGCTAATTGATATTCCATTTGCGGTCTCCCCTGTCGTCGCAGGTTTGCTCTATTTGCTGCTCTATGGCAACAGTGGTTGGCTTGGCGAATGGCTATATGAGCACGATCTGCAGATCATGTTTGCTTGGCCAGGAATACTATTAGTGACCATTTTTGTCACTTGCCCCTTTGTGGCCAGAGAACTGATCCCATTGATGCAACAACAGGGCGCATCGGAAGAAGAAGCTGCAGTGATCCTTGGAGCGTCATGGTGGCAACTCTTTCGCCGCGTGACCCTACCCAACATCAAATGGGCACTGATTTACGGTGTGATCCTCACCAATGCCAGAGCCGTAGGAGAATTTGGTGCCGTTGCTGTCGTATCTGGCAACATTCGTGGCGAAACCAATACCTTACCTTTACATGTGCAATTATTGTATGAAGATTATCAGGCCGAAGCCGCCTTCGCGAGCGCATCATTACTGGCCCTGATCGCCCTATTTACCCTAATGTTAAAAGCCGTAGTGGAATGGCGGCAACAACGCAGTTTAACCGCCAATGACAATAAAGAGCAGAGCCAACTATGAGTATTCGTCTTACTAATATTTCCAAGAAATTTGGCCAATTTCAGGCGCTTTCCCCACTTAATCTCGATATTCAAGAAGGGGAAATGATTGGTCTGCTGGGACCATCAGGTTCAGGCAAAACCACACTGCTGCGGATTATTGCCGGTCTTGAAGGAGCCGATAGCGGCCAAATTCAATTCGGCAACAGAGATGTCACCCAAGTGCATGTGCGTGAAAGACGCGTGGGTTTTGTGTTTCAAAACTACGCGCTGTTTCGCCATATGACGGTCGCCGATAACGTCGCTTTTGGACTCGAAGTGATGCCGAAAAAACAAAGGCCTTCGGCGGCAGAAATTCATAAGCGAGTGACACAACTGCTAGAAACAGTACAACTAGGCCATCTCGCACAGCGCTATCCTGAACAACTCTCGGGTGGACAAAAACAGCGCATTGCGTTGGCCCGTGCACTCGCAACCCAACCAGAAGTCTTGCTACTGGATGAACCCTTTGGCGCCTTAGATGCTAAAGTGCGTAAAGAACTACGCCGCTGGCTACGCAGCCTGCATGATGAATTGAAATTCACCAGCGTGTTTGTGACCCACGATCAGGATGAGGCGCTTGAGCTTTCAGATAGAGTGGTAGTGATGAGTAATGGTCATATAGAGCAGATTAATACACCTGCTGAGCTATACTCGCACCCCAATAGTCGCTTTGTGTTTGATTTTCTTGGTAACGTCAATGTCTTTGAAGCCAGTTGGCAACAAAAACGTTGGGAAAATGGTCAAGCATTTTTAACACCTCCAGAACAGCAAACACTGCAGCAAGATGGTGTTCTCTACGTACGCAGTCACGAATTAGCGCTGTCAAATAAGCCTAATAGTCAGGCCAATTTGCCGTTCAATATTGTCGCCATGACCCCCATTGGCGCCGAAGTAAGACTGGAATTAGCCCCACACGGCTGGCATAGCGAAGAACTGTGGGAAGCCAAATTCACCCACCATAATCTGCAGGAACTCGGGTTGCAAAAAGGCAGTGTAGTTTACGCTACCCCAAGAACAGCTTACTTCTTTGGTGCGCAGGGTGAGAGTTCACCGACGCGTCTTAACTGGCCATTCCTGACTCCGGGCAGTCTCGCCTTTGATATCTAATGTCATCATAATAGGAATAAGCAGCATTAGCGGTACCACAGGGAGTGGATACCGCTAAGATTCAAACCATTTAGAGAGATATTGTCACGCCAAACAGTGAAGCACTCATTAGGCATTGCCGCGACAACTTTTGGTGATAGCGACAGCTTTGATTTTTGATGCAAGCGGTAACGAGAAAGCCCAAGATACCGCCAAAACGTCAGCTAGATCTTGGCGCTGTCCCCTCCGAAGTTAATTATGGATGGCATATACAGCCCATCCATGTTGAATCAATAGAGCTGATAAGCAGATTTACATCTAACAATCAATATATTAGATGTTTATAACAAATAATTATTGCAGAAGTACTCATAAAATCAGCGGGTAAACGAATTAACTAACCGAGGTTAATAATTCCAATTTCAGCCTATACATTTCATCAACTGACACCACTTTCACGCTGCTTATTTCAATAGAACCTTCTTTCGCCCATAAAAATGGATAAAAGCTCAGGCATTTATCTGTAGCTATCTGTGAATAGGTTTTTTGAAAGCGCTCTTTACCTAAACTCGCATAAAACTCATTGATTCTCTTTGTAGCTGACCATTGAAAAAAATCTGTGAACCCGATTTCTAACCCTTCCCAATGAATTGAGTCTGGCGACCAATAGTATATATTCCCAACATCTGCGCCTAAACCGCCGCCGTTGATAGCAAAAAATCCACCAACTACGTCATTAGCCACTAAAAGATAATGTGCACTTCTATTCCAATCAGTAAGGTTTCTAGACAATCTTTCATGTCCAGAGCCGAAAAATCGAATCCATCCATTGTCGATCAAAATCCCACCGGTTTCGTAGGCAATAGCCCCTAATACCGAACGAGTCGATACCTGAAGGGATTCAAGTACTTCAACCCGATCCTTTGAAGGCGGCAGTATCTCTACACAATGCTCAGCACCAGCAACCACTTCATTGACTACTTTTATGCCAGAGTCTTCGATATCAATCAGTTCATATATACTTTTCAATCTCTTATCCTTGTATCACTAATATCCAGTAAAACGACTCACCATTCATAACGGTACCTTGGGAATCTCGAAAATAACTAAGCCAATATAGCGTTTAAAAATGCTAGTTAGCACTCATGGTACCAAGCAAAAATCTTACTCATGGGCATTCACGGTTCGGCCTGCTGCCCATTGTCGTAGCGCATTGATTTTATCGCTCATGACCACAGATAAAGGCCGTGTCTTACTAAGTTCTTCAAGTAATAGCACTTGGTCGACACTGCACTCGACACTTCTTGCGGTATACATGGCAGCAATAACTGCTTGTTCGATTTCGGCGCCGGAAAATCCTTGGCTACGCGCCGATAACTGGGCGAGATCTAAGCTCGCCACATCGATTCCACGGCGCTTACAGTGGATTAAGAAGATGGCTTTGCGTATAGCTTCGTCGGGTAAATCGACAAAAAAGATTTCATCCATCCTGCCCTTTCGCATCAACTCTGGCGGCAGAACTTGAATATCATTAGCGGTAGCCACCACAAACACTTCAGATTTACGCTCCGCCATCCAAGTGAGTAAGGTGCCGAGGATCCGCGTCGAGGTGCCCTCATCGCTGCTACTCCCGCTTAAGCCTTTTTCAATTTCATCTATCCAAAGCACACAGGGCGACATCATGTCAGCCAGATCCAGTGCATTACGCAGGTTCTTCTCGGTTTCGCCTATGTATTTGTTATATAAGGCTGCCATATCGAGCCTAAGCAAAGGTCGTTGCCAAACGCCCGCAACCGCCTTAGCCGCGAGGCTCTTACCACTGCCCTGAACGCCCAGCAGTAAAATCCCCTTGGGCGCATCGAGCGCTTTGACGTGCTGAACTGGAGTCGGCTGGCCGCCTTGGTCAATGGCGCTGACAGCCACTATGGGCGAGCGCTGCTTGAGCCATTTTTTTAGATTATGCAGTCCTGCAACCTGTGAAAAATCACTGGTGTCGTATTCAAATTGCAGCACACCATTAAGATCGAGTAGCTGAAACTTGGCTTTATTGATGGCGTCGATATCTGACAAGGTAATAGCACCGTCATTGACTATGGCTTTGCGTACGAGACGACGGGCATCGTCTAAAGTCACACCCCGCAGATTATCGGCTAATTTGACCACAGCCGCATCATCGACCTGTAGCGGCGTACCTTGGTGACGAATTTTATCAACTTCAAGATAAATCAGATTTTGCAATTGCACTGTACTTGGCAAAGTTAAGTGAAAATAAGCGCAATAACGTTTGATTTCAGGCGGAATTTCAAAGGCATGGCTCACCAGCACTAATGTGTGTTGCAGCGTCTCGTACTCAAGGGCGATTTCTTTAAGCAAACGGACATTCTTAGGTGCATCAATCACAAAGGGATGGAAGTCGCACAGCACATAAATTCCCTGCTGCGAGGTTGATTTAATTTGCCCGAGCAAATCTGTAGGTTCGCTATTAAACTTTTGCGCCGCCAAGGGCTTATCGACCCGTGCCAGACCTTGGGTGATACTCCATGTAAACACAGGTTGATAAAGCACACTGGCGACCCGCTTAAGTAGCTCAACCACGCGATATTCTTCATAGGTTTCAATCACTACAATTGGCGTATTGGAGCGCAGCACTGAGGTTAAATCGTGAATATCTTGCATGCTTTCAAATTCCTTTTTATTCACCCAAAAATGTGTCACAAAAAAGTCCAGCGAACTGGACTTAATACAACAGACAAAAGTTAACCGATTAAGGGTTAATGTCCATCAAAAAACAAGTAATTCAGCCAACCTTGCATCCTCAGCAATACTTTACGCATCACAGCGACATGATGGAAATGTTCAGTATAAATTGCAACCTGCCCAGAAACACCCGCAGGAAATTGCTTACGGATAGCATCATCTTCGATATCAATCAGCACAATCACGCGACCATTTTGAAATAAACGAGCCGATGACTGCAGCGCGCCGCCCATTTGAACTTCACCTTCAGCCATAGCGGGTAATATTTTCGCCACTTTTCCCTTAAAGATTTGTCCTGGAGCGGCATCCAATATCACTTCAGCTTCATCACCTTCCTGCAAACGCATTAACGAGTTTTGCCAGAATGCCCCCGCAAAGTAGCGTTGCTCGTCGGGAATAAAGCTCATTACTGGACGTAATGGTAAAGGCACTGCCATCGCTCCCGCACGAAGTGCCATTTGCGTTACCACACCATCTGCAGGTGCCCGCACGACTGTCTGTTCTAAATCGTAGAGTGCACTGGCTAAATCAGCTTGCAAGCCAGCCACTTTGGTATTAACACCATCAATATTAGATTCATAGGCCAGCCTGACACGCAGTTCTTCAGCATTCGCGACGGTCAGTTGTGCCTCTGAGGCTAAGTACAATTGACGCCTATTATCGAGTTCTAGTTCAGTAAAAGGCGAATTCGCGCCCCCTTTCTTGCGGCCTAACTCATAACGCTCGAAGGCAGATTTATTACGGTCTTTATCGGCCCTAGCGCGCTCTACATTAGCCTTAGCCGACTCCCACGCCGCGGCGAGTTGTGGCACTTGGAGCTCTGCTTCCATCAAAGCAGCGCGTTTACGTTTAACAACGGCCTCGAAGGGAATAGGATCGAGACGAAATAACACATCCCCTTGTTTAACAGGCACATTAGGCTGCACTTCCACCGAAGTCACTAAGCCTTTTACTGCGGGTGTGATAGGGATAGTGACAAAATATTCACGGGCAAAACGAGAATAAGGATGGTTGTAATTCATCACGAGCAATAAGGTACCAATAATGAACACTCCACCCAGCACTGCAGTAGGAACAGTCCATTTATTCATCGGAATTTTAAAGACTTTAAAGATAGCAATACACACGGCCGCATAGGTGAGTATGAGTAATAAATCCATGTTATACCTCAACTTTGTCTGTTTTTATCGCATCCACAGCAGGCGCTATATTCATGGGAGTTATTTGCTCTAACTGTTCAAGCCGAGTCTGAAGCCCTCTGACCGTCTCGCGCAATGAATTCACATCCTCCTCTAAAACTAATTCTCGCTTCATTACAGTATTGAACCCCCAACCGCGATCTTCACGGTATAAAGTCGCCCAGATCCATAAAAATGGCCAAATTGCATGTAGGGTGAATAGACTCACCCACCCGGCGATATGCAATGCATCTTGCTGGGGATGATTACGCTTTTTGGCTATTTCATAGGGGATATCATGAATGGCAATGACACCATAAAACATGATAATGATGACGAAAAATAAAATACCTAACGCAAAGTAATCTAAGAACATCCGCATCTCCTTGTATTAATAATATGTATTCCATCCCAAAGATTAGTGGATGGTCCCCAAACATGCTACCAACATGACATTAACATTTGAGTTTACTCTCAACCTCAGCCCCAATATTAACCAAAGATATGCTGTTTCGTTTTTGCCCCCAGTGATCCGGGACACACTTGTCGATTTACTCCATGACCCTAAAGCCTGTTCAGGCTAAACTAGCCACATCATTGCGACATAGAACGCAAGCATAAAACTCATCATCCCTACAATCTCAAAGGTACCCACACATGATAGGCACTCCCTACACTGAGGGCGCACGACGCGCCATGTTGCTCGGCTGCGGTGAACTTGGCAAAGAAGTGGCCATTGAACTGCAACGCTTAGGCGTTGAAGTGATTGGCGTTGACCGTTACGCCAACGCCCCCGCCATGCAAGTCGCGCATCGCTCCCATGTGATCAATATGCTCGATGCCAACGCCCTGCGTGCGGTTATCGAGTTAGAAAAACCGCACTTAGTCATCCCAGAAATTGAAGCCATCGCCACCCAAACCTTAGTGGACATGGAAGCCGAAGGGGTGAATATTATCCCAACAGCTCGGGCAACAAAGCTCACTATGGACAGGGAAGGTATTCGTCGTCTCGCCGCTGAAACCTTAGGTTTACCGACTTCTCCGTATTTTTTCTGTGATACCGAAACCGAATTTAATCAAGCGATTAGTGAAATTGGCGTTCCCTGTGTGGTGAAGCCAGTCATGAGTTCCTCGGGCAAAGGCCAAAGCGTTATTCGCGATATCGCCCTCAGCCATAAAGCGTGGCAATACGCCCAAGAAGGCGGACGCGCCGGCGACGGTCGCGTGATAGTCGAAGGCTTTATTCCCTTCGATTATGAAATCACCCTGTTAACCATCAGCGCAGTCAACGGCATTCATTTTTGTGCGCCCATTGGCCACAGGCAAGAAGATGGCGATTATCGCGAGTCATGGCAGCCACAAGCCATGTCCGATGAAGTGTTAGCAAAATCCCAAGCAATTGCGAGCAAAGTCGTCGAAGCCCTTGGCGGTTATGGATTATTTGGCGTAGAACTGTTTGTTAAAGGCAATGAAGTGTATTTCTCTGAAGTCTCGCCAAGACCCCACGACACAGGCTTAGTCACACTCATCAGCCAAGATTTATCAGAATTTGCCCTACATGTGAGAGCGATTCTCGGCCTGCCTATTCCCAATATCCATCAGCATGGTCCAAGTGCCTCGGCGGTTATTTTGGCCGAAGGCACCTCAAACAATATCCGCTATCAAGGGATTGGTGCGGCATTAGAAGCGGTCAACACTCAGCTTAGATTATTCGCCAAACCCGATATTGATAGTCGCCGCCGTTTAGGTGTCGCGCTTGCCCGTGATATCGATATCGACAGCGCAATCAGCAAAGCACTCGATAGCGCCAGTAAAGTAAAAGTCATCTTTTAAGCGGGTTTAACCGTTTAAAATTGGCTTTAAGTACAAGCGACACATCAAAGGGAAATGCGCTTTAATGCCATTTCCCTTTTTCAACACAGAGCCGTATCTAAAATCCGTACCAATAAAAAGTGACTGCCCAAAATCGACAGTCCCAAATCGACAGAGTAAACTAGCGCCCTTTCTTGCTAGCCATCATCCTAAGTTGTGGCTTAACTCAGATAATTAACTCCGATAATTAACCCAGATAAGTAAAACCAACAGTAGACCCCAATATGCATCTTCAGCCTTCTTGCTTTACCTCTTTCACACAAGCCATTGATGCCTATGCCCTGCCGCAACGTTTTACCTTTCCTTTCTATTACGAACCGCATCCATTATGCGTGATCGCAGCCAACGAATTACAACGCCACCTTGAGACTCAAAACGATTGGCAACATAACTTTGGCCTCACGGGGGAGTTAACCGGTGCCATTGGTAAAATGTTTGGTGTACTTTTAGTGCAAGATCCGCAGGGAGATGTGGGCTATTTGTCGGCATTTTCGGGCAAGTTAGCTGAGCAGAACCATTGGCCACGCTTCGTTCCACCTGTGTTTGATATGCTGGCTAAGGACAATTTTTTCCACGCCGAAAATCTGCAAATCAACCAAATTAACGAGCAGCTACTTGCAGTAGAAAATCATCCCGATATTCCTCGGCTATCGAGCGAACTCAACGCTGAGCAAGCTCAAGCACAAGCCAAGCTTGCCGCCCACAGGCAAGTGATGATCGACGGCCGTCAATCCCGCAAGACGCAGCGCAATCAACTCGCAGTGCAATGGGCTGCCAATCCGACTGATGAGACTTTACGTGAAAATACGGCAATCGAAGCTAAACTCAGCCAAGAAAGCATTAATGAAAAGAATCAGTTAAGAGATATTAAACGCTATTGGGATGAACGTATCCATGCCATCAGCCAAGCATTAACTCTGCTCACTGATAAGCGTGACGCATTAAGACTACAGCGTAAACAGCTCTCGGCGGCGCTGCAGCAAAAGCTGTTTGAGCAGTATCGTTTTTTGAATATTCGCGGCTCAGAAAAAAGCCTTAACGGCATATTTAACGGGACGGTTGAGTTAACGCCGCCAGCAGGCTCGGGAGAATGTGCCGCCCCTAAGTTGCTACATTACGCCTTTAAACACGGTCTTAAACCATTGGCGATTGCCGAATTTTGGTGGGGGGCGCCGCCAAAATCAGAAATTCGCCAACATAAGCAGTTTTATCCTGCCTGTCTGCGTAAATGCCAGCCTATCTTGGGGCATATGCTCGAAGGGCTTGTTGTCGATGATAATCCCCTGCTGACGAACCCTGCCGAAGGCAAAACCTTAAACATCCTCTACCAAGACGAGGCGATGGCGATTGTGAACAAACCCGCCGAATTTTTATCAGTGCCCGGCAAAGAGATTGAAGACTCAGTGTATTCGCGCATGCGGCAAACGTTTCCCAATGCCACTGGACCACTTATCGTCCACAGGCTCGATATGTCGACCTCGGGATTAATGGTGATCGCATTGACAAAAGACGCCCATAAACAGCTGCAAAAACAGTTTATCCAGCGCACAGTGACTAAGCGTTATGTGGCACTTTTAGCAGGGATCCCTACAGCAATGGCAGATAAGCAGGCAGCAGGACAAATCTCTTTACCCCTACGTGGCGATTTAGACGATAGACCGAGGCAACTCGTTTGCCACGAGTTTGGCAAAGCGGCCCAAACCTATTGGGAATTAAGCCATATCGATGAAATGGCACGTACAGCCCGCGTATATCTATCCCCAAAAACGGGCCGAACCCATCAACTCAGAGTTCACTGCGCCCACTCAGAAGGGCTAAATACGCCCATTTTGGGTGACGATCTGTACGGCACTCGTGCCAATCGCCTGCATCTGCATGCAGATTTATTGATACTTCAACATCCCGTCACCCGTGAACAGATGCGCTTTCAAGTCGCTCCTGATTTTTGAGATCTGAGTTCTGATATTGATTAGCAAGGCACCAAAAGGAAAACCAAGCTTAGTGGGCATTATCAGAAGTTTGACCGCGATGTATAAGTGGCATTTTTCAGGCATAGTAATGTCTCACTCAAAACGGAATCGACAGCAGTAGTATGGGCATAGGCAATCTGGTTAAAAACATAAGCCAAAATCAATGGTTCTTATTTGCTTTGTTGAGCGCCGCCGTATTTATGAGCGCCTGTCAGCCAGCATCGAACGCTAATGAAACCACGGCTAGCCCAAATACCAGTGTCGCAGTAAAAGCCGCTACAGAAGCAACAACGCTTCGAGCGCCACTCGCGCAGGAAGTCTATATCTGGCAGCGCCAATGGCGCCCCGCCAATCAAACGGCATTAGTGCAAAGCCAAAGTGCATTCCAAGGATTACGTATTTTAGCGCTGCAAGCACATCCCAAAACCAATGGCGCAGACATTTGGTTTGAAGTTGCGGTCAATCATGCTTGGTTGCAGGCAGATCCTAGGCCAAAAATTGCCGTGATTCGCTTAGATGGTCAGTTCGCGCATTTAAATGATGAACAAGTGATCAATAAAATCAGCCAAGTACTAGCAAATTGGCAGGCAAAAGGCACGCACATCGCGGGGGTTGAAATCGACCACGACAGTGCCAACAGTAAACTGCCAGCCTATCGGGATTTTCTTAAAAAGCTTAAAGCGCAGTTACCCGCAGAACTCAAACTCAGCATTACTGCACTGCCCGCTTGGCTCAGTAGCGCCGATTTTCCCGTGTTACTCACCAGTATTGATGAACTGGTGCTACAAATTCACAGCGTAAGCGATCCACGCCTCGGACTATTCGATGCGACTCAAGGTTGGCAGTGGGTGCAGCAACTCTCAAATATCAGCACTGTTCCTTACCTTATTGCGCTCCCCGCCTATGGTTCGGCGGTCATCAGTACAGCTTCAGGTTATAAAGTTGAAAGTGAAACACCGCTGCGCGATCAACTCAAATCAGCCAATGTAGTACAGGAACTGATGGCCGATCCTCTAGTATTACAAGCCTTTGTGCAAAAACTACACACTCAAAAAGATGCCAAACTCAGAGGCATTATCTGGTTTAGGCTGCCGCTGGAAGGGGATAAAAGGGTTTGGCCACTCAACACCTTAATCGCCGTTGCACAGCAAGGTGAACTTGCCGCCAAGATTGAATTAGTGATCTCAAGCGATAACGAGGCCACAACCCAAACGACATTAGCCGCTGAAAATAAGCCAAAAAATCTGGAAATCCACAGGCCACAGCTATTTCAACTGAGCTTAATGAATCACGGTAATATTGCAGGTGAAATTCCTCCTCTTTTGTCGCTAGCGGGACAAGCTTGCAGCGGGTATGATGCGCAAAATGGCTATAGCGTAATACAAAAAGATGGGCTGTTAACGTGGCAATGGCGAGCTGAGAATACAGCAGCGTTGACACCAACCAAAACAGTTTCACGCACTGCAATCATGCCTATGCCGCAATCAAACAGAGACATTCAAACACACATGCTCAACCCTGGCGGCCAAAAAGTGATAGGCTGGGCACGTTGTGAGTCATTATATTTACAGGGAATTTATGCGCCATAAGCCAAAACTATCATTTACCATGGCAATACCCAATCGGGCTTTTATGCTTAAAAAGACCACGCTCATTTGTTTAAGCTTATTTTCCCCTATGCTATTGGCCTGCGGCCCCGATTTTCCTTTGCAACTCACTCAGGATAGGCAGAGCAATCTCAGTTATTTACCGCAAACCTCTTTCAGCCAGCAGCTCACCGCCCTCGCAAAACCTTTGCCTTGGCAGTATCAAGATGCACCCGCTGCACAGGAATATCTCTGGGATGAAGTGCATAGCCGTTATCTTTCACAAACTCGCGCCTTTGAAAACAGCGAGTTAAGTGACGCCCATTTAGCCTTAGTGAACACTTTGCGGGATGCAACGGGCCCCATTGAAGCCGAGCAAATGGCCGCTAAGTTAGACAAAGATCTACCACAAGCGCTAACTTGGTACACCTTAGGTGCCGTAGCGTTTGAAGCAAAAGATTATGAGAGGGCGAGTAACTATTTCAGCAAAATCATCAAATTACCACAAAGTGAACGCGCATCTCGTAGCCTGTGGGCACTCTATTCGCTGTCGCGTATTGAGCTTATCTTAAGCAAAACTTCGGCTGATCCTGAACATTTTAATCGTGCCAATGCTTACCTGACACAATTACAAACCGAAGTCGCACAAGGCGCAGCCGATCCCCTGCGTTTGAGTTTAGCGAGCTTAGGTGAACAAGCCTATATCCTGCTACACCAAGGCCAGCCGCTCCCGCAATTGACCAATCAAGCTACAGGTGAAACTGAGTCAGAGCTGCAAATGGCTCTCACCCCTGATGCACTGAATAAAGCTATTGAGCTCTATGCCACCCAATCGGTACAGGGCGATAGCGGCGGTTATGATTCCTTATTGATGTTAAGCCGCACTTTGATGAGTAAAGAGATTGCTGAACTTAAGCCGCTACTGCAACAGGCGAGCGTGCAGCAGTTATTGATTGCCTATTGGCAAAGCAGCACTAATGAATTTGCCTATAATGGCCAGCTTTCGGAAATGGGATTAAAGGTTGCTGAGCTCCTTAAAGTATTTCCAACGGATGGCTTACAGCTCAACCATGGCGATAAATTAGCGGCGATTTATTACCAGTTAGGGGATTATGCCAGTGCTGAGCGCCTATTAACGCTAGCGAAACCGAGCGGCCTCACTTGGTGGCTCAACGCAAAATTAATGCTACAAAAGGGCGATCAAGCAGAAGCGGCCAAGGCCTATGCTCAGGCTGCGCGTCACTTCCCTGAGCAGCTCAATAAGATCTCGGCCACTGTTGACGCTAAAGAAACTCAGCAACAAGCCATTAATGCCGATGAAGATACAGCCACTTACTGCCGTATTCGTGCCGAGCAAGGGGTGTTGTCACTAGAGCGTGGCGAATATGTCGATGCGCTCAATCACTTACTCGCCAGCGGTGATGAGTACTGGCAAGACATCGCCTATGTGGCGGAGCGCGTACTCACCACGGCTGAACTTAAGCTATTTATCGACGAACATGTGCCATTTATCGCCTTTGAATACCCTAAAGACAGCGACTGGTACGATAATATTGAGCCAATTAACAACCGCTTGCGCTACTTGTTAGGTCGCAGGCTATTACGCGAAGGCGCGATAGCTGAAGCGCCGGTTTACTTCCCTAATCCTAAACTGAATGCCAGCGCCCTTGCCTACGGCACAGAGCTGAATGCAGCAAAAAAAACAAAAGGCATTGATAGCGCGAAAGCCTATTGGGCTGTTGCCGAACTTGCTCGCCACCAAGGCATGGAACTCTTAGGATTTGAATTAGCCCCGGATTACACTATTTACCAAGGTGTGTTCGATCTAAGTGATTGGAATGAGCCGAGCAAACTGGCTGAGAAAGAACAACTGCGGATCAGCGCCAGCCAAGCAATTCCCGATAAACGCTTCCATTATCGCTACACGGCAGCAGAACTAGCCAACAAGGCATCGGATCATGTACCCCACAACAGCCAAGCCTATGCAGCGCTACTCTGCCAAGCCACAGGTTGGGTCTTGTATCGAGATCAAGAACTTGCCCTACGTTACTACAAAAAATACGTCGCCAACGGCCCCTTTGTGCCTTGGGCCGAGAACTTTGGTTTGCAGTGTGAAGCGCCCGATTTTGACGGTGCAGTAAAACGAGCGCAGGCGAATGAAATGGCAGAATGGAACGCCCTGTACCACAAGCTGAAAAAGCCCGTCGTATTTGGCGTATTAGCCCTCACAGGCTTATTGGGTGTGTGGTGGATGCGTAGAAGAAAAACTCAATAATAAATAACCATTTACGTCTTTCTCTCTCAACGTCGATATGATGAAAGAGAGAAAGACGCATACCGCTTTACTTATTCACGCAGTTAATCACTTCCCCCTTCAAATAACCGTTCAAATTCGCCACTGCGATATTGAGTAGACTTTGCCTTGCTTCCTTCGTCGCCCACGCATTATGCGGGCTAATGCTGATATTCGGTGCATGCAATAAGGGATTATCCGCGCTGGGCGGCTCGGTCGATAATACATCGACACCGGCAAATAGGCGGTTTTGCGAAAGCGCTGCTGCAAGCGCGGCCTCATCAATTAATCCACCGCGCGCTGTATTAATCAGCAGCGCATTAGGCTTCATCAAGGCGAGGGTTTGTTGATTGATAAATTGCTCAGTTTCTGGAGTAAGCGGACAATGGAGCGAAATAATATCTGATTCGCTAAGCACAGTATCACGTTGTGCCCACGTTACGCCTTGGGGTAAACCCTTGATGATTGAGCGAGTATTGACAAGAACTTTCATCCCGAATGCGAGGGCGAGTGTTCCCACCTGCTGACCGATATCGCCATAACCTATTAAGCCTAAAGTCTTGCCTTTTAAAGATTGCAACGGCATTAAAGTAAAACAAAAATCTTGGCAGTTCACCCACCGGCCGTCGACCACAGCTTGATGATGGGCGGCCACGGCTTGGGTGTGATGCAGAATATGGGCAAACACCATTTGCGCAACGGCATCAGGCGCATAAGCGGGCACATTAGTGACCACTATACCTTGCGCTTTAGCTGCCGCGATATCGACAACGTTCGTGCCCGTGGCCAATACGCCTATGTATTTGAGACTAGGAAGTTGTGCTAGCGTCTTTGCAGTCAACGGCGTTTTATTGGTGAGAATGACTTCAGCACCTTGGGCTCGCGCGACAATATCAGCGCCACTTGTGCGGGAAAAACACGCAAACTCGCCTAATTCATTTAAGGATTGCCAGCTGAGATCGCCAGGATTTAAGGTTTCACCATCAAGTACGACTATTTTCATGCCACTAAATCTCCTTTTAAGACGATGCGTTAGATCTAAAAACTGACTTTGAGCCCAAGGTTAGCCTGAGCCTGCCACATCACATCCGACGTAATATGCCATAAGCAATCATCTTCATTGCAAAACAGCGAAGTGTCACTCTTGATAAAAGTCGCATAACCCCGAATATCCGCAAACAAGCCAAAGTGTGGCGTCACTTGATACTCTACCCCGCCACCAATTCCCATGGAGAAACGCGTTTCGCTCGACCAACCGCTAGGCAGCATGCGGGTGATCCCCGCGCTGGCGGTGACATAGGGCTGGATATCGCCACGGGGGAAATATAAAGTGCCACCCAAATGGATATAATCTAAATCTAACGAGGTAAGAAAGTCTGGCGTAAACAAGCCGCCACTTTTCAGTTCAGAGGCTTGATGACTATATAAAAGATAAATATTACCGGGATCATTCGTACCAATACCCACCATCAAACCGTAATGGCTCGACTCCTCGACCTTCACATCGGCCTTATTACCCGTTTGATCTGTGTTGACCTCATATTGATTCACATCAAATTGACCGCCCCCCAGACTATAACCACCAAAAGGAGCGATAAATACCTCGGCCTGCGTAGACATAACCACAGGTAACAAACTCGCCAACAGCAACAAACGGTAAGTGTTTTTCATAATGAATTCCTTGTCTTTTACAAAAACCAATTTTATCAAGGCTAACGCATACCGCGCTCAGACTTGACTCTGTCATAGGCTGCTTGAATATCCTGAGCCTTACGATTAGCGAGCTCCATCATTTCCGGTGGCAACCCTTTCGCCACTAACTTATCGGGATGATGTTCATTCATCAATTTACGGTAAGCCCGTTTAACTTCTTGGTCGCTAGCTTCGTTCGTAATGCCAAGTAAACTGTAGGCATCAGTAATCGATGTTTTATTGCCACTCGATGTTTGATGGAAACGAAACTCCGCCTGCCAGCGTTTAAGTAATTCATCTAACTGCGCTCGACCATAACCTAACTCTTGAGCAATCGTCATCAAGATAGCGTGCTCAGCGGGATCCAATTCACCATCAGACAGTGCCGTTTGGATCTGGATTTCGATGAACATCTGCACTAACTCTTTGCGTCCCATCGTAATAACACGGAAAGCTTGTAAGCTGCTGCGCAGATCAAAATCCGCCGATTTACCCTCACGAAATGCCTGTTGCGCCTCTTTACGGGCTTCTCCCGTTAAACGCATTTGATCCATTAATAAGGTCGCAATGCGAATATCGGTTTCGGTAACATGTCCTGATGCTTTCGCCACATGCCCCATTACTGCAAATGTGGTATTAAAGAAAATGGCTTGGCGATTCTTAGCCTGCCCTAGGATCTGTCGAAAACCCACGCCCGATGCCGCACGCTTATCGTAAAGATGACCGAGCCACAAACCTAGCAGTGCCCCAAAAATACGGCCGAACATAAAGCCAATGACAAATCCAAAAAACTTACCCCAAAGCCGCATCTTATTTCCTGATTTCTATTATGAATTTGATGCACTAGCTTAATCCTATGGATATGCCAGCACCGAAATTTACTTGTTACTTTGTAACCTTAGTTCAAGCGCTTGCAATCGTGCAATGGTACCGACATCACACCAAAATCCATTAAACAAGGCACCACTAACTCTGTCTTGAGCCATTTGCGCTCTCAACAACGGACCCAGTGCAAAGGCGCCCTGCGGCGTGTCATGAAATAGTGCAGGGTGATAAATGCCTATGCCCGAAAACGTGTACTTAACATCGCCACGCTCCTGCACTTGATGACCATTCAAAGCAAAATCGCCATTTGGATGCTGCTCAGGATTAGGCACTAACCATAAGTGAGCGAGCCTATCCGCTGCCAGTTGCGTGATTGGCGGTAAAGCATCAATAAACACATCACCATTAATCACTAAAAAAGGTTCGTCGCTTCCGTCCTCACACAATAAAGGCAAAGCGCGTTTAATGCCGCCGCCGGTTTCTAACGCGCTCTCTTCAGCGCTATACCGAATGCGTACCCCAAAAGCGCTACCATCGCCCAGTGCTTCAACTAACTTATGCCCTAGCCAAGCATAGTTGATGACGATATCGACTATGCCTATCGCGGCAAGTTTTTCAATATGATAAACAATCAGCGGCTTACCTAACACTGGCACCATAGGTTTAGGCAAGCAGTCCGTTAACGGCCGTAACCTTTCCCCTCGTCCAGCGGCCAAGATCATGGCTTTCATTACTTAACCTCAGATGAAGACTGACTCACACTAAACGCAGGTAACACACGACGAGTTAACCAGTGTGCAAATAGCACGAGTTCGGGATACTGCAGCGAGATGTCGACAATATACGTTAATGTCAGTGGAATATCCGCCATATACGCAGGTTTACTATCGCGATAGTTTAACCGTGCAAAAATCCCCACCGCCTTAATGTGACGCTGTAAGCCCATGAGATCAAACCAAGTTTGATATTGCTCAAAAGGTATCTGTGCGGGAATAAAACCAAGCGCTAATGCTTGCTGATAATGATACCGCATCAAGTCTGCGACTAACGGCTGCGGCCAACGAATATAACAATCGCGTAGTAGTGATACCGCATCGTAAGTCACAGGACCAACGACAGCATCCTGAAAATCAATCACGCACAGCTTGTCCGCTTGCAGCATAAGATTACGGCTATGGAAATCCCTATGCATTCCCACACTAGGCTGAGATAGCGCATTGCCGACGAGGCGATCAAAAGTATCATTCAGCAATTGCAACTCTGCCGCGTCCAAAGACAAATTAAGATGTGTTCCTAACAGCCACTCAGTAAAAATGTGTAATTCACGGCGCACAAAGGCTTCATCGTAGTTAGGTAATGCCTGAACTAAACCGCTATCAAGATTTTTGCACTCAATCACAGCGGCCACTTGCGGTAATAAATCGAGCGCCTGACGGTAAAACCGTTCCACATTTTGTACCGTCAATACAGATAAGAGTTGGGTATCGCCCAAATCACTCATCAACATAAAACCCAAATCGGCATCGGCGTGGATTACTTTTGGAACTGTCAGTCCCACGGCTGAATAAGCATTCGACAGTGCAATAAAGGGGGCGATAGGCACTAACTGAGGCGGTGAATCGGCGGCGATAAAGGTGGCATCGGGCATCGAAATCCGAAAGTAACGCCTAAAACTTGCGTCTCCGGAAATCAACACAGGCATCACCTCACAGGAAAAATAAGCATTCAGCCACTGATTAAGGGAAAGAAATCTCGGATCGGATAAAGTCATTTCATGGCTCTTAAAGAAAAATTGCTTTATTATAGCTGGCATAGAATTTGGAAACAGCTAAGAAATTGAGAGATTTATTAAGCGATGTTGCGTTTGTCAATTGCAACTTTCCCCATCCATACTTGTCCAGAATAAGAAATCATAATTACTGACCTAAAGATGCAGATCCGATACCTTCTGGCCCTGAGCCTGTTACCGCAATTAGTCCTGGCAGACGACTCTCTAACCGCTTCGGCATCCCAATGCTTAATCGAACCGCCAGTACCCCGTATCGTATCTCAAACCCAAGGGATGAGTGCGGCTGAACTCAACAAAATACGTATTGCGTCTGATAACACCAATGCCGAAATGGGGAAGCAGGCGATTTTCCGTGGCGATGTGGTTTTTAGCCAAGGCGATAGGCACATAGCAGCCGATGAGGCGATTTTAGATCAAGCTACTGAACAGTTTGATGCCAATGGTAATTTAGTCTTTCAAGACAGTAACTTCACCGTTACAGCCGAATCCTTACAAGCTCAAATGCGGACAAACCGTGCCACCCTTAAAGGCGCACAATATTGGATCCATGGCCAACAAGTTCACGGTGATGCCGAAAAACTGCAAATTACTATCAATAACAATTTAATTTTAACGAATACCAACTTCACTACTTGCCCTCCTGACAATGTGTCTTGGCTACTCGAGGCCGAAAAGATCAAGATCAACAGTGAAGAAGAATGGGGCGAAATTTGGAATGCCAAACTAAGAATTGGCGGTGTACCTGTATTCTATATTCCCTACATGACAGTCCCCGTTTCAGACAAACGTAAATCTGGCTTTCTCTACCCTAGTTTTAGCACTAGCACTACTGATGGTGTCGAAATTTCCGCACCCTATTATTGGAATATTGCCCCAGAGTACGATTTAACATTTACACCTAGCTATATGTCAAACCGTGGTTTATTCACTAAAACAGAGTTTGGTTATCTGGCGGGTGAGGCCCAAAATGGCCGAGTCAATTTAGAATATCTAGGCAATGACAAATTGATCGATGGTAGCCCGAATCGCTACTTATATAACTGGCAGCATCAAGGGGCGATCGACAAAAATTGGCGCGTATTAGCGAATTTTACCGATGTATCAGATAACAATTATTTCAATGACTTAAAGTCAGATGTTAACCGTGCAACCGATAACCAGTTATCACGCATAGGTGAAATCAGCTACTTCGAAAGTAACTGGGATCTAAGCACCCGAGTACAAGATATTAAAGTACTGGGTGAGGATGAAAAACCATATCAAGTCATGCCTCAGGTTAACTTTAACTATCGCGCTGCTGATTTTTGGAACAATTTAGATTTTGGTTTCAATTCGGAGCTAACGAATTTTGCCCATCAGGACAACAATGTTAATACGGCGACTCGTTTGTACATGTCACCAAGCGTAACTCTGCCAATACATGGGCCTTCAGGCTCGCTCACCAGTCAAGTTAAGTTGATGCAGACCAATTATTGGCAGCATAACGAAGATCCAGACATAGTTGTTGACGACACAGTGAATCGCACCATCCCGCAGGTACGGATTAATGGTCAAATCAACTTCGAACGTTTTACTGAGCTTTTCGATCAAAACTACCGCCAAACGCTCGAGCCACAATTTCAATATCTTTATGTCGGCTACGAAGACCAACGCAACATAGGCATTTATGATACGGCTCAATTACAGGACGACTACTTTGGTCTATTCCGTGATCGTCGCTTCTCGGGTCTGGATCGGATTTCCGATGCAAATCAAGTCACTCTAGGAGTTACCACACGCCTGTTTGATAGTCACAACCAAGAAGCCACTAAATTCAGCCTAGGACAAATTTTTTACCTGCAAGACAGTAAAGTCGGTTACGAAGACAGTATTTTTGAGTCTAATCAATCAACTTCAGTACTTGCTGCAGAGTTAGATACCCGCTTGTCCCATGATTGGTATATGGGGGCTGCGATTCAGTACGATACCAACACCAGTGACAATAAAAAATCCGAAGTCACCTTAGATTTCAGACCTGAAGCGAATAAATTGCTGCAATTTAGCTATCGCTATGTCCCAGATTTATTGAACTCAAATACCAATGATACAGTGAACATCTCCCAAGCGGGCGTTCGTGGCGCTTGGCCAATCAGTGATGACCTCTACTTTGTTGGTAATTGGTATTATGACCTTAACGAAAGTCGCAGTATTGAAACTTACACAGGTATCCAGTACGAATCATGCTGTTACGCAGTAAGACTTAGTTATCATTACCGCATTAAAACCAACTATGACGACAATATAGGTTCTGCCACAATTGATCCTCGTGAGCAGTTTGATAGTGGTGTCTACCTGAACTTAATCATTAAGGGACTCGGTGGTTCTGGCCCATTAGGCGTATCCGATATGCTCAATGACGGCCTGTTTAACTACAGAAAACCGCTTTATCTGAGGAATTAGCAAAGAATTGTGATAGATTGCTGAACCTCAACAAGGACTCAGAGTCCAAACAGATTAATGAGTGCTTTACCGTTCACCTTTTGCTAAAGCGAATAAAAGCGGATCTTAAGGTCTAACCTTGCACTCAAATGCGTCGCCAAAAAATTACATTAGGGCAACTCACTGTAATTTCGATATAAATGGTAAAGTTATTTCAATTAAGCCGTCGAACCTGACCTTAGAACGTGCCAAGGATTTTGTGGATGAAACCCAGTAAACATCTGATTTTTGCTTTATTTGCACTCGCGATCAGCCAACCTACATTGGCCGCACCCCAGCCGCTCGACCGCGTTGCAGTCCAAATTAACGACGGCATAGTGCTCGAAAGTGAAATCACTAACATGATTGACACTGTTAAAGCGAATGCCAAAGCAGCAAACCAATCGTTACCTTCTGACAGTGCCCTGCGCACTCAGGTGATTGAGCGTTTAATCTTAACTCGCCTACAATTGCAAATGGCCAGTCGTATAGGGCTGAATATTGGTGACTTACAACTAGACCAAGCGATTGAAAACATCGCGCGTGAACAAAAAATGTCTGTCGCGCAGATGCAACAAAAAATTGAAAGCGAAGGTTTAAGTTTCAGCCAATACCGCGAACAATTGCGCGAAGAAATCACTCTAGGTGAAATTCAACGTATTCAAGTACAACGCCGTATTCAAGTATCACCACAGGAAATTACTAGCCTAGTCAAACTCATCCAAGAACAAGGGATGAAAGATGTGGAATACCAAATTGGCCATATCCTGATTGACGTGCCTAATAACCCCACCAGTGAACAACTCGAAGCATCAAGCAAACGCGCCAATATCGTATTAGAACGTTTGAAGAGTGGTGAGGATTTCCGTCGTACCGCTATCGCTTCTTCTTCAGGTCCTAAGGCACTCGAAGGCGGTATTTGGGATTATATGAACATCAACGAAATGCCAACTCTGTTCGCCGAAGTGATTAACGGTGCGAAAATGGGTGACATTATCGGCCCGATTAAGAGTGGTGCAGGTTTCCATATTATTAAGATCATGGATGCTCGCGGCCTACAAACCAAAGAAATCGAAGAAGTTAGAGCGCGCCACATTTTGCTCAAGCCATCGCCGATCCTGTCAGAAGACCGCGCTAAAGCCATGCTTGAGCAATTCCTGAAGCAAATCCGCTCAGGTGAAGCTAAGTTTGAAGACCTAGCGCGTCAGTACTCAGAAGATCCTGGTTCGGCCACAAAAGGTGGTGAATTAGGTTGGGCAGAACCAAGCATTTACGTACCTGAGTTTGCTCAAACGCTCAATAGTTTGAAAAACGACCAAATTAGTGAGCCATTCCGTACGACTCACGGTTGGCATATCACTCAATTAGAAGAACGCAGAAAAACCGACGCCACGGATCAGTTCAATAGCAACCGTGCGCACCAGTTGATCTTCCGTCGCAAATTTAACGAAGAACTGCAAAACTGGCTAGACGAAATGCGTTCAGACGCATACATTGAAATCTTCCAGCCAGAGACCAATCGAGGTTAATTCTAATTGAGCACTAAACGTATTGCCGTTACCCCTGGCGAACCCGCAGGTATTGGCCCCGATTTAGTCGTACAACTCGCTCAGCAGGCTTGGCCTGCTGAGTTAGTCGTTTGTGCGGATCCAGAATTACTTGCGAGCCGTGCGAAACGACTCGGTTTGCAAGTGACTTTCCGCCCTTACCAGCCAAATCAAGCTCCTAAGCCACAAGAAGCGGGCACATTAACCATAGCGCCCTTTAAATTAGTGAGCGAATCGATTTGCGGTCAGCTCGATGAGCAAAACAGCACTTATGTAGTTGAAACCTTGCGTTATGCGGGCGAAAAAAACATGAGCGGCGAGTTTGATGCTGTCGTGACAGGCCCAGTGCATAAAGGCATTATCAATCAAGCAGGTATTTCCTTTAGTGGCCATACTGAGTTTTTTGCCCATCAAGCAAATTGCCCCGATGTAGTGATGATGCTGGCAACGCCGGGTTTGCAAGTGGCACTCGTGACCACCCATATTCCTCTGGCCTATGTTGCAAAAGCCATAACACGCCAACGCTTACAGCATATTATCAAGATTCTACATGCCGATCTCATCAGCAAATTTGGCATAGTTTCACCGAAAATTTATGTCTGTGGTCTCAATCCACACGCTGGTGAAGACGGCCATTTAGGGCGTGAAGAAATCGACGTGATTATTCCTGCACTCAACGAGTTGCGTGAAGAGTTCCAAATGAATATTGTCGGCCCATTACCGGCCGATACTCTGTTCCAACCTAAATATTTACAGGACGCCGATGTCGTCTTGGCCATGTACCATGACCAAGGACTTCCCGTTCTCAAGTCACAAGGATTTGGCAAATCGGTAAACATCACCTTAGGTTTACCTTATATTCGTACCTCGGTTGACCATGGTACGGCGCTCGATCTCGCGGGTACAGGCAAGGCCGATATTGGCAGTTTTGTCTGTGCTCTGAATAAAGCCATTGAGTTATCCTCAAAGAACTAAACGATTACATTATTAATGAGCAACAAAGTACATTTAGGCCACACGGCCAGAAAGCGTTTCGGACAAAACTTCCTTACCGACGGCAATGTGATTGACCGCATTGTGGGTGCAATTGCACCCGATAATCACCATGTGATGGTCGAAATCGGCCCTGGCCTTGGTGCCTTAACAGAACCTGTAGCCGATGCTGTGGATAATCTGACTGTCGTCGAACTCGACCGCGATCTGGTTGAACGCTTACATCAACACCCAGTCCTTAAAAATAAACTGACTATTCACCAAGGTGATGCACTGCAGTTTGATTTTGGCCAACTGAGTGTGCCTGGCAAAAAGATGAAAGTATTTGGTAACTTACCTTACAACATTTCAACGCCGCTGATGTTCCACCTGTTCGAATTTGCCGAACAGATTGAAACCATGCACTTTATGCTACAAAAAGAAGTGGTACTGCGCTTATCGGCAAGCCCAGGCTGTAAAGCCTATGGCCGTTTAACGGTCATGGCACAATACTTCTGCCAAGTAGTTCCGGTTCTCGAAGTGCCGCCCCACAGCTTTACCCCTGCGCCTAAAGTGGACTCAGCAGTCGTACGCTTATTGCCATACGCCGTAAAGCCGTTCCCTTGTAAAGATGTGACCGTACTACGCCACCTTTGTACTACCGCATTCAACATGCGTCGTAAGACTCTGCGTAATAACTTAAAGCACATGTTATCTGACGATGAGTTCGAGCAGTTAGGGATTGACTCAAGTCAACGCCCAGAACAGATTAGCGTGCAGCAGTATGTTGCTATGGCTAACATGGTTTGCGATAAGAAAGCATAAATATGTCAGGGCACTTAGGTGCCCTTAGACCAGAGCCTAGGAACAAGAATGAGCGCATTGGACACCTCCATTCGGGTCGAAGTCAAAACTGAGTATATAGAGCAGCAGTCCTCGCCCGAGGATGAAAAGTACCTCTTCAGTTACACCATCACTATCATCAATTTAGGTGAGCAAGCGGCTAAACTTGAAACTCGTCACTGGATAATCACTGATGCCAATGGCAACACCAGTGAAGTCCAAGGTGCCGGTGTTGTCGGTGAAACGCCAACCATAGCGCCGAATACTGCCTATCAATACACCAGTGGTACTGTGCTCGATACGCCACTTGGCATAATGCACGGCACTTATGGTATGGTCAGCGAATCGGGTGAGCGTTTCCAGGCGACAATCCGTCCCTTCCGTTTAGCGACCCCAGGCTTACTACATTAATATCGTTAGGAAAGGGGTACTGTGGCGCATTATTTTGTTGGTGATATTCAAGGCTGTTTCGCTGAGTTACAAAAATTACTCGCTAAGGTCGATTTTAATCCTTCCTGCGATGAACTCTGGGCTGTAGGTGATCTTGTTGCACGCGGACCTGACTCCTTAGCTACGCTACGTTTTTTTCGCTCCTTAGGTGATTCCGCTAAAACGGTTTTAGGTAACCACGATCTCCATCTAATGGCATTACACGGTAAGCTCAAGCGCGCTAAACCCAGCGATAATCTCACTGAAATTCTAGAATCCCCCGATATCTCAGCCTCAATTGACTGGCTGAGACAACAACCTCTTATGCGTGAATTACCTGAACACCAACTCATTATGAGTCATGCGGGTGTACCACCTCAGTGGTCGCTGGAGGTATTAAGAGAAGAATCCGCACTCGTCAGTCGCGCCCTCAAGCACGATGATTATCTTGAGACATTAATAAGCCAAATGTATTCAGATACCGCAGAGCAATGGGATCCAAGTGCAATTGGCATAGAGCGCTTACGTTATTGCATCAATGCATTAACACGCATGCGCTATCTTTATGTCGATGGCCGACTTGATTTTGATTGCAAACAACCTCCTGAAAACTGTACTAATCCACAACTCAAACCTTGGTTTGAGTTTGCTTCGCCGCTGCGCCAGAGTCATACCTTAGTTTTTGGCCATTGGGCTGCGTTGATGGGCAAGGTCGACGATACTAAATTAAAGGCTTTAGATACAGGCTGTTGCTGGGGTGAGCACTTAACCTTATGGCATCTTGAAAAAGACCAAAAAATTACGCAAAAAAAGTTAAAAAAGAGTTAAACTAAAACAGCTTAAAGTCGATAACAGACTGAGCCGCCTAACCCTAAATATCACCCTGTTTTCATTTGGAAAAATATAATAAAAATCGGAGTATCCTATGAAATTTAATGTAGCCACCAGAGTGATTGGCGGATTTGGTATTGTCACACTTTTACTCGTGTTGCTAGGATTTACATCTTATTTAACCAACAATAGCCTAAAAGCCAGCTCTGCTATGATGCAAGAATTAAGCTTGCCCGCGCTGAAATCGACAAACCACCTTAGTGAAGCATTGAGTGAGCAACAAAGACAAATCCTCATTGCCTATAACACCCCTAGATCGGCAAATATCCCGAATATTCGTAAAGTGTTTGAAGACCACGGGACTCAGTTCAAAAACGAAATTGCCACCCTCACTCAGTTAGTCAAGAGCCAGCAGAATCTATCTTCTTTAATTGCCCAATTAAGCGGCAGCTTTGCCACCTTTGAGCGAGATAGTATTGCCATGATCGCCGAACGTGAGGCCTCATTGAGCAAGCAAGAACAGCTAGTTGAACTAAAGAAAAAGCTCGAAAATGCCGCCGATGATGCCTCATCAGAACTGCTCGATATTGTTGATTTAGAAAGCAGTCAGAATCCCGATGAGCAGAGTCTTGCTGCATCAGCCAGCGCTATTGATACTAGTCTCGGAAATATCATCACTACTATTGCAGATTTAGTAACGAATGACGAAGACAGTAAGCACGAACTGATCTCAAAGGAACTTGACTACATTATCAGCGAAACCAAGAACAAACTTGAATATGTGAATCGTCACGGTCAAGGTATTGTCGAAGCGGATACCTTAAGCTCGGTCACTAAAGATATTGAAAAAGTATTAGCGCTCGTCACCGGTCCGCAATCTATGTTGCAGCTAAAATCGAGTCAGCTCTCACACGCCAAAGAAGCAGTGATAAAACTTGGCATTATTGAAAATGATGTGAAAGTCATCAATTCCAACATGAATGATGTCAGCGATAACATCGAACTTGTTGCCGCAAACATGAGCAATGACACCATAGCCAAAATTGACTCTGCCAGCATACAAACCATGATTGTCGTGTTAATAGCAATCGTTGTCGCAGTGATTGTGAGTTTTGCTGTGGTGAATCCGTTAAAACGCTCACTCAGCCAAGTGAACAATGCCCTTAACGTCTTAGCCTCAGGCAACCTTACCCATAAACTAGATGATTCTGGACACGATGAATTTGCCGAACTAGCAAAAAACTGTAATCGTCTCGTCGATAGCTTACGCAGTTTAATCATAGGTATTCTAGATAGGTCAAATCAACTTGCCGCGGCAGCCGAACAAACATCAGCAATCACAGCGCAAACCACCTCAGGCATACAAGAACAAAAAAGCCAAGTTGACCAAGTGGCTACTGCGACAACTGAACTTAGCTCTAGTGCTCAGCAGGTGTCTTTAAGTGCCAATCAAGCCCTTGAGCAAATCAAACAGGCTGATCAAGAAACTCAGCACATGCGTGCCATTGCACAAGAGAACAAACTGACTATTTTGGCTTTAGCCGATGAAGTGGCCAAAGCGGGTGTTGTGATTAATAAAGTGCAGTCGGACAGCGCCTCTATTGGCTCAATTTTGGATGTGATCCGTGGTATTGCAGAACAGACTAACCTACTCGCCCTTAACGCCGCTATTGAAGCCGCCCGTGCGGGTGAACAAGGTCGTGGTTTTGCGGTAGTTGCCGATGAAGTGCGTAGTTTAGCCTCACGCACTCAAGTGTCGACCCGAGAGATCCAACAGATGATCGAAGTGTTGCAGCAAGGTGCAGAGCAAGCCGTTGCCGCCATGGATATGGGGCGTGCTCAAGCCAACGCCTGTGTTGAAAAAACGGAGCAAGCCAACATTGCCCTCGAGACCATCAGCCAATCTGTGCATAAGGCCTATGATTCTGGCACCCATATCGCCCATGCTGCGCAGGAACAGAATTTAGTAAGCCAGCAAGTTTCTGAAAAACTAGAGCATATTGCAGCAATTTCAGAAGAAACCGCTATCGGTGCAGATCAAACGGCTCAGTCTAGCCATCAAGTCGCCAAATTAGCCGAAGAACTCCAAGCTTCGGTCGGTGAATTTAGAGTCTAATGTTTATCACCACTAAAACCTAGGGCCGCTTAGCGGCCCTTTCTTTTGAGACGAATTCACTTGCCTATCTTACTGACGACTCGAACTGTCCGGCCTTTGCACAAATTAAGGCCATAAAAAATGCCAAACTTAAGTTTGGCATTTTTATCTAACTTAATGCTAGATACTTGATATTAGACGTTTAATATAACGTAGCAGCAAATAGGGCTAAAGTGCCGCTAAGTTCAAATCCGCATTACTCTTCTTCACCGCCAGCAGCAGCGCCAAGACGCTCTTTCACTGCAGCAGTAATTGGGCTAGCACCATGACCGTTTGCTTCAGCCCAAGCTTGGATTGTCATCCCATCAGCTTCAGCAACACTCAATTCAGTCGCCGACAAACGCTTAGCCACAAACTCACCGGTATCGTTTGCACTCGCACCGTAAGCGGTGCGCAATAGACTTGCACCATCGCAACTGATACCACTGTAAATCTGACGTAACTTAACGCGGCTTTCTTTTAACTTTTTACGTAAGCGGTTTTTGTCGTTAGCTTTTACATAATCACAAAGACTCGCTACGAGTGGATCTTCCCCCGCAACAGCAGAGGTTGGTACAGCAATAGAACTAAATCCAATCAACGCAGCCAAGGCCACAGGCATAAGACGCATCCGATACTCCTTAATACTTTCTTATAGTTTTATTATCAATTCTGTATGGGCTGCATCTATTGTCTAAATGATATTGACCTCTTGGCTTTAGCTCTCGTTCGAAATCTAGGATAACGAAATAGGCTATCTCTTTCCGTGAAAACTAAATGTCCGATATGATGCAATACGTTAGATAAACTGACGCCCCATACACACAGGGTACACAACAGAAGCTGCAATTTAACATTTTTTTACCAAATTGATAAAGCGATATTCCAAACCAGCAGCATTTATACTCGCCAAAGATTCAGTTTCCTTCCAAGTCCCATCGTCCCAGTGGGGGAAAAATGTATCGCCTTCCACCTCAAGATTGATTTGCGTCAAATATAAGATATCGGCGCAGGGCAATAACTCGGCATAAAGCTGGCCACCACCTATAACCACTAACTCTTCACATTCACCAGCAGCTTGTTTGGCTGCATCAAATGAGGTCACACAGGTCACGCCCTCAATCACAAGATCCGTTTGGCGTGAAATCACTATGTTATGTCGACCAGGAAGGGGCCTACCGATTGACTCAAAGGTCTTACGTCCCATCACAACAGGCTTGCCTAGGGTCATCGCTTTAAAGTGACGTAGATCTTCTGGAAGATGCCATGGCATTTTATTATCTTTTCCGATGACTCGATTGTTTGCCATCGCGGCTATCATAGCAATGCGCATGCTCACTCCTGTTTTATAGAAATAGAATTATTGAATGACGGGGCGAGTCCTGAAATACAGCAAACTCGGCATGGCCAAACCCACGGCTAACGCCCCTAGAATAAAGACGGTTTTGAGGCCATTACTAATCACTTGCCCCGTCAGTTCAGGACTGACTTGAGATTGAGCGGTCAATTGCACTAAGGCAATCACAGTATTAAATGCATAAGTACCTGGGATCATAGGAATAATCGCGGCGACAGCATACATTAAAGGTGGCGCTAAGTGGCGCTTACCAAACCCTATGGTAATAATCCCTACTAATGCCGCTGCGGCGAAGGTTGCCCACTCGATTGGCAGACCAAACTGTAACATTAAAGTACGGGAACTGTGGCCAATGGCTCCCGCTAAAGCGCAGTAAGGAAGAAATCGTTTAGGAACATTAAATACCATAGCAAATCCTACGGCGGGAATTGCTGAGAAAAAAGCATCGTGCAGCAGCGTTATCAGTAATTCCATCATAGGAAAATTCCGCCGATCTGCATCGCAATCGTAATGCCAATCACAGAAGAAACTGTCAGCAAAGTAGCATGACCCCAGCGGGATATACCGACATTCATGTGCCCTTTTACCATGTCGGAAATCGCATTAATCATCGGAAAACCCGGCACTAACATCAGCACACTCGCGGCCATAGCAGCCTTAGGAGTTTCACTTAACTCAAACAAATAACCCGTTTGAGCCAGCATACTGGTGACGAAAGCTGTGATGGCAAAATTGACTAATAAATTAAAATGCCGCTTAGCAATTGCTAAACGTACCGACATACCCACTGCCGCGGCAAAAAAAGTAATCACGCATGCAGTGAGATCGCCATTAAATAAATGACAGAAGCTAGCGCACGACAGGCCAATCATGAATACCACTAAGCTAGGAGGATAGGTTTTAGGTTCAATCCGCGCCAAGCGTTTACGCACTTCATTTGGGCCATACAACCCCTTTTCAGCGAGTAAACAGATACGTTGTAATTCACAGACGACTGTCATGTTAATGCCATGCTCACGAATACGACGAGTAGTTGTGATACAGCGACCATGAACCAAACTGGTTAACACGAGGGAATTAGAGGAAATAGAGAGTTCTACGCTGGCAAGACCTAAAGCCTGACCTAGACGCTGGCTGATTTCTTCAACTAAATCAGATTCCGCGCCGTAGGCCAGTAGCAATTGTGCAGCACGCACAACTTGCCGAGTAATATCATTTTGAGTATCAGCGTACACAGAACTCTCAAAACTCAAAGATTACTATTATCTTTGGTAAATAACTTCTACGTCGTAGTCGTCATCATCAAAGTCGTCGTCATCATCTTCATCAACATAATCTTCATTCAATGAATCAAGGTTTGCTTGATGATAATTATCCCACTTGAACTCAACTTCACTATCTGGGTCGACTTCATTGTCTTCAGGTGGAAGACTCGCAATGTAATCGAGGAGTTTTAATGCCAACTCACTGGTACCGTCGCGGTTATAGGCGGAGATAGTATAAACATCGCCTTCCCAACCCATTTCTTTAACGATACGATCAACCTTCTCTTGCAGCTCTTCTTCAAGCAGCAGATCGGTTTTGTTAAAGACTAACCAACGCGGCTTACTCGCCAACTTTGGAGAATATTTCTCAAGCTCACCTACGATAGCGCGCGCAGACTCAACCGGATCGGTTCCGTCAATCGGCTCAATATCTATGATGTGCAGCAGAATACGACAACGCTCAAGATGCTTTAAGAACCGAATACCTAAACCCGCACCATCGGCAGCGCCTTCGATGAGACCAGGAATATCCGCAATCACAAAGCTTTGTCCAGGACGTGGATTAACCACACCTAAGTTAGGCACCAGTGTTGTAAACGGATAATCAGCCACTTTCGGCGTTGCACGGGAAACCGCACGAATGAATGTCGACTTACCCGCGTTAGGCATGCCAAGCAAACCAACGTCAGCCAGCAGTAACAACTCTAATTTAAGGCTACGAACTTCACCGGGTGTGCCTAACGTCTTTTGACGTGGGGCACGGTTAGTACTGCTCTTAAAACGAGTGTTACCTAAACCATGGAAACCACCTTTGGCAACCAATAGCTTTTGACCGTGGGTTGTTAAATCCCCAAGGACTTCTTCAGTATCATGATCGACCGCGCGAGTACCAACAGGAACTTTTAAGATCAGATCTTTACCGCTATGACCAGTACAATCACGGCCACGACCATTTTCGCCACGTTCAGCCATGTGAAAACGTTCAAAACGGAACTCGATCAAAGTGTTGAAGTTTTCGTCAGCTTGCAGGAAAACACTGCCACCGTCGCCACCATCACCACCATCAGGACCACCATCAGGTACATACTTTTCGCGCCTAAAGCTAACACAACCGCTACCGCCGTCGCCTGCTTCGACCCTAATTACTGCCTCATCGACAAACTTCATACTTACTCCTGGCACCACTGAATGAAGCAATTATACCGTCTAACTTCATTGGTCGCCAAAAAACTCGAGATACTTTGCTCCCAATCTTACCTGTCAATGCTCATTCTTGGTAATCATTTACCAACTCAAGCATCTACACGGCGTAAATAGAAGCACAAAAAACAGAAAGCCCCACCAATGGCGGGGCTTTAACAGTATAAGCTAGGTTCGAAAGTTAAGCTTCGATGCTAATAAACTTACGGTTATTAGCGCCTTTAACTTCGAATTTAACTTTACCGTCAGTCAGAGCAAACAGAGTATGGTCACGACCAATACCTACGTTTACACCAGCGTGGAATTTAGTACCACGTTGACGAACAATAATGTTACCAGCTAGAACTGATTCACCGCCAAAGCGCTTAACACCTAGACGTTTACTTTCTGAATCGCGGCCGTTACGAGTAGAACCGCCAGCTTTTTTATGTGCCATGAGTTAGACTCCTATTATGCGTTGATAGCAGTAATTTTAACTTCAGTGAACCACTGACGGTGGCCCATTTTCTTGTCGTGGTGCTTACGACGACGGAACTTAACGATAGTAACTTTATCGCCACGACCGTGACTTACAACTTCAGCAACGACTTTACCGCCAGCCACTAAAGGAGCACCAACATGCACTGTTTCGCCATCAGCGATCAAAAGAACTTGATCGAACTCGATAGTTTCGCCAGTTGCAACTTCTAACTTTTCTAAACGTACTGTGTGGCCTTCAGCTACACGGTGTTGTTTACCACCACTTTGAAAAACAGCGTACATAGCTATTTTACTCCAATTCCTAACACGCGGGCTCATTCTTGGATGAGGCAGGGTGCTACAAAAACTTTATTGACAATGGGCGCGGAGTTTACGCGAAGAATCCAACTCTGGCAAGCCCTAATTAAGAAAGAATAAAAAAAGACCGGATTAACTCTCACATTAGTTGAGCTAGTGCTGTCATATGTCAGAATTTTAGGTAAAATTCATTTCATTATAACACGTGAGCCTAAACAGGGGCCGGGTACGTAATGACCCCACAACCAGAGTCTATTATGGATTTAAACGCTATTCGTCAACTGGCTGACACTGATATGCAAGCAGTCAATCAGCTGATATATAAACAGCTTGAATCAGATGTCGCCCTAATTAATCAATTAGGTTTTTACATTATTAATGGTGGTGGTAAACGTCTTCGTCCTCTGCTGTCGGTTTTAGCCGCACGTGCGGTGAGCTACGAAGGCGAAGCACATCTTAAGCTAGCGGCGATTATTGAGTTTATCCATACAGCCTCATTGCTCCATGATGATGTCGTTGATGAATCGACGTTACGCCGCGGACGAGAAACCGCCAATGCACTGTTTGGCAATAGTGCCAGTGTGCTAGTCGGGGATTTCCTTTATACCCGCTCATTCCAGATGATGACCGAACTTGACAACATGAAAGTGCTCAGAGTGTTAGCTGATACGACTAACGTGTTGGCCGAGGGCGAAGTCTTACAGCTGATGAATTGCAATGACCCAGACACCACTGAAGAAAGCTATATGCGGGTCATTTATTGCAAAACAGCCAAGTTATTTGAAGCCGCTACGCTACTCGCGGGCGTGCTAGCAGGTGCAACGCCTGAGCAAGAAACCGCCTTAGGCAACTATGGTAAGTATCTCGGCACCGCCTTTCAGCTCACCGACGACTTACTCGACTATACCGCCGACAGTGACGAGCTAGGAAAGAATATTGGCGATGACCTTGCCGAAGGTAAACCGACTCTGCCACTCATCTATGCCATTGCCCATGGCACAGACGAAGAGAAACAGCTCATACGTCAAGCAATTGAGCAAGGTGATGGTACTCAGGCCATAGATAAAATCGTAGCAGCACTGCACCATTGCGGCGCGTTAAACTACACCCAACAAAAAGCAATTGAAGAATCAGAGAAAGCCATCGCGGCATTATCTGCTTTACCCGATAGCGACTATAAGCAAGCCTTAGTAACGCTAGCTAAGATTTCGGTCGACAGAAACCACTGATTGCTAACTAATGTAGTTTCGCCCCAAAAAAATAAAGGTCTTACTCAGTAAGACCTTTTTTATTGCTTTAACCGCAATCCTAAAATCAAACCTGCCAAAGGATCAGCGTTTCGCCTCGCTCAAGCAATAATTGATTCACTTGAGAGAAATGCCCACAACCAAAAAAACCGCGATAAGCCGATAAAGGTGAAGGATGTGGTCCTGTGAGCACTTGATGTTGCGGTGCGTTAACGACTTGGCCCTTTTTAATGGCATGACTGCCCCAAAGCACGAAAATAATCGGCTGGGTCTGCCGATTTAATAATTCCAGCACCGCAGTCGTAAAGACTTCCCACCCGGCTTTGGCATGGGAATGCGCCTTGCCTTGCTCAACGGTCAGCACAGTATTGAGCATCAGTATCCCCTGCTCCGCCCATGCAGATAAATCACCATGGGATGGCACAACAAAACCTTCAATATCCGTCGCTAATTCTTTGTACATATTGGCTAAAGATGGCGGTGGTTTTATCCCGCGTTTAACCGAAAAACATAAACCATGGGCTTGATCTGGGCCGTGATAGGGATCTTGGCCAATCAAAACCACTCTGACTTGTTCAAGGGGCGTCATACTAAAAGCATTGAAAACATCAGCCTCAGATGGATAAACCACTTTCCCAGCCCTGCGTTCATTATCAACAAATGCGCTTAGTTGCTGAAAATAAGGCAAAGCTCTTTGCTCATCGATAAATGTTTGCCATGTCGCCTGAGTCACTATTTTACTTCCTCAATTCTATAATCGGGTTAGCTTAAAAGTCCTGTAGTAGTATGGCAAGTTTACAGACCTTACCTGCCGCTAAGTAATACCACTAAACCTGCTAGGTCTCACGTTAAGACTTTCAATTTAAAACATTCGAAATTAAGTGATATAGTGCGCCCATTCTCGCACACTCTGATACGTAATGATGATCCAACATTCTGATAAATCAATTCAAAGACATCAAACGGGTTTCACCTTAATTGAACTTGTGGTGGTCATCATAGTGCTCGGTATTTTAGCCGTAGTGGCCCTGCCAAAATTTATCAATGTGCAACAAGATGCGCAAATTGCAACCGTTAAAGCGGCAGGCGGAAGCTTTAAATCAGCCATCAATCTGGCACGTTCCGTATGGGCTGTAAAAGTGGGCTCAGGTCCAAAAGAGGATTTACCCGTATTTGGTACGGCACAATCCGAACAAATAGATTTCAACGCCTTCGGTTGGCCAGCACAACACTATATCCATGGCAATGAGGCCTCTCCGGCACTCGATAATGTTGAAGACTGTATATCGGTATGGGAAGTATTATTTCAAAATGCCCAGCCGAGTGTCTCGCGCTTGAATATTGATGCGACTGAAACCGACTATAAAGCCAGTTATACCGATCCTGGCCAGTGCACTTATTTGTATCGAACAAACGATAAACTGTCGATTAATTATGACTCCCACACAGGAGTCGTCATTACCGACACAGATCCCAATAGTTAATGCCTGACGATTCCTTCTTACACCAATTAAGTTAGAATCGAACTTTAATCTGTTACTTTTTTAGAGTGAACGCCATGACCGACACGAGCAGCACCACCATTTACGAACTTGCCGATCAGTTTATTGCCTTAGCCAATCAGCTAAGCCAACAAGAAGCAGATGTAGGTAAAGTTGGCACAGCACTCCGTTTTGCCGCAGCACGTTTTAATGCCTTCGAAGCCGCGATTAAATCAGCGGATCTCGGTGCAGAAAAAGAGAGCGCATTAGAATGGTTTAGCAGTGAATTCAAAGAAATGCTGAGTGACAACTTAGACGACCACATTGCCAACCCACCCATTATCCAAGAAAGTGTGGCAGAAGAAGCTGATAATTCTGTGCAAATGTTTAAAGGCTAATCACGCCTTGATTTAAATGCATAGCCATAAACAAACACGCCATCGATTGATGGCGTGTTTGTTATTTAAAACCAATAATTTTAGATAGATAACTAAAGCGTGTACACCACACGGATCGCCAGCAATATCAATACTACGCCGGATAACTTATCAATTAACCCCGCTTTTTCTCTCAACTTAGGCAACACACTCGAGTGGGATAGCAATAAGGCTATCAAGGTGTACCAAAGACCATCGACCACTAACGGTGTAAAAACAATTAATGCTTTAGCCGTCATGCTGTCGGCGACCATCACAAATTGGCTGAATAACGCAAGAAAAAATAGCATTATCTTAGGGTTGAATAAAGAAATAGCGATACCATCACGGGCTGCGGTTAAGGTATCTGTCGCCTCCCCTGCAGCCAATTTAGCTTGCATACCTCCATTAGAACGCAGCGCTTGAACTCCCATCCAAGCAAGGTATAAGGCACCGAGAATCGCAATGCCATTAAAGACTAAGGGCGCCTTTTTAAGAACTACGGCTAAGCCCAGTAACGTCACCAGCGCATAGATCCCAATCCCTATCGAGTGTGCCCAAGCACAGACGATACCCTTCCCCCGCCCACCACCTAAAGTATGACGTACTACCATAGTCAAACTTGGGCCCGGCGACATAGCCCCCAAACAACAAATAGCCAATAAACCTAACCAAGTACTCCAACTCATTGATGACACCTTTCGCCGAATAAAAAAGCCCACTGCTGGGCCTTAAACTTGCTTGCTATTCTAACATCGCGTCATCAAGGCGTTAACGCTAATAAATCCATTTTCAATAAATGAACAGTCATTTAAGAGAACCCCAAATGCGATAATCCCATAAATTCACACTGATTTAAGCCGTTAACCGCTAAGATTAGCGCTAACCTAAGTCTTTATAGCCAAACCTTAATACCTAAGCCTTCATCGCTATTATCACAAAGGCGATTCTCAATCAGGAAATTTTATGAACACTATAACGCTGATCAGTATTTTTATTCTTTGCCTATTAATAGGTGCGATCTTATTACTGCTTTGGCAAAGACAAAAAGGTAAAACCATACCGCTGACGGTGATTTTTGTGCTGGGATTTTTCGCCTTAGGGCTCAGTGCTATTATTGGATTTGTGCACAAAAGCGAGGATTACCAAGCCTATCAAAAACTACAATGGCACACCTTAGCCCCAGAGAAAATCGCGCCTCTGGTTGCCCAAGGCTATACCGTCTTTGTCGATATTACCTCTGATTGGTGCACCATCTGCCAAACGAATAAAGCGGAAGTCACCCACAGGGAGCAAATTGTAAATGCCTTGATGGCCGACAATATCATTCTGATGCAAGGTAACTGGAGTGAGGCGAATAAAACGATTGAAACCTATATGCGCCACGAAGGAGTGCCCGGCACGCCCTACAATAAAATTTATGGTCCAAGCGCCCCCAATGGAATTCTCTTGCCGTCAAAACTCAGTATGAGTGATGTGTTAAATGGTTTAGTTGCCGCGCAAACGAATCGTAACTAAGCACTAAACCATATTTAGGACGAGTCAAATACGAATAAAAAAGGCTGCATTGCAGCCTTTTTGCTTACTTCACTTCTATTTATAAAAGCCAAATTTCTTGAAAGGTGGGTTAGAAATCGCTTCTATAAATTGGCTTACTCATTAAAAACGGTAATTCACTCGACCATAGTAGAAACCGCCGTTGTAATCGAATGGCCCACTTTCATAATAAACGCCACCGAGTTCACCCAAGGTCCCTTCTTTCAGCTTTTGCGCTTCTTGATCAAATAGATTATTAGCCCCCACAGCCAGCGTTAAGCCATCAAGTAATTGATAGCTCATTTCAAGATCGACGGTCACCGCAGCATCAGCCATTTCAGAGCCCCAATCAGAGGTATCGTCAGCATGAGTCGCATAGTACTCACCAAAATAGTTACCACGCAGTGACAGGGTTAACTTGTCCCATGACTGTGCCCAAGTTAAGGTGGCACGATGTGCGGGGATACCATCTTCTAATCGACGAACTTTACCCGCATCGGTCGTTTTAAGATCAAACTTATCAACGCTGGTATCGGTCCAACCATAGGCAAGACTGAACTTAGCATTACCCGATAGAATTTCCGCATCATAGGAGGCGACGATATCGATACCTTGAGTCGTAGTATCAAAGTCATTGGTGTAATAGCTCACACCTTGGATTAACTCAGGGAACTCAACCCCAGCGGCACGTAAGGCATCATAATCTTTAGCCTCAACATCAATCTTACTCGACTGTGCAATACGGCCCTCTACGCCAATGTTGTAGTAATCGACCGTTAAGAAGAAGCTTTCGTACTCATATACAGCCCCAATCGCATAACTAATCGACTCTTCTGGCTTTAACACTTCACCACCATAAAATGCCGCAAGCGGATCGGTTGGGGGGGCAATAAAGGTCTGGATCAATTCACCATCGATGATCGATGTCTGGGTATTCACCACGTTTTCTTGGCCAACCGTTGGAGCACGAAAGCCGGTGCTGTGTGAGGCGCGGAACGACAATTCATCCGTTGCAGAATACTGCAACGTCAATTTGTAATTTAACGTATCACCAAAGGTTGAAAAGTCTTCGTAGCGCAGTGCTAAACCGAGTAACCAGTCATCACTTAAATAAGCTTCTAAATCAGTATAAATACCTATGTTATGACGTGAGTTTTTACCCGCAGACTCTGGGCCAAAGCCTTTAAAACCGTGCGCACCAATGTTGAAACCTTGGCTAGCATAAGGGCCAGCAATCCACGAGGCTTCATCACCTTGAGAAATCTCAAACGACTCATTTCGCCATTCAAAACCAGAAGCAAAACTAATGTCTTCAATGCCTCCTAAGGTTATGAAGCGCGAGAAATCGAGGTTAACGGTAGTTTCAACTTGCTCATAAGCCCCCGTATCAAAATCCGTCGGGGTATCTAATCCCAGTGATGGATTCAACGAATTTTTAAGACCAAAACTGGCTTTGTTCGCCCCAGTACCAGCACTGAAATCATAATTCCATTCACCGATATCGCCTTTTACACCTGCGAAGAAGGACATATCTTCAATGGTGCCGGTGAACTGTGGCGTATAGCCACCTGGAAATATCTGGTTCATAGCAAAGCAATTTGGGTCGGCAACCATCGCCTTGTATGCATCAGTGTCGAGTACGTTGCCGTCACTTCCATCAGCATTTTTAGGGATAGGTACGAGTCCACATGTTGATGGATCACCATTTACAGCGCCCACAAGTAAATTCTGACCACCATCATTGGAATACACATTGCTACGATTTTGCGGGTAACGATAATAGAAGCCTCCCACGGCATCGCGGGAAGACAGATTACCAAAGGCATAAGCATGCATGTTGGCATTAATGTCTAAGCCTGAGTTGATGAACACTGAATAGTCATCATTAATTTCAGGATTACCCCACACTTGAGCGGGGTCATTGATCGCGGTATTACCCTGCTCGGCTAAGTTAGCCGCATCAGGACGCTGCACACTTCGGCTAGTGGAGTCAGCATTTTTATACTGGAAGCTTAAATTGACGAAGCCATTTTCAGTCACAGGTAAACCGACATCACCTTCGACCGTAGTCGTAGCACCATCACCCTCGTAATATTCTCCTTGGGTCACAGTGATGGAACCACCCTCGGAATTATCTTTTAAAACAAAGTTCATGACTCCGGCAATCGCATCCGACCCATACTGCGCCGCAGCGCCGTCGCGCAATACTTCAACTTGCTTTAATGCAGAACCAGGAATAACTGAGATATCAGGACCTTGAGCGCCATCGTTAATACCACCACCTTGGAACGCAATCACAGATGCACGGTGACGACGCTTACCGTTGACTAGCACTAGCGTGCTGTCTGATGGCAAACCCCGTAAATTAACGGGACGAACTAAGGTTGCTGCATCACTAATGGGTTGAGCGCGTGAGTTAAACGATGGCACCGAAGTCACTAACATATCAATCATGTCAGTCGAACCATTTTTTTTAAGGTCGTCACTACTAATAATATCAATAGGAACGGGGGAATCGCCGATTGAGCGTGGCGCAGCACGGGACCCTACAACTGCAATTTTTTCAACGTTCTCATTTTTAACAGCCGTCTCATCTTCTTCTGCTATTGCCTGCGGACTGATTAAACTACCAGACAAGGCTAGAGTAATCGCCAAACTCACTGCACTTAATCCAAACTTCTGCTTCTTTGAGGTCATCATATTCATCCCAACTGCTTATTATTTTTAGAATACCTGACCTGCTTTGTGCGATTCTCGTCCCTAAACCTTGCTACCACGGCCAACACAAAATCACATTACACAAACATTTTTATAACACAAATTAAACAATATCCAATGTTAAATCAGACTTTTGAATGAATATTAGTCATTTATCTTTTATATCAATTTCTTAGATGAAAATATTTTTTAGAGTATGGCACCAAGTAAAATGTACTCGAACGGCAAAAAGTGTGAACAGAAAAATCACCAAAGAAAAAATGCTTAAAGGGCATAATCAAAAACACGATATATCGCGTCACAGTACTTAAGGTATACTCAGAAAATACCGCCAAAACCAGAGTAAGACAGATGACCAATAAGATTTCAGTCAATAATGAAAAATCGATAGATAAGCATTTCTTACCGGAAAACCAGTTATTGCTCAACGCTGTCGGCGAAGGTATTTATGGATTTGATTTAAGCGGTAATGCGGTGTTTATCAATCCGGCAGCCGAACGCATGACGGGTTGGAAGAATGAAGAGCTACTCGGTAAAAACATCCATAACTGCCATCATCACAGCCATGCAGATGGCAGTCATTATCCCCAAGAGGATTGTCCAATTTACAACACCTTAAAGGATGGGATCACCCGAGAAATCACCCACGATGTATTTTGGCGTAAAGATGGCAGTAGCTTCCCCGTTCATTACAGTTCCACCCCTGTTTACCGTGACAATCAACTGATTGGCGTAGTCGCGATATTTCGTGACATTAGTATTCAAAAACAAACAGAGCAGTCATTACGCCAAGCCCTAGCCCAAGTACAAGCACTCTCGGAGCGACTCGCCTCTGAAAATCATTATCTACAGGCAGAGTTGGCAGACAAAACGGGTGATGTGGATATTTCGGGTGCCAGTACAGTGATCCGCCATATGATCCAGCAATTGCACATGGTGGCCAATACCGACAGTACTGTGCTCATTTGTGGTGAAAATGGCACAGGAAAAGAACTCGTTGCCCGTAACTTACATCAGCTCAGTCGCCGCAAAGATAAACCCATGATCAGTGTCAACTGTGCCGCGTTTTCGGCATCTTTACTAGAAAGTGAACTCTTTGGTCACGAGAAGGGGGCATTTACTGGCGCCACAAGCCGCCGTAAAGGTCGCTTCGAACTTGCTCATCAAGGCACACTGTTCCTCGACGAAGTCGCTGAACTCAGTTTAGAAGCCCAATCAAAGCTACTGCGAGTCATCCAAGAACAATCCTTCGAACGTCTCGGTGGCAGCGAAACCATTCAAGTGGATATTCGCTTAGTCGCCGCCAGTCACCACGATTTACTCAAGCGAGTCGAACAGGGATTATTTAGGATGGATCTCTATTACCGTTTGAATGTATTCCCTATTCAAGTACCACCACTGCGCGCAAGAATCGAAGATATTCCCGAACTCGTCAGCCATATTCTGCACAACTTGAATCGTAAGCTAGGTAAAAAAATTCGTGGAGTGAGCCAAAAAGGGCTACAAAAACTCATGGCTTATACTTGGCCGGGCAATGTGCGCGAACTGCAAAATATCCTCGAACGCGAAGCCATTCTATCCCAAGGAGATATTCTGCAGATCCACGCTATGCCGAGCAATAATCCCTTAGCTCAAACCCAAGGGCAAACCTTAGCAGAAGCGGAAGCGCTGCATATAGAACAAACCCTTAAGCGCTTAAACTGGCGCATATCCGGCCCACTCGGCGCAGCGAATGTCCTCGGTGTGCCCGCAAGTACACTGAGATCGCGAATGAAAAAACTGGGGATCCAGCGTCAATCGAGTGAAATCTAATTCAAAACGAGCACACTAAAAACGCGATATATCGCCAATGTGTGATATATCGTGTTCTCCATCTAGTTCCAATCAAAAAATAATTATAAATATCATGATGTTGAGCCAATTAAAACTTGGCCTAGCGCTTGCTATAGGGAGGCGAATCTTATTTAAGCCGTTAGGACCCTTTATGCCCAAGAGCGAAGTTACCCCAAATTCTCCAAGTGTAAATAAGAGTGTGGGCGCGAAACCTGCCTCAGTAGAGCTACACATTCCGGTTAAAAACCTCTCTACTGAAACCGCAGCAAAAAGCCGTCTCCCCTCTGGCAATATCCATTTTCGTGAGCAAAAAGGTGATTTTCAGCGCCTGCGAACCATGATGAATAGCCTATTGATCGTGATGTTTTTCGCCCTGCCGTTTATCTCTATTGATGGCCGCCAAGCAATACTGTTAGATATCAGCCAACAACAGTTTTTTTTCTTTGGTATCACGCTCTGGCCACAGGACTTTACCTTGCTGGCATGGATTTTTATCGCCGCCGCCTTCGGTCTGTTTTTCATTACCGTATTTTGGGGCCGTGTTTGGTGCGGTTACCTTTGCCCACAAACGGCGTGGACCTTTATCTATGTGTGGATAGAAACGCGCATCGAAGGCAGCAGTAATAAACGTAAGCAGCTCGACAAAGCCCCTTGGTCTAGCAGTAAAATCGGTAAAAGAAGTGCAAAACACTTACTTTGGGGTCTAACAGCTCTGCTCACTGGCTGTGGTTTTATCGGTTATTTTATTCCCGCCCGCGAACTTTATGTGGACATCTTGACGGGTAATGCCAGCTTCTGGGTGACAAGCTGGGTGTGGTTTTTCGCCATTTGTACTTATCTCAATGCGGGCTGGATGCGCGAGCAAATGTGCTTACATTGCTGCCCCTATTCACGTTTCCAAGCTGTGATGTTCGATGCCAACACTAAAACCGTGACCTATGATGCACAGCGCGGTGAAGCCCGTGGCCCTCGCAAACGTAAACAAGAGAACAATCAAGATAACCATACTTTAGGTGACTGTGTTGACTGTAATTTGTGTGTCGAAGTTTGCCCGACAGGGATAGATATTCGTAACGGCTTGCAATATGAGTGCATTAACTGTGGCGCCTGTGTCGATGCCTGTAATGAGACTATGTTGAAGTTCGATTACAAGCAGAATCTTATCGGCTATATGAGTGAAAATGATCTTAAGGGAGTGAATTACTCCTATTGGCGCTCGCCGCGTTTCTTAGGCTACGGTGCAGCGGTCATTATCATGTTTATCGTCATAGGGTTAGACTTAAATAGCCGCAGCGAGATCCAGCTTAACGTGATCCGTGATCGTCAAAGCTTGTACCGTGAAACCTCGGATAATAAAGTTGAAAATACCTATCAGCTGAAGATCCGCAACAAGACACAAGATACTAAGCAATATCAACTCGCCGTCGACAGTGAAATGCCCTTTAGCTTGATTGCCGATCCTATTATTACCTTGGCAGCGGGTGAACAAGTGGACTATCCCGTCACAGTATTAGCCGATAAGGATGCCATCCCCTCGGGGCGCAAAATTATCCAATTCTCGGTGACGGATGTTAAACAGCCAACACAACAAGTGAGCCAAGAAACCGGATTCTTCAGTCCTTAGCACTAAGCTTTTAGCGCTTAATATGAGTTACCGTAACATTGGTCATCATCAAATTAACTAGCCAATCGGCGCTTGAGGAATCAACTCAAGCGCCGGTTAAAGGCAGATATTCATCCCCAAAGACAACCAGATCTTTAACGTCTCATACATCGGAATTAAACCTTAAACGCCTACAAAGCTGAAAATTTCCCCGTTAAACGGCGCATAGACAAAGCAAATTGAGCACATTTAATCTCAATCCTTAGAAACATAACGGTTACAAATTTTAAATTATCTTTCCTTCAACTCTTATTTAGGTTTTGTGGTTCATTAGTTAACTAAGCTTCTAAGATAACTAAGCTATAGTTAAGCACTCAGCTTTAGAGTAAAAATACTATTTGTTACATAAAGATACCGTTATTGGCATAAAGATGTTTTTCGCGATAAGCATTGACCTCTAGTGCTAACACCCTCTAATCTAAACACCTGTTTAACTCCAAAATAATAACAACTAATAAACATCATCTTTGAGGTAGTTCAGCATGGCATACGATCAAGACTCTCAACTCAAACTAAACTACTCATCACTGGTCGATCTGATCGAGAAAACTAGCCTGCGTTACGGTGATAAACCCGCCTATGCCTGTCTCGGTAAAACCAGCAGTTTTAACGAGATAGAACGCGATTCTCGTTACTTTGCCGCCTATTTACAGAATAAGACCACACTCAAACCGGGCGATCGCATCGCCATTCAATTGCCTAATATCACCCAATTTGTCATCGCGGCCTACGGCGCAATCAGGGCTGGGCTTATCTTAGTTAACACTAATCCCCTGTATACCGAGCGTGAGCTCATCCATCAGTTCAATGATTCTGGTGCCAAAGCGATCGTGGTGTTATCCGATCTATTACCGACCTTAGCCAAAGTCATCGACAGCACCAAAATAGAATATGTCATTTCAACCCACCCTTTAGATTTGATCGATCCGCACGTACAGCCTAAGACAGGCCTGAAGAATGTGGAGTTTTGCCAAATTTTAAAACAAGGCGCAGAACTCCCCTTTAGCCGATTTATCTCAAATCTCGACGACCTCTCGGCGTTGCAATATACGGGCGGCACCACTGGATTATCTAAAGGTGCCATGTTGACCCACGGCAATATGCTCGCTAATGCGGCGCAGGTAAAATCCCGCATCGCGAGCGTGATCACCGAAGGGGAAGATATCTTCGTTGCACCGCTACCGATTTACCATATTTATGCATTTATGGTGAACTTAGTGCTGTATTTCGAGTGTGGCGGCTGCTCGGTATTAATTCCAAATCCACGGGATATTAGCGGCTTAATTAAGACACTCGCCAAATATCCCTTCACTGGATTTGCAGGACTCAATACTCTGTTTGTCGCCCTATGCCATCAACCCGAGTTTAAAGCACTCGACTTTAGCCATTTAAAAATCACCATCTCGGGCGGCACAGCACTGACGGCCGCGGCGGCCAACATTTGGCAACAGACGACAGGCAACATGATCAGTGAAGGTTATGGGCTATCTGAAACTTCGCCGGTGATTTCACTCAATGCACCCGGTTATCAAAAACTAGGCACTATTGGTAAACCTGTGATTGGCACTGAGGTTAAACTCTTAGATGAAAACGACATTGAAGTGCCCTTAGGTACGGCCGGAGAATTAGCTGCAGGCGGCCCACAAGTCATGCGGGGATATTGGAATAATCCGCAGGAAACCGCCAATGCTATGACTCAAGATGGCTTCTTCAAAACTGGGGATATTGCCATAGCAACAGCGGAAGGTTTCCACCAAATAGTTGATCGTAAAAAAGATATGATCATAGTCTCAGGTTTTAATGTCTATCCCAACGAAGTGGAAAACGTCCTAGCGAGCCACCCTAATGTGATCGAATGCGCCGTGGTGGGAGTAAAAGATGAACACTCGGGCGAAGCGGTTAAAGCCTTTATCGTGCTTAAGGATGATAGCCAAGATCATCAACAGGCTAAAGAGGCCATTCTAACCTATTGCCGCGAGCAGTTAACCGCCTATAAATTGCCAAAAGTCATTGAATTTATGGCGCAATTACCTAAAAGTACCGTCGGCAAAATTCTGCGCCGCGAGCTAAAAGATAAAGCTTAAAAAACGCATTTAAAGGCAAAGCTAAGAAACAAAAACACAATAAAAGACCCAGTAAGCTAGCCTGAGCGTTTCAGCTAGCAACTGGGTTTTATTTTACCTAAATGGTCTCATTCAAGGCGCTGGCATTGGCCTCTTCGGTTAACAATTGCAGACTGGCAAATTCACGATATAACGCATTAGATTGCATCAGCTCTTGGTGGCGACCGCTGGCGACAATCTCGCCCTTATCAAACACAAAAATCCTATCGGCATTGATTACCGTCGATAAACGGTGAGCAATAATCAAAGTCGTTTTACCCGCCATCAATACATCCAGCGCTTGCTTCACTTTCTGCTCGCTTACCGCATCTAAAGCGCTGGTTGCTTCATCGAGTAACAATATCGGTCTGTTGGCTAAAATCGCCCGCGCAATGGCAATACGTTGCTTTTGTCCACCAGAAAGCCGCACACCACGCTCACCTAAATAGGTTTGATAACCTTCAGTAAACTCGCTAATAAACTCGTGGGCACGGGCCGCAATACAGGCATCTATCACTTCTTGCTCGGTGGCATCGACTCGACCATAACGCACGTTTTCAAGTACGCTAGTCGCAAAAATCACCGAGTCCTGCGGCACTAGAGCAAACTGCGACCGCAACTCCTGCGGAAGAAGATTGGCAATATCAATACCTTCCAGTCGAATACTGCCAGCGCTAGGCACATAAAAGCGTTGCAATAACTGGAACAAGGTACTTTTACCCGCGCCACTTGGCCCGACTAAGGCAACCCGCTCACCCGCGGCAATAGCCATATTGAGCTGTTTTAGCACTAAGGCATCATGCTCTGGATAGGCAAAATTGAGCCCTTCAATCATTAACTCGCCACTGACCTTGGCGGGCAAAGTCACAGGATGAGTTGCAACGGGAATATCCACTTGTGTTTCAGCCAGTTCGATTAAACGTTCGGCGGCGCCAGAAGCCCGCTGAATTTCGCCTATCACTTCGCTAATCGTCGCCACTGCGCCCGCGACCATCACAGCGTAAAACATAAAGGCAGATAACTCACCGCCCGTCATCTTACCCACCATCACATCGTGGGCACCAACCCAAGTCACCATAGCAATCGCGGCGATACTTAAAAACATCACAGTTGAGATCAGCAAGGCACGGTAACGGATCCGGCCACTGGCCGCAGACATGACATCTTCGACGCGGCGATTGAACAAGCTACGGTCTTTATCTTCATGCCCATAGGCTTGCACCGTATGGATTTCATGAAGCGTTTCATCAACATAAGCGCCGAGATCGGCAACCCTATCTTGGCTTTCTCGCGCCAGCGTACGGACTTTACGGCCGAAAAAGATCACCGGCCCTAACACTAAGGGCACAGCCAACAACACCAGCAATGTCATCTTAACGCTAGTGATACCCATCATGACTAAACCACCAAGAACAGTTACGCTAGAGCGCAGCGCCATGGACAGACTCGAACCCACCACAGTTTGTAGCAAAGTAGAATCGGCGGTAAAACGGGAGATAACTTCACCAGTGCGTACCTTAGCGTAAAAGGCGGGAGAGAGTTTAAGCAGTTGATTGTAAACCGTTAGACGAATATCGGCGCTGACCCGCTCGCCAAGCCAAGTCATCAAGTAGAAGCGGCAAAACACCGCTGTGCCACTGACGGCGGTAATTCCGAGCACTAACAGTATGATTTCATTCAGCCGCTGCGCATTATCCCTTACAAAGCCTTCATCGACCATCAAGCGCACACCTTGGCCCAATGATAACCAAGCGAGCGACCCTATCATCAAGCAGATAATCGCCGCGACAACTTTCAGTTTGTAGGGTTTAAGAAAACCCATAATCCAAGGCAATACCGATCTTTGCTGCGCCGAGGTCCATTTAGCCTTTGATGCATCAGCGCTTGTTGTAGGCATGACTGGAATTAACTTTTCGGGCAATGGCTCAGCCCCCGCTTTAATGGGTTCAGAAGATTTGGCGAGTTCAGCTGTCGGCTCGGTCACGGGTGGCATCCTTGAGGTAGGTAAGGCAATTCAAATATAACATCAGCATGAATGGGATCATCTGCAGCCGTTAACCGCGCAGCATGACTTAAAGCATATAAGTGAGATGCTACCTCTTGCAGTGGAATTCAAGGGCTGTGTGGTTTTACTCAAAAGAAAAGCATAAAACAAACCCGCAGCGAGTGCGGGTTTGTTTTATTGCCATCGCTTAGCGCGGCTTAAGCGACTTGCTTGTTTTCCGGCGTTTTTGGCGTGCCGTGGTGGCCATCGCGTTTCCAATCCACATCTAACAACTCTGCGCCGCTAAGGCTAAATGCTTGGCCAAAACCTTTCACGTAAAGACCTTGATGGGGCGCGAGCTTGTATAAGTTAAAATCGGTTAATGCCGCAAGGTTATCGGACATTTCGCCAAAACGTGCCGATAGCACACCAACACCTTTACTGAAGGCGGGCGTATCGCGAGGCACTGCCTCGGCAATCGCATCGAAGGTTAAACGCTTGCGGGCAAAAACCGATTTGGCCGCAGTTTCGTCTTCAACTAACATCACAGAGATCTTAGATGAGTGCTTTAAATTATGACCGTGACGGGCTAAGTCACTCACCAAAATATAAAAACCATCATCAGCCAGAGCGAAGGGCGCATAGCTCGCATTCGGCTGGCCATCTGTACCAATGGTGGCCAGTTGCAGAGTTTCGCGCTGCTGTTTAAAGGCTTCGATTTCGGGTAAGAGTTTGTCTCTTAAACGCTGTTCTTGTTCGGTAATTTCAGACTTCATTTACTGTTTTCCTTAATACTTTTGTTAATGCTCAATTCAGAGGTGTGATTGCACCGAGGCAAAGGCAGTCGCGAGCGCTTTAAATTGGCGAACTTGCTCAGGAAACAGTGCTCTTTGTTTATCACGGCCTAAATACACTTTGAACACTACCTCACCTTCACTGCCGAAAAAGTTAATCGAATGGCTCTCGCTGCCTCTAAAAGGTCTGCTGATCAAGGCGATACCACTCATGGCATCTAATTTGAGATGACCATGCAAACCGTCACCCTTGCTGTAGAGGTTGTAATAACCGTGGGCGTATTTTCCCTCGGGGAAATCCCCTTTAAATTCAAATACGCTGCCAGATAACATCACAATAGTGGTTAACTTTCCCCATTTGGGTAAGGCTTGCAGTAAGGTATCGAGCTGAGTTAACGGAACAAACACCACTTGTTCGGGCGGCAATGCAGCGACCACTTCAAGCTCGGCAATGCCTAATTCACTGGCGAGCTGCGCCGGCATTAAATCAGCTTGTTGCTCAAATCGTTGTCGCAATTGCGCCTGTTGCTCACTTAGCTGACGTTGCTCAGAGTTTAAATCTGGCACGACATCGAGCTCGGTATCGAGTGTCATCTTCATTTTACTGTCTCCAGCGGTAGTGACTATTGAGTGGCTTAGAACATATAGCGCGCCGATAACTTCATATTACGACCCGGTTGATACAAGGTTTGCCACGCTTGTTGATACTTCTCATCACCGATATTTTCGATTGCGAAATCCACTCTCACACCCGCCATCGCGCCCATAGTCGGCTCCCACGCAACATACACATCCCATAGGGTGTAATCGTCGTATTTCGCCACTTTAAAGCCATCAGGCGTATTCGACTGAGTCGCCACATAAGTGACGCGAGTGCCCAGTTTCATGTCGCCTTCCATAATGCCTTGGGATAAATCGACATTGAACTTATTGGCAGGTATATTTTCTATATCATCGCCCGTTTGACGATCTTCGCCATGGGTTTGGCCGTAATTCATCGCTAAACGAGTTTGGCCAATACGGTAACGACCGCTAATTTCAAAACCTGTTAAACGTGCATCTTCAACGTTATTCCATGAGGTCGTTTGCTCGAATCCAGGAATGCCACGCCAAGGATTAGACACTTGCTGCACGATAAAATCGTCCACATCGTTACGGAAAACGTTAAACGTTAGCGCCAGTTCATCATCACCCGCTAACTCACTGAAACGTAAGTCCGCTTTGATTTCTTTATTGCGCGCAGTCTCTGCTTTTAGATCCGAATTCACCGCGAAGGTGTTACATAAACCTTGGGGTAAAAATCCGGGGATTGGCGGGATACAATAATGGGTGCCGCTGGAAAACATTTCCTCTACCGTAGGTGCGCGGAAGGCTTGATCGTAACGGGCGCTTAAGGTCAGCCAAGGCTGAGTCTGCCACACCAAGCCAAGCGATGGTGATAACTCATTGTCATCTGAGGATAAGTTGAGATTATGACTGTCATTTTTAAAGCTGTCATAACGCAGACCCGCATCAAGATTTAACGTCTGAGTCAACTCAATATCTGCCCGCGTAAAAGCGCCCCATACTGTGGTTTCGCCATCAATATTCTCTGGACGCTGGCCCACTTGGCCCGAATCATCACGTGTCGTTTCTATGGTATCGCGAAAACCATCGACCCCGTAGGTCAACAGAGTATTGCCTAAACGCGAACTGTTATTAAGGTTAATCCCCACAGTGCTGAACTCAGTACTGTCTTGCTGACCTTTCGAAATACGGTCTTCATCGTAGTCGGTACTGTTCCAATACACTTGCATCTTAGTATCCAGATACGGGTTATTAGCAGGATTGAGACTATAGTTTAGGGTGAGGTTTTGATCGTCAGTCTTGCGGCGCACCAAAGGCACTGAACTACTCACAGCAGCAGAAGGATTGCTCGGTACTAATTCATTGTTTTTGCTAGCTCTTGCAGATAACTCTAACCGTGATGCCTCGTCGGCTTGCCAACCGAATTTAGCTAAACCACTGCTGCCTTGGGATGCACTGTTGTTTAGAGTTTCGTCATTACCGGTTTTTATATTGTTTGAATCGTAATAGGAACCATTGAGTAACCAATCGATGCTGTCTTGTTGACCATAAATAGCGCCACTGGTTTTAGTGCGGGAGCCATTGGTCTCATAACCTTGTTTGAAATAGCCACCAAAGGTCTCGTCTGGTGCTAAAAAATCTTGTGCCGACTTAGTATTCTGCGCTACGACGCCACCGAGGGCACCACTGCCCCACAAGCTACTGGCAGGGCCGCGCAGCACTTCGATGGATTTGAGCAACTCTGGGTCCATAAAGTAGGTACCCCTGTGACCAGAGCTGGTATTTTGTCTTGCGCCGTCAATTGTTTGCAACACACGATCGCCACTTAAACCACGGATTTCAACCCCTTGAGACGAAGCTCTTGGGCCATTGGTCAACGTAATATTCGCCTCATTTTTAAGGGCATTGGCAACTGATGATGCTTGGGCGACCGTAAGTTGCTCTTCATCCACCACTGCCACGCTACGGCTGGTTTCGGAGGCTTTTTCACTGATGCGTGTTGCACTCACTAATACTTCATCAAACTCTGTTGTGACCAGTTTTTTATCCGCATCCTGTTGAACAACAGGCTTAACACTTTCCTCTGCCGCTAACGTAAAACTTAGGGCCGTACCACTCAGTGCTATCGCCATGGCGATCACTAACGGCTTTTTTTTCATCTCTTCATCCTCAAGTGATATTCAGCTGTTTCCGTACAATTTATTACTGAGCCTAGACTCTCTTCCAGACGCCAATCCTTTCGAGATTTAGTCTGTTACAGATGTTGCATTCCAGATTTGGCCCTTTCGAGATTGAGCCTCTTCCAGATCGAGCCCAAGGCAATCAGTACCCATAAAGTAGGATAAATTGTCGGTTTAGCTGCTTTGTTAAGCGCTCATTCGAGCTATTGCAGGCACTCTACCTGAGACAACAAAATAGATCAAATGCAAATCATTATCATTTGCGATCTTGTTTATATTGAGATATCTTAATTAGGAAAATGGCTTTCATTGGAAAAAGAGGTTGCTGTGACACCAAAACGATATCTTGCCTTTGGCGCGTTAACGGTTGCCATCCAGACGGGTGTTATCGCCTCCCAACCCGCTATGACTATGCAGCCAAGCGCCCAATCATCGAGCGTAAACCAAGCATCACTCACTCCCAGCGCAAATACTGTCACCCTTAATTTTTCTACCGCGACTAGCGCTACAAGCAACACGAGTGCAGAGCCCATCAAGCAAACAGACGCCAAAGTAGCAACAGTGAACAGTACAGTGCAAAAAAACAGTACAGCGCAAAAAGTATCAACAGCAGAATCTGTCGATAAGGCGGTTATCCCGAAAACTAAAGCTGATCAACGAATTGACAGCCAACTCGCCAAAAAATCTTCAGCAACAAAACCCACGGCTAACAATCATCCGAATACGGACCCTTTAGCGACGAACGCTTTAGAACCAAGTGCTTTAAATTCAAGTGCTTTAAATCCAAGCGTTTTAGCACATAAGCGACTCGAACAAGTTGAACAACAAACAGAACCCCAAACTGCACAAATGGATTTAATCGCTAACGCAGCCGAAGTTGATGCAAAAGCGACCCCAAATGTGGCCAGTGTAACAACTGACAGTGCCCAAACTAACATAGTGGAATTAGCAAAACCGCTGTTCGCTGCAACGCCACCGCAACCGACTTATCCAAAAATAGCGCGTAAAAAAGGGCTAGAAGGAACTGCAACCATAGAAGTGATGTTTAACGAACTTGGTGAGCAACTGGCACTGACGTTAGTAAAAAGCTCAGGGTTCAGTCTGTTAGATCAAGCCGCGTTAGATGCAGTTGAAAACTGGCAATTTACGGCGCCAGCGCAAAGGCTAGCGAGTCATTATAAGGTCAGAGTGCCTATTCGCTTCGCGCTCAACTAACAGGCCCAATGCTACCAGTGAAAAGTTAGCCCGTGGAGAGTTAGCTCGTAGGGAATTAGCCACCGCACAACTAGCCTGATTTTTGTTTTACTAACTTACATATAAAACTACTTTTTTCAATAGATTGGAGAGGCTTAATGCCCGTAACTGATTTTTCAACCCTACAGACTCAGCTTGGCGTGCTGACTTGGCCCTTGTTGTTATGTGCTTTTTTAGCTTTGATGATCTGCCTTGAACGTAGCGCCTTGTTTTTGCATCAAACTTTGCTATCAATCTGGCCCAAAAAACAGGCCTGGGTAAAAGCATTGCGTCAATCAAGCTCAGCGGCAACCACTGAAAACGTCAGCGCGCTGCTAGCGCAAACCAGCGCACAGCAAGATTTACTCGCCCGTGGCGCGACCTTGCTACTCAAACAAGTCCACCAGCCAAAAGTGCTAAGGGAAGAATTACTCAGTCTGTGGCTCAATAAGCAACAACGCGACTTGCAAGCCGGACTCAAGGTTTTACAAGTGATTGGCATCATTAGTCCACTACTCGGTTTGCTCGGCACAGTATTGGGACTCATCGAAATGTTTGCCCAACTCGGGCAATCACAAGGCCCCGTCACTCCAGCACAACTCAGTGCTGGACTGGGCCTTGCGATGAACACCACAGCTGCCGGACTCATGATCGCCGTGCCCGCCATTACCGCCGCCCATCTTTTTGGGATCTGGGCTCAAGGCCAATGCCTGCGTGCTGGGCATGTGCTCAATCAACTCAATCTCTGGTTAGCGGGTATCGAAGATATTTCAATTGATGCCAATCATTACCATGCATTCACCCGAGTCAGTAAAACCAGAGTCGAGCAAAAATTGGCATCCAAGCCCCATTCTCAAATTGAGCCACAGACATGATAAGTGCAGATAAACCATTCTTATCGCAGGCTGGCATTGCTTCGCCTGAGCAACTTCCGAGCCTAGATTTAACCGCGTTAATCGACATTATTTTTATCGTGCTGGTGTTTTTACTGCTGACGGCAAATAGCCAATTATTAAGTTTGCCGGTAGATGTGCCACAAAGCCCAAGCTCGGCCATCACGGCAATCGACAACAAACAAACAATTGCCATCAATATCATGGCAACAGCGCCTTATTGGGCTATTGATGGCAAAGAGTTTGATGACTTAGCCACTTTTACCACTGAATTTACTGCACATTTTCAGACTATGCCGAAGGCGACGGTTGTCATTGCCGCCGACAAAGCCGCGCCAGTGGAACCTTTGATGCAACTGCTTGCACTGTTGCAGACGCAGTCCATCAGTCAGACCCAAATTTTGATGGAGCATTAGCGTATCCGAACCAGCCATTTAAACGAGAAAGCAAAAGTCTGACATCAAAAAACGGCATCTAAGCCTGTCGCGAACAAGTTGTATTAGGAGTTTAACCATGTTGTTTCAAGCAACTAAAATACCAGTAAACAAAGGTTCCATTGCTCAACGTTATCAACATAGACGCACATATAAAGCATTGAAAAAATTTATTTTTTTCACATCAGCACTTACGGCCTTACTATCCTCAAGCGTTTTTAGCGCTGAACTGAGTGCCGAGCCAGAGATAAGACTCGTGAGTGCGGGTACAGGAGTCACAGAGCTCATACTCGCCCTCGACGCAGGCAATGAGCTAGTCGCCATCGACTCCACCAGCTATGTGCCTGAAAGTTTGAGCCATGTGGCTAAGCTTGGTTATCACAGAATGCTCTCCGCCGAAGGCATTATTGCCCTCTCCCCAACGCTGGTTGTCGGTTCAGATGTGATGGGACCAGAAACCACACTAAAGGTATTAAAACAGGCGAATATCCAAGTTGTGCAATTACCCGCAACAAATGATGAACCACAACTGATGAACAATGTGGATACCTTAGGTCACTTACTCAATCGCCAAGAACATGCGGTTAAATTAAAACAAGATTTACATCAACAACTGCAAAGCTTAGCGGGTAAAAAACAACAAGTGCGCGATGCTGGCTCTCAGCCCAAAATTCTCTTCATGCTGTTACAAGAAGGCCGCGGTGCACGTGTTGGCGGTAAAGGCACAGCCGCAGATACTATTATTGAGCTGTCTGGGGCACAAAATATCGCCGAGTTTGATGGCTACAAAAGCATGTCTCAAGAAGGGATTCTATCCTTACAGCCCGACATTATTTTGCTGTCAAAGCGTAGCGATAAACCCACAGATCAAACTAATGCACAAATTGCCCAAGAACTGTTGAAAGAGATGCCACTACTCGCCCATACCCCAGCAGGGGAAAACGGCCATATTCAAACACTAGCACCGCAAGCCCTTCTCGGTGGTTTAGGCATCAGTGCCATAAGCGCCGCGGATACGCTCGCCAGCACATTGCTCAAGCAAAACCATTAACAAACACAGCGATGAGTACAGTTAGCACTAATTAACCCCAGATAAAAATAGAAAGGATATTTGAGATGTTCCTCAACCGCTGGCTCTGGCCGAGTCTAGTCACACTGTTAGCCCTAAGCGGCTTACTCTCGGTCAGCACTGGCCCCGTTAGCATCAGCTTTATCGACGCCCTAAATGCAGTGTTCAATTGGGCTACCCAGCAAAATATCGGCAATATTGCGCCCCACGAGCAACTGGTAATCAACAATGTGCGCTTACCGCGGACATTACTGGCGTTAGCAGTAGGCGCTACGCTCGCACAGTGCGGCGCGGTAATGCAGGGGCTTTTTCGCAATCCCTTAGCGGATCCCGGTATTATCGGAGTGTCATCCGGCGCAGCACTTGGCGCAGCCATCTGTATCGTGCTGCTACCCAACGCGAATCCATTGATGATCCCCATCAGTGCGTTTGCATCGGGATTAGTGACCACCCTTATCGTCTACCGACTCGCCAGCAGCCCAACAGGTACATCGGTCGTATTATTACTTTTATCGGGTGTTGCCATAGCTGCGCTGGCAGGCGCAGGAATAGGTGTTCTCACATATCTTGCCAACGACATGGCGCTACGTGACTTAACCCTATGGCAAATGGGATCGATTGCAGGTGCGCAGTGGCTATATGTCAGTCTGTGTCTTGTGACCTTAGCGCTACTGAGTTGGCGATTTCACCAAGATGCGGCGGCACTCAATGCCTTGCTGCTTGGCGAATCCGAAGCACGCCACTTAGGGATAGATGTCGATAGGCTCAAACTTAGGCTTATTTTGCTTTGCGCCTTAGGGGTTGGCGTAAGTGTAGCTGCAACAGGAATTATCGGCTTTATCGGCCTCATCGTGCCGCATTTAGTGCGCATGATGTTAGGGCCAGATCATCGCCAACTGCTGCCCATCAGCGCACTTTTAGGTGCAGCCCTATTGGCATTGGCCGATATCGGCGCGCGCGCTTTTTTACCGCCTGCCGAGTTACCCGTTGGACTCGTCACCGCGCTCATCGGTGCGCCTTTCTTCATCTTTTTACTACTGCAACAACGCAGTAAGCTAATCTAAGCGAGTTTTTATGGCTGCAACATCCTTTGCAAATCAACCAACACAATCGACAACTTATTCAGCCAAGGCGCAATTTGATCGCACCCAGCTCAGCATTTGTCAGCTCGATGTCAGCATCGGTCCAAAAACCGTGCTCAGTGATATTAATGTACAGTTTCAATCGGGTGCGGTAACCGCCCTACTCGGCCCAAATGGTGCGGGTAAATCCACCCTGCTTAAAGCCCTTTGCCAAGAAATCAGCACACCAAGGCAAAGTATACGACTAGGCCATAGCCAGCTGGCGGATTGGCCTAGGAGCGAGCTGGCAAAATCCTTAGCTGTACTGCCGCAACACGCCAGCCTCACCTTTCCTTTCACTGTGTCAGAAGTCGTAGCAATGGGCTTATATCCCTTAACCATCAGTAAGATAGAAGGTGATGCGTTAGTTACCGAGCAACTGGCGCAAGTGGGCTTAACCCATCTGGCTAAGCGCAGCTATCCAACCCTCTCTGGCGGCGAGAAACAGCGAGTCCAACTCGCCAGAGTCTTAACTCAACTCAGGCAATCGCCGTTTCCGCCCGTACTATTACTGGATGAACCAACATCGGCGTTAGATCTTGCCCAGCAGCACAGAGTACTTGAATTAGCCCAAAACTTAGCTCACCAACAAGGCTACACTGTAATAGTGGTACTGCATGACTTAAACCAAGCCGCGCGCTATAGCGATCAATTAATTGTGTTAAAACAAGGGCGAATCGTCAGTGAAGGCACGCCATCCGATGCTTTGTCGGTTGATACCATTAGGGAAGTATGGGACTACGAGCCTGTATATATCCCCGCCCCACAGGGTGGACATCCACTGATTTTTTAATGGAAAGAAGATATTCATCTTACGTTTTTGAGGTCTAATGTGGGTATAATCGCTGCGTTTACACTTTAGCTATCACCTTTTAGCCACAGCCGCATTAATTTAGGCAGAGCCCAGATGAAACCCACTATCTCGACAGAAACTCAACAAGAAGCACTGGTCGCAGCCAAAGCCACCCAAAAGCCGGGCCAAACCAAAGAGCAAACTAAACTCATTGCCCAAGGGATAGAAAAAGGCATAGCTGAATATAAAAAGCTGCAAAAAGCCAAAGCTCGCGAACGGGATAAAGCACGTAAACAACAGTTGAGAGCAAAATCTCGCACAGTTAATGACACTGATGAACTAGAGGATTCAGACGCATTATTCGAATCTCAACGTCAGTTCACCACCGCGACTTGGATTGCCATAACGCTTTTACTATTAAGTTGGGTAGGGTTTGCCGCATATATCTTTGCAGATTAAAGGCTATGATTTATATATAAAAATTAAAAAATCCATATATCACTTGTTAGGCAATATCCTCTAATACCTTACACACATCATTAATTGAAAAAATATTACCGTTAAGGCTTGCTCGGTCTTTTGATATATTCAGAACGAGCCTAAATACATTGTTCGCATCAGGATAACGGGCAAGCTTTAAAATGATGTCATCACCACTTTCTTCTGCAGACCGAAAATCCCAGCCCTTCCCTGATAAATCAAAAAGCACTTCCGCCGTTTCAGTATTGATTAACACTGGCGCATAAACCCAATGCGACATTCGCATCTCACTGGGGTTGATATCCAGTGTTAACTTACCATTTTGAAAAAACAACTTAGTGTCCATAAACAGTCCCTGAGTAACAAGTATCACAAGCGATAGGCCGATAGCTTGTATATTGAACCCCATATCCATTTATTGTCCATACCACATCACTTCTAACACGAACCGTTTACGCTCATTACATCAGGCAAAACCGTTAAATACTTAAGCGAAAAAAAGACAAAAAAAAGCCTGCTCAATGAGCAGGCAAAGACATATTTCAAGCGTCCCTTTCGGGGAAGTACATTACCGCGCTAGCGGGAAAAACCTGGCATATCCATGCAAAAACATCAATATGCTACTTGAGTCTAAACACGCCAAAAAAGGCGATACAAAGGTTGATGGATGATGGAAACTAAAACTTTAAGGAGGGTTAGGCCTTAAAGCTCATGGCGAATAAACCGCCACGCAAAACATCAGTGTTAAACCAAGTGTTTTGCCAATAAATATGGTTGTTGCCTGTATAAGACATAGTCAATACTCCTAAATTAGTTGTGATTAAGTACTCTAGTGAAGCTTGGCTCGGTTCCTTGGAACTAGAGATTCTCATATCCGTTGAGACGACTTGTCACTCAGGTCCTTGGAGAAAAATATCCATCCTGGATAGACTAGAGAGGAAAGGCGTAGTGCCTAATCCACGAAAGTAATTATATGGATTTGTAGTTTTATTACAACCTTTATTTGTATTTTTTTTGATTAAGGCTTTTTAATGTAATTAAATTACACAATTATAGTGAGGTTAATGGCGATCTGTTTCACAGAAAAACAGAAATAACCCTGTAAATATCTAATAAATAAGATATTACAGAATTATTTCTATTTGTTACCACAAATCGTTAGCGATTGATCAGATATTGATACAAGCCCACCAGCGGACTCGCTGTGGGTTTGCCGTAGAGCGGATCACCTTCTGTTGCACTTCCTGCAATATCTAAGTGTGTGTAAGCCAAGGGAATAGGGGCATTAACCCCATGATCAAATAGTCCAGAGGCTTTCAGTAAAAACGCCGCGGGATATTGATGTCCACGGGCGGTAATCGATGATGGTGCATTATTGGAAGATAATATTTCAGCAGCGCCTGACACATCGCGGATCTTAGCGAAGTCTTCAGGGCGTAATGTAGACACTTCAAAGGGTTCACCCCATTGAGTCGCCTGCTGTTGTAAAGTGACAGCGCATTGCTGTGAACTCGCCACTGAGTTTTCAACCGCCGCAGGATAACTGCCATAACAACGTACGACATGACCTGTGAGTGTTGCTACCGAAAACATCTCAGGCTTCACCGCCGACACGGCTTTGATACGTAAATGGCTCAGTAAATCCGCCAGCACTAAGCGCCCTTCAGCATCCGTATTACCAATTCGTACCCGCACACCCGCATGGCTCGTAATAATTTCATCGGTCACGAAGGCTTCGCTGCCTATGCTGTTACGCACTAAACCTAACTCGGCAATGACTCGAATACCTTTAGGCTTTAGCATTGACAGAGTTTTAAATAAACCCGCCACGGCAGAAGCGCCGCCTTTATCACGACTCATACCCGCCATAGCGCCGCCGACTTTCAGATCGGCGCCGCCGGTATCGTAAATCACGCCCTTACCCGCAAACAGGAAAGTGCGAGTCACTTGACCCTCCGGCAGATACTCTAGTTTCACCACGCGAGGCTGATGACGACCGACGGCAAAAGAAGAACGCGCCACAGCACTGAGTAGCGGATAATCACGCTCTAAAATATCTCTGTCTTCTACCACTGCGGTTTTGATCACGCTGCCCGCTAAGGATTGCAGACAATAATCGGCAAAGGCTTTAGCCGACATGCGCTCAGGTTCAGTACCACACAAATCCCGCGCTAATACGCGGCCCGCTTCTAAGGCATTGAGCAAATTGCTGTTATGGGTTGATGAAGATAATAACCCTATGGCCTCAAATGCAGGTGTTAAGCCTGTCGCTTCACGCAGCTCTAAGGTTTGCCACAGTTCTTGACCGCAGGCTAATGCTGCAACTTCAGAGGCAAAACTAAAACGTGAGTCCTTCGATGGCACTACATATAACAACGGACGTTTTGCGCCTGCGTCTTTTGCAATGGCAATCGCCGCCCTTGCAGCATTGGCATAGACTCGCACGTCCACATACTCGTCATTCACTTGGGTGACAGGGGCAATGATCAAACGCCCTCCCGCAAGCCCTGGGGCAAACAGTAATGTCGGGCTCTTACCCACGCGCTTATCCACGTGGGCACCGTGCTGAGCCAATAAACCTATCTCATCAAAACCGATAGAATCCAGATCGGGCGTCACCACCACAACCGCATCCCAGCCTTCACCATCAAAAATGGCATTTTCTGCTTTTACATCAACGAAGTTAACTTGAAACATGACCCATCCTTTTTCATTATTGTGCCTGCATTATTCCCGCTCTATCGCTTAATTACCAATCTAAAAGTGCTACCGACACTCCCAGAAAAAATCGAATTGGAAACTTTGGCTGCCAGCTCACCAAAAGCCTGTGATGCTGAGATTATTTGGCTGCACAGAATGTGGTAGAATGGCCGCAAATTTGCCCTATACCCACAAGACCTTATGAGGGACACTCAAGTGACAGCCTTAAGTCAGTTATACCCGCAGCCATTATGGCAATGGTTCGAACAAATTTGCGCGATTCCCCATCCATCTAAGCATGAGCAAGCATTAAGCCAGCACATTCAAGCGTGGGCTAAAAGCAAACAACTTGCCGTCGTTGAGGATGCCGTTGGCAACTTGATCATCCGTAAACCTGCGACGCCGGGTATGGAAGATCGTAAAATCGTGGTTATTCAAGCCCATATCGATATGGTGCCACAAAAAAATGCCGATAAAGTGCATGATTTTACTAAAGATCCTATCGAAGCTTATGTCGATGGCGATTGGGTTAAAGCCAAGGGTACAACCTTAGGTTCAGATAACGGTATTGGCATGGCATCGGCTTTAGCCATTTTAGGCTCTGATGATATCAAGCACGGCCCATTAGAAGTGCTGCTGACGATAGATGAAGAAGCGGGCATGACAGGCGCCTTCGGTTTACAGGCTGGCATGTTAGACGCAGACATTCTGATCAATACCGACTCAGAGCAAGAAGGTGAAATCTACATGGGCTGCGCCGGTGGTGTCGATGCTCAAATCACCCTGCCTATGGTGTGGCAAGCGTCTGAGCAAAGTTACTCAGCCTTTAGCCTGCACTTATCAGGCTTAAAAGGGGGTCACTCTGGGGTGAATATTCACTTAGGTCGTGGTAATGCCAACAAGCTATTAGCGCGTTTCCTCTTTGAAAACGCAGATGATTTAGCATTGGAGTTGACCCAATTTAGCGGCGGTTCACTGCGTAATGCGATCCCACGGGAAGCCAACATCAGCTTTATGTTGCCAGAAGAAAACGTCAGCGCCTTAAACGAAAAAGTCGCTGAGTTTGAAGCGCTTATCCGCACCGAACTCGCCATTGCCGATCCCGATATGCGTTTAGTGTTAAACACTATCCCAACGCCAAAACGTGTGATGAGCGAAAACAGCCAAAATACCCTGATCGATTTGCTGCATGTGTGCCCGAACGGCGTGATCCGCATGAGTGATGAAGTCGAAGGTGTGACTGAAACCTCGCTCAACGTTGGCGTTATCAGCACTAACGATGAAGAAGTCACTATCCTGTGCCTTATCCGCTCGCTGATCGATTCTGGCCGTACTCAAGTCGAAGGCATGTTAACTGCGCTGACCAACTTAGCCGGAGCCGATATCGATTTAAGCGGTGCTTACCCAGGCTGGAAGCCAGATAACAGCTCACCTGTAATGGCAATAGTGCGCGAAACCTATCAAGACATTTACCACAAAGAGCCAGTGATCATGGTGATCCATGCGGGTCTCGAGTGCGGCCTATTCAAGAAACCCTATCCAGACATGGACATGGTCTCGATTGGTCCCACCATTCGCTATCCACACGGTCCAGACGAAATGGTAAACATCACCACAGTCGGCCAATATTGGACATTATTATTAGCCGTACTCGAGCGCATTCCAGTCAAGGCTTAATGTTTTAACCTTACCCAAGCTCACTCAATTCAAGGCCACATCTGCTCAAGTCAGATGTGGCCTTATTTTTTACCGCGGATTCTATTTGTGTAGAAATGCCATCGATAAAATTTTTATGAAAGAACTGAATAACTTGAATTTTCTACTATAGTTGTTCTGTCTGACCCTAACGTATTTTTGCTTATCGCGCTTTTAGAGATAACCGCTTTCCCCTTCAATACTGTGACCTTAAGGAATAGAGATCATGAAATTTGGTAAAATCTTGTCAGCCGCCGCACTACTGCTCAGCAGTAACCTCAGTTTCGCCGAAGAAGTCCCCAAAGCCGTTATCGACCTAGCCGATTCACTGATGCCATTAGGCAGAGAAGTGGTACTGGTGAATGCCGTTAAAGCGCAAAACGCCCAAGGCAAAAGCTTAGATTCAATCAAAACATTAGATGAAAAATGGATTGCCACCGCAGGTATTGATGACTTTATGTCATCCCTGATGAACAACGAAGCGGCCAAGTATCTCACGACCTTCGAAGCCAGCAAACCTTACTACCAAGAAATTTTCCTCATGGACAATCAAGGCGCGAACGTCGCCATGATCAGTAAAACTTCAGATTATTGGCAGGGTGATGAAGATAAATGGCAAAAATCCTTCGCCAATGGCAAAGGTGATAAACACATAGGTCCGGTCAAATTTGACGAGAGCTCCCAAGCCTATCTAGTACAAATTTCTATTCCAGTGATGGATGGCGATGCTGCAATTGGTGCTATCACGATTGGGATCAACCTAGATCAATTTGGACTCTAATTACCAGAGAACGCCAGTGATGGGCTGCACTCTTACCACAGAGGTTATTGCGGCTCTCACCTTTTCAGTGTATCAATCAAGGAGGGCGTGACTATGGAATGGTATAAAGATCTATCCGTTAATCAGAAACTGACTTATCCAAGTCTGCTACTCGCTGGCGTAGTCATCTTCGCCTCTTCAACTGGCATTTTAGGACTCAAAGCCTTAAATCACAGCGCGAATACACTCGCGCTTGAATACTTACCTAGCCAATCTGAACTACTACAAGCCGATAAAGAGCTTTATCAAGCTCAAGTGGCCGAGCGCAGCCTGATGTTTGTTAACGTGGGCACAGACTCTTACAACGACCTTTTAAAGCAGCACACTAATAGTATCTCTCTCGTTAAAGAACATATTGATAAGTTTGCCGATGTGACCACAAGTCCCCTCGCTAAAGATAAGCTCAATGAATTGAATCACAGTTTCGATATTTGGCGAGCGACAACCACAGAAATCAGTAATCAACGCACCCAAAATGGCCGTAACGGTAGAACAACGGCGATTGATCTTAGTTTCGGTCAAGCAGCAACGCAATTCGAGCAACTACACCAGAACATTAATCATTTAATCAATGATTTAAACAGTAATACTACCGCAGCGATAGCCCAAGTAGATGATGATGCCAATCATGGACAACAGATGCAGTTAATTGCCTTAGCCATCAGTCTCTTGATCTGCATACTCTTTATCGTTGCACTGCCTAAACTCATCAGCAAACCGCTGGCGGTTTTACTCGCAAAAATCCACGACATTACCGATGGTGATGGCGATTTGACCGAACGAGTCCACTTAACCTCTAAAGACGAGCTTGGTGATCTCGCCAAGGCATTCAATCATTTTCTCGATAACTTACACGGTATTATCTCGCAATTTAAACAGTCTACATCAGAGCTCAACACCGCTGCCGAAGGTCTAGCCAAAACCAGCGCATCAGCAAAACATAACTTGATGGATCAACAAGCTGCCACCCACAGAATCGCCGATGCCAGCGATCATATTGCCGCCTCAGTACAAGAAGTATCAGTCAGTGCCAGTCATGCCGCCGATGCCGCTAAACAAGCCGACGTATTTACCGCCGACGGTCAGGCAAGAGTGAAAAAAACCATCAATGTGATTCGTGAACTTGCGGGAGATGTAGGCACGGCAGAAATGCAGATCAATAAACTCGAACAGGAAGGCCAACATATTGGCCGCGTGCTTGAGGTGATTCAAGCCATTGCCGAACAGACGAATCTATTAGCCCTTAATGCTGCAATTGAAGCGGCGCGCGCGGGCGAACAAGGACGCGGCTTTGCAGTGGTTGCCGATGAAGTGCGATCCCTTGCCTCTAAGACTCACCAATCCACCGAAGAAATTAAATTAATGATCGCCAATGTGCAAAATGGCACTCAAAGCGCTGTGGCGGCGATTAATATCGGTAATGAAAAGGCTATCTCAAGCGTAGAAGCCGCCAGTAATGCCGGTGAAGCCTTAGCGCATATTGCAGAAATGGTCAGCCAAATTAGTGAGATGAATAATCAAATCGCCCTAGCAGCTAAAGCGCAAACCACTATGGCCAACGAGAGTCATCAAAATATTCAACACATTGCCGAACAGTCGGAGGAGAGTCTACGAACCACTGATGAAATCTACGCAGCAAGCGTACAACTCTCGTCAATGGCGAGTAATCTCACTGCGCTGGTCAGCCGCTTTAAACTGTAATTTGTTGAGGGTGAAAGCTTTTATATAAGTTACCTTTTGTAAATCAGTGATGTTTGAAAAGTCCCCTCTAACGAATAAGGGAGCATAAACCTGTCGCAGTGATTATCTGAATTCAGGTGCTCCCTTATATTTAAACAGCAAAGCTAGCACTGATTAGCAGCGCTTAACCACTAAGCCTCTTGCCGCGCGCAGGTTGACTAACATAGGTAACATCAACGCAAGGATCACTATCAGCATCCCTACCAACTGAATTTCCGTCACCGCCTGCCCCATGGCTAACGCCGTTAATGCTGCAAAAACGGGCACGAGATTAAAAAAGATCGATGCCTTAGCGGGGCCAAGCGCTTTAACGCCGTTAATCCAAAACAGATAACCGAGCACAGTGGCGAACAAACCTATGTAGAGCACGCTAGAAAAAGCCGTTGCCGACACTTCCATCAACTCCAGCCAAGGGTGAAACTCACCTCGGCCAAGCCCAACCACGGACATAGACACACTGGCAGCTATCATACTCAGCAAGGTAAATGGCAACACAGGCAACCAATGGCCGACCCGTTGCGAACAAATGGTATAACCACTCCACGCCAACATGCCGGCGGCAATCATCACATCACCTTGGTTAAAACTAAAGTTGAGCAACTGCTGCACACTACCGTTGGTGATCACTAGCAGTACGCCCGCCAAACCGCCCACTAAGCTGAACACTTGTTGTCTGCTGAGCCATTCACGCTGTAATAGCCCATTGACGATTGAAGTCACCAACGGGCTGAGCGCCATAATCAAGGCACCATTGGCAGCAGAGGTATGCTGCAGGCCATTAAATAACGCCAGATTTAAGCCGCCCACACCAATCACACCCACTAACGCTATGACAATATATTGCGCCAAACTCAATTTGGGCCAAACCTGACGAGTAAAAACGATATATAACGCTAGAGTCACAGCCGCAATGGTAAAACGCCAGAATACGAGAGATTCCCCTGACATCTCCTCCAGCACTCGCTTAGCAATCGGAAACACACTGCCCCAGCTAAAAACGCAAATCAGTAGACAAACGAATGTCATGTAAGGTGTATGGGATTTCATATCGTCCTCTAGGGAGGTAATTGGGATTGAGCTTAGTTTATAAGTTTCATATATTATTAAAACCAACAAGATTGAGAGCTTAAATTCCAAATATGAAACTTAATTATTCCTTAGACGATATGCGCTTATTTTGGGTAGTGGCACAGCAAGGGAGTTTTAAGCTCGCGGCGCAGCACTTAGGCATTCCACCTTCAACCTTAAGCCGTCGAATCAATCTGTTAGAACAATCCTTAGGTCTGCGTTTACTGCACAGAGACGCCCATAGAGTCAACCTTACCGCCACAGGTCAGCGGTATCTCGAACGCTGCGGCCCGCTATTTATCGAGTTAAACCAGGTATCTGGTGAGTTGCATGCGGATAAACATCAAGCGGTTGGCAAATTGCGGATCTCGGCGCCCATCAATACAACCTATCGTTGGCTAGGTGAATCACTCAACGCCTTCCAACGGCATTATCCCAATATTGATATCGATTTAAGTCTGTCGAACATGAATATCGATGTCAGTGAAAACGCCATCGATATCGCCTTTCGAGTGGGCGAACCTAAAGATCCCGATTGGATTGCAAGGCCACTTACCACGATTAGCTTTGTACTTTGCACCAGCACATCGGCAACGCAGTGGCATGCGCTGCAATCCATTGAAGAGCTGGATCAGCATCCGGTTATCATCGCCAAGCCCACAAAAACGTGGCGTTTACAGCACAATAGCACAGGGCAAAATGTCGAGTTTGAACCAAGGGGGAATATCAAATTAGCCGTCGATGATATGGCGATTGCCTGTCAGGCCGTGGTGGCGGGGCTTGGGATTGGACTCATACCCATCAGCATGGCGAGTGAACAGATACGAAGTGGCAAACTCATTCAAATACTGCCCGAGTGGCAAGGTATTCCGCGTACCGCCTACTTGATGTATCGCGATCGAGACAACCTGCCCTTACGAGTCAGACTGTTAATTGATTTTATGTTGGCGAATCCACCCGAGGCTTATTGAGCCAATGCAGGCATGAGTCTGCGGCTTATCGACTCAATAAACGGCTAGAGTGCTAAATCCAGCTGAGTCTGGCCGTTTAAGCTTGTGGCGACGACAAGAGTAGAATCAGTAAGGCCAACTGAAATCCCCAATAGACGAATGCCGCGGCCTTCTTGCCTTTCCATAGCCTGTGCGAGTAGCTCATAGAACATTACAATCGAGACTTCATCGCTCCGGTGCTCAATTGTAGTCTGCTTGAAATCGTTAAACTTAAGTTTGACCACCTGTTTATGTATTTTGCGTTCCTTAGCACTGCGACTTAAACGCAACGACAGTTCTTGGATCAAACTCGGCATCACCTGCTGGCACTGCTCTAAGCTATAAATATCCTTTGCTAATGTGGTTTCAACCCCCACTGATTTGCGCTCTCTGTCGGCAGAAATCCCCCGTTCATCTATGCCTTGGGAACGCTCAATCAACACACCACCAAACTTACCGAATCGCGCTAAGAGCTCAGGTTTAGAATAAGCTTGCACATCACCACAGGTATTGAGCCCGAGCGAAGAGAGCTTTTCTGCGGTGACTTTACCAACACCGGGAATTTTACGCAGCGATAAGGTCTTAACAAACTCAGAAAGCGTCTCTGGCGCAATGACATATTGGCCGTTTGGCTTGTTCAGATCCGAGGCGACCTTAGCTAAAAATTTTACTGGCGCGATACCCGCCGATGCGGTTAAACCCGTTTCGGCTAAGATATCGCGACGAATCGCTTGGGCAATCAAGGTCGCTGAGCCCTTATATTGCTGGCACTCACTCACATCCAAATAAGCTTCATCTAAGGAAAGCGGCTCAATTAATTGGGTATAGCGAGAAAATATTTCACGAATTTGTAGCGACACTTCTTTGTAAACCTGCATCCGGCCTGGTACTAAAATCAGCTCAGGGCACAACTTAAAGGCATAAGCCGTTGCCATTGCTGAACGTACACCGAATTTACGTGCCTCGTAACTGCAAGTACTGATAACACCGCGACGGTCGCTACTCCCCCCCACGGCTAAAGGCTTGCCACGGTACTCAGGAAAGTCGCGCATTTCCACTGCAGCAAAATAGCAGTCCATATCGATATGAATAATTTTTCGCACGTTGAATTCCTCCAATGCCAAAATACTGTATATAAAAACAGTAATCAAGTATTCCTGATAGATTTGGGCCAATAAGATGTGGCCTAGCGCTGGAAAAGAGAACAAGACAAGTGTGAGGAACAACAGACATGCTTAATAACTGAGTTTCCTAGGCCATTACACTCAGTGGCCTAGGTATTTACTCAACCTAACAATCTAAGGCTCACATCTTAGTTTGCAGGTAGTTTTGCAATCCAACACGGTCAATAAGCCCAAGTTGTTTTTCGAGCCAATACATATGGTCAGACTCTGTATCGTCGAGTAATACTTCGAGGATTTCGCGGGTCTGGTAATCTTGCTTCTGCTCACACAGTGCAATCACTTTGCGCAAATCGTCCGCGACCTTGTATTCATAGGCAAGATCATTACGTAGCATCTCTTCTACATCTTTACCTATGTTCAATGCCTCACGGGCGGCAACATTGGGTGTACCTTCGAGGAATAAAATGCGCTGCACTAATTTGGCTGCATGGGCTTTCTCATCATCTGACTCATGGGCGATACGCTCATAGAGTTCATTCAGGCCCCAATCTTCATACATATGGGCATGGACAAAATACTGATCCATTGCCGAGAGTTCTCCCGTTAGGAGTCGATTTAACGCATCGATGACGTCTTTATCGCCTTTCATATCTTGCTCCTATTGGTCGCTAATTTGCGATAGTAGATAATTTTGAATACCGGTTAGCGTAATGAGCTCTTGCTGCGACTCAAGCCAATCTAAGTGCTCTTCTTCGTCTTCGAGAATATCTTCCAGCAGATCGCGGCTCACATAGTCCTGTTCAGCTTCACACAAGCTGATCGCATCACGCAGCAATGTAAGCTGCTCTTGCACCATGGCCAGATCGCAATCGAGCATCTCTTGGCTATGTTCACCAATGCGAAGTTTTTCGAGTTGTTGCAGATTAGGCAGACCTTCCAAAAACAGCACTCGCTCGATGAGCTTATCGGCGTGCTTCATATCTTGGATGGATTTTTTGTATTCGACGTGGTTTAACTTCTCTAAGCCCCAATGTTTAAACATGCGGGCATGGAGGAAATATTGATTGATGGCGGTCAACTCACAGGTAAGCACCCGATTCAGTTGCCCAACCACTTTAGGATGACCTTTCATAAGTTACTATCCTTGGTAAGCGTGAAAAGATTGATCTAAATCAAGCTTCTAGCCTAGTACAATTTATCGACCAACTCAAATTATCTTTATATTTCACTCACTTAATGATGAAAAGCATTCTCATTCCTGCTTAGATTAACTTGCTATCCCACTCTAATCCCAAGGATAAATCTCAAATGATTAACCCGTGTAAGAAAATACGAGGCAAAAAAATAGCCCCCTAAATCGGAGGCTATGATCGAATCAAGACTATTTAGATAATGCGGTCTTTCGTTAACTTTTCACGACGCGCTTCTTCAGCGGCCATACGACGTTTACGTTTGTCACAAGGGTCATCACAATCACACGCTTTCTCAATCCCTAGAACACCTAAACCGCCACAACTTCCTTCAACGGCTTTGCGCTTGATGAGATAACCAATCGACATGAGCAAAAAGAAGACTAACAAGATCACAAATGCCGCAATAAAAGAGGTCATGGTTTACTCCAAAAACTAAATAAGGAAAGGCTTGAAGGCGTCGCTGTAATAGACCTTAAATCCGTCGCCTTGCTTTTCGATTAGCATTATCGCCAAGTGTTCCTTCTTGGCAAGCTCCAATGATGCTTCTGTGCCCAAAACCATCATGGCCGTCGCAAAACCGTCGGCCGTCATACAATTTTGATGCAATACCGTCACGGATGCTAACTTATGATTTATCGGCAAACCAGTACGCGGATCGATTATATGCGTAAAACGTTGGCCGTCTTCTTCATAATAATTACGATAGTCACCAGAAGTCGCCATCGCCATAGTACCAGGTGCAATAACCTGCTGTACGGCTTCAGAGCCATCATTGGTCGGTTGCTCTATAGCAACACGCCAAGAGCTTCCATCACCTTTGGCACCTTTGATACTCAGTTCGCCACCAATTTCAACTAAATACCCAGTCGCATGGTATTTATCAAGAATAGAAGCGATCTTATCAACCCCAAATCCCTTCGCGATTGATGATAAATCTACATATAAATGGGTGTTGTGCTTACTTAGACGATTGCCTTCAATGGAAAGTTCACTAATCCCTGTTTTGGCTTTAGCCGCATCAATATCAGCCTGTGTCGGAACTTTCGTTGGACGCTTATCAGGTCCAAAACCCCACAGATTAACTAAAGGACCTAAGGTAATATCAAGTGCCTTATCCGTCACTTGATATAAACGTATTCCCTCTTGCACCACTTTTATGGTATCCGGTGAGACTTCAACGCTTTGCTCCAATGGCAATTGGTTGAAACGGGATAATTCTGAATTAGGCCGATAGGTCGACATCTGGTCATTGACTAGCTCAAGGGCTAAATCAATTTCCGCTTGAAGTAACTGCGCCGTTGGCATCTGCTCATTCGGGACGACTTTAATGTGATAAGTCGTGCCCATAGTGCTACCGGCCAACGAAATGACTTCGTTTTGCTTAGAACAGGCTGAAACAAAAAAGGCCAGTCCCACGAGGACTAGCCAGTTAAATGAATACTTTAACGCTGAGGTATTGATCTTTAAGGTCTGAAACATAGTGACCTACTACTCTTATTTGGGCCCTTAAATGCAAAAGTTGCAGATGAAAGGTTAACCTCAACATCTGCAACTTTTCTATCTAGGACTAATGAACATTAGCCGCCGAAGTCATCCAACAGGATGTTTTCGTCTTCGACACCAAGATTTTTCAACATACCAATTACGGCAGCGTTCATCATTGGAGGTCCACACATGTAGAACTCACAATCTTCTGGGGCATCATGGTTTTTCAGATAGTTTTCATACAATACGTTATGAATAAAACCTGTGTAACCATCCCAGTTGTCCTCTGGTTGAGGATCTGAAAGTGCCACATGCCATACGAAGTTATCATTCTCAGCCGCTAGGCCGTCGAAATCTTCTACGTAGAACATTTCACGCTTAGAACGTGCACCGTACCAGAAGCTCATCTTACGTTTAGACTGAAGACGCTTCAGCTGGTCGAAGATATGTGAACGCATTGGCGCCATACCCGCACCACCGCCGATAAACACCATTTCTGCATCGGTATCTTTCGCGAAGAATTCACCGAATGGGCCAGAAATTGTCACTTTATCGCCAGCTTTTAAGCTCCAAATGTAAGATGACATCTTACCGCAAGGCAGTGTCAAGTTACGTGGTGGAGGCGTAGCAATACGCACGTTCAGCATAATAATACCGAACTCTTCTGGGTAGTTAGCCATTGAGTATGCACGGATAGTTTCTTCATCAACCTTAGATTCAAGATTGAAGAAACCGAAGTGTTCCCAGTCGCCACGGTATTGTGCAGGTACATCAAAATCTGCATATTTAATATGATGAGCTGGTGCTTCGATTTGAATATAACCGCCAGCACGGAATGGTACAGACTCGCCATCAGGAATTTGCAGCTTCAGTTCTTTAATGAAAGTGGCTTTGTTATCGTTAGAGATAACTTCACATTCCCATTTCTTGATACCGAAGATTTCTTCGTCAAGCTCGATTTCCATATCGTTCTTAACGTTAACCTGACAAGAAAGACGACAACCTTTACGGGCATCACCTTTGCTGATGTGGTCAAGTTCCGTTGGCAGAATATCGCCGCCGCCAGACTTAATCACCACGCGACATTGGCCACATGAGCCACCGCCACCACACGCACTCGATACGAAGATACCGCTGTTAGCCAAAACGCCTAACAACTTACCGCCCGCACCGGTTGTAATCGCTTTTTCAGGATCGTCATTAATGCCGATCGTGATGTCACCACTAGCCACTAACTTAGACTTAGCGAATAAAATCACTAATACCAAGATGAGGACGATAGCAGTAAACATACTCACACCGAGGTAAACCTCGAGCGGAGTAGATTTAAAAATACCAAGAATATCCATTAACTTATCCTTAGAAGGTCCAATTCAAGAAGCCGTTATGTGTCTCTTACAGAGACACACCTGAAAACGACATGAAACCTAAGGCCATCAAACCAGCGGTGATAAAGGTAATCCCTAAACCACGTAGGCCGTTAGGCACGTCGGCATACTTCAGCTTCTCACGGATACCGGCCATCAATACGATAGCTAATGCCCAACCCACTCCTGAGCCGAAACCAAACACTACACTCTCGCCCAGCTTGTAGTCACGCTCAACCATGAATGATACCGCACCGAAAATCGCGCAGTTCACTGTGATCAAAGGTAAGAAAATACCTAATGCGTTGTACAAAGGTGGAAAGTACTTGTCCAGTGCCATTTCCAGAATTTGAACCAAAGCCGCAATCACACCGATAAAGGTAATGAATTTCAAGAAGCTTAAGTCAGCTTCAGGTGCGCCAGCCCAAGCAAGTGCACCAGGAGCTAGCAGCCCTTGATAGATAACTTGGTTTGCTGGGACAGAGATAGTTAACACTACAACTACCGCAATCCCGAGGCCCATGGCTGTAGTGACTTTCTTAGACACAGCCAAGAAAGTACACATACCTAGGAAGAAGGCCAGTGCCATGTTTTCAATGAAAACAGAGCGAATTAACAGGCTAATATAATGTTCCATCGCACTTACCCTTTTGCTTCAACTTGCTCTGGCTTATAGGTACGAATAATCCAAATCAAAACACCGATCAGGAAGAACGCACTCGGAGGCAGTAGTAGCAGACCGTTTGGTTGGTACCAGCCGCCATCAGAGATCTTGTGCAGGATTTCAACACCGAACAGAGAACCGTTACCAAACAGTTCACGTACGAAGCCAACAGCTAACAGAATTGCACCGTAACCTAAACCGTTACCGATACCATCCATAAAGCTCATCATTGGCGGTGTTTTCATCGCGTAGGCTTCGGCACGACCCATTACGATACAGTTCGTAATAATCAGACCGACGAATACCGACAGCTGCTTAGAGATCTGATAAGCATAAGCCTGCAGCAATTGGTCAACCACGATTACCAAAGAGGCAATAATGGTCATCTGTACGATAATACGCACACTGCTTGGAATATGATTACGGATCATTGAGATAAACAGGTTCGAAAACGCAGTTACCGCAGTTAACGCCAACGCCATTACCAGTGCAGTTTCGAGCTTACTCGTTACCGCTAATGCACTACATACACCAAGTACTTGTAAAGCAATCGGGTTGTTGTTGACTATAGGTCCGGTCAGAACCTGTTTCAGTTCTTTAGCGTCAGACATTAGTTGAGACCTCCATTGCGTGCTTTTTCAATGAAACTCGCAAAACCTTCTTTACCCAACCAGAATGTCAGTGAATGTTGTACACCGTTACTCGTTAAGGTTGCGCCAGATAATGCATCTACACCGTACTCAGTGCTAGCAACAGTTGGGTTTTTCGTTACGCTGATAGCGAGTTTACCTTGCTCATCAAATAACTTTTTGCCATGCCATTTCGCTTTCCACTGAGCATTTTGCACTTCGCCACCTAAGCCCGGCGTTTCGCCGTGCTCGTAGTAGACTAAGCTTTGCACTGTGTTTAGGTCAGCATCCATAGCAAGGAAGGCATACATAGTAGACCATAGGCCATAACCATGGATTGGCAGAATGACACTGGTTAATTTACCTTGGCCGTCACGAACAAGATAAACCACAGCCTTATCAGCAACACGTTTCACTGAAGCGATGTCATTCTCAGGTACAAATGAGGTTTTCACATCACGAGACGCTTTACGTTGATCATAAGTGTCAGCATCAACACCCTCAACCCAAGCACCCGTTTTCAAATCGACCAGTTTAGCTTCGATGTGTTTGCCGTATGTATCTAGAATTTGCGCTTTGGTCACTTTGCCAGCTTTAGTATCGATAAGACCAGCGGCTTCCAGAATGTACTTTTGCTTATCAAGCAGTTTATTTTCTGCTTGAGTCGGTCTCAGTAACACTGCTGCAGTAGACACAAATATCGCACAAATTAGACACAGGCCAACGACGATAAATAAGGTTCTGCCGAACGAATCTTTATTACTAGCCACGGGCAATCCTCCGCTTGATATTTGCCTGAACCACGAAGTGGTCGAACAATGGCGCGAACAAGTTAGCAAACAAAATTGCCAACATCATGCCTTCAGGGAATGCAGGGTTAATCACGCGGATAAACACAGCCATTGCACCGATCAAGATACCGTATGCCCATTTAGCTTGGTTAGTAAATGACGCTGACACTGGGTCTGTCGCCATAAACATCATGCCAAACGCAAAACCACCTAACACTAAGTGCCAGTACCAAGGCATTGCAAACATTGGATTAGTGTCGCTACCGACAACGTTAAGCAGCGTAGAAATGGCAATCATGCCCACCATTACACCACCAACGATGCGCCATGAAGCGATACGCGTGTAGATGATGACCAAACCACCTAACAGAATCGCTAATGTAGACACTTCACCCACTGAACCTGGAATGAAACCGAAGAACGCATCCCACCAGTTTTGGTTAATTGCGTAATCTAAAGTGCCAGACGCCGCTTGGCTCAGTGCAGTTGCACCTGAGTAACCGTCAGCCACAACCCATGAGGTATCACCTGACATGTTCAACGGATAAGCGAAGAACAAGAAGGCACGACCCGCTAGTGCTGGGTTTAAGAAGTTACGCCCTGTACCACCGAACACTTCTTTCGCCACGACCACACCGAAGGTGATACCCAGCGCCACCATCCATAATGGGATAGTTGCTGGCAGCGTTAAAGCGAACAGGATAGAGGTAACGAAGAAACCTTCGTTGACTTCATGACCACGGATAGAGGCAAACAGCACTTCCCAGATACCACCGACGGCAAAGGTCACCGCGTAGATAGGTAGGAAGAAACAGGCGCCATACCACATCAGCGCAGGCCAGCCAGAGTTTGCCGTCAGTTCGGTACCGAACATGCTGAACAAACTCACTTGCCATACGTCAGGGGTAGCAAAACCAGCAACTAAAGCTAATTGAGCTTGTAAACCTACGTTGTACATACCCACGAACATCGCAGGGAAAGCACAAGCCCAAACCGTAATCATCATACGTTTTAGGTCGAGGTTATCGCGAACGTGGGTTTTGCCCTTGTTCACTTTACCTGGGGTATAAAAAATCGTGTATGCCGCTTCGAATAGGGCATAAAACTTTTCGTATTTACCGCCTTTTTCAAAGTCGGGTTCAATACGTTCGAAAAAATCTTTCAAGCTCATTAGCCTTCCCTCTCGATCGTATCTAGACAGTCACGCAGATATGAACCGTAGTCATACTTGCCTGGACATACGAACGTACACAGTGCGAGATCTTCTTCATCTAACTCTAACGCGCCTAACGTAGCAGCACCGTCAAAGTCACCTGAAATCAAGTCACGCAACAACATAGTAGGAAGAATGTCCAATGGCATTACACGCTCATAGTTACCAATTGGCACCATAGCGCGGTCTGAACCACCTGTACTGGTCGTCATGCTGAACAGACGAGAAGGAGCAAGATGTCCTAAGAATGCACGAGTGATAGAATATTTGTCTGAGCCTGGTAATACCCAGCCTAAAAATTCTTTCTCTGTACCTTCTTCTAACAGACTTACTTGAACATGGTAACGACCTAAATACCCTTGTGGGCCAACGGCTGTACGACCATTCAGAACAGAGCCTGAAATCAGACGAACATTGCCATCTAAGGCTTCACCTGCGGTTAATTCAGTCATGCTCGCGCCCACAACAGTGCGTACGAGTCTTGGCTTAGCCGCTTTAGGGCCTGCGATCGCAATAACACGTTCGGTATTGAGTTCACCCGTCGTAAATAGCTGACCAATTGCTATTACATCTTGGTAACCAATATGCCAAACGGTACGTTTTGCAGAGGCAGACAATAAGAAGTGAATGTGAGTACCGACTAATCCTGCAGGGTGCACACCGGCAAATTCTTCAACTTGGGCGTTTGCGGCAGGAATATCAGCGCCAGGCGCTTTACAAAGGTAAACTTTACCGTCAGTAAGTCTTGCTAAGACCTTAAGACCATTAGCAAAATCTTCTTTATGCTCACGGATCACCACAACGGGATCAGCGGCAAGAGGTTGAGTATCTATTGCGGTTACAAAAATACCAGCAGCAGAAGAGTCTACAGCAGGAACTTTGCTAAAAGGACGAGTACGCAAAGCAGTCCATAAACCTGATTCAATCAGATTGTCACGGACTAACTGCGAGTCGAGCGTATCAAGTGCAGTGGCATCATATTTAGCAAAGGCAACGCTGTCGTTTCCTTCCACTTCAATGACAACAGACTGCAGAACACGCTGGGCGCCCCGGTTAATGTCTAATATAGTACCACTGGCTAAAGCCGTATATTTAACGCCTAAATTCTTCTTATCTTCAAAAAGAACTTGGCCTTTTTGTACTTTATCGCCCACTTTGATCTTCATCGTTGGACGTAAGCCAATATACTCTTCACCCAAAGTAGCTACATGTTTAATGGCTGGGCCATTATGGATAACTTGCTCTGGTCCGCCTGCTATAGGCAGTTCCAATCCTTTCTTAATTGTAATCATATCCACAAGCACTACGTTTGAAGGAAAGACAATGCGCCGCGTTCCTGCTAAATACTTAGGTTTTAAACAAAACCTACTGCATTGAGCTAGCGCAGATTTATCACAGAAATGCGATCGCAATCACGCTGGTCGCGCGCATTTTACCCCAATTGACTTGGCATCGCCACGAAAATTATAGGTGATTTCAAACCTAAAATACGGATTGAAAAGAATCATGCGCTACGGCGTTCACCTTCCGACCTAGTGACTGATCAGAAAGAGAGAATATTACGGCCACTGGGTACTATAGCATTAATAATTAAAGATTTAATTTAGCAAAAAGTCGAAACGTCCACTAAACGCAGCCGAAATCGATCTTATTTGTTTCAATTGATTTAAATTCAAACAAAATAAAACTCAATTTAAAAGCGCCATTGATAACCTAAATAGCTAATACGTCCATTTTCCGATCGAATTCCGCTATTTGATGCTGTCGTAACTAATGACTCATCTAAGAGATTTTCTACCCTAAAATAAATCTCATGGTGGCGATCAAAATGATAATTAGCCGCTAAATCTACCCGCCATTGTACTGCGATAGGCTGTAATTCAGCGCCAAATTGGCCCATTTCCCTCTCGGATTGATAAAAGACATTTGCATTCAATTCATATTCGGCATATTTCATTCCAGCACTAAAATGCAATTGCTGCTCAGGTAACCAAGCCACTCTATCACCAGCCACAACGCAACCTTGGATTTCGTTACAGCTATTGGTTTGATACTCCGAATCCGAATATTGATAATTTAAGACTAATGGTAACTGTACACTACCGATATCCCACTGGTAGCCAAGACTCAGCTCAACTCCTTTGGTCAGTACATCCACAACATTACCTTGAACCCACAAACGACTGTCGGCGCATTGGGTATACGCATCGCAATTGACATGCCGGTTATCAAAATCTTGAACGTAGGTTTTGATGTCAGCACTAAAATGCTCACTGGCATATTGGGCGCTGACTTGATATTGCAATGATACTTGCGCCTCTTGCTCAAGATTCCCCGCACTTGCGGCGGTCCATGAGCGGCGAATATCCGTACTAAAGCGCCAATCTCCAGCATCATATAAAACACCGAGTTGTGGCATCCAATCGCTGTCGGAGAAATCAGCCGCATCCAGTCCTACATAAGCTAAATCGACCTTGCGATTGACGCTCACTTGTTCATAGGCAAGCGCGAGCTTTATCTGTAATTCGTCCCAATTAAACAAAGAATCGATTGCCGAAGTAAATGCTGTTGCATCGTCGGTATAGGCCAATAATGCATTTTGTGCATCACTCACTAAACTCAAGTCCTGCTGCCATAGACTCTGTTGATCGCCAAGGCGCATCTCGGCTTTATCCGTATGATAACGGGCGCTATAGATAATTTGATGGGCACCATACTGATTCACTGATTCAGTTTGTGCCCCAAAGGAGCTGAAATCATTGTCTTGTTGTAAAGAAGCCAGTGAGACGCCATCGACTGTCGGCTGACGTTCAAATGCGGCCAACGCAGCAAGACTCTGGGCATCGAGCATCTGCGCATCAAATTGATTGAGTTGGTTTAATTGCTGCGAATAAGACTGGTAGTAAAAGTCTGTGGTGACCTTATGCCCACCATTGAGCGTAACTTGGTGAGACAGTTGGTACTTATGATGTCGCCCCTGATGTTTATCCGCCGCAGTGGCCGAATACAAACTCATAGGATCTTGTTGCCAATCGGCCTGTGTTAACCCAAGCTGAGAGCGATAACTATCATCATCGAGGAACTGGTAAGTAAACTCAGTCACCTGTGGACTTCTGGCGCCGAGTAAACTCGCGGCGTTGATTTTAAATAAGATGTCTGTCGTTTGATGGTCTGTGTCTTGACCATTGAGCAAGTGATCGGCGCCGCTATTATCTGCATAATTAACCGCGAGTATCATGCCATACTCTTTTTGCTTCACCCCCCAATTCATATCGACACTGTATTCTGAATCGGTATTGCCCTCGAGAGTCGCCTTACTATTCTCGGTCTGCTCAGCAACAGGTAAGGTTTGATAACTCACCACCCCAAACGCACCTTGCCCACCGACAGCCATATTTGCCATCGGGGTGGCAGTAACACTCTGTTGTTGTAGCAGATTAGGTAAGAGTTGTAATTGCGGTGCCGAATACGGCGCAGGAGAGAAATACACTCTATCTTGTAATACTGCAATACCTTGAGTCGCGCTACGCATGCTGATGCTTGCGGGATTTCCACTCAGATCCGCAGGCAAAACCGTCAAAGCCGTCAATTGACCTAACGCTAAACGATTAGACGTTGAATGAAATGTGTCATTGAGCTTGTTCAATTCAAGCATTTGACTGTGAAGATCATCGGCGAACGTTGTGCTAGAACAGACAAGAGATACAGAAATTGCACAAAGTGATACAGTGAAGTAACGACTAGGCATACCAAGCTCCCAAAAACTTTGTTAGCGTACGGTGTTTTTGTTATTAACTTGTAAAATAGCTGAATTTGAATGAAAAAAAAAGCGACTCTCGTCGCTTTCTCTTATTAACTTCAGGAAACTGAATTTACTAACGAAGCACTCTCATACTATAAGAGTGCGAACAATTACAGGTTACCTAGAATTTCATCGCTTAATTTTAGATCGTCATTACGATTAACACTTACGCCTGCCGCAATAATATTACGGGCGATATCTTGTGCTTGCTCTAATGAATGCATCTCATACGTACCACATTGGTATTCATTCAGCTCAGGGATTTCAGACTGCTCAACCACTTTAAGCACATCTTCCATCGCGGCTAACCACGCATCGGCCACTTGGCGCTCTGTGGGTTCACCAATCAAACTCATATAAAAACCGGTACGACATCCCATTGGCGAAATATCAATGATCTCAACATCGCTGCCATTTAAATGGTCACGCATAAAACCCGCGAACAAATGCTCTAGAGTATGAATACCACGCTCACTGAGGATCTCTTTATTCGGTGCGCAAAAACGTAAATCAAATACAGTAATGGCATCGCCCTTTGGCGTGCTCATATGCTTAGCGATACGAACCGCAGGGGCATTCATCCGAGTATGGTCGACGGTAAAGCTATCAAGTAATGGCATAGGGATCTCCAAATTCTCAGGGCGACATCAACGCCACTGTAACTGTCTATTTATGGCTTGCAAGCATAACACCAAATGAATTACGCCGATAACAAGATAATCTAAGATGAAATCATCTCATATAAATCAGATGCTAATGTGACAGTTTGCAGTAAAGAAACCATCATTTAGTGTTGACGCTGTTGACTGTAAGCATCCTCAGATATTTTATGGTACTGACGCACACCTTGCTCATACGCGTGATAAGCATCGTACACCTTTCGCATTAAGGGATCTTGATTCGCTTGATCTTCAATCACTTGTTTGGAGATTTTCTCAAGCTCCAACAACACGTTCGGTGGAAACGCTTTAAGCTCCACACCTTCGTCCTTCACTAACGTTTCAAGGGCGGTCACGTTACGGGTCGTGTATTCATCGAGCATATCTTGGTTAATGGCTCTCGCAGCAACTCTGACTATAGCCTGTAAATCCTCAGGTAAACTCTCAAAGGCAGCGGTATTAATTAAGAATTCCATATTTGAACCTGGCTCATGCCAACCAGGGTAATAGTAGTACTTAGCCACTTTATGTAAACCGAAGGCAAGATCATTAACTGGCCCTACCCACTCTGCGGCATCAATCGCCCCCGTTTGCAATGCACCATAAAGTTCACGCCCCGCCATGTTTACAGGTACAGCACCAACGCGTTTCAACACTTCACCACCTAAGCCCGGCATGCGGACCTTCAATCCCTTAAAATCAGCAATAGTATTGATGGGTTTATTAAACCAGCCACCCATTTGCATCCCAGTATTGCCACCTGCGAGGGGGATAATCCCAAAGGGTTGATACACTTCAGTCCACAGCTCCATACCACCGCCATAGTGAAGCCAGCCATTTATTTCCTGCGCGGTCATCCCAAAGGGGATCGATGAAAAAAACTGCGCTGCGGGCGCTTTTCCTCTCCAGTAGAAAGAAGCGGAGTGGGCCATTTGAATTTTACCCTGACTCACACCATCAAATACGGCAAAAGCGGGCATCAACTCACCCGCACCATAAACGCTAATCTTTAACCGACCGTTAGACATTTCATCGACTAAATGCGCAAAACGCTCAGGAGCCATGCCTAAACCGGGGAAGTTTTTCGGCCAAGAGGTCGCAAGACGCCATTCAATGGCAGGTAAAGCGTGGGGAACATCAGTTGCGGCATGGGAAGCGGCTACGCTTTGCGCATCACTGGAGACGGGGTTACAACCGCTCAGTCCCATCAGCAGCACTGAGATAAACAAACTCCCTAACTTACGCATTTTTAATAGTCTCCCTGATGTCAAACGAGCACATGGATCCAACTGACATGGAAATACACTCAGGATGGGTATCGACAATCACATCGCCCAACCTCTTAAAATAAAACATATTGTTAACACAGAAACTAAGGTAGGGAAACTCAAAAATAGTCTTAAGTTGGTCTAAAACAAAAAGCCACTCTATGAAGAGTGGCCTTGAAATCTAAGCTAAACAGTATTGCTGAGCGATTAATTAACCGCGACAATTTGGCGTATTAGGTACTTGTGCATTCGCATCCCACTCATTTTGAGTGAAAGTATGAATAGACAAAGCATGCACGCCATTGGCTAACTCATGGGCTAAGTGAGTGTTGACCAATCGATGACGGGCTAATAAACGTAAGCCATCAAACTGCTCGCTCACCAGCACAACTTTAAAGTGGGTTTCTGAATTCGGTGGTACATGGTGACGATTACTTTCGTTAATCACTTCTAAATGGGTCGGCGAAAAGCATTCGGTTAATTTCTGCGAAATAGTGTTAGCCACAGTGCCCTGCACATGAGTATTGGACATATTCGAGTCTCAGAATGGGAAAATCCAGTTGCCGCAGAGTACTGCTTCAAATTGAAAAGATCAAATTCACGCTTTCAATTTGTTGATGCCCCACCACTTTATATCAGCCATATTTCGCAGTGCTTCACCATAGACAGTTAGCGGGAGGCAATTAACCATGGAAATTAACGATCAGTTGTCTAAAGGTATAGTTCCAACGCGGCTCTTTTACTTTCAAACGTTTAGGTAAGCTGTGTAACCAGTCACTTTGCATAGGCCAATGCATGATCAGTAGATCGCCACTGTTCAAACTTATGCTGTACTTGGTTTGGCTGTGCTTATGCTTAAGCACAAAATCCCGCGTGGCGCCTAAGGTAATAGAAGCAATATGACTCCCCTGAGCAATTTCAGGTTCATCATCACTGTGGGCGCCCATACAATCTTTACCATCGGCGTAGCGATTCACTAATACCCCATTGCTCTCCAAACCATAATCCCGCGCTAACTTATCCCTCAACTTGTGAGCATATTTAGGCCAAGGTAAGGCGCGGATAAACAGTCCTGAATATAAATAGTCGCAGCCCAAATCGCCAAACCACACTTGCTGGCGAGGAATCGCGTGAAACTGACCAAAGACTTGGATTTCAGGGCGATTTAAGGGATAGGTCAGCGCTTCTTTCATTAGCGCCGCTTGCTGCTCAGCATTAAGATAACCCCGCACTAAGGTGATGGGCGGTTTAATTTGAGCCTCACCCTCTGTATCAAACCCTAACTTACCTTGCTGCATTGACGTCCTCCATGTGAGCCGTCGCACTGCGCCATGAAATCTGCGATAATCTGCGCCTTAAATTTATTGGCGCAGTGTGGCACATGACAACACAATTTTCAGTAGCGGGTGTTGAACTCGAACTCTTACGGTATCCAGCTCAGCAGGAATCTAATCTTCAAGCTTGGGATGCCGCCGATGAACACTTACTCAAAAGCCTTATTGAGTCAGAGCAAGCCGCCGTGCCAACCGCCATTATCAACGACAGTTTCGGCGCTTTAAGCTGCGGTTTATCTAAATTGAATCCAAGTTGGCCACTGTGTGTTGAAACCGATGCCAGAACCAGCTTTTTAGGCACCGAACAAAACCATGGCCGCAATCAGTTGCCAATGGATAATCTGCAATGGTTTACCAGCCGCGATACCTTGCCAGAAAACTTAGCCTTAGTATTGATGAAGTTGCCTAAGAACTTAAGCTACTTTGCTCACCAGCTAACGCGCTTGTCGCAAGTGTTACCCGCAGGCACTCGTGTATTAGTGGCCGCCAAAGCCAAATCGATTAATGGCGCCTTACTCGACATTTTTGCTAAGCATTTAGGCCCCGCAAGCGCCAGTTTAGCGTGGAAAAACACCCGAGTGATCACCTGTGTCAGTGATGGCAAACCAAGACCATTAGCCAAAGAAGTGACTTGGGCCATACCCGAATATCAACTTGAGATCAGCAATTTAAGTAATGTGTTTGCCGCCAACAAACTCGATATTGGCGCACGCATCATGCTAGAGAATCTGCCCAAAGGGGATTTTAAGTCGATTGTTGATCTCGGCTGTGGCAATGGCGTGCTGGGGTTACGCACCGCCCAGTTATTCCCAGAGGCTGACATTCACTTTATCGACGATTCTGAAATGGCAGTCGCATCAGCCAAGGCAAACTGGGCACGCAACCAATTGCCCGCAGACAAAGGCCACTTCTATTGGGACGATTGCATGACGCATCTGCCAGAAGAAGTGCAACCGGATCTGGTGCTGTGTAATCCGCCGTTTCATCAAGGTGAAGCCATAACCGATCATATCGCTTGGCAGATGTTTTTAGATGCTCGCCGCCGCTTGAAAGAGGGGGGGATCTTACATATCGTCGGTAACCGTCATCTGGCTTACCATGTAAAATTACAGCGCTTATTTAAGAACTGCACCACAGTCGCCTCCAACGGTAAATTTGTGATCCTGCAGGCACAGAAAAAATAACCTCATCGAAATTGACACGTTAAATGAGAGCCAGCAATGTTTGGCTCTTTTTTATACAGGGCTCTTTTTATGCTGAGCAATGACATGTTGGAAAAGCAGCAGTCGGAGATTTCCTAAAAATCAACAACAACTAGCCGAAAAATACACATACAAGTACACTTCTTGCCGACAAAGGTTTATGAGTTAAGCACTTAAACACTTAGGAATGAGATATGCCGTTAAAGGATGACGTTGCCCAACTAAAAGCTGAGCTGGCACAATTACAATCGCTGCATTTATCGCAGCAATCTTCGCTCGGTCGTCAATTAGCAGAATTCTCCACTAAGCTCGAGACCTTAAGTCAGCAAATTGCGACTGAAAACACGCTCCCATTAACCTATGCGGCACAAACACCAACCCTTGAGCCAGCTTCCGTAGAACCAGCCTCAGCAGAACCCAACCCATGGCAGCAAGGCCCTATACCAAGTGAAACTTGGCAAGAAGACCCTTGGCAAAGAAAAACGAAAAATACCTCGACGGAACAAGCCGCTAAAACCGAACACCTTTCTCAAGCGCAAAATCAACAGCTGAGTGATGAAGTCAAATTGCAGGCAAGCGTGCAAGCGGCGAGTCAATTTGATGAGTTGCTATCCCAAGGACTCGCGGCCGTCATGGCACCCTTTGCGGCAGTCAACGAGCAAGTCAAATCTTTCTACCATCATTATCAGGCTAAGGGATTAGGACCTGTCTTTTTAATGACTGTCGTAGGCATTATCACCCTGACCTTAGGCTTTGGTTATTTACTGCAATATTCAATCAACCATTGGTTTTCAGAACTTGGCAAAGCGCTACTCGGGTTTGCCAGCGCGAACGCTATCATAGTGGGCGGGATTTTTATTCGCCAAAAACGCGCGGGTATGGCGGATTTTGGCTCAGGTATTGTCGGACTCGGACTCATACTTAATTATCTCTGCGCGTACTTTATTGGGCCGTATTTTGAGTTAATTCCCAATAGCGCGAGTTTTATCTTACTGTTATTGATCACTTTGGCGGGTTATGGCCTGTCGATGCGCTTAGATGCCAAAGTGATCGCCGTGATCGCCTTAGTCGGTGGCTCAACCGCACCTATGATGCTGTTATCCCAAAGCTATGCGCCGCTATTGTATCTGCCTTATTTACTGCTTATTGGTGCAGGCGCCCTTGCCCAGAGTCGCAAACTTAAGTGGCCGCTGCTACTGGAAATCACCGCCCTGTTGCACATAGGCTGCATCGAAACTTTTAGCCATTTCATTGAATTGCCACTCAGGGATTTTGGCGGCGTCAGTCTGCTCGCGCTTATCAGTATTAATGCGTTCTTTTATCTCTACGGCATCACCGGCCTACTATTTACCCAGCAGTTTACCCATCATGATGAAAAACATAATGCACTGAGCCATCGCATACTCGCCCTACCGATAGCATTGCTCGCCTTTGTGTTATTAGAGTTGACGCAATTTACTGAGTTCGCAGGGGAAATCTTTGCGGCCAACGCCCTGATTTGCGCAGCCCTCTATTGGAAGCGCACAGGCAACCTAGAAAAAGCCCGCAGCGGCTTATTGTTAGTCTTTGCAGGGAGTTTTGCGGGATTTGCCGCACTGTATTTACTCAGCCACGATTTCCTCGGATTAGTCTTACTGCTCGAAGCCTTATTACTGTTGTGGATTGGCACCAAAGAAGAACTGATTTCCGTTCGCGCCGAAGCCTATGTATTGCTGCTGATGGGATTAGGGCTCAATGCGTCTAGTGTACTGACAGGCATGAGCCTTTTAGAATCAAGCTTTATCGATGGGGCGCTAATTTCTCCCTTGTCAGCTTTTGGCTTTCCACTGTTGGCACTGGCTTTAAGTTGCGCCGCCTTAGTCTTAGTGATTCAGCTATTAACACTCCATCATACGTTACTTTCGACCCTAGAAAGTCAGCTAAACAGAGTGTTAAAAGAACTATTAAGCAGTTTTTATGTGGCGACAATTATCCTCGCGGCTTACCTTTTGAACAGCGATTACTACCTCGCCATCTTGCCACTCGTCAGCCTATTACTGCTGTATTTGAGCGCAAAGGACAGACTCGTTATCAGCGAGTTTGCTGCTTGGCTCTTACTATTGCCGCTGCTGTTTAAGGTTGTTGAAGGCATAACGCTCACAGGCAGTTTTAGCTTTAGTGCCCAACCGCTTATGGCAAAACTGGCACGGTTTGAGTTATTTACCGCCCTACTCTTGGCCCATTATTGGTATCGTCGCCACTATAAAGATGCCTTATTTGCCAAAGCCGCTTATACGATGCAAATCTTCTGCTATTTGCTGCTGCCGCTTATTCTGCTGCCCAAAATCATCCGCAACCATTGGGAATATACCGCTATTGCACTCTGGCTGAGCACCTTTATGAGCCTAGGTTTAGCCTACTTTGTTAAACATAAGAGTTTGAATATAGAAGCCAAAATCCTCACTTGGCTAGCGGTTCTGATGACAGCCTCGCTATGCCTTATTCACGCTTGGCAAGGACTCGCGGCGCTAGCCGTTGGCGCCCTGTTTATGGGCTTCACCCTGCTCCGCTACCGCCAGTTACCCGAGACATGGCGCCCCTTGCTGCAACTACAATGGCAATTGAGCCCTTATTACTTTGCACTGGTATTGGCCGTGATCGTTTATGGTTTTAATCATTCTGAGCTAGTAGGAATAGCCATGACAGCATTAGCCTTAAGTGGTTATTTTGCATTGCTAATCCAAAGAGGTGTAAGCCAAGCCTCACATAGCATGAAGTTAACCCTCGCAGCCGAAATCCAGGCCGCAATAAAGGAAAGCTACCATCTCGCCTATGGTCTCACTTTAGGCTTAGCCCTGTTGCCCATCATGTTCCATTTTGAACTAACACTCGGGCTTAATCGTGATAATGCCTCGTTTATGTTAATCGAGTTTTTATCACTGGCACTCCTAGCAAGGCTTATCTTGCAGCACGGTGCAGCAATACGCTTGCATAGACGGATCTTACCTTTACAAGGACTTAAGTGGGGTTGGCATCTGTTACTCGCCTTAAGTTACTTCATGTGGAGTTATAGCTTCGATAACATTATTGCCGCCCCACTCAGCGCGATTTTATTGGTTATCCATGGCAGTGTGTTGATGTTTATCAGCTTAAAACCACAAAATGCCGATATGATCCGCCTCGCCGCAGGGCTATTTACCTTATCGACGCTCAAGGTGCTATTACTGGATATGGCGTCCTTCGAGCTAGTACAAAAGGTGATTGCCTTTATGCTGATCGGAGTCATTTTGCTGACTGTTTCTTACTTCTATCAAAAGGCGAGAAATCGACTGCAGCAAGATTAACATCGTTTTTAAAGCACTAAAAAAGCCGCTATCGAATTGAGTCGATGGCGGCTTTTTACTGTTAATGATTTAATAAAGCGATGAGATATCAGCTATTCGATATGGGCTACTCAATAAGAACTATTTGCTAACCAGTGCCTTATCAAGCGCCTGCGCCACATCGTTAATGATGTCGTCGATATGCTCAATCCCAACCGAGATACGGATAAGATCCTCTGACACACCCGCCCTTGCGAGTTCATCGGCATCGAGCTGTCTGTGCGTAGTGCTCGCAGGGTGACAGGCCAAGGATTTAGCATCCCCAATGTTCACTAAACGCAGGATCATCTGCAGTGCATCGATAAAACGTCCGCCAGCAAGCTTACCCTCTTCAGCTGTGGCCGCTTTAATCCCAAAGCTGATGATCCCAGAAGCTTTTCCGCCAGTGATCTTGTGGCAATTATCCTGATAAGGGCTGCTCGGCAAGGCGCCGTAGTTTACCCAACTGACCGCCGGATGCAACACCAGATATTCCGCTAATGTCAAGGCATTCGAGCAATGGCGCTCCATTCGAAGGCTTAAGGTTTCAAGGCCTTGCAACAGTAAAAATGCACTGTGCGGAGACAGTGCGGCGCCGGTATTACGCAGCGGTACTACACGGCAACGACCAATAAATGCAGCAGGGCCAAAGGCTTCGGTGTAAACCACGCCGTGGTAAGAAGGATCGGCTTGGTTGAGTAAGGCAAATCTTTCCTTATTCGCCACCCAATCGAACTTGCCTGAATCGATAATCACGCCGCCAATCGTCGTGCCATGGCCACCAATGTATTTAGTTAAAGAATGAATAACAATATCGGCGCCATGCTCAAAGGGGCGACATAACACTGGAGTCGCGACCGTATTATCGACAATTAAAGGCACGCCATGCTTATGGGCAATCTCGGCTAAACGCTGTAAATCGACAATATTGCCGGCTGGATTACCAATCGATTCGCAGAACAAGGCCTTAGTTTTATCATCAATCAGCTCATCGAGGCCTTCAAAATCATCGAAGGCCGCCATGCGCACTTCAACGCCTTGGCGCGGCAGCGTATGGGCAAACAGATTGTAAGTGCCGCCATAGAGCTGACTGGTGCTGACGATGTTATCGCCAACTTGAGTCAGGGCTTGAATCGCATAGGTAATCGCCGCCATACCCGATGCCACGGCCAGCGCACCTATGCCGCCTTCAATAGCCGCCAGACGTTGCTCTAGCACGCTAGTCGTAGGATTCATTATCCGTGTATAAATATTACCAGCGACTTTTAAGTCAAATAAATCAGCACCATGCTGGGTATCATCGAAGGTATAAGAGGTCGTTTGATAGATAGGTACTGCGGCCGCCTTCGTGGTCGCTTCTGACTCATAACCATGGTGTAATGCCAGTGACTCTAATTTCATTTTCCCTTCCTTATCCGTAGCAGCCCAGTATTCAATCGACATTGAGAATTGCACAAGATTTGTGCATGTTCAACAAGCTACCAGATAGACATCTAGAAGTCTAAAATTTTTTTAGACACATCTTTAACTTCGGCGCGAATAGTTACGGATAAGTTCGGCCAGCACCACGACTGCAGAGACTATCTCTGGCGAGCACTCGTATGAGGCATTCAAACGCATAAAATGGCGGAATTCGACCTGATTACTAAAGAGATTTCCGGGTGCAATACTGATCCCACGCTCAATAGCCTGATAATAAATTTGTGTAGCGTCCATGTGTGATGGCAGCGCTAACCAGAGAAAATAGCCGCCCTGCGCGAAGTTGACCCCCACAGATTCGGGCAGATGCGCGCACAATAATTGATACATGGCCAATTTACGGCTGGCTAACTTTTTACGTAACTGTTTCAAATGCCGTTCATATTGCGCCGACTGAATAAAATCGGCGATGGCGAGCTGCATCGGCGCACTGGTCGATAACGTCGACATGACTTGTAAGCGTTGTAACTGCGGTGCATGGCATCCTGCCGCCACCCAGCCGACACGATAACCAGCAATCAAAGACTTAGAAAATGAGCCGCAGTGCAACACCCGTCCTTCGGTATCGAAGACTTTTACTGGCCTTGGCGCGCTGGAGTCGACATAGAGTTCCTGATAAACATCATCCTCAATCAGACTGACCTTATGCTCGTTTAGTAACTGATAAAGCGCCTGTTTTTTAGCATCCGATAAGCTGCAACCTAAGGGATTTTGATGTTGGCTCATCAACCAGCAGGCTTTCACTGGATAGGTATTTAACACTTCTGCCAGCGCCTCGAGATCAATCCCCTGTTGTGGATCGGTCGCGACCGCAATCGCCCTGAGTTTAAGCCGTTCAATGGCTTGCATCGCGCCATAAAAGGTCGGTGATTCAATGACAACCCAATCACCCGCTTGAGTCAGCGTCGCTAAGCTCAAGTTGAGCGCCTCCATGGCACCCGAGGTAATGATGATTTCGTCGGGCGAAATGCTCATGCCCAATTTGGCATAACGTTGGGAGATAGCCTTACGCAATCCCGCATTGCCTGGCGGTAAATTATCGGCGGCAAAAGAAGGTGACATGTGCCGAGTCACCTTAACCAAAGATCGCGCCAGTGCTTGTTGCGGGAATAAACTAGGATCGGGAAATCCTGAGCCAAAGGGTACTATGTCCGCCTGCTTTGAAGCCTGCAGCACATTGAATACAAACTCATTAATATCCACACTATCGGAAAGATAAATCGGCTTTTGCCGCTCGGGATAACGAAAGGCTTCTCCCTGCCGCGCGATTAATTCCGGCTTTGGCGCCACTAAATAGCCAGACTTAGCCTGCGCCGAGATCACGCCTTGGCTTTCCAATAACTGATAGGCATTGAGCACTGTCATCAGACTCAAGCCCGAATCGGCCACAGTTTGGCGCAGCGACGGCAACTTGTCCCCCGCCTGCCAGACACCTTGGGCTATTCGTGTCTTTAATTCCTGCGCTAACTGCTCATACTTCGTCATCTGTTATAGCCAAGCCAAGATATTCTGTGTCTGTTATAGCCAGCATATCCCATGGTCTAATAGCACACAAGCTTTCACCGTCAAGCCAATTTAGGGTTCAGTGAACGCGACTAGAACAATGCCTTTGTAACGAGAAATGCCTATCGCTCGAGGAAATTATGTTTGATTTTGATGCCACAGTGCTCGCTAGGATCCAATTTGCTTTTACCATCTCTTTTCACATTATTTTCCCTGCCATCACTATCGGCCTCGCCACCTATCTGGCGGTATTAGAAGGCTTATGGCTGAAAACAGCGAATGAGGTGTACCAACAACTCTATCAATTTTGGTCGAAGATTTTTGCCATAAACTTTGGCATGGGCGTGGTCTCAGGCATAGTGATGGCCTACCAATTTGGTACCCATTGGAGCGCTTTTTCCGCCTTCGCGGGCAGCGTAACTGGGCCGCTACTCACCTATGAAGTCCTCACCGCCTTCTTCCTCGAAGCGGGGTTTCTGGGGGTCATGCTATTTGGTCAGCAGAAGGTAGGCAAAAACCTGCATTTCTTCGCCACTTGTATGGTCGCCACGGGCACGATTATCTCAACCTTCTGGATCTTAGCTTCAAACAGCTGGATGCAGACGCCCCAAGGTTTTGAAATTGTGAATAATCGCGTCATTCCTGTGGATTGGTTTCAGATAGTGTTTAACCCGTCATTCCCCTATCGTTTAGCCCATATGACAGTGGCGGCCTTTATTTCGTCGGCTTTCTTTGTCGGCGCATCGGCGGCGTGGCATTTACTCAAAGGGAACGACACGCCCGCAATCCGTAAGATGCTGTCTATGGCGATGTGGATGGCGTTAATCGTCGCGCCGCTGCAAGCTGTGATTGGTGATTTCCATGGTTTAAATACCCTTGAATATCAACCCGTAAAAATAGCGGCGATAGAAGGCCATTGGCGTAATGAGGGCGATAAACCTACTCCATTAGTCTTGTTTGCCATTCCTGATATGGACGCAGAGAAAAACCACTTCAGCCTTGAAATCCCAGGGCTGGCGAGCCTGATTTTAAAGCACGATTTAAACAAACAAGTGCCAGCCTTGACTGAGTATCCCGCCGAGGACAGACCCAATGTGTTGTTAGTGTTTTGGAGTTTTAGGCTCATGGTCGGCTTAGGCTTATTGATGATTTTTGCTGGACTGTGGAGTGCTTATCTCAGGCGCAAAGGCAGCCTCTACAGCAACAAACACTTTCTGCGATTTGTACTCGTGCTCGGCCCCGCCGGATTGCTCGCCACACTAGCAGGTTGGTTTACCACCGAGCTTGGCCGTCAACCTTGGGTGATCCAAGGATTGATGCGCACGCAGGATGCCGTGTCTTCCCACAGCGTTACCCACTTGAGTATCAGCCTAGGGATTTTCATCGTCAGTTACTGCGGCATCTTTGGCGTTGGTTATCGCTATATGATGCGACTCATCCGCAAAGGGCCAGATATCGCGGCAACAAGCCATTAATTTTAAAGTAAATGAATCTAATTTTACTTATTCAATCTTAAACATATTTAAGGGCTCACCATGGAATTCGATCTACCCTTGATTTGGTTCGGGATCATCATTTTTGCCACCTTAATGTATATCGTGATGGATGGCTTTGATCTCGGCATCGGCATACTGTTTCCCTTTATTCACGATGAGGACGACAGGGATATTATGGTCAATACCGTCGCCCCTGTTTGGGATGGTAATGAAACCTGGTTAGTGCTCGGCGGCGCTAGTCTGCTCGGTGCCTTTCCCCTCGCCTATGCCATAGTGCTCGAAGCGCTAACCATACCGCTGCTCATCATGCTGCTGGCATTGATTTTTCGCGGCGTAGCATTTGAGTTTAGATTTAAGTCAGGCGCAGAAGCTAAACCATTCTGGGATAAAGCGTTTATGTTCGGTTCTATCACGGCCACCTTTTCACAGGGCGTAGTGCTGGGGGCCTTTATCTCTGGCATTTCGGTGAGTAACCAACAATTTAGCGGCAGTAGTTTCGATTGGTTAACGCCCTTCTCACTTTTCTGCGGTTTTGGCCTTATGCTGGCCTATGCTCTGCTCGGCGCAACTTGGTTAGTAAAAAAATGCCAAGGCGAGCTTAAAACGACCATGCAACAACTCGGCAGAGCACTGACCTTATGCCTGTTGATGACCATAGGTTTAGTCAGTTTATGGACGCCTTTTGTGCAACCCAATATTGCCCTGCGTTGGTTTAGTTTACCGAATTTATTCTACTTCGCCCCAGTGCCAATACTGGTATTAGCCTGCAGTTGGGCCTTGATAAAATCCCTAAATCGTGATGATAACTATCAGCCATTCCTACTCACTCTAGGGCTGATTTTCTTAGGATTTAGTGGCTTAGGGATCAGCATCTGGCCGCACATTATTCCCCCCAACATCAGCCTTTGGCAGGCAGCTGCCCCCGACAGCAGCCTAAGCTTTATGCTCGTCGGCGCCCTGATGATCATCCCGCTGATTTTGGTTTATACCTTTTGGAGCTACTACGTGTTCCGCGGCAAAGTAACCAAGGATGCTGGCTATCACTAGCCATGACTTTAGATGAGAGTTCCCAAAACGCGACCGAAGCTAACTTGGCTTAGGTCGCTGATTCACCTTAGATGACTTTACATATGCAGGAGATCAACATGACGACCCAAACGAAATCCCTCGCCTATCGACTCGGCTGGTTAGTGCTGATTTGGTGTACAAGCGTAAGCTGTCTGTTCCTCGTCTCTATGTGTATCAAAATACTTTTAAAAGGTGCGGGCTTAACAACCTAAGTAAATATTAACTTTAGAAGCTTATATTAAGGCTTAATTCAGTTAGTGCCCATAGCATCTAGCGACAATGCACTAGAACATTCAATGGTTGAATTAATTTGGCTTTCAGTTCCGCCAAATTAACAAGTGCTCAGTTTACTTTACGAGTGCTAGCATTAAATTGACGAAGACTAGCCTCAATGTAGCAAAGTTAAAACTATGTTAAATCTAGCTTTGCTGTTATCAGTATATTCAGCAAGATTAGCTTAGTTAGGCTTGCTTTATATTTTTACTTGACCTATGGTATCAGCCAAGCAATTACTTATTTAGTTAATGGCAAGATTTAGTTAACAGCAAGGCCGATATACTAAATCGATATACAAAAAATAAATAATCAATCGAATATCAACTTTTGACTGGAGATGTAACACTATGTTTAGCACTGCATTTTCATCACTATTTTCCCATGTGTTAGCTAACACATCTAGTTCAGTAAGCTCAATCCGCCTCTCGCTCAAATTCCCAGTCTAAGCCGAGCGTCACTCGCGCTCGGCAGAATTATAACTTCTTGTGAAATAAGCACAGAGTAATACTCATTTTAATTTCTATGCTTATATTTTAACTTTGTTATTTCAGAGGCGGCAATGGCATATTCTTTTTTTAGTGGTCTTTTCCAGAATTTTATTCTAAAAACTGAAACCTATTATTTACAAAACAGTTTTAATGCCTCTCTACGCCCAACGGCTTTGGCAGGCGTGATTAGTAAGCTTGAGCAGCTAAAGTATGATACGACGAGTGATAAAGTGACTGTGGGACGGGAAATTCACTTAGTTAATCTGCAGGATCAGCAAGAGTACCAAATTGAACTCGTGTATCCACCAAGGCATAAACCCAGTGCAGGACGTTTCTCTGTCATATCAGATTTAGGCGTCAGCTTACTTGGGTTATCAAAGGGCGAACTGGCAGAGGTGAGCATTTTAGGCAAACCAGTTCTGTTTATGATTAAAGATGTCAGTTTAACGAAAAAACAACTTAAAAAGTCTGTATAGAAAAAATCATTTGGGCATACTTTTTGTAAATGGCTATTGAGTATTGCTACTTGACAATATTTCATAAAATTTTAAAGCTATGATTATTAGGCTGTAAGCATTTTAAAATAAAGCATGTTCAATTCAGTGGCAACATGCTTTGAACTCGCTATTAGCGGCGGCTTATAGCGGCATTTTCAACATAATATAATAAGAGGGAATGTTATTTTGAAGTCATTAACTGGCCGCGATATTTATTAAAGAGACACTTTAGATAAGTTTAACACTGCAATTAACGACTCTTTGCAACTATTTACGTATAAGTCATGGCAGCGCTTTAGAGTAAACAGCAAAGGGGTTAAGAGGTTTAGCACGGCGCCTCAATCGTTAAATTTATTTTTATACTCTTTATAAATAAACCGTCTCAATTAAAGCCTGAAATAAAAATTGAGCCCAACTATCGAAACCGATTTGCGGCGCGGGTTCGGATAGTAACCTTCACTTTGGAGTTTATATCTATGAGTAAAGAAAAAAACAAAAAACCGCCAATGAAAACCTTAAAAGAGAAGCGTCAAGATAAACGGAACCGCCAAAAGGCTTCCGACTAACTTATCTAACTCTGTAAAAAACCTTAAATCCTCTCTTTAAATAGGCCGAAAATAGGGTGTTAATACTTTAGCACCCTATCTTATTTCACAGTTTACCCCAATATTTTTAGTGCATCATCTAGCGCGACTTTCGCATAAGATCTCATCATCTCGCCTTTATTAAGCCTTGCTCCATCAGCCACTCAATCACAATCGGCGGCGATACTGCTCAGGTGAGCACTGAGCATATTTTTTAAACATCACGATATAAGGCGAAGTTTGGTTATAGCCGAGCGTCAATGCCACTTCTTTGATCGCAAGCCCCTGACGTAATAGTTGTAAGGAATAGATAAACTTATGCCTTTGTCTTAGCTCAGTAAAACTCATCCCCAGAACCTCTTGGCAGCGACGAGCTAAGGTACGCTCTGTGGTATGTAATTCACTGGCCCAAGATTTAAAGGTTTTCGAACTCGCAGGGTCGGCTTCAAGTGCCAGCAACAACGGCTGTAACAGTTTATCTGAAACGGTGGGCAGAAATTGCGGTAGAGCTTTACCCAAGGTCAGCTGATCGAGTAAAACCTCAACCAGTCGCTTATCCGCCGCAGTGTCTGCCACAGTGACTTGCCGTTCCCGCAGATCGTTCACGATCGATTGGGCAATGGATGTTACGGCTAACAAACAGGTCTCTATGGGAAAAGCCGCAGCCCGCTCGGCAACTATATTCATCGAGCAATAATGAATACTGCGCCGAGTATAACTTTCATGTTCTATCCCCGCAGGAACCCAAATCGCATATTGTGACGGCGATAAAAACCGTTGCCCTGCAGCATGTAACTCCATAATTCCACCGCTGATTAACTGCAGTTGCCCCCAAACATGTTGATGTTTTGGCGTTACCGTATTTGGTAGGAAAGCTTCATAGTTGAAGAAGATATCTGCAGCAGGCTCTTGCTCTGCTGTGAGCGGATGGTAAACCGTGCGCATTTTGATGCCCTCAAAGCTATGGTGGTCCAAAAACTCAAACGAAATCGCTAACCCAGATTACGCTTGTCCGTAGAGGAACTGACCTTGTCTGATAAGCGATATTTATATCATAACCGACCATGGATAATAGCCACTAATCTATTATCTGGATGCTTAAGTGATAAGCCATAAGCTAAGGCCTGTCACTTTAGCCAGTACCTAAAGGCAAGACCATGCTGTATTTGTTCCCCTTGTTAGCCGTATTAATTTGGGCAGGCAATTCGATAGTCAACAAGCTCTCATTTGGGATTATCGATCCTGAAGCCATAGCGTTTTACCGTTGGTTTTTCGCTATGTTATTGTTAACCCCCTTTGTCGCAAATCGCGTCTGGCAAAAACGCCAAGTGATACTACCTTTGTTACCTAAGTTCGCTACTTTGGCTTTGTTAGGTATGGTGCTAAACCAAAGTCTGGCCTATTTTGCAGCGGCTACCACCACGGCAACAAATATGGCATTAATCACCTCTCTCGTGCCTATGATCAGTCTGTTTTTAGCCGTGCCATTACTCAAGCAAAAATTATCACCGTTAGCCTTTGGTGGCACCTTAATCTCGCTATTTGGATTGATTTTTATGCTCAGTCACGGCGATATGATGAACCTTGCCATCGGCGTGACTCAAGGTGATTTACTGTTGCTCTTTAGCGCCTTTGTATATGCACTCTATGGTGTATTACTGAAACGCTGGCAACTGCCACTGCCGACTTGGGAATCGGTTTATATTCAAGGACTCATAGCCGTATTCATGCTGACGCCACTGCTGTTTACGAGTCCCAGCATAGCGATCAGTGTCCAATCAGCACCACTGATACTTTACGCTGCTATCGCTGCCTCACTTTTAGCGCCGTGGGCTTGGATCAATGGCATAAGCAAACTCGGCGCCGATCGCACCAGTGTATTCTTTAATTTAATGCCTATTATTGCGGCGATACTGGCGGCCATCATCCTAGATGAAACCTTAGCCATTTATCATTATATTGGCGGTTCTATGGTCATTATTGGCGTCATGCTAGTGCAGATAAAACCTAAGCCTAAAGTCATCTCTACCCTAGCTTGTCCTGAATAATACAAAGTAATGCGTCAACGCCTTGGTAACAGTGACCAAGGCGGTTTCGCTTATTTCAATGCGTACAAAATCCCATCGCAATCTGCTGCACGCAAAGGCAATTCTATAAATAACGGCTAAGCTATTTATTAAGTTATTAATGGAGATCGTCCTATGTTTAACAGTATTCGCGTTAAGTTTTCACTGATGTTTGCCATTATGGCGACAGCCCTCATTGTCATGGCGGTCACCGATGCTATGCAAAGCCGTGCCACTGTGAAACAGATGCAGGAATTTAGTCAGTTATTTAATCCCGCAATTTCGGCAATTCTCAATGCAGATCGCGATCTTTACCAAGCACAGCTCAGTGAAGAAGTGTTACTCAGGGAAGAATTATCTGCCGATAATCGCAAGAGTGAGATTGATAACTGGCAAGAGAATGTCGATCAAGCCCGTGACAGAATGGGCGAATTTAAAAAAATCCTTACAGATCACCTGCAAGTACTGCAATCAACCAATGGCTTTGAGGCGCAGTTTTCGCTCTGGTATCAAGCCTCATCAGAGGTCATTAATGCCGTTAAAAGTAATGATTTTGAACGCGCGAAACAACTCCACGAAACCAAATCCAAGCAAGAATTTAAGGCATTAAGAGATATCTACAATGCCGCGGGCGAAGCCGCCGATAACAGAGTAAAAGAGCTAGATTTACAAGCAACGGAACAGGCAACCACCCAAACCCAAATATCCTTAACGATAGCAAGCTTAGTCGCCATTGTGGCGCTGTTGATTGCCTACTTCGGACCTAAAATCATAGTCAATGCAATTGAAGATATCACTAGCAGGATCAATGACATTGTCGATGGTGACGGTAACTTAACCCAAAGGATCCCTATCACACGCCAGGATGAAATCGGCGAGCTCGCCCATGCATTTAACTTATTTGTAGAGCAGCTACAGCAAATGGTCATCTCGATTATTGGTCAAACTAAAGATGTGAGCCAAACCGTTGAAAGCCTTGCAACTAAGTCAGCTACCACAATCAACATCAGCCATGAACAAGAGCAGTTTGTCGATACCATTGTCACAGCAGTGAATGAAATGAGTGCAGCCGTAAGAGAAGTCGCCAGTAACGCTCTTCATACTGCCACCGAAATCACTAAGGTGAATGACCAAACAGTAGAGGGTAAGAATATCCTCGCCCAGTCCGTTAATCATATTCAGCAACTGTCTGAATCAGTTAAAAATGCCGTGACTGTTATTGAAAAACTTTCAGTCAATTCTGCCAATATTGCCTCAGTGCTTGATGTGATCCGCTCAATCGCTGAGCAAACTAACCTCCTTGCCCTTAACGCGGCCATTGAAGCGGCGCGCGCTGGCGAACAGGGCCGCGGCTTTGCCGTAGTCGCAGATGAAGTACGTACACTGGCGAGTCGTACCGAAACCTCAACCCAAGATATTCAGCGCATGATTGAAGAGTTGCAACGCGGTGTAAATGATGCGGTTAAAAGCATTGAATCGGGAGCTAGCCTGACCACATCAACCGTCACCCTCGCCAGCCAGACCCAAGATGCATTAGATGAAATTCTAAACTCCACTTCTAAGGTCAGTGAGATGTCCACTCAAACGGCGACTGCCACCGAAGAGCAAACCCATGTGACCGAAGAAATTAATCGTAACTTGACCGAATTATCCGATAAAACAAGATACTGCAACTTAGTGATCCAAGAAACTCAGCAAATAGTCGTCAACACTAAAGCCATTTGCAGCAACCTACAAAAAGAAGTTGCGCGATTTAAAGTCGCTTAAGATAAATGACTAACGACACATGGTGAGCGATAAGCTATTGAAACGAAAAGAGTGCCCAATGTAGGAACTCTTTTTAATGGAAATAATACCAAGAAAAGCTTGAAGACAATAAAAGCCCACAACCGTATGCAAGTTGCAAATAACGGTAACAAAACCCAAGTTGTATCGATTCACCCGTTAAAGTGCGAATAACAGTACTAACTGCTTAATGTTAACTCACAGTAATGATTGAATTTCTAATTCAATCATCTGCAAAAGCTGTAAAACAACCAGAAGATACATCAATCAAAACTGACTAATTGACCACCCAAGTGAGCAATTTTTTCAGCGGCCAAGTCGGGATTAAGATAGCCTGCGACTTTCGTTAACGCATCGGCGCGCCAAGCAAAAGAGGCTCTCACACTAACAATACGCTCGCTTTCAGCATCGACGTTCGTATCGGCAACATTGCCAGTTGGCAGTAATAGTGCAGGGTAATCATGACTTAAGGTTTGTGAGACCCTTGAGCTAGCGAGCGCCATATTGCTAACGCAGAGCTTTTGGCTCGCTCCTAATGGACCGCGGCACACTACATTTAAAGATGCACTGCCAAAAACTTTTAAATCGCCACCCGCATTGACCCAACCTCCGCTCACGCCAGCGCGACGCAGCTCACTCACAGCCATATCAACCGCATAACCTTTAGCTATACCATCTAAGGTTAAAATTAGCGGTCTAGCTAATCGCGCTTGATTACCTTTTATTTCAATATCTTGCCAGTCACCTTGCAATAACAATGGCATACCAAGGTAAGCAGGCAAAGCGCCGCGAGACATCATTTCGCCGCCAACGGTACAATTGAATAAGTTATTGCTCGCCTTACCCAGCCCCTTAGCCAACTTGAGCACTCGTAAACTATCTTGGCTTAACGTTACCCAAATTCCAGGCTGCCGATTTAACTGATTTAACTCGCTGTCCTGTTGATGGAAGCTCAGCAACCGCCCAATATGGGTCACACGCGAAAAAGCCGCGCTAATAGCCGCTTCCAATGCTTTATCTTTAAGTTGTACCTCACCGCTTTGATTTGGCAGTGACTCGGCAGCAATTTCCACCAGCGTTCCGAGTAATGGCTTAGCGCGACGTATCATGATAATACCCACTGTAGTAGGAAGATCTGAGGGATCAGCAATAAACGCTTCATCCAGTTAAATTTAAACAAAGCACTAAGAGTAATTAACATAATTTGTGCGGATTCTATTAAAGTCTCTACTTCAATACAAATTGTTGCCATTAGTTTTTATGGGGATTTTAGATGCTTGAAACTGTTTTACATTTAAAAACAATAGATTGCTTATTAAGGTTTTATTAAAGTTATTTGACGTATCATGGCTATCACAACGCTGCACAAGCGAACTAAGTCAATACGTCCCCAAATGAGCCCTATTGATTAATGCCACTCATCATTTACGTTATTTATGCTGGCTTACCCACCAACAACTCACACTAAATGGAGCAATAAATAGCCGGCTTACTCCATCACACCAGTCATTCGCTTAAATTTCATGCAATTCCGTTCAGTTGAAATACACGCTAAATCAGATATAAACCCTCTAATCCAACCTAAACACAAACTATTAAAGTATTGATTAATAATTAAAATAAAGACTAATTTTCATCTTATACAACCTATTAATAACCTATCGATCACAACGGAAGTAAAAACATCTAGACGTCTAAATTGACAGGTTCTCAGGGATCAAATATGCTTTGCCTCAAGTTGCTAGGATACGATGCCGAGGCAACACTGAATTTAAGCGAGTTTGACTGCCAAGGATCCTGCGGAAAAACCCTAAGCGAAAGAGAGATAACATTTGAGCAATCCAACAGCAGCACAGCACAGCCCGGCATCTTTTATTGCCCTGTTGCCATTATTTGTTTTCCTTGGTCTTTTCATTGGCGCGGGTGTGTATTTCCAAAGCCAAGGTGTCGACTTTGCCTTCTATCAATTACCCAGCGTTATCGCTATTTTACCTGCAATCATTCTGGCGTTGATTTTATCAAAACAGAAATTAAATCAATCGATTGATACCTTTATTGGCGGTATTGGTCACAGCAATATTATTGCTATGTGTTTAATTTACTTACTTGCAGGCGCCTTCGCTGCAGTCGCTAAAGCCACTGGCGGCGTCGATGCTACTGTTGCTCTTGGTTTATCGTTAATCCCATCGAACCTGTTACTACCTGGTTTCTTCGTGATCGCCGCTTTTATCGCAACGGCCATGGGAACCTCTATGGGGACAATCGCTGCTGTCGCTCCCATCGCCCTAGGCGTAGCCGACCAAGCGCAAATCGACTATGCACTGATGGCGGGAGCCGTGATGTCTGGCGCCCTATTTGGTGACAACTTGTCGATTATTTCCGATACTACGATTGCAGCTACGCGCACCCAAGGCTGTGATATGAAAGATAAATTTCGTGAAAATTTGATTTTCGCTATCCCCGCATCACTGCTAACTTTAATCGCCTTTGTATTTGCCGGACAAGGCCAAGCAGAATTAGCAACGCAGAATATCGATCTTATTAAGGTCATTCCTTATCTGACCATTTTGATCTTAGCTGTGGCAGGTCTGAACGTATTTGTGGTCTTGACCTTAGGTATCTTATTAGCGGGCGCAACCGGCCTGTTTACTATGGATTACGGCGTGATCCAATTCGGTAAAGATATTTATGCTGGCTTTAGCAATATGCAGGAGATTTTCATTCTATCTATGCTAGTGGGTGGTTTAGCCGCACTCATGCAGCAGCAAGGTGGTCTTGCCTTTGTGAGTAAACAGATTGAAAAGCTGATCACTCGTTTCTCCAAGGCGCAAGGTGAAGCTTCATGCCGCGCTGCTGAGCTAGGCATGGCAGGTATAGTCGCAGTGACTAACTCTTGTGTGGCTAACAACACAGTTTCTATCGTGGTGACGGGTGATATTGCAAAAGACTTAGCAGAGAAACATGGCGTGAGTCCAAAACGTGCCGCCAGCATACTCGATATTTTCGCCTGTATTATCCAAGGTTTAATCCCGTATGGTGCACAGGCACTCTTAATTGCTTCGACCTTTAGCATCACGCCATTAGCAGCGGTATCACACGCTTGGTACTGTATGATTTTAGCCGTAGTGGCTGTTGCGATTGTAATTTTCCGCAAACGACACTAAATGATATTTGAGTCGCATGAGTAGAATCTAACGTTTATGACAAGGGACGCACTAGGCGTTCCTTGTCATTTTAAAGCCCTCTTTTGGCGAAAAAGCATTAACTCGCTTGCCTTCATTAAACAATTCAGGCAAGTTACCGTATTCAATGTGGTCATATCCCGTCAGTATATTTTTAGTCCCCCATGAATCCTCTTTATCACCAAGAACCAAGTTATTACGATCTACATCGTCTTATTACATGGTTGATTGTAGGCGCAGCCTTTATTAGTGCTTCTGGAGTATTAATTGCTATTTATGCTGAATATCAAAACATTGGAGTTCAAGTCTTACAAATACGAGCTGATTTTTTAGGTAACTATATCAACTCCCCCCTCGCTTATGTGTTTAATTTAAGCTTATTGGCTGCGGGGCTCTGCATACTCATTTCAATGACCGGGCTCTACTTACTAAAACTAGATACGTTTAGCCAATGCATAGCACTTACAGGTGCTTGGGTAGGAGTCTCTGTGATTTTGATGGGAATATTCCCCATTAATTTTTTGAGCATACACAGAATAGTTTCAACGAGTTATCTATTAAGCACCCTCATCTTACACAGCCTTGTGATTATAGCGGGGATAGTGCCTCGGTTTATTTGCCCAAAGCCACTGTTCTATTTGAGCCTGATCAGCTTTTGTAGTGCCGTGAGTTTAACCCTGCAATTAGATTGGACAATATTGGATTTCCCTCCCTGTGTGCCCCAAACACACTTTTGTACTGTTTCAGCCAATATGTGGCTCCAAACTAACTTGAGTATCATTTGGTGTTTAAGCCTAGCCTTTGCAATGCGGCGCCTATCAAAAATACTGTATCATCGCGCCCAAGAACGCCAAATACTTTAGGGTAATCCATGCGCTTAGCAAAATACCTCGCCCAGTGTGGCATAGGCTCACGCCGTGAAGCCTGCCGTTTGATTGAGTCTGGGCGCATCACACTCAATGGCGGTATCGCCCGCCACACAGATCCCATCTGTTTGGACGAGTCATTACACTGCCTCGACCGTATTGAGTTTGATGGCAAACCTATCACTCAAACCGAAACGCTCGCCTATTGGGTATTTAACAAAGCTGTGGGCACGGATTGCCGTCTGCTTGAGCAGGATGAAACGAGCCTCATACACCTGCTTCCCAAAGCGCCAAGACTCTACCCCGTCGGCAGACTCGATAAAGATTCCCGCGGCCTGTTGCTGTTAACTAACGATGGTGAGCTAACCCATAAACTGATGCACCCCAGCTTTGCCCACAGCAAAACCTACCATGTGCGCCTCGATAGGCCATTCACTGATGATTTTGTTGAACAAATGGCCAGTGGAGTGCGTTATAAAGACCTGCAAACCCTGCCCTGCCAAGTCCACCGCCTCAGTTCGGACAGCTTTGAAATCGTGCTGACTCAGGGATTAAATCGACAAATTCGTAGGATGTCCAAGGCACTCGGATATCGCGTTATCGATCTTGAGCGCGTCGCCATAATGACACTGAATTTACGCAAATTAGCATTGGGTGAATTACAAGAAGGGCAAATGCGGCCACTAACAGAATCGGAAATTGCAGAGCTAAAAGCAGTACTGGCGATAAAATAAATTGATGGTTGGAATATTACATTAAGCCAATAGCTGATAATCGTCAGCCCCAAAGCAAGACCTTAGAGTTTTCCAAGTTTAGTTTGAATGCTTTAATCAAAATCAAAGTCGTGGGGCTTCACCCCACACCCGACCAAGGAGGACTGCTCGTCCTATCCTCCTTGGATGCTCCAAGACGCCCCCAACAGAGTTGAAAGCCCCTTGTGCTCATTGACAAATTTGCTATCGCTTCCGAAGGATGCGTCCCTTGTAGTGGCACACTAATTTTGGCCACCTAAATAGAGGTGATATTATTACCTCGTAGATGACTTTAGNGAAATCTGAGTGGATACCTGCCAGTGGTTATGGGAATTTTACAGAAGCAGATAAAGAGATCACAAATTACATCACTGGATATTACAGTGAGACCAGACCCCATCAATATAATGGTGGGTTAACGCCAAATGAGTCAGAACGTTTATATTGGAATGACTCTAAAACCGTGGCCAATTTTACTTGACCACTACATAATTGATCCTTTATCCGTATTCGGAGATGGGTGGGGCCGATGAAATACTCGTACTTCATCAAACAGCACAACTGCGACTCGAGAGCCTGCTCTTTCGGAAACGTCTGCACCTAATGCTTTAAACAAAGCTTCGATGTCCTTCCAGGGTGTAGTGCCGCTGGTAGGGCGAAGATAAAATTGCTCCAGTGTCTTTTGGTGCTTTCGCTTCACTAACTAATGGTACCATACCAAGGAACTAGGCATATAACGCCGCCATAATTTGCTGGTTGAAGCGCAGCGTAAGACAGTCAAATTGATGGCTTTGTGTACGCCCAGCATGGGCATGAACTAATGAGGTGAAAGTCCTCTGTAGGAAGGTCACTGTTCAATAACATCCTGTTATTAAACGTTAACTACTAGCGAATGGCAAGGGCTTATCCGCGAGGATTGGTTTGAAGGAGGCCGCTAGCAAATTTGCGAGCTGATGAACAAGAACATCATATGAGGCGTAGGCTAGAGGTGAGTTGGCAGGGCCTCCCCCACTAAGTAAGGGGACAAGACGATGAAACCACGTGATCTAATGGCCACCGTAAATGAGCAACCAGCCTTCAACAGCGATTTATTCCAACAACTGCTTCAGCCTGAGAATCTACACCGAGCTTGGCGTCAGGTTAAAGCCAATAATGGCGCGGCTGGTATCGATGGCATGACCATCGAAGCCTACCCGCTTTGGGTGCAGCAAGGCGGTTGGCAACAGTGTAATTCTCAACTTGAGTTAGGTGAATATCAACCCTCAGCAGTCAGACGCGTATAGATCGACAAACCCTATGGCGGTAAACGCAAACTGGGTATCCCTAACGTCATTGGTCGTGTGATACAGCAATCAATTGCTCAAATTCTCTCGCCGTTGTTTGACCCTTCCTTCTCGGCTAATAGCTTCGGCTTTAGACCGAATAGGAATGCCAAACAAGCGGTCTTGCAAGTCAGGGATATCATCAAACATAAACGCAAATTTGCCGTCGATGTTGATCTGTCCAAGTTCTTTGATCGAGTAAATCATGATCTCTTAATGACTCAGTTAAGGATCAAGGTACAGGATAAGCGTCTGCTGGCGCTTATTGGTAAATACCTGCGTGCAGGCGTGATGATCAACGACCAATTTGAAGCAAGCTTCGAAGGCGTACCTCAGGGCGGCCCACTCTCACCATTACTATCAAACATCATGTTGAATAGTCTGGATAAAGGGCTGGGAAGCAGAGGGCATCACTTCGCCCGCTACGCGGATGACTTTATCATCTTGGTCAAGTCTCAACGAGCGGGCGAACGTGTCCTCAAGAGTATTACTCGCTATCTTGCCACTAAGCTAAAACTGGTTGTATTAAGATTTCGAGTGTGACGTTTATCGCTTTACCTTTGGCGGGGATCACAGGTATTGCGATTGCTGTGTATCAAGGCACAAATCGCCCTAAGCTTGCATTGCTATTATCTGGGATAAAAATCTATGGTTTGTTACTGCCCCTGCTGGTCCTGTTACCTCAACTATCCTTTACAGATATTTCATTTATCACAGGCGCATTAAACATTAATATCATGCCAAACTCTTTGGTTAAGTTGTGGATGGCCTTTCCAATTGCGGACATCTTAGCTTGTCTCTTGAGTTTATTGATCATCAGTATTTGGCCTTTCATTCACGTGCCGCGAGCAAATCGAGTCAGTCATGGAGGTAATGCAAAATGAAGTTAGCCAAGATGAAAGACTCAAGCGCCATCGCATTAAATGAAACCAAAGTTCGCGCTAAAAAACTGCTCAAAGCTTGTCAGCAGGATGAGCCGTTAGCCAAGCAAAGAGTCGCGACCTTAATGGCGAAATTGGGCATATCACACTCAGATCTCCAGCTTAAGCATTGCCAACAAGTGATTACACGTGAGCTAGGGTTTATCGATTTTCATCATTGCCAGCGAGTCCTGTCGGGTAAAGCCATACTCGGGGATGATTGGGGAGGCTTATTCCACACTAAGCAATGTGACACATTACTCAATCATTGGTTTACTGGCTATTTAGCCGCGCGTGATTTTAATGCGCAAGTTGAGGACACATTGCTACTCCCCTACAAGAAGCAGTTTTTTGTGGTGGAGCGGCGGGATTACTGCAATGCGCTGAATTTGCTGATAATTTTTCAACCAGTGGATAATGCTGGCGAACCGACTATCCTGCGAGATCTGGTGAGCAGCTATGCTAATGCAGATTGGCATTCCTTTGCTCTTGCCATGGTCCAACACAAACTTCCCAAAGTGTAATGATGGCTGAGATTGTCTGGCATCATGTTGAATGAGGAAATCTAGAGTTAAATAATACAAGCAAAGTCATCATTGCTGATGGCTTTGCTTGTGAAATATGGCTGAAACACTGCGTTTCGGATCAGAAACGCAAGGCTAAAATAGCTAAAATGCAAAAAGCCGCTAATTGCTTAGCGGCTTTTTGACTAAATATGGCGGAGGAGCAGGGATTTGAACCCTGGGTGGGCTATAAACCCACGCCGGTTTTCAAGACCGGTGCATTAAACCACTCTGCCACCCCTCCGAACGAGGCGCATAATATAAGTAAGTCTGTTGACTGTAAAGCACTAACTCTCAATTATGCGCCAATTGTTGCTATTACACTCAATCCGCTGGATTTTGCTTCACATCGGACATTATGCCTACCCGTGCGGGATCTGGCTTAGTGAAATGTTTGGCAAAGTCGCCCCACTCTTGTTGACTCTTAAGTATATAGCCGGCCACAACTAAAATAGCGCAACATAGGATACCCCAACCAATCGCCACTTCACCAAGACTTGCCCACATAGCGACTAAGCTTGATGCACCAAAGGCAATGCTGATCTGTAAGAAGTTCTGTAATCCTGCGGCCTTAGCGGCATTCTGACTAAACTGCTGTAGCGCGCTGTTCACGACTATTGGATAAATTGCACCATTGGCCGCCGCTAAAATCGAGAACGAAATAAGCAGTGGGAAAATCGTGCTCGCGGGATAAATCAGCGTGAACATGATGATCGAAATAACGCAGGCTGCGAAAACCGACAACAAGATATTGAGTGTTTGATGCCCGCCAATGCGTTTTATCAGTAACTTACTCGCATAACCACCGACAATAAACATGATGGTTTGCGGGATAAAACTTAACCCAATTTCAGTCGCTTGATAACCGTGCATTTCCATCACAATCGGCCACACAGTTAAGTAGGCAAAGAAAGCACCGGAACAGGCACCGAAGATCACGACGTTGCCTAAATAGCGGGTGTTTTTCAAAATTTGCCCATAAGATACAGCAACATGTTCACTGTGTTTATGTTGACTCTTGCCTGGAACAAAGTACAAGGTCATCAATACCAGCAGAAAAGCGATAACACACAAGGAGATAAAGATTGCACGCCAGCCTAATTCGTTCAGAATATAAGCGCCAAGGATCGGTGCTAATGCAGGCGATAATGCGACCAATGGCATAATGTTGCTGAAAATACCTTGTGCTTTATCGGCATCATATTGTTCAACCACAATAGCTTGCCAAATAACCCCTGCACTACAGGCGCCAATGGCTTGGAAGAAGCGCGCGGTATTGAGCATTAATATAGAATCACTGTTGGCAATAAACACGCTAGCAATGGCAAATAAAACAAGGCCAAAGATCAGTGCCCAACGTTTGCCGATTTTATTGACTAACGGGCCGTAAAGCAGCTGACCTAAGGCAAGACCCGCAAGGAAACAGGTCAGTGACATCGCCACCTGTGATGGTGTGCTGTCAAATGAGCCTTCAATTGCTTTGAAAGCAGGCAAATACATGTCAGTGGCAATAAAGCCAAGCATGCTCAACATGGCTAAATAGAATAGAAACATAAAGAACTTTATGTTTACAAAGGTGTTACTAGACGTTTTCATAGAATAATCGGGTCGGATTGACTAAAGTGTGCAGTCTAAAGACTTGTTAAATTTATTGGAAACGTTTATTTTTGACTTGTGCTATCAATTATTTTCATTGGAATGGACGTCAGTTATGCTCTCAGAACAAGCGCTAGAACTCATTGATATTGTGGCTCGTGTAGGTAGTTTCACCGCGGCGGCGAATCGGCTACATAAAGTGCCCTCTGCCGTGAGCTACGCGGTCAAGCAAATAGAAGAAGAACTCGGCGTCATTCTTTTTGAACGGCATCATCGCAGCGTAACGTTAACACCAGCGGGTGAACATTTTGTGAAGCAAGCCAGAACCTTGCTCACGCAGATGGACGAGATGAAACGTGGCACTCAGCGCGTGGCAAATGGTTGGCAACCCACCTTGTCCATAGCCCTTGATAATATCGTCCGTGCCGACAGGATCAGCGTATTAATTGCTGACTTTTATCGACACTTCCATGATATTGAATTAATTATTCGCATTGAGGTCTTTAACGGGGTTTGGGAAGCGCTCGCCACGGGTCGCAGTGATATTGCTATTGGTGCGACAACCGCAATTCCAGTCGGTGGTGTTTACCAATATAAAGACATGGGGGATATTGAGTGGGCGTTTCTTGTTAGTAAAAATCATCCCTTGGCCAGTATTGACCGCCCATTAAGTGACGATGAGCTGCGCCCTTTTCCCTCGATTTGTTTAGAAGATACTTCTCGGGAAATTCCAAAACGTATGACTTGGTTGCTAGAGAATCAACGCAGGTTAGTCGTACCTGATTGGATTCGTGCCATTAACTGTTTCCGCGAAGGTTTAGGCGTCGGTTATATGCCAGTGCATTTAGCGAGCGTGTTTATTAAGGCGGGTGCGCTTGTTGAAAAACAACTGGAAAATCCAAAGCAGACAAGCCCTTGTTGCTTGGCGTGGAATGCTGACAAGATGTCGCCTGCACTCGCTTGGGTGCTGGAATATCTTGGCGATACTGAAAAATTGCACAAAGAGTGGCTGGCTTAAGCTTGGTTTAAACTCAATATGCTGATCTAGTCATTGAAATCAGCATTGAGTGTGATTGTGTACCGTCTGCTTATGTACAGACTAAATTTTTACCTTCATAGTGGATGAAGACGCAGATACAAGAATCTTATTTTTTTTGCTTTGCAGTTAAAGTTGAAATAAATAATTGAGTAAAATTTTGAAGATTAACAATTTGTTATTCATGGTTCTATGACTTTCACCCGTATCTCATGTACGGTATCATTGCACCAGTTAAGTTCATTTTAGGATTTTACGGGAACTTAGTGTGCTGTAAAAAATCAAAATGATCAGTTTGGAAATGTGTCAACGGAGATCAACATGACCCAAGAAACCTTATATTCGACGAGTACGTCAACACTGGAAGTGAACAAACTTCTTAAAAACACTTATATGCTGTTATCGATGACATTGGCATTCTCTGCCCTGTGTGCGGGTTTAGCAATGGCATTAAATATCAGTCCGTTAGTCTCCATTGGTTTATCGATTGGTGGCCTAGTACTGTTGTTTGTTACTTTACGTAAAGCCGAGTCTGCAGCGGGTATCTTCTGGGTGTTTGCCTTTACGGGTATGGAAGGTGCTTCACTGGGCTACATGCTCAATCACTACGCGGGTATGGCAAACGGTCCACAGCTGATCATGCAAGCACTGGGGTTAACGTCAGTGATTTTCGTTGCGTTATCAGCCTATGCCGTGACCACTAAGAAAGATTTCTCTTTCCTACGTGGATTCTTGTTCGCCGGCTTGATTGTGGTGATCGCCGCCGCTGTGATTAATATTTTTATGGGTAACAGTGTTGCCTTTATGGCAATTAACGCGGGCTTGGCGTTACTGATGACAGGTTTTATCCTGTTTGATACTAGTCGTATCGTCAATGGCGGCGAAACTAACTACATTCGCGCGACTATCTCGTTATACCTAGACTTCTTAAACCTCTTCATCGCGCTGTTACACCTGATGGGCATAGGCAACGATGACTAATCCTAGTTAGCGATTTTTAGCTTAACTTGCGTTAGAATGGCCCTACTTTTAGGGCCATTTTTATTTTAAATGAGCAAATTTATTATCCAAGTGAACGGGCCCGCTTATGGCACGTCGGCGAGTGTTAACGCCTTACGCTTCTCCCAAGCTGCACTTTTAGCTGGGCATCAGATTATCTGTGTGTTTTTTTATCAAGATGGCGTTTATAACTCCACAGATTTAAGCTTACCCGCCTCCGATGAAAATGATGTGATCAGTGACTGGAAACAGCTGGCGCAATCCCGTCAGGTCCCGTTAGTCAATTGCGTTTCTGCAGCGCTACGTCGTGGCATTGTGAGTCAGCAAGATGCCTGCGAGAATGGCCTAAGCCACTGGAATGTGGGCGAGTCATTTATCATGGGCGGTTTAGGTGAGCTAATCACAGGTATTGAATCGGCCGATCGTTTGATCAGTTTTTAACTCTCAGGGCTACTATGAAAAAATTGTGTATTCTATTTCGCTGCTCGCCACATGGTACTGTTCGTGGCCGCGAAGGTTTAGATCTTGCCCTGCTTAGCGCTAGCTTCGAACAAGAAGTGAGTTTAGTGTTTGTGGATGAAGGTGTGTTGCATTTGATTAAAGAGCAACAGCCTGAGCTTATCGGTGCTAAAGATTACATATCCACCTTTAAAGCACTGCCGCTGTATGATATTGGCTTTGTGTTAGTCTGTAAGCAATCCTTAGCCGATTACGGCTTAAGCCATGGCTTACTGTCGATCCCAGTCACAGTGGTCAACGATGAAGCCATCACAGCCCATTTAAACCAAGTGGATGAGGTCTTAGTATTCTAATGATTTTACACCATATTCAAACATCTCCCAGTCGAGATAACGCGCTAAAACTTTGTTTACGTTACGCCTGTAAGGAAGATGCGATTTTATTATCGAGTGATGGTGTTAACGCGTTACTGCTGCGTCAATGGGCAATGGCATTATCACCCTTCAAGCTGATGGTTTTAAAAGACGATGTTATCGCACGTGGTCTATCCGAACGTTTAAAGAACGTGATGTTTATCGATTACAATGAGTTTGTGGCTCAATCATTACTCCATGACAAGGTGATAACGTGGTAAATCCATTGCAATTTAATGGCGCAGAAATCGCCCGTGACCATCAAGGTTATTTAAAAAATCTTAACGATTGGCAACCCGATATGGCCCTGTTGTTAGCGGCAGAAGAGCAAATTGTACTTACGCCTGCACATTGGGAAGTGATTAACTTTGTTCGAGATTTCTATCTCGAATATAAAACGAGCCCTGCTATCCGAGTATTAGTTAAAGCCATTGGCCAAGCCTTAGGACCAGACAAAGGCAATTCTAAATACTTATATACCCTATTCCCGATTGGACCTGCGAAACAAGCAACGAAAATCGCGGGCCTGCCCAAACCAGCTAAGTGTATTTAATGGCAAAGGGTTAAGTCATCACGTAAACATGACACAAACAAAAAGGCATGTTCCTTTGGGAAACATGCCTTTCTTTTTACTTGAACAAAGTTGATAGGGTTATTTGACGTTTTCTAACACAACCCAGATGGCTTTGCCTACGGTGGCGAGCATTACAGCAAAAAATACTGCAATCACAGCGGTATAGGAAAGCCAACGGAGATAGCGCTGGCCTTTATCCATAGTATTATTTTGTGTTCCATTAGCCTATTTGAGTCAAACCGCTCATGTAAGGACGCAGAACTTCAGGGACTGTGATACTGCCATCAGCATTTTGATAGTTTTCTAAAATAGCCACTAAAGTACGACCCACAGCTAAACCTGAGCCGTTTAACGTATGCAATAGCGCAGGCTTATTATCTGCTTTCACGCGGTAACGTGCTTGCATACGACGGGCTTGGAAATCCTTCATGTTTGAGCAAGAAGAAATCTCACGATAGGTATTTTGTGCTGGTAACCAGACTTCGATATCGTAGGTTTTGCTTGAGCCAAAGCCCATATCGCCAGTACATAAAATCACTGTTCGATACGGTAAACCTAAACGCTGCAATACAGTTTCAGCATGACCTGTCAGCGCTTCAAGTGCCGCCATTGAATCTTCAGGCTTAACAATTTGCACCATTTCAACTTTATCGAATTGGTGCTGACGGATCAGACCACGGGTATCTTTGCCGTATGAGCCCGCTTCGCTGCGGAAACATGCAGTATGCGCTGTTAACTTTATTGGCAGCTCGTCTTCATCAACAATGCTATCGCGAACTAAGTTCGTTAATGGCACTTCTGCGGTTGGGATAAGGCTCAAGCCTTGGCCTTCTTCAGTCGCAGGTTTAGTGTGGAATAAATCTTCACCAAACTTAGGTAGCTGGCCTGTGCCGAGTAAGCTTGCCTCGTTAACCAGTAATGGCACATAGGCTTCGGTATAACCGTGCTCTGTGGTATGTAAGTCCAACATGAACTGACCAATGGCGCGGTTTAAGCGGGCGACTTGGCCTTTCATCACTATAAAACGTGAGCCAGTAATTTTAACGGCATTTTTAAAATCTAAGCCGTTTAGGCCTTCGCCTAAATCGATATGATCTTTAATCGGGAAATCAAAAGTGCGTGGCGTACCCCAACGTCTCACTTCAACGTTCTCTGTTTCATCGGCTCCCATTGGTACTGATTCATCAGGCAGGTTAGGCATAGACATGGCAATGGCATTGACTTCTTCAAGTACGGCGGCCAGTTCAATCTTTTTGGCATCCAACTGTGAACCTAAATCGCCCACTTGCGCCATGATCGCGTCAACATCTTCACCACGGGCTTTAGCTTGGCCAATAGATTTGGAGATGGCATTACGCGACGCTTGTAATTCTTCGGTAGCCACTTGCAGTGACTTACGCTTTTCTTCTAATTGAATGAGATGAGCTATGTCTAAAATAAAGCCACGGGTAGCCAGTCGCTCAGCGGTAACTTCTAATTCGTTGCGCAAAAATTTAGGATCTAACATGTGATATATTCTTAATAGTTAAATGCGAGAAAAAACCAGTTGTTGACCTAAGTACACCATGAATAAACATAGACTTAGATTCAACACCACATTCAAAATCGCCTTCAGCCAATCCCCTTCTTGCATCAGCAACAAGGTTTCATTAGAGAAAGTCGAAAACGTTGTCAAAGCACCTAATAGACCGATACCTATAAGCGCTTTGAGTTCAGGGCTGATATGACTCATTTGCCCCAGAGCGTAAATTACGCCCATAAAAAATGAACCTATAACATTAACCAACAGTGTACCAAAAGGAAAACTGCTGCCAAATACTTGGATCATGAATATTGAAATAAGATAGCGTAAAACTGCTCCAATTGACCCGCCGAAAGCCACTAATAAGATGTTAGTCATATCTTTTGTTCTCACTGGCTTGATCTAACTGGGCTAATTGCGCCAATTTATCTTTGATCCGCTTCTCAAACCCTCGCTCAGTCGGAAAATAAAACTGTGCTGTTTGCAGGGATTCGGGGAAATAATTTTCACCACTGGCATAGGCATTGGCTTCATCGTGGGCATATCGATACCCTGCACCCATGCCGATGTCTTTCATTAATTGAGTCGGTGCATTGCGTAAATGGTGCGGTACTTCGACTTGCCCTGTTTCGCGAGCTAACTCACGCGCAGCCTTAAATGCGGTATACACAGCGTTGCTCTTAGGCGCGCTGGCAAGGTAAACAATGGCTTGTGCTATTGCTCGCTCACCTTCTGCGGGGCCAACACGGTGAAAACAATCCCAGGCATTCAGTGCGATTGTCATCGCCGCAGGATCGGCATTGCCCACATCTTCAGAGGCAATCGCCAGTAAGCGCCTTGCCACGTAAAGCGGATCGCCACCGCCTTCTAATATTCGACAAAACCAATACAACGCCGCATCGGGTGCTGAGCCGCGAATGGATTTATGCACTGCTGAAATAAGATCGTAAAACTGATCGCCGTTCTTATCAAAACCAGCAACTTGGTGCCCCGCCACTTGAATTAACATTTCAGTGGTAAAGGTGCCACCGTCGATGAGCATATCACTCATCAACTCAATAAGATTTAACGCTTTACGGGCATCACCATCACAAAGTTGTGCCAATGTTGTGAGCACATCGGTTGGCATTACAAATCGTCGTAGGCCTAAACCGCGCTCGTTATCGTTTAAGGCTTGAGTCACTATATGGGCGATTTCATCATGGCTTAAGCGCTTGATAAGATAGACCCTTGCCCGCGAGAGTAAGGCATTATTGATTTCAAAAGACGGATTTTCTGTGGTCGCGCCGATAAAGATCACTGTGCCATCTTCAATAAATGGCAGAAAAGCATCCTGTTGACTCTTATTGAATCGGTGGACTTCATCGACAAACAATAAGGTACGTTGGCCACGGGATTCTGCAACGGCTTTTGCTTGCTCAATCGCGGCGCGAATGTCCTTAACGCCAGAGGTGACCGCGGAAATGCGTTCAACGTGAGCATTTGAATAATGTGCGATTAATTCGGCTAAGGTTGTTTTACCTGTGCCCGGCGGTCCCCACAACATCATGGAATGGGCGCGCCCTGCTTCCAATGCTTTGCGTAGTGGTTGGCCCTCACCCAGTAAATGGGCTTGACCTATGTACTCGCCAATCGTTCTTGGCCGCATGCGCGCGGCCAAGGGACGAAAATCGGGCGCAAAATTAAACGATAAACTGCTCACGCGATAGCCTAATGCGCTGCTTTTCGACGTTGATCATCAACATCGACGCTGTCTGGGATCACAAAGGTGAACAAGGCTTTGTCTTTATTTGTGATGGCTTGCTGATTGCTTAAATCAAACAGGCTTAAATTACCTTTATCATCGGCAACATTAAAGTTGACTAACTGGGCATTTTTGAAACACACATTGACGGACAATATGCCCGAATCAATCGCCTTAGGTTTGATCTCATAGCAATCTTGTTTCTTGGACACTGAATACTGTGACCAAGTCGCATCGTCGCGGTGGACGAGCAATGCGATGGGAGATGCATTGATTGCTTCAGCAAAATCCATGATGACCACCTCCTCGGCGAAAGGATTGTAGATCCACAAATCTTTACCATCAGCGACAATCTGCGATTCATCGGGCTGGGTTAAATGCCAATAAAATTGATTCGGATACGCTAAGGCAAAAATGCCAGACCCTGTTTGAATAACCTTTTTATTGACATCTGTTACGGTTTGTTTGAAATCGGCTTTTAGTGACGCGGTACCAATCAATTTTTCCCTGAGCTGCTGCGCATCATCGGCAAACACAGCCGCGCTAAATAGCAAAGGTGAAGCTAACAACACAGCGCATAATCGTTTTTTCATTTTATTCCTTACCCTGTAAACCCTTGGGTGTATCAAAGCTACGCCTTAGCGCGGCTTAATAATGTTTTGGTGCTGGCGGCGCTAAGACTTCACGGTTACCGTTGTGGCCTTGAGCAGAAACAATACCTTGTGCTTCCATCTGTTCAATAATGCGGGCTGCACGGTTATAACCAATCTTAAATTTACGCTGTACGCTTGAAATCGAGCCGCGACGAGTTTCAGTCACAAAGGCGACTGCTTCATCATATAACGGATCGTATTCTTCGTCTGATTCAGCGGTTTCACCAGGCAATAATACTTGTTCACCATCACTGGCACCGTTGAGGATTTCTTCGATATATTGCGGTTTGCCACGGGCGCACCAATCGGCAACGACACGGTGAACTTCATGATCATCAACGAACGCACCATGAACACGATTCGGTACCGCAGTACCCGGTGGCAAAAATAACATGTCACCCATACCAAGCAAGGTTTCGGCACCCTGTTGATCTAAAATGGTGCGCGAATCGATACGCGATGACACTTGGAACGCCATACGTGTGGGAATGTTGGCCTTAATCAAACCTGTGATCACATCCACTGAAGGTCTTTGGGTTGCAAGAATTAAATGTATGCCTGCGGCACGCGCTTTTTGGGCAATACGGGCAATCAACTCTTCAACTTTTTTACCAACAATCATCATCATGTCAGCAAATTCATCGACAACGACAACAATCGATGGCAGCTTATCTAACGCAGGCGCTTCTGGCTCCATGCTGTCAGAAGACTTCCACATAGGATCTAAAATCACTTCGCCATTGGCCTTCGCCTCGGCAATTTTAGCGTTATAGCCCTTGATGTTACGTACGCCCATCATAGACATCAGCTTGTAGCGACGTTCCATCTCGCCGACACACCAACGCAGCGCATTGGCAGCTTCTTTCATGTCGGTAACTACCTCACATAGCAAATGCGGAATACCTTCATAGACAGACAATTCCAACATTTTGGGGTCGATCATGATAAAGCGTACATCTTCTGGGCCAGACTTATACAGTAAGCTGGTGATCATCACGTTTACACCCACAGACTTACCAGAGCCTGTAGTACCGGCTACCAATAAATGTGGCATTTTACCAAGATCAACAACAACAGGGTCACCAGCAATATCTTGGCCTAACACCATAGTTAAGTTGGATTTACTCTCAGTAAAGGCGGCACAATCTAACACATCGCGCATAAACACGGTTTCGCGAAATTTATTGGGCAATTCGAGTCCGACATAAGCCTTACCCGGAATAACTTCAACCACGCGCACACTTTCAGCCAGTAATGAACGAGCTAAATCCTTTGATAGATTAGAGATTTTTGACGCTTTAACGCCCGGCGCTAATTCTAATTCAAAGCGTGTGATCACAGGACCTGGATACACACCCACTACATTGGCGATGATGTTGAAATCGGCCAATTTAAGCTCAACAAGGCGAGCGACTTGATCCAATTCCTCTGGGCTGATCGGATTCTTCTTACGGTCAGGTATGTCGAGCAAGTTAATACTCGGCAGAGGATCCATCGGTTTTTTCGGTGCGGGTTTGTCTTCTTGTCCTGGCAATACCACAATGCCATCGACAATTTTAGCTTTTTGATCTTGCTTATTACGCTGCGCTTGATTCACTGCACCTGTTGACACTTTAGTATCAAAATCAATGACGTCATCATCGCTAAAACCGAGACTTTCATCGTCTTCATCTTCTGTAAATGCTTGACTGCTAAACACTGGCTCATTGTCATCATGATCGAATGAATGCGAATTAAAATCGGCACTGTCTTGCTCATCGGCATTTGAATGCTGAGGTTCAGCTAACCAAGGTGGCACTTCAAAATTGCCATGGGCGGCCAAATCATCATTATCGATTTGTGGCTCAACCCGTTGTGCACTCTTACTTTTACTGCCATTCAAGCTTAGAATTTTTGCAAGCGCCGATAGTTTGTTTTTTGGCGACGAATTATTCTCAGTTTCAGTAATAATACCTTCTGGTTCAATGACCATATCATCAGTGGCAGCATATAGCGTTGGGGTTATCTCAGCTCTACGACCAATATGACGCTCACGCACCTTAGGCTTTTCAACTATGGGGGGCTTTTCTAGCACATATTGGGATTCACGGCGCTGTTTAAACTTATCCACCACGGACATAAAACCACGGGTATCCTCGGTTTCATGCTCACGCTTCATCGCTTGCGGCAATAATTTTAACTTTTTATAAATCCAAATAGAGACTAAGCCGATTTTCTCGACCACAGTCAGCCAGCTAATCCCAGTCAACAGCGTAAAGCCTGAGCCCAAGAAACACAGCAGTAATAAGGTAGTGCCGAGTTTATTAAAATACGGCAACATGGCTTGACCGATCACATCACCCGCCACTCCGCCTGCCGAAAACTCGTAGATGTTGTTGGCATTCATGCTAGCCAAAGCAGAAAATCCCAGAATGATCAGTAAAAATCCAATCAATCTCAGGGCCACTGAAAAGTAATCAATTTCTAGTAAATGATGGGCACGTTTGAACAATAACCAACCCGTCGATGCGACAATGATTGGCATGATATAAGCCGTAACGCCGAAGAAATATAACAGAATATCGGCAATCCAAGCCCCTACTGCTCCGGTCCAGTTTTTAATATCGCCTTGAAAATGCGACTGACTCCAACCAGGATCAGACGGACTAAAACTCGTCAATGCGAGCAAAATATAAGTGGCGAGAACACAACAAATGATGAGTCCGCCTTCCAGCAGACGTTGCAGGCCAGTGAGCGTGCGTACACTATTTCCTTGAGACAAACGACGTAATCCATAAAAGTGAAAACAGGTGGGCTAACGATACCAGAATCCCACTAAATGTGGAGCACATTAGCCTGTTTTTCTATACAGAATTGGTCATGATTGGCAAAATTTGGTCTATTGAGGTGTTTTAGTGTGCTTTTGGGGAGGAATGAGTTATTACACAAACACTTCCGTTAACAAATTTGTTTAAAAATGCCACAAAAAGAAGCCCCTAAGTTAGCAAACTTAAGGGCAATACAAGGCTAATAGCAATAAGCGTTAAATGAGATGGATATATCGACGTTACTGATAAATAAGGGGCCTAAGCCCCTTATTGTAAAACCAAACAATCAGGGTAATTTAGATATCTGAGAGTAGATGATTTATCGCTACACGACTGGTGTGCTTAACTTCTTCCATCACAACATAAGTACGCGTGTCGGAAACAGAAGGTAATTTCAATAAAGTTTCACCTAACAAGCGACGATAAGCCGACATATCTGAAACACGAGTTTTCAGTAAGTAGTCAAAATCGCCTGAAACCAGATGACATTCTTGAATATCATCGAGTAGTTGCACTGCGCGGTTAAACTTATCAAACACTTCGGGAGTATCACGGCTTAATGTGATTTCCACGAATACCAGTAGGGATGCACCCAAGAAATGAGGATTCACCAATGCGGTATAGCCATTGATGTAACCTTGCTTTTCGAGACGTTTTACTCTTTCTAAACACGGAGTTGGACTTAGTCCGACTCTTTTTGACAATTCCACATTTGAAATGCGGCCATCAAGTTGTAGTTCATTAAGAATGTTGCGATCGATGCGATCCAAGTCTTTTACAGGACTCTTTTTATTATATGCCATTTATTTAACCTTGCTTTATCACTAAAACAACATTTTATTCTACGTATGCCGAAAGTTCAGCAGCATAAACTGCGTCGCCGATACTATACTAGATATCCCTGAATTAATCACGTTCAGGTCACGATAAAATAACAATTATGCCCATTAAAAGTGGGATTTCAGGCAATTGAGGCTCAAAGATGATTATTGGTGTTCCCAAGGAAATTAAAAACCACGAATATCGTGTCGGTATGGTTCCTTCTAGTGTTCGCGAGTTGGCGATCAAAGGTCACGACGTTTTTGTTGAAACAAATGCAGGCATAGGTATTGGTTTTTCAGATCAAGATTATATTGATGCTGGCGCCACAATTTTAGCGACTGCTGCTGAAGTTTTTGCTGAAGCGCAGATGATTGTAAAAGTAAAAGAGCCTCAAGCAGTTGAACGCGCTATGTTGCGTCACGATCAGATTTTATTTACTTATCTGCATCTTGCTCCAGATTTACCGCAAACTGAAGATTTAATCAAAAGTGGTGCCGTATGTATCGCTTACGAAACTGTGACAGACGATCGTGGTGGCCTGCCTTTGCTTGCTCCTATGTCTGAAGTCGCTGGTCGTATGTCAATCCAAGCTGGCGCTATGGCATTAGAGAAATCTTCTGGTGGCCGCGGTATGTTACTGGGCGGCGTACCAGGGGTTGAGCCTGCTAAAGTCGTCATTATTGGCGGCGGTATGGTTGGTACTAATGCAGCACAAGTGGCAGTTGGTATGGGTGCTGATGTTGTTGTTCTTGATCGCAGTATTGATGCTCTGCGTCGTTTAAATGTGCAATTCGGTTCTGCTGTAAAAGCCATTTACTCAACTGCAGATGCAATTGAACGTCATGTTATTGAGGCCGATCTTGTGATTGGTGGTGTACTAATTCCAGGTGCTGCGGCGCCAAAATTGGTTACTCGTAGCATGATTTCACGTATGAAGCCTGGCAGCGCTATCGTTGACGTGGCGATCGATCAAGGCGGTTGTGTTGAAACTTCACATGCCACTACTCACCAAGATCCTACCTATATTGTTGATGATGTTGTGCATTACTGTGTTGCAAATATGCCTGGTGCGGTCGCTCGTACTTCAACATTTGCGCTTAACAATGCAACTTTACCGTACATTCTCAAGTTAGCAAATTTAGGCTATAAAGAAGCGCTGTTGCAAGACAAGCATTTTCTTAATGGCTTAAACGTCATGCACGGTAAAGTGGTGTGTAAGGAAGTGGCTCACGCCCTAAACTTAGCGTTCACATCTCCTGCGACACTATTAGTATAAGCTTTTAATTAACTTAACTTTTTATGTGAATTTGAGCTAGCTTTACTTAGTATGTAATTCAAATCGGTCTCGATACAATTGAGGCCGATTTTTTTATTGGGTAGAAATACGCTTCACTACGATCGTACCATCATATTCATACAAGCTTATCCCGTGCTTCATTTCGTGGTTCACACTTAAGCTATTTATGTTTTCACAGTAAAGTAAAACTGACACTCTCCATACCAAAACGGATGGACTCGATTAGTGCAATCTAAAAGAATCGCCCTCCAACACTTTACCCCCACAGGTAAATTCCCTACAATCCTTGCAATTTGCTAAAGGCACGGAGATAAAAATGAGCCAGGTCAGACATTGTAACTTATTGATTTTGGGTTCAGGCCCAGCAGGATATACCGCAGCCGTTTATGCTGCGCGTGCGAATTTAAAACCTGTGATGATCACAGGTATGCAGCAAGGCGGTCAATTAACCACGACGACTGAAGTTGAAAACTGGCCAGGTGACGCGGACGACTTAACGGGTCCAGCCTTGATGGAACGTATGCAGAAGCATGCTGAAAAGTTCGATACTGAAATCTTGTTCGATCACATTAACGAAGTCACCTTAACCGAGCGCCCTTTCCGCTTGAAAGGCGACAATGGCGAGTACACCTGTGATGCACTGATCATCGCAACTGGCGCATCTGCCCGCTACTTAGGATTAGACTCAGAAGAAGCTTTCAAAGGTCGCGGTGTATCAGCCTGTGCAACCTGTGATGGCTTCTTCTATCGCAATCAAAAAGTCGCAGTGATCGGTGGCGGCAACACCGCCGTTGAAGAAGCATTGTATTTAAGCAATATTGCTGCTGAAGTTCACCTCATCCATCGCCGTGACACCTTCCGTTCAGAAAAAATCTTGATCGACCGTCTGATGGACAAAGTCGCCAATGGCAACATAATCCTTCACTTAGATCAAACCATGGATGAAGTGGTTGGTGATGCCATGGGTGTGACAGGTCTAAAGATGAAGAGCACTAAAGATGGCTCGATCGCTGACTTATCCGTTGCTGGCGTGTTCGTCGCTATTGGTCACAGCCCTAATACCGGTATTTTTGAAGGCCAGTTGGAAATGAACCACGGTTATTTAAAAGTTCAGAGTGGCTTGCAAGGTAACGCCACGCAAACCAGTATCGAAGGTGTTTATGCCTGTGGTGATGTGATGGACCAACATTATCGTCAAGCTATTACTTCTGCCGGTACAGGCTGTATGGCCGCACTCGATGCAGAGCGTTATTTAGACGCTAAAAAGTAACTAGACTCGATTTTTCAACGAATAGCAGGCTTAGCCTGCTATTTTTTTAGGTCAAAATCGTTAAGCAATAGCAAAAATTTTTGCGGACTGTGCCAATCAATATTGTTCACGCACATACATGTCTTTCCTTCACCGATTCTTAATCTTGTACCAGTTAGATGAGCACTTATAAGTGTTTAGGTTGGGTTAAGCCTAAAATGGCGCACAAAAAAAGGGACCAAATGGTCCCTTCTCTACAGCAACAAACTAATTTCTTAGTTTAATGCTTCTTTTGCTTTTTCAACTAAAGTTGCAAATACAACTTTATCGAATACAGCGATGTCAGCCAAAATCTTACGATCGATTTCGATAGACGCCTTTTTCAGACCGTTGATGAAACGGCTGTAAGACAGACCATTTTGACGAGCGGCAGCATTAATACGTGCAATCCAAAGTTGACGGAATTGACGTTTTTTCTGACGACGGTCACGGTAAGCATATTGACCAGCTTTAGTTACTGCTTGAACAGCAACACGGTAAGTACGGCTACGAGCGCCATAATAACCTTTAGCTAGTTTTAAAACTTTCTTGTGACGAGCACGAGCGGTTACACCACGCTTAACTCTTGGCATTTTCTAATCTCCTAAATTAAGCGTAAGGTAATTGACGCGCGATTGCTGGAACGTCAGCTTTTGATACTAAACATTTGGCACGTAAGTGACGTTTACGTTTAGTGCTTTTTTTCGTCAAAATGTGACGTAAGTGTGCTTGCTTGCGCTTGAAACCATTAGCGGTTTTCTTAAAACGCTTCGCTACACCCTTGTCTGTTTTCATTTTAGGCATTTCTAAAACTCCGCATTGGGATGTTTAATAAAAAGCAAGGCGAGCAAAGGCCATAGACCTTTGCTACTTTAAGTTTTGCCCTACTTATTTCTTTTTAGGCGCTAGCACCATAATTGCTTGTCGGCCTTCCATTTTCGGGAAAGATTCAACAACCGCATACTCGTCCAAATCAGCCTTGATACGGTTCAATAGATCCATACCCAGGTTTTGGTGTGCCATTTCGCGACCTCGGAAACGAAGCGTAATCTTCGCTTTATCCCCGTCTTCCAGAAAACGTATCAGGTTGCGTAGTTTTACCTGATAGTCGTTTTCGTCAGTTCCAGGACGGAATTTAATTTCCTTGACCTGAACCTGCTTTTGCTTCTTCTTTTGTTCCTTGGCTGACTTAGCCTTATCAAAAAGGAACTTACCGTAGTCCATAATGCGACATACTGGAGGTTCAGCATTTGGGCTGATTTCTACTAGGTCTACACCTGCTTCATCTGCCAAATTCTGAGCATCTCTGATGCTTACCACACCAATAGCTTCACCATCAATGCCTGTTAAGCGTACTTCTGGTACACCTGTGATTTCTTCATTGATTCTATTAGGGGCCGGCTGACGCCCTGCTGTTTTTTTGATCTTTATGACCTATTCCTCCAACAATTTGAGACTACGGAGCGAAATCTGTTGATGGATTTTAGTGGCGAAATCTTCAAGTCGCATCTTACCTAAATCGATACCATCACGGGTACGCACCGCTACTTCCTTATTTTCCATTTCTTGATCGCCAACGACCAACAAATAAGGGACACGCCTTAAGGTGTGCTCGCGTATTTTAAAGCCTATTTTCTCATTCCTCAAGTCAAAAGACGCTCGAATACCTTGTTCTTTGAAGAATTTTACGACTTCTTCAACATAATCAGCCTGTTTATCGGTGATATTCATCACGACAACTTGCATTGGGGCTAACCAAGTTGGGAAACGTCCTGCATATTCTTCTATCAAGATACCCAAGAATCGTTCCAAAGAGCCTAAAATGGCACGATGGATCATCACTGGGGTCTGACGGCTGTTATCTTCGGCAACGTAAGTTGCACCAAGACGGCTTGGCAACGCATAATCGAGCTGCACAGTACCACATTGCCACGCTCGGTCCAAACAATCGTGTAAAGTAAATTCGATTTTGGGTCCGTAGAATGCGCCTTCGCCTGGCAAAATAGTGAATTCAATATTATTGGCACGCAGAGCTTGCTTAAGTGCTTCTTCCGCTCTGTCCCACATCGCATCGTCACCGATACGTTTCTCTGGGCGAGTCGACAGTTTTACTACGATATTTTCAAAGCCGAAGGTAGCGTAAGTATCGTAAACCATCTGGATACAGGCACTCACTTCCTCTTGAACTTGGCTGTCAGTACAGAAAATATGGGCATCGTCTTGCGTAAAGCCACGTACACGCATTAATCCGTGTAACGAGCCTGAAGGTTCATTACGGTGACAGCAACCAAATTCCGCCATACGCAATGGTAGATCACGGTAAGATTTCAACCCTTGGTTGAAGATCTGCACGTGGCCAGGGCAGTTCATTGGCTTGATAGCGTATTCGCGGTTTTCGCTGCTGGTCGTGAACATGGCTTCTGAGTATTTATCCCAGTGACCAGAACGTTCCCACAACACGCGGTCCATCATTAATGGACCTTTCACTTCTTGGTAAGTGTATTGGTTTAGCTTACGGCGAATGAATCTTTCTAATTCGAGGAAGATGCTCCAACCGTCGTTATGCCAAAACACCATACCCGGCGCTTCTTCTTGCATGTGATACAAGTCGAGCTGTTTACCGATTTTACGGTGGTCACGCTTAGCCGCTTCTTCAAGACGGGTTAAGTGTGTGCTCAGGGCTTTTTTGTCGGCCCAAGCGGTACCATAGATACGTTGCAACATCTTGTTTTCTGAGTTGCCACGCCAATAAGCGCCGGCAATGCTCATTAATTTAAAATGTTGGCAGAAACGCATGTTAGGTACGTGCGGTCCACGACACATGTCAGTGTATTCTTCGTGATGATACAGCGCAGGCGTCGCGTCTTTGCTGATGTTCTCATCCAGAATGGCAATCTTATAATCTTCACCGCGCGCAGCGAATGTATCACGGGCTTCTTGCCAGCTAACGACACGTTTTACTACGTCATAGTTAGTTTTTGCTAGTTGAAGCATGCGCTTTTCTAATGCGTCGATGTCATCTTGAGTCAACTTGTGCTCAAGGTCGATATCATAGTAGAAGCCATTATCGATAACAGGACCAATCGCCATCTTGGTTTCTGGCCACATTTGCTTAATCGCGTGACCTAATAAATGCGCGCAAGAATGGCGAAGAATTTCAACACCTTCTTCGTCTTTGGCGGTAATGATTGATAGCTCAGCATCGGTTTCAATGAGATCGCAAGCATCTTTTAATTCGCCATTAACGCGGCCAGCGATACAAGCTTTCGCTAAACCAGGGCCAATATCAGCGGCAACATCGAGGGTCGATACAGCATGGGCAAACTCGCGTTTGCTACCATCGGGAAGTGTAATTACAGGCATGAAATGTCCTTTCCAGTGGTGACCCACACGTAGGGCCACTTGGTTTTAGTTAATGTAAGAGAAATGCTCGCTAGGTTAAGACAGTACAGGAGTCTTAGCCGCCTTGCGTAGCAGGGCGTTTATTCTAAGGGATTGTAGCTAAAAGGCGCAAGCATATTGACCAGAATTGGGATTGGAAACAAAAAGCAAATTCATGATTTTGCAGTGTCTTGGTAACTTCTTGGTCATCTAACTCCCCTATTCTAGCGCCAGTTTATTGGGCATCACTGAAAACATGACAAGGGAGTTGATATGTTGAACTGCATTCTACTGGCTGTAACACTCACGCACACTGCAACCGCTTTATCTGAGCCACAGGTGAAAATTACAAGCAAATCTTTGATTGATACTCAAGTGTTACTCGTTGATATTAAAAGTGAACTTGAGCAACAGATGCAGCGTTTAACGCTGGATATTACCCAAGATGCCCGCGATGGCGTGTTACACAGCAGTGAAATGGAGGGGTTAGTGATGGTAAAGGACTAGTTTTTAGAAGAGATAATGATCCAACAAGAAAATATTTAACCAGAAGGTCTATCATGCTGCGTTTTGAGACCGACTTCATCTAAGTCAGTGCACTGCACTCTGCTGTATACTCAAATAGGAAGCACATAAAGCGCACTCAGGTTTCGAATATCGACAAAGCGCAGACAATATAAGCGATAAGCGTACGAAGTATGAGATGCGTTGATTGAGCAGAGCGATTCGCTCTATTGGCGATAAGGAGTTGCACCATGAGAGTCATGAACAAAGTTATTGCTTGTCCCCACTGCGGGCACCATCAAGATATCAGTATCGATGCCAGCTGTGGAGACTAAGATTATTACGATGACTGCCGAATTTGTTGTAATCCGATTCACTTACGCTTACACATCGATGAATCGAGACGAACGGTTGAGCTGTATATCGATTCAGACGACGAGCAAATCTATTAAACGAGATTGCACTACACGCTGCGATGTCACAAAACTAACGTGCTTGTTCGTTAAAACGCCTGGCCAGCACGCGCTCGACTGTGTCGACGATAATTTGTGTTTGGCTGTCGATCTCAATATTGAGTTCATCACCCACTTTATACTGACTTAAATTGGTCAGTTTTAGGGTTTCAGGAATTAAGTGCAGCTTAAAGCCTAAGTCACTCACCTCGCCAACCGTTAAACTACAGCCATTAACGCCAACAAAACCTTTATAAAAAATGTAATCCATCCATTTAGGCTCAATGCCCAGTGTCAGATCATAATGCTGTTCTGTATGGCTAATATCGATGACTTTGGCCTTAGTATGGATATGGCCAGAGAGAATGTGCCCACCAATTTCACTACCAAAAGTTAACGAACGCTCAACATTAACGCTTTGACCTATAGACAAATTAGCCAGATTCGTCAGTCGCAAGGTCTCTTCCACTACATCGAAAAATACCCTATCATCAGCGACCTGAGTCACAGTAAGACATACCCCGTTATTTGCCACACTTGCTCCTATCGCAAGTCCCTCATGCAAATCAGGTTCAAACGCTACCTCAAGGGTATTTAGGCCATCTTTCTTATGTATTGCAACCACCTCGCAGGTGGCTTGAACTATACCTGTAAACATTTTTTGCTCGCTTAATCGTTAAAGGCTGTATTTATGAATCATTCAGGCTATCAAGCCAAACGTTTAATCCAACTGGCGCTGCCGGTACTGATAGCTCAGGTCACTCAGACCATGATGGGCTTTATTGATACTGTTATGGCGGGCCGTGTTAGTGCGGTTGATATGGCCGCCGTCGCAGTCGGCACTAGCCTTTGGTTACCCGCTATTCTGTTCGTCCAAGGTTTGCTGATGGCTTTTACGCCTTTATTTGCCCACTATAATGGCGCGAATAATCAAAAAGCCATCCAACCTTTGGCCTTTCAAGGTGCCTATCTTGCCATTATAGGCGGCATTGGTGTGATGGTTTTCCTTGCATCAGCCCCTTTTGTGCTTGGCCACATGGACTTGGAGCCTGAATTATACCGCTTAACCATAGGATATCTCGACGGTATTTTATGGGGCGCACCCGCATTTGTGCTTTATCAAGTGCTACGTGGCTGCAGTGAAGGTATATCCTATACCTTACCGACCATGGTCATTGGTTTTGTCGGTCTAGCCGTAAATATCCCCGCTAACTATATTTTTATTTATGGACACTTTGGCGTACCGGCCATGGGCGGCGCAGGCTGTGGTATCGCCACTGCTCTCGTATTCTGGGCCATGCTAGTTGCCATGACCATTTACATGCAGTTACATAAAAAATTCGCGGCTTTAGCTCCCTTCAGTAAATTTCATCGTCCAGACTTTGAAACGATGAAGAAAATGACCAAACTCGGCATGCCGATAGCAATGGCGCTGTTTTTTGAAGTGAGTTTATTTGCCATCATAGCGCTGTTACTCGCGCCACTTGGCGCAACTGTGGTCGCAAGTCACCAGATTGCGCTCAACTTTTCTGCCATCGTATTTATGCTGCCGTTATCGATAGGTATCGCGGTATCGATTCGGATTGGTTATTACTTAGGCCGTGATCGCGCCGATATTTCCGCTGTGGTCACTAAAGTGGGCTTATGGCTGGCACTATCCCTTGCTCTAACGACAGCGGTTTTGACCGTATTATTTAGATTCCAAATTGCGAAACTTTATAATGGTGATCCTGAAGTGGTTGCCTTAGCTGGCAGCTTGATGTTGATGGCAGCCCTGTATCAATTATCTGATTCAGTTCAAGTGGTCGCAGCGGGTGCTCTTCGCGGTTATAAAGATACACGCAGCGCCTTTTATATCACGCTGTTTTCCTACTGGGGGATTGGTATGTCACTCGGTTATACCTTAGCTTATACGGACCATATCGTTCCCGCGATGGGCGCCCATGGATTCTGGGCAGGATTGATTGCGGGCTTGACCTCAGCAGCGCTGTTATTTTTCATTCGTCTGCGTTACATCCAAAAGCATGGCGTGCATTTGAGCCTTATTGAAGGTGACAGTGTTCACCATTGATTGCATTAATGGCGAGCGACAGTGCTCGCCTTTTGGTTTATCAGTTTGATTTCGATGCATTCTCTGAAGTAAAGCGAATAAAAAATTGCGGTTTTATCGGCGGCATTGTTGAAACACTGGGCAAGTTGCACAGCAATTCACCATTTGACGACAAATTTGTTTTTTTTGCTTGCCAGCCCTGCGCTATGCCCCTAATATAGCGCTCGTTCCAAGGCGCAATGCTTTTGAATAGCTTGTTAAATTTTGCGATGCACCCGTAGCTCAGTTGGTTAGAGCACTACCTTGACATGGTAGGGGTCGGTGGTTCGAGTCCACTCGGGTGTACCACTCTCTTCAAAGAGTCTAAATTTGAAATTCAAACAGTGCACCCGTAGCTCAGTTGGTTAGAGCACTACCTTGACATGGTAGGGGTCGGTGGTTCGAGTCCACTCGGGTGTACCATTTCTTATTATGTATTTCATTAATCCCGCTCTGCTTATCAAGCTAAATACAATTAATCTACCTTTGTTTTTTTATTTAAAATTCATTCCCAAATATCTCAAAGTTCAACATCCAAAGTAATATCCTGTGCTAAATCAAATATTCGCAGTGGTATTTCTGCGCCCTCTCCAATCCTTTTAAACGAGCGGCCTAAAAATTTTTGACTAAGTACGGCATCGAACAGACACTCGAAGGTTAAGGTCGCAGAATAATGCATTCAAAGTCTGTTCGTTGAAAATAGCGTTAAGACAATCATCTGCAATTATCATCACCGCTCAATAGTGAGCGATCCTATCTGCATTTAGCGAGGAAATCCCAATGTCGAATGAAGGTTATCATGAACCCATTACTGAACTCACAGATAAAACCAAGGACATGCACCGTGCACTTACATCACTGATGGAAGAGCTTGAAGCAATAGACTGGTATAACCAAAGAGTTGATGCGTGCAAAAATAATGAGTTGAGAGAGATACTTATACATAATCGAGATGAAGAAAAAGAACATGCTGCAATGCTACAAGAATGGATAAGGAGACAAGATCCGAGCTTTGATAAACAGCTAAAACATTACCTTTTTACAGATACGCCTGTTGCTCACACACCTATTGTTCACAAATAAGTATTCAATCTGGCTGTTTGAGCAAGCCATTTTCGTGAGCAAACGCCTTTAGTCACTAAGCTGCCGTTCTTATAATACAAACCTCTGCATGTGTTATTGCACCATTTAGCTCATTTCATACAGCCTTGCAGAATACTAGCGTGCAAATGTATTACTACGGACACTGTATTCTACGGACTTAGTGACTTTCATTTTTAGCGTCAAGGACTTCACCTAATGCCACCTTAACGAGATATCTCGCTAGGCCTACAGAACCTTTCAATCTCAGTATAACGAGCACTGCCGTACAAGAAAAACGAGCGATGTCAGCCATTTTTGAACGACTAAAAACATCACTCACTATTTTTAGCTACCTACGGCAATTAGAAATGATGACTCAATATTGAAGTCATACATCACTTAGGCTTTATCGCTCAAATTTTACCGAGTAGAAGGAGTATAACGAGGATCAATACTACCAAACCTAATCCACCGCTCGGGCCGTACCCCCAGCTCTTACTGTGTGGCCAAGTCGGAGCCACACCGATCAGCATCAGAATCAAAACCACCAATAATATTGTTCCTATACTCATGAGAGTCTCCTAGACATTATGGATATAACTCGAACCAGAAATCTTAATCAATATGACTGAGATCCTTTTAAATACCCACATAAAGCTGCCAAACATTATGCTTAAGGTGCTTACTTAATTGTAAAAGCCTCTGACATCAACTGTGTTTTTCGGCATCCTTAGCCGCTTCTTTTACATTACCAATTGCTTTTTGAGTTTTACCTTTTATCTGTTTCTGAACCCCTTTCATCTGCTGTTTCGGGTTGCCAACGATCTCACCAATTTTTTGCTGCACTTTGCCTGCAGCGTCTTTTATTGAACCTTCTATTTGGTCTTTGTTCATGGTCAATTTCCTTTTGTTGTTGATATAACATCTAAATAATAATGAGCGCTAACAATCAGCTATGAGCTATTTTTCATTTTAGTAAATAGCGTTTAGCAAACATCTACATATTTTTATGTAAATATCTTAGTTGGTAAAATATCAGTAAAACCATATGGTAAATTAGACGGGGGAAATAAATTCCTGTGTTTTCATAAAATTGTGTGACTGGTTACACATCAATCACACCGCGTCAACTTAGGTATGAATTCTACAATATAACATTGGTTTAAATAGGGGTGGTTATGTAGCAATCTTGAATTTTATCTTAAGTATAAATTGTGGAGATTATTTTATTTGCTGAAATTTAGTATTAGTCATGGCTGAATTCCATTATTTAATTATCTAGTGATTTTTTAGCTAAAGCTGACTTCCTAATGATGAGCCAAAATATCAAGATAAACAACATAAACCATCTTATTAAGATAAAGATTACCCATTAAAGGCATATCAATCTAAACTCTGTATCCAATTTATAATTTATCTAAAAGTGTGTCTGTGCGATAGCGTACACATTATAAATATTTTAATCCGCAATTTAACTTAAAACACAATGAAACATCAGCTGATACCTAATGTAGCTACATTTTGGTATGTCATCGATGCCATTAAAAATATGTATATGAATGTTCAGTGGATAAACTCAGAAGGAACTAAGAGGTATAACTCTAAAACGTTAAAATGGTCTAGAAGTGTTCATAGCATCTTATAGAGCTTAGAAAACCACAGCTGGTAGTCTAAGGTTTTTAGCACCAACTAGCCTCGGCTGCTGATTTTTACAATAATGCTTCTATATTCGCAAGAAGAACACGATAACCTACGTTACCATAAAATATTTGTCTACCTTCGTCGATAATATAGCTTGGACTGCCTTGTAGATTTTGTTGTGCTGACTTTTGGTAGTTGCTCATTAATGCGGCTATAGCTGAACCATCATGAACGCTTGAGATGATTTTTTTCTGTTCCAGCCCATAGAAATCAACCAGATCATAAAGTATTTCAAGCTTACCAATATCCAATGCATTGATAAAAAATGCACTCCGAAATTTCAATGCCATATTGATACTGGTGTTTTTGTCATAGATAAGTTCAATGGCTTTGAGCACTAAATGTGCATTGGCTGACGTTGTCGGTCTGACTTCTGTCCATATTTTTGAGTTTGTGGGAACGTCATCACGGATAGATGCAGATTTATGTACGTGCTCTGCAAAACCATTATATTGACCTTTCTGTTTCCATTGCATCTCAATTTTTGTTTGAACATCACCAAATACATCAAGATAATGATATTTAAAATGAATTTTATTTTCTAACTTTTGATTTAACTCCTCAATACGTTGTTGTGCAACCCAAGCCCACACACAAAGAATATCAGAATAGTAATCAATGTTCAGGGGTTGATTCATGTTAATCCTTAATAATGTGGCAGTTTAAGTCATACACTCTAGTTTCAAGGCTAATCAATAATTATTGTGATGGCAGATCTATTTGTTACCCACATGAAGTCAAGATTTCAATATCTGAACTACAGAATAAATACCGAAACTACACCGAGCAATAGGTACAAGGATGTGATTTTTAGCAGACATACTAGAAGTCATCGATTTGTTTCATATTACGTGCCAGTAATCGCTTTTCAGCTTCTTCAAGGGACAGTATATTGCTAAGAAATTCAGTTACGGAAGGTGCAGAACTGCAATTTTGTAGATATTCAAACAGCCCTACAATATTTTTATGATACTCAAGTGTGGCCATCGCTATTTCATCCGTATCCATCCTCTTAAACGGATGTTCACCTATGGTGTTAAAAGGAATAGCGGTTTTTTCATAATAATGCCGACAATAAGTGTTAAGTGCATTGCTATTGCCATTATCTTCGAACTGTCTGATAACCCGTGCCATTTTTTGCTCGTGGACTGAAATATACTCCAACAGTAATCCGCTTCTTTCGCTATCATTTGTAAGTGCGCAATGTGCCGCAAATGCATGCAGCTGTTGGTGTATACTTCTAGTCCATTGCATAACATCATAAAGCGTTTCTATTTGCATATTATTCGCCTCAAAACGGGAGTCCTTGGTCTTTACTGTGAAAAATGAATCACTTTTCTATGCATTGATGAAAGTAAACTTACTAAACAAGCCCATATTTACTATGACATTATGTCTCATTAAAAGTGCAGTTTTGAAATGATTATTAACTAAATAGTCAAAAGCAGATGGCTATTATTGATATGAATTGTTGACATCTTGTCATCAACATAAAATACTTTATAAGTCCAACAACGGCTTAATCTATGTAACATCTGGTCTTTAGCTTAAAAAGCTGGCGATAAGCCACAACCTTGTAATAAGGCTAATGGCATGAGTATACCTATATTTTTCTATTGACTCTGTTCGTTGCCGTACTGATTCTTGACAATACAATGCCCACAAGAAAGAGGGATAACTACCAATACAATATGTGCCATTCCATAACTTGATTGAAGGGCATTATCTTCCCGCTTTCAATTAATAACAGCATTGGATTTGGGAACGAACCATAGGTGAGTTAGCCCAATATTTACCGATATCAGTACTGAGTCGTTAATACGCACGAAACAAGCCATAAAGATATTGGGAATAACAATAATAGAAGATACAAAAGGAGTAGCTGATAAATCGGCTACTCCTTTTATTTAGCGGAAATTTAAAAGCGGTAATTAAAGCTCAGGGTCACATTACGTGGGGTTCCGTAATGATACACGCTATATGCTTCGGACATTGAGGCAGAGGCAGACATATAAGCATAGTATTTTTCGTCTAATAGGTTCTCTACGTTAAGTTGCAGATCCATGTTGTCAGTGAGGTTATAACGAGCCATCAGGTTGACTAAAGAGTAAGCATCCTGATCGATTTTTACTGTCCCCCCTTCAGAGTAACTATCACTCTGCCAGTTAATACCACCACCCACGGTCAACTCAGGCAGGTAATCGACAAACTGATAAGTTGTGAATAGTTTAAACTGTTTGCGAGGGCTAGTAGTCGCCACTTTTTTTCCGTCAGCATCTTCCGCTGTAAACTGCGAATAGCCAGCCGTGATATTCCACCCATCGATAAACTCCCCCACCACTTCTAACTCAAAGCCTGTACTCTCAGTACCTTGAGCAGCTTTGTAATAAGTGGTTGGAGTACCGTCAACAATGATAGTTCCAGCGGGTGTTGCCAGATTATCCTGTTCAATCTTAAACAGTGCCACTGCGGTATGCAGACGATCATCTAGATAAGCGCTCTTTAAACCGATTTCATAGGCTTTACCTTCGAGTGGCTCTAAATAATCACCGTTAATATCCTTACTGTTCTGCGGATTAAATATTTCGGTATAACTGGCGTAAACACGATGCTCTTCGTTTATGTCATACAAGGCGCCAACATAAGGAACGAACACGCCATCATCACCAAAGTTGGTATCAGTACCATAGCTGACCCCTTCGCGGTTCCAACTAGAAATACGGCCACCGGCAATCACTTTTAAATCATCGGTAATTGTTAGCCGAGTTGCTGCGTAGAAACCTTTCTGCTCGGTATCCATATTCAACTGGCGATTGGCGTTTGTTGACCATTCAGGCTCTTCAAAGGCGTTGCTTTGCCAATCATAAAAGTTTTCAACTGCCTTTGAGTCCCAGCCTGTCATATTCTCACGGATGGGTTCATAGGTATCAGCATAGGATTTCTGTTTGCTGTATAAGGCACCAGTCACAAATTGATGCTCACGGTTAAAGAGTTGGTAATCGCCTTTCAACTGAAAATCGAAATTATCAGAGTTACTTTCACCATGGCTGTGATAACGCTGACCGCTCAAACCTGCACCGGTTTCTTTATTCAGCAAGCCAGACATATAGATCATTTTGGTGGTGGTTTCATATTCCATGCGATTATAGTTCGCCACCAACTGCCAACCATTGCTGAAATAATGGTTCAAGTTAGCAAAATAGTTGATGTTAGTCGTTTCCCAACGGCTCCAATCTGCCGCTGTTGTAGTAGAAACATCCCAATCAGTAGCCGAACCATCGCTGAATACTGCTGGTAACGCCCCCCACATCGCTCCTTTGGGGTTGTTGTTATTGTAACTACCGCCAACGCGCAGCATAGTGTTGTCAGTAATGTCTGAATCAATTACGCCGTAAAGAATGGTCTTACGGTCTTGATAAAGATCCTGATAAGAATCGCTATTGACATATTTAGCGACCATGCGACCGCGCACACTGCCACTGTCGTTGAGGCCATTAGAAACATCTGCGGTAACTTGTTTTTTATCCCAGCTACCCGTAGCAACATCAACATAGCCCTTAAGTTCGTCACTGTCGGCATGTTTGCGCACTAGGTTGATTGAAGCAGAAGGATCCCCTGCCCCCGTTAGTAAGCCTGTTGCACCACGCACCACCTCTACACGCTCGTACAGAGAGATATCAGACACAGTCTCACCTGCATCGCCCCCCAAACTCCAAGATAAAGGTACGCCATCGATCTGGTAATTCTGAACCGCAAAACCACGAGCCATAAAGCCATTTCGAACGTTATCTGTTTTAGATGAAGACAAACCTACTGTGTTATTAACCACATCAACAACGGTATTGAGTGCCTGATCCTGGATCCGTTCAGCGGTCAAGATGCTCACTGACTGTGGCGTTTCCTGCAGTGACAGCCCTAAACCTGTGGCGGTATCAATGGTTCGACTCACAGTGTACTTGCCCATCACTGTTATTTTTTCAATATTTTGATCATTTGCATCTGCTGCAGAAGACGGCTCTGCAGCCAAGACTGACAAAGGGTTTAATGCCAAAGTAATGGCAGACGCGAGAGGTAGTAGATAAAAGCGCATAGTAATTTAGGGAGTTTATTTAGGATGGATATACGGTAACACTATTGCGAATCACTTTCATTTGTATTTTGGTGATATATATAACAAATTCATCATTTATTAATGAGGAATAAACGTCCCCGTTGTGTTTATGCCTTCAAAAGTGAGCGTTTACGGCGAAAAAGGTTATTCTTTACCCGTATTCGGTTAATCATTCTTAATCTACGCCACTAAAAGCGACCCTGAGATTATTACTCCATTGGATCGCCATTAGTGTTTAGCTTTTACTTCATCAGTGTGTCTGTACTATTAGCTCGGCAGGTAGAGGCCACTTTGCCACTTGCCACTCACCTTGCCAATTCTCTATCGATATCCACAGACTATCGGCGGAGGTTAGCGTCTTAGTTGCGATGGCGTGTACGTGTTGGCCATGCTTATTACCGTGTAAAATACCATTTTCACTGCGCTGTAAATCTGCTATTGGCAAAGCCTGCGTTCCAATATTGGCATAGCCTTGGCGTATATTGCCTACCTCACCTTTTTCAAAAACCAACATGAAATCTTTCACATAGTCATCATGATGCACATAGGGTGCTTTTAGATCTAAGGGTAAAGGGGCTATTTTAAATTCACCTAACTCTTGAGCCTGCCATGCCGGTGGAAATGTAGGTGTTAGCGACTGATACAAAAACAATAGGGGGAGCAATAGAATAAACCCACTCAGTTTATATTTATTTTTTTGCCAAAAAGTTGAATGAATGAAAGCCATTAACGTACCTCCTCTAACCTATCTGTCACAGTACTGGGGGATCCCATTTTTTTAATTGCACGCACATTACGCAGTCCCCACATCATAAATCCCGTGATTGACATACCCGATAGGATCACCCCAAAAATAAACCAAATGATTTTTGTCCAGATACCACCTAAGGTACCGTAATGCAAAGGATCTGCGATATGCATTAGCGTTTGTATTCCTGTCATCGTCTCGGGTGATGTCGCTCTTGTAATCTCCCCCGTCCAAGGGTTAATGCTAAGGTTGTAAGAATACTGATCGTAAAAAATGTGCTCGCCACTACCGCTCAGATGATACATGTCACGATTATGCTCGGGTTTCATCACATAGCTTGGTTGAAAGTCAGGAAAGTGCGTTTGTGCTAATGTTAAGGCTTGTGCAAATGACACGCTTGGATCTGCGGGATTCACATCACCCTTTTGGATAAAGGGCAATTGCTCAGCAGCAACCAATGGCGCATGTGGCTCGATATCAATATCTGCATGCCAAAAAATGGCTTGGACTAAATACCATAATCCGGTAACGGCCATAATCGCGATAAACCAAATAGACCACACACCAGACAATTTATGCAAATCGGCCAATAGTGTCTTTTTACCTTGACTCACACGCAATTTCGGAGCAAAAAAACTTCGCCAAAAACGTTTATAAACAATGAGTCCCGTCACTAAAGATGCGAGCATAAACAGCGCCATCGAACAGACAAGGTAATAGCCCAAGCTGTAACCGCTTTGCCAAGGAAATAATAACCAAGCATGTAAAGATCTGATAAAGCCGGCAAATGTCATGCCTTCATTAATCTGTTGGATTTCACCTGTGTATTGATTGACATAGGCCATGGCATAGGGTTTATCCGCGTCACTGAACATGATCACATTGACCATATAAGATTCTAAGGTCATAGCGCCAGAGACTGCCGCACTTGGGTAGGCTTCCTCAACAATCGTCATCAATTCACTAACCGGTTTTACGGGTAAATCATTAGGGTTCAACGCCCTCGATGCAGGATTCGTTAACCAAGTGATCTCATGACTCAGTACCGCAATCGTCCCCGTCAAGCAGATAAAACAAAATAACAACCAAATTGGGAGCGACACCCAACCATGCAACATAAACCAGAATCGGTTACTGATCTTCGCCATTTGTGACTTTCCTAACACTTATCGTATTTCGCGAGTGTAAAGGTAATGCAAATTGTTATCAATACGATGTACTGGGAATTGTTTTCAATTAGAATGCCGGTCACAAAATACTATGATGGGGAATCATGATGGATAAAACCTTGTTAGCAGCGCTCATTTCGAGCCTATTGTTAGCGCCGAGTTCCTACGCCGACGAAACTCAATCAGACGCAGACGCCAATATCGAAGTGATCAGTATTAAAGGTAGTCGTTTAGATAAAGCTGCTACAGCAACGGGCTTACCCTTAACACTGAGAGAAACGCCGCAGTCAGTGACGATTATAGATCAAGAATTTATTCAGAGTTTTTCTCTTAACAATGTTGCTGACTTAATGTTTTTAACACCGGGTATTTCTGCACAGAAAGCAGAAACTAACCGCTACTTTTTCAGCGCCCGTGGTAATCCAATCACTAACTTCCAATTTGATGGTGTGCCTGTTAACTATTCTAGTTTCTTCAATGATGCTTCGACCGATACGGTTATCTTCGATCGAGTAGAAGTGGTTCGTGGTGCAACAGGATTATTAACTGGTGCAGGAGAACCCTCGGCCGCCATCAACCTCATTCGTAAACGTCCAAAATCTTCACCAGGAGGTTACCTCAGTACAAAAGTAGGTTCATGGGACAGTTATCGTGTAGAAGGTGATAGTTCAGTTGACATAACAGAAGATGCCGATGTCCAAGCACGTTTTGCCGCCGCCTATGAAAAATCAGATAGTTTTACCGATCTAGCCGAAGATGAAAATCTGCAAATTTATGGCGTCGTTACTGCAAGATTAAGTGATAGCACATTATTCACTTTGGGCGCGGACTATAGTGACCGCGATCCTAAAGGCTCCACTTGGGGAGCGCTGCCACTGTTTTATGCCGACGGCAGTTTAGCGAGTGACCTTCCCCGTTCGACTACCACTGCAGCATCTTGGTCTAGTTGGAAACGCCATGGTGCGAACGTTTTTTCTACTTTAGAACACAACTTCGATAATAACTGGGAACTCAAACTCGACATAGAACATCGTGAGGATAAGATGGATGGACACTTGCTATATTTATATGGCTCCCCAGATAAAACCACAGGTTTGGGGATGAGTGCATTGCCTATGATCTACCAATCAACCCGTAAGCAAGATGCGGCGCGAATATTTGCTTCAGGGCCATTCGAACTATTGGGTCGAGAACATAAGCTAACAACCGGCCTACTCTATTCAAAACAAGATATTAGCGCCGACTCTTTCTACACCACAGATGTTTTAAGCGTAGGCAATTTCTTTGAGTGGGATGGCTCGATTGCAGAGCCAAATTATCCATCGATTCCCACCAATGAAGAGACTGAAGAGATCCAAAAAGGTGCCTATATTGCTACCCAACTCAATCTGCACGATCAGATCACACTGCTGTTAGGTAGCCGTATCAGCCAATATAAAGTCGATCCAGGTTATGAGCACAATGATGTCATTACGCCGTATGCAGGATTGATTTACGATATCAGTGACAGTGTGTCGATTTATACCAGTTACACTGAGATTTTTCAGCCTCAAGATGCCAAAGATGCTAATAACAAACGCTTAGACCCGACAACTGGCAATAATATTGAACTTGGCAGTAAAGCCGATTTTTTCGACGAAAAACTCACCGCCAGTGTTGCAGTGTTTAAAGTTCAAAAGGAAAATGTGGCGGAAAAAGATCCTAACATTAAAGACCCACTTCCTGATGGTAGCTTTCCAATGCGCGCAGTGGATGGCACCAGTAACCGTGGTTTTGAAATGGAACTAACGGGTAGACCCACAGAGGATTGGGATCTGTACTTCAGTTACACCTACAGTGAATCTGAAAAAGCCGATGGTTCGGCCTTTGGCACACATTTGCCTAAAAACTTAGTACGATTATCTTCGCTCTATCACTTTGATGGCGCTCTAGAAGATATCACATTAGGTGGCAACTTAAGCTGGCAGAGCAAGATTTATGTAGAAAACGCGGGGCCTAACGGCGAAAGCTCTGAACAAGCCAGTTATTTCCTTACCAATCTTATGGCAAGTTATCAACTCACTGATGATGCGATTGTTCGTTTGAATATTCGAAACTTGTTTGATGAAAAGTACTACTCGAGTATCGATTTCTACAATCAAGGTTTCTTCGGCGAACCGCGAAATGTCGAACTTAGCCTGAGTTATAATTTTTAGTCTAATTGTTAATCGCCAATACCGCGCATCACTTTTATGCGCGGTATACCTAAAGCTAAACTATCCTGCGTTAAAACAGCATCCGGTAAACTTCAATGGATTAACCCTTTGGGCTCAGTGGGATAATCCATTACAATGAAGTCCATTTTGAGTTCGTAAAACAGATGTTCCGCCTATGCCTAAGTCTCACACCCACATGCATCAACATTTGCAGATGCCACATGCTAAATTAGATCTGCAAGCTCTAGTGGGCACTCTTGCCTTTGAGCAAGTGACCATTATTGGTAATGCTTCCGGCGATTGGCAGCCTGCGACCACAGGTACGACATTTATTTTTAACGGTACTCAATGGGCTGAAAACAGCAATGTAAATAATCAGATAGTAAATATCGCCAACGGTGGTTTTGCTGAATCAAAATATGCCTTTGTGGTACAAGGTCATCCACAAAGTGGTCTGCTTACGCAAGCCTTGACACAAGTTGCGATTGAATTAACGCCTCAGCTTGGCTGCTGGCCTTCATCTGGATTAACCACAATAGTGTTGATGCAGCAGTTGTCTCAGCATGTGCAAGTGCAGCGTATGTCGCTGTTTCCGAGTTTAGCAAGGCCCAATGATTTACCGCCTGACGATCACTTACCTTGCATGGTGCATAATTGGTTAGGCGAGCGGCGGATTGCCCAGACTTTGGTACCATCGGTCGACTGGCCTGAATTTAGCTTAGCGTCCGTATTTTTACCTCGCCTATCCGCAATAAACCAAATGCAACCATGCCAAGTCGCACCTAGGATAAACGCAGGTAATCCCTTTGATTTACTTGTGCGTTTACAAGAGTCGAGTTTATTAATCGCAGATGCGCTAAATCCAGCCACGCGGCAGATGCAACTTGAATGGCTAATCACACTGGCGCATACACCCATTAATATTTGGCTACAATTTGCTCACCCTAGCCAGATCATCAATGCTGAAGCTTTATTTTTCAACCACATGCCTGAATCAAAACCCAGCTATTGGTATTTAATGGATACTCAGGCATCTCAATATCTTGATGCGATTCGCCATAGTTTGGCCGATTGTTGGCAAACGTTGTTGACTAAGCACGTGAGCTTGTGATTGGCAATCAGTCTTCAAACGGCTCGTGACCCTCCCCCTGTCCACTGCCATTCGCATTCAAAACACATTCAAAATACCTAAGGCGAATGTCGTTTTACATTTTGCCTTGCCTCTAGCGACGCTAAATTAACCTCTGTTCAAATGCATGACTCAAAACGTCAACACGCCCTAGTTAAGGGATTTTTGCCCAATGCGATCCCCAGCGGTTCAAAGTAATTGATCAGCGCCTGAAAAATCACTTGCCTGTGGGCCTCATCGGGATAAGCCCCCTCCTTTGCCATTGCTGAAAAACGGGTTCCCGACACTAAATACGGATTCGAAATATCAGTATAGGATTCTATACAGGCTTCAAATGCTCGCGCCATCATCTCCGTTGGCCGAGAGAAGTACTGCATCCCATGTTTTTTATCTAATGCAATCGCTCGGCGAACATAATCATGGGGCTCATCACACTGCCCACTCAACAATGTCACTTTGAAGATCTCAGATAATCGAACATTTAATGGATGCTCTATGATGGGCAGATCGGATAACCAAAGATCGCTCGCACACTGAAACCGCTTATTAGTAGGTTTGAATGATTTAGCGGCAATATAATGGTCAAACGCATGCCAAAACTCATGGGCTAAAGCACCAGCACCTGCATTTTTAGCCAATGCCAACTCTCGGGTCGCGGGTGCATAATGGGCCTGAACGCCCTTTTGGCCGCCATGACCAAAGGCCAGGCTGACGGTTTCCCGCAGCCCTAAAGTTAAAGGTGGCAATTTTAAGATAAAGGCCAGATCGGCGAGCGAATCAAACACTAAATCTGCAGCAATGCGCGATTCATCCCGCGTCACCCAGCGGCCAACACGCACATGGCTAAAACCAAAGGTTTGTTTAATATCAAGAAAAGTGGCTTGCTCACCAAATCGATAATCGGGTCCATGGCGGTTATATTGCTGATTAATTAACACGGCTTACCTTGAACCCTATGCAGTGAGAGACAAATTAAGCTGGCTATTTTAGGTGAAAATGCACAGGAACAAAACGCTGCATTAAGTGCAATATCAAGTTAAGAATAGGAGCCAAGCAGCGCTTACTCTTGGTTTTCTCTCGGTTTAGATCGCGATGCCTAGATTTCGACAACCACAGGGTTCGTTAAGCTTTAGCCGTTAATATCACATCATCCCAAACCACGACACGATTTCGCCCCGTAGTTTTAGCGTGGTACAAGGCTTTATCGGCCTCGGCCACCAGCTTTTCAGCATCTGAACGGCACTGACTCCCTATTTCAATCGGTGAAGGCACAGACTGAAGCGCTAAAATACCGCTGTTTTCTTCGATGGCATGATGAGTGATCACAGGTGTTAACGCACTCACTCCTGCCGAAAATTGATAGTGAAAATCGGCGACTATCGCTGAAATATCTTCATTCGCAAGCGCTGACATCATACGCGTCACAATTCTCTGCGCGACATCGATCGATGTTTCTGGCAGTAATAGCGCAAATTCCTCACCGCCGAAGCGACCAAAGATATCGTATGGGCGCGTGCGAGCACTGATAAATTGGGTAAAATGCTGCAGTATCTTGTCACCCACTTGATGCCCATAGCGATCATTAACGAGTTTAAAATAATCGATATCCATCATGACAAGGCACAAAGGTAACTGTAGACGACTCAAGCGTTTGATTTCATGCTCTAACTGCTGGAAAAAATGCCGTCGATTAGCAATACCGGTTAATTCATCGGTGAGTGCGAGTCGATTCAACTCAGTCTGCGCATTCCTTAGGGCAAATTCGACCTGTTTTAACTGGGTAATATCGGTGCAAACAATGACCATATCGCCATTGTGATAAACCTGCTCAGAAAGTTGCAACCAGCTACCGTCGACCAGATCCACTTCAAAACGTCGAAAAGCTGATTTACGTTGATTCGCATGAATAAGTTCAAGCCATTCCTCTATGGTTTCATGATCAATTTTAGGCCCTTGCTTATGGGTGAAGGCAAAGTGCATCATGTCGTCAAAATGCCGGCCAGCCATGTCTTGATCAACAAAACCAAACATTTTCGCAAAGGTATGGTTATAAAAGATAAAATGATTGTGCTTGTCCAAAACAGCGAGGCCATTCTCGCTTAACCGTAAGGCTTCAGTTAAAAAGGGGTAAACAGACTCAAGAGATTCTTTTTCCATCGATTATTCCTAGCAATGACGCTTTTAGAGAAGATCTCCGACATGTTCAGATTAGCAGCGTTCTACACTAATCACAGCGTCTTTGTCTTTACTCCCATATTACCGCAACGGGATTGACTCTACCGCGATGTAAATCCCACACATTCGGCAAATAAGCTTTAAAAACCAGATCCAATGCTTTGATAATTTACGATTTTACGGCCAATTTACTGAGAAATATTTCAGCACTAAAAGGTTTCTGCATGAAATGTACCTCAGGGAATAATGCTAACTCAGGAATATCATCGCTATCATTAGCTGAAAGCAAAAAGAAGCGACAGTGATGCTCAAACTGGGTATCACTGGCAAGGTTTTGTAATGTTTGTTGCATCTGTTTGATAAGTTGCAAGCCATTCATATCTTGTAAACGGTAATCCACAATAACAATATGTGGCAATGAGTGAATCAACATCTTAAGTGCTTGCGCGGCGTTATCAACACTGAAGGTTTGAAAATGATAGTGCTCTAGCATGGCTTTGCAAATCTCAAGGTTAAACAGATTATCATCTATGATTAACACTTTTTGTTGATCATATTGAATCGTTAATCGTTCTTTCACCTCGGTAAGTTGGCAGGGAAAATGTAACAGCACTGTGGTGCCTTTGCCCTTTTGACTGCGCAACATAAACTTACCGCCAACCTGCTCAAGCAATCGATTACAAGTATAGAGTCCTAATCCCATGCCCGATGTTGTTGTATATGAGTTAGATGCGTGCATAAAGGGATCAACTAAAGCGCGCTGCGCTTCCTTTGACATACCCTCGCCAAAATCGCGGATCAGTACCCTAAGCATAGGACTATGGTCTTTATGGTTACGTTTAAGGCGTAAGTCCATATAACAATGCACTTCGCTACCCGTACTGTATTTAAAGGCATTATTGATAATGTTCGTCATGAGTTGGAATAACTTAGTCCCATCGAGCTCGATAAACTTCGGCAGAGACTCATTCACGACAACCTGTAAACGTTTACCCGATGTCGCACTAAAAGCACGATAGTAATCCTCAATATTGCTCAGATATTCGTGCAAATTGACTAAATGCCGATTCAATTTTAACTGCCCAGCTTCAGCCTTACTGTAATTCAACGTATTTTCGGCAACCGAGTAAAGTAAGTTAGCTGACCAGGTCATTTTATCGATAATTTCGTCCAGTTTTTGCGGTTGTGAACGCGCTTTTTTTAACATGCGACTGTAGCCAAGAATGGCATTGATAGGAGTGCGGATCTCATGATTTATGCTGGAAAGTACTGCTAATCTAGATCGATTATCGAGCTTAATCTGCTCTACAATATGCTGATTTTTAGACTTAAAGTACAAAAGAAAAGACAGAGTAATACCAAGAGAAGCTATCAGTAAGATAATCACGATTAGCTCGACAACCTCTTTTTGTGGCACTTGATATTCTATGCGTAAATTCACACGGATTTGGTATCCAGGAATATCCAAAGTTCGGCTATCTGTGTAGCTAAACATTGAAAATATGCCTGTTGAAAACTCATGGTTACAGGATGAACTTTGCAATAACGATTGTTCAAATTGATAGCTAATACATACACCCTGCTCCTGCTCAATCCGCGCTAATATCCGTTGATGAGAAATGGCATAGACTAAATAAAGCATATTAGGCCCATCGATATTAACAACCGCTAACGTGTAATCGGCAAGGCTAGCCTGAAGTTCCCCTTTACTATTCTTGACTAATTTAAGTGGCTTAAGTTCTGGCGCCATTGTCTGATCAGAGATATAGGCCAGTTCAAGTTCGGGGGTCAGTGTAAAAGCGACAGCAGATTTGATCTTCAGTAAGTCCTTAGCAAAAACCTCAAATTCCTGTGACGTTACCTCACTCGAAGCATAAAAAAACGATTTTAGCGCATCCAACATAATTTCATGTTGTAAGAACATATCCCGTGAAGAAGTAAAAACCGCTTCTGCTTTTTTATTGTAAATGGAGTCAAATTCATAACGTGAGTGGGACAAGGTTAACCACAGCACCAACAGAGTGACCCATAAGCCACTGAACATATTGATACAAGCGCTATATTTAAAGCTCATTAGCGTAATCCATTACGGCCTTTAGCAAGCTGCATAACTGATGTTCAAACTGCTCTCGCTCGCAAACATCCATGACAGACAGCATATCTTTAAGCTGCAAGTAGCGCGCAATACCCGTAAATTGATGTTTCAGGCCTTCGATACTGTCAGAGGACTCATATTGTTCTAGCCCAAGTCGCATTCGCTGTAATTCAGCAATCAGTGTCAATCGCAGTCGCGATTGCTGTTCTTGGCTGTATTGCTCAAAGAATACAGATAAGGCCTTGGGTAACTCAGTATTAGCATTCATACATTAGGCACTCCTATTATATTGAGCAATCCAATCAATAAGATAACGACCTTCAATCGGGGGGCTGTACAAATAACCTTGGGCAACATCACACCCCAACTCAGAGAGAATTAACTCTATTGCACTTGTCTCAACGCCTTCTGCAACCACCTTTACGTGCATCTTCTGCGCAAGCGCAATGGTGGACTCTACGATGAGATAATGTTGGTGATTGATATCCATATCGGAGACAAAACTTTTATCAATTTTGATCTCTTTAAAGGGAATGGCATCAAGACGATCATAAGTAGAATAACTTTTACCGAAATCATCGAGGGAAATATCAATATTATTGATGATCAGCCGTGCAATAGAGTTAAGTACTCTATCTTGGTTAATGATTTCCTGTGATTCGGTGAGCTCTAAAATCAAATGGATTTGTTTATACTCACGACCACATTCGATGATGTACTCAATGAGTTCATCACAGGTCAAATCATCTGCGGTAATGTTAATCGACAGGGCAAACGCCATTAATAACGGTTGGCGCGACCAACATTGCAATGCTTGGGAAATAACCATCCGCGAAAACAAGCTATTTAGCCCCTGCTGATTCACCAGTGGCAAAAAAACGTCGGGATAAATATAGCCATTGGATTGATCGCAAAGCCGCGAAAGCACTTCAAAACCGATGATCTCCTTTGTTTTAAGGTTAATCTTAGGTTGATAACACAAAATTAATTGTTCATTTTTGAGCAATTGCCGCACATTGATATTCGCCGCCATGTCTTGCACGATAGACTCATCTTGATGGGCACGGTTTCTATCGTCGGAGGCGTCTAGCAATGGCGTTAAAATGTCATTCACATTGATAGGTTTAGCAAATACGCCAAGCAAGTTGAGTTTCAAACCCGTGATAATGCTATCCACCAGTTCTAAAGTCCGTTTATCCGAGGAGCTTATCACCGCAATCGGAATGGCAGTAAATCGGGGCTCGGAAGCCAACATATTAATCACCGCAATACCGTCACCTTGATCCATTTTTAAATCTAAAATGACTAAATCAAGTTTTGCTTCTACAGCTAAAATCAGTTCAATTCCTTGATTACCATTACTGGCTTCATAGATCTCCACATTGTCCTCTGCTAAGTACTTATGGATATCAGCTTTCATGGTTTCTCTAATAAAGCGTTGATCATCTATGATGAGAATATTCATATATTGGTCTCTAACTGCATAAAGAAAATGGGATCGATCGTCTGGGATTTGGATGTAGGGATGACAGAAAGCTTGAGTAAATTACGATTCGCCATGACTTCTGTGCGACTGGAGAAAAACGAATAGTTTTTGACTGGTTTGAAGCCGCCTTCTATCGTTCTTACTTTAAATATGGGCAACTTAAATTGCGTCAATTTTCGTTTTAGTGACTCATCACAGATATTAAAACTCAAAAACTTAAGTGAGCGACTCGTGGCCAATTCATTGAGATAAACAGACATCATATAATTTTCAATATAAGGCGTTACGCCAAAGGAGGAGAACACCATTAAGGTATCTGGCAAAGCTTGACTGTTATGGTTAATGACCTCAAATAAGTCCACCTCATCATTCATAAATTCGAGGGCAATTTTGCCTTGAGTGCGGCAGAATAGACTGTGTCCAATGATTTGATCTCCAAAGCTAAAAGCCACCACCAATGAGAGTCCACGGAAAAAAGGTTGAGACAACTTACGGCTCACAAAGGATAAACGCGGGTTACTTTCATAAACCAAACTGAGTTGCAGCAGGGTCATAAAGTTTTGATGGTGGCTTTCGATAAACTCGACACGATAAGGAGTATTACGGTAGTACGGATGATCACTGCGTTCTATGGTCGATTCAAAAAGGTTAATTAACGCTAAACCTTCGTTGATGAATTTCTTATCCTCCCGATAAATATCAAACAGTTCAGAGCCAAATATTTCAACGATTTCAGACTGTTTAGCTAGGGATGGAATGTTAACTCCCCGCTCCCAACGGCTAATAGTGATGGAATCTAGCATATCGAACAGGCAGCTTTTTTGCCTGAGTAGACTACATAAATCTTCTTGAGATAAATTATTCTCACTGCGGGTGTGTTTTAAGAAATTGGAGAATGTCTGTGCACTTGTTTTGCTTTGATAGGAGATAGGTGTACAAATCATATCGCGTTCCATCTGAATTTTTTATTTTATCTAGCAGCTCCATATACGTCTTATGGTCGATGTCATCTACTGGCTCTGGATGTCTAAATGTAAAAGTAATCCAAATGCGTTGAAGTTTCTCGATGAAATAAAGTCCAGTGATTTTTTCGTCACTCATCACTCAGTTCCTCCATCTCAGCCTTTTATTCACCACGTTTTTTTGCAATAGGAAAACGAGTATAAATGCCATTGTTTATCTGAGACCATGGCACAGTCAAAAAAGCGATGGAAAAAAGTGTCTAGTTATTCGTTCGGTTAAATCATTGCATCATAGATAAAACCGCAATCAACAGAACCCCCTATAAAACCGCATAAAATATATGATTCACCAGCAAAGGCCATAAAACGCCAAATTGATTATTTATTCATTAAATATTCAACATGCTGGATATAACTTCGGGGTTTTTCTCACTGCTCTGCGCTTTCCATGCATGGTTATTCACATTTGGAATAGGCAAACCGCGGCAGTATCAGCTTAGAGATATAAGTAGGATAGTTTTTAATGGCTTATGGCTTAAGCAAGCCAACTGCGAAAATAAGTGGGTAATTGGCCAGTCCAGCGTTTAAAGGAACGCCTATAATCACTGGCGTCGCTGAAGGATAAAGAAGTGGCAATACATCTTGCGCAGGTGTAGCCAAGTAATACAGTGCTCTGATTAAACGGGTCTCATCGGCAAGTATCAGCGAGTTGGGCAAAGTTTAAATCCATCTCGGCCAAACAACGTTTTAAGGTGGCTGTTAAGGTGGCTGGGCTCATTGTCAGTTTTTCAGCTATGTCGGGCAAACTTAAGTTATCCCGCATTAGACACAAAAGAATACCAGCCGCTAAGCCTAACCGCAGTTCGAATATAGTAGTGATTGACATATCCCTTGGCGCTGAATGACGGCAGCGCCGAAACCTATGGTTTGACCGTTACGCATCTGCAAGTCGGCAGCGGCGTTTGGCAACAGGGAATGCTGGTGGAGCAAGACGGCTAAAACTACTTACCCAATGATAATCAAACATTTAAATGGTTACCTTGGAGCTGTATCGTCAAACACCTTGACGTTAACTCTGGACATTTAGCAGACTAAGATGAACAAAGGTATAGAATATAAAGCACAGGTGTTAGAGAAGGCGCTGGTATTGGTCGTAAACATGAGCAACCGGCACCATCTGATTGCAAATTGATGAATTAACTGGTTATGCACTTGATATGCAAGTCTAAAACTATAATCCCCGAGATTTTTCTCACCTTAATGCAATAAAGTGAATAGTTAATCATAAAAAAGAGGTTAGCTGTATTCAACAGCTAACCTCTTCTCTTTAAATCAGGCGATAAATCAGATGTTCTATCATACAACTAGAGCCATGACTTCAAAACGACTCTTACAAAAGCTAACTCATACCAAAAGCTAATTTTTACGGATACGAAAATAGCAAGCTGAGGCTAGTCACTGTAAATAACGAATGTAAAACCGAAAAACCATGCCCACACAATTCGACAGAAATGGGATTAGCCGCGTTTAGTGCCCCACGGATCGTTGTCATCCGTCGATGGGCTTGGTCCGGAACGCTCAGCCATTCTTGAATCGTTTCTTGGCTCGTTTCGGAGTTCGCTGCGGCGCTGTGAGTGGCTATTCGATGAACCATATCCAGAGCCGATGCCACGTCCACCCGTAGGTTTTTTGCCTGAGCTTTTACCTGAACCATTACCAAAGCTCTTACCTGAGCCATAACCAGAGTTGGGACGTTTATTACCCGCTTCGTACTCGGCGCTGGCTTGTGCCTGCATTTTAGCGATAGATTCTATGGTGAGTTCCATCGGTTTACGCGGCGCGATACCTGAGGCAAAACCTCGTTCGCGTGGCTTAAGATCAAACTGCTCACCGACGGCTTTAGGCATACGCTTGAATCGATACAGGTAAAAGTTTTCCACTTTCTCCCGCGCCCACTCAGTCTTCTTGAGGAAAATAATACAGGCCTCAATGGTCGGGTTGGTGTTAAAGCAACCTAGCTTTAATGCCGCGTATAAAATTTTCCAGCCATAAAAATCGACTAACTCAGTGATCATTGTCTCGAGTTTGAGGCCGTGTAATGGGTTGTTCTGTTGCTCTTCAATCATGGGAATTCCAAGTTCAGCCCTATTGGCTGATTTTACTGTATTAGTTTACGGTTTTGAGTTGTTAAACGAGTGACTCAATTCGCTACTAAAATTCGCGATTAGAGAAATCACTCAAGTTATGAAGTCATGAGCCACTGACGTTGTTACGGCAATAGCATAGGGCGTTAAGCCTTTAAATCTTAAGGACCTGAAGCCTCCAAACTGAGCCATTAAATATTAGCCGTAAAATCTGCTGCTCGACAAAACTGCGGGAATAATAACGGTAAATAAGCTAAACGCCTTCTTTTATTTGCGCTAGCGAGGTTTGGCATCGGCTTTAGGGCAAAGAAAATACGCCGCAGCCGACGGTTTTAATCTGCATATCCGCGATATCACGCTAACAGGTATGAACTCAGCATCAAGCTCAAACCCGTTTCTAAATTTTACCTATGATCCGCTGATGCCTTGGGTCAACCTCAAAATAAACGCAACTGAAACGGCTCGATTTATAGCTGCGCATCACATCCTTGCTCGCATCTTTAGCCCTTAGTCTGTATACTCCGCGACCTTATTATCCCAACTTTAATGTTTTGGCTTAGAGTGGGTGAAGCGCATGTTTCATTTTGAGGCTTGTTTGTCACAATCCCCGTTAGCAAATACCTAGGAAAGCTCCTTTGATCTCTACCGCGAACATCACGATGCAGTTTGGCCCTGAGCCATTGTTTGAAAACATTTCAGCGAAATTTGGCAATGGTCACCGCTATGGTTTGATCGGCGCGAATGGCTGTGGCAAATCGACCTTTATGAAGATCCTCAGCGGAGCGTTAGCGCCAACCTCTGGCAATGTGTCCATCACGCCCGGCTTAAAAGTCGGTACCCTAAGCCAAGATCAGTTCGCGTTTGAACAATACAGTGTGATCGATGCGGTGATCATGGGGGATGTAGCCCTGTGGAAAGTCAAACAGGAACGCGATGCAATTTACGCCAATCCGAATATGACTGAAGAAGATGGCATGCGTGTTGGCGATCTTGAAAGTGAATTTGCCGAAATGGATGGCTACAGCGCAGAAAGCCGCGCCGGTGAAATCCTGCTCGAAGCGGGTATTGAAGAATCTTTCCATTACGGCCTAATGCAGCAAGTGGCACCGGGCTGGAAACTACGAGTCCTGTTGGCACAAGCGCTATTTGCCAATCCAGATATTCTGCTGCTCGACGAACCAACCAACAACTTGGACATACATACCATTAGCTGGTTAGAAGCCGAGTTGAACAAACGCAAATGCACCATGATCATTATTTCCCATGATAGGCATTTCTTGAATGCCGTATGTACCCACATGGCCGATATCGATTACGGCGAACTGCGCATTTACCCTGGTAACTACGAATACTTCCTCGCACAATCGTCTTTGATCCGCGAGCAATTATTGTCGGGTAACGCCAAGAAGAGTGCCGAGATCGAAGAACTGCAAGACTTCGTCAACCGCTTCGGTGCCAATGCCTCTAAGGCGAAACAAGCCAGCTCGCGCGCGAAAAAAATGGACAAGATCAAACTCGATGAAGTGAAGTCATCCAGCCGTATCCACCCTTCTATTCGTTTCGATGCGGGAAAAAAAATGCATCGCCAAGCACTGATCTTAGAAGATTTAGCCCACGGTTTTGATGGCGAGCTGTTATTCGAAGGCGGCGACTTAATCCTCGAAGCCGGTGCAAAATTAGCGATTATCGGCGAAAACGGCGTGGGTAAAACCACTTTCCTACGTTGCTTAGTCAATGATTTAGAACATAATAAAGGCGTGATCAAGTGGTCAGAAAACGCATCAATCGGCTACTGTCCACAAGACAGCAGTGACGAATTTGATAATGACTACACATTAATGGATTGGATGTCACAGTGGCGCCAACCCAAACATAACGATCTTATGGTACGCGCCATGTTAGGCCGTCTGCTGTTCACCGAAGATGACGCGAACAAGAAAGCCCGTAACTGTTCAGGTGGTGAGAAAAACCGCTTGTTATTCGGTAAGTTAATGATGCAAGACATCAATGTGCTGATCATGGACGAACCGACTAACCACATGGACATGGAAGCCATCGAAGCACTCAATAATGCGTTGAAAGACTTTGAAGGCACTTTGATATTCGTCAGTCATGACCGTGAGTTTGTATCGTCACTCGCAACACGTATCATTGATATTAAAGATAAAAAAGTGATTAACTTCCAAGGCACTTTCGATGAGTACCTTTCAAGTCAAGCTGAAATGGAAGCGAGAAAAAGCGCGTAATGTTATTCGGCTAACTTACGCCGATTAACCCAGCGCTATCGCATTAAAAAGTCGTCATTGGTTATCCAATGGCGACTTTTTGTTGGGCTAAATCTGACTAGTTACTCATTAGCTTATTAATTTTTTTAACCAATATCTCGCGATTTTTAGCCAGTTTAAAAATTGTCGGCAAATGTCGAATGACTATCGGCTCAGACTCAAATACCGCATCGCGATCTTTGGCTTGAATATAATCACGGATCTGAAGCATCATCTGTTTATTAAATGCCCAAAGTGAATGACCTTTAAACTCAAGGGAATAAAATGCGTCATTGGGCCATTCAAGTCGATGTTTCTGTTTTGCCATACACTGATAACAACAAATAAGACCAAGATCTGTACCATCTGTAAAAGCACTGTTCGCCCTATGTTCCCAAGTCGAAGTACCTTGGTATTTTTCTGGCAATTTTTCCCGCCAAGAAGCATCCAATAGCGGAGGGAAAAACAGCACACCAGGCCATTTATGGGCAAACCTTTGATTAAACTGCTTGATCTCAAACTGCCTACCCTCAAATAAATGCACATCTTTTTTCTCTAAACGAAAAACATGGGCAAAGGTAAAAGTGGCGCAGCCAGTACAATGGGGGCAAGTAACCTCAACTCCGTTTGGCAGGCTAAAAAACTCATAAAATCCTGTCATTGATACGACATTCCAAATGATTTAGAGACTAATTTGGAGCTCATCAATTTTCCAACCACCTTCATTTATCATGCTAATTCTTTGTTTTTCATTCGCCTCCGATGCATTACCACAAAGATCTTTTTGTGCATATTCAAGGACGGCCGTATCCCCATCTATCACCTGCGACACTAAGGTGAGTGCTTTGCACTTGGCAGCCGCTTTTGAAAATGAAAGATAAGATGCGATCACTTCATCGCGGGACAGCTTCATCTGCTGCATATACTGCGGGAACTTAGACTCAACATCCGCTTGCTTACGTTGGGTATAGTAAGCCTTGTCCTCTTGATAACTTATCCCCTGCTGTACCTTAGCATTGTACTCGTCATACACTTCACTCGGCGATTTAGGCGTTGTACAACCTATCAGCACAAGCACAGATATGGGCAGTAAGAAAATCGATTTCATCATCTAACCTCCAAAACTAGACATGTATTATCAATAAATTCCATGGTGCATTCATCTGCTTGTTGTCACTGAACGAGTGCGCCATATATGTCTACCAAATACTCCTTATTCTCTTTGAAATCAACTACCTTGGCAGAAAGTAAACCTTTACTATCAACAGGTAAAAAATCAATGAAGATAAAATGTAATGCCACCAAGATAACATGTAAATAGTTCATTGATTACTTTAGCTTGGCAGCGTTGCTCATTCAATTGCAGCACAGTTGCTTACCTTGGCGAGTGCTAAAAATAAGTGCCATAAAACTGTGAGCATGCTCTAAATTGCTGTATTTGACAGGTCATTGTCTAATGCATTAAAAGGCACAAAGGTCTTTTTATCGAGCCAGAGAGGCGAGCGATTTTGTCCTGCTAGCTGATAAGCCCAAGTCGTAATGGCTTCAGAGCGATCACTCTCACAGACAAAATATCGACTGAGTTCAGAGTGTAACGTTTGGCCATGCTGGATAATATTCTGCTCATACCAGTTATCTTTATGGTGCTGAGCGGCAAGATGATCGCGTTTTTGATTATTACAACTGCTATGTGCGAGGACAAAATTATGGCCTAAATCATTAGGATATCGTGCCCAAGGGATAAAATGATCCACTTCGCTTGTTTCTTTTAATGATTTTTGGCAATAGAAGCATTGGCCTTTTTGGATATCAAGCAGTACAGGTCTAGCATGGGTGATCGTCTGTCTGTCGCTACCAAACAGAAACTCACTTAAATTGCCTTTACTGCCTATAATGACCTGATTTGCGGGAAACTCGGCGATTTTTTGTACCCATTGAGTACGAGCCAATGACACCACTAAATCGTGAAATCGCCTGAAGCAAAATGCGATCCCCGGATTCAACTCGATGTAATTTTTCTTTTTATCATGGGGATAAAGAAAACATTCTTCATTACGTGACAAGTTTTGTAAGCGCCATAAGGGGCCATCTTTAAACGTACCGCGCGTTTTACGCAATAAAGCTGGATAACTAAGATGCGCTTTTAACTGGGATAGACTGTTAACACCTTGATGGCGTAGTTCAATCAAACTGTTGATCAAGGCTGATTGCTTTCCACTATTTTGGATCAAGACAAAATACCCATCATTGGCACCAAAAGGCAAAGAGTGTTGCCAGTAAAGTTCAATAAACTTCTCTACCAAATCATCAATACTGATGGCGGTTTTCAGCGCAGGATCGGCATTGAGTATTAATGGCCGTTCGATACAGATATCGGCGATCGCATGCAGTAAGGCAAATTTGTAAGTTGCAACGAAATCCCCTTCAACTAACAGACGTTGTAAATAGCTAATAAATTCAACTTGTCTTCTCGCATCAATCGGCATTCAGTCGCTCCTGAATAATAACGCTTGCTTCAGGTGCATTTACGTTTGGCATCAGTTTGGGTGTAAAAACTAACGTCTGCCAATGCACTTGTGAGCGACCGAGTTTATCGGTTTCATCTTGGCTCAAATCTAAAAGTCGTAGCTGACAATCTGCAGCAAGTGTGAGCAGTTCATCGGCACTGACTGGGTGCATAACGCGCGCATCGGGGCTTGGGCCATGGCGCAAACTGATGACTAAAAGTCCAGTCGAATTGAGTAAGCGTGAGAGTGTTGCTAGTGCAAGTGGGCGCTCTGAGGGAGATAAATGCATCCACACAGCGCTGAGTAAAATCAGATCAAACTGTTGCGCTAGGCCAACCACTTTTTGCAACTGAGGTAAACCATCCTCAATCCAACGCACGGGTAGATCCCGAGTTAACACCTGCCCCATTTTCGCTAAAACAACCGCAGGTTCGACTGCAATAATTTGTGTCTTTTTGCCCTGTGCTTTTTCGGCTAAATAATACACATCCCGGCCAGAACCAGCTCCCACATCCAATATCGACAATGTATTTTTAGTAAGTAGAGGCAAAAGATGATGCAACCAACTCGAATGCACTTCTTCAAAGGTTTTAGACAAATACTGTGCCGCGAGTATTTCGGCGTGGTCATTATAAAACACTGTGCTCACTGACAACGATCCTTTTGCAACAAGTGATTGTTTTTACAGACGCTAACTTATCACAGTCGTATTTGATAAAAAATACATGCCATCATTATCATGCTGTTTTGCATAAAATATTTAGCATTATACTGTTCGCGATCACTGTGCTGATTTCGGCTATTCGACCCAATATTCTTATCAATGCCTATGCAATCTCAGCATTTCCCCATCGTTTTTTTTGCAGTGGTTTACACTCTATGAGTGAGTGTAAAGATAAGTGCAATTGATTGAATCTGTTACATGCTTCTCCAGAGTAGTTTCCATTTCAGTGTGGGAGTAAACGGGTTTTAACGTCTTGGCGTAGCGTCTACATAGAGATTAAGACCTAGGGCTCAATTATTTAGGATATCTATTGCCTATGAGTTTTGAAGATTCGTTAGAGCAACTTAAACGACAGTTTCTACATGCACTGCCGGATAAAAAGAAACAAATCATTACCTTGTGGATTTCATTGCGTAAAAATTGGGACGCACACATGCTGTCTGCCGTGTACCGAGAGGTGCATAACTTAAAAGGGTCGAGCGAGACCTTTGGGTTATCAGATACCAAACACATAGTCGATAAACTGGAGTTGCTGCTTAAGGGGCTGCTCAATGCGCCAGCCCCCGAACTTCCTACGATCAAAGGCTTAGATACCCTCTTCCACCAGTTGTTACAAAACAATATGCGCGGCCAACCGTCGGCGCCAGTAGTAGAGGCGCAAATGCAGCAAAGCCCCTATAAACCGTCAAAGGCGCGCCATGAGCACCATATTGCCATCATAGAAGACGATGGGAATGTCGGCGCTATGATCACAAAGCAGCTGCGAGAGTTCGGTTTTAGTGTGCAGCATTTTTTGAATTTCACGAGCTTTCTGGTGGTGCAAAATAAAACGCCCTTCGATCTGATTTTATTAGATTTAATTCTACCAGATTGGACTGAAGAGGCCTTGTTCGAAGCTGCCACTGAGTTTGAGAAGAACAATACCCGAGTATTTGTTTTATCCTCGCGGGGGGATTTTGACATGCGGCTATTGGCCATTCGTGCCAACGTCAGCGAATATTTTGTTAAACCTGCGGAAACCACTTTATTGGTGCGCAAAATCCATCAATCTCTCAAGATGTCAGAGAAACAGCCGCTTAAGGTGTTACTGGTGGATGATCAACAATCTATGGTGGATTACTTTTCAAGCCTGTTACGCAGCCATGGTTTGATGGTAAAAGGGTTGTCCAGTGCCGAGCAAGTCTTGCCTGCCCTTGAGCAATTTGAGCCTGATTTGTTTATCTTCGATTTGTACATGCCCGAAGTGAACGGGCTTGAGCTGGCAAAGATGATCCGCCAATTGGATAAATACACCTCGAGCCCAATTCTCGTGTTGAGCTCAGACGATACGATGCAGAATAAGGTCAGCATCATACAAGCGGGATCAGATGACTTAATTTCAAAGCAAACCGCACCGAGTTTATTCGTCGCGCAGGTGATTTCCCGTGCGCAACGGGGTCATGATATTCGCAGTTCGGCTAGTCGCGACAGCTTAACTGGGCTGTTAAATCATACCCAAATTCTGGTGGCTGCGAGACGCTGTTTTAACGTAGCGAAACGGATTAACTCTCAAGTTTGTATCGCTATGTTCGATTTAGATCACTTCAAAAAGGTCAACGATACTTATGGTCATTCCGGTGGTGATAAGGTGTTGTTGGCATTTGCCCACCTGTTACAACAATCCTTACGTCAAACTGACTTTACCGGCCGCTACGGTGGTGAAGAATTTATGTTAGTGCTGCCAGATATGCAAAAACCACTGGCGATTGCCAAGTTGAATGCGATCCGTGAAAGCTTTAGCCATATCGTATTTGTTGAAGATGGCGTCGAATTTAAGGTGACGCTCAGCGGCGGTTTAGCCTTTTCGGATCAATGTGAGGAATTTCAAGATTGTCTGTTACTAGCAGATAAAAACCTTTACGAAGCTAAACGTTTAGGCAGAAATCAGCTCGTGGTTTCTCCGACTGACTAGCACTAGATAGAATGAGCCACTGCAGCGCACAAATCAGTTCGGCGTAATGCTCTTCCTGCGAGACTCACGCTCTATTCGTTACTTTTTAATCCCACTCAGCGTGGGCGGTCACAGTGAGCTTAAATGGTTAATGAGCTTGCTCGGCATCTGCGATAACTCCACCACATAATCTACTGCACGGCACTTTATTGCTTCTCGTGGCATGCCAAATACCACACAACTTTGTTCATCTTGGGCAAATGTAGTGACGCCTTTTTGGTGTAGCGCCACCATGCCTTCGGCACCATCTTTGCCCATACCGGTTAAAATCATCGCGCTCATATTGGGCGCGGCACATTGGGCCAAGGCCGTAAACATCACATCGACCGAAGGTCTGTGGCCACTGACCTTTTCATCTTGGGTTAATTTGACTTTATAACTACCACCCACTTTGATGATCTCAAGGTGATGATCCCCAGGTGCAACATAGGCATAACTGGGTAAGAGTCGTTCCCCATGCTCGGCTTCTTTGACAGTGATCCGTGACTGTCGGTTTAAACGTTCCGCAAAAGTTCGGGTAAACCCCGCTGGCATATGTTGGGTGATCACTATCGGCGGCATAGCCGCGGGTAAATGTTGTAATACATAAAGAATGGCTTCAGTACCGCCAGTAGATGCGCCTATCGCGACTAAATGCTGTGTCAGGGTTGTATTGGCCAATACTGGTCGCTTACTTGAAACAGGGCGTACTGGCTCAACAAATTTCTGCGGTTTGATGATTTTGGCTTTCGCGGCAGATTTGATCTTATCTAAAATCAAATCCTGATAATCATGGATACCTTGGGGCGAGTCTAATTTCGGTTTAGGGATAAAATCCACCGCGCCTAAGGCCAAGGCGTTAAATGTCGCATCAGCGCCCTGCTCGGTTAACGATGAAATCATCACTACTGCAGTGGGCCTGGCTTTCATCAAGCGGTCCAAAAATGTTAAACCATCTACTTTGGGCATTTCGATGTCTAAGGTAATCACATCGGGGCGAAATTGATTCACCAGATCCTTGGCCTCATAGGCATCGGCAGCGAGCCCAACCAGAGACAGTTCAGAGTCAGCCTCAATCATTTTACCGAGCAAGCTGCGCATCAGCGCAGAATCGTCAACAACTAACACTTTGATCGTCATAACTTAATCACCAAATAGTTCAACGTCGCCGCCCGAAGGTAAATTACGAACCCGTAAACGGTACTCACTTTCCCTGTCAAGAATTGTACTGTTATGCATGGATTTAATTTTGCGGACTTTCACTTTTCCCGAATGGGGGAAAAAATACACTTTGCGCGGATATACATCGAGTAAATCGGCAGCAACGATAGGGATATTTTCAAGATTGAGATATTCAATCACAAACTCAGCATTACGCTCACCAATGTTGTGCACAGTAAAGCTGCGTAACATATTGCCGCCCCCAAACACCTTAGCTTCGAGTGAATTGCGCTGTGCGCCAAGCTTGAGTAAGTCGTTGATTAACAACTCCATGGCATACACGCCGTAACGGGCAGAATCGGCGAGCACCCCAGTACAATTGCTATTGTCACTTGGCAATAAAAAGTGATTCATTCCACCAATTTTGAGCTTAGGATCATACAAGCACACTGAGACGCAGGAGCCTAACACTGTCACTATCATGGTATCTTCACGGGTTGCAAAATACTCACCGGGTAATATTTTTACCGCATCGCAACCAAAATGATGATCGTGATAGCGATTCGGCTCTGCAATGGCATATTCGATATTAGGTTTTAGCACTCATGAGCCCCTTCACTGGCCGATAGGTTGTTTGACCAACGGCAGTGATGATTTGCGGGAACATATTAAAATTTTCCGAATGTCCCGCAATATAAAGCCCATCCTCGCTAAGGGAGTTCATCATGTGTTTTAATATGACTTCCTGCGTTTCTTTATCGAAATAAATCATTACATTACGGCAAAAAATCACATCGATTGGCGTTTTTAGCGGCCAAAAAGAATCGAGCAAATTAATGCGGGTAAACTTGAGCATCTGCTTTAATTCGGGAACCACGCGCACATTGCCCAACTGTGAACCCCTTCCACGGTGAAAAAACCGTTTCTTGCGAATATCGCTGACAGTATCAATACGATCTAAGGGATAAATGCCCATTTCAGCCTTTTTAAGCACGCCGCTGTCGATATCGGAAGCAATGATCTCAATAGGCGTTTTAAAACTGTTGAAATGTTCAGCGACGACAATCGCAATCGAGTAAGGTTCTTCCCCTGTGCTACTGGCAGCACACCAGATCCTGCGAGTGTCAGGGTTATTGATTAAATACTGTTTTAACACCTCAAAGTGATGCGGTTCCCGAAAAAATGCCGTTTGATTAGTGGTTAACGCATTGATAAATTCTTGGTGTTCGTTTTCATGGCTTAGCAGATACTCAAAATAAGCCGAAAAACCGGCTAATTTCAATGTTCTGATCCGCCGCACTAAACGGCTATACACCATAGCATCCTTGCTATCGGCGAGTTTGATCCCCGCTAAGCGGTACAGCGTCGTCCTCGCGGTATTAAAGTGCACCGAGGTATAGGCAAACTCTCGTTCCAATGGTTTGTTTTCACTCAATTAAAATTCTTCCCATTCATCTTGATCTTGCTTCATGGGCTTCATCGCATTGGTTTTAGGTTTCTCTGTCACCCTTGATTTTGCCATAGGTTGAAGCTGCTGTTTGATGGGTTTCATCGCCTTCGCTTTGGGCGCCGCTAATCTCGCGTTGCTGCGTCTTGGGGCTTCATCTTCGTCGTCCACGCGAAAACTGGCGACACTGTCTGAGAGTTGCTGCGCTTGGGATTGCATGCTTTCCGCTGCGGCGGCCGCTTCTTCAACCAATGCCGCATTTTGTTGCGTCATTTCATCCATTTGCACTACGGCTTTGCTGATCTCATCGATACCGATGGCCTGCTCATTAGAGGCTGAGGCAATTTCCGCCATGATGTCGTTCACCCGTTTAATGGCGATGACGATTTCCTTCATGGTATCGCCGGACTTACCGACAAGGCTGTTGCCACTCTCGATTTTAGACACAGAATCAGAGATCAGTGCCTTGATATCTTTAGCGGCATTGGCCGAACGTTGAGCTAAGCTACGCACTTCTGACGCGACCACCGCAAAGCCGCGGCCTTGTTCGCCCGCCCGCGCCGCTTCAACCGCAGCATTGAGCGCTAAGATATTGGTCTGGAAAGCAATGCCATCGATAACACCAATAATGTCGGCAATCTTACGCGCCGATTCATTAATCGATGCCATGGTCTGGACAACTTGCTGAATAAGCTCACCACCGTCCACAGCGACTTCAGCCGCTTTAGAGGCTAAGGCATTGGCTTGACTGGCATTATCCGCATTGAGTTTCACTGTACCTGTGAGTTCCTCCATGCTGGCCGAGGTTTGCTCTAGGCTCGAAGCTTGCTCTTCGGTGCGGCTGGATAAATCAGCGTTGCCTTGGGCTATTTCTGCCGAAGCGGTATTGATGGTATCCGCGGCTCGTTGAATATCTTGGATCATGAAGGATAACTTTTCAGCAGTTTGATTTGAGTAATTTTTCAAATCATCAAAGGTGCCTTCATAGTCGTTATAAATGCGAGTGGTAAGATCGCCATCCGCTAGCGCCATCAGCACCCGCGCCACATCTTGCAATCCACGTTCCGAGGTTTCAATTAACGAATTTAAATTGTTCGCCAGCATTAAAAAGAAACCTTGCTTGCCATCTGTTTCCGCCCTTTGGGAGAAATCACCTGCCGCTGCGGCTGTGACTATTCGGGAAATTTCCTGCTCGGTTTGGACTTCAATGGTGCGGTCGAGCCATTCAACCACAGTGCCTAAGCGCTCACCTTCTTTAGACACTATGGGGCTAGCGGTTAAACGAAAGTGGCAACTGGCCACCTTAATAAGCGATTCATATTTACGGTCTAATTTATCGAGTAAACTTGCTTGGTGGGCAGGATTGCGGTGGAAGATATCCATCGAGCTGCCGAGGATTTTATCCACGGAAAAATGCGGTAAGGCTTGTCTGATCTCACTTTCAGAATGGCGCAACATAGTTTCGACCGAGCGATTCATATAAATGATCGTACGGTTAGCATCGGCTATCATGACGTTGGTACTGGTATTATTGAGCGCTTCGAGGATGCGCTGGGTTGCTCGCTCGGCTTCGATACTTTCGGTGCGGTCTATCCACTCAACACCTGTGCCTAAATGCTTATTTTCAGCGGTGATAATCGGCGTCAGAATCAACCTAAAGGTACGTTTGCCTATGGTGATTTGCGCGGTATGGGATTGGGTTAGACGTTCTAATAAATTGCGCTGATGTGCAGGATTTTTATGGAAAATGTCGATATTACTGCCGATCAGTTTGGCAACCGAGAACTGAGGTAACTCTTTACGAATATCGTCCTCTGCCTCTTGCAGTAAACGGACGACGGCTTTATTCGCATAAATAATATTGCGCTGACTGTCAGCGATCATAAAGCTGTTGCCACTGTTATCAAGTAGCTGAAAATAGCGCTGACGCTCTTCATCCCTTTGCTCACGCGCCTCATCATTGCCAAAAAATTTGAAGATACTCATTATTGTTACTCCTGATCAGTCAGACTATTTGCATCAATTAGACCCAGCTCATCACTGCTGATCAGAGCCTGAATATTTACTAAAATGATCATCTTATCCTCGACCGTGGCTAAGCCTTTGAGGTAGCGGCTATCGAACGCCACTCCAAATTCTGGGGCAGGTAAGATTTCCTCCGCCGACAGCTTAATCACATCGGAGACGGCATCGACCACTATGCCGACTATACGTTCAAACACATTGAGCATAATAACGATAGTGAACTCGTTATAAGTGGCGGTTCCAACAGCAAATTTCATCCGCAAATCCACTATGGGCACTATGTCGCCGCGCAAATTAATCACGCCTTTTATAAAGCTGGGGGCGTTGGCGATTTTAGTGACCGACTCATAACCGCGAATTTCTTTGACGGACATAATATCGAGGGCATAGTGCTCTTCGCCTAACATAAAGCTTAAAAACTCCACCTCATCATGGGCGTTGTATTCCACTTTGGCGGTCATAGTTGATCGACTCTCCATGGCTATTTCCTTAATTTTTAATGTGCAGAGCGAGCGATTCGACATCGAGGATCAACGCGACGCTGCCATCGCCCATGATGGTGGCGCCGGAAACACCGGGGATCCTGCGATAATGTTTTTCAAGACTTTTAATCACCACTTGCTGCTGGCCAACTAAGGCATCAACGCACAGGCCAAAGCGCTTGTGGTTGCTTTCGAGCAATACGACTATGCCCTCTTCTGGGCAGCGGGCATTGGGCTCAATTTCCATCAGCTGATAAAGATTGAGCAGAGGTAAGTACTCTTCACGTACTTTTAAGAGTCTTTCTTTGGCGAGAAATTTAAGTTGTTCCGTTTGCGGCTGAATAGATTCTATGATGTGCACTAAGGGCAGAATGTAGATCTGATTTCCCACGGAAACCGTCATACCATCGACAATGGCGAGCGTGAGTGGCAACTGGATTTCAAAGGTTGAGCCTTGGCCCTCAGTGGATTCAATATCAATGCGTCCACCTAAGGCTTCAATATTACGGCGCACCACATCCATACCGACACCGCGGCCTGACACATCTGTGACTTCCTCCGCAGTTGAAAATCCTGCGGCAAAAATCAATTGCCAAATTTGCTTGTCGCTACTGTTATCTGCCACTTGCAAACCATTTTCCCGCGCCTTTTGAATAATGCGTTCACGATTTAAGCCTGCGCCGTTATCGTGCACAGCGATAACGATATTGCCGCCCCTTTGACTGGCTTTAAGGGATAACACACCCACTTCAGATTTACCCGCTGCGAGCCGTTTTTCAGGTTTTTCGATACCGTGATCTAAACTATTGCGCACTAAGTGGGTCAGCGGATCGACGAGCTTTTCAATCATGCCCTTGTCAATTTCTGTGTTGCCACCTTCAATCACGAGATTGACGTTTTTACCCAGTTGCTCAGAAAGGTCCCTCACTAAACGGTTGAAACGGTTAAACACAAAGGATACCGGCAGCATACGCACCGACATCACTGCCTCTTGCATCTCACGGGTATTACGTTCCAATTCATTGAGTGCGGTCTTGAGTCGCTCACCTAAATCGCCCGTCATCTCGTTACCAATGAGGGTCAACATAGACTGAGTGATCACCAGCTCGCCCGCGAGATTAACCAAAGTATCTATCTTAGAGGTTTCGACCCTTAAGGTGGCATCTTGGGCTGGCGTGGCTGGTTTTTTCGTCGCTGTTTTCACCTCTGTGGTATTGGGCTTTGGGGCAACGGATGAGTTTGATGTTGCGTTTGAACTCAGTATTGCAGGCGAGCTTGCTTTCACAGAAGGACTCATGGGCACGGTTGAATCAGGTACGGTGGGCTCAGTCGCTTTGGCTTTAAATAAGGTGTTTTTGGATTGGCTACTTCCAGTTTCCTTGGCTTGATGTGCTCGAGTGGTCGCTGGCTTATAAACCTTCTGCACTAGCGGTTTCGAACTTAATAACTCGATTTCATTGGCGAAGGATTCTGGCGTTAATGCTTCAAAAAAACCAAAGCCTAACTCATCATCGTCAATTGTCACATCACACAGCTCAGCAATACACTCTTTATTATTTGCCACACTGTCAGCGCTGATGTCTTCCGCTTGATAAGCCTCATCAAAAAATCCAAAGTCTTCACCTTCGATGGCAATATCACGTGCCATTTCATCTTCAAAAAATCCAAAACCCAGATCTTCTGCCTCCACTGGTGCGGTCAGTGTTGCATTTATGATGGGAGTGCTAGCGGCGTCTGTACCATTACGTATCGCAACTGATGAACTAAAAGGCTCACCATTTAACGCTGCGACCAACTGACTTTTACTGTATTCGACCTCCTGCCAATCAATCTGCTCTTCTTCGCGGTACAAGCTCAAGATATGGGATAACGTGTCCACAGTACTCAGCAGTAAATCGATAATAGATGACGTTAATTGGAAGTTACCCTTACGCGTTTTATCCAGCAGGTTTTCCATCACATGGGTGACACTGGTTAATGCGGTAAAACCAAAAATACCACTGCCGCCTTTTATAGAATGTGCAGCACGGAAAATGGTGTTCAGTTCTTCAGGATCGGGAGAAGCAAGGTCCAATGCCAATAGCAATTGTTCCATATTTTCAAGATGTTCATGACTTTCTTCAAAAAAGACCTGATGGAACTCGGCCATATTGATGGACATAGCGCACCCCGTTGCAGTTAACCCAGCACTTTAGCCGTAATAGCCAACAACTTTTGAGGATCAAAGGGTTTTACCATCCATCCCGTCGCACCCGCGGCTTTCCCTTGGGCTTTCATATCATCGCCCGCTTCCGTGGTGAGCATAATGATCGGCGTACGCATAAATGCCGACATAGCACGTAAGGATTTAATTAAGGTCAGCCCATCCATTCGAGGCATGTTTTGGTCTGTCAGAATGAAGTCAAATCTCTGCCCATTACAGATATCGAGGGCTTCTCGACCATCTTTGGCCAGTACCACTTGATAATTAGCCGATTTAAGGGTCGCTTCGACCATTTGTCGAATCGCTGCGGAATCATCAACAATTAATATTCTTTTACTCATGCGCTATTCCATTATGACTTTAGTTATATTCCCTGGCGGTACTAATTCGTATGTCTTAGATAATGTTTTCACCAGCGATAGACCGCGCCCAGACAACTGAGGAATGTCCGCCATCAAATTTTCATCACCCTCAAAGCCTTTGCCACTGTCAGCCACGCTAATATGTAATTCATCCTGCGATGAACGCCAGATGATGCTCACTTTTACCCAATCATTTTCCGTGAGCCTATCTGCAAAACTGTCCCTAATACTATGGTACAGTTCGAAGCCTTCTGGATCATTTTTTAGTCGAGAATCTAATTTTAGTACACCATGATCAATGGCGTTGCTAAATAACTCTGCGACAACAGTAAAAACCCGTTGACAGAAATTAGTCGCAAATCCCAATATGCTGAGAAACTGATTCAATGAACTTAAATAATCAGCGCTGAGTAACATAGGCCCTGCAATACTGACATCCCAGCAGAACTCACCATCCATAATGGCTTTAATACGACTAACATCACGATCTTGATGCCAAGTGTTTAATCGTTCAAAATCTAAGGTACAAATAGTGATGTCGTCGGCAATATTTTCAGCAGAACAGTACTCATGCATATTGTCCTCTAAATATTTAACTAGACCACCTGACAAATTAATAAATAGATTTTTTAATTTATCAATGCCAAATGGATTGCCGTCATGGGTATATTGCTCTATTAAACCATCACTAAAAAGACAAGCATACCCATGGGATGGTAAATCAACCGTAACAATATCCGCTATAAAAGTATGCGGAGGTAAAATACCAAGGGCCATATTTGTCGATTTAAATTTATCGATGGATTGATTACTGACTGAACGAGAATGGTCAGTTTCTTTAATGTTGTGGTTTGTTAAACAGTCAATTCCCCCCGTTTGAATATACACGGGTGGCATACCACCATTCCAAATGTGTAATTTATTACGATTAAAATCGGCTTCTAAAATAATACAGGCAACAAATCTGTCTTCAGGGTTTTCTCGGTGGAGCTTAGCATTCAGTTCATAAATAAACGTAACTAAAGAAAATCCCTTTGAAACCATGGCCCTAAATGTACTGGCAACACGCATGATGGGCATGGCTGCACTCAGGCCATGACCCGTTGAATCGGCGAGAATTAAGAAGAAATTGCCATTAGGTGCTATGCCATTGAGGATAATATCACCGCAAAAATTGGCACTGGCTTGGCAGTAAGTATGTACAAAATCAAAGTCAGTATTATCAATATTGACTAAGTGCTCAAATAAATGCCGGGCCATGTGTTCTTCTCGGGCCTTTTCATAAAGCATTTTTTCAAGTTCAATTCTTTGATGCTCTACTTTATGCTGAAGTTGTACTCGGGTAAGTAAACATTCAACCTTATACCAAAATATTTCAACATTTATCGGTTTAACAACAAAATCCAAAACCCCCATTCTAAAACAGGCTAATACGGATTGATTTTCTTTTGTCTCGCTCATAACTATAACAGGTGTTTCTTTTTTGTCCTTATTTAACTTATCCAGTAACGCCAGTGCGGTACCATCTTTTAACCAATAGTTAATCAGAATTAAATCAACCGTATTTTGCGTTATTTCAAATAAACCTTCTTCTAGATCACTACAAACAATAACGTTGTAACCTTTGCTGTGAATAAAGTCACTGATCCTTTGACTCGCAATAGCGTCATCATCGATAACTAAAATAAAATGTTCCGGCTGAGTAAGCGATACCATAATGAGTGTTACTCTATGATGTAGATTTTCTGCATATTGGCAATACTAAGGATTTCATTCGCCTGACCATGTGCACCTTTTACAGACGTAGAAATATGTAACTCCTGCGCCTTACGATGCAGCAGTACCATCATGCCTAAAGCAGAACTATCGAGGTAAAGCACTCGACTAAAATCTAAAATAATATGGTTAACCTCTGGAAGCGTTAAAATATCTTGATAATCACTGGTGAATTTCTTGTGGTAATAAAAGTCAAAGCGCTCTGGCAATGAAATAACTTTAATATTTGACATTGTGTTATCCCTAATTAAAAGAGTTCAATTTCACCACAGGTAATTTGATCCCTTGAAACGGGATTATGAGTCTCCTGACGTCGGCGACTCATTTGTATTGTGATGTCATCCCCCTTAATGCCAAACTCCTGTTGTGACATAGTGGTGACGCGATTGAGCGATTCTTTTAAATGGTTTAGGGACTGATTTGTGTAAATCAGGCTTTGGGAAGTAATATCACTGAACTGCAATCCCCGAATAGTATCCGAGATGGCTTGTTCTAGTTCATGTGCGGATGAATCGATACGTTCAATCACTTGAGAATCCTTCTCTGCTTTAACGATAATCTGCCTTAGTGCAGTATCTATATCCTTTTTTGCATCAATAATATAAGTCATATCTTGAGCGGCGACTTTACTCACGTGTACGGTTAATTGTTCAATCTGAATTTGAATTGATTTAAGCTGTTTTTGTATGCTTTCACTAAAACCTGCGCTACGAGTGGATAAAGCGCGCACTTCATCTGCCACAACGGCAAAGCCCCTACCCGCATCACCCGCCCGCGCCGCTTCAATTGCCGCATTTAAAGCCAGCAAATTAGTCTGGGACGAGATTTGATCTATGTCTTGCAAGGCTTTCATCGCTTGAGGCATAGACTCGTAGATGAGATTCACTTTTTCCAACAACTCCATAGTTGATGCCGACATTTCTATGGTGGATTGAATAAAGCGCTCTAACGTCATTGAGGTATTGTTGGCAAATTGCTTCATTTGATCTGAATGGAATAACTCAGCATCATCAGTACTCTTAACGAGATCTGAAATAAATCCTGTCTGCTCCGTCATTAACCGCCCTAAACCATCGAATGACTCACCGAGCAAATTGACTGCGTCACCTTGCACCGCTAGCACACTGTCAATGTTAGCCTCGCAGCCGTTAAGTGTCGTGATTGACTCTTGATACAGATTGATATGGGCTTGCCAATCCGCGGCAAGTTGGTTGTTGAAGGACTTATCATCATGCTGTTGAACTGACTGCATTTGCTGGTGCTGATAAAATTGCCACAGCAACATCATCAATACAGAAATAACCGGACCAATAGCCCACAATGTCATCAAACTCAGCGCATATCCAACGCCTGCCGCGAGCACCGCAACGACCCCATCCTTGTATGTCATATGGACTTCACAATAATTGTACAGTGATTAAAAAGTAGTTTCATATTGGGTGATTTTCAAACACGAAAGTGAAATTATTCACATTGTTACGTGTCGCAATGCGGAAAATGCAGTTATCGCGATAGAAATCCCCATCATTGAGCGCTAATTCTCAGTAAATTGCCGTAAATTCATGATTTGCTAATAAACTTGTCTTAATGGAACCCGAAACTTAACTGTGCAGTCCTCATACCCTAGGTTACACTGGAAGCGTCATGGATTGGGATGGGATCGCTTATGAGTCAACGTACATTAAACTCCTTATTTAAACCGACTTCCGTTGCTATTATCGGCGCTTCGAATACCGAAAAACGCGCGGGTAATGTGCTGATGAAAAACCTACTATCGAGTGGTTTTTCGGGGCCTATCATGCCAGTCACCCCTAAGTATCGGGCAGTGATGGGCGTGCTCGCCTATCCCAATATTGAAGCCTTACCCATCAAACCCGATTTAGCGGTTATTTGTACCCGCGCTTGCCGTGTGCCCACCATTGTTGAAACTCTTGCGCAATTTGGCTGTAAGGTGGCCATTATTATGGCAGCGGGAATGGCACAGGAATTTAACGAAGATGGCGTGAGCCTGCTCGACCTTGCCATGCAAAATGCTAAGCGTTACGGGATGCGCATTCTGGGGCCAAATAGCTTAGGAATGCTATTACCCCCATTGGGATTAAATGCCAGCTTAGCCCACGCCAGCGCCCTACCGGGCAAAATAGCATTTGTGTCTCAATCGGCTGCTATTTGTACAACGGTACTCGATTGGGCCAATAACAAAGGTATTGGCTTTTCCTCCTTTATCTCCCTCGGTGATGCCACCGACATTAACTTTGACGAACTGCTCGATTACCTTGGCCGCGATAGTCGCACCAGCGCCATCATGCTTTATATCGACTCAGTGAATGAGAAGCGCCATTTCCTCTCCGCTGCTCGAGCCGCTTCACGCAATAAACCAATTCTAGTGATTAAATCGGGCCGCAGCGCCGAAGGTGCCCGCGCCGCAAAATTGCATACGGGTGGTGTTGGCGGTAACGATGCAGTGTATGAAGCGGCGTTTCGCCGTGCAGGTATGTTGCGGGTTAACGATCTAATTGAACTGTTTGCCGCGGTTGAAAGCCTCGCGCATTCTAATCCGCTGCAAGGTGAACGCTTAGGAATTATCAGTAATGGTGGCGGCCCCGCGGTGTTAGCTGTGGATGAACTCATTATGCGCGGCGGTAAATTGGCTGAATTGTCAGATGACACCATAGCCAAATTAGAAGCCGTGTTACCGAATACTTGGTCAAGGCAAAACCCCATCGATATCATTGGTGATGCGAACGCATCACGATATGCTAAAGCTTTGACTATCTTGATGGATTCCAATGAACTTGACGCTATTTTGGTCTTGCACTCCCCTTCAGCACTCGGTGAAAGTGTTGAGATAGCTGATGCTTTGGTGAGTGTGATCCACGCGCATCCCAAAAAGAATCGCCTCAATATTTTGACTAACTGGAGCGGTGAAGACTCAGCTTATCAGGCACGAAAACGCTTCACTAAGGGCGGTATATCCACCTACCGTACACCCGAAGGTGCTGTGGGGGCCTTTATGCACATGGTTGAATACCGTCGTAACCAAAAACTGCTGCAAGAAGTGCCGCAATCGATCCCCGATAATATTCCGACAGATAGCCTCACGGCGCGCAAATTATTGCAAGCGGCTCAAGCTAAAGGAAAATCGGTACTGGAAACCCATGAGGCCAGCCCTATTTTGCGTGCTTATGGGCTTAACACTATAGACACTTGGTTTGTGAAAGATGCCGATGAAGCGGTGGCCATTGCGAATGAAGCGGGCTATCCCTTAGCGTTAAAAGTGCAATCCCCTAACATCTTGCATAAGTCCGATGTGCACGGAGTGATGCTCAATTTAACCTCGGCTGAAGATATCCGCCACGCCGCGAATGCGATTACCCAGAGGGTGCATCAAGCCAATCCCGAAGCCATTATTGAAGGCATGATAGTGCAGAAAATGGCGTTGACCGCTGGCGCGCAGGAAATCCGCGTGGCCGTGATAAGCGATCCCGTCTTTGGTCCGGCGATTTGCCTTGGCGAAGGTGGCTCAGAATGGGACCCCACCAATGATGCTGCCGTTGCCCTGCCTCCCCTGAATATGGCACTGGCGCGTTATATGGTGATCCAAGCGTTAAAGACCCATAAGTTAAAGGACAGACATTTACCACTGGGTCTAGACATGAATGCCCTGTGCGTGATGTTAACGCAAATATCCCACATTATTATCGATTGTCCTGAAATCGCCTCGTTAGATTTAAACCCAGTACTGGCCGCGGGTGAAAACATCACTCTGCTCGATGTGAATATCCGTTTGCATGATGCCAATGCCGACAGTTCATCGCGGATGGCCATCATGCCCTATCCGAAGGAATTAGAAGAATTCGCCGAGCTTAAAAATGGCCTTAAGGTAATGCTAAGGCCGATTTTGCCCGAAGATGAGCCTAAACATTTGGCCTTCGATAATTCGTTATCCGATGAAGACAGATACAAACGTTATTTTGGGGTGCGATCGAAAATGACCCATGAAGAAATGGCGGTATTAACTCAAATCGATTACGCCCGTGAGATGGCCTTTATAGCCACGGCTAAGGGACCCGATGGCGATGACATCACCTTAGGTGCCGTGCGTGCATCTATTGACCCTGATAATACCGAGGCCGAGTTTGCCATGGCGGTGCGTGGCGATCATCAAGGTATAGGGTTAGGCAAGTTGTTACTCGAAAAATTAATCAAATATTATCAGGCCAACGACACGCCCGTGCTCACCGGCTTTACCATGTTTGAGAATCGCAATATGGCCAGTCTTGCCAAGAGTCTCGGTTTTAAAGTGACCTTCGATATGGAGGAGCATTTGATCAAAATGCACATGGATTTAAAACCGCCCAGTGATCAATAGCACCTATCCAGACGAACAAAAACGCCGCAAATCATTGCGGCATTTTGTTATCCTAAGTAAATGATTATTTAACGAAATAGCGACCGAGCTAATACTTAACGCCTTGAAACATCGACACTCGCATCACATTCTCAGCCTCTAACACAGTTACGGCCTTCGGACTTAGCTTGGTACAGTGCTTTATCGGCGCGACTAAACAGCGTTTCAGCATCATCCCCCTGTTGCAATGAGGCCATCCCAATCGAGACAGTAATCGCGCCAAGGGAAAGCTTTTTGTCTTTCCCTACCGTTAAGCGCCGCTCAGAAATACGTTCACGCAGATTTTCAGCCACTTGCAATGCGTCGTGAAAATGGGTGTTAGGTAGCACCACCACAAATTCTTCGCCGCCATAACGCGCAACAAAGTCATCCCCACGCACACATTGCTTTAAGGCTAATGCGACATAGGCCAATACTTTATCACCCGTTAAATGACCATAGGTGTCGTTAAAAGCTTTAAAATTATCGATATCAATCAGTAAGAGACTACAGCGGGTCTGGTGATCTTGTGAACGGTAGATTTGATCCTGAATACTTAACTCATAGGCGCGGCGATTATGCAGAGACGTTAATTGGTCTGTCATAGCCGCGAGGCTAAGATTTTCCATTTCCGACTTAAGATTTTGTACTTCTTGACCCATGGTACACAGACTTTGCTCCATCTCACGGTTGTTGATAAGTAGCATCTGCATCTCATCGACCACACCATCAACCAGCTCGTTCAAGGTATTGATATCGGGATTAGTCTGTAATCGCAAACCAAACTCGGCTAATGAGCCAGAAAATGCCGCGGTTCCTTGACTCAACTGGCTGATTTTATTCAACAGGCTATTGATCAAAATTTGTGTTTCAATCTGAACATTTTCAATCACTTCTGGTGACTGTTCTTGGATAAAGGTTTTATAAAGACTGGTATTAACTTCCTTGGTAAAAGAGACAGAATTCGCCAAAAAACCATCAATCGCGCGATTTAAATCGAGATTTGTGCCTGCAAAATATTCATACCAAACAGTGTAATTTTCAGGAGTAACAGGAATATCGAGGGCAGACATTTGCGGCACGGCCAAACGCAAAATTTGCGCGGCAGAATCAAGTTCTTTATTTTCTGCAGTAGAAGACATAAATCGCAAACCATAGATTTGTTATGTTTTTGTATATATTAAGTTAACTCAACTAATTCGATTTGGATATGGGAGAAATCAATTATTATGACAGGGAGCAAAAGAAAAGAGGATGTTGCCATCCTCTTCCTCATCATGGTGTCGAACCAACTAGAACGAGCTAAACCTCGCGACAATTAAGTCCACAATTAACCGCGGCAGCGAGCAAAGATATCTAATTCAGGCTGATATACCTCAGTTTTGATATTCATTAGTCCCAATAGACTATCGAATAAATTGTCATGGGAGAAACCACCTTTCGCCGCATGCTCAGCCAAACAATCCATATCCAATTGATTATCTTGGCTAAAATCTTTTGACACCCAAGCAAGCATAGGAATGCTCGTCTGCTCAATCGGTGCGATACTGTAAGGTGCGCCATGTAAATACATGCCTTTTTCGCCTAAAGACTCGCCATGATCGCTCAGATACAACATGGCTGGATCAAATTTATCTTGTTGGTTTTCTAACTTTTTAACCACTTCGCTAATAATATAGTCAGTGTACAAAATACTATTGTCATAGGTATTCATCAGCTCATCTTCACTGCAGTTTTGTATATCACTGCGCTGACAATCCGGTGTGAACTTACGGTGTTCTGCTGGATAACGTAAGAAATAAGTCGGGCCATGACTACCAATAACATGCAATACAATCACAGTATCTTTGCGTTCTGCGTTGGCTAAGGCTTCATCTAATTTGTTCAGTAACACTTGGTCGAAACAATATTGGCCAGTGCACAACTTAGGATCACTGTTCAAATCAATGGTTATGTTTTCAACTTGGTCACACACCCCTTTACAGCCAGAATCATTGTCAAACCACTGCACTTTAATACCGCCATGATCCAACACATCAACGGCGGTGTCTTGAGCATAGGCACGGCGTGAATCGTAATCTTCCCGTCCCATGCGAGAAAACATGCAAGGCAAAGATACCGCCGTTGCCGTGCCACATGAATGGGTATCTTTAAAGACTATTAATCCTTGGTCTTGGGTATGGGCGTTGGTTGGCTTGTCGTAGCCATAATACTGATAACTCATTGAACGCGCGGTTTCCCCCACGACTAGGACTAATAAATTCGGTTTACCATTTGAGTTGGCACTGACATTTTTTGCATCGAGGCCAAGTTGCTGATATTCCATTGGCGTTTGCAAGTACTGCACATTGATGTACTTAGACACAGCACCGATAAAATACGTCGGCACAATATAACGTTTTAGCTCGTCGTTGTTACGGCCAAAGGCCGCGTAATCTTGAAAATAGAAGAAAGCAATAATGCCCAGTCCTGCCAACATAGCTAGCATAAAAAGCACTTTATGCAGTAGTTCTTTTAGGAAAGGTTTGTACTGAATATCCGCTTTATAGATAAGGTACGCGGGTAAAATTCCCGTCAGTAACATATTCATTATCGAAGCAAAATTCACATACATGAACGCTTCGGCATGATTGGTTTGAAAAGTGTTTTCTATCATGCCGTAATCGAAGACGACATTGTATTGGTAGGCAGCGAAGAACACACTCGATGATAACAAGGTGAGTAAGATGAAAAACGGTTTAACGAGATACTTCACCGTAAATAAGGAAAATACAAAACTGAGTGCAAAAGTTAAAAACAACGGCACAGTAGCGATGAAGATAGGATCGACATCAGGTTGTTTTTCAATGCCTTTCTTAATGATGCCAAACAATGGGATATTGAAAATACAGACGTAAAATAACGCTGTGATAAAAGTGAATCGATTCACCGATAGAGTCTTAAATCTTGCTAACACTGATAGCTCTCACTCAAATTAGTTGTTTGTCGAGAATAACTTAGTATTCTTAAGGTAGTCTTAGGCCTTTGACAGTGAAATTTTTCGCAATAGTAGCAAGCTCTTGGCAATGGCTCAAATTATCTGTGGGTATTGTTAACATTAAATAATAAACTTAAAAAAACGGCCGAACCTCAATAAGTTCGACCGTTTTCTGCTCCCCAACCTATTAGGGTCTTGCTCGGTTTTACCAGTGAAGAGTTAACAATTCATGCTAACCCAGCGGTAATTATCTTAATTGCTGTAATAAGTAGGCAAACGCCATTGAATTAAGTTCCGCGGCTTGATTATTATCTGCAGCACCGGCGTGGCCACCTTCAATATTTTCGTAGTACAAGACATCAATTCCCATGTCTTTCATCTTAGCCACCATCTTACGGGCGTGACCTGGGTGAACCCTGTCATCACGGGTCGATGTGGTGAAAAAGACCTTTGGATAATGCACGTCTTTATGCAGATTATGGTACGGAGAGTAAGTTTTAATGTAAGCCCATTCCTCAGGAATATCCGGATTACCGTATTCCCCCATCCAGCTGGCACCGGCGAGTAACTTATTGAATCTAAACATGTCAAGTAAAGGCACTTGGCACACGACAGCGTTGTACAGATCCGGTCTGCGGGTAAATGCCGCCCCCATTAACAGGCCACCGTTGCTGCCACCTTGGATACCTAAATGTTTACTTGACGTGATTTTACGGGCAATCAAATCTTCCGCTATTGCCTCGAAATCCTCATAGGCTTTATGTCGATTTTGCTTTAACGCCGCTTGATGCCAAGCTGGACCATATTCGCCACCGCCGCGAATGTTAGATAACACATATACGCCGCCCTGCTCTAACCAATTCTTACCAATGGTGGCCGAATAGGATGGACGCAGTGAGACTTCAAACCCACCGTAGCCATAAAGTAGCGTAGGATTAGTGCCATCTAACTTAAGATCCTTAGCCATCACCACAAAGTACGGTACTTTAGTGCCATCTTTAGACGTCGCAAAGTATTGCTCAGTTTTAAACTTATCCGCAGCAAACTGTTGCGGCATACCTTTAATTTTCTTCGGATTTAAGGTTTTTGCATTAACCGTATAGAGGCTTGAAGGCTCAAGAAAACTGGTGTAATTCACGAAAAAATCATCACTGTCTTGCTCAACGTCCATTACCGTCAGGGCGCCATTCGCTTCGAATGGGACTTGGGTGCTTTGCCAAGCGCCCTTTTCGTCTTGCTCATACCGTACTAATTTGCTTTTCACGTTATCGAGCCAATTAACGAAAATCGCACTCTTACTAAAACTAAGCTGCGCTATCGATGCGGTCTGAGTCGGGCTCACAAATAAACTGAATTTGGCTTTTTGGGCGATAAGATCCGCCACATCGGCATACACGACCGCGCCTTGCTTAAAGTTACCGTCTTTGTTGATTAAATCGCTCTTTAACTCAATAAATAACTTACCTTCAAAATAACCTTTAATCTCAGCATCTTGAGGTAATGGCAACCCTATGAGTTTGCCATCTTGATAGACATATTGGCTGGCGGTATAAAAAGTATGTGCCTCGGTGACTAAACTCAGCGGTGTTTTATCATCGAATAAAACCCAGCCTGATACAGCGACAGAGGTTTTGTCACCAGTGAAAATCGGTTTCGCTTGCTCGAGTGCTGTACCACGTTGCCAGAGTTTCACCTCCCGTGGATAACCTGAGTCAGTCATGCTTTGACCATCACCAAAATCAGTACCGACAAAGGCGTGGTCTTTATCTATCCAGCTCAGACTTGATTTGGCTTCTTTCAAAAAGAATGGCTTATCTTTGGTGGCAACAAAGGATTTAGTATTTAAGTTAAATTCTCGCACTTCCACCGCATCGGCACCGCCGCGGGAAAGTGAGACAAAACAGCGCTCATTTTCGGGATACTGACAGCTAATATCCTTAAATACCCAATTGACGGATTCAGCTTTACCTAGGGCATCGATATCAAGCACGGTTTCCCATTTGGGATCGGGTTTAGCATATTCTTCCATGGTAGTACGGCGGTAAATACCGCGCACATGGGTGTCATCCTTCCAAAAGTTGTATAACTTGTCGCCAATGTGGGTCGCGTAGGGAATGCGTTCTTTATCGTTCAGGATGGCGAGACTGTTCGTCACTAAGCTATCAAAACCTTTAAACGCTTTAATTTCGGCGGCAGATGCAGCATTTTGGGTTTTCACCCATTCCATCGGCTTTGCGCCTTCAACATCTTCTAACCAAATGTATTTATCTTCTTCTGCGTGAAGTTGACCGCTCATACCGAGCACTCCTGCAATGCACCAAGGCAGTAATTTATTATTCATTCTATTCCTTTTAAACAAAGTCCATCTTGAGATCTGCCCTTACATTACCTTAATTAATATCCAGTTCAACTATTAATCCAACAAGAATGTAACAAAAGGTAAGGTACTGTAATAGCAGATGATTAATCTAGAATGAATCGCGTTTTTAAAAATGCCATGCTATAAAAAAGCGTCCACGAGGGACGCTTTTTAGTGGATGAAATAGGGTAAATTAAAACTCGTTATTCATACGAGACAACAAATTGAGCAGTACGATTCGTTCCTCACTGCTCATTTTAGCGGTGAGATCTGTAGTGAGTTGTAGATGTAATGCATCATGTTCGAGGAACAAAGTTTGGCCCTTTTCGGTTAACTCCACCAGAATCGAACGACGATCGGTTTCATGGGGACGACGTACAACCCACTCAGCTTCTACCATTTTGTCGATTTGGACCGTTAGTGTACCTGTTGTGACACCAATTTTATCTGCCAGTTCTTTCATTCTCATAGCGCCGTGCACGCCGAGTAACTCAATGGTGTGCACCTGCGATAGGCTAAAACCTTTGTCACGCACAATGGCGTGTTCCCAAGACGACAGCTTTTCATAAAATTCAATAATCACATGATTTAATGCATGATCTGTTGAATGTGCGGCCGTTGAATGAGCAGTAGGCAAATGCGGCTCACTTGAATTCAGGTTTGATGAATGATGATGTTTAACAGTCATTTAGGCTTCCTTAGCCATACACTCGCACTGACGGCAAGTATGGAGTTCAATAGTGATATGGGCCAATTCAGGAAATTGTGATAGTAACTGATTAAAATAACTGACATCTTTCGGTGAATGGGACACGATAGACACCATAATAGCATGGTGATCGGCACTCACTCGCCAAAGATGTAAATCGGCCACTTGATGATCCGGTACGGCCTCAAGAGTTTCCACGACCTTACGCTGCAATGACGCTTTAACACCACCGTCAAGTAAGATAGGACTCGTTTGCTGAATGAGGCCCCATGACCAACGACTAATAATCACAGCACCCACGATACCCATAACTGGATCGAGCCAAGTCAGTCCCATGTATTTACCAAACAACAAGGCCGCAATGGCGAGCACTGACGTTAACGCATCTGCTAATACGTGAAAATAGGCGGCGCGTAGGTTGTGATCATGACCACCGTGTGCCTTCTGACTCTCATGCTCATGCTCATGCTCATGCTCATGCTCATGCTCATGCTCATGCTCATGCTCAGCAGCATGGTGCTCCTGTTTATGATGGCAATGGCTATGATCTTGATGACTTTCATCGTGTGCATGTGAGTCATCATGTGTATGTGGACCCGCACCATGTGAATGAGCCGTATGGACGTGATCGTCATGGGAGGAGTGTGCTTCGCAGCTGTGATGAGCATGCTCGTCTTCATGATCATCTTGATGTCCATGATCGTGACTATGACCATGAGCGTGCCCGTGGTGATGCCCATGGTCGTGGGTATGGTGATCTTTGAGTAAAAATACACTCAGCACATTAACGCTCAAACCTATGACAGCCACAAATATGGCTTCGTTAAAATGGATTTGCTCAGGGTTAATCAGTCGCATTCCCGATTCAATTAACATCACCAGTGCCACAAGTCCTAGCGCTATTGCGCTGGTATAACCGCCAAGCACACTCACTTTGCCAGTACCGAAAGCAAATGCAGGATCGTTAGCATGTTTACGGGCATAGGAATATGCGAATAACGTGATCATAAAGGCCGCGGCATGGGTTCCCATGTGCCAACCGTCGGCGAGCAGTGCCATAGAACCGTAAATGGTTCCGGCAGCAATTTCAGCCACCATAGTGATCACGGTTAAATACAGTACATAGCGAGTGTTCTTCTCGCCATCGCGGTTCTGACTCGAAAACTCATGGGCGTGCTGCCACTGGGCGAGAGAGTGCCCTTGGCGGCTTCCCGTAGTAGCTTGATGTCCTGTTGCTTGCTCGGCTGTCATTGATTTCATTGTATGGCCCCTGTTCCATTTCTATCGCTATTAATGGTGAAAAACTCGTCGCTTGAATTATAGTTTGAAAATCAAAATATATGAAGATCAAATTAACTGTTTATCAAGATATACTGTTTTCAAACTTTTAAACGTGTATTTGAATCCCCATAATGCATCTGCCCTCCTGCCATCAGTCGAGACACTGATATGTGAATTAAGATAGGCAGCTAGACTAGGCAAAGGATATCAGGCAAGGTTTAATGGATTAGCGCTTGATTTATGAGTAAAAACAGCTCACATAGCTGAGTTAGATTGGCTTTATTATAGCCTTATGCAGTTATAGACAGACACAGCGGTGGCTTTTCAGTGCAAGTTGAAATCCAAGTTTTAAGGTTTTTATCTAGGCTGTTTCGTATATTTTTCGCATGATATGAGTCATAAAAAAGCCACAGCAAAGAATTGAAATAGCAGAGAACTTAACAAAATAAGTCATTGGAAAGTGTAATTAACCCTTATTATTCAGATTGATAAAAATTATTTGAGTAAAAAATCAATTTTTTATTGAATAATTTAACCCTTTTTTACCTCTGCTGCGTTTATAGGAAGCAGAACACAGACAAATTTATCGACATCAATTCAGTTCGATTAGGAGAAATAAAATGAAATTGAAGACCTTATTTAGCGTTAGCACTGTTCCCCTTGCATTTGCACTATTGTCATTCAATGCCGCGGCGGTGAGCCCACCACATCCAACAGGGTTAAATGCGCCTATGATCAGTATTCAACGTTTCGATCCAAAAGATTACAGCGCGCAGGAAGCCACTAAGATGTTCCCTGCTCCGGCAGCAGGTATGGTGCAGCACATTTTAAGTTTACCTAAATTAGAAAACGAAGATGACTACATGGTCGAAATCCAAATTGGTCAGACTCAAATGGTTGATTGCAATAAGCATGGATTAAACGGGGAGTTGAAGGAACTGACAGTACAAGGTTGGGGTTATAACTACTATCAAGTGGATGAAATCGCTGAAGGCCCGAGCACTATGATGGCCTGTTTCGAATTGGCGAAGAAAGAAGCTTTTGTACGTATTCCAGCTGAGCTAAAAATGCGCTACGACAGTCGCTTGCCTAAGGTGTTTTATCTACCAGAAGGCGCTGAACTGCGTTTCAGAACTTGGAAAGTAGATTCAACCTATCAATATTCCAAGTAAATAGCCGAATTTAACTCTTGCGTCATCAATCAAATGCGCTTCGAGTCTTTGCTGATTGATAAAAGCAAAGACTCGAAGCGCATTAACTAGAATCGTTTAATTCTAACGACTTGCATAATTTCTATTTCAAAACCTGCCACAGTTTCTGTCTCTGGGTAATAGATGACATTGATCTTTTGCCCTTGCAGATTACGATACTTTTTGACCCGTCTAAATTTAAACGGCACGTCACAATCTTCAATCATAACAGTATGTTGTATCCACTCCGCTTTTTCCCTTTGCATATGCGAAACCACAGTCACACCTTCAGAGTGAACCAAATGTTCATGGGTGGCTAACATCTTTTTTACGGCCTTATTCATGTTCAACTCTTTTATCATCTAGTTGCGACAACAGTGACTCAACTTTCTGTTTAATTTCAGCATATCTCAATTTTTCACAGCGGCCGAAACCACTCAACTTACGCACTTGAAAACGACTCACCAAAGGAACTGACATGCCAGCAAGGCAACGACAATAGGTATCAAGTGATAAAGCATCTATGCCTTTGGCCGTTAAATGGTGCTTCAACTCATGTAAATCAGCCAACATCTGCTGATCTGTCGGCCAAGTCGGTTCCGTCGAATAACTCAACTTAGCAAAATTGCCGCGGCAGACACTGCAATGACCGCAGAAAGCCGGCGTCTCATTATCATCAAAATAACGGGATAAATTGTGGCTTAAGCACGTCTCAAGTTCAAAAAAGCGGACTAACTGCGCTATTCGCGCAATTTCTTTCTGCTCTTTATCAATAAAATAATGGTACAGCTCATCGATGAGTTCCGGACGCGCTAATGCGGCAACATCCACCCGATAAACATCAGTAATTCGTTTGGTTTCTAATTCAATCAACTGATGTTCAGCTAAATATTCCAGCGCGGCCAACACGCGACTGCGTTCATGGCCCGTTGCACTGTACAAGGCATCAAAATCTAATGCGCCCCATATTTTCTTCATCTGCGTATGATTAAAAATTTGCGTCAAAAAGGCCTGCCGCTCTGGATTAAAGCGGCTCAGAATGACATGTTTATCCACTAAAAATTTGTAATTAACATCGGCGTAGTAAGCAAATAACGGCTTAACCACACCTAGAATTTCTAGCTGCACAAGTAACGTTTTTAACGGCAACTGGCGAATATTACTCGCCGTCGACACGCCATTAAGCTGACATTCCCACTGACCAGAATCTTGTTCAAGTCGAATTGCTTCAATGACTTGCGCTATACCTTCTCGCTCAGGCGTATCGCCATACACAAAATTTTCAACGGTATTGAGTCCGTCAAGATTGGCTAAAGTCACACAATGGGATAATGCACCATCACGCCCTGCTCTGCCGATTTCTTGACTGTAGTTTTCAATGGATTTAGGCAAATCATAGTGGATCACAAAACGGATATTGCTCTTATCTATTCCCATACCAAAGGCGATGGTAGCTACCACCACTTGCAGCTTATCCTGCATAAAATCATTTTGAATTTGTTGACGTTTTTCATCTTCAAATCCAGCATGATAGGCACTGGCGACTATGCCTTGTTGGCTCAAGAGTCGTGCGACTATTTCGGCGGTTTGCTGTAACGTCACATACACAATACCAGCACCTGAGAATGATGTTATCTGCTTAACCAGTAAGGCATTTTTCTCTTGAGTCGACACGGGCAGAACAGTCAAATCTAAATTGGGTCGATAAAATCCTGTTTGTACTATGTGTTCGGGCGCGATATCGAAGCGCTTGGCCATATCCAGTTTCACTTTACGTGTAGCAGTGGCCGTTAGTAACAATACCAGCGGGATCTCAAGCTCGCGCCGATAATCAGGTAATTTAAGATAATCAGGCCGAAAATTGTGACCCCATTCTGAAATACAATGTGCCTCATCTACGACCAGCATAGACAACGGAACCGATTGAATAAACTGCCTAAAGCGTTCATTTTTGAAACGTTCCACCGACACCATTAAAATTTTCAGTTTGCCAGAGCGCGCATCTGTCATCACTTGCTGACTCTGCTCGGCGCTTAAGGTTGAATCTATGCTGGCCGCATGAATTCCCTTAGATTGTAAAAATTCCAGCTGATCTTTCATCAAGGCGAGTAAAGGCGAAATCACTAAACTCAAATGGGGTAACTGCAATGCTGTAAATTGATAACAAAGGGATTTACCAGAACCCGTCGGGAAAATCGCTAAACTCGACTTCCCTGCTAAAAGTTGTGTTATCGTTTGCGCTTGGCCAGGACGAAATTCAGAAAAACCGAAATCCTGCTGCAGCAAACTAACGTATGGATTGGTTTCCGGAATGGGATTGAACATCAACCGTCCTTTACACTTATCCTTACCACCCACAAAATTCGGGCATACCGCAAGAAAAAGATTCAGCATTAAGTGAGTCGACTAGTCTAGCAAATTTTGACGTACTTTACGGAGTTAATTAGCAACAACTGAGTTTTCAAGCCAACTTAACTGCTCATCAGCAGCGTAATTATAGGTGCAGATTTTGTTGCAAAACAATGATTAATATAGGATTAATTTTGTTTTTTAGTCAGAAATTAAATATGAAAATAAAACCGATTTGTAAAAATGCAAATCCGATATCTCCTATGAAAAAACAAGAAGTCAGATGAATCTCAGCAAAAAATACATCTCCGATAAATTGAGCATTTAAGGTTTTCTAGCAAGATATAGATTGATCATCGACGTCAGTTTGTCCTGAAATCTTTCTTCAAAACCATCAATGTCACGGCCTATAGAGACTAAATATTTAGTTGCCTGCTCACGCGAAAGCAGCTTATTTGCAAGACTATATTGCATCTCTTCTAAGGTTTTATCATATCTTGGGATCAATACCCAAGTGCCAACATCGACGTCAAAATGTTGCATCGCTTTCTGGGCTAAAGCACAAAAAGCCTCAATATGATCTACGCCATCAGGTCCGAGACAGCCAGGTTCAATTCGGCATAAAACCGCAATTTTCCTATCGTTTGCAATACTTAAACTCATCTCTAATGCCCCGCGTTATCTAGTCGTAAACATAAGATCTTAACAGTAATTTTACGTGTCTGCACAGATAAGTCACGGCTAACTTACCCTTATTAGATAATCCATTTTAGGCAATAGAACAACTGTAAAATCATATTCTTCAAAACATAGAGCCGCGTTTTTTTGTTCTATTCATCAACAATATCGTCTACAACATCCTCATCAGTATGCTGTAAAACATTAAGCGAAATATTTTCATTATGCTCTGACAATAGGGTATCAATGGCTTGGTCAAAACTGTCTAACTTTTGAGTTTCCATATAACGTTTTAACCTCAAAATAATATCCCTGCTCAGCTCAATATGAGACTTTTTTTGTCGTTTTTTTATTTGAGATAATTCTTTGCGAACCATACGCCAGCCAAAATCAGTAAAATACTGATTGAGCATTTTGTTTACATTAGTAAGCTCGTTGTCGATCCGCAGTGCCTTTTTGCGTAATCGGACTAATTCATTTAGTTGTGTCACCAACTTAGTATAGAAAACCGTTTGTAACTCAGCGTCACAAAACCAATCCGGTTTAGATGCCACAGCTTCAGGATTGATAAGGCGATAAATTAAGGGTAAGGCAAAAATTAATTCTGCTTCCTCAAGCAATAATAATTTTCTCCCTGCTGTTGGTTTGTCTTGTTGATATATCCAGGCTTGCGGTTCCATAAATACGTTTCTTTAGCTAAGCATGCGTTTAATGCGGATGAAATAAATGGGACCTCATGCTAGTACAAATCGATAAGTATTAATATATGGTTCAACCATTTTATTGACTGGGAATCGATCCCTTATGCTTCATTTTGCCTTTGGCAGAAATAGCTCAACTCATAACAGGCTAAGAACCCGATAAGCGGTTGTCGTTATTAGCTTAAATTTCACCCAACACGCAAGCCTAGTTTAGCGGCATTCCATTCAAGAAAACCAATAAAATGGTTAAACCATTCTTTAAAATTATGCATCTGTGACTAACTAAGTTCGAAACCACTGCATAGAGAAAGTACGAATTTCATACTATCATTGCCTTTAATTTTATATCCGCTTAATTAATCGCCATTGTTAGAATAGGTTTATCTTGGCTATTTTTTAAACTAAAAAAACCAACTAAATGCTATTTAATGCGCCCTATTCCGATAACAGAAGTTTATTTGAACAAATAAGCACTCTACCAGTGATAATGACGATTATCACTGGTAGATGTAGGTGTGATTTGCGTATAATTACGCCTTCTTAATTCGATATCAGGTCACTTCAACGGCATGTCTAAAATGATCCGGACAAATAGTAATGCTCAAAATAACACCAATGTAACGAATGAAAAAGTGACAGGATCAGAGCATCACAATAATAACTGTGCTGAACAGCCACGTTTTTTTGAAGAGACTTTCCTGCCACAATCTGTTCGAAGTGATTATTTAAGTGCTGCCGAAGAAACTGAATATGAAATTTCAGCCAACACCCGCCGTGTTTATAATACGAGCTTTAGTCTATTTAGCCGTTATTGTGCCGAACACCAACTGCAGGCCCTGCCCGCAGATCCAAGAAGCGTAATTTCATTTATTGGTCATCAAAAAGAACTGATCCAAGAAAGCACTGGCGTTCAACTTTCAAAGCAAACATTAACCACAAGGTTGGCAGCCATTCGCTACCATCATATTCAAGCAGGATTCCACTCGCCTACCGAACATACACTGGTGATCAGAGTGATGCGTGGCTTGAGCAGAAATCAATCTCGCCATGTGAGTGATTATGATCAACAACCGATTATGTATGATGAAGTGGAAATGCTCATTCAAGCTATCGATGAACAAGTGCAGCCATTAACCCGAGCAAGAGACAAAGCCATTATTCAGTTAGGATTACAAGGTGGGTTTCGCCGTTCTGAACTTGCAGATATAAAAGTTCAATATGTCAGTTTTTTACGCAATAAGCTAAAAGTGCGCCTACCTTATTCGAAGAGTAATCAGCAAGGTCAACGGGAATGGAAAGACCTACCGGATCATGAACCTTTTGCAGCACTCAACGCGGTAAAAAATTGGTTATCACTAGCCAATATAGAGGATGGACATTTATTTAGATCGCTTTCCCGTGATGGGAAATATTTACGCCCTTATCAAATAGTAGAACATCACTCTGAAGCTAATTCAAGTTTACATAAAAATAGTGGTTTTCTCACGGGAGACGATATTTATCGCATCATTAAAAAATATTGCACAAAAGCGGGCCTACCTGCAAAGTTTTATGGCGCCCACAGTCTGCGTAGTGGTTGTGTCACTCAACTCTATGAAAATGATAAAGATCATTTATACATTATGGCCAGAACTGGCCATACCGATCCGCGCTCACTTCGCCATTATTTAAAACCAAGAGACTAAAACCCAAAAGACTAAACTAGATCATGACTCGGTAAGAATCAGTTAGTTTTTTACCTAAAATAAAATAGCAATTATAACGTTAAAATAAACCTATCATGTTTATGAATAAAAATGATATTCAGTAATTTATATTAAAATTATTTCCAATTTTTAATTTGAAAAATAATTAAAGCAATAATTTCACATTATATATTTTTATCTTGGATACAAGATTTGACATTATAGCAGAATAAAAATTCTAATTGAGATACTGCGACCTCAGCATCTTAGACCATAGCAAACTGCTGGTTAACATTTTCATAGCATATCGGGTTTATTGCTCACTGCAGTATTATTGTAATATAAAATCATCTTTATTGTCATATTGATACTTTAGCCTTAGTCACGAAATTTAATCCATCGTACTAGCCGGAGTAATATATGAGTAAGGCCACCTTTGATCCTACACTTTATAATAAAAGTAATAACGAGCCATTTAACCAAGTGTTGGATAAACATTTATCTCGCCGTAACTTCGTAAAAAGTGGTTTAGGCCTCAGTGCTATGACAGCTTTTGCCAGTGTAGGCTTAACTGCTTGCGGATCAGATGACACACCCGTTACAAAACCTGTTGATCCAGTGACACCTTTGCCACCGACAAAAAGTACCGCCAAGCTAAACTTTACGTCAGTTGCGGGTTCTCGTTTAGATGCCGTCGTTGTGCCAGAAGGCTATACAGCGCAGGTACTTGCACCATGGGGCACGCCATTAAATGCAAAAGCAGCACCATGGAAAAGTGATGGTAGTAACACTGCCGATGACCAAGCGAACTCAGTCGGTATGCACCATGATGGCATGCATTTCTTTCCATTAAATGATTCGGGTAATGACGGTTTACTTTGCATTAACCATGAATACATTGATGAAGTTGCATTACATCCAGCAGGACAAACTTTTGATCCTACTTCAGGTTTGCGCACAATTATCGATGAGGTACGTAAAGAAATCAACGCCCATGGCGTATCGGTTGTACGTATAAAACTGGTTAGTAATCAATGGGAAGTGGTTAGTAATGATAACCATAACCGCCGATTCACCGGTGCGACTGTGATGGATATTAGCGGTCCTCTCGCCTACTCTTCTCTACTCGAAACCCGCTATTCTCCCGACGGGAGTCAGGCTCGCGGTACATTAAATAACTGCGGCAATGGTTACACGCCTTGGGGCACTTATTTAACCTGTGAAGAAAACTGGCCAGGCTACTTCGCAAACCGTGGTACGTTAACTGCCGAGCAAAATCGCATTGGGATCAGCAAAACCAGCACACGTTATGGCTGGGATGATCTTGCAGGTCATGATGAGGAACGTCTCGATGAATTCGCGCGTTTTGATGTAACACCAAAAGGTGCAAGTGCTCAAGATGACTATCGTAATGAAGCGAATGGTCACGGTTATATTGTTGAAATTGACCCTTTCAATCCAACATCGCGCGCAGTAAAACGTACCGCGCTTGGTCGTTTCCGCCATGAAGGTTGTACCTTTGGCAAGTTAACCGAAGGTAAGCCAGTAGTATTCTATTCTGGCCACGATTCACAATTCGAATACCTCTATAAATTTGTCTCGGCCGCGGCGTGGGATGCAAAAGATGCTGACAGCAGCAATCGCATACAAACTGGCGATAAGTATATGAATGAAGGTACTTTATATGCAGCTAAGTTTAATGCAAATGGTGGTGGTGTTTGGTTGCCTTTAACCTTAGATAGCCAGACTACGGACGGAAAAACCCTAGGGAATACTTTCGCTAGCTTAGCCGAGATTATTTTGAACACAGCAGGCGCAGCGGATCTTGTTGGTGCAACACCTATGGATCGCCCTGAATGGTGTGCTGTCGATCCTTTCACAGGTTCAATTTATTTGACCCTGACCAACAACTCGAAACGAACTGAAACCAATCCAGCGAACCCAAGATTGAAAAACCACTTTGGCCATATTATTCGTTGGGATGAAAGTGACAAAGATACTGAATTTACATGGGATATCTTCGTATTTGGATCACCAAGTGATGGTAACGCAGAGACAAACTTATCAGGCCTAACAGATCTTAACCAATTTGCCAGCCCAGACGGTTTAGCCTTCGATCAACGCGGTATTTTGTGGGTTCAAACCGACAATGGAGCCAAGGAGGTCGCAGAAGAAACCAACGATCAGATGCTAGCAATAGTGCCTTCAACGCTTGTTGATGGCCAAGAGAAACAGCTCGGCGTAACGGCTGATAACCAAATGGAATTAAAGCGTTTCTTTGTTGGACCAAACGACTGTGAGGTTACGGGTTTTGCTATTAGCCCTGATTACACATCTGTTTTTGCTAACATTCAGCATCCCGGTAATTGGCCTTATTCGTCCAATGCCGCTGAAAAAACGCCTGCGGGCACGACATTACGCCCTCGCGCCGCTACGGTCGTTATCCGTAAGTTAGATGGTAAAGAAGTCGCGGTATAAACAATTATGCTTGTGCGAGGTATCTTCTTAAATATGAAGTTCCTATAAGTTAATTGCTACACATAACAAATCCCCTCACTGTAGGGGATTTTTTATTTAAGAAGATAGTTAACTAGCCTTTTTCAAAATAGATTAAATCCAACATCGATTAACTCTTACTACGACTTGCTTGTTCAAAGGCCAGTTCAAAAGCATCGGTAAAATCTGTAATTGGCAGAAGGTCCTCACGGCAACGGCGATTGCGGCCAAGTAAGGAAGATTCAACAAACAAATCAAACCAAGTACTTAAGGCTTTGCCATTAGCCGCTTCGCCAATCGCTCCTAAAGCCAATGATGCCACCTCGGCGGTACCAAGTTGAAAATCATGACTACCTTTACGCAATGCATAGGTCGCAAACGTGTCGGGATCGAAGGAAAGCAACGGCAGTGAGTGTAAGTAAGGGCTCTTACGGAACATTTTAATCGCTTCACGCCAACTGCCATCAAGCAGAACAAGCAGCGGCCGTTTACCTTCGGCCAATGTCGACATTGGCACTTGGTTCAGTACGGTTTGCCCTTGCTCTGCATACTGGGCAGGAAACACTAAATAGGGTTGATATTGCGGCGAATTCAGCAAAGCAAGCAACTCAGCTTCAGGTTCTGTACGTGACCAAATATAGGCGTGGGTATCAGGAATAAGATCCGCTATGAGTCGTCCGCTATTAGTCGGCTTTAACACCTCATCGTTATACATAATCAGCAGGAAACTGGCGTGAGTATCTAACTGACGGCGTAGCGCACAGGTACAGAACTGCTCACCTAAGAGGCATAATGGACAGCGGATCAGTTTTTTACCGCGGGCACCAAAGGGTTTAGTCGAAATAGACTTACGGTACTGATATAAATGGTGCACTGCATGGGGGGCTAAAGCCATAAAAACCAATTCTCTATCAAACTTATTAAGGATCGCGACCACATCATTTAGCACTTTTTTATCGCGGTGGCGCAGTTTATCCCTTGGCCATCAATGGTGCAATCGCGTAATACATTATCGTGATAAAAGGCCGGTGTCAGTGGTTGATGGTTTCATATGCAGCCTAACGCCAGTGAGATAATTTAAGAGCACAGAGCAATTATCTCTTAAAACAACTGTAATGTATTAATCTGTGTTACCACTTAGTATGCAATAGCGTGCAACACTAAACCGACTAAATTAACGTTTAACTTACTTATTGGGGGAGTATTTAAGCTAAATATCAGTAATGACTTAACTTCGTGTGGAATTGCCCTAATATCATGCGAAAATCTACTCTACAAATACAGTCTCAATGAAAGGTCAATTATGCACCCAAAAGCCCCGATCGCTTCTATACCGTTATTAAGCGGCGTACTGCTCTCTGCTACGCTATTTTCTAATGTCACTACGGCCCAAACGCTTAATACCAAAGACATCCAGTCAATTGTAGATTCCGCAGTTAAACCACTGATGGCCGAGTATGCTATTCCCGGTGCAGTAATTGGCATCACCATAGAAGGTAAACAGTATTTTTACCAATATGGCGTCAGTTCTAAAACCTCTGGGCAAAGTGTGACTGAAGATACCCTGTTCGAGATTGGCTCTATCAGTAAAACCTTTACCGCAACACTGGCTAACTATGCACAGGGCGAAGGTAAATTAACACTCACGGACATGGCCAGTGATTATGTTCCAGCATTAAAAGGCAGCCATTTTGATAAGATTAGTCTCATCAATTTAGCCACCCACACAGCGGGTGATTTGCCGATGCAAGTTCCTGATAAGGTCACTAATAATGCAGAGTTAATGGATTACCTTAAGCATTGGCAACCATCATTTGCCGCGGGGACCCATAGGAATTACGCCAATCCGAGTATTGGACTACTTGGCATGATTGCCGCGCAGAGTTTAGGGCAAACGTTTCCACAAGCCCTTGAGCAAACACTATTTCCACAATTGGGTATGACAAACAGCTATCTCAAGGTTCCTAGCAACAAAATGGCCGATTATGCCCAAGGCTATGATAAGCAAGACATGCCAGTGCGAGTCAATCCCGGTGTATTAGCCGATGAAGCCTACGGCGTTAAAACCTCAGCCAAGGATTTACTGCAATTTGTTGAGGCCAATATGCATATACATTCGTTACCCAAACCACTGCAAACGGCACTCGATGAGACCCACACGGGATACTTTGATGTGGGCATGATGACCCAAGATATGATTTGGGAGCATTACTCATATCCTATTGATCTTGATAAAATACTTATGGGCCATACTCAGGAAGTCGTGTTTGGCAGTACACCCGTTAAACCCATAGTGCCGCCCCTCGCGCCGCAGCAAAATGTGTGGATTAATAAAACCGGCTCTACTGGCGGTTTTGCCGCTTATGCAGCATTTATTCCCGCGCAAAAGCTTGGCATAGTATTGTTAAGCAATAAAAATTATCCCGTACCGCCTCGGGTGACTGTGGGGTATCAGATTTTAACGGGCATAGAGAAATTACAAAAATAGCATCTTGCTAGTCGCGACTATTAAAGGAGATAGGCCGATTCGCAATCTCCTTTCTTATTTGTTCCTTTTAGCGTGATTTTTTTAGGGTGGCTTGTATTAAGCACCTTATCCACTTACTTACCTCCAATCTCTTAATAGCCAATATTTTTAAGCAAACTCCCATGTAAGAAAATAGGCAGTGAAGGGTTAATCTGAGTATTAATTCATTTGCAACTCATCGACCTAGTTAACAGACAAATAACCTATCGTAAGTTTAGCTTTACAGCTTAAAATCAGGATAAAAACTTATGCATCGCATTAAAAATTATTTCGTTAAATCAATATGATTGACACTTGAAGTTACGCTTTTAGGGAGTAAGATGCGCGCAAATACCTTAAGTGACCTTTTTCGGAAATATCATGTCAGGCACGCCACATTCTCCTATTCATCACGATGTCGCTCCCGCGGCGAGTCAGTCTAGCCTACTGTTAATGATTGTCTTTATGGTCGCCTGTGGCCAAATGGCGCAGACGATTTTTGTTCCAGCCCTTCCGCAAATCGCACTCGGGCTCCATGTGGACGCCAGCCAACTACAAGCCGTGATGGCCTGTTACTTACTCTCCTACGGGATGTTTCAATTTGTGTATGGCCCAGTGTCAGATCGCGTTGGCCGCAAAATGCCACTCATCGTGGGTATCGCAATTTTCGTTCTAGGCGCTGTATTCGCGGCGAAGGCCACAAGCTTTAACCAACTAATTATGGCAAGCCTTATCCAAGGATTAGGCACAGCCAGCGCAGGCGCATTGTGCCGTAGCATTCCCCGCGATCATTACTTTGGCGACCGACTGGTAAAATTTAATAGCTATGTCTCTATGGCTGTAGTGTTTTTACCTTTGCTTGCACCATTTATCGGCAGCGCCACTGCGGCCTATTTTGGCTGGCAAGCCGTATACTGGGTATTAGCGGTATTCGGTGTCATGGTCTGGCTGTTGTTAATATTCCTCTTTAAAGAGTCTTTACCTAAGGCGCAACGGGAACATCAAGCCGTTTTCAAATCCTATAAGCATGTCCTGCGCCATAGAGCGTTTCGCGCTTATTTATTTTCATTGATCGCCACCTTTGCCGGTATTGCGGCGTTTGAAGCAATTGCTGGTGTACTCTATGGCCAATATCTCGGACTGACACCTTTTATGGTCAGTTGTTATTTTGTTGCGCCAATTCCTGGCTACTTACTGGGGGCACTCATCGCGGGCCGACAGAATAAGCCACAAAGGGTTGTTTACCAAGGTGTTGCGTTACTCGGTGCTGGCGCATTATTTATGTTGATCCCAGGTCTTTTTAATTTAGTGGTTGGCTGGAGTTTACTTATTGGATCGATTTTATTTTTCAGTGGTGCAGGCATGCTGTTCCCTACCCTAACATCTGCTGCGTTAGAGCCATTTCCACGTCAGGCGGGGATTGCGGGCGCATTACTGGGGGGATTACAAAATTTTGGTGCCGGACTTGCCGCATTAACTATGTCTTTAGTGCCTATGGGCGGCCAGTTAAGCATAGGTTTATTGAGTGCTGTAATGGTGGTTTTAGTGATCCTGTCTCTGTATTACGCCAAAGATCAAAATGATACTCACCAGAATTTAATGCCACAGATTTAATGGATATGATTTGAAGCGACAATTCTTGGTTTAAGCTAAATCTATTACCGTCAGTCAATAAAAAGCCCACATTTTTGTGGGCTTTTTAAATCGATAACACACTGTAATAAATCAAAAATATCGATTAATTTATTGCTTCTATAGCTTTAATCGTTACAAAATGCGACGCAGTAAAAAGTCAGCTTTAAGGCGACGAATTCTAGTCATGATCTTCTTCACTGGCGCAGGATAGCTCTGTAAAGTATCCACTTGGCTGTAGTGATATAACCGCTGTGTGTGTTCCAGAATATGTGCCTGCTCGGCTTCAAACTGAGCTTTCCAGCAGCCAATTTCATCTTGGATCAACAAACCATTCTCAAGATCCAGCGCCCAAGCTCTTGGATTCAGATTAGAGCCTGTGATCAAATGCTTATTACCGTCGGCACTGATGCCCTTGAGGTGATAACTGTTGATGCCGTGTTTCCACAGATGGATATTCAACTGACCATTATCAATCGCCCACTGTTGGCGTTTAGCGAACTTACGCAATGATTGCTCATACATATAGGGCAAGGCACCTATGGTCGAGAAATCCTGCTCAGGCGGAATATAAAAATCGTTAGCCGTCTTGTCGCCCACAACGATATCAATACGTTTGCCATTGCGTAAATGCTTCGCTAAAGCGCGCACTAAAATGTACGGCGGATTGAAATAGGGTGTGCAAATAAACAGCGAGTCTTTTGACTCTTCCACCAAGGCGACAACCACTTTATTGAGCAAGTTTTTCTTACGTCCTAGCCCAAGTAACGGCGTGATGCGATTGCCATCACGGGTCTCCTTAAACTGATACTCAGCGTCAGACAGTCTCAGCTTAAAGCTACGCATATCCGTCTTTGGTGGTAGCACTTCTTGCTCAGCATCTTGCGTTAATGAACACACAGCTGGATCAGAAATGATATTTTTCTGGATCATCGCGCGCATACTGCGCGCTAATTCGGCAGACTCAATCAAGTGATAACGATCGAAACGGTACTTATCGTGTTGTTGCAAATAGATATTATTGAGACTGGCACCGCTATAAATCACGGCATCATCGATAATAAATCCCTTAAGATGCAACACACCCATAAATTCACGGGATTTGACGGGTACACCTAAGATATCGATGGGATGTTCGGCTTCAGCCATAACTCTGCGGTACATCAAATAGTTACCGCTATCACCTTTATGGCCAATCAAGCCACGTCTCGCACGGTGAAAATCGACTAACACTTTGATATCAAGCGTTGGATTTGCTGCTTTGGCATCCATGAGGGCTTGTAATATCTCACGACCCGCTTCGTCATCTTCTAAATACAGCGCCGCAATATAAATACTGTGCTTGGCGCTCGCAATACGAGCGAGTAATTCTGCCTTGAAACGGCATGGCGTGAGCAACCACGTTAAAGCCTCGGGTTGAACGGCTATTCCACCAAGCTTATCTAGCAAGGCATCCTCCTTTAAACATGCTGACCACCCCGATAGGAAGCACTAGGGTTCAGTGATAAAAACATCACAGCAATATGTGTTAACTCTGGATAGGCCTCTGTCACTGCCAACCTGATCGTTTGTTCTACTTTAAGATGTATATCAGGGTCCTTAGGGAACCAGAGTAACTCAACTTGGACAAAGCGTTGATCAATTTTTCCATTTCGAAAACTGATGCTTGGGATCCAATCTAATGTGAAACTCTCTGCATTACCTTTACATATATCCGCCAATGACTGCAGTAATGTTTGGCTGAACGCTGCAACGACCGCTTGTGGTAAGCCGCGCATACTAATATGTGGCATGGTTTAGTTGTTACCTAAGAACCTAAAATCGTAAGGGGTAGAAATTACCGACTTCACCTCGTCTCGGCAAGACTTTTCTCCCAAAAGTCTTGTTAAACCTAACGGTTTTGCTGGTAATTTGACCTCACGCGATTTTATTCCACTTCAGTGCACCGATTTACCTAAAAATCTTCTTCATTTATCCTTGCTTGAAATCGCATTTTACGGCGAGTATTCTCGGCATTATTTGCCCGTCCACACAATATTTCGCCCCTAAATAGGGTGATTCTTAACGCTACAAATCAGTCCAAATTTCACTAAACTGCACCCAAAATGTCTGCCAAATCACAAAATAATCTTCAAACCCATTTCATTCACCCCGAATCCAGTGATTTAGCGTAAACTAAACCGCCTATCTGCGATTAGACCACACGATACAAGATTAAGACTATGAACAAAAAAATTCTGCTGACGTTAGCACTGACATTGCTGTTTGCTTGGGGTATTTTCCATTTTAAAACCCAGTTAGGGTTACTCATCCTGCCGTTGTTTATTGGGCTAGTATTGTTTGTTACCCTACGTTTATATCGCTTGATGGAAAAGGATGACGGCAGCAGTGAGGATTAACCGCACACAATACCAACCTAATCTTAATGATGTTTTGATAAAAATGGCCAATAGCTAACATGGAAACGTTACTGAAAACCACTCTATATGCCGGCCTGCTCCTAGCCGCAAGTCATAATATGGCCTATGCAGAGCAACATGATTCTAGGCCGATAAGTGCTCAAACCACTTCGCTTAGCCAAGCAATCAGTAAGATCAGCCCTCGACATTCACAAATCGCCTTACTGGCAATGAATATGTCGAACAATCAAGTGATCTATAGCCAACAAGCTGAGACCTTGTTTATTCCAGCCAGTACCCAAAAGCTGCTCACGGCAGTCAGTGCTATGGCTCAGCTTGGGCCTGATTTTCGTTATGTCACACAATTATGGACAGATGCACCGATACGCAAGGGCCATATCGCAGGCAGTGCTTATCTGCGTTTTAGTGGCGATCCCACGCTGACTCAAGCCGATCTCAAGGCCATTTTTGTCAATCTCGTAAAACAAGGCATTAATCGCATTGATGGACATCTGTATTTGCTCGGCGATAAACAAGAGCAAATGCAAGCTCCCGGTTGGGTATGGGATGACTTAGGTATTTGTTTTGCTGCGCCTGTATCGAGTTATATTATCAATCAGAACTGCGTCTATGGTCAGTTTAGCCCCAGCTCTACCAGCAAACCTTCACAGGTAAGTCTGCGTGCGGGGAGTTATGGAGTTAAAATCAGCAGCGATGCGGTGTTTGATCAAAAGGCGAGCCGCGAATTTTGCCAACTTGATATGGTCAGATTAGGTCAAAATAACTACCATTTACGCGGCTGTTACCCTGGCGGTGAGGCGATACCACTGGCGATTGCGGTCAGCGATCCGTTCAAATTTGCCCAAGATAACCTCACCTCCCTACTTAAAGGCGAGATGTCTCTTGCGGGTAAAGTACAACTCGGCACTAGCTTACCCCAAAAGGCAAAACTAATTGCCAGCCATAGCTCGGCGCCCTTACCTGAGCTGCTCGAGACTATGCTGCTCAAGTCAGATAATTTGATTGCCGATAGCCTTTTTAAGCAACTTGGTAAAAGTTATTTTAAGACCCAAGGCAGCTTTACCAATGGTGCCGCTGCCATGCAGCGAATTTTAACGAATTTAGGCATAGATTTGAGTAACGCCAATATTGTGGATGGTTCAGGATTGTCACGCTATAACTTGCTCAATGCCAAGCAGTTAGCCGCGGTGTTGGCGCTAATCCACCAAGATAGCCGCTTTAGTCCGTTAATCACGAGTCTGCCACAGGCGGGGATCAGCGGCACCTTAAGATATCGCATGGGCTACAACAAGCCGCCGCTTAAACAGCAAATTTTTGCTAAAACAGGCTCGATGCAAGGCGTGTCTAACTTAGCGGGCTTTATTCGTTTGCCCCAGCATAACGATACCTTGTTTGTAATCCTTGAGAATGGCATGAGTCCTGAATTGAAAAATCAACATAACCCCTCATTCAATGCCGAGTTTCTTAAACAATTGATTTCAGTGCTGCAACCGTCATCAACCACTGCGACTGTGAATACTGCGGCTCACTAGAGTCATTAATTAACTGCTACAGAGTAAAAACTTGCACAAAAAAGCACTGAGTCATCAGTGCTTTTTAAGTTTTTATCTAAACGAATATACCGAAGCCTTGTTAAAACAACTCCGCAGGCATCGCCATAGTCGTCGCATCACCAGCTCTGACTTGAGCGATATGGTAATCCGCTTTTGGCAATAACTTATCAAAATAGAACTTAGCCAAATAGACTTTCTGCTCGGCGAAAGCTTTATCTTCATGATCCGCAACCTTATCAACCATAGCCAACCAGTAGAAACCATACAGGGTGTAACCAAAGGCATCTAAAAAGTCGACCGCACACGCATTAATAAGTGCAGGCTGAGCCACTTTGCGATCATTAACTGACTCGGCGACTATAACTAATGCATCTAAACGTGCGCATACTGCCGCCACTTTCACCGCATCAACATGGGTAAATGCCCGCATTTGTGCCTTCAAGTCTGCCACCAATTCGTTTAATGCGGCTAAGTTATCGCCGGTGACTTTACGACCGAGGAAATCGATGGCTTGAATGCCATTGGTACCTTCATAAATCTGAGCGATACGGGTATCACGGACTAATTGCTCAATACCTGTTTCACGAATATAACCATGTCCACCAAAGACTTGCTGCGCCATGATCGTCGCATCAAGACCGCGATCGGTTAAAAAGGCTTTAGCGACTGGCGTTAATAAACCCACATAACGCGCTGCTTTGGCCTTAACCTCATCTTGGGCATATTTTGCTAAATCCAGCTGTTGTCCTGTAAACACAGACAAAGCACGGCCCGCTTCTGTCATCGCACGAATGGTCAACAACATACGGCGCACATCGCCGTGGACAATAATGGGATCAGAATCACTGCCCGTCGGTGAGCCGCCAGCGGCGATGCCTTGATTACGCTCTTTAGCATAATCGGCCGCCATCTGGTACGCCGCCTGCGCACTGCCAAGCCCTTGAATACCAATTGCTAAACGCTCGTAGTTCATCATAGTGAACATGCACACTAGGCCACGATTAGGCTCACCAATCAAGAAACCTTGGGCATTATCAAAATTCATCACACAGGTCGCAGAACCTTTAAGGCCCATCTTATGCTCGATAGACCCCACTGATACACCATTGGCATTGGCTAAGCTGCCATCGGCATTAACCGATATCTTAGGTACCAGAAAGAGTGAAATCCCTTTACTATCCGGTAGCTTAGCAAGCACTAAGTGGATGACGTTTTCAGTTAAATCGTGATCGCCACCTGTAATAAAAATCTTGCTGCCCGTGATGGCATAACTGCCATCATCCTGCGGCAAAGCACGGGTACGGATATTACGTAGATCAGAACCCGCTTGCGGCTCCGTCATATCCATAGCACCCGCCCATTCGCCGGAATATAACTTAGGCAAATAAGCTTGTTTCAATTCTTCGCTGCCGTGGGCATTGATACATAAAGCCGCCCCCGCGGTTAACGAGCCATAAAGTGTAAACGCATTACAAGCACTGTAAGCCATTTCGTCGACTAAGATCCCCAGCATCTTCGGCATCCCCATGCCACCAAATTCAGGATCGCCACACAAACCAATCCAACCGCCCTGGGAATACTGCTCATAAACGGCTTTATAGCCATCAGGGGTAATCACTTGATTGTCTTGATGCAACACGCCCTGCTCATCGCCCGTCCGGTTCAGTGGATGGATCAACTCACTGCTGATCTTGGCTGCTTCTTCCAAAATGGCATTAGCTGTGTCGATATCGACCATTTCTGCAATCTCAGGCAATTGTGCCCAAGTGTTTGGAGCATCAAATACCTGTTCCAGTAGGAAACGCATATCCGTCAACGGGGCTTGGTAAGGATTCATTGGTAGACTCTTAAACGTAGGATTAAAACAGTTGTTTTAATTTATACCAGTTCACTGTAGAAAACAATCTCATTACAAATACAGCCGCGAATAATATAAAAGTATGCGAGTGTGCGAGCTAAGTATAAATTCAACCCATAAAAAAACCCTTAAGCTTGAACTTAAGGGTCTCTATTTTATAAGCTTTAACACAGGGTTGTCGCAGCGTTAGCTCACAGGCTTGTGGCAATTACCACATTAAATCATCAGGAATTGCGTAATCTGCATAGGGATCATCTTCAACGACCACAGCTTTAGATTCATCCTGTTGCCACAAATAACCACACCACTGCGGCACCAGCAGTTTCACTCGCTCGGCTAACTTATGTGGTACTAAGTAACTCTTATCTTCATAACGCACTATGCCTAACTGCCCTTTAAGCAATTCTGCCTGCAGTTTTTCATCTATGTATAAAGAATAGATTTTATTATCAAGAGTATAGTTAAATTTCACTTCAGCATAAGCTGGGATCTTAATCGCAGACTTAGTGAACTCAGTGATTAAACCGCGCACCTGTCCACGCTCTGATGCCTCTGCAAAACGTTGCTCATTTAGCGCTTTATCTTTTTGCGCCTGCAACCGTTTTTGCTCGGCCACTTCTTGCTTAAAAGCACTTGAGCCATCATCAACTCGTGATTTTTTGTCACGGCGTTTTTGAGTCTTAACGTCGCGAACCTTTTGTTTACTGGCAAGCCCTGCTTTGAGTAGCTGCTCTTGTAATGCATTAGCCATGGATCATTACCTACTTAATTTCTATAAAATCAAAGTTCTCGATTTTGAATAACCTAAAACCAAACTACATTTTTGCGGCCAGTTCGCCAAGCTCTGTCATCGCGATACTGGCGCCGCCAAGTGACCAACCGCCATCAACTGGCAGCACAACTCCCGTAATATAGGAAGCTAATTCAGAGCCTAAGAATAGCGCGGCATTAGCGATATCCTGACCTGCGCCGTTGCGTTTTAGCGGAACGGATTGGGCAACCTTTTGCTGTAATGCGGCGCTGGGTGCAAGGCGATTAAAGCCTTCAGTGTTAGCTATGGGGCCTGGCATAATCGAATTAATTCTCAGCCCCTCACAGCCCCACTCTAACGCTAAAGTTCGCGTCAGCATATCCACACCCGCTTTAGCCGCACACACATGCACTTGCATTGGCATAGCGATCGAAGCCTGCGGCGCCGAAATCTGGATAATATTGCCATTGGGGCGACGCAGCAAAGGATAAGCCTGCTCTAGCACTTGAAAACTGCCGAGCAAATCAATGTCCATCACCGACTTAAAACCATTGGCCGAAAGCTTTGCGGCGCTGGCAGGGAAATTCCCCGCCGCGCCGCTTACCAGCACATCGATAAAACCAAACTCAGAAGCGATTTTATCAAAACCGACTTCAAGGGCGCTAAGATCGCGCACATCAAAACTCACACCCAAATGAATACCGTCAGGATTGGCCTGTTGCAACTGCAATACCGCGGCATCGATTTTATCTTGACTGCGGCTCGCAACGGCCACATTTGCGCCAGCCTGTGCGAACGCAATAGCAATCGCGAGATTTATCCCACTGGTACCACCAACAACGACAACATTCTTACCTTGATAGTTAAACATCGTAGCATTAAACATGGGCGTTCTCCGTGAACAGTGAGATAAGCACTCAGGATGTGATTCATTATTCTATGCTGTCATTCAAGATACTATTTCAACTTTTATCCATCATATCAAGGATACCAACAAGCGATTCCAAGCCTTTTTTATTTAAACGACGGTCAAACGGCTTTCAAACCGCGCTTTAGACGGCTAGTGTGGCGTCTATGCCAATGATTGGTGAATCGCTTGCAATGCCGCTAACGGATCGGCAGCTTTGGTGATTGGGCGGCCAATCACTAAGTAATCAGAACCCGCTGCTATCGCTTGAGGTGGCGTCATCACGCGGTGTTGATCGCCAGCATCACTGCCAACTGGGCGGATCCCCGGAGTCACGAGCTTGAAATCCTGACCTAACAGCGATTTTAACGCTGTCGCTTCTTGGGCCGAACACACCACGCCATCGAGTCCCGCTTGCTGCGTGAGCTTCGCCAAACGTTGCACATGCTCAAACGCAGGCACATTGATGCCGAGTAATTTAAGATCGTCATCACTCATCGAGGTTAATACCGTGACCGCGATCAGCATAGGCGCTTTATCGCCGTATGGCAGTAAAGCTTTTTTAGCCGCTTCCATCATGGTTAAGCCACCGCTGGCATGTACGTTCGTCATCCATACGCCCAGCTCTGCGGCTGCGGCCACGGCTTTGGCGACAGTATTGGGAATATCGTGAAATTTCAAATCAAGGAATAAATCAAAACCACGATCATGGATATCTTTCACCAGTTGCGGGCCAAACAAGGTAAACATTTCTTTGCCGACTTTAAGGCGGCACATGTTGGGATCGAGTTTTTCTATCAGTTGTAAAGCATGGTTTTTATTATCGTAATCAAGCGCTACGAGGATAGGTTTAGTCGTCATCATCTCTCCAACGGGGTTACACAAACTGTGTATTCTTTTAATAGATTATTCGCCGTCTAGGCCTCGGATCCGTTTAATGCTGCCCCAGTTTTTACAGGAAGGACAATGCCAGTAAAGCGCATGGGAAGGAAAACCACACTCCTTACAACGGTAACTCGGACGGAATTTAATTTGTTGTTCAACGAGCTGCTCTAGCATAGTTAAACTTTGCTTAGCTTGCCCTTCTTCGGCTTGGCGCAAATGCATCTGCATCAAGTGTTGAAAACCTTTCATGGTCGGATGGCGATATAACGCATCGAGTACCATGCTCTCTGCCGCTTTAATCTCATCAAGACTTATCATGTGCTGCGCTAAGGCGACCACCACAGAAGCTCCAGCGCCATCGGCCATGGCGCCCGCGAGTAATTCTTGAAAACCTTCTTTATCTTGAGTGTCGCGATAAACTTGTTTGGCCGTTGGAATTGCATCGGCAAAAAGCTCGATATCGGCTTTTTTCAGTTGCAGCAGCATTTGCTTACACTGGGCATAATCTTGAATATCGAGGAATTTTTTCGCTAGGGTTAATAATGCACGACCGCATTGGGGATCTTGCTTCAGCGCTTGCTGTAGCAGTTTAATTTTCTGCGTGTCATCACTGGCTTCATCGGCTAACTGGCAATAGAAATGCGCCGTTAACGGCTTTAAAACTTGCTGACGTTTACGACTCAAACGCTTAGTGATATCAATCGCTTTTTGCCACTCTTTAATCACTTGATAAATAGCAATAAGCTGTGTTTCAGATTCTTCACTGTGATCGTCTTGGCTGACCAAGTTGATAAAGATTTCTTCAGCTCTGTCGTAAAAACCTGCTGCTAGATAATCTTTACCCAGCTCCATCATAGCGATGTCACGCTGCTCATTGGTTAATGTAGGCCGCGCGATTAAATTTTGATGGATACGAATAGAGCGGTCGACCTCGCCTCGCTTACGGAACAGCGAACCGAGTGACAGATGGGTATCGATGGTTTCATCGTCAACATCTAGCATACTGATAAACAAATCGACGGCTTTATCCGATTCGTTCGACAGTAAGAAATTGAGACCAGTAAAATAATCCCGGCTCAATTGTTTACGTTGATTACTTTGATTCTGCCTTATGCTCCGTCGCCCCATATACCAACCATAGGCGGCAGCAATGGGAAGCAACAGAAAGAGGATCTCAAGCATATTAGGCGTCTACATCCTGAGGGATTTTAGCGATCACTTGATTTAGTTTCTTTTTAGTTGCCGCTAAACTTAATTTCAAGCGAACAATATAGTAGCTAGCAAATAACCAACTCAAAATAAAACCAGCAAAAAAGACAATCGCTAACACAACAGGTAAACGATATTCACCCTGTGCGACAAAATAGCTGATAGTCACCACTTGTTCGTTGCGCGCGCCAAAAATCAACGCCAAAATAAATAACAGTGCCACAAGCACAGTTGCTACAAATGATTTCACGCTGCACTCCCTAAACGCGTTTCAATTTAATGATTATCCAAGAAATTTACTAAGCTGACCAGCATTGCCTTGCAATAGATACAAAAAAGCCTCCTAACGGAGGCTTTTTACTATGCGGTCAATCACACATTAACGGCGTCAACACGCTCGCGCAGTTCTTTGCCTGGCTTAAAGTGCGGGACGTATTTACCTTCCAAATCGACTGATGAACCAGTCTTTGGATTACGGCCAGTCCGCGGTGCACGATAGTGAAGCGAGAAACTACCAAAGCCACGGATCTCAATACGATCACCGCTTTCTAATGTTGTTGCCATTTGCTCCAACATTTCTTTGATTGCGCCTTCAACCTCTTTCGCCGACAGCTGCGACTGCCTGGTGGCGAGTTTTTCGATAAGTTCAGATTTCGTCATCCTAGCTATCCCCTATTATCAAGCCAAACACAGTCGCCTAATGGGGAGAGATGTCTCCCCAAACAACAGGCGATTATTTACGAGCTGCTTTAAACGCTTCAGCCATTGCATTGCTAATAACAGCGTCATCTTGTTTGTTCAGAGTCGCCATTACTTCTTTCTCTTCAGCTTCGTCTTTCGCTTTGATTGACAGGCTGATAGAGCGGTTCTTACGGTCAACACCCATGAACTTAGCTTCGATTGCATCACCTACATTATAGACAGTAGATGCATCTTCGATACGCTCACGTGAAATGTCAGCTACACGGATGTAACCTTCAACAGTGTCAGCCAGTTCAACAGTCACACCTTTAGCATCAACAGCAGAAACAGTACCGTTCACGATAGTACCTTTCTTCTTGTCAGCCAAGTATGCGTTGAATGGATCATCTTCAGTTTGCTTAACACCTAAGCTGATGCGCTCACGCTCTGGATCTACAGACAGAACCACTGCATGGATTTCATCGCCTTTCTTGTATTCAGAAACTGCGTCTTCGCCAGTACCGTTCCAAGAAATGTCAGACAGGTGAACTAGACCATCGATACCGCCGTCAAGACCGATAAAGATACCGAAGTCAGTGATTGACTTGATCTTACCAGAAACCTTGTCGCCTTTGTTGTAACGAGTTGCGAAGTCATCCCATGGATTAGTCTTACATTGTTTCAGACCTAGAGAAATACGACGACGCTCTTCATCGATGTCCAGAACCAGAACTTCAACTTCATCACCTAAGTTAACCACTTTAGATGGGTGAATGTTCTTGTTAGTCCAATCCATTTCAGAAACGTGAACCAGACCTTCAACGCCTTCTTCGATTTCTACGAAGCAACCGTAGTCAGTTAGGTTAGTAACGCGACCAGTTAAACGTGTGTTTTCTGGGTAGCGTTTGCTGATTTCTAACCATGGATCTTCGCCAAGTTGTTTCAGACCTAGAGACACACGAGTGCGCTCACGATCGTACTTCAGTACTTTAACGTTGATTTCATCGCCAACATTGACGATTTCTGATGGATGTTTAACACGTTTCCACGCCATATCTGTGATATGTAGCAGACCGTCAACACCACCTAAATCTACGAATGCACCGTAGTCAGTCAGGTTCTTAACGATACCCTTAACTGCTTGACCTTCTTGCAGGTTTTCTAACAGTGCATCACGCTCAGCGCTGCTTTCTGATTCGATAACTGCACGACGAGAAACAACAACGTTGTTACGCTTCTGGTCTAGCTTGATAACTTTGAATTCTAATTCTTTGTACTCTAAGTGAGCGGTGTCGCGAACTGGGCGCACGTCAACTAGAGAACCTGGTAAGAAGGCACGGATACCGTTTAATTCAACAGTGAAACCGCCTTTAACTTTACCATTGATGATACCGATTACAGTTTCAGCATCTTCATAAGCTTTTTCCAGAACGATCCAAGCTTCATGACGTTTCGCTTTTTCGCGAGACAGTTGAGTCTCACCGAAGCCGTCTTCAACAGAGTCAAGAGCTACGTCAACTTCATCGCCAACTTGAATTTCTAAAACGCCTTGAGCGTTTTTGAATTGTTCAGCTGGGATTGGGCTTTCAGACTTCAGACCCGCGTCAACCAGTACCATACCGTTTTTGATTGATACAACAGTACCACGAACGATAGAGCCTGGACGGAATTCCAGAGTTTGAAGGGATTGTTCAAATAGATCAGCAAAAGATTCAGTCATGTTTAGGTTACTTTCTTTATTAAACCACTGTCCGTCCTAGACGTGGAGTCAGTCAAATTATCCGTATCATCCTTAATACGAATACCTATCCGGTGAGCTAACTTAGTTAGTGCCGGATAATTTTTGGTTGATAAAGTTAAGCGCAAGCGCCAGCACTTCATCAATACCCTTACCGCTAGTATCGATAATGAGCGCGTCCTCGGCGGGGACTAAAGGAGCCACCGGACGATTCATATCGCGGTCATCACGTTCGATAATTTCACTTAAAAGGCGCTCGATATTAACATCGAAGCCCTTGTCCTGCAACTGATTATAGCGTCTTTGGGCACGCTCTTCAGCTGAGGCGGTTAAATATAATTTTGCCGGCGCACTTGGGAAAACCACTGTTCCCATGTCACGACCATCGGCAATTAATCCTGGCGCCGTTTTAAAGGCCCGTTGGCGACGTAATAAGGCTTCTCTCACCCGTGGAAAGGCAGCGACTTTTGAAGCGGCATTCGAGCACTCTTGGGTGCGAATGTCGTTGGTGACGTCTTCACCTTCCAATATCACTTGAACCGGATCTTTATCATTGCCTGTTAGAAACTTCACATCCAGATGTGCCGCTAACAACGTGATAGACTCTTCATTTTCCAGTTCAACGTTATGATGAATTGCTGCAAGCGCAAGAACTCGGTAAATGGCACCACTATCAAGTAGTTGCCAACCTAGATGCTGAGCCAATAATTGACTAATTGTACCTTTGCCAGCACCACTTGGGCCGTCGATTGTGACTACAGGAGCCCGTTCAGACATACATTCCTCCGCAAAAAATAACCATCATCCGTGAGTTCATCAAGTGAGCCCCCGAAAATGAGCGCGCAGCATTGTACAACAAAAGACAAACAAAATCCGTGGATTTTTTATGAAGATTAGCAGCCGCACAAATACGGCTTGCTATTCTTGGCATCGATGGTTGTCACAATGACGAAACAAACAGACTTAGCCTTGCAGGCTCGCAAACTGCTTAAAGTAGTCAGGGAATGTTTTAGAAGTACAATCTGGATCATTGATGGTGATACCGCAATCGGCAAATGCCAGCATAGAAAAGCACATGGCCATGCGGTGATCATTGTAGGTATCAATTTCAGCGGTCTTAATCACGGCAGGCGGAGTGATTTTAATGTAGTCATTCCCCTCTTCAACCTCGGCGCCCACTTTTCGCAGTTCAGTTGCCATAGCCGCTAACCGGTCGGTTTCTTTAATACGCCAGTTATAGATATTGCGAATAACCGTCGTGCCTTTAGCAAATAAGGCTGCGGTTGCAATGGTCATGGCCGCATCGGGAATGTGGTTCATGTCTAAGTCGACGGCCGTTAATTGGGAGCCACGTGCAATAATATAGTCATCGCCCCACTCGATATCTGCTCCCATTTTTTCGAGCACATCGGCAAATTTTACATCGCCTTGAATACTCAAACGGCCCACACCTGTGACTTTGACTTCGCCGCCCTTAATCGCCCCTGCCGCGAGGAAATACGATGCCGATGACGCATCGCCTTCTACCAGTACTTTACCCGGTGATATATAACGCTGGCCTGCAACAATCTCAAAACGCGCGTAGTCATGGTTAATGACGTTAACGCCGAACTGCGCCATCAAGGCGATAGTGATATCGATATAAGGCTTAGAGACTAACTCACCTTTGACATGGATATTGACGCTGCCCTTAGCAAGCGGCGCCACCATCAACAAAGCCGTTAAAAACTGGCTCGATAAATCGCCTGCAATTTCAACATCACCGCCATTAAGGCCAGTGGCATTAATCGTCAATGGCGGGAAACCGTCATTTTTAAGATAAACAATATTGGCACCGAGTTGCCTTAAGGCATCGACTAAATCGCCAATCGGACGCTCTTCCATACGTGGTTCGCCCGTGAGGGTAAATTCACCTTGGCCTAAGGTTAAGGCGGCGCATAAGGGGCGCATTGCGGTACCCGCATTGCCTAAAAACAATTCCTGCGCGGATGCTGAGGAAATCACACCACCTAAACCATCGAGTTCACACACAGTATTGTTTTGCGATAAACGGTTGTTCACCCCTAACTGCTTGAGGGAGGCCAACATGTGGCGGATATCATCTGAGTCGAGCAGATTGGTGAGCGTAGTCGTACCTTGGGCTAAGGTGGCCAATAATAAGGCTCGATTTGAAATACTTTTTGAGCCCGGAATATTGATTTCACCGCGGACTTGCACAACAGGTTCAAGACGTAATTGCTTCATGAATAAATCTTCTTTCTCTATAGGGCGTCATCATCACGATCACGCGGACTGAATACGCAAAATGGCAACTTCACGCTACAGCGCGTCAAGTTAAGATTACAAATAAAAGGAGATTGGGGCCTTGTTGGTGCTTCGTCGTTATAAAATTACCGATTGTCGCTAAGGATTCAACCGTTTTTTCGAGAAAAATGGCATTTTGGTCAGATTATTTGCTGAGATCAGTGTAAAAATAACAAAAACGCAAAATTTAAGCGGTTAATTTATGATTTAACCGTATTTTTGGCAGGCTTTTTTGCCAAGATAACTGGCGTGTAATCACAGTTTTCACTTTAATTACTTTACCTTTCCGCGCTATTCTAACCTCCAAACGATAAATAACGCATATCTGATACGAACAATCACGTTTGCACTATAACCAGAAAGGTAGATGGAGCTATGTTTAACTCACTCATCGCAATGCCAGCGGACCCCATCCTTGGCTTGTTAACTCAGTACCGCGAAGACTCTCACCCACAAAAAGTGGATTTAGGTGTTGGCGTTTATAAAGATCCTACCGGCGTTACCCCTATTCTAAGCTGCGTGAAAAAAGCGGAAAAATTCCGTCTCGATACCGAGACCACCAAAGTGTATATCGGGCCAACAGGCTCACCACAATTCAACACCTTGATGACGGAATTAGCCTTTGGTGCTGGCCACAGTGCCATTATCGCTAACCGTATCCGCACCGTTTCAACACCCGGTGGTACAGGCGCGCTGCGCGTGGCGGGTGACTTTATCAAACGCTGCAACCCGAATGCCGTGTTATGGGTAAGCGATCCAACTTGGGCAAACCATATCGGTTTATTCGAAGCAGCTGGTATTACTGTTAAAACCTATCCTTACTATGACTACGATAGCAAATCATTGAAATTTGATGAGATGCTTGCTGCATTATCGCAAGTAAGTCCTGATGATGTGGTGTTATTCCACGCCTGTTGCCATAACCCAAGCGGAATGGATTTAACCACAGAGCAATGGGATAAAGTGGTTGCCCTTACAAAAGAGCAAGGCTTTACGCCACTGATTGACATGGCCTACCAAGGCTTTGGTGATGGCGTTGATATTGATGCCTACGGCGTGCGTCATATGGCGGCAGCGGTCGATAATATGATCCTGTGCAGCTCATGCTCGAAAAACTTCGGTTTGTACCGTGAGCGTATTGGTTCATGTTCTGTGATTGCCAAAGATGCCAATACCGCCAATGTCGCGCAATCGGTACTGCTTTATGTGGTTCGCTGCCTTTACTCTATGCCACCTGCCCATGGCGCGGCGATTGTTGAGACGATTTTAGGATCAAAAGAATTAACCCAAGAATGGCTTGATGAGCTGAAAGTGATGCGCGATCGCATCAACGGCAACCGCGCCATTTTAGTGGATAAACTTAAAGCCAATGGCGTAAACCGTGACTTTAGCTTTATCGCCCGCCAAAAAGGTATGTTCTCTTTCCTTGGGGTGGATCCAGAGCAAGTGGCGCGCCTACAAAAAGAATTCAGCATCTATATGGTAGGTTCAAGCCGCATCAGTATTGCTGGGATCAGTGAAGATAACGTTGATTACTTAGCTCAATCGATTGCTAAAGTGCTTTAAGCCGCTGAGTTTATTTGCACCGCTCACTCTGCTGTATTCCCGCAATAAAGGGATACAGCAGAGTTCATTTACCGCCTCAAGTGTTAAATTTTTTAATCATCCCACCCGATAAGTTTTGGCAGTTCATTATCCTCTGTTTCATATCCCCAATATGACAAGCAAGGCCACGTCTCACTGTTCAAGCATTTATTTTTAATCGTAAAACCACATTCTAGCGATTTTGACATCGCGGCTTTATCGCAATAAGCCACAAATTGTGACCTCAGTCGGCGGATTTCCATTTCATTAATCAGGACTGCGGCTATTTTCACTTTTTAAAGCCAACGCCACTGAGTAGATTAGTGGTCATCATAGAACTTGTGGATGTTCAGCCATGTTATTACAAGATAAATTAGTGCAAATCGTCACCAACCCGCAGCTTTCACCCAAGCAAAAATCCAACTATTTAGCATTAGAAGCGGAAGCCAGTTTGCCCTATATGTCGATATCGCCCGAGGTAAAAGCGGCGATGAATGACGGTATTATTTGCGACATGTTTGAAGGCCATGCGCCGTTTAAACCACGCTATGTGTTGCCAGATTATGCCCGCTACCTTCAACAAGGCTCTGAATACTTAGAGTTATCTGCGGCAAAAAACTTGGACGAAGCCATCAATGCCTTAACGATTCTGTATCATCACGTGCCATCGGTGACCAATATCCCCGTGTATTTAGGTCAGCTGGATGACATTTTGATGCCTTTCGTTGAAGGAATAGATGCGGAAGTCCTTTATCGTAAATTAAAACTGTTCTGGATCATGCTCGATAGAACCCTGCCCGATACCTTTATGCATGTGAATATTGGCCCTACAGATAACATCGTTTGCCGCACCCTACTGCGCATTGATGCCGAGTTAAAACAAGTTGCACCCAATTTGACTTTTATGTACGACCCCGCCGTCACACCGGATGAATTGTTGTTGCTTGCGACCACCAATATTTGTCAATGCAGTAAGCCACATATCGCGAATTACCCTCTGCATGCCAGTGCATTTGATGAGCGCGGTTTTGGTATTGTCAGTTGCTACAACGCGTTGCCGTTAGCGGGCGGCGCCAATACCTTAGTTCGACTTAATCTTAAAGAAGTTGCGTTAAAGGCCAATTCTATAAACGATTTTTTTGATACTGTATTGCCAAATTACTGCTCACTCACCTTCGAGCTCATTGACGCGCGCTCGGCATTTTTGCATCAAGAATCACACTTCTTTGACAGCTTTTTAGTTAAAGAGCAATTGATTTATGAATCGCGCTTTGCACCCATGTTTGGTATTTACGGCATGGCAGAAGCAGTGAATATTCTGCGGACATTCACGGCTACTGATGCAACGAAGTTATCTCAACGAGATCAACACACAGGCTATGGCCATAGCACGGACGCAAATCAACTTGGCTACCGTATTTCAGCCACGCTCGATGCCATAGTGAAATCCACACCCGTCGCCCATGGTTACCATGGGCGGGCACTACTGCATTCACAGGGCGGTATTAGTATCGACAACGATGTGACTCCTGGCGTTCGCATCCCCTATGGCACTGAACCGAATCCCATCGCCCATATTCAAGCCCTAGCGCAACATCATCAGTATTATACGGCGGGGATTAGCGATATTTTGACCATAGATGAAACCGTGAAATCTAATCCTCAAGCTATGTTCCAACTGTGTAAAGCCGCACTTGAGTTAGGTTTTAGGGAGTTTACCGCCAATGTCGCCTCTAACGATTTAATGCGCGTGACTGGCTATATGGTAAAACGCTCAGATATTGAAGCGTTTAAACAGTGCGGCTCGCGTCTCAATACCACAGGCTTAGCCGCAGAAGCTGCGGTTAATACGGGAATATTGCAACGCCAAGCACGAGTTATCGCCCATGAGCACTCCCCTTGTGTCTTTAAATAGACACGCTATTGTCAGTCAGCTATTGCCCTTTTCATGCGTCGACGGGCCTGGCAGCAGGCTCGTGTTATTCTTGCAGGGCTGCAACTATCAATGCAAAAACTGTCATAACCCACATACCATAGGTTTATGCGATGCCTGTGGCGATTGTGTCGCCACCTGCCCTGACAATGCGCTGACATTAATAAACCTCAATGATAAGCCTCGCATTCACTGGGATAGTGAGCGTTGTAGCCAATGCGATACTTGTCTTACCGTATGCCCGAAACAAGCGAGCCCTAAGGTCAGTCGTTACACAGTCGAGGAGATACTGACGATTCTCCATAGTCAGCGTCACTTTATTAATGGTATTACCGTGAGCGGCGGCGAAGCGAGCCTACAACTGCCATTTATTCTTGCGTTGTTTAAAGGAATTAAGGCGACAGAGTCGTTATCACACTTAACTTGCATGCTCGACACCAATGGCAGTTTAAGTCTAACGGGATTGCATAAACTGCTGCCCTTTTTAGATGGCGCTATGGTGGATCTTAAAGCGTGGCAGCAAGATACCCATAGGTACATTACCGGTCGTGATAACCATGCCGTGTTCAAATCAATCCAGTTATTGGCTAAACAGCAAAAACTGTATGAGGTGAGATTGCTGCACATTCCGAGCATCACGGATTATGAGGAAGAAATAGACGCACTAGCGACCTATTTACTTCTGCTAGGCCCAGATACGCGAGTTAAGTTAAATGCCTTTCACCATCATGGTGTTGTCGATGAAGCTCTCAATTGGCCAAGCTGTAAACAAGCCGATATTGAACGCTTAGCCGCAACCCTTGCAAAGCGAGGCGTAACCAATCTCGTGTTACCTTCTATATACCTTTAACGACTGCAAAGCAAAATTTGCTCATAAAGCCAGCGCAGTGCGGGATCTTTCATGCTTTGACTATGCCAAACTAGGCTATAAGCCACTTTACCATATTCTATAGGCAAAGATTTAATCGTTAAGCCTTGAGCTTGGCTAGCGATGGATGCCCAGCGGCGCGAGCAGGTAAAGAGCAACTCACTGTGATGGCACATTAACGCCGCACTGCCAAAGTCTGGGACCGAAATGGGAACGGCACGTTTTTTAGATTGCTGGGCGAGCAAAATATCAAAAAAAGGCGTGCTCAAATCTGTGTCTGTAATGCCAATATGGCTAAAACTCAGGTAATCATCGAAGCTGATATGCGGCTGTTTAGCCAAGGGATGGGATGAATTCATCAGGCAGACCATTTCATCGCTAAACAAGGTTTCCCACACCAGATCGTCTTGAAGAGGATTAGGTTGACTCAGATCGTGGGGTAACAGCACAAAATCTAATGTACCTTTAAGCAATCCATCAAAACCAATATTGTCTTTGCTGTAAATATCGAGGCGGATATTAGGAGCCAAGCTCAGAATATGGGCGCTGAGCTTGGCGGCCAGCAGTTCAAAGGTGCTTTCGCGCATCGCAAGCGAGATACGCCCCTCAAAATGTGCAGGGTTAAACGCATCCTGACTCATGATCTGATTCATATCATTGATCATCTGCTGCACACTTGGCCCTAATCGTCTTGCCAATGGGGTTGCTACCAGTGAGTTGCCGTTACGATAGAACAGTTCATCGTTCAAGCTGTCCCTGAGCTGGCTTAAGGTTTTACTGACGGATGAGGGACTTAAACATAAACGTTCGGCGCTGGCGGTTACACTCAGGGTATCGAGCATCACATGCAAAGTGATCAAATGCTTCATACTAATCCGCGAAAGCTTGGCCAAATCCATCGGTGACATCCTATTGATTTATCGTGTATACGCATCCAGAAATACGTTCTTTTAATTATGATAAACAATAACATACAACTAACCCAGCATCTTATTCAGTAATGCGCGTCAGCTCACAGGCTTTCTCACCGCGAGTGTTCTTGAAGGCATCTGGTCTCAACGTCATCTTGCTTAACTCCATTGTCGATAAATTAAAGCTAACAAAAAAGCGAATGCATTTGAGCATTCGCTTTTGGGATGGCTAACTGATGATCAACATTCAATAAGCATAACGTTGATGTTCAGGCAGCAAAGCCTAGACGCTAAGCGTCGCAAGCTAATGAGTGACTCAATACAGCTAAGCCTAGCTATGTTTGTTTGCAAACTCATTCATAAACTTGACCAAGGCAACTACGCCATCGAGTGGCATTGCATTATAGAGGCTAGCACGCATACCACCTACGATACGATGGCCCTTTAAGGCAACGAGTCCAGCAATTTGCGCTTGCTTTAAGAACTCACTATCGAGCGCTTCGTTGACTAATTGAAAAGTCACGTTCATTTGTGAGCGGTTCGCTGCAACAACCCCATTACGGTAGAAAGCATTACCATCAATGCATTGATATAACATCTGCGCTTTTTGTTGATTAATTTTTGCAATACTCGCAATGCCGCCAATGGACTTAAGCCAAGCAAAGACTTCAGCGGCGAGATACCAAGCAAAGGTTGGCGGTGTGTTGAACATAGAGTCATGCTCAACGGCTAAACGATAGTCCATGATGGACGACTGCGGTAAACTCGGCAGTTTTAACATGTCATCGCGCACTATCACTATCGACAGACCCGATGGACCTATGTTCTTTTGTGCGCCAGCGTAAATCAAACCGTAGCGGCTGACGTCGATTTCACGTGACATAATGGTTGACGATAAATCGGCAACAATTGGCCAAGGTGAGTCTAATTCATCAAAAATTTCGATACCATCTACTGTCTCATTAGGGCAATAGTGAACATAGCGATAATCGGCATCGATTTTATGTAAATCAGGTAAGACAACCGCATTGAGTCCATTGTGTTTTTCAACAATATTCAAGCTATCAATCTGCGCTTCACCCACGAGCTTTTGTGCTTCGGCTAACGCGGCAGATGACCATTGACCACTGACTAAATACAGGGCTCTGCCATGATTACCTAAAAAATTATTCACAACAGCGGAGAACTGTCCACGACCACCGCCGTGCATAAATAGCACATGGTAATTTGTGGGGATCTGCATCAGTTCACGTAAATCGGACTCGGCTTGTTGTGTAAGCGCGATGAACTCTTTACTTCGGTGGCTGATTTCCATCACGGAAACGCCTTGGCCATTCCAATCAAGTAATTCCTGTTGTGCTTTTTTCATTACCGCTGCGGGTAACATTGCAGGTCCAGCACAGAAATTATAAATCGCGCTCACTGACACTCTCCTTAATCCCAACCATGATGTATGTATTGATAAATACGAAACCATTCTAAAACGAACAATGCTATCAACATCAATGCCATTAAAAAAACGAGCGTCCAATTGGACGCTCGTTAATATGACACTTAATTACTCTTCGTCTTGCTCATCATCAGCAAGCTCGTCTTCATCTTCGTCCAACTCTTCTTCGTCATCCAGCGCTTCTTCAAGAGCCTCGTCGGCTAATTCACCTTCGATAATGACAGGAACAATCGGTAAACCGTTTTCATCCAGCTCGACTTCATCTTCTTCAGTTTGGATTTCGTCGATACGTTGTAGGCCGACCACTTTCTCGTCGCCCGCAGTGCGAATGATCGTTACACCTTGAGTGTTACGGCCAATGATAGACACGCCGCTGGCAGGTGTACGCACTAAGGTACCTTTATCACTGATGAGCATCAGTTCGTCGTTAAGACCGACTTGAACAGCCCCAACAACAGCGCCGTTACGTTCGCTCACCTTGATTGAAACCACACCTTTAGTCGCACGGCTCTTCGCTGGATATTCAGACAGTTGAGTCCGTTTACCGTAACCGTTTTCAGTCACAGTCAGAATCGCGCCATCGCCTTTCGGTACAATAAGCGACACGACTTTTTGACCTTCTTCTAAACGAATACCACGAACGCCTGTTGCAGTACGGCCCATAGGGCGTAAGGACAAGACTTCTTCACCGGTTTCAGGATCGGTTTTCACTTCGCCCGTTTCAGAATCACGAACTTTCTCACCAAAGCGAACCACTTTACCTTCGTTCGAGAACAACATGATTTCGTCATCACCGTTAGTGATATCGACACCGATCAGTTGGTCACCGTCTTTGAGGTTAACGGCGATAATGCCGTTTGCACGTGGGTTGCTATAAGCAGTTAGTGCGGTTTTCTTCACAGTACCGTGTGAGGTGGCCATGATGATGTACTTGTCAGCCGCGTATTCACGTACTGGCAGAATCGCAGTAATGCGCTCGCCATCGGATAACGGCAGCAAGTTAACAATTGGACGACCACGGGCCGTACGGCTCGCTAATGGCAATTGATACACTTTGAGCCAGTACATCTTACCAAAGTCAGAGAAGCACAAAATGGTGTCATGGGTATTGGCAACTAACAGCTTCTCGACGAAATCTTCATCTTTCACTTTCGTCGCGGCTTTACCTTTACCACCACGGCGCTGGGCTTGGTAATCGGTCAAGGGTTGATACTTGGCATAACCTAAGTGCGACAGTGTTACCACAACGTCTTCTTCGTTGATCAAGTCTTCAAGACTCATATCGACTTCGTTGGCATTGATCACTGTACGGCGCGCATCACCATATTCTTCAAGGATTTGAACTAATTCTTCCTTGATCACTTCCATCAAACGCTCAGGACTGCGCAAAATAAACAGCAGACCCGCGATAAATTCGAGCAGTTCTTCGTATTCGGCGATGATCTTATCGTGCTCAAGACCGGTCAAACGGTGTAAACGCAGTTCCAGAATGGCCTGAGCTTGTTGCTCAGTCAGGAAGTATTGACCGTCACGAATACCGTATTGTGGCTCTAACCACTCTGGACGCGCGGCGTCATCGCCCGCTTTTTCCAGCATGCCTTGAACGTGGCCTAATTCCCAACCTTGCTCAACCAATTTCACTTTGGCATCCGCAGGCGTGGGTGAGGCTTTGATCAGTGCAATAATCGGGTCAATGTTAGCCAGTGCAACCGCCAGCGCTTCCAAAATATGGGCACGCTCACGGGCTTTACGCAGTTCAAATACGGTACGACGCGTCACCACTTCACGGCGATGCAGAATAAAGCATTCGAGCATTTCTTTAAGATTAAACAGTTTAGGCTGACCATTGGTCAGGGCCACCATGTTAATCCCGAAAGAACACTGCATTTGCGTTTGAGCATAAAGGTTATTTAGTACAACCTCGCCCACTTCACCGCGCTTAATTTCGATAACGATACGCATACCGTCTTTATCAGACTCGTCGCGTAGACCACTGATCCCTTCAAGCTTTTTATCTTTAACCAGCTCGGCAATCTTCTCGATTAACCGCGCTTTGTTCACTTGATACGGGATTTCAGTGACGATAATGCGCTCACGGCCATTATCTTCGGTTTCCACATCAGCCAGAGCACGCATGATCGCGCGGCCACGGCCAGTTTTATAGGCATCAATAATGCCTTTACGGCCATTGATAATCGCTGCAGTGGGGAAATCCGGACCAGGAATGTATTCCATCAACTGTTCAATCGACAGTGAGGGTTCTTCAATCAATGCCAAACAGCCTTTCACTACTTCCGTTAGGTTGTGTGGTGGGATGTTGGTTGCCATACCCACGGCAATACCCGATGAACCGTTAATTAACAGGTTAGGTACGCGTGTAGGTAATACAGCTGGGATCTGTTCTGTGCCGTCGTAGTTAGGGACGAAATCCACTGTCTCTTTTTCAAGATCGGCCAGTAATTGGTGCGCTAACTTATCCATACGGATTTCGGTATAACGCATTGCCGCCGCTGAGTCACCGTCGACCGAACCGAAGTTACCTTGGCCGTCTACTAAGGTGTAACGCAGTGAGAATGGCTGGGCCATACGGACGATAGTGTCATAAACAGCAGAATCACCATGGGGGTGATATTTACCGATGACGTCACCAACCACACGGGCAGATTTTTTGTAAGGCTTGTTCCAATCGTTCTTCAATTCACTCATGGCAAACAGAACGCGGCGATGAACCGGCTTTAAGCCGTCGCGCACGTCTGGTAATGCACGTCCCACGATAACGCTCATGGCGTAATCAAGGTACGAATTCTTTAGTTCGTCTTCGATATTAATTGGCGAAATAGATGATGCCAGATCAGTCATAAACTGCTCGTTCCCCTGAAAAATAGCCGACAACGTATAATCCGTATCATTGCCTAGCCCAAAAACGTGATTTGGCATTCTAACACAGTTATTTAATGTCGCCAGACCTATCATTATCGAATTGAGAGTCTGGTGGCTTAATAGATGAAAACACTGTCAATTTGGTCGTTTGAGCTATAAACAAGCGTTGAAATACACGGCTTACGATGAGGAAAAATCGTCAACGGGATGAAGTAAAAGGTCGATACGGAGCACAACAATTAACATAAAAGCAGATAACTGCTGAAAATTCACTCAACCACAAGGGCTTAGCTCAGTCGAGCACTTTGTTTATCAAACATAGTCGTTATAATAGCCGCACAATACAGCTTCTTCAGGTAATAGCATGCATCAGAATAACAATGTAGACCCACAGGAAATCGCAAAGTTTGAACGTATGGCCGAAACTTGGTGGGATCTCAACGGCGAATTTAAGCCGCTGCATCTATTAAACCCGCTGCGCTTAAACTATATCGATCAAACCGCTGGCGGTATTTTCGGCAAGAAAGTGCTCGATGTCGGCTGTGGTGGCGGCATATTGTCTGAAAGCATGGCCCGCATCGGCGCCGAGGTTGATGGCTTAGATATGGGTGATGAGCCCTTAGAAGTCGCCCGCCTACATGCCCTCGAAACGGGCGTGAGCATTAATTATGTAAAAAATACTGCCGAGGCCCACAGCCAAGATCATCAAGCCTATTACGATGTGGTGACCTGCATGGAAATGCTCGAACATGTACCCGATCCACAATCTGTGATTAAAGCATGCTGTGACATGGTCAAACCCGGTGGTCATGTGTTTTTCTCCACCATCAACCGCAACATTAAATCCTACGTGCACACCATTTTAGGTGCGGAATATTTGCTAAAAATGCTGCCAGTTGGCACCCACGAGCATAAAAAATTCATTAAGCCTTCGGAGCTGATTGAGCTAGTAGATAATACCGATCTTATCTGTACCGATGCCTTAGGGGTAAGCTACAACCCATTGACGGGCATTTTTAAGTACACGCCTAAGGTTGATGTGAATTACATGATAGCGACGCGTAAGGTTGATTAATATGAGTCTGGCACAGATCAAAGGCGTACTGTTCGATCTCGACGGCACCTTAGCGGATACCGCGCCGGATCTGGTGCAAGCCCTCAATTTAAGTCTTCAAGATGTCGGCATCGCCGCGCAGCCGTTAGCGGCCATGCGCTACGCCGCATCCCACGGCAGTTTTGCCTTAGTCGATGCCGCGATCCCTGATGCGGCAGAAGATCTTCGGTCTCAAGTTCAGCAAGGGCTACTCGCCCACTATCAGCGTATAAATGGCGATCACTGTGCGCTATTCACAGGCATAGCGGCATTACTCGACTGGCTCGAGTTAACTCAGCTGCCGTTTGGGGTGATCACCAACAAGCCTGCGCGCTTTACCCGTCCCTTATTGCGAAAACTGAATTTACACTTGCGTATGCCCGTTATCATTAGTGGCGATTCTACAAAACACCCAAAACCCCACACTGCACCTATGCTGTTAGGCGCACAACAGCTGAACTGTGCTCCAGAACACATTTTGTATCTTGGGGATGCCGAGCGAGATTTGCTCGCGGCCAAGGCTGCTGGCATGTTAGGCGGCGTGGCCCTATGGGGTTATCTGGGCGTGAACGACAAGCCGTTGCAATGGCCTGCGCACGCGCATTTTGCGAGCCCAACTGAGCTACATCAAGCACTAATCGAAGCATTGGCTTAACAACATCAACCAAAAACAGCGCCTACAATGCTCACGAATAAGGCATCCAATACGTAACTTCACTGACGGACATCAGTGTGTCAGCATACTATTTATGACCCACGGAAAAAGTCAGGCGCATAAAAGATCGGCACTCGTGAGCGATCGCGATCTAAAGAAAAAGATCGCCTAAAAATCCCCCATGAGTGTGACACGCTAACCTGAAATTGAGCTTCAAGGTTAGTCGTTACTAACGCAAAATTTTATCCTCACGTTATCCACAAGATGTCCCCTGAATTCAGACTTGCAAATAGGGGCAAACCTCACTATCTTGTATCCCATATAATTTAAAACACCATATCTTGTGTGTAGGTAACAATCAGACACACTAGAAGCTCGCCGCTTAATTGACTCGTTTGTAACCAGTCAGCTGTATTTAAGGGACGATTATTGATTGTTTTACAAGGATACGTACGGTGATTTTGCTCACCTAAATACATATAAGAACCAAGGCCTATCTCCAAATGAATAGCACTATGACAGTCACAAAACGCTGTGGCGATCGTGAGAATATCGATCTCGAAAAAATACACCGCGTAATTACTTGGGCAGCCAAGGGATTAAAAAACGTTTCTGTTTCGGAAGTTGAACTTCGCTCGCACCTACAGTTTTTCGATGGCATCCCAACCGAAGCTATCCATGAAACCATTATCAAGGCTGCAGCGGATTTAATTTCTCCAGAATCACCGGACTATCAGTTCCTCGCTGCCCGTTTAGCGGTGTTTCATTTGCGTAAGAAGGCCTTCGGTCAGTTTGAGCCGCCCGCATTGTATGCTCACGTGACTAAGTTGGTTGAGCTAGGTAAATACGATCAACACATTTTAAGAGATTACACTCGCGAAGAGCTGGATGTGATGGATACCTATATCGACCATTGGCGCGATATGGACTTCTCTTATGCAGCGGTAAAACAGCTTGAAGGCAAATATTTAGTTCAAAACCGTGTGACCCACGAAATCTATGAGAGCGCGCAGTTCCTTTACATTTTGGTTGCTGCTTGCTTGTTTGCCCGTTATCCAAAAGAGACGCGCCTGAAATACGTTAAAGATTTCTATGACGCGGTATCAACTTTTAAACTGTCGCTGCCAACGCCAATTATGGCCGGTGTGCGCACCCCAACGCGTCAGTTTAGCTCTTGCGTACTGATCGAATGTGGTGACAGCTTAGATTCAATCAACGCGACCGCTTCGTCTATCGTGAAATACGTCAGCCAACGTGCGGGTATCGGTATTAACGCCGGTCGTATTCGCGCCTTAGGTAGCCCAATCCGTGGTGGTGAAGCCTTCCACACAGGTTGTTTACCTTTCTATAAGTATTTCCAAACCGCAGTGAAGTCGTGTTCTCAAGGCGGCGTGCGTGGCGGTGCTGCGACCCTGTTCTACCCTATTTGGCACTTAGAAGTCGAATCTCTGCTGGTATTGAAAAATAACCGCGGCGTCGAAGACAACCGTATCCGTCATTTAGACTACGGTGTGCAGCTGAACAAAGTCATGTATCAACGTCTGATCAAAGGCGAAAACATTAGTTTATTTAGCCCATCTGACGTACCTGGCTTGTACGATGCTTTCTTTGAAGATCAAAACGAATTCGAACGTTTATATGTGCAATATGAGCAAGACAGCAGCATTCGTAAGAAAACGATAAAAGCAGTTGAGCTGTTTTCACTGATGATGCAAGAGCGCGCTTCAACGGGCCGTATCTACATTCAGAACGTGGATCACTGCAACACTCACAGCCCGTTCGATTCAAAAGTCGCGCCGATCAGACAGTCTAACCTGTGTCTTGAAATCGCCCTGCCGACTAAACCATTGAACAACATCGATGATCCTGAAGGTGAAATCGCGCTTTGTACGCTGTCAGCACTTAACTTAGGTTCTATCAAAGAGTTATCTGATATTGAGCCATTAGCCGACCTCGCCGTACGCGCACTGGATAATCTATTGGATTATCAAGATTACCCTATCAAGGCCGCGCAAATCGCCTCGATGAATCGCCGTACCTTAGGCATAGGCGTGATCAACTTCGCTAACTATTTAGCGAAAAACGGCATGAAGTATTCTGATGGTAGCGCGAACGCTTTAACCCACAGAACCTTCGAAGCGATTCAGTACTATTTACTGAAAGCCTCAATGAACTTGGCCAAAGAGCAAGGTGCGTGTCCGTTATTCCACGAGACCACTTACTCTCAAGGTATTTTGCCAATCGATACCTACAAACGTGACTTGGATAAAATTTGTGCCGAACCATTGCACTTAGACTGGGAATCACTGCGTAGCGATATCAAGGAATATGGCCTGCGTAACTCAACGCTATCGGCATTAATGCCATCAGAAACCTCGTCGCAAATCTCCAATGCGACCAATGGTATTGAGCCACCACGTGGCCTTATCAGCGTGAAATCGAGCAAAGACGGTCAGCTAAAACAAGTGGTACCCGATTTCGATACACTGAAAGATAGCTATGAATTGCTGTGGAAAATGCCAAGCAACGACGGTTACTTACAGCTAGTGGGTATTATGCAGAAGTTCGTTGACCAAGCGATTTCGGCTAACACTAACTACGATCCTTCACGTTTTGAAGGCCGTAAAGTACCCATGCAAACCCTGCTGAAAGATTTGCTCAATGCTTACAAGTTAGGTGTTAAAACGCTTTACTACCATAACACTCGCGATGGTGCGTCGGATTCACACGATGACATCACCAATTTAGAGAAAGAAGATGACGGTTGCGCCGGCGGCGCATGTAAAATCTAGTCTTTAACTTTAACGTTAACGGTTTTATAGGGATCCCTATTTAGTGGATCCCTATCCATTGGAAAAATAGCACCATGGCCTACTCTACCTTCTGTCAAACACCCAACGATGCCACCCGTGAACCTATGTTTTTAGGTCAATCGGTCAACGTGGCGCGTTACGATCAACAAAAATATGAAGTGTTCGAAAAACTGATAGAAAAGCAGTTATCTTTCTTTTGGCGCCCGGAAGAAGTAGACGTCAGTCGCGATAAGATTGACTACGGTGCATTGCCTGATCATGAAAAACACATCTTTATTTCGAACCTGAAATACCAAACCCTACTCGACTCGATTCAAGGCCGCTCGCCCAATGTGGCCTTTTTGCCGCTGGTGTCACTGCCTGAATTAGAAACCTGGATTGAGACTTGGTCTTTCTCTGAGACGATTCACTCGCGCTCATACACCCACATCATTCGCAATATCGTTAACGATCCTTCAGTGATCTTTGACGATATCGTCGTGAACAAAGAAATCTTAAGCCGTGCGACCGATATCGCAGCTTATTACGATCATTTGATCCAACTGACTCAGATATTCCATTTACTCGGTGCAGGAACCCATGTTATCGATGGCAAAGAAGTCATAGTCAACACCCGCACCCTGAAAAAAGCCTTGTACCTGTGCATGATGTCAGTCAACGCCCTAGAAGCTATTCGTTTCTATGTTAGCTTTGCGTGCTCATTTGCCTTTGCTGAACGTAAGCTCATGGAAGGTAACGCGAAAATCATTCGCTTAATCGCCCGTGATGAAGCCTTACACTTAAACAGCACTCAGCATATTTTAAGCATCATGCAAGGCGGTAAAGACGATCCAGAAATGGGTGAAATTGCTGCAGAATGCCAACAGGAAGCTTTCGATTTATTCTTCAAAGCCGCAGAGCAAGAAAAAGAATGGGCCAAATACCTGTTCAAAGACGGCTCTATGATAGGTTTGAATGAACAGATCCTGTGCCAATACGTTGAGTTTATTACTAATCAACGCATGAAGTCGGTGAATCTACCGCAACCATACCCAGAAATTACCAATCCATTACCTTGGATGAAAAACTGGTTAGAAAGCGATGCAGTGCAAGTTGCACCACAGGAAGTTGAAGTCTCTTCATACCTTGTCGGCCAAATCGACTCCGCGGTTGATGGTGATGAATTCCTCGACTTCGATCTATAAGACACTTAAAAGTGACGTTACAAAATGGCATTAAAACAGTGACATCAAAAAAACGGCCACAAAATCTGTTTGCGAAGGCGCCAATCGTGCGCCTTCAAGGTCAACCTGTGTTGCTCTTTACCGAGCAACAAGGCACTTTGCTGCAAGCGCTCGAAGCCAAAAAAGTCAAAATCTTCTCAGAATGTCGCAACGGTTTCTGCGGTGCCTGCAAAACACGCGTCATCAGCGGAAAAGTCAGCTACTTAAACGAACCCTTAGCCGAACTCAAACATGATGAATGTTTGCCCTGCTGCTGTGTACCAACCGAAGATTTAGAGCTGGATCTATCACCTGAAGGTGCAGCTGTAGTCACCTATTCGTGTCAATCGAATCAGAATAAAGCCAGTTTGGCAAAGTCAAAGCAAACACAAAATGTAGCAAGTGACACACGCACGCAGAAACAGGCAGTGTTTGAAGACTCATAACGGCAAGACTCGATTGTTCAGTAAGCTGCTTTAAACAAGATGTGGCGTTAAAACCCAAAATCGCTTTAAAACAAAAATGAGCTTTTAAACAAAGAGTAGCTTTAAGACAAACAGCCCCTTTCAATACAGCCTTATTCAATCCGCGCCATTAGATACCAAACGTTTTAAAACCCACTATTTTCCCTTCCCTCTATTTTCAATGCATTCACACTAAAAAACCTAAAACAAAAAAGCCTGAACACAGGTTCAGGCTTTCAGGATCTAAAATTGAATACTTAACGCTTAAAACGTAAGGCTTATCGACTTTCTATAAACGCATTGCCAGTTCAGCGCCTTGGCGGATTGCACGCTTAGCATCAAGCTCTGCCGCGACATCTACGCCACCAATCAGATGCACAGGCAGGCCCGTTGCTTTCATCTCATCTACTAACGTGCGATTCGATTCTTGCCCAGCACACAAAACAACATTATCGACGGCCAGCACTTCAGCGGTTTCACCCATGCGAATATGCAGTCCTGCATCATCAAACTTGTCGTAACTCACGCCCGTTTTCATCTTCACATCATGTTGCTTAAGCACAAGACGGTGGATCCAGCCTGTTGTTTTGCCTAAGCCTTTGCCCATCTTCGACGTTTTACGTTGCAGTAAAAACACCTTACGATGATCAGTATTGTCGGAATGGGGTTCAGTTAGGCCGCCCGCATGCTGGTAAGTTTTATCTATGCCCCACTGTTGTAGCCATTTATCGGGGTTCAAGGTGCTCGACTGGCGCTCACACAAAAAGTGCGCCATATCGAACCCTATGCCGCCTGCGCCAATCAAGGCCACCGTATTACCGACAGTCACTTCACCCGAGAGCACTTTTTGATAATCGACCACCCGTGGGTCATCAAAGCCGGGTAAGACTAAATCACGCGGCACAACGCCTGAGGCGATTACCACTTCATCAAACTTTTCCGTCGCCAGCACACTGGCATCGAGGCGAGTGTTTAATCTCAGCTCCACCTTATGCAGCTTAATTTGGTTAATGAAATAACGAATAGTCTCGTTAAACTCTTCTTTCCCAGGGATTTTACGGGCGAGATTAAACTGACCACCCACCTCAGATTTCGCTTCAAACAAGACAACGTCATGGCCACGCATGGCGGCATAAACAGAAAACGCCATGCCCGCAGGGCCTGCCCCCATCACCGCAATACGCTTTTTATTGGCTGTGGGTAAGAAGTTGATTTCAGTCTCATAACAGGCGCGAGGATTCACTAAGCAAGTTGCGCGCTTGAGGGAAAAGGTATGGTCAAGACAAGCTTGGTTACAGCCAATGCAGGTATTGATAAGCTCCGGCGTGTTCGCCGCAGCCTTATTCACAAACTCGGGATCGGCGAGGAAAGGCCGCGCCATCGACACCATGTCAGCTTGACCAGAGGCGACAATCTGCTCACCAATCTCAGGGGTGTTAATGCGGTTAGTCGCAATTAGGGGAACGGAGACAGATTGTTTGAGCTTTTCCGTCACCCACGCAAAGGCGCCACGGGGCACACTTGTTGCAATGGTCGGTACGCGCGCTTCATGCCAGCCAATGCCCGTATTTAGAATGGACACACCAGCTTGCTCTAACCACTGGGCCAGTTGCACTACTTCATCCCAAGTCGAACCGTTATCCACCAGATCGAGCATGGATAAACGGAAGATAATGATGAAATCTTTACCAACTTTTGCCCGTATCGCGTTAACAATCTCAATCGGGAATTGCGCCCGTTTTTCAAACGCACCACCCCATTCATCGGTGCGAGTGTTGGTGCGCGCACTGACAAACTGATTGATCAAATATCCTTCAGAGCCCATCACCTCAACACCATCGTAACCCGCTTTCTTGGCAAGGGCGGCGGAGCTGGCGTAATCCTTAATGGTCGAGCGCACTTGGCGACTAGACATAGCAGACGGCGTAAAAGGTGTAATGGGTGATTTAATCTTGCTCGGTGCTTGGGAAAAAGGATGATAGCCATAACGTCCCGCATGCAAAATTTGCATACAGATCTTACCGCCAGCCTCATGCACCGCCTGCGTTACCACGCGATGCTTACCCACTTGCCAAGGAAAACTCAGCTGACAGGCATGGGGCGTAAGGCGACCACGAAGATTGGGGGAAATACCACCCGTCACAATCAAACCCACACCGCCCAGAGCGCGTTCTTTGTAGAACGCTGCCAGTTTCTCAAATCCGCCCTTTTCTTCTTCCAAACCTGTGTGCATTGAGCCCATAAGCACGCGGTTTTTGAGCTGGGTAAATCCCAGATCTAAGGGTTCTAATAAATGGGGAAACGACATTCAAACATCCTTTTAAAACAAGTGATTTAAATCAGCATACCTTGTGTCAAATCTAAGCTCAACCGTTGGATCGAGGCCATCAGTCAAAATCCTTTACAATTGTGTTTAGCCTGTAGCGCCATTTTCAGTTAGCATTGGCAGATTGGACTTATAAAGGAGTGGCAGATGTCCGCTAACCCATCGTTTTTCAAGAGAATATGTTTGTTTATTTGGCACACCCTGAACGGGACGCGTAAACTCATCCTCAATCTAATCTTTTTTGGACTCTTAGCCGCGATCATTATCTCCATTGGCAGTAGCGAAGATATCCAAGTTGAAGATAATTCGGCACTGGTGCTTAATTTAGCAGGCTCGATTGTCGATCAGAAACAACAAGTCGATCCCTTAGAAGCCGCATTCAAACAAGGCCAAAATGCCAACGCCGATGGTGAAATCCTACTCACCGATGTACTTTATGTCATTGACAATGCAGCGCAAGATCAACGCATTAGCGTACTAGTGCTCGATCTGGTCGATCTTAAACGTGCTGGGATCAGCAAACTACAATCTATCGGTAATGCACTCAATCGCTTTAAAGAGAGCGGTAAAAAAGTCATCGCCATCGGCAACTACTACGAGCAAAATCAATATTTCCTCGCCAGTTTTGCCGACACCATTTACCTCAATCCCCAAGGCGGTGTCTCGCTTGATGGCCTGAGTATGTACAACCAATATTTCAAATCGGCCTTAGAAAAACTCAAAGTCAAAGCGCATATTTTCCGCGTGGGGACCTTTAAATCTGCGGTTGAACCCTACATACGTGACGATATGTCAGATGCTGCGCGGGAAGCCAGTAGTGCACTGTTAGTCGATGTATGGCAAAGCTACACACAAACGGTTGCAGGCAATCGTAATATCGAACCGAATTCTCTGGTGCCCGACGCAACCACTTATTTGGCAGAACTCGATAAAGCCAATGGCGATTCAGCCACAATGGCAATCAACATGAAATGGGTTGATAACCTAGCGACTACAGAAGATTTTCGTAAAACCATGCTAGAAACCGTAGGAAAAGCCAGCAGTGGTGACAGTTTCAAGCAAGTCAGTTTTTATGATTACTTGACCTTAGTGACGCCATTACCCAACTTTGTAGAGCAAGACAGTGTTGGTATTATTGTGGCAAGTGGCACCATTTTGAACGGCACTCAACCTGCGGGCCAAATTGGCGGCGAAAGCACCGCCGAGCTGCTACGTAAGGCACGTTTTGATAAGCACATTAAAGCCTTAGTATTACGCGTTGATAGCCCTGGCGGTAGCGCCTTTGCCTCTGAGCAAATTCGTCAAGAATTACTGGCACTTAAAGCAGCAGGTAAACCCGTGGTTGTGAGCATGGGCAGTTTAGCCGCATCCGGTGGTTACTGGATTTCAGCCAGTGCCGACTATATCTTCGCAACACCAACAACACTCACGGGTTCGATTGGGATCTTTGGTATGATCACTACCTTTGAAGATTCATTGGCCAGTATAGGCGTGCATACCGATGGCGTATCGACCTCAGAATGGGCAGGATTATCTGTTACCCGCACACTTTCCCCCCAGATTGAAGCAATTATCCAACGTCATATTGAACGCGGCTATTCGGACTTTATCTCCCTGGTCGCTAAAGAACGTAAGATGACCATAGAACAAGTCGATAAGATTGCTCAGGGCCGTGTGTGGAGCGGTAAAAAGGCTCTTGAGCTTGGCTTAGTCGATGAACTGGGTGATTTAGATGAGGCGATTGCTAAAGCCGCTAAACTCGCGGATATGACGCTATTTGACACCCGCGTCATCGAACAAGAGCTGACACCCGAACAAAAATTCATGCAGCAGATGTTTGCCTCAGTATCGAGCTACCTGCCCGCCTCACTAAGTCAGTCATCGATGTTAGAGCAAATGCTACAACAGTGGACTAGCAGTTTGAAAACGTTAACCTCTTTTGATGATCCAAATAACGTCTACATCTACTGTGATACTTGCAATATGATGAACTAAATCTGCCAGCGTCTAGGTTGCAGCTCGCAACTTCAAGATGATGACAAAGACAAAGCCCGGATCTCCGGGCTTTTTTATTGGGTTTATGTCAGTAAAATCGTATAATTCGGCCACTTGAAGCTAAGAAAACGACAAGAATGACTAAACGCTCCATTTATGTTGCCTATACTGGCGGCACCATCGGTATGCAAAAGACCGATAACGGCTTTGTCCCCGTCGCGGGATTCCTAACTCAGTGCGTACAATCTATGCCTGAGTTTTACCATGAAGAAATGCCGGCATTCGTCATCCACGAATACTGCCCGCTTATCGACTCTTCCAATATGGCACCAACCGATTGGCAGATGATCGCCGACGATATACAAGCCAATTACGATAAGTACGATGGCTTTGTGATCCTTCACGGCACAGATACCATGGCGTACACGGCTTCGGCACTGTCATTTATGCTGCAAGGCTTGTCAAAACCTGTGATAGTGACGGGCTCGCAAATTCCCCTCGCCCAGCTACGCTCAGACGGCCAAACCAATTTATTGAACTCACTCTATATAGCGGCGAATTATCCAGTCGCTGAAGTGTGTTTATTCTTCAATAACAAACTCTTTAGGGGTAATCGCTCGACTAAGGCCCATGCCGACGGTTTCGATGCTTTCGCCTCACCCAACTTCCCACTACTGCTTGAGGCGGGGATCAAAATCAATCTACGCGCAGGCAAAATCACGGTAGCCAACGATACCCCATTAGAAGTCGCTCATATCAGCCCACAACCTGTCGGTGTGGTGACCTTGTATCCTGGGATATCGACACAGATTTTTGAGAACATTCTGCAACAGCCAGTTAAAGCCCTCATACTGCTGACATTTGGTGTGGGTAACGCACCGCAGGATGCCGCCTTACTCAAAACCTTAAGGCAAGCAGATGAACGTGGCATAGTGCTGGTGAATCTAACCCAATGTTTCCAAGGTAAGGTGAATATGGGCGGCTACGCCACAGGCAATGCATTAGCCAAAGCAGGCGTGATCAGTGGCGCCGATATGACCATAGAAGCGGCCTTAGCAAAACTGCATTATTTGCTATCTAAAAATTTGCAACCAGCTGAGATAAAAGCGGCCATGTTGCAAAATCTAGTCGGTGAACTGAGCATAGATTAAAGATATAGTCTTCTAATCTGTTTGTTGCCCTCAAACGCTAGCAACAAAAAAGCCCATATTTGATGGGCTTTTTTGATTTAAACTCAGACTAGATTTTAGCTCAGACTTAAAAACACTAAATGAGTGTTTATTTTAAGACTTTTGCAGATCAAGATTTGCATTGAAGTTATTTGATATCAAATCAATATTAGCATTGATATCACTAACAAAAGATAAAATGCTAATTCCCCTTGCCAACCTCAGACTTACGCCGAATTCCTAATAAAGCACACCTTACAAGCCGATCTGCGTGGACAGTCAGAAATTATAAATCCTGTGCTTTAAACCCAGCAATTGGCTCACCACGGAATTGCTTTTTCAGCTCGGCCTTAGACAGCTCATTTATTTTACCGTCAGATGCAATAGTGAAATGCTCTGTTTGCTCAAGCTTACGCGCTTGATACAACATCACCACCTGCAGAGTCGATTCACGCTGAGTCTCACTCAACACAGTGCCATCCTCCCACTTACCCAACTCAGCAGCACTGCGAAGCCTTTCATAGACTTCAATAGGCATTTGATCGATCACTTGATTGATATCCGTCATACACTTTTCCGCTTATGTAACACGATTCTGACTCGTGTAATGAGATAACCTACAAAACCAAACACAAAGCATATTCCGGCGATATTCGCACGCATACCTTCGGCGGGTTCCCCACCCCAAAACCAAATCACCACACCAGCAATGAACAAGGTCATAGCAACGAAACTCTGATTCATTAAGCTGCTGGACTTTTGAATATGACTAATGCGCGATAAGGACTCATTGTCGCCATCGGTTTTTGCTTGGCAATGGGGGCATGAAGACGCTTTGCTCGACATACGTTTACGACACACCGGACATTCAATTAATGCCATATCAGCCTCGCCCTAACGTAACTTATCAACAACGGCGAGCATGGCAATTAGCGATGCTTCACCTAAATAAATACTGCGTTCTGGTGACCAACCCACAAAAGGATCGGCCAGATTGTTATTGTCTTTAAACGGCATCTCAAGGGTATTTGATAAACACTTGAAGGTCTGGGCAACCCAATTAGACGCTACGGTCAGATTCGCTTGACCGGGCTCATCTTTATCATACCCATACTGAGTTTGAAAATCGGCACTGGCTAAGGTCAATGCTTGACTAAAGTCCGCTTGCAGCTGCGCGAGTTTATCATTATAAGCGGGGACGCCTTCACAACCCGCTAGAAACACATAAGGTAAGCCTTCATCACCATGCACATCATAAAACAGGTCAACACCCGTTTGCTGCATCTTGTTGACGACGTGATATACCTCAGGGCTTTTTTCTAAACTCGGTGTTTGCCACTCGCGGTTTAGATTAATCCCAATCGCGTTAGTGCGCAGATGACCTCTGACACTGCCATCGGGATTCATGTTGGGCACTATATAGAAATTGGCCTTATCAAGCAGCGCCTTTGCCGTGGGACAGTCATTATCGAGTAAACGATTCACTAGGCCTTCAACTAACCATTCAGCCATCGTTTCACCCGGATGTTGTCTGGCGGTGATCCAAATATTGCGTTTAGAAGGATCGCCATTCCCTACTTTCATCAGAGTAATATCGCGGCCATCTAAGGTCAGGCCTAAATGCTCTAAATTGACATCTGGGTGTAACTGGGCGCCGCTGAGTAAATCTAAATGACGCTCATAGCTGTAGGGTGCAAAGTAAGCGATTTGAATAGCATCGCAATCTAACTCTATGCTAATGCTCAGTTTACCGTCTTGATATTGAGTCGGAATACGGAACCAATGCTGGCGATCATAACTGGCCACCGCCTGATAATCTTCCCATCCCTTGGTATAAGAAGCGGTTCCCGCATTGATAATATTCAAGGTGTAATGGTTACCCACCTCACCTTCAAATCGAAAATTGAACCATTGATAAAACTCACCACCCGCATCAGGGCGGATAGCAAGTTGAATATCGTCTTTATTATCAAGATTGACGACTTGGATATTTCCGCCATCAAAGTTGGCACTGATCCGCATAATGATTCCTAATAGGTTGTTAAAACTAAGGGCAATTTAATGGCGTGCGACAGATAGCACACGGCACATTTTATTATATGGCCGATAGAATAAACCAAAACATCCCAAGGGGAAAACGAAAGCCATTAAATTCAGTCAAGACACTTGCAATCGGCCTTTAATTGACCAGTTAACACGCCTAAAATCCACAAAAAATGAGCCTTTCACTATAAGTTAATGAAGATATTAGACCATAAAACTATAACCTTGGCCTCGTACTGTATTAATCAAGTTACGCGGCAAACTGATATTGGCTAGCTTGCGGCGAGTGTTACTAATGTGCATGTCCAGATTACGGTCAAATCGGCCCAAATCTTTCTGTAGCACTGAGCGCTGCAACTCTTGCTTAGTGATGACTTGGCCTTTTCTTTCAAAAAGATATTTAAATAATTTAAACTCGGTTTGGGTCAAATCGACATAGCGGGTGCCAATAGTGATCCTATAACTCATTTCATCGAAGTTAATCACTTTAGCCGCCACAGTCGCCATTTGCGGCGAGTGAGAGTGACCAGCACAGAGACGCCGCTCTAAGGCTCGTAAGCGGACAAAAATCTCTTTTATGCTAAACGGCTTACTCAGAAAATCATCTGCTCCCAATTCATAACCAGTGATGCGATCATCTTCATTATCACGTGCTGAGATCATCAGTACCGGCGTTGAACATTCACGCGCTTTTAGCAACTCAAATCCATTCATCTGTGGCATCACTAAATCAAGCACTATGATGTCTGGAGCAAAACTTTCAATGCATGCCAGACCCTCGATGCCATTAACCGCACACTTAACCTCATGCCCTTGCGTACATAGGGCATCAGCTAACCAAACGCTAAACAATGGATCATCATCGACCAAGAGTATTTTACTCATCCTTAAAGCCCAAACGAGAATCTATATCATTTATATTACCATGCGAATCGAGACGACTCTAGCGCTATTACATTCGTTAAGATGTGTGATGTTGAAAACTGTGAACAAAATACGATATTAACAACCAATCAACTGATGATTAGCGACTCTAAAATCATCTCATAAACTCCCAATAAAAAAGCGCCCTAAGGCGCTTTTTAGAAACTAAGAGTCTGAACTTAGCTTAGAATTTAACAGTTACACCACCGTAAATCACGCGGCCGACTGTGTCATATACTTGTGGAACTGTACCACCATCGCTACCGTTAGAAACAGTAACTGGTTTTTCATCAGTGAAATTCTTAACGCCTAAACTGACAGTCGTCATATCATTGATATGATAAGTACCAGAAATGTTATGGTACAAAATTGAGTCTACATCAGTACCTTGAGCTAGATCTGTCATTCCGCCGATATAACGATTGAAGTACATAACACTCCAATCATCTTGACCCGCTGACAAGCTAAAGTTGTTACGAACTCGGGCATAAGCACCAAAGTTACCATCAATAGTACCAGTATAGCTTTCACCATCCTGCTCGAAGTTAACTAAGTAAGTTGTGTCATTGTTTAGTTTCCAATCTAAACCAATAAGCTCAAAGCTGTAGGCTAAGTTGAAATCTACACCACTCGTGTCTTGTGTACCCACGTTAGTTAAAGCATTCGTTAAATTATCTAAATCGCCATTAGCGCCGATATTGAAAATTTCACAAGATGCTGCACCTGTTGCATCGCCATCTACTTGGAATCTATGACATGCATCTAGACCTGCTTGAGTGTCCATACGCGCAATCGCGTTATCAACTTTGAAACTCCAGTAATCCAAAGTCACAGACATACCATCAAGATAGCTTGGCGAATACACTAAACCAGCCGTATAAGACTCTGATTCTTCAGGCTTTAAATCTGGATCTGATGTACGATTTACTAAAATTTGTGGATCTTGAGCATTGCCCCATGGATCATCTAAATAATCAAACGAACCTGAGTTACCACCATACAATTCAGCAACACTTGGAGCACGGAAACCAGTAGCCGCTACACCACGAACCATTAACTCATCCGTTGCAGCATAAGTTAAGCCAATCTTCCAAGTGGTTGCTTTACCAAAAGTAGAGTAATCATCTAAACGTAGCGCAAATTCACCCGTTAATTTCTCAGTGAAAGGCACACTTACTTCTTGGAAAATAGAAATAACGTTATAGTTACCATCAGTCGGGTCTTGTTGAGCAGCAGTACTTTCACCAGCAACAACTACAGGATCAGGATTATAAAAACCACTTTCACGACGATATTCCGCACCAATCGCAAAGCCAACGGCACCTGCTTTTAAATCAAACAATTCGCCATTTAAACCAGCAGAAAGTGTTTGTTGCTCATTACCACCATTTGCTTGCTCTGAATAACCGATTTCGTTAATCATTTGCTGTGTTAATGGGGTGCCACTAAACCATGCATTAGGATTTGCATAGATCGAATCAAGCATATCTGATGCATTGATAGAATTATCTACTGCAGTTTTAGCTTGGTTTTTACCATAGGTGTAGGTTACATCCCAGTTCATACCAGTATGAACATCTAAGGTGCCCGCTAAACCACCTGATAAACGCCAAGTATCAGTATCCTGAGTATAAATACGAGGACCTACATCGTTAGTCCGGCGACGATAGTTAACTAAACCCTTATCATCGGCTTTAATACCTGCTGCGATCATGCCGCTATCAAGCGTTACACATGGAGCTCCGGCTGGAACGCCCGCCGCGCCGCAAACATTTAGCATAAGATCAGCGGGTTGAGCAGCCATTTGCTGGTTAGAACGACGGTTGGTATAAATAGCATCTGCAGTTAACACAACATCATTACCTAACTCTTGAGTCATGTTAGCAAATAAACTACGACGTTCACTTGGTGTTTGATAGTAACTATCTTGGGTAAAATCATAACCGTATGAACGGTCTACCCAGTTGCCATTGGCATCTTTAATCTTGCCGCCTAAAGTACCTTCAGGGATAAATGAACTTGCACCAGGTTCAGTCCAATCACGGTCACCTTGGATCACGCCACGACGGTCAGAAAAAGCAGCACCAAAGGTGTAATTACCACCATCGGTATTGAAACCGTATAGTGCACTTACGTCGCCATTTTTACCGTCACCCTTGTCAGTGCCACTACCGTTAAAATCGAGCTGGAAACCTTCAAAGTCTTTCTTAGTGATAATATTCACTACACCAGCAATCGCATCAGAACCGTAAACAGCTGAAGCGCCGTCTTTCAGAATTTCAACACGTGCAATCATAGCGACTGGAATAGAGTTCAAATCCACAGAGCTGTTAGCACCGGAACCAGAGTTCACCATGCGGCGACCGTTTAATAACACAAGCGTACGTTGTGAACCCATGCCACGTAAATCAACTTGTGCAACACCGTCTGCACCGTTGTTTGTTGTTGAACCAATTGCCGCACCCGCCATCGAAGTCTGTACTTGCAGCATTTGGTCAACAGAAGTAAAACCTTCCGCTTTAATCGCAGCAGCATCAATAACGGTCACAGGAGATGCTGTTTCCATATCTTGGCGTTGAATGCGTGAACCTGTCACTTCAATACGTTCAACTTTTGCTTTTTCTTCAGCAGCAAATGCGCTTGACGTAACAAATGCACCAGTAGTGATAGATGCAACGATAGCTAAGTTAATAGCTGACGCTACTTTAGTTCTTTTGATCATGTATGAATGCTCCCTAGATCTTACTATTATTTTTATGCTTACAGCTTGTACAGCTATTGCTGTACTAGTGTTGCACCTGATACTGAGGATTCACTTTAACTCCGTCAATGCTCAAATTTTTAACCAATAAAAACAAATTGTTAATTATTGTGATTTACTTAGTTAATTAATTTGAACACTATTTTTTAATACCCTTATTTACCACACTTATACAGAGTTAATCACCACGATATGGATATTAAACAGACTTTAAGACTGTTAATAAGAAACATAAATGCAACATTTTGCACATTAAAAAATGTGATTTGGATCACACTTTTTAATCCTTATTAAAGTTATCTAGAAGAACAGTGTATTGATTAACTATTGTTAAATCTGCATATCTAGCAATATCCACAGATAGCCAAAGCGCTAAAATACCGATAAACATAGATAAATTGCATTAAAACAGAGATACACTATGTATCAATTGTGCTAATTATGCATTTTAACAACGTCTAAAATTATGGTTTAACAATTAAGGTACAAATAATTCTACACGTCTTTGAAATGACTATTTGTTACTGATCTTGCATATTAATTTTAAATATAAGTATTAGCTTCCAATCCCTCTAAACACTCCCTGTTTCTTATTCTTAAATAAATGACTTACATCTCATACGGACCACATTCAAGGACAAATTTTCTTTATAAAAAAAGCGACCACTTAGGTCGCCTCTTATAGTCTGTATCATCAAAATGATGATTACTCGGGTTTGATCAACTCAAAATGTTGATATGCCCGTGCGGTTGCAATACGGCCGCGGGGTGTACGTTGGATAAAGCCTTGCTGGATCAAAAATGGCTCTAGCACATCTTCAATGGTTTCGCGCTCTTCGCCTATGGCTGCGGCTAAGTTATCGAGTCCAACTGGGCCACCCATAAACTTATCGATAATGGCGAGTAGTAACTTGCGGTCCATATAATCGAAACCTTCATTATCAACATCCAGCAAGTCAAGTGCATGGTCGGCAACAAACTTAGTGACAGCGCCATCATGCTTCACCTGCGCGTAATCCCGCACGCGGCGAAGCAGTCGGTTAGCTATCCGCGGTGTACCACGTGAACGGCGTGCGATTTCAAATGCACCTTCAGCATCAATATCCAGTTCCATCACCTGCGCCGAACGCGTGACTATGGTGCTTAAATCTTTGATGTTATAGAATTCAAGCCGTAGCGGGATCCCAAAACGCGCCCGAAGTGGTGAAGTCAAAGCTCCTGCCCGTGTTGTCGCACCCACTAGAGTAAACGGCGGTAAATCAAGCTTGATAGAGCGCGCTGCCGGCCCTTCACCTATCATGATATCCAGCTGATAATCTTCCATCGCTGGATACAAAATCTCCTCCACCACAGGGCTTAATCGGTGGATTTCATCGATGAATAACACATCACCGGATTCGAGATTGGTCAAAAGTGCGGCGAGATCGCCCGCTTTTTCCAGCACAGGCCCCGAGGTGGATTTAATGTTCACCCCCATCTCGTTCGCAACAATCATGGCTAAGGTGGTTTTACCCAATCCCGGCGGACCGTAAATCAACATATGATCTAAGGCTTCATTACGATTCTTTGCCGCTTGAATAAACACCTTAAGCTGTGCCCGAGTGTCATCTTGACCCGTGTATTCATCGAGCATTTTAGGGCGCATTGCCCTGTCGATGGATTCATCTTGAGCTTGGATCTGCGGCTGGATGAGTCTGTCTGCCTCAATCATTGTTATTCCTTATCGCAGCTTTCATCTTAATTATCATCATTGTTCAATTAAAGCATCGATTTAAGGGCGGCTTTGATCAGGGTTTCTGAATCCATGCCCTCTTTGTAGGCTGCAGAAACCGATTTGCTCGCCTGCGGTGGTTTATAACCCAGCGAAATTAAAGCTGAAATAGCATCTTCTTCGGCGCTATTGACTGTCGGTGCGGGTGAGTAATTGGATTGCAGCACGAACTCACGCTCTGAGCCTGCTGAGGCTTCCATCAAGCTCTTGAGCTTATCGCGCATTTCTACCAGTAACCGCTCGGCGGTCTTCTTGCCAACACCGGGTAATTTCACTAAGGTCACTATATCATCGCGCTCAACGCAACCCACAAATTCTGCGGCTGTCATGCCTGATAAAATGGTCAAAGCAAGCTTGGGACCGACACCATTGGTCTTGATCAGTAAGCGAAATAACGCCCTTTCCTGCTTAGTGATAAAACCATAGAGAAGCTGTGCATCTTCACGCACCACAAAGTGGGTGTAGACCATAGTTTCATGATTAACTTCAGGCAGCTCATAAAAGCTAGTAAGCGGCATCTGCAACTCGTAACCAACACCGTTAACATCGATCAAAATTTCTGGTGCTTGTTTCTCAACGAGCACGCCCCGTAAACGACCTATCATCTGTACCGTCCGTATGTTCTTGCCGTTGCCCGGCCACTCAATGCAATTAAACTCTGGCTGGTGTGATAATGACACACAGCAACTCCGAGTGCATCTGCGGCGTCAGCTTGTGGGGCTGCGGGTAATTTAAGTAGTTGTTGGATCATGTGTTGTACTTGGGCTTTCTGTGCTCGCCCCGTACCCACGACTGCGCTCTTAATTTGAGTCGCACTGTATTCGGCCACAGGTAAATTGGCGACTGTGGCAGCAACAATGGCCGCGCCGCGTGCTTGGCCTAACTTGAGCGCAGAATCGGCATTTTTTGCCATAAATACGCGCTCAATCGCAAATTCGTCCGGTTGATACTGACGAATAATCTCAGTGATCCCATCAAAAATTTGCTTTAGCCTACCAGGAAGCTCTTCAGACGAAGTGCGAATACAGCCACTGCCGAGGTAAATCTGATGCCGTCCCTGACATTGGATCACGCCGTAGCCTGTGATCCGTGAACCTGGGTCAACACCTAAAATAATTGCCATTCAATACCTTATTTGGGATCTACATTTGCGTCCCTGTTCCTACGTTAGCGTTTGCGAGCTGAAATGGGCATCAATTGACGCCCCAATTCAGCTCACAGTCAATCTAGCCTAGGCTTGCCATCACATCATCGGAGATTTCCGCATTATGATACACCTCTTGCACATCATCGTGATCTTCAAGGGTGTCGATAAGGCGCATAAATTTTTCGGCGGTTTCTAGATCAAGCTCAGCTTTCGTCGAGGCTATCATCGCGATTTCGGCATTATCCGCCACAAAATGGGCGTTATCGAGCGCCTCTTTCACCGTATAGAAATCAACGGGATCAGTAAACACATCCACAGCACCATCATCATAGCTGACAATATCTTCCGCGCCCGCTTCAAGCGCCACTTCCATCAATGCATCTTCATCGGTTCCCGGCGCATAGGATAACACCCCACGCTTAGTGAACAGATAAGAAACCGACCCATCCGTGCCTAAGTTACCGCCCGATTTACTAAACGCATTACGTACACCACTCACAGTACGATTACGATTGTCCGTCATGGTTTCAACCATCACAGCGGTGCCGCCTGGGCCATAACCTTCATAGAGAATGGTTTCGAGTTGCTGGCCTTCTAATTCACCGGCGCCGCGTTTAATCGCACGCTCAACCGTGTCTCGGGTCATATTACCACCGAGGGCTTTATCGATGGCGACACGTAATCGTGGATTGGAGTCGGGATCTGAGCCACCTTCACGGGCTGCAACGGTTAACTCGCGAATGAATTTAGTAAAGAGTTTACCGCGTTTAGCATCTTGAGCCGCTTTACGGTGCTTAATGTTGGCCCATTTACTGTGACCTGCCATGGGAAGTCTCCTCTACTTAGATATCATCTAGGTGCCATCACAAAGCTTATCAAGAGCCGAAGGTGGAATGAGACTAAATAACGGCTATTTACTTAAAGGATTGAACTAACAGATATTGATAAGCAGTGGAATGACGGTTCACTAAAACAAACCGAGGCTCATGCCTCGGTTTTCGGTACGACAAAAAATAACTGACAAGGCTAACGTCAATCGACTTACACTAAAACGATTTACATAATGTCGATTTGAATAAGGTCGATTTACAAAAGTCGCCTTACAAAGCCCTCTTACAAAAGATCAGTCTTCCGTTTTAACGGCTTTCTCAACCACGGCAATGCCAAGTTCAGCTAACTGCTGCGGATTGGCAAAACCAGGCGCGTTAGTCAGCGGGCAAGCGGCTGTAGTGGTTTTCGGGAACGCCATCACATCACGGATTGAACTTGCGCCTGTCATCAGCATGATGATGCGGTCTAAACCAAACGCTAAACCTGCATGTGGCGGTGTGCCGTAACGCAGCGCTTCTAACAGGAAGCCGAACTTCTCTTTAGCTTCTTCGTCGGTAATGCCCAGAATACGGAATACCGCAGACTGCATTTCTTGGTTGTGGATACGCACCGAACCACCGCCTAATTCGCAGCCGTTTAATACCATATCGTAGGCATCAGAAACGCGATTAGCTGGGTTAGCTTCAAGTTCAGCTGCCGTTACGCCGCGCGGTGCGGTGAACGGATGGTGAACCGCGTGGAAGTTGCCGTTGATTTTCTCAAACATTGGGAAGTCAACTACCCACAGTGGACGCCATTCACCTTGTAATAAGTTGAAATCTTCGCCCGCTTTAAGACGCAGTGCGCCCATAGATTCGGCAACCACAGTCGCCTGATCTGCACCAAACAGGATAATGTCACCAGTTTGCGCGCCAGTGCGGCTCACGATTTCATTGACTATGCTTTCGTTTAAGAATTTCAGTACCGGTGATTGAATGCCTTCTAAGCCAAGGCTTAGGTCATTAATCTTCATCCACGCTAAGCCTTTAGCACCATAAATGCCAACAAACTTCGTGTAATCATCTATTTGCTTACGAGACAGCGCAGCGCCGCCCGGAATACGCAGTGCAGCAACACGGCCTTCTTCATCGTTCGCAGGACCAGAGAATACCGCAAATTCGACTTCTTTGAGTAAATCGGCAATGTCCACCAGCTCTAATGGGTTACGTAAATCTGGCTTATCTGAACCAAAACGACGCATCGCTTCGTTGTAAGTCATGCGCGGGAACTCGCCAAGATCGACGTTCAGCATTTCAAGGAACAGACCACGCATCATCTCTTCGGTTTTCGCCATCACTTGCTCAGAGCTCATGAAAGACGTTTCGATATCGATTTGGGTGAATTCTGGCTGACGGTCGGCACGTAAGTCTTCATCACGGAAGCATTTTACGATTTGATAGTAACGATCAAAGCCTGACATCATCAGCAACTGTTTAAACAGCTGTGGCGATTGTGGCAAGGCAAAGAACTGACCTTTATAAGTACGGCTTGGTACTAAATAATCGCGGGCACCTTCTGGGGTTGCCTTGGTCAGGATCGGGGTTTCTATGTCTAAGAAACCGTTTGAATCGAGGAAACGACGCACAGAACTGGTCACTTTAGCGCGGAAAATTAATCGCTGCGCCATTTCTGGACGACGTAAATCTAAGTAACGATACTTAAGACGTTGCTCTTCGCTGTTGTTCTGGTAGTTATCCATGCTCAATGGCAGTGGATCGGCAGCGTTGATAATCGTCAAGGCTTGACCTAAGACTTCAATCTCACCCGTCTTCATTTGACCATTGACTTGGCTATCAGGACGGGCACGAACTAAGCCTTTGACCTGAACGCAAAATTCGGCGCGCAGCGTGCTGGCGACATTGAACACCTCAGGTAAGTCTGGATCATAGACCACTTGGATGAGACCTTCTCTGTCTCTTAAATCTAAAAAGACAACGCCACCCAAATCACGGCTACGATTAACCCAACCTACCAAGGTAACTTCTTGTCCAACGTGAGACTTATTGACGTCTCCACAATAATGACTGCGCATCTAACTCTATCCTTTATCCGGAAACCGGTGCTTTGGAAATAATCAAAACGAGATAAAAGCGGCATTATAGTAAAATAATGCCGATTACCAAAGTACTTCACACTTAGGCGGTGAAGTATCAAACAGTTTTACGCCCTTGACTAGAGGCGAACGCACTATCTGAGCATGAGCGTTCAAAAAAACATCAAGCTGAGCGATAACAACGCCCGCCGCTACTTTTTGCTTGGTACATCAGCTGATCGGCTTTTTTCAACAAACCTATCGCTGTGTCACCATCGCGGGGGTAAATCACCACGCCGATACTAACGGCGATGCTGACACTGACGCCTTGAATAAGCAAAGGGCTCGACAGTGCCTGTAGAATATTATCAGCAACTTGGGTTGCAGCATCGAGATCTTGCACACGATTTAGCAGGATAACAAACTCATCGCCGCCAAATCGCGCAACGGTATCTGAGCCACGGATAACCTTGGTTAACTTTTGGGCGACCAGTACCAGTAATTCATCGCCAATGGGATGACCGTGTTGGTCATTGATTTGTTTAAAACCATCGAGATCGATGAATAACAAAGCGAAATGTGCCTGTTCTCTGCGATGAGATAGCAAAGCTTGGGTTAGTCTGTCATCAAGTAAGGCACGATTGGGCAACTGAGTTAAAGCATCATGATTAGCCACATGCAACAAACGTTTTTCTGCCACCAATCGCTGGGTGATCTCACGATTTAAGCGGCGATTCACTAATAACACCGCCACCATCACTAAGCACAAGATTATCACGCCAAACACGATATAACGCAGCCATTGCAGATATTTAGCGCTCTCTGTCGCCACTGAAAATGACACCCAGCGCGTATATATTTTTTGCTGATGCTGAGCGTCAATCAAGGCTAAGGCTTTGTTAATCAGCGGCACCAGCGGCGCAAATTGAGGATAAACACCAATATGACTATGCTGATCGGCGAGATCACTGAGCAGCGACATTTTCAGTGTCGGATAGTGGCTGGTTTTAAGCTCAGAAGCTAAAGTCACCACTTTATCGATAAACACATCCGCATTGCCATTCGTCACGGCCGCTAATCCGGCCTGCGTATTTGGCACTATGACTAACTTGAGCGAAGGCTCCAGACTCATCAATTGCGCCACCAAATGATATCCCTCAACCACAGCTACCCTTTGACCTGCGAGCTGAGCAATATTAAAAACCGAGACTTGTTCCAGTTGCGATACTAAGGCCCACGGCGATGGCCAATAGGCTTCACTAAACGCTAAACGCTGCTGGCGCTCCGCCGTTTGCGCGACACTGCCGGCTAAACTCACCTCGCCCTTTTGCAACGCCTCGATTAACGAATGCCAATCATCAAAGGCAACGGGCGTGAGCTTAAGTTTGAGTTGTTCCTTGAGCAATTTGACGATATCGCTATTGATCCCCGCAAACTCACCCTGTTCATCCATAAACTCCATCGGTGGCCATTGCTTTAAATAACCGACTTTGAGTTCGCCTACACTTTCCACATAGGCCTGTTCTGCGGGGCTTAGGCTGACATGGCGCTCAGCTTGGGTAAAAACATGATCTTTAGGATTGAGCATCCATTTATGTTCAATCTCAGCAAATTCTTGATTGCTAATACTGTTAAACCCATTGGCTATCCTCTGTGTAAGGCCAGCATCATCGCTACGGGTCAGCACATAAATGTTGGTGCTAAATTCGAGATCAGGATACTGGCTAAAGTCAGACCAGCCTTTATTGAGCAGTAAATAATGGGATGTCCATGCACCCGCGGCGATAAAACCGACAACTTCTCCAGACCTCGCCCCCGCCACCATGGCATCCATACTGTCGTAATAACGCAGTGACACTTGGGGTAATGCTTTACGCAACTCCACCAAATAAGGCGCTGTCGGCACCACACCAATACGTTTACCTTTTAAGCTGTCTAAATCGATTAACTGTTGCTGATAGAGAAAGAGTCGACTCTTCACCGTATATAAATGCCAAGCCTGAGTAAGGCCCGTTTTAACATCATCACTTTCAGGATAACCTATGTGGGCATCGGCGAGACCGCGACGAACATCGTCCACGCTGGAGTTCATATCACCAGAAATAAAATCAACGGCAATACCCGTTTTCTCAGACCAAAGCTGCCACATGTCCACATACAAACCATGGGGTAAACCATCGACCCCTAAGTCCACAAAAGGCTCGACGCCCAGTTGCATCGAAATAACGAGTCCAGCTTGTTGACGTTGATAGCCAAGCCAACGTCGCTCCGTTTGCTGAATAAAGTGCACATCGAGCGCAGTGAAACCTTTATTGATCTTATCGACTAATGCAAGATTGCCCTTTTGAACTGCGGGTACAAACTGCATCGCCTTAATTTGAAGGCGGGCAGTATTGGGAAAGTTTGCGGCAATCTCTTGGGATGAGTCGGGATCTTTCAAATAGCCTTCTAACCCCGCAAAGACTACGATCTCGCCCGCGGCGACCCCTGCCAATAATTTCTCACGACTTTCGTAGCGTTTAAACACAAGCTGCGGTTCGATACGATGTAATTCCGCTTCATGGGATGAAGCCGCTACCACACCAATTTGAAAGGGGATCAGTTCTTTGATGGATTTTTTGCCCTGCAAGGATTTATGCAAATACAAAAAAGTGCCCACATCCGCAATGGGCACCGTAAAATCAAATTCTTGCTCTCGCTCTGGGGTTTTCCCCATGCCGATATGTACTTGCGCCTTACCTTGCCGCAGTTGATCAAGGGACTCGTGCCAGTGGCGCGCCACAAAAACAACTTGGGTATGGCTGTGTTTAGCCCACTCTTTCCATAAATCAACCAGTAATCCAGTCGGCTCGCCATCGTTGTCGACATATTGATAGGGAAAGCTATCCTCACCCATAACGATGATTAATGGCTCAGAGGACAACGGACTTGCCTGCCCCGTTATACCCAAAAAACAGCTGCACAAGATCACAATTAAGTGGATCACAAACTTCAAGTTGAGCCCTTAGTACTTGATGTACATGTAACGATTTTGTTATCTATTAAGTATTAGACAAAAATTTATCGCAAATTACTAGCATGATACTTGCTGCTAATCGCTCTGATTCGTTAAAATGCGCAGTTGAATTCCCATGAAAAATCTCAGATGAACGTTTCTCAAGACACTATCTACGCTCAAGCGAGCGAGCATATTAGCGATTTCCAGTTTGATAACCGTGTAGCAGGCGTATTCAGTGACATGATCCGCCGCTCAGTGCCTGGATATACGCAAATTATCAATACCATAGGCGATTTTGCAGATCGTTTCGTCATGCCAAATACTCAAATTTACGATTTGGGTTGCTCACTCGGTGCCGCCACCTTAAGTATTCGTCGCCAAATTCAAGGCCGCCAATGTCGCATTATTGCTGTAGATAACAGTGAATCTATGGTCGCACGCTGCCAAGAGAACCTGAATGCCTATGTCAGCGATACGGATGTCGATCTGGTTTGCGGTGATATTCGCGATATCGATATTCAAAATGCGTCATTGGTGGTACTCAACTTTACCTTGCAGTTTTTACCGCCAGAAGACAGAGAAACCCTGATAGCCAAGATTTATCAGGGTCTTAATCCCGGCGGACTTTTAGTGCTGTCTGAAAAAATTCGCTTCGAAGATGCTCCTATCCAAACCTTATTGGAAGAGCAACATTTGGACTTTAAACGCGCTAATGGTTACAGCGAACTTGAGATCAGCCAAAAACGCAGTGCGCTGGAAAATGTCATGAAGCCCGACACCTTAACCACGCATCAACAACGACTCACCCGCCAAGGCTTTAGTCACTTTAGTCTCTGGTTCCAATGCTTTAACTTTGCTTCTATGGTGGCCATCAAGTGATCAGCTTTAGCTCGTTTTACCAACAAATCGCCGATTCGAATCTACAGCACTGGCTCGAAACCCTGCCGAGCATTTTAGGCAAGTGGCAACGGGAACATAAACACGGCAACCTGCCAAAGTGGGAAAAAGTGCTCAACAAGCTGCACTATCAAGCACCCGACCAAGTGGATTTTGTTGATAGCGTGACCGTCGGTAGCGGCGAGCAACTTAGCCCAGGCGAAAAAGAGAAGCTTGAAAACCTGCTGCGTTTGTTTATGCCATGGCGTAAAGGCCCCTTCCACATTCATGGCATCCACATCGATACCGAATGGCGCAGTGACTGGAAATGGGACCGCGTTAAGCAACATATTTCGCCGCTGAAAAACCGCACTGTGCTCGATGTCGGTTGCGGCAGTGGTTATCACATGTGGCGCATGTTGGGCTCAGGTGCCAAACGTGTCGTCGGTATCGACCCTTCGCCGTTGTTTTTATGTCAGTTTGAAGCCGTCAAACGTTTAGCGGGCACACATCACCCTGTACACCTGTTACCATTGGGTATTGAAGAGCTGCCACCGCTCGATGCATTTGACACGGTTTTCTCCATGGGTGTTTTGTATCACAGACGTTCGCCTATCGATCACTTGTTACAGCTGCGTGATCAATTGCGCACCGGTGGTGAGCTCGTGCTAGAAACCTTGGTGATAGATGGCGACGAAAATGCCGTACTCGTGCCTCAAGATAGATATGGCAAAATGAATAATGTATGGTTCATTCCGTCCGTTGCCGCGCTCATGCTATGGTTAAAGAAGTGTGATTTCACTGATATCCGTTGTGTCGATACCGATGTCACTGCCCTTGCCGAGCAACGCCGTACCGACTGGATGCCCAACGAATCACTGGTTGAATACCTAGATCCTAACGACATCACCAAAACGGTTGAAGGTTATCCTGCGCCCAAACGCGCCACGATTATCGCGGTGAAAAATCAGCCTAATCAGGATTTAAACTAACCTTTTCAGTCTGAAGTAAGCGAATATCAGTCATTACGTCCTCAGGGTTTGAGTTGGTGATGGCTGATATCAAAAGCAGAAAGAACACCATTCCTCTAGTACATCTGGAATCTGTAGGTGTTCAGCAGCTCAGTGTAACTCCTTCCTTGAATAGCAATACATTTGCGACTCCCACCCTTATCGTTGACATCCAGAACAGAACAGGGTTTCATGCATAACAATGACTTGAAGCTAACTCAATTGGATACTAAGTCAAAGTTAACTCATTCCATCACAGATGCAGAACACATTACCCATGTTAAAACCCACTTTACTGGTTAGCCTGTTTGGCTTGAGCCTTTATGTTACGAATGCCGCCTATGCGGCGCCAAGCCCTGTTCCCCTTTTAGTTGAACAATGCCTGCGTTTGCCAAGTATTGATCTCGCGACTGTGTTCGCCAATGCGCGTTTAACTGCGTCTGAATTAACCTTGGCCCAGCGCGCGCTTATTTTTGAGCAACAGATGTTAGGGCTTAATAATATCAACGACAGGCTCAACTATTACCGTGGGTTTAACTTACCGAGTGAGGAACGCGAGGGTCTACTGCAATGCCAGCTACACCTCGCCGACACCCTATCGCAACTTCTCAGCCAAACTGAATTGAGCCAACTCGCCTACGCCTTAGCCCAAGGCAATGCAGAACAAATACTGCTGAGCCAACAGCTTAAACAGTTACTACAACAGCATTGGAGCGCCGAGGAAAAAGCGAAATTACATACAGCGCAAGCCAGCATAGGCCAAGGGTTAGGCAGCCAGCAATTTAATCTTGCCTTCAATGACAGCCAATGCCAACCCGAAGCGACTCAGCAGCAACATCATCTGCATAAAAAAGGTGATAGAAGTGATGAGCCGAAGCCCGACAGTTCAAAGCAGAGCGACTTTTCTGGCACTATCGCCAGTTACTTACTGACGCAGGAAAACGCCGTATGTCGCCAAAATGTATGGCAGGCCTACCAAGCCAGAGCCAGTGAAACCAACCAAACGGCATTAGAGCGTATTGCTGAGCAGCGCCAACAAGCCGCCACTACTGCAGGCTTTACCGATTACAGCGCATTAGCGCTTAGTTCGCAGCAGTTATCGTCCCCTGAATTAGTCAAAGCCTTTCTCGATAGCCAAACCCAAGATCTGCAAGTGGCTCCCTGGGATATTGGGCGAACCCTGTCACAACAAGTATCAGCTAAGGGGCCGACATGGCAAACTTCTGACGTCTTGAGTCGCAGCTTTACTTATCTGCAAGTGTTTGGTTTGCAGTTTGAGACCATAGCAACCGCCAACGCCGAGAAAACACCAACCGTTCCTAATCGGCCGCATATCGTCAGGGTCTACCACCAGCAAAGATTGTTGGGTGAAATCTATGTGGCTTACAACCATAATCCACAGCAAGGTAGTCAACAGCAGACATTGCGTCAAAGTGTACTCGGCCAGCAATTTGGACAACAAGCTTTAGATCTCAAGCCACAGCTGAGTAACTACAAAGACATTGAGCAATTAACCGAGTCTATCGCAGAGGCGGTCACTTCCCTTGCTAAAGCGAGCCATTTCTACCTCAACAATGCCATGGGACAGAGTCAAGATAGCTATTTTGTGGCGAGTCTTTGGTTAGCAGAAGTACTGCGCCATCAACTCTTTCCGCAGTTTGAGCACACCTATTTACAGGAGCGTGAAACACTGGCTAAAGCTTATTCGAAGCAGCTTAAAGTCTTTCGCGCTAAGGTTGCAGTCAACTTTTACCAAAACTCAAGTGCACAAGTCTACCCCGATCTCGGTGCGGAGTTTAATGCGAGCTTTGGTCAAGACTGGCCACAAACACAGGATTATCCTTATAGCTTCAATGCTATCGCCAACGAAGGACCGCTCTACTACCAATCACTCTGGCAAGCATCGCTAGCCAGGCTGATAGATCAATCCACATTCAACTGCCAAGACAAACTCAAATTATTCAATGTATTAGTCATCAATGAAGACGCTTTAAGCTTAAGTGACCAATTAAAAGTGGTCATTGGCGCCCCCGTTGATAGTGCTGCACTGATCCAAAGAATTTCAAATAGCGCCGCTTCAGAACATGCTGACAATTCCAACAATCAAGCTTTCGACGCAACAGGTTCTTGTGCGTTTTAAGTCTGAATGCTTAGGGTGTGTTTGTGACTCGCTCGGGCGCAAACACAGCTAATCGTCATGATTCGCCTCTCTATCACCTTAATAACTTAGCGCGACATAACTATCTATATGTCGTGAGAATGACTGACTCTATGAGATTTAATTGAAAAAGTCGTAAGAAGTGGCCACTATAAGCCTCAATCTATCGTTTTTTTGAGATTATAATGACTCGAGCTAAATCTACCTTAGAACAATGGCGTATTTTGCAAGCGGTGGTCGATTTTGGCGGCTATGCCCAAGCGGCCGAAAAACTCAACAAGAGTCAATCGTCACTTAACCATGCCGTTGCCAAATTACAGCATCAATTAGGTATCGAGCTACTCGAAGTCAAAGGCCGTAAAGCCTATCTCACCCCGCAGGGCGAAGTGCTGCTGCGCCGCTCACGGCATGTCACCCAAGCCGTCAACGAGTTAGAACAGCTTGCGAGTAATCTCGAGCAAGGGTGGGAGCCGACACTCACGATTGCCCGTGAAATTATCTATCCGATGGAAAGCTTAGTGTGTGCCCTCAATGCGTTTCTACCCCACAGTCGTGGCACTCGAATCATCATGCTGGATTCTGTGATTACTGGCACTCAAGAGCTAATTCTGCAGAGTAAAGTCGATATTGCTATCTGTGCAGGGGTGCCGCCTAAAGGGTATTTATCCGAACCCTTATGTGAACAAGAACTCTACCTCGTCTGTCATCCAAATCATCCACTCGCTGATTTAGGCACAATTGAAGACGATAAACTACTGGCACAATATTTACAGTTAGTGATTAAAGATACTGGAGTGCAATCCAACATTGATATCGGCTGGCTCAAAGCAGAGCAGCGCTGGACAGTCTCTAACTTCCATGAAGCTAAAGTCATTTTAAATCAAGGTATTGGTTTCTGTTGGATCCCCTCTTTCTTAGTCCAAGAAGAATTGGCTTCGGGTAATCTAGTACGTTTACATCTTGAGGGCAGCCAAAAACGTCGTATCATGTTGAGCTTAGTGATCCCTAAAAGAGATCAACAAGGGCCTGCATCAAAACTGCTTGCTTCCTTGATTTTAAAACAGCATGGAATTGAAACGACGAATAGTCATTAACAGCAAGATACCAAACGAGTTATCAATTCGAGTGAGCAAAACGATAAGTACTAACTGCTGATTAAATGGTTAGTTCTTAGTGGTACTGAGAGGTTGTTTCGAAAAAGATGATGAACATCGAATCATGGAAATAGTTAAAACCTAATCTTACACACTAAAGTCGATATAGCGTGCTTGTTGATAACCCAAATATTGCGGCTGAATAAATCCTGTCTCCTGCAAGAGGTCATCTTCCACATATAACTCGCTCTGCAAAGACACATTCGTATTCGCGCTAGCACTGATATTTGAAGACTGCTCATTTACATTGTTTGCGGACAACACATCCGTAGATTGCAAATTGCTAGGCAGATCATTTGGAGATGCCAGATAAGAAGGCAGAATATTGGCTTGCGACGTCATATCGACACGAGCTGAAGGTCCAGCACTGGCTTGTGCAACTGCGGCATAATAACGGCTTACAGCACTATCGGATCTTGAGATAAAACCCGTCGCTAAATCCGCTGAAGTTGAAGCTTCTCCAAATGCTAAAGTTGCGGTCGGTGGCTCAATCGTTTCCACTGTGATCGATGTAGTGATTGAGTCACTGATATCAGAAGAGGTTTTCGAACCCGTATCAATAACTCTCGTATTGGCCGTTTGCGCCTCGATCGCTTGTTTTAGCTTATCAAGCGCAGTAGAGGCGGGGGTGAATACAGCCTCTTGGGGCTGAGCAATATTACCTGACTCATCAACGTCTCCCGTCACTACAGGTGTATGTTTTTCTAACGGTGGCAACTCTTTGATTTGAGCATCCGCGTCTATTAATGTTTGAGCCGTTTGCAAGTCAACAATTTGTTTTTGTCGCTCCTCTGCCAGCATCACCTTAGCTTCATTCATTTTTTGCAAGGCTTCCGCGGCAACACGGATATCCGCTGATGACGGGTCAACAGGAGCCATTGCTGCGGCATAAACTTGCTTCATTTTGTTTATCGTTGCAAGCGGGTCGCCTCCCACTGGAGAGACATCAATCTGCACTTCGCCATCGGTGGCGTAACGTTGGCCATCAGCACCCTTTTCATACTTAAAACTCGGGCTCTGAGCGTATTGTCCTCCGACGGTTGCGTGGGCATGCTCATGGGCTTTAACCTCTGAATCTCGAGTTTTAAGTTCATCGACTTGCTGTTGCTGTTGAGCCTGTACTTTTTCTTGGGCTTGTATCTCTTGTTCCTGAGCCTGCTGAACCAGTGATTGCTGCTTTGCCTCTTCCGCTGCTGCTATTTGCTGTTTCCGCGATTCTTCTTCCTGTACTTGCTTTTCAAGCTGATTATCATTTGGGGCAAAGACAGCAGCTAAGACTTGTTGACTATCATCTGGGTTAGACGCTGTCGCAGGAGCATCTACAGGACCAGCTTGAGCCTGAGCTTCACCGAAAACTTGAGTAAATTGCTCTAACACAGTCGGTTGAGCAACATCATTGCTAGCGGATTGATCTACGGCTTGCGCAGAGTTTGACTGACCAACAGGCCCTGCACTCGTTGCTACACTCTTATTTACAGCACTCTTATTTACAAAACTGTTGATTGCAGAATCGGACGTAGTGGGATCAACTAACGCAGTTCCAGTAAAGACAGTTTGTGGTCCAAACACTGCAGCTAAATCAGGCATTATTGGAGAAACATCACCCGTGCTAGATGGATTGAAAGCAGGAATATCAGTACCACTCGTGCCAATTGATGGACTCAGAGGCGTAAAAATATCAACGGGAATATTGCTCGTTACGCTAAGATTCGGACTTATTGTAGCCAAGGAATTTACCCCAAGTCCGCTGTTACTAGTACTCGCGACTGGCGAAAATACCTGAGTAGAAATAGGTGTCGCAATCTGTCCCCCGCGTACACCAGAAATGGATCTTGGTCCTGTTAACAAACTAAAACTCGCATCGGCATGTAAGCTAGCTCGGTCATTTAACGTATTTACCTGAGGATTGCTCCTTGGCGTTGGTACGGAAAAAGGAGCGACCTCGAGTGCTTGGCTTGCACCATTCAGTACAGGAAGTACAGATGCAGTAGTTGATGAAACAGCACTAGAAGCAGCAAAAGACACATTCGGTGATGAGTGGAGAGATTGGGAAACGTTAGCAGCTAATGAAGTAATAGGCGTGGCTTGAACTGGAGCAAATGAAGTTCCAGTAACCTGTAGTTCATGGACACCACTCGCTTCAATTTTTGCGGAGCCTGCAGTGTGAGCGCTGGCTCCTTGATAAGTGCTATTAGCGTGACTCTGGCTTAGATTCGAGCTGAGCATCTTATCATGTGCCGAAAATGAAGAGGATGGCGCTCCAACCTTAGGTGATAGCGCCACAACCGACATGATATTTACACCTTAATATTAATGATCGAACCTATCGTTTCAGAATCAGTTTCAATCACTTCTGTTGACGCTTCCCCTTGTCTTAATGACTCATTAGCGGTAAGTAATGCCGAGGTTTTATCAGGCTGCGCAACATCTCTTGTAGATTCAGCCGGAGCCGCACTTTGAGTCGGTGTAGGTTTAGCCACATCTATTGTTGCTTGAGTGAGCCCAGATTGAGCACTTTGCAAGCCTTGCAGACCGGATGAATAAGCAGATTGGATTTGCATAACGGTATTCCTGCACGCTGTGATTAATGGGTCAATTATTGACCAATCACCTGCAAAAGTACAGGTTTTATCCGCATTCTCACCATTTATTTATGGTCTTATTTATCCTGTGATCCAATTAGCTTCCCAATCCTTAAATACGGGATTAAAACCCTGCAGTTGCATCTGTTCGATGACTTGCTCGACGCTGCGATCATCGCTTATCTCAAATTGATCGAGTTGACTGTCGGGTGCTTGATAGCCGCCCGGTTGTGTCGAACTACCCGCACTGATTTGAGTAATTCCAAGTGGCAAAAGATTATCCCTCAGCTCAGGGCTTTCCCTTGTCGACATACTGATATCAAGCTGATGATTAAAAAGTCTAAATGCACAAATCATTTGCACTAAACCTAAATCCGATAGCATAACTTTTGGGGTGATCCCGCCAGTACAAGGCCTTAACCTTGGCAGCGAAATACTAAAGCGAGTGCGCCAATAGCGACGCTCTAAATAGTCAAGATGATATCCCATCATTAACGCATCTAAACGCCAATCATCCAGCCCCAGTAATACCCCAAGACCAATTTTATCCCCCCCCGCCGCCGCAACTCTATCCGGTGTTGCTAAGCGATAGGCAAAATCCATTTTTTTACCTCGGGAATGGTGACGAGCATAAGTCTCGGGCTGATAGGTCTCCTGATAAATCATCACAGCATCTAAACCTAGCGCGACTAACTGGCGATAATGGTCCTCACTCATGGGTTGGACCTCCATCGCCACATGGCTAAATTGCTGCTTTACCAACGGCAACATTTGCTTAAAATAATCGATGCCGACCTTAGTTTCATGCTCACCCGACACCAGTAAAATAGAATCAAAACCTCTGCCTTTGATAATAGCTATTTCAGCCATCAACTCCTGTTCATTCAAGGTCTTGCGTTTGAGTTTGTTACTCATGCTAAAACCACAGTAATCACATTCATTAGCGCACAGATTCGAGACATATAGCGGTAAATACATGCCAAGATTCGCGCCAAATCGCTGCCGCGTAAGCGCCGCAGATTGCTGCGCCATGGTTTCGATATAAGGCTCTGCCGCAGGTGATAACAAGGCCAGTAAGCTGCGTAAATCCCCTGCTGGACTCACTAACGCCCGCTCGACATCTTGGGCTGTGCAAGAATACAAATCGAGTAACAGTTTATCCCGTGGGATTTTGGCAAATTCCGCTACAAAACTCATTGGTTTAAAAATCCTGTCAGAGGACTGGTCTGTACCGCGCCCGTTTGTACTCGGCCAAGCCCAGCTTCAAACGCCCGTCTACCGCATTGCACCGCATCCTTAAAGCACTCGGCCATCACTATCGGCGACGCGCTGCTGGCGATGGCGGTGTTGACGAGCACCGCATCGGCGCCCAGCTCCATTGCCCGCACAGCCTGTGAAGGCGCGCCAATGCCGGCATCGATCACCACTGGCACCCGCGACTGCTCTATGATGATTTTTAAAAAGCTTTCAGTGACTAAACCCTGATTACTGCCAATCGGACTCGCCAATGGCATAACCGCAGCGCAGCCCACCTCTTCCAAGCGACAGCACAGCACAGGATCGGCATGCACATAGGGCATCACGATAAAACCTTTATCACAGAGAATCTTGGCCGCTGCTAAGGTTTCAATTGCATCGGGCATCAGGTACTTAGGATCGGGGTGGATTTCGAGCTTAATCCAATGAGTTCCCAGCATTTCACGGGCAAGCTCAGCCGCAAACACCGCTTCCTTGGCGTTTCTCGCCCCCGAAGTGTTAGGCAATAGCCGGACACCCGCTTGACGTAACGGCGTGAGTAAATCATCAAGCCCCATTTTAAAATCAATTCTTTTCATCGCAACTGTCACTAACTGCGATTTTGAAGCCATTATCGCCTCGATCATCACTTGGCTATTGCTGAACTTTCCCGTCCCAGTAAATAAACGCGACTCAAACTCCACATCGGCAATCTTTAACATACTAGCCTCCCGCTACAGCTGAGAAAAGTTCTAATTTATCTTCATGTTGGCAGAGAATAGATTGCCAGCGATTGCGCGGAACGACCTCAGCATTCAACACGATAGCAACTGAATCGAGGGCAATATTTTGTGCGAGGATCACAGCCGCGAGTGACGTCGGTTCAGATAACGACTGCGGGATATTGTTTATGTGAATTAAAATCATATCAAACCTCAAGACTATCTTTATTTGATGATAGATAAGCCCCTTTGGGACCACACACATCACAGTGGGGATCCCGCGTTAATACAGCAGCAGTCCACGCAAGTGATTTAGCGTCAAAGCGCCAAAAACGCCCCAACAAGGCATTTTTCGGTTCATCACCACCGCTATTCACACTCAGCAAGAGTTGCATTGCCACCAAAGATTGCATTGACGCCATCACGCCTACGCTGGGGCCGAGTACGCCTTGGGTACTGCAGCTCTGCGACACTCTCGTCTGTGCGGGGAAAATACAGTGATAACAACCGCCAGAGGGGAGCTGCATTTGATCGACCGCAAACAATTGGCCGCTAAATGCTGCGATTGACGCACTAACTAAAGGCAAAGTAGCTTCGATACAGCAGCGATTAATGGATTGGCGAGTCGCAAAGTTATCGGTGCAGTCAAGCACGAGCACTCTTTTACCCTGTTGTTTTAATTGTAAAACCTCAGCGAAGTGATGAGCTGATGTCTCAGCACTAAATACTGTTTCATGGGCAGTAACAGTGCACTGCGGCGCTAAGCCTTTGAGCTTTTGCTTGGCAACTCGCGCCTTATTGAGTCCAATGTCGGCATCGTTGAATAGCAATTGTCTTGGTAGATTCGATACTTCAACCTTATCCATGTCGATTAAGGTCAAGTAGCCAATGCCTGCACAGGCCAGATACTGCGCCGCCAATTGCCCTAAACCGCCAAGCCCTACAATAACAACGCTGGCGTCGGCCAGTAGTAATTGTCCGGCCTCACCCACTTCTGGCAATAAGACTTGCCGAGAATAACGGATGAAATTGGCATCACTTAGTGTATGAGCGCTTTGTGTACCGTCGCAAAGAACCTCTGCGTGAGCAAGCGGTTGGTTTTTACTCATGCTTAGCAACCTCATGCTTTACAGCCAGTTCTTCAGACAAGCTACATTGCTCCCAAGCTTGGCTCAGCTCTGCAAACGCTGCGACTGGATCCTTAGCTTTCGTTATTGCGCGCACCACAGCAATATTGCCCACCCCAGTGGCTTTCACCTTTGCCAGATTATCTAAGTCGATGCCGCCAATGGCGACCAAGGGATAATGGTCTTGGAGTAACGCCACATAGTGCTTAAGTTTTGCGAGCCCTTGGGGCGCTGAAGGCATTTGCTTCGTCGTGGTTGGGAATATATGCCCAAGCGCTATGTAGGATGGCGAGTATTGATGCGCCAATAACAACTCGAAATAACTGTGGGTGGATAGACCTAACGCGAGCCCCGCGGCTTGAATGGCCGCTAAGTCGGTAACGGCGAGATCTTCTTGGCCTAAATGTACCCCAAAGGCATGGTATTTTATCGCTAACTGCCAGTGATCATTGATAAAAAGCTGCGCATTAAAATGCTTACCTAAGGCAATGGCCGTTTGAATTTGTGCTTCTAATTCAGAGCCAACCAACTCAAATTTACCTGACTCAGACTTGCCTAGCGCAGATTTATCTCGCTGGTATCCTGCTAACCCTGCAGCAGTTGACCCGCTGGTATCGGTTTTTATCCGTAACTGCACGGTTTTAACACCCGCAACTAACAAACTTTCCAGCATGATTAAGTCACTCACCACGGGATAAACACCAAGATCGGCATCGAGCACTTTAAAACCGTGGGATGAGATGTATTGAGCTGGCGTCGAAGTTATTCTTACCTGAGCGGTTGCCTGATCTGTTGCGGAAAAAACTGTTGCAACTAAGTCATTACCAACATCAAGATGTTGGTTGAGGTGATAACTAATAAAATTACCATCACACAATTTTATCTTGGCATAGCGGGACAAGTCATTGGGCCACCCCGTACGGGCCAACGGCCCTGGACCTTGCCCTAAACCAATCGCCGCGCTTAAGCCTTGACTCACGTAGGCTTTGGCAACCACCACCGCATCTTGCAATACAAAACCTTGCGCTAACACGGCGGCAATAGCCGATGACAAAGTGCAGCCGCTACCATGGTTATGACGGGTATTAACCCGCGGGCTTGCCAACCAGAAACGCCCATTTTGATGCAGCTCAGAGCTCGCGCGCACGTGATGGCAAACCAGATAATCCTCGGCAAGCTCAAAATCCCAGCCGTTGCTATCGAGAGTGCTAACATGAACGTTAGCCTGAGTTTGAACATGAGTATCATCAAGAATATCAGTGCTGCCAAAGCTTACATCGCCCCCTTTAGCGAACACACTGCAATCTAAACTCTGGGATAAAGCCTGTGCTGCAGCAACGAACTGCGATTTGGTCGAAACATCACTGTTAGTTAACCGCCCAAGTTCAAGCACATTGGGCGTGATAAGTTCGATTAAACCTTTGAAAGGATAAAAATCTAAGGCTGATTTAGCCGTACTTTTTATATCCTGACAGTTATCTACTGCGAATGCATCGCCACAACTGGCGACCATCACAGGATCGACAATCACAGGCACAGATGGATAGTGGATTTTAAAACTCGCGATCCAATCTGCCAGCAATGCCACTTGAGTTTGATCTGCCAGTAAGCCGATTTTAATTGCTTTGGGTGGCAAGTCGGAAAGTAGAGTCGTCAGCTGAGCCATTAACATCGCCGCTGATACGGGCTCAACTAAAATGACCGCCACTGAGCTTTGCGCCGTCACTGTGGTGATCACGCTGCAACCGTGACAGCCCAAATCCTGAATCGTTGCCAAGTCCGCCTGAATACCGGCACCGCCGCCACTGTCTGAACCGGCTATGGTCCAAACAAACGCGGGACGCTCGGTACTCATGGGCAATTTCCCCCCATGAATACCCAGCATAATTAGGCTTCCTCAGCTTCGGCGACAAGCTTGTCTTTCACGTGATAGATCTCGGCGCCCGAGGCAGCAAATTGTGCCGATTTTAGCGCCATTGCCGCTTCCAAATCCTGCGGCGTCTTGATTGTGACTTGCATGGCTTGGGCAGCCGCTTCAACTTGCTCCGCTTTCGCTTGTGCCGCCTCTAAGCCAGCGGCATAGGCGCGAACATCTTGGGTGATTTTCATCGAACAAAATTTAGGGCCGCACATAGAGCAAAAATGCGCGACTTTAGCGGATTCCTGCGGTAAAGATTCATCGTGATAAGCACGCGCGGTTTCAGGATCGAGTCCTAAATTATATTGATCTTCCCAGCGGAATTCGAACCGCGCCTTTGCCAGCGCATTATCACGAATTTGCGCACTCGGATGACCTTTGGCCACATCGGCGGCGTGGGCGGCAATCTTATAAGCAATCAAACCTTGCTTAACATCTTGTTTATTCGGTAATCCTAAGTGTTCTTTTGGCGTGACATAACACAACATAGCGCAGCCGTACCAAGCTATCATGGCCGCGCCTATGCCGGAGGTGAAATGATCATACCCAGGTGCAATATCGGTGATTTGTGGGCCAAGGGTGTAAAACGGCGCTTCGTCGCAGTGAACTAACTGCTTGTCCATGTTCTCTTTAATGAGCTGCATCGGGATATGTCCCGGTCCTTCGATAATGGTTTGCACGTCGTATTCCCACGCGATTTTGACTAGCTCACCTAAGGTTTCAAGCTCTGCAAACTGGGCGGCATCATTAGCGTCGGCAATCGATCCAGGACGCATACCATCGCCTAAAGACAGGGATACATCGTAAGCGACGCAAAGCTCACAGATCTCACGAAAATGACTGTAGAGGAAGTTTTCTTTGTGGTGACTCAGGCACCATTTGGCCATGATTGAACCGCCGCGGGAAACGATCCCAGTAACGCGTTTAGCCGTCATCGGCACATAACGTAGCAGTACACCAGCATGAATCGTAAAGTAATCAACACCTTGCTCAGCTTGTTCAATTAAGGTATCGCGGAACACTTCCCACGTTAAATCCTCTGCCACGCCGTTTACTTTCTCCAGCGCTTGATAAATCGGCACTGTGCCAATGGGCACTGGCGAGTTACGGATGATCCACTCGCGGGTTTCATGGATATAACGACCTGTGGATAAATCCATTACCGTATCTGCGCCCCAACGGGTAGACCAGACGAGCTTTTCCACTTCTTCCTCGATGGAAGAGGTCACCGCCGAGTTACCGATATTGGCGTTCACTTTCACCAGAAAGTTACGCCCGATGATCATAGGTTCGGCTTCGGGATGGTTAATATTCAGCGGAATAATCGCGCGGCCACGGGCGACTTCAGCGCGGACAAATTCGGCGGTAATCGGTTCGCCGACTAAGGCACCAAAAGCTTCGCCCTTGGCTTTACGATTGAGGATTTCATCCTGTACTTGCGCAAGTGCCATGTTCTCGCGGATCGCCACATATTCCATTTCGGGCGTGATAATCCCTTGACGGGCATAGTGTAATTGACTGACTCGTTTGCCCTGCAGCGCTCTGCGTGGGCTGACAATGGCACTCGAGCCTGCCTCAAAACGCAGATGATCTAAACCGTCGTCGGCGAGTCTTTGTTGGGTAAAGTCTGAGGTCGCGCAGGATAATTGCTCTGTGTCGTTGCGGGCTAGGATCCAGTTTTGTCTTAATTTACCAAGGCCTAGACGCACATTGATGTCGGCCTCAGGATCGGAATAAGGTCCGGCGCAATCGTACACGCGGATTGGCGGATTTTTTTCCATGATGGGCGCATCATCTGTGCCGCCGACCAGGGTGTCAGTCTGCAGAATTTGCCGCATGCCAACGCGAATATCGGCACTGGAACCCTCGAGATAAATCTTTTGTGAATTAGGATGTTGCAGTGGCGCTAGCGTATCGATAAAGGCTTGGGCCTGCGCACGGGTTTCGCGGCGACTCGGCGCCTTAGGCACTGTTGATTGACGAGACTCAGTCGATTTATTAGGGATTGTCGATTCTAGCGCTGTGATTTCTATCGCACTGGCAGCTACAGCTGGGTTTGGGTTTGAACTGGACATAAGCAATCTCACGTTAAAAAATGGAGTTGCTTGTCTGGAGAATTGAGTTGTTGATAGCTGGACATGGCAATCAACTTTTGTGGCCAACACTGGCTTCAAAAATTGAGTTACCCTGCTCAATAACAATTAAATCTAAACATTAAGGCTTAAAACACTGCTGAGTTAACAGGTGTTCAAGCCGTCTATTTTGGCGATTTAATGTGTGTTATTACGCTTGTTTCCTTCGCAGGTTTTAACCTGATCAGGTTCAACGGATCCCGAATAAACGGTCTCAGCCAAGAGGCACTCCGACAAGATGAGTGCGCAGTATAGACAGAAGCGGCAGCAACAAACAAGGAAAAAAGCAATTAAAAATCTTAACCACCAATCCAAAATAAAGATTCATAATTAATTGTTTTTAATTGATTAAATAAAATTAAACTAAAAAATCTATAATTAGCATGAAAATAGATCATAAAAGAAAGCAGCTATTGATGGGGTTTGAGCATCATTTTATTTAATCGAGATTGAATGGCATCATCAATAGCTTGATTGATTTTTTTGCCACTGCAGTTAATGGGAAAACCTAAATTTTCGGCGTTAGGATTAACTTGAGTGCCGACTTGTACCACGCGATAACAAGTATCCCCTTTACGCACAATACGATTTGGATCTAAGGGTAAATCTAGACTCGTTGTGCCACCGAAATCATCGGCGTTAGGGACAAATAGCACCTCCATCTCTGGGCTCATTTCACTCATATTCGATTTCAGGGTGAATTTATCGGCCTGTTCAATGACGAGATCATCGAGCGCTTGCTCGCGCTGACGTTCAAAATATTGCTGCGTGAATAAACTCATGCTTGAGCTTGTCGCTATTGTGCTCTCACCTTCTGCTGCGGGTAAACTCTTAGCGCCAAGCTGCGGCTTTATTTCTGTGGTATCAAGCGTATTAGTTGGTTTTTTTGCCGTCACTTCAGCGGGCTGTACTTCACTTTGGGCACTTGATTGAGTTCTCTTTGATTGAGATTGGTTCGATTGATTGATGTCCGGTTTAACCGTATCTGGCTTCACTTTTCCCTGCTCTACTTTTTCCGCTTCCACTTTTTCAGAGACGGCCTTTTCAGGTGCTATTGTTTCAGGCATGACCTTTTCAAGTATTGGCAGAGGCTTAACTTGAGTTGGAGGTGTGGGAACTGGTATAGGCTCAACTAAACTTGTCGCTTCAGTCTTATCCTCGGCCTTTATCTCAGTTTCGGACTCCGAGGTTTCGGCTTTCTCTACCGCGGGAGCATAAATAAAGTAAGCCTTGATCGCTGCCACTTTAGGGCCACGGCTTTCTATTTCCTTCAATCCAAAGGGATTTAACTGCGGGCGCCACAAAATGCAGATAAGTAAAAATAAACACACATGCACTAAGAGTACGAAAAATAGCAGACTTAATTCTTTGAAATATGGCTGACGAGCACGCAAAACTGATCCCGTACCCAATCCCTGAGCACTAGTTTGTATTGTCCTAGACAGTTCAGGTTTGGATTCAGACTCAGGAACCAATTTATGTTGATGTTCAGCATGGATTTCTTGCAGTACCAAATCTTGGGTTTTATCTTGAGCTATGCCTTTGATGTCATGCTTAGAGGCTGAATGACCTGCATCGCTATTGAACGCTAATGGCTCCGTATCAGTGGTAAAAACAGGCGTTTGAGCAGCATCCAGTTCACCGAGGTGATGATCAAAGGCGATAAAAGTCTCGCCTTCTGGCGATGTGACCGAAATCAGCAAAGCACTATTGGCATCATCTCCAATCGCTATCGCTGTAGGAGATGCTGTCAATAAAGGCGCGGCCTTGGGTTGATGTTGAAAAGGCAAAATCCATCCTTAGGTTTTGTATAGTATCCATTGATTTCAATGATGCTTAACGTGGAACGATTACACTCTAATTCAATATCAATCCAATATCGGGTTGGTGAATATTGAAAGCGAATTATCTATTGATTGCATTTACTTACGAGTGCTCAACGCAGATTAGAGGAGGCAAACAGAGCAAAGTTCAATGCGAATGCAACCTGCTACAAGCACAGTACTTTACGCCAGTGCTTGATAAGTCACTTGCCAGTTAAGACAAATAAGGTTGGAAATTGGGATCATAATCGCGCTAAATTGAATGTTAAATCTCACGTCTTGAAGCGAGTAGCATCATCAATGCGATGCACTGATGGGAGTGCAAGACGGCGTTAAAAATCTAAAAGATGAAAAATAGAAGCCAACCACAAATTTAAGCTTACAAGTGTACGCTTAAATATGGTGGTTTATTTTTCTAACTGATAGACTCAGTCATTATCGTTTACGAGTGTGTATCTACCATGTCGAGTCAAAGTGTTACCGAACAGCCAAACACAGTTAAAAACCCGGTAAAATCTGGACCATATAGTATCAAAGAAGAGATCGCTAACAGTGTATCCCATGGCCTAGGTGTCATTGCGGGGATTGTGGCATTGGTGCTCATGCTGCTTAAAGGTCAAGATCACCTAACGCCAATTCAACTTGCGGGCGTAACCATTTATGGTGCGAGCATCATAGTGCTTTTCCTATGCTCGACGTTATATCACAGTGTTAGCCATTCAGGCTGGAAACATAAACTGAAGATCGCCGATCACTGCGCTATTTACTGTTTAATTGCAGGGACTTACACACCTTTGATGCTGATAAGCCTACAGGGGACACAATCGGTAGTGATTTTAACGGCCATTTGGTCGCTTGCAATTGGTGGGATCCTATTTAAGACACTGTTTATTCACAAATTCAAAAAGTTAAGCCTAGTGTTGTATCTCGCTATGGGTTGGCTATGTGTCACTGTGATGGGCGATTTAACGGCGGCGATGTCAGAGGTAGGCTTTAATCTATTAATCTTAGGCGGGTTATTTTACACCTTAGGGGTTGTATTCTACGTCGGTAAACGCATTCCATTCAATCATGCCATTTGGCATTTGTTTGTGCTCGGCGGTGCCATGAGTCACTTTCTGTGTATTTATCTGACTGTTATTTAAATGATTATGATTTAACTGATGGTGATTTAACTGATGGTGATTTAACTGGCTCTGATTTAAATGACTATGATTTAACAGATGGTGATTCAGCTGGCAGTGATTTATCTATGGGTCAAAGCTAAAAGTCGTTAATTATCTATTCATGAACTTCCTCAAACGTTCTCTCGAACATCGCAATCAAGTACGGCTATTCAATTCAGTAAACAGCGACGCTAATAGCGTCGCTTGTTCTGCTCTGCCACACTGGCGCCAAAGCGCAATAATACATTCTGCGGTACACAAGCCCCCTTCTTGCTGATTACGCCGCAATATAAAGGCGGATTCAGGCATAAGTGGCGGCAAACTAATCCGTGCGGCTGTTTTGAGATAGGGACTCTGGCGCAGCATCTTACGCGCCTCCTGCCAAGTCGCATCTAAAATCACCACTTGGTTCGGCATTCGTTGTGCTGCTATGACTGTAGATTGCGCAGGCACTAACAAGGCTTGTGCGTTCGAGAGCGCTGGCTCAGTATCACTTGCAGGAAACAACAGCTTGGCTTGCTGGGATGCTAGCATTGCCACTAAATTTTTATCAGGTGCCGTTCTCGACCAAACGATGCTTTTCACGACTTCAGGGAATGTGGCTAACGCAAGTTGGCCAGTATTCGTTTTGCGAGTTAACTCGCGTTCGTGGGTCAATAAAATAATCTGCATTGTCTTCCCTGCTGCGGCAAAAGAGTGAGAAATTGTCTTAAACATCCACTAAGTCAGGCACAGACTCGAAGCACATCCACTTAAAAAATCAGGTTAAAATAACGGTATTCAATCGCCAATAAACCAAGAAAACTAAGTTTGACGTGAAATAAAATCATAGATTAAGGTTATGATTTAAAATAGTAAAACTTAAAAATATTCCAATACTATCTTTTTTAGCAGAAAAGTTTCACGCTCTATTGATTGGCCTTTATGGGGATGATTGCGCTGAATATCTTCATTATGGGCGATAGCTTGATGAATATTGAGCCATTGAGGTCGCATGCCATTTTTAATCTCATGGGCTTCTAATCGAGTCTCACCTAATCCACGCTCGCCCAAGGTGGTGTCGATACGGCACACATAACAGAATGACTCCATGTGCACTACATTCGCCCCCTCACGGTACCAAGGTCGAAACTCTTCGTAACGACCAAAGGGGGCTAACACTTGAATGTCTAAGGCACCGGTTTCTTCCTGAAGCTCGCGGATCAGTCCATCTTCGAGACTCTCGCCATCGTCAATTCCGCCTCCGGGTAAGCTGTAGTCGCGGTATTTTTGGGTATAAAGTAGCAAAATGTCTTCACCCGATAACACTATCGCGCGGGCAGCTCTGCGATAAAAAACGCGTGCCGTCTGTAGGTTAACCGCAGGATCTTGGGTGGTTCTCAATAAACGCATCGTCGTAGCCATTTGCCGAAAAGGAGTCGAAGCATAAACGAAAATGCGCCAAATGCAGATCAAAAACTGCCACAGAGGCAATAATCACACTCAGTCCAGTCCGAGTGATTAATAGATTTTAACGATTACAAGATTGATTGTTAACGGTTTATGCAAAAATCATTTTACCCATAATATTAACAACGAGATCGCGATGCATCATCTCTTTCGCCTGATTCTCATTATAGCCGCTCATCTTAGTTCTCAACGTAATGCCCAAGCGGCAAAAATGCTCAAGCGCATTCAAACTCACTATGCTCACTCAAGAGCTGGGCCAATTGCTGCTGATAGGCGTGAATAATTTCAGGAGTTTGCTTATGCGCCGGCATGCGTTGGTAATGGCCAATCACCTGCGACAGGTAGCGTTGTGCTCGCTGCAAACTTGCTTCATCTAACGTCTGCCACATTAACGACCCAGTAGCAGTGATAGGCAGACCATTTGGAGCTGCGATTGTACTGACATGGAGGATTTCGTAGAAACGTTGATTCTCTTCCAATAAGTGTTCCGACTTAAGCCCTAGCCCTAAGGCCGAAAGTGATTGCCTGACATAGTAATTATGATGCACGGGACACAAAATAAACTCGAGGTGCCGCAGTGGGTGTTGCGCTAAAATTGCCCGCACTAATTCCACCAGCAATTCACCACCCACGCCAGCGATGATAATCAACTGTTTATCTTTGTCACTGGTTTGCTCGAGCGGTAAAGTCGCGACATCAAGGCAATGCACTTGCCACTGAGTATGACTATATAAGTTTGAGTTTGAGTTTTGTTCTTGGTTTGACTGTGAGTCTATGTCTGGGTTTAAGTCTGGATCTGAGTGTGGCGCTAAGTTGGGATTAAGGCCTGATAAGTCAGCGGGGAAAAAACGCTGTAAACGCAGCTCAAGCGCCTGCATTAGCGAAGGCACACAATCGACAAAATGCACTTGGCGAGCAGCATTCCTTTTTAACAACAGCATACCGAGCAAACCATGATCGCAGCAGCAATCCCAAATATGATCGTAATGACCAGTGATCATGCTGTTTATCTGTTGTAAACGTTGGCTAATTTTCACGGTTTGACCTTACTGCTGCGGCTCCAAATGCTGTAAATCCCACGCTAAATTGCATTTTTAAGCAAAAAGAAAGCGCGCAGTTTACCCGAGTCAAAAGCAAACCACATCTTTTGTTCGTGCCCTCAAAGTGCTTCTCGTCACGTCTGTTACGACACGCCTTAATGTGGTGAATACGTATGCAGGCCGTTGCGGTTAAAAAGCCATCGCCACTAGTATGCTGTGAGTCACATTCATTATAAAAACAAGGATCAAGGAATGTTCATCAAGACCAACCCTATTCAGTTCACTCGCAGCGACTTAACTGCCCGTCACGTAACAGACTGCCACTTAACAAACAGCCACACTCGCCAGTGCTCATCGCGACAAAAGCTATCGCAAGCGCTATTAAGCCCTACAGCTATCGCCCTTGCGGTCACGAGTCTTTTTAGTGCCAACGTATTTGCCAAAACCGTTACCGTCAGCTCACCCAACCAACAAATTCAAATCAGCTTGAGTGATGATACTGGCCGCCCCGAATATAAAATCGATTTTCACGGCAAGACAGTCATAGAACCGAGCCGCTTAGGCTTAGTTTTTCAATCCCTTGGCGAACTCGGTCAAGGATTACAGATAAAAAGCAGCGATAAACAAAGTGCCGATGAAAAGTGGCAACAACCTTGGGGCGAACAGGAATGGATCCGCGATCAACACAATCAACTGACTGCTGTATTAAGTAATGGCAAGGTGCAACTCGAAATCGAATTTAAAGCCTTTGACGATGGGATTGGCTTTCGCTATCACTTAGCCCAACAAGCAGCCCTGCCCGCCAATTCGCCGCTATCCATCACTGACGAGTTAACCGAGTTCAATGTCGGCAAGAGCGATAAAGCCACAGCATGGTGGATCCCTGCCCGCGGCTGGAATCGCTACGAATATTTATATCGCACCACAGCGCTTAAAGACGTCGATAGAGCCCATACCCCCTTCACCTTTAAACTCGCAGACGGTACGCACTTAAGTATCCACGAAGCCGCCTTGGTGGACTTTGCCGCCATGACCTTAGATCAACAGCGCGATGGCAAACTTAAGGCCGATCTCACGCCTTGGTCCGACGGTATTCGCGTCAAAACCCAAGTGGGTTTTTATACGCCGTGGCGCACCATTCAAATTGCCGACAAAGCAACTGGGCTACTCAATTCGCACCTCATCCTAAACCTCAATGAACCCAATAAACTCGGCGATGTTACTTGGGTAAAACCAGGGAAATACGTCGGTATTTGGTGGGGAATGCACTTAAACGAAAATACCTGGGGCTCGGGCCCAACCCACGGCGCCACCACCAGTGAAACAAAGCGTTATATGGATTTTGCCGCTAAATATCAGTTTGATGGCGTACTGGTAGAAGGTTGGAATGAAGGTTGGGATGGCGACTGGTTCCACAACGGCGACCAATTTAGCTTTACTAAGGCCTATGCTGATTTCGATCTGCCCGCCATCACAGCATACGGAGCAAAACAAAATGTACGTTTAATCGGCCACCATGAAACCGCAGGTTCAGTCACGCATTATCGCGAGCAAATGGCAGATGCCTTCGCCCTGTATGAGCAGCATGGTGTTACTCAAGTCAAAACGGGCTATGTCGCCGATGGTGGCCAGATCAAGCGCATAGATGACAAAGGCATTACCCGTCACGAGTGGCACGACGGCCAATTTATGGTCGGTGAGTATTTGCACAATGTCACTGAAGCAGCGAAACACCACATCAGTATCAATACCCACGAGCCGATTAAAGACACAGGCCTGCGCCGAACCTATCCGAACTGGATCTCCCGCGAAGGTGCCCGCGGCCAAGAGTATAATGCTTGGGGTAGCCCACCAAACAGCCCTGAACATACGGCCATATTACCCTTTACCCGCATGCTTGCGGGTCCAATGGACTTTACCCCGGGAATTTTTGACTTAGCGCCCAAGGGGTTGGATGCTGAAAATCGTGTGCAAACCACATTGACCAAACAGCTCGCCTTGTACGTTGTGCTCTATAGCCCAATCCAAATGGCAGCGGATCTGCCGCGCAATTATGAAAAGCACTTAGATGCCTTCCAATTTATCCGCGATGTGCCCACAGATTGGTATCAAAGTGTCGCGCTGGCCGGTGAAGTCGGTGACTATGTGGTCTTTGCTCGCCAAGCGAAGGATCAAGGTGATTGGTACTTAGGCGCACTCACGGATGAAACCGCACGCACGGTCACGGTCAAACTGGATTTCCTCTCCCCGAATAAACGTTATCAAGCACAAATTTACCGCGATGGCGCAAAAGCCGATTGGAAAACCAACCCCTATGATTATGTGATAGAAACAAAAGAGGTGAGTGCTAAAGATAGCCTAAACCTCTCACTCGCCAGCAGTGGCGGCACGGCAATAAGGTTCAAAGTGCTTTAATAAAGTGCTTTAACGACTTTGTTGCGAGCAACAAAGTCGCTATAAACAAAGGGAGCTAAAAAGCGCCCTTTGTGTTTACTGTGACCCAATTAGTTTAATGTCAGTGCCACTATTTTAAGTGGATGATTGTCATCGAACGAAGGGAAATCCTCATGGGGATCGAGCCAAGTGTGCGTAGTGACTGTACGGCCTTGTTTTTCAACGCAGCGCACTAAACTGTCAAACCATGCTTGGCGCTCGACTTTCGCCACATTGTTACAGCAAACGATAGTGCCACCGACTTTCGTCGCCATTAATGCGGGCTTGAACAAACCTTGATAATCATTAACCAAATCGACAATACCAAAAGCACTCTTGGCATAACGCGGCGGATCGAGGAACACCAGATCAAACTGGGTTTGCGCCAATTTGGGATAACTCGGTAATTTTTGATTGCGACGCCCTCCCACACTCAAGCCTGCCAATTGGCGCAATGCCGGAAACGCATCACTCTGCACAAACTCACATACATTCGACACCTGATTTAACGCCGCATTCGCTTTGCCCGTCGCTAAAGCAAAGGAAGAAAAATCAACATTCATCACCTGAGTCGCGCCGCCGATGGCTGCCGCAGTACCAATGCCGCAGGTGTAGGAAAACAAATTCAGCACAGTTTTATCTTGGCTGTGTGCCCGCACATATTCGCGGCCAATACGCATATCGAGGAATAACAGCGGATCTTGTCCTTCGTGGCGCAGTTTAGTGCTGAACTTGATGCCATTTTCCTGCATTACTCGCTCAGAACTCGCAATCTCTGTCAGTGCGGGTGATAAGGCATTCAATACACGGGAATGGCCTAATGAACGATCGTTATACACAATCGGCAAATCGGCCTGTTGCAACAAAACGGCGCTAATATCACTCAACTCTTCGTCGGTTAAGGTCTGATGAAAACTCTGCACTAGCCAAGTATCGCCATAACGGTCGACATTCAAGCCACTCACGCCTTCAACTGTGCCATGGAACACCCGAAAACAATCGGTTTGATCCTGTTCTGCTTGTTGTAAAAAATCATGGCGTTTCGCCAGAGCCGTCGATAACAGCGTTTGAATAGACATAAAAAGCGGGACTCGCGCAGCGGAAACCTGCGTAAGGTTTCAAGAGGGAAAATGGCATAATACCAAACTAGGTCGCAGAATATCGGAAAAGTTCGCCCCGAAAACAGCATAAACACCGACTAACATCCAAATGGGGGAACTCTATGTCCCCCCAACCCGCCAAGCCTGTTATAACCAAGTACACGGAATAATTTTCAAACAAAGATGTAGGTTAAATCACTTCAAGCAACGGCTCTAACCCTAGCGCCGTTTTAGTCGGCACAAACTCTATCACCTCAAACTCAGCGACATCGGCAATGCAGAAAGGATCTTGCTGCAAAATAGCCTCTAGCGCCGCGCGACTTTCAGCCTTGGCGAGGATGACGCCACCGGTACGTGGCACTTTGCGACCCGAGGCGACAAAAGTCCCTGCGGCATAATACTGATCAAGATAAGCAATATGGGCGGCTAAATGTAACTCCACTTCTGCAATTGGCTTTTTATAGGTAAGCGAGACAACAAACATAGGGATCCTTTAATCAACTGAAAAAATTTAAAATAATCGAACGAAAAACGCTTAATCTGGCGATCATCATAAGCTAAGTACCTATCTGATCCCACCATATCTAGGCTGGCTATTATCATAGTGCAGAGTGCGCGACTTTCGAGTCAAGCTATCGGCATCCGTACTGGATATTTATTGCATCCTGACTCTTATTAAGTGCGTTGAACTCGCCGTCAGTTATGCTGCGGTTGATTTTATCACTCAGTTAACATCCGCAATAACAATACCCTTTTTTCTAAAAAATAATGCAATGACTGATCATCAAGTATTCTAACAAGATTAGAGAGTTATTTGAGCATTCCAGCAAACCTATAACTATTGATAAACTGTCCAAATGCGTTACATCTATGTTTCCATCCAGTTACTAATCCATGATGAATACGTATGTAAGCAGTTGTGCAAAAATCTACGCCGAGGCTACTATAAATCCGCTCGTTTCACCCTCTGCTTGTGGGGTTTGAAATCTGTGAGGTCGTTTCTGATAGGGTTACATACAAGGATTGCTATCAGACTTAAGTTCTTTCTGCTGACTGGCTTTAGGCCACTCACTTGGGCTAACCCCTTTGAATTAAGGTGTTAGGTCCAAATTTGAAATGAATTTATCGGCGAATATGCTTCTGAGGGAGGAGTATATTCGCCATTTTTTCACAGAGTACACTCATTCATGGCATGCGCGAAACTACCATGAATAAGCCATGAATCTGACTCTTAGCTTTTATTGTATGCTCTTGGCTGTGATGAAATAGCTCACCACATAAAAGCAAAGTACAGTGCCAATCCATTGCTAGGCAAAACAATTAAAACAATAAGCACTCAAGGCAGAACGACTGCCGGCAACAGAAAGGAAGTTCAATGTCTTCGAATCACCAGCAAGATCCCCATCAAGCCGCAGCGCCTCAGTTGCCGCATGCATTCAAGCAACAACCTGAGCTGAGTTTCTGGCAAATTTTTAATATGTGTTTCGGTTTTTTAGGCATTCAATTTGGGTTTGCCCTGCAAAATGCCAACGTCAGCCGCATTTTTCAAACCTTAGGGGCTTCTATCGATGAAATTCCCATACTGTGGATTGCCGCACCACTGACGGGTTTATTGGTTCAACCTATTATTGGTTATTTGAGTGATAACACTTGGGGACGCCTTGGCCGTCGTCGCCCCTATTTTTTGATTGGCGCGATTTTTACTACCCTTGCCATTTTCATCATGCCGCACTCGCCTACCCTGTGGATTGCCGCCGGCATGTTATGGATCATGGATGCCTCGATCAACATCGCCATGGAGCCGTTTCGCGCCTTCGTCGGTGACAATTTACCGAAAAGCCAACGTACTCAAGGCTATGCCATGCAAAGCTTTTTCATCGGCATTGGCGCTGTGGTCGCTTCGGCCTTACCCTATATTTTGACTCACTTTTTTGATGTTGCGAATACTGCACCAGCGGGTGAAATTGCCGATTCAGTACGTTATGCCTTCTATTTTGGCGGCACAGTATTATTGCTCGCCGTTAGTTGGACTGTCGTATCGTCAAGAGAATATTCCCCTGAAGAATTAGCCGCCTTTAACGCAAAACAAGCCGATGCTGAAGATGAAACCTTAGCTCGCACTCGTACCCGCAAGGACTATCAATTTGCCTCCATCGTGTGGATGGGTCTCGGCGCCCTGCTAACCTTCGCTATTGGGGCGCAGGATTTAGACAAGCAGCTGTATATTTTGAGCTTAGGGATTTTCGCCTTTGGCCCATTGCAATTGTATTGCGCGCTGCGTTTAGGCAATTCACAACCCGCTGAACGCAATAAGCTCGGCATGGTATTTAGCGTGGTCGATGACTTGTTCCATATGCCCAAAGCCATGCATCAACTGGCGATCGTGCAGTTTTTCTCTTGGTTCGCACTGTTTGCCATGTGGATTTACACCACTGCCGCCGTGACGTCTTACCATTTTGGCAGCAGCGATGTGTTGTCCCAAGCTTATAACGACGGCGCAGATTGGGTCGGCGTACTATTCGCCTCCTACAATGGTTTTGCCGCCATTGCCGCGATTTTTATTCCTATGCTGGCTAAGCGTATTGGCATCAAGCTGACCCACACAGTCAATATGTTCTGTGGTGGTATAGGTTTGATTAGTTTCTTTTTTATTACAGACCCAAGCCTGTTATGGCTGCCTATGATAGGTGTCGGTATCGCGTGGGCGTCAATTTTATCTGTGCCCTACGCCATGTTGTCGGGCATGTTACCCCCGCAAAAAATGGGCGTTTACATGGGGATTTTTAACTTTTTCATCGTCATCCCGCAGCTTCTTGCCGCCAGTGTGCTGGGTTTAGTGCTCAATGGTCTGTTCGATGGTCAACCTATTTATGCACTGATCACAGGTGGCGTCTTGATGATGTGTGCAGGCATTGCCGTATTATTTGTCGACCAAGACGTTGTCGAACAAAATAACCCAAATAATCAAAGTGCAGCGATGAACCGCAAGACCCACTTAATCACGAAAGCCACAGGCAAATTAACAAATAAAAGTTAGCTCTTTATAGCAACGATACACATTAGGCGATATGCAGAAATGCATGTTAAGCGCGGTGAATTCGGTCATTTGGCTAATCACAGCAGCATAAAATATCTTTATCAATTCAATCACTATAAAAATAAAACCATTATTTGGGGAGAACGAGATGGAATCGAGTCCTACGCCGCAGCAGGACCTGCACACCAACCAAAACCGTCACACACAAGCGTTAACAAAGCGCAGCCGCCTAGCGCTTGCCGTCGCCGCAACTCTATTAGGGACAATAGGATTCACAGCCTGTTCACCCACATCGAATTCAGCAACAACTGCCACAAGTGTGAATGCAGCGCCAAGTGTGCAGCAGGTTGCGCCCGGCGCACCGGGTAAAGCGCCGACTTGGGCATTTTCGGGTAAAACTGGTATTGGGACGTCTTACGAGCCTTATACCCAAGGTCAATACCAAGATACTAAGCGAAATCCCATTAGCCGCGTTTGGTTCTCCCTCGCCCAAGGTATTTTAACCGAAACCATGTATGGTCTTATTCACAATGCGCAGCTCAAAGAACTGCAATTTGTGGTCACGGGTAATGGCTTTGTCGATACCGAAAAAGAGAACACTATCAGCAGCATAGAATATTTAGATACAGATGCTAACGGTCGCCCGCAATCCCTTGCCTATAAAATTATCAATAAAGATGTTGAAGGTAAGTATCAGATTGAAAAGCATATCTTTACCGATCCCGACCGCGACACTTTGATGATGCGTGTCACCTTTACCGCCTTTGAAGATGGCATTACACCGCATTTGTATGTCAATCCGCATATCGACAATGCGGGCGCCAATGATATCGGCCGCATCGACACTCATACTGACAGTCATGCCAACACTCATGCTAATAATCAGGCGCTGGTGGCCTATACCGCCGCCAAAGACAGTAGCGTAATGACGGTAAAATCCGATCTGAATTTTGTGCAGGCTACGACTGGCTTTGTCGGTGTTTCCGATGGCCTAGCCGATTTGGCCGATAACGGCAAACTCGATACGCCCTATCAAACGACCAGTGCGCAAGATAAATCGACCGTTGGCAATATCGCCTTTACCGCGAGTTACCCTACGCTCATCAAAGCCAAACCCGTCACTTTTAATCTCGCCATCGGTTTTGGTAAAGATGAAGCACAGAGTTTAGCCAATGCCGATGCCAGCTTGGCCGCAGGTTATGATGCTGTGCTCAGCAATTACAACACAGGCTGGCAGGGTTACCTAAGCTCGCTGCCCGCCATCGCTAACATGGCCAACAACACGACCGATAACGGTAAGCTGCTGTATACCAGTGCTATGGTCTTGAAAGCGCAGGAAGATAAAACCTATGCGGGCGCACTTATCGCCTCGTTATCTAATCCTTGGGGCGATACGGTTTCGGCAGCCGTGCCGAGCACTGGCTATAAAGCGGTATGGCCGCGCGACTTTTACCAATGCGCCATGGCATTCCTCGCCATGGGTGACACACAAACGCCCAAAGTGGCCTTCGAATACCTGAAAAAAGTGCAAGTGACCGAAAAGACGCCCGGCTTTACGGGTACGCCCGGTTGGTTCCTGCAAAAGACCCATGTGGATGGCCAAATTGAATGGGTCGGCGTGCAACTCGATCAAACTGCCATGCCTATCATGCTCGGCTGGAAACTCTGGCAAGCGGGCGTACTCACCCCTGATGAGATCAGTCACTGGTATCAAGAGATGCTCAAAGGTGCAGCGGACTTTTTGATCAGCGGCGGTGACGTCAATCTGGATTGGAATCACACCCAAATCACCCCGCCCAAAACCCAGCAAGAACGTTGGGAAGAACAAGCGGGTTACTCACCCTCGACAACGGCCGCGGTGATCGCAGGTCTTGTTGCCGCGAGTGACATCGCCAAAGAAGCCAAAGATCCCGACTCCAGCAGCCGTTATCTTGCCGCCGCAAAAGGTTTAAGTGATAGCTTAGAAAAGTACTTAGTCACCACCCAAGGGCTATTGAAAAACAGCGCAGATGTCAGCGCGCCTTACTATTTACGTTTAAGCCCGAATGGAAAGCCAAATACTAGCGATACACTGGCGGCAAATAACGGTAAGCAAGGTTTAGATCAACGTCAGATCCTCGATGGCGGATTTTTAGAACTAGTGCGTTATGGCGTGCGCGGTGCAACTGACAAGCTCATCAATCAAAGCCTTCAACTGATTGATAATACAGAGCTTGAGCACAACCTACGCCTTAAATACGAGTTTACCGCCAAAGATGGCAGCACTATCCCCGGCTTTAGACGTTATGGCAACGACGGTTACGGCGAGGATACGGTTACTGGCAAAAACTATGCGGAATCTGGCAGCAACAGCGCCGATCAGCGCGGCCGAGTCTGGCCCTTCTTCACCGGCGAGCGTGGTCATTTTGAATTAGCACTCGCCCAAGCAAAAGGCGAGCTAACAGGCAATAACGCGCAGCAAACCAAGCAGCAGTTAATCAACACCTATGTGCAAGGCATGGAAACCTTTGCGAATGCGGGCATGATGTTACCCGAGCAAGCGTGGGACGGTGTCGGCGACGCCACCCGCTATCATTACCAACTCGGACAAGGCACCAACTCTGCCACACCGCTTGCTTGGACCCATGCCGAATACATCAAACTGGTGCGCTCAATGACCGATGGCCAAGTCTGGGATTATTACCCTATCGTCCCAGCGGCATTGAAATGACAAGTTGAAATAGCCAATTAAAATAGCGCATTAGCTTAACGATACTTTGATAAATTGCAGGCTAGAACAGCATCCTAGATGTTGTTCTAGCTTTTTATAGACGGTTTTATGATGCCTGATTTAGCGCCCGCTTTTCATAGGCTTATGCTGCGGGTAATCTTGCGGCGTGCAACCAAATTGCATTTTAAAGGCGGCACTGAAACTGCTGACACTCAAATAACCTAAACTATGGGCCACCATAGTCGTGCTCTCCCCTTGGCTTAAGCTCTCAAGCGAATTTAACAAACGAAACCTTTGCCGCCATTGTCGATAAGTGAGCCCAGTTTCAGCTTTGAATAGTCGCTCAATCGTTCTCACACTCGCGCCGCCCATTTCGGCTAACTCGGTCAGTGAGTAACTCACTTTTGGACGTCGGATCAGCGTTTGGATCAAGCGGCTGAGTCTTGGATCTGAGCCAGCAGGTAAATGGGCATCCAGACTGTCCAGAGTTTGGAGCTCATCGATGGCAACCAAACCCAGCCGATGCAGTTGTCCACTGTCCATAAGATGTGAACTTTCACAAAGTTTAAGCACTAATTCACGCATCAGCGCTGTCATAGTCACCATCACCACTTGCGTATCCTGTGGCCTAACGCCATAACTAGGGTCAATATAAATATTGCGAGTATGGGCGTGGGTTTCACTGTTCACTTGATGGGGCAGATTGCAAGGGATCCAAACGGCATGGGTTGAGGGTACCACCCAGACGGCATTTTCACTGCGAACACGTAACAAACCTTTGGCGGCCCAAAGTAGCTGACCCCGCGGGTGCGAGTGAGGTTCGATGCCCGCTTCCGCCGCCATATTGCGAGTATGGGTCAGCACGGGCCGATTGGCATCTATGATAAACGCCGCATCACTGGGTGTTAACAATGTCGCTTTAGGAACATATTTTGACATATTACCCTCTTAAAACGCCAAAGTAAGTCAGCTATCTTAGTAGGCATCTTTTACGTATTCAACCCAATAGGTCGGTGAGCATGAAACATTTTATTGGCGTTAAACAACTAGCGTTTTTCAGTGCACTGTTGATCGCTACTTTACTTGCGCTTTTTCCGCTAAGTCAGCATCCCGCGGTGTTTTCCTACAGCGCAGGCGTAGTGTTAGTGACCTTGATGTTTTGGAGCACTGGTTTCTTCCCGCCCTTTATGGCGGGATTAATCTTTTTTGCCCTTGCCACCATTTTTAAACTCATTGAGCCGAGTATACTTTTCTCCGGATTCGGCTCAACTGCGGTGTGGTTAATCATTTCGGGGTTTGTGATCGGCAGTGCCATCACTCAGTCAGGTTTAAGTCGCAGAATGGCCAGTTTGATTGCCCCCATACTGACCACAAGTTATCCACGCTTAATTGCGGGTTTGGTCTTTAGTGCTGTACTGCTTGGCTTTGTGATGCCCTCATCCGTTGGCCGTGCAGTGGTACTGGTGCCTATTGGTATGGCGTTAGCCGAGCAAGTCGGTTTTGCTCGTGGTAGCCATGGGCGGATAGGCATTGCGACCGCCCTAGCACTGGCGTGTAACATGCCCAGTTTTGCCGTGTTGCCCGCGAATATTCCCAACATGATATTAGCGGGTTCCAGTGAGAATCTATTCAATATCCACTTTGGTTATACTGAGTATCTCTTATTGCATTTTCCAATCCTTGGCTTACTCAAATCAATATTGATTGTGGCGCTAGTCATTTTCCTATTTCCTGCAAAAATTGATAACAACCAGCCTGAACGCGTTATTGAAAAAGAAGCTTATAACCTTGGTATGCAAAAGAAAGTTGCACTGTTACTGGCTATTACTTTGCTCTTTTGGGTGACTGACTCGCTGCACGGCATTAATCCCGCTTGGGTAGGATTAACAACGGCTATCTTGTTATTGCTCCCAAAATGGGGAGTGCTTGAGCCTAAGAGTTTTAATAGTTCAGTGGATTTGTCGACCGTCATTTTTGTCGCGGCGGCCTTAGGTCTGGGAGCATTGGTCAATCATTCCGAGCTCGGCACTGCACTAGGTCAACTGTTCAGTGAATGGTTACCTTTGCAGCAAGGGGCATCGTTCCTGAATTTTATGTCGTTATCGTTAATCGCGACGCTAACGGGATTAGTGGCAACGGTTCCTGGTGTACCGACAGTGTTATCCCCCATGGCAGCAGACTTTGCCAATGCAACTGGCTTCTCCACTCCAGCGGTATTAATGACGCAGGTGATCGGTTTCTCAACCGTGATTTTTCCTTATCAGGTTGCTCCTTTGATTTTGGCGATGCAATTATCCCAAGAGCCATTAACTAAACTACTTCGCATCACCTTACCTCTAGCGGCAATAACTCTAGTTGCACTTATTCCACTGGATTATCTGTGGTGGCTATGGCTCGGTTGGATAGCCTAAACCCTCACCATTGGCGGTATTCATGCCGCCAATGGTGGATTTTAGAGCGGTTATATCAAGAACTCACAAGGCCCACGTCCAAAGCGCGATGCTCAGGTGACTGAGTAAAGCTCAATTACTTGATCTTGAGTTGGTAAACACTTGTGGTGCCACTGACTTCATTGCCTATGATTAACAAAGGATTACCGTTAGGGCTTTTATCGGCACTGACAAATTTCATCCCTTCTGGCCCTAAATCACCCGCCAATGTTGCATCACCTTTGACTGCACCTGTAGCGGTATCGACAACGAAGTCAGCTTCAAAATCACGATTCACAACATAGTCGACAAAATGCACATCAAAAGGATTAGTCACGTCATAGATCATAAAGCCAGAGGTACGTTCTAAACCAACAAAGGCATATAGTCGTTGACCAATTTGGCCTAGGGCTAAAGCTTCTGGCTCTGGCCCCTTGTCATCGCTGCGACTATCACCTTTATTTTCTTCGTTGTTATTGTTGAATTTATCCCCCAGTAGTGCGGCGGTAATACGTTCAAAATCACTGCCACTGTCAAACACTTGCTGACCATCAGCATTCCAAATCGAGAATGAACGAGCACCAAAGCTCATGACTTTGTCGTAGTCGCCATCCTTATCATCGTCCCCCATGCTCGTCGTTACCTTGAGACGCGCTAATTGGGTTTTATCTTTTGCGGCGGCAAATTGTGGGTGATTCGGGTCGAGCACTAAATCCCCTGCGCGGGCTTCTTCCGAAAAAGCCGCATAGTCACGGGAGTCACCTTCATTCGCAGTCACAATAAAGTCAGTGTTATTCCAACGGTAGCTAGCAAGGGTATCGGGTTGATACATGCCGTACACCCCTGTGTAGCTTTGCTGGTTAACAAGATTATCTTTGTCACTCGCATCAATTTTATTCACATCAAGCCCGTAATCTTTGAGGCCTAGCGGTAAAATCTTCGAGACTTTCGCATTGGCGATATCAATCACGGCAATAGCATTGTTCTCTTGTAAACTGACAAATGCACGGCGGTTATCTTGGCTAATGGCGATATATTCAGGTTCTAAATCCTGCGCCACACTCGCCATTGGGCCATTAATTTTAATGTCAGCGGTGATTTCAGTTGCACGCGCACCGCCCTGATTAAACGCACTAAAATTTATGATGGTCGCAGTAGCTGCGGGCTTACCGTCAGTAATAGCAATCAACGCAACACTGCCTTCAGGATCTAAGGTATAAGCAGGATTAGGTTCGCCTTCATTGGCCACGAGTAAGGTTTTACCATCGTGGGTGAACACTACATTATCGGGTAAAGCACCGACTTCGACGGCGCTGATAAACTGCGGAGCATCTGTGCCATTAAGCTGATAAAAAGCCACAAAACCATTGGCTTGGGTTTCATTGCCTGCAGCGTCACCACGCTCAATGGCAGCCGCTAACAAGTTGCCTGAAATACTCACGCTGTTCACGCTACCCATAAAGGTTTGACCCACATCCTTAGCAACATCGAGTTCTGCTAATTTTTCGAGATTATTCAATGCTAAAGGATCTGTGGCGTTTGATGCAGTCGCTAATAAGCTGCCATCGATAATATCGACTTTGCCGCTGATCGCATTAACCACAAAAATACGGTTTGAAGCACTATGATATTCAACAATTTCGGCGGCACTTAAGCCATAAACGCCTGTCTGATGACGACCAATTAACTCAGCCTTTAAGCTTGCAGTTTGTGGCTGGCAAACATATTGGGTTTGCGCGACCGCAATTTCATTGTCATCCAATTGTCCATTATGGTTGGCATCTAATCCGGTATCGATTCGCTGACCACCGGCGGGACAATTTGCATCACCGATAGTTAATGCGGTCACTTTAACCAGTGAATTTAAGCCGTTGTCGCCTTTATCACCTGCAGCGCCATCATCACCGCTGCAAGCACCGAGTAATAAGCTCGCCATAATGGCGGCTGCAAGCGGGAGTCGTTGTGTTTTCATCGTGTCATTCCTGAATATTTTATTTTTAGTAAGGTGAAGCTAAAACCCACTAAATTAGTCAGCATAAAAGACACCTAGATGACAAAGCAGTGACACTCAGATGACAACTAACACTTTTGAATGAAGCATATTGGAGGATAACGGCTCGAGCCGCCAAGGTTATGCCTCGATTATCGAGACTTGCTACTTAGTTACAATTTAATCGGTAAAATACGGTAAAGAAATCATCGCAAAGATTGGTTTATTTGTCCTAGCGCTTTACTATGCTATTGCTTAATGCCTTACCGTGAAAATTGATCGAAGCACAATTCACTTTTCCCCAAACACTGCCAATTAGCGCAAGATGCTGGCTAAAAATGGACGGATTAGAGTGAATTGTCCTAGTACAATTTAAACCACGCCGCATAACCCTGAGAAATACGCTTTCTATTCTTTCGCCACCCGAGGTAACAGTGGACCCACAATCACAACCTTCTGCCCATAACGGTAGACGTATACCGAATTTAGCACTGCTTATTCCCATGCTAGCGGCGATTGTCGCGATCACACCATTGGCCATCGACATGTACTTACCTGCGATGTCGACATTGGCCCTTAGTTTTCATACCGATATCACAACAGTGCAACAATCCCTGAGTATCTACTTAGCAGGTTATGCACTGGGCATGTTGTGTTTCGGTCCCTTAGCTGACCGCATTGGCCGTCGCCCTATGGTGATAATGGGGCTGAGTGGCTTTATGCTAACCAGTTTACTGATTGGTTTTGCTGGTCAAGTCGAAGTCTTTCTTGGGCTACGCTTTTTGCAGGCCTTTATCGGCGCAGCAGCGACTGTGGTGGTACCGGGATACATCAAAGAAGTCTATGGCGATAATACCGCCAAAGGTATGTCTTACGTGAGTTTAATCATGATGTTAGCGCCATTATTGGCCCCTAGTATTGGCAGCGTGATCTTAGAACTCGGTGATTGGCATTTAATCTTCTTCATTCAATCTGCCTATGCCGCGACCCTGTTATTACTCGTGCTGTTTGCGCTAAAAATGCCCAGCGATAAAGATATGGATACCCGCAGCCAAAAATCGTTTCTTGGTGCCTATGCGACCGTATTTTCCCGACCTGGCGTTAAGTTGAACATTGCCAGCGGCGTGTTAACGTCTTTTGCGTTTTTCTGTTATCTCACCGCATCCCCCTTCGTTTATATGGAAGTCTTTGCCTTAGATAAATCCTATTTTGCCATCTTGTTTAGCACCAACGTTGGTGCCTTGATGTTGGCCAATATCATTAATACTCGCATTGTCGGCCGCTATGGTTCGCTGCGTATGTTGCACGTATCGACCTTTTTTGGCGCTATTGCGGGAGCTGGTTTATTAACCGTCAACCTACTGGATATGAGCTATCATTTTACCGTGATCATGCTTATTCCTTTGATGGGCAGCCTAGGGGTGATGTCGGTCAACGCCGATGCGATAGTGCTGATGAAGTTCAAACAAGAAACCGGAACGGCAACGGCGGTTATTGGCACCTTAAGATTTGGCTGTGGCGCATTAGCGGGGCCGTTATTAGCGGTGTTCTATGATGGCACAGCAGTGCCCTTCTCTGCCCTCATGTTAGGCTCTATTGTGTTAGTCGGTATTTGCCAATTTAATCGTCCAAAACATCAAATACAGCCGACGGTTTAAGGATCTATTTTTAAGGACCCATGGATACCAATGCCACATCGGCAACACATGTTTGATCGCGTGAAAACAGCGCATTGGCTTTCACTAATGTAGCAAATAAGTAATATTTAATCGCAACTGTTAAGTATCTGCTTATCTAACGTCCCACACCAAAACGGCACTTTTAGTGCCGTTTTTGCTTTTTAAGTATCTAACAATCTGAAAAATATAAGATAAACTCATAAATCAGCCTAGATTACTTGGCGATTCCAGCAAGCTATCCAGCCATTCAAACGTGAAATTGTTTCAAGTTGGTTATTTTTTACATAAAAGGCTTGAAATGTTGTTTTTTTTGAATATGATGAAATTCTGTTCATTGCAACAGTTGCTGCATCCTAAGGATGAATCACTTGTCTTCTACGAAGTCAGTTCAGCATTTCGGAGTCTGAATTACCCTTCAGGCTTAATTTTTAGAGCGATTACCGTCGCTGTAACAAAATACTGTTTACCGTAACGGTACTATGCAATAGGAGTTCCACATGGAGATGTTATCCGGCGCCAGCATGATAGTGCGTTCTTTGATTGATGAAGGCGTAAAGCACATTTTTGGCTATCCTGGCGGTTCAGTTTTAGATATCTACGATGCCCTGCACGTTATCCCAGGTATTGAACACATACTCGTTCGCCACGAACAAGCTGCCGTGCATATGGCTGATGGTTATGCCCGTGCTACGGGTAAAGTGGGCGTGGTATTAGTCACTTCAGGACCAGGTGCCACCAACGCGATTACCGGTATTGCCACCGCCTACATGGACTCTATTCCCCTCGTCGTATTATCGGGTCAAGTACCGAGCAACCTTATCGGTAATGACGCCTTCCAAGAATGCGATATGATCGGTATCTCTCGTCCTGTGGTCAAACACAGCTTTTTAGTTAAAGATCCCACTCAAATCCCTGAAACAATAAAAAAAGCCTTTTATATTGCCTCTACCGGCCGTCCTGGGCCTGTGGTCGTCGACCTGCCAAAAGATTGCTTAAACCCAGCGCTGCTGCACGAATATATTTATCCCGAAAGCGTGAAAATGCGCTCATACAACCCGACAACCTCGGGGCATAAAGGACAGATCCGTCGTGGACTACAGGCACTATTAGCGGCTAAAAAGCCTGTGCTCTATGTCGGTGGCGGCGCCATTATCTCGGGTTGTGATAAGCAAATTTTACAATTAGCTGAGAGATTAAATATTCCCGTCGTCAGCACACTCATGGGACTGGGGGCTTTTCCAAGTACCCACAAAAACAGCCTAGGCATGCTAGGGATGCACGGTCGCTACGAAGCCAACATGACTATGCATAACTGCGATTTGATCTTCGGTATTGGTGTGCGCTTCGATGATAGAACCACTAATAATGTGGAAAAATATTGCCCGAACGCGACCATTTTGCACATAGATATCGATCCCTCGTCTATTTCAAAAACTATCCACGTCGACATTCCCATCGTAGGGTCGGCCGACAGTATTTTAGACAGCATGTTGACACTGTTAGATGAATCGAACGAGCACAATGACAACGATGCCATCGCCACTTGGTGGAATGATATTGAGCAATGGCGCGGCCGCGATTGTCTGGCCTATGACAAAAACAGTGGTCGCATCAAACCACAGCAAGTGATTGAAACCTTGTATAAGCTGACCAATGGCGATGCCTATGTCGCCTCTGATGTTGGCCAGCATCAGATGTTTGCCGCCTTGTACTATCCGTTCGATAAGCCGCGCCGCTGGATCAACTCAGGGGGTCTAGGCACCATGGGGTTTGGCCTACCCGCCGCAATGGGGGTTAAAATGGCGATGCCTGATGCCACGGTTGTCTGTGTCACGGGTGATGGTTCAATCCAGATGAACATTCAAGAGCTTTCGACCGCGCTGCAATATGATACGCCGGTTAAAATTATCAACTTAAACAATCGTTTCCTTGGCATGGTTAAACAATGGCAGGACATGATTTACTCTGGCCGTCACTCACATTCCTATATGGATTCAGTACCCAATTTTGCCAAAATTGCCGAGGCCTATGGCCATGTAGGTATGACGATCAGCGATCCCGCCGAACTTGAGTCAAAAATGGCAGAAGCGCTAGCGATGAAAGACAGACTGGTCTTTATCGACATCATGGTGGATGAAACTGAGCACGTGTACCCCATGTTGATCCGCGGTGGTGCGATGAATGAAATGTGGCTGACTAAGACGGAGAAATGCTAATGCGTCGAATTATATCTGTATTATTAGAAAACCAATCCGGCGCCCTGTCTCGTGTGGTCGGTTTGTTTTCACAGCGCGGTTATAACATTGAAAGTTTAACGGTGGCGCCAACGGACGATATCACACTATCGCGGCTTAACATCACGGTCGTTGCCGATGAAATGGTGTTAGAGCAGATAGAGAAGCAGTTACATAAACTCATCGATGTGTTAAAAGTTTCGAATATTACCGAGTCTGCTTATATTGAACGCGAATTAGCCCTTATCAAGGTCCGCGCCCAGGGCGAGTTTAGGGAAGAAGTTAAACGGATGGCGGACATTTTCCGCGGCCAAATTGTCGATGTCACCGCCAATTTATATACCATCCAAATGGTCGGCACATCAGAGAAACTCGATGCGTTTATCCATGCGCTAGGTGAAGTGACTAAATTGGTCGAAGTCTCTCGCTCCGGTGTGGTGGGTTTGGCTCGCGGCGAAAAGGCCATGAAAGCGTAACTTTCTCACGGAAATCTCGCGGACATTTTTTGCGTGAACACAAAAACATCAAGGGGAGCATAATGCTCCCCTTGTTTTTAGGTGGTTACCACAGTGTCAATTATGACTGGCTGTCTAGCAAGCGCGATGAAGTGATCTCAATTTTGCGTGGTTTCAATGCTTCAGGGATTTCACGCACTAAATCAATATTGAGTAAGCCATTTTCTAAACTTGCGCCGAGCACAGTGACATAGTCTGCCAGTTGGAAAGTGCGCTCAAAACCGCGTTCCGCTATGCCTTGGTACAAGTATTTACGCTCGGTTTGGCTTTCAGCTTTATTGCCTTTCACCAGTAATTTCTCACCTTCACTGCTGATCTCAAGTTCATTCATTGAGAATCCGGCCACGGCCATAGTAATGCGATAGCGATTTTCGCCTAATAATTCAATGTTATATGGGGGATAGCCAGTATTGCCATTATTAGCGGCGGCATGTTCTGCCAGCTGAGCTAAACGGTCAAAACCAATGGCACTACGGTACAGGGGAGCTAGATCATAATTACGCATATTCATATCCTTGTCTTAAGCAATATGGAGAATTGGCGGACGGTTTTCACGATGAAAACGCTTGCAGAGTCTGCCGAGTTAAATCTTCTGTCCTTACGGCACAGAATTCACACTAGGATCCTCATCGAGCGATCCTGAAATAGATATAAGGACGGGAGAGAAAATTTCAAGCAAGAAAATTAAAAAAATGTGCAAAATTTAAAAAGACTAATAAAAACAAAATTTTATTAAGTTTTAACACTTTGAATTGACGTATGATTTGTATAAAGGGATTAGCGTCATTGCAATATGGAAATCTATATTCACTAAATTGCAGCCAATAAAAAAGGAGCCTAGGCTCCTTTTCAGTCTTAGCATCGAATTAACGAGTGCGTGGACACAATTCTTCAGCGCTGAAGAAGTAAGCAATTTCACGAGCAGCAGATTCAACAGCATCTGAACCGTGAGCCGCGTTTTCGTCAATGCTTTCTGCGAAATCAGCACGGATAGTACCAGGAGCTGCTTGAGCAGGATTAGTTGCACCTAAAATTTCACGGTGAGCTAAAACAGCGTTTTCGCCTTCTAATACTTGGACCATGATAGGACCAGAAGTCATAAATGCAACCAGAGCACCGAAGAAACCACGCTCGCTATGCTCAGCATAGAAACCTTCAGCTTGTTCTTTGGTCAGGTGTAACATTTTAGCTGCAACGATCTTAAGACCAGCAGTTTCAAAACGATTGTAGATAGCACCGATGTGGTTTTTTGCAACAGCATCTGGCTTGATAATAGAAAATGTGCGTTCGATCGCCATAACTAGCTTCCTTTGTCAGCAAGTTTAAAAAATTCGCGCGGATTATACGAAATTTAAAAGCTAAATCCTATCTTTATAGCAAATTAGTCTGAGATATTGCGCACATTCGCTTTATTCGTAATCAGCTTGATCACACAAAATACCCCGCTAGGAGGATAAATCCTTAGCAGGGTTCATTAACTCATTAAAAAATGGGATTATTTTCTATTTTTTGCCCAAATACCAGCCCATGCAATCAAAGCGACTAAAATGACTGCAGGTGCAAGATCTAACAAGTGATGGAATAAACCGACACCGCCATGACCTGGATGAGCCCAAGCCATTGAAGGGACAAGCATACATAACAATACAAGCAAAAGTTTCATGTGAACATCCTTGCAGTTGCGATAATAAAGTTAAGCCATATAAATGCCTTAACCAATATACAACAAATTACGATATCCACTGAAAATGAACTTGACTGTGATCAAACTCTCGCCAAATATTCTCTGCGCCACTTCAAATACGTGAGGTAAATCACCTTAGTTAATCTTCTGAAGGACAAGATGCCTCACATAAAAAGCCGTACCACAACTGTGCTCACTACTTTTCATCAATCCAACACTGCTGAATTGCTTCCAGTATTTTTTCATTGCAATGCTTAGGATCATCAGCAAAATCATTCAAAGCTAACACCCACTCATACAGTTGGGTGAAATGCAGCTGAGTGGGATTCACCTCTGGGTGTGCTTCGAGTAATTCCAACGCAATATCTAACGAATCTATCCAAGTTAATGTCATCGTTTTCCCCTATTCTGTTCGCTTGAATGGATAAGCTAGTGCTTAACGCCGTTACCCATAAGGAGGTGAATCAAGTGTTGATATTCCGTAGTCAATACTCGACACCAAGGGTGTTAACCCTGTGCTTGCGTCACCTTTTTTACTTTAATCGCATTTTTTTCAACAAAATCAATAATAGCACCCGCCACATCTTTCGTGGTGGCGCCTTCAATCCCCTCAAGCCCTGGTGAAGAGTTCACTTCCATGATCACTGGACCATGGTTTGAGCGTAACAAATCAACCCCTGCCACATTCAATCCCATCGTCTTCGCCGCACGAATAGCCACAGAGCGCTCTTCAGGAGTTAGTTTGACTAAACTCGCCGTGCCACCACGGTGCAAATTAGAGCGGAACTCACCGGGCATAGCTTGACGTTTCATGGCGGCAATCACTTTATCACCGAGCACGAAACAGCGAATGTCTGCGCCGTTGGCTTCTTTGATATATTCCTGCACCATGATGTTGGCTTTCAGGCCCATAAAGGCTTCAATCACGCTCTCAGCCGCTTTGCGAGTCTCGGCTAATACCACGCCAATGCCTTGAGTGCCTTCGAGTAATTTAATCACCAGAGGCGCGCCACCCACCATATCAATTAAGTCAGGAATATCACTCGGTTTATTGGCAAAACCGGTAATAGGCAAACCAATACCGCGGCGTGACATCAGCTGCATAGAACGCAATTTGTCCCGTGAGCGGGAAATTCCAACTGAATCATTTAAGGCATAGACGCCCATCATCTCAAATTGGCGCAACACCGCCGAACCATAAAAGGTAATCGACGCCCCAATACGGGGGATCACGGCATCAAATGCAGGTAACTCTCGCCCGCCAATGTGGATACTCGATTGCCGCATATTGATATTCATATAACATTCAAGGGGATTGATTACGTGTACTTCATGACCACGTAATTGAGCCGCTTCAACGAGTCGCTTCGTTGAATATAACTCTGGTCCTTGCGATAAAATCGCTATTCTCATTTGGTCTCCGGCAACCATTAATTTTGAGCGCATAATACGCCTGCGCAAGGATAAATCAAACAACTAGAGGCATAGACAAGATTAGTTGCACAAATGCTCAACGCCAAAAGCAAAAAACCAGTCACGTGGACTGGTTTTAATCATTATCGAAGCAATATTAATTGCCTTCGCTAACCATGTTAACCGTGTATTTAGGGATCTCAATCACCATGTCAGTGTCGACCACTTTAGCCTGACAAGATAGACGGCTTTCGGGCTCAAGTCCCCAAGCTTTGTCTAACATGTCATCTTCTAGCTCATCACTTGGCTCAAGATCATTAAAGCCTTCACGCACGATACAGTGACACGTCGTGCAAGCACAGGACTTTTCACAGGCATGCTCGATATTGATGCCATTACGCAGCGCAACATCGAGAATGGTCTCACCAACATTCGCCTCAAGCACAGCGCCATCAGGGCACAACTCGGCATGGGGAAGAAAGACTAATTGGGGCATTACATCACCTATATGTTGTCGATCGACTGGCCTTTAAATGCCACTCGAATAGAATTGTCCATACGTCTGGCAGCAAAATCTTGGGTTTGCTCATCCAGTTTTTCAATCGCGAGTTTAATCGCATCGGCATCATCGCCCGCGGCAACTTGCGCCACATTGGCCATAATAGCATCGATCTGAGCACGCTCATCGGCATTCAGCAAATCGCCATCCTTCGCTAACGCTGCATGTAAAGACTCGAGTACCCTCGCCGCCTCCACTTGCTGCTCGGCCAGCATACGACGACCGATATCGTCTTTGGCATACTTCATCGAATCTTTCAGCATAGTGGCAATTTCAGTATCCGATAAACCAAAAGACGGCTTAACTTGAATACTAGACTGCACGCCGGTGGATTTCTCCATCGCCGTCACGCTAAGTAAACCATCGGCATCCACTTGAAAAGTCACACGAATATGCGCAGCACCAGCGGCTAACGGCGGAATACCCTTTAAGGTAAAACGCGCCAGTGAGCGGCAATCGGCAACGAGCTCACGCTCGCCCTGCACCACATGGAATGCCATGGCCGTTTGACCATCTTTAAAGGTGGTAAATTCCTGCGCCCGTGCAACAGGAATCGTGGTATTACGCGATACCACTTTTTCCACTAAGCCGCCCATGGTCTCTATGCCTAATGACAAAGGGATCACATCGAGCAATAACAAATCCGATTCGGGTTTGTTACCCACTAAAATGTCGGCTTGAATGGCCGCGCCAATGGCGACAACACGATCGGGATCGATAGATGTCAGCGGTGGTTTACCGAAGAAAGCTTCGACCTGTTCACGCACTAATGGCACGCGCGTTGAACCGCCAACCATCACAGTTTCAAGCACTTCATCCGTCGTGACGCCCGCATCACGCAGGGTACGGCGACAGCTGGCAATCGTCTTTTTCACCAATGCCGCAATCATGGCATCAAATTCAGCTTTAGTAACGATTTGCGTCAGTTCAGTACCATCGGCAAGGATCACTTTCGCTTCAGTTTCTGCAGCATCCGTTAAGGCTTCTTTAACTCGACGCGATTCAATCAGCAACTGACGACTTAATTGTGAGTCGATGTCGCTAAGCTGCCACACTTGCTGCATATGTGCTTGCAATAAATGATCGAAATCATCACCGCCAAGCGCTGAATCACCACCCGTGGCAAGTACTTCGAATACACCGCGATTCAAACGCAAAATAGAAATATCGAAGGTACCGCCGCCTAAGTCATAGATGGCAATCACTCCCTCTTGCTTAGAATCTAAACCATAGGCAATCGCAGCAGCCGTCGGTTCATTCAATAGACGTAGCACTTTAACACCCAGCAAAGCTGCAGCATCTTTAGTGCCTTGGCGCTGAGCATCATCGAAATACGCAGGCACAGTGATCACCACGCCTTGCAGTTCGCCGCCTAAGGTTTTTTCAGCGCGGGCGATCAGCGGGCGTAAAATCTCCGCAGACACTTGCACGGGATTCACTTGGCCTTGGGGAGTCACAAATAAAGGTAAACCATTTTCGCTTTCGGCAAACTCGTAGGGTAATGATTGTTCGCCAGCTTTAATATCCGCTAGGCTGCGGCCCATAAAACGCTTTACCGAAACGATCGTGTTTTGTGGATCCTGCGCCGAACTCAACGCTGCAAGCGCGCCGACTTCGACTGAATCTTGGGTATAACGCACGATAGAAGGTAATGAATGCTGTCCAAGTTCGTCCGGCAGAGTTGCCGTCTCTCCACTTCGAACGGCCGCCACCAAAGAATTGGTCGTACCTAAATCGATGCCAACGGCAAGTCTATGTTGGTGCGGCGCGGCACTTTGACCGGGCTCAGCTATCTGCAAAAGGGCCATATATATCCAACTTAGTAATGCCAACTCAAGCGTACTTGAGTCAGCAAAGTAACATAAACACGGAAAATCAATCTAACAGAGCGTCTTCGACTCTGGTCAACTCGTCGTGTAATTTTGCCATAAATTTGAGTTTGCGAACTTGATCCGCCGCTAACAATGCGTCTTCAGCCTGCTCACTGGTTAACAGTTGAGTCAATTGCTGAGTGAGTTGCGCGCGGTACTGCGCAAACGAGTGATATAGCTCGTCAATACTCGCTTGAGGATCGGCACTATCGCGTATATCTTCTAACGCCTCGCGCCATTCCATTTGCTGCATCAAGAAGCCAGTATCTTTCACTGTCGTGGTTTCATGGCTTAATTCAATACCACGCAGCGACAACATATGCTCGGCGCGGCGAATGGGATCTTTTAAGGTTTGAAAACCATCATTGACTTGCGCCGTGCGCTGCACCGACAGCAATTTTTGCTGATCAGTATCATTGGCAAATTTATCGGGATGAACCGCCCGTTGCAGTTCGCGATAGCGTTCTGCAAGTAAGGCGGCATCAATATCGAAGGCAGGGGAAAATTTAAACAGCTCGAAATAATTCATGCGTCAACTTTAGCGGTTAAACAGTGAAACTCTCACCACAACCACACTCACCTTTTGCGTTAGGATTATTAAATTGGAAGCCTTCATTCAGCCCTTCTTTAACAAAATCCAGCTCGATCCCTTGAAGATAGATAAGGCTCTTGGCATCTATGATGATTTTCACATCTTCGATATCAAACACTTCATCGTCATCATTTAAAGAATCAACGAACTCAAGTACATAAGCCATACCAGAACAGCCTGATGTTCTTAAGCCGAGACGCAGGCCTACACCTTTGCCTCGGTTGACTAAGAAAGATCTGACACGATCGGCTGCCGCTGGGGTCATTGTAATCGCCATCTTAACTCCAGATGTTACTTAGCTTGTTTCGATTTGTACTCGTCGATAGCAGCTTTAATGGCATCTTCAGCCAAAATTGAACAGTGGATCTTCACTGGTGGCAATGCCAATTCTTCAGCGATATCCGTGTTTTTGATCGCCGCAGCTTGTTCGATAGTCTTGCCTTTAACCCACTCAGTTACCAGTGAGCTAGACGCAATCGCGCTGCCACAACCGTAGGTTTTGAACTTAGCGTCTTGAATGATGCCATCAGCACCAATTTTCAACTGAAGTTTCATCACGTCACCGCAAGCAGGCGCGCCTACCATACCAGTCACGACCGAAGGATCGTTTTTATCAAAAGAACCAACGTTACGTGGATTCTCATAATGATCTATCACTTTTTCACTGTAAGCCATGGTACTGCTCCAAAATTATCTATTGTAAAGGTCAGAATTAATGATGTGCCCATTGAACTTGGTTCAGGTCGATCCCATCTTTAAACATTTCCCACAAAGGAGACATTTCTCTTAATTTATCAATAGATTGAGTAATTACTTCGATAGCGTGATCGATTTCTTCTTCGGTTGTGAAACGGCCGATTGAGAAACGAATCGAGCTATGTGCCATTTCATCGTTCAAGCCAAGTGCACGTAATACGTAGCTAGGCTCTAGGCTGGCTGAGGTACAAGCCGAACCCGATGAAACCGCTAAATCTTTCAGTGCCATCATTAACGACTCACCTTCAACATAGTTGAAGCTGACGTTGAGGCTACCGCTAACACGGTCAATCGCATCACCATTGATATAGGTTTCTTCAATGTGCTTGATGCCATTCCATAATTTGTCACGTAATGCACCGATACGGGCATCATCAGAGGCCATTTCCGCTTTTGCGATTGCAGCCGCTTCACCTAAACCTACGATTTGATGCGTTGGTAACGTACCGCTACGCATACCGCGCTCATGACCACCACCGTGCATTTGCGCTTCTAAGCGAATGCGTGGCTTACGACGAACATATAGTGCGCCGATACCTTTAGGGCCATACATTTTGTGGCCAGAAATAGAGATCAAATCCACTTTAGTGGCTTGCACATCGATAGGCACTTTGCCTGCACTTTGCGCCGCATCCATATGGAAAATGATGCCTTTTGAACGGCATAGTTCACCGATTGCATCGATATCGTGGATAACACCAATTTCGTTGTTCACGTGCATAATGCTGACAAGGATAGTGTCGTCACGCATCGCTGCTTCTAAACGTTCCATAGGAATGATGCCGTTAGCCGCAGGCTCTAAATAAGTCACTTCGAAACCTTCACGCTCTAATTGGCGACAAGTATCGAGAACCGCTTTATGTTCAGTCTTACTGGTGATGATGTGCTTGCCTTTCTTGTGATAGAAATGAGCAACACCTTTTATCGCTAAGTTGTTCGATTCCGTCGCGCCAGAGGTAAACACAATTTCGCGGTGATCGGCGTTAATTAACTCGGCAACTTGGTTGCGAGCAATATCCACCGCTTCTTCGGCTTGCCAGCCGTAGCGGTGTGAACGTGAGGCCGGATTACCAAAGATGCCGTCCATTGTCATGCATTGGAACATCTTTTCCGCGACTCTAGGATCAACAGGCGTGGTGGCGGCATAATCTAAATAGATAGGAAGCTTCATAACACACTCCGTACTGAGCAGTCTCTGGTAGAGGCTACATACAACGTACAAAAATTATTTTTATATATAACAAAGTGCCGCTATAAACTGACTCTTTGTTCCTTTTGCATAGTGTCTTGCTTAAGTGAGATAAATTGCACATCTCGCTTCTGCATCAAGCCGGCAAGACTGATACCATCTAAAAAATCGGAAATTTGTTTGCTTAAATCGCCCCAAAGTGAATGGGTTAAGCAGCGAGTTCCACTCTGACAATTGCCAAGTCCTTGGCAACGAGTCGCATCGACAGACTCGTCTACAGCATGGACAACCATGCCGACTGAAATATCATTGGCTTCTAGGCCTAAGCGATAACCACCGCCCGGTCCACGTACACTGGCCACTAAACCGTGTTTTCTTAGCTTAGCGAAGAGTTGTTCCAGATAGGAAAGCGAAATCCCTTGTCTTTCAGAGATATCCGCTAAGGGAACTGGTCCCGATGCTGAGTGGATTGCCACATCTAGCATAGCGGTTACTGCATAACGACCTTTTGATGTAAGTTTCATAACTACCATAGCTCCCGAAGAGGTATGCTTTATTTCAACATACCCGAGTAATTCAGTCAAGTATTAAAACCTACTAAAACACTCAAGTATTGAGTGTGCGCATAACCAATACCCTTTCATCTGGGTGGGGTATTTAACCTGTTTCCGGCTTAAGATTCAATGCTAGAGCGCCAATTAATCGACATCTAGCACGATATAAACGCAGGATAAAAGTGATCTCGGTACTATGGCGCGATCAAACTCTGGTTTGATCGCAATATGCGCCTTTACAACAGGATAAGCTAAAGTAAAACGCTAAACGAGACCCTTGTAAGGGTCAGCCCTTAAGCAAGTTAGACCGCTAAGTTGAACCATTTCTTGAAACTTAGATACTCGGATCAAACTCATCTAATGCACTATGGCGTTTTTCCGCTGCCGCTTTTTCTGCATCATTAAACTCGCCCATATCAAGCTCTGGCAGTTTTTCAGTGCAGACATTGCCACCCAGCCCTTGAATGGCTTGACACAACTCTTGAACTTTCGAGTCCATCAAATGCATGTGATCGAGCATCTGCCCTATTGCATTGGCCACCGGATCGGGATTATCCGGTGATACCGCGTACGCATCGAAGCCATATTTTTTTGCCATCGCGCTGCGGCGTTCAGTTTTCTCTTTCGATTGCGGTGACGGTGTAGCCACCACGCGCCCAGGAATCCCCACAACCGTGGTATCTTTGGGCACATCTTTCACCACAACAGAATTCGAACCCACACGCGCACCATCGTGCATGGTAATAGGACCGAGGATTTTTGCCCCTGCGCCCACCACCACGTTATTGGCTAACGTAGGGTGACGTTTCCCCGCCTGCCAGGTGGTTCCACCAAGCGTGACACCGTGATAAAGGGTGCAATCATCACCAATCTCAGCCGTTTCACCAATCACAACGCCCATACCGTGGTCGATAAAAAATCGATGACCTATGGTTGCCCCAGGATGGATTTCAACCCCTGTCAACCAACGGGAAAACGTCGATAAACAACGTGCCGTTAAGCGCCAATCGCGCTTCCATAGCTTATGGCTTATCCGATGCAACCAAATGGCATGCATGCCTGGATAGTTAACCAAGATCTCAAACGCGCTACGCGCCGCAGGATCACGGTGATATATAGATTCAATATCTTCTTTTAGCCTAGCTATCACGCCCATTGTTTATCCTTCGCGATTAGTGTTAATTATTAAGGTTTGGCTATTTTTCTTTAGAACCCGCCACTTTCTCAATTGACGTCAAAATACCCCTGAGGATATTCATTTCCTGACTCTCAATCCGTGCACGACTAAACAAGCGGCGAAGTTTCATCATCACTTGTCCAGGATGGTTCTTAATGATAAATCCAGTTGATAACAGTGTCGTTTCAAGGTGTGCGAAAAAACGTTCCTGATCGGCAGCCAAGGGATACTCAGTCAGCTCTTCTTCGGCAACATCTTTTTGCGCGAGATGGGCAACGCGGGTTTCATAACAAATGATTTGTACGGCTTGCGCCAGATTAAGCGAGCTGTACTCTGGATTTGCAGGGATAGCCACATGATAAGTGCACTGTTGCAGCTCTTCATTGCTTAAACCATGGTTTTCACGGCCAAACACAATCGCAACAGGGCCTTTAAGTGCCTCGATCGCTAATTTCACCCCAGCTTGTCTTGGCTCTAACATGGGCCAATCTAAGGTGCGACTGCGCGCGCTGGTTGCAATCACTAGACTGCAATCTGCAATCGCTTCAGCAAGTGAATCCACTTTCACAAGATGTTTCAGAATATCCGATGCACCCGCGGCTAATGCTATGGAATGACCATCGGGTTCAACCCGGGGCTCTGCAAGATACAGAGTAGACAGACCCATAGTCTTCATCGCTCTGGCAGTAGAACCAATATTGCCGGGGTGCGAAGTCCCCACTAAAACCACTCGAATATTACTTAGCATGAAACAACTTAATTTAATTCATAAAACGTTGGGGACGAATATTATCACAGCCATTGCCGAATGCTTATATGAAAATCGGTATTTGATATAACTATCAAATCGAGTATAATACCGCCCGCTATTTTAACGTTCTTTAACATCCAGGGGATTGCAATGCATCCGATGCTGACGATTGCTGTACGCGCTGCCCGCGCGGCCGGCCAAACTATTATGCGCGCCTATACTGAACTTGACCGTATCGAAGTCAGTTCAAAAGGTATCAACGATTTTGTTACCAGTGTAGACAAGGAAGCAGAAGCGACAATTACTTACCAAATTCGTAAATCTTACCCTGATCACACTATCGTGGGTGAAGAGAAAGGCGAAAATCGCGGTGAGAATAAAGACTATGTTTGGATAGTCGACCCTCTGGATGGCACTAACAACTTTGTTAGAGGCATTCCCCACTTCGCGGTTTCTATCGCTCTGCAATACAAAGGCAAGACTGAAGTTGCCGTTGTTTACGATCCTGTCCGTGAAGAACTCTTTACCGCTGTACGTGGTAAAGGCGCCAAACTCAATGATTTCCGTCTGCGTGTTACCAACGTGAATGAATTAGCACCTACTATGATTGGTACTGGCTTCCCATTCAAGGCGCGTCAACACACTGAAACTTACATGGCTATTTTCGGCGAAGTCTTCGGCCAATGTGCTGACTTACGTCGCGCAGGTTCTGCCGCATTAGATTTAGCCTATGTTGCCGCGGGTCGTTTGGATGGTTTCTTTGAAATCGGCTTAAAGCCATGGGATATCGCTGCTGGCGATCTGATTTGCCGCGAAGCGGGCGGTACTGTGACTGATTTTACTGGCAACCATAACTATTTGGTTTCGGGCAACATCGTTGCTGGCTCACCTAAGGTGACCACAGAATTAGTGAAGATCATGCGTCCATTATTGAACGAAGGCTTAAAACGTTAATCGAGATTAACGCTTAGCTTTAAATAAACGCATAAAACAGATACAAAAAAGGCCAGTGGTAATCTCTTTAAGAGCGCCCACTGGCCTTTTTGTTTATATGGTTTTCATTCTAAAGCCTTAAGTACTCGAGTCATCAAGTCCTCAGTCACCACAATATCGTATTTAGAAATAGTATAGTAATTAAGCAATAGTCATTGGGAAGAAAGGAGTGTCCTGAAAACATCTGCACTGATTTCAGCCTAAATCGGCTAACAGGACGAACAACCACTTATCCAGTTATCTACCCGCTAACGCTTGTGCTGGTGCAATTTGGCTCGCCTTCCAAGCGGGATACAAAGTCGCGATTAAACTCATCACAAACGCCATCACAATCACCAGTACTGCATCCGAAACATGCAACTCAGACGGTAAAAAATCGACAAAGTAAACATCGGCCGAGAGCAGTTGAATACCGAGTAACTGCTCAACTGAGCTCGCAATCGCACTTAAATTCAGCGCCACACTCACGCCGATAATGCCGCCAAGACCACAGCCAAGCAGACCGTTTAACGCGCCCTGCACCATGAAAATCCCCATCACAGCCAAACGACTCAAGCCCATGGTCATCAAAATCGCAATTTCGGACGCTTTATCCCGCACCGCCATGACTAAGGTGGAGACGATGTTAAAGCAGGCCACACCAATCACCAACACTAAAACTAAATACATCACAGTACGAACTAACTGAATATCTTGATATAAATGCCCTTGAGTACGGGTCCAGTCACTGATATACACAGACTGCTTTTGCGCATAACCGAGTTCGCGCACTTTTACTGGTGCATCAAACACTTTATCGACGCTAATACGCACACCCGTTACACCGTTATTCATGTTCAAGATCTGCGCCGCGTATTGCAATGGAATATAAGCGGTTGTCAGTTCAAGCTCGCCGCCCAGATGATAGGTGCCTGACACCACAAAACGATGGCTCTTCGCAGCACGTAAACTACCTGCCGCGTCGGGATCGATATCCTGCACATATAAGGCCAGCGTATCACCCACCTCAAGCCCCAACTTAGTCAATAAACTCTCGCCAAGGACGATATGATTCTCATCTTGGCTCAGACTCTGCCAGCTTGCATCACTCATAAACTGTGACAAAGTTGAAACCTTCGTTTCTTCTTTCGGATCAATACCCACCACGGCTAAGCCTTGAAAACCACCTGGCTTCTGCACTAAACCTTGCATGCGGATAAAGGGGGCTGCACCACGAATACCTTCAATTTGTAGCGCACCTTGCGCAACACTCTGCCAATTGACGATAGGTTCGTCCACCCCGACAATGTCCGCCTGTGGCACTACACCCAGTAATCTTTGCTCTAGCTCTCGCTCAAAACCATTCATTGCAGACAGAACTATGATCAATACCGCCACACCTAAAGCGATACCGGCAGTCGATGCAAAGGAAATAAAACTAATAAAACTGTTGGATTGGCGGGCGCGATAAAAACGCCAACCAATGGATAGGGCTAACGGTCCTTTCATACTTGGGTTTCCGCCGCTAATTGCAAGTAACCGTTTTTCATCATCAGTTGGCGGTCCATACGGGCAGCCAATTTATGATCATGGGTCACCACCACAAACGCCGTACCTAACTGATCGGCCAGCTCGCGGATCAACTCATAAACCGCATCGCCGCTGTTGGCATCTAAGTTACCCGTAGGTTCATCGGCCAACACCAGCTTAGGTTGATTGATTAGCGCCCGCGCGATAGCGACGCGCTGACGCTCCCCTCCCGACAGCTCGGCGGGAATATGCGTCATACGATGCCCTAGCCCTACCCGCTCCAATAAGACTTTGGCATCGGCGAGCGCTTGTTTACGATCTTTACCTTGAATAAATGCCGGCATAGCGACGTTTTCTAGCGCAGTGAATTCAGGCAATAAATGATGGAATTGATAGATAAAGCCAAGATCTTGATTGCGGATCTGCGCTTGGCGTGCACTAGACATTTGGTATAAATCTTCGCCTAGCAACAAGACTTTGCCCGCGGTTGGCTCATCCAAAGTCCCCATAATATGCAGCAGTGTGCTCTTACCTGAGCCTGAGCTGCCGACAATCGCCAACTGCTCGCCCTTGAACACCTGCAAATCGACATTAGACAACACTTGCGTGGTCACGGCGCCATCATGGTAACTCTTACTGACACTCTGCACTTGCAGTAACACGTCTTGCATTGAAGTTCTCTCTTAAACATGCTTTGGCATCAATTTATTTCATTAAATCAATGCATTAAATTATTTTCATCTTGGCAAACCATCACTCACGGATGAATGCCCATGGGTGACTACTATTCATAAAAGCTCACGGGTTTACTCGTATCTCAGCGCAGTTGCGGGTTGCACACTGGCCGCACGCAGCGCGGGATATAAGGTCGCCAACAAGGTGACCAATAGTGTGCCTATCACGATCACTGACAACTGCATCAACTCCAGTTTTACTGGTAAACTCTGTCCCGCACCTAAAATCGAAATGCCTAATGTCGTCATAATGCCATTCAGATTCAAAGTGATAAGTATACCTACCGCGAGCCCAAGCACTAAACCAAGTACTGCATTGAGCGAACCCTGCACCACAAAAATGCCCATCACGGCGGGCGTGGTTACGCCTTGGGTTTTTAGCACTGCCACATCCGTGGTTTTATCGACCACCATCATCACCAGCGCCGAGACGATATTGAATGCGGCCACGGCCACAATCAGGCTCAGCATCAGTGACATCATGTTCTTTTCCATTTTTACCGCACCAAACAAGTGACCATAGGTATCACGCCAATCGCTGGTTGTTACCTTAATATCTTGTTTAGCGAGAACATCCTGCACTTTAGACGCTAAAGCGGGCGCGCTAAAGGGATCGGTTAAATAGAGTCTAAGCTGATCAATAGCCTCACTCGGTTGGCGCATCAAACGCTTTGCATCTTGATAATGGATATATGCAACGCCAGCATCAACCTGAGAGCCCATTTCAAAAATGCCAGATACCAAGAACTTACGTTGACTCGGCACTGGGCCTAATGGGGAGTACACCACACCATCGCCACTCAATAATCGTACCGTATCACCGGGAGCGACTTTGAGTTGCCGTGCGAGCTCAGATCCTAAAATCACCTTGAAGTCGCCACTCGCCAACTGTTCAAATGCACCTGAGTAAGTGTGCTGCGCAACGGAGGATAACTTTTGCGCTAATTCGGGAAACACCCCATAAACCTGCACAGCGCGAATATTCGACGCAGATTGCACCATGGCCTGCGTCGACACGCTCGGTGTAACGCCTAACACACCCGGTAAGGCTTTAAGCGCACTAGCCTGCTTTGTCCAATCGACTAACGGCGCTTCGCTATAAATAGTTAATTGCGGTACTGCACCTAAGATACGTTGCTTAAGTTGGCCTTCAAGGCCATTCATCACTGAGCTGACAACGATCAGGGCTGCAACGCCTAAAAAAATGCCCGACACGGCAAATAAGGTAATGAACGACGCGAACGCGTTCGCTTTTTTGGCCCGCCAATAACGGTAACCAATATAGAAAGGGAATCCTGGATTCATTGAAAGAGGGTTGCGTCCTGTGTGCTGAACTTGCTAAATCATGAAGATGGGCACGATAATAGGGGTATTGGTCCTATAAATAAAGAGGCAAGCCTTGTTCACTGACACCAATCCGTATTTTAGTGTGCCTCACCACTTTACCGCCTACCTAAGCCAATGGCCGAGTTCCCAGCCATTACCCTCAGAAATGGCACTGAGATCAATGCAATCATTAGGCATTCAACTGCTCAGCGAAGTCAAAACACTCGAAGCTAACTGCTTGCTACAGCTGCGCCATTTAGATAACGAGGCAAAAGTTGTCGTGGATTTTTTAAAGCTGCAATCCCGCAAAGTAGATCTAGTGCTGCAACATGTATTAGAAAAAGAAACCCAAGAGGGCGAAAAATGCTTTGGTAACCAATTTGGTGGCAGTGGCCTAAGATTACTCACCCCAACAGCCTTAGACATTGGCTCCCACTATAAAATCACTCTGTTTATTCACGACGAATTAGTTGCCATTCTCTGTTTTGGCAAAGTCATCGCCACTCAAGCACAAAAAATAGCACAAGCCGAAGGCGATATGAGTCGTAATGACAGTACAGAGCAACATACTCAACCTGAACATCTACAATGGCAAACCGACTTTGAATTCAGTCAAATTCTTGAATCTGACGTGGAACAATTAGTCAAAGCCAGCCTCAATGTGCAACAGAAACAACTCAAGTTACGCAAACTCGCCAGAGACGAGCGTCAATAGCCGCTGACTTTTCTCTGGCACCTACGCCATCAAGTCTCTACAATGTCTGCAACTCTTTGTGAATGAATCAGTTTATCGCACGCCAATGACTCACATATCAGCCCTAACGCCGCCAGCCGTCAAAAATGGCACACAAATTCAGACTCTGTCCACCGTGGGCGGCGTTTGCCAAGCCGTTACACTCGCCAATTTAGCGCGTCAACATAAGGGAACGACCTTAGTCGTCACCAGTGACACGCCAAGCGCCTTAAGCTTAGAGTTAGAGCTGAGTTATTTGCTCAGTAAAACAGGCATTAAGGTCAGATTATTCCCTGACCGCGAAACCTTGCCCTACGACAGTTTTTCGCCCCATCAGGATTTAATTTCCCAGCGACTCGAAACGCTATCGCAGCTGTCTCAGATTGAGCAAAATATCGTTATCGTGCCCGTCACCACCTTGATGATACGCCTGCCACCTAAGGCCTATTTAAGCGCCAACGTGTTTGTGCTCAAAAAGGGGGATAGCTACAAGTTACACGATGTACGCCAGCATTTAACCGACACTGGCTACCATTCGGTGGAGCAAGTGTATGAACATGGCGAGTTTGCCATTCGCGGTTCGATTCTGGATATCTTCCCAACGGGGATGAATATGCCACTGCGCATCGAGCTATTCGATGAAGAAGTGGAAACCATTCGCCATTTTGATCCAGAAACCCAACGCTCATTGCAACCTGTCGACTCAATTCGCCTATTGCCCGCGAAGGAATTCCCAACCGACAGTTCGGCCATCGAAGGTTTTAGGCAAAGATACCGCCGCCGTTTCGAGGTCATAGTCAAAGAGCCGGAATCGGTTTATCAGCTAGTGAGCCGTAACTTGATGCCGGCGGGGATCGAAAACTACCTGCCGCTATTTTTTGATGACACCGCCACCCTATTCGATTACTTGCCCAAGGACACTCAACTCGTCACCTTAGGCGATATCGAAAAGTCAGCTCGCGCCCATCTGCAAGAAGTCGAACATCGCTATCAAGACAGACGCGTCGATCCACTGCGGCCATTACTGGCGCCTAAAGAGCTGTATTTACTCATAGAAGAGTTATTTGCCGCCTTTAAACCGCTGCCACGTTATCAAATGCAAGTGCCAACAGATGGCATTGAAACAACGAAAGCGGTTGTTATTGCCGCCAGCACCCTGCCCGACATCAGCGCCAATCATAAATTAAAGCAACCGCTGCTAGCGCTGCAAGATTATGCCAGCAGCGCCAAACGCATGTTGTTTAGCGCCGAGTCCGAGGGTCGCCGCGAAGCGCTGCTTGAATTACTCGCTAAAATTCAGTTAAAACCTGCACTGTTTAACCATTTTGATGAATTTATTCAAAGTGATACCAAGTTAGGCCTTATCGTGTCGCCGCTGTCACGCGGTTGTTTGCTGCAGATCAGCGCCAAAGAAAGTATCAGTATCATTTGTGAGACTGAACTCTTCGGCCATCGTATTTCCCAGCAACGTCGGCGTGAAAAACAGCGTCAGATCAGTAATGATGCCCTGATTAAAAACTTGGCCGAACTCAAAGTTGGCCAGCCCATAGTGCATTTAGAGCACGGCGTTGCACTTTATAGGGGCTTAGTCACCCTAGATACGGGGGGACTGGTCGCAGAATACTTGCAATTAGAATACGCTGGCGGTGACAAACTGTATGTGCCAGTGTCTTCATTGCATCTCATCAGCCGTTACAGTGTTGGCGCCGATGAAGACGCCCACTTAAATAAACTCGGCAACGAGACGTGGGCTAAAGCCAAGAAAAAGGCGATTGAAAAAATCCGCGACGTCGCAGCCGAGCTGCTCGATGTCTATGCCCGTCGCCAAGCGCGTCCCGGCGAAAGCTGCGCAATTGACGAAGAAGAATACGCTCAATTCGCCCGCGGCTTCCCCTTCGAAGAAACCGTCGATCAAGAAAGCGCCATCATCGCCGTATTAGCCGATATGCAATCGCCGACCGCAATGGACAGATTAGTCTGTGGCGATGTGGGCTTTGGTAAAACCGAAGTCGCCATGCGCGCCGCCTTTGTGGCCGTCAACGCTGGCAAACAAGTGGTCGTGCTAGTTCCGACCACATTGCTTGCCCAGCAACACTATGAAAACTTTAAAGACAGATTTGCCGACTGGCCCGTGGTCACTGAAGTTATGTCACGCTTTCGTACCGCCAAAGAGCAGACTCAAGTGCTACAGCAATTGGAAGAAGGCAAAGTCGATATCGTTATAGGTACCCACAAGTTACTGCAATCTGAGGCCAAGTTTGAAAACTTAGGCCTATTGATTATCGACGAAGAACACAGATTTGGTGTGCGTCAAAAAGAGAAAATCAAGGCGCTGCGCGCCAACGTGGATATCTTAACCCTGACCGCAACGCCCATTCCGCGCACCTTAAACATGGCCATGTCGGGCATGCGCGATTTGTCGATTATCGCCACCCCGCCAGCCAAACGTTTAGCGGTGAAAACCTTTGTACGGGAATCGGATCCCGCGACTGTGCGCGAAGCCATTTTGCGGGAAATTCTCCGTGGCGGCCAAGTGTATTACCTGCACAATAATGTTGAAAGTATTGAGAAATGTGCCCAAGGCATTATCGATTTATTGCCTGAAGCGCGAGTCGTTGTTGCCCACGGTCAAATGCGTGAGCGCGATCTAGAACGGGTAATGTCAGACTTTTACCATCAAAGATTCAACGTGTTAGTCTGTACCACTATTATCGAAACTGGTATCGACGTCCCGAGTGCCAACACCATTATTATTGAGCGCGCCGATACCTTTGGTCTGGCACAGTTACACCAATTGCGTGGCCGCGTCGGGCGCTCGCATCATCAGGCCTACGCTTATTTGATGACGCCGCATCCCAAACGTATGACCCCAGATGCGCGCAAACGTTTAGAAGCTATTGATGCTCTTGAAGATCTCGGTGCGGGCTTTATGCTGGCGACCCAAGATTTAGAGATCCGCGGCGCAGGTGAACTCTTGGGCGATGAACAGAGTGGCCATATTTCGAAAATTGGTTTTAGCTTATACATGGAAATGCTCGAAGCGGCAGTCAAAGCCTTAAAACAAGGCAAAGAACCGTCACTGGCGCAAATGCTCAATCAGCAATGCGAAATTGAACTGCGTATCCCCGCCCTACTGCCTGAAGCCTATGTTAGCGACGTAAATATTCGTCTGTCGCTCTATAAACGCATCGCAGGTTGCGAAACACAGGCGGCGCTGGATGAGTTAAAAGTCGAATTGATCGACCGTTTTGGCTTATTACCTGAACCGACGCGCAACTTAATGGAAATGACCCTCTATAAACATGAGGCGACTCGCTTAGGTGCGACTAAAATAGAAGTGCACAGTAAAGGTGGCAGCATCGAATTTAGTGATGATCATGTCATAGATCCTGTGTTTATTATTGGATTACTCCAAAGCCAGCCACAAATCTATCGAATGGAAGGACCGAATAAGTTAAAGTTCAGCCTTGCAGCCGAAACCAGTAAAGACAGGCTCGCTTTAGTGAAACTCTTGCTAGAACAATTATCGCAACATCGTCTTGGAGATAAATAGTGTTACGTAAACTCGCGGTCTCTATCGCTACACTCATTGCACTATCACACAGTCAGGTCGTCCAAGCAGAAGCTTGGTTCGAGGTTGAAGTCTATGTGTTTGAACGCCAAAGTCAGTCAAGTGAACAATGGCCTGATGCGCCAAACAAGACGAAAACAGATAACGCAATAGACTTAATCTCCCCAGCTATCGCGCAAGCAATCACGCCGATACCCAGCGCATCTGCGCCTTGCACACTGGTATTTGATGCCGATGCAAATAGCCACTGCGCTGAAACCTTAAACGGTATCTCGACGTCAGAACCTATGCCTGCCGCGCCTGCGAGTGTGGAATATCGTTACCCGCCGGTGATCCCATCAGAAATCAGCAGCGCACAGATCAGTTATCCTACAGCCAATGGCAACCCAGTATTGTTAACCCGCAGCCAAAGTCAGTTCGCGAGCATTATCAATAGTATTTCCCGCGAACGTGGTACGCGCAGTTTACTGCACATGGCTTGGCAACAACCTATGCGTGGTAAGAGTGGCTCAGTACCCATACGCTTATTTGCGGGTAAAGATTTCTCAGGTACTTATCACTTCGATGGCAGAAAAATCATTAAGCAAGCTCAAGCAGAGCCTATGACTAATGCCGATGGCACGCCAATGCTTGCACCTGCTGTATCACCAGTATGGGAATTAGATGGCACACTGAATATCTATTTAAGCCACTATTTATATATTGAAACCGCATTGCACTTGCGCAAAGAAGGCAGAAAATTAATGCCAGCCGTACCCAGTGATGCGGCCGATACCAGCGCAACACTCACGGCGCCCAAAGTCATGACACCATTTTTAATGTCTGTGCCTTTGGAGCAAAACCGCCGTGTGAAGAGTGAAGAAATCCATTATTTAGATCATCCCGAAATGGGCATGGTGATCCAAATCCGCAAGATGGCGCAACCCAGTGCAATGCAAAATAATCAGAATGCCGAATCAATACAAACTGTTGGCCAATATTGAACAAACGCACAACCCGTACAATTCTTAAGTTAAAACGGTGCAGTTAAGTTAACACTGTACGTTTAAATTAAGACTGAACGATGGAGAAATCGAGGTAGATATCATCAGCCTCGTCTTCTCCTACCGTTACGGTTAATCCCTCAGTGCAAGGCACACCTACTTCGCACCAAGCAATTAAAGCATTAACAGCAATGTCACTGCCTTGGGCGAGTACTTCAACACTGCCATCGCGGCAATTGGTTACATATCCTGTCACACCAAGGGCTCTGGCCTTAGTCAAGGTCGCATGACGGCAACCAACACCTTGCACTTTTCCCGTCAAATTAATTAATACTCGCTTCATCTCACGCTCCTTTTTCACGGAACCTTGTTATAGAAATAAGCATAGCCGCAATTATCCAAAGGCTAAGTGTTAACCTATTGATTTGTAGAGCAAAAAACAAACAATATTTAAATTTAGGCAAAAAAAACAGCTAACAAGACTGCTGCTAGCTGTGTCGGGCGACATACGCAAAGGGATATCCAATAAATGGACAAATAAAACAGCAACTCTGTATCATTTTGTTACAAAATAGCAAGGGTCGCTACTTTACACAATAAATAATTATTTTCAAGAGTTTGAAAAGTAAAACTATCCATCCCGAATGAATATAATGCTTTTTGCTGAAAATCAGCTCGTACACCCATCTGCATTGTTCATGTTTAAAAACACCCCCTGTGATAGCCAAAGAAGTATAAAGGCGTGTTGACGTTTAACGCTGAGATTGTGTTTGTTCTGGCAAGTTAGTAAACGCGAAACGAGGGTTTGAGAAGTGAGCCCTCTAATGACAAGCGGCGCGTATGCCTGACGATAAAGCAAGGCAAGCAAACTAGATGCAAAAAAGCAAAAAACCGACCTAATTAGCCGGTTTTTGCTTGATTGTGTGGTTAGGTAATAAAGTGCTACTCGCTTATCATCTGACCATTTTGATAGCGATACTCGGATGAGGGTTCGCCATTAAAGTAATACACCGACCTGCCGTGCAGTTGATTATCAAGATACTCATCACTTTGCAGCAGGCTGCCATCTTCGTTAAAACTATAGCCTTTGCCTTGCAATTGACCTTGATCATCATACTGGGCCTGCCCTAATAAATGACCATTGGCGGAAAAGGCTTGCCAGTGACCCACTTCGTGTCCAGCTTTATAGTTGCCATGCCATAGCTTAACCATGCTGTAGCTGCTTTCATCTTGCAGCAGCCATTGGCCTTCGCGCTGACCGTTAACATACTGACCTTGGGCTTGCAGTTGTTTATCAAAGCCACGCAGTAAATACGCGCCATGTAACTTAGCGTTTTTATAAAACTCTCGACGCATTATCGTGCCATCGGCTGCGATTTCTGTTTGTTCACCACTCAGCTCACCTTGTTGGTTAAACTGCTCATTGCGCGTCGTATCCGCGTTTTTTGTGACCCACTTGCCGGACTTTAACCCTAAGTGATATTGGCCGATGACAAAGCCGCCGTCCTCGGCCTTATCTTCTCGATATGCACCGTGCATTTGACCTTTGCGGTAGTTTATCCGCCTGATATAACCGTTCCAACCAGCACCGATATACAAGCCATCGTATCGCCCCTTGAGTTGTTCATCACGTTCAATCAGCTCTCCTGCTGCATCAAAACGCTGACGTAAGCTCCAGTCTTTTGCTGTATCTTGCTGATATTGATAAGTTAACTTTCCCGCAGAATCGAAGCGCTGTTCAGTGCTGGTCTGACCTTTAGCGAGGTATTGCGTGTCGGTTTGGGTCGCAACGTTACCGGCATTATCATAGGTAATATGTTGAATTTCACGACCATCCTTATCATACTTTTGCAGCTCTGCTAACCGCCCTTGTTCATCAAAACGCTGCTGGTTTCCCACCTGTTTATCATGCTCATAGTGTTTAATCTCTTGCAGCACATCGGCAGCTCGGTAAATCAACACTTCGCCGTGTATTTTCCCCTTAAGATAAAACTCTTTAGTGTATAACCAGCCATCTTTTGTCCAATACAATCGCTCGCCTTCTCTTTTTCCCACCACCATATTAACGGTTTGCTCCGGCTGACCATTGTTATGAAAGCTTTCATATAGCCCTTCCATACCGTTAGCACCGTAGGTTACGCGTGTTTGCAACTGGCCATTGTTAAAATAACTTTGCGATAATCCTAATTCAGCGCCATTCACACGATGCTGAAGCTCCCTTAATTGACCATTAGTATGGTAACTTTTCTGATCTCCATGCAACTGGCCATGCTGGTAGTGGTACTCTCCCGAGAGCACTCCGTCTTCCCAATAATGCAGATGCGTGCCCTGATAGCGCCCTTGTGCATCGCTACTGCCCTTGCGAGACAGTTGACCATCGGGGTAGAAAAACTCGAAATCACCAACGATAAAACTCTCGGCTAAATTGGAACTGTTGACGCCGCCCTTAAAAACGGGTTTATCCGTCTCCAGATAAAAGAGTTGTAGCGGCCACACGCCATCTTTCTCTGTTGGTGCTTGCTCCTGATAATAAATGGCTTCACCAGGCACATCGCTAAGCCGCCATAGTTCGTCGAGTAAAATTCGCTCAGCCGACAGATTAAACGACATAAGTAGCGCAGATAATAGTAATAAGACTCTCATATTCTGCTCCTTAAGGTAACGCAGGGAATGTATTAACCCACTGTTTATTGACCGGTTCGCCGCTTATCGTCAGCTGCTCTATCTGTGCTGCGCGCCCCGCCAGTACAAACCAGCGTTCCTCACGTAATACTTGCTGCAACGGGCGCTGATAAAAATCACTGCTGTCACCTTGAATAGCAGGAGCTAGCTGTAAATTTTGCGCATTTAAAAAACGATAGCGCCGCATAAAGTCGGCCACGGTTTGACGGATATCAACATTCGGCAACTGAGTGATATCAATCAACCAGCTTTGCTCGGGTTGATACGCGAGCGCTTGCCATTTGGGAGTACCGGTACAGGCCAAAGTGCTGCTGACATTGATGTCGTAAAAATTGCGGCGGATCCCATCGGCGCTAGTCAGTTGATACAGCACAAACTTATCCAGCCCTCCACCAAAACCCGTGTTGTTAGTGTTAGTGCTTGTGTTTGTCCATTGCAGTGTGTGCCCGTTGACCTTAGGTGCATCGACAACACTGAGCGTACACACAGCTGCCTGCTCGGAAGTTAACAGCAAACTGACGCCGTATTTGGCCACGACTTGCGGCTCAAGTAAGGCGGGGTCTTCAGGTGCAGTAACTTGCGGCTGATTAACATAGGACGCATACATATCATCACTATAAAGCAGTTGTTGCTGCGCCGGCGGATAGGCGACATTTTGCGCGTAATCTTGAGTCGGAATAAAACGAATGTTCTTAGTCAGTTCACCACTGTCAACCACAGTATTCACATAGAGTGTCAGCGTCGGCGGCGCTGCGGGAAAGGTAAACAGTGTGATCGATTCATATTGTGCAGCTGAGGCCAACGCCACCATATTTTGCTCTGCGGGGGTTAACCAATCCGGCCCAGTGGGCGGCGGTGAAAGATATTTCACCATAGCGCCTTCGGCACCGTCAAAGCGTCGGTATAACCAAGATTTGTCAGTGCTGCCTCGTGATTTCAGCAAATAACTGAATGGTTTATCTGGGATTGGCGAGAGTTCCAGCTGTATATCTTCATACTGCAAGACCACAGTTTTACTGGGATCGGGGGTCAGGTTAAGTTTGACTAATTTCGCGCCGCGATAATGGGCAGTCGCGCGAAACTCAGCAACCTGAGCTAAGAGGTCATTCGGCGCATTCCAACCGATAAGCAAATTCTGCTGCTCAGACTGATGGAAACCATCCTGTTCTGGATAACTGTAACTGCCTACCTTGCTCAATTGCAGCGGCAGTACTGTGCCATCCGCACTGTGTGCTGTGATATCGGTTAAGTTAAACCCGCCTTCGGGTTTAAAACCTGAAAAGTCATACTGATAAGTCAGCTTTAATAAATCATCTTGCTGGTAAAAGTAGCCCGCATCATAGGCAAATACAGCATCTTGGGTTAAGGTCTTATTGACGTTATCCAACACAACGTCAGGTTGTTTTTGATACTCAAATACTGGGAAATCATAAAAACCTAAATGCTGTGTCAGATCGCCCAGCTGGCGCTCCTGCGGCAACATAATAACGTTGCTGCGCACTGTGCCCTTATAGCCGTAGCGCTCAAACGGCGCTTCTGCCACTAAGGCTAACTGCGCTAACCAACCCCGCTCACGTTCTAACATCAGCTGACCGTATATTTTGGCTTGCTCGCCGTCACTTTCAACTTTAACTAACACATGCGTATCAGTGACTTGCAATACAGTAAGCTTGGCATTGGCGTGGCCTTGATAGGTAGGAAGCGCGACAACCGCCCCCGCTTTGGCGGGTATGGTGCTAAGAAAGGCCGATGAGCTAAAGAGCTTTTTCAGTTCCTGCTCAAGCTCTGCGCCGCGTTCAGCCAACAGCGCCTGCCATACAGGTTTGTTCAATGCACTGAATTCTTTAACGCTGCCATCGTCTAGATTTAAAGAAAATTCAAACCCCTGCGAGAAAATAGCGTGCATTTCTGGATTACGATCGGCCCGCTGGCCACTACTGACGCCGCTCCCTTGGCCATCGCGCATGTTCATATAATCGACATGCACTTGAAACCGACTGTTTTTGCCTGTTTCGAGGACCTTATAACGCAGCAATTGATGTGACGTGGCGTTAACCGTTTCGGTACGACTACCATTGTCTACCGTGATGTTAGTGGTGCTATACAGCTGATACGAGCGCTCTTCCCCTTTTTCAGGTGTAAACTCAACATCAGCATCCCCAAAAGAACAGGCCGATAATAAACAGCATGCAACTACGCTAACCAAGTACTTCATGGTTATTCCTTGTATCTCAAACAAATAGTAAGCGCCGCATTATGCCCTTTCATACCCAGTAAATAAAATGCTTTGGCTATTTTGCCTGTCCAGCGCAACACCTGAGTGCGCGACTAAAACATCCTTTTTAGATAATCACTGTTGCAATAATGACAATCTTAGGTAAGTTCCCAATATCGAAGTATGTCCTAAATAGCTTATGCGCATTAAGCCTGTTTTATGTGAGTTAGAGCATGAGACACGTGTTAGTCCATTGACCAAAATTTAGTAAGGCTGCAAAGTAACTAAGAAAAAAATTATCTTCTAACGGTAAAGTAAACCAAGCAAATAATACAAGGATGTAAAATGGAAATTGACATCAAGCACTGCAACAACATTACTTCAGCTAAGATATTCATCGAAGCTAACAAGCTGAATATCAGATTTGCTCCGAATGGAACTGGGAAAAGTACCATTTCTAAGGCTATTCAATTTGCATCGGCTAAAAACGAGCAAGCATTAGCTGGATTATTGCCTTTTAAGTTTCGTAGTGAAAATCCAAACAAGATCAGACCTGAAGTCTTTGGAGTTGAAAATCTAAGCTGTATTTTATGCTTTAATGAAGAATACGTGAACAAATTTACCTTTCAACCCGATGAACTAGTGAGCAATAGCTTCGATATTTTTATTCGTTCTGATGCATATAACGAGAAAGAACGAGACATACGAGTCTTCACTAGTGCTGTTCAACAGCAGTTTGCTAATAATACTGAATTAGAAATGCTATTAACGAACTTAAAAGAACTAAGTGGTGCTTTCAAAGTCACCGCAGGCGGTGCTTTAGCTAAAAACTCTGTGGGTGCAAAAGCGCTTTCTAGTCCGAATAAAATTGATCATATTCCTCAAGGCTTGGAGCATTATCAACCGTTTATTCAAAGTGCTAAAAGTGTCACTTGGATTGATTGGCAAGCAAAGGGACATAAGGAGTTTTCTGAGTTATCTGACTCCTGCCCATTTTGCACCAGCGACTCGTCCGATAAAAAAGAGCAAATAGCAAAGGTAAGTCAAGAGTATGATAAGAACCTGATCAAAAATCTGGTCAGTATCATTGAAGTTATTAATAAACTAGGTGAGTTTTTTTCAGAACAAGCAAAAGCAAAATTAGATGTCATAAAATCACTTAAAGATGGACTAGAAAAAGAGCATGAAACCTTTATCGTGACTGTTAAGTCACAAATTGATGATATGGTGACTAAACTTGAGAAGCTTAAAAGTTTAACAGGATTTGACTTTAAAGAAGGTGATAATGTAGGAAAAAAATTACCAACTTATAAAATAGATCTTCAATTTTTTGAGACATTAAAATCAGATAAAACAACAGATACTATTACTGCCATTAACCAATCAATTGACTCACTTACCCAGCAAGCAGGTCCACTGCAAGGAAAAATCAATCAACAGCGGATTGAAATGGAGAGGTTGATTGAGAAACATCAAAAAGATATCAATGCATTCCTCACTTTTGCAGGTTATCGCTATAAGGTTGCCATTACTGGTGAAGGTGAGCAGTCTCAACTAAAATTAATGCATATTGACCATTCTGGTCATCTAAGTGGAGGTAGAGAACATTTAAGTTTCGGTGAGCGAAATGCTTTTTCAATCGTGCTATTTATGTATGAGTGTATTGCAAAAAAACCGGATCTAATCATATTGGATGACCCTATTTCCTCTTTTGACAAAAATAAAAAATATGCAATTTTGGAGATGTTATTTCGTAGAGATTCAGAGTACTGCCTAAAGAATAAAACAGTTTTAATGTTAACCCACGATGTTGAACCAATTATTGATACGCTTAAGTCGGTTAAAGGCCAATTCAGTAATCAGATAAGCGCTGCATATTTAAAATTGCAAGAAGGAGAAATCATTGAGCAGTCAATCAGGGGAGATGATATAAAAACGTTCATACAAATTTGCAACAACATTCTTTTATCTACACTTGATCCAATTATAAAACTTATATACTTACGCCGTCGTTATGAAGTACTCGGCGAGCTTGAAGATGCATATCAAGTCCTATCTAACTTATTCAAAAAACGCGCTATCCCTGAAGATCATAGAATTTCTAACAATGCAGAAGAACAAAGTTTGATTTTATCAACTCAATCCTTAAACGTAGGTATTGAAGAAATACTAAGAACAATTCCTGAACTGCCTGAAAACTATCAATTAATAGTTACTTTATTCAATGATAGAACACACATAAGAAATCTTTACATACAAAGCGATAACGGCTACGAAAAACTGCAATTAACCCGACTTTTACTTGATATTGACGATGTTAGGAACTCAGTTATTAAGAAGTTTATTAACGAAACTTATCATATTGAAAATGAATTTATTTTTCAGTTAGATCCGTCACGCTTTGATTTGATCCCAGAATATGTTGTGAATGAGTGTAACAAGTTTATTGCAGACATCCCTGCATAAAACATGCTATAAAAAACATGCAAAATGATCATTAATAAATAGCAATTAAAAACAAGGAGTGTCAAATGAGAAAAATACTCATCCAAGCAATAAATGAGCGCAGATACATTAGCTTTACATACAGTGGATTGCAGCGTGAAGCACAACCATCAGCTATTGGTACTTCTCGTGCAGGAAATCCTGTTCTTCGCTGTTATCAAACAGCAGGAGGCCACATAAAACCTGGACATGAATGGGATTTATGTGAATTAAGTAAGATTGTCGGTCTCCAGATTTTGGACAAGACATTTTCATCAAGCCCTAATGGTTATAAAAAGGGTGATAAAGGCATGTCTGAAATATTCGCAGAACTATAATTTAGCACTGTTACGTATAATATGTTGAACGCAGCCGCCTCTGGCGCGGCTGATTTTAGACGTTACTTTATAAAAGTATTAATCCGAAGAATATCAAATCGTGCTTATCCTCAAATGCGCTTTTATCAAAAAATATGCTCTGCAAGTTTTTAGCCTTAACAAAATGTTTTTTTCTAAAGCATCTCTAACTAGATTTTAAAATAGTGGCTACATAACCAATTGAAATAACGAATACGGTAATTATTAGTGTTAGATCTAGTCTTTAAAACCTACAGGTTACGCAAGCGCTCGAAAGGTGAGCCATGGTGATTGGCGAGACGACCGTCCGCCCCATGGACGGGTCGGTCGAGCATCCACGGACGGACTGGCTGCGAGTCGGTGAGTCAATGCCATGGCAAGCCTGTGCAAGTAGATACCAGCCAACGCTAATCCCCTAAAAACAAAACCAAAAGTCGCAGCCACTCGAGACTACTTTCCTACACATTTCAGTCCAAAACCAATACAGTCGATTTTATAATCTAGAGCCCTCAATATTCCCTACTGAAATATATACCCATAGTCACAATGTGCGCGGTTTGAAGTACGAAAGCCAAAACCATAAGGTGGAATAGCCGATGAGATAAATCCACTCCCCTCTTAAATATAAAAAGAGGAGTGATACTTTTATTCAATCGATATCAATCAAGCCAACTTAAAGGCTTTTATTTTGGGCAGATGGGCAGCGAGTTGGGGGAATTTGTGGGGTTGAACGTCATCCCAATCAATCGAATAATAGGCGCTTAATTCACTGGCGAGTTGCTGATTATCGAACATCTCATCATTAACCGAAAATATACACATGGCCTTGTGGGTATTCTTTTCACGAAATTGCGACACGCACTTATTGGCAATGTCGGCATATTCTTCTGGGCGATCGATCTTGCCCTGCATATTATTTTCTGGGTGTAAATTAGGATTAATCAGCACTGATTTAAGACCATTCAAAAATCCAATCCGTTCGGCCCAATAAGCGCCGAGTCCCACGCCAACCATTAACGGCGCGGGATCGTCACTATGCTGCATTTGCTTGGCGACTTCCTTAAGCAAGTGTTGCATGTCGTGCTTAGGGTGCAAGGTGCTGTAACTGATCAAACGCACATCAGGGTCAATAAATTGCAACTGACGCATTTTTTCGTGATTACCTGGGCTAGTAGCATCAAATCCATGAAGATAGAAAATCATATCAAGACCTTTTAATCATTTTTAATCACAGTGAATTAACTAACCCTAGCAAAAGAGTGATCTCACACCTTGCGCTACATCAAACTTTCGCCTGTTGAACCAAACAAATTTGCTCGGCAAGCTGCTTGGCATTTTCCCAACGGGCCGTATTATCGAGCGCCGCTGCCGTTTGCGCGGCATTGGGTTTAAGTAAACTCGCAGGATACTGTGGCGCGCTCGCAGGCCAAGTAAAGCCATCGAGTAGCGACATTACGCCCGCATTATCATTACACACTAAAATCATGTCGCAACCTGCGGCTAAGGCGGCGCTGGCCCTTGCACGGTAATCGCCCGCAAACCCTGCGCCTTGCATGCCGAGATCGTCAGAGAAAATCACCCCGTTAAAGCCGAGTTCTTTGCGTAGCACTTGTTTTAACCAGTATTCAGAGAAGCCCGCAGAGTTGGGGTCGACTTTAGGGTAAACCACGTGCGCGGGCATAACGCCTAATAACTTTTCTTTTGCGATCAATTCTTTAAACGGTAGGATATCCTTTGCAAAAATCGCCTCGGCATCGCGATCATCAATGGGTTTCTCGTAGTGCGAATCCGCCACTACACTGCCGTGTCCGGGGAAATGTTTACCCACGGCGCCCATGCCAGCTGCGGCCATGCCAGCAATAAAGCTTTCGGCCAGTGTAATGACCTCGGTGGGCTCAGGGCTAAAGCTGCGTTTACCTATGACTTGGCTTACACCGTTTAAGTCCAACACGGGCGCGAAACTTAAGTCGATATCGCAAGCCAGTAATTCAATCGCCATCAAGAAACCGAGCTCACAGGCCCAACGCTTGGCCAATACCATATCGCCCTTTGCTGCGGGTAAAATGTCGCCCATGGCGGGAATAATAGTAAAACCATCACGGAAACGTTGTACTCGGCCACCCTCATGATCAACGGCAATTAATATTTCTGGGCGGATTTGGCGTATCTGTTGTACCAGACGGATCAACTGATCACGGCTCGAAAAATTGCGGGAAAATAGGATTAAACCACCGACCTGTGGATGGCGTAGCATCTCAGATTCAGCCTCACTGACGTCCAACGACAGTAAATCCAACATTAAATAGCTCATACTTCTCCCTAAAAATATTCATTAATACTCAAAAAATAACCACTCAAGCCATAAGTAGTCCACGCTCACAAAAAAGCTAAAAAAAGCGAGCCACCTACCCTTGTAGCGCTATCGAAGCCTGTATTCTTGGCCATAAAATGGCCTGTAAAAAAGTCCCAATTAAGTTCAGCTTATCCGAACTATTACGAATAAAAAAAACTAATGTGAATTGTCACACTAATCTATGGGATACTGGCGTTAGAGTATCACACAAGCAGATTTCGCATGAAAGAACGCCGCCAGTGACCAGAGTACACGCGCAAGATTAGCGTGCTTCAATCTGCAGAGCGAGCAATCCCATGCACTCAGACTAAAATAATAAACAAGACACAACAGGACTTCTATCATGATTAGCGTATTTGACATGTTCAAGATCGGCATAGGTCCATCGAGTTCACATACCGTCGGCCCAATGAAAGCGGGCAAAATCTTTATGCAAAACCTGACTGACTCAGGACTCGTGACCCAGATTGATGAATTAAGAGCCGAACTCTTTGGATCCCTCGGCCAAACAGGCAAAGGCCACGGCACGGGCAAAGCAGTGATTTTAGGCTTAATGGGCGAAGATCCCGAAACAGTGGACACTGACAGTATCGACGGCATTTTAGAACACGTCTCCAAGGACGAAACCTTAACGCTGCACTGTGGCAAAGTGGTTAAGTTTACCCGTGAGCAAGGCATTACCTATCACAGACGCAAAACGCTACCTGCGCATGCTAACGCCATGACCTTGTACGCTTACTGTAAAGGGGAATGTATTTTTGATCGCACTTACTACTCAGTGGGTGGCGGCTTTATTTTAGATGAAGATGAAATTAGCCAACGTAATGCATCGCCAGCCTCACAAATTGAATCGGCTCCTTTTGATTTTGTGAGTGCGGCTCATTTACTGGAATTATGCGGAGAACAAGGTCTCAGCATTTCTTCTTTGATGATGGCGAACGAACTGAGTTTAGCCACTGAAGATGAAGTCAAAGCCAAGCTGTGGAATATTTGGCAGACGATGAAAACCTGTATCGAACGCGGTTATCAGAAGGAAGGTATTTTACCTGGCGGCCTAAAACTACGTCGTCGTGCTCCTGCACTGTACCGTCGTTTGAAAGCCGAAGGCCGTAACAATGTCGATCCATTAACCGCTATGGATTGGGTCGATTTATTCGCACTGTCGGTCAACGAGCAAAATGCGGCCGGTGATCGCGTCGTCACTGCGCCAACAAACGGTGCTGCGGGAATTATTCCTGCCGTATTATGCTATTACGATACCTTCGTACAAGAAGTGGATATCGATGTCTGCGCCCGTTATTTATTAACTGCCGCTGCAATTGGTATTTTGTACAAGAAAAATGCCTCAATTTCGGGCGCCGAAGTCGGTTGCCAAGGTGAAGTGGGTGTGGCCTGTTCTATGGCCGCTGGCGCACTGACTGAGATCATGGGCGGTACGGTTGAGCACGTTGAAAACGCGGCTGAAATCGGCATGGAACATAACTTAGGTCTAACCTGCGATCCTGTGGGCGGCCTAGTGCAAGTGCCTTGTATCGAACGTAATGCCATGGGCGCGATTAAAGCGATTAACGCCTCTCGTATGGCCCTGCGTGGCGACGGTAACCATAAGGTTTCACTGGATAAAGTGATCAAAACCATGATGGATACAGGCAAAGACATGCGCAGTAAATACAAAGAAACCGCCAAAGGTGGTTTAGCGGTCAACATTGTTGAGTGCTAAGTGCTGAGTGTTAATTCACTTTCGCTAATTGCTTAAATCGCACCATAAAAAATGCCATAACTCAGTGAGTTGCGGCATTTTTGTTTTAGCGCATCGACGTGACTGCCGAATCGGCTATTTATGGCTTAAAGTACAAGCTATGGAACTTAAGGTGCTCTTCAATAAAGCTCGCGATGAAGTAGTAGCTGTGATCGTACCCCGCTTGCATCCGCACATCCAAGGGATAACCCTTGGTATGGGCGATATCCACCAGCGATTGTGGCATCAATTGGGTATCTAAAAAGCTGTCAGCTTCACCTTGGTCAATCAGTACTGGCACTTCGCTAATCGCGAGCTTAAGCAACTCGCAGGCATCATACTGGCGCCAATGTTCACGATTTTCACCTAAATACTCACTAAAGGCTTTAATGCCCCAAGGTGCATTACTTGGATTAGAAATCGGGCTAAAGGCCGAAATTGAGCTATATCTGTGTGGATTACTCAGACCAATCACCAAAGCACCATGACCGCCCATTGAATGGCCGGAGATGGCGCGCTGGGTAGTGACAGGAAAATGCGCTTCAATCAAGGTAGGCAACTCATGGACTATGTAATCGTACATCTTGTAATGACGATTCCAAGGCGCTTTTGTCGCATTGAGATAAAAACCCGCGCCTAAGCCTAAATCGTAAGCTTTATCCGCCGCATCGGGCACATCGTCACCGCGAGGACTGGTATCAGGGGCGACAATCGCCATCCCAAGTACCGCTGCCATGCGCTGTGCCCCTGCCTTCTGCATAAAGTTTTCATCGGTACAGGTTAGACCTGAAAGCCAATACAGCACAGGCACAGGTTTATTCACCGCCTCAGGCGGCAGATAAATGGCAAAGCGCATCTCGCAGTTTAACGACTGAGATTGATGGCGATACTGCTTATGCCAACCACCGAAACTCTTGTTACAACTGATATTTTCTATGGTCATACAAGTCCTTTTAAGCTCAACGTCATCAGTTTAAAGTGCGAAACCGCTTATTTATCAAAATGGATCACGCTGCGGATGCTCTTTCCTTCGTGCATTAGCTCGAACGCTTCATTGATTTGCTCCAGTCCCATAGTATGGGTGATAAAATCATCGAGCTTAAATTCACCCGCCAAGTAACGCTCAACAATCTGTGGTAACTCTGAGCGCCCTTTCACACCGCCAAAGGCAGAACCGCGCCACACTCGGCCAGTAACCAGTTGGAATGGACGGGTTGAAATCTCTTGACCAGCACCGGCAACACCGATGATCACCGACTCGCCCCAGCCCTTATGACAACACTCTAAGGCGCTGCGCATCACGTTGACATTGCCGATGCACTCAAAGGAGTAATCCACGCCGCCATCGGTCATTTCGACAATCACCTCTTGGATTGGCTTATCCAGCAATTTTGGGTTGATGCAGTCGGTCGCGCCGAGTTTCTTGGCTAACTCGAACTTAGACTCGTTGATATCGATGGCAATAATGCGGCTAGCTTTCGCCATAGTCGCACCGATAATCGCCGATAAACCGATACCGCCGAGGCCGAAAATCGCCACGGTCGCGCCTTCCTCCACTTTGGCCGTGTTCATCACAGCGCCCATACCTGTGGTTACGCCGCAACCTAGTAAACAAATTTCTTCTAATGGCGCGCTCTTATTGACTTTAGCCAATGAGATTTCAGGTAACACGGTATATTCAGAGAAGGTCGAGCAGCCCATGTAATGGAAAATAGGCTTGCCATCGAGATAAAAACGCGTGGTGCCATCGGGCATTAAGCCTTTACCTTGGGTCGCACGAATTTTTTGGCACAGGTTAGTCTTGCCCGATAGGCAGAACTTACATTCGCCGCACTCTGGGGTATAGAGTGGGATCACATGATCGCCCACTTGTACGCTGGTCACGCCCTCGCCCACTTGCTCAACGATACCGCCGCCTTCATGGCCTAAAATCGCGGGGAATACCCCTTCTGGATCGTCACCACTCAGGGTAAACGCATCCGTGTGACACACGCCCGTGGCCACAATGCGCACTAGGACTTCACCCGCTTTAGGTAACATCACATCCACTTCTTCAATCTTAAGCGGTTGTCCTGGGCCCCACGCAACGGCGGCCTTTGATTTAATAAACTGCGGTTTTTCGTTCGACATTGTTAGCGTCCTTTCGTAGGTAATATGAATAAGTCATTGGTATGTACTCGATTCTACTCAGGCCAAGCATACTCTTGCGCCCATTGCACTGACTCTACTGCATAGTAAGATTGTATTTGTTTCTCAGAAAGAGACAATCTAGTATTCAAGCAATTCATTTTTACTGAGCAACAACAATGTATCTCTGGGATGGCATTTCTGAGTTTGTCGCGGTGGCCGAGGCCGAAAGTTTCACCCTAGCGGCGCAGCGGCTGAATATCTCCACCGCCCACGTTAGCCGCCAAGTGAGCGCCCTAGAGAATCGCCTCGGCACAAAACTGTTTTACCGCACCACCCGCAAAGTATCGTTAACCGAAGAAGGCACGATTTACTATCGCCATTGCCGCCAATTACAAACTGGGCTCGAAGAAGCCGAACGCGCCATTTCAAACCTAAAGGACTCACCCCAAGGCTTAGTCAAACTCACGGCGCCCGTGGCCTATGGCGAGAAATTTATCATGCCGTTACTCAATGATTTTATGGTGCAATATCCAAGCGTTGAGTTTAGCGTCGACTTGACCAATCGCACCTTGGACTTAATTGAAGGCGGTTATGATCTGGCGATTCGCCTCGGAAAACTCGCCGATTCAAGCCTGATGGCCAAACCGCTCAGCAGCCGTACCCACTATGTCGCCGCCTCACCAAGCTATGTTGAAAAATACGGTCAGCCCCATACCTTATCAGAACTTAGCCAGCACAATTGTTTGATCGGTAATCATAATTACTGGCGCTTTGTGGAAAATGGCCGCGAGCGCAATATTAAAGTCCGCGGCAATCTCAATTGTAACAGCGGCTACGCATTAAGGGATGCGGCACTAAAGGGCATAGGGATAGTTCAACTGCCTGATTATTATATTGAAGAAGATATTCAAGCCGGACGGTTGCTCTCCTTCCTTGACACTCACCGCGAAGCCAAAGAAGGCATTTGGGCACTCTATCCGCAAAATCGCCACCTGTCGGCTAAGATCCGTGTATTGGTCGATTACCTTGCCGAAAAACTCGCCGAGCAGGATTAAATACTGTTTGAGCAGATTGATTGGTAGCAGACAAAACGGCGCAAACTAGCGCCAGTTTTCCCGCAAAGTGTAATACAACATGCCTAATGCCAGCGCTTGATTGCCGAACCATTCATTTAAAGGAATGCGGATATGGCGCATGGCGGCAAACAAATCAAATTCACGCAATTGCCCGTCCATCGCATTGGCCATGATCTCGGCCATAATGTGCGATGTCGCTACTCCGTGCCCAGAATATCCTTGGCAATAGAACACATTAGGCGACACTTTGCCGAGCTGCGGGATACGGTTAATCACAATTCCTGCCATTCCCGCCCACGCAAATTCGATATTAACGCCCTTTAATTGTGGAAACGTACGCTCAATCGCGGGCCGTAATTCCGCAGCCACATTTTTAGGATCGCGGCCGCTGTAGTTAGTGCCGCCGCCGAACATCAGCCGTTTATCCGCGGTCAGGCGATAGTAATCCAGTACAAAGCGGCAATCATACACGGCTAAATCCTGCGGATTGATTTGCAAAGCGACATCATCGGGCAGAATCGCAGTGGCGCAATTGCCTAAGGACGCCGGAAATAACATACCACGCAGTTTTGGACGGGCGAGTTTATGGTAAGCATTACCGGCGATCAGCACACTGTTGGCGCGCACTTTTCCCTTGGCTGTGACAACAGTCGCCACATCGCCTTCTTCAATATCAAGTACGGGTGAGTGTTCAAAGATTAACGCCCCAAGACCTGCTGCCGCGCGGGCTTCACCCAGGCATAAATTGACTGAGTGCAAATGCATGTTGCGCCGATTGACTAAGCCGCCGTGATACAAGGGCGAGCCTAAATAGGCAGGCATTTCATCGGCGGATACCAGCGTCATAAATTCACCCATGCCGCGGCGCTGCGCCTCATCATGCATAGCCCTAAGCTCGTGCATGTGCTTTGGCTGGTAAGCGGTTTGGATATGACCAAACTTTAAATCACAGTTTATGCCGTACTTGGCCACCCGATTTTTAATAATATCGTGGCCGCGCCAACGCATATTCCACACATAATCCTCAGCTTCATTGCCGATTTGACGGCGCAGCTGTTTTGTCATCGCAACATCGCCGGACAAACTGCCCGTCACCTGCCCACCGTTGCGTCCAGTCGCGCCCCACGCAATTTTATTGGCCTCAATAAGCGCCACTTTGTAGCCCTTCTCAGATAATTCCAACGCCGTTGCCACGCCGGTAAAACCGCCACCAACAATCGCCACATCGACTCGAATGTCGCCTTCAAGCGCAGGATAATCTGACTCTTGGTCAATGGTGGCATTGTAGTAGGAGGCGCAACGCTCTGCTGGCATGGTCATTCCTTGATGTTGAAAGTTAACTGTTGAAAGTTGATGGCTGAAAGTGAGCGTTAAGTCTTAGTTCTGGACACTCGTTTTAACGCGGCATTATACCGATGTTGTTTTATATTTTTTACAAGCGTTCAGAATTTGTGAGTATATCTGAGTTGAGATCGAGATCAACAGTGAATTGCGATAACTATTTGCAGGACAGGACAAAGGAAGTTGAGCTGACTGCAGGCTCCTTCTTGAAGAACCTGAAATGGAGGAGCTTGAGATGGAAACTTCTGAAATGGCGGTACCTAAGATTAAGTTATCTAAGATAGAGACTCCGAATGTTAAGGCGCGGCTCATTTTATCTTTTAAGTCTTATACTTTTTGCTGGTTTAAGATAGGCTTGTGCAGCGTCATCCTCTTTTAATCTCAGCAACCTAGAGTCCATTATGCCACTAATGCCAATTGCCCAGCCACTTGTCCAATTGCCGTTTTCCCAAGCGTGCGAAAACAACAAAGCGCCGATTTTAGCGGTATTAACACAAGCATTCTCACTCAACCAACATGTGCTCGAAATCGGCAGTGGCACAGCGCAACATGCTGTGTATTTTGCAGCAAATCTTCCCCATTTAATCTGGCAAACCAGCGATCAGGCTGAATATATTGAGGTCATTACCGCAAGGTGTATGCATGAAGGCAAGCTACCCAATGCAGCGGCAAACCTACGCTTACCACTTACCCTTGATGTTACCGCGCCATGGCCGGTGAAGGGATTAACACCTCATATTGATGGCGTATTTACTGCGAACACTTTGCATATTATGAGCAAAAATATGGTTGAAGCGTTTTTTACTGGCCTTGGTCTGTATCTCCCCCAACTCAAGACCCTGTGCATTTACGGCCCCTTTAACTACCAAGGCGAATTTAGCAGTGACAGCAATCGCCAGTTTGATGCCTTTTTAAAACAGCGGGATCACGCCAGCGGCATTCGCGATATTGAATGGATTTGCAGTTTAGCCAGCGAGCAAGGCTTAACGCTGAAGCAAGATGTGGCTATGCCCGCCAATAATCGACTACTGCATTTTGTTAGAGGCTAGCTTTTTGTTAAAGGCTCGTTTTTTGTTAAAAGCTAGCTTTGGTTGAGTGGTTTAGTCCGTTTTGGCCTCGGCGGTTCTGTGCCCATAGCTCAGCACTCGAGTGGCTTTCCACTGTTCGTTCTGTTTGCGCCACACAATGACAAAGTCGGCTAGGCCATCACAGCTACCAGTTTCAAAGCTGCAAAAACGATGAACGCCTTGCTCTATCGCGCCAAACTCTTTCACCGGAAACACTTTCATCGTGCCCGCAACTAACTCGCGGCGGTAATGGCCACAGGCATATTTTTCGGTGTTGGCGATCATGTCCTTGCGGTTCCAAGTAACGCCACCCGTATCGTGGTAAAACTCTACATCTTCAGTGAAAAACGCCGCGTGTTTCTTGAGTTCAGCAGGGGCGGTGCACTTATTGAAACTGTCGAACAAGGCAAAATCCACCGCTGCAATTTGGGTAGATAAAGTGTCTGTAAGTGCAGTAGCGGGCTGCGCAATGTCAGTTTGTGGAGCCCCAGCCGTTTTAACTGATGCGGCATTAGCTAATGCGGGCGCATCTGTGGCAACAGCAGGTTCGGTAGTGGCGAGTGACAAGGTTAAAACAGTGACTGTGGCTAGGCTATAAAATGCTGGATTCATATTCTCTCCGTAAATATTGGCAATACAATTTGTATGGCGACTATTCACATCACAAACATGAATGCACCACGAAACATAAAGTCACATCGCCAGCAAAGCTTATGCCAGTTAAAATGTCCATATTAATCATATTGATATAACTTCATATTACGTTATGCAGTTTTGTGCTGTGATAGTTTCTGATTATTCTCACTATTTTTTAGTGATTTATCCGACGACAGTCAGACTCAGATCGTCATATTCAGTGCCTTGTGCTCAATGCGCTCAATCAGGATGACCATGCCAGCGAGCAACACGTCGAATATACGGGCTATCACGCTGTTATTAAACACTAAAAATTTACTCTGCCTTTACACAAAAGAGAGACATCCAAGCTTGAAGCTATAATTAAGAATAATTATCATTCGCCAAAATTACCGAAGGAAGAATGATATGCCCCGCTTTATCCGTCGCACTCGCCAAACCTCGCATCTACCTCATGCAACACAGACACCTATGTTGAGCCAGCTATCACGCGCTATTGGTTTATGTTTGTTATTACCTGCAGCATGGGCTAGTGCTGCAAATACGCAAGATACCACTCCAGAAATGGAACGCATGGTGATAACAGCAACACAAACTAAACACTCGGAGCTTTCGGCGCCCGCTTCGGTGTCCGTTATTAACCGCAGTGAACTTGAAGCGCTAGTCATAGACGATCTCGCTAGCGCAGTCCGTTATTTACAGGGTGTGAACATCAGCGAAGGCACGCCCTATGGCCGCAATGAGATCAGCCTGCGAGGTTTAGATTCAGATTACACTTTAATCTTGATTAATGGCCGCCGCATTAACTCCCGCGAAGCATTAACCTCTGGTTATGGCAACGATTTTGACTTGTCCTCTATTCCAATGTCTGCCATTGAACGTATCGAAGTTGTGCGTGGGCCTATGTCATCCCTCTACGGATCAGAAGCTTTAGGCGGTGTGGTTAACGTCATACTGCGTCAACCAACTGAGAACTGGCAAACCAGCGTTGGCGTGCAATACGATGCACCTACCAGTGGCAAGGGTGGCGATAGCACTAAGTACAATTTCTACAGCAGTGGCGCGCTGATCAAAGATAAATTACTGGCAAACTTAATCGTCGACAGCAATAAACGCGATGCATGGCGCTCGGACTTAAAACCCACTATTGATGCTCTAGAAGACAGAGATGAAATCAGCGCCCTCGCCAATTTACAATGGCTGATTGATAACCAGCAAGATCTGCAATTTGACTTAAGTTACGCCAACGATGAACGCGAGTCTGATTGGAATAACTACGGCACGATTCTCACCAATAACCAACAAGCGGAGCGGATAAGTTCAGGTCTGACCCATAATGGCCACTGGAACTGGGGTGATACTCGCCTGCGCTATTACTATGAAAATGTTGAGGTGACTGACGACTCAGCGTTAATCGCCGAGATAGGTAATATCACCCAAACCAACCACAATCTCGACGGTCAAACCACTGTCCTGCTTGGCGATCACATGTTAACCAGCGGTGCAGAATACCGTTGGACCCAGCTCGAAAATAGCCGCAATATTTTAGGTGATGGCACCTTAGACGACAGCCAATCGGCATTGTATCTACAAGATGAATTTAGCTTAGGCGAACTCAATATCACCTTAGGTGGGCGCGTCGATCACCACGATGTGTACGGCACCGAATTTAGCCCACGCTTGTATTTGGTGTATAACTTAAGCTCTGAATGGGTCATTAAAGGTGGTGGCGGCAAAGCCTTTAAAGCGCCAAATATGGCACAATCCCAAGCCGATTATATTATCCCCGCTTGTCGTGGCACCTGTACCGTTGCGGGAAATCCTGATCTTCAACCCGAAACCTCAGTGAACTACGAATTATCGACCCAATATCAAACCACGGATTTTGGTGGCTCGATCACCTACTTCCATAACGATGTAAAAAATAAAATTATCACCGAAACTTGGAATAGAGTCCCTGGTGCTGTATTAACTTACCAAAACGTGAACGAAGCCAAGATCACAGGCTGGGAATTACAAGCTTGGTACAATTTAACTCAAGATCTCAGCCTAAACGGTAATTACAGTAAAACCGAGGCCGAAGATAAGCAAAATGGCGCGCCTTTTACCTTAACACCGGACGACAGCTATAACCTGAAACTGCAATGGCAGGCATTCGATGGTTTATCCACCTTTATCGCCTACCATTATACTGGCGAGCAGTATTTGCGAGCCAATGTCAAATCAGAGGGTTATGGCTCGCTCGATATAGGTGCGAATTATCAAATTAATCCTATGTTTAGACTGAAACTCGGCGTGACTAACCTAACGGATTCTGAACGTGATCAAGTTGCCACCGACCTTGATTATATTCAAAAGAGTCGCAGTATTTATGCTGGGGTAACTGCAAGTTTCTAAGCTCTACAAGCCAGAAATTAATGTGTAATTATAGCTCTGCTACTCAACATTAAACATCATAGGCGAAGCCCGTTTTGGCTTCGCCTATTGTTTTAAGACCAAAATAAATATCACACATCCGACTAGAAAAAGTAAAATAAATATATTTTCTAAAATATAGAATTTTTAAATAAACATCAAAAATATAAATTACATAATCCAGATTTAAATCATTAGTCTTTTACATTCCGCAATATAACCTTGATCATACTTTAACGCTAAAAAATAACTCACCCGTTAACCTTTGATAACGATCAAGGTTTTGTCATATTAAAAAACTATTATACACACGCAAGACTGCTAAAGCTTGAGGTGTAAAATTCTCGATTATTAAACTTACGCACCAAGCAAAAGCGATATTATCTTTCCGTTTATATCACTAATAAAACAGCGAGAAAAATACAGTTCCAACTTCAAGTTACATATTTCATAGCTAGATATGTGATTTACTCGCTTCAGAATGATGATTTAACCAACAATAAAAAAGGAAAATAACATGCTTAAAAAGATGATGCTAATGTGCGCACTGTGCTTTTCAACGAATTTAATGGCGGTATCACTTGCCGACAGTCATTCTGAAAGATCTGACTGTGAATCCTGCCATAAAGATAAAAAACCTTCAGCGGATTATGTTTTTGAAAATCAGCAATGTGTATCATGCCATGGAGAAATGAAAACTCTCGCAGGTGAAGCTCATACTAAACATGATGGCGTTTTAACATGCACCAATTGCCATATCGCTCATCAAGAAAAAGCACCAGCAGATGCTTGCAAAGAATGCCATTAATTCACAAAAAATCTAAAACCAAAGGCCGAAGAATTATTTATTTTGAATGGAACCATTAGGCAGGATGCCACTTGACCCAACCTCCAAGGGTGTTTGCCACCTATTGCTCACAGGTGGCAATTTTTACCTCCGTTTTTATATCCTTACAATATGTGTAACGGCTCAATACTTAGCTCAGAATTCCATATCCGGCAAATAGGACAAGTTTACGTATGCTAGGTAAGCCATAGACGACTCTCAGGGGATTGTTCTCAAAAACGCCAATGCCTTTTCTAGGTCACGGGTGCGCGCCATCGGTGGCAGCGAGTTTAAAAAAGCTTGGCCATAGTAGCGATTCACAATGCGATTATCGCAAAGGATCAGCACACCACGATCTTTTTCATCACGAATAAGACGGCCAACACCTTGTTTCAGAGCAATAATCGCCTGCGGTAACGACACTTCAGTAAAAGGATCTAGTCCCTGACGACTCACATTGTCGGCTCGGGCGCGATACAGCGGCTCATCGGGCGACACAAAAGGTAATTTGTCGATAATCACGCAGCTTAACAATTTGCCGCGCACATCCACCCCTTCCCAAAAACTACTGGTACCGAGCAATACCGCATTGCCGAGTTGGCGAAATTTAGTCAGCAGACTCTGTTTACCCGCTTGGCCTTGTACCAGCAGCGGATACTGAGTGCGAGTTCGCAGTGCCAGCGCCGCTTGTTCGAGCATTTTATGGCTGGTAAATAAAATAAAAGTCCGTCCCTGCGCCGCATCTATCGCTTGCACGCACACATCCACCAACTGCTTTAACGCTTGCTGTTGATTGGTCACGCTCCCAAGTTGTCTCGGCACACAAAATACCGCTTGGCGGGGATAATCGAAGGGACTGTCGAGAATGCTTTGCTGCGCATCAACGATACCCATTTCTCGGGCAAAATGAACAAGACTGCGGTTAACCTGCAAAGTTGCCGAGGTAAATATCCAGCTGGTTTCGGGCACAAATAATTGTTGGCACTCACGGGCAATATTGATTGGTGAAATTCGCAGCACCACAAAGCGACTACCAAATTCGATGCTGTAGGCCGCCAAATTATTATCACAGTTAAAAAACACACTGAGCTTATTATTCAGCTCAGCCAACTTAATGGCGATATCATCTAACAATTCACTACGCCCAATATGGGCCATTAATAAATTCTGCAGCGCGGTTAATTCCGCTAATAAATCCCATGACGCCGCCGCGAGCGCTTTATTGCCCAGCACTAAACGCCAATCGGATTCGCCGCAGGAATATAACTGATTATGCCAATCACTTAATTTAGCGAGGCAACGCTGGCAAAATTGGGCGAGTTGCCCAGTATCACTGAGTTCAGTCTGATAAATAGCGAGTAGCTTTTGAATGAAATCATCGATAGTACGACTCGAACATTGCTGGCCAAAATAGTTAACGCAAATATCGGGTAATAAATGCGCTTCATCGAAAATCACCACATCAGGATCGGGTAATAACTCGGCAAAGCCCGTGTCTTTCAGTACGCTATCGGCGAAAAATAAATGGTGGTTAACCACAATGATTTTGGCATCCAAGGCACGGCTGCGCGCCTTGCGAGTAAAGCAGACATCGTAAAAGTCGCAGCGCTTACCAATACAGCTTTCCTTAGTGCTGACCACAAGCGGCAGCGCCGAAGAATTCTCAGGCACTGAGGTTAAGCCGCCAATATCACCATCTTTACAGGTGCTCGCCCACTGATTGATTTTCAACAAATCATCCAACAAACGCGCATCGATATGTGTCGCCTCGCTCATTTGCTTATCGAGTCGCCACTGGCACAGATAATTATTGCGGCCCTTTAGTAGAGCCAGTTTAGGCTCAATCCCCAACATGGCGACCAGCGCGGGTAAGTCTTTAAAAAACAACTGCTCTTGCAAGTTTTTACTGCCCGTACTGACGATGACTTGCTTACCGCTCAATATCGCGGGGATCAAATACGCAAAGGTTTTACCTACCCCCGTACCCGCCTCAATTACTACATTCCCCTTCGCCGCTATCGCCTTACTCACTTCCTGTGCCATCTGCATCTGGCTTGTTCGCGCACTAAATCCTTGAATATGTTTAGACAATACTCCATCGGGCAAAAATGCGCGTTGCACTTCGGACGCGAGTCGACTCACCGCAGCGGCGCCTTTTAAAGCAGAAGGCTTAGCGACGGTTTCTTTAGAGGAAACATGCTTTGATGTCGGTTGGCGGGAGCGAGTCAAAGGGAGAATCAATCCTTTATCAAGGTGTTAGGAACGTCAGTGAAAACAGTACTGCAAGTCCACACAATAAATTGCTGAGCGAGTGCATTGTGATGACTTTAATTAACCACAAGCACTGGTTAGTGACGCAAGCCGCGACCGTAAACAATAGCGTTAAGCTTAACGGCTCGAAACATTATGCTGATTTGAGATAAGACTACAAGTTAGCCGCGTAATTAACGCCAATTTAAACGTCGGTATTTGCTAGCATCCGCCAAAGCATGTGCGCTAGCTGTAACAGTTCGCAAACTTCTGTCGATTTCAGCCTGCCACTAATCATTTGAAATAAATAAGCTACCTCAGCAAAGCAAAACTCTATACCATTATAAACGCTCGATAACAGGATGTTTCAGTGCCCAAGCATCAATACTTAGACGCAGGTAATCAGGATGAATGATGTCAAACGTCAGTCTTATCAATTTAAAAATAAGTGACACCACAACGCTACAACGTCTGCTCCAACTTTATTATTTTGATTCAACATCTTGGAGTAAAGAAGATATAGGTATTGATGCTTTATATGATGGCTCTACAGCCTCAGATCTTGAATTCTATGTTAACTCACAAGAGGCAAAAGCCTACCTCATTTGGGTAAATAAAGTATTGATAGGCTTTGTTCTACTAGAATGGGTTGAAGATGAAAAAAGGCTTATCTGGGAACTGGCTGACCTCTTTATTCTTCCTAAATATCGCGGTGGTTGGATTGCGCTCGAAGTAGTCCGTCAAATATTTGAGCAGATTAGCACACCAATGCTGGTCGCTACGTTCAAAGAAAATGAACTGGCTTTGCGCTTTTTTAAAGCGGTATCAAAACGATTACAGCTTAATTCAGTACGTGAGTTAATCGAGGATGAAACGACTCCGTTTTATACATTCATCATAAATGAACACATCTAACAATCGATGTTATTCAAGTTTTTCTAAGCCACCCATTGTTTGTAGTGGTACGGTTAATTTGGCCATCTAGTTAGAATTGACCTCAGCAATGTCTACGTTTTTTGACCTTCGCCATACTTACTTATCGTAATGTGAACTAGACGATTGTGAGTAATAGATCTTCCGCGCTTTTGTCCAAAAGCGTGCTGCGTGTCTCCTTAAAACCTATAGTTTATGCTAATGCTAAAAAGGTAGGCCATGGTGATTAGCGAGACGACCGTCCGCCCCATGGACGGGGCGGTCGAGCATCCAAGGACGGACTGGCTGCGAGTCGGTGAGTGAACACCATGGCAAGCCTGTATTAATGAATATCAGCAAATGCTCACAACTCAAGTTACAGTTCCCCTGCACGACTTCCAACACATTTCCATCCACTTTCAACATCCCCCCAACAAAAATGCTCAATAACTTTATTTAACGATAACCCTCTACCTTTCACAAAAACGCATAAATATTCTCATTTAATTCAAATTGACTGTTGCAAAGGCTCATAAAAGCGGTTAGTTTAAATCCACTTATACGGATAGACGTCCGTAACAACACATTCAAGGCTTCACTGTATTTCGACCGCACTTTATTTCGAACAGTTGAGCCAATAACGTTAAATACCGAGAGAGTAAAATGAGCCCACTACTGAACGCTATCCAACACCATCACCACCATATGCGGTAGCCTTCGGACGCTCACTGCCGGAGGACTATATCCTTCTGGCGGACTGATTCAAGATGATCATAAACCCCTGGAAGGAATTCCGGGGGTTTTTGCATTTAAGCGTTAATTTTGGTGTTAATTTAAATAAAAAATTTTTAGATATTTAATAAATTATCAATACGTTAGCTAGAGCACTGAGCTAGATTCCTTAGCTAGGGCCCATTGAATGGCAGGGCGTATTAAACCGGTTAAACAACACTTTTTGAATCTTTTAATTTTGATACTTTTGAGCGAGATAACACTATGACTGAATCGAACCGTTTACGCATCGCCATCCAAAAATCTGGCCGTCTTTCTACTGACTCTCAGCAACTGCTAAAAAGCTGTGGTGTTAAATTTTCCATTAATGAACAACGCCTTATAGCTCACGCTGACAATATGCCTATCGATTTATTGCGCGTTCGTGATGACGATATTCCTGGATTGGTGATGGACGGCGTGGTCGATATGGGGATCATCGGTGAAAACGTGCTCGAAGAGGAACAAATCGAGCGTCAAACTCTAAACAAACCCGCAGAGTGCCTCAAACTGCGTCAGTTAGATTTCGGTTCGTGTCGCCTCTCGTTAGCCGTACCAACAGAATTCAGTTACGCCGATGCCTCCTCTTTAGAAGGATTACGCATCGCCACTTCTTACCCGAACCTGCTGCGCCGTTTTATGCAACAAAAAGGCATAACTTATCGCGACTGTATGTTAAAAGGTTCGGTTGAAGTCGCCCCACGCGCTGGCCTTGCCGATGGGATTTGTGATCTCGTGTCGACAGGCGCTACCTTAGAGGCCAACGGCTTATACGAAACCGAAGTGATTTACCGCTCAATGGCCTGCATCATTCAATCGACCCAAACCCAATCGCCGACTAAACAAGCACTCATCGACAAAATTCTGTCCCGCGTCAACGGCGTTATCCGCGCCCGTGAGAGCAAGTACATACTGCTACACGCGCCAACCGAAACCTTAGATCAAATCGTCGCCCTGCTGCCAGGCGCTGAAAACCCAACCGTATTGCCATTAAATGATGATACTAACCGCGTGGCTATCCACGCTGTCAGTACCGAAGATTTATTCTGGGATACCATGGAACAGTTGACCGCACTCGGTGCCAGCTCGATTCTGGTAATGCCAATCGAAAAAATGATGGGGTAATGTATGGAAATCCTAACTTGGTCAACCTTATCAACCGCCGAGCAGAAAACGGCGCTGAAACGCTCGCCCTTAATTGGTGATAGCGGCTTAGAGCAAAGCGTTCGCGCCATTATCGATGCAGTGGCAACGCGGGGTGATGCCGCCATTGCCGAATTTAATCAAAAGTTTGATGGCTTCAATAGCGCGACCAAAGATTTAAATGGACAAGGAAGTGGCGAGCTGCGCATGGGTGAAGCCGAGATTGCAGCGGCAAGCGCACAGGTATCACCAGAGCTGAAAGCGGCGATCGCCAAAGCCATGGCGAACATAGATGTGTTTCACAGCGCCCAGCAATTTCGCCCGATTGATATGGAAACCGAGGCGGGAGTACGCTGCGAGCTACGTAACGAACCGATTGAAAAAGTGGGTTTATATATTCCTGGTGGCAGTGCGCCATTAATTTCTACCGTGATGATGCTCGCCCTGCCCGCCAAGATCGCCGGCTGCGAACAAAGAGTATTGGTCAGCCCACCGCCGATCAACGATGCCATTATCTATGCCGCCAATGCCTGCGGGATCACTGAAATTTATCAAGTGGGTGGCGCGCAGGCCATTGCGGCACTGGCCTTTGGCACAGAAACGATTCCCACGGTCGATAAGATTTTTGGCCCAGGTAATCGCTACGTGACTGAAGCTAAACGCTTAGTGTCACAGGATGGCCGCTGCACTGTGTGTATCGATATGCCGGCTGGTCCTTCTGAGGTGTTGGTGATTGCCGATAGCGACGCCAATTGCGAATTTATCGCCGCCGATTTGCTTTCACAAGCTGAGCACGGCCCTGATTCACAAGTGATTTTAGTAACGGATTCGCAAGCTATCGCCGATGGCGTGAATGACGCACTGACAAGACAGCTCGCTGCACTGCCGCGTTGTGATATCGCGGCAACGGCGCTACTGAGCAGTCGCACTTTTGTTGTGGACGATATGCTGCAAGCCGCGCAGGTTTCTAATCAATATGGGCCTGAGCACTTGATCATTCAAACGCGCTTTCCCCGTGAGGTGCTGAAAAAAATTCGCGCCGCGGGCTCGGTATTTTTAGGCGCTTATACACCTGAATCTGTTGGCGATTATGCCAGTGGCACCAACCACGTGCTACCGACTTACGGTTACAGCCGCGCCGTGTCGAGCCTGTCATTAGCCGACTTTAGCCGCCGCTTTACCGTGCAGGAACTCAGCGCTAAAGGCTTAATAGGATTGGGGCAAGCGGTCATGACGTTAGCCAGTAACGAATTGCTCGATGCGCACAAAAATGCCGTCGCCATTCGTCTAGCTAGCCTAGAGAAATGACCCGCCTAGATCTTAAGTGATTAGCACTTAAGTGAGCAACTCTTAAGTAATTAGCACTTAAGTGAATAAAAATAGAGCTGAGTGAAGAAAATGAGCCAAGTGAGCAGCATGGAAAAGACAGCAGACCCCACAGCATCAACGTTAACGCAATCGGCGCCACTAAATTTAGCCGAGCGTTTAGCGCGCCCTGAGTTACTGGATTTAACGCCCTACCAGAGTGCCCGCAGACTGGGCGGTCGTGGTGATATTTGGATCAATGCCAACGAATCGCCTTTTAATAATGTCGATACGGCAGCGCTCGATTTATCAAAATTGAATCGTTATCCAGAATGCCAACCGCCGCAGCTTATCAATGCCTACAGTGAATACAGCGGCGTGAGCGCCAGCAAGATAGTCGCCAGCCGCGGCGCCGATGAAGCGATTGAACTGTTAATTCGCGCCTTTTGTATACCAGGCGTCGACAGCATTGCCTACTTTGGCCCGACGTACGGCATGTATGCCATCAGCGCGAACACCTTTAATGTGGGCGTTAAAGCGTTAAATCTCAGCGCGGAATATGGCTTGCCGACAAGCTATGCCAAGGACGTTCGCGGCGCAAAACTGGTGTTTATCTGCAATCCCAATAACCCGACTGGCACAGTGATCGACAAAGCCATTATCGAGCAAGCAATCAAAGCCCTGCCCGACGCGCTTGTGGTCATTGATGAAGCTTATATTGAGTTTTGCCCCGAATACAGCGTGGCGGATTTGCTGGAAAGCTATCCGAATCTGGTGGTACTGCGCACCCTGTCAAAAGCCTTTGCTCTCGCCGGCGCACGCTGTGGTTTTATGCTGGCAAACGAGGCAGTGGTCGAAATCATTATGCGCGTGATTGCCCCCTATCCAGTGCCGCTGCCCGTGAGTGAAGTCGCCACACAGGCGCTATCAAGCGCTGGCATTGCGCGGATGAAAGTGCAAGTTGCACAATTAAATGAGCAAGGCGCCAGACTCACCGCGGCGATCAGCGCTTATTGTTCAAAATCGAATAGTTCAGATTCGCGCGCCCGCGTGCTTAAGCCTAACGGCAATTATGTGCTGGCTGAATTTGATGATGTCGCCAAGGTCGCGGCGTTACTGCAAGGCAGCGGCGTTGTCGCCCGCGCCTACAAAGACCCAAGGCTTGCCAAGGCTATCCGCTTTAGCTTTAGTTCAAAGGCGGATACCGATGTGTTAGTGAATTTATTTGAATCGCAACACACTGAGCAGTCACCAGAAACGAATAATAAGTAACTGAACATAAAAACTAATAAAACCAATAAAAAGCGAATGCCGCGCTGAAGGTAAAATCAGCTTAAGCATTAGCTAAACGAATTGAATTTGAAGGTAGAGCCATGAACCCACAATTTGTCCCGAACGTTGCACAAAAAATTCTGTTTATCGACCGCGATGGCACCTTGATTGAAGAGCCCATCACCGACAAACAGGTCGATAGTCTAGCGAAATTAGTGTTCGAGCCACAGGTGATCCCCGCTTTGCTACGTCTGCAAAAGGCAGGGTTTCGCTTAGTCATGGTCAGCAATCAAGACGGCCTTGGCACACCGTCTTTCCCGCAGGAAGATTTCGACGCGCCCCACAATATGATGATGCAAATCCTCAAAAGCCAAGGGGTTAACTTTGAAGATGTGGTGATTTGCCCGCACTTTAACGATGAAAATTGCAGCTGCCGTAAACCTAAGCTTGGGCTAGTAAAAGACTATCTCACCCAAGGCTGTATCGATTTCACCCAGTCAGCGGTGATTGGCGATCGCGAAACCGATGTGGAGCTGGGCAATGCCATGGGCATTAAAAGCCTGAAATATCAACGCGACACTTTAGGTTGGAACGCCATCGCCGATGCGCTGCTGAGTAAAGGCCGCACCGCCACTGTTGTGCGTACCACCAAAGAAACCGATATTCGCGTAACTGTTGATCTCGACAGTTCAGTCAAAGGCAAAATCGACACTGGCATTGGCTTTTTCGACCACATGCTCGATCAAATTGCCACCCACGGTAATTTTAAAATGGATGTGAAAGTCGATGGCGATCTAGAAATCGACGATCACCACAGCATCGAAGACACTGCACTGGCTATAGGTGATGCCCTGCGCCAAGCGCTCGGCGACAAACGCGGCATTGCCCGTTTCGGCTTTAGTCTGCCGATGGACGAAGCCAAGGGTGAATGTCTGCTGGATATCTCTGGCCGCCCTTTTATCAAGTTCTCGGCCGATTTTGAGCGTGAGCATGTGGGCGAAATGGCCACTGAAATGGTGCCGCACTTCTTCCGATCCTTTGCCGATGGCCTGCGCTGTACGCTGCATGTGTCAACCGAAGGCGATAACGATCACCACAAGGTTGAAGCCCTGTTTAAAGTGCTCGGCCGCGCGCTACGCCAAGCAGTTAAAGTCGAAGGCGATATTCTGCCATCGAGCAAAGGCGTACTTTAAGGCATCAGCATAAATCGTTTAAGAGGTTAGGATGCAACAAGACACTCTATTAACAGCTAGCCCGCAATTAACAGCAAATGCATCATCAGATGCTGAAACCGTCATCATAGATACGGGCTGCGCCAATTTAAACTCAGTACGTTTCGCCTTCGAGCGTTTAGGCGCTAAGGTATTGGTCACAGACGATAAAGCCAAAATCAAAGCGGCAAAACGTGTGGTGCTGCCAGGTGTGGGCACAGCGGGTGCCGCCATGGCATCCTTGCATGAAAAAGGCTTAGTCGAACTCATTCAAGGCCTGACTCAACCTGTGCTGGGCGTATGTCTTGGCATGCAAATGTTGGCAGCGATTTCTAAGGAGCGCGGCGGAAAAGGTCAAGATTGCGAGTGCTTAGGCATAATCCCCACCGACATTTGCGAGCTGGATACTGAACTACTCAAAGCTGAAGGCTTGCCTTTACCGCACATGGGCTGGAACCAACTTAAGCTAACAACAAACTCACAAGGCGCCAACAGCCCTAGCGTTCACCCACTGTTTGCGGGCATTGAAGATGGCAGTTATGTGTATTTCGTCCACAGTTACCGCGCGCCGTTGAGTGAATTTACCTTAGCCCAATGTTCCTATGGTGAAGGCTTTAGCGCCGCCATCGGCAAAGGCAACTTTATGGGCGTGCAGTTCCACCCCGAAAAAAGTGCCGCCGTGGGCGCGCAAATTCTGCGTAACTTTTTACTGATGGACGAGTTGCAAATGAACGAAGCGCTGATGAACGAAGCGCAGCAAGGCAGCTCTGCTAATGGCCAAGCGGGTTTAAAGAAGGCTGACCAATGAATAAATTACTCATTAAAAAACTAGTTATTAATAAATTACTTATAAATAAATCAATTAAGGATCTGAGCTTATGATTATTCCTGCGATTGATTTAATTGATGGCAATGTCGTCCGCCTTTATCAAGGCGATTACGGCCAGCAGACCACCTTTGATTTAAGTCCTTTGGCGCAGCTGCAATCCTACGAGGCTCAAGGCGCTAAGTGGTTGCATCTCGTTGATTTAACGGGCGCGAAAGATCCCGCGAAACGCCAAACTCGCCTTATCAGTGAACTCGTGGCGGGACTTAACGCCAATATTCAAGTGGGCGGCGGCATTCGTACTGAAGAGCAAGTCACTGAATTATTAGCTATCGGCGTAAAACGTGTGGTGATTGGCTCACTGGCGGTGAAAGAACCTAAATTAGTTAAGCAATGGTTTATCAAATACGGCAGCGAAGCGATTTGCCTCGCACTCGATGTCAATATCAACCAGAGCGGTGAGAAAATGGTCGCCGTATCCGGTTGGCAAAGTGGCGGCGGTAAGAGTTTAGAATCCCTCGTAGAAACCTTTAGCACGGTCGGCTTAAAGCACGCGCTGGTGACTGATATTAGCCGTGATGGCACCTTAACGGGCGCCAATACCGCGCTTTATCAAGAAATTGCTGCAAGCTTCCCCGACATCGCTTGGCAAGCCTCCGGCGGTATTGCGACCCTTGATGATGTGAGCGCCGTGCGAGACAGCGGCGCTGCGGGCATCATTATCGGTAAAGCCTTGCTTATCAATCAGTTTAACGTGGCGGAGGCAATCCAATGCTGGCCAAACGACTAGTCCCCTGTTTAGATGTAAAAGACGGTAAAGTAGTGAAAGGCGTGCAGTTCCGTAACCACGAAATTGTCGGCGATATCGTCCCGTTAGCCGCGCGTTATGCCGAAGAAGGCGCCGATGAGCTAGTGTTTTATGACATTACCGCCAGCGCCCACGAACGTGTGGTCGATAAATCGTGGGTGAGCCGCGTGGCCGAGCAGATTGATATTCCCTTCTGCGTGGCAGGTGGCATTAAAACCATTAGCCAAGCCCGTGAATTATTAGCCTTTGGTGCGGATAAGATTTCGATTAATTCCCCCGCCTTAACCGATCCAAGTTTAATCTCACGCCTGCAGGACGAGTTCGGCCGCCAGTGTATCGTGATTGGCATCGACTCCTTTTTCGACGCCACCAGCAACAGCTATAAGGTAAAACAATTTACCGGCGATGAAGCGGCGACTAAGGATACTCAGTGGTTTACCCAAGACTGGGTTGAAGAAGTACAAAAACGAGGTTGTGGTGAAATCGTGCTCAATGTGATGAACCAAGACGGCGTGCGCGGCGGCTATGATATCAAGCAGTTAAGTCTTGTTCGCGCCATCTGCGACGTGCCTTTGATTGCCTCGGGCGGCGCTGGAACTATGGCGCATTTCCGTGATGTGTTTATTGAAGCCAAGGTCGATGCGGCGCTGGCAGCGAGCGTATTCCACAAGGCGATTATCAACATTGGTGAGTTAAAAGCCTATTTAGCGGCCGAAGGCATTGCGATTAGGCGCTAGCTATTGCAATTAGCCGCTCGCGGTCAATCGTTTATAGCGAGCTAATGGCGCCTACCGCTACAGTAAGAGCATGAGTAAGAGCTAGCAACCACAATACGTCGCTAAAAAGCATCAACAAATTAAGAGTGAACACTATGTCAACGCAAACACACACTAAATCGGATTTTAGCGAGCTGGATTGGGACAAACAGGATGGACTTATTCCTGCCGTGATCCAAAATCACTTATCGGGCAAGGTATTAATGCTCGGTTATATGGATAAGGCCGCGCTGGAAAAAACCTTAAGCACAGGTGATGTGACCTTTTTCAGCCGCTCAAAACAGCGTTTGTGGACTAAGGGTGAAATCTCAGGCAATACGCTAAAATTGGTGGCTATTGATAAAGACTGCGATAACGACAGCCTGTTAGTTCAAGTGATCCCCAACGGCCCAACCTGCCACAAAGGCACCGAAAGTTGCTGGTTAGATGACAATGCGCACCCATTTTTGAACAACCTCGCCAGCTTAATCACCTCGCGTAAAGGGCAAAGTGCCGATTCCAGCTACACGGCGTCTTTGTTTGCGCGCGGCACGAAACGTATCGCCCAAAAGGTCGGGGAAGAAGGTCTTGAAACCGCCCTTGCCGCTGCGACCCACGATAAAGAAGAGCTAGTTAACGAAGCCTCAGATCTTATCTATCACTTGCTGGTATTGCTTGAAGATCAAAACTTAAGCCTCAGTGACATCACAGCAAATTTGCTGGCAAGACATGAAAAGGCGCTAGAGAGCAAAGCATAATCTGCTTACTGTTCCTGATGTCTTACTATCGATTTTACCGCTAAAAATGCCGCCCGCTTAAATCAAGTCGGCGGCATTTTTTATCGCGCGATTCCCTCAAGTGCCATTGCCGCAATGTAAACAATGAATATCTTGCGCCTTAATCCTGTGACAAAAAATAATCAAAATACTGTTGTAATGGTTGACAAGTACATTTCAGTTCCCTATGGTAACCTCCGTTGCCGTTAGGTTATTAAGGCAAGGCATCAAAACACTTATCCGTTTTTACTCAACACACGCTAAGGCAAGTTTTATGTGTTTCACACCCTTTTATACTCCCTATCTGTAGCCGCAATGGATATACCCAAGCTACCTGAAGATACGAGTTTCAGAGCGCCTAGGGGGCTTCAATTCAAGGCGCATCAATGACAGAATGTCGACCACCTTTTGAATTGATGCAACACGGGAGTGGAGTACCCTAGACGCTCCGTCCCGGCGGGTTTTAACGCACTTTATGCGGTGTTGGTTATTTTTAACTTAGCCCGCTAGGTCTGCAAATAACCGCCTTGCCTAAAGTGCGTTAAACTCCCTCTGAATCCTGCATCTTCAGGTTGTTTGGGTATAAAGGCACCTCGCCTGACCTTCCATTGTGGCCATATCCTTTCGGATCCGCTGAGCGCCACTGTCTCATTTGCTTAAATCATTTTGTGCTTGAATCGCATCAAAATCCTTTAAGACGGTTGCTTTAGGATCAAGTCTTTATCTCTTTTTCTTGCGACACGCTTTTGAGATCATGTTATGACACAGAATAAAATTTTCGGCAGTTTACTGCTTATCGCCGGCACCACAATCGGCGCGGGTATGCTGGCTTTGCCTATCGCATCGGCTGGACTCGGTTTTGGCACCTCCTCCGCCATTATGCTCATCCTATGGGCGCTGATGGCCTACACGGCACTGCTTATGGTGGAAATACATCAATTCGCCCCCAGCGATGCCAGCCTTAATCACTTAGCGCAGCGCTTATTGGGTCGTAAGGGCCAGTTGATCGCCAATAGCGCCTTGATGTTTTTACTGTACGCCCTCTGCGCCGCCTACATTGCTGGCGGCGGCGAGCAAGTGAACCAAAAGCTGAGCACTTGGCTAGGACTAAATTTGCCACCGCAGGCGGGTGCAATCCTATTCACCCTGCTGGTTGGCGCCATTGTGGGCATGGGAACCCACTGTGTGGATCTCATCAATCGCGGTTTATTTGCCCTTAAGCTATTGGCATTATTGCTTATGTTGGCCTTGTTACTGCCGCAGGTTGAAAGCCCACATTTGCTCGAACTCCCGCTCAACCAAGGCCTAATTATCACGGCTATTCCGGTGATTTTTACCTCCTTTGGTTTTCACGGTTCGATTCCATCAGTGGTGCGCTACTTGGGCGTTGAAGTCAAAGCCCTGCGAAGGATCATGTTGTTTGGCTCGGCTTTGCCATTAGTTATTTACCTTTTGTGGCAACTGGGCAGTCAAGGCGTATTAAGCCAAAGTCAATTGCTCGAAAACCAGAGTTTATCAAGCTTTATCAATCAACTGGCGAGCGTACTGCACAGTGAATACTTAAGTAGCGCTATAAGTCTATTTGCCGATCTCGCCCTTGCGACCTCGTTTTTAGGGGTGAGTTTAGGTTTGTTCGATTTTATGGCCTCAAGCTTAAGGCAAGAAGATAATGCAACAGGTCGAAGCTTAACCGCGGCTATCACCTTTTTACCGCCCTTAGGTTTTGCCCTCTTCTACCCTCAAGGTTTTATCGCCGCCCTAGGCTACGCGGCGATTGCGCTGGTGATCCTCGCCATCTTTTTACCTGTGACCATGGTGTGGACACAACGCCAGATGCGAGACGCTGCCAATATGCCGATGGGTTACCGCGTTGCGGGCGGAAAGTTAGCCTTAATGCTCGCCACACTTTGCGGAATTGTGGTGATCGCCGCCCAGATATTTAGCTAGCCGCAATTCACTCACCAAGAGTGAGTTAACCAAAAGTTCGCTAGCTCGAATAAAAGATGAAGTACAAGAGCCTGTAAAACCTCAACTATTGACAGCAGGCGCTTGTCTATTCAATGATCCTTTCACATTAGTCAGCTAAGCCCGTGAGTGTTAAACTGCCTCAGGTGCTCGTGCGCGATATAAAAGCTCCGAAGTAACCGAACAAATTAAAAGTGCCAATGAAATATACACATTCGTGTATTTTTGCACTGCTAAAGCACGAGTTTGATCAGGGCTCTTTCAATAAAGGATAAATATCAAACCCAATGCCAATCCACAACAAGCCAAGCCGTGGCAATGCCTCTGATAGCAAGGCACTTCAGCACGAGGCAACGGAGATATCTGCAGGCCCTCGCAGTGGTGCTTTAGATTTTGGAACGGATACTCATGTTGCTGCGCAAAATCGCCGTAAATTCCCCCTAAAAAAAACCTTATTGGCGACCAGCTTAACGGGCATCTTGGCGGGCGTGGCGTTAACTGTTTGGATTGTGAATACCCAGGCTGAACAACTCATCATACGGGCGGCAAATTTTGCCCTCACAGGTATGGACAGCGAACTGATTGACATTGAATTAGGGCAAAGTCAGTTAGAACATTGGCGAATTACCTCTGCCAATCTGAGGGTGCATGATAGCCATATCAAGCTTAATGATTTGAATATTCAGCTAAAACTTGACTGGCCACAGAGTTTTGCCGAACTGAAACAGTTCAGCCAAGCCTCTTACCTCACTCAAAAAATCACCCAAATATCCACAGGTAATATTGAAGTCGAGTTAGGGCAATCACTGTTTTTACCCAATCGAAATGCCATCGATGAACAAGGCCCCGCATTGGTCTTAGATATCAAATCATTACCACTCATCGATATCGGAAAAACCAGTCTTATTCTCAAAGCCCAGCATCTCAACACCCAAAATGATTTATCCGCCTATCGTTTGGTGATGGACAAGTTGAGCCTCAACGGCGCGGGGGAAATCAACAGCGAGTTTAGTCACGCAGGCGAAAGCATCGCCACACTTAAAGCCATACTCGAAACCAACAAATGGCAACTCATGAGTCAAATCCAGCTCGCGCCGCTGCTTGCGAGCTTGCATCAAATCAGCCTGAGGCAAGCGCAAGACAGTGTACTGAGTCCGTTAACTGAGCTTGATAAAGAGTGGCAAGCGTTAGCAATTGATTTACAAGGCCAATTGGTATCCAACAGCAGTATCACTTTAACCTCAGGCGAACTTATCAGTGAGCATCAATTAATCGATCCAAAGCTGACCTTTAATCAACTGGCTGCACTAGAGCTTGCGCCTAAACCCGAGCTTGCACCTAAGTCTGAGTTAGCATTTAAGATTGCAGGGCATTTAGCCGAACTTGACCTAAAACTAGAGCCCTTTAGCTTAGCGCTGAGTCCAAATACAGAGCAGCAACAACGATTGATGCAGCTGCTCGATGAGACGCTGGCTAAACCTTCATCTCAGTCAGTATCTGAACCAGTATCTCAACCGATAACTGAGCAAGTGCCTGATCAGACAGCGAGTCAAATCGCTAAGCTGCTATCGGGGCTCAAAAGTACAGATACACCAGTGGGAATCGCACTGACATTGCCTGAAGCCCTGCATTACCCGCTGACTCAAATTCCGCAAGATGTGCACTTAGCTAATCCCCTTGCGATTAAACTTCCTCGAGTGAAGCTTAAGACCTTAGGCAGTAAGCTCGATACCCAAGTCGATTTGGCCAATGTTGAAATCACAAAATCAATCGAAGCACTGTCCTTCAAAACAGATTGGCGCCTTAGTACGAGGCAAACAGGCTCAATGCAATTATCTGAATTGTGGGCAAATCCACCGCAGGACTTTAGCTGGAATAATAGTCAGTTAACAACAGCAGGCACATTTAACTTAGTTCAGACGCCAAGTTCAACCGATTGGCAATTCATCACTGCCGCTACCGAGTCGACTGAACTGACTCAATCAACAAAACAAGATACTGGCAACACGCTAGAGTTCGCCGTGGGTGAGCTTAAGCGTATTAGCATGCAAAATAAAAATGCGGCTAAACATGCAGAGTTTAGCCTTGGTAGTATCGCGATAAATGCCCTTGCGCCGCTGAACATAAGCTCGCAGCAAAGCACTCATACTCAGAGTTCTGGTATTCAAAACGCTAGCATTCAGAAAGTCAGTCCAGCGCAAAGCTCAGTACCCACATCTGATACCGCAAACAGGTTAACCCTTGCCATACCACCTTTAACCTTAGCACTGGAGCAACTGTATTTTTCGCAGACCAAACAGACTTTAGTGACAGATGGTGTAGTCACTGAGGCTAATGCGGATAAAAATGCTAGCACTAGCATCATAACGAAAACCGATATGAATGCGGGCAGTTTCTCGATTGCATTACAAAAAGCCATGTCATTTGAACTTAAACCCAATATCGAAGCGCTGTTCGACTCGCTGCTCTCTACCACTTGGCGTAATCAACTCGCATGGCAAGCCAGTCAGCTAAATATCGAAAAACAGCTCAGCAGCAAAGGCCGCAGCCGCAAAGAAACCGTACTTAAGCTGGACAAGTTAACGCTGGCACAAAGCTTAGATTGGAAAAATAACACGCTCTTTGGTGATGAGCACTGGCAAGTGGGCACAGTTGAGCTGCAAAGCCAACACAAGTTGAACCTTGCCACCGCGAACAATCCCTTAGTGTTAACGGGCCAATGGGTAGTCAACACTAGCATGACCGAGGCGCTGGCCTTGCTCAATCAAACCCAACCCTTACCATCTGAGCTTAATGTCACAGGTAATAACCAATTACAGGCGCAGTTTAATTTAACCCAACAGCGCGATCAGACCCAATTTGCCATGCAAATAACTCAATCGATGACAGAACTTGAAGGCTTTTATAAAGACATCATTTTTGAGGGGGGAAAACTGCAAGCGCAATGTGAGTTCACTTGGGGGCAATCTTATAAAAAAGAGTCTCATAACAAGCCGCAGGATAAAGGCTATTTTAGCAGCCTCAGTAAGCTCAATTGCCCGCAGACGCTGATGACCTTTAACTTATTTGATCCAGGCTTCCCACTGACCGATATCGAAGTGGAAGCCGATATCGCCCTTGGCAAAGATGCCGAGAAATTGCCCGACAATTGGATACAACAACTCACAGGCTTAAGTGACACCGATGTTTCCATGACCGCCAAAGGCAAAGTGCTCAGCGGCCAGTTTCTGCTGCCAGAATTTAATCTTAAATTGCAGGATAAATCCCATGCCTATCTGTTACTGCAGGCCATGAGTCTAGAAGAGGTCCTGCGTATTCAACCGCAAATTGGCATCTATGCCGACGGCATATTCGATGGCGTGTTGCCCGTCGATTTAATCAACGGCAAAGTGTCGATCACTGGCGGGCAATTAGCCGCGCGCGCACCCGGCGGCCTCATCGCTATCTCAGGCAACCCCGCCGTTGAGCAGATGCGCCAATCCCAACCGTATCTAGACTTTGTCTTTTCAACGTTAGAACACTTACAATACAGTCAATTATCAAGCAGCTTTGATATGGACCAAGCCGGTGATGCTAAACTACTCGTCGAAGTGAAAGGCCGCGGTGAAGGGATTGAACGCCCTATCCACTTGAATTACTCCCACGAAGAGAACATGCTGCAATTATTTAGAAGTCTGCAAATTGGTAATGACTTGCAGGACAGAATCGAAAAATCAGTGAAGTAACAAGGAAACCTCAGTGAAGATAATTCAATTACAGCAAATTAGCATAGGTACCCGAAGCGCACTTATCGCATTGGTAGCCCTAGCCTCATTGCAGGGCTGTACGCCCACAGTAAAAATAGAACCGCCGGATAAACCTATCGTTATCAATCTCAATGTGAAAATTGAACATGAGATACGGATCAAAGTAGATAAGGAATTAGACCAACTCCTGTCAGACGATAAGCTGTTCTAATTAAATAAGAATTGAGGAATCACCATGAAATCAATCCGACTAAAAACAAAGTTATTATTGCTATTAACCCTCAGCGTCTTAAGCCTAAGCGCCTTTGCCATGTCACTTCAAGAAGCTAAATCACAGGGCTATTTAGGGGAACAAGCCAACGGCTACTTGGGATTAGTGCAAGCCAATCCCGAAGCCAAAGTCGTGATGGACGACGTAAATAACAAACGTCGCGCACACTACGAAACCATTGCCAAGAAGAACAAACTCTCCCCTGCCGACGTCGCTAAACTCGCCGGTGAAAAAGCCATAGCCGCCACAGATAAAGGCAACTATGTACAAGATGCCAAAGGCAAATGGATTAAAAAGTAGTCCGCTTTCTAAGGCTCTAGCGCGTAAAAACAAAACGAATAGATATAAACAAAACGCCTGCAGTAGCAGGCATTTTTATGGGTGGATTTGTCGATAACTGGATAGATGATTTACTTAACTAAAAGCTAACTGACAACAAAATAATTAATATTAATTTTCATTGCTTCCCCAGTCACTCGCCTTCCTATTTCTAGTAAGAAGCATCCCACATTAATACAACAATTTTTCATGCCTGTAATTTGCCCACATGACATAACCTAAAACAATACAACCTGATAGCAAAAGAAAAACTCTGGTATTTTCGGTGTCAGGGATAGCTTGAAAGACAGAGTTTAGCCATAACGGGAAAAATATTCCAATAGGGATAACAGTGACGATGAACAATGCAGAAATAAAGTAGCAAATAAGAATGTTGCCGATGCCGCGTGGTTTAGGCCATCCAAAGCGCAAATTCATAGATTTATGCAATTTAACCAAAAATGTAATCGTGGCTAGGTAGATTATGATTCCTACAATAAACAATATATCTATCATGTTCAATTTGGCTTATAACGCCGCTATCAATTGCGGCAAAAAGTGGAGTAAGTGAAGCGAACGTAACTTTTTGACGTCAATTACATAGCTTGGTTAGGCTTCCGTCACTTCTAGGATTACACTGGTCTGAATTTTTGGGTTCCAGTAAAGTCCTCCACCATATTTAAAGTGCTCCTTTACTGCACTCAGTGTTTCTGTATGAGACTCAAATATCGTGAACCTAGAGCCTAACTTTGTATAGTGCGCATGCGCGTTTACCTCATTAGACCAGTAAAAGCGCGCATGGTTAACTAACTGTAATAAAAGGAACTTATCAGCTTTTGTTTAGATATACCATCAGGGAAAACGCGCATGCGCGTTTTCCAAACCTATTATCTCAAGCTGTCAAAAAATAAGTTGTTGATAATAAATGCTATATACATCGAAAAGACCGAACACCCACAGATTTTTTGCTTTTAGCGCTGCACAGACAACACTAAAAAATCAAAGTAAAAACCGTTAAATGTAATCTCTAATCTTTCAAATCAACAGACTACGCAAATGCTAAAAGGTGCGCCATGGTGATTGGCGAGACGACCGTCCGCCCCATGGATGGGGCGGTCGAGCATCCACGGATGGACTAGCTGCGAGTCGCCGAGTAAATGCCATGGCAAACCGATCTATGTGGATCAAATGAGCTTATTATCAATAAGGAATAAATTCACTTTAAAATGCTTGCAATCCATGACGGAATATTGCGATCTGTGTTCTTTTTAGCCTTTGCCTCGTCACTCTCCTTCTATTTGATAGAAAAAGCTGAGCCGAGTTTAGAGTAATAAGACTCACAAATTATCGTTGGGTAGCATTCGATAGAAAGGTGTTGAAGAGTCACGTGACTAATTTTAGATAAAAGCTTTCTTAGCAGAAAAGAGTACGGATAGCGCACTAATGCTATGGAGATTTAAGCGAATTATCGGCTAATAATAGATATCAAAAACCAATAATGACTATTGATCTACAACTACGCTATGCCGCAACCACGTGGCGCTGCGCACGTAGGGGGTGTAAGCGATTATGCATCACTTTGATGGTTTCAAACTGCACCATAGTTTTAGCACCGGATAAAACACATTCGGGCGATAATAACATCACTAAGGCCGATTGCAGGGTGTTTTCAACCACAAGCACGAGTGCCCTTTGCTTTTGGCATTTAAGTTCAAAGACTTTACCTACATCGCTATAAACACAGACATCACTGGTATCAAAAAACCATGATTTAGGCATTTGCGGTGTCAGCATAAAATGGGCTGCGGTGGCATTGAGCGCAATTTGAACAATAGCGGCATCGGACAAAGACAGGGTTTTAGGCAATCTATCGAGTAAGTTCATATAGAATTTGGCGTGCGCAATATTAAATTCCATGCTTGATAAGGCATCTGGAATGAGTAATTTTGCTTTATAAGACGTCAGAAATTCTATCTCGGAACCTAACGATACGCCTAATACACCATACGAATCGTTATATTTCCATTGCCAATCTTTTTGCGGCATTAATAACATAACGGTGACCCAATATTTGAACACTGGGACATAATAGTAGATATTTTATCCAATATCAAAATAAAAATAATAAAATACAAATTATTTAACAGTTACTTAGTCGTTCTATTGTAAGATCTTAACAGCGATCTAAGGATCATTTTAGATCGCTGTTAAAGAATAAGATCTTATTTTAGATCGTTATCTTAATCCTAAGATCATTATTTCAAGCGGTATGCATTCACTATTTCTTTAATTAACTTCGGACCTTGATAAATAAAACCCGAATAAATCTGAACCATAGTGGCGCCCGCATCGAATTTGGCTAAGGCATCTTCAGCGCTATTAATACCGCCCACACCGATGATCGGGATCTGCCCTTTCAAACAAATTGCCAATTGCTTAATCACTTTAGTAGACAGCTCAGTTAAAGGTTTGCCACTTAAGCCGCCGCTTTCATTGGCGTTGGCAAGACCGCTAACACCATCACGTGTTAAAGTAGTATTGGTCGCAATTGCGCCATCAAATTTGTTTTTAATCAAAGCTTGCGCGATATTTTCAATTTCTTCGATGGTTAAATCTGGAGCAATTTTAAGCGCGATGGGCACGTATTTTTTATGCTTTTCGGCCAGCTCAAGTTGCTTGGCTTTAATTGCGCTCAATAATTCATCTAATAGATCGCCATATTGTAGCGATCGTAATCCTGGGGTATTGGGTGATGAAATATTCACCGCAATATAAGCCGCATGGAGATAAACTTTATCCATGCAGATCAAATAATCGTCTTTACCTTGTTCTACTGGCGTGTCTTTATTTTTGCCAATATTAACGCCAACCATAATATCGGTCTTTTTAGCGATCAAATTTTTGACCAGATTATCGACACCCTTATTATTAAACCCCATGCGATTAATGATGCCTTTGGCAGGCTTTAATCTAAATAGACGGGGTAAATCGTTACCAGGCTGTGGTCTTGGGGTAACTGTACCCACTTCAATATGACCAAATCCCATCGCATGAAAGGCATCAATCGATTCGCCGTCCTTGTCCATACCGGCAGCGAGTCCCACTGGGTTAGGAAAGGTCAACCCCATAAAGCTGACAGGAGCGGGTGCAATCGTTTGTCCATATAGACACGTTAACCGGCTATTGGCGGTCATTTTTAAACTGCCTATAGCAAGATGGTGAGCTCGCTCAGGATCCATCTGAAACATGACTTTCTGTGCGATTTTATAAAACATGTACTTTCCTCGACCTAAAAAAAGCCCCGGCGATCGCCAGGGCTTCTGATTGTTATAATAAGTTTACTTTTGGCCTTCGCAATGAAGGATCAGAAGGTTAAGTTCACGTAGGGCGACAGAGAACTTAGCAAACTCATGGATTTGCGACGTTTTAAAGTCAGCTAGCATATGGAACCATCTTTCCAATAAGCCTTGATTTATCTCAATCCACTGAGAAATCACACTTTCGGCATCACAGGTTGCACTGCAGGTTCTTAAGACAACTGAACTTAATGCACGTTGTTGCCAATCTAACTCTTCCCTAAAGGCGGCACGAGCCAGTGCTTGCCAATGGTTCGCTACAGGTTGAGCGCTGATCTGTTCTAAGAACCAGTGCAGCTCAACGCGGGCGCCGAGTTTGAAGTAAGTTTCAGCCACTAATGCCACTGTCTTATCTTCTGTTTGCGCAATTTGGGCAATGTCTAAGGCAGAGAACAAGGTGCTCATGTTAGCCACAATGGTTGCCACAGCTTGTGGTACGTTTTCTTTGACCAAAGCATTGATCTCAGATTGGATACCCTTCGCTTCTTCTTCTACCAGATATAAATGAACATTATCTTTAATTTGTTCAAATACTGGTTTGAAGAAGGCAACGGTTTGTTCGATGCTCCAAGAGCGGTTACGGTGACGGAGGAACCAGCGGCTAGCACGACGCATATTGCGGCGTAACTGATGCAGCATTTCACCTTGAACCACAGCCGGAACTATGCCGTTTAAGTCAGTGATCGATTTAGTTAATTCAGCTAAACCAAATACTTCGCGAGCCATAGTGTAACAAATTGCCGCGTCGGCAACTGAGGCACCAGTCTCATCTTGCATACGTTGAACAAAATTCAAGCCCATGTCGTTGACGAGTTCATTGGCGAGTGAGGTCGCAATGATTTCGCCACGCAGTGGATGGGTTGCCATTTTGTCGCTGTATTTTTCCTGAAGTTTTTTCGGGAAATACGCGATAAGCAGTTGGCTTAACAGAGTATCTTCAGTGATTTCTGGCGTCACTAATTGCTCTTTCAGTACCATTTTCGCATAAGCAACCAATACTGATAGCTCTGGGCGCGTTAATGCACGACCACTGGCTAAACGTTCAGCTAGCTCATCGTCAGACGGTAAGAACTCTAACGCTCTGTCTAACTTGCCTTCTTTTTCCAGGTACTGGATAAAGCGGATCTGCTCTTTTAACTGCTCAGCACCGCGCACTTGAGTCACAGAGATAGTACGAGTTTGATCTTTACAGTCTTGTAGTACGATTTGGCCGACTTCTTCAGTCATTTCTTCCAGTAAACGGTTACGCTGCTTAAGCGTCAGTTCACCTTCAGTCACCATAGCGTTCAGCAAAATCTTGATGTTCACTTCGTTGTCTGAACAGTCCACACCACCAACGTTATCCACGAAGTCAGTGTTGATGCGACCGCCATTAGACGCATATTCAATACGACCTAACTGAGTACAACCTAAGTTACCGCCCTCGCCGACTATCTTAGCGCGCAGTTCGCCACCGTTGACACGTAGAGCATCGTTGGCACGATCGCCGACTTCAGCGTGGGTTTCACGTGAAGATTTCACATACGTACCGATACCGCCGTTCCAGATCAAATCCACTGGCATTTTCAACAGTTCTTTCATCAGCTCAGTTGGGGTCATAGAGGTTTTCTCTGTGGCCAACATTTGCTTCATCTCTGCCGATAATGGAATTGATTTAGATGAACGGAGGAAAATACCGCCACCTTTAGAAATCAACTTGCTGCTGTAGTCTTCCCAGCTTGAACGTGGCAGAGCGAATAAACGCGCCCGTTCATCATAACTTAATGCCGTATCCGGATTTGGATCGATAAAGATATGCATGTGGTTAAAGGCTGCAACCAGTTTAGTGTGCTTAGACAACAACATACCGTTACCGAATACGTCGCCCGCCATGTCACCTATACCTAAACAGGTAAAGTCTGTAGTTTGGCAATCAATACCGACTTCGCGGAAATGACGCTTAACCGATTCCCAGCCGCCTTTGGCCGTGATACCCATTTTCTTATGGTCATAACCGTTGCTGCCACCCGATGCGAATGCATCACCGAGCCAGAAGCGGTATTCGAGGGAAATCGAGTTCGCGATATCAGAGAAAGTCGCTGTGCCTTTATCGGCTGCTACCACTAAATAGGGGTCATCTTCATCGTGACGAACCACATCCAATGGATGGACGATTTCACCGTTCAAAATGTTATCGGTAATATCGAGCAATGCACGGATAAAGATGCGGTAACATTCTTGACCTTCGGTGAAGAAAGCTTCACGGCCGCCTTCAGTTGGCAATTGTTTACAAACAAAGCCACCTTTAGCACCCACAGGCACAATCACAGTGTTTTTCACTTGCTGTGCTTTTACCAAACCCAATACTTCGGTACGGAAGTCTTCACGACGATCTGACCAACGCAGACCACCACGAGCCACTTTACCGTAACGTAAATGCACACCTTCAACCCGTGGCGAATAAACGAATATTTCGAATTTCGGCAGTGGACGTGGCATTTCAGGGATCAGTGAAGGCATGAATTTAAACGAGATATAACTCTTAGATTCGCCTTTGGCATCCAGTTGGTAGAAGTTGGTACGCAGAGTGGCGTTAATCAAGTCTAAATAACGACGAATAATACGGTCATCATCTAAGCTAGACACTTCGTCTAAACGTAAATTGATCTGCTCCAAAAACTTGCCCAGGGTACGAGTTTTCAGTTTAGGGTTAAATTTACGGATGAACATCTTCACCAACAAATCAGCGATTTGTGGGTAACGACCGAAGGTTTCTTCAATATATGACTGACTGAAAGTCGCATCGATTTGACGCATGTATTTCGCATACGCGCGCAATACAGAGACTTCACGACCGGTTAAACCTGACGCCAGAATAATGCGGTTGAAGCCGTCATCTTCTAACTTCTTTTGCCACACTTGTGACAGTGCAGTTTGGAATCTGTCTTGGCTATCAGCGATGTTATCTGTGTTGACGACTTTAACTGTCATCAAGAAGTCTAAGATCCAGAAGGTAGAACCGTCTGAAGTCGTAACTTCATATGGACGCTCGTTGATCACGCGCAGACCAAAGTTTTCGAGCATTGGAAGCACATCAGAAAGATGAATAGGCTCATCTTTATGGAATAGCTTTAAACGCACTTTGTTGTCGTTCAGCGCCGCTTCCTGCGGTTGATAGAACAACATGCCGAGCTTGTGTTCATCATCCAGTGCTTCGAGCTGTTGCATGTCGACGACGGCAGAACTTGGCAATACGTCTTCTTTATAGCTTTGCTCAAACGCATTGAAATAACGCTTAGTCAGATGAGTGCCAGCTTCTTCGCCGAGTGCACTGTTAAGCGCAGTGCTTAACTTATCTTCCCACGAACGTGCCGCTTCTATTAAGTTGTTCTCTATGGCAGCCACATCTACATCCATATTATTGTTATCAACTTTGACTATGTAGTGAGTGCGGGCTAGCGTCGACTCGGAGAAATAAGTCGTAAACTCTACATCTTCTTTGCTGTTAAAGTGCTGGGCCAGAATACGTTGAGTATCTTGGCGGAGTTTAGTGTTGTAACGATCCTTAGAAACGTACACTAAACAGGATAAGAAACGGCCAAAGCCATCTTTGCGTACAAAGAGTTTCAGCTTGTCTCTGTCTTGCATTTCTAACACGCCATGGGCCATGTGCGATAAATCATCAACATTGGCTTGAATTAGCTCGTCACGAGGTAAATTCTCAAGGATGTTTAGCAGGGCTTTATAGTCGTGTGAACGTGGGGTCAAGCCTGAACGATCTAACACACGCTGCACTTTTTCATTCAGCAGTGGGATTTCACGTGGACTGCGGTTATACAGGTTTGACGCATATAAACCGATAAATCTATCTTCGCCAATCACATTGCCTTTCTTATCGAAACGCTTAATACCGATATAATCGACATAAGCTGGGCGATGCACGCGGCTCTTAGCGCTGCTCTTAGTGAGGATCAGTAAGCTGTGATCTAAGGCTTCTTTGCGGGCACTATCGGAGAAGCTAGATAACAACAAACCTTGCTCAGGTTGCGCTTTAGTGTGCTTGTTCATCAAACCTAAACTAGAGGCGATATTAGGCACTAACTCAACGTCACCTTCGACACGTTTCAAATCGTATTGACGGTAACCTAATAGCGTAAAGTGATGATTATTCAAGTAAGTCAGGAAGTTAATCGCTTCTTCTAACTCTTGCTTATCGCCCGGGAACGGACGTTTTGGCAATTCCTTGATCATCTCAGCCAACTTGGCAGACATGACTTCCCAGTCGTTGACTGATGAAGCGACATCGGCAAGCACAGACTGAATTTCGCGCTCTAATGCTTTGATATCAACCGTGCTGCTTTGACGGTCAATTTCAATCAAAAATACGGCGACATGCTCAGTGCTTTCAGGGCTCTGATTAAGATAAGTGACATTCGTCACACCACTTTCTGAACGCTCAATGGCCAGTGGAGTGTGCAACATCATGTGAGCAGTAATACCCATACGATTCAATGCCATACCAACTGAATCGACCAAGAATGGCATGTCAGGTTGGATAACTTCAATGATCGAGTGAGTAGATTGCCAGCCGTGTTTGGCTTGGCTAGGATTGAACACTCTCAGATGAGTGTTACCTTTTGGTGTTTTGTTCAGGGCGTTCCATAAACTGAGAACCGCACCGTATAAATCACTGTCATTACGCGCATTGAGATCGTCTTTCGACATGTGGGCATAAAGGCAGGTGGCGAACTGTTCAACTTGCTTGGCTTGTGAATTAGGGACTTTAGCGTGAATTAAACTGACTACATTTTCAAGTAGTACTGAAGGCATTGCATCTTTCAAGGCCATGTTGCTGTTTCCTTAAGCGTCTATGGCAGCGCTTTTTTCATTATTTGGATGCTTCGGCTTAACAATCGCAGATAAATTAATGTGATCTAGATCGTCGCGCGAAGTTTATTACTAAAACCGCTGTATTTCGAGGAAAATTTTAGTGGTACATCCTCTTGAAATCCAGTATTTGCGTAAACAAGGAATGACAAATGACCAAACAATCGATAAAGCAGACTAAGTATTCAAAAGTAAATGGGGAGCTTAGCTCCCCATTTGTAGACTCTACTTAGGTTGGCGCCAGAAAATGGCGGCCAATGCAGGTAGGATAATTATGGCACCGAGCATATTTACCACAAACATGAATGTTAACAATATTCCCATGTCCATTTGGAATTTAAGTGCCGAGAAGAACCAAGTACTGACACCAATCGCCAATGTAAGGCCCGTAAAGATCACCGCACTACCCCGTTCGACCAACGCCTCATAGTAAGCCTGTTGCACTGGCATACCATTTGATAGCTTAGACGACATAGTCGAGAGGATATAAATACCGTAATCCACACCAATACCAACCCCCAGTGCAATGACAGGTAAGGTACTGACAGCTAAGCCAATATCGAGCTGAGTCATCAAGGCTTGTGCCAGTGTCGACACGACATATAACGGAATAATGACCGCCACAGTGGCTTTAAAAGATTTAAAGCTGATTAAGCAGAGTACAAACACTGCACCATAGACGTATATCATCATAGGTAACTGTGCCTCAGCCACCGCTTCGTTAGTCGCTGCCATTACACCCACAGGACCCGACGCCAGTTTAAACTGCAACTTCTCGTTGTCCATTTTCGCGGCGACGGCTTTGACCTTAGCGACCACAGTTTCTATGGTTTCGGCCTTGTGATCTTTCATAAACAGATACACAGGCATGACAGAACAATCGCCATTTAATAAACCTGAAGTCGTGGGAATTTGGCCAATAGCCTGTACTAAGCTCGCCGTTGTACGCGGCAACACTTCCCATCTTGGATTACCTTCGTTGAAGCCTGCATTCACTTTTTTAGCGACTGACGCCAAACTCACAGTCGACTCCACCCCAGGGGTATTGCGCACTAACCACTCAAACTGATCAATTTGAGTGAGCACATCGTGGTAAGTACAGGCTTCAGGTGCTGCCTCAACAATCACAGTCATCACATCTGTGGTGATAGAGAAATGATCTGTGATGAAGAAGGTATCGAGGTTATAACGCGAATCTTGATGTAACGCTGGCGCGCCGCCCTGTAAGTCACCAATCTTCATCTGATTGGCTTGTTGCAAACCCACAAAATACAACACCACAGTGGCAATAATGACTACCACAGCATATTTAGGCGTTGCAAAACGCGCCATGAAGCGCCAAATAGCCTCAGTTCGCACTTCTTCAGCGGTCGGTTCTGCGTGTTTATTGACTTTGATTTCAGTAAAAGAAATCACCAAAGGCAACAGGATAAGGTTAGTGAAAATGATCACGCCCACACCGAGCGAGGCAGAAATCGCCAGCTCGCGAATAATCCCAATATCGATAAATAACAGGGTAATAAAACCAACAGTATCGGACAGTAATGCCACACCACCCGGCACTAATAAACTACGAAATGCCGACGCCGAAGCCGCTTTTGTCGTTTGCCCGTCAAGCACTCGGCGCCGTACAGCATTGATGATCTGCACCCCGTGGCTCACACCGATGGCGAAGACTAAAAACGGTACCAGAATCGACATAGGATCGAGACCGAAACCTATCACAGTCAATAAACCAAGCTGCCAGACCACAGCCGTTAAACTGCAGACCAGTGGCAGCATGGTCAAGATGATGGATTTAGAAAAGAGGTAAACCATGATGGCGGTGACCAAAATCGCGATCACGAAGAACAGCAATACCCCCTTAGCACCATCAGCCACATCCCCCGCCATTTTGGCGAAACCTATGATGTGAATTTTAACCTTATCGGTTTCGAACTTGCCCCTAAGCTCTTTTTCTAATTGTGCAGCAAAAGCAATAGTATCAAGCGGTTTACCCGTCTGTGGATCAAAATCCATTAATTGAGCCGACACCATAGCCGCACTGTAATCGTTAGCAATTAATCGGCCGACAATCCCTGCTTTTTCAATATTATCGCGAACCGTTTCTAACCCAGACACTGAAGTTGAAAAATCCGCTGGAATAACAGGCCCGCCAGCAAAACCATCCTCAACGACTTCAGTAAAACGAGTGGAAGGCGAAAAAATTGATTTCACCTGCGCACGGTCAACCCCTGGAATAAAAAACAGCTGATCATGCACATTTTTTAAGGTATCAAAATAGTTAGCATTAAAAATATTACCGCTGGTATCCTCAACCGCCACCATGATGCTGTTGGCACCACCAAAATCTTTTTGGTGTTTCAGGTAGGTCTGCATATAACTGTGCTGCAGTGGAATATTTTTGATAAAAGCCGCATCCATTTTGAGTTGACTGGCCTGATAGCCAAAAAACAACGTCAAAAACACAAAAATGCCGACGACCCATGCGCGATTGCGAAACAAAAATGACTCAAATCCGTTGACCAGTTTTTCTAACATCTTCTCGGCCCTGTTATTTATTGTAGTTTTAAAATTTTATGGCTTAAGAATAAACAGCCCTTGGCTGCCGGATAACCACATATTCCCTTGATTATCCTTCGCAATAGACACTAAGTTTTCCCCTTGGCGACGAGTCACGATACTGCTAGTGTCGTCCTCATTTAGCTTGATCACTATCCCCGCATTTCCCACTAAATATAGCGCGTCGTCAGAAACAACCATGGCACCGTTGATTGAGGATTGCACAGGCAGTTCTATTTGATTCCATTGGCTTAAACTCACATCAGCTTTGAATATATGACCGCGAAGGCCCATCACATACACAGCATTTTTCGTTTCTACGGCGTTAAACATAGAACCATCGTAATCAAAATTGGTACGCGTAAATGTTTTACCTTGATCGCCAGAAACAGCGACTAAGCCCAGCTCGCCAACCAATAATAAACGTCCATCGGTTAAGGTTAAAATACGATTAAAGTGCGGCAATAATGAAGCGCGCGCACTCAAATAGGCCGATTGATCGCTGCCTTTTAACTCCGCCAAATAAGCCACATCTTCTTCTGCTAAGAGCTCCTCATGGAACTCCTCGCGCCACTGGGCACCGCCATCGTTGGTGCGATAAAACAAACCGTAAGCACCAATGGCAATACCATTGTTTTCGTCTAAAAACACCACATCGAGGAATGGTTTTTCAATCTCGGGCGAATGCATCTGCTGCTGCCAAGTTTGGCCACCATCCTGAGTCTGTAAAATGGTTGCATCATGACCTACAGCCCAACCGCGTTTTTCATTGAGAAAAAAGACTTTGGTCAGCTGTGAACTCACGGGCGTTGCTACTTGATGCCAACTGCCGTCATACACCAGAGCATGACCACGTTCACCCACAGCCACTAAACCAGCACCTACGTTGGCAATATCTAAAATCAAAGATGAAGCAGCAAGAGGTTGAACTTGAGAAAAAATCGGATCAGAGGGCGTTGCAGATAACGTAGAAGGAAAAAAAGCGCCACCGAAACTTAATACAGCGACACACTGAAGGATGCGAAACGACATACAAACTTCCTTAAACTAATGAGGGGCGCTAAGCGCCCCTTTGTACTTGGCCTATTAACGGATACCCTCACGACGCAATGCATCGGGGGTAAAGTTAGCTTCAGTCAGTTTGGCATCGAAGTTATACATGCCACTTTGGTTGTCTAAGCCCATGGCGAGATAACGACGGGATTGCAAATCATGGAAGACTTCCAAAGTATCCCACTGTGCAGGTACTTCGTAGTAATTCAAGCCATGTGCAACGGCCACACGATACAACTGATCACGGTTGTCGTAGAGATCGGCGATTGACACTTGCCATGAATCTTCATCAAGGTACATATCGCGCACTTTATAAATGTGGCGCATACCGTCTTTCAGCGTCGCCCTCACTTGCCATACGCGGTGTTTTTCCCAACGAACGTACTCAGGATTCACATGACCAGGTTTCAATATTTGGTCATATTTCAGCTTATCCGAATGCAGTTTGTAATCGTTGTACGGGATATAAATTTCTTTTTTGCCAACCAGTTCCCAGTTGTAACGCACTGGGGAGCCGTTAAACATATCGAAATCATCTGTCGTACGCAGACCATCTGACACTGTACCCGGTGTATCAAAAGCCACGTTCGGCGCTTTACGGACTCGACGTTGACCTGTGTTATAGGTCCAAGCTTGGCGGGGAAGCGCCTCTTGATCCATGGTTTCTTTAACCAATAAGGCTGTACCTGCTAAACGTGCAGGCTGAGTCACCACTTGCTTAAAGTAGAACAGCGTATTGCTGGCTTTAAGCTGATCTAAGGTAATTTCTGGACGAGAATATTCGAAGCGAATTTCCTCAGCCGTTTCGACTAAGCTATAGCTACCATCGGCTGTCGGTGCAGCTTGGCTACGGGAAGTTTCGATATCGATACCACGAAAACGCAAAATGTGGTTCCAAATTGCTTCTAAACCATTTGCAGGGATCGGGAATGGAATACCAATAGCCGCGCCAGAAATACCATTGCCCTGTGCAATCAGTTCAGCACGAGTCGCGTTAACTTTAGTCGCATCGTAAACGAACTGTGGTACAGAGGCGCTACGGCGAGTCTTGTACACATTCATCTTGTAGGTATCAGGATAAAGTTCGAACAACTTCATCTGACCAGGCGTTAAAAAATCTTTATATTGCGCTTTGTTAGCATTGGTAATAGTAAATTCAATCTTATCCTCAGGGAAAGGATCTGGGTGATGCATCCCTTTGGTATAACCCGCCACAGGCTGAGTGATACCACCATCCCACGCAGGAATAGAACCATCAGCATTACCTGCTTTTTCAGCACCTAAAGGGGTAAGTTCATTGCCAAGTTTTGCCGCATCAGCTTCTGATATCTTAGCCATAGCGACTGGCGCTGCGAAAGCCAGCATGACTGCACTCGCCAATATCGTCAGTTTCTTCATTGTTTGAGTCCTTTTAGATCGAATACTTGATATTGAATGAAACATAATCACGATCTGCCATCGCATTCGTCGTACCGACACCGCCAAAGAAATTGTTATAGGAGATATCTGCACCCCAACGGTTTTGATAGTCGAAGTTAACGCCTAGCGCGACAGACTTACGTCCTTCCGTGAACAGGAACATAGGATCAGGTGTAATACCATCAACGTCATGGGAGAAAATCACCCGTGGAGACATATTGACCCCAGCAAATACGTTGTTGAAATCCGCCTTTCCAACTAAACGATATCCCCAAGCAAAGTCGGTTGGGAACGGGTTAGTTTCAGGACCATTGTGCAAGGCTTGAATGATGCCGGGCATATCTGGGTTGCCGCCAGAACGTGACGTACCAGGACCATTGAGACGTAGCTCATCAAAACCTGGCATATCATGGATCCACACGCCACCCACTTCGGCCAACATAGTCAAGTTATCTAAACCTAACGTTGGACCAAATAAATGGGTGAAAGTCATCTGCGCCTGAGTGGTATCAAGACGGATAAAGCCATCCACGGTTTCACCCGGCTTAACATCTTTAATCTGTGAAATACCATCGAGATCTGGACGAAGACCAGCGTTAGCTAACTGCTGTGGCATACCGGCAAACAATAATTCTACGTCATCGATTTGCAGTGGTTCATCCTGACGATGGGCAATTTCAGCCGCGACAGAGGTATCACCAACCAAGGTATTGAAACTGAAACCGTAAAGCTTGATATCTTCTGGATAAACGATTTGCGCCTTAGAGAAACTCTTCAAATTGAGCAACAATTCACGATCAATGTTACCCGAGTTTTGACCTATGGTCGCCAGATCAGACAAAAGTGCACCCGTGCTAAAATCGGCGGCTGTACCACTGATAAGAGGACGACGGCTATGGTAATTCATGAAATAAAAACCAAATTCGGTTTCACCCAGTGAAGGCGCGTAATAACCCAGCTTAATACCATATTGGCCATCATTGCTTGGCTCTGCCTCATCCTGCACTAGCGTCACTTTTGTTGGGTAAGCTAAGGCCATAGAAACCAATTGCTGTGTCGGAATAGATTGGCCGCTGGCAATCATGCCCGCTAAACGCTCGTATTCTTGCATCACAAAGTCTAAATTGATGTCAGGGTTAGCATTAAACCCAAGCTGAGCGTTTTGAGCGTAACCACCGAAACCCGCAAAATCGTTAGTCGCAAAAATAGAACCCGGTGTTGGAACCCAAATAGGTTGCCAATCATATTGATAGAATGCTTCTACCGTTAATGAATCCGTCAAACCAAGGGAAGCCCACACCATGCCTTGAGGTCTGAACGCTTCTTTTAGTTCAGCGCCTGGCGCATTAAGTATGTTCAAGTCAACGGCGTTGATTTCACTGATCCCATGGGCAATCAGTGTACTTTCACCCCATGACACCACTTGATTACCTACACGAATAGATAATGGATTAGCGCCATCGTTGAGGTCAAAGTTGCCATACACAAACGCATCGAGTAAGCGAATATCTTTACATTGAACTTCTGAAGCACGATTATCTTCGCAAGGGTCAAACTCTTTGCCCGTTATCGGATCATTAAAATCATAATTACCATCATTGAGTTTACGATCATAGAAATACATACCACGGGCGAATAAACCATAGTTTTTGTATTTCAATGACAATTCATGCAAACCTTTAACGATTTCGGACGTAGTATCGCCTTGAGAATAAAGTAAATTACTTAAGTCATTGTTACTGGAATACGATCCGGGCTGGGCCCAAATCTCAGCAGAAGTGTATTTAGTATTGCCAAATGCGCTGTAATTAGACCAATCGAATTGGGGTTGATTAACCTTACCAATTTGACCTTCCCAATCGCGCTCCCCTACACGCCAGCTCGCACCAGCAGTCCAAGTTGAGTCAAATGTGCCCTCAACCTCTCCCCAATTAAAAGATACTGCATTAACGCTTGGGATCATTAACAAACTCAATGCCGACGCCACCCCCAAAGCAAGCGCCGATTTGTTAAAACTATTTTTAACAATTTTCATTTTAGCTCTCCGTACCCTGCTGGATTCTTTGTTTTAGGAATTACAACCAACATCTTGTTAGCTCACAGGTAACATCATTGTTACAGCAATTAATCCCCTTGAGCAAGGCGCAGTTAGAGAAAATTTTCTAAAGAATTAAGCATGTAGGTACATTTGTACCGTTAACTAAAAAGGAGAGATTTAAATTAGCGAAAAGCGGAATAGGAATGAAACATAAAAACACATTAAAAAATCATATAATTCATTAACATATTTAAAAATAAAATATCACAAAGCGAGTTTAGTAATCAGCCGACCGTTTAAAGTAATTGCTCTAAGTAAAGATAAACAAATTAAGACTAAACTCGATTTAATGAAACAAATTGCCCCTTGTCATCTAAAACCAATTTGAAATAGCCTTGAATGCCATTTTCGGTTAAAAAACGCCTAAAATGACGGCCATTAATCCACAAAATCCGCCCTTGAGTTTCACGAACCTCGACTTTATCGGCAAGCCCTTGATAATAAGGTAAGAAATCTCGATAGCTGATCGATAGTTTGAAATACAGTTCCATAATATCAGGGCAGCACAGACTGCTGCCCTCCTCCTACAAACTGCTATTTTGCCAATGCTTTAGAGACTTTTTCGTACATATCCTTAGATAAGTCAGGCAAAGCCAAAAGTTGTCCTAAACAGGCTTTTATCAAGGTTTGGCGGCCTAAGTCGAATTTATGATACTGGATCAATGGCGTCACCATACGGGCCGCAACCTGCGGATTGAGCTTATTAAGGGTCATTAAGCATTCGGTTAAGAAAGCATAACCCTTACCGTCTCTACGGTGAAATTGATAAATATTACCGGCAGCAAAACTGCCCACTAAAGCACGCACTCGGTTTGGATTGCTCATACTAAAGCACTTGTGTTGCTGCAACTGACGCAAACACTCAATCACATCATCTGCATCACGGGTCGCTTGCAACATAAACCATTTATCCATCACCAATGGCGTATCCTGCCAACGTAGCTCAAATGTCGTCATCAGTTCATCACGACAAGGTAAATTCCCAACATTGGCTGCCGTCAACGCACCAAGAGAATCCGTCATATTACTGGCGTTATCGAACTGAGAAATCACTAACTCCTCTGCCTCATCCGACACCCGAGCTAACCAAGTTAAACACTGATTTTTAAGGGCTCTTGCCTGCGTACTCTCTACTGCGACTAAAGAACGATATAGCGCAATCAATTCATCTTCACTATGTGAAGCGAGCTCTATTAATACAAATTCACGTGCTAAAGCTAACGCATCTAGATCGACACTCTCTGTTTGCTCAATCAAAGCCGAAGCCGTAGGTATCGCTAATATTTCGGCGATCAATGCCGGATCAAGCTCAGTGTCTAACAACACACCTTTAAAACTATCGCGCACACGGGGATCGAGAGCCATAGCTTGTTGCTGTTGTAAACTCGCCACATTTTGCCAAATTGCTTGGCTCACTAAGGTCACAGAAGCTTCCCAACGCGCCACTTCGCTGCTAGCAAAACGCATCAAGTGAACGAGTTGATCCACATTGAATCGATATTGTAATTTGACGGGCGCGGAAAAGTTTTGCAGTAACGAAGCGACGGGTTTATGAGTGAATCCATCAAAGCTAAACACTTGTTCAGCTTGAGTAAAATCGAGGATCTCATTCACTAAAGAATGGCCCTTCGCATCTAAGAGCTCTAAGCTAAACGGAATATGCAGCGGTGATGCACAGTTCACTAGACTTTGTTTAAGGGTCAATTGATAAACGCCCGTTTGCGCATCAAAACTGTCCATCGCAGTCACAATCGGCGTACCGGCTTGGCTATACCATAAACGGAATTGGGTTAAATCCACTCCGCTGGCATCTTCCATTGCCGCCACAAAATCATCACAGGTGACAGCTTGGCCGTCGTGGCGTTTAAAATACAGTTTCATTCCCGCCTGAAACTTTTCTTCGCCGAGCAAAGTGTGCATCATGCGGATGACTTCAGCGCCCTTGTTATACACAGTCACAGTGTAGAAATTATTCATCTCAATGACAGATTCTGGACGAATAGGATGGGACATAGGGCCAGAATCTTCTGCAAATTGCTGATTCTTGATCACTTTAATTGCGTGAATTCGATTCACAGCACGAGAGCCTAAATCTGAGCTAAATTCTTGATCGCGAAAAACCGTTAAGCCTTCTTTCAAACTTAACTGGAACCAATCGCGGCACGTTACGCGGTTTCCTGTCCAATTATGGAAATACTCATGGCCTACAACCGATTCAATGCCGTGATAATCCTCGTCGGTGGCCGTTAAGGTATCTGCGAGCACATATTTAGTGTTAAAGATATTTAAGCCTTTGTTTTCCATCGCTCCCATATTGAAAAAGTCGACGGCCACTATCATGTAAATATCTAAATCATACTCAAGATCAAAACGGCTCTCATCCCATGCCATGGATTTCTTAAGTGATGCCATCGCATGGTGTGCTTTATGTAAATTACCTTTATCAACGAACACTTGCAGGATCACTTTACGGCGACTGCGAGTAATGAACTCATCTTGCAATAGATCAAAATCGCCAGCGACTAAGGCAAATAAATACGCTGGTTTTGGAAATGGATCTTGCCAGCAAACATAATGGCGTCCGCCATCTAACTCACCTTGATCAATCAAATTACCGTTACTCAGTAAAAACGGGAATGCGGCGCTATCGGCTTCGATACGAACTGTGTATTTAGCTAATACATCAGGGCGATCAAGGAAATAAGTGATACGTCGAAAGCCCTCTGCCTCGCATTGCGTGCAGTAGGCACCATCGGACATATAGAGCCCTTCAAGGCTCGAATTAGCTTCAGGATCGAGCTTAGTGATAATGTTCAGCTCAAACTCATCAAGCTCAGTTTCTAAAACTAATTGACCTGCACTAACATGGTAAGGCACAGCATCACCATTGACTGTCAGCGAAACAATAGTCAAATCTTCGCCATCCAACACTAAGGCTTGTGCATGTTTTGAAGTGCGTTTTATACGACTGATCGCCTGCACTTGGGTTTCATTGCCTGCCAAATTAAAAGCTAAATCGATAGTCTCTATCGTAAAAAGTGGCGCTTGATAATCTTTTAAGTATTTTGCTTGAGCTTGTGTCATTTCGATCCCTTTAACGCTGATCTAAATAAGAAAAAACGCGCCATAAGCGCGTTTTGATATCGGATAAATCGACTCGACTAGTGCCTACTTAGCACTAGTTTTAGCCATTTTTTGCACATCAGCCATATCTAAGGTGATATAAGCGGTTTCGTCTAAAAATGCATCTGGCAATTCAGCGTCGTCTTTAATGTCTTCCATTGATTTAACCGGTGCTAAACCATTGGCGACTCGACGCTCGTTTGTTCTGTCGAGGACTTTTTTCTCATCGGCTTCGCGGGAAGCAATACGCTCACTTTCAACCAGAGACACAGTTTTCTCTTTGTGATGCTTTTTAAAGTCGGCAATATCTTGATTGATATAGGCAAACTCTACGCTGTTTTTTATACGGTTAAGGTGCTTAGATTCAAGGCTAGTCACTAACTCAGGCGTAACATCATTAAGCGTGCCATATTGCGCCATAGGCACTTTATCCCAAGGTAAAGCATTTTTCTCTTCAGCTTCACCGTACTCGCCCGGCTCCAACGCACTTGGGTAAGCAATGTTGGGGGTCACACCTTTAATCTGTGTACTACCACCATTAATACGGTAGAACTTTTGAATCGTATACTGCACATGGCCAATTGGCTTCTCATACATGTCGTAGATACGGCCTAGGCTCTTATGCTGCTGTACTGTGCCTTTCCCAAAACTCGACTCACCGACGATCAGTGCACGGTCATAATCTTGCAATGCGGCAGCAAAAATTTCAGAGGCTGAAGCACTGTAACGGTCAACCATCACAGTCAATGGTCCTGCATAACTGGTTTTACCGTCGTTATCACGATGCGCAGACACTCGTCCATCGGCATCACGAATTTGCACTACAGGGCCCATATCGATAAAGAGTCCCGTCAGCAGCACGGCTTCCGTTAATGCACCCCCACCGTTACCTCTAAGGTCGATGACTATGCCTTCTACTTTGGCGTCGTTTAACTTCACTAGCTCTTTTTCAACGTCCTGCGACAAATTCATATAGAAACCAGGAATTTGGATCACACCGACTTTGCGATTTGCATACTCGCCGTCTTTAGGTTCAATCACCTTAGAGGTTGCCGCTCTGTCTTCAAGGCGAATTTTATCGCGAACTAAGGTAACATCGAATGGCTTCGCATTCGAACCGCCTTTCTTCGGTAAAATTTGCAGTACAACTTTACTGCCCTTAGGACCTTTAATCAGGTCGACCACGTCGTCTAAACGCCAGCCAATCACATCAACAATCTCGCCGCCTTCTTGACCGACACCGACAATCTTGTCTTCCGGCGACAGTTTTTCACTGCCCGCAGCAGGACCGCCAGTAATTAAACTTTTAATGACAGTGTAATCGTCTTCGAGTTGCAGTTGAGCACCAATACCTTCAAGGCTCAAGTTCATTTCCATTTGGAAACGTTCAGCATTGCGTGGTGAAAGGTAACTTGTATGTGGCTCAATGCTACGCGAGAAGGCATTCATCACGCCTTGGAACACGTCTTCACTGTTAGTTTGAATCAACCGTTTAATCGCGTTGTTGTAACGCTTTTGGAGGATATCAACAATCTCAGGCCATTTCTTACCTGTGAGTTTAAGATTTAGTGCATCGTATTTAACACGTTGACGCCATAACTCATTAATTTCTGTCTGGTCTTTTGGCCATGCGGCCTCATCGCGGTCGTACTCATAGGCATCACCGGGCGCAGAAAAATCCATCTCTTTATCTAATAGAGATAAAGCATAGACAAAGCCTTCATAGCGGCGCTTTTGGACGATATCAAACATTTTATAGGCAGGCTCAAGTTCACCAGAACTAAGCATGTCATCGAATTGGGTAGCATAAGGTTTAAAACTATCGACATCCGCTTGGGTTAACACATTGCGGCGATAATCCAACTGCTGCAGATAACGATCAAAAATTTGCGCAGAAAAGGCGTCATCGAGATTGAATCTATGATAGTGCGAACGAGTGTATAAGTCCGTTACCCTTTTGCTCGCAACCTTATGTTGCGCTTCCTGCTTGAGAGTGGGTAACTCGCTGATTTGAATCGTGGGTGGTACGGCCCAAGCCGAGAATCCGACAAAAACAGTGGCGATCGAGGTAGCCAAAGTGAGTTTTCGCATCAACAAGTTACTCCGTTTTAATAAATGATTACAGCAGGATATGTTCTGCTCTAACTTTAATCGTTAGGCCACTATCAAGCTGAACATGAATATCTTCCTTGTTAATGTCAGTAATCACACCGGCTACGGGTGTCATACCTAATTTAACATTGACGCGTTGTTTTTTCGTTAAATCAGTCAATTGTGCTTGAACATAATTTACGACTGGCGCTGCAGCTTTTGGTGCAGGCTTAGCAGGACGCTCAGTTTTAGGACGCTGAGGAACGGCCACCTTTTTAGGTGCTTTCTTCGCCGCAGGCTTAGGTGCAAGTGCTGCACGTTTCGCTTTGGCCTTATCCTGACTCTCTTTCAACATGGCTTGAGCATGATCAATGTGCTCTTGCTCTAACTCGCCGCAAGGTTCGCCATCCAGATTTACGCGTTGTGCGCCCGCTTTAACGCACTTTAAATAGCGCCAGCTGCTGGTGTAACGTCTCAAGGCAACTCTGAGCTGAGTTTTACTGACTTTAGAATCATCAGCCAACCTTTCAGCCAAATCTTGAAACAATCCGATTTTTAATGGCTTAGTTTCACCTTCAGCAATAAAGCACAAAGGAAATGTTTCATACAAATACGCCAAAATTGCATTGGTGTCGGTCAACTTTTCTGTTGATTCCATCATTACTTCCACAGTCAAAAAGGGACATCGATTCGAGGTGATATATATCAGCTTCTTACATGTCGTTTATCTTCGTTAAACTCAATATTGAGTCAACGTACAAATTAGCATCCTAGCCGCGTTTACTAAAGTTAAAAAATATACCTTAACAAATTTTGACAGCTCAAAACACTAAGCTTATTCATTGCATGCCAATCAAACCAGCTTAATGCGTGCAGGCGCATATTATAAGGCGCACGCCACCGATTGCGACTATGAATTATGCGTTATTGTACGCAAATTAATCAAATAGGCAGTTTTCAAAACTTTTAACCAGTAATTCCAGCCCCTTTTGGTCTTCTTCATCGAAACGATCGAAGATAGGACTGTCAATATCGAGCACGGCAACCACGTTACCTTGCGCACGAACTGGCACAACTATTTCAGAATTACTGGCAGAATCACAGGCAATATGACCATCAAATTGATGGACATCGGCCACTCGCTGAGTTTGATTAGTGAATGCTGCAGTACCACACACACCTTTTCCTAACGGAATGCGTGTACAAGCCACTTTACCTTGAAACGGGCCTAATACTAGTTGTTCGCCACGCATGACGTAGAATCCCACCCAGTTCAGCTCAGTTAAATTATCATTGAGCAAGGCTGAAAAATTCGCCATCGCCGCAACAAGGTCATCTTCCCCTTCCAACAAGGCCAAGGCTTGACGGTTAAGTGACTCATAAAATTTCGATTTCATTACATTTCCTAACAATTTTATTCTGCTGCTTCGGTCTTTTTAGCCGCTTTTTTCGCTGCAGGCGGATTCGTTGGCGTACTATTAACCTGAACTGCGCCTTTAAGCAAGTTCGTCAGCTCATCTTTATTGTTAGCAAAATAGAATGCGAGCTTTTCGCCCACACTTTCATCTATACCCAAATCAGCTTTTTGAATGAAGGGGATAAGGTTATCGGCGATATCGAGCATCTTATCGTAGGCATCAGCCTCCTTCTTAGATGTGAATGTCATCTTTTCAACCCCTTCTCTGACCACGACAAACTGTGTTATTACTGCCATGACTGCCCTCGCACTGTTTTTATATACAGTAACTAGAGTGACATAGATTGAACTTGTGATGCAAGTGTTCTGATTAATCTGATATTATTAGCGTACTTTCGTTGCCAAGATTATAAAAGCGCTAGACGTGGCTGAACAGCTAACTAGCACGACACTTTGCACCGATCTCGCTGTTATTACTCCTATTAGGCTAATATATATTTTTATATGCATGAAAACGCAGCAGAAAATTCAGTAACCCTATGCCGTTCCTGCGATTTAGCAGTCCGCAAACGTGCCTTGCCTAGCGGCGTTAGAGCACTCTGTCCTCGTTGCAGCACAGCACTTTATGACACGCCATACTGCTCTGTGAATGGTATGTTAGCCCTATGTATTTCGGCATTAGTGTTTTATTTCCCTGCCAATTTTTTACCCGTACTCGAGATCCACTTTTTCGGCAGTATTCGTACTACCACGGTTTTCCAAGGGGCATTTGCAGTATTTGACCAAGGCTATTGGGTTGTAGGTGTCGCCGTACTTGCCGCAGCTGTGATAGGTCCAGGCTTATTACTGTTATCGATATTGACACAGATTTTAATTGTGAAATGGGGATTGAGTAGCCTTTTTTGGCGTAACTCATTGAAGCAGTTATTAAAATTTCATGGTATCTTATCGCAGCTCACTATGCTGGAAATTTATGTGATCAGCTTCTTAGTTTCATCATTTCAGCTATCTGATTTTTCGGACATTTATTTTGGTATGGGCACATTTTGCTTCACTATGCTGTTTCTCGTGACCTTGTTTCTACAAAGAGAATACGACTTAGAACATATGTGGACGTTATTGGAAGGTCATAGCTGATATGAAGCAACAAGGTAAAGATATCGGCCTATGTCTCTGTAAAGTGTGTCGCCAACTCAACAGCAGTGAACTCACGCACTGTCAGCGCTGTGAAACTGAGTTGCACGTCAGAGACTATTCCAGCCTGCAAAAAAGTTGGGCTTTGTTGATTACCGCTGCCATCTTACTGGTGCCAGCCAACATTTACCCTATCACTATGCTGACCAACCAAGGCCAAGTGCGGCACGACACGATTTTTTCGGGCATTTTACATTTAGTGCATTCAGATATGCTGCCTATTGCCATCATAGTGTTTACCGCCAGTATTTTAGTACCATGGATTAAAATCATCGGCTTATCCATTTATCTGTGTGCGATCAGCTTTGATATCCCGATTTCAAAAAAGAAATTGATGGTGGGTTTTCACATCATCGAATGGATTGGCCGCTGGTCAATGCTCGATTTATTTGTCATCTCAATCACAGTGGCATTAGTGAACATGGGACAATTACTCGACGCGAAACCCGCGCCTGCGGCTACCGCATTTGCCTTGGTTATTCTGTTAACTCAGTTAGCCGCAAAAGTTTTAGACACTCGTTTACTCTGGGATCGATTGGAACCTCAAGATGACACAAATTGAATCGCCGAAAGTTGTAAAGAAAAAACTCTTTTCGCCCATTTGGCTGCTTCCTATTGTCGCGTTGGCATTAGGTGCTTGGCTGGGCATTAAGAGCATTAAAGAATCGGGGGTTGAAATTCAAATTCACTTTCCGAGCGCCACTGGGATTGATGTAGGTAAAACCTTAGTCAAATACCAAGGTTTGACTGTCGGTAAAGTGAAAGACATTGGCATAGATGAAGATCTCAAAGGCGTGAACGTCAAGGTCATGATGGACTACCGTGCTAAGCCTTTCTTGAATAAAGAAACCCTCTTCTGGCTTGTCACACCTAAAGCAAGTATTACAGGTGTTGAAGGCTTAGATGCGCTGTTTTCGGGTAACTATATTGCTATCCAACCAGGGAAAGGTAATGCCTCGACATTTTTTGAAGCAGAACGCCAACCGCCGCCGATGCAAATCGGCTCAGAAGGTGTGATGGTCGAATTGACCTCCGATAAACTCGGTTCGCTCGATGTTGGCTCGCCAATATTTTTCCGCCAAATCCCCGTGGGTAGCGTGGTCAGCTATCGTTTAGATGGCAATCAAAGAGTCATTATCAGCGCTTTCATTCAAGAGCAATATGCGCGGTTAGTGAAGAAAAATTCTCACTTTTGGAATGTTTCTGGCGTCAAAATTGATGCTTCACTAACTGGAGTTAAAGTCAGTTCAGAGAGTTTGGCATCCATTCTGGCTGGCGGCGTGAGTTTCAGCTCTGACGATAAAGCAGACATAGCTAAAAACGGTGACGTTTTTTCGCTTTATGATTCAGAAACCACTGCCCTTGGCGGCATAGAAATAAACCTAACCATGGCTGACGCTAACGGTGTCGACAAAGGTACCCGCATCGTTTATCGCGGCATGAGCATTGGCAGTATTTTAAGTAAACAACTCACGTCCAATGGTGTTACAGCCGTGGCTAAGTTTGAACCTCAATACGGTTCACTGTTAACTAATGACGGGGTGTTTTGGCTTGAAGGTGCTGATATTTCCCTCTCAGGCATTAAAAATCCAGAACGTTTACTGACAGGTAGCGTGATCAACTTCCTGCCAGGCATCAACACCAAAAGCGCGGTACCAAGCAGCTTTGCCTTACAAGCCAAAGCGCCTGATTTACTGCAATCGAAGAAGCGTTTCTTGACCCTAACCTCAGCTGAAAACATGGGCATTTCAGCGGGCGCTCAAGTTCGCTTCAAGCAAATCCCCATTGGTTCAGTGCTTGCGGTTAAGTTAACCAAAGATTTATCGGCGGTGGAATACCAACTCGAGCTACAACCTGAGTTTGCCAGTCTAATACGCAACGACAGCTATTTTGTGCCTGAGTCAGCATTAACGGTAAACGCATCGTTAGACGGTGTCTCAGTCAAAGCAAGGGATTTTACAACGCTCACTCAAGGTGCAGTTAGCTTGATCCAAGGTCACAGCGACACACCTTTAGCTGCTAACAGCGCTCTAACCCTCTTTAGCTCTGTGGATGCCGCGACAGCTTTTTATGATCGTCAGCAGCAAGTGCATTTAACATTAATCAGTCAAGATGGCGCCGATGTCAGCCAAGGCTCACCGATTTACTATAAAAAAATGCAAATTGGCACAGTTGACTCAGTGAACTGGCAAAGCAAAACCGAAGACTTCGCTATCAAGCTCGCTATCGACAAACAGTTTCAACCCTTGCTGAAAAAGCCAAAAGTATTCTGGCGTAACAGCGCCGTGGATATCAGTGCCAGTCTTGCCGGTATTGATGTCGCCGTTGCCCCACTACAAGGGGTATTAAAGGGCAGCATCAGTCTGGGACTGCTTGATAGCAATGACAAAGTGAGCAATACAACCCCGTTAAAACTCTATGAGAGCAAGCAGTTGGCATTAACTCAGGCGCAGGCGATTCGCCTCACATTACCCGCCTCCAGCAAACTGACGGCCAAGGCCGCGATTCGCTATCAAGGTCATCAAGTAGGTGAAGTGTCGCAAGTGAAGCTCAATGCGGATCTCAATACACTCACAGCTAGCGCATATCTCTACGGGGAATATGCCGAACATTTCAGCCGCAGTGACTGTGAATATCATTTAGTGGATGCACAAATTTCTCTGGCGGGGATCAAAGCGCCAGAAACGCTGATCACAGGTCCTTACATAGGAGTCTTACCGGGTAAGGGCAGTCAAAAAGCGACCCAGTTTGTTGCCAACCTCGCTGCCAGCAGCTATGCCAATGTTGCCGAAGATGCGCTGAAATTCATTCTAGAAGATACTAGCCTAGGCTCAATGAAAGTCGGCACACCTATCTTCTTCCGAGGGATTAAAGTCGGTCAAATCGACGGTTATAGCCTATCGACACAGGGGAATAGTGTATTGATGCAGGCCCATATCGAGGCACAGTACAGTCACTTAGTGAATCAAAGCAGTCAATTCTGGGATGCCTCAGGGATTAAAGTCGATGTCGGCCTCTTCTCTGGTGCCCAAATCGAAGCGGGCTCACTGGAAACCTTACTCGCTGGCGGCATCAATGTGGCGACTAAGGACACTACTCAAGGGGATAATCGTTTAGCAGCAGGAACAGTATTAAGATTGCAACACAAAGCCGAAAACGAATGGCAGCAATGGGCGCCCGCCCAGTAATTCTTTTCATCAAAATACTTACACCAACGCACTAATATTAAAGCTCTTACAAATAAATCAGGCGCATAATGCGCCTGATTTATTTTTAGCTTCTCTTGCAATTCTATTGAGACATTCTAGGTCGCTCAATACTCTAGCCCCCTTATCCATAGAACCAATAACAAACGGCAATCGCGGCACTGATCCCCGCAAAGTCCGCGGTTAAACCGCAAGCTAAGGCGTGGCGTCCATGACGAATACCCACAGAACCAAAATACACAGCGAGAACATAGAAAGTGGTTTCAGTGCTACCCTGAAAAATCGCTGCTAATCGACCCGCAAAGGAATCTACTCCATGGTGATCCATTGTCTCAAGCATCATAGCTCTGGCGCCTGAGCCACTAAAAGGTTTCATCAGTGCGGTCGGCATAGCATCGACAAAACGCGTATCAAAACCTAATATCCGCACACCAGTGGCAATCAAGTGCAACAGATAATCCAAGGCACCGGATGCACGCAGTAAACCAATCGCTAATAACATAGCAAGCAAATAAGGGATCAACTGGATAGATTGAGCAAAACCCGCCTTCGCCCCTTCAATAAACTCATCATAAACCGCCACCTTGCGAATGCCCGCAACAATCACGAAGGTAAATACCAATAACAGCAAAATACCATTGCCCATTGCCGTCGACACAGTGCCAATGGCCTCAGCACTTAAGGTCATCAGATAAAAACCACTCGCCACTAACCCTGAGAGCATCAAGGCGCCATAACCGAGCACCACTGAGTTTAATAATGAAATCCGCTGCACTAACGCCACAACCAGCAAACCCGCCAATGTCGATGCAGAAGTGGCCAGTAAAATCGGTAAGAAAATATCTGCAGGCGCAGCGGCACCTTGCTGGGCACGATAAAGGAATACCGTCACAGGCACTAAGGTCACAGAGGAAGTATTGAGTACTAAAAATAAGATTTGCGCATTGGTCGCCACGGTTTTTAGCGGATTTAAACTCTGCAAATCATGCATCGCCTTTAAACCAAGTGGTGTGGCGGCATTATCTAACCCAAAGATATTCGCTGTTAAATTCATCGTGATACTGCCAAAGGCCGGATGCCCCTTGGGCACTTCAGGCATCAAACGGCGCAGTAATGGCTCAAACACAAAGGCAATAGCGCCGACAACGCCAGCCTTTTCTCCTACCTGCATCAATCCCATCCACAGGGAAAGCACGCCAATCAGCCCAAGGGAAATTTCAGCAGCAAGCTTAGCACTCGCAAATAATGCGGCGACCGAAGCCGATAGGACTTCTATGTGCCCATTGAACAGTTGCACTGCTATTGCAAGCAATGCTGTGATAAAAAAAGCCAACCACACGCGATTCAGCACGCTAATCCCCTTATTTTTATTTGTTTTTATTCTATTAGCTCATGGCTACTGAGTGCTAGCTTTATGGCGACTCATTCCAATATCGCTCAAATCGTCAAGCATCAACATTAAATCACAATAGCAGCCTTGGCTGCTCGGGAGAAAAGCTCAGACCCAATAAGGGATTATGATATACTCGCGCCAGTTGATACACAGTCTATTTTCCTATGGTTCAATGAAATCAATGGTCCAATTAAATCAAAATTTTATCGATACAATCACCCAAGAACTCCCCGCCCATTTATCCATGGACGAGTTTATTGCCGCCTGCGACAGGCCGCTTAGACGTTCAATTCGGGTCAATACCTTAAAAATCAGCAGTGACGACTTTAAGACCTTGATGCAACCTAAGGGCTGGACGTTCGATCCTATTCCTTGGTGTGAAGACGGATTTTGGATCAGTTACGACGAAGAAGAACAGCTCGGCAATGCCTTAGAGCACATTCAGGGTCTATTCTACATTCAAGAAGCCAGCTCTATGTTGCCGCCGACCGCACTATTTACGCCTAGTGCAAAGTGGCAGTGCGTACTCGATCTCGCCTCCGCACCCGGTTCAAAAACCACTCAAATGGCCGCATTGATGCAAAACCAAGGCTTATTGGTGGCTAATGAGTATTCGGCGAGCCGCGTGAAAGTATTGCACGCCAATGTGCTGCGCATGGGTGCGAGCCACTGCGCCCTCACTCATTTCGATGGCCGTGTATTTGGCGAATACCTGTACGAAAGTTTTGATGCCGTGCTTATCGATGCGCCCTGTGGCGGTGAAGGCACAGTGCGTAAAGACGCCGATGCACTAAAACACTGGAGCCTAGACGATGTGCTGGCGATTAGCGAAACCCAAAAAGCCTTAATCGAATCGGCGTTTCTCGCCCTGAAACCCGGTGGCATTTTGGTCTACTCAACCTGCACCTTAAACCGCCTCGAAAACCAAGGCGTGTGCGAGTATTTAAAGCAAGTCTACGGCGATGCGGTGCAATTTGAATCCTTAAGCGATTTATTTGATGGCGCAGATCGAGCTACAACGCCCGAAGGCTTCTTACATGTCTGGCCACAGATTTACGACAGTGAAGGTTTCTTTGTCGCTAAATTGACAAAAACGGCCTCAGTGCCGCGTTTACAACCAGAGCCTAAACTACAGAAAAACTTTCCCTTCACGCCCGCATCAGCGAAACAAGCCCAAGGGATCAAAGACTATTTTCAGCAGGATTTAGGCATCAGCTTACCAGACGAACTCATCATGGTTCGCGATGATGAATTCTGGCTATTTCCGCATGAATTCAACGCTTTTATCGGCCGTATGCGCTTTCAGCGCATTGGTATTAAACTCGCCGATAACAGTAAACACGGCTTTAAAGTCCGCCATGAAGCGATTATTGCATTAGCAGGAAAACAGCTCAGCCCAACCGCAAAAACGGTCGATGTGAGCGATGTTGAAGCGAAAGAATATTTGATGGGGCGAGATATTGCCCTAAACACCGCAGTGAAAGCTCAAGGTGAAGTGATCGTCTGTTATAGCGGAGCACCATTAGGCATGGCGAAACATTTAGGCAATAAGTTAAAAAACAACCTACCCAGAGACTTAGTGAAAGATAAAGTGTTACTGCTACCAGAACAGACAAAATCGTTATAATTTCGCTGTTTTTTAGCGATAAATAACCTAAAAAAGGGGAAAGTGAGCGCGACTATAAGACAAAAGCTCGACTACACTGAGTCTATTGTAAAGCGCACTGCATGGCGCTTTCACCTGTAGCGCACGGCTCTTCAACGAGCCATTCCCCTAGGCCCAAACAGCTTTCATCGTTTTGGGCCTTTTTTTATGCCTGTACGCTAACAATCACGCAATCGCATAAAATGGGTCAAAGCACTTGCTGCTAACGGCCAACTAAACGCGCTGCATCTTTGAATAAATTAAAGAAGTTATTGCTGGTGTATTCAGCAAGATCTTCGTAACGCTCACCTCTAAGCTCTGCCACAAACTCAGCCACATCGCGCACATAGGCAGGCTGATTCTCTTGTCCACGGTGTGGGATCGGCGCCAAATAAGGCGAATCAGTTTCAACTAGCAGACGATCCTGAGGCACTTTGCGAATAACGGTTCGCAGATCACCCGCATTTTTAAAAGTGACTATGCCTGAAACCGAAATATAAAAGCCGAGATCAATCGCCGCTTTCGCCATCTCCCAGTTCTCGGTAAAGCAATGCAGCACGCCGCCAACGTTATCCGCGTTGCCCTGCTTAAGCATATTGATCGTATCTTCACGTGCATCACGGGTATGGACAATTAAAGGTTTATTCACTTCTACCGCAAGGGCAATCTGCTGCTCAAAACATTGCTGTTGCAACAGCTTAGTGTCGTCTGCATAAAAATAATCTAACCCCGTTTCACCAATCGCGACCACTTTAGGATCGGTGGCAAAGCGGCGGATTTGCTCAACATCGAGGCCTTCTTTAACGTCTAATGGATGCACACCCGATGACAAAAATACCTGTTCGAAGGCTGCAACTTTATCTCGCATCGATTCAAATCCTTGCTGGCGTACATTCACGCACAACATATAGTCCACGCCACGAGCTTTAGCATTAGCAAGAATCTGTTCTAAGGTTTGTTGATCAGGCGCCGCTTTGAGGCGATCGAGATGGCAGTGTGAATCAATAAGCACAAGGATTTCCAAGCAGAGTAACAAAGGACGACAAGGATACCCAGCCAAGAGATCGAGGTCAAATTCAACAGAAGTAAATAGCCAGTTTAGGCAGTGAACAAACGGTTAAACCAGATCAATAATGCAGGCTAAGCTACATAGTGCAGGTTAGATCGCCGGAGGCGAGTTCGCGGGACAGTAACTTTTCGATATGGTGTTTATGGCTATCTGGCTCAGAAATAATTTTAATGCCAATCCCCACAGGGCGGCCACCCGACGCTCCTAAGGGATTAATCCACACCACAACACCACGAAATTCATTAGTGAGGGTTGCGCCGGGTAAACGATACGCAATCGTCAGCGGTTGGCCAAGATAATGACTTTCACTGGTCGCAATAAATAATCCTGCCGGCTTAATAAAAGGCATATAGGCACGATATAACTGATGTAAAGTATCAAAATTAACGACGAGATCTACCATGGCATATTACTTATTTGTTATCTCTCTATATTCTAAGACATAACTTTGACACAGGGCCAGATAATTGACGCTCGGCATTGTGCTTAAGCTATGACACATTCCCATGATCTTAGCCGCCAAATTCCCGAGCTGCGCATGAACAAACGCATCTTGATGGCTATTTTTCAGTAAAACCTGTCGTATAAGTAGGTACAAAACCTTAAGAACATCAATTATTTGTTGTTCACTTATTATTAACAAACTAGCACACAGATGACCAGACGACAAACTTTGTGCCCAATCTTTGCGAAATTGTAGCAAGGATTGATACCGACTCTGTTGGCTACCCTCAGACTGCAAACTCTCAGCCAACTTTAACGGCCCCCCCACCACACTCAAACACCAAGTCACATCCTCTTGAATACCACATCGCTGGGCAAGCCAGTTTTTGATGACCTCTCGACTCGGAACGACAAAGGGAATGCGTTGACAACGACTGCTAACCGTCGCCATCAAACGTGCAGGCGTATCCGACTGCAAAATCAGTAAGGTGTCTTTACCTGGCTCCTCAAGGGTTTTAAGGAGTGCGTTCGCGGCTGCGGAGTTAAGACGCTCGCTGTGGTGGATAATCGCTACACGCCTGCCACTTTGCTGTGCGGTGGCTGTCAGACGCGTACACAGCTCACGAATTTGATCGACTTTAATTTGATTGCCATCGGCGGCGATATGATAAAAATCAGGATGATTGCCCGCATCATAGAGCTGACAAGACTTACAAAAACCGCACGCTCCCACAGGCGTTGGCTGCAAACACATAGCCGCGCGCGCCATAAACACACTCAGCAACTCACCACCATAGGCTGAATCAATGCCCACGAGTTGTGCGTGAGGTATTTTTTGACGCGCTAATTGCGCTAAAAATGCCTGTCTTGGCCCTTCGAGCCAAGGTAATTGCTCAGCCGTAAATCCGGACTCGGCTACCATACCATCGCCTGAAGCACGGCTAAGATATCTTTGTGCACTTCAGCCATAGTTTGGCTCGCGTCTATAACCACGATACTGTCATCTTCGCTGGCAAGTTTGAGATATGTAGCGCGTGCTCGCTCAAAGAAATCAATCGCTTGTTGCTCAATTCTATCAAGCTCACCACGTTTAGCTGCACGGGTAAGCCCAAGCTTAGGATCTAAATCTAAGTACAAAGTAAGATCGGGTTTAAATCCCTTTAGTGTTGCAGTGCTCACCGCTTCCACTAACGGCATTAAACCTCTGCCACCACCTTGATAAGCTAATGACGATAGATTATGTCTATCACCCAATACCCATTGCCCTTGCGCAAGCGCGGGCTTTATGACATTAGCAACCAACTGAGCTCTGGCAGCATAAATGAGTAAACACTCGGCCTCATCACACAGGGGATCGTTCGCATCGGCAATCTTAACTAAATCACGGATACGTTCAGCCAATGGTGTACCGCCCGGTTCGCGGGTGCAAATCGGTGCTTTACCCGTATGTTTTTCAATAAAGTCGCGAATAAGGTTAATCGCACTCGACTTACCTGCGCCTTCTAAACCTTCAATAACGATAAATTTTGCAAAAACTGACATTGGATTTTCTTTCTCTGCATTTTTACTTTGGGGATTTTTCTGGCGTCGCTGGTTTTATCTTACGCTGATAGACGTCTACGGCGTGATTGTGTTCTTCAAGCGTGGTTGAAAACACATGGGTGCCATCGTTGCGCGATACAAAATAAAGGTAACTCACACTGGCGGGCTTAGACACGGCCATCAATGAGGCTTTACTCGGTGCAGCTATCGGCGTCGGCGGCAATCCAAAGATGCGATAAGTATTAAAAGGCGTCTCTTCGACTAAATCTTTGCGGGTGATATTACCCTTATAGCGATCACCCATGCCGTAAATAACGGTCGGATCGGTTTGCAGACGCATACCTAGGTTAAGACGATTAACAAATACACCGGCGATTTGCTCACGCTCATGGGCTTGGCCGGTTTCCTTTTCAACTATCGATGCCAAAATCAGCATTTCATAGGGCGATTTTAACGGCAAATTTGGCGCCCGTTCTGCCCACGCTTTGGCAAGCTCCTGCTCCATCATTTTATAGCTTTGAGTCAGCATGACTTTAGCATCCGCCTCGGCGGTATAATGATAAGTGTCGGGGAAGAATTTTCCTTCAGGCAAACCAGAATCATCGCCTTGTGCCATCAATACCGCTGCAAAAGCTTCTGGTGACATTTGTAAATGCGGAGCACTGGTAAGCTGTTGTTCCCATTCCACAATAGTTTTACCTTCAACTAAGGTCAAACTGAAGGTTTTTACTTTCCCAGCGATCAAATCATTGAGTAAATCAGTAATCGTTTGTGAAGGTGATATTTCATAAAGTCCCGTGCGAATTTTGGCAAGCTCAGGACGAAACTTAAGTAGCCACTTGAGTTTCCACGTATCTTGAATAACGCCGTCATCGGCAAGTTGCTGCGCCAGTTGATTTACACTGGTGCCGCGTTCAACCTTCAACTCTTTAGGCTCGCTGAGACTCAGCGGCGTTTGACTGTATTCGACAACCGTTTGATAGCCCCAAAAGGCACCCAAACAGACTAAGGTTAGCAAGGTCAACAGGGTTGAACTGGCGATAATAATGATTTTTTTCATAGAGTGAGTGAAAGTGTCTGTCTAAGTTGCGCGGTAATCGGAGCACGGGTGAACTTGAGCGAGTCTATCGCCAGTACATCCACAATCCCTAAAACGCTGTTAGTGATAAACGCTGAGTCAAATTCGATTAAACGCTCGGCGCCAACGGGCAAACATTCGATATTCATGTTCTGTTCAAGCAAGGCCAACATTATCTGTTCGCGCATCACACCCGCCACGCCACACAGGGCTAATGAAGGCGTGATAATGCGATTATCTTTGATAAAAAACACATTCGCCATCGAAGATTCAATCACATTCTCCTCGATATCTTTGACTAACCAGTCATCAAATCCCTGCGGTAAAGAGTGTGATTTAATCAAAACTTGTTCGAGTCGATTTAAATGCTTCATCCCTGCCAACAGAGGCTGCAAACCCAATCGTACCGACGAAGTTTTAAGGCTAATACCCTGTTGCTGCCACTGAGCATAATGACCGGGGATAGTATGAACTGAGACGATTTCGGTAGGATTAACATTTTCTGGCGGTGTATAGCCACGACCACCAACACCACGGGAAACGATTAACTTAATGCAATGATGCGGATATTCAATGGCTAAGATATTCAGTTGCTGTTGCAATGCTTCACTCATTTGCCATTGAAATCCAAGCCTTGCGGCGCTTGCGGTTAAACGGGCTTGATGGGCTTCAAAAAACATAATCCCCTCAGCGTCCGTTCGCATCGTTGCAAACAGACCATCACCGTAGGCAAGCCCTCGATCGGAAGGGTCGACACTTGCCTGCGATGCGCCATTCACCCAGAACACGCGTGTTAGTCCTGACTGATACGGCTAGCCACCGCTTCTTGCTGATCTTTGTACTTGGCACTTTTACGGGTGTTATAAGGACGTGCAACCGCATGATTTAAGCGTTCAAAGTTAAGCGCACCTATAGTCATGCGTGGGCGCAAGGCTAAAGGTAACTTGCCGCTGTTATAAAACTCGAGCACAATTTTACCTTGCCAACCCGGATCGATACGGTGCGCCGTTACGTGTACCATCAGGCCTAAACGCGCTAGAGACGAACGGCCATCAAGCCAACCGACGATATCAGCAGGTAAAGTTACGCTCTCGTAAGTCACAGCCAAAGCCAATTCTCCAGGATGCAAGAAAAATGCTTCGCCATCGGGGATTTCGATAATCTCACTCATCACCCGATCAAGCGCCGCTTGCATCTCAGCACTTGGACCACTCAAGTCGATAAAAGGCGCGGTATGATCTTTAAAGACGCGAAACTGTCCACCTAAGCGCACATCAACACTGACGCCTGAAATAGCTTCTATGCCTGGGCGAGGTTCTATTACGATAGTGCCGTTATCAAGGGCCTGTTCAATTTCGATATCGGTTAAGCGCATCTTGCCTATTACTCCTTGAGTTTTTATGTCGTTATTTTGCCAGTAAATGTTGGATACGAGTCTTTAAAATATCAGTCGCAATACGATTTTTGCCGCCACGGGGAACGATAATATCAGCGTATTGTTTCGAGGGTTCGATAAACTGTAAGAACATAGGACGCACGGTTTTCTTGTACTGTGAAATCACAGATTCCATCGTACGGCCGCGCTCGGCCACATCACGAGTTAAGCGACGTAGGAAACAAATGTCCAGCGGCGTGTCCATAAACACACTCGCGTCCATCAGAGCACGTAACTTAGGATCGGTCAGCAATAAGATACCTTCTAAAATGATCACCTTTTTCGGTGTCATCTTTAAGGTTTCTGCAGTGCGTGTATGTTCTGTATAGCTATAACAAGGGATATCAACAGCTTCGCCAGACTTGAGCAACTGTAAATGCGTGCACAGCAGTTGATGGTCCAGCGCTTTTGGATGATCGTAATTCGTTAATACCCGTTCATCCATGGATAAATGACTCTGATCGCGATAGTACGCGTCTTCATTAATTACCCCAATTTGATCTGTGCCTAAATCGCGGCGCAATTCGTCAAAAATCGTTTTGGCAATTAAACTTTTGCCCGATGCTGACGCGCCAGCAATTGCAATAATGACACACTGCTGAGAATTCATACCCTTAAACCTTACTCGTCATCTGAAACACTAATAGAAACTGTTTTCTGGCTTTGTTTTAAAGCCAATTCTGCGCCCACTTTACGGGCAATTTCCCGATAAAGAGCTGCGACTTCACTGTCGGGATCGGCAACGACGGTCGGCGCACCATTATCCATGGCTTCACGGATATTAATGTGCAGCGGCAAAGCGCCTAACAGTGGAACTTGATAGCGTTCAGCGATTTTACTGCCGCCGTGTGTTCCAAATGGATGTTCTTTATGACCACACTCAGGACATAAATGGAAACTCATGTTCTCGACTATACCCAGCACAGGAATGTTCACTTTCTGGAACATATTGATGCCCTTCTTGGCATCAGCCAGCGCGATATCCTGCGGTGTAGTTACGATAACAGCGCCGCTCACAGGGACTTTTTGCGATAACGTGAGCTGAATATCCCCTGTGCCTGGTGGCATATCAACGACTAAATAATCCAGTTCTGGCCATTGGGTTTCATTCAGTAACTGGGCCAACGCGCCCGCAGCCATTGGGCCACGCCACACGGCAGCTTCATCACCACTGAGCATAAAACCAATCGACTGCGCGGCAATACCATGGGCACTGGCGGCTGTCATATGTTTGCCATCGGGGGAAAGCGGTCTGAAATTAGGAATACCTAACATCATAGGCACTGACGGGCCGTAAATATCCGCATCGAGAATACCCACCTGCGCACCTTCAGCCGCTAATGCCAAGGCTAAGTTCACCGCTGTGGTTGACTTACCCACGCCGCCCTTACCTGAGGCTACGGCAATCACTTGCTTCACATTGGCAATCGGCGCAATAGAAGATAACGCTGAGTAGGCTTTAGGTTGAAAATCGATTTCACACTCGACTTCATCAATAGCATCGAGCACCGCTAACTTATTCGTCAGCGCCATGACAGTGTCGCGATACTGAGTCATACAAGGGTATGGATAGACTAAGCCAAGCTGCAAACGCTTACCTTCCAATGCCAGCTTATTTACGCATCCTGCGCTCACTAACCCTTTCGCGAGATACGGGTCAACAAATGAATCGAGAATAGCCAGAACTGGCCCGAGAAGATCGTCATTTAAACGATAATCAGTTTGAGTTGAAGACAAAAGAATTACCCCCACCAATAAATTTGCCCAAGTGTACCAGATAATGCAGAAAACATTAGCGCAGATTTAGCTCAATTGGCTCAGGTTTTGATGAAAATCATCCTGTAATCGGTTAGTATCTCTACCAATATTTTTGGCCCACCACGATATTTGAGACAAGATGGCAACTTCACAACGTAAAATTCTCGTGACCAGCGCACTTCCCTATGCAAACGGACCGATACATTTAGGTCACATGCTGGAATACATACAGACAGATATCTGGTCGCGTTATCAAAAGCTTCGTGGACATGAGTGCCACTATATTTGTGCCGATGACGCCCATGGCACGCCAATCATGCTTAAAGCACAGCAATTAGGCATAGCGCCAGAAGACATGATTGCCCAAGTGAACAAAGAACATCAGCAGGATTTTGCCGATTTCAATATCGCCTTCGATAACTATCACAGCACCCACAGCGATGAAAACCGCGTACTGGCGAGTGATATTTATCTCAAGCTACGTGCGAATGGCTATATCAAGAGCAAGAGTATTTCTCAGCTGTTCGATCCTGAGAAATCCATGTTCCTGCCAGACCGCTTCGTAAAAGGCACTTGTCCTAAGTGTAAGTCACCGGATCAATACGGCGATAACTGTGATGCCTGCGGCGCGACTTACAGCCCAACTGAGCTCATCAATCCAAAATCAGCGGTATCGGGTGCGACACCAGTGATGAAAGACACTGAGCACTTTTTCTTCGACCTGCCCGCCTTCGAAGGCATGCTAAAAGAGTGGACTCGCTCTGGTGCCCTGCAAGTCGAAATGGCCAATAAACTCGACGAATGGTTCGAGCAAGGATTGCAGCAATGGGATATCACCCGTGATGCACCGTATTTTGGTTTCGAAATTCCCGATGCGCCAGGTAAGTATTTCTACGTTTGGCTAGATGCGCCTATTGGTTATATGGGTTCGTTCAAAAACCTCTGTGACAAACGCCCTGAGCTGAGCTTTGAGGAATTCTGGGGCAAAGATTCAACCGCCGAGGTTTATCACTTCATCGGTAAAGACATAGTCTACTTCCACAGTCTGTTTTGGCCTGCCATGTTACACGGCTCTGGTTACCGCCAGCCAAACAGCGTCTATGCCCACGGCTATGTGACGGTCAACGGCGCTAAGATGTCAAAATCCAAAGGCACTTTCATCAAGGCGCGAACTTATTTAGATCATTTAGATCCTGAATATTTACGTTACTACTACGCCGCCAAACTCAGCAGCCGTATCGACGATTTAGATTTAAATCTCGAAGATTTCGCCCAGCGCGTGAATTCAGACTTAGTCGGTAAGCTAGTGAACTTAGCCTCGCGCACCGCAGGTTTTATCACTAAACGTTTCGATGGCAAGCTAGCGAAAATTAACGACACCACACTGACTGAGGCGTTTCTAGCCAAGCAAGAGGTGATTGCCGAATTTTACGAAGGCCGCGAATACGGCAAAGCAATGCGCGAAATCATGGCACTGGCGGATATTGCTAACGGTTTTGTAGCCGATGCTGCACCTTGGCAAATGGTGAAACATGACGATCAACAGGAAGCGGCCCATCAAGTGTGTTCAAATGCCTTGAATCTGTTCCGTATTCTCGTGACGTATCTCAAACCTGTATTGCCACGTTTAGCCCAAGATGTGGAAGCCTTCTTCCAACTACCGCTCACTTGGAATGCATTGAACCAAGATTTAGCGGGTCATGAAATCGCGCCATTCAAAGCCATGATGCAACGTGTTGAGCTGGATAAAGTCAATGCTATGGTTGCCGACTCTAAGGATAACCTGCAAGTCACGGCCGATGCACCAAAGACGGCTGCGCCTGAAAAAACAGCTAAAGTTTCATCGGTTAGTAGTGAGCCACTGATTGACGATCCTATCAGTGAGACCATCAACTTTGATGATTTTGCGAAAATCGACCTGCGTATCGCTCGTATCGTGAAAGCCGAGCATGTTGCTGACGCCGACAAGTTACTGAAGTTACAACTCGACATCGGTGGCGAAACACGCCAAGTGTTTGCAGGGATCAAATCGGCCTATTCGCCAGAAGACCTTGAAGGCAAACTAACTGTGATGGTGGCTAACTTAGCGCCACGTAAGATGCGTTTTGGCATGTCAGAAGGCATGGTTTTGGCCGCTGGCCCTGGTGGCAGCGACCTGTGGATTTTAGAACCCCATGAAGGCGCACAGCCTGGCATGCGGGTTAAGTAATCTGCGCTAGATAACGCTCGAAAAATCAATAAGGCCGCATTTTATGTGGCCTTATTTGTTGGTATCGATTGTTTGAGCCGATTCGTTGCTTCGAGTGTCACTTTGTCTTTTAAAAGACTGAGTTTACGCCACTAAGTTTAGCCGACAGGTTTAATCGAATGCTTTAAGTGACAGGTTTCAGAAAACGAGTTAATGCTCGTATTTCTATCGACAAGGCATTCGCTGCAGTGTGATATTCATATCTGTGACAGGTCTAAAATCGACGCGGTGTTCAGTGAGTCATTCGAGGAGTAGTTATGGGAAATATCGTTGAGCAGTTGCTGTTTTCTGCCTCGATTACGGGTCCAATCTGTTTGATGTTAGCGCTCGGTATGATCCTAAAACGCACCCAAATCATCAATGAAAACTTTATTGATGTCGCCTCAAAATTAGTCTTTAACGTGACGCTGCCAGCCTTGCTGTTCCTTAGCATCATTAGCTCAAATCACGATCTCGCCTCCAGTGCGCCCTTAATTGGCTATGGTTTAGCAGCCAATTTCCTGTTTTTTATACTCTCCACCTATGCAACTGGGCGGCTATTTCCCAAGCACAAAGACCAAGGAGTGATCATTCAAGGGGGTTTTAGGGCTAATACCGCCATTATCGGCTTAGCTTATGTTTCCAACGCCTATGGGAGTTCTGGTGTTGCCTTAGCCGCGGTCTATGTTGCCTCGATGACGCTGCTGTATAACATTCAAGCGGTTATTTGCCTAAGCCCTAAAGGCGAAGAATCCAGCCAACGTGCATTTGGCGTGATCATCAAGACCATCACCAAAAACCCGTTGATCATTGCCATTATGGCAGGCATCTTTTTCTATTTGCTTGCTATTCCAGTACCGAAAATGGTGCTCGATGCGGGACAATACTTTGCCAATATGACCCTCCCATTAGCGCTACTGTGTACCGGTGGTTCGCTCGATGTTGGTTCACTCAAACATGAAAAGCATACAACTTGGTTCTCGAGCGCATTGAAACTGATCTTTGCCCCGCTTTTTATCACTATTGGGGCCTTGCTGTTGGGTTATCGAGGAATTGAGTTAGCAATGGTCTTTTTAATGAGTTCTGCGCCCACCGCAGCCGCAAGCTATGTGATGGCGCGCGCCATGGGTGGCAATGCGCCCCTTGCGGCCAATATTATTGCGCTAACCACAGTCTGCTCGCTGATCACGTGCACCTTAGGCATCTTTGTATTGTCTACTTTGGAGCTGATCTAGCAGCAGCTACGAGCTGATTACACAAACGCTAGAGAAAGGGATTTAAGTGACTATAAGTAATAATAAACCACAATAAAAAAGGCGAGCCATGCTCGCCTTTCGTTTAGGAATAAAACAGTTAGATGGTCATCATAAGCCGCTTTATGAATGGATTAGACCGGATTGGTGATATCCACAAAATGGTGCACGAGATCAAACTCGCGGGCGAGGTGACGGCCTAAGGCTTGAATGCCAAAACGTTCTGTCGCATGGTGCCCCGCCGCAAAATAATGTATGCCCTGCTCTACCGCACTATGGAACGTTCGCTCGGACACTTCGCCACTGATAAACGCATCCACACCTAAATTCGCCGCAACATCGATATAATCCTGTGCGCCACCAGTACACCAAGCTAAATGTTGGATCTTTGCATCGCCATCACCAATATGCAGTGGGGCTCTGCCTAACGCATTCTCAAGGGTGTGAGAAAATTCGCTAGCACTGACTGCAAGATCAAGTTTTCCACGCCACAGTAGCCCCTGAGCCACCTCTTCGATGGCTTCTGCGTCAATGATCCCAAGCTGCCTCCCCAAAGTCGCGTTATTACCGAGCATTGGGTGGGCATCTAAGGGTAAATGATATCCAAACAAGCTAATATCATGCTTGAGCAGCGCCTTAATTCGGCGTTGTTTCATGCCTGTGATCACTTCAGGCTCATTCTTCCAAAAAAAGCCGTGATGAACCAATATCGCATCGGCGTTTAATCGAATCGCTTCATCGATCAAGGCCTGACACGCTGTCACGCCCGTGACTAAGGTGCGGATCTCATCCTTGCCTTCTACCTGCAGCCCATTGGGTGCGTAATCCTTAAAGGCCGACACATGTAAAAAATCGGCTAAATATTGGCTTAGTTCTGTCCGTGTCATTGCATTACCGTCCGTTACTCTAGATGACCATTTACTGAAGATGAGCACTTATTCAAGATGAGACAATCGCTTACATCGCGATATCAACACGCACGCCACCTTGCAGGTACACCACTCGAACTCTGTCACCCGCGTTAAACGTCATGCCAGCATCGTAATCTTGGATCACCATGACCTGAGTACCATCTTCTTGATTGATCATCAGTTCCACCAGCTTAAACGATTGCACGCTAGTACCGCTGCCATAACGGTTACCGATACCCCCACCAATCAAGGCACCTAAAATCGTCGCCACATCTCGACCCGAACCGCCACCAAACTGATTACCAATCACCCCACCCGCTAAGGCGCCGCCGAAGGTTTTCCAACCTTGATTACGGTCTTCAATTAACTGGGTTTCGGTGATATTACGTACCGAAGTGATATCGCCATAGAGTACTTTCTCAACTGGCACGGCTTGATTGCGATCATAGCCAGCATTAGCGGGACTAATGATAAAAGCAAAAATAAACATAAAGCTTGCTAGAGTAGGTTTCCACATATCTGAATTTCCGCTAACTTAATAATAAGGTCTATAACTAAATCATACTCAATTGTGAAGTCACTGTCTTTCCTGAATCACGAATTTGACGCTTTTCCTTCGCCCGAGCTCGCCTTAACCGATCCTAATGGTTTATTGGCTATCGGCGGCGACTTACGTCCTGAACGTTTACTCTCTGCTTACTACAACGGTATTTTTCCTTGGTTTAATTCTGACGATCCCATCCTGTGGTGGTCGCCGGATCCCCGCGCCGTGTTTATTCCAGGTGAAATTCACATCAGCACCAGCCTGCGTAAATACTTAAAAAAACAACCTTGGCGGATCACAATCAATCACGCTTTCACCGATGTGATGGCGGGATGTGCGCAGCCAAGAGAAAAACAGAGCGGCACTTGGATCACCCAAGAAATTCAAATGGCCTATCGCGAATTGCATCAAACAGGTCATGCCCACTCCATTGAAGTGTGGGAAGGTGAACGTTTAATCGGTGGGCTTTACGGCTTAGCGATCGGCCAAGTATTTTGCGGCGAATCCATGTTTCACCGTAAAACCAATGCGTCCAAGGCCGCCGTTGCAGCACTGCAACAACATTTACTCAAGATGGGATTCAAACTCATCGACGCACAAGTGATGAATCCCCACCTAGAAAGTTTGGGAGCTAAAGCTATTAAACGCATTGATTTTATAACGTTACTGAGCGAACTGAGAAACAATCCCGTGGACCCAAATACTTGGGCCACTAAAGAGGTCATCCTTGAACTCGAGTAAAGCGTCGATCGCTATCGGTATCAGTCAAATATTTCCCTGCAGCTACCTTGATGGCCAGCAGGAGCAGCTACTCGTCATCCAAGAAGATACGCTCGATCCCATTTTATTTGAGCGTTTGCTCGCGGTGGGTTTTCGCCGCAGTGGTAGCTCTATCTACAAACCTCGCTGCCCTAGATGCAGTGCATGCCAACCAATCCGTGTGCCAACGCATGAATTTGTCCCATCGAAACGCCAAAAACGCACTTTAGCAAAAAACCAAGATCTGACTTGGCGTATAACATCGGAGCAAACCGCCGAGCAATATACGCTATATGAACATTACATTCGTGGGCGACATTTTGACGGCCCCATGTTTCCCCCGAGTGAAGATCAATATAATCACTTTCTTTTTTGCCATTGGTTACCGCCAACGTTTATCGAAGTCTATGATGGAAATAAATTATTGGCAGTTGCGGTCACTGATAGTTTGCCCAATAGTCTTTCGGCAATTTACAGCTATTTTGACCCCGACGAAGAACATCGCTCCCTCGGTGCACTGTTAATTTTAATTCAGTGTCGACTGGCGAAACTCATGAATAAAGAATTTGTTTATCTCGGATATCAAATAGATGAAAACCGTAAGATGTCTTACAAGCGTTTGTATCGCCCTTATCAAATTCTGACACCGACGGGCTGGGAGTATTCCCAAGTTTGCTAAGTACTTCCCCTTTACAGCGGGGGGAATTTGGGGCATGATACGCCCGTTTTTTATATTCGAAGGCTAATGGGATAATTAATTAATGGCGAAAGAAGACAACATTGAAATGCAAGGCACTATCCTTGAAACCTTGCCAAACACAATGTTTCGTGTAGAGCTTGAAAATGGTCATGTGGTGATAGCCCACATTTCAGGCAAAATGCGTAAAAACTACATCCGGATCCTCACTGGCGATAAAGTTACCGTCCAGCTGACTCCTTATGATCTGACCAAAGGTCGCATTGTCTTCCGCGCACGCTGATATAGCCTCTTAGATTTAAAAACCCGGCAAGGCCGGGTTTTTTTGTTTGCGAAAGATGAAAAAAATGGCTGCAATTGCAGCCATTTTTATGTCTAAAACTAATGGATAATCAAGCATTAAGCTTTTGTTGTCGCTTTTTCGTGACGTTCGGTACGAATGACAATCTCGCCCTCCTTCACATCCACATGCGCCACTCCGCCTGACTCTAAGACACCAAATAATATCTCGTCAGCCAATGGACGTTTGATCAATTCGGTCACGACCCGAGCCATTGGACGTGCGCCCATGTTCTTATCGTAGCCTTTCTCGGCCAACAAGGTTCTGGCTTCGTCGCTGACTTCCAAAGTAACGTGTTTTGCATCCAACTGAGCCTGCAATTCCACCAAGAATTTATCGACCACTTTGGCGATAATCGTCATATCCAAATGATTGAACCAAATGATGGAATCGAGACGATTTCGAAATTCTGGCGAAAATACTCGATTAATTTCAGATAATGCATCTTGGGTGTGATCTTGCTGGGTAAAGCCAATAGACTTACGAATAGTCTCCTGTACACCCGCGTTAGTGGTCATCACCAAAGTCACATGTCTGAAGTCAGCCTTACGACCATTATTATCGGTCAAAGTACCGTGATCCATCACCTGCAACAGCAGGTTATAGACATCACGGTGGGCCTTCTCAATTTCATCCAATAGCACGACACAGTGCGGATTTTTAATCACTGCATCCGTGAGCAAGCCACCTTGGTCATAACCCACATAACCAGGAGGCGCACCAATCAGGCGTGACACTGTATGGCTTTCCATGTACTCAGACATGTCAAAGCGCACCAGTTTCATCCCCAAGCAGTTGGCCAGTTGGTTAGTGACTTCGGTTTTACCCACACCGGTGGGACCGGCGAATAAGAAGCTCCCCACAGGTTTTCGGTCAGCACCTAAGCCACTGCGCGATAAGCGAATGGCCGAACTCAGACTCTCAATGGCCTTATCTTGGCCAAAGACCACCATCTTAAGGTTGCGCTCAAGGTTACGCAGTAAGTCCTTATCAGTAGCGGATACCGACTTCTCAGGGATACGTGCCATTTTCGCCACAATCGACTCAATCTCGGCCTGGCCTATGGTCTTTTTACGTTTACTCATAGGCAGCATCACCATACGCGCACCCGCTTCATCAATCACATCGATGGCTTTATCGGGTAAATGCCTGTCGTTGATGTGCTTGGCCGACAATACTGCAGCGCTGCTGATCGCGGCCTGAGTATAACGAACCCCATGATATTCTTCGTATTTAGACTTAAGCCCCATCAAAATCTTAGTGGTTTCTTCCACTGAAGGCTCATTGATATCCACCTTTTGGAAACGACGTGCAAGTGCGCGATCTTTCTCAAAAATACTTTGATATTCTTGGAAAGTAGTCGAGCCCATGCAACGCAAATTGCCGCTAGATAGCAAAGGTTTCAGCAGATTAGAGGCATCCATTACGCCGCCAGAGGCCGCGCCCGCACCGATAATGGTGTGGATCTCATCGATGAATAGGATGGCATGCTTATCCGCCGCCAGTTCTTTTAACAGGTTCTTAAAGCGTTTTTCAAAGTCACCGCGATACTTAGTTCCCGCCAGCAGTGAACCTAAATCTAAGGAATACACTGTCGCTTCAAGCATTACATCGGGTACTTGTTTATTGACAATGCGATACGCTAACCCTTCAGCAATCGCTGTTTTACCTACACCCGCCTCACCCACTAACAGTGGATTATTTTTACGGCGACGGCACAGGGTTTGAATCGCGCGCTCAATTTCTTGGTCGCGACCAATCAAAGGGTCGATGATCCCTTGCTTTGCAAGTTGATTTAAGTTGGACGCAAATTGCGACAACATACTACGCTCTTCGCTGCCTTCGCCCTGCTCTTCGACACGTTCTTGATCTTGATGTGACTCAGCATCATCATTTTTGGCGAAACCATGGGAAATAAAATTCACTACATCGAGGCGACTAATGTCGCAGCGGCGCAGTAAATACACGGCTTGGGATTCTTGCTCACTGAAAATGGCAACTAACACGTTAGCGCCGTTCACTTCATTGCGACCCGATGACTGCACATGGAATACTGCCCGTTGCAGCACTCGCTGGAACCCAAGCGTCGGCTGAGTTTCTTTGTCATCATCAATATCGGCAATGATTGGGGTTGTTTGTTGGATAAAGCTTGCCACTTCATCTCTGAGTTTATCTAGATTCGCTCCACAGGCGATTAACGCTTCTTGAGCCGCAGGATTGTCGATCAGAGCTAATAACAGATGTTCCACTGTCATATACTCGTGACGCGCGTCTCTGGCTTGCTGAAACGCCAGATTTAAGGTGACTTCCAGATCTTTGTTCAGCATAAGCACCCCCAAAATTAACAACAGACTACAGAGTAAAGCGGTTTTATGCTTTCTCTAACGAACACAGTAACGGATGTTGGTTTTGTCTTGCAAATTGATTTACTTGTATCACCTTAGTTTCTGCAATCCCAAACGGGAAAATACCGCAAATCCCTTTTCCTTGGTGATGGATCGTCAACATGATATCGGTCGCTTCCTGCTCGTTCTTGCGAAAGAAAACCTGCAAAACTTCAATCACAAAATCCATTGGGGTGTAATCATCATTATTGAGTACCACCTTATACATCGAAGGCGGCATTAACTCTGATTCGACACGTTCTTCAACGTGTTCAATATTTCCTATCTTTGCCATTTTTTAATACTAGCCTCTCGTGTTGGCCTCTTCCAATTGATCCGTTCAAATTAATCAGTTGTTACCCCTTTGTTAATTTTAGCTTGACTTCCGCATTTACTCCTTACATTCTGTTGTGCAGACGGTGAACGAATACCCGTCTATACAGGTTTTACTATCTTACTGGTAAGTAGACAACAGAAGGAAGTGGAAGTATGGCAAGCGGAACTGTTAAATGGTTCAACAACGCCAAAGGATTCGGGTTTATTTGCCCTGATCAAGGTGGTGAGGACGTTTTTGCACACTATTCTACCATTGAAATGGAAGGCTATCGAACTCTAAAAGCAGGCCAACCCGTTCAATTTGAAGTAGAAGCCGGTCCAAAAGGGATGCACGCTTCAGCCATTTCACCAACAAAATAACGTTTGGTGAGGCCAATGATCTAAAAGGCAGGGACTTGTCCCTGCCTTTTTATTGCTGCGTGTTTCATCAATTCTCACCACTTAATGCTGCATCGCTCATCATCATTTCGCATGAATTTAATTCAAGTTCAATCGCCACACATCATCCATTGCATCCCAGAAAAAAGTTTTTATCATCGGTCTCGACAGCAAATTTAGGGTATAAAAAAGGATCTGCAATGCAGACCCTTTTTTAAAATCAGTCTAATGACTTACAACTTTACATCAACTTAGATGGCCAACACTGACGCGCACGCCATCTAAAAGTGATAACGAGCGGGATTAAGCAATCAACAGCTTGTTCAACGTCTCGCTTGGGCGCATGGCTTTTTCAGCCTTAGCCGCATCTAAACGGTAGTAACCACCTAAATCGACTGGTGCACCTTGTGCCATCGCTAATTCAGCCACAATCACTTGCTCATTCGCCGCGAGCGCATGCGCTAACGGAATAAAGTGTGCTTGTAACTGCTCATCGCTGGTTTGCGCTGCTAAGGCTTGTGCCCAGTACATGGCTAAGTAGAAATGGCTACCACGGTTATCCAGCTCACCGACTCTTCTTGATGGCGATTTATTGCTATCTAAGAATTGGCCAATGGCTTGATCTAAAGTATCGGCTAATACTTGGGCTTTTGGATTGCCCACTGTTTGGCTTAAATGCTCAAGAGACGCCGCCAGAGCCAAGAATTCACCGAGCGAATCCCAACGTAAGTGACCTTCTTTCTCAAGCTGTTGCACGTGCTTAGGCGCACTACCACCCGCACCTGTTTCAAATAGACCGCCGCCGTTCATTAATGGAACGATTGACAGCATTTTAGCACTGGTGCCTAGCTCAAGGATAGGGAACAAGTCAGTCAGGTAGTCACGTAGAACGTTACCCGTAACTGAAATGGTATCTTTGCCTTCTTTGATGCGAGCCAAAGACAAACGCGTCGCGTCTTCTGGAGACATAATGCTGATATCTAAGCCATCAGTGTCATGTTCTGGCAGGTACTGCTGCACTTTTGCAATGATTTGCGCATCGTGGGCACGTTTGCTATCTAACCAGAATACCGCAGGGGTATTGCTTAAACGGGCACGGCGCACGGCCAGTTTTACCCAATCACGGATAGGTGCGTCTTTAACTTGGCACATTCTCCAGATATCGCCCGCTTCCACGTTATGGCTCATCAATACCTTACCGCTGGCATCGACAACGTTAACCACACCGTCAGCAGGAATTTCAAAGGTCTTATCGTGGCTGCCGTACTCTTCGGCTTTTTGCGCCATCAAGCCCACGTTTGGCACGCTGCCCATGGTTTTAGGATCAAAAGCGCCGTGCTCTTTACAAAAAGCAATCGTTTCTTGGTAAATACCGGCATAGCAACGATCAGGGATCATGGCTTTAGTGTCATGCAGTTGACCGTCTGGTCCCCACATTTGGCCAGATGAACGAATCGCAGCAGGCATAGACGCATCGATAATGATGTCGCTTGGTACGTGTAAGTTGGTGATACCTTTGTCAGAATCAACCATAGCCAATGCGGGACGCGCAGCGTAAACGGCGGCGATATCGGCTTCGACTTCGGCGCGGCTATCAGCAGGTAATGTCGCTATTTTGGCATAAACATCGCCAAAACCGTTGTTAACATCAACGCCTAATTCAGCGAAAAGCGCCGCATGTTTGTCAAATACTGGCTTGAAGAAGACCTTCACAGCGTGACCAAACATAATAGGATCAGACACTTTCATCATAGTGGCTTTCAGATGCAGCGATAACAGCACATCTTCAGCTTTGGCGTTTTCGATTTCACGCTCATAGAAGCTCACTAAGGCTTTTTTACTCAACACCGCAGCATCGATAATTTCGCCAGCCAGCAGCTTAAGACCCGATTTGAGCACCACTTCTTGACCATCTTTTTGGGTCAGCACGATATTCACGCTGCCCGCATCAGATAAAGTCACAGACTGCTCGCTACCGTAGAAATCACCGTCAGTCATGTGGGCAACGTGTGACTTGGAATCTTTGGCCCATTTCCCCATGGAATGCGGGTTTTTCTTGGCGAAGTTTTTCACCGATAATGGGGCACGGCGATCTGAGTTACCTTCACGCAGTACTGGGTTTACCGCACTGCCTTTAATCTTGTCGTAACGTGTTTTAATTGACTTTTCAGCGTCGGTTTTTGGCTCATCCGGATAATTAGGGATGTCGTAACCTTTTTGCTGCAGTTCAAGGATACAGGCTTTTAATTGTGGGATCGAAGCACTGATATTTGGTAACTTGATGATGTTCGCTTCTGGCTGATTCGCTAACTCGCCAAGCTCTGTCAGATGGTCGCCAATCTTTTGTGCTTCAGTCAGTTGCTCAGGGAAACTGGCAATAATACGGCCCGATAACGAGATATCACGGGTTTCAACCGCAACGCCCGCGGCGTCGGTAAACGTTCTGATGATAGGTAAGAGTGAGAGGGTGGCCAGTGCTGGCGCTTCGTCTGTTTCAGTGTAAATAATTGTTGATGAGTTATCTTTCATGTTACATCCTACATTATTGTAAAATTTAATATTTTTTATAATAATTTTATAGCATGGCGAACAAATCTGAGCACAGGAAAAATATCAATCAAGGCAATCGACCACGCCCTCACCTTTCAAATTCTCAATGCCCTTCTGTCTTTGCGCGCAAGCTAAAATTTGTTACAACGACTCATTAAAACCTAATAAACATTTAGGCACAGATCACATTTTCTGGCCGACATCATAGAGCATTCGCAATAATATTCAAATTCCACTAACGGCGAATGCCAAGTACACTATGACCACATTAACGACTCAATCAAGTCAGGTAAGCGTGTCTCAACCTCCTGTTAGCAAAAGTATGACCAAAAACAAGTTTCAACCTAAAGGTGCCAATGCCAGCGCAAGTTCCCCAGCCAAAAGCCCGATTAAACCCGCTAAGCCCGCCAGCAGAGGCCCTGCCAACCGCGCTACCGCCGTAGATAACAAAGTGGCGCCAGCACGAAATGCCAATGGCAGTTTAAAGAAAGAACCCTTTAAAAATCCTAATCGACGCGCAATTGCGGCGGCAAAACCGGTGCAGAGCCAAACGCTCGCACCGATTATTGTGCTGTTTAATAAGCCTTTTGATGTACTTTGCCAGTTTACCGATGAGCAAGGTCGCAAGACCCTAAAAGACTATATCCCGATTGCTGACGTGTATGCCGCAGGCCGCTTAGATAGAGACAGTGAAGGCTTATTGCTGCTGACCAATGACGGTCAATTACAGGCAAGGCTGACAGAGCCAAAAAAGAAAACCTTTAAAACCTATTGGGTGCAAGTAGAAGGCGTTCCGACGGAAGATGCACTCACTAAACTGCGCCAAGGTGTTGAATTAAATGATGGTATGACGCTGCCTGCTAAAGTCAAAATCATGGATTCACCCGACGTTTGGCCACGTAATCCACCGGTGAGAGAGCGCAAAAATATCCCAACAACTTGGCTAGAAATCCAAATTCATGAAGGCCGCAACCGCCAAGTCAGACGCATGACAGCGCATATCGGTTTTCCGACCTTAAGATTAATCCGTTATAAAATAGGCCAATGGAGTCTAGATAATTTGCCATCGGGTGAGCACAAATGCATCCGTCTCGGTGATGAAGTCTAAATTTCAGCCTAATTTTTGCGTTCCAATCCACTCAAAGGAGGCTCCATGAGTCAAAGATATAAACCCCATGTGACCGTCGCTTGTATTGTTCATGCAACTTCACAGGACAAATATCTGATGGTAGAAGAGTGGATTGAAGGCGAGCAACGCTTTAATCAACCCGCGGGTCACTTAGAAGCGAATGAAAGCTTGATCCAAGCCTGTGAGCGCGAAGTGTTTGAAGAAACGGGGTTATCACTAAAAGCCCAAGGACTCGTCGGTATTTATCAACTCAGCGCCAGTGAAGACTTAGCCTTTGTGCGCTTTACTTTTTTCGTGCAGTTAGATGATATGCCCTCACCTGCGCCGCAGGATAAAGCGATCCATAGTGCGCATTGGTTAAGTCTTGCGCAGATAGAAGCCAAGTCCTCTTTACTGCGCAGTCCCTTAGTACTCGATTGCTTAAAAGACTATCTCAATCAGGCACAAAATGGCCAAACTTATCCCCTTAGCTTACTCAATAGTGACCGCCTCACGATAGCCCAAGCGAGCAAGGCGTGATAGAATACCGCCCCGCATAAACGGCTGGCTAAGCTTAATGCGTGTGCTACTGCAGAGGCCTTGTACAGCAAATAAAGAGTTGGCCGTAAATGCGAGGTTTACTGACAGTTTGCGGACTCATTTTATTTGATAGCGCTGGCAAAGTTTGATTTAGCAATCAGCAGCACAGCACCTAGATGTAAAGTTAGCTTGGATTTAAAGTGAGCTTGGATTTTTAGTTAGCCCATATTTTTAGTTAGGTTAGGTATTTTTGTTACGCGCTCAATGTCGCGGCTTAAATTCATCCACCTAGCCAACACACATACTCAATGGTTTTTAGGATTTATGACATCAATCGAACCCACTCATACAGGAAAAAAAGTCATTGTCGGCATGTCCGGCGGTGTAGATTCATCTGTTTCAGCCTATTTGCTTATGCAGCAAGGCTATCAGGTTGAAGGCCTATTCATGAAGAACTGGGAAGAAGATGACAACAACGAGTACTGCGCGGCCGCAGAAGATTTAAAAGATGCCCAAGCCGTGTGCGACAAGCTCGGGATCAAGCTACACACAGTCAACTTTGCTGCCGAATATTGGGACAATGTATTTGAGTATTTCCTCGCCGAATACAAAGCCGGCCGCACGCCAAATCCCGATATCATGTGCAACAAAGAGATAAAATTTAAGGCATTTTTAGAATTTGCCGACGAAATCCTCGACGCCGATTACATCGCAATGGGCCACTATGTTCGCCGTCGCGATAACAGCGATGGCAGCACACAAATGCTCCGCGGTGTTGATGGCAATAAAGATCAAAGTTATTTCCTCTACACTCTTAGCCATGAGCAAGTTGCCCGAAGCCTGTTCCCTGTCGGTGAGCTCGAAAAACATCAAGTACGTGAAATTGCGAAAGAAATGGGCTTAATCACCCATGATAAAAAAGACAGTACTGGCATCTGCTTTATCGGTGAGCGTAAATTTACTGAATTTCTAGGGACTTATTTACCGGCGCAGCCTGGCAATATCGAAACCCCAGAAGGCGAAGTCATAGGCACGCACCAAGGACTCATGTACCACACCTTAGGCCAACGTAAAGGCTTAGGCATTGGCGGCATGAAAAACAGCAATGACGATCCTTGGTATGTGGTCGATAAAGATCTTGAGCGTAACGTATTGATCGTGGGTCAAGGCGGACACCATCCCCGTTTGATGTCGACCGGCATGACAGTTAACCAACTGCATTGGGTGGATAGAACTGGGCCTGTCGATGGTTGTCATATCGCAGTGAAAACCCGTTATCGCCAACAAGATGTGCCTTGTACATTAACCTACACAGATGAACACACCTTGCGCGTGGTCTTCGATGAACCTGTTGCGGCGGTGACGCCTGGACAGTCTGCGGTATTTTATGATGGTGAGGTCTGCCTAGGTGGCGGCATCATAGATCAATTAATCCGAGGGTAAAGCGTGAACGAGCAACTCATTAATCGGACGATGGCGTTTGCAGGCATACTGCAAGCCATTGCCCAAGTTCAACATTTAGCGCGCCATGGCGAATTGGATAATGCCGAGCTCGCAGCGAGCTTAAACACCATTCTCGTCACCAATCCTGACAATACGCCCGATGTCTACCAAGATAAAATCGTATTGCAAAAAGGCTATAAGCTGATCCTGAACCAGCTCGGTGACAGCAGCCAAAAAGATGTTGAAATCACCCGCTATTTAGTGGGCGTGCTTGCCCTAGAGCGTAAACTCGTGCGCTCTAACAGTGGCTTAGGCATGTTGGCTGAACGTATTAATCAAGTGAATCGCCAGCTACATCATTTTGCCATCACAGATGAGCAAGTTGTTGCCAATCTTGCCAGCATTTACAGTGACATCATCAGTAATTTAGGGCCAAAAATCCAAATATCGGGTAATCCTGTGTGTTTGCAGCGCCCTATTGTACAACATAAAATTCGTGCTCTGCTGCTTGCCGCTATACGCAGCGCAGTACTGTGGCGTCAGTTGGGCGGTAAACGTCGACACTTAGTCTTCGCCCGCAAAGCCATAGTCGATACAGCCAAGAAAAGTCTTACCCTATAATAAAATTAGCGTTCATCAAGGAGCTACACATGGATCTTTCCGCACTAACTGCTATCTCTCCGGTAGACGGTCGTTATGGTAGTAAAACCGCGTCATTGAGAGGGATTTTCAGCGAGTTCGGTCTTACCAAGTACCGTGTTCAGGTTGAAATCAATTGGCTAAAACTGTTAGCCGACTGTCTAGACATTAGCGAAGTGCCAACATTGAGCGCGTCAGCTATCGCCGTACTAGATGGCATTAAAGACAATTTCAACGAACAAGATGCGCTGCGTGTTAAGGCTATCGAAAGCACCACTAACCACGATGTAAAAGCGGTTGAATACTTCATTAAAGAAAAAATCGCAGGCAATAGCGAATTAGCCGCTGTGGGTGAGTTTGTTCACTTTGCTTGTACTTCTGAAGATATCAACAACTTAAGCCACGGTTTAATGCTGACTGAAGCCCGTGAGCATGTTTTACTGCCCTACTGCAATGAGTTGCTGACGGCAATTAAAAAGCTGGCGATTGAATATCGCTCTGTGCCATTAATGTCACGTACCCATGGCCAACCCGCGTCACCTTCGACGCTCGGTAAAGAAATGGCGAACGTCGCAGTGCGCCTTGAACGTCAAATCAAACAAATCGCCAATGTTGAAATCATGGGTAAACTGAATGGTGCCGTAGGTAACTACAATGCTCACCTGTCAGCCTACCCTGAAGTTAACTGGCATGAGCTGTCTGAGCGTTTTGTGACTAGCCTTGGCTTGAACTGGAATGCCTACACGACGCAAATCGAGCCACACGATTACATTGCCGAATTATTTGATGCAGTTGCCCGTTTCAACACTGTGCTGATTGACTTTGACCGTGATATTTGGGGTTACATCGCCCTAGGTCACTTCAAACAACGCACTATCGCCGGTGAAATCGGTTCATCGACTATGCCGCACAAAGTTAACCCAATCGATTTTGAAAACTCTGAAGGTAACTTAGGTATCGCTAACGCCCTGATGCAACATTTAGCGTCTAAGCTGCCGTTATCAAGATGGCAACGTGACTTAACTGACTCGACTGTACTGCGTAACTTAGGTGTGGGTATTGCCCATGCGTTGATCGCGTATCAAGCGACCTTAAAAGGCATCAGCAAGTTAGAAGTTAACGAAGCGCATCTGCGTGATGAGTTAGATCACAACTGGGAAGTGTTAGCAGAACCCGTACAAACGGTAATGCGTCGTTATGGTATTGAAAAGCCATACGAAAAATTAAAAGAACTGACGCGCGGTAAACGTATCGACGCGCAGCAACTGTCAGTGTTTATTGACGGACTTGAATTACCAGACTCAGTGAAGGCTGAACTGAAGAAAATGACGCCAGCCAACTACATTGGTCGTGCCGAAACGTTTGTCGACGAACTGAAGTAAGTTATTAATTAAAATTGGCGATTAACTAATATTAAGCTATTGACTGAAATTAGTTATTAACTGAAGTTAGCGACGGACAATACTCTTTCTTAAACAGAAATAAGGATTAAGGCGACCCACATCACCGTGATGTGGTCGCCTTTTTTAACACTATGTATACACTCAATCTCGATATCGCCCAGTTTCTTAGTGAATACTGGCAAAAGAAACCCCTGTTGATCAAAAAAGCATTTCCGCAATTTGAAGATCCTATCAGCGCCGATGAATTAGCAGGCCTTGCCTGTGAAGAAGAAATCTCTTCACGCATCGTTGTCACCAAAGATAATGATTGGGAAGTGGTGCAAGGTCCGTTTGAAGATTACGACAGCTATGGCGAAACCCATTGGCAATTATTAGTGCAAGCCGTCAACCATTGGTACCCAGATTCGCAACCATTAGTTGAAGCGCTGCGTTTTTTACCTGACTGGCGCTTCGATGACTTGATGGCATCATTTGCAACCCCAAGTGGCGGTGTCGGCCCGCACGTCGATAACTACGATGTGTTTATCATTCAAGGCGAAGGTGAGCGTCGCTGGACTGTGGGTGACAATACCCCGCAACAACGCCGCGGTGGCAATCCCAACTCGCCGCTGGTTGAAGACTTCACACCCATTATCGATGTAGTGTTAGAAAAAGGCGACATGCTTTATATTCCACCTGGTTTCCCACACTGCGGCGAAACCCTAACTGTGGCAATGAGTTACTCGATTGGTTTCCGCGCTCCTAGCCAGCAAGAATTAGTCAGTGAAGTCGCCGATTATTTGCTCGACAATAACTTAGGTCAGCAGCGTTTCACATCGCAAACTGAACCGAGTTCAGCGGGTATTGTCAGCCAAGATCATCAAGTGGGCATAATGTCACTCTTGAGTCAGCTGAGCCAAGATCCCAATAGCTACCAAATCGTGTTAGGTAAGCTACTCAGTCAAAACCGTTTCGAGCTTGATTTGTGTGAAGGCGAAGAAGCTTACAGCATGGAAGATTTGCAAGATGCCTTCGCCCAAGGTGCTGGAGTGAGCCGTATCGGTGGTTTGAAAGTATTGCGCCTTGAAAATGACGCCACGCCGCGATTATTCATCAATGGTGATGTACACGAACTGCCCCAAACACCGGCAGACGTAATCGCACAGTTGAGCGATAACGTCAGCTTAAACGCCGATGAAGCGGCTGAAATATGTCAGCATGAAGAAGTCCAAGCCTTACTGTTGAAACTCATCAATCAAGGTTTCTACTACTTGAGCGACAGCGAAGAATAAGCCCTATCGACTTTGTTCGATGACCTTGTTCTTAACATAGGAAATCAACATAAAAGTCAGTATAAAAAAGGCACTCAACTGAGTGCCTTATTGTTATTTCAATTATCAGTATCAATCAACACAAGTGACTGTATTAACTCAATACTATCTAAATACAATCCTCAACTCATTTGAGTTTAAGCATTCCACAGTTTATCGTCGTTGTGCATACGATATAAACTCTCGGCACGCGATACTAATAGTTGAGCAAATTTAGCCTGAGTGGCATCACGGGTTGCACCCGAACGCACTAAGTTTTCCGCCTGCATTTGCCACATCATAGAGAAATGACGCACGGCATCACGGGCCGTAGCCGCCACTTTCACATCGACAAAATCCGACGGTAAATCACCTGACATCACCCAATAGGTTTTGTTGCTTGGACGCTTTGATTCCATCTTCCAAATCGCCATATAAGGCGCAAGATAACGGCTTTCATCGGCTAGGACTTTGCTTGGGATCACGCCTTTTTCAGCGAGAAAACGATTGGCTTTTTGAAATTGAGTTCTGACCCACTCTTGACGCAGCTTTTCTATTTCTTCAGCTGATAAATTTTGTTGAGTTTGGTCGACAGCTTGTTCAGTCATACTTCCGTCCTATCTTATTGTTATAACGCGAACCTAATTCTTGGGATCAGTACGCGATTCATTCTATTCGTTACGTTAAATTCAGTACAATCCATTCTTAATCGCAAAGCTTACGTTTACGTAAAGTGGAAAGCTAAATTGCCACAAATAATGTATTTATTCGGTCATTATGCATGGTTGAGAGTATCGCTAAATGCTATGGTTCTGCAATAAATATAACAAGCAGTCGATAGAGGCTCACCTCGTCGGCTTTTTCATTGTGTATAGCGGAGAAATTCACGTGGCTGTATTTAATCATGTATCCTTTGACGAACATGAACAGGTTGTATTCTGTCATGATAAAGAAAGTGGCTTAAAGGCCATTGTCGCCATCCATAACACTAACCTTGGTCCTGCCGTGGGTGGATGTAGGATGTGGAACTACCAATCGGATGATGAAGCCCTTACTGACGTATTACGCCTCTCTCGTGGCATGACTTATAAAAATGCCCTAGCAGGTTTAACCATGGGCGGTGGCAAATCAGTGATCATTGCCGATCCGAAAAGACAAGATCGCGAAGCCCTATTCCGCGCCTTTGGCCGTTTGATTAACAGCCTAGGTGGCCGCTACTATTCAGCGGAAGATGTTGGCACTACTACGGCTGATATTATGATCGCCCATGAAGAAACCCCTTATATGGCGGGCCTTGAAGGCAAAAGTGGCGATCCATCACCGTTCACAGCCCTTGGCACTTATTTAGGCATCAAAGCTGCGGTTAAACATAGACTTGGTTTAGACAGCCTTAAAGGCCTTAAAATCGCCGTTCAAGGCGTCGGTCACGTTGGCTATTATCTGTGCAAACACTTGCATAACGAAGGCGCTGAACTGATTGTTACCGACATTCATCAAGCCTCATTAGACAAAGTCGCTACCGACTTTGGTGCCATTGTTGTCGCACCTCAAGAAATCTACGCGCAAGATGTGGATGTGTATGCCCCTTGTGCCCTTGGCGCAACCTTAAACGATGCAACCTTACCGCAACTGAAAGCCAAAATTGTTGCTGGCTGTGCCAACAACCAATTAGCCGAAGTACGCCACGGTGAACAACTGAAAGAAATGGGCATACTGTACGCGCCAGACTATGTGATTAACGCAGGCGGCATTATCAACGTGTCGTTCGAAAAAGATTACGACGCAGCAAAATCGACGGCTAAAGTAGAAGAAATTTACAACACGCTGCTGAAAATATTCAGCCAAGCCGATGCGCAGAACCGTACAACCGGCGCCGTGGCTGATGAAATGGCGAAAGCCATTATCGAAGCCGCTAAGCAGTAATTTTTCTACGCGTTTATTATTTTTTATGCCCGTCAAATATTAAAAAAAGCGACCTCTGGTCGCTTTTTTGTTATCTAAAATTTAATCTATCACTAAGCTCATGGTTTAGCCGCGCTTTTAATTTCGACACAGAATATTCATTTAATCACGCTGGAAAACGTCATATTTGTCTGCTTGAATTAGTCTATCAGGTCCCAGCACAGGATAGCGCTATGATCCGTTTCAAATATGATCTCAACCAAGATGTGGTAGAACTGCAAGCCAGCAATTGGAGTGGTTTAGAGCGGGTCTTCGTTAATGGCCAGATGGTGTCGCACAAGCTTAACTTTAAACCTCAAAGCGAGCATACCATTCAGCTTAAAGATGGCGCACCTTGCAAGTTTGAACTGCTTATCGATCCCCAAACCGATGAGTTAATGTGCCGAATTTATAAGCAACATAGACTCGTCGCTAGCCTAAAACAAGGCAAAGAGAATTTATTAGCCAGCCGGCGTTATTTACAGCACTCAGTGATAGCCGTAAGTCTGCTTTGCGTCTTTGCACTTTACTTAAATTAATCAAACCAGTTTAATCCCGCAGAGTGAGGCATAGTGGATGGGATTAAACTGGGAAAATGAATTGAGATAACCACATACAGATAGAAGTAAAAACGGCTAAACCACAGTTTTCCGCCATACCCATTAGATTCAAAATTTCAAGCCAAACGGTTGATTTTATTTAATAGTAAAATGAATGTCTGTTGTTCATCTTCACTTAAATTTGACAGAAATTTTTCATTGACCCGCTCAGCTTCGCAGATAAGATCTTGCTCTAATGCTTTGGCTTCATCGGTCAAAAAGATTTGGAAAGCACGCCGATTATCGACTTCTTGATGACGAGTAATAAGACCTTGCACCTGCAACTGATCGAGTAAGCGCGTCATAGTGTAATTTGCCACATCGCAACGCTTAGACAATTCAGTTTGGCTTATGCCCTCTTCTTGCCACAAAGCAAACAGCACAGGCCACAGTTTTATATCGAGTTGATATCGCTTAAGATGCAGATCAAGCTCATTTTGCAGCTCGATATTTAAGTGGGATACAAGATAGCCTAAGCTTTCATGACGATTCAAACAGCACCTCCTACAGCAAAGGTTTAACGCGTTTTCACTTACTCTGCACGCCATCATAGGAACCCAGAGTTAGTTTTAATACTACCACTTAACCCATAATAAACTAGCTTAGACCACAGCAAATTATGCGATTAACCTACGAGCTCATTCCTCATCTAGATCAGATAAATTGAATTCATTCACAAAATTATAGTAACAGGCCCGACCTAATTTGCCCCATAAACCGCGCTCAAGCGGCAAATAAACACTGTCATCGGTGAGCTTCATCTGTTTTATATCGACTTTATGGTGCTGTGTTTCAATACTGGTTCTTACATTGAGCAGCGAATGGGGTTGCGCTCGCTCGAAATCGACAATCAGTAAGGGAGCATCTTCAACCCGCACTCGCACCTTCTCCACTGGGGTAATTAAGAAATACTCATCATCAATGCAATGTAAAATACTGGCGAACAACTTAGCAAACTTTGCTGGCAGCGATGTGCCTAGATAGGTCCAATCACCCAAGGCGTTAATGTCAAACAATGGGGCTTCACTGCACAATGGCGCAACCGAGGTTAGCTTACTATCGGCGGCGAATTGTTTGAGTGTGTGCTGAATACTGTCAGTCATCTTTTCCATCTAGGCCTCCATCATCCATAAAAAAACCAACCTTGCGGCTGGCTTTAGTGTGACATTCAACACTGGGATATACCAGTGTTGATAATTACGATCTGACTAACGCAATCAAAACGGCATAAACACTATTAAATATTTGCTAACTCGAGTAAGGCCTCAAGTGGATGCTTTGGCTTGTAACCCGCAAAACGTTTTACCTGGCTACGGCACGAATAGCCAGACACTAACACTTGCGGCTGCTCAATTTTCGCTAGCGTTTGCTGCCAAGACATATCAAACAAGGCCTTAGAGCGCTCGAGGTTTTCCGCCTCATGACCATAAGTTCCCGCCATACCACAACAACCTAAATTGACTGCGGTTAACTTAGCGCCAAAATGGGCAAAGATTTTAGTCCACTCATTGGCGGTATTTGGCTTGGCCGTCGATTCGGTACAATGACTAAACCAAGTATATTGCTTATCTTGCGCAGCTTTTGCAGGTAAATCTTTGATGGCATTCAGTAGCCATTCGTTGGCTAACTTGACCTCAAAATTACCGCGATTAGCCCCTAAGACTTCACGGTATTCATCGCGATAACACAAGACTAAAGCAGGATCTATGCCTACCATGGGCATGCCCAGTTTATGGACTTGGTTCAAAAAGTCTGCACTCGACTGCGCCGTTTTAGCAAACTTATCTAAAAATCCCTTGATATGTGTTGGCTTACCATTGGGTTTGTAGGGCAATAACACCGGCTTTAAGCCGAGTTTTTCAATCAATTGGATAAAGTGCAGCACAAGACCTGAGTCATAGAAACTGTTAAAGGGATCTTGTACCACCAACACAAACTGCGAGCGCTTCTCTTCTGGAATCGCTTGCAACGCAGCTAAGTCGTAACCGCGGCTTGCATGACCATCGAGTCTTTGCTTCAAAGTCGGCACAGATAACGCAGGCGCATCCACATAACCAATCGCCTGTTTAATCACCCATTGGCTCAATGGATTTTGTGCAACAAAGTTAGTGAGACGCGGTGCCGCAGCCATCAGTGGTAAGCTATCTTCAATCCCTGCAACGAGATAGTCTTTCGCGGGTCTTAAATAGCGTTGATAATAAATATTGAAGAACTGCGCCCTAAACTTAGGCACATCCACTTTTACCGGACATTGTCCAGAGCAAGCTTTACAGGCCAAACAGCCCTTGAGCGATTCCATCACCTCGTGGGAATAATCATAATCACGTTTGGCATTGATGGTATTTTGTATGCGCTGCAATATACCAAAAGGTTTCGCTTTTGCGAGGGCATTAACATCAACCCCTTCAGCCTCAAGTAGCCTTAGCCACTCTCTCATGAGCCCAGCACGCCCCTTAGGTGACTGCACTCTGTCACCCGTCACCTTAAACGATGGGCACATGGGCGAATAGCTACTGTAATTAAAACACAGGCCATTACCGTTACAATTCATCACATCGGGGAACGCATCACGCACATCAACGGGGATTTGTCGATCAAACTTACCGCGCTTAGCACTGTCAACATCGTAATAGAGGGCGCCAGTATACTTAGGCGCCACCAGCTTGCCGGGGTTTAATCGGTTATCGGGGTCAAACAAACCTTTGATATCTTGCAACACACCGAAAAGTTCATCACCAAAGACAGCTGGACCGTATTCACCGCGCACGCCTTTACCGTGTTCACCCCACATTAGGCCGCCGTATTTAAGCGTCAGTGCCGCGACTTGATCAGAAATGACTCGCAGTAATTTTTCATCTTCAACATCGCACATATCGAGCGCTGGACGAACATGCAACACGCCCGCATCCACATGGCCGAACATACCGTATTGCAAATTATGCCCGTCGAGTAACGCGCGAAACTCCATAATGTAATCGGCGAGTTTTTCGGGCGGTACCGCAGTATCTTCAGCAAAGGCGATGGGCTTACGGCGACCTTTAGTGGCGCCGAGTAAGCCAACGGCTTTTTTGCGCATGCCGTAAATTTTTTCGATACTCGGCTTATCTTGCGTCACTTGGTAACCCAATACACCGCACTCGCCTTTGCTGATCTGCTCAGTCAATACAGCTTCCAAACTCGCGAGCTTTTGCTCAACTTCGACCGTGTCACCTGCAAATTCGACCATATTGAGGCCATCAATAATTTTACCCGGCACTTCTTGGATAAGATCAGCCACCGAATGCCAGACAATATCTTCACGGGCTAAGTTAAGCACTTTTGAATCGACGGTTTCGACCACAGTCGCCCGCGCGGCAACTAAGGATGGCGCATGACGCAATGCCGATTGGAACGAATCGTACTTAATGTTTACCATAGCGCGCTCAGTCGGCAGCGGGGTGAGATTAAGTTTGGCTTCGGTTATCACCGCAAGCGTGCCCTCTGAGCCCGTCAGAATTCGTGATAAATCGAATTGCGTCAGGTTGTCGTTCCACACGTGTTTTAAGTCATAGCCAGTGAGGAAACGATTGAGCTTAGGAAATTGGTTTTCAATCTGAGTACGCTTTTCACGGCATACAGCCGCCACAGCAGAAATCAATTTCTGCCCCAGCGGATTATCACTGACATTATCGGGGTTACACAGTAGTCCCGCATCTAGGGGATGCGTATCCAGCACACTGCCATCGATCAACACACTGCGCAGCGCCAGCACGTGATCTGACGTCTTACCATAGACCAGTGAGCCCGCACCCGAGGCATCGGTATTGATCATGCCACCAATCGTGGCGCGGTTTGAAGTGGATAAATCGGGACTAAAAAAGAATCCATGGGGACGCAATGCATCGTTGAGCGCATCTTTAATCACGCCAGCTTCGACTCGAACCCAACCTTGCTCAGCATTCACTTCGAGCACACGGTTCATGTAACGCGACACATCCAAAATCAAACCATGGGTCAGAGATTGTCCGTTGGTGCCCGTACCACCGCCCCGCGCACTGAAGGTCACGCTGCGAAATGCGTCTGTAGCAGCCAGCGTCAATGCAATTTGAATATCCTGCTGATTTTTAGGATAAAGCACGGCTTGAGGCAAAAATTGATATACAGAGTTGTCGGTGGCTTGCACTAAACGGGCGCTGTAACGTTTGTCTATATCACCGGAATACTCACTTTGCTCCAGTGCATCAAGGTATGCCAAATACACTGGCTCTAATGTTTGTTGATGTGATAGCAGGGGTAGCATAGATGGCTTCTGTCAATTATCGTTATGGCGCCATTATAAACAAAAAAAAGCCGCTAAAAAGCGGCTTTTTTAACAAGTTTATAAAATTACTATCTAGATCAACCGTGCGCTTCGGCTAAATACAACCAAGTATCAATCACAGTATCAGGGTTTAATGACACTGTATCTATGCCTTGTTCTACCAACCAAGCGGCAAAATCAGCGTGATCTGAAGGACCTTGACCACAAATACCTATGTAAGCGCCCTTCGCTTTAGCCGCTTTAATGGCTAATGAGAGTAGCATTTTAACGGCTTCATCACGCTCATCGAATAAATGGCTAATGATACCTGAGTCACGGTCAAGGCCGAGTGTCAGCTGAGTTAAATCGTTTGAGCCGATAGAAAAGCCATCGAAATGCTCAAGGAATTGGTCTGCTAACAGGGCGTTTGAAGGCACTTCACACATCATGATGACACGTAAACCGTCTTTACCACGCTCTAAACCTTGCTCTTTGAGCAGGCCGACCACTTGCTCAGCTTCTTTCACTGTGCGAACGAATGGGATCATGACTTCAACGTTTTTCAGACCCATGTCATTACGAACGCGTTTGATCGCTTCACACTCAAGGGCAAAACAGTCACGGAAGGATTCAGAGATATAACGGCTCGCACCGCGGAAGCCCAGCATTGGGTTCTCTTCTTCTGGCTCGTATCTGTCACCACCAACCAAGTTTGCGTATTCGTTAGACTTAAAGTCTGACATACGTACGATCACTTTCTTCGGATAGAAAGCTGAACCGATAGTTGCAATACCTTCAACCAGACGGGCAATGTAGAACTCAACGGGTGATTCGTAACCAGCAATCATTTCATTGATTTCAGTTTGCAACGCTGCATCCTGTTGATTGAATTCGAGCAGTGCCTTTGGATGGATACCGATCATACGGTTGATGATGAATTCTAAACGCGCTAGACCCACACCTTCGTTTGGCAAACGGGCAAAATCAAATGCACGATCAGGGTTACCCACGTTCATCATGATTTTCATTGGCAATGCAGGCAGAGAGTCAACACGGTTTGAAATCACTTCAAACTCTTGTTTACCTTCGTAGATAAAGCCAGTGTCACCTTCGGCGCAAGAAACAGTCACGATTTGACCATTCTTGATACGGTCAGTCACGTCACCACAACCCACCACCGCTGGCACACCTAATTCGCGGGCGATAATTGCCGCATGACAGGTACGACCGCCACGGTTTGTGACGATAGCACTTGCGCGCTTCATGATAGGTTCCCAATCTGGATCTGTCATGTCTGTCACTAACACATCACCAGGTTGGATTTGATCCATATCGGCGATTGAGGTTAATACTTTGGCTACACCAGTACCCACTTTATGGCCAATAGCGCGACCTTCACAGATCACAGCGCCACGGCTCTTTAAGTGATAACGCTCAATCAATTGCACATCTTCACGGCTACGAACCGTTTCTGGACGCGCTTGAACGATATACAATTTGCCGTCGTTGCCGTCTTTTGCCCATTCGATGTCCATTGGACGACCGTAATGCTTTTCGATCACCATGGCTTGTTTGGCTAATTCTTCAACTTCAGCGTCATTGATAGAGAATTGACGACGTTTGTCAGCAGTCACGTCTTCAATTTTGACTTGTTTGCCGTGAGCAGCATCATCTGAATACACCATTTGGATGAGCTTGCTACCGATATTACGGCGCACAACAGCCTTGTGACCTAAGGCTAAAATAGGTTTATGAACATAAAATTCATCTGGGTTTACCGCGCCTTGAACAACCATTTCACCCAGACCAAAAGATGAAGTGATAAACACCACATCGTTATTGCCAGATTCAGTGTCCATAGTGAACATCACACCTGAAGCCGCTTTATCTGAACGAACCATGCGTTGTACGCCAGCAGACAAGGCAACACCGTGGTGCTCATAACCTTGATGCACACGGTAGGAAATAGCGCGATCGTTAAAGAGTGAAGCGTACACATGCTTGATCGCTGTCAGTACGGATTCAAATCCTTTTACGTTTAAGAAAGTTTCTTGCTGACCCGCAAAAGAGGCATCTGGCATATCTTCTGCTGTTGCAGAAGAACGTACCGCGAATGACGCTTCGCTAGTTTCAGCGGCAAGTTTATCGTAAGCTTCACGTATCGCTTGCTCTAATGCTGGTTGAAATGGAGTGTCGATAACCCACTGTCTGATCTGTGCACCTACTTTAGCCAGCGCATTGACATCATCTACATCCAGTGTGGCTAGAATGTCATAAATCTTCTGGTTAACTCCGCTTTGTTCAAGGAACTCGTTGAACGCATGGGAAGTTGTCGCAAATCCGCCAGGTACTTGAACACCGGCATTGGCCAGATTGCTGATCATCTCGCCTAGAGAAGCATTTTTACCGCCAACCAAGTTGACGTCACCCATGCCTAATTCTTGATACCAGAGTACGTATTGCTGCACAGTTCTATCTCCGCAAGTTTATTTCAGTGGCCCCTTCACACGAGGGCAGCGGCATTTTACACTCCTGTCGAACACGCGTAAATCTATAATTTTATTTGTAATTTTATTACTACAAGAGGTCAGTATGGCACCAAAAGTATTCTATATCTCCGACGGGACAGCGATCACAGCTGAAGTTTTTGGTCATGCGGTTCTCTCGCAATTTCCATTAGAATTTGAGTCACTTACGATTCCATTTGTCGAAACATTGACGAAAGCGGAGCAAGTTAAGCGACAAATTAATGATTGTTTTATTACAACAGGTGAGCGGCCGTTAGTATTCCATTCCATCGTAAAAGCCGAGATCCGCGACATCATCTACTCGAGTGAAGGGGTTGATTATGATTTTTTGAATACTTTTGTGGCCCCACTCGAACAACATTTAGGTGTTTCTGCCTCTCCAGTTGTACATAGAACCCATGGAAAAGCGAATCACGGCTATGAAGCGCGTATTGATGCCATTAATTTCGCCATGGATAACGATGATGGCCAGACCATGAAACATATGGATCAAGCCGATCTGGTTTTACTTGGGGTCTCTCGCTGTGGCAAAACGCCATCGAGCCTGTATTTATCAATGCAGTTCGGCATAAAAGCGGCAAACTACCCTTTCACCGAAGATGATATGGATAACCTTAAATTACCTGAAGCACTGAAACGCAATAAGAAAAAACTGTTTGGTTTAACGATTGATCCCGTGCGTTTACATGAAATCCGTCAGAGTCGAATGGAGAATAGCCGCTATTCATCGCTCAAACAGTGCCGCTTAGAAGTCAAAGAAGTGGAAATGCTGTTTAAACGCGAACGCATTCCTTACATAGACACCACTAATCATTCCGTGGAAGAAATTGCCACTAAAATATTAGATGTCACGGGCCTAGAACGGCATATGTTCTAAGCCTAATAAGCCAAAATCAGCAAAAGAAACCGAGTGAATTTAGTCTAAAAGAAACTAACTTAAATCAAATTCATTGCACAGTTGCCGACAATTAACGCAATTGGCACTGTGCAACTCGGTTCGATTCGTTATAATCCGAGGCAATCTGGCGAAAAGCGCCGCACGCAAGCTCGGTATTTTGAATGACCATAAAAACAGACGAACTACGCACTTCCTTATTAGCAAAAGTCATCTCACCTGCGCAACTGGCATCTGAGTTCCCATTAACTCAAGATGCAGCCGATTATCTGGTTCAGCAACGTCGTGAAGTCGAAGCCATCATTATGGGTGAAGACCAACGTCTATTGGTGATCATAGGCCCATGTTCAATCCACGATACTAAAGCGGCATTAGATTATGCTCAACGCTTAGCCGCGTTACACCAAGAATTGAAAGATGACTTGTGTATCTTAATGCGCGTCTATTTTGAAAAACCCCGTACAATTGTCGGTTGGAAAGGATTAATTTCAGATCCCGATCTCGATGGCAGTTTCGAACCAAACAAAGGTTTACGCATTGCCCGCGAATTGCTGCAACAAATCACTGAATTAAAATTGCCTATCGCCACCGAATTTTTAGATATGGTGAACGGTCAGTACATAGCGGATCTCATTACTTGGGGCGCTATTGGTGCGCGTACTACGGAAAGCCAAGTCCACCGTGAAATGGCTTCGGCACTGTCTTGCCCCGTTGGTTTTAAAAATGGTACTGATGGGAACATCAATATTGCCGTTGATGCAGTTCGTGCCGCACAAGTGCCACATGTTTTCTATTCACCGGATAAAGATGGCGCTATGGCGGTCTATCGCACCCACGGCAACCCGTTTGGCCATATCATCCTACGTGGTGGCAAAAAACCTAATTATCACGCACAAGATATCGAAGAAGCGCGTCAACAGCTTGCATCTGTTGGGGTAACTCAACGTATGGTTATCGATTTCAGCCACGGAAACAGTGAGAAGAACCATCTCAAACAGCTGATGGTCGCCGATGAAATTATGACTCAAATGCGTGCTGGCAGCACTGCCATCGCAGGTATTATGGCTGAAAGCTTCTTACAAGAAGGTAATCAAAAAGTCGTTGAAGGCCAGCCACTCTGTTATGGCCAAAGTATCACCGACGCTTGCTTGCATTGGGATGACTCTGAAATCCTGCTACGTAAGCTCGCAGCGGCTTCCCGCGAAAGAAAAGCACTATTAACCAAATAAATCTGAAGTAAAATAAATCGTCCAATAAAAAACCGATCTCATTTCGGTTTTTTTATTGGAAGCATGACATTATCCTCAGTCATATGCCTACTGCACCTTAAAGCCTGTAGTTTTCTATCTTTAACCACCATAAATCTTTATAATTCGAGCTTATTTTGCTGCATTACCTTAGGTTGCTGTATGTCGCTTACCCCCATGTCCACAAACACCGAAAACACCTCACGAATCGAAGCCGCTGCCCCCCCCTTTCCTGACGCGATTCAAACTCGAATTGATTCCTCAGAAGCGCGCGTGATTAAAGCAGTATTCCCCTCAATCACCAACCATCACAATACGTTATTTGGTGGCGAAGCTTTAGCGTGGATGGATGAAACAGCCTTTATTGCAGCAACTCGTTTCTGCCGTAAAACCTTAGTCACAGTGAGTTCCGATAGAATTGATTTTAAAAAGCCTATCCCAGCAGGCACACTAGCAGAACTCATCGCTCGTGTGATCCATGTAGGTAATACGTCATTAAAAGTTGAAGTCAACATCTATGTAGAAGACATGTATCAAGACCGTCGAGAGCATGCTATACGTGGTGTGTTCACCTTTGTTGCGGTTGACGAACAACGAAATCCCACAAAAGTGTGGACATATGGGTAGTTTTTAGACGATTTTAAAGTATAGGTTAGCCCGTACTTTCGGGCTTTCAATTGAAACTATACGGTCCATCTTTTTCCTTGTAAAACACCGACCAAAGTCTAACAACCAGAAACATATCAAAATTTTGTCCTTATTCCTGAATAAAGCAATAGGATCCTTGATTACTTTTCTGTTACATTGAGTTCAATCTTCACGCGCACCGAACATAATCATAAAAGCCATGAAGCTAGAAAACTTAAATATTATTATCGCAGACGATCATCCATTGTTCAGAAATGCACTACGTCAAGCGCTGACCAGCGCTTTCGAACATGCACAGTGGTTTGAAGCAGACAGTGCTGACGCACTGCAATCTGTATTGGATGTTCGAAGCGTCGATTACGATCTTGTACTGTTAGATCTGCAGATGCCCGGGTCCCACGGCTATTCCACGCTTATCCACCTACGCTCACATTATCCTGAGTTACCCGTTGTGGTGATTTCAGCCCACGAGGATATCAATACCATTAGCCGTGCGATTCATTATGGCAGCAGTGGTTTTATCCCTAAATCAGCTTCAATGGAAACCCTAAAAGAGGCGCTAAGTGCGGTGTTATTCGGTGATATTTGGTTGCCTAAAGGCACTGAGATTATTGCTATCAATGACGATGCCATTGATAAAATGGCCAGCAAGTTATCCGATCTCACGCCGCAACAATATAAAGTGTTGCAGATGTTTGCCGAAGGGTTATTAAATAAACAAATAGCCTACGATCTTGGCGTGTCTGAGGCGACCATCAAGGCGCACGCTACCGCCATATTTAGAAAACTTGGCGTTCGCAATCGCACTCAAGCAGTTATTGCCCTTGCGCAACTCGAGATGGATAAAGTCGATTTATCTTAATCGCTAAACCCATAAAAAATGCCGCTTATATTAGCGGCATTTTTTATATCAGTAAATCATTGCCAATTAACGCATTGGCAGATTTTTATCGGCAAACATTTCATCTATGAGCTGTTGATCCCGTAATGCTACGGCTTTCTCCACCACATCACGGGTTAAATGCGGCGCAAAGTGCTGAATAAAATCATACATATAACTGCGCAAGAAACTGCCCTTCCTAAAACCAATTTTAGTCGTACTGTGGGCAAACAAATGGCCAGCATCAATAGCGACTAAATCTTTATCAACATTTGGATCAATGGCCATAGACGCGATGACGCCCACGCCTAATCCTAAACGAACATAGGTTTTAAGCACATCGGCACTGGTCGCACTAAAGACGACACGCGGCTCTAAATTGGCCCGATTGAACGCTTTCTCAATTTCAGAAGCACGGTCAAAACCAAAGACATAGGTCACTAAGGGGAAACGGGCTAAATCTTCGATACTAATCAAGCTGCCTTGATTGCGGGTCGCAAGAGGATGGTCTTTGGGCACAACGATAGAGCGGTTCCAGTGGTAACAAGGCAACATTATCAGATCCGAATATAAATGCATTGCTTCGGTCGCAATGGCAAAATCTGCATCACCGCGAGCCGCCTGTTCGCTGATCTGCGACGGTGTCCCTTGGTGCATATGCAAGTTCACTTTAGGATAGCGATCAATAAACTGACGAATTATCGTCGGTAATGCATAGCGTGCCTGAGTATCTGTTGTGGAAATATTTAACTCACCTTGATCTGGCTTAGTATATTCTTCAGACACTTTTTTGATACTTTCAACTTTACCTAAAATATCATTAGCAATGCTGATCACTTGCAAACCCGCAGGTGTGACATGGGTTAAATGCTTACCGCTACGACCAAATATTTGGATCCCCAACTCATCTTCAAGCATACGAACTTGTTTACTGATCCCAGGTTGAGAGGTATACAAGTTTTCAGCTGTCGCCGATACATTGAGGTTATGTTTTACGACCTCAGCAATATACCTGAGTTGTTGCAGTTTCATCTTATTTCCTTGTCTCAAACACGCAAAATGCCATTAACAACTGAGCCCTCAAAGCACTCTCAGCTATAATCAATCGTTATAGTATATAGTAAAAATTAAAGCAAATAGGAATATAGAGCACAAGTCTACAGATTCATACGACAGAAATGATAACCTAGGCTAAGATAACTATGCTAGTTTATTGATTTATTGTAGCATTAGCTCAATTGGATAAATAATGGAACATCTATGTCATTCACCTTGGTTCTGATCCTCATCGGTGCGCTTTTACTGCTTGTTATCGGAATTAACGTATTACAGCAACAAAAAGAACGTGTAGAGGCTGAGCGTCGCATTGAATTTGCCCGTCAAAGAGCAATTATCGATGAAACTGAAACTGTGTTATCAAACACAGGAATGATGCCTTGTAGCACGAATATAGTGTTGGTTTTATACCGGCGTGTACAAGATGCCTTGCAATCTGCAACAGCGATCAGTAATGGCCAACAACAGTCAGACTACCAACGCCGCTTAGCCGATATCAATAATCAAATAACAAGCTTACAGTCTGGACAACCTCAAACTCCTCCAATTGAGAATTTCAGACTACCCGATAATGACAAGCAAATTTTAGCGCTTGTTCAAACCTTAAAAAAATTAAAGGCGATACTCAGAGCCGAGCACAATAAAGGTAAAGTTGATCCGAGCATTTTTGCTCAAGAAGAAAGCCGCATCGACAGTTTACAGCTCAGAATTAATGTCGATTCTATGCTTTCTCGTGCCCGAGCGGCCAGTTTTATGAAGCAATATGGCTCATCAAAACAAATGGTAACCAAAGCCCTATCAACATTACACGCCATTAAGGCACAAACGCCTAATGATCCCTTCATTGGGCGTAAGGTCGATGAGGCTAAACAATTACTTGATGAAATTATGGGTGCACAGAAACAATCTGAGCCCAGTGCGCCTAGACCTAAAAATGAAGAAGATGATATCGATATGCTGTTTCAACCTAAAAAGAAATGGTGATCAGTCTCTATTTGCTTACCGTTAAGTTGAATTAGCGACACATTTGCCACCATTCTACCGCGTCATTGTGAGTCAGTTTGTATCTGTAAGTGTAAAGTACTCAACATGTTTAAATTATTATCTATAGCAACAAATTGATATCGAAAAAACGCAAACAAAAAGCCAAGTCATATTTGACTTGGCTTTTTGTTGTTCTCTTAGCGTTAAGCTAGCTTAATCCGTCGCTATGCGCCTTTCTTGGCCTTCTTGGTAGATTCACTCACCCACTTACCATTGACGTAATGCGCAGACCAACCCGTGGCTTTACCATCGACTTCAGTCGCAACGTATTGCTCTTTCGTCTTACGGCTAAACTTCACCGCAGCCTTATTGCCTTCATCATCAGTGACTGGCGCATCCGCTAAATACTGATACTTAGGCCATAGCAGCTCACGGTATTGAACCAGTTCCTCAACCAAAGGCGCACGGGTTTCACGTGATTTAGGAAAAGTACTAGCCGCTAAGAAAATACCCGCCGCACCATCACGTAATACGAAATGGGCATCCGATTTACTGCATTTCAGTTCAGGTAAATAAATAGGATCTTCTTTTGGCGGCGCCGCCTCACCATTTTTCAGTAATTTACGGGTATTCTTACACTCTTCATTGGTACAGCCAAAGTACTTACCAAAACGACCATTTTTCAGTTCCATATCGTGACCACAGCGATCACACTCAATCAGTGGACCTTCATAGCCTTTGATCTTGAATTGGCCTTCTTCGACTTCATAGCCTTCACAGATTGGATTGTTACCGCAGACGTGTAACTTACGCTTCTCATCGATCAGGTAACTGTCCATTGCCGTGCCGCAAATACTACAACGGTGCTTCGCACGCAGTGCATCTGTTTCGGCATCTTCACTGTTTTCGCTAATCGCCTCAACGCCAGGCGTGAGGTTCATCGTCGTCTTACAGCGTTCTTTAGGGGGCAATTCATAACCAGAGCAACCAAGGAAAACACCTGTCGTTCCAGTGCGGATCCCCATAGGACGACCACAAGTTGGGCACTTGATATCCGTCATCACCATTTGGTTAAGACGCATACCACCTTCTTCAGGATCCAGCTCTGCTTTTTCTAATTGCTTAGTAAAGTCAGCATAGAAACCATCAAGTACTTTTTTCCAGTCTAACTCGCCCCGAGCCACATCATCTAATGTTTGCTCCATGCTGGCGGTAAAGTCATAGCTCATCAAATCAGCAAAACTGCTCACCAATCGTTCGCTGACAATTTCACCCATTTTTTCGGCATAGAAACGACGATTTTCGACTTTTACATAACCACGATCTTGAATCGTTGAAATAATGGTTGCGTAGGTTGATGGGCGGCCAATGCCGCGTTTTTCTAATTCTTTTACTAAAGAAGCTTCGCTGTATCGTGCTGGCGGCTTAGTGAAGTGTTGTTTAGGCTGCAATTCTTTTAATGCTAATACATCGCCCTGGGCCACGAATGGTAACGTATTGTCTTCTTCGTTTTTCTTCTTAAGCGCTGTTTGTACGCGAGTCCAACCATCGAAACGTAAGGTACGTCCCGTGGCTTTGAGCTCATAATCACCCGCTTTTACGGTCAACTTAGTGGCATCATATTGTGCAGGTGTCATTTGACATGAGACAAACTGGCGCCAAATAAGCTCATATAAGCGCTGAGCGTCACGTTCCATGTCAGATAAGGTCGCTGCTTGCACTTGAACGTTCGATGGACGAATCGCTTCGTGAGCCTCTTGTGCGCCTTCTTTCGATCCGTATCGAATCGGTTCGGCGGGTAGATATTTATCACCAAATTCTTTGGCAATCATATCACGTAGGTTTTCAACGGCTTCTTGACTCAAATTGGTCGAGTCGGTACGCATATAAGTGATATGACCGGCTTCGTAAAGTCGCTGCGCCATCATCATGGTCTTCTTCACACCGAAACCTAAGCGTGTACTCGCGGCCTGTTGCAGTGTCGACGTAATAAAGGGAGCAGATGGTTTACTTTGAGTCGCTTTATCTTCGCGAGCCAGCACAGTAAAACTTGCCGCAGATAACGCTTGAACCGCAGCCATCGCTTGCTGTTCATTGATAGGATTAAAAGCAGCATCTAGATGCTTAACCACTTCCATCCGCAAAGCTTCTTGAGCGGGTGTATTGAGCTCTGCGTGTACATCCCAAAATTCTTCAGGCACAAAGGCTTTGATTTCGCTTTCGCGTTCAACCACTAAACGCACGGCAACCGACTGCACTCGCCCAGCGGATAAACCGCGAGCAACTTTTTTCCACAGCAGAGGCGACACCATAAAACCGACAACTCTGTCTAAGAAGCGGCGGGCTTGTTGGGCATTAACCATGTTAGTGTCGAGTGTCGACGGTTTACTAAAAGCATCTTGAATCGCAGATTTAGTAATTTCGTTGAAAACCACACGTTGATACCGTGAAGGATCACCACCAATCACCTCTTGCAAATGCCAGGCGATAGCTTCTCCCTCACGGTCTAAGTCGGTTGCGAGATAGATTTGGTCAGCAGAATCGGCAAGTGCCTGTAACTCTTTAACGACTTTTTCTTTACCCGGCAAAATTTGGTACTTAGCCGCCCAGCCCTTTTCAGGGTTTACGCCCATACGAGACACTAGCGCTTGCTGATCTTTCACCTTTTTATATTGAGCTTTTTCTTCTGGCGACATCTTCTTAACTTCAGCAGCGGATTTAACCTTTTCATTGCCTTCTGAAGTCGATGATGTCGGCAGATCACGGATGTGACCTACGCTCGATTTAACGATGAATTCTTTGCCAAGATATTTATTAATAGTCTTAGCTTTGGCCGGTGATTCGACAATAACTAGCGATTTACCCATAGTTTAATTTGCGCCAAAAAATCTCAAGAAGGTGGAAATTGGCACCATATATAGAGGGTTGTACTGATAGTTTCAAGTTAATCCCTCTTTTATATGTACCAGCGAGTCACTTTTTAATCAAAGTTGAAAAAATGTAAAAATATAATATGCGTAATTAAAAACTAATATTTCATTATTTGCCAGCAAGCAAGAAATAGTTATGCATTTATCGTGAAAAAGTCGCTTTGAGCACAAAACCGTCCGCTTGTGCACTCGAAAAGCTTCAGTATACTGGGTTCCCTCAGGGACCATATGAACAAATAATAACTTTCCCTATCACAAGGATAAGCAATGAAGCACTTTGAAGCGAATTTTGATGGACTCGTTGGACCAACACACAATTACGCAGGGTTGTCTTTTGGCAATGTCGCCTCACTTAGCAATGCCGCCTTAGTTTCCAACCCCAAAGCTGCTGCAAAACAAGGACTCCAAAAAGCCAAAGCACTAGCCGATATGGGCATGGTTCAAGGAATATTAGCTCCTCAAGAGCGCCCAGACCTCTATACATTGCGCCGAATTGGATTTTCTGGCTCTGATGCTAATGTATTAAAACAAGCGGCAAAAGAAGCGCCCATATTACTTAATGCCTGTTGCAGTGCTTCCAGTATGTGGACAGCCAATGCCGCTACAGTCTCACCAAGTGCAGATACTCGTGACGGCAAACTGCATTTTACCCCAGCAAATTTAGTCGATAAACTGCATCGCAGCATCGAGCCTTTGACAACGGGGCGCATATTAACAGCAACTTTCAGTGATCCCCACTATTTTCATCACCATAGTCACTTACCTGAGCATAATAGCTTCGGTGATGAAGGTGCCGCTAACCACACTCGTCTCTGCAATGAATACGGCCATGCTGGTGTTGAGCTGTTTGTTTATGGACAAGAAGCCACCAATCCCAACGCACCTAAACCGCAAAAATATCCAGCAAGACAAACCTTAGAAGCGTCGATGGCAGTCGCACGCTTACATCAGCTGGAAGACGATAATTGCGTCTTCATCCAACAGAATCCTGATGTGATTGATCAAGGTGTATTCCATAACGATGTTATCGCAGTAGGTAATCAAAATGTCCTGTTCTACCACGAACAAGCCTTCTTAAATACCCAGAATAAAATCGATGAAATTAAACGTAAACTCGACACTGAGCTGTATTTCATTGAAGTGCCAACCGCGAAAGTAGCAATTAACGACGCAGTCAAAAGCTATTTATTCAATACTCAAATTATTACATTGCCATCCGGTGAAATGGCGATTATTGCCCCAACAGATTGCCAAGAAAATCCCGCGGTATTTGCCTATTTGAACGAATTACTCACATTAAACACGCCGATTAAGCAAGTGCTTTATTTCGACGTAAAACAAAGCATGCAAAACGGTGGCGGCCCTGCCTGTCTTCGTTTACGTGTCGCCATGAATGAAGTGGAAGTCGCAGCGGTAAATCAACACACTCTGATGAATGATGCTTTATTTAATCGTTTAAACCTTTGGGTAGACAAATATTATCGTGACAGATTAACCACCCAAGATCTTGCAGACCCTCAGCTAATCATCGAATCTCGAACAGCTCTAGATGAACTTACACAGATCATGAAACTAGGTAGCGTTTATCAGTTCCAGCGTTAGGAATTATTCCTAACGCTGGAACTACATCATTATAAAATTCGACAGACCTACAATAGAAAAGAGCACCTTAGATGCTCTTTTTATTTGGATAAGGTCCTTAAAACTAGCTGATTCTAATCGGAATAGATAGAACCTGAGTCACTGACCCATTAGGGGTTTCAACCTCAACAATAAGAGTACCTGCATTAGGTTGCTCTTCACCTTTCAGTGTCACACTAAACTCACGTCCCGCGTTATAGTTACTACTTGGCCAAATATATTGAGCACTGCTAGCAACAGAACCTGCGCTTGCTTTAAATCTAACAATACTACCAGCAGGCATTTGTTGGTTATGTAAGTCAGATATAGTGAAATAAACAGTAGCGGCATCTTTACCTATTAAGTCAATACGTTGGTCTTTGCTGATGCTGTAACTATCGTCGATAAGCACATCAGCAATCGGAGTCGCATAAGCAGTACTTCCTGACATGACAATCACTAAACTGCCTCTCACATATAGTGATTTTGAATCTGTAATACCATCAGCACAAGCAGCATGTGCAGGCTCAGAGCAGAGTACACCGTTATATTTACTATCTTTTATATCAAAAACACCATTAGAATTAAAATCAATTAACTCTTCTAATTCCCCACCAATTTGTCCACCCGCTTGCTGAGGATTAAAAATGCCATCTTCATTATAATCATTGAAAGCATCATCCAAATCAAATGGCTTACCACTTACATCTTTTTGAGTTAAAAATGCTGTTGCTTCAGAAGAATCAAAGCGACCATTGCCATTAAGATCTGGGAAGGATTCTTCGCCAATCGCAGTAGCAGTAATAGTTGCTCGACCACCATATTTCTGGCCATAATAATTACCTAAATTAGGCGCAAGTGTCGCAATAGGATTGCGAATTAATGCGCCTGTTGCGTCAATAAGAGACTGCCCTTCAGGCCGAGTTAACTGACTCGTCCAAACAACACTACATGTACCTTTAACAGTCTGACAAGCATCTTCAATAGAGCCACCTTCAGTGGTAAAAGATACTGTTGTGCCATCTGGAACAGGGTTATTGAATGCATCGGCTAGGCGTGCAGTAACGGTCACTTTGGTGCCATCAACGTTCCAACCTTCAGCATTGAGTACTGTTGCAGAAAGTGAAAAACTGTCTTGATCGGGTATCCCTGTCGAGATGATGAGCTGACTTGATTGACTTGAAATAACTGGCGAAGAGCCAGCAATAGTGCCTGTTACTCTTACCGAAGTAGCAACAGTCCCGGTTCTTACAACTGTCTGAACAATGCCTTGATTGTTAGTCGTTGCACTTGATGGGTCAAGCACTATGCCTCCCGTCGTAGTGTTCAAACTAAAGTTAACTAACTGGTTACTTACCGGATTACTATTTGTGTCAAGTACCTTAAATTTAACTTCAGAAGATTCTGAGCCACCTGTACCTAAAATGGCGATATTTTGCGGTGTCGCAGACATAAATATAATGCTTCCCACGTTAGCAGGAAGTACTTTAATAGTGCCCGTAGCTGAAAGATTTAATCCACCTGCGTTAGCAGTAACATTAATAGGATCATCTCCAACGCAGCCCTTTGCAAGGTAAGTCGTTGTAGCTACGCCATTCACAGAGGGTACGGGTGAACTTATTATGGCTTCTGGTGATGATTTAGTTGAACAGGCCGATGAAAACTTAACATCCACAGGTTGGGTAAAAGGCTTACCTTGATCGTCCTGGATAACGACAGAAATAGTCGCGGTGCCACCTGCAGTTAAATCACTTGAACTAACACTTGCTTTACCAGCAACAAAAGGACTTCCACTACCCATGACTACATTTGTAGCACCAACCACCACTACTGTATTACCTTTTTCACCACTAGCTAAAGAGGCAACGATAGTTCCTGCACCTAACGTATTACCAGCATAAATATCAACACTAGCCTTTCCCTGACTATTTGTTACAGCAGTTTTGATAGGAAGGTCCCCAATATCATTGTCAAAGGTCACTATCGTGGGTTTATTAATGCCGGTGATAGTAGCAGTTAACTTACCTGGATTTAAGGATGTAATAGTTTGAATAGGTAAGCCTGTAATATCAGTTAAGGCTAAATTAACTTGTGCACCTCCACCCGCTTCACCGCCATCACCTTTCATCACAAAACCAATTTTCCCAGACTCCCCAGTATCAACTTTGCCAGTGACAGTACCTGCACCCGCAATAGTTGCTGTATTTAAAATAATAGTAGCAACACCTTCGGTATTCGTTAATGCCGTTGCCGTACTAGGATCAAAAGACCCAATATTAGAATTACTCAGAGTAAAAGTAACTAATTCACCAGCCAAGGAACCGAGTTTCGAATCAACAACTTTAGCTGATACTGTGGCAGGTGCTAAAGCAGAAATATCCGTATTAGTAATACTCAGAGTGACAGTGACGACACTTGGCGTCGGCGGAGTACCGGAACCATCATCAGAGATACTGCCCCCACCACCACATGCTGATAATAAAAGCGAACACAATCCTGCGAGAAAAACCTTATACGCTGACTTCATTGTCAGGCTCCCTGTTACTCTGATGATAATACCTAAGCGAGACGCTTATTACTTATAGGCTAACATTACACAATTTTCACGCAACTTTCCCATAACTATCTTATTTTATTTCGCAAATCTGATAAATACTTTAACATTAATTGTCATTTCATCTTCACGATTTTCTTGCTAGTCTTGTGAGCGCCAAAAAATAGAATGTATAAAAAACACACAGGACTCTCTATGGCAATTTCTATAAAAAATAAACTCGGCCTTACAAGTAAAATTCTGATCGGTATGGGAACAGGTATTGCTTTAGGCCTCTTTCTTCGTAATGCCTTTCCAGAAAGCGATATAGTAAAAGATTATATTACCGAAGGTTTCTTGCATGTTATCGGTACTATCTTCATCTCCAGCTTAAAAATGTTAGTCGTTCCTTTAGTCTTTATTTCATTAGTTTGCGGAACTTGCTCACTGAGTGAACCTTCAAAATTAGGCCGCTTAGGGGGGAAAACCCTCGCCTTCTATTTATTCACAACCGCCATTGCCTTAGTGATTGCGATTGTCAGCGCAGTCCTTATACATCCTGGAAACGCCTCACTGGCGTCAGAAAAAATGGAGTACGTCGCAAAAGAAGCCCCAAGTCTTGCTGATGTGCTGATAAACATAGTGCCCACTAATCCGATGCAGGCATTGAGCGAAGGTAATATGCTGCAAATTATTATTTTTGCGGTCATTTTTGGCTTTGCTATTGCCCATATTGGTGAGCGCGGCAAACGTATTGCGGCGTTGTTTGAAGATTTAAATGAAGTCATCATGCGTGTCGTGACACTGATCATGCAACTCGCGCCCTATGGTGTATTTGCGCTGATGGCAAAACTTGCATTAACACTCGGTTTAGAGACCTTTGGTAGTGTGGTTAAATATTTCTTCGTGGTCTTAGGTGTATTATTGATCCATGCTTTTGTTGTTTACCCTACACTTCTAAAACTTTTCTCAGGCCTCAATCCCTTAATATTTATTCGTAAAATGCGCGATGTGCAGTTGTTTGCTTTTTCAACCGCCAGTTCAAATGCCACTTTACCCATTACCATAGAAGCGTCTGAACATAGATTAGGTGTCGATAATAAAATCGCCGCTTTTACGCTACCGTTAGGCGCTACCATTAATATGGATGGCACAGCAATCATGCAAGGCGTTGCCACTGTGTTTATTGCGCAGGTTTTTGGCATTGAGCTCTCACTAACCGATTATGCCGTTGTTGTTGTGACTGCCACGTTAGCATCAATTGGTACAGCGGGTGTTCCAGGTGTCGGACTTATCATGCTGGCAATGGTGTTAAATCAAGTTGGCTTGCCAGTGGAAGGGATTGCCCTGATTATCGGTGTCGATCGCTTACTCGACATGGTACGTACTGCAGTAAACGTCACAGGTGATTGCGTAGCAACTGTAATTATTGCTAAATCAGAGGGCGAATTTAACGAGCAAGTGTTTAACAACACTCAAGCGGGTAAAGTTGCTAGAAGTTTTGATGAGCAAGTTCATCATTTAGATAAATCGAACTAAACCTCACAAAGACCAAAATGACGCCCAGCTTCAGTGTTGGGCGTTTTTGTTTGAACGCAATACAGTTAACATGTCTATTGTTAGCAAAATGTGAACGCACCAATAGTACGGAAGTTTGTTTTTAGATACATTATGTTTACTATTTTAATACGTTTAATGGGAGGGGTATAAATGTGGTGGAGAAGTCTTTGGATCCTGATTGCATGCTGGCTATTGAGTGCCCACTTCGTACGTTACGAACAAATTAACTTTGCCATTCCTTTTGCACTTGCGCCTTTGGTCTTATTTTTTAACTCAGTTTACTTACTTCGTTTATTACAAATTTTATTATTTATAAGTGTCTTTGCCGTATGGGGCGTCACAACCATTGAAGCGGTACATCTGCGATTAGCGCAAGAAATGCCTTGGTTGAGATTGTCTTTTATCATGATGGCGGTGATGTTATTTACCTTAGGCGCGATTATGTGTGGCAACGGCATTTTGCGGATCAGAAAACAAAAATCGCCTTGGGGAAATTCCCCGATACGCTAACACTTTAACGGCAAAACCTTCTTATTCAACAATTAATTAGTACTTATTTTGACCACAAGTTCAACTCGGTCAGCAAAGGTTAAGTTCAACTAAGATATGCTGATCCTCTATTTGGTTATCAGTGTGATTTTGCGTAGACTAGTTTGCTAAAGCTTTAGCTCATACACTTTAAGGCATTATATTATGAGAATTTTGGTTGTTGAAGACGATCCTATTTTATCCCACCACTTAAAAGTGCAATTAAGCGATCTCGGCAATCAAGTTCAAGTGGCACTGACTGCCAAAGAAGGTTTTTATCAAGCCACTAATTATCCCATCGATGTCGCCATTGTCGATTTAGGGCTACCCGATCAAGATGGTATTAGCTTAATTCAACAGCTCCGTGAAGCGGGTCTTAAAGCACCGATATTAATTCTCACGGCACGAGTTAATTGGCAGGATAAAGTTGAAGGCCTTAACGCCGGAGCCGATGACTATTTAGTGAAACCCTTTCAAAAAGAAGAGCTTGTCGCAAGGCTTGATGCCTTAGTGCGCCGTAGCGCAGGTTTTGTTAAACCCGTGATTTGCAGTGGAGAATTGAAACTCGATCTCGCCGCCAAACAAGTCACTCTGGGTGACGAAGTTATGGAGGTCACTGCCTTTGAATATTTAATCCTCGAATATTTGATGCGCCATTGTCATGAGGTTGTCGCCAAGCAACGTTTACTCGATGTGATTTATGGTGATAAGGAAGGCGATCCTAATACGATTGAAGTCATGGTCAGCCGCCTGCGTAAAAAACTGACCCGAGATGGTATCGATAACCCCATAGTGACCATCCGCGGCCAAGGATATAAATTTAACCTGCCATGCAATTAAGATTAAAATTCAAGAAACGTCTGCTGACACGGATGTTTCTCACCTCACTATCAATTATTACCTTAGTGGGTTTTGGTCTCGCATGGATGGTTAATATTCTGCATGCGCAAAATAGTTATAACGAAGAAACTGCCCAACTCATTGCCGAAATCCCCCAAGTCGCCGCCGAATTACGGGAGCACGATCTTATCCCCGATACCAGTGCTTGGTTGGAAGAAAATAATAAACAAGAGCGTTATGTGATAGCGAGCTGCGATGACAAATTTAAGCAGGTTTGGACCTCATCCCTCGCAGTAGATCGTGGCTTATTTGATACCTGTGAGCGTTTTAACGAAATCCGTAACGACTCCCCGCCCTACTACCTCACCATGGCTGACGACAGAGGATATTTCGTCTATTTGCTCGCGGTAGAAATTGCCAGTGTGCATTACAACCTCCTTGTCATGAAAGATGCCGCCAAACTGGAGCAAGAATACAGTAAGTTCAGTAAACGTACTTATATTCGTTTAGCCATGGTATTGGCCTTAGCCTTAATTCTATTGGTCAGCGCCGCCTATTGGGGCATGCGTCCCTTGGTACGGATGCAAAATGAACTGCAATCAATTAACCAAGGTAAGAGTAAATCACTTTCTGAGGGCTATCCTGTTGAACTTGAAGGCGTAACGCAAGCACTCAACCAGATGTTGCAACAATCCAGTGCCCAACAACAGCGCTATCAAAATGCTATGAATGACTTGGCACACAGTCTTAAAACCCGCTTAGCCGCCGTGCATGCCATTACAGATGACGCCAGTTTGAGTAAACAATCGGCGAGCGAAAAGATCATGGAACAAGTCAGCCAGATGGATCAGCTAGTCAAATACCAATTAAAACGGGCCATGTTAGGCCGCCAAGGCCTGAAGCAAGAACAAACTGTTATTGCGCCCTTAGTCGATCAATTAGCACAAATGTTGTTTAAAATTTATCGAGAAAAACAAGTGCAGTTCTCGGCCAACATCTCCCCTTCCTTGATGTTCCCCGGCAACAAGGGTGACTTAATGGAGCTGTGTGGCAACCTTATGGAAAATGCTTTCCGCCTGTGTATCAGCCAAGTGCATGTATCGGCTAAAATTAACTCACAAGGTGAGTTTGAACTTATTGTTGAAGATGATGGCCCTGGTGTTGAAGAAAGCTTAAGACAGAAGATTATCCAACGTGGCGTGCGTGCCGATACTCAGTCTCCTGGGCAAGGGATCGGATTAGCTGTCTGTGATGAAATCGTTCACAGCTACGGTGGCAGCTTAAAAATTGAAGAAAGTCGCTTAGAAGGGGCGCTCTTTAGGATCCGTATCCCAGTGTAAGAAACTGAGATACTATCAGGCAATCACCGCATATAACTGTTCGGCTCGATTAAACATGATCCAAGAAGTGGCAATATATTTGTCACCACTCACAGGTTTATTTCCCCGATGTGAATGAGTAAATCCCGCAGGCGCTATCACCATAGTACCTTTTTTGGGGGAGATTTTACGCTGTTGATAATAAAATTCGGTTTCGCCGCCCTCTTCCACATCATTTAAATAAAACATATAAAGCACGACGCGATGCAGAGCTTCATTGTGGCCATTCTGCGGGAATTGCTCCGAATGCCAATGGGGATAACCGCCTTTATTTTGCTGATACTTTTGAATATTAATACTGCCACTGCGATACAAATACTTCACTAAGCCATCGGCCCTAGGCGCACCCAGCGTCGCAAAATTAGTCGGAGTTAGCGTTACAGGTTGGCCCTGCTCATCACTCACTGACACAGCAACCGCACCCATTAATGCCATTGAATACTTTGTGAAATAATCTACCGCGCCCTTTAAGGTATAACCTAAGAGTTCGTTTCTGATGGGCTGCAGGTCGACGAAACTATCTAAGGTCAAATCGCGGCTGATCTTCTTCTCCAGATCGACGCCATTGCCCGTTTGTCCATCAACAACGCCAGCATGTTGCTCAAATGCCAGAATGAGACGGTCACACAAGTCATTCGGCAACGCATTAGGGTATACTTCAATAAAGTCCATACTTCCTCAATGGAGTGGCTATTTTCTAGGCTTACTATGCTGACATGTTAGTTAAGTAATTGTAAAGCAGCATCATTGAGATAAAATAACCCACATTACGCTTCACGATAACAAGAATATGAAAAAAAGCTGTAAAGTCTCAGTCCATCAACTTCAAGTCGGCAACTTTGTGCGTTTGCCCGTGGCTTGGAAAGATCATCCCTTTTTATTCAGTAGCTTTCATATTAAACAAGCTGCGCAAATCGAGTTGATTAAAAATCTGGGCATCGAACATGTCATCGTCGATTTAGAACGCAGCGACGTCGCCCCGATACATGCTGATGCGGTCAACCCTATCAAATTGCCGCCAAGTGCTGAAATCAATGTGCTTAAAAACGACATGGATCAATACAAGGCTGAGCAAATCGAAGTGCAAAAAAAATTACGCCGTGACATTAATAAAACTGAGCAAAATTTTACCCGCTCAGTAGCCATGATGCGCAGCCTCATCTCTAAGCTACGTAATCGCCCCTTAAATGCGGTCGATGACGCTAAAGATTTGGTCCACACCATAGTCGAACAGCTGCTCAACTCAGATAACTTAGTGCTACATTTGATGAGTGATGCTAAGCAGGATGAAAGCATTTACTACCACTCCTTGAATGTTGCGATCCTCTCTATGCTGATCGCCAAAGAAATGGAATGGGATAGAAGTGAAATCGAAACGGTCGGTCTCAGTGCCCTGTTCCACGACGTGGGTAAATTAAAAATTCCACCACAAATTCTAAAAAAATCGACACCTTGGTCAGCACCAGAGCTTAATTTTATCAAGCAGCATCCATTACTTGGGATTGAACTGCTCAAATTAGCCGATAATTTTCCCCAAGCAGCCTTACCTGCAATCACCAATCACCACGAGTTTCTCGATGGCAGTGGTTATCCCAAAGGCCTAAAGGAAGAGGCTCTCGATAAGGTATCGCAACTGATTGCGGTAGTGAACGAATATGACTCCTTGTGTTACCCAAGCCAACAGGGCAAAGCCAGAATGCCCTACGCCGCACTAGGGCATTTATATAAGCAATATAAAACTAAGCTAAATCAAGAGTATATTGGCAAGATGATCAAGATGCTGGGCATTTACCCCCCAGGCAGTGTAGTGGAATTATCCAGCGGTCAATATGCCATGGTGATGTCGGTTAACTTAACTAAACTGCTATGTCCAAAAATATTGGTTTACGATGCGTTAGTTCCTAAAGACCAAGCGCCTATCGTTGATTTAGAGATTGAAGGGATCAGCATAGTGCGTTGCTTACCACCTGCGGCGCTTCCTGAAAAAGTCCACGAATATTTGAATCCGCGCGAGCGAGTGAGTTACTACTTTGGCGGCGATAGTCGTAAGTAGTTGATTAAGAAACTGGCTTAACGATTATGTCTAACGAGCTTCACTCATTTAAGCAAAGTCATCGAGTCTCACTCATTGAATAAAAGTCATTGAATGAACGTAGTTAAATGGCAGTGATAAAAATAAGGGTCGAATATTGCATTCGACCCTTATTTTAAATTCGAGAAAACCAACACAGCTAGCGCCAGACTTATAACCAATGCTTACGTTTAAAGAAGAAGTAAGTACCTGCGGCACTGGCTAACATCATCACAATCGCCATAGGGTAACCGTATTGCCACTCAAGCTCAGGCATGCTGGCAAAGTTCATCCCATAACTACTGGCAATCAAGGTCGGTGGTAGAAACACCACAGCGGCAACCGAGAAGATTTTGATGATTTTGTTCTGCTGCAGACCACTGAAACCCATGGCCGCATCGAGCAGAAAGTTTAACTTATCGAAAATAAACTGACTGTGGGGCATCAGCGACTCGATATCCGACAACATTTCCCGCAAGTCCTTTAAATGTTCATCGGATAACTGGCCACGATAATAACGCTGCATATAACGCAGTGAGCGCTGAGTATCGAGCAAGCTTAATCGGATTTTACCATTAGAGTCTTCTTGCAGAGTGATGAGTTTAAATACATCGTCAAGTTCGTCGTTATCAAATACTTGCTCACCGACATTTTCAAGTACAGTGTAAACGTCTTCAATTAAGTCAGATAGATAATCCACTTTCAGATTAAATAACTCGAGAAACAATTCCTGCGGTGTCGATACTTCTAACCGCCCTAAACGCAAATAGTTACGCAGCAAACGGATAAGACCTACGTCTTCTTCACGAATTGTCAGTAAAAAATTGCTACGAAGGTTGAAGGAAACGTTAACGCCGCGCACATCTTGGCCGACACGCTGTGGGAATAACGAATTAATATGCAAGCCGTCACTGTTTTGATAAAAACGTGCTGAGGCCTCAATTTCATTGATATCTTCTTCGTCAGGCACTTCTTCAACAGAAAAATGACTTAACCACTCTCGCTCCTCATCATCGGGTTTATACAGATCTAACCAAATGGTTGATGCGGGAATACTGTCCAGTATGCCGAGCTCTGTCACAGTAAGGTGACGATTATCATAGACATAAGCAGTAATCATTTGTCCTCCTGAAAAAAAACTTAAGTTAACGATTCCACTTAAGTGCAGGCTAAAAAATTGTCGCTAGTTTACCGCATAAGTTGGCAATGAAAAGGCGTGCAAGGTAATTTAGTAAAATAAATATGCCTTAATCGGTTTCGATAATAGCCAACCGTTCTTGGGTCGAAAAGCGAATATGGATGCCATCGAGAGTGACCATTTTCGAGTCTGAGATATCCCCTTTTCGCACACGATACTCGCCGTTATTGTCGGCATTCGGTGACACAATTCTCACAGTGACAATTCTATGCTGATCGCGCCAATACCAAACACTGTAACTCAGTAGGCTAAATCCAATCACCACAAACACACCCGTCAACAGGTATCGGCGCCACAGCGGTTCACTAAAACGCTTTGAACTGAGATTAACTGCCAGAGGTTCAATCTGACGCTTGCGTTTCACCAGTAAAAACCAAGCGCCAGCAATGACTAAGACTGTTAGTAAAATTTTAATGAGCATGGCTCTTTCCTCTGATAAACGTCCGCTTGTGCTCAATGGTCTCGATCAAGCCAGCAGCAATCTTGCATTGGCCCTTCAATGCCACACAAGTTAGCGCATTATACGCAGACTTATATGGATAAACTGTCTTTGGGATCAAGCTTAAAGTGCACAGTCAAATAGATAAGGCGAATGTATGAGCCACACACATGCACATAGACAAAGCAGAACGTTGAAACAGAGTACAACAGACTTATGACAGGGCGAAAACACTGCGGGACCCATGCTTAAAATTGATTGCTACAGATCACAATACTCAACAATTAAGTAAGTACCTGACATTAAAAATCTTCAAATCCCTTCGCCATCCGCTGAATTTGTGCCAAAGGAACGCCATGGCGATTACGTTTCGCGCATTCCTGCTGATGAGCCAGACTGCTTGGTTCACCCACAAGCACAATTCTAACTTGATAACCTAAGGCTTTTGCCGCCGCTTCATAGGCCATGTATTCCCAGTGGCACAGATTGGTATTATCACAAATCACCACAGGCTCGCTTGAAGAAAGTGCCTGAATAAACCCCGTCAAATTACATTGATGAAACTCAGGTAATTTCTTGGCATCGAAACGGTATTCATCTTCATGGTAGAAAAAACTATCGGTCGAAAATACGCCACGTTGCCGCACGCCAATGGCTTTTTCTAAAGGAAGGGAAAGAATGTAAGTTTCAACCCAGTGTGACTTACCACTGCCCGGTAAGCCACGCATTATAATCGCAACTTTTTCGCTCATGTGTTCGACTCACTGCCAATCACTCGACCCGCTAAAATGGTATCAACCAACTGAGGCACTAACTCCCCCGCTTTTCCTGTGAGGTGATATTGAAACTGACTGTGTCTATCGGGTGCCATCATATTCACTTCGACTGTTTGAGCCCCATGATGGTTAGCTGTATCCACAAAGCCCGCGGCAGGATACACAGTGCCAGAGGTGCCAATGGCAATAAACAAGTCGCAGTTATCCAGCGCATCGTGAATTCGATCCATCCCTAAGGGCATTTCACCAAACCACACCACATGGGGGCGTAATCGCTGAGCCGGAATACAGCAAGTACAGCAATTATCGGCACCAAAGGGGTCACGTAAAATAAAGGTCTGACGTGAGCGCGGACAACGGCCTTTGGATAATTCACCGTGCATATGCAATAGACGGCGCGAACCCGCACGCTCATGCAGGTCATCAATATTTTGTGTGATGATAAGTAATTGACCTTTAAACTCCGCTTCCAACTTTGCCAAGGCCACATGCGCTGCATTGGGCTCAACCGTGCCACTGTGCAGTTGCAACCAACGACTATTGTAGAATCGCTCTACCAATTCAGCATCACGTTCATACCCTTCTGGTGTAGCAACGTCTTCAATATGATGTTCTTCCCATAGACCATCTTGATCGCGAAAGGTGCGTAAACCCGACTCAGCAGAGATCCCTGCGCCGGTTAACACCACAATTTGCTGGTACATGCCGATTCCTTATTATTTTATTTATTTGAATTATTCTCACTGACTTTGGCAGCCGTGAATATTATTCCTTGGTATAACCATACAAAAACTATGCTTGAATTGCCGCAAAATATTGTGATTTAACGCCTATTGACACAATTTATCTGCATATCGCCCTAGAAAGCCAGAACAAAGGTTTAAGTTTTCAACCTGAGCACCTATAATGGCAAACACTATCCACGGATGAACCTATTGGTTCTGCAATCAAGAGATTAGCAATGACAGATGGAAATCAAGCGCTAAAAAAAGCGGGTTTGAAAATTACCCTGCCACGAGTCAAGATCCTAGAACTGATGCAAGGACCTGAAAACCAACATATCAGTGCAGAAGATTTGTACAAGAAGCTGCTCGATATCGGTGAAGAAATTGGTCTAGCCACCGTCTACCGTGTGTTAAACCAATTTGATGATGCAGGTATTGTCAGTCGCCATCATTTTGAGAGCGGTAAAGCCGTTTTCGAACTATCGACTCAGCATCATCATGATCACTTAGTTTGCCTCTCGTGTGGCAAAGTGATTGAGTTTTCAGATGAAGTCATCGAACGTCGTCAAGATGAAATTGCCATGAAACACAATATTAAGCTGACTAATCACAGCTTATATTTGTACGGCACTTGCACCAACGATACCTGTGAGCATAACGACGCCTAAGTCGGCCATTGTGTTTATAAAGAATTAAGCAAAAAACCAGCCTAAGGCTGGTTTTTTATTGGATGATGTTTACGGGCAAACCGCTATAACACCTTGGCGTAGATATTCACTTTATGGCCCATAAACTCATTTTGCTCACGCCAATGCATGCCCACACGCTTAGCCACGCCTTCAGAACCGAGATTCCCTGCTAAGATAAGTGCAATCGTCTGATCAATACCAAAACGTTTAAATTCGGCTAATGCAGCAAATGCGGCCTCAGTACCAATTCCTGTTTCCCAATACTCAGGGAAATAACGATAACCCAGTTCGACTTCGCTGAATTCTGGAATAAATTTCGGACCACAAAAACCAATCACCCGCTTATCGGCTTTATGCTCTACCGCCCAACGACCAAAACCATGTTGCTGATAATCGACTTGGATCACCTTGTGAAACAACTCAACCGCCTGCTCGCGAGCTGTAAATGCCGCGGTGGGAATGTATTTCAGCATCGCAGCATTACTGTTCATCAAATAAAGCGCTTCACAATCTTGCTCAGTAAATGGTCGAATAATTAACCGTTCAGTTTGGGTTATCATCTTTGCTCCTTCAAAAATGGCACTTAAAAATCAACCAATGGTTCGCTTAAAGTGCACTGGCGTAACGTCAACGACACTACGCCAATACCTCAAGCTTAACGGTGGAAATCACCACTGCGTTCAGGTTGATACAGGATTTCCTCAATACGCACTTTTACCATAGAACCACCCGGACCTGGCCATTCAATTTCATCACCTTGAGAGAGCCCTAATAATGCGCTGCCCACCGGCGCCAAAATAGAAATCGTGCCCGCGCCGTTCACGTCTTTTGGATACACTAAACGTAAACAGAAAGTCTCATTACTGGATGAAACGCTAAACTTCACTTCTGAATTCATGGTCACCACATTCGCGGGCACCTGTGATGCAGGCACAATATCGGCTCTGTCTAATTCAGCCTCCAATGCCGCTTTGCCCGGAAACGCATTTGCCGGCAGTGACTCCAATAATCGCTCTAGTCTTTCTAAGTCAATTTCCGAAATAATGATTTTAGGTGTTTTCACAGTTTTTCCCTCGTAAAAAAATGTGATGTTTAAGCCGTTACTGTGGCTAACATCGACTCTGTTGCTTACCCTCCCCCAATGCGATAAGCCCCATAAAACAAATACGCTCGCAACGATAGACTGCAACCGTGTTAAATAAATTTGAGTTCAAGATTTTTTGCAGAACAGCACTGAAGCCATAAGCACTTAGCTCATGGTTAATGGCTCTACTCACATTATCCTCGCCAATGACACAGACGAGCGCGTAGTAGAGAAGCATCAATCTAACCCGTAGAAGAAAAAATATCTAGTCTTCATGGTGTTAGCTCAATCCCATTCCTGTCATTTACAGCGATTCGCTGCCGAAATTACAGCCAATAAAAAAGGCGCCTTAGGCGCCTTTTATATTCGAAAGGTTAGCTTACCAACCTGTACGAATACGCAGCGCTTTGCCGATATCAGCAAGCGAGCGGACAGTTGTTACGCCCGCGGCTTCTAATGCAGCAAATTTGTCTTCTGCAGTACCTTTACCGCCAGCGATAATCGCGCCAGCATGGCCCATACGCTTACCAGCAGGTGCAGTGACACCCGCAATATAAGACACAACAGGTTTAGTCACGTGTGCTTTAATGAAAGCCGCCGCATCTTCCTCAGCGTTACCACCGATTTCACCGATCATAACGATCGCTTCAGTCTGTGGATCGTTTTGGAACATTTCCAGTACATCAATGAAGCTAGTACCTGGAATTGGGTCACCACCAATACCTACGCAAGTAGATTGGCCAAAACCTTCATCCGTTGTTTGCTTAACCGCTTCATAAGTCAGAGTACCTGAACGAGAAACGATACCTACTTTGCCTTTTAAGTGGATGTGACCTGGCATAATGCCGATCTTACATTCACCTGGGGTGATAACACCTGGGCAGTTAGGGCCGATCATGCGAACGCCAGTTTCTTCAAGCTTCACTTTAACTTGCAGCATGTCCAGTGTAGGAATGCCTTCAGTGATACAAACGATAAGCTCGATGCCACCGTCGATAGCTTCAAGAATGGCATCCTTACAGAATGGAGCCGGAACATAGATCACAGAAGCAGTCGCACCAGTCGCAGCCACAGCGTCTTTCACAGTGTTGAACACTGGCAGACCTAAGTGAGTTTGACCACCTTTACCAGGAGACACACCGCCCACCATTTGCGTACCGTAATCGATAGCTTGTTGTGAGTGGAATGTACCTTGACCGCCAGTGAAACCTTGGCAAATTACCTTGGTATCTTTATTGATTAAGACAGACATTATTTGCCCTCCGCAGCTTTAACTACTTGCTCAGCCGCGTCAGTTAGACTGGTAGCTGCAATGATATCTAGACCTGATTTAGCTAATACTTCACGGCCAAGTTCAGCGTTAGTACCTTCTAAACGAACCACAACAGGTACTTTAACGCCCACTTCTTTAACAGCGCCGATAATACCTTCTGCGATCATGTCACAACGTACGATACCGCCGAAAATGTTAACCAGAACCGCTTTCACATTGCTGTCAGACAGAATGATTTTGAATGCTTCAGCTACACGTTCTTTCGTCGCGCCGCCGCCTACGTCTAAGAAGTTCGCTGGCTTGCCACCGTGCAAGTTAACGATATCCATAGTGCCCATCGCCAGACCTGCACCGTTCACCATACAGCCAACGTTACCGTCTAATGCAACGTAGTTCAGCTCGAACTTAGCAGCGTGAGCTTCGCGGGCATCATCCTGTGATGGATCGTGCATGCCTTTGATTTTTGGTTGACGGTAAAGTGCGTTACCGTCGATACCGATTTTACCGTCTAGACAGTGTAGGTTGCCTTCAGTGGTAATAACCAGTGGGTTGATTTCAAGCAATGCGAAATCATGATCAACGAACATAGTCGCCAGACCCATGAAAATCTTAGTGAACTGCTTCATTTGAGTTGGGTTTAAACCTAACTTGAAGCCAAGATCACGTGCTTGATAACCTTGTGGGCCAGTCAAAGGATCTATGATTGCAGTGTGGATGAGTTCTGGCGTTTCTTCTGCCACTTTCTCAATTTCAACACCACCTTCAGTCGACGCCATGAACACAACACGACGAGTCGCGCGGTCAACAACGGCACCTAAGTACAGTTCGTTAGCGATGTCGGTACAGCTTTCTACTAAAATTTTAGCAACCGGCTGGCCTTTCTCATCAGTTTGATAAGTCACCAGATTTTTGCCTAACCAGTGTTCGGCAAAGGCTCTGATTTCTTCTTTATCGCCAGTGACTTTAACGCCACCTGCTTTACCGCGGCCGCCTGCGTGTACTTGACACTTAACAACCCATAAATTTCCGCCAATATGGCCTGCCGCTTCTACAGCTTCTTGGGCTGTATCACATGCAAAACCTTCTGACACTGGTAAACCATATTCGGCAAATAAAGATTTTGCCTGATACTCATGCAAATTCATGATGATCTATCCGTATACTTCTAATCAAATCCAACTGGCCCGTTTGGGCCAGTCACGAGGGTATGTCTGGCTATTTCTTTAAGCGCAATCTCTTATCGAGTTGTGTTACAGATCAAGCAGCAGACGAGTTGGGTCTTCTAGGAAGTCTTTAATCGCAACCAAGAAACCAACAGACTCACGGCCATCAACAATACGATGGTCATATGAGAGTGCTAGGTACATCATGGGCAGGATTTCAACCTGACCATTGACTGCCATTGGGCGATCTTTAATGGCATGCATGCCTAAAATCGCACTTTGTGGCAGGTTAAGGATCGGTGTAGACATCAGTGAACCGAAAACACCACCGTTAGTCACAGTGAAGTTACCGCCAGTCATGTCAGCCACAGTCAGCTTACCGTCACGGCCTTTAAGAGCTAAGTCACGAACGGCTTTTTCGATTTCAGCTAAGTTCATAGTATCAGTGTCACGTAACACTGGTGTTACCAGACCACGTGGTGTTGATACTGCGATGCTGATGTCGAAGTAGTTGTGATAAACGATATCATCGCCATCAATAGACGCGTTGACTTCTGGGAAACGTTTCAGCGCTTCAGTCACGGCTTTGATGTAGAAAGACATAAAGCCTAAACGGATACCGTGGCGCTTTTCAAAGATATCTTGGTATTGCTTACGGATATCCATGATTGGCTTCATGTTCACTTCGTTAAACGTCGTGAGCATAGCGGTAGAGTTTTTCGCTTCTAACAAGCGGTTTGCGATTGTCTTACGCAGACGTGTCATTGGCACGCGCTTCTCGCTACGGCCAGCCGCTAACGGAGCTACAGCAGGTGCTGCTGGCGCCGCTGCTTTAGGCGCAGACTTAACAAAGGCTTCTACGTCTTCTTTCGTAATACGACCACCCACACCAGTGCCTTTTACTTTGCTGGCATCAACATTGTGCTCTGCCAGTAAACGGCGAACAGATGGGCTTAGCGCATCACTGCTTTCATCGCTGGTTTCAGCTGCAGGCGTTGCCGCTTCAGCTTGCGCTTTAGTGACTTCTTTGCCCGATACAGCACCGGCGATAAATTTAGCGATCACTTGTTCACCCAGAACAGTGGCGCCTTCTTCAAATAAAAACTCGCCAATGTGGCCATCTTCTGGCGCAACCACTTCAAGAACCACTTTATCGGTTTCAATATCAACCAGGTTTTGATCACGAGAAACTTGCTCGCCCACTTTCACATGCCAAGTGGCAATCGTGGCATCGGCAACAGATTCTGGTAGTACGGGTACCTTGATTTCGATACTCATGAAAAACTATCCTTTTATAAAATGTCTATTACTACAGTGTGATTGTAAGTTTCAGGGCACTGTTCACTAAAGATTCTTGCTGATGTGTGTGCAACTCAGGGTAACCACACGCTGGTGCAGCTGACGCTTCACGACCAGCATAAGTTAACTGTGCACCTGCAGGAACCGCGGCCCAGAAATGGTGTTGACTAGAGTACCAAGCACCTTGGTTCTGTGGCTCTTCCTGACACCAAACAAAATCTTTCACATGTTGGTAATCAGCCAAAGCAACGATCATTTCATCATGTGGGAACGGATATAACTGTTCGACACGGATTAACGCTACGTTAGTGATATTTTCTTTACGACGTTTTTCCAGCAGCTCGAAGTAAACCTTACCACTGCAGAAGACAACTCGGTCAACCTTGCTTGCTTCCAACGTATCGATTTCACCGATCACATTTTGGAAACTGCCATTGGCTAATTCTTCCAAGCTTGAAACTGCTAATGGATGACGTAGTAATGACTTAGGCGACATGACGATAAGTGGTCGACGCATAGGACGCACCACTTGGCGGCGCAACATATGGTAGACCTGTGCAGGTGTTGAAGGCACACACACTTGCATATTGTGGTTAGCACACATCTGCAAGAAACGCTCTAAACGGGCGCTTGAATGCTCAGGGCCTTGACCTTCATAGCCATGGGGTAACAACATAGTCAGACCACATAAACGGCCCCACTTCTGCTCACCCGATGACAAGAACTGATCGATTACCACTTGGGCACAGTTAGCAAAGTCACCAAACTGCGCTTCCCAAATAGTCAATCCACCGGGTTCTGCTGTGGCATAACCATACTCAAACGCCAGTACTGAGGCTTCAGATAATACTGAGTCAGTAATATCAATTGGGCCTTGTTCATCAGCAATATTGCGCAGTGGCATGTAAGTCGTGCCATCGTTTTGATTGTGCAATACAGCATGACGATGGAAGAAAGTACCGCGGCCAGAATCCTGACCTGTAATACGTACACGCTTGTTGTCTTCCAGAATTGAGGCATAAGCCAGCGTTTCTGCAAAACCCCAATCGAGTGGCTTCTCGCCTTTTGCCATCGCTAAACGGTCGCTATAAATCTTAGCAACCCGTGATTGCAATGGATGACTTTCAGGTACATAGCTCAGTTTGTCAGCCAGACTTTGTAAACGCTCAGCCGACATAGAGGCTTGATACGCTTCGTCCCACTCACGACCAATATACGGTGTCCAATCAACAGAATGCAGCGTCATTGGGCGCCATTCTTTAACTACACAATCACCTTGATCTAATGCATCACGGTAATTATTGATAAGACCAGTCACATCATCAGCAGCCATCACGTTTTCAGCGATTAGCTTGTCTGCATAAATCTTACGTGGCGTTGGGTGTTTCTTGATCTTGGCATACATCAGCGGCTGAGTTGCACTTGGCTCATCGGCTTCGTTATGGCCATGACGGCGATAACACACCAATTCAACCACCACATCACGTTTGAACTCGTTACGATAATCAACGGCTAACTGCGACACAAAAGCAACGGCTTCAGGATCATCAGAGTTAACGTGGAAAATCGGTGCCTGAACCATCTTAGCGATGTCAGTACAGTATTCAGTCGAACGAGTATCCGCATGGTTAGACGTCGTGAAACCCACTTGGTTGTTCACTACGATACGAATACTGCCGCCGACTTTAAAGCCACGGGTTTGAGACATGTTGAATGTCTCTTGTACTATCCCTTGACCCGCAATTGCAGAGTCACCGTGGATAGTAATAGGCATGACTTGTAAGCCATCCTTACAACCGCGACGATCTTGACGGGCACGTACAGAGCCAATGACCACAGGGTTAACGATTTCAAGGTGCGATGGGTTGAAGGCCAGTGCTAAGTGCACATTGCCGCCCGGCGTTTCAAAATCAGAGGAAAAACCTTGATGGTACTTAACGTCACCAGAACCGTGGGTATCAGCATGCTTACCCGCGAACTCGTCAAACAGTTCAGCTGGACGCTTACCTAATACGTTCACTAACACGTTCAGACGACCACGGTGAGCCATACCGACAACGATTTCTTTCGTACCGGCTTCACCTGCACGATAAATAATTTCGCGCATCATAGGCACTAACGCATCACCGCCTTCTAACGAGAAACGTTTCGCACCAGGGAATTTAGCACCTAAGTATTTTTCAATACCTTCTGCGGCGTTAAGGCCTTCAAGAATGCGTGTCTTAACACTTTTATCGTAGTTAGCTTTACCTAAGGAAGGTTCGAGACGTTGTTGGATCCAGCGTTTCTCATCGGTATCGGTAATGTGCATATATTCAGCACCGATAGAACCACAGTAGGTGGCTTTCAGCGCTTTTACCAAATCCGCGAGCTTCATGGTTTCGCCACCATGAGCAAAAGAACCTGTATTAAACTCACGTTCCATGTCTTCTTTAGTCAAGCCGTGGAAGGCAGGATCTAAATCAGCTACGGGTTCACGTTTCCACAATTCGAGGGGATCAAGATTAGCACCTTGGTGACCACGGAAACGATGGGCGTTAATTAATTGCAGGACTTTAACTTGTTTAGCATCCATTTCAGGATCCGTCACACGAGCTGAGCTCTTATGGCGTCCTTCTAACGCTAAACTGCGAAAATAATCACGTACTTTTGAGTGAGCAGCTTCAGGCGCATCAACAGAGGCACCGTTCACAGGAGGGAGATTATCAAATACCGCACGCCAATCATCAGCGACTGACTGTGGGTCTTCTTGATAGGCTTCATACATCTCTTCTACGTAGGTCGAATTTGCACCACTTAAGTGAGATGATTCGAGCCAGGCTTTCATGATGCCTTGGTGCATTTCTATTCCTTTCAAACTTTATACACGTGCTTAGCCATAGTATTAAATATGCAGTCTGTAGAGATTACCTTCGACGCATAATTTCTGCCGCCCCTAGATGTCCAGATATACGGCGCGTTGTCTTCCATTACATACGCAAAAGAGTCACCTTCTGCTACCAGAAAGTGACTCTTCAAGAGCTATATTATTATTGGTTTCAGCTCGGGTTCTCGCATTACACTGCTCGCTTCAACAGCATGGACTTAATATGACCAATTGCTTTAGTCGGATTAAGACCTTTTGGACAAACGTCAACGCAGTTCATGATGCCATGGCAACGGAACACGCTATAGGCGTCGTCCAGCTCAGATAAACGTTCTTCTGTAGCTGTATCGCGACTGTCGATCAAGAAACGATATGCGTGAAGCAGACCGCTTGGACCGATAAACTTATCAGGATTCCACCAGAATGATGGGCAAGCCGTAGAACAACAGGCACACATGATACATTCGTACAAACCATCTAAATGAGCACGCTCTTCAGGGGATTGTAAGTGTTCACGAGCAGGTTGTTTCTCATCATTGATGAGGTAAGGCTTGATCTTCTCATACTGCTTATAGAACTGAGTTAAATCAACAACTAAGTCACGAACAACTGGCATACCTGGTAATGGACGTATTTCTAATTTCTTACCTTTAAAGGTTGAAATTGGGGTAATACACGCCAGACCATTCTTACCATTCATGTTCACGCCGTCTGAACCACACACGCCTTCACGGCATGAGCGACGGAATGACAAAGTCGGATCTTGCTCTTTCAACTTGATCAGTGCATCGAGCACCATCATGTCAGAGCCTTCAGCCACTTCTAAGCTGTAATCCTGCATATACGGTTTAGTATCTACGTCAGGATTGTAGCGATAAACTGCAAATGTCAATTTCATCTTTGCAACTCCTAGTAGGTACGTTTCTTCGGCGGGAATGCTTCACGTAACTTAGGTGCCATGTTCACTGCACGACGATCCATCGTTTCAGTGATTGGGTCAAATAAGCTGTGGCATAACCAGTTCTCATCATCACGCTCTAAATAATCTTCACGTGAGTGAGCACCGCGACTTTCGGTACGGAAGTTAGCCGCATAAGCCGTGGCGATTGCCGTTGCCATCAAGTTATCTAACTCTAAACATTCAATACGTTGAGTATTGAATTCACGAGAGTTATCAGACAATTTAGCATTTGCAAGACGTTCACGAATCACTTTCAACTGCTCTAACCCTTCAGCCATAGCATCGCCACGACGGAATACAGAGAAGTTTAATTGCATACACAGTTGCAGATCCTTACGGATTTGCGCTGGATCTTCGCCATCTTTGTTGCTTTCCCAACGATTCAGACGCGCAAGAGAGGCAGCAATATCCGCATCACTTGCGTCTTTTGGATCGTCAGTCTCATCCAAAGCTTTACCTAAATGCTGACCCGCTGCGCGGCCAAAGACCACTAAATCAAGCAGTGAGTTACCACCTAAACGGTTTGCACCATGTACAGATACACAGGCAATCTCACCCACAGCGAACAGACCAATAACATCTTGTTCAGTGCCGTCTTCATTCTTACGAATAACTTGACCACTGACCTTAGTTGGTAGACCGCCCATCATATAATGACACGTTGGTAGTACTGGAATTGGACCATCGGCTGGATCGATATGGGCAAAAGTACGAGACAATTCACACACGCCTGGTAAACGTGCTTCTAATGTTTCTTTACCTAAGTGATCAAGCTTCAGTAAACAGTGTGGGCCTAATGGACCGTCTAAACCACGACCTTCGCGGATTTCAGTCATCATTGAACGTGCTACCACGTCACGTGATGCCAAATCTTTCGCGTTAGGGGCATAACGCTCCATGAAACGCTCGCCGTCTTTGTTCAGCAGATAACCGCCTTCACCACGACAACCTTCAGTCACAAGTACACCCGCGCCGGCGATGCCGGTTGGGTGGAATTGCCACATTTCCATGTCTTGCATTTGCACGCCAGCACGCATTGCCATACCAACGCCGTCACCGGTGTTGATATGCGCGTTAGTCGTCGAAGCGTAAATACGCCCTGCACCACCGGTCGCAAGAATCGTTGCTTTAGCTTTGAAATAAACGATATCGCCCGTTTCAATTTCAATCGCAGTACAACCCACAACGGCGCCATCATCGTTTTTAACGAGATCTAATGCATACCATTCTGAGAAGACTTGCGTCTTATGCTTAACGTTTTGTTGGTATAAACAGTGAAGCAAAGCATGACCAGTACGGTCGGCAGCTGCCGCAGTACGCGCAGCCTGCTCGCCACCAAAGTTCTTAGATTGACCACCAAATGGACGTTGGTAAATCGTACCATTTTCGAAACGAGAGAAAGGCAAACCCATTTGCTCAAGTTCAATCACGGCTTCAGGACCGGTTTTACACATGAACTCGATCGCTTCTTGGTCACCGATAAAATCGGAACCTTTCACGGTATCGTACATGTGTTGTTCCCAATGATCTTCATGGGCATTACCTAACGCAACAGTGATACCACCCTGCGCAGATACGGTATGAGAACGGGTTGGGAATACTTTTGATAAAAGCGCACAGCTTTTACCTTCTTTGGAAATCTGCAGCGCTGCACGCATACCAGCGCCACCGGCACCGATCACTACAGCATCAAATTCGCGTACTGGAATACTCACTTAGACACCCCACACAATAACAATGCCGGCCGCTAAATAACAAAATACGGTAACGACAAAGGTGAACTGTAAAACACCACGTAACGACGTGCACTTAACGTAATCTGTCAGCACTTGCCATACACCAATCCAAGCATGTACTAATAAGGCTACCAGCGTCAGAAGTGTAAACACTTTCATTGGCAGAGCACTAAATAGGCCATGCCAGACGTCGTAGGTGAGAGGGGAACTACATGCAATAAAGCCAACCAAGAAAATGGTGTAACAGGCGAGGATCACTGCACTAGCGCGTAGTAGAATATAGTCATGAACACCACTGCGTCCAAAACTTGCTGCATTGGTTACCATACCCAGATCCCCGCTATGATTGAAAAGGCTACCGTTAAGGCAAATACAGCTTTCGCTGATGCGGCACCCGATGACAATTCTTCCCAACGACCGGTATCCATTACTAAGTGGCGCAGGCCACCAAACAAGTGATACGCCAGTGCAGTCATAATGCCCCACAGGATAAACTTCATCACGAAGTTATCGAATAGAGACTGTACGCCAGCGAAACTTTCAGCTGATGCTAAAGATGAATTTAGCAACCAAATGAGAATGCCAACTGCGAACAGCATGATGACACCGGAAACACGGTGAAGAATTGACACAATCGCTGTTGCAGGAAAGCGAATGGTCTGCAGATCTAAATGGACAGGTCTTTGCTTTTTCACGTTCTGCTCACTCAGCTCCATTGAGCATTTTTTTTGTTATGTGAACCGCTTTTGTACAAACTTTAAACAGGAGGTTGATCACTGCAAAAGTAAACACAAAAGCAAAGTTTAAACAAACAGTTAACTATCTGAGCACGCACTCATTTAACATGTAAACAAAGGGTGCTTTATAATCGTTGTTTGCGGCCCTTATTGGGCGAGGCAAGTATACTCGCGGCAAATGTCAAATACAAACATCACAGAATGCAAATTATGTTTTTTTGACTATTTTTTACTGTAAGTGCCAGTTACAAATAGAAAAGTAAAGGCTTTTATACCATGGTCTAACAAATTTAAACGCTTATTTAAATTGAAATGTGATCTAGAATGGCTGTAAAGTAATGGCGGTTTGACATGCCGCACTCACAGATAAGAACTAAGTAAGGAGAACGGGGTATGGCTGATTTAAAAGCCAAATTAGAATTACCAGGGAACGACTCGATAGAATTGCCAGTAAAGCAGGGAACCGCTGGTTTTGACGTAATCGATATCAGTAAACTTGGCAGCAAAGGTTACTTTACTTTTGATCCAGGTTTTCTTGCGACTGCCTCCTGTGAATCTGCAATTACCTATATTGATGGTGATCTAGGTATATTGTTACACCGTGGCTATCCAATCGATCAACTTGCCGTTGACTCCGATTACCTAGACCTGTGTTATTTGCTGCTTTACGGTGAACTGCCGACCAAGGCGCAATATACTGAGTTTGTACATACAGTTAAAACCCACACTATGGTTCACGAGCAGCTAGCCTTCTTCTTTAGAGGTTTCCGTCGTGATGCGCATCCTATGGCCATGTTATGTGGTGTGACGGGTGCATTATCTGCATTTTACCAAGACTCTCTGGATGTTAACGATCCACGTCACCGCGAAATCGCCGCTTATCGCTTAGTCTCAAAAATGCCTACGATAGCAGCCATGTGCTACAAGTATTCTTCAGGCCAGCCATTCGTGTACCCACGTAATGACTTAAGCTATGCGGGCAACTTCTTAAGCATGATGTTTGCTGTACCGTGCGAAGAATACGTCGTGAACCCTATTGTTGAACGTGCAATGGACAGGATCTTCATTTTACATGCAGATCATGAACAAAACGCATCGACTTCAACAGTACGTTTAGCCGGTTCTTCAGGTGCAAACCCATTTGCGTGTATCGCAGCGGGTATCGCATCTCTTTGGGGCCCTGCACACGGCGGCGCTAACGAAGCCTGTTTGCAAATGTTAGAAGAAATCGGTTCAGTAGACCGTATTCCTGAATTCATTGAACGCGCTAAAGATAAAAATGATCCTTTCCGTCTGATGGGCTTTGGACACCGTGTTTACAAAAACTTTGACCCACGAGCCAAAGTGATGCGTGAAACCTGTCATGAAGTGCTGAAAGAACTGAAAGTACAAGATCCACTCTTGGATGTGGCAATGGAGCTTGAGCGCATTGCACTTGAAGACGAATACTTCATTTCTAAAAAGCTGTATCCAAACGTCGACTTCTACTCTGGCATCATTATGAAAGCCATTGGTATTCCAACCAGTATGTTCACTGTGCTTTTCGCACTGGCACGTACTGTAGGCTGGATTGCTCACTGGAAAGAAATGTTAGATCAACCAGGCCACAAAATCAGCCGTCCACGTCAGTTATATACTGGTGAAACTGCGCGTGATTTCGTCGCACAAGACAAACGCTAAGTCCCACGACTTACGCATTAAAAAGCGCCTAAGGGCGCTTTTTTCATTTCAAATAATCCTCTTTTAAACTTATACCAATCACATTAAATATCTAATCAGTTCAGAGCCTCACAGGCATTTCAATCCAAGGCGCATTGACGCAGAAATGGTTATTCCCTTTTGAGTCAATGCAACACCGGAGTGGGATGTCTGTGAGGCTCCCGAAGGGCGGCTGATGTTCACTACATGGCAACGCGCTTTATACTGCGTTCAAGGCTTTCGACAGAGCACCACTATGCCTTCAAGCCTTCGCCTTGTCTAAAGCGCGTTGAACTCCCGCTGAATGAACAGATATTTAATACGATTGGTATTACCTCTCCTGACAAAATACATTGTTGCAATTGCGCACTTGTGTAATCTTAATTAACCGCGTTTAGTTATTCTCATCACTTTTTAAACCTTTTAGCTACATTTAGTAAGAATCACAAATCACACTTAGCCAAAAATACAGCTAATAGACTGAAATTAAACAAATTTAAACATTGGCATGGTTTCTGCTAACAACTGACATCACAATAAAGACAACAGGTAACATTCTTATGGAAAAGTCAAAAATTGCTCAATTCACCCTCCCACTGCTAATGATTTCGATGCTAGCAGCCTGTGGTGAGGAAGAAGTGGTCAAAAAAGAAGAAAAATATGCCATTCCCGTCGAAACCACTACAGTGATGCAAGGAAACGTTTCTTCTTTTTACAGTACAACTGCCACCTTAGAAGCGCCACAGGAAGCCAATGTAGTGAGTCGTATATCAGGGCTCATTGAATCTCTCGCTGTTGAAGAAGGTGACCGCGTTCAAAAGGGACAAGTGCTGGCTGTTATTGATGCCAAGAGGCAGCAATATGATTTAGACCGCTCAGAAGCCGAAGTCAAAATCATCGAGCAAGAATTAAATCGTCTGAAGAAAATGAGCAACAGAGAATTTATCAGCGCGGATTCAATGGCCAAACTTGAATATAACTTGCAAGCCGCTATCGCTAAAAAAGATCTCGCCGAACTGCAAGTAAAAGAAAGCCGCGTACTGTCCCCTATTAGCGGCGTAGTTGCTAAACGTTATGTGAAAGCAGGCAACATGGCGAAGGAATTTGGCGATTTGTTTTATATAGTCAACCAAGATGAACTCCACGGTATTGTTCATCTCCCAGAGCAACAGCTTGCGAGCTTAAAACTCGGCCAAGAAGCACAAGTGTTTAGTAATCAACATAGCAAGAATGCTATCCACGCCAAAGTGTTGCGCATAAGCCCGATTGTGGACCCACAAAGTGGCACCTTTAAGGTGACACTTGCAGTGCCGAATCAAGAGGCACGCCTTAAAGCTGGCATGTTTACCCGAGTTGAGCTCAAATACGACACCCACGAGAACGTGATTACCGTTCCCTACAGCGCCTTGATTAACCAAGACAACAAGCAAGCGCTTTATGTTATTGATGGTACCAATGCGAACCGTCGTGAAGTCGAAATTGGCTACCGTGAAGGTGATTCGGTAGAAGTGATTACAGGTATTAATCCCGGTGAACAAGTCGTTACACGTGGCCAGCAAAACTTGAAAGACCAATCCTTAGTCGAAGTGATCACCCCACTCGATCTTGCTTCCGCTAAGAACTGATAGGAGCCTTTCATGTCAATTATCAGCACTTCGGTTAAACGGCCAGTCACGGTATGGATGTTCATGCTGGCAGTGATTTTATTCGGTATGGTGGGATTTTCCCGCCTAGCGGTGAAGTTACTGCCAGACTTAAGCTATCCCACATTAACCATTCGCACTATGTATGACGGCGCGGCGCCAGTAGAAGTTGAACAGCTCGTCTCTAAACCAATTGAAGAAGCCGTTGGCGTGGTCAAAGGCTTACGTAAAATCAGTTCTATTTCGCGCTCAGGCATGTCAGATGTGGTGCTTGAGTTTGAATGGGGCACAACAATGGATATGGCGAGTTTAGATGTACGTGAAAAGCTCGACACTATCGCTCTGCCACTTGATGTTAAAAAGCCCTTATTACTGCGTTTTAACCCCAATCTCGACCCCATTATGCGTCTTGCGCTGTCTGTGCCCAATGCCTCAGAAGCCGATCTCAAACAAATGCGCACCTATGCAGAGGAAGAGCTTAAGCGTCGTTTAGAGGCGCTATCTGGGGTCGCCGCAGTGCGTTTATCTGGCGGCCTAGAGCAAGAAGTGCATATTCAGCTCAATCAAGAAAAACTGTCGCAGCTCAATCTCAATGCCGATGATATTAAACGTCGTATTAATGAGGAAAACATCAACCTCTCTGCGGGTAAAGTGATCCAAGGTGATCGCGAATACTTAGTACGAACGCTAAACCAATTCAACTCATTAGATGAACTCGGCCAAGTGATCGTCTATCGCGATGAGCAAGCTTTAGTCCGTTTATTCGAAGTTGCTACCATCACAGATGCCTACAAGGAGCGTAGTGACATCACCCGCATCGGCAGTCAAGAATCGATTGAACTGGCCATTTATAAAGAAGGTGATGCAAATACTGTCGCTGTCGCCAAAAAACTGCGCGATGAACTCGTCAAAATCAATCAAGACCCTAAGCAAAATAAGCTCGAAGTGATTTACGATCAGTCTGAGTTTATCGAAAGTGCGGTCAGCGAAGTCACCTCTTCTGCGCTGATGGGCAGCTTGTTATCTATGCTAGTGATTTACCTGTTCTTGCGTAATATCATCCCGACACTGATTATTTCTATCTCGATTCCCTTCTCAGTCATCGCCACCTTTAACATGATGTATTTTGCCGATATCAGCTTAAACATCATGTCATTAGGTGGTATTGCCCTTGCCATCGGTCTCTTGGTCGATAACGCCATTGTGGTATTAGAGAACATAGACCGCTGCCGTAGCGAAGGCATGAGTAAATTAGAAGCTGCAGTGACGGGGACTAAAGAAGTGGCAGGCGCAATTTTTGCCTCAACACTCACCACTCTTGCGGTGTTTGTGCCGCTAGTATTTGTGGATGGGATTGCCGGCGCCCTCTTCTCAGACCAAGCGCTAACGGTCACTTTTGCGCTGTTAGCATCGCTATTAGTCGCGTTAACATCCATTCCAATGCTGGCATCACGTGAAGGCTTTAAAACCTTACCCGCGCTGATAAAAACGACACCTAAGGATAAACCCACCACTAAAATGGGTAAGCTTAAACACTATAGCGCGACTGTGTTTTCCTTTCCTATTCTATTAATTGTTAGTTACTTACCTAGTGCACTACTGACCTTAGTGTTGATTTTAGGCCGCTTCTTCTCATGGCTTATTGGTCTAGTGATGCGCCCGTTAAGCTCAGTATTTAACTTTGTCTACCACAGTATTGAGAAGGTTTATTACAAGCTTCTGGCCTCGGCGCTGCGCCAACAAAAAGCAACGCTGTTACTCACGATTGCAATAACAGGCGCTTGTATTAGCTTGTTACCACGACTTGGTATGGAGCTTATTCCGCCAATGAATCAGGGTGAGTTTTACGTGGAGATCTTACTGCCGCCGGGTACGGCAGTGAGCGAAACCGACAAGATATTACAGCAACTTGCACTGTCCATTAAAGACAGAGCTGAAGTTAAACATGCTTATAGCCAAGCAGGTAGCGGCGGTTTGATGACTTCGGATACTGCCCGCGGGGGTGAAAACTGGGGCCGCTTGCAAGTGGTGCTTAACGACCACAGTGCCTATAACGCAGTCACTCAAGTATTACGTGATACTGCGCGCCGTATTCCTGAACTTGAAGCGAAAATTGAGCAACCTGAGTTATTCAGCTTTAAAACGCCACTGGAAATTGAGCTCACAGGTTACGATTTAAACTTGCTCAAACGCAGCGCAGATAGTCTCGTCAAAGCATTATCCGCATCGGAGCGTTTTGCCGACGTGAACACCAGTCTACGTGATGGTCAACCTGAGCTAAGTATCCGTTTCGATCATGCAAGGTTAGCGGCTCTAGGAATGGATGCGCCAACGGTTGCGAACCGTATTGCCCAACGTGTTGGTGGTACTGTTGCCAGTCAATACACAGTGCGTGACCGTAAGATTGATATTCTGGTGCGCAGTGAACTCGCAGAGCGGGATCAAATCAGCGATATCGATGCCTTAATCATCAATCCGAATAGCAGTCAGCCTATTGCATTAAGCGCAGTTGCAGAAGTTTCATTACAATTAGGCCCATCGGCGATTAACCGCATCAGCCAACAACGTGTAGCTCTCGTATCAGCTAACCTCGCCTATGGTGATTTAAGCGATGCGGTTGCACAGGCGCAGCAGATACTATCGCAACAAGTGTTACCCGCATCGGTCCAGGCCCGTTTTGGTGGTCAAAATGAGGAAATGGAGCACTCGTTCCAATCACTCAAAATTGCCCTTATCTTAGCGATTTTCTTAGTGTATTTAGTCATGGCGAGTCAGTTTGAATCACTACTGCACCCCTTGCTTATCCTCTTTGCCGTACCTATGGCATTAGGTGGCAGTGTACTTGGGCTTTATATCACCCAAACTAACTTGAGTGTGGTGGTATTTATTGGCCTTATCATGTTGGCGGGGATCGTCGTGAACAACGCGATTGTGCTTGTGGATCGGATCAATCAACTGCGTAGCGAAGGTGCTCAAAAACTTGATGCCATTCGCGATGCAGCTAAATCGCGCCTACGCCCGATTATGATGACAACCCTCACCACGACCTTAGGCTTATTGCCGATGGCGCTAGGTCTAGGTGATGGCTCAGAGGTACGCGCACCGATGGCGATTACGGTGATCTTTGGTCTGAGTTTGTCAACATTACTGACCTTAATAGTGCTCCCAGTGCTCTATGCCCTGTTCGACCGTAAAGAATACGCAGTAACTGGCTCACATATAAACGTAGAGGAGGCTCGCCCATGAACCTCACCCGTTTAGCCATTAAGCGCCCCGTAACCACCAGCATGTTCTTCTTTGCTATCTTGCTGTTTGGTCTCGCCTCGAGTCGCCTATTACCGCTGGAAATGTTCCCTGGTATTGATATCCCACAGATAGTGGTGGAAGTGCCTTACAAAGGCTCGACCCCTGCTGAAGTGGAGCGCGATATTACCAAAGTGCTGGAGGAATCCCTCGCGACTATGGGGGGGATTGATGAGCTTGAATCAGAATCCTCCCAAGAAGGCGCCGAAATCGAAATCAACATGAAGTGGGGGGAAAACGTTGCCACTAAGAGCTTAGAAGCGCGGGAAAAAATCGATGCTGTGCGGCATTTACTGCCCAAGGATGTGGAGCGGGTCTTTATCCGACAATTCTCCACCGCCGACATGCCTGTGCTCACCATACGCATCTCAAGTGATCGTGAGCTTTCAGGTGCATTCGATCTACTCGATAAACAGCTCAAGCGTCCGCTTGAACGTGTTGAAGGTGTCTCTAAGGTCAGCCTGTACGGCGTTGAGCAAAAGCAAATTGAGGTACGCATCAATGCCGATCGCCTTGCCGCCAGTGGATTTTCAGCCACGGATTTGCAACAACGTCTCGGCAGAGAGAACTTTGTGCTGAGCGCAGGTACACTCAGGGCCAGTAATATCGTTTATCAAGTTTCACCTAAGGGTGAGTTTAGAAACCTTGAAGATATCAAAGCACTAGTACTGATCCCCGGATTGACCTTAGGCGATATCGCCGATGTGCAATTTGCCCTACCTGAACGTATCGAAGGTCGACATTTAGATAAGCACTATGCCGTGGGTTTGGATGTGTTTAAGGAATCTGGCGCTAACTTAGTCGAAGTGTCAGACCGTGTCATGAAGGTGATTGAACTTGCTAAGCAAGACCAACAGTTCCAAGGTATTCGCCTATTTATCATGGAGGATCAAGCCTCTGGAGTAAAATCTTCACTAATGGATTTGCTGCTTTCAGGGTTAATCGGTGCACTGCTGTCCTTTGTAGTGCTGTACTTATTCCTGCGTAATTTGAAAATGACTTTAGTGGTTGTGTCATCCGTGCCTATTTCAATCGGTATGACGCTCGCCGCTATGTATCTACTCGGTTACAGCTTGAATATTCTGTCTATGATGGGACTCCTGCTCGCCGTCGGTATGCTGATTGATAACGCTGTGGTCGTCACTGAGAGCGTACTGCAGGAAAAACAAGGTAAACACCCTAAAGACAATGAAGAGTCAGTCATGACGGGGGTCGATAAAGTGTCTCTGGCGGTATTGGCAGGCACAATGACAACCGCCATTGTATTTTTACCTAATATTTTTGGCGTAAAAGTCGAGATCACTATTTTTCTAGAGCATGTTGCTATTGCGATTTGTATTTCACTCGCCGCGTCGCTATTGGTCGCAAAAACCTTAATCCCTTTGATGTTGACTAAGTTTCACTTCAACATCGCCCCCGAAAAGGATGCGGGTAAATTACAACGTTTTTACAATAATACCCTAGATTGGGTATTGCTCAGACCTTGGCGTTCAGGCGTGATTGCTGTAGCGATACTCGCATCCACCGCCCTGCCGCTATCTATGGTTAAACAGGATCAAGAAGACAGCGAGAGCAATGAACGAATCTACATTAACTACCAAGTAGAAGGTCGACATAATCTCAATGTCACTGAGGCAATGGTCAACCAAATGGAAGAGTATCTTTATAACAATAAAGAGGAATTCCATATTGATTCTGTCTACAGCTATTATGCCTCTGACGATGGCTCATCGGTGATATTGCTGAAGAAAGACTTACCTATGTCAGTGGATGAGTTAAAAAAGAAAATCCGCAGTGGCTTCCCTAAGTATTCCATCGCCAAACCGCAATTTGGCTGGGGCAATGACAACTCTGGCGTGCGAGTCACACTGACAGGGCGCTCAACCTCTGAGCTGATTAATTTGAGCGAGCAAGTTATTCCTTTGTTGCAAAACATCAAAGGATTGCAAGATGTTCGCTCCGAGCTTAATGGCGCTCAGCAAGAAGTGATTATCCGCATTGATAGACAAATGGCGGCGCGGTTAGATTTAAAACTCAATGAAATTGCCTCAAGTATCTCCATGGCACTGCGCGGTTCACCGCTGCGATCCTTCCGCCACGATCCTAATGGCGAGCTACGCATCGAAATGGCCTACGAGAAAGAGTGGCAAAAGTCACTTGAGAAACTCAAGCAGTTACCCATAGTACGCCTCGACCAAAGAGTGTACACCTTAGATAATCTGGCGAAGATTGAGATCCAACCCCGCTTCGATACTATCAAACACTTCAATCGCCAAACCTCGCTGTCGATTGGGGCTAACTTAGAAAACCTCACCACAGAAGAGGCGCAAACTAAGATCAAGCAAGTGATGGAAAATATCCGTTTCCCCGATGGTTACGACTATTCACTCCGTGGTGGCTTCGAGCGCCAAGATGAAGATCAGAACGTGATGGTGACTAATATGCTCTTGGCTGTCGCGATGATTTATATTGTGATGGCGGCGTTGTTTGAATCTCTACTATTACCAACGGCGATTATTACCTCGATCCTATTTTCCATCACAGGTGTATTCTGGGCGCTGTTTATCACAGGCACCCCTATTTCTGTGATGGCAATGATAGGTATCTTGATTTTAATGGGGATAGTGGTGAACAACGGTATCGTTCTGGTGGATCAAATCAATCAGATGACACCGGAACTCGACAAATTGTCTGACACCATTCGGGAGGTGTGTATCACCCGTTTGCGGCCAGTGTTAATGACAGTAGGTACAACAGTACTGGGATTAGTCCCACTGGCAATGGGTGATACCCAAATCGGTGGCGGCGGCCCGCCATATTACCCCATGGCAATCGCCATTATCGGTGGCTTATCGTTCTCGACAGTGACTAGTTTGTACTTAGTCCCCCTGTGCTATCAAGCATTTTATCGGATGCGTCACCGCGCAGCGATTCGCTTAGGCCAAGCCGATCACTTTGCCAAAAAACTGTTACCTTGGACGGTTTAGTTGTCTTGGATAGCTGATGTTCTTGAACAGTTCAGCAATCTTCGACAACTTAATATGCCATTGAATTTGTAATAAAAAGGCTGCTGTGCGGCCTTTTTTCTTTTACGAATTACGCTCTATACTTTTACTGCGGTAAAACCCTAAACTGGATCATAAACAATTGCTCAAGACCGGGATAAATTTCTGCAATCACATCACGTAGCTGCGGCAACGTCATATTCTCTTGCTTAGCATGAATGTCTGAGAGCTCAGTTAAGGTCACTGGCACGACATCAATAATATAGATATCACAAAACCAGCGGTCGGTTTCGAAGGTTGAAACGGGAAGTGTTTGACCTGCAATCACATGGGATTCCGTTTCATCACGCAATGTAATGGTTTTAGTGCCACTTAATATATCGTGCTCAAAGCGCTCAAAAAAAGTGATTTTAGTTAATAACACACATCTTCCTCAACTCAGGATATGAGCAATAAAATAACAGTAGAGTCAATTATTCAAACTCATAATGCTAGGCAATATAATGGCTTTTGATCCACACTGACAGTCTACACCGCAGAATTTGCAGCATTTGTCGTGTGAAATACTAACAGCGCCGTTTAAGTCAAATTGTTATGCTAACGCCATTTAGCAAAACTAGTTCTCAAAGAGTAGCCGTTGTTTTCGACAAAATTCAGCAAAACATGGTCAGTTCGCTCAGATTGAGTTAGAATCCCGCCTCAATTGAGCCCTTGGCCTCATATTCCTGCGCGTAGCGGGTGCGAAACGAAATTAGAGACGTCATGAACAAGAAACAAAAGATCATCAAGAAAATAGCTAAACGCGCTAAGGCCAGACTGAATAAAGTCGACCCAGTGACTATCGGCTCACCTGCAAAATCAGGTTACATCTCTAAGGCTGATCGCGCAAAAATGGCGGCATCAGAAGCTGCGACTGAACAAGTCGAAGGCCAACAAGACACGCCAAGTATTGAAGAATAAGAAGCTCAGCAGAATAGTCTTTTAGCGGCGTATTTTGGCATTGTTAACTTAACTAAATGAAGTGCAAACGCCGTTTCAAACAAAATGCCACAAGCAATCTTGTGGCATTTTGTTTTTCAGCATTCCTATCATTAGCAGCTTTCTGACTGCTCCTCATTATTAAGAGCTCATTTTTATCTGCGTTCTTGCCCACTGCTTCTACACGGCACAGCTAAGCCACATAACGTCAATTAGGCTTTTTCCCCTCGTCTAAATAGGGTAATACGGGCTCATTCTCTTGCTCCTCCGTTAATTGCGCCATCTGCACGCAAGAGGATGAAAGCGGATTGGTCGCACTAGGTAAGTTCTGTGCAACACAATTAGCGATTTCCTCTTCCTCACTCAGTACGACATTGCGGGGGATAGCATTCGCAGCATCAAGATTAGGCGCAGCTGAAAACTGTGCCTGCGCCGCCACTTTATCCACTAAACGATAGGCAACCCATACACCTAATGTGCCAAACAAAATAGACCCTAAAATTTGCCCAATCAATACACCGTAAACCCCGCCCCAAAGTGCACCAAAATACACAAAGGGCACTGTGCCTAAAGTGGCTTTACCTACGTTAAATAGCGTGGAATATTTGGCCTTGCCAAGGTTATTAAAGGACGCATTCGCCACGAATAAAATCCCCGAAAAGATAAAGAATACCGCGATATAACTGCAGAAAAAGTGAATAAGATCAGCACTATCGCCCTTCATATCAAACACACTGACCAAATGTGACTTAAGCATAAACAGCAGCAAAGACATTACCAGCACATACACAGTACAAAACTGAATCGCTCGCGTTAAACTCTCACGTACTCGGTCAAACTGACCTGCGCCAAAGTTTTGCCCAACAATAGGTCCAATCGCGCCAGAGAGTGCAAAGATCATCCCAAAAGCCACAGGGATTAAACGCCCCAATACTGCCCAGCCTGCCACATAAGCATCACCGAAATCGGCGATCGCTCGGGTCACAAAGGCATTTCCGATGGGAGTTGCCACATTGGTTAACATCGCAGGGCCTGCAATGGCAAAGATGGGCTTAAGATCGGCGATAAAATGTGCCTTATCGAAATGGCCTAACAATTTATGCTTAACCACCACACCGCGAGCTGCAATCACAAATACCGCCACCCGCGCTAAAACGGATGCCAATGCAGCGCCTTCAATCCCCATGGCGAACATGAAGATAAAAATCGGATCGAGTACCGCATTAACGCCGCCCCCCGCTAAGGTCGACATCATAGATAACTTTGCATCACCCACAGCGCGCAAAGCTCCGCCGAGCGCCATTGCAAGACAGATAAAAGGCAAGGAAGGCACGAGAATATACAAATAGCTCGCAGCAAGTTCTGCCGTATGACCACTCGCGCCTACTAAGGCAACTAGCTCAGGAATGAAGGTGGTGACCACTGCCGCCACCAGCACACTGATCAGTGTCGTCACAACCGCGCTATTGAGTAATAAGCGCTTTGCCAACACCACCTCTTTTGCGCCAATCGAGCGAGACACTAAAGCCCCTAATGCAATCGATAAACCAATTCCAATCGATGTGGTAAAAAACGAAATACTCCCCGCATAGCCCACAGCCGCCGCGAGTTCATGCTCTCCCAATAGGCTCAGGAAAAAGATATCCAGTAAATCCACGACAAATAAGGCAGAAATCCCTACCGCGGCGGTCGAACTCATCACTAAGATATGGCGTAATATGGGGCCTTCAACAAACTTGGCTTGCGTCATACGTGTCTTTTACCTACAAAAAATAAAAAGTGTTCGCCGAAATCATCATGAAACGCCTTTATCAACGGGCACATCTAGGCTATCTAACTCACATCCACAACGACTACAATACATGGCATCAATATCATGACCTGTCTTATGGCATTGATTACACGAGCGTAAATCTCGATGACGCCCTACTTCTTGGGATATCTCGGCGGTTAAAATCCCCGTTGGGATTGCGATAATCGAGTAACCAATTAGCATAGTAAAAGCCGCAATCGCCTGACCTAATCCGGTTTTCGGGGTAATGTCGCCGTAACCGACTGTAGTAATAGTCACAATTGTCCAGTACACAGATTTAGGGATTGAACTAAAACCATTATCAGGCCCTTCAACCACATACATTACTGAACTCAGTACCATAACGATCAAACTAACCGAGAAGAAAAACAAAAAAACCTTACGACTCGACTGCATCATCGCCCTAAGCAGCACATTTCCTTCACTCAAATAACGCAGTAATTTGAGTACGCGGAAAATCCTAAACAGCCTAAGTATCCGGATGACTAAGGTAAAGTTAGCACCAGGGATCAGCAACGCCAGATAACTTGGCAATACCGATAACAAATCCACTAAACCATAAAAGCTGCGAGCATATAACACAGGATGAGTCGCGCAGTACAAACGTAGGCCATATTCAATCGTAAAAATAATGGTGAATACCCATTCCAACACAGAAATAAGCTGGCCGTATTCACGATGGAATATCTCTACTGTGTCGAGGAACACTAAGCCGACACTCAACACAATACACACCATGAGGGCGATATCAAAATAGCGGCCAGCGGGAGTATCAGTGCCAAAAATAATGGTACGTAATTGACGTTTTAACGGACTTTCGGATTCGATATTCTCAGACATACAAACTTTTACTTCCTTGCAACAAACTGACTAACACAGGGATTACAGCATAAATATGCCACGAGTCTGCCATGCAATTGCACCTAGCTCAAAATTATCTACTCACAGTAGGATAAAATTGCGGTATGATGCCGAAAAAAGCCAACAACCTGTGTTTATTTTCGAGGACTTCATGCGCGCCACCCTACTTTCCACATTGACATCTCTCACTGTGACTATCGCGGCTCTCGTTTCACCCGAATTACATGCCTCTGGCATGGGTAAAGTGGATCTGGTGGTGATCACTAAATCCGAATCCAGTATGGCTTTATTGCGCGATGGCAAAGTGCTCAAACAATATCGTATCGCCATGGGTGACCTACCCGCTGGACACAAATTAAAGGAAGGCGATCAACGCACACCACAGGGGCGTTATACCCTAGATTATAAAAAGCCAGATAGTGCTTATTATAAATCGATCCATATTTCCTATCCTAATGAAGAGGATAAACTCAGAGCCAAAGCCTTAGGCATTAGACCCGGTGGCATGATCATGATCCACGGCCAAAACCCTAAGTCTTCACTGCCGCCAGAACAAGCTCAGCAATACAACTGGACTGACGGCTGTATCGCGATTACCAACGCCGAAATGGATGAAGTGTGGAAAGTGGTCGATGAAGGAACACCAATTGAGATTTGGCCGTAACCTTAGCCAATATCCAGATGGCAAAATGCCAAATAGATCATTGAACGATATCAAACACGCCCAGCTTAATGGGCGTTTTTATTTAACCTTTTAAAGCATGATGTTAGTTGTAATAGTCTCGATCATTTACTTAAGGGATAAAACTAACGCCGATAGAAATGCCTTGGAGTATTTATGCCTAAATTCAACGAGCCTGTTGCGCCGCACAGTGCAAACCTCAGCTATGAGCAATTAATCCAAGGCTGGCCCGCCTTCGAAGCACAGATTTTAGCCTTGCTTGAAACCTTAGACTTAGCAGATAAAGCACTGGTTTGCGACCATGTCGCGCTGCGCGTCAATTCCATCGCCAGTGCCGATGCCCTGCGCGACGCCTTTAGCGGCATAGGAAAAATCATTTCAGACAACATCATCAATGGCCGTACGATTCTGATCATCGAGCTAGACACGCCACTCACACTCGGTCAATTTAGCATTGCCTGCGTCGAGCTTCCCTATCCTAGTGATAAAGTTTATCCACAGGAAGGCTGGGAGCACATAGAATTAGTTATTGATTCTAAAGCCAAAGATTGCGATACCTTGAGCCAAGATTTACTGGTCTTATGTCCAACACTCCGCCCTTTACTCAACCAAGGACTGAGTCCATTGCCGCAATCTGAGCAGACAGCTGAATCAGAGCAGTCAAGATTACCAGACTTGCCATCCCTTGCTGAGATTAAGGTCAAGATGAGCTCGCCCAAAGGCGATAAAGAACGTTTAGCCAATCCAACTATCGCCTTTAAACGCGGCAATGTGTGCATTAAAGTGCATCCCCATGGCATAAAAGCGGTCATCGCGAGCGAACAAGTATCTGAATGTTAAGTCAGGCTTAAACTCAGGCAGATAAAACTGAGCTTAGATTTTCATCGGCACTTACCTTAGCTAAAACCTACGACAGTAACTGAGTTAACATCTGAGTTGATGACAATTTAATCAGATTCAATATTCTCGTTATTTTTAGGTCATTTTTTGGTGGTTTTATCAAAAATCGCCAAAATTAAATCTAAAAAACAGCATATTTAGCGTAACTTAGGACGTATAACTCGCAGATGCCATCAGGCACAAATTATCGTGTCCAGTAGATGGATGCTATGTGCAAACAGAGGATCGCCAATGAAGCCACACAAGAACGAAGCACAAATATTGAAGTTCGCCATGGAAATCGGCGTGGGCTATGCCAAAAAACGCGGATATGCAGACTTCGACAAAGGCATCTCACCCAAAGACAAAGTGGAATGCATTTATCGTTTATTGGTCACCGACAACTTAATCCAGCCACTGGCCAAAGATAAAGAAGATGGGCCAAACATGAAACATAAACTGATTTTATGGATCACCCGCCAACTGCCTGCTGATCATCCACTGTTAAAGTAATCTTTTTAGACGACTCGGTTAAAAATGATTATTGGCAAGCAGACATTTGAAGCTAGCCTAGAAAGAAGCCAACTCGCTAAGTGTTCCCGATATAGATCACCATTAAATGGCGCATCATTGCGCCATTTAAGTGAGCCTAAACTGGATATCGAACCTAGCCCTTTTTGGCCGCTTTATTGGCCTTCTCATTCGCCAGCACTGTTGCCATTGGCGGCACTATGGTCGTAGGGTCGAGGCGCATTTGATACCAGTTCACTCGCCAATCTAAGTGTGGACCATTTGCACGGCCTGTTGCGCCCACCTCTGCAACAGCTTGGCCTTGCTTAACCGCTTCACCCGCGTTGACGTACAGCTTACTCAAGTGCAAAAAACTCGAACTCACGCCATAACCATGGTCGATCACCATAGTCCCGCCCGAATAAAACATGTCAGGCACAGAAAGACTAATAACACCATCGGCGGGGGCGACCACTATAGTGCCGGTTTTCGCCGCCACATCCACCCCAAAGTGTGGATTACCGGGTACATCGTTATAGATACGCTGGCTACCGTAAACACCTGAAATACGCCCCGTCAAAGGCCAAATAAACGCCTGTAAAAATGCAGTTTGCTCACTAAATGTTGCCCGTGCCGCTTTGACCTGCGCCGTGTCTTTCGCCGCTCTTTCCTGCGCGACAGGATCGGGCTTCATAATCTTCGAGCTAATGCCCTTTACACTTTGAATATCGTACTCTCGCTTGGTTAAGGTTAAAGGCTTAACCTCAGTCAAACCATCGGGATAAACCAAGGTTAGCTGCTGGCTCAATTCACCGTCGCGATCAAAACCAAAGGCAAAATGACCGTCAGGCGTGACCTTGATGGCTTCACCATTTAAGCTAATCTGAGTGCCCGCTGGCGCTTGACCCCGCATTAATGCGCCTTGCTCTAACTTACCCTGTAAACTCACCTCAGCTTGTACCTGAGGCGCAATGAGCACTAGGCCCAAAGTGAATAATGCCGATAAGCAGCGCATTGGATTTGAACTTAGGGGGGCTCCACCGTGAGATAAAAATTGCGATACTTTATTTCTCAACATCTTATTATTTTCCAGCATCTTAGTTTCCAATATCCTAGTTTCCAACATCTTCAAAAAATCCTTATCGAGGGGCAATAGGGATCAAGACCCACTAAATACATTCATCGCGACACAAAACGCAGCCGAATTCAATCAATGCCACGTTAACCTAACGCACCATAAAAATCGATTCTGCAAACCCACATCCCTGTCGTAATCTCAGTTCAGCCTATCCTCAAAACAAACAAAAAAGCCCCGATAATCTACCGAGGCCTATTAAATCCGTGATTAAAAGGTGAATAGTTTAAGTCCATTCACTTATATCAGCTCGTAGTGCCTATCCCTTAACGACGATCGCGCCCTTGCCAACACCTTCAAACGCCACCACTTTAAACTGACTTCCTGGCACTTTAGCGACCAATGTCGTGGCAATATAATCGGCTAACAACTCAACCGTCGTGTCGTGGGGAATTAAATCACAGCATTCCTTTGGCATTGCCAATTGGAAATCCCCTTGGGGGGCTTGGTAATGAAAGCCATAGTGGCTGTCATCGGTTATCCGCGTTTGCGGCGAAAGATTAAGGGTCTTAACTGAAACCAAGTCCTCTTCACTGCCTAAATAAATATCGTGCCAACGTTTGGCCCAATACTCATCCCACTTAGCTGCTGGACTGCCATTTTCATAAACGTGAATAGGGCTACGATGTCCATGGGCGATACGCTGACAATTACCATCGTGTTTACGTAAACCATGGCTGTAATGGTAATAAGGCGTATCGAGGATTTCGTGTCTCAAGGTGAGCGTGATCCCTTCGACATTCTTAGGTAAAGCTTCGCGCAATGCTTTCTGTAAAAAGACATTCACGCTGGGAATATCAATCTCTTCGGTCGGCACTAAGGCAAAGGCTTGTGAAGGACAGGCCAAATGAATTTCACCTAACTGACTATCAAAATCCATCCATACTCTATCGCCCTGCTGTTGCCATCGCACACTACTGCAGGCCGTAGGCACTAATAAACGATGATCGGCCACCGCATCTATGGTTTGCTTGATCGTGCGTTTGACTTTAGCAAAATCGAGTACCATGTTTTGCTCGTCTAATCCGCCCTCTAGCAGAACATCAACAATCCAACTCTCCCCCACCATGCCGCGCTTTGGGCACAAATAGGAAAAATCGATCACAGTTAAATCTTTGACAAACAATTGCATTAACGCTCCTCGGCAGAAAAACAGTCCACCTATATAATTTTATAGCACCGCTTGGCGATGGCCGAGCATGCTAACTTGAGGCACTCAACACGAGTTAACTCAACATGAATGGAGATTCTAATCAATTCCGTCTGTTGTCGCGACAAATGAATCCACTCGGCCCAATATTTTGTATCACATGTTTGTATCAGGTTTTCTAAAATCCAGCAATGCAACTCATTGCAACCATCAGGTACCGATAGGCAGAAAGCAACAATGCATCGACCTTGTCGATTAACAGATAAAGCCTTAACAGAAATACCACTCAACCTAGCAAAATAACAACGTAAAAACAGCGAATTAGATCGCAAAAGCTTAATCCGCAACAGCGATAGACCCAATCGAAACAAAGCATTATCACTCAGCATCATTAACCGCTAGCATCCCTGTTAAACCATACAAAAACCAAGGTTATACAGGGAGAAATAAGATGACCAAACTTACATCTATCGCCATTTTCATCGCAGGTATATTAGCCAGTACCCATGCTATCAGTGCAGAACCCATCGAAGTCATTACAGCAGCCAAGATCACTGAGCCTGAAAAAGTTGAATTAGGTAAAATGCTGTTCTTCGAACCCAGACTGTCTAAATCTGGCTTTATCTCTTGTAACTCTTGCCATAATTTATCCACTGGTGGTGTCGATGCTCTGCCAACGTCCATTGGTCATCATTGGCAGGAAGGCCCAATTAACTCACCCACAGTGCTTAATGCCGACTTTATGCTGGCTCAATTTTGGGATGGTCGCGCCAGTGATTTGAAAGAACAAGCCGCGGGCCCTATCGCCAACCCGAAAGAGATGGGCTTTACCCATGAACTCGCAACTGAAACTATCGCCTCTATGCCTGCCTACCGAGCGCACTTCGCCAAGGTCTATGGCGATGAAAAAGTCACAATTGACCGTTTAACCGATGCGATTGCCACCTTTGAAAAAACCTTAGTTACCCCTAATAGCCCCTTCGATCAATTTCTTCTGGGCAAGCAAGAGGCCATAAGCGCGAATGCCAAAGCGGGTTACCAACTCTTCAAGGATAAAGGTTGCGTGAGTTGCCATAACGGCCCCGCTGTCGGTGGAACTATGTATATGAAAATGGGACTCATCAAACCGTTCCACACCAATAACCCAGCAGAAGGTCGTAAGGGCGTCACTGGTAAAGAAGCTGATAAATATGTGTTTAAAGTGCCGACACTACGCAATATTGAACTCACCTATCCCTACTTCCATGATGGCAGCGTCTGGACCTTGGAAGAAGCGGTGAATACCATGGCAGACATTCAATTAGGGCAAAAACTCTCTGACCAAGAAGTGAAAGAAATGGTCGCCTTCCTTGAGTCCTTAACGGGCGATCAGCCGCAAATCACGCTACCTATTTTGCCACCATCGAATAAAGATACGCCACGTCCAGTGCCATTTAGCTCCAATAATTAACATAGGCGACGAGTCACTGACTAAGAAGTACTCACTTAGAAGCTGAGTCAGCGCGACTTAGTTAGCAAAAAGGCCGAGAGTAAAAACTTTCGGCCTTTAGTTATTCGTTCGCTTAAAAAACGATGGATGAATTAAGTACTATTCGCCTTTAAGGCGACGATCAAGCTGATCTTTTAAGTTTGCTGGCACACCTTTGATTAAAATCGTGTCCGAGATGGGATCGTAAATCACCCGTTGACCTAAGTGGCCGCCATCAAAACTTAACGTTACGCCGCCACCCGTACCAGAAAACTTCTTCAATTGGCGCAGGGTTGATTTGTCGGCCGGAAACTCTTCATCAAGATCATAACTGCCGCCACGGGCAAAATCATAGAAGGAGTCCATACCTTGATCGGCTAACTCATCGGCCAAGTCTTTGATCTCAATGTCAGCGCCTTCATCGAAACGCTCACTACAGTATTCAAACACTTTATTGCGGCACTGCTGACGCTCGTCTTTCGTCAACTCACTGCTGGCAACAAAATCTTCAACCGCATTCATTAAGGTTTTGTTTTGCGCCTTAGTGTTGACGCCTTCTACGCAGCCCATAAAGTCGAGGAAAAAGTCGGCGACTTTACGTCCCGCACGGCCACGGATAAAGGAGATATACTTGCGAGAATCCTTATCGGCTTGCCACTCAGTTAAATCGATACGCGCCGCGAGTTGGATGTTATTTAAATCCAAATGGTTATTTTGCGACAGTTCCATATCGTCTAATACTGTCATTGACGACTTAGCACTTAATAAAGCCACAAACAAATAATCGCTGGTGATGCTGGTATAGCAAGACATCAACAGGAAACCGCCTTGACTGAAGTCGTACTTTGACAATTCTTCTTGCAGTAATTTACTGGCTTGACCGGAAAACTCCACAAACCCTAAATCGCCGCCACGGTATTGAGTTAGCGCATTGGCAAAGGCGGGATTGGCCTCACCGTCGTCACCATGGATACCAAAATAGCCAAAACCTTTACCGGCCTTTCCCGTATATGTCTGATGCAACTCGTCGAGCATCACCTCGACCGCCTGACCGTTCAGCAGAGGTTGAGGACGTAAACGGCAGCGTAATTGCCCCTGACTGTCCTGAGAAATCTCGTGAATAATTGCGTGTTCGATGTTAATACTCATAAGCCCTGATAGTGATACTGGGATAAATCCGCTATTATATGCCGCTAATCCATTCCAAAGTGAAACATTTTTTGATTATGGCAATCCAATCGAAATACTCAAACACCCAAGTTGAATCATTAATCGCCGAAATATTGGCTGTGTTAGAAAAGCATAAAGCACCGACTGACCTGAGCCTGATGGCATTGGGTAACTGTGTGACTAACCTGCTAGAACGTAAAGTGCCCAGCGAATCGCGCCAAGCCGTGGCCGAACAATTTGCAAAAGCACTCGCACAATCGGTTAAATCCCAGTAAGTTAACTGGGTAATAATCATCAAAAGAATATAAGATACAAGGCCTTTTAGGAATAAGCGGATCACTATGGTCGAGCGAAAAAAGCAAATGAGCCGCGATCGGGTTTCCCGGCTCATCAACTGGGGGCATTGGTTCGCCTTCTTCAATGGCTTATTAGCCATGATAGTCGGAAGCCGATACCTTGGCAGCGTGGGTTATCCAGAAACTTGGTATGGCTGGTTTTATCTGAGCGTCAGCACTATTGGTCAGTTTAGCTTTCTCGCCTTTATCGCCTATTTGATCTGCCTATTTCCACTAACCTTGATATTGCCCTATTCAAAGATATTAAGAGGTGTCGCGGCGGTGATCGCGACCTTAAGTCTTTGTATCTTATTGTACGATACCATTGTTTACGCCGATTACGGCATGCACTTGAGCCCCTTCGCCTTCGATTTAGCTTGGGCGGATCTCAATGCCCTGCTCCGTGGTACTTCTTATATCGTCACCCCGTTGGCCATCATCGCCATTGAACTGACCATGGCGAACTTTTTGTGGAAACGCATAGAGAAAATCCAAAAACTCAATTTAGGCAATAAAGTTATCACCTTAGTGTGTATCTGTTTTATCAGCAGCCACTTGATCCACATTTGGGCCGATGCCGCAGATATCACCGAAATTACCCGTTTCGACGATACTTATCCTTTATCTTATCCCGCGACTGCTCGCTCCTTTATGGAAAGTCACGGTATCGATGGTTCATACCAAGGCGATGACGTCAATCACAACACCAGTGTACTCAGTTATCCAGAGCAGCCACTCACCTGCCAAGCCGACACGAACATCAACGTGTTGATGATTACCATCGACAGTTTGCGGGCGGATATGGTCGATGGTAAAAGCATGCCGTTCCTACACCAATACACTGAAAATAATCAATCTTTTACCCAGCATTTCAGCGGCGGCAACCAATTTAGAACGGGCATGTTTTCGCTACTCTATGGCCTGCAAGGCAGTTATGGCGATGCGCGAATTTTTAATAGCACCAGTCCTTTACTGACCAGAAGTTTTCAACAAGCAGGCTATGAATTGGGGCTTTTCCTCCCTGAAACCAATCTCAATTTGCGTTCATCACAAGCGATGTTTAATGACTTTAATCCTGTCATAGCCAAAGAAACCAATGGCAGCGCCGATGCCGATTTGCACACAGTGGCCAGTTTTAACGAGTGGCACAGCATCCAAAATAAACCTTGGTTTGCGCTCGTTAACTTAAAAGCGCCAGAAAATTTTGATACTCCCGTGGGTTTTCTGGGTATCGAAACAGTGAAAGCCAATACCGACCTGATGCCAGCGCAAAAAGTACTGTTTAATCAATATCGCCAATCTCTGTATTTTGTCGATCAACAACTCAAGGCAATGCTGGCCAATGTGTCCAACGACACCTTAGTGATTATCACTGGGGTCAATGGCAAAATGTTCACCAGCAATAGTGATGAAGCTAATCGAAACCTGTCACCACAGAGTGTCAAAGTGCCATTAGTGATCCACTGGCCGAATACGGGTGCTTCTAAGGTCAAATACCGCACCAGCCATTACGGCATTGCGCCGACTTTAATGACCCACGTGCTAGGTTGCACCAATAACACGACAGATTACAGCGCTGGCCGCAGCCTATTACAACCTGACAAAGAAACGTGGATCTATATAGGTGATAGCCGTATTTTTGCTATCTATCAAGAAGCAGAAGTGACAGTGATTGACCGCCACGGTAAATATCGTATTTACGATGAAAACTATGAGCATAGACTCAATAAAAAAATGAGCGCGCCTGAATTGATTGAAGTGATGCGTGAAGGTCGACGTTTCTATAACCACTGAGCTTCATCATCTTAGTTAAAGCAGCCCTATTCCTAAAGGATTGGGGCTTTTTTTATTCCCTAGTGACTGGATGAATACGAAATGCACGAAGCTTCGATTTAACTGCGTGGGTTGAAGGCTGCGTGGCCAGTATCTTGAATCTAGTCTCTTGTAGCTAGTCTCTTATGATGGACCTTACCTGCCACTAAAGCCAAAAGCCGCTATCTTTAGATAACGGCTTTTTAAGGCTTAGGCTTAAATCAAATCACTCTACAATCAATCGGCTTTAACCGTAGAGTAGCGTGCTAACCAATGGGCGTAGGAAGCGGGTAATACCCAAGATGGGCGCGCAATTTTCAAGGTTTGCGCCGCTTGATATGGCCAATGTGGATTCGCTAAAAACGCTTTACCTATCATCACTAAATCCATTTGCTCATCTTCAATGGCCGCATTGGCATGATGTGGATCATCCATACCCCAAGAAGTCGCAACGGGGAACCCCACTTCTTGACGAACCCGCTCGGCAATAGGCGCCAAAAATGCAGGACTCCATGGAATATTTGCCGTTGGGGTCGAGAAGCAAATGCTGACGTTTAACATATCGAGCCCCGCTTGCTTAAATTGCTTCACCAAGGTTATCGATTCCGTCAGTGTTTCTTCATCTTTATGGTCGAATTCAATCACGCCAAATCGCGCCGTTAAGGGTAAATGCGATGGCCAAACGTCTCTTACCGCGGCAATGGTTTCTAACAAAAAGCGCCCCCGCCCTTCGGCACTGCCACCATATTGGTCGGTGCGTTGATTGGCATAGGTTGAAAAGAAGCTTTGGGCTAAATAACCGTGGGCGAAATGCAGTTCTAACCATTCAAATCCTGCCGCTAAAGCACGCTTTGCCGCCGCCACAAAGTCGGCTTTAACCCGCTCAATGTCCTCAATCGTCATAGCGGTAGGCACTTTAGGTAAGTTTGCGCCAAATGCGACGGCTGATGGTGCAATCGGTTGCCAACCTCGCGCGTCATCATCGGCAATATGGTCATCCCCTTCCCACGGGATATTGGCACTCGCTTTACGGCCTGCATGACCAATCTGAATGCCTGCAACAGCACCCGCATTTTTAATCGCACTAGCCACTTTTGCTAAACCTTGTGCTTGTTCGTCATTCCATAACCCAAGGCATTTGGGGGTAATACGTCCTTCAGGAGAAACCGCTGTGGCTTCAATCACAACAAGACCGGCTCCGCCACGGGCAAGGCTAGTATAATGCACCTGATGCCAGTCGTTGATCAGTCCATCTGTGGCTTGGTATTGGCACATGGGTGCAACGGCAATACGGTTTTTGAGGGTGATGTCTTTAAGTTTGAAGGATGAAAATAGATCGGCCATGGTGTTTCCTGTGTCTATTAAGATCAAAAGGTATTTGAATACTGAATGACGACAGACTAGCCTTATCGTGCCATAATTAAAAGCACATACAGATTATATATTTGATAAATTTTACTTATGATAAATCCACAGTGGTTACACACCTTTAGCGTTCTAGTCGAGAAAGGCAATTTCACCCGCACCGCCGAAGCTATAGGTATCACCCAAGCGGCTGTGAGCCAGCATATCAGTCGCTTAGAAGAAACCTACGGCACACTGTTTTTACGCCGCACCCGCCAGCTTGAAATCACTCCCATAGGGGAAAACCTGCTGACCTACGTTAAAGAAGTTGAATGCGCGCAGAAACGCCTACAACAGAAACTTATCCATGATGACGCCAATGCCGGTGATATTAGCCTTATCACTCCAGGTAGCATTGGTTTAACGCTTTTTCCATTATTAATCGAATTACAACAAGCCTTTCCGGCGTTAAGCATTCGCCACCGTTTTGCACCTGACAGTGAGATAGTGGCCTCAGTGTTGGCCAATGAACATGAAATCGGCATGGTCACCTTAAAACCTTCCGATCCTCGTATTCACAGCACACATTTTACCGAAGAGCCGCTTGAACTTGTGGTACCTGCAAGCCATAAACAACATGAATGGGCTGATTTACAACGGCTAGGGTTTATCTCCCATCCCGATGGTGAGGCTATGGCAACTCGGCTGCTTAGCCGTAAATATCCAACTCACCCCGGCATTCAAGAGATCCCCTGCAAAGGATTTACCAACCAAATCAGCCTCATTCTCGAGCCCGTCGCAAAAGGGCTAGGATTTACGGTTATACCGCAATACGCCCGCAAAGCCTTTGAACGACAAGAAGATATCTATGTTGTGGAATGTGGCAGCCAAGTTGTAGACACCATTTGGCTTATCCACCGCGCGGAATGGCCCTTGTCACGCAGAGCCCAAAAAGCGATCACATTTTTAAAGGGGAAAATATAAAACCCCATTAAAAAATGGGGTTCGACACACAAGTTGCGACACAAGGATAGTCAGCGTTAGCAACGGATACATAAGACTCAGAGGCTATTGATTAATATCCAATTCATTATGGATCAATACCACGCACTGAGAAGCAAACAACATCTTAGGCCCTAGGCTAATCTTTTGCGCGCCGAGTCGTTTCAAGGTATTAAAACTTTTCTTCGGCATAGGAATATGATCGGTCAGCAAAAAGCACGGATTCCCCACAAATTCTTGCTCACGGATTGAAGTGCCCTTCTTATCCATCATAAACAATTGATAATCCACCGCGAGGTCCTGTACCAGCTTTTCAAAACTGATAGTGCTAACACTGATGCCCTCGTCAACAACACGGGTTTGCTCCTTGGTCATGCCCCGAGAAATATCTAAGGCTTTGGCAATTTTAGTGAGCAAAGCTTGCTCGTGAAAACCACCAATATGGCAAATATTTCGAGTATCGAAGCAAATAGTGCGGGAAAAATCATGGGTACTTTCTAGCACCAAATAAACGACAACATCGTTTCGATGGGACTGAGCCACAAAGATAGTGTTCATCAGGGTATGAGCTAAAATCTCGGTATGCGCCTCTTGGCCGACAGAAGCCAAAAACAACTGACTGTCAGTAGGTGCTGATCTTGCTCGTAAAACAAACGCGCGCATAGGTAAATGTCCTACTCAATAATGTCTTAAATGCTAAATGGCGGATGCATATAATTTGTGAAATTGACGATTTCGCCTTGAAAATTTTTGCCTTTTGCCTTTTGCCTTTTGCTGTGCCAAAGCCAGCCTAATCACTCGAACTTGAACCTTAGTCGCAAGCAGCGTTAGTCATATCGGCAGCGAAAAGGTATAAAAAACAAAACCCGTATAGCAATGCTAACACTGGGTTTTGTTTTACTTAACTGCTGGTTATTTTAATGATTAAAACAAACTAACAAAAAGCATCTAATTTGATCGGTCTGAGAGGATTCGAACCTCAGACCCCTGACACTCTATAACAGTGAACCGCTTAATCATAACCTGCTAAATTTAAACATAAATTATGTGATTTTGCACGTTTTAATTACCTCGAAAATTTATGTACAGTTACACGCAAATGCGATATCAAGGCTACAAGTACAACAAATTGAGCGTATTCAAACAAAATAACATCCCATTAGTTGTAATCAATATCGAATAACAACCAATGGGATCTAGAGAATATCTACAATCCCTGCATTTTCCCGATTCAGCAATGTGCTCTGGCGTGGTGACCATACGTGCAGGAATCACTAAGCACATCACCGTTCATATAGATAATTCCAGTATCAGGATGTAGTTAAGGGGAGCCTTAACAGGCCAAGAAAGAACGAATATTGTTCCTCCACGACCCGATGGCTGGCAAACCACGTGGCCGCCGTGAGCTTCAGCAATTGTCTTAACCACTGCGAGACCGAGTCCACTGCCACCACTTTTTCGAGAGCGAGACGGATCAACTCGGCGAAATGCTTCGAATACGTAGCTTGCTGCCTCATCAGGGATACCAGGGCCTTCATCTTCGACGCAAAGATAATAGCTTGCCCCCGAGCGGTAAAATCGTACAGTCAAAGTGCCAGGTTCTGCATGCTGGCGCGCATTTTGAACTCGGTCAAAGTCAGATCCAGTGCCTGCTGCTGACCGTTACAGATTACGCTAGCCTCGTGACTGTCTAAGTCGATTTGGAACGGGCCGACGCGCAACATTTGGGTATTTATAGGCGTGTTAGTGCGATCGCGTCGCAATACCGCCTGCACCCTAGCCACCACCTCGGCCTATCGGCAAAAACGCTATCCTCATCGTCGAGTTCGCCCGCCAACTGCACGCCGAGGGCCATACGCTGATAGATGCTGCAGTGACCGCAGCACGCCTGCGTCTACGGCCAATTCTGATGACGTCACTGGCATTTACTCTCGGAGTGGTACCCTTAATGCTTGCGAGCGGCGCCAGCGCCGAAACTCAGCATGCAATCGGTACTGGCGTATTCGGTGGCATGCTCAGTGGTACCTTGCTGGCAATATTCTTCGTACCGGCGTTTTTTGTCTTTGTCATCGGCACACAAGAGCGCTTGAGTGCCTGGCTTGCGCGGCATAATACAGCCAAACAGCCTCAGGAAATGAGCTGACGCCTCGCTAATGCTCTGTAGGAGTTTCGTGACACGAGCCAACAGAGCACTAGCGCTAGCGCTAGTCAATATATCTGTCATCATTTAAAAAGCTGGAAATATAGGTTCAGTAATCACAATAGTTTCAGCTTATGAGGCACTTAATCAAGTCTGTGAACACTCCAATCAAATAGTAATGTAATGCCGAACTCGCCCACAGGGAACGATTAGCTTTATGGAAAAGTAAGTACATTTCGCCAATATTCCCGCGCTATTTAAAAAGATGAAGCCATCGAAAAGTGAGCAAAATCCCTGATATCTAATGCTGCCGACAAATAAAAAAGAGAGGCTACATTAGCCTCTCAAAAAATAGCAGGGGAGTACTTTAACTCAAGCAATAATTTTATTGCTAATATTTACGATGAATAAAACTTGAGATGTTGTGAGAGACAATAACGAGTCTCTCACTGATTTAGCGTTACTTTGTATTTAGAGCATGTTTGGCAGCATTTGTCCCTGCGATTTTACCGAAAATCACAGTATCAGCGACAGCGTTACCACCCAGTCGATTATACCCATGAACACCACCAGTCACCTCTCCCGCCGCAAATAAACCTTTGAGCGGTTGGCTTTGTATATCGAGTACTTCAGCTTTAGTGTCAATGGCAACTCCCCCCATAGTATGATGGATGCCAGGAGCAACTTTTACGGCATAATAAGGAGATTTTTCTATTGATAGTGGCATCTGCTCACGGTTAAATGCCTCATCTTTACCCTGTTTGAAATAATGGTTGTAGTTTGTGATAGTTTTGTCTAAAACACTTGGAGTCATTCCTGTTATTTTTGCAAGCTCTGCAACAGTATTGGCCTTTTCAAGCATTTCTAAATGGTCATACCCCTGAACCATTTTAGCTTTTTTATATAATTCATTATCAAATACTAGCCAAGCATATTGTTCAGGCTGTTTTAGAATGGCATCGGAGGCTTTATCTCGAGTCGTTAATTCATTGATAAAGCGATTGCCTTCTTTATTAACCATTATGGCCCCGACACCTCGAACCGTTTCTGAAATTAATATACGGCTATCTTTTCCTACTGTTGGATGCGTCTGGATCCAATCAATATCAGTCATACTTGCACCGACTGCTTTAGCAAGTTCAATACCATCCCCAGTTGAAGTGATATTATTTGAACTTGTCATGCCTTTAAATGTAGGGCGATAAAAAGCAATCATTTCTTTGTTAAACCCATAACCACCTGTGGCTAAAACAACCGACTTAGCTGCAACCATATAGTGACCAGAGTGCTTACCGTGGATGACAACACCCACAATTTTTTGTTCATCATCAACAACCAGTTTAACAACTTTGGAGTTGAGTCTTGTATCAACCCCTTCTTTATCCGATGCTTTTCTTAGTACATCAATAATATGTGGACCAACACTTAAACCACCAGATGGACGATGTGTTCTATCGACTCTAGCGCCGCCAGAGCGTTTTAAATCATCCATATTGGCGCCTAAAGATTCTAACCATTTAATGCCATCAGCCGATTGCTCCGCTAATATTTGTACCAATTTAGGGTCGTTAGCATATCGACCGCCTTTCATTGTATCTTCGACATACCATTCGATTTTATCATCGACTTTATGATCTTTTTGCTGAACTGTACCCACAGCATTATACCCGCCTGCGGCGAGCATAGAGTTACCACCACTAAATGGTGCTTTATCAAGCAATATAACGTTAGCCCCCGCCTTTTTAGCTGCAATCGCAGCATTAAACCCAGCACTACCGGCTCCAACAACAATCACATCCGTTGTTTCTTTAGGACCTGCAGCTATCGCTTTATTTATTGCTTCATTATCCCAACCTTTGTCCCACGGTTCTTTAGATTTTGCTTTATTAAAAGGCATGTCAAGCCCTTTAAATGAATGGCATTCATTACAATATAACTTTGGTTGTTCATGTCCTTTATGACAAGACGTACAATTAATATCACCTAAATGTGAAGAATGTGGGTCAATTTCTAGTTTAGGATTTGCTAGTTTCCCATAATCACCATGGCAGGATTTACATTGCTTATTTTCAAATGTCTCGCTATCGCTCACTTTATTAGGTGCTGTATGGCAGGTTTTACAACCATTAACATCTTTATGGAATGATGCTAAATCATTTTTATTATCAGCAGCCCATGATGACGCAGTTAAAATCGAACAGACAATAATACTCAAGTATTTTATCTTCATGCAATTCTCCAGTTTTTATTTTGGTAAGATTTGGCGTGATGATAGTTTCTTAATTTTTTTAAATAGTGACATTGAGCAATAAATTGAAATTGTTAAATATAACTTAACACACTTTAAGTTATGCTTAACTCGATATTTTTGTTGATTAGATGTGATCTAAAGCGGAGATGTGTTTGCTTAAATCTCTAATATGGCATTGCTTTTACATTCTAAAAAGGTGATGTCGATGAAAAACACTAAATATATTGGTTTTAGTTTAATTTTAATTTGTTCAACTCCAGCTTTATCTGAGCCACTAGATTTTTATGGAAGACTGTGGCTTGGTGTGGCCAACTCAAGTAATGGTCTTTCTGGTAACGAAAAAGTTGATGGATTTTCCCTTGAAAATTATGCATCATATTTAGGCGTTAAAGGTGAGTATAGTGTATATGATAATTTTAGCTTGTTATATAAATTTGAAGCAGGGATAGAAAGCTTTGATAACGATGATTCTAATATTTTCAAACCGAGAAACTCATACTTAGGTTTTAAAACTAACTATGGTTCAGCTGTTTTCGGAAGAAATGATACCGTTTTTAAAAGTGCTGAAGGTAAAGTGGATTTATTTAATATTACCTCAAGCGATATGAATATGATCATTGCAGGTAACGATAGATTAGGCGATTCGGTAACATTAAATAGCGCTAAGGTCGCAGGTGTTACTATGGGTATTAGTTATGTTTTTGAAAAGGATTTTAATCAAAAAAATCCAGAACTTTCTGATAAACAAAACAATTATGCAATTAGTTTTTCCCTAGGCGATGCTGCATTTAAAAAGAATAGTCACTATATTTCAATAGCCTATGCTGATGGATTGAACCAGTTAGAGGCAACAAGACTGGTGGGTGGTGTTGCTATTTCATCCGTAAAATTGGGGGCTATGTACCAGCGCTCTGAGTCAAGTATTTATGATAATATTAAAGGTAACTCCTACCTGTTAAGTATGGTTGTTCCTATTAATAAATATGATATAAAATTTCAATATTTAAAAGATGATGCTGGGCTGGGTAAAGTGACAAAAAATGCCGGAGCAGATCTAAAAACACTAAGAGAGAGTGATGCAAGTCAATATTCAGTAGGCGTTGATTTTAAGGCTCAAAAGGATTTGACTTTTGGGGTAGGTATTTCCTATTTTGATGGTGACTATACTGACGTCAAAGGACATACTGAGTTTGATGACACTCTCATTTTTGTATCTACAAGATATCTATTTTAACCTCTATGGATAAAGCGGCTAAATAGCCGCTTTATAAAAATCAGATATTTATCATGTTAATTATTTATCGTTTTAAACTATTATACTGCTAGTATAACTGATTTCCCCCTCGCGGAGCATTTGATGCGGATAACATTAAGACAATTGATGATCTTTAAAGCCATACATTCTGAGAGGCAGATCTCAAAAGCGGCAAAAGTACTTCATATGTCAACGCCTGCTGTAAGTATGGCACTTAAAGAATTAGAAAGTTCTTTAGGCTGCAGATTATTTGAGCGAGTGGCGGGAGGTTTGGTTGTAAATGCGCATGGAGAAATAATATTACCTTATGCTAATGAAATGCTGTCCAAGGGAAAAGAGTTAGAAAATATATTTTCATTCCCTGAACATGGCATTAAGGGGACGTTAACCATTGGGAGCAGTAAGACTGCTGGCAACTATGTATTATCTAAAAAAATTCCATTATTTAAGAACCAATATCCCGATGTAAAAATAAAACTAGTCATTGATAATAGTTTAGTTATTGAAAAAATGGTTTCAGAAAAAGAACTAGACTTAGGCTTTATTGATGCTAAACCCGCGAGTAAAAATCTCATTTGTGAGCATTGGTTACAAGATAATCTTTGCATTGTGAGTGGCGTAACTCATCCTGCTGCAAATGGTTTAAATACAAAATCTTGGCTTAGTGAACAATTGTGGATATTCGACCATGAATCATCGTTCTCTCGAATTCGTGCAATTCAGTTATTAAAAAGCTTAAATATCCACGTTCGTGATGAAATCTGTATGTCAACCATTGGCTCTATTAAAAGGGCAATTGGAACAGGTATAGGTTTGAGTGTATTACCCCTATTAGCGATTGACGCTGAATTAGCAAGAAAAGACCTTATTTTATTACCTGTGGATGGATGGGATTATAAACGAACTTATTGGTCAATTCAGCGTGAAGGAGAAGAATTATCTGCATTAAGCATGAGTTTCCTAGCCTTTAGTAAGCTACTGTAAAATAATGTATACCCGCTATTCTTACTAGGTGAATTTAATTGATATCATCAGATCTTGGAATAGGATTTTTTTTAGTCTTTTTACTATGTGGTTTATTTTATACACACACATCCTCTATTACACTTTTTAAGCAATTTTATCGTATTTTTCCACTGATGCTAATGTGCTACACCTTACCTGCCATCTTTAGCTCGCTAAATATTATTGATGCAAGTCATAGTCAACTTAGCGAAATGGCAAAAACACACTTAATGCCCGGTTGTTTATTTTTGCTGATTTTAGGTACCGATTTCTTTGCTCTCAGTTTAGTGGGAAAAAAACTTCTCGGTATGTACGTGCTAGGTGCTGTGAGCATCTGTATTGGCGGTCCATTAAGCCTATGGTTAGGCTCTATATTTTTTCCGAACGAACTCATCTGGCAGGGAGATAATGCTGCCTGGAAAGGCATGTCAACACTGATGGCAAACTGGCTTGGCGGAACCGCCAATCAATTGGCTGTAAAAGAAATCCACAGTGTCGGTGATGCCGTATTTGCGGTAATGATGGCTATTAATATTCTTTTTTCCGGTATATGGATGGTTATATTACTTTTCATTGCAGAACGCCAAGATAAAATCGATGATTTCTTGAAAGCTGATAAAAGCTATAGACCGATATTTTGCACTGACATCAAACGTAAAGTGATAGGAAAACAAACAAGCTATTATTGGATTCTGATATTGAGCTTGACTTTTTTCATTGTAATTTTCTTCAGTGAAAAATTATCATCCTTCCTTGCAACAAGAATCGCTAATAGTTTCCCACACTTATTTAAATACAATCTTACTTCTGAATTTTTTTGGTCAGTATTAATTGCAACTTTTTTAGGATTATTATTTTCATTAACAAATGCAAGACATGTGTTAGTCAAGGAAACTCAGCAGGCAGCTCTTTTTTTTATCTATATCATGATAATGTTGATGGGGTTGAACTTTGATATTAGCGCATTGAGCGCCGCGCCCTATTACGTTTGTATCGCTCTTATTTGGTTCTCTATACACATTATTATCTTATTTATTTTTACTGTATGTTTTCGATTACCTATCATGTACTTCGCGATCGCGAGTCAGTGTAATATTGGTGGTGCGGCTTCTGCACCAGTTATCGCCAGCGCTTTTCACCCAAGGCTGGCTTCCGCTGCTTTATTGATGGCAGTTTGGGGTTATACTTGGGCGTCTTTGTTGGCGTGGTATTTGGGTTTTTTAATGCAGTTTATTCAACCATAAGATGGGAACAAAAGTGTGTCCAACTAATTTTTTGCTCCCAATAAATGCCACTTCTGAATCTTCAAAGCATTACCCAAAGCTTTCAGAAAATTTCTATTTAACAATACAACTTATACATCCCCCCTATCAATCAAACCTCGGGGTGATTCAACACTGTGATAAAGTCGCAGCTACGCGCAGCCTGCCCATATTTGTTATGTTTTTTCATGATTCAAACTGGAGACACTTTACCATACATATACCTCAGTCTTTTGGTATGACTAAAATGAATTTAAAAATCGCACTAAAATAAAAAAGCCTGCAAACGATTAAGTTTGCAGGCTTTTTAACTCTTATAAAAAGAGGAATTTGGTCGGTATGAGAGGATTCGAACCTCCGCCCCCTGACACCCCATGATTGATTTTAAAAACCGCCTACACCTTTGATACTAAAGTATTTAAATCAAAATATCTTGCAAAAATCAACCTAGAAAATTACCTAATTTTAACCTAGTTTGCGTTTTCTGCACTCTTTGTTTTCATAGACTTACACGGAGTTAGTCCCCTATTTATAGAGTAAATATCTTCCTAGTAATTCTAATGTATTACTATTCAAACGTAGAGTTTGGCCAATACAAACCCTTCAATATCTTGGGTTAAGGTTGCAGGAAAGGGCACAAATTTGGTATGCAGGTAAACCTCAATCACCACAAATGGCAAGTCGGGTGCGGTTTAGGATCCTGCCGTCTTATACGTAGATGTGATCGCCAACCGTTCCTGAGCCAATGGTGCGGATAGTGTGACCGCTGGCACTGCTGGCGGTGACATTACCTTAGGCAGTTACGGCATCCACAGTCATGATCATCCGTGGTGGCAATACTAACGCTGTTTGCAGTTATTTAAGCATGGTGCCTTGCTGGCGATTAGTTGAGTTACGCGATTGCGCGGATCACTGTAATGGATTTAAGCCAAATCGATATCGACCGATAAGCGTGGGAAGTTGCGTACAAATAGGTTGATAGCCGTACCGCCCTTTAGAGCAAATACCTTCTCTTGGGCGACGAGCGGCAGCATCCGAATAAGCAACGTCACTTGCTGGTAGTATATCGATGACTTATTCATATCGATTTTCTTCTGTCTTAATAAACGATACTGGCACTGTTATTTGATACCGTCCATCGTAACGGCCATGAGCCACCACCTGACGCTTTCCCGCACCGAGCGTGATTTGCTGCTCATCTAGCCTTTTGCTCCACTGGTGTTGATAGTAGTGGCCTAAAAAGAGAAATACGCGATTAGCTTGTACGGCTTCACTTCGATTCAGTATTGACTGAATTTTACGTGGGCTGAGATTCACTAACCCTTGAAACAGCTCCGCGGCATGCTCAAAACTGATATGTTTGCCAATGGCATTGACGACCTCATAGGCGGCAAGCTCCGCACAACTTGCCTTAACCTCCCTATTGTTCACCCCTATAGTAATAAAGTCTTTTTCCAACGTTTGGGTCAGCTTGCTACTGGAATAAAAAAGCCAGTTTTGCTCCTCCAATTCACGGAACCACTTTGGCAACGCCTGCTTACTTTGACAGCCAACCCAAACTTGCTCGCTGCTTAGTTGAAGATAATGACTAAGCCCTTGATGCGTTAGACTACTGACTCCCGCAAGGTGAACAGAAAGCTTTAGCTGCTCATTCACAGCCTTGAGCGCTTCAACCCAATGAGGCTGTAACTTGCGTGTTGGCTCAGGACGAACGTAAACCCCCGCACTTATCTTGTACAACCAACCACTCTGCACATATTTTCTCACCAAAGATGAGTTGATCTCATTTTGTGTTAACCACGACTGAAGCACTACCGCACCAGGACTCGTATGATTAATAAGCCAGTTTATTTTTGATGACATAGTTGCACCATAAGTACCAAAATATAGAGTAAATTAAACCAGATATAGAAGCAGAGTTTATAAATTGCAACATATTCGCACCTAAAGTGCACTTTTACCGTGAATTATAAACTCACTGAATGAGAGGGGGCGCCGCCGTTGTTCCGCGGTTAAATACAATCAGTCACCATCGAGCATAAACAAATACAATATTGTTTATTTGCATGAGATTAGATCAGTTCTCTAGAGATTTAACAACTCAATACAGGGAACTAGTGGCAGGTTTTAACGGAGGACATGAATAATCTGTTTAGTAAAATTCGAATTAGCTATTCTATTATTACAACCTCTTTTATCTACAAACTAATCAACGCTCGATATAACTAGTCGGAATGGGAATAACAGGCCCATATTTGGGTCTTAATCAGTTCTCTTGAGTTTGATTAATTCTATAGCAAAAACGCCACAGAATAGCCGCAAACTGGGCTCTAGGGCGGGTTTTAGGGACTCGCGTGAATCAGGCTGGTGCAGAGTGATTTACTAGCTCATTTTTTGACATTTCCGAGTTAAAGCCTTAACTCTAACTCGTCAGTTTCGGATAAAAAATCTATGATTAACGCTTTTGTAAGGGGCGCGTGCTGTATACTCGTCCCAACCCAACTCGTTAGGCGAACTTAATAAACTTGTTATGTCTCATTTTTTCTACAGCGAGCGGGGTCGTCATAACGACAGACTTTACTTGTAGCAGGTGTTCCACCGATATTACAACCACTGCCACCTGCAAAACTTTGAATACTAGCCATTTCTTTACGGATTACTGGTTCAATTTGAATTAAATAGTCACTTACTACTTTATCCGTTTCGGAATTAAGCTCAATTCCGTATTTTGATTGATATTCTACTAATCTGCACAGTGTTTGAGTTGGGTTCGCCGTAAGTTCCGTGTAATTGGGTTTAAGAAACATAAGATAGAATACAGTCGAATTAAACTTTTTATTGTATTGCTCTTTTATCTTATCAGTGAACAAGCCTTGCTCATCAAGCGAACCAATAATTTCGAAGTCATTCACTATTCCTGAGATTGTGCTTGATGTATATGCTTTTCTAATATCCGCGCCATTAACATAAGTATTCGCTAACCAGCCTATGAGGACACCTATCGCGAGTATTATTGATATATAAATAATCCGTCTAAGCATAAAACTCCCAAAAGACAACTGTATTTTATTCTTGTTTAACAGCTTGTTAGCTGCCGTTTACTGCAAAATAAATTCTTGGTAATTCAGTACCCCAAGATTGATTTTTAAATGCCATCATCTTGGAGAAATCAAAATTTGAAATAACAAATTTTTCATTAGTTTCCCATTCAATTTGATAACTTACATCGTCAGGTTTTCCATCTAAGCGAATCAAAGCATCAGTTTTTTTTAACGAGAATGGAGATAAAGATTTATTTTTTATTCGTTCTACATATATCTGAGTTTGGGGACTAGAAAAACCACCACAGCCAGTCATTATAACTACCGCTCGCAACTCCCCATTAGGAGAATAAAGTTCTTCGTATTCATCTGTAGAACATGCTGTACTCATCAAGTACATGAAGGAATATAGAATTGTTGTAATTACAACCCCACCCCAAAATATTGCGGCCCCTAAATTCCAGAGTTTTTTTCCAATCTGATTCAAAGCTCAAATCCTTTTAGGCTGCTAACGCCCCAATTTGCGGCGTTTGTGAGTGTTTTGGTACGAAGCACCAGCGAGTAAAAGTCCCAGCAACATTGGCTTGTTAGGTGGCATTTTGATTAAAACTGAGTAAAAAATCAACAATTTCAGTCCTCAAGGATAAATCCGAAGTTTGTTCAGATGCATCGTTGGCAGTATCAATATAAATTCTAACTTTTTCATTTTGACCTAAATCTAAATACAACTCAGCAAGCCCAAACGATATAGAAGCAATATAGTCTTGTTCTTCGCTATTTTTTGCTAAAGCCAATGCTTTTAAATAGAGATTAATCGCTTCAGATTTGTCCGAAGTAAAATCTGCCAGTGTTTCCCACTGAAAAGCATGATCTAAAATAGTACCTTCATGTTTTTCACACACATCTCTGAGTTGATTGTAAGAAGCCCAATATGACTGATTATTATCTGTATTGGTCATTTCTAAAGCTATATCGAGAACAAACTCATAGTGTGGTGGTTTAAACTTCAAGGGAGGCACCTAACGCCCGGCTTTGGGGCGGACTTGTAGCCGCGCAGCGGCGGAAAGGCCGTCCCAGCCCCGACGGGGCGACAACAGCAGTTTATTAAATGGCTTGCTCATTTTTGCATGTAGCCTTTGAAATCTTGCAGGCTACTTGCAACTTTTATTGCCGTATCAGGTGCCATCCCTATTGCGGGCAAATAAAACACCTCACCCTCATCGTTTACTACCAGAAGCTCTCCACCACCATTACCACCGAATGTTACGAACCCCGGCGCGTACTCGGGTAGCTGGTAATCACGGTTAAATTCTTCTATTTCTTCGGGATGCCACAGAACATACCATTCGGGCTCCACCGACAATTCACCTTCGGCGTAACCTTCAGCGATCCATGACTGCAAAATTTGCTTAAGGGCTTCGATGTTCATGCTGTCCATTTAACGCCGCGAGCACACGCTGGAGGTTTTGTGCCTTGCCTTGTTAGCTTCTTGCTTCCCAGCCATCTTTACCATGAGAATATAGTTCCACTTTCATGTCTTCATCCCAACTTTCAGGATGAGGTACAAATGCTAAGAAGTAATTATCACCATCTTCCGGTACAGCACCACTCAGTATTGATAACGCCCAATTTTTTATACTTTTACTTTGAGAGAGTATCAATAGCTTATTTTCTGATCGAGCCATGGCCAATTTACTAAAATCGATTATAGAAGCGCGACTATCGCTTCTTTGAAATTCACTTTCAATAGCCCATTCCATTTTATTCACATAGATTAGCTGCTTCTTGTTTGACGCAGAAGGTATAGATTTAACATTCACAACACTAATATCAAAAAGCAATTCATTTAATTTAAATTCGCTTCTATTATTAGAATAATCTGCTGAAAAAACTCTGTATTCAGTTTGAACATATTCTTCTCTAAATGATGCTGCGATGTTTTTCACCCAAGCTTTACTTCTAGCTGCATGAAATAATCTAGGCTTAGAATAATTTGAACTTATACATTCTTGAAATGCATCTCTTAACGAATTCTGCAATTTTTCTAAAAGCATCGATTTATCCATAAAGCTAATGTCCGCAGCACGCGCGGCTTTGTAGTGAAGGCGGAGCCGCAACGAAAAGGCCGTCGCTATGCCTGCGATTGTTAGGCATTTCTACTTCCGGCCCCTCGAAATATAGTCGGCATATTCAGCTTGAATCATAAACTCGTTCAATAACCTTTCAGATGATCCTGCGAATCATTGCTCAATAAACTCTATCGCTTGGCCAAATGAAGTGAATGATTTGACCTCATTCGCATCCTCTAGATCTGGATCTAGTGGACCAAACTCATAAATATCAAGGAATGATTCATCACCCAAATCAGCAGTTTCGTAAACTGAAACATCTATTTCGGATTTGGAAACTCGAACGCTTAGCCACTGAATACCAGCACGGCCATCCCGTTCACAGCCACCAAGAAAGCACTCAACTGCTTTTCCTCGCTTAAGCGCCGACTCAGCTTCTTGAAGATTAAGGTATCTACGGCTCATTTTGTATGCCTAACGTAGCGGCGTCCTTCAATTTCTTGATAACTTGAAAACCCAGGAGTTCGGTGAAGCAATTCATCGAAAGCACTTTCGCTNGAACATTTTAGCTGCACCACCATCGGCAATGCACCAAGGACAGATTGAGTCTGGCCTATTTTTACTATAAATAGAACCTGAGTAAACGTACCCCTGCTGATGCTTGCAGCAATCACATGAGTTTTTACTCTCTACTATACTCCCAGTTTTTATCGGATCGGGATGGTATTTAAACTTGGGAAAGATCATAACTTACCTTAGAAATATAACGCCGTGCTAAGACGCGCGCGCTTTTCGCGCGTCGGCTCTTGAGCACCTTGTTATGAGCCTTTAACGTAAATAGCACTTATATTAGGCTCCATGTATGGTTGATTTAGACAGGTTAGTAAATCTCGAGCATGCAACCTTAGTGCCTTAAAATCATCGCCGGATTTCATTTGCTCAATCATTTCTTCGTAATCCGATGGCAATTCAATGTTCTCTAATGCCTCGTCTAGAACTTGTACTTTAGAATATTGTTCTTTCGACAATAAACCAGCACTAACAACCAACCCTAAAGTATCCAACGATACTGCATTAAGAACTTCATCAGGAAGGTGCACAAATTCAGGCAAACGTCTTTCTTGAACCTCAAATTCGCTAGATATCAGGCGAAGCCCTTCGATTAACTCACCGTACCAGTATTCAGCACTTTCTCTATCAGTGGTCATAGCTCATAACATTTTATTAGTGCGCATGCGCGTTTACCTCATTAGACCAGTGAAAATGCGCACAGTTAACTACCTGTATGCAAAGAACTTATCAGTTTTTTATCAAATACACCATCCGGAAAAACGCGCATGCGCGTTTTCCAAACCTATTAACTAATTTTGGAAAAATATATACAAATGATTTTAAAGGGTTTTGTTAATTTCATGCTGGATAAACGCGTAAAAAAATGAGCTTAAAAACACTCAAAAGCATCTAAATTTAAATACGACTGTACCCATACATTGTTAGTCGCTTTACGGTAGGGCCAAACATTCGTTAAATAGATGAGATTTTGTAGGGCAATTTATTCGTCCGTTTTCGACTCACTAAATGAATGCTAGCAAGCTTTGGGGCAATAGCTTTTAGCTAAACGAACAGCAGAAGTGTTAGTTGAGATTGGCATTGTTGCAACAGTGACCGTTGGCGACATGGATGTCGCCGTCGAGCCTATAGGGATATATTTACGGCGAGTCACTGGGGAAACAATGCCAATTCACGCAGCACAACTGACGACAAAGTTATCTTGCTTTGGGGCAAAAGCTTTTAGGCAAATGAACAGTTCAATAATCGCTAAGATTGTCACTATTGCAACAGTGACCGTTGGCGGCATGGCCGTTCTTTCACATCCATGTGATCGCGGCATTCGCACTTCCATATGCAGCAGATGCCGCCGCCGAGCCTCAGGGAGGCTTATTTTGAAAGAAATAGACGGCGAGTCACTGGGGAAGCAATGACAATTAATCCAACCACCTGACGACAAAGTTATCTTGCTTTGGGGCAAAAGCTTTTAGGCAAATGAACAGTTCAATAATCGCTAAGATTGGCATTGGTGTACCTGTGACCGTTGGCGACATGGCCGCTATTTCACATCCATGTGATCGCGGCATTCGCACTTCCATATGCAGCAGATGCCGCCGTCGAGCCCTCATGGATGCTTATTTTGAAAGAAATAGACGGCGAGTCACTGGGGAAGCAATGACAATTCATCCAACCACCTGACGACAAAGTTATCTTGCTTTGAGACAAAAACTTTTCACCAGATAAACAGCTCAATGGTCGTTAAGATTGCCATTGTTGCAACAGTGATCGTTGGCGGTATGGCCGCCATTTACTATCAGCCCAATATGGATATAAAAAATATCGCTTTATGATGATAACAACACGCTCAGTTTAATAATCAAAACCTTGCTGTGCCTTGATACCCGCTTCGAATGCGTGTTTCAACGGTTGCACTTCGCTGACAGTATCTGCAAGCTCGATAATCGAGCGATGACAAGCGCGGCCCGTAATAATCACATGCTGCATGGGTGGACGATTTTTAAGTGCGCTAAGCACACGTTCCACATCCAGATAGTGATAGCTCACCATGTAGGTCAGCTCATCGAGCATCACGCAGTCAATCGACTCATCTTGCAGCAGCTTTTCGGCGGCTTCCCAAGCGAGTACAGCGGCGGCGGTATCTTTTTCTTTATCTTGGGTTTCCCAGGTAAAACCTGTGCCCATTACATGAAACTCAACCCCTGCACCTTCGAGTAAATTGCGCTCACCGCACTCCCAAGTGCCTTTGATAAATTGCACTACCGCGGCTTTTTTACCGTGACCGACGGCGCGGGCAACAGTGCCAAAACCTGAGGTCGATTTGCCTTTACCGTTACCGGTTAACACCAGCAGAATCCCCTTCTCCTCTTGGGCGGCTGCAATTTTAGCATCCACACCTGCTTTCACTTTCTGTTGGCGAGCCTTGTGGCGTTCGGCCTTGATTTGCGCTTGTTCATTGTCGTTTTGTGCTGTCATGGTCTTCTCTTCACTCTGCTGCTAAAAATGTCTGCTTTTAAAACTTATGTTTCTAAAACTTATGCTTCTAAAATTGGCTGTAATTTTTGCATGTCTAAATGCTCAGCTAACACATCGGCTAAACGATCGAGTTGCTGCTCACGTATTTGATTGATATCTATCGCCTTAGCATCGTTTAATCCCGCCCAGCGCAAAATCAGCTGACAGGCATCTGGGCTATCAAATAGCCCATGTAAATAAGTACCTAAGATTTGCCCGTCATCGCTTTGCAGGCCATCGGCAAAACTCATCGCTGGCGCAGCTAAGCTTGTCGATTCTGGGATTAACTGCAAGGGCGCATTCGTTTGTTCAAGCTTAGGGATAAGATAGCTTGATTCACCGCAGTGGATTTCATAGCCCTGCACAGCAACCTTTTCCCCAAGTAACGTTAGCTCACCGCTCACTCGTCGTAACTGTTTTTCGGCTTTGAGTTCTGTGCTCAGCGGCAGGTAGCCAAGTCCTGCGGTATCACCCGCATTGTCTTCAATGCCTAAGGGATCGGCAATGCTTTGGCCTAACATTTGGTAACCGCCGCAAATACCAAGCACTTTGCCGCCGTAACGCAGGTGAGTGGCAATATCCTTATCCCAACCTTGCTGGCGTAAAAAGGCCAAATCGGCGCGCACATTCTTACTGCCGGGTAAGATCAATACATCGGCGGCGGGCAAATGAGTGGCGTGACTCGCGGCTTGGGTTTGCAACGACACATAATCAAAATCAATATCGGGATGCAGCCGCAGCGGATCAAAATCCGTGTGATTACTGATCCTTGGGTACACTAATACCCGCACTTTTAAGCGGCTGTTAGCGCCTTTAGTCGGCGAGCTTATCAGCGCATCTTCGGCATCGAGATGTAAATCATGCAGATAAGGCAACACGCCTAAAACAGGTTTTTGAGTATAAGCTTCCAGCCAATCGAGCCCTGATTGCAGCAGGCTAATATCGCCACGGAAACGGTTGATCACAAAGCCCTTTACCCGCGCCTGTTCGGATTCTGATAACAAGGCCAAGGTCCCGACCAAATGGGCAAATACGCCACCTTTATCGATATCGGCAATGATAATCACAGGACAATCTACGGCTTCGGCAAATCCCATGTTGGCAATATCGCCCTCGCGCAGATTGATCTCCGCCGGACTGCCCGCGCCTTCAACCACTATGGTTTGATACTGGGCCGTCAATCGCTCGAAGGATTCCAGCACAGCGCCAAGCGCCATTGCCTTATAATCCTTAGATTTAGGCCCAAAAAAGGCCGAGGCTTCGAGTGTTGTCAGGGCTTTGCCATGAACGATAATTTGCGCGCCCGTGTCCGAGCTTGGTTTAAGCAGTATGGGATTAAAATCGGTATGGGGCTCAAGATAACAGGCCACGGCTTGCAAGGCCTGTGCGCGGCCAATCTCGCCGCCATCAATAGTGACAGCGCTATTGAGCGCCATATTTTGCGGCTTAAAGGGCGCAACCTTAATCCCCTGACGAGCGAGCAAACGACAAATGCCTGCGACTAAGGTGCTCTTGCCCGCATCCGATGTAGTGCCCTGCACCATCAAGACTGCCGCGCGCCGAGGTGAATTAACCGCAAGCGTATTAACTACAGGTGTGTCAGCGGTATCGAGTGCATTAGCACAGGCTGTGTTGTCTGTGTTTGGAGAGGACATAGGTTTAAAAGGCTTATTCTAGTTTGCAGTCATTAACATAACAGCTCAGTCTAAAAATCACTTAAGTATGCAACTTAAGCTTAAAACGTGGACTGAGCCCAAAGTCTAAAGTGGTTTCAATGCTAAGGGTAAACCGGCGACCACTAAGGTGACATTGTCCGCTAAGGTCGCCACGGCTTGATTTAACCAGCCTGCTTCATCGACAAATTGTCGGCTCAACTCACCTAAGGGCACTATGCCAGAACCGACTTCGTTACTGATCAAAATCACCACTCCCTCAAGCTCGACAAGGGAATCCACAAAAGCGGTTTTCTCGGCCTGCCAACTCGCATAAGCTTTATCGTCAGAGGTTGAATTGCCAAAGGTGGAAACGGCAAAGTCAGTCGCATTCCACTCAGTCGGCGCGGGTTCATCATCGATGTTAACGTTCGATGCAAGTAATTGATTCGTTAGCCAAAGGGTTAAACAGTCTACTAAAATCACTCGCCCAGGTTTTGCTAACCGTTTTAGCAGTGCAGTGAGGGCGAGCGACTCTTCAAACAATTGCCATTCGATACCATCGTCCGATCGTCCCGCTTGATGCTTGGCGATACGTGTCGCCATTTCATCATCTAGCGCCTGCGCCGTCGCCACATAGCATGCATCGAAGCCGAGCGCAGTGTACTGACGCACTAAGGCTTCGCCGTAGCGACTCTTACCGCTACGGGCGCCGCCTAGGACGAGGTGGATCACAGAATGTTACCCACAACGAGCAATACAAAATAACACACGATTTCAGATATTTGCTGCGCCGCGCCTAAGGTATCACCCGTGTAACCGCCAATCTGGCGTCTAAAGATCACTATGATCAAACGGCGCAGTCCTATCATCACCAATAGCAATGATAATGCCGCTAACCCCTTGAGGAATAGCAGCACTAATACGCCGCTGGCGATCAGGATAAGCAGCTCATTAATGCCTTGATGTTGCGATAGCGGCTTAGACTTACTGGTCTCGTCATCGCGGACATACTTTTCGCTAAAAATGATACTGGCTGATACCACACGGCTCACAGTGTGCGCGACGATAAGTGCTGAACCCGCCACGACAGGATCGTACAGGGCCAACTCGACTAACAACTGCCATTTCAGCAGCAGGGCCAACATCAGTGCCAGTGCGCCATAACTGCCAAGGCGCGAGTCTTTCATGATCCGCAGCTTGTCTTCAGCCGTCCAACCCCCGCCAAAACCGTCGAAGGTATCGGCTAGGCCATCCTCGTGGAATCCGCCCGTGAGCAAGACGCCAACCAACATAGCTAAAAGAACAGAAACGCCAGCGGGGAGCCAGTTCTGCGTCAGCCAAAACACTATGGCGCTTAACAAACCGACCAGAAGACCGACGAGACCGAAATAACGGCTGGCCTTATTCAACTTATCGCTATCGACTTCGACCCACTTAGGCATAGGAATGCGGGTAAAATAGCCCATGGCAACTAAAAATAAATCTATCTCTTTGTGCCAGCTTTCGCGTTCTGACATAAAGCATCCTTAGTGAATTCACACTTGCTGCAAGGTTTAAAATTAAAACGGTTGGCTAAAAAGCTATTATTTTAAATAAGTAAAATAAGCGACTTAGCAGAGCACATCATACAACAGCCTCAATCCCCGCATCACTAAAACTCGCCATTTGATTGTAAAAATTTACTGAGGCTTGAATAAGCGGTAATGCCAACGCAGCCCCCGTACCTTCGCCTAATCTCAGCCCTAGGGATAATAAAGGTTTAGCCTGCAAAAATTCTAACATTCGCAGATGACCTTGCTCATCGGATTGATGGGCAAAAATCAAATAATCACGCACATTAGGGGCGATTTGCACCGCGACTAATGCTGCCGCTGTCGCGATAAAACCGTCCACGACCACCAGCATTTTACGTTCAGCGGCAGCTAACATAGCTCCCGTCATCTGCACAATTTCAAAACCTCCTAGGCAAGCTAACACTGACTTAGGCCCAGTTAAGGCGCTTTGATGCAGCAATAACGCAAGCTCAATCAGCATCAATTTACGTTCTAAGGTTTCACTATTAATGCCAGTACCACGGCCGACACAATCAATCACATCCAGCTGCATGATCGCCGCCATAATGGCCGCAGCAGAGGAGGTATTGCCTATGCCCATTTCGCCAAAGGCGACTAAGTTACAACCCGCTTGATGGTGACGTTCAATCAAATCGCGCGCCATAGCAAAGCCTTTATCGACGGTTTCAAGCGCCATCGCGGGCTCTAAATGGATTGCACCCGTTCCAGCACCAAGACGTTGATCAATAATGCCTTCACCCCCTTCAACTGGCGTTAAAATACCGCAATCGATCACTTCGAGCTTAAAGCCCACCTGCCGACAAAAAACGTTAATCGCCGCGCCGCCATGGGCAAAGTTTTGCACCATTTGGTGAGTCACTTCGCTAGGGGCAATCGACACGCCTTCTGCGGCAATGCCATGATCCCCCGCAAACACTAACATGGTTGGATGGACTATTTTGAGCACATCCGTTTGTGGCTGCTCCGTTTGTTGTAAATCAGTCGCTTGCACGCGGGCAATCTGCAAGGCTAAGGATTCGAGCTGACCTAAGGCACCGGGCGGCTTAGTCTTAAGATCAATTTTCTGCAGAATCACCAGATCCTGCGCTTTACTCACAGGGCTTATTTGAAAAGACACGGCTGACTGAGACATCCACACTCCACTTTGTAATCTACATTAAATAACCACAACGCATCCCGCGTCTATGACGAACATGTCCAATTGTGCATTTCCAATCGCGGGTGGGATATCAACAGAAATACTGATTATCCCGTCAGTCTGCACTTACGACATGACTCTACGCTTACGCAAAATCAGCAAAAAGAACATGCTACCTATGGCGGCCGTGATAATGCCCACGGGCAACTCTTGATTCCCCAATAAACAGCGCGCTAATACATCAATCCACACCATAAATAATCCGCCCACCAGCGCCGTTAATAAAATCGGCTGACGACCGGGAAACAGCATGCGTACTGTATGGGGGATCATTAACCCGACAAAACCGATACCGCCGCAAGTAGCCACCAAAATAGCGGTAATCAAGGAGCAGAGCAGCAACATATTGAGCCGCAGCTTAGGCACATTCACCCCTAAGGTATGCGCCGTTTCATCCCCCGCCTGCAACGCCATGATCTGCCGTTTCATGCCTAAAATAATGAATAAACTCGCACCAATCACCAGTGTCGGCAGTACTAACAAGGACCAACTGGCCTTTGCAAAACTGCCTAAACTCCAAAACAGCACAGAGGCTGTCGCCTGCGGACTGGCGAAATACAGCAGCAGACTCGTTAATGCGCCGAACATAAAGGAGGTCGCCACACCAGAGAGCAACATGCGCTCCACTTGACTATTAAGCCCGAGCCCAGACAAGGCAAGCACTATCAACACCGATAAACTCGCGCCAATAAAAGCGCCCAAGGGTAAGCTAAACCAAAGTAATCCAGACAAGGCACCCGAACCGCTAAAAAGCCCAGAATATGCCGCCATGCCCGCATTATCAAAAAATCCAGAGCCAGTGAATAAGGTCAACATCACCACAGCGCCAAAGGACGCGCCTGAGCTAATGCCAAACAAATAGGGATCGGCGAGCGGATTGCGAGTCACGGTTTGCAACACACTGCCCGCCAGTGACAAACCCGCACCCGCCACAAAAGCCAGTAAAATGCGCGGCAACCTGAGCTCCATCACAATGCGCTCAGTCATGCCATTGGCTTGGGTGAGGTTCGTCGCCTTATTGATAAACACTTGAATAACATCCGTAAAACTGATGTTCGCCGCACCAAAACTCGTCGCGGCAATAGGTGTTATCAAAGTGATGATACCTAATACGAGCAGCATCAGTTGTTGTCTCGTCAACGGTGTCACGATACGCCCCAAATATGAGATGAAATATTTTTTACTCCCCTGAGTCATCCACCCTCGCCTCGCTCGTTCAGGCCATGATCTACATGGTGGTAACCATAAAAATAGCTGATTAAGGGCTTTTTATGTTGTGGATGGGGCGATACCTGAGCACACACGCCAAACACATCGCCAATTCGCGCCTCGGTTAATACTTCGATTGGCGTCCCCATAGCGCTGACTTCCCCGTTATGGATCAACAACAAACTGTCGCACAGGGCACTGGCTAAATTAAGATCATGAATAGAGGCAATCACGCTGATGCCAAGACTACGCACCAATTCGAGGATTTGAATTTGATAGCGCACATCGAGGTGGTTCGTTGGCTCATCGAGGATTAAAAGCTGCGGCTGCTGCACTATGGCGCGGGCAATTAAGGCGCGTTGCTTTTCACCGCCGGATAAGTGTTCATATTGTTGGTGCATCTTATGGCTCAAGCCGACTTTCTCTAAAGCCTTAGCAATACGCTCAGTATCACAGCTCGAATTGGTATCGAACATACCCTTGTGGGGCGTTAAGCCCATGCTGACCAATTGCTCTGTGGTGAGGTCAAAATAGTGCGGTGTATCCTGCTGTACTACGGCGACGCGACAGGCAAACGCCTTGGGCGACAAGCGCTCAATATCTTGATCAAAAAGGGTAATTTTGCCCTGAGTCGGGCGAACAAACCGATACAAACAGCGCAGCAAGCTAGACTTGCCCGCACCGTTAGGGCCAATCAGCCCCAGCATCTGCCCCGTTGGCAGCGTAAAGTTAATATTGGAAAGTATGGTTTTGCCATCGATACACCAGCTCAACTGGCTCACATTAAGTGCGACTGATGGGCTCAATGACGGGTTAGTGTCACTGTCATTCACGGGGCTGTTAGTTTGGATTGCAGAAAGTTTCACCTAAGCGGCGCTCCTATCGAGTCCAAACCTGTATAAAAAAAGGTTGTACACATTGTCATCTGCTCCCTCGAGTCACCCGCTCGAGAACTAAGGCTGCACGCAGCGATAACAGAAATAGGCAGGTCTCCTGACTTGTAGAAAAGAAGGAGCTAGGCTCTAGAATCTAGAATCTAGAATCTAGAATCTAGGTGCTTCTTTAAACTACTCACAGTTGCGGGCACAGTTCGGGCTGACTGACGAGCAGCTCCCCGATTCCCTATTATGTTTGGGTTGATATGCTCTTTGTTAACAACGCCACTATTAATTAAAACAGCGGAGCGATTCGAACAAAGAGAGTCTATTCCCAACACCTATTTCTGCGACGTTATCACTCATTGCGCATGTAATACGCTATCTCGTTCAAACGTCAGGGAAAAGCATTATCCTACATCTATCCCATTAGGCAATGCTGTTTAAATCAGAATATTTTCATGTCAGCTTATTCTCGCCAAACGATCACGCCTAAACCATAACTCCTAGGTCGTGAAATAAGGCCTCAACACCTGCGCCCACTCGGCCAATCTAAACGCCAATAGCAGGCACCCTGTTCATCTTGCAGCACATTAATGCTCACCACGGCCGCCACGGGTAAATCGAGTTGACTATAAAACCCCACCGCCCGTTCAACCCCTAAGGCACGCGCCATTAAGTGACGGATCACCCCGCCGTGGGTCACGACCCACACTTGAGTGGCAGGCATATTATCAGCGGTTTCATTAATGGCACTGTTTTCATTACCCATTTTATGTGAGTCAAGGGTCAATCGTTCAAACTCGGCGGCGAGTATCTGGTCAATCGTCCCATTCACCCGCGACTCAAAACTTGCCATAGTTTCACCATTAGGCGGCGGAGTTTGCCAAGGGTCTTGCCAATACGCCGCTAAGCGTTCGCCCTCTTGTTGATACAGTTCATCGAGCCGACAACCGTCCCAATCACCAAAATCAATTTCCTGTAAACCCGACAAACACTGCGCCTGCAATGGCCTTGACTCAGATATCTGTGCCGCCGTCGAATGCAGCTCGGCGGCAAAAGCGTGGGCAAAATCGGCGCAGCGGCGTGAAGTCGAGCTATAAATCGCGCTACACACGCTGGCCTGTGACTCAACTGCAGCCGACATTTGTTGCCAACCCTTTTTGCTTAAAGGCACATCCACACGACCCCGCAAGATAGCGCCGCCTTCACACTCACCGTGGCGTAACAATAACAATCGAACTTGTTTCATATATGCCTTTTTAGTTAGGGACTAGATGCTAGGAACTCAAGCCGAGGGCCTAAATTCTAGATTCTCGATTCTCGCTCCTAATGCCTTTGACTTTCATCTTGCCCTGACAATCATAAGTCGCGTATTATGGACGTCTATACGTTTAAATGTCCAAAACAAATTTTTAAGAACAAGTATTCAAAAAATGTCGGCAGACGACAATAAAATGCACTTAGCATAACAATGGCCGATTTTTGGACTTAACTTAGCTGTATTTAAGGTAATTATTTATGACGATACCCTCAACCAAAGCCAGCCAAATATTAGCAGACATTCGCAAACAGCTTGCAGAGCGCATTCTGATCTTAGACGGTGCCATGGGCACTATGATCCAAGGCTACAAGCTGGAAGAAGAGGACTATCGCGGCGAACGCTTTAAAGATTGGCACACTGACGTCAAAGGTAACAACGACCTCTTGGTCTTGTCACAGCCTCACATCATCAAACAAATTCACACCGACTACTTAAATGCCGGTGCAGACATCATTGAAACCAACACCTTTAACGCCACCACTATCGCCATGGCCGACTACGACATGCAGTCGCTGTCCGCCGAAATTAACTTAGTCGGCGCGCGACTCGCCCGTGAAGCCTGTGATGAAGCCTTTGCTGCCACAGGCATTCCACGCTACGTCGCCGGTGTGTTAGGCCCCACTAACCGTACGTGTTCGATTAGCCCTGATGTGAACGACCCAGGCTATCGCAACGTCAGCTTCGATGAGTTAGTGACTGCTTACAAAGAATCCACTAAGGCACTGATTGAGGGCGGCGCGGATATCATTATGGTCGAGACCATATTCGATACCTTAAACGCCAAAGCCGCGCTGTTTGCGATTGAATCGGTATTTGATGACTTATTTGGTCAGCATTCTAAAGACAGATTGCCGATCATGATTTCGGGCACCATTACCGATGCCTCTGGCCGCACACTGACAGGCCAAACGACCGAAGCCTTTTACAATTCCCTTCGCCATATCAAGCCCTTATCTATCGGTCTTAACTGTGCACTTGGGCCAAAAGAATTACGCCCCTATGTGGAAGAATTATCCCGCATCAGTGAGTGTTATGTGTCGGCGCATCCGAATGCAGGCCTGCCGAACGAGTTTGGCGGTTACGATGAAACCCCAGAAGACATGGCGAATGTGATCGAAGATTGGGCGCGCGAAGGCATGCTCAATATTATCGGCGGTTGTTGTGGTAGTACGCCTGAACATATCCGCGTGATCCGCGAAGCGGTGAGCCGTCATGACCCGCGTATTTTGCCGGACATTCCAGTCGCTTGCCGCTTGGCAGGTTTGGAACCACTGACTATCGACGCCCAATCCCTGTTCGTTAACGTGGGTGAGCGCACCAACGTCACAGGCTCGGCTAAGTTTTTAAAGTTGATCAAAGAAGGCAAGTTTGAGCAAGCGCTCGATGTCGCCCGCGAGCAGGTCGAAAGCGGCGCGCAAATCATCGACATCAACATGGACGAAGGCATGCTCGATGGCGCCGAGATCATGCACAAGTTTTTGAACTTGATTGCCTCTGAGCCCGACATCAGCCGCGTACCTATTATGATCGACTCCTCTAAGTGGGAAGTGATCGAAGCTGGCCTCAAATGTATTCAAGGCAAGGGCATAGTTAACTCTATTTCCCTCAAAGAAGGCGAAGCCAAGTTTATTGAGCAAGCCACCTTAGTGAAACGCTACGGCGCGGCGGCCATTATCATGGCATTCGACGAGCAAGGTCAGGCCGACACTAAGGCGCGTAAAATCGAAATTTGTACCCGCGCCTATCGCGTACTGGTCGATAAGGTCGGCTTTCCGCCCGAAGACATCATCTTCGACCCAAATATCTTCGCCATCGCCACGGGTATTGATGAACACGACAACTATGCCGTCGATTTTATTGATGCCATAAAAGCGATTAAAGCGACCCTGCCCCATGCAATGATTTCGGGCGGCGTGTCGAACGTGTCGTTCTCGTTCCGCGGTAACAACCCAGTGCGCGAGGCGATCCACGCCGTATTCCTCTACCACGCCATCAAAGTCGGCATGGACATGGGCATTGTCAACGCGGGTCAGTTAGCCATTTACGACGATATCGATCCTGAGCTTAAAGTGCGGGTCGAAAACGTGGTGCTTAACTTGCCCTGCCCAGTTGAAGGCTCAAGTAATACCGAGCAGTTACTTGAAATCGCAGAGAAATTCCGCGGTGATGGCGCGCAGGTGGGCAAGAAAGAAGATTTAGAATGGCGCAGCTGGCCGGTGAGCCAACGCTTATCTCATGCGCTAGTGAAAGGCATTACCGAATTTATCGATGAAGATACCGAAGCCGCTCGCCAAGAAGCGAAACGTCCGCTGGATGTGATTGAAGGCGCCTTGATGGACGGCATGAACGTGGTCGGCGACTTGTTCGGCTCGGGCAAGATGTTCCTGCCGCAGGTGGTGAAATCGGCGCGGGTGATGAAAAAAGCCGTGGCCTACTTAAACCCTTATATCGAGCTAGAAAAGGTCGAAGGCCAATCTAACGGCAAGATCTTGATGGTGACGGTAAAAGGCGACGTGCACGATATTGGCAAGAATATCGTCGGCGTGGTGCTTGCCTGTAACGGTTTTGAGGTATTCGATTTAGGTGTGATGGTGTCGGTGGAGCGAATTCTCGACGCAGTGAAAGAACACAATATCGATATCATCGGCATGTCAGGCCTCATCACTCCGAGTCTGGACGAAATGGTGCATAACGTGAAAACCTTCCATCGTGAAGGCTTAACCATTCCGGCGATTATCGGCGGCGCGACTTGCTCGAAAATCCACACAGCGGTAAAAATTGCGCCCCATTATCCCCATGGCGCCATTTATATCGCCGATGCCTCCCGCGCCGTGCCTATGGTGAGTAAGCTCATCAACAACGAAACACGCCAAGCGACCATAGACGAAACCTATGCTGAATACGACGACATGCGCACTAAGCGTCTATCCCAAGCCAAGCGCAAAGAGATAGTGTCACTCGAAGCGGCCCGTGAAAACCGCTGCCAACACGATTGGGCCAACTACACCCCGTTCACGCCAAACGTGCTCGGTCGCCAAGTGTTTGATAATTATCCGTTAGAAGATTTAGTCGAGCGTATCGACTGGACACCGTTTTTCCGCTCGTGGGAATTGCACGGCCATTACCCTGAAATCCTCACAGATAAAGTCGTCGGCGTCGAGGCGCAAAAGCTGTTCGCCGATGGTCAGGCCATGCTCAAACAAATCATCGAAGAAAAGTGGCTCACGGCGAAAGCGGTTATCGGCTTATTCCCAGCCAATACCGTGAATTACGACGATATCGAGCTCTATACCGATGAGTCGCGCACCACAGTCGAAATGACCACACATCACCTGCGGATGCAGCTTGAACGTGTCGGTAACGACAACTTCTGCCTATCCGACTTTGTTGCGCCAAAAGACTCTGGCGTCGCCGATTACATGGGCGGCTTTGCGGTGACCACTGGCCATGGCATAGACGAACATGTGGCACGTTTTGAAGCCAACCACGACGACTACAACGCCATCATGCTCAAATGCTTAGCCGACCGTTTAGCCGAAGCCTTTGCCGAGCGGATGCACGAACGGGTACGTAAAGAGTTTTGGGGTTATGCGGCCGACGAGCAGTTAAGTAACGAAGCCTTAATCCGCGAGAAATACAAAGGCATACGCCCCGCACCGGGTTACCCAGCTTGCCCAGACCACACAGAAAAAGGCTTGTTATGGGACTTGCTCAAGCCCGATGAAACCATCAACTTGAACATCACCGAAAGCTACGCCATGTTCCCCACAGCGGCAGTATCGGGCTGGTATTTCGCCCACCCGAAATCCCGCTACTTTGGCGTGAGTAACATAGGCCGCGATCAAGTGGAAGATTATGCGAAGCGTAAAGGGATGACTATCGCAGAGACTGAGAAGTGGCTGGCGCCAGTGTTGGATTATGATCCCGAGTAATCATGTTTACTCAGTAAGTTGCCCGAACTGAATTTAAGCAACTTTATAAATGGGCAAAGTTAAGGGGCGAGTTATCGCCCCTAATTTTTTACTTTAGAAAGTTAAAATCAAGGTCGTGGGGCTTCACCCCACACCCGACCAAGGAGGACTGCTCGTCCTATCCTCCTTGGATTCTCCAAGACGCCCCTAGCGAAGTTACATGCATTAGTTACCTGTCTCATACTCCAATAAAAATCGCCTAACGGCTCAGATGGCACATCCATGTGCCCCCGAGCCTGCGCCATCATCCATGATGTCGCCACGGCATTTTTATCTGCGTATTTCGACAACTTCGCAGGGGATCGGTGAACTTCTGTAAGATTAGAGTTAACTTTTCGCATTGAAAGAGTTATGCCAACTCCACACGCCTTATTGTCCTCAACTTACTAATTTATATAGTAGACTCGAGCTTATTATTGATACTTTTATAAACTAAATATAAGTGTATCAACTCAACCAAAGCGAAATTAACTATTACGACGGTGAAATATTGAAGATGACCCATAGCCCATAAGTTAAATAAAAATAAAACTTCTATAAGTCGAAATTTAGACCATTTAAAGTAATTTGACGGATAATCTTTACCTATAAGCATAGGTAACAGTTTCAAATTAAAAGTGACTGCAATAGCAATCTGCACACAGAGCATGCTAAGTAAAGAAAACAATAATTTAAAGCTAAAAATATTCATCTGCATAAAAATCGATTCAGACTTAAATTCAACCATAAAATCAACTGCAAGACCGATAACTACTGTCAAAGCAAGCACTATGCTCATACCCAAAAAACTAATTTTTTTCATAAAACTCTTAAATCATCCCTAAAATAAATCAATAAACACAGTCAGCAAAACATCTCGAAAATAAAATTAACCCAATAAATTCAACCTATTACACTTTTTCACAAGTATATTAAAAACAAAAAACAAGGTCAGAAACATGAGTGTTTTTACAAAGATATCGATAAAACGTAATGGACTCATCCCGCCAGCTAATAACACATCGAAAACAGGCAGTGATGGCAGCACAACAAATGTAAAAAATGAAGTACCTAACACAGAGTAAATAAAATACCTTGGATACCCAACTCGATTAATAATCAAAGCACATGCTAAAGAAAATATGATCATCAGTGGAAGATGTATCCAAAAGCAAAATACAACCATCCCCAAGTTTTCACTTAACGCTTTTACATTGAAAGATAACAGTAAATCCCACCACCATTTGTTATCGACAGACAACCAACTTCCATGCATATATATCGACACAGCTATGCCGAAGATAATCACTAAAAACTTCAATTTACCTCCAATGGAATGCACTCTATTCAGAGTTACACTGGCCTCAATTTCAAATTAAAAATCTACATCAAGGTCGTGGGGCTTCACCCCCTGATTTTTTTATCAAGAGTCGACCAAGGAGGACTGCTCGTCCTATCCTCCTTGCTATTGTTTTCACCAGCAGCCAAGACGCCCCTAGCGAAGTTACATGCATTAGTGACTGGCTTCGTGCTTATTCGAAAATAGCTAACGCTTCCGATGGTTCCGCTTTACATCCCTGTAAAGCCCTCCTGTTCTGCAATCCCTGCCTCTCGCTCATAAGCACGAAAATCATCGATTTTCATTCGCCCCTTCTCCGAAAGCTACGCAGACGTCCTGTCTGCGTCACGCTATTTTCTTCAACGCCCTTCAGCAACTTCGCAGGGGATCGGTGAACTTCTGTAAGATTAGAGTTAACTTTTCGCATTCAAGGGCTTTGTCTGTCCTATCTCTTTTTATCTGAGAAAATGAATTCTAAAACTAAGATAATATAACCCCAAAAATGCAGCCGTCATCATTTGCCAAAACAAAAAAAGCACAAAAGTAATATACGAAGAAGCAAGAATAAAATAATACTCAACAGAAACACTTGTAACTGAAGAAAATAAATTAATTAAAAGTAAAATCACTGATTCAAAAGTCACAAAAGAAAATAGAGTACAAAGAAAAACACGCCTTGATATTTGAATCTGTTTATTATGGTAAACACCATTACTATCTACATAATTAACCTTTATCGTTGGTTCAACTTTTGGGTTATCTAATGGAAGGTCAATTTCTTTACGAGGAAAAGTTGCAATTGCAGCTAATGCTGCAATAAAGAACCCCGGAAGTAACGCTGTAAATGACAACAATTTATTAATAAAACCAGAATCCCCAATCACAAAGGCTAAATTCCAATCAGCAAAAAAATACAAGTATGCACAGCTCAACCCAGTAAGAATGAGAGGGAAAAACCAATCGAAAAGTGCTTTCGACTTTAGCCCCTTCACCCTTAAATAATTGATAGGACTTAATATTTGTGAAATCAGCATTGAGTAACCCTTACCGCGATTATGGAGCCAATTTAAGCATTTTCGTTATTATATCACTAGAAATTGTTTCATACGCATCTTTCAAAGTATCGACAAAACCATCAATCAGTACTTTTTTGGTGACAACACTTTCTAATCCATTTGTAGATATATCTGATATATTAAACGCCGCAGAAGCATTTATACCATCTGACTTAAAAGACACTTTAACGGTATCGAAATCATTCCTATAATGTTCTTTAACTCCTTTAAAAAAACTTCCAGTTGTAGACGTAAATGCTGTACTAAGTTTAACTTCTCTTTGAGTCTCAATAATTTCAACATTAGAATCAACTCCACAAAAAACTTTCTCCTCCCTGCTTATCAATGTTATCGAAGAAAATTTTCCGGTTTTAATTGCTACCATTAAATTTTCATCTGGCATACTTTCCAAATTAATCACAGGCTTATATCTAATTTCTTTTATATTCTCAGTTTCAGAATCAATCAAACCAAATTCATGCTGAACAGTAAATAACCCTTCATTATTTTTAGCCACATTAAATATAATTTTATTTATAAATAGCTCTATATAATAACTTGACAGTAGCGGGGATTTTTCCACTAAAACCGTATATCTAAAGTCACTATTATGCTTCCGAGATATCAATATATGGGATGAATATTCAAAACCTTGATCTTGATCTTTTTCTAAAGAAAACTCTCTTCTTGCCTTGCTTTTATTATCTCTAATAACTTTAGTTGAACCTGCCGTATCAGATAAGTTAATCATAAGGATAATATAATTACCACATGATGAAATAGATACGTCTTGAAGATTTAAAATCGCTTTATGCTTATTGATTGTATAAGAGTGCTCAAAACCCTTACTATTAATTATATAACCTTCTAAATCACTTAATTTTTTTGTAGGTAAAATAGTATCAGAACTCCCTTGAGTTCTTGCGACACTTTTTAATGACATACTATGAAACCATACAACTCGCTCAAATCCACTTCTACTATTCGACATAAAAACTCACTTCAAATAAAACAGGAAAACTAAAAAATAAAATTTCTGTATCTAAAAAGTTGTTCTCATTAACAGGATATCTAACTTCCACTCCCATCTTTCAATAAAAATAATACAGATAACTTAGTTACAGAAAAAATCAAACAAAACCTGCCCACTCAACCTCAAGAGAAGCTATTTCATTATATATAAAAGAAATAGTCTTATCGTAATTCCCATCAAACATAAACTCGTTCCCAGTTGTTAAATCAAGAACGCTATACTGGTAGTTGGGGTCATTAATTGCTTCCTGCATAAGAACACAAATTATATTTGCCCTTTCTCGAGTCATTTTTTCAGCTTCGTTGAAATGTAATTTAACAAGTCGCGGCTGCCCATTTAAAACAACATTAAGCTCAGGGTTACAAGTAATCTCCGTGTTAGAGTAAGAGTACGATGCTTTAATTGGAGTATCTGCTGTAATATTTTTTCCTGACTGCCAATCTTTAAAAACACTAGAAATCCGCTCAAACTTTGCTTTTTTTGTTGGATTTGATTGTTTTCTTGAAACATCATATAAATATGAAATATGCCTCTTTTGAGTAAAAAGAGACTTAATTGCTGTTCGTAGGTTTAGATAATAATCCTTATAAAAAGCATAAGGTTCACGATTAACAACCTTACGAATTTTGGTTTTTTTAGGATTCCCCGTTGTTACGGCGATCATTGAAAACTCTGCAACTCCTAGCTCAGCCATATCATTTCCTTGATAATAATTAAGTGAAAAAACTGTTTATCTACCGAACATGCATATTTCATATCAAACAATCTGCGACTCAAATGCAAAGAATTCACCAATACCCTGCGAAGTTGCCGACGGGCGTTGAAGAAAATCACGTGAGCGAGGCATGGATGCCGAGCTAGCTTTCGGGGTACAGGATGTACCATCGGAAGCGTTAGTGATTTTCGAATAAGCGCTAGGCCAGTAACTAATGCATGTAACTTCGTTAGGGGCGTCTTGGAGAATCCAAGGAGGATAGGACGAGCAGTCCTCCTTGGTCGGGTGTGGGTTGAAGACCCACGACCTTGATTCTCCTCGGCCGCTAGGCCGCAAAATTAATAGTTAACTAATTTGTGAACCGACAAAGCTTCCCCATTGCTACCGCACTTCGCCAACACCTGCCAGCCAAGCCATTAATCAAAACAAGGTTGCACCAACTCAAAACGTCCACTGCTGAACATTGAGCAAAATGCCAATAAGCACTGTGGCAACAAGCATAAGTGCCAAAGCATATTCACCAATTTGCAGGAGGAGTTGGGTATCTAAGAAAGAGAAAAGACACATCGTCCTGATGCAAGTGACTCGAATCGCGGGTACGCGATTAAAGCTCATCCTTGTTAAAAACCTAAGATAGCGACATAGCGTACACTTGTCTATAACTTTAGCATTACAAATCAAGTAATTAAGCAAGCGCTGATTTAACAATGTCGATATGAATACATGTGACTAAACCTTTCGCCATCAAATAGCACTATCTATTTATCTTGCAGTGGCATGAAGTCTAGCCGTGTCAGGCGGTCTTATTTTGGCAAACGAGACAATTTTGACATGGGAAAATGGGTTCAGTGAACACATTGGCTAAAGAGCACTGAACAAAGGGCTCTGAGCAAAATTCAGCCATAACGTAACTGAGTTGAATCACAGTGCGAACATCACTGTAGAAGCCTGATAACACGGGTTTTACACTCTGATTTAGCTTGGTCAAAACTGCAACGATTAACCGCCTAAATTTGCATTTTCGGCCCTACATGCTAACGTGGCTAATGTAAATTTACATTCAGTGTTTATCAAAGCTATGTCGCAACAATCAATAAAAAGTCGATCGACAACAAGCTTATATCGGGCGATACCATGCAGCGCGGCTGATATTACACGGAAGCACAACTGAGGTTGAGATATGGAACCATCTAATACGTCACGCCGGACCTTTATCAAGCAATGTGTGATTGGCGGGGTTGCCGTATATTCGGCCCCTTTGTTGTGGGAAATGAGTCGCGCGAATGCGGCGATTGTCTCACCTGAACTGGCAGCCCGATGGCAAACTCAGGTTAATGGTCAATCCAAACCTAAGTTTCGTAACGACGGCATAGCGAAAGTCACAGGCCAAAAGGTCTATGGCCGTGATTACCGCGCTATGGACATGGAGGGCTGGCCCAAGCAGCAAGGTTACGCTTTTATTCTACGCGCTGCCGATGCCTCCCATGTTTATCAAGGCTTTTCCCTCGACCACCTGCCAGCGTCGGCTAAGCCCTATAAAGTGATCACTGCGGCCGATCTGGCCCGTGATAAAATCAAGCTGCCCGATTTTTACGGTGACAATATGTTACTGGCCGAGGGGCAAACCGCTGACTACTTAGGTCATGCGGTGGCGATATTGTTGTTCGACAGTTTCCCCGCCTTTAAGCAAGCGAAGTCCTTGTTGCAATTTGACCAGACCTTACTGCGCTTTGGTGAGCAAACGCCGTTTGTGTCGGACTCGAAAGACCCTTACGCCAGCTGGCGCCTTATTCGAGTTGAAGGTGAAAATGGCGCACGGGAAGATTTATATAGCCCGCTCCACGATGGGCTATTTTTCCCTAGCGTAAAAGATCGCAAGCCAGAATGGTTAGGTAATCCGAATGCCAAAGGGACAGTGTCTGAGCGCGGGCTTTATTATGCGGGCGAGATAGATAAGCAGATTGCTAGCGCCCAAGCCAATCAACAATGGCAAGTGTTAGAGCGGGAATATCGCACCCAGATTATCGATCCTATGATGATGGAACCCGAAGCCTTTAACGGCTGGTATGATGCAACTAGCCAAACCTTTCATACTGTGATTACCTCGCAGTCGCCGCAGGACTTTCAAGAGATGGCAGTGCACATGCTGTTATCTAGCCCACTGGCAGGCAAGGTAAAACATCTGGTGGTGCACTCGCCTTATATCGGCGGTGGATTTGGCGCGAAAGACCATTCGATATTTCCTTATTACGGCGTGATCGCGGCCGTTTATGCCAAGGGACCAATCCGACTCGCCAATGACAGATTCGAACAATTCCAGTCTGGCCTTAAGCGTCATCCGTTCATCATGAAAAGCCGCTTAGCGGTGGATAAATCGACCTTAAAAATCCAAGCCTTAACTTCGCAGATGACAGTCGATGGCGGCGGACGAGTCAACTTTACTCCGTCTGTGACCTCGGTTGGTGCGACAGCGATGCAAAGCATTTATTACACGCCGCGCAACGATATTATCGCCACCGCCTATGCGTCGCGTAACCCAGATGCGGGGTCGATGCGCGGTTATGGCACGCTGCAATCGATGACGGCGATGGAATGCATGATCCACGAGATCGCCGATGAGCTAAAGGTTGATCCCTTTAAACTGCGCGCCGCCAACGTGATGGAGTCTGGCCAGCGTAATACTCAAGGTGCGATTCCTAACGGCACTTTACGTTACCGCGAAATGCTCGACATGGCCGAGCAAGCTCCCGTGTGGCAAAACCGCGCGGTGAATAAAAAGGACTATGAGGCCAAACATCCGGGGATGCGTTACGGCGTAGGTTTTGGTATCGCCACTAAAGATTATGGTACGGGCGCCGCCGCGCCAAGTGCGGCGGTTCGCCTAGCGAAAGACGGCAAAATCACCCTAGAAATCGGCTTTATCGAAATGGGCACAGGCACGCAAACCTCCCAAGCCGTTGTGGTCAGCGATGCCCTTGGCAACTTTGCCGATGAGGTAAAACTCGCCGAAGTGGATATTTGGGATGCGATGCAATTAGTGCAAACCGATAATCCTTATATTATTTCGCAGCAACGCCAAGATGAAATGGCGGCCAATCCACGCTGGACGCCCGTTAAAGCCATGGCATCGTCGGCGTCTATGTCGGCCTATTACCAAAGCCATGTCAGCCGCATCGCAGCCGATATTATCTATCGCCACGGTCTGTGGCCTGCGGCGGTATCAATTTGGAACGAGTTGTATTTTAACACCCCAATGGGCTCAACTAATTTGCATAACTCACGGGATGGTCGCTGGGTCGATGGCAAGTTAACCGCCTTGGGCTTTCCGCCATTGTCGCTGGATATTCTCGCTAAACGCGCCCACGACATGGGCTTAGTGGTCGGCGTGATGGGCCATGCCTTTAATCGCTGGGCTTGGGCTGAAGCCGATTTCGACATTCTTGGCACTAAAGAGCGTTTAGCACTCGATGCGCTGGCGCTGCAATACGGCGAAGGCAACGCGACATTTGCGGCCACCTCCGACACGACTAAGAGTATCAAAGCGCGTCAAGCCAGCATGAAGTCTAATGGCTATCACTTGATCGATCGTCAAGCCATGAGTTATCCCAGAGCCGAACTGAACAATGCCATGGTGACTTACTACGCCCCCTGCGCCACTTTGGTTGAAGTGGCCGTAAACGAGGGCAATGGCGAAGTCACGCTGCTGAGTTCTCACACTTGGTTAGAAGCGGGCAAAGTGATTGTTAAAGAATTAGTCGAAGGGCAAATTCAAGGTGGCCTTGCGATGGGAATTGGCCATGCACTGCATGAAGGCTTACCGCCATTTGAAGCCGGCGCTGGCAATGGTACGTGGAACCTCAATCGCTATCAGGTGCCGTTAGCGCGGCATGTGGGCGTGTGGGATCAACGTCATACCATATTGCCGCAGTTATCTGATAACGATCCCAGCCGTGGTATCGCCGAAGTGGTGATGATACCTGTGGTCGCGGCGCTGATTGAAGCCGTGTATCAAGCAACCCATGTCCGCTTTTACGATTTACCTATGACAGCGAAAAAAATTAAGGAGGCCATGGCATGAGCCAGTCTATTAAACTGACCATTAATAACCAAGCCGTAGGCCCGATTGAAGTCGCCGATGGTGTGATGATGATTGAGTTTCTACATGAGTACTTGAACCTCACAGGCACTAAGTTTGGTTGCGGCGCAGGCGTATGCCACGCCTGTACAGTGATCGTCGACGACGAGCAAGGCATGAGCGAAGTGGTGCGTACCTGCATCAATGGTGTAGAGCGTTTTAATGGTAAACGCGTCCGCACTGTCGAAGGTCATGCTAGACAAAACTCCCTTGGCGAAATCACCGCCCTAAGCCCAGTGCAAGAAGCTTTTTTAAAGCACTTCTCGTTTCAATGTGGCTGGTGTACCTCGGGCTTTGTCAACGAATCGACCGCGCTGCTTGAGCGATTAGAGCGACAACCTATCGCTAAAGATCAAGTTGAAAAAGTCGTTGAAGATGCCTTGAGTGAACACGTATGCCGCTGTACTGGCTACGTAAAATACTATGCGGCGGTCAAAGATCTGATCCTCAAAACTAAGGGGCTAACCCTGTGATGACATCAGCCAATCTGCGCTATTTCTCGCGCTATTTCCCGCACATTAGTAGGATAAAAAATCTGTTGAGCCACAATCTACTCCTGAGTTTAGGGCTAGGTTTACTCGCCTGTTCCAGCAGCGTTGCCGATGAAGGCGGCAATACGAATAACGACATCGCACGCGGCGCGTATCTGATGAAGATAGGCGACTGTGTGGCCTGCCATACTGCAGTCGGCGGTCGCGAACTCGCGGGCGGTTTGCCGTTCGAAACGCCCTTTGGCGCTGTGTACTCAACCAATATCACCTCAGATAAAGAAACCGGTATTGGCAAATACAGTTACGAAGAGTTTTTTGATGCCATGCACCACGGTGTTGGCGTCAACGGCAACCTCTATCCTGCTATGCCTTACACTTCCTACAGTTTGCTCACGGACGCAGACACTCAGGCGATTTATGCCTATCTGATGAGTACTAAACCTATCAAGCAAGCTAATCGCGACAATGATGTTTACTTTCCGTTTAACCTGCGTTTTGGCCTAAAAGCTTGGAACTTAGTCGCCCACGATGCTAAGGAATTTACCCCTAGCAAGGAAAAAAGCGAACATTGGAACCGCGGCAATTACTTAGTTAATGCCCTAGGGCACTGCGGTGAATGCCACACCCCAAGAGACACGCTGTTTGCCATGGAGCAGGACAAGCACTTTGAGGGCGCGATTATCGAAGGGCTAGAGGCATCGGACATTCGCCCCGCCGAGCTTAACAGGCAAAACTGGACCCATGAGGATCTTAAGTCGCTATTTACCGAAGGCTACTCCCGTAAAGGCACTGTCTTTGGCGGCATGTATCCCGTGGTGTATCACAGCTTTAGCCACTTAACCGATGATGATATGCGCGCGGTTAGCAGTTATCTGCTCGATACCGACGATGATCTTAAACCGGATTCGCTCACCTTTAACGGCCATAAACCAGAACTGCCAGGTTATACGCTCTACAAAGGTTACTGCGCCGGTTGTCATGGTCAAAATGGTGAAGGTCGTCCTAATGTCGCCCCTGCGATGGCAGGAAACGCCACCTTAGATAAAGCGAGTCCACACAATATCGTCGCCGTGATACTAAAAGGTATTCAGAGCCAGCATTACAACGCCACCACCAGCTTTTACGCTATGCCGGGATATGCTGATGAGTTAAGCGACGAGCAGATTAAAGACTTAGCCAATTATCTAAGACTCACCTGGAGCACACAAGCTGGTAATCTCGATGTGAAGACCATCCAAAGCTTAAAAGAAGTGATCCTCGAGCACGACTAACCCACATAGATATGTGGGAGATTTAAGATAAAAACCGCATAGTTATGTGAGAGATTTAAGATAAAAGCCGACTCTAGCGTCGGCTTTTGCTTGAATGATATAGAGCGCGAGAATCGGTCACTCATCGACTTAATCAAAATAAGCGGAATTAGAGTAAGCGGAGCTTCACTCTCACTTAGCCACGCAGTCGAGTATCAAAGAAGGCTAAGCTGCGCGCCCAAGCGAGTTCGGCGGTGGCTTTATCGTATCGGCCAGTGGAGTCGTTATGGAAACCGTGATTCACATTCGGGTAAAGATAAGCGACATAATCGGCTTTGTTGGCTTTTAGCTGGGTTTCATACTCGGCCCAAGTGTCGTTTACCCGCTGATCGAGCCCAGCAAACTGCAACATTAGCGGTCCCTTTACTCGGCTACGCAGTTCCGCAGCGGCTGGCGTGCCATAGAAAGGTACACCAGCATTAAGCTCATCGGGAATCGTCGCGGCCAGCATATTGACTATATAGCCGCCAAAACAAAAACCTACGGCACCGAGTTTGCCATTGCTCTGGGGATGAGATTTTAAAAACTGCGCGGCGGCAATAAAGTCTTGCTCGATTTTGGCTCTGTCTAAACTGCTTTGCATGGCGCGGCCCGCATCATCATTACCCGGATAACCACCTAGGGAATAAAGTGCATCGGGGGCGAAGGCGATATAACCCTGCGCCGCTAATCGGCGAGCCACATCTTCGATATAGGGATTAAGGCCACGATTTTCGTGCACCACTAATACCACAGCGGCTTTTTTACTGAGATCTAAGGTTTTCGGCTCACCTGCGGCACTGCCCGCGAGCAATAACTCATCGGGCATGACTAAGTAGCCGCGCCCTTCACCGTAACCATTTGGCGAGGGAAACTTAACATAACTAGCTTGAATACTGGGATCGTTAAAGGAGACTTGCTCGGCGAGGGCATAGTTCGGCAAGAGTGCGCCCGTGAGCATCGTCATGGTGAAACCAAGCGCCACCAGTCCTGCGAGCCGCCCCATAAACTCACGGCGATCGATAATGCCATGGGCATATTCGTCATACCAGTCAAAGGCTTCCTGCGGTATCGGTTGTACTTTCTGGGCATGTATCTGACTTGTTTCTGCTAAGGCTTGCTTGTCTTGTTGTGTCATCGTTATTCCTCCATTGAACAAGCTAACCACAGGTAACACGTCTTCCCTAGCTTGTGGGTGTTAAGATTTAACTCAAGAGTAAAGGAAGACTCGCACTTAGGGCAACTGACTTTAACGTGTGCCGTTTGGTAAGTTTGTTTTGAAATAGCACACGATCGGCACAAACGGCTGTCGGTTAGGGCAAGGCTAGCTTAAAATAGCGATTTAGATTCTAGAGGGCCTAGCGTGATACAACATAGAGCTAGCCAGATGGTGATATTCCACACTCTGGTGACCAGTGGTAGTTTTACCCAAGCGGCGGCCAAGTTAAAAACCTCGACTTCCTATGTCAGCAAGCAGCTTGGCGCGTTGGAAGCTGAGCTGAACTTACTGTTAGTGCAGCGCACCACGCGCACCTTAGTGTTAACTGACGCTGGCCAACAGTTTGCCCATTACTGTGAGCAAGTGTTTGAAGCAACGCAAAATGCCGATGCCATGATGCTGGATGCCCGCGACGACATTAGCGGCACGATTCGCCTCGGTTCCTCCCAGTCCTTCGGCACCTTACACATCATCCCCGCACTGGAAGTGTTGCAGCAAAAATACCCCGAATTGCGATTTGAGCTAAGCCTGTTCGACCATAAAGCCGACATGCTAGAAGAAGGCCTGGATCTGTGGATCACTAACCATGAACAGCTGAACGAAGGTTATATCGCCCAGCACCTTGCCGAGACTAACTTTGTGGTGGTCGCCTCTCCCGATTATTTACTCAAGCATGGCGTGCCACACCATCCACAGGCGTTAGCGCAACATAATTGCGTTATCTATCAAAGCAAGAGCCGTAATTATGATCGCTGGAGTTTTGCTAAGGATGACCTAGAACAAACCGTGCATGTGGCGGGGAATTACCGTGTCGATTTAGCCGAAGCCGTGCGCAATGCGGTGATTGCCGGGCGCGGCATAGGCTATGTGGCCACGTATTTACTCAGTGATGAGTTTCAAAGCGGAAAACTGATCCAGCTCTTACCCGATTGGAAACCACTGCAACAGATGCCCGTCTATGTGGTTTACCCAAGGCGGCGCCATTTACCGACTAAGTACAAAGTGATTATCGAATGTTTAAAGTCCCATATCGGCCACCCGCCCTACTGGGATAAAAAGCTCAAACCTTGGTTAGGTAAGACTGTCACTTAAACTGCAGTCACTTAAGCTGCATTTCAAACCAGCACTGGCTACTGCACCAGCCTAAAGTCGTCTGTGGCGTGATTTCTATTATTGCCGCAGACACAAATATTATTTCCTCTGGGCAACAGTAGCCAAAATCGTTTTTATTATCCAGCATAAACAGCAACTTAAATAGTTGCTATTTTCGACACTTTTATCGTAACAGCCCAGTAACGCCCTCGACTTGCCCTTACGCTGACTCGGCCTACAATGCGCGACTTCTTCTATCACTCAAAAGAATAAACCCATTATGACCGCGATATTAGGCATGATTAGCATCTTGTTTTTTGCTTGGTTACTGTCAGTGAACCGCAAGAACATTCCCTACCGCACTGTGATTTTAGCCCTAGGCCTACAAATTATATTTGCCCTGTTAGTGCTCTACGTCCCTGCGGGTAAGGCCGTATTGCAGTCTGTTACGGCGGGCGTGTCGAGCGTGATAGCCTACGGCAACGAAGGGATTGGTTTCCTGTTTGGCGATCTCGCCACGGGTAAAGTCGGCTTCGTATTTGCGATCAATGTGTTAGGTATCATCATCTTCTTCTCGGCGCTGATTTCAGCCCTGTACCATATTGGGTTCATGCCTAAGGTGATCAACATTATTGGTGGTGGTCTGCAGCGTTTATTGGGCACGGGCCGCGCCGAGTCTTTATCTGCTACGGCGAATATCTTCGTCGGCATGATTGAAGCGCCGCTGGTGATCAAACCTTATTTAAAGCACATGAGCGATTCGCAATTCTTCGCGGTCATGAGCTGTGGTTTAGCCTCAGTCGCGGGCGGTACCTTAGTGGGATATGCCGCTTTAGGTGTCGATCTTAACTATCTGATTGCCGCCGCCTTTATGTCGGCACCTGCGGGTCTGTTGATGGCTAAAATCCTCATGCCGCCTAGCGACAATGACAAAAATAGTGCCGATGAAATCACCTCTGTCGAATTGCCACGCGCCACCAATGTGGTTGAAGCCTTAGCCGATGGTGCTATGTCTGGCATGCGGATTTCTGTCGGGATTGGCGCCACTCTACTGGCCTTTGTCAGTGTTATCGCCCTACTGAATGGCATGTTAGGCGCTGTGGGGGAATGGTTCGGTTACCAGTTAAGCTTCGAATTTTTACTCGGTTATCTGTTCGCCCCTATGGCGTGGCTGCTGGGTATTCCTTGGCATGAGGCCATTACTGCAGGCTCACTCATTGGCCAAAAAATCGTGGTGAATGAATTTGTGGCCTTTATTCAGTTAATGAAAGTCGAAGACCAACTGAGCGCCCATTCTCAGGCCGTTGTGACTTTCGCCCTGTGTGGTTTTGCGAACATTTCAACCATGGCAATTTTGATCGGTGGACTGGGTAGCATGGTGCCAGAGCGCCGCGAATTTATCGCCCGTAATGGTTTTCGCGCCATTGCCGCTGGCGTATTCGCTAACCTCATGAGTGCGGCAATTGCCAGCGTGATCCTCTCGCTGTAATCCATCAGCTTGGGCTTTTTTAGGCACTCATCTCACCATTGAGTTAGCCACTCTCGCGCAGCAAAACCGCGATCAACACAAACCCAAATCAAGCAAGCTTGGTTTGGGTTTTCTTTTATGCCTCAGATATTTTTTGTGTATAATGTCGCCAGAAAAAGATTAATGAGTTTACATTTCAATAACATGCGTAGCCAAAGGAGTACGAATGGCCATAGTGAAATACAAGGCAGTTAACGCCGCAATCGGTATAACAGCACTAGGCATAGCCTTAGTGCTCGCCGCCTGCGATAACTCAACGTCACCCTCCAATTCAGTTAATACCAACATACCCACAGAGCGTGAATATCAGATTATCTCCACCATAAACCTCAATGATGGCTTTGAAACCCGCAAAGTGCTGCAAGCACGACTGCTGCTGGATTACCAATTACAGAATGCAGAGGGTAAGGCGACCAGCTTAACGACGCCGTTAACCCATAGCGCCCGCTTTTTTCTCCAACCTAACCTATTGCAAATAAGCGACTATGGCTTGCCTATTCCGGTGAGTAATATCGACCCTAAAAGCAAGTCCAATGAAATCGTCCAATTGGTTAAAGACGGCTTTAATGTCGAGTTCAGCAAGGGTGAAGTCCGTCAACTGACGCCCATCGCGAAGGCGGATCAAAAAGAGGTTATCGAGCTATTTGAGCACTGGACTAATCTTAAATCACTGTTTGAACAGGCTCCAACCTTGCCCGTGGCGCTAGAGCCTCGCGTGGGTTATAGCATTAGCGCCCCCATGGACGCACGCCTAACTTGGACGGTTGAGGGAGTGACCGAAGATAAGTTATTTGCGGTAGTACAAGGTGAGAAAGACAACTTTAAGGCCTATGGCAAGTTCGAGCTTAACCGCAAAACCGGTTGGTTAGAGAGCATGGCGTTTTTTCAACAGGAAGTGCAGCAAGGCAGTACTCTCACCCGCCGCATCGCCATGGCGCCCAAGGATAGCCCTTATATTATGAGCATGCTTTGGCATGCCGACGCTCGCTACGATGCGGAGCGTGATATAGATGATCTGCAAAAAGAGCTCTACCCGATTAGCGATGTTCCGCGGGAATATAAAGCCCATGATAAGGACTTTATAAAATCCTTATTAGCTGATCAGCAAGGTATTCTTGATAATATTGGCCCATGGGGCGCTGACACGCCAGAAGTGCTGCAATTGCGCTTTGTGCATAATATGAGCCCGCGATATGTGGTTGCTAATGTGAATTATGAAGACTTAGCCGCCTTTGATGCCAGCGGAAATCCGATAGATATTCACTTCTGGCAGCACAGCAAAGGTGTGGCGATGAATTTCAACCGCTCGATTGAGTCTTCGGTGGATCTTATCGCCACAGGCTGGGACAACACCGCCAATAAACTCAAACAGATAGACCATATCAGCGCCAAGCTGACCCTTATCCCCGAAAGCAATAAGATAGTCGAAAAATCGTGGGATGAACTGGTCACCACTCCCTATACCTTTGGCGATGCGAGCCTCACGATTCAGGTGCTCGACGCCGAGGCAAAGCTATTTAAAGTCGTGACAAAGCAGAGTAAGACTAAAAACATTAACCTTCCTTTTCAGCAATTTAAAGGAAAGATGGCCGAAGCCCGTCGCGATGGTGATTATCCCAAATGGTTAACGGTGACGGATAAAGAACTGCTGGGGGAATTAATCGGTGTCGATGATCCTCATCACCTTAGCACCCGCGCCCTGCTACTTAAGCTAGATGAAATCCCTAAAACCGTTGTAATACTGGAGAGCCAGCCACAGCCGGAGTTAAGCCAAACCAAGAACATCCGCTTTGTGACCTTTACCGACTACAACCAAAATCTGGCCAATCCCCTAAGCGAGTTTGGCGATTCGAGCCTCAATAACTTCCTCTATCAAGATCTTGAGCCATCAAACGCCGAAATCAGTGCGATCCAAGGGATAAAACCTGAGACTGAAAATGGCCATAATCTGTATATTCCTATGTCAGCCGCATTAGCGAGTGCCTGTAAACCTGAAATAGAACAAGGTTTTAAAGAGGGAAAACACGAAGTCACTTGGCTGTTTGAGCACAATGCCCCAAACGGACCAGCCTATACCCTGATGACACCCGACCGCGAGCGGCAGTTTTTCTACGATAAACACATCCAAGGAAAAATCCATTGCCAAGGTGATATCAGTTGGCAACCCTTAGAGCAGGCAGCTAACCCACGTCCTTGGTTAATCGATTTACAAGCTTGGCTAACAAAAACCGGTTATGGCAATGAGCCGAGTAAAGATCTTAAGAACTACTTTAAAGTCGAGGATGCCCAAGGCAAATCCCTAACGATTCGACTGCCCGAAACCACCGAACTGCGGATTAAAGAGGCGCTGGTCGATGGCCGCTATTTGAGTGTGGAGGGCCCTGCAGCGAAGGTGAGTTATATGACTCTCTCTCAAAACCCCGTAGACATCCCCTATGAATTCACCTTTAAGCCTTTGCCATAAGGAGCAGTTATGCGTCTATTTATATTAAAACTGCTCCTTGGAGCATTCGTACTTATCAGTGCTAATGCCAGTGCAGACAGTGTGCTACTCGATGAACATTGGAATGTCGTCAAAGATAAAAAACTGGCTCGTTACTATTTAAAGCAATCGACTGAAGTGATTGACGGACATTATAAAGCTGAGATTTATTACAAAGACAAAGATATGCTTTTCTGCGCCAGTGCCCTCGCCGATAACAATATCGGTAAAACACTCGCGAGCGAACAATTTCGCGGTGCTTATCAATGCTACTTTGAGGATGGCAAGCCCTACGAACAAGGCTTTCGCAACGAGCAAGGTCAACTTCATGGCCTGCTCAAAAAATATATCGCCACGGGTCAATTGTATGTTGAATCGCACTATGAAAATGGCGTTAAACAAGGCCTTGAAACGGGTTACTGGGAAGGTGGGAAGATCCGGTACAAAACAACCTATAAAGATGGCAAAGAGGTCGGTATAAGCGAGCTTTTTGATAGCGAGGGCAAGCTTAGGGGCAAGGTCTGTAATAGTGGTACTTGTGTTACCCAGTACTATGACAATGGCAACTTACACGTCGAAATCCCTATGGTGGATGGGCTTACACATGGCAACGAGACCAATTGGGGCTTTGGTAAAATCATTTCGACCCAAGCTTATGTCAAAGGTAAGAAACACGGGGATTACTTCGAATATTTCGACGATGGCAAGATTAAGCGCCACTACCGCTATCACAATGACTATAAAGTCGGTGAACAGCTAGATTACTATGAAAATGGCCAGATAGCCCAAAAGGAAATCATAGAGGCGCCATGGAATGTGACCTTATCGGTTAAATACAATGAAAAGGGCGAAATGCTCAGTTCAACCGAAGAAAAACACCAAGACAACAACTGGGTTTACCGTAAGCATCAACGCTTTAGTGAAGGTCAACTTACCTCTAACACGGAGGAGGACAAACTTAAAAAATGGGTCCTCAACGAAACATTTGAGCAAGGTGAGTTAATCAGCCGCAGCGAGCATATCGATAACCAATTGACAGGTTTATATCTGCAAACCCTAAACCGAAGTCAAACTGTAAAAGTGATTACCCGGGAATATTTTAAAGAGGGCAAGCGCGAAGGCCCCTACGAAATGCTGAAAATTAACCATGAGACAGGGGAGCAGTGGGTGGCCGAGCGCGGCCAATATGCCAATGACAAGCCCGTTGGCGCTTGGAAGAAACAACAAGAAGATGCCACCCTCACCTTTAGCTATGATGCCCAAGGCGAGCTCGATGGTGAGTTCCGTAATGAGACAAGTTCTGGGCAATTGCTTGAATTAATCAACTTTAACCATGGCAAACCCGAAGGATTAGTACAACGCTACGCCACTGACGGCCAATTGTATGAAAAGGGCGAATACCGCAATGGGCAACAGGATGGCGACTGGGTGTACACCCATGGTGAGTTCGGTTTCAACCCAATGCCAAATCCTGAGAGACACTATTGGTACGGACGCTTCGACCAAGGTAAACAAGTCGGCCACTGGGAACTGCGTAATACCGAAGACTATGTGCTTGAAATAGCGAATTATGACGAGCAGGGCAGGCTTCATGGTAAACAATACGAATTTAGGGATAATGGCTGGATAGAAGTGATCAATAACTTCCATCATGGCGAGTTTTTAAATCGGGAAATACCGCCGCCGGTGATTACCTCGGACCATGTTTTCCCTATTTTTTAGCCTAAGCATATTCGCTTAATCGATTAACTTAACCCTTGGCGCTGTGCACTGTATATAAGTGCACAGCCCGATAAATAAACTCAACAGCAAAAAATTAGGATTCTTGTATAGGCTGCAAACCGCGCGGCCTTAAGACCCAGAACAGAGCAAGGAATCAGCATGTTCAATACGCCATTTCGCTTTATCAGCCTCGCGATTGCGGGAGCCAGCTTAACCAGTGTCCATGTACAAGCAGCGCAAAATCTCTCCTCCATGATGGTCGAAATCCGCCAACAGGACGGAATTCCCAGCTATTACAATCTCGCCACTGGCATGCCCTTAAATGGCGATATCGCCATAGTGCGCGATAACCAAGGCTATACCTTAGGGCAGTTTTCCGAGGGGATCCCTAATGGTAAATGGCAAGTATTTCATACCAATAACAGCAAGCTAGTCGAAGGAAACTATCAGCAGGGTTATCAAGATGGCACTTGGCATATGTTCGATTTGAGCGGCGCTGTTACTGAGGAACAGCAATTTGCCAAAGGCGTGCCCACGGGCGAATGGAAGGAATACAACAGCAGCGGCCATCTCAGCCAAACGACTCGCTATCAAGACGGTAAAAAGGAGCAAGTAAAACGTTTCTTTGCCAGTGGCAAACTGCAAGCCCAAGAAAGTTACCTCGATAACCTGCGCCACGGGAAATGGGAAAGTTTCTATGAAAACGGTACCTTGTCCCAAAGCCAGAGCTATGCGAACAACCAACTCTCAGGTTCTTATTTAGAACAAAATCCCAATGGACAAGCCACAGTGACGGGCCGCTTCGATGCCGAAGGCCGTCGCCAAGGAACATGGGAAACCTTTTTCGATGACGGGACTAAATCGAGCAGCAGCCAGTTTAATCTCAATCTGCTCGAGGGTGAAGAACGGACATTTTACCCCAATGGTGAACTCGCCAGCAGCTGCCAATATAGCGCTGGGCAACGCCAAGGGAAATGCCAGCAATTTAATGATGCAGGTAAATTACAAGTTGAAGAACAGTATGTTAATGGTGCATTAGACGGGCCACAGCAATATTTTAATGCCGAGGGCATGCTCACCAGTGCTCTCAACTATAAACAGGATCAACTCGCCGGTACGCAAAAGTATTTCCACAACAACGGCCAACTTAAAGAATTACGTAACTACCAAGACTCAAAGCAGGCTGACAATGGCCAATACCCGCTTCATGGACCATCGGAGCGTTATGATGCCGAAGGTCATCTGCTCGAAAAAAGCCACTACGACATGGGAATTAAGGATGGCCAATTTGAGCGCTATCACGCTGGCAAGCTGCAATCCTCCGAGCAATGGCGACAAGGGCAGCATCACGGTGAATCACGCCGTTACCACAACAATGGCAAGCTGCGGACGCTAGATCAATACGTTGAAGGTAAACCAACAGGGAAATCAGAAACCTATTTTGACGACGGCACAGTGAGTGAGCGCGGCGAACGTATCGATGGCCAATGGGTCGGAAAATATGAGTCATTTTACGATAATGGTAAACCTCGGGAAGTATCTCACTACGCACGGGATAAAAAAGACAATGCCAGTCGTTACCCTCTTGATGGCCATTTCGCCCGCTGGTATGCCAATGGTGATCCCAATGAAGAAGGCACATATCAAAACGGCAATAAAGAAGGCCTATGGATACAGTACAGCGAAGGCCTGAAACAACGGGAGCAAACCTTCGCCAATGGCAAACTTAATGGTAACTATGCAGAGTATTACCACGGACGCCGCCGTGTGACAGGGGAGTATCTGGACGACCAAAAAACCGGTCTGTGGACGGATTATCGCTACGAAGAGAAAGACCCTACCTATGGCACAATTCCCGAAGGGAATATCCAGCAAAAAAGCCATTGGCAGGAAAACAAGCGCCATGGAATTCGAGAGTTTTACAGCTTTAAGCAAGTGGTTTACCGCTCAGAAACCTATGATAAAAATGACAAAACAGGCCCGTATGCCGAGTACTATCCCAACAATGGCCAGCTAAAACTCAGCGGGGCTATGGATAAAGGTAATCAAACTGGACTGTGGGAAAGCTGGTTTGAGGATGGAATGCAAGCGGCCAGTACTGAGTTTTTAGACGGTCAAAACCATGGGAAAACGAAAGAATACTACAGCAACGGCCAACTCAAATTAGAGGCAATTTATGCTAAAGGGTCGCTTGATGGTCAAGTTAAGCAATATCACCAGAACGGTAAGCCAGAACTCGTTGAAACCTGGGTGAAAGGCCAAAAAGAAGGCGATGCCAGCTATTACCACAACAATGGCAAGTTAGCCGAACAAGGCACTTATCTTAGGGATCGCAAGGAAGGTCTATGGCAAAGTTTTTGGCCTAATGGTGAAAAACGCACTGAAGGCAGTTATCTCAGCGATCGAGAATCAGGGGATTGGAATCATTATGATCAACTCGGTAAGCTGATTAAAACAGAACACCATGGCTAGCTTAAAAATGGGGTTTTAGATTAAAAAGCGATCTAGTTCAAACATTTATCCTTAACTCCAAATCTAAAGGAAGTTTCATGCAAAGTGTGCCATAACCAGTGTCTATACTAACGGCCTTTTTTTCGTTTAGGACAAATTGCCTATGAAGACATTTATGAAAGACGAGTTAGCCCTGCTACTGGGAATACTGACCTTAGTATTCTTTAAAACCGGTGGCGATAGCTTACTCGCCGATGGCACCGCCCTCTCGACCTATATTCCCGTTTCACTCGCCCTATTGGGTGTAGTGACTTGGGCTATTTTCTCTGTGGTACGCCACTCAGATGCACTAGCGATTAAGCTTGGCGATCCCTATGGCACCTTAATCTTAACTTTATCGGTCATTTCACTCGAAGTGGTGATGATCTCCTCCGTGATGCTGACCGGAGAACCTAACCCTGTCATGGCGCGCGACACTATGTTCGCCGTAGTCATGTTGATCATCAATGGCTTAGTGGGCTTTACATTATTACTTGGCGGCTGGCGTTACCATACCCAGCATTTCAATTTAGATGGCGTAAAATCCTATCTCGTGGCGATTATTCCCCTCGCCCTACTCTGTTTAGTACTGCCCAATTTTACCGAAGGTGGCACTATTGGCGGCATGTCTAAAGCCATGTCTTGGATGCTGATCATTATTTCGATACTGCTCTATGGCGTCTTTTTAGTGGTACAGACGAAGAGCCACAGCCATTTCTTTGTCGATGCCGATCATGAAGACCATGAGGAACACCACGGCATACTGCGCAGTAATGCTTACCATACGATTCTATTAATTGGCTACTTACTTGTGGTCATTTTGCTGGCAAAAACCTTAGCTATGCCCATCAATTACAGCGTAGCAACCCTAGGCGCTCCACAGGCATTAGGCGGTTTTATTGTGGCCTGCTTGATTTTATCCCCCGAAGCTGTGGGAGGCTTTAAGGCCGCGTTAAACAATCAATTACAGCGGGCGATGAATCTGTATTTTGGCTCAGTGCTCGCGACGATTGCACTCACAGTCCCCGCGGTATTAATTATTGGCAGCGTGATAGATCAAGAAGTCCATTTAGGCCTGTCACCCGCCGACATGGTGCTGTTAATCACCAGTTTAATGGTCTGTAAGGTAAGCTTTAGCAGCGGTCGCACCAATGCATTGCACGGCGCGACTCATATAGTCTTGTTTATCGTTTACTTGTTCTTAATGTTTGAACATGCCTAAACTTTATTAAATCCAAGGCCGAGCGTGATTTATTTGCGTCTCGGCTTTACGCTTTTCTCATCCAGATTGACCCGCAGTAAGAGTACAAACCAGACTAAAGCGCCAACAACAAACCAGATAAAAATCCACACTAACTTATGGCCATTACGAGCCTCAAATGGTTCAAATTTGGGCATAAAAATCGTTTGATGTTCAGCTTGATAAAGCGGACTTTTTTGTGCGGCGCTGAGCAACTCTGAACGAAGTGAGGATGGAGCTAATCGTTCAAGGTAAACAAAACTCTGGGGGTCCAACTCATTGAACTCATTTAGGGATTTAGCCAAAAACGCTTTGAATTGCGCTTCTTTCTCATCGGGTTCAAGTCGATTACTGATCTCCTGCTGATAAACTTTACCATACCAAGCGAGGGCCTTAGCATGCCAACTGTCTGCACGCTCTGCAAAAATCGGCATAGCGATATACAGCACCATATTTAAGTGACTACTATGTTTACCTGTAACCTCTAGGCTTCGCTGCAAACCAATTTGCGTCTTATCAATATAAGATTGCTGCAACTGATAATACTGAGTATTTTTATGGAGATACAATTCTTGTATCGATGCTAATTGCGTTAACCTCCCCGTGGCAGTCTTGAGATATTCCTGCGCAACGATGCAAGGAACAGCCATTAATTGCACCGCGATCAATAAATAGAAAAAGCGCGAATTATCTTTAACAAACTTGAGTCGTTTTAGCCTAGGTCGGATATAAATGATCGACAATAGCCAAGACAGTATCTGCGGCAGCCACAAATTAACGATATCTTCATCTAGGCTAAAAAACTCAAGGTTAACCAACAACAGCCAATGGACAAAACTGTAACCAGAAACAAATAACAGGCTGAGAAATAAGAAGGGAAAATAGATAAGTTGAATTTTTTTTAAAAATACATCCACACGAATGTCATCCTTGAGAACATAAAATAACGACTATGGTACGCTCAAATCCATCATAAATTTACCAAAATTGAGTAGCAACTCAAAGCGTTAAAACATAAAGGCCAGATTGATTGCTCATCTGGCCTGTTAAATTTGTACTTTTATAAAGCTGCAACCGAGAAACTAGGTCTCACTCAACTTAGCTAATTGCTGCTGGCTACGTTGTTTCTTGTATTGCTTAGCTTCAGCAGGAATAGGAGTGACTTTGCCAGTCTCTAGCCAGTTACGTAAACGGTTAGCATCCGCAATATGAGTATATTTGCCGTAAGCATCGAGCACGACAAATGCCACTTGGCGTTTTGCCATTTCAGTACGCATCACAAGGCAGTGCCCTGCTGCATTCGTAAAGCCTGTTTTGGTTAGATGAATATCCCAGTTATCTTTATAAACCAAACGATTGGTATTACGAAAATCTAAACTGTATCTTGGGTTGGCAAAGGTAACCGTCTTCTTCTCGGTCGAACTCAGCTGGCCTAGCATAGGGTACTTTTCACTGGCCTTGAGTAATACAATCAGATCACTGGCACTCGAAACGTTTTTATAGGATAAACCTGTAGGTTCAACATAGCGGGTATTTTTCATTCCCAGCGCTTTTGCTTTGGCATTCATCGCCTTAATAAAAGCTTTATGACCACCGGGATAATGATGTGCAAGACTAGCAGCTGCACGGTTTTCTGATGACATTAAGGTCAGCAATAACATTTCTTTACGGCTGATTTCACTGCCGATACGAACTCGAGAATAAACACCTTTCATTTCTTTGGTATCACGGATGTTTACCGCAAGCTTTTGCTCCATAGGTAACTTTGCATCCAGCACCACCATAGCTGTCATCAACTTAGTGACAGATGCAATTGACATTACTGCATTAGGATTATTGGAATAAAGCACTTCATTGGTTTTTAAGTCCACGACTATCGCACTACGTCCTGCAATTTCTTGCTTTAATGGTGCTTGCTTCGTTTTTGCTGTCGATTGAGTTTTGGTGCTTTTATATGCGACAGAGGCCGAATCGGCTGAATGCGCTGTCGTGGCAACGGTGAGACTGCTGCACGCAAGAATAAAACTACTGAGCAGAAAACGGATCTTCATATAGATTTCACTGAATAGATAAGGGATCGATTGTGCTATGGCACAGGTTTTGGCTAAGTATAGGAGTTCTACAGTGAAAGAAATAGAATGCAATTAGACTTTTATCAGTAAGATCAGCACTTTCTTCTCAATTTTTTTATGTAAAACCAGCTTAACCTGTCACCAATCCAGAGCAATAAAGCATCTAGCTCTAGACCTTTCAATTGTAGTAGAGACAAAATCTTAGAAAGAGATTTTTTTCAGTAGAATAATTTGAAATGAAAATAATGGGCGACTTTTTGCACTTTTAACAAAAGTCCCTGTACAACAGTGATTTCAAGCATCTAAATACGTCATTTTAGGCGAATGAAAGCGTTAACATACGCCCTAAAATGTCGCGTTATAGCATCTTATCCGCTAGCGTAAGACAAATTCGAGTAAGGCTTCAGTATCTTCGCTCTCTTGTATCAGTTGGTCTGTCAGCACAAAACCGTGTCTGAGCAGCACTCGCTGTGAAGCTAAATTATGTTTAGCCACATGGGCAAAGAGGGGTCTTAAACTGACTAAAGGCAAAAATTGCGCTAAGGTCTGTGTCGCGATACCTTTGCCCCAATATTCACGGTCAATCCAATACCCTATCAGCGCTTGTCCATCACTTTGCCAATGCCCAATATTGCCCACAAACTTGCCATCGACCACTATCGCCCTTGGTAATACATTCACTTGTCCGAGAATATTTTGATGCCAATGTTTAAAAAACGCTTCTCGATCCCGAGGAGGAAATTGAGCAAGCTGGTTAGCAATGGGATCGCTTTGATGCACAAAAATAGCTTCAAGATCACTTTCAATAATCGGGCGTAAACTCACACTGTATTGCGTGTTTGGTTGTTTGTCTGACTTACTAGACATAGGTATCACCATTAATACTATGTATTTCAACTTGGTACAGCATGTCACATTTTATGAAGGTAAGCTCAAAAAAAAGCGCATAACCGAGAAGGAGTTAGCGCTCGAAGAGGCAAATTTGCCGAAATTGAGTTGTGTAAATTCAAGCCATAAAACTCACACGATAGCATTCAAAGCCTAGATAAAAATCAATGCAAAAACGGGTGCGCCTAATACCATAGCGATACCAATAAAAATCATAGTCAAACTGGCGATAACGCCCTCTTGCTTGCCGATTTCATTGGCTTTTGCGGCGCCAGCACCATGGGCAGATGCCCCTAGAGCAACACCTTTACCTAACGAAGTACGAATACGCATAAATTTAAATAAGGGATCGCACACCAAGATGCCAATGACGCCTGTAATTAACACCATCATGGCCGTCAACTCAGGCACGCCGCCAAAGGCACTAGTCGCCTCCATCGCAAAGGGAGTCGACACCGAACGTACCAGCAAACTCTTAGACAACTCCACCGGCAGAGGCACAAACTTCACCAGCAGCCAAGAAGACATCATCCCCAGAAACAATCCGGCCGTTACACCTAACCCTATCGTCAGCGGATACTGGCGGATCAAGTTACGCTCACGATAAATCGGCAAAGCAAAGGCGATAGTCGCTGGCGCTAACATAGCCATCAACCAATGGGTGTATTCAAAATAGGTTGGCAGCGGGATCTTAAGATTAAACACCAATAAGGTAATCACTATGGGCGCTAACACTATGGGCGCTAACCACCAGACTCTATGGTACTTATAGAGACGCTTGGCGCCGAAGTAACAGAATATGGTCAGCAATAAGCTGAATAAGGCTAATCCGGTCTGCGACAACACAAAATCCACCACTTTTGAGTCTGTCATCATTAAGCCGCCTTAGCGTGGCGACGGGCTTGCTTTTTGATGTTCAGTTGGCGCTCAAAACGAAACACTCTATCGACCACAAAGCCTGTACCAAACATCACACACACACTGCCCATCACTAAAGTGAACAATATATTGGTGCCGTATTGCTCAAACAAACCTTCGTACTTAATAACGGATATCACTGGCGGGATGAAAAACAGCAATAACTCACCAATCAACCAAGCGGCGCCCAGTTGTACGGCATTTTCAGGAATGAGTTTAAAACCTAATAAAAATAAGAGTATGCCTAAGCCAATCACACTCCCTGGAATAGGAGAATGTGCCCAAGTGGCGAACCAGTGACATGCGAAGGACAGTAAACAGAAGAGGCCGATTTGGCTTAATAACAAAGCCCAATGTCGACACTGACGTATTGCGGCTTGTGGGAATGACATGATTTTCTCGGTTAGAACAAAGTTTTCTATAGGGCTATTCTAGGCTTGCCTATTTGATAAAAAAAATGAATATTAAGAATGTAATGCATGAATTTTAAGAATACATTTAAAGGTGAACCTTAATGGACCTCAAAGTTATCCGCTATTTTATCGAAATCGTCGATGCTGGAGGCTTCGGTAAAGCCAGCGAAAAAGTCCATCTCACCCAACCTGCACTATCAAAGGCCGTACGCCAATTGGAAGAGGAGCTAGACCTCATCTTACTCGAACGCGGTAAACGCGGCACCCAAGTCAAACTCACGCCCGCGGGCGAAGTTGTTTATCGACATGGCAAAGAGTTACTCGCTGGCCGACAACGCATGCTCGCTGAACTCACGGCCCAACGCAGCTTAACCGCGGGCGAACTCAATCTCGGATTGGCTCCTCTAGGTAGTGCCGAAATTTTTGCCCCGATTATTGCCAAATATCGCCAGCAATATCCGCAGATAGAGATGCACTTACTCGTCCGTGGCGGTGTAGAGCAAACCGCGGCAATCCAAAAGGGCGAAATTGAACTGGCCACTGGGATTATTGATTTTGATGAGGGTTATGACGGCATACGCGTGTTTAACGATCCTATGGTAGTAGTGCTGCCTAAGGAAAATCCGTTATCCACCCGACAGATATTGTCATTTAGCGATCTTAGTGCCGACCCTCAGGTGATGTTCGAAACCGAATACACTCTCTACCAATTAGTGCTCAATGCCTGCCGACACGCCGGATTTGTCCCTAAAAACATCACCCGCGTTAGCCAAGCCGATTTCGGTATTGCCTTAGTCGCCGCGGGCACAGGGGTTATGGTATTACCGCGCTCCATCGCGCGGCGCTACAGCGTGTCAGGCGTCGTAAATATCCCGCTGGCGAGTGACGAGCTGCGCTGGGAGTTATCCCTCTTTTGGCGCAAAGACCAAGTTTTATCCTTCGCGGCTCAAGCCATGATCGCCTTAGTCGAGAAGCACTTAACCCATAAATAACCCTATTCTTACCAAGGAACCACTAAGCTTAAACGCACTAGCGTATCGCTATCCCATGGCAGAATAGGCAAATACTCAGCCGAGTTAACATCGACTTTGGCATAGTGGTCTAAATTGTATTGCGTGTGCTCAGCACTCAGCATTAACACGCTATTAGTCCGCCAAAAATCGGTTTGGTAACTCAGCTCAAAGCGATATTGATTCTCTAACCATTTATCCTCGTCTTGCCAGGTTTGTGCGGCCACTTGCATATGTAGCTTAGGCGTCACATTAGCCCCTACACTTCCCATAAAGGTATAAGCAAACGTACCATTGCCAAAATCGCCACGATCGTAACCTCGAGTTCTAGGCACATCGTCATCGATTTCGAGATAGTAATAACCCGCACCCGCATTGAACTGAGCCTGTAATGCTTGCCCATCAAAGTTAGCTGTCAGCCCAGGAAATACCTTCGCTTGTTTCTCAACCGAGCTAACGGTATTACGCTTTCCCTGTAAATCGAACTGCCAACCGAATGAAAACGCGGGATTAACACGATAAAGTTCACCGCTCGCGGCATAGGCAGACTTAAACCACACAGGGATGTGGTCAGGATCGAGTTTATCGACATCTACGTCTAAATAGGCATCCAGCGCCGCCGTCAGCAAAATATCGCTTTGGGTTTTATGTTCTAACAATAGACTCGCATTCACCCCTAAGGTGTGAGAATCCTCGACCACAAAATCATGGCTGCCTAAGCTGTAATGCCACTGAGTTTGCTCTTCGGCCTGCAGTGCACTCGATAAGCACAGGGCTAAGCACACTAATGCTGAGTTGAGATAGTTCACTTTTGACTCCTGAAACATCGTTTCTAGCTTGATAATCAAATCAGCCAGAGGATTAAACTGCATAAAATAGGAATAACACCAACTAAGGTTGCCGTTAAAGAGCGGCTAAACTAGCCAATTTAATCAAAGAATAATAGGCGATAGTTCAAATTATGACACTCTCATTGAGAAGCCGCTAATAAACACCACAGAAGTATAGATAGCCAAAAACCTAACAGTAACAATAGTTATAGACCAAAGCACAATAATTCAACCCAGAAAAAACAACTTACACACAAATTTGTACAGGAAAGCAGCGCCCTTCAATCTTGCGACTGAAAACCGCAAAATAGAAATGAATTTTTAATCAAATTAACAGCATAATTATTGACACTTAATGCTCATCTGCCTATAGTCGCCACACTGATAGTGAAATCGAACAAGAGAGTCTTAAATGAAAAAGTCCATGTTATTAGGCGGCCTGACCTTAACTGCCACCTTGTTGTTAGCTGGATGCGGAAAAAGCGATGACGTGTTAGTCGTTGGCACCAATGCCGCCTTCCCTCCTTTTGAATATGTTGGCGGCCAAAGTGGCGATGAAATCAAAGGCTTTGATATCGATCTTGCCAAGCAAATCGCTAAAGATGCGGGCAAGAAACTGAAAGTCGAAAACATGAAATTCGATTCACTGATCGTCGCACTCAACTCAGGCAAGATTGATTTTATCGCCTCAGGTATGACGATAACCGCTGAACGTCAGGCCAACGTAAACTTCTCTGAGCCTTACTACGAAGCGACTCAAGTCGTACTAGTCAACAAAGATAACGATAGTATTCATACGCTTGAAGATATTAAAGGCAAACACTTTGCGGTGCAGTTAGGCACAACCGCTGACATTATGTCGAAAAAATACACCCAAAATATCACCGCCTTTAATACGGGTTTCGAAGCCATTATGGAGCTTAAAAATTCAAAGGTAGATTTAGTGTTATTCGACAGCGAACCTGCCGCTAACTATCTGGCTAAAAATCCTGAATTAAAGATGATTAAACTGGATTTTCCTGCTGAGTTTTATGGTTTCGCCGTGTCGAAAGAGCAGCCTGAACTGTTGGCGAGCATCAATAAAACACTGGCTAACATGAAAGCTGACGGCCAATATCAGACGCTCGTTTCTGCCCATATAAAGTGATATCAGCATGATAGACGCAATTAATACCTCGCTGTTTAGCCCGATTGGCGAAGATGGCATGATAGGCATACTGCTGATATTAAATGGTTTGAAAGTGACGTTAATCGTCACTTTCTTCGCCATGTTATTAGGCGCAGTGTTAGGCATTGGCACCACCTTTATGAAGATGTCGTCTAAGTGGTATATCCGCTTCCCCGCCAATCTTTATGTCGGCGTGATCCGTGGCACCCCAGTAGTTGTGCAATTAGTGATCCTTTACTTCATCGTGCTTTCTGCCTTAGATGTCGATAAGATCACTGCAGCCATTATCGCTTTTGGTCTCAATAGCGGCGCGTATATTTCTGAGATAATCCGCGCAGGGATTCAAGCCGTTGATAAAGGTCAAACCGAAGCGGCCCGTTCACTTGGCTTGTCCCAAGCAATGACCATGAAGTCGATTATTCTGCCCCAAGCGATTAAGAATATTCTGCCCGCACTTGGTAATGAATTTATCGTGCTCCTCAAGGAAACCGCCGTCATTGGCTTTATCGGTGGTGTTGACCTTATGCGCGCCGGTGAAATCATCCGTAGCCGTACCTTCGAGGACAGTGTGCCGTTATTTACCTGCGCCCTTATTTACCTATTCCTGACCTACAGCTTCACATTTGTGCTGTCGAAATTTGAAAAGAGGTTGAAACAAAGTGATTAAAATAACCAACCTGCATAAAAACTTCGGCGATAACCAAGTGCTCAAGGGCATTAGCGAGCATATTCGTCAGGGCGAAGTGGTGAGTGTGATCGGCCCAAGTGGCAGTGGCAAGAGTACCTTTTTGCGTTGTATTAATCTGTTAGAGCAGCCAAGCCAAGGCGATATCGAGATTGAAGGTCAATTGATCACAGCGCCAAACGCCTGCGTAGATAAACTGCGGCAAAAAGTGGGCATGGTGTTTCAAAACTTTAACCTGTTCCCCCATAAAACCGTCATCCAAAACATCACCTTAGCGCCCATTAGTCTAAAACTAATGACGCCAAATCAAGCCGAGACCAAAGCCCTCGACCTACTGGCACAGGTTGGTTTAAGTGACAAAGCCAATGCCTATCCCGCCAGTTTATCGGGCGGCCAAAAGCAAAGGGTTGCCATTGCCCGCGCATTGGCCATGGAACCAGACTTGATGCTGTTCGATGAGCCAACATCGGCACTCGATCCCGAAATGGTCGGGGATGTATTAGACGTGATGAAAGATTTAGCGCTAAAGGGCATGACCATGGTCATTGTCACCCACGAAATGGGCTTTGCGCGCGATGTATCCGATCGAGTGATCTTTATGGACGGCGGTTATGTAGTCGAATCTAGTCCGCCAGATGAGCTATTTAGCCACCCGAAAGAAGCCCGTACCCAAGCGTTTTTAAGCAAAGTATTACGCTAGCTTAAGCGGCTTAAGTTAAATTCATTATTGGAGGCAGGGGCGGATTGTCATCTTGCATAACTCTCTGGCTTGCCTTTTTAGCACTAGCGTTACCTGTAGATTTAAAAGAGATACGTAACGCAATTTTGGACAGAAGCGCTTAAAAAAATAGAGGGTTAGTACGACTAAATGATTTGTTACTTGGTAACTTAAATGCTGGCTCCTACGGATGGGTGAGCCATGGCATTCGCTCATCGACTCGCAGCCAGTCCATCCGTGGATGCTCGACCGCCCCGTCCATGGAGCGGACGGTCGTCTCGCAAATCACCCTAGCTCACCGTTTTGGCTTTAGCATAACCTGTAGATTTAAAAGACACCGGACATACGCAACATACTTTGGGACAAATGCATGTTAGCTCATCAACTATAACTGGTGAATTTCAAAAAATTCTATGGGCTAACGCCGAGCTAAGTGGCAGTTTTAAGTTGTAGTTTTTCGCAGCAAAACCACAAAACTGCGACTTAAAAACTGTCCAGCCACGAAGTGGCAATGCTTGAGCGATTTGTTAGCTTTACAAGTTTAATTAATAGTTTTTTTTATTATACACATGAAAATTCTTTTCAAAATTTATTGCACTATATTTTTCATTTATAGGAGAAAAACCATTCGTAAGTTCAATTTCTCTTATGGATACCACTTCTTTTTTTAAAAATTCTTCCATTAAAAGATAACCACCAGAAAGAGAATAGAATCTTCGGTGCGAGGCATCCCAACAAGAGCTCATGAATAAGTCCTTTTCATTGTTTATATAAACGAAATGCATAGCTTCCATAGATAAGCCTTTTTTACAGCCAGCATCGGTTAACATAAAATATAATTTTGTATCTCTTTTTATTGGGTGCCGCATTAAATATGCCACTGATAATTTTGAGTCACTGACCACACTAGGAATAAGTTCTTCGCCAGGATCGAACAATAGCTTCTCTACACTCCATGAGTTTGCCTCGGAAAATACAAGTTGAGAATAAAATGTAAACAATAAAGATATATAAAATTTATACATTCTTGACGACCCTGAAATAAGCTAACGCTCGCACAATTGGCGCGAGCTTGCGTGCGTCCTAATTGACGCGCTTGTTAGAGGGCTAAAAATCTGGCCATCCATTTTAGATCAGCAACATAATGCACTTTCTGTTTGTCTACAACTTGTACTAGCTAAAATTGCTTAAATGAGAGTCATCAAAAGTTGAAGAGCTAACAATAAATCAAGCCATCCATTTTAGATCAACAACATAATGCACTTTTGGTTTGCCTTCAACCAACGATGACTTTGTTAAGCAACTGAAATAATTCAGCTTTGCAGGGTTTTCATTGGAAGCAAGATATTCCGATAATACCTATTCTTGCTCCCAATTATCCCCTTCTCGGCGACAAACATAGTCATAGTAAAGGGTGGAACCAAAGGGCTGAAATTCCATCTCAATGCCGTTTTCGTAATACTGACCATTTTCGCAGTCCATTCTGTCATTAAGTCGTACTAAGGCATCATGAATACCACCACGTCTAGCATTAATAAGCATCTTGACGAGAATCTCTCTTTGCTGGACAGTTAGTGACGTTAAGAACTCATTTATTTCTGAATTTTCCTGCCTGTTTGGATAGCTCCCTTCTTGCAAGACCCATTTTTCAAATACTCCATCATGTAACTGAGCAAACTCGTCAACAAAGCTTTTCCACAATTCAACTGAACTCATTTTTTCTCCTGAGAGCATAACGCAGTACCCATGCGCGTAAACTTGTGAATGCCGCAGGCCTCGAATGCCTCACTCTGTTATGTGTCTGCTGCTTCATTAAACAAAATCCTGTTTGAAAACGGATCTGTTACAGTAAAGCAACGATCGCCCCAAGGCGCATCTTCAATACTAGGTTTGTTGTATTTATATGGCTTAGAAGTCACATGAGCAAATAATTGATCAAGTTCACTCACATTCACAAAAACCTTACAGCCAGGAGTACAGTCGCCTGAATGTTCGCTCAAGTGCAAAACAAAATTGCCAAGTGAAACTTGTATATAAATCGGGTAGCCATCCTCAAAGCGATGTTCCCAATCTAATTCCATCCCCAGAAAGCCTAGGTAAAACTCTTTGGCTTTATCTTCATCAAAGATCCGCATAATTGGGATTGTCTGAAACTTCATGCCATCTACTCCATCACACATAAGCTTTGTCTAGTACGCATAAGCACCCAGTTTCAAATTTTTTTTGAAACTAATACCTACCTTGATCACATTGTTTTTTACTTAAACCTGCTTAAAATGCTGCCATTGAATTTGTATTCCTTAATGATTTGGAGCCGTTACATGAGTGATTTAAGTTTCTTCGCCAAAAAGCGCTACACCACTAAGGCCTTTGATCCAACTAAGACGATTCCTGCGGATAAAATAGCAGAAATCAAAACCTTATTGCAGTACAGCCCATCATCGACTAACTCACAGCCTTGGCATTTTGTGTTAGCGAGTACGGCGGAAGGTAAAGCGTTAGTTGCCCAAGCGACCGAAAACTATGCGTTTAATACCCAAAAAATTCTCGATGCTTCCCATGTACTCGTACTCTGTGCTCGTGCTCAATTAGATGAAGCACACTTACTGCAAGTGCTCGAGCAAGAAGCGAAGGATGGCCGCTTTGCTAATGAAGAAGCCAAGCAAGGCCAACATAATGGCCGTTCTTTCTTCGCTAATATGCATAAATTTGAGCTGAAAGATGCCCAGCATTGGATGGAAAAACAAGTCTACTTAGCGCTTGGCACTTTAATGCTCGGTGCAAGTGTATTAGATATTGATGCGTGTCCGATCGAAGGTTTTGATGCCTCTAAAATGAATCAAGTCCTAGGCTTAAGAGAGCAAGGTCTATGTGCCTGCGTGGTTGTTGCATTAGGTTATCACTCAGAAAATGATTTCAACGCTAAATTGCCTAAGTCTCGCTTAGATCAAGAAGTGATCTTCACCGAGATCTAGTCCTTCACTCTATGTAAAAATAAGCATGCCCTTGATTTTATGTGATATAAACAAGGGCATCATGTCTAAAGCGAGCCCTCTCTTAACTGCCGCCCCCTAAAAGCTAACTGCTGTTAACGGCTTATTTACGCCGAGAAACCATCTAAAGTAGGAGTAAACCATCACGGTATTGCTCTAAAATTCATCTTTGCCTACACTTTGGCTCTGTGGCATAGTTTGCGGCTCAACTTAGTGAATGATCATTTATCGTCGCCTTTCGAGTCATATTTGTTGCAGCCCAGCGGTTTTATCGGCGCATTGGTAACACTCACAATTTAGGATGGGACAGTCAGTATGTTATTTGCCAAACCCTCACTCACTGAAAAACCTCAATCGATTCGAGTTGCAAACACTAAGGGCGATAACCCACTGATTTGGCCGTTGCTTACGGTTTTACAAGCTTCAAATCAAAGTTGGAAAATCCATCACTTAGCCACTGAATTACAAACCCAAGGGCTGATCCACCAACTTGATGAAAACCCGGGTAACGATTTATTCAAACGTAACTTCCTGCTGATGAACGCCCTGTTTGAACTGCAGGAAATATTACTGCCCAAGCAATGGCTGCAAGTCAAAGCCATGGAAATTCAAATCTTCCGCTTAGTACCATCAAACGTTAACCTGCTGATAATGCAAGATACTTCCCTGCGTGAGTATTACCTCGATTGGAATAACTACGACACCAGCGAAAACGTAGTACGAGAATTACTTGAGGCATTCTGGAGCAATTATAAGAGCTATATTGGCTTAAATATCAATCTGATGAACAAAGGTAACGCGCTGCGAGTTTTCGAATTAGACGAGAGTGCTACCGCCCGTGATATCCGCAAGCAATGGCGTCGTTTAGCGCTCAAATGGCACCCAGACAGGCCCGATGGCGATGCGGCGCGTTTTCGCGAGGTGTGCGAAGCTTGGCAGTCGCTTAGGGATATTGCGTAAGAATTTAGCCAGTGGTGATGCAGAACTGGGCTTTAATCAACATGCGCCGACTTAGCGATGCGATCCTGTCTACAGTCCTGCCAAATCTAAGGCAAAACTTCCATTGAGATCACAGATTTAGCCTACTAGCTTCATGCCAATTCAGTCATAATTAAGCCTTTCCATTTAACCTGAACCTATGTGTCAACGCTGCCATTTGGGCTAGCTTAACTCCTAGGTTGAAGCTCACTCTATCTCTAATGTTGACCGTTGAATGTCAACGATAACAACGACTGACATTGTGAATTCAATCCCACCGAATTTGAGGAAACTATGATTAAACAATTAGCCTTGGCTGTAACCTTAGCGATTGCACCATTGAGCACCTTTGCCGCCAATTTTGTTGAAGGCACACATTACACTCAAATCTCGACCAAAGCGCCTAGTAGCGAACCAAAACTCACTGAATTCTATTCATTTTATTGCCATAACTGCTTCAATATGGAAACCAACTATTTGCCTGATATCAAGGCGAACCTCAACAAACAGATAAGTTTCGACAATAAGCATGTCGACTTTATGAATAGCGACATTGGCACCGAAGTGATGCGTTCATTAGCCGTGATCCAAAGCGTTGATAACAAAGACGCCTTAACCCATGCCATGTTTACCGCAATCCAAGGCGCAGAGGGCGCAAACGGCCACGATCATAGTGCACCTGGCCATCAGCATGAGCCGCAAATTAACAGCCGTGATGACATCAAAAAAGTCTTCGCCCAATTTGGTGTCGATGCTGCTAAATACGATGAATTAGCCGATAGCAAAAGCACTAATGAAAAGCTTTCCCTGTGGCGCACCCAGCAGAATGAATTCAAAATCGACAGCGTACCCGCCTTTATCGTGAACGATAAATATGCGGTAAATTTAAACAGCATCAAAACCTTAGATGAGTTAATTGGGTTAATTAACTACCTTGCTGTTGAGAAAGATGCCGCCCCCGCTAAAACCTCATCGGGTGGCAGTCTAGGCTGGTTATTTCTAGTCTTCGCCGCCGCAATTGGTGTGACCCGTCAGCAACGTCTTAGCTAATTTAAAACAATCGTTGAAATAAAAAATGGCCTCCAAATTAGGATGCCATTTTTATGCGTGTTCAATCCAAGCTATCGATATAAGCGCTCAATATGGGTTCTGCAGTTTATTGCCGAATAAAATCAAGAATATGGCTCGCAGCCAAGACGAGATGTAGGACCAAGAAACCAATAAAAGCCTGCGCAAAGACTTGATGATAACCACGCCATGTCAGTGCCGTTGGCGTCCCTTGAACGATAAACCAAACTAGGCCCGTAACCCCTGTAGCCACTAGCAACAGCATGCCGATACCTTCTATGGCACTAAACAGCCCTTTGCCACCAGCGACGGGGAATTTGCCTTTAGCAAGTCCAACAATATCTTGCTTTAACTGTGTCCAATCACCCGCCAACCAGCCAAAGTATTGGTGCCACTTGCCACGCAAGGTATTGCTGAGTAAAAAAAGAATCCCAAGCACAGTGCACGCTAAACCTAAATATACATGCAAATAATCCCAAAAACTGGCGTTATCGGGTATCCGTCGGCCCATAAAAATCCACGGACTGGAACACACGAGTAAGATAGTCGACACGACAATCCACACATGCAGTTGCGCCATAATGACTCGGCATAAGGAGCGAAGTTTAGTCATCATACTGATCATATTTAATGCTCCTTTGCCCTTGTGACTAAGGCATACATACCGCTTTCAGGGCGCGAATAGAATAGGGCTAAATGAAGCACCGAAATTTGATATCAAGCTTAAGCGCTGTGGATCTGCTCACCAAACTCAGTCACTTTCTGCCAATCCGTGTATTCAACATTAGTAACAGGGTCCGTAGGTCCTTTCGTTAACCACATGATGAAACGGATAATATTTCTATCTAAAGCGTTATAGCCTTGGTAATTCAAGTTACCCCCAAAAACGCGCAACAATTGTGGCCGCCAAGTGGTTTTACTTAAAAATGCCTGCATGTAAGGATTGGTCTCAGGGGTGTTTTTCTCGGGTTTACGTGCCACTAAGCTGACAGAGAAAAAACCACTGACCTTATCCGTCAATACGGCTTGATGCTTTTCAATAAACTCGTACAAACTTGGGTTATGTTTACCATGGCGAATACTGGCGCCTATGATGATTTTGTCGAACTCAGTGAGCACTGGAGCGGCCTTGATATCGGCAGTAACCACTTCATTCCCCAAAGCCATTAACTGCTGTGCGAGCTTTTTAGCAATCTTTTGGGTCTGGCCGTGAACACTAGAGTAAATGATAAGAATTCTTTTCAATTTAGCCTCGATTAATCCCAAGCAAAATAACAATAAGCGGCCTAGAAAAAACGGTATAGGCGACTTAATTTCGACTCTCTATGCCCGTTTGGCATATCAAATGACATCACAACGCTCAGACTAAATGCGCTAAAAGTAGCAATGGACACCCAGAGTCATTGGCATTCCAGTGGAATTTAACTTGGTATGCAAAAGTAAAATGACAATTATGATATTTCATACTAGGTGATTTACCCGCCAATTTACATGAAATAGATCACGGGCTTAGCGCCAAACACCCCAAGTATATGCGGTAGTTTTAACTGCCTCACAAAAATAACGCCTTAGGTATATTCTCGCTTTAGCGTCTTTGTAACCTAGAGAGTTAATTCGCCTAAACATTGTTACAAAATTGAAAGGGATAAGTCACACCTTATATAGCCAACCTAAGAAAAAAGCATTAGCATTTGAACACTTATCGCCTGAGTCCCTTATCCATGAAAGCTATTCAAGCAAAAGATCCTAAAGCACTCTTGCTGTGGATGACCTTTGTTATGTCGCTCGTGTTTGCCGTTTGGCAGGCATTACTCAACAACTTCGTGATTGAGAAAGCCCAATTCACTGGTGCTGAAATCGGCATGTTACAAAGCCTGCGCGAAATCCCCGGCTTCTTGGCTTTTACGGCAATTTTTGTGCTGCTGCTCATTCGAGAACAAGCCTTCGCCCTGCTCTCGCTCGCCATTTTATGTATCGGCGTAGCGGTAACAGGTTTCTTTCCTCAGGTCATAGGGCTATATCTTACGACTGTGTTGATGTCTGTCGGGTTTCACTATTTTGAAACCATCAACCAATCGCTAACGCTGCAATGGGTCGATAAAAAAGACGCGGCGGGTTTTATGGGTAAAGCACTGGCGTGGCGTTCGGCGGCCGCTTTAGTCGGTTATGCCAGCATTTGGCTAGTAATGACTTGGTTGAAGCTAGACTACCTGCATATGTATTTGATTATAGGCGTATTAGGTCTCATCATTGTGCTAACCATAACATGGTATTACCCCAAGTTTGAGACAACGGAAATACAACACAAAAAAATCATACTGCGTAAACGCTATTGGCTCTATTACCTGCTCACCTTTTTTTCAGGTGCAAGGCGGCAAATCTTTATGGTATTTGCGGGCTTTATGATGGTTGAAAAGTTTGGTTATAGCGTCAGTGAAATCACTGCGCTGTTCTTAATCAACTATGCCGTTAATCTACTTTTTGCGCCTGCTATTGGTCGTTTGATTGGACGTATTGGTGAGCGTAATGCGCTTACTGTGGAATATATCGGACTCATCTTAGTCTTTATCAGCTATGCCCTAGTCGAACAAGCCAATATGGCGGCAGCACTTTACGTTATCGATCATTTACTTTTTGCGATGGCAATTGCGATGAAAACCTATTTTCAAAAAATCGCCGACAGCAAAGATATTGCCGCCACTATGTCAGTCAGTTTCACCATAAACCACATAGCGGCTGTGATTATTCCTGTGCTTTTGGGCTTATTATGGTTAACCGATCCCGCCTTTGTATTTTACATAGGGGCGGGCTTTGCCGTATGTTCGTTAATACTAGCGCTGAATGTTCCGCGCCATCCTGAACCGGGTAATGAAACCTTATGGTCTTGGCCAACTAAAAGTGCGAAATCAATCGCTAAAGTCGTTAAATAAAACGGCATAATAACGAACCAAAGAATTGGCTTAACGAGATGCTCAAACTAAAGAGATGATCATCTAAAGTAAGCTACAACCGAATGTAAGAGTTCACTAAACCCTCACCTCAACCACAGTGCAGGCTCAAGGATTAATAACGCGATGAAGGATTCAGATATTTTACTGTTGGCAGAAGAAGGCGAGTCAGCATCCGAGGTATCCGCTCGCAAAAAAGCCCTGCTACTCGGTCGCCAATTAGGGCTCGCCAGTGAGCAAGAATATCGCCCTGCGAACGCCTCAATAGCCGAGCGAGCTCAACATAGAGCACGCAAGTTATCGAGCGAATATCAGGCCAATGTGGAAACCATTTTTGCCTTAGCCCTCAGTTATACCCACTCAGATGTCACTGGGGTCGATCTTGATCCCGATTGGAGCCATCAATTTTTCTTGATGGCGGAACAAATCCATAACCGCAAGATGCAAGATTTATGGGCTCGGATATTGTCGAGCGAGATAGTCAATCCGGGCAACTTCAGTCTACGTACCCTAGCACTGCTCAAGCAACTGACTCACAGGGAAGCACAAATTCTTGAAAAAGCCCTTGGCATGGCGGCGAAGGTAAATAACGAGCAGCGCCTAAAACTCATCAGTGGCTACCGCTTGTCAGGTGGGATTGGCCAGTATTTCCGTAAAACCACCTCAGTCAATTTAGGCTTATCCCAGTTTGGGCTACCTTATTCCAGTATTTTGACCTTAGTCGATGCGGGAATACTTCACAGCAGTGAGTTCGAAACCGGCCTACTCAATAACAAAACACCGATTCAATTTGCCCTGCAAGGCATACAAATGAAGCTTACGCCCAAGAGCGGTAATCTGCTTTTTAGTTATTATCGCTTAACACCGATTGGTGATGAACTCGCCCAACTAGTACAGCCTAAGCCAGATCAAGAATACTTGAAGGCTCTACAACTCTTGTTTGCTAAAGACTTTAAAATAGAATAATGATCACGCCATAAAAAATTATGAATCAATGGGATAAGCAGTAAAACTCAGAAATAACAAAGGAGCCTAAAGGCTCCTTTTAAGCAAGATAAGGGCTAAATGTTAAGCTAGCGCTTTTGCCTTATCGGCATTAATTACATTGATCGCCGTTAAATAATCGATTAATGCACGCACTTGAGTCACTAAATCGCCTTTGCTGGTATCTATGGTTAATTCGGCGGCTAATGGTGCTTCATAAGGTGATGAAATACCAGTGAAATTGCTAATTTCGCCACTACGCGCTTTCACATATAACCCCTTAGGGTCACGCTGCTCGCACACACTCAAAGGCGTAGCTACATGCACTTCAATAAACTGCCCCGCAGGAAAACGGGCACGAATACCATCACGTTCTTCACGGGTCGGGGAAATAAAGGCCGATAACACCACAAGCCCCGCATCCACCATCAATTTAGCCACTTCACCCACACGACGCAGATTCTCATCACGGTCTTCAACCGTAAACCCTAAATCTTTACACAGGCCATGGCGCACATTATCGCCATCGAGCAAATAAGTGTGGAATCCCGCCTCAAATAACGCCCGCTCTAGTGCACCCGCCAATGTTGACTTGCCCGCGCCAGAAAGTCCGGTAAACCAAAGTAGTACTGGGTTTTGGCCTTTCTGCTCGGCTCTGGCGGCTTGGTCTACAGGATGTTGATGCCACACGATATTTGTCATAAAAACTCCTCAATCCCCATGTTGACTAACCGCTAACATAAGGGCAATAAACTCAAGCTAATCACTAAAATGGAAAGATGATCGGCACCATAAATATCACTATCAGGGAATACAGCACAGATAACGGCAATCCAAGGCGGACAAAGTCACTGAAGCGATAATTACCCGCATTAAATACCATCAAATTGGTCTGATAGCCGTAGGGTGAAATAAAGCTCGCACTGGCACCAAAGACAACGGCCATAATAAAGGGCCTTGCATCGACACCGTAATTAAGTGCAATCGCGTAAGCGATAGGGAACGCCAGCGCCGCCGCTGCGTTATTGGTCACCAGTTCAGTCAGCAATAAGGTCATTAAATACACGCCGACAAAAGCGCCAAATACCCCATAACCGTTAATAACTGAGAGTAATCCTTGGGCTAAACTGTTCGCAAGGCCTGTACTCATCATCAAGTTGGCAAGCCCTAATGCACTCCCCACGATCACCACTAATTCCAATGGGAAACGGCGTTTAAGCTCAGCCAGCGTGACTGCGCCTATGGCAAAATAACTGAGCAGCAATATCACTAAACCTTTAGCCAAGGGTAATATGCCAGTGACACTCAGGATGATCGTTGCCGCAAAGCCCAGCAATACCCAACGACCACGACGACTGTCTAGACGCACATTCAAATCTAAGCCACTGATCGCTGCAAACTCTGAACTCAGCTTTGCGCTATTGCTAAAACCATCACCTGGCGTCAATAACAACACATCACCGGGTTGCAGAATAATGTCACCGAGTCCACCCTTCAGCGGATGATTTCCGCGGCGAATGGCCATCACAGCCGCATCAAATTGCTCACGAAAACGCGATGCTTTCAATGAACTACCCACTAAACTGGACGACGGTGCGAGTACAGCTTCAACTAAATTTTGTCCTTTGGCTTGATGTTTACCAAACCAATCTAAACCATCGAATTGGTGCAATAACTCAACCGATTCCACCGCGCCACTAAAGCGCAGCACATCGTCCGCTTGCAACACTAACTGGGGCGGCACAGGGCAAATACAAATGCCACTGCGTTCTAATTCAACCAGATATAACTTTTTTAGTGCCCTAAGTTTGTTATCCACCACACTGCGACCGACCAAGGACGAACCTTTCGCCACATGGGCTTCGAGCAAATATGGCAGCGCTTCTTCACCTGATTCTTCCCGTCTGTCGGGCAGAATGTTCGCCAGTAAGGTCAGTAACAAGATGCCTGCGACGACGATCACCACTGCAACTGGCGTAAACTCGAAGAAGCCTAAGGCGGGTAAGCCGGCGTTTTCTACAAAGGAGTTCACAATCAAGTTGGTAGAGGTACCAATCAGGGTCAGTGTGCCACCTAAAATTGCCGCATAATTTAACGGCAATAATAACTTAGCTGGCGCGTGTGCTTGATTGCGGCGCACAACACCAATCAGTGATGCCACGACCGCAGTGTTATTGGTAAATGACGACAGTAAAGCCGTCGAAAATCCGAGCTTTGCCATTGTCATAGGCAAAGAACTATTGCCTATGACTTGACTCAACTTCCCCAGCAGGGACGTTTTTTCTAACGCTGTCGCGGCCAACACCAAGAGGACCAGCGTGACTAAGCCAATATTGGTAAAGCTTGTTAATGCGGTATCGAGCGCAACCATGCCAAGCAAATAACAGAGCAAAAATGCAAATAAAAACAATACCGCTGGATTGATACGGCCGCTAATTAAGCCAGCCACAAGCCCTATCAAAATAATCGCTAATAGCCACAAGTCACTCACAAATTAAGCTCCAAGCTTAGTGATATCTATCGCTTGCCAATGGGGGAAGTGTTTACGCACTAAGGCATTAAACTCGACTTCAAAGGCACTAAATTGTGACGCTGTTTGCTTGTTAACATGTTGACCCGACACCACCATAACCGCGGCAACCGTCGCATTACTCAGGCGGTCGATTAAAATCATTCCGCCCGTATCACGCACTAACGAATACGCATCGAACACTATGTCTTCGGTCAGCTCTAAGGTCACGCGAGCAATGGCGTTTAACCCAAGCGTGTCCGTAGCACTGCGCGCTAAGGTGTTAACGTCAACCACATAATCGATAGCAGTCACAGAGGCTTGCGTCTTCTTACCGGCCACTTTGATGTCATATAACTGACCGAGTTGTAATGGCTTTTCATCCATCCACACTATATCAGCGCTGATCACGTTAGCGACGGCTGGCGCAGAATCCGGTCTTGCCAATAAATCGCCACGGGAAATATCAATTTCATCTTCCAGCGTGATAGTCACAGCTTGGCCTGCAACCGCTTCTTGTATGTCACCATCGAAGGTCACAATACGTTCAACCTTGCTGCGTTTGCCCGATGGCAAAGCGACTAACTCGTCGCCAACATTAATGATGCCAGAGGCTAAAGTGCCTGCAAAACCGCGAAAATCTAAGTGAGGGCGCGACACATATTGTACCGGAAAACGCACTGGCAATGAGCTGAGTTCACGTTGAGTATCAATGGTTTCTAGCAGTTCAAGCAGTGTACCGCCTTGATACCATGGGCTTTGGGTGCTGCGCTCAACCACGTTGTCACCATTAAGCGCCGATAACGGCACAAAGTGGATATCGAGATTACCGAAGTCTTTAACAAAATCCGTAAAATCGGCACGAATACGGTTAAATACTTGCTCGTCAAACCCAAGCAAATCCATCTTATTCACGGCCACAACAAAGTGACGAATACCCAGTAATGACGCGATAAACGCATGGCGCTTAGTCTGAGTCTGCACGCCGTAGCGGGCATCGACTAAAATCACCGCTAAATCACAGGTTGATGCACCCGTTGCCATGTTGCGAGTGTACTGCTCATGCCCTGGCGTATCGGCAATGATGAACTTGCGCTTATCACTTGAAAAATAACGATACGCCACATCGATAGTGATGCCCTGCTCGCGCTCAGCTTGTAGGCCATCCACCAGCAAGGCTAAGTCAATCGCTTCACCTGTGGTGCCCATCTTAGCGCTGTCGCTCTTGAGGCTCGCTAATTGATCTTCATAGATCTGCGCGCTGTCGTGTAACAGACGGCCGATTAAGGTACTTTTACCATCGTCGACACTGCCACAGGTTAAAAAGCGCAGTAAGCCTTTGTGCTGCTGCAGGGCTAGATATTCTTTCACACCATGGAGGGTAATTTCTGCCGCCATGAGATTGGTTTTATTGACCGCTTTGTCCATCATATTCTCACTCTTGATCTGCTTGGCTGAAGGTCGCGCTGATTAGCGCCACCTTAGCGAAATAGGGTTAACCCTGTAGAGATTAGAAGTAGCCTTGACGCTTCTTCTGCTCCATAGAGGCGCTTTGATCTGAGTCGATCAATCGGCCCTGACGTTCGCTCGAACGGGTTAACAGCATTTCTTCAATAATCTTTTCTAGACTGTCGGCCTCAGAATACATGGCGGCCGTGAGTGGGTAGCAACCTAAGGTTCTAAAACGCACCACTTCTTCTTTAATCTGCTCGCCCTCGGCTAACTTCATCCGCTCGTCATCGGCCATGATTAACTGACCACCGCGCTCAACCACTTTACGTTTAGCAGCAAAATACAAAGGCACTAACTCAATGTTTTCTTGATAAATATATTGCCAAATATCCAGCTCAGTCCAGTTAGATAATGGGAACACGCGAATACTTTCGCCCTTGTTCACTGCGCCGTTATAGGTGCGCCATAATTCTGGACGTTGATTTTTAGGGTCCCATCTGTGGTGACGGTCGCGGAAGGAATACACGCGCTCTTTGGCGCGGGATTTTTCTTCATCGCGGCGAGCCCCACCGAAAGCCGCATCGAAACCATATTGGTTAAGTGCTTGCTTTAAACCTTGGGTTTTCATGATGTCAGTGTGTTTCGCACTACCATGGTCGAAGGGGTTAATTCCCTGCGCCAACCCTTCTGGGTTGATGTGCGTCAGTAACTCGAAGCCAAATTTCTTTGCCTGCGCATCACGAAACGCGATCATCTCTTTGAATTTCCAACCTGTATCGACATGCAGTAGCGGGAATGGGATCTTGCCCGGATAAAAGGCTTTACGTGCTAAATGCAACATAACGGAAGAATCTTTCCCGATGGAATACAACATCACAGGATTATCGAATTCGGCTGCAACTTCACGAATGATCTGAATGCTCTCGGCTTCCAGTTGTTGTAAGTGGCTTAATTCACGCCCGGCCATACTATTCTCCGTTACCTTAAATTCGCCGTGTTACCACAGCATGGATTAGCTTAATTTGTTTAACTGCTTAATAGCTTTAACTGTTTGCGGCTTAGCTTATCGACGCGCCCGAGACTCTAACCGATTGAGTCTGTTCATCGCTGACCTGAGTCGATTCAATCGCTTCAGGTTTGAACCAATGCAAGGTGTCACTCAGCGTGACGACTTCACCTATGATCATCAAAGCTGGCATTTGTAATTCTGGATCGGCGGCAAGCTGTTCAAGCTCACCTAAACGGCCGATAAAACGACGTTGCTCTTTAGTGGTTGCCTTTGACACTATCGCCACGGGTGTTTCAGGGCTTCGGCCCGCATCAACTAAACCTTGGCGAATAATGCCTGCGTTCAGAATCCCCATATACACGACTAAGGTATTGTTAGGATTAGCATAACCTTGCCAATCCATAGGGCGACTCTCTAACTGACAATGACCAGTGATAAAAGTGACGCCTTGGGCATGGTCTCTGTGGGTTAGGGGAATTCCCGCATAGGCTGACGTGCCGCTGGCAGCAGTAATGCCGGGAACGACTTCAAACTCAACCCCAGCTTCGACTAAGGTTTGTAACTCTTCGCCCCCGCGGCCGAAAATAAAAGGATCGCCACCTTTAAGGCGCACCACATTTTTACGGGTGTAGGCTTTAGTGACAAGTAACTGATTAATCTCGTCCTGTGCGGCGCTATGCTTGCCCGCACGTTTACCTACGGCAATCTTCTCAGCGTCTTTGGGAATAAGATCGAGGATATCTTGGCTGACTAAAGCGTCGTATAGCACTGCATCAGCGGTTTTAAGGATGCGCCATGCCTTTAACGTCAATAGCTCAACGTCGCCGGGACCTGCACCCACCAGCCAGACTTTGCCTTTGGCCGCTTGGCCCGGTAAAGAGAAAATTTCCATCAGAATCCCCAAGATCACTTTAGTCTGTAGAAATATAGCGCGTCTTATATTCCATAATAAATAGATAATTATTAGTTTTTATATCATTTAGATATAAAAGAATGAGTGACCACTCACTTAAATTGGGGAAAACCTTGGGTTTCAAAATCAAAAATGCCCTAAATCCAGGTTAACCCATTGAAATAAAAATGACTTAATAAGATTAAGCGAATTGCATCAAATTAATTTCTGTCCGCTAAGTGCATGATTTTGGCACTATGTTATTGCCAAAAATTCTACCTAAACATGTCTCTATGGGACTAAAAATGGCTGACTACAAGATTTGTCATTAAGTGACACAGGATTTTTCCATAACCATAAATTCACTTTCTAATGTTAAGCTGGAAATAACTATCTTTGTTGAGTACGACTGACAAATAAATAAACACATCAAGGAGGGCAGATGAAACCACTTTACTCAGGTATTGTATTGGCAGTGCTATTAGCCTGTATGGACATAAATGCCGAAGAATCATTAGTAAAAGGAAGAGTAAAAGATGAACTTGCCACGGCGGATCTACCTTTTGTGATTACGCCACATAAAGTGAATTACCTTTTACCAGTCACCTACAGCCCAGATCCCAACATGGCACCTTTCACCGAAGATGCAATACTCAACCCCTATTCTTTAGATGAGTTTGAGGCTAAGTTTCAAATCAGTTTTAAATTTCCTATTTGGTACAATGTGTTTGGTGATAATGGCCATTTATTTTTTGCTTACACCAATCAATCCTATTGGCAGGTTTATAACAAAGACACTTCATCACCGTTTAGGGAAACCAATCACGAGCCTGAAGTCTTTATGCTGTTTAATAACGATTGGAAAATTGGCAGTGTGACCAATTCCTTTTGGGGATTTGGCGCCGTACATCAATCGAATGGTAAAGCAGGGCCACTTTCCCGCAGTTGGAATCGCCTCTATGCCACTATGATTTTTGATGCAGGCCCACTCGCCTTCTCCACCAAAGTGTGGTGGCGTATTCCTGAAGATGAAAAGACAGATCCATATAAAGCCAGCGGCGACGATAACCCTAATATTGATGACTATATAGGTAAAGCAGAGTTTATTGGCGTTTATGGTATCGATGAACATAGATTCACTTTAACCGTTAAAACCAATCTAGAAGATATCGACAGAGGCTCAGCAGAACTGACTTGGAGTCATCCTATCGTCGGCAACTTACGCTTTTATACTCAATACTTTAATGGTTATGGCGAAAGCCTAATCGATTACAACTATCACAATCAACGTATTGGTATCGGAATTTCACTCAACGATATTCTTTAAGAAAGATATACCCACTTGATCCCGCTATTTAAGATTGTTTGGGTATATAAAGTGACTAAGTACAAAAATCGACCATAATTTGCTGCTAATCTACCAAACCTGCTGCTAAATTGCTCAGATGGACCTGAGTTTATGGCTCAGCGGGACGATTTACATTGATCCGAATGGCATTTAAGCCGATAGTCGCACACCTTTTTGTGCCCTGAAGCAGCGCCTTAACATCATGGAGGAATATGAGTTTTAGCTACCGCAGCATAGTCATGCTACTCAGTGTCATTATTTTCGCGAGCTTACTTAAGCTCGCGTTTTTCGCTGTGCCAAAAGATAGTGCTGCACCAGTGCTGAATGCACAAGAGGTACGCCAAGATCTCTATGCCTTACTGGATCAAATCGAGCAACACTCAGCGTTTTATGCCTTAACGGCCGACAAAGCCAACCCACAGCTTAAATTTATGGCTAGCCTTATTGTTGAACAGTATCAAGATATTACTCCCAATGATCGCTTTGCTGCTGAAGTCACTAAATTACTCAATACCCTCAAAGATCCAGGCGCTCAAGTGCATAACTTCGATGATCAAAGCGGCGATCTCCCGTTAACGCTAAGGCCAGTCAACGACCAATGGTTAGCCTTGGATAACGATAATAATCCAGTCAACAACGACTTCCCCTTTATCACTCATATCGATGGTTTACCTATGAGCAAATGGGTAGCGACCAGCCAAGCCTACTTACCTGAGCCGGCAAAACAGAGCCAAGAAATGCAGTTACCTTGGCTGAAAAAACTTAACCTACTGCGCGAAGACTTAGGACTCAGCATAAAGCCCTATGTAGTCATTACGCTAATTAATGATGATCTGCAAAGCCAGCAGGTGACTCTCGCCCTGCCAAGCCATAAACCGCAAGTTCAATTAGCAACTATCAGTGAAAAAGACGAGACTCAAGATATTAATGTGCTCGAATTTATTAACCAATTACCTCAATTTGAGCGCACCGAATTTCAAGACATGCCAAATCAATTAGAGACGGTCAACAATACGACGGTCAAACTTAAGATCAGCGATCTCTACGCCTTTGAATTAGATAAAGAACAACAGCAAGAACTGCTCAAAGGCATGACACATCCCTTACTAATCATTGATTTACGTGATGCCAGTGGCTTTAGTCCGAAATTATTGACTATGCTGTCGCGATATCAAGATGCGGATTTAAATAACACTTTAACACCTAACGTGATGGGATTTGCGCACTATCGCCGCTCACCAGAGCTGAGAAATGACTATCTACAGCCACTCAATTTTATGCCTCTGGATGCGTTAGAGTACAGTCCTCCTAGGCTCAAATCTCTCACCCGTAACTTACCCTCTGTCGATAAAGAGAAATTCAGCCCTTGGTATGTCCGCACTAAGCCTGCGGTGGCTCCTGAAGGGCGAAATCGCTTAGCGCTACTCGTGAGTCCCCATTGTCGCCAAGAATGCGAGTGGATTGCCTATCGTACTAAATCTTGGTCTAGGGCAAATTTGATTGGTGAAAAAACCTCAGGCGACTTTGCACGTCAGTATCATTTCAAACTGCCAAACAGTGGATTAAACATAAGATTCAGCAGTTCGTTAACCTATGATGCACAGGGGAGACTCCTGTCCGGTATCGGGACTGAGCCGGATATTTTGCTCCCTCAGAACAGTGATATTCAATGGCAAGGGCTCGTTAGTTTAATGCGCTCCGCCAAGCCCAAAGCGCAACTTGTTCTGCCAGCACAGCACACTAAGTTGGCTCAAGCTAAGCTAAATTAAGCCAAAAAAAGAGCCAGCAATCTGCTGGCTCATTTCAAACAAATATGAGTTTACTAACGCATTACTTCTTTTCAGTCGCTTTAGAATTGGCGACTGAACCTATGACCAAGCCTTGCTTATTCACATCGAAGCTCATTTGAACTCGCATGTTGTAATCTTTAAGCATTTGCATTTCTTCAGGGATCGGCTCACCGCTCATTTCTAACAGTGTTAGCACTGGCGTAAACATCTTGCCGTAATCAGCAGACAAGCTGTACATGCCATTAGCTGACAGTTTCTCGCCTGCTAATTTGTTGGCTAAAGCCAAGCCTTTATCACCGCTATACACCACTAAATGTTGGCCTTTAATCGCCAGCATTGGCTTAACACCTAACTCTGGAGGCAACATCAATATTGGAGATAAATCAGTAGCATCGCCGTTATCGGCTAATTGCACTTCAGCCAGCATAGGGGCGAAAGGTTTCACCATATTAAACAACATGGATGGGTTTTCGGCGCTGAGGCTGACTAAAGCATCTAAGCTTTCTAACTTAGGCTCTTGATCTTGTGTGCTCATTTTAAAGTCGAGCAATGAAACGCTCATGCCTTTCACACCGTTAGCCATGCCAGTAAACATGCCTAGCATAGCTGGGCTCTGTTGGCTCAACTCAGCCTGCAACTCTGCCAATGGTGCACAGGTCAGTTGTGGCTTTTGCAGATCATCCCAAATAGCCGTTAATGAAGGGGTAATTTCATTGATATCTAAGCCTATTCCCATGGAGAAGATAGTGCTGTCGATATCCGCCAGATGCGATGGAATAAAACCACGCATCTTTTGCATTGCCGCAAGAATAGGTTGATTCTTCGTTTCGACAACAAATGAAGCCGCCATATGGCTTTCTTTTTCCGTCACAGAAAACGCCGTTAAACCAGCAACGGTACGCGGCCAGTTAGCGGCAATCGCAGTCAGTTCGGTACGACATTCTGGTGTTCTGATTTGAGCTAATGGATCTTCACCCTCACTTTCATCAGCAAAAAATTGAGTCAGTTGCTTAGCTAGCATATTGCTATCTGCAGAGGTCAATGCCTTTACAATTTCCACATGGTTAATAAAGCTAATACTGTCATCTTTAAAACCATGGGTCTTAATAATATCTTCTAATATGCCAGAAGCGGCTAATGACTGCGGCGCCTTCTTAATACCAAATGCCATTTCTAATAACTCAGGCTCGGTAATAGAGGTGCTGAAAGTCATCGTTAATATGCCATCTTTCTGGGCAAATAGCAGTTCAGCTTTCTCTGCTGAGCTTTCATCCGATAGTGCATAAGCGCGATAATCAACATCGCCCACTTTACGCATTTCGTGGGTTACACCACTGTCTTTTTCGGCTTTATCTAATACAGCCCAAAATGCTTCGGCCTGATTAACATCAATCTTTAATACTGGCAAAGCACCTAAAGTATAAATATAAGGTTTAACTTCATCGGGGAAACCGAAGGTTTTTAACAATAAGGCAGGATCTTTCATCCCATCCATATACTGCTGATAAATGCTAACGAAGAACTTGCCCATAGGGCTATCCTGCACACCGAGTTCATCAAGCGTATTACTTGGATATTGCTGATAATTTCCAGAAATAGACTGTAAATACGCTTTTAACGGGAAGGGTTTTAACTGGCCCGAAAATATCGGCGTATCGGCAGGCACATAGTCGAGCAAAGGATTAGCAGAGGCACTAGAACCCGCGCCATTCTGCATATACCAATAACCACCAGCACCTGCTGCAATAATTGCCGCGGCAATCACAATCTTTTTCATTTAAGAAACTCCATTTAATGACATTCAATTTTATGAAAACAATACCTAAAGAACTCACCTTAGGTATTTAAATATTTATCCGCTCTTACATATCCCTTATGCAGATAATGCAAAATCAGAAAACGCAATGACTCAGCCCTACGCAATACAAACCCAGTTTAAAATGCTTAGGCTAAGCGAAACTAAGGTATAAAATTTTCCCGATAATTTAACATTAAACCGACACAGAAGCGAACAGGATAGGAGTTCGCAGCATTAAAAACGCATTAGAATTAACGTTTACTAAACATAACTCCAATCTTATTTCAATTCGGTAATAAAACATCTCAAAGTCATCGACGATTAAGCAAAGAACTCAATGACAAATTAAGCTCATCTCACTCAAACTACCTCACCAGAGCGTCATCGTGCTTCGTGGACTTTTTTAAGCGTGACGTCACCTAGCTGACGCATTTGCTTACGGATCCAAGCTGAGCGCTGCTGCACATAGGATGACGGTGGAGACACCTTATAGCGCCAAGGATTGGGTAAAATGGCTGCGAGTAATGAGGCCTCGTATTGGGTAAGTTTTGCCGCTGACTTTCCAAAATAATGCTTTGAAGCCGCTTCGGCGCCATAAATGCCTGGGCCAAATTCTACAATATTTAAATACACTTCAAGAATACGCGACTTATCCCAAGTCAACTCCATCAATAACGTAAACCAAGCTTCCAATCCCTTACGAAAGAAACTGCGACTCGACCACATAAAAAGGTTTTTCGCCGCCTGCTGACTTAAGGTACTTGCCCCGCGGACTTTGGTGCCTTTTTGGTTGTATTTCAGTGCCGAACTTATCGCGGCTAAATCGAATCCAGTATGCTCAACAAAACGTTGATCTTCCGCAGCAATCACAGCCAATTGTAATTCGGGAGAAATTTGCGCTAAATCGCGCCATTGATGCCTGATCTCACCGATAGGAGCAGGTGGAAATAAGGCACGCTCGATACGCCAAGTCCACATAGGAGGATCGACAAATCGTAGTAGGATCACTAATAAAATTGAGCAAATAAATGCCCAAACTAATCCCTTAAATAACCAAGACAATAAACGACGAAAACCACGCTTTCGTCTCTGAGGTGCTGGGTCACTCGACTTATTGACACTTGGACGCCTGACATGATCTCGCATCGCATATAAAGGGGCCGTCATTTATACCATCTCATCCACACACTCTCATTTCTTGTTTCTCATCTATCCAGTCAAGCCATCCCATTGCAAGGATTCTTTGGGGCAACCTAGGCTTACAGAAAATATTCTAAAGCTTTACGCGAGTTGCAAGCTGATCATGCTACGAGAGTAAAGGAAACACCAAGGATATCTTACTCGATAATCAAAGATAGGTTGAGAAATAACCATAACAAGAACAAATCACTATTGGAGATTGACTGGGGTCGACTTAACTTGACCTCGGCAGCTTTGACGACAGCTGACCGAGGTAATGATGGCTGATTAACGAGAGCTAGCAAGTCAATCAAACTGCTTGATACTCGCAGGTGCGAGTCAGGTTTTCAACGCTTTCACTGCATCCAATTAAGCCATATCGATACACAGCAAACCCAGCCCATAAATACCGATATACAACAACTTAACCTCATAAAAGACATGAATCATGTCAATTAACGCAGTAAAACGCTTCAAAACCATCTACGGGAACTTCAAAATATAGCGCAGGCTTAACCAATGTGCATAACTCTGTGAGTAAAAATGTACAACATTTTTAGCATTTAAAAATGAATGCAAACTAACTCTATGAATATCAATCTATCTTAGTTAAATGACGCTTAAATCACATCACTTAACTTCCTCGGCAATCCAGAGTATTAAATTCACCCCAAACCCCACCTACCTTAAAATGATAAAAAAAACGCCCCAAACTAAGTTGAGGCGTTTAATATTTAAAATCAATAAAATGACTAGATATCGTAGTGCAAACCACACTCACGTTGTAGGCCATTAAAGCGAGTTTCTTCCTCTGTCATGCCTAATTCGAGTGGTTTACTCGAATGGGTATCCCCCACAGAAACATAGCCTTGGTCCCAAAGTGGATGGTACGGCAAATCAAATTGCGTCAGATAAAGGTGAACATCTTTATTCGACCACTCGATAATCGGCAGTAACTTAAAGCGAGTACCATGAATCGCCAGTATCGGCAACGCCTCACGGGTACTGGCTTGGCTGCGTCTAAGCCCTGCAAACCAAGTGCCGACCTCAAGCTCGGCTAAAGCGCGTTGCATAGGCTCAACTTTGTTTAACCGGTTGTATTGCTCTAGTCCGTTTACCCCTTGCTCCCATAACTGGCCAAAGCGCGCCTCTTGCCATGCCGATGTCATCACTGCTTGGTACACTTTTAAATTCAGTGATAAACGCTCTGTCAGCTCGTCGATAAACTGATAAGTCTCAGAGAATAAATAACCCGTATCCGTGAGAATAACCGGAATATTCGCCTGTGCCTGACTCATCATATGTAGCATTACAGCGGCTTGGATCCCAAAGCTTGAGGACAGCGCATGATTACCGGGCAAATAAGTTAAGCCCCATAGAACTCGCTCTTGTGCGCTTAATCCACCTAAGAACTGATTAATACGTTCAAGCTCTATCGCTTGCTCTGCCTTAGGCGCACTCAATAATGCCTTGAGTTCGGCAGCGCTGACCACAGTCGGCACTTTATCACTGGTTTTTTGCTCAATATCAGCCATGAAAATCCTTAGCGGCATCGATCACCGCCTTCACTACACCCACGCGGACGGTGAAGTTACCAAAGGTTTCGCCTGCATCACGCTCTACGGCGTAGCGGCCAAACAGGGTATCCAATTCGGCGAGAATGTCCGCCTCTTGGATATTTTCTCTGTGCATTTTGTTCAAACGAGTCCCTTCAAAACTTGCACCTAAGTACAAGTTATAACGGCCCGGCGCTTTACCCACAAGGCCAATTTCAGCGGCAAATGGGCGAGCACAACCGTTAGGACAACCCGTCATACGCACGACAATCGCTTGCTCGCTAATGCCGTGTTTTGCCTGCAGCGCATCGATATGATCGATAAACTCAGGGAAATAACGCTCGGCTTCCGCCATCGCTAATGGGCATGTCGGCAACGCCACACAGGCAATCGAGTGACCGCGGGTTTGCGTCAACACTTGGCCCAGCAGACCATGTTTACGGGCTAAACCTTCAATGGTAGCTTTATCTTCAGCTGCGACGCCTGCGATGATCATGTTTTGATTCGAGGTCATGCGGAAATCGCCCTTGTGGATCTTAGCGATTTCACGCAGCCCCGTTTGCAGGGTTTGGCCTGGTAAATCTTTAATACGACCGCTTTCGATAAATAAGGTTAAATGCCACTTACCGTCAACGCCTTCGACCCAACCATAACGATCGCCGCGATCGCCAATCACTACATCACGTTTAGGTTCAAATTTCACCCCAGCACGTACTTCAACTTCGGCTTTAAATTTCTCATAGCCGTGGTCAACGATTGTGTATTTAAGGCGCGAGCGCTTACGATTAGAGCGATTGCCCCAGTCACGTTGCACTGTCATCACAGCTTCGGCAAACTTCATCACGTCTTCAGTTTTGATAAAACCAAAGTCGTCTGCTAGGCGTGGAAAGGTTTCCACTTCGCCGTGGGTCGAGCCCATGCCGCCGCCAGCCGTTAAGTTAAAGCCAACTAGCTCGCCATTTTCGGCAACAGCAATAAAGCCTAAATCGTTGGTGTAAACGTCAACATCGTTATCTGGAGGAACCGCAACCGCCATTTTGAACTTACGTGGCAGATAGGTTTTGCCATACACAGGTTCAACGGTTTCATCTTCGGTTGAGAGTAACTTTTCTTCATCTAACCAAATTTCGGCGTAGGCGCGAGTGTGTGGTAATAGATGATCAGACAGTTGTTTCGCCACCGCATAGGCCTGCTCGTGCAGTTTAGATTCCACCGGATTGGGGTTACACATGACGTTACGGTTAACGTCACCACAGGCAGCAATCGAATCCAGCGCTTCGCGATCTAAGTCTTGAATAATGGTCTTCAAGTTACGCTTAGGAATACCGTGGTATTGGAAGGTTTGACGGGTCGTCAAACGAATACTGTTCGAGCTGGTGAGCGTCGAAGCAATTTTGTCTACGCCTAACCATTGCTGCGGAGAACAAATACCGCCGGGTACACGGGCGCGCAACATAAAACTATATAAAGGTTCGAGTTTTTGCTCTTTACGTTCGTTACGTAAATCGCGGTCATCCTGCTGGTAGAAGCCATGAAATTTGATCAGCTGCTGATCGCCGTCACTGAAACTGCCAGTCACAGAAGAATCTAAACCTTCTTTGATGGTCCCTCGCAGGTAATCACTGTCGGTCTTTAGGTATTCGTTTAACGCTAATTTTTGCTCACTCATGGCAACTGCCTCTTAAAATTGGGTTCGCTGGCTGCACAGGTCATCACGTGTGCAGCTTTGGCTATTCTTATGCGTTTCTTTATGCGCGCAACGGTTGAGATTAATACACGTCTTTTTGGTAACGTTTATCGCTGCGCAGAGTTTCAAAATAGGCTTCGGCAGCTTCGGTATTCAAACCACCGACTTCGACTGCCACCTCAATCAAGGCTTGGTGAACATCTTTCGCCATACGTTCAGCATCACCACAAATATAAAGATGCGCGCCATTTTGCAACCATTGCCACAGGGCTTGGCCTTGCTCTTTAATGCGGTGCTGCACATAAATCTTATGGGCTTGATCGCGTGAGAACGCCACGTCGATACGGCTGAGATCGCCATTTTTCAAATACTGTTGCCACTCAGTTTGATACAAGAAATCCTGCTCAAAGTGAGGATTGCCGAAGAATAACCAGCTATCACCTTGGATCCCTTGTGCTACGCGCTCCTGCATAAAGGCACGGAAGGGCGCAACACCGGTACCAGGCCCCACCATGATCACCGGTGTTTCTGGATTTTCAGGCAAACGGAAATGCTTGTTCGACTCAACATAAACCTTAACTTGCGTGCCTTCCTGCGCAGATGCTAAGAAGTGTGACGCACCGCCAAAACGTGCTGAGCCATGGCGCTCATCTTCCACTAAGGCCACAGTTAAGTGGACTTCTGTTTCAACTTCGCTTTGACTTGAGGCGATAGAGTAAAGTCTTGGCGTTAATGGACGCAGTAGCTCAAGCAGTTTTGCTGCATTTAAGGTTACTGAGTTATTTGATAATGGATACTGAGTAACTAAATCGGCAAATTGATGCTTAAGGATAAAGTGGCGCACTTGTTCTTTATCTTCGCTCAATGCCAGCAGTTCAGTGCTGCCGCTCAATTCGGCCCAAGCTTTGACTAATCCAGGGTATAACTGAGTCAGTTCTTTCTTATCAAGCAAAGCTTGCTTAAGAGACAAGGATTCAGTACCAAGGGTCACTAACTCATCGGCGGCCAATGACAGGCCCGCTAAGACTTCATCGACTAACACTTCGTTATTACTAAACCACACACCAAGGGCATCGCCCGCTTGATAGGTTAAGCCTGAGTCGCCAAGGTCGATTTCAACATGGCGCACGTCTCGGTCTGATCCACGGCCGGTAATTTTCTGGCTCACAAGCACTTCGGCGCTATAGGGGTTTTGCTTAGTAAATTCACTTTCGCCAATCGCTTTAGCGGTGCCGATGGATACCACACTGGCGGACGAGGTTTCGATCAGCGGCTTAACAGCCTCTAATACATCGGCGTGCCACTGGCCCGCGGCAGCTTCATAATCCACATCACATTCAATTAAAGGTAATAGTGATTTAGCACCGAGTGCCGCTAGGCGGGCATCGAAGTCTTTACCGGTTTGGCAGAAAAATTCATAGCTAGAATCCCCCAGCGCAAGCACAGAGTAATGTAGATTGTCTAACTTAGGGGCACGTTTCGATGCTAAAAACTTGTGTAATTCAATCGCATCATCTGGCGCTTCACCTTCACCATGGGTGCTGACCACCAATAAAAGCACAGCTTCTTGCTTTAATTGGCGAACATTGTATTCGCCCATTGAAGCCAGATTGACCGCATAACCTTGCGCTTGCGCCTTATCGGCGAGCGCTTTGGCGACACCACGGCCATTACCCGTTTGGCTGCCATAGAGAATCGTCACAGTTTGAGCCGTTTGCGCCTGTGCGGCAGGTGCTAATTGGCCCGCATTGGCTGTGGCGGCAAGATAGCCACTCACCCAGGCCAATTGCACAGCACTTAACTCAGAAGTGAGCTGTTTTAGCTTCTCGACTTGTCCTTGAGACAATGGCGAAGCCAGCGATGAAAGTTCTTTTAACAACATGAGACGGCCCTATGACAGTGTAATGTCCACAAGCTTATCGCGGTTTAAGAAAAGCAAAAAAGAATAAAATAGGATTTTTAATTCCATTTTGGAATATACAAAGTGCAAAATTTAAGCTACAAAAGTGTGCACTGGTTAAAAGTTTTTGATCCGACCAGTGCAGAAACGGCCTGCTTGAGAAATATGCACTTGTGCCAAGCTAAAGTATTGCCACAATGGTCATGAGCCTGTCGAACAATAATTTCTGTTGCCCACAGAATAGTTTGTTTTAAAAACAAAAAGTGTCCATCCTAGATTGAATGCCCTAACTGACTCGAATCACCCGCCGAATAAACGCTGGTGACGACAGATTTTGCAGTTGAGTACGATGAAGGAAGAACAGCAGGCGGAACGATTATATAAACCATCAGGGAGTAGTCATGCAGATTGGAATACCGAGAGAAAGTCTCGCCGGTGAAACTAGGGTCGCCGCGACCCCAGCCACCGTTGAGCAGCTTAAAAAACTCGGCTTTGAAGTTGTTATTGAGGCCAATGCGGGTCAACTGTCAAGTTTCGATGATGCAGCCTTTGAAGCTGCGGGCGCGAAGGTGACAACAAACGTTTGGCAAGCCGATCTGATCTTTAAGGTCAATGCGCCAAGCGACGCCGAAATTGAACAAATCAAAGACGGGGCGACTATCGTCAGCTTTATTTGGCCCGCACAAAACCCTGAGCTGGTTGCGAAGTTATCTAAACGTAAGATCAACGTGATGGCAATGGACATGGTGCCACGCATCTCCCGTGCCCAGTCACTTGACGCCCTCTCCTCTATGGCAAACATTGGTGGATATCGCGCCGTTGTTGAAGCCGCACATCAATTTGGCCGTTTCTTTACTGGCCAAATTACCGCTGCTGGTAAAGTACCGCCCGCCAAAGTGTTAGTCATTGGTGCTGGTGTAGCTGGCCTTGCCGCCATTGGTACAGCTGGATCGCTTGGCGCCATAGTGCGCGCCTTCGATACCCGCTTAGAAGTGGCCGAGCAAATCGAATCTATGGGCGGCCAATTCCTTAAACTGGATTTTGGTAACGAGGAAGGTGGTTCATCGGACGGTTATGCTAAAACCATGTCGGATGAATTTATTGCCGCCGAAATGGCACTGTTTGCCGAGCAAGCCAAAGAAGTCGACATCATCATCACCACAGCGCTAATTCCTGGTCGTCCAGCACCTAAGCTCATCACCAAAGCCATGGTCGATAGCATGAAGAGCGGCTCAGTGATCGTCGATTTAGCCGCTGCGACGGGTGGTAACTGCGAATACACGCAATCGGGTGAGCTGTTTGTTACTCCTAACGGCGTAAAAGTGATTGGTTATACCGACCTTCCCGGTCGTCTACCGGCGCAATCCTCACAGCTTTACGGCACTAACTTAGTCAACCTGATGAAGTTAATGTGTAAAGAAAAGGACGGCACAGCCAGCATCAACTTTGATGATGTAGTCATGCGCAATATGACAGTGATTAAAGAAGGTGAAGTGACCTTCCCGCCACCACCGATTTCGGTTTCTGCGGCGCCAGCAAAACCAGCGGCGAAAATCGAGCCGAAAAATACCGCCCCGAAGGCGCCATCTAAGCTCAAATACGTGCTCGCCGCCTTAGGCGTTGCAGGATTTGCTGCCGTGGCATCGGTAGCACCACCAGAGTTCCTGTCGCATTTCACAGTATTCTTGCTGTCCTGCGTTGTTGGCTATTACGTGGTATGGAACGTATCTCACTCACTGCATACGCCTTTAATGTCAGTCACTAACGCGATTTCGGGCATTATCGTGGTCGGCGCCCTACTGCAAATCGGTCAGGGTTCAACTTTGGTCACTGTACTGGCGTTTATCGCCGTGCTGATCGCCAGTATTAACATCTTCGGTGGCTTTACCGTCACTCAGCGCATGCTGAAGATGTTCCGTAAGGATTAAGGGGGTTTAACGTGTCTCAAGGACTGGTAACAGCAGCTTACATTATTGCCGCCATTCTCTTCATCTTCAGTCTCGCGGGACTGTCGAAGCAAGAGACGGCAAAACACGGCAATTTATTCGGTATCTTAGGTATGGCAATCGCCCTACTGGCTACCATTTTCAACCCCGATACTAACGGAATTGCGTGGATCTTAATCGCTATGGTGATTGGCGGCGCGATTGGTATCCGTTTAGCACTAAAAGTCGAAATGACTGAAATGCCTGAACTGGTTGCTATATTGCACAGCTTTGTGGGTATGGCCGCGGTATTAGTGGGTTTCAACAGCTTTATCGACTTACACCCACAGGAAGTATCACAAGTCGTGGTGGCAGTCGGTGGTGATATCAATACGACCCTCGCCGCAGTACAAGATGCGCTAAGTGAAGCGGTGAAGACCGCCAGCAAAGAGCACCTCACTGGCGCTATGCTTAACATTCACTTGGTCGAAGTCTTCCTCGGGATCTTCATCGGTGCGGTGACCTTTACGGGTTCTATCGTTGCCTTTTGTAAGTTACGCGGACTGATTTCATCTAAACCTCTGATGCTGCCACATCGCCACAAGCTAAACCTAGTCGCAGTGCTAGTGTCTTTAGCCCTGTTGGTGTACTTCGTTCAGACAGGTGGCACTATGCCAGCACTGCTGTTGATGACCTTGATTGCCTTCGCCTTTGGCTGGCATTTAGTGGCATCCATTGGCGGCGCGGATATGCCAGTGGTTGTATCTATGCTGAACTCCTACTCAGGTTGGGCTGCGGCAGCGGCAGGCTTTATGTTGTCGAACGACCTCTTGATTGTGGTCGGCGCATTAGTAGGTTCATCGGGTGCTATTCTGTCTTACATCATGTGTAAGGCCATGAATCGCTCGTTTATTTCAGTTATCGCTGGCGGCTTTGGCACAGATGGTGTGGCCTCGACTGCCGATGAAGAAATGGGTGAATACCGTGAAACCAACGCCGAAGATGTGGCGGATATGCTGAAAAATGCCACTTCAGTCATCATCACTCCGGGTTACGGTATGGCAGTGGCGCAGGCGCAATATCCTGTTGCGGAAATCACCCAAAAACTACGTGATCGCGGCGTGAAAGTGCGTTTTGGTATCCATCCAGTTGCTGGTCGATTACCAGGCCATATGAACGTACTGCTCGCTGAAGCGAAAGTCCCCTACGATATCGTGCTCGAAATGGACGAAATCAACGAAGACTTTAAAGACACAGATGTCGTGCTCGTTATCGGCGCCAACGACACGGTTAACCCCGCGGCAATGGAAGATCCAGGCAGTCCAATCGCAGGTATGCCAGTGCTGGAAGTGTGGAAAGCACAAAACGTGATTGGCTTTAAACGTTCGATGAACACAGGTTATGCCGGCGTGCAAAACCCGCTGTTCTTCAAAGAAAATACCCAAATGCTGTTTGGGGATGCTAAGGCCAGTGTTGAAGCCATTTTAAAGGCACTTTGAGTTTGATTTAATATCAACAGAGTAGAAATCGCTTAGGCGATAAACACTATTCTAAAGAAATGAAGGGAGCCACTGGCTCCCTTTCTTTTCACATTTTTTTAAGCCTATTAAGCTAGTCTCTGCGCCAATATGATGCGAGGCTTATCTGCCCCAAATGCTGATACGTTTAATGTAAGCTAAAACAGTAAGTTAAATCTAAAGCTGGTTTAAGGAAATAAGAAATGTTGCTTGGGCTGTTTATCCTGTCTGCCGTATTAATCAAAACCTCATTACTCGGGCTTGGCTGGATATCGATTATCATCGGCCTGAGTGGGTACCTATTTTGTCGATGGTTTAATATCAAGTTAGATATCAAACTGATTGATAAATTTAAACGACTCTTTATCACTGGCGCGGCTCTGCATCTTCTCGTCTATATCGGCTTAATCACTAAGCTTTTCCTTATCGACAGCTTTGAAGACTTGCCCACATTCCTGATAAGTCACTTAGTCTTCCACCACGCAATCAGCGCCGTGATTGCTGCCGCATTAACCTTCTTGGCGATTCGCATCTATCTACAACAGCAAAAATTAACTCAAGCCTATCGACAGGAATTAAGCTAACTCAACAAGGTTTTGATGATAAATACCGACGGAGAAAATCTGACTAGATTCATCATTAGCTTAAGTGCCATAAAATAATGGGGACTAAAGCAGATCATGCAGAAGTGTTGTCAGCAACACTGAATTCATCAATGGATTCAAACATCAGGGATAAGAATGACCCCTGATGTTTGGGGGGAGCTAAGCCAAGATACGTTAGTCGACGGCAATATCGTTATCTTTAAGCTCTTTTGACAGGGTTTCATAATTCGTTTTGAGTTTTGGCAAAGTATCTTCTTTGATTTTACTCAATACATTTTGCAACTGATCCTTACCGTAAGAAACGCTATAGTGACGGGTTTCAATATTACTAATGATCTTCTCAGACTCTAAATACAAACGACGAATATCAGACAAAATATCACTCGGTGTTTCTAGCGCATTGGCAGAATAGCGCATGTTATCCCAGACAAATAATCCCATCTGCGGATGCATTTTCACTAAACTATTACTACTCACAGTCTCAACTGTGTCAGCGTAATGACTCAAGATTTCAACATTGTCACTCACTTCGTCATATAGGGCATGACGCAGATGATAGTTATTCTGCATATTGCTCAGGGCATCAAATTTAATTGCCTGTGACAACCCTTCTTGCGCGGCTAAATACACGCCAACAACAGTCGCAATGATTATAAAAATCTGACTCACCCAAAAACTGGTTTTGATAAGCTCAGTGTTATCAAGCTTAATGGTGCGTTTAGGCATATCTGCCTCATTAGAGATGGGTGTCATGTCCATATGTTTTATCCTGTCAAATCAAGAGTACAAGGCAATATCACTAACTTAAATCATTATTGAGTGGTCATCCTACACTATTGGGGTATGACTTACCTCAGTACAAATCACGATTTTTACCCACAAAAAAGGAGCCATTAGGCTCCATTTTTATATTCATTGGTCAGTCTATTATGCTGCTTTTGCCACATCAAAATTGGATAACAACATCACAGCTGTACGGCCTAATAAATGGTTGATCGTGCGATCGCCAGCTAAGCCTAACTCAGCAATCGCTTGCTGACGCGCTGTACTCACCGCTCTAAAGAGGGTAATTTCATTATTCGCACCACCACAAAGACTAAAGAACAGTCTCAATACTGCGCGGTAATGTTCTTCCTGCATTGCCTGCATCCAGGATGTTTCCAATGCCTCTTGGCTAGAAAAATCCAGCGCAGCAACAAATAGATTGCCGATACGACTATCTAAACGAACAAGAAAATCGCTTTTGCGTGGAAAATGGTGACTAATACCTGTGCGACTAATACCCGTTGCTTCAGATAACGTAGTATAAGACATAGTCTCAAAGCCGATAGTCAAAATTTGTCTTAACGCTTCATCCATAATTTGATTTATGGTTTGCTCAGTTTGTACTCGCGAGCGCTTAGCCATAGTAATGTCTCCCCTCTTATTTTTAGGGGGAAAGCTTACCAAAGCCGCTCAGGGATTACTGCTGTTCACTGGGCCGTAACCAGCGTATTTCACTTTTGTTCAGCTAGGGTTCAGTTTAAAACAGGCTTCACCACTGATTTAATTAACACATTCATAACATTGAATTTTGTACCAACCAGTTATGTGCTTTTTCTTCACCCATGAGTAAAACGAACGTCGGTTGGAGATAGTGTCCAAGATCCGCTTTTCGCCAAAATAGATATTCAGGAAGGGGTTGCAATACACTCGCGCCAAAAGTGCGTTGCATTAAGCTCGAATACTCACCTAATAATCTCGGCTCTAATTGCTCGGCTTTAGGGTAAAAATTCGTTAAAAAGTCCCGATACTCGGCAAATTTAGCCACTTGAGCAACATCGTATCGATGTAACACTTGTATCAACATTGGCGAACTCCAATGCGACAAATATTGCGGGCTTGTTAATGCATCAAGGTTGCGTCTGTGGTATTGCTGCCACGCCAAGGCAAAATCATTTTTCTCCCGTGCGATACGCCAAACCAAATAAATGTCAGCTAGCCATTCATGTTGATATGCACTCAAGTGAGTCGGTAACACAGAGCCTTGCAGAGCAAGGTTCTCCAAATGACCGAGCTCATGCCATAGGGTTAATTGCGGCTGTTCAAGCAAAGGTAATTGATAGGTCACCATATCGACACTGGCTAACTGTACTTGTGGTGTCAGCTGCTCATTCACTAAGACTAGGCCCGCAATCTTATTGTCATCGACGGGCATGACCATGGCACTTCTGCAGCCTAAATCAAGCCTAAATTGTTCGAGTGTTGCAGGAAGCTGCACCAACACTTGCTCTGGCAATAATGCCAAGCAAGTGCCAAGCTCTGGTAAAGGGCAAATCAAAGCCTGCTTATCGGCAATGGGCGTCCAAGTCAGGCTAGATGCGAATGCCAGAGCGACTAAGCTCACTGATTCGCCATGATATTTTGTATAATCGCTGTCGTTGAAATGCCATCCTCAAAGCCCAGCACTTGAACTTGGCCACCGGCGGCAATCACTTCAGCGCCACCAGCAATATCCTCAAGCTTGTAATCACCACCTTTGACCAGCAGATTTGGCAGCAATCGAGTAATGATGCGCTGCGGCGTATCTTCACTAAAAGGCACAACCCAATCGACAGAAGCTAAGCCAGCGAGCACAGCCATACGACGATCAACCTGATTAACTGGACGGCCTTCACCCTTGAGGCGTTTAACCGAGGCATCATCGTTTACCGCGACGATCAAACGATCGCCCAAAGCTTTCGCCTGTTTAAGATAGCTCACGTGGCCCGCATGTAAAATATCAAAGCAACCATTAGTCATCACCACACGTTCACCGCGTAGTTTGGCTTGCTCTAAGGCGTAGGCCAGTTGATCTTCACTCACCACCCCAAAACCCGATTCTCCATGGTGCAAAGCTAGGGCTTCAATAAGCTCAATGCGGCTCACGGTAGAAGTGCCAAGTTTACCTACCACAACGCCAGCGGCGGTGTTCGCAATTGCGCAAGCCTGCGGTAAATCGGCGCCCGCGGCTAATGAGGTTGCTAAGGCTGAAATCACAGTATCGCCAGCACCCGTCACATCATAGACTTCACGGGCAACGGTAGGAATGTGCAACTCAGGCGCATTAGCGGTCACTAAGGTCATGCCCTTTTCAGAGCGGGTCACTAAAATGGCATCAAAATGATGTTGCTTGAGTAAGCCACGGGCTTTTTCTAGCAGATCGGCTTCAGAGGTCACAGTGCCAACAACGGCTTCAAACTCACTCATATTTGGGGTAATGAGTGACGCGCCATGATAACGACCAAAGTCACTGCCCTTAGGATCGACTAATACCATCACACCTTTCGAACGCGCTAAAGCAATAAAATCTCGCGGCTGATCGATAGCGCCCTTAGCATAGTCAGATAACACCACGACATCGACAGAATCGAGTAAGGCCTCGGATTGTTTCAATAAACGCACGCTATCGGCCTTGTCGAAGGCTTCTTCGAAATCGAGGCGGATAAGCTGCTGATTACGTGATAACACCCGCAGCTTAGTGATGGTTGGTTTATCAGCAATACTTAACCATTGGGGTTCAACCCCTAAAGTTTGCACACCGAGCGTTAGGGCATGGGCAGTATCGTCTTGACCGACGAGCCCGGCAAGTTGGACTTGCCCCCCTAAGGTCGCGATATTGAGCGCCACGTTGGCCGCGCCGCCGGGTCTGTCTTCGACTTGATTAATCTTCACCACAGGTACGGGGGCTTCAGGGGAGATACGTCCCGTAGGGCCAACCCAATAGCGGTCTAACATCACATCGCCGACGACTAACACTCTGGCTTTTTCAAATGCTGGCAGAGAAACCTTCATAGTGCTCTTATCTTTATGCAGAAATTAAACCGTGATTGTACCTAATTTTCAGCAAAAATTGAGTTAGAATGAGCAGTAATTTTCAAAAGTAGTGAGTATTTTTGTGGTCGAGAAAGCCGAGTTTTCATCTTCTTTATATCATCCTAAGCATTGGCCCATGTGGTTTGGCGTATTTTTGATGCGTTTAACTCAGCTTCTACCGCTTCCTTGGCAGATGACGCTGGGGAAGGGATTCGGTCGCTTAGTAATGAAATTCGCAGCTGGCCGCACCCACACAGCGCGCCGTAACTTGACCCTCTGTTTCCCTGAAATGACGGAAGCACAGCGAGAAGATTTACTCACGCGTAACTTTGAAGAAACGGGCAAAGCCATTTTCGATACCATCAATGCATGGTGGTGGCCCGATGAAAAAGTGCAGCAGCACATGAGTATCAAAGGCGAAGAACACGTACAAAACACGTTAAATGCTGGCCACGGAGTTATCCTCTTTGCCGTGCATTGTTTACCGCTGGAAATGGGCGCACGTATCTTCGGCCAATTCCAACCCGGCGTGGGGGTTTATCGCCCACACAATAATCCAGTGATGGAATACCTGCAGGTCAAAGGCCGTTTACGCTCCAATAAAGGTCTCGTTTCTAAACGCGACTTGCGCCAAATGATACGCTGCCTACGCAATCCCGATGTGATTTGGTACACGGCCGATCAAGACTTTGGCCGTTCCAGTGCGGTATTTATCCCATTTTATGCCATGCCAGATGCGGCAACGATCACTGGTGCCACCACGTTAGCTAAACTCGGCAAAGCCAAAGTCCTGCCTTTTTTTGTGGAACGTACTACAGATGATAAAGGCTATCGAATTGAAGTGATGCCACCGCTGGATAATTTCCCCGGCGAAGATGAATTAGCCGACGCGATTCGCGGTAACAAGATTATTGAATCCATCATAGATAAAAACCGCGCCCAATATATGTGGTTACATCGCCGCTTTAAGACCCGTCCCGACCCAACGGACAAATCTTTATATCAATAAGCTCAATTAGCTTTGAATACAAAAATGCCAGCAAATAAGCTGGCATTTTTTATGGTGACTTTCGATAGTAAGGACCATCTAGCACATAGGATTAGAGCGCATTCTCAGTCGGTAAACGAATACCTACGTTAGTGACTTTACCTTCATACAGCCCCGCCACCACCCAATGCAACGACTGCCAGTGGAACTGATCCCCAAGTACAGGATTAGCACCAAGCTGAGATACCACAAGGTCTGCGACTGTCATATCATCAGCGAGATTATCTAAACTCAAACCATAAATAGGCGCGAGATCCGCAAGCTTAACGTCTGTTTCAATAAAGAAATCACCGAAGAATCGTTGTACTTCTTTATTTTCTGGCGCTTGGCTAAAGAGGTTACTCAAGGCTTCTAAACTTTTCTCCTGACCCAGCACACAGAGTATATCGCCCGCCTCGAGACGAGTGCTACCCGATGGATGCAGCAAAGTGTCATCCCTAAATACCGCCGCAATCCGTGTCCCATCTGGCATAGCCAAGCGCTTTAGCGGCTCACCAATACACCACTTACTTTCACTCAAACGATAGACAAACACTTCCCATTCGCTGCTCGGGTAAATTTCAACTCCCGAGCGCGAAACGGGTAATGGCTTTGGGGGCAGTTCCACCTTAGCTAAACGCGCTGCTGTGGTCAAAGATGCACCTTGAACCAGCAACGACACTAATACAACGAAGAAGGCTAAGTTGAAGTACAACTGAGCACCCGGTAAGCCCGCCATCATAGGGAATACTGCTAAGATGATAGGCACAGCGCCGCGTAACCCCACCCAAGAAATAAACCAGCGGTCGCGACTGCTAAAGCTCTTAAACGGCAATAGACTGATCCATACGGCGACAGGGCGAGCAAATAAAATCATTCCGAATGCCAGAGCAAAACCTGGGATCATGATATCGACTAAATCTGAAGGGGTAAGCAATAACCCTAATACGAGGAACATGCCGATTTGACTGACCCAAGTCATACCATCCAGTACGTTCAAAATCGCATGACGGCCACGGGTTGGCTTATTGCCGAGGAACAGACCCACTAAGTAAATCGACAAAATACCGCTACCACCCAGTTTGTTGGACGCAGCATAAATAATCAGACCACCGCTTAAAACTAAAATAGAGTACAGACCATCAGCTAACTTGCTTAAATTGACGAGCTTCCACAGCATCCAGCCGCCGCCTAAACCTAAACAGATCCCCAGACCAAATTGCTTAATAAAGCTAATAAGCATAAAGCTGAAGGACAACTCACTGTCGACATTGGCAAGAATGGCAATCAAGGTTACGGTTAAGAATACCGCCATGGGATCGTTACTGCCGGACTCAATTTCTAAGGTCGCACCAACCCGCTCGTTAAGGCTACGCCCTTTAAGCAGGGAAAATACCGCGGCGGCATCGGTCGAGCCCACAATCGCGCCCACCAGCAAACCTTGCAACCAATGCAAGTCGAACAACCATGCGGCCATCATGCCGGTGATACTGGTCGTAATGGCAACGCCAAAGGTCGCCAACGATAATGCAGGCCATAGCGCCACCCTAAAACTGGCAACGCGGGTGCGCATACCTCCATCGAGTAAAATAATCGCTAAGGCTAAGTTACTGACTAAATAGGAAGTTGAATAATCATCAAACTGGATTCCACCAAGGCCATCTTCGCCAGCCAAAATACCCACAGCGAGGAAAATCAATAAAATAGGGATGCCCAAACGGGAAGACATAGGACTAAGTAAAACACTCACTGCTGTAAGCAAGGCGCCAATCAGAAAAAAACTATTGATGGAATCTGCATCCACAAACGCCTCCTTAATACAGGTTGTTTAGTTAAACGATAGACAAATCACCGAGGTTAAAAATGACTCAACTCACAATTTTATGATTTTATATTAGCACAAAAATATCGAATTATTGGAGCGTTAAATATTAAATTTCAATCATCTACATAAAAAATGTCATAAAACCAACTTTCTATTAACCTTTAGATAAAGGCTAACGTAAAACCTAAAGGATAGCAGAACATCACCACACGACTTAATAAGCATTAAAATAAATAAATATCAAATAGTTAAAAATAACAAACTGAACGTAAACTCAAATCATTCAAGCAAAACTCAGCTCACAAACCTGTATAAACTAACGGTATCATAGCCAATTTAGTGTCAGATAAAATAATGTCGTGTAAAGGGTGAATATTTGAACATTATCCTTAAGCTAATTGTTTTAACTCCATTTATTTGCCAATGAAATGATTTAAATTCACTTTATCCGATGAGCAATAGCCTTGTCAGAAAAGGACCACACTCTGTTTTCCCAAAACAAATCAATTCCAGTAACGCCATACATGCTCGCCATTCAAACAGACACGTTTTAGATTGGTTAACACTGCAAATATTTTTCATCAAGCAGGAAGGTATACACAAGATAATTGAGTACAGCAGGTTTTAACGACAAGACTAAATACTGACAATTGACGCCGCTAAGGAAAACCGTTAAAACAAAAAATTAAGCGACAAATACGCCGTACTGATCATATTTCAGTTGAAATAATGTCCAAAATAAGGAAGGATGCGAGCTTCGCGCGCCAGTGCATTTTGCTCGTCAAATTGCCGCTCTCGTTTTAAGAGAGAAAGCTGCGTTAAACACGCTTTTTTATTAACAGGAATCGTAGTATCCGCTTATGAGTATGCTTCGCACCACAGCTTTATTATTGACTTTGGTTTTCCCTAGTCTGTCCGCTTTAGCAACGGAATATCCTTTACCAGCCGCCCAAAGCAGGCTAATTGGCGAGAACCAGTATTATACGGTTCCAGAGGGTAAACACACTCTCGAAGATATCGCAGCCAAATACCAGCTTGGTCTCAGTAACTTACTCGAAGCTAACCCAGGTGTGGATCCATTTCTGCCAAAACCAGGTAGCCAACTGATCATTCCATTGCAATTGATCCTGCCAAACGCTCCCCGTGAAGGCATAGTGATCAACGTGGCTGAAATGCGTTTATATTACTATCCCAAAGGCAAAAAGACTGTTGAAGTATTGCCTATTGGTATTGGCCAAATCGGTAAAGACACACCAGAAAACTGGGTGACCACTGTACAACGTAAGCGTGCGAATCCAACTTGGACACCCACACCGCGCATTCGTAAAGAATATGCTGCTAAAGGTGAAATCCTGCCAGCGGTATGGCCAGCGGGTCCAGATAACCCTATGGGACTGTATGCGCTGTATATCGGCAACTTGTATGCGATTCACGGTACTAACGCAAGTTTCGGTATCGGTTTGCGTGTCAGTCAAGGTTGTGTGCGTTTACGCCATGAAGATATCGAACATCTATTCAAGACTGTACCAGTGGGAACTCGGGTACAATTTGTGAACCAGCCGATTAAAGCAACCGAAGAGCCAGACGGTAAACGCTACTTAGCCGTGCATCAACCATTATCTCGCACTGTGGCGGAGTTTGAATCAAATGAGCCCGTTGCGATATCACTGCCAAAAGAGATCGCTAAGTTTATCGCTAAAGCTGACACTGATTCTTCTGTGATCAAGAAGCTACTCGATGAACGTACTGGTGTGCCAATGCGAATTAATCAATAATTCACTGGCGAATACCACCTAAAAAAATACCCGCAATCTGCGGGTATTTTTTTGTCATGTCAGGCTATTCACTAACGTAATAGACTAACATATCAATCACATAAAGGTGCACACAGGGCCAAGAAGTGAGTCATAGCAGCACTGTTTGCTAATACGCGTTGATCGAAGTTTTGCAACGCAGGCGTTTCAGTACAAGCACCGACACGAGCACCACTTCGTACTAAACACGCTTCAAAAGACGTATCAAAATGATTGAAGATCAAACCATCCTTAACAGGACACCCATCAATCTCACCGTCTACCGCAATCGGGAAATAACCACCTAAAGTATCGCGCAGATCGAGACTAAAACGTCCAGGCACTTGGCTTGGCTCAAAAGAATACACATAGGCTTCACGACTCAAGACATCTTCATGGCAAGTTAAAATACCGTCTCGGCTCGCAGCAAGCAGTAACTGTGCGTGCTCTAACAATAGCTTACCTTCAACCGATGTATGTTCATTCGCTTTAGGTTTACCGTTCTCAAATACAAAACCACGATTTGGGTTTTCGCCGTATTTATTAAATCTATGACCACGACTGAATCCAGTAGGATTGACGAGAGGCAATAAACTCAAGTTCACCCGTTCAAATAGGTCTGCTGAAGCTTCACTCAAAAAATGCAACAAACCCCATGGGCCTGCAGATTCTTCGCCATGAAATCCTGTGCTGATCAATAAAGAAGGTAAGCCTGACTTAGCGGCCGGTGACTGATACAAGCTAACATCGTATTTACCCACTTCACCCAATGTTTTCTCAACCATGCCCAAACGGGTCATTTCCTGCTCAAGCAGCAGATAGAAATTATCAATATCAGTGCTTTCACAGTTAAAAATATCGCTTTTCCACTGAAAGGATTCGAACGGAGATCTGCTTACCATATCTTGTACTTATGCCAGAAAAAGAACTGTGCCATCATAGCAGTTCTTTTCAAAAACTGAATGCTATTCAACTGATTTCAATGAAATCCGAGCAGTCGTCGACAGTGGTGCAATCTGTATCGATACCTGCGAATGTATCAATTGCCTGTCGTTAATGGTATCCAGCTTGAGTAAGACATTTAACGAATTAAAAAATAAGCTCGGCAGGACGCACTTATGAACACTCAAATCACCTTTTTTATCGCCATTTCGGCCAGTGTTTTCAGTCATACGCTACAGGCCCAAAGCCGCACCGAGCAAGATGCGCAAGCCTTATATGCGCTCGAAGCGAATATAGAGACCTATACGCTACAAAATGGCCTAACAGTGCGATTACTGCCCATGGCAGATAAACAAACAGTCACAGTCGCCAGCCAATTTAATTTAGGCGCCCGCAACGAAGCCCAAGGTCAGAGCGGTTACGCCCATCTGTTTGAGCACATCTTGTTTAAAGGGAGTGAAAATGCCCCCAGCGATACCTATGCTCAGCAGTTCAGTGCTTTAGGTGCACGTTTTAATGCCAGCACGCATTTTGACTACACCAACTACTATGTGACGCTGCCAAACCAAGCATTAGAACTGGGCTTATATCTCGAAGCCGATCGCTTTATCCGCCCTAGCCTTAACGCCACTACGGTTAAAAATCAGCAGGAAACCGTACTGCAGGAAATGGCACAAACCATAGATAATCAGCCCTATATCCGCAGCGCGATGACGTTTTTACTTGAGCAAGTAAAAGGTAGCCCCTACGGTCACGGTATTATTGGCAGCCGCGAAGATATCTTGCAAGCCACGCCAGAAAACCTAACGGCCTTTCACCGTGCTTATTATCGTCCCGATGCAATGCAGCTTTCCCTTGTCGGCAAACTAAGCCCACAAACCCGACAATGGATAGAGCAAAATTTTGCGGCTTGGTCTAGGCCAACGATTGCTGAACCTGAATTTTCTGAGTTAACAATCCAACCTAAACAAGTACATGCTGAGTTAGTGGATGAGCGCGGACCTTGGCCCGGATTACTGCTCGCTTGGCATACCGTAGGTAAAGATCACCCCGATGCTGCGGCAATTCGGCTGCTAGAAGGCTATTTATTTCAAAACACCGCCAGTGCACTCGCTAAACTCAGTCTGCATAATCCCGAACAAATGCTCAGCTACTCCCTGCCCTTTGAGTTAGAAAATCACGGCATAGCGAATATCGTCTTGGTTCCACGGGCACGGACCTCACTCGATGCCTTAGTGCAAAAAGTATTGGGACTTGTGGCACAAACGCAGCAAGATGCTCTGGATGAAGCAAGTCTTTGCACACTTAAACAAGTGTGGTTAAACAATCAATTACAACAACTGGATGACACGCAGACCTTAGCCATCAAGCTTTCCGCAACGTCGGCTCAAGATAAAGACCATCCCTTTACCGCACAGTGGCAACGGATCAACGCAGTCACGGCCGACGATATCCAAAGCGTCGCAAAACGGTATTTCAACCAAGATTATGTCCGAGTTGACCTACTGCCACCTTGGTATATTCGCTGGGGTAAAACGCTACTGGAATGGCTGCCTAACGATATGAGTGACAGTTTAGAGGATGCGGTATTATGACGACTCAGACAATGTCAAAGCAGCTACAAGGCTTAATGTTCTGCGCTGTGGCTTTATCACTAAACGCCTGCCAGCAGACGCAAATCGTCTTCACGCCGAGCGAACCGCCGAGTTTAGCCCATTTTGAAACGCCAAACTCTTTAGCCCATTCTTTGCCTAGCTCTTTGAACAATCATTTACTCAAAAGCGGCGTCATTATCCCCGTAACGGATGAAATTTTTACCGATGAAGCCCATACCGAATTGGATTTACCCTATCAGTTACATCGCCTTGCCTCACTTCAAATGAATAACAGTGTGAGCAACAGGGTCAGTTTAGCGGCAGTGAGCCCGCAAGTTCCCTTCAATAATCCTGATATTTTACTGATTGCCTTTCAAGAAAAGGCCCGCGCACTTGCCATTAGCCGCGCAGATCCCTGTCTTGAGACTTTCAATATGCGTGTCAGCTTGCACAGCATTAATTTAAGCCTCACTTGCCCCGACGATGTTAACCATATCTACGGCTTACTACTGCAATTTTGGCAGCCAGATGCCTTTGTTGATTCGACAACCACCCCCGTCGATGTCGACAATATTCGCCGTCAACTCAAGCTCAATAAACACTTAAACGCCTTTAGTGGCGCCGAGATAGATAAAGTGTGGCGCGATAAACTGCTCGGCCCAGAACATCCCTACAATAGAGTGATCAATAATAATGCATTGTTCGATTCGCTCAGCCTAAGGCAACTGCAACAAATCCAACAGCAGGCGGTAACACAAGCACAGTGGCATCTTTTTCTACCCAACTCTTTGGCAAATAACGCTAAATTTGACCTTCAAGCTAGCCTTAAACTGTGGCCATTATTGCCTAATTCAGTGTGGAAAGCGGATAAAGCAGAGACAGTAAAGCCTCAGCAAATCAAGAGAATTTACCTTATTGATGCGCCGGGCAGCGTACAAACCCAAGTCCGCCTAGGCTATGCCATAGATCATGTCCTAAGTGATACATCAACTCAGCAGCAACTGAACCCACAGGAAGTCGCCTTAAGCTGTCGCAGTTTATCCGCACTCATGGGCCGCAGTTTTTCGGGCAGACTCTACTATGATTTACGGGAAAAACGCGGCCTCACCTATGGCATTTATGGCCAGTGCGCCAATGCACCGCTGTCCAGCAGTATCAAATTTTACGGCAGTACAGCCATAGAACACACAGACGCGTTTGTGGTGGGCATACTCGATCACCTCGCACTCGTTAAGACGCAAGATGCTAGCCAAGGTGAAATCGATGCACTTAAAACCTATTTGATCGGTGAAGATTTGCTCAGCCAAGACAACAGCATTCAACGTGAAAATCAATATATCCACCAAGTCGCGACAGGATTAACTCGAATTGATGTGCAAAAGCTGAATGCAGAGTTGCAAGCTCTAACGCCCGAAAGGCTGCAGCAGTTAGCCAACGGGGCGTTTAGCGGTGAGCCATTGATTATCTTGCGGGGCGATGTTGCTCGAATTCTTCCTGACTTAAAAACTAAGCTACCAGAGTGGCAGTTTGAAAGGGTTAAGGTTGGCCTAACTGACAACTAAAGCCAAATAATCCTTCTAAAAGATTCAAATGCGCGATCGACAGATTAGAGCTTATTGGTCGCACTGTCGCTGGCAGGCGGTGCGCCATTATCAACCTGCGTCATCTGTTCATGGCCTTGTTCCATTTGTTGCAAATCTTCCATCGCCGAATCCTGCTGTATGGCCTGCGGATCAGGATCTTCTGCCGGTAACACCGCCATATTGTCGGCATTCGCGCTATTTGGCGTAGCAGGTTGATCAGGAGCCATACCATTTACGGCCTTAAGCCCCTCGATTGCCGGAGACACCTCAGTTTTCAACGTGCTGTCACTAAGATTCGGTAACCACTCACGCAATTGCTCGGGTCCAAAACTAAAACCTAACGCTATGACGACAGTTGCCACTGCAACATACAGCCAAGGGCGAATCGCCAGATGATCACCTCTTAGTAAAGTGCTTTCACTGGCATATAAATGCGCATCCGAGCGTTGAGCTATTGGCGCGAGTGCTTGTAGCATGTCCGGCAAGGCATCGAGTTCAGGACCTTTAATGCGCTGACCAATAAACTGCCCACCTTCGTAAATCTCCATCTGATGACTGGCGACTTCACCGTCAACCACACCAGAACTGGTAATAATCAACTTATTACAACAGACTCTTCCGCGAAATACGCCACAAACCCGCAGCTCATGACAATTGACTTCACCAGAGATCTCGCCGCCAAGTTCGATCTTAATTTGTCCTGCTGATCTAATCTTGCCCTGCAATTTACCCGCAATGAATGCCGCGCTCTCGAACTGAATGTCGCCCTCAATCAAGGTTTGTGCACTGATAACCGTAATGCCATTGCCCTTACTCGCCATAGGATTCATTCCATATCATTATTTTTGTGACAAAGATGTTATGGTAAAAGTCCTCGAGAATAAAGCACTGGTTTCGCTTAGTATTTAACCTAAGCCCCAGAGCGGGACTTAAGTCACGCCAGCGACTATGTTACCCTGCGCATCTTGCCATATGGCTCCCGAGTACCTGAATATGAGTAACAGGATGCCTCAAAAAGGTGAGTGTTGATATCGCACTAAAACAAAGCTAAAGAACACACTAGCAGCAAACACCGAAAACAAACCGCCAACGAGACCCCGACATGGCACATTCAAACTCCGCTAGCTCGCAATCGATAACCCAAATCGTGACACCACTTGAAGCGTATCGCGCCAAGGTGTGCATAGATCTCATTGACGATCCAGCGCAGCAACAGGCGGTGTTGGCGCTCGATGTGCTATTTAAGCAGTTGATGCCACAGCCACATTCAGCACACTTTCCCCTTATCAACAAACAAACAATCAAAGGTCTGTATCTGTGGGGCGATGTGGGTCGGGGCAAAACGTTTCTGATGGATTTGTTTTTCGATTGTTTGCCGAGTGAAGGCAAGTTAAGACTGCATTTTCACCGATTTATGGCGCGGATACACCAAGCATTACGCGAACATTCGGGCAAACGAGATCCGTTAACTCTCATAGCTAAAAATCTCGCAAAAGAGTGCAAGGTGCTGTGTTTCGATGAGTTTTTTGTCTCGGACATTGGCGATGCCATGATACTCGCAGGGCTCTTTGAATGCCTATTCAAACAAGGTGTGGTGCTGGTCGCCACCTCAAATATTCCGATTGAGCGCTTATATGAGAACGGCCTAGCTAGACACAGATTTTTACCTTGCATCCAACTGCTGCAAACACACACTCAAATGCTGCATCTCAATGGCAACCAAGACCATAGGATGCACGCCATCAATGCTTCATTAAGCAACGAGATTGGCATTGATAGCGCTGAAGTTAACGCCTCGATTTCCCGCAATATCGGCATTACCGGAACACTCGATTTTGAGCAGATTTTTGACAAGCTAGTGAATAGGTTAACGCCAAATACACCCAATATGAGCGCTACTGGCATTAGTGATAGTAGAATGAGTAATGCTAGCCTCACCATCTGCAACCGTGAAATCCCTGTGATCCGCGCCGCTATAGCACCAACAGGCAACTCAGTCGCTTGGTTCGACTTTTATGCCCTATGTGACGGCCCGAGATCCCAACTCGATTATATCGAAATAGCCAGTCGATTTAAGATCTTAATGGTAAGCGGCGTTCCCAAATTAGGGGGGGAAGTGAAAAGCTGGATCCGTGCCCGCGGCACAGAGGACGGTACAGGTGATAACCAAGCCGCAGCCACGGGCGAGCGCAAACTCTCCTATGCGGCCAACGACGACCCAGCACGGCGTTTTATCAGCTTAATTGATGAGTTATATGATCAAAATGTCAGCTTATATCTCAACTACGACGTGCCACTGAGTGAACTTTATCAAGGTGGCGCACTCAGTTTTGAATTCCGCCGCACCTACAGTCGATTAATAGAAATGAGTCGAAGTGAATGGCCGTAAAACATTAGCGATTTATCGCTCTGTTGAGTTAGACCAAAAGCCTAATATTGATAAGCGAGAAGTTAACCATCACGATAAAAATTCGAGGAACAATTAGTGACAAGATAATTCATGTATTCAGAATATAACAAGTCAAATACGCTATTTGCAGATACAAGCCTAGAAAGATGAATAAGCACCTAAATTGAAAATCTGCAACCATAGATAAACTAGTACAGAAAAAACATTATAATAATTAAAAAAATCAAATACATAAAATAGAAAACCCATCAGCCATAATCGATTCAATCCACACAACCAAATGACTCATTACGTTCAATTTGCTTCTAGCTGTTGCTAACCTTGAGTTTTAAGGTACGGTGTAACTTAGTTTCAATTGTTCTAATTTACAGCCTATAGGTTTAAATCGATCAAATTTACAACCTGCAACATAAAAGCTCAAAAATATAATCTATAGTTTATGCAATCAACTAAAGACTCATAATTCTGACTAAGCGCCATGACACTTAGTTCGAAATATTCGCTAGAAAATATTAAGAACAGCCTTAAACGGAACTCTTTTAAATACAGGGACGATTAACTTATGTGGTTACGACAATTTAAGATTGGCTCACGATTAATTGCTGCGTTTGGATTACTTGCTCTTGTGTTGCTACTTCAAGGAATCATGTCATTACAGACGATGTCATCCATGCGATCCACTGCAGAAGAAATTGAAGATAATACCCTACCTACGCTAGTCAGTCTGTCGAGCATCAACCTCAATGTGATGCGCGCTAGGGTGTTTACATTTCGCCTGTTATTAGCAAATTCGACTGCTGAACTTAACAAAGGACTCGATACATTAAGGCAAATCCGCCAGAGTATTAAAACGGATCAAAAAAACTATGAGCCTTTAATTAGCCTGCCAGGTGAGCAGGAGCTCTATCAAGAATTTAGTGGCAGCCTTGATCTATATTTAAAGCATCAAGATGAGATGATCAGCAAGCTACAGGCGAATGATGCAGCCGAAGCTAAACGGATCATGGATGATGTCATGATAGTGCAAGCCGAAAAAATGACAAAGACGCTCATTAGCATTGGCAGCTTGAATACTGAATATGCAAAGGAACAAGGTCAAATAACTGCACAAGCCTACGACGAGAGTAAATGGCTAAACAGCATTATGATAGTGGGCTCCTTAATCGCTGCATTTGTAGTGGCAATATTTTTAACTCGCAGTATCGTGCAGCCAATGAAGGAAGCTGTAGGCATTTCAGTGGCAGTCGCAAGGGGGGATTTAACGCAGAAAATCAGCACAGAGGGTAAAGATGAAACCAGTCAACTGATGCAATCATTAGCTGAAATGCAGCAAAACCTGCGCGACACTTTATCCCATATAGCAAACTCCTCTAGCCAACTCGCCTCCGCCGCCGAAGAACTCAATTCAGTCACTGAAGATGCTTCCCGCGGCATACAGCAACAAAATGATGAAATACAGCAAGCGGCAACTGCGATTACCGAAATGAGTTCGGCAGTAGATGAAGTTGCCAATACGGCGGTGCTCGCTTCAGAAGCCTCTGAAGAAACCGCCCGCAGTACCGAATTAGGTAAAAAACAGGTAGATCAGACAGTCGCAGCCATTATCGACATGAATCAGGATGTAACGCAAAGTTCACAGGTTGTTCAAACCTTAGCGATTCAAGCGAGGGATATAGGCAAAGTTCTCGATGTGATCCGCGCCATTGCTGAGCAAACGAATTTACTGGCCTTAAACGCAGCCATTGAAGCGGCGCGAGCGGGCGATACAGGCCGTGGTTTTGCGGTTGTTGCTGATGAAGTTCGCGCCCTAGCCCATCGCACTCAGTCCTCGACCCGTGAAATTGAAGACATGATTAACAAAATCCAGCACGGCACCGAAACGGCTGTGCAATCGATGCAGCACAGCGGCCAAAAGGCTGAACAGGCACTCTCAGTCGCAAGATTGGCAGGGGATGCATTAAACACGATTAATCGCCAAATCAGTACTATGAATAACAGCAACATGGTCATCGCAAGCGCCGCCGAAGAGCAAGCGAAAGTCGCACGCGAGGTCGATAAAAACATTGTGAATATTAGTGATCTTGCCAGCCAAAGTGCTGCGGGGGCACAGCAAACCAGTGCCTCAGCACATGAGCTCTCAAGACTCGCCGTTGAACTGAACAATCTACTGACGCGATTTAAAGTCTAGAGTATCACTTTATAATGGAATCAGAGGGTAATGGCACAAGATGTGTTAAACCGTTACCCTCAATGCATAACGCTATGATCTAGTTTAATAAAGCATTCCATAATACAAGCGAGACTCAAGAGTGCTAGGATCGAGTTTGCGGTGCATGATTAAAGTGCATAGCCAGTTCACTGATATCAGTGGCAACCCATTCTGGCTCGATACACTCGACCAAATGCGCCGCCATAAAGTCCACTAGTTGCATGGCGGCATAGGGCAAACGGCGATCTTTACGGCCAACTAGATACCAGTTACTTTCGAGCGGAAACCCCGTAACAGTTAGAATTGCAGGTTTTTCGCGCCCTTCTTGCAAGGTATGCGCCGAAATCACCGACAAACCTAAGCCCGACGCGACACTCAAGCGTATCGCCTCATTACTCTCGATTTGCATAGTGTCACCGAGCGTGATGCCTTGGCCGCTGCACCAAGACTCGAACATTAAGCGGGTGGCTGATCCCGGTTCGCGAACGATAAAACGCTCATTTTTAAGCTCGTTAAAATTCACTTGTTCACGACCCACTGCCCAATGCTCCTTTGGTGCAATCAGTTGCAGCGGATTTTTGATGATGCGTGCAGATAACACGTTATCGCCACTTGGAGGATGACTGAACAGGTATAAATCATCTTCTTGACGTTCAAATCTGCCTAATACATGGGCACGGTTACCAATGTTTAAGGTCACTTTAACCTGTGGAAACTGCCGATAAAATGCCCCTAAAATCCGTGGTAACACGTATTTTGCGGTAGTGACAATACCGATATTAATGTGACCGACACTGCCACCTTTAGCCTGCTGCATAAAAGCATCGAAATCCTCAAAACGACTCAAGGTATCGCAGGCTGCGCGGTACAACTCATTACCAATCAAGGTCGGTAACATGCGACCATCACGACTCTCGAGTAATGGCTCGCCCAACACATCGGCCAGTTTTTTAAGCTGTAATGACACTGTGGGTTGAGTTAAATGCAATGCCCTCGCCGCTGCGGAAATATTACCTAACCGCACCACTTGCACATACACCTGCAGTAACCGAAAACTCAAATGCCGCAATTTAAGCTGAGTCGATGACGAACGCTTATCCATAGACAATTATCTATACCTAGGTGGTAAACAATTTATTTTTCAATATAACTAATTAGGTCCAAAATCACCAGCCATCAGGATCACTCGACAAACAAGCGCGTTTTGCACCGCTTAAAAGTCAAACTTAATGAGATACCCATGCCCGATATTGTCATTGCATTTTTCGCCTTAGGCCTGTTAGCTGGCCTAGTGAAGTCAGATCTTAAAGTCCCCCCCGCGATCTACGAAACCCTATCCATACTGTTAATGCTCACTTTAGGCTTAAAGGGCGGAATGGCGCTCCACGGTCACACCCAAAACTTAGTAATCACTGAGCTGTTAGCGGTTGTTGCCTTAGGTTTGATTATCCCCTTGGCCTTATACCCTGTACTAACTCGGCTGGTTCGCATTGGCCATACCGATGCCATTAGTATTGCCGCCCATTACGGCTCCGTCAGTGCGGGAACCTTTGCGGTGGTGATGGCTATGGTTGAAAAATCTGGACTGATCTTAAGGCCAGAAACGACCCTGTATCTCGTGCTGCTGGAACTACCTGCTATTGTCGTAATGCTCTGGTTACACAGATACTTAAGTGCCAAAAAAGCAATTGAAACATCACCCAAAAATGAAACTCAATCAAGCGTGTTGCACGAAGCCTTAACCAGCCGCGGCGTTGTATTACTCCTTGGCGGTGTGGTGATAGGTTGGCTTTACGGCCCAACGGGACTTACGCCGCTTACACCTGTGCTACTAGGCGGGTTCAAAACCTTACTGGCATTATTTTTACTGGAAATGGGCTTAGTAACGGCCAAAGTGTGTTTGCCGCTACCACTTAAACAATGGCGCTTATTAGTGTTTGCCGCCGTAGCGCCCTTTGTATTGGCTTGGTGTGGTATTGGTGTAGGCGTTTGGTTGGACTTACCTTCAGGCAGCATTTTAGTGTTAGCGGCATTAAGTGCCAGCGCATCTTATATCGCAGCGCCTGCGGCCATTCGTGCCGCAATCCCCGAAGCCAATATAGGTCTGGCTATGCTAGCCTCACTCGGGATCACATTTCCGGTTAACGTGCTAATTGGCTTACCCTTATATCAACATTGGGTAACGCTCATTACAGCTTAGTACTTCTTCGCCGAATAATGTCCAATGAAAAGGGAGACATTATTGTCTCCCTTTTCATTGGCATAAGCGTAAACAATTTAAGATGCATCACTGTGATGTGTGGCTTTATCCTGATACATGGCTTTATCAGCGGAATCTAACAGATCCTCTAAGCTCATATCTGAATTTGGTGTCCAATGGGCGATACCTATGCTGGTCGCCAATCTATGTTGCTTAGGATGCTGTTGATTATACTGCTCAAGTAACTGCTTAAAACGCTCGATGACCCGATTGACTGTATCTCTATGCACAAAACTTAGCAGCACCACAAACTCATCGCCGCCAAGCCTTGCGATCACATCCGACTCCCTAAAAGCAGTCATTAAGATATGGGCAAAATCATATAACACCTGATCGCCCTTGCGATGACCAAAGCTGTCATTCACTTCCTTAAAAAAGTCGAGATCGAAGAATACTAAGGCCGCCTCAGATTCGGTACGTCGACAACTCGCCAGTGACTGATGGGCCAGTAATTCAAAACCACGTCGATTCGAAATAGCCGTCAAGGGATCTAAGGTATTTTGCGCGATAGAGAGTAATTCAGCCTCTACCATTTGTCCTAAATCCGTTAAGGTTTCAATGTCTTCAGCCGTAAAATCCCGCGGTTCAGTACCGATTAAACACAAAGTACCCACCCGATATTGCTCGTGAATGGTGAGGGGATAGCCAGCGTAGAAGCGAATATGCGGCTGCTCGGTCACCAGTGGATTGTCACTAAAGCGCGGATCTTTGAGGGCGTCGTTTACGATAAAAATATCGTCTTGATTGATCGCATGGCCACAAAATGAAATTTCCCTTGGTGTTTCAGTCACCTCTAGTCCTTGACGAGATTTAAACCACTGCCGCTCGGCATCCACTAAGGTCACAACACAAATCGGCAAAGAGAAAATTCTGCGCGTGAGCCGAGTGATACGATCGAAACGTTCCTCGGCATCGGTGTCGAGCACATTAAGTGCCCGTAACGTGGCCAAGCGTTGCAGCTCGTTTTCAGGAATTGTAGGTAATTGCATGGCACTCTCAGCGAACTGCTCTCATTAAACTCTAGCCTAAATGGTGTATTCTTGCGGTGTTAAGGCTGAAATTCGTATCAGCCTTAATCCCCTTAAAGACTGCACTATTCGAGCACAGCACGATAAATGTTTAACACCCGCTCAGCATGGTCTTCTACCTCTGACACTGGTAACTGCCCCGCCTTTTGTTGCAGAGTAAGTCGATGATTTTCATCCCGTAGTAAGCAATAGGTCTGAGTTAAATGCTGGGCACTCATCATTGGCAAAAGTTCAAGCTCAGCTAACACACCAAAAATCCGCACATTGTCGGACCAAATCGTTAGCTCTGGATACTTGTGGGCATTAGCCAGCACTAAGTACTGGGCAATAAACTCAATATCGGCAATCCCGCCTGGACTCTGCTTTAAATCAAACATGCCATCACTGACTTTAAGCAAGTGATCGCGCATCTTCTGACGCATCTCACGTACCGCTTTTTGCAGCTCAGCTTTATCACGGGGCTTTTCCAATACTGAAGCGCGAATATGGCTGAATTTAACCGCTAAGCTATTGTCACCAAAAACAAAACGCGAGCGAACTAAAGCTTGATGTTCCCAAGTCCACGCCTCATTAGCTTGGTATTCGCCAAAACGCTCAATCTCACTGACCATCAAACCCGAGGCGCCAGAAGGACGCAGGCGCATATCCACTTCATACAACTCCCCCGAAGTGGTGCGAGTCGAGAATAAATGCAGAATGCGCTGGGCAAGTTTGAGGTAAAAATGACCAACTTCAATCGGGCGATCACCATTGGTCAGGCCGTTCTCTGTTTTATTTTCACACAAGAAAACTAAATCGAGATCGGAGCCGTAACCCAATTCAATCCCGCCGAGCTTGCCATAACCGACAACGGCAAAGCCTGTGTCACTGCCCTCAAGGTGAGCGGGCACCCCATGGCGCACTGAAACCTGTTGCCACGCCTGCATCACCACTTGTTCGATAATAGCTTCGGCTAAAAAAGTTAAGTGATCGCTCACTTGCATCACGGGTAAAACACCCGTGACATCGGCGGCGGCGATTTTAAGTTGTTGTGAAAGCTTAAATTGTCGCAGCGCTTCCATCTGCTGCTCCATATCATCCTCGGGCACGCGCATCATGTACTGACGCAGCTCGCTCGGATAATCGTCGATGGAGGTCGTGTCATAAAGCTGCGACGGATCGATAAGCTCATCGAGCAACATGGGAAATTTAGCCAACTGCGCGGCAATCCAAGGACTGGCGCAGCACAAGCTCACTAACTGTTGCCGTGCGCCTGGGTTTTCACATAAAAGCTCAAGGTAAGTGGTGCGAGTTAAAATTTGCTCCAGCACCTTAGACACGGGCTCAAAAGCTAACGATGGACTCTGTTGATGAATCAATTCTTCCAATAATCTTGGCATTAATTTATCTAAGGTTTCTCGCCCGCGTGGTCCAATGGAACGCTTAGTCACTGTTTCGCGCCAGCTGCTAAGCATAGGGCACAGCTTGTCATCATCAATTTGCTGTTCGGCCAACAACGTAATGCCATCATCAAGGTCTTGCATATTCCACAGCTGCGCCGTCCAATGTTCGGCTTTTTCTTCGCCTTCTTCGCCACCCACAGTGGCTTTAAAATGACGATGGATTTTGCTCATTGCCGCTTCAATATGAGTGCGTAAATCAACCTCATTGGCCATATCGAGTACATGGCACAATCGCGCCCAATCGAGTGGATTATTCGGTAAGGTTTGGGTTTGTTTATCGTCAATGGCTTGCAGCAGATTCTCAACCCGGCGCAGCAGTAAATAACTGTGTTTAAGCTCATCCACCGCCAAATATTCAAACTGCCCTAAGCTGTAAAGCGTATCGATAGCACCGAATAAACTCTGCTGACGCAACGCAGGCTCACGGCCGCCACGGATCAATTGAAAACTTTGCACCACGAACTCGACCTCACGAATACCGCCTGCACCGAGTTTAATATTGTCGGTCAAATGACGGCGCCGCACTTCTTGCGCGATGAGTTGCTTCATTTTCCGCAGGGATTCTATTGCCGAAAAGTCAATATAACGGCGATACACAAAGGGTCTCAGGAGGCTGTGTAGTTCATCGGAGAAATGGTTCCAAGGCCCGAGCGCACGAGCCTTGACCATGGCATAACGCTCCCAGTCTCGCCCTTGTTCTTGGTAATAATCCTCAAGACCACTAAAACTCACCACCAAGGGGCCACTTTCACCGTAGGGACGCAAACGCATATCCACGCGGAACACGAAACCATCGACGGTAACTTGATCGAGCAAGTTCACTAGCCTTTGCCCCATGCGGATAAAGAATTGTTGATTGTCTAAACTGCGACGACCGCCGACGGTTTCGCCATGCTCAGGAAACGTGAAAATCAAATCGATATCGGAGGAGAAATTAAGCTCGCGGCCGCCTAACTTACCCATACCTAAAATCAGTAGCGGTTGCGGATTCCCTTCTTTGTCCATCGGCGTGCCATATTGAGCGCACATATCTTTATAGAGCCAATCGCGGGCGCAGATTACTAACGCTTCGGCGAGCGCCGACAGATCAAGCAAGGATTCCTCTAAACTGGCATAGTCTAAAAAGTCACGCCAAGCTAAACGCACCATTTGATAGTTACGAAACCGTCGCAGGGTGGTTTTAGCCATCTCCTCGGTGGTCGTGCTAGCCAGTTCTTCATGTAAATCAACATCAAAGTTTTTACGATCAATCAGGCTTAACTCGCCCGCAAACAGCATAGCGATCCACTCGGGATGTCGGCATAGTTGAGCCGCTACATAATCACTGAGTCCCAAAACCGTTTTGAGTTCTTGCTGCTGAGCAGGCGTTAATTGCGCAAGTCCTTCGGACCATGCTTCCTCTAATCGCAGCCAATTGCGTTCAGCGGTTTGATTAATAAGAATAGACAATGACTTATTACTGTCTTTTTGCATGGTCATAATAATCCCTAACAAATTTAGCTATCGACATATTATGTCGTAAATGATATAGATTGACGCCACATCATGTTATGTTCGACGAGACTTGCAGCTACCTGATGTAACACACAAATAAAGGTTTACACTTTTATCTGTGGCATTTAAGGGTACTATAACCTGCGCGGCAGGCATATTGGGCAAGAGGATTATTATTGCCTGCAAGTATTTGAGTTTTATTTCATTACCTTTTGGAGAAAACATGGCAGGAATGCTAACCCGTGTTCTCACATCGATACTTTTTTTAGCCGTTTCGCTATCGCTGACGGGTTGTGGCGATGACAGACCGGATAAAATCGCGAAGTATCAACAACTCACACAGCAACGTCTCGCTACGCTCACGACGATGATCGATGACGGCCAGTTGCGTAACGCTAATCTCTTAAAACAATACACGACACTGCTAAAGCAACAGAAACCCGATTTAGCACCCTTACTCGATGAATTAGCAAAGGATTCTGGCACCCAAGGTCCCATGTATACCTCGCTGAAACGTCGTTTAGATGAATCGAAAGTGGCGAGTAACTTTGCTGATCTCGATCAACAGCTGGCCGAAGCGGAAAATCTTTATCAAGCCGCAGATCCCAGTCTGTTTAACGATATGTTGTCTGATCCCGTCAACGTGGTCGCCGATATGTCCGACGGCAAACTGGCTCGCGTGAATGCGATTAGCCGTGAGGCTGCAACATTAGCCAATGGCGGTGAAGATTTTGGTCCAGGCAGTCAATTAGTTGGTAATCCCTCTTACGGCAACTGGCAAACCGACTCAAGCGGCACTTCGTTTTGGGCTTGGTATGGCATGTATTCGATGTTTTCGAATGTTTTCAATCGCCCAGTTTCCTACGATCGTTGGTCGGGTAACCGTGGTTATAGCTATTACAATGACGTAGGTCGTTATCGCTATACCTCACCCAAACAAGCGGATGCGCAAAATAAGACTTTCGAACAAACGAAAAAACGTTTCGACTCACAAGGCAAGCGCTTTGACAGCCCTTATGCTAAGCCGCGAACTGGTGGCACGGCGTTATCCCGTGAAAGTACCAGCGCACCTAAGGCCAGCACGACAAGTGCGAGCAAGAGTTCGAACAGTAAGTTTCGATCTAACTATGCTAAAGACAGCAGTTTCCGCAATTCCAGTAATCGCACGACCCGCAGTGTGCGCCGGGGCAAGTAACTAAGGATTTCCAATGACATTATTTCAGGATTTCGGTATCACACCAGAGCTAGCCATCATTCTGGCTATCGATCTCACCATAGCCGTGATTTTGCTAACGCTAATGCGTTATTTGCAAGGTTGGAGTGTAAAGGTCAATAGCAGTAAGGAGCTGGCAGAGCGGGATAACTTTGCCTTTGGCATTAGTACCGCTGGCGCAGTTGCCGCCCTAGGCATAGTGCTTACAGGCGCTATCACAGGCGCTGCGGCACACTCTTATCTTACCGAAGCGATTGGCATGAGCTGCTATGGTTTATTCGGTTTAGTACTGATTAAACTCGGCCGTTTTCTCCACGATAAAATAGCGCTAAATGAGTTTGATAAGAACGAGCAAATCATCAAAGGTAATGTGTCCGTCGCTATCGTCGATGCCAGCGTTGCTATTGCTACCGCCATTATCATTCGCTCTGTCTTGCTGTGGGCAGAAGATTTAACTGTCGATACCTTCATTGCCATCTTCAGCGCCTTTGCGATTTCGCAGTTGATGTTAGTGCTACTCACGCGCTGGCGTGAAAACCGTTTCGCAAGCCGCAACCAAGACTCGTCTATGCAGCAAGCCTTAGCCCAAGGTCATACAGCGTTAGCGCTACGCCACGCGGGTTATATGATTGCTATGGCACTGAGCTTTAATGCCGCCAGTCACTTTATTATTTATAATCCAACGGCTTATGTGACTAACGTGATCGGTTGGTTAGTGTTCTCAGTCATTATGCTGATCGCACTCTCCTTACTGCTGTTCGTCGTGAAGAAACTGGTATTAGCCCGTATCGATTTAGCCGATGAAGTGGAAAGACAACACAATATCGGTATCGCCGCAGTAGAAATGGCGATCAGTATCGCTATCGCACTTATTCTTACGGCACTGATGGCTTAATCGAATGCAAGAAATTAGCTTAACTCCCTCGGCGGCTAAACCTAGCCGCCTAGGTTGGTTCGACGATGTTCTCTTACTGGGCATTATGGCCGTATTAGCAGGTTGCGGCCTGATCTACGAATATCTTTTATCCCACTATGCGGGCCGCATTTTAGGCGCATTAGAAGCCGCCATTTACACCATGATAGGCTTAATGATTGTCTCCATGGGGCTAGGTGCCTTCGCCGCCCGTAAGATCCGTGATGCCTTTACCGGTTTTGTGATTTTAGAACTCACAGTTGCACTCTGTGGCTCACTCGCCATTTTAATCACAGCAGCGGTGATTGGTTTTGGTCAACAACTGCCATTGATCATTGCTAATACCTTAGGTTTACCGCCAGATCAACTGCCCGAAGGTGGCATGATAGGCTCGCTGCAAAAACTCAGCGAATACTTACCCTATGTGTGGGGTGTGTTATTGGGCCTGATGATTGGTATGGAAATCCCGCTGATTGCTAGGGTTCGCCAATCCCTTTCCGACGAGCATTTACTGCATAACGCGGGCACCATTTACGGAGCTGATTACATAGGCGCAGGCATAGGTGCCGCCATTTGGGTTGGCTTTATGCTCGCCATCGATATCCAACTCGCCGCCGCCTTAACCGCCAGTTTCAATCTATTGGCAGGTTTTGTGTTTATCTGGCGATTCTGGCCTAAAATCCGCCGCCCTAAACTGCTTTTGAGTGGGCATTTTATCGTGACTGGCGTCTTACTCGTATTAGCAATCCACGGCCCACGCTGGGAGCAAGAATTCAATAATTTGCTCTATAAAGACAAAGTGGTTTACGCCAAGGCGACACGTTTCCAACAGCTGACCTTCACCGAGCGGTTGCGCGGTAACGGTCTACCGCCCGTTTATGCTTTATACATCAATGGTCGCTTACAATTTTCTAGCATAGACGAGCACATCTACCATACGTTTCTCGTTCATCCTACGCTCGCGGCCAGTGCCCGTCACAACAAGGTGCTGATCATTGGCGGCGGTGATGGACTCGGTCTAAAACAAGTACTGCGCTGGGAACCTGAACAAGTCACGCTGCTCGATCTCGATGTGGGCCTAGTGCAATTATTTAAATCGCCCGATACAGATATGCCCGATAGTCTCAGTCGCGCTATGTTGGCGCTCAATGGCAATGCACTGAATGATCCCCGTGTCACAGTGATCAACGACGATGCATTTAATGGTGTCGATAAACTGATTGCCACAGGCGTGAAATACGATGCGATTATCGTAGACTTGCCTGATCCGAGCCATCCCGATCTTAATAAGCTGTATTCGGACTATTTCTACCGTAAATTAAAGGAACTTATGAGCAGTGATGGCGCTCTGACTGTACAGTCGACATCGCCTTACCATGCCCCTAAGGCCTTTATTTCGGTAGCAAAAACCTTGGCATTGGCGGGATTTGACGTCAAGCAGTACCATCATAATGTGCCCAGTTTTGGTGAATGGGGCTGGAGTATTGCAACCTTAGGCGGACTCGATGCACAACACAGATTAGCGAAGTTAACTGTGTTGCCCATCAAAGATGACTGGCTCACTTTAGGTTTAGTGGATGGCGCCTTTGAGTTTCCAGCCAATTTTTATCAAGATGCCGCCAACATAAAACCCAATGAATTGGGTTCATTGCAGCTGTATCACTACCATTTGCAAGATTGGTCCGAGAATCAAGGACTGGATCTTTTTTAATAGGATGAGATAGTACTTGACATATTATGTCTCAGTGCTATCTTTGAACACAGACATAATATGTCAATAAGGACAAATATGAATATCCATACCATTGCCAATCACCTCAACAGTCTTGGCAACAACAGCCAAACTGGCTTTCAATTTGATTGTTATCCAATCGATGGTGAAGTCGAAGTGTTGCAAGTGAATGTGGTCGGCCGTGAAGAAATCCCGGTATTTGTATCGGTAACGGACAACCAAGTACTTTGCATCAGCTACCTGTGGGGCGAGAACGAAGTAAATCAAGAACGTCGCAGTGAAATGTTTGAAACCATGCTAGAGCTCAACATTCCAATGCCCTTGTCAGCTTTTGCAAAAATTGATGACAAATACGTGGTTTACGGTGCGCTATCACTACAATCTAGCATGCTCGAAATCGAGCAAGAATTAGCAGTTTTATCTGATAACTGTTTAGAAGTTATTGATGAATTGGTCGACTATCTGAAATAAGGAGCCACAAAATGGGCATTCTGAATAAAATTTTAACAGCGTTTCGCGGTGGTGCCACCGAAGTTGGCCAAAGCATCGTTGACGCAAACTCAACCCGTATTTTCGAACAGGAAATCCGTGATGCAGAAAAGCATTTAACCAATGCTAAACGTGAACTGACCGATGTCATGGCAAAAGAAATGCAAGCCAGCCGTGAAATCGACCGTCTGAAACGTTCGATTGCAGAACACGAAGGTTATGCAACTCAAGCATTGGACAAAGGTAATGAAGCCTTAGCGATTGAAATTGCTGAAAAGATTGCTCAGTTAGACCAAGAGTTGTCTGAGCAACAAAGCGCCAACGACAGCTTTAGCGCCCATGCTGCACGCTTGAAAGACTTAGTGAAGAAAACCGAACGCCAACTGTCTGATTATCAACGTCAGTTGAGCATGGTTAAAACCACTGAAAGCGTACAAAAAGCGACGGCAACCATTACTGACTCGTTCGCGTCTAGCAACTCTAAGCTGCTGAACGCTAAAGATTCACTAGAACGTATCAAGGCACGTCAGCAACAATTTGACGACCGTTTAAAAGCGGCTGAAACCTTAGCCGATGAAAACAGTGATAAGTCGTTGCAAGCCAAACTAGCCGAAGCGGGTATTGGTGAGCAAAAGTCAAACGCAAATGCAGTGCTAGATCGAATCAAAGCACGTAAAAGCTAAGCAATGATTGACCGAATGCCGAGTCTCAGTGGGATCATCACCCCCTACTGACCTCGGCATTTTTTGTTTCATCCTCATTAAATAAAAATGACCACTATTGCCCGTGAATATCCGCAGCCAATCAATATGAGGCCGCACGCGAGCATAGTCAGCAGGAGTCACTATGGGATTTTTCAATAGTATTTTTGGTAAGAAAGCCCCGCCACAGCGCGAGCTCAATCACCCGTCCCAGCTCGATGTCGGCGACATGATCTCAATCGATGATAGTTTTGCCCTGCCACCACAACTCCGTGGTCAACAATTAAGAGTCGAAGCCGTACATACTTACGAGTCTGAACGTAAACAACACTCCGAGTGGTTACTCAAGGGACATGGTAGCGATACTCTCTTTTTGAGCATTGAAGAAGACGACGAAACCTATCTCGCCTTTTCGATTAAGGTTTCCCGCGCCCAAGTGGAGCAATTATTCGATCTCGAGCAATTCAGCGCCCTGTTCGAGGAACCGGGTCATGCCGAGTTAACTACGCAAGTATTATCGGCCGACTTAGCTGAACAACTTGAACAATGGCTTGGAAAACAATACCACCAAGTGACTTTTGCCGCTTTTGGCTATTTCCATCGTCAGGATTATCGTGGCCAAAAGCCGCCACAGGATGCCAATGGCGCCACAGGTGAGCCCTTTGAGTACTATTTATTACTTGATGACAATGAAAGCTGCGCCGTCGAAGTGGAAGTCTACGAAGGGGGTGATACCGATGTCGTCTTGACCCTATATCGCCCGCTAACGGATATTCGGGAATACTGGCCGGCGAAATAACACGAAAATAAGATAAAGTGCGTGCTCGCACTTTATCAATAATCCCAATACAATCTCACAGATAAGCGCTAGAAACGGTTGATAGCAATAGGTAATACGCCATGAGTAAAACCAAACACCCTCTGCCCGAGCAATGGTTAAAGAACCAACAAGCCGCTAAGGCGACACAGGTTGCCTTCGATCTCGATGAAAAATTTCAATACTCTATTCGTAAAGCCGCATTAGATGCAGGCGTTAGCCCTTCTGATCAAATTCGCACTATTTTAGGTCTTAGCGTATCGAAACGGCCAACGCGTCCGCGTCTTACCGTGTCACTCAATGCAGATGACTATGTGCAACTGGCAGAGAAATATGGTTTAAGTGCCGATTCACAGCTAGAAATTAAACGCCGTGTACTCGACGATTTAGTCCACTTTGTTGATGAAACCTAAAGCAACGCAGATCTCAAGCGCCAACCCTTCTTACCATTGGCTGACGCAATTAATCGATATATAGCCCTTTTATTAACTCAGTCAATTTACTCACAGCCTAAAGTCTTTTACTTTAGTAGTGATATTCGCCGCACTTAACAGGGATCATGTTTGGCATGACAGATAAAACCCCATGGTCGCTTCGCACCCTTGGCACTCCTTCTCCATTCGAAATGGCGATGATGCTATTGTCCTTGCTGTCGGTGATCATAGTACTTGTCATGACCTTCGGCCGCCTAGATAGCGAAACCTACCGCTTACTCTTCTTTGTCGATACCAGTATTTGTATGATTTTTATGATCAACTTCTTTGTTGGGTTGATCCGTGCTCGCGATAAACGCTTTTTCATTAAACACCATTGGATTGATTTTATTGCCAGTATTCCGGCGATTGAAGCCCTACGTATGGCACGGCTTTTTCAAATCCTACGGGTAATACGCCTGATCCGCATGAGTCGCTCACTGCTGCTCCCACTGGTAAAACAACGTAAACAAGCCACCTTAGCCAGTCTACTGGTTGCTATGGTGACGATTCTGACATTAGCTTCCGTCATTATGCTCATTGTCGAAAGCGGCACCGAAGGCGCCAATATCCAGACCGCTGAGCAAGCGATTTGGTGGGCATTAGTCACTATCTCTACCGTCGGCTACGGCGATTATTATCCTGTAAGCACAGCAGGCCACATCATAGGTGGCGTGGTTATTGTCAGCGGTGTGAGTTTTTTTGGTGTGATTTCAGGCTATATGGCGTCGGTATTTGTCGCGCCAGATGAATCTGAACGTCAAGAACGCCAAGATGCGCATAAAGCCGAAATCAAATCAGAGCTTGAATTAGCCTTAGCGAGAATGGAAGAGAACCAACAAAAAATAGAACAAAATCAAGCGCAAATGCTGGCTCAAATTGCGGAACTTAAGCAGGCTATCGAAACAAAAAATAGCTGACTTTGTTGCGAAAACGGACTAATGAAAAGGCTCAATCTATATTAGATTGAGCCTTTTCCGTTTATCAGCGATAAAAAGTAATATTACCAGTAGACCTGCTGTTGCATCGCGTTACGGCGTGTCGATTCCATAGCAAACAACAAACTCTGCTGCTTGTCTTCCAGCCACTCAGCTAAATTGATATCTAACTCCCGACTCGCATCCTGTAAGGCGCGATAACAAGCCAAAGTTTTAATCCCAAGCGCGAGATCTTGCCAAGGTGCACGAAATGCGTCCCGTGATTTCGCCTCATATAAACTGCCGTAGGCATGACCCACAAGAATGCTCGCATCCAACACTGTGGCCACTTGTAGATAATTTGCCGCTGTCATGACGCTATTGAGTGGCATGACCTCAATTATCGCCATCCAAGAAGCTTGCTGAGCACGATCGGCATGCTGGCGTAAGCTAGGCTGATGGGTGATGTCCACTTCACCAGCACTGATCTTTAGTAACAATTCAACAATAGCCAGCTGTAGTTGACCATATTCAGTCTGTTGCCATAGGGAGAGTAAGCGTCCCGTCAGATTAATCTCTGTCAGTTGCGCCAGAAGTCGCGCTTTAACTTGGGCATGTTGGCCAAGCTTAGCAAATAAGCCTCTTTGGCTACCAAGCAAGGCGGTCAACGCCTGTGCCCGCTCAATAAAATCGAGCTGCTTTTCAATCAGCATAAATTGGCTAGACAGTGTCACATTCAATAATTCGAACTGATTTAAGGTCATTCGCAGCAAACGAATACAGGCGCGCATCCGCCACCATAGTGCCACACAGGCTTCAGGGTCACTTTCCTCTGCGATCATGCTCTCTAATAATTGCCAGCGCTCAAGGGCGGTTTCAAGCAGGATTTGGCAGTTTGCACTTAAATCCTGTGAAGAAGAATCGTGTGACTCGGCCAGTGGCAGAAATTCCAATGCTTTTAAATCGAGCGGCTTAGCCTTGCCCGCCAATCGATAGCCCCGCTGCGCTTTACTGGCCTTACCTAAACGCACGGGCACCACGCTCGCCACTTGCATCGCTAGCTTAAGTAGCACCTCAGTATCGCCACTGAGGAGTTCAAACTCGAGCTCACAAAGGGCTTCTTGCTGGCCATTTGCGGTGATTTCACCTATGTCTAACGCCACTTCGACCACGCTGTTATCAATCTGAACATGCCAAGCGCGACGATGAAAATCGGTGTGAAATATACAAGTTAACTGAGCTTGAGTTGCCGCTAAATCGGCATCAGTGGGCCAAATGCTGGTAGGAAATAGACTTAAATCTGGGCTATCGGATTGGATAGTCACATTGTATTCGGGCCGCGAATGAATGCCGCCCACGACTTGTCCTGCGGTTTTTATGGTCTGCTCTCGGTGCGCATCGTAACCGCGCACCCGCAATCCCATGTCCCACTGACGTAATTGCAAGTCAGGGGTGTCGAAGTAACCATTCGCCAAACGACGTTGACCTTGAGGTACGGCATTATCGAGACTATCTAACTTATTTATCAGGGATTCTTGATATATCGGCAGGAAAAACAGTTTTAATTCAATCTCAGCATTCATTGCATAACCGCTCACTTTGTCATCAAATATTCATCGATGCGTCATCTTTAGTTCATAATGTCACAAATGTGTCATAAAAATCCCGTAGGATTTGGTTTTGCAGTTGGTATATAACCCGTTAGAATAAACCTGTCGTTTTTTCTGAAAAAACACAGTTTCAATACGCGGACGCATAGGTTAACATGCGCCCGCTTTTTCCAATAATGGAACAATCTAAATAGGTAAACGGCAATGCCAGTAAACTCTATTTTGGGCGTGTTTGCAAAATCGCCAATTAAGCCTCTTCAAGAGCACATGGACAAAGTACACGATTGCGCATCGTTACTCGTCCCCTTTTTCGAAGCCACTATCACAGGCAACTGGGACAGTGCAGTTCAATTACGTAAGCAAATTAGTTTAGCCGAGAAGCAAGCAGATTCACTAAAACGTGAAATCCGCCTGACTCTGCCAAGCGGTTTATTTATGCCAGTAGAACGTACAGATTTATTGGAACTTTTAACTCAACAAGACAAGATAGCCAACAAAGCCAAAGATATTTCCGGTCGTGTTATCGGCCGTCAGCTGTTAATCCCTCAGGTCATGCAAGTCCCATTTATTGCTTATCTACAACGCTGTATCGATGCGGTAGCACTAGCAAAACAAGTCATTAATGAACTCGAAGATCTGTTAGAAACAGGTTTCCGTGGCCGTGAAGTCGACTTAGTGGCAAAAATGATCAACGAACTCGATATCATCGAAGAAGATACTGACGATCTACAAATTCAGTTACGCCGTCAGTTATTCGCTATGGAATCTGAATTGAATCCTGTCGATGTGATGTTCCTCTACAAAACGATTGAATGGGTCGGTGGTCTTGCAGATCTTGCCGAACGCGTCGGTTCGCGTCTTGAGCTTATGCTGGCTCGCGTTTAACAAATTAAGGTTATCAAGGTATCAATATGGTTGATGCAGGTATTGAGGTGGCTAACGTCTTAGTCACCAATGGCCCGTGGCTTATTGCCATTGCGGCTGCATTTGGTTTTCTCATGGCATGGGGTATTGGGGCGAATGACGTCGCCAATGCGATGGGAACCTCTGTAGGTTCAAACGCAATTACAATTAAACAAGCGATTATTATCGCAATGATCTTTGAGTTTTCCGGTGCATTTTTAGCTGGGGGCGAAGTTACCAATACAATTCGTAGCGGTATTATTGATTCTAGCTATTTCACTGCAACTCCTGAATTGCTGGTTTACGGCATGATAGGATCATTGTTGGCAGCAGGTATTTGGCTTGTCGTCGCATCGGCTCTTGGCTGGCCGGTATCAACGACTCACTCCATCGTCGGTGCCATTATTGGCTTCGCCGCCGTGGGTGTTGGTGCAGATTCAGTCTCATGGGATAAAGTAGGCGGGATTGTAGGCTCTTGGATCGTAACCCCCGCTATTTCGGGCTTTATGGCATTCATCCTCTTCCAAAGCACTCAAAAACTCATTTTCAACACTGACGATCCATTGAGTAATGCTAAGCGTTTCGTACCTTTCTATATGGCATTTGCTGGTTTCATCATGTCATTAATGACGATTATGAAAGGCTTATCCCATGTTGGTCTGCATTTCTCAGTTACCGAGTCTTACCTACTCGCAGGTGCTATTGCTGCTGTAGTTGGTATCTTAGGTAAAATCGCCATTTCACGCTTACAAATGAGTGATAAAGCAGATCGTCAAACCCAGTTCAAAAACGTTGAAAAAGTGTTTGCGATCCTGATGGTTTTGACTGCTTGTTGTATGGCTTTTGCCCATGGTTCAAACGATGTAGCAAATGCGATTGGTCCATTAGCGGCGGTTGTTTCTGTCGTCAATAGCGGTGGTGAGATTGCAGCGAAATCACCTCTAGTCTGGTGGATTTTACCTTTGGGTGCCGTAGGTATTGTGATGGGTCTGGCGATTTTTGGTCAGCGCGTTATGCAAACTATCGGAAAAAACATCACTCACTTGACGCCAAGTCGTGGTTTTGCGGCAGAATTAGCTGCGGCAACGACTGTAGTTATTGCTTCTAGCACTGGTTTACCTATTTCTACCACACAAACCTTAGTGGGTGCGGTATTAGGTGTAGGTATGGCCCGTGGTATCGCAGCGATTAACATTGGTGTGGTACGTAATATCGTCGTATCCTGGGTTGTGACCCTACCAGCAGGTGCTGGCCTATCAATCATCTTCTTCTATATGATTAAAGGTATTTTTAATTAAGAAGTCTCGCTAAATGTGTTGCTGACATTAAGCAGTATTAGCGCCTAGGACTAGAAGGTCGTAGGAAAGATTGAATTAAATTGGAATGGTCATAGCATGGATGCCGTAAAGTTGAGGGAAGTCTATGACTTCCCTCTTGCATTACAGGCCTCAAATCCCTAGCATGTGCAGACTATTTCGTTGATGAGAATACAAAAGTGTTTAGACTCCTGACTCTGGTAGGAATGATCTTGCTGTCTTCCAACCTGCTGGCCGAAGGCCAATCCCGCTACATCTCGGATAACGTGTTTCTGTATCTTTTAGGTGGCCCTGGTACTGAGTTTCGAATTGTTGGATCAATTGAAGCGGGTCAACCTGTGACACTGCTCAACGAAACTCAAGGTGATTACTCCAAAATAATCGACCATAAAGGCCGTGAAGGTTGGGTACAAACCAACTTGATCAGTTCGACTCAAAGTTTCCGTGAGCAAGTCCCAGTGTTAACCACTGAACTCGCACAGGCCAAAGCTAAGTTAGCAGAAGTATCAAGTTCAACGGATAATCATGCTGGCGAACTGCTCGAATTAAAGGCTAAACTAAGCGAGTTAGAAACCAACCTAGCTAAAACGACTCAAGAACGTGATCAACTGAAAAATGCGGTAGATCGCACCGCTCAAGACGAACGTTTTGAACTTTGGCGCCAAGGTGGATTAATCGCAGGCATGGGCTTAATCCTAGGCATTATTTTAGTGTATTTACCTAGACCACAACGTCGCAATAAAAAACGTTGGATGTGAGTCTGACACACAACAAGTCTTAATTTACCTTCCAAAAGCCAGTGTTTTCAAACACTGGCTTTTTTGTCAATCAAGCGTTACATCGACTTATTAACAAGCTAATCAAACAAGCTTCACAATCTTTCACGCTATAGTGTTGTCCGTCACATTTTGGTTGTATAATCTGCGCGCGCAAACCTTCATATTGTATACAAAATATCAAATGCGTTTGGCGCCTCCCAATTTGTTTCAACAATAGCGCCCCAATAACGGCCAAGATGGAAGCGATAACTATGTTCAAAGCGAGTGAAGTGCTGGCAGGCCGCTACGATTCTGCCAATCTCGACGAACTGTTCAAAGCAGTCAGCGACAACTACATTGTCGATGAAGAACAATACTTGTCAGAGCTGATCAAACTAGTTCCCTCAAGTGATGAAGCCATAGAGCGCGTCACTCGTCGTGCCCACGAACTGGTCAATAAGGTTCGTCAATTCGATAAAAAAGGTTTGATGGTCGGCATAGATGCCTTCCTGCAACAGTACAGCTTAGAAACACAGGAAGGCATTATCCTGATGTGTTTAGCCGAAGCTTTACTGCGAATTCCCGATGCGGCCACTGCCGATGCATTGATTGAAGATAAGCTTTCAGGTGCTAAGTGGGATGAGCACATGAGCAAGAGTGACTCAGTGCTGGTTAACGCATCGACCTGGGGCTTAATGCTCACAGGTAAAATCGTTAAACTTGATAAAAAACTCGATGGTACCCCAAGTAACTTGCTGAGCCGCTTAGTGAATCGCCTCGGTGAACCCGTGATCCGTCAAGCCATGATGGCAGCAATGAAGATCATGGGTAAGCAGTTCGTACTGGGCCGCAACATGAAAGAAGCCCTAAAGAACAGTGAAGACAAACGTAAGTTAGGTTATACCCATTCCTACGACATGCTGGGCGAAGCGGCGTTAACTCGCAAAGATGCCGAGAAATACTATACCGATTATGCCAATGCGATTACTGAGCTCGGTGCTCAAAGCTATAACGAAAATGAATCACCGCGCCCAACAATCTCCATCAAGCTATCGGCATTGCACCCACGTTACGAAGTGGCCAATGAAGACCGCGTCTTGACTGAACTGTACGACACAGTGATTCGTCTGATTAAACTGGCACGTGGCTTAAATATCGGTATATCTATCGATGCTGAAGAAGTCGATCGCCTCGAGTTATCACTAAAACTGTTCCAAAAACTGTTTAATGCTGAAGCAACTAAAGGCTGGGGATTACTCGGCATAGTCGTACAAGCCTACTCTAAGCGTGCCCTGCCCGTACTGGTTTGGTTAACGCGTCTAGCGAAAGATCAAGGGGATGAAATCCCAGTGCGTCTGGTAAAAGGTGCCTATTGGGATAGCGAACTTAAGTGGGCGCAACAAGCTGGCGAAGCCGCTTATCCACTCTACACTCGCAAAGCCGGTACTGACGTTTCTTACCTCGCCTGCGCCCGTTACTTGTTATCGGATGCGACTCGCGGTGCTATCTACCCACAATTTGCTAGCCACAATGCGCAAACCGTTGCGGCAATTTCCGATATGGCGGGCGATCGTAACCATGAGTTCCAACGCTTACACGGCATGGGACAAGAGCTGTACGACACGATTCTGGCTGAAGCCGGTGCTAAAGCGGTACGTATTTATGCCCCCATCGGTGCCCATAAAGATCTACTGCCCTATTTAGTCCGTCGTCTGCTGGAAAACGGCGCGAATACTTCGTTCGTCCACAAACTGGTGGATCCTAAAACCCCCATCGAGTCATTAGTGGTACATCCGCTAACAACACTGACGGGCTATAAAACCCTGGCTAACAACAGAATCGTTTTACCTGCCGATATTTTCGGTAGCGAACGCAAAAATTCCAAGGGACTCAATATGAACATCATTTCCGAATCTGAGCCATTTTTCGCGGCACTAGAACAGTTTAAAAATACCCAATGGCAAGCGGGCCCTCTGGTTAACGGTAAAACCTTAACTGGCGAACATAAAACGGTTGTTAGCCCATACGACACTACCCAAACCGTAGGTCAAGTCGCCTTCGCCGACAAAGCTGCAATCGAAGCAGCAGTCGCGTCTGCTGAAGCAGCATTTGCCTCTTGGGCACGCACACCAGTGGAAACCCGTGCCTCTGCACTACAAAAGTTAGCCGATTTATTAGAAGAAAACCGCGAAGAATTGATCGCCCTGTGCACCCGTGAAGCGGGCAAGAGCATTCAAGACGGTATCGACGAAGTACGTGAAGCCGTTGATTTCTGTCGTTACTACGCAGTACAAGCCAAGAAGATGATGGCAAAACCTGAACTGCTTCCAGGCCCAACGGGTGAACTGAACGAACTGTTCCTCCAAGGCCGCGGTGTGTTCGTGTGTATCAGCCCATGGAACTTCCCACTGGCGATCTTCTTAGGTCAAGTGTCGGCGGCATTAGCGGCGGGTAACACAGTTATCGCAAAACCCGCGGAGCAAACCTCAATTATTGGTTACCGTGCGGTGCAACTCGCTCATCAAGCGGGTATTCCTGTCGAGGTGCTGCAATTCCTACCAGGCACTGGTGCGACTGTGGGTAGCGCAATTACGGCCGATGAACGTATCGGTGGCGTGTGCTTTACCGGTTCAACTGGCACGGCAAAACTGATTAACCGCACGCTAGCCAACCGTGATGGTGCGATTATTCCATTAATCGCCGAAACGGGCGGCCAAAATGCCATGGTAGTGGACTCTACCTCTCAACCTGAGCAAGTGGTTAACGATGTGGTTTCATCGTCATTCACCAGTGCAGGCCAACGCTGCTCGGCGCTGCGTGTACTCTTCCTACAGGAAGACATCGCAGATCGCGTGATCGAAGTCCTGCAAGGCGCCATGGATGAATTGGTGATTGGCAACCCGAGTTCAATCAAAACCGACGTAGGCCCAGTGATTGACGCCACCGCCAAAGCCAACTTAGATGCGCATATCGATCATATCAAGCAAGTCGGTAAGCTGATTAAGCAAATGCCGCTGCCTGCTGGCACTGAGAACGGTCACTTCGTGTCGCCAACTGCAGTAGAAATCGACTCAATCAAAGTGCTCGAAAAAGAACATTTTGGCCCAATCCTGCACATTATCCGCTACAAGGCAGCCGAACTGAGCCAAGTGATCGATGAGATCAACAGCACAGGCTTTGGTTTAACCTTAGGTATCCACAGCCGTAACGAAGGCCATGCCCTTGAAGTTGCAGATAAAGTGAATGTCGGTAACGTCTACATCAACCGTAACCAAATCGGCGCTGTAGTGGGCGTACAACCTTTTGGCGGTCAAGGTCTGTCAGGCACAGGCCCTAAAGCCGGTGGCCCACACTACTTAACCCGTTTTGTGACTGAAAAGACTCGCACCAACAACATCACCGCCATTGGTGGTAATGCGACATTGTTATCACTGGGTGATAGCGAAGAATAAGTACACTGAACTTGCTTTAGAATATCGCTATGCATCTTTAGCCATCGCGATAACAATAAAAAAGCCAGACTGAGTCTGGCTTTTTTATTAGAGTCTAAAACGGTACTTATCTATGACGTGACAACTTAATTAAAATCCCAGTCATTACATATCCGTCATTAATACGGGTTGACCAAAACCTTTAAGTTCAGCATGGGAGGACTCAAAATACTGTTGCCAAAACTGTTTCAACGGCAACATTACTTGACCGCCTCTAAATCCTTTTGATGTAGCAGGAACCCAACCCGCACCTAATACGTAAATATCTGCCTGCTTAAAATCACTCAACATGTTCGCTTTTTGTATTTTTAGCATTTCTTGCTCAGGTTCGATAACTTTTAAGGTATTTTTACTGTAAAAGCTGGTCACATCTGAATTTTCAACCATATCGGACACAAGTAACAATACTCGGCGTCCTTCGGTATCGGCAGCCACTTGCGGCGCAATAACCTGAGATAAATTACTGAGGATTTCAGTTTTAGGCAAATCCACATCATTAGGTTTAAAAGCATGTTTTATATGGGCATCAATTTTACTTCTAACGAACTGAGCCTGCTTGTTCATGCAATTATCAAAAGCCATTAGATTTTTCTTCGATACGTCATCCCTGTCAGCAATATCAGTATCCAGCCTGCCACTAAACAAAACATCGGTATAAAAATCTTTTACATAAGCACTAAAGCTAATGATGGTGATTTTATCCCCAGCTTGTAGGAAGAGATGCACTTTCTCATGAACTAACTGTTTAATATTTATGTCCGGAGAAAAAGTACCATCGATCGCCACAAACAAATGTCGGCCAGAAACTGTCTTTGCTGTTAGTGGATCAATTTTGGCAAACTCGTAGCAACTTTTAATATCATTTCTCTCAGCGGCCATCGCAGGCAAACACATAGAAATAGCTAAAGTGCCAAACAAGCCAGTAACCACCAACTTAGCAAGCTTTGTCATTCCTGTCATGAACTTAACTCTCCAAGTATCTCTTTGCGTAAACGATCGCGCATCTGTTCTTCCGTTTCAACAACCTTTTTTTGCTGAGTTATTTCAGCAAGCAGCTCTTGTCGAATACGTTGTTCAGCTTGTTCTGGCGTTTCGGCCTCTACAGCCTTTTTAGCATTAGCTTCAGCAACAAGCTCGGCTTTCAATCTTGCTTCCATCGCCTCTGGTGCTTCGGAAGTTTCTACCTCAACAACATGAGACGTTGCCACCACAGCGGCATTTTTCATCGCCTGATGGCTGGCTAATGTTTGATGCTCACGTAAACGTACAGATTGATCATATCGATTTTCGGCATTACCTAAATCTTCCATATACGTCAGGAATGAACGCTCACCACAGGCCTCTAACACCTCTAGCACCTTAGGATCTTGGCAATTAGTTTCGGCTTTTTGATTCATTCTTTGCTGCAAGTTAGTTAGGCGCTTCTGGGCCACGCGCGCGACTTGCTGCTTTAAACGAGAATAATGCGTCTTAAACTCACGCTCACTTTTAAAGTTGCCAATTTCTTTGCGCGCATCTTTAGAATGTTTGCCAGCAAATCCGGTTTTAAAACCAATCAAAATACCGAAAATCTGTAATAGGATGAATAAGAAAGCAAGAAAAATAAAAGTTCCCCAACCGCCTTTCTGTTCACGATCCCACACGTCATCCTTTGCTTTATCACCTGCACTTTTAGACTCATCGAGTAAGAGTGCTGGAGGTGCTTCAGCATAGGGGTCTTGTTCTTGATACAATCCACTCGTTTGCTGAATATTAACTTCATCAATGTGCATTTTTTCAAGCACTTGACCACGCACATAGGTTGCCAATACTGCAATCACTAGGATCGCAATAGCTGTAACCGTAGTAATGAAATAACGGGGCTTAACCTCTGCGTTAGTAGAGATCCGATTAATAAGTTGCTTATATTGAGGCTCATTATCATCCTCAAAGGTTTTATCTAAATTAATGCGAGTATTAGGTGCCAGTTCTGGCGTCGATTTGTCGCGGTTTTTAGCATTCTTCCACCAGACCTTGGCCTTTTTAATGAGCGAGTTAGCATGCAGCTCATGTCCAGTAAAGTGAGTTAAACCTACCAGTAAAACCGAGATGATGAAGGCGATACCCACAGCACCTTGCTGCTGTAGTTTTTCCGATGCTCCGGGAATCGTGAAACCTGAAAGAACGTAACTAAATCCCATTGCTTCAACAAACACTAAAGCGGCAATCAATATCCACCCCAAAATATGTAAGTTGTTACGACCATTTTCGGTCACTTTACCTAAATAGTCTTGGCTTTTACTGAAAAGCTCCTCGTCCTTATTCACTTTCTCATAATGAGCGGCAAAATCAGTACACAGTGCGACTTCAGTATTCAACCAATCCTTATCGTAAATCTTAACTTGGGTTTCATAATCTTTCGCTAAGCGACTCTCCTTACCGATTATCGGAAAGGCATACCATGTATTAAGCCACCAGAAACTGACCTTATCCCACCAAACCGTAATAATGACCACTAATACCATCAACGAAAGTAACAGCGACACTAACGTGCGATACTCATTAAATAACATAGACACAAAATCCATTTACCGCTCCTAAGCACATTGCTTATAACAATTTGGGTTCAAAATCGGCTTCATAAACCGTTTTATTCTTCTCGTAGTACAACTTGCCAGCAATCGCGGTCGCTGAACGATCGATTGGCATCACCACATCCATACAGCGCACAGGAGAGTCTTTTTCCGTTGTAAAAACTCGATATAACAAGCCTTTATCACCATAATAAGTCTCTACATGGCTCGTAAGCTGATAATTTGGATCATCTTTACTTGAACCTTTGTAATTCTGCCAAATATTCACTTTAGGCGCAGAAACAGCAGTGCCACTGTCCTTAATCACAGCAACAGGGGTCAAACCAATATAATGGCCATTCACTTTATAACCCCAAGCAGTACCATTCATACCCGGTAAATAATCTGCTGTGTTGTAATCCTTACGATTATAGCTCTCACCTGTGGCTAAACTCTTCACGTCCCCCGTGACTCTCGGTCCCTCAACGGCGCAATTTAGGCTAGAGACTTCAGATGCATACGCCTTGCTAAATAATGCAAAACCGCTCTCTTTTTTAGCGCCAACTAACTGGGCAAAGTTTGTCGATGGGTCGAGCATTTTCTTACCACCAAAATCTATCAAGGCTTTTTGCAGTTTCACTGGCTCAAGTAACTTGACGATTTCCGACTCCGTCATTTGTATTTGAGCTGGTTCAAGGCGAGAAGTGCTCGGTTTAGTTGGCTGAGTTGTAGGCTGCTTTTCCACTTGATTAGTAGGCTTGGCTGCTGCCACTTTATCCTGCGATCGGCGGGATAAATAACTCAAATTTGCCTTCTGTTTGTATGAATAAGCAAGTAATTGATCCGGTTTACCGTCAATTTCAATAATTTCTACTCGACGATTTTTTGCTTTGCCAGCGTCATCACTATTAGCTGCAACAGGCTGTGACTCCCCTGCACCTTGGAAGAATAATCGCTCAGTCGGAATGCCAGCTTGATTAAAGAGGGTTGCCACATAACGCGATCTAGCTTCGCTAAGCTCTTGATTTAACGATTCAGCACCACTGGCATCTGTATGACCTGTAATCAAAATGTTTTGTTTAGAGTCTTTATAGATAGCGGCGAGTTTTTGAAACTTTTGCTTAGCTTGTGGCGTCGCCTCTGAAGCTCCAGAAGCAAACATCACTTCACTATTACTCGAAACTGTCGCAGCCATACCCACAACTTGATAATTAGCGTACTTTTCTGAATCTTCCTTCGACATGGTTTGTTCGGTTGAACTGATCAGTAAGCTACTTTGTTGTTCATCTGATGCTTTTGAAGCGCTGATTGAAGTAAATTGAATATCAAGATTTTCTGTTTTCGCTAACTGTTCTAATGCTTCGCGTTTTTGCTGAAAATCATAACCAACGGTACAACCAATCGCAGCACCAGCGGCACCGCCATAAAGCATACCTTCATTACCACCTAAATAATTCCCAATCAATACACCCAAACCAGTACCAATAGCACAACCAATAACAGTTTCTTTATTATCTTCAACAGATTGAGTGATGGCACAACTGCTAAGCGCTAATACGCCAGCAACTGCGAGCGATATGGATTTCAAATTTGACTTCATAGTCATCCCTAACTTTTTAAAAATTCAAAATTGAATTTTAGATGCAATAAATTAAGTTAAGGATTAGAAGGAATTAGCCCTAAAAAGTCAATCTAAAGTTGATACTGATGTAACCAAAATATTAATTAAGACTGAAATTTGTGAGCAACTTTATATCGAAGATATTTAAGCGACTGACACATGAGTTGTCATAAAACAGTTTTATCCTAATGTGAAGTCACAATCACTATGCAAAAAAATCATTACTGGGAATCGTTTCTCAGTTGCACCAAATCTTTCATAGACCTCATAATCTGCACATGACTAATCTCTCTCTTTCTCCCCATATTACATTTTACTAAGGTGGCTATGACATTTTCGTTGTTAGATATTTCTGCATTGGTGTGGTTTATCGTTTCTTGGGCTGGCTACACCGCCTTTGCCCGTAGCAAGGCGAGAGATACCGACTGTATTGCCCGTGGTCTGCATAAGCATAGAATTTACTGGATGCTTGAGGTGATGACGCGCGGTGTGCGCGTGGGTGATGCGGCGCTACTGGCCAACCTTGAGCGCAATATTGCCTTTTTTGCCTCGACCACGCTGTTTGTGCTCGCAGGTGTACTAACCTTATTTGCGCAAGTTGAACGACTAGAAAGTGTTATTGCCACCATTCCCTTCGCTACGCCACCGAATCATGCGCTGGTGCAAGTCAAGTTAGCTCTACTAGTTGGCATTTTTGTAATGGCCTTCTTCCAGTTTACTTGGTCAATGCGCCAATACGGCTTTGTGAACGTGATGATAGGCGCGGGTCCTCTGGACACCGATGGCTCAAATGACAATCTCAAAGCCTATGCAAGACAAATGGCGACAGTGCAAGATCAAGCGGCACACTCCTATAACTATGGTTTACGCGCCTATTACTTTTCAATGGCGGTATTGTGCTGGTTTGTACACCCGATACTTTTTATCTCGGCCAGCTTATTTGTGGTCGCAACCTTATATCGCCGCGAGTTCAAGTCCCGTGCCGTTCTGGCGATCACGGCAGCAAAAGGCCATCTCCAAATAGAGAGCCAAGTGCGGGAAACCGCCCGCAACCACAAAATAGAATCATAGCCTTGGCGGTTTAGGCCGCTGGCGTCATCTTGATTGGAATTATTGTTCTATACTCTTTGGGTTATGTTTCTATTGAATTACTGGGAGAGTGCCATGAGCGATAACTTATTAACCTTAGATGAAGTGTGCAAAATGCTAGATAAAACACCAGCGACCATCAAACGTTTCGCTCGGGAGAATTTACTCTCAAGTGTTCAAGATGGTGACGAATTAAAATTCCCTGAAGCGGAAGTTAAACGCTACCTCGCCTTTTCACAACGCTTAGGCTAAAACGCATCAAGTAACTAACGGCAAATAAAACTGAATAATCAGTATGTAAGCCGTTTGAATTTGAATTTGTAAAGGTGGTTTGAATTGAAATGTGATACTCGAATTAAAGTACGCTGCTTAAGTTTAAGTCGTCGATAGCGAGTTAAAACAAACGGTGAATGCGATATGGACAGTGAAGCTCAAAGGGATTTGAACTTAGCCATAGCGGTTTGTTGCGAAGGATTGGTTAGGCAAAATCTAGCGGTGTAAACCATAAAATTTAAGCGATGAAACTTTAAGCTATTAAGCCTCAAGCTGTTAATCCAAAAGATTGAACCATTACTTATTATTTAAAGCCTGCTGCAACTGCCGATAGGATAACCACTCTCGCTGCACTTCACTTAGGCCTAAGTCAGCGGCGAGTTGTTGTAATTGCACTTCATATTTAGGCAATAGGGTTTCATCATTGGTCATAATCGCGAGTTCAGCAAAATCCCCTAAACCTTCGATATGATCGATTGTTAGATGAAATTCACCCAGAAAATAGATACTGCGGCGCTTTTTAATTTCCAGTACAGACTCATAGCCTAAGGTCTGCAGCATACTTTTTGCTTTTGTTGCTTCAGTGATATTAACGGCTTCACAGCGGTCTTTTTCTGGCCCTTTCACTATCCACAGCATTATCCCCGATGGCTGCATCTCACGGATACACAAGCTCTTGTGCTCACCTTTAAGTGACTGTGATGGCAGATCAAAGTAACAGTCATGCTCAAGGTTATCTTCGAGCATGACCTCGGGATTTCTCATTTGTAAGGCAACGAAAAAAGCGTAGCGATCCAGTAAGCGGTATTTAAGCTCGACCTCAAACTTACCATTAAAATGGGCATTAATTTGTGGGGCTAATGCTTCTGGCATCGCAGGGTTCATAGATTCATATCCGCTTTTAATGAGTAAAATATATCGCTATTTATAATATTGAGCGCCAACGTCTTAATTCTAAAAGATTAAATCCAAAACCTTAAGCGAGTCTTTGGTACAAGGCCTGATACTCCACACTGTCTTCAATTAAGCTCTGGTGAGTACCAGACGCAATAATCTTCCCCTGACCGAGTAGATGAATTTGATCCATCTTCGCCATAGCAGTTAAACGATGGCTAATCATAAGTAAGGTTTTATCCTGAGCAAATTCAAACAGTAAACTTAAAATTTCCCGCTCGGTGCGTTTATCTAGCCCTTCGGTTGGCTCATCTAGCAATAACAGCGGTGCATCACGCAGCAGCGCCCTAGCAACACCAATACGGCGCTGCTCGCCGCCCGAAAGCTGACGTCCACCTTCACCTATCCACATATCCAGCGGCTTATCACCCGTGAGTAAAGCCCCAAGCCCAACCCGCTGTAACACATCAATCAAGCGTGCGTCGTGGGCCGTGCGTTTCTCGCCTTCGATAACAGGTAGCGCTAATACTAAGTTTTCCCGCAATGTACCCGCAAACAAATAGATGCGTTGGCTAATCACAGTAATAGCATCCCTAAGACCGCGCTCGCTGTACTCTGAAAGTGCATGACCATCGAGTTTGATGTGCCCTTGCTGCGCTTGCCATTCGCGGGTAATCAGCGTCAATAAGCTCGACTTACCGCAACCCGTTGGCCCAAGTAACGCGACTTTTTGCCCGGCTTTTATCTCAAGGGACAAACCTTGCAGCACGTTTTGATCGTCTCGATAACCAAAGTGGATACCTTCAATCTGTAATGCGCCAGACTTTGCCCTCAAGCCAGTATCGACAGCAAATTGAATATCGGCCTTTTGTTCGGTGATTTCATTAATTCGCGTTGCGGCCAATACGCAACCTGACAAATGCTGAAACGCGCCCGCGATCGGCATCATCATCTCGACGCAGGCCATAGTCGCAAACACCATAAGTGCAAACATGGGCCCCGGCGGCACGGCATCACCCACACCTTGAGCGGCTAAATACAGCATCATGATCAAGGCTGAGCCCGTGGAGAGGATCAACATGGCTTGGCTGAGTGCAGTAATATTGGCCATCGCGCTTTGGCTGCGAAACAGCTCTGTCTGCGCATCATTCAGTTTTTGCCTGAATCTGTCGTTCGCGCCAAATAGACTGAGTTCGGCTTGGCCTTGCAACATATCCAGCAACTGCACCCGATAATGACGCTTGGTTTCGAGCATAGTTCGGCTTGGCGCGTGTCCAAGGCGATAAAATAGCAGTGGCATCTCCAGCCAAACAGCGACTAAGAATAAGCAAAGACTGAGAGCAAGTTTGGCATCGAACCAAGCAAGAAACAGATACAAGAGCCCCGTCATCAGAAGGGATGCCGCCATAGGCGTGAGCAGTCGCAGGTAAAGATGATCGAGGGTATCGATATCGGCCACTAAGCGATTGAGCATGTCGCCACGGCGTAGCCCCTGCAGATTTTTAGCACTTAGCGGCAAGAGTTTACGCCACGCCCAAACACGAAGCTCAGTCAACAACTTAAAGGTTGCCTCATGGGTCGCTAAACGCTCGCCATAACGACTAGCGGTTCGGGCAATTGATAAGAAACGTACCCCGCCAGCAGGAGTGAAAAAGTTAAAGGACTGCGCCGTGACTATCGTCAAACCTGCAACAGCAGTAGCGGAAAGAAACCAGCCCGAAAGTGACAGTAAACCTATGCCCGCCATCAAAGTAATAATGGTCAGCAGCAAGCCCACGGACATCATCAACCATTGACGCGAGAACAATCGAATAAAGGGGATCAGCACTTTCATTGGGCATCTCCTTTAGTGGACTCGGCGGCAATGTCGAGTGGAGCGTCACTATCAGGCTGCGTCTCACTGGCGCTTGCCGATAACGGTACAAGTTCAATATCAGCCACGGACTCAACATTTTCACGCAGTAAAGTTTGGAATAAGCCGTTTGTGTTAGACAAAGTGGTAAAGTCGCCCCGCTGTACTATCAAGCCTTTATCGAGCACAAGAATAGTATCCATTTGATCTAACTGATCTAATCTGTGGGTCACCATAATGCACATCTTACCCGCCATGGCGCGATTCAGCGCAGAACTCACCGCCTGCTCACTCTGGCTATCTAAACTAGCTGTGGGTTCATCGAGGACAAACAAACTCGCCTGCTGCCCAAGCGCCCTTGCTAAAGCAATACGTTGAGCTTGGCCGACGGATAAACCGGAAGATTGCTCACCGACCGGCGCATCTAAACCCAGTGGTTGCGCCTTAACGAAGTCACTGATATTGGCCTCAGCCAGTAAGTGCCACAGCATATCGTCGGGCAGAGTAGGGTCGGCTAAGGCAACGTTATCCCGCACAGTGCCGTGAAATAACTGCGGTTCCTGTCCAAGCCAAGCTAAGTGCTGTCGCCAATGGGCTAAGTCTAATGCGGATAACTCATGGCCATTAATCAACAAATGGCCCTTGTAGGGTAAAAATCCCAATAAGGCGTTGAGTAAACTGGTTTTACCCGCTCCGCTCGGACCAACTAAAGCTAAGCGTTCACCCTCTTTTAACTCAAAACTCAGTGGGCCAAGTAAACGCGTACCATCAACACTGAACACCTCAAGATTGTCGGCACTCAGCGTCTCTATGCTATTGATACGGACGTGGCCGAAAAACTCAGGTTCCGGATGTTCGAGCAAGGTAATCAAGGCTTCTGCCGCGCCTATAGCCTGCGCCTTAGCATGGTAATGAGTCCCCATGTCGCGCAGCGGTTGATAAAACTCAGGAGCTAAAATCAGAATAAATAGCCCAGTAAATAGGCTGAAAGGAATACCACCCATGTCAGGAGCTGTACTTGAGCTGATATTGGCATGGGCGCCATAGTAGCCAAAATCTAAGTGACCTAAGTAACTAAAACCAAAGTAAACCGCCAAAACAGCAATCGATACCGCGGCAAAAAACTCTAAGACTGCTGAGCTTAAAAAGGCCATGCGTAGCACAGACATAGTGCGGCTACGAAACTCTTCTGAAGCACTCGCGATCACCTTAAGCTCGGCATCACCACGGTGAAAAAGTTTCAACGTGCTTAAGCCTTTTAATCTATCCATAAAATGGCCGCTCAATCTTGCAAGCGCACTGAAGTTTTTGCGATTAGCATCGGCAGCGCCCATGCCAACTAAGATCATAAACATAGGGATTAATGGCGCTGTGAGTAACAGGATTAAGCCTGCCGCCCAGTTAATCGGGAATACCGCCGCTAAAATGAGTACGGGAATAAAACCTGCAAGGCTGATTTGTGGGAGATATCTGGCATAAAAATCTTGTAAATCTTCGACTTGCTCTAAAACTATGCTGGCCCAACTCCCTGCGGGTTTACCTTTAATAAATGCTGGACCTAGCTTAGTCAACTTGTCCATCACTGCCGCGCGAATATGGCCACGTAGACGCTTACCCGCCTCAAAACTGGCGCGCTCACGCCCATAAGCCAGCAAGGCACGCAGTAACATCAAGGCAATTAACGCAATAAAATTAGGAATATAGGTATCAATACTCACGCTGGAACTGATCGTTTGGGCATTGTCAGTAAGCGGTATAACTTGCCCTATGATCACGCCATCCAGAATCGTCGCGATAATATAAGCCTGCGCCACCATAGCGACGGCGCTTATCATCCCAAGCCATAACGACAATTTAAGGAACAGGCCACAGGCTTTTTTCTGGGCTTTAAGCCAAACAAGAAGGGATTTTTCTAACGACTTATCCATGGTGCTCCAACAAGAAAACAATTAAGCGACTCGTAGCGGGGATCGACTATCGATAACAATTCAGTTTAAGGGGCTTGCAACAGCTAAAAAGTTCCGATAGGGACGCAGTATCGCAGGCATCTACAACAGATGAAACCCTATCACAGACTTTTGCTAGCGGACTCACAAAAACGAGCTAAAGATAAATAAATCTAGGAGTTAACGGAACTTTACCTAGTACTAGCCTGATTTTAAAAACTTAGGTAGCATGAAGCTCTTTGTATTAAATGTCCTCTATCTATGCCAAATAAAAATGCTGGTTTCACCCTGATTGAACTCGTTGTGGTTATTATTATTCTTGGCGTATTAGCCGTAGTAGCTGCACCTAAATTCATTAATTTACAATCAGATGCCTATAAGAGTCAGCTCTCAGGTGCACTGGCTTCGATGAAATCCGCCGTCACTTTATTCAAATCAAAGTCGGAAATTGCTCACAGCGGCACCACGAATAGAGTCGTTTACGACGAAATCCGTGGCGAAAACTATCAGCCTTGGGCTGCCAGCACCAGCGGTATAACGCCAAGTACGGCTTACACGACTCCGCCAGAAATTTTTAAAGCGGCAGGGCTAAATGTGAATGAGTGGTCCTATCGAATTTACACCACCAACGGCACCTATGAAGTTATCGCCACACCAAAGCAAAAACTGAACCTTGCCACGCCCACAGAAGCGCAAGTCGAAGCGACAAATTGTTATATCGACTATAAATGGGAGACAACGGGCGTCCCCACTTATAAAAAAGTCGACACTGGTTGCTAGGCGACCTTAACGATAAAATATCTATAGAAAAACAGCGAGTTAACCTGATGTTATCTCGCTGTTTTATTTACGCCCTAAACTCATTTTGTTGTTAATGCTTACGTTTACAATTAAGCATTTTTAAAGAGTTCGCGCTTATTGCACTCCACCGTATTTCACTAGTACATGCCAGAGCAACTTAAGTTCATGGGCGACTTGCGCACGATTACCGCGCTCACGCCAATGCTGGGGGGAATGGTATAAATCCCGCGCCGCCACGCCTATGGCATGGGCATCAACTCTGTCTTCTATGGCAATCCGATTAGCCAGCGATGGCATAGTTGGCCCACGGAAATCACTGGGGATCTGCGCCGTATGCAGGCTAAAGCCACCATGATATTGCAGCTCAATATCATATTTATCGCAAATTTTACTTAAGCTTGCGCCAATATCAGTACCCTTAAAACTGGGATCCGCCACCAGCATGGCGATATCTTCATCGAGGGAAACATCGCCATGGATCTGCGCCTCTATATAATGGTCAAGATTATTCGATAGCGGCCGCTCGAAACGTGACAGCAAGGAAGCATTGAGCTGATGCCCCAAATAATGGATCACATTCAGCGGCTTAAAGTCGGATTTGCCTAAGGCATAGTGACGCTCAAAACTCTCAGTCAGCAGCGCCGCTAAAATATCATCGAAACATGACAGTGTGCCCTTCTCTTTCGGATTACGATACGAGTCGAGATAACTAAAGGTTGAGCGCGCCATCGCACTCGTATGAGTCAGAAAATAGCAGCTACCAAAGCGCGGCGCAGGGCCGTCCTGCCACATTCCCAGATCGAGTGCACCGTATTTAGGCCGAGATTTAGTGCCCTTGTATACATCCCCAAAAAGCTGATTTTCCCAATGATCCCGCGGGCCACCTAACTCAGGTGACAACTGACCATTGGAAATATGCGTCTCAAACTGGCTACGGTATTGACCATCGCGCAGTAAACCTTCGGCAACCGTCATACCACGGCTATCGATTCTATCGGGGTGAAAATGCAGCGCAATTCGGCCACAGTTGAGCAATTGTTTAAGCGCGAGTTGCATCTCATGCATGGGGATATTTGACATCTGCTGCACATTTTTAATCACAGCGACGGCTTGTTCACTGCGTCCTCGTGCAAGGCGTTCAATATGCTGTATCGCTGTCATAATCCACCTATAAATGAGAGGCGTTTAACCGTTCCTACAATGCCTCATCCTAAAATAAACGTGAGATAAATCGCAAGCATGCAGAGAACTGCTCTTAAGCCACTCCATCTAAATAACTAAGTTAAACATGAATGACTCGGTTAAACATGAATGACTCAGTTAAACGTGACTGTGAAAACACTCAATAATTCTTTCGCTCGGTTCATTGTTAAAAATTCAGCAAATAACATCAATCACGAACTGAACAAATAGCTAAACCAATTGCGTCATTGATTAATTCTACTCCAATCGACTTTAGTTTATACCACTCTCATTATTGTAGCGTGATCTACCGCTAACTCATTCTAACTCTAGATAAAAAAATACCTATGACTTCAATTGATATGATGAAATAAGCCTAATAGTCATCTTGTTCCTTGAAATCAATTAACTTCCATAACCTCAAACTCTGCCATCTAAACTTGCGCCTAAAAGATAAGCGAGGCCGAGTGAAAGCCGCCGACAAGCGATTTATGTGCCAATATGAATGAAACCCAACCCAAAAACCTTTATTAGATGGCACTTAAAGCCCTGATCCTGTAAGCTGCACGCCCGCCAGCAGACCTGGCTATTGACCATAAATGCAGCACAGTGTTGCCACAAGAGACCAATCTATGAGTTTTACCTCCCTGGGCTTATCGGCCCCGATACTTAAAGCCGTTGCCGAACAAGGCTACGACACACCTTCGCCAATCCAAGCTCAAGCAATTCCCGCTGTGCTTCAAGGCAAAGATGTGATGGCGGCCGCCCAAACAGGAACAGGTAAAACAGCAGGTTTCACCCTACCTATGCTCGAACTCCTAAGTAAAGGTAACCGTGCCCAAGCAGGCCAAGTGCGCGCATTAGTGTTAACTCCGACACGCGAATTGGCAGCTCAGGTTGCAGAAAGTGTTGAAACCTATGGTAAGAATTTACCACTGCGCTCAGCGGTGATATTTGGTGGCGTGCCTATCAATCCACAAATCGCGAAATTGCGCCACGGTGTCGACGTATTAGTCGCGACGCCTGGTCGATTGATGGATCTATATAATCAAAAAGCGGTGAAATTCAGCCAGCTTGAGATCTTAGTGTTAGATGAAGCCGACCGCATGCTCGACATGGGCTTTATCCGCGACATCCGTAAGATTTTGGCCATTTTACCTAAGCAACGTCAAAACCTGATGTTTTCGGCCACCTTCTCCGATGAAATTCGTGAGCTGGCAAAAGGCTTAGTCAACAATCCGGTCGAAATTTCGGTCACGCCACGTAACGCGGCAGCGACCACAGTAAAACAATGGGTTTGCCCAGTTGATAAGAGCCAAAAATCGGCACTCTTGATCCAACTCATCAAGCAAAACGATTGGCAACAAGTGTTGGTATTCTCGCGCACTAAACATGGCGCTAACCGTCTGGCGAAAAGCCTTGAAGAGGCAGGTATCAAAGCCGCCGCTATCCACGGTAACAAGAGCCAAACCGCCCGTACTAAAGCCTTGGCCGACTTTAAAAATGGTCAAGCTCGCGTACTGGTTGCAACCGATATTGCTGCCCGCGGTTTAGACATAGACCAATTACCACAAGTGGTTAACTTCGACTTACCGAACGTGCCAGAAGATTATGTGCATCGTATCGGCCGTACTGGCCGCGCTGGCGCATCGGGTCAAGCCGTGTCACTGGTAAGTAACGAAGAAATCAAACTGCTAAACGATATCGAGCGTTTAATCAATCGCGTATTAGACCGTGAAATGGTTGAAGGCTTTAACCATGAATTGCCAGAATCACGTTTAGGTGGCGGCGGAAAAAGTAGCGGTAAATCAGTACCAAGCCGTAGAAATACCCGCAGCTCAAACCAACCGAGCTCACGCGATGGTGCTCCAAGAAGCGCCGAGCATAAAGATGGTCAACGCAGCGGTGACGTCGCGCGCGGTCACAAGCCAAACGACAAGAATCCAAGACACAGCGGTGAAGCCAGTAGCGCCCCCCGCAGTGATGCCAAACCTCGTCCACCACGTTCAAACGATGGCCGAGCCAATAGCGCAGGCGCTAGTCGTCCAACTGAAAGCCGTTCAGGCGCTGGCGAAAATCGTGGCCAAGCGGGTGAGAATCCTTACGCCAATGGTCCAAAGAAAAACACCCGTCGCCCAAATAATGGTGCGAGTCGTCCAAGACACTCACAGGATTAATGCAAAAGCTAAGCGAACTTGCTTAGCGATTTAGCCGTATTAAGTCCTAAACAGAAACGCCCAACTCCGCATGGAATTGGGCGTTTTTGTTTGTCTTAGTTTGTCTTGATCGATGCTTAGCTCGTTATCTACGCTTTGAACAATAATCGGCTTGAACAATCACTGCCTTAAAAACAGCCTAAAACGGCAACCTAAGTTAATTCGCCTTTGTATCTGGCAACTGCTGCAGGACTTCATCCGTAAAATAAGGTTCATCTTCAACCCAAAAAATGTAGTCTAAGCCTAGGTAATTTTGCGCAAAATCCAGCAGCTCAGGCACAGTATTCTTTTTACCCGTTTTAGGATTAATCTGCCGCAAATTACCGTCTTGCACCGCCATACCTTTCACCAGTGTCGCTGGGTAATCTTTAATAAAGGCATAACTTTGTGCCATATGACTTTTACGGTAAGGCATCAGATCTGGGCCACCCACACCCATGTTGAGCGATTTGGCTTGCGCAAATAAGCCTCGCATATAGCCTTTGTCATTCCATGGCAGCCATTCGTCTGGCAAAAAGTTCAAATACACCATAGCGGTTGAATGCTGAAATGACTCAGCTAATACCTGCATATTCTCGCCAATCGCATCGATATAGGCTTTAGGATTAAAATCACTGGGGAAGGTAGTCGTTCCATCGGCGTTTTCAGTCCCCACATCAATTGAGCTTTCACTAAAGTTAATGCCCGCAATTTTCCCATCAAACTCTTGGCCTAGCTGGCGCACCAATTGCTGATAACGCGCACGCACTGAGGGCTCCCACATTTTGGCTGACCAGCCATACTCATCATCCGTCACCGGTTTATTGGGATCACGCTCTGGTGCACTCAACATGCTTTGCTTCAACACACCGCCTTGATAAATAGGATCATCGAGCAAATAACGCGGCACATTGACTCTGGGCGTAAAGGATTTCTCTTGCAGCTGGATCCACAATTTTTTGCCTATCGAATCGAGATACGCAATATCGGCCCTAATCGCGCTGAAATCATATTCGCCCTGCTTAGGCTCTAAACTGCGCCAAGTATAAACAATCTGCGCACCGCCAAAACGGGGATCGCGTAGCGCCTTGTCGGCACGAATGTTTTCTCCGTTGGCCTCACGATGATTAATGTAGATGAAGTGCTGTAACGGTTGCGACTCTGACTTAGACTCCGGTTGCGGCTCTGGCTGAATTGATGCAGCGCTCGCTGCGCTTAAAAAGATGCTTAGTAAAATAGTCCATCGAAACATAAATACTCCAAACCGATGCAGCCTTATCACCTGACAAAGCCGTTAATCCGCTCATTTATTTTTTACTCAGAATCACTTCTAACACAGGCAAGCTGAGGGGCATATCAATTAAGCAGACAAATACAAAGTGTTACTTAATCGCCCAATAAGATTCGCGGTGAAGTAGACACAAAGGTGTAATGACTACCGCTATAAAACCGAACAAAAAAGGGAATAAACCTGAGTTTATTCCCTTTAAAAATAGAGCGAATTAAATCGAGGTACGATTCAAATCAAGCTATGCCAAACTTACTTCATTGGCCAAGCGCGGTAAGATTTTCCTTTGATCCGGCCGCCAGTAATTTTGTTCAGTGCTTTCTTGGCAACCTTACGATTTACGGCCACATAGGCGCGGTAATCGGTCACTTGGATTTTACCCACTTGCGAGCCTTCGATACCGTTTTCGCCTGTCAGCGCGCCTAAGATATCCCCTGGACGCAGTTTTTCCTTCTTACCACCATCGATCTGCAGAGTGATCATGGTTGGCGCTGAAGGCGTGTTGCCGAGCAGACTTTCTGATGGTAGTGATTCGCTGGTAATTTCGCGCTCTAAATACTCTTCTAACAAGGCAATTTTGTAACCGTCTTGGTCGTTATAGAAGGTATAAGCGGCGCCTTTACTGCCCGCGCGGCCAGTACGACCGATACGGTGAATATGCACTTCGGTGTCATAGGCGACGTGATAGTTGAACACGGCATCCAGCGCATCGATATCTAAACCACGGGCAGCAACGTCGGTCGCCACTAATACACAGGCACTCTTATTAGCAAATTGCAGCAGGGTTTCGTCCCTGTCTCTTTGCTCTAAATCGCCGTGCAAAGCCAATACGCTAAAGCCTAAACCTTCAAGCTCATCGGCCACTTTTTGGGTTTCGCGTTTAGTGTTACAAAACACCACTGCGCTTTCAGGCTTATGTTCTAACAACAATAATTGCAGCGCTTGCATACGCGCCTTGTCATCGTCTAAGTGATAAAAATGCTGGGCTATGCTTAAGCTGTCGTGATTACCTTCAACTTTAACCATGCTTGGGTCATACATGATTTGCTTGGCAATTGATTGAATTTGCTCAGGGAACGTCGCGCTGAATAGCAGCGTCTGACGCTCACGCGGGGCTTGTTCGATAATCGCATCTAGAGCGGGTTGGAAGCCCATTTCTAACATGCGATCGGCTTCATCGAGCACTAACATGTTGAGATTGCTTAAATCTAAGCGATTGCGATCTAAGTGATCGACGATACGACCCGGCGTACCCACAATAATGTGTGCACCGTGCTCCAGCGAGCCAACCTGTGGCCCCATAGGCACACCGCCGCAAAGTGTCAGTACTTTAACGTTATGAATACCACGGGCAAGGGTGCGGATTTCCTGCGCCACTTGGTCGGCCAACTCGCGGGTTGGGCATAACACTAAGGTTTGAATGCGAAAGCGTTTAACGTCTAACTTGTTCAGTAACCCTAAGCCAAAGGCGGCCGTTTTACCCGAGCCAGTTTTACCCTGACCTATCACATCCTGCCCCGCTAAAATGGGTGGCAAACTTTGCGCCTGAATTGGCGTCATCTCGTTGTAGCCCATAGAAGAAAGGTTCTCAAGCAGTTCGGGTTTTAGCTTAAGAGTCGAAAAAGCCATTGATGGATTAGGCTTAGTATCAGAGTTGCTCAAGGTGAATATCCTGTGGTGGGTAACGAAGCGGCTGCTAGGTTACTGAAATTGCGTTACTTATCGATTTAACTGGTCTATCAAGATTCAGGTTAGCTTTGGGCTAGCTTGAGTTTAGATTTAAGCGCTAGGCTCGCTCAACCCAAAAGCACGGCTATTGTAGCAACAAAGCGCGGCTTTTGCCTCAAGTCCTTAAGCAATAGACATAGCTTGCGTGAACAGCAACAAAAAAGCCCTGTAGGAATACAGGGCTTAAACTTAAATTGGCTTGGATTTAGAATTAGCTCAGTGCGACAGATTTAACAAATTACGCGATCTGGCCGAAACGCCCTTCTTGGTAATCGCGAATCGCCTGCTGAATTTCCGCTTGGGTGTTCATCACAAAGGGACCCATCTGGACGATTTTTTCACGGATAGGTTTACCCGCAAATAGTAACATCCCAGCGCCGCGCTCATCAGCTTTAAGCTTAAGCACACTTTGGCTATCGAGCACTAAAAACTCGCCCTGATGATGTTGATTTGAAGCAGATGACCACTGTGAGTCTTCACCTTTACTTAAGTCACCTTGGTACAAGTACAAGGCGACAAACTCATGTTGAGACAAATCAAGCGTGGCCTCAGCATTTGGCGATAGACTTAAATCAGCAATGGCTGCTTCGCCCGCTAACCCTTGAATAGCTGCACTAATAAGCGGTTGATCTTTAAAGCCCCAATCACCCGCTAAGGCTTTTAAGCTAGCACCCGTGTCATTGGCCACTTCAACGCTCGCGCTACCCGCAGTATCTTGATACTTCGCTGGACGCAGCTTGTCTTTGGCGGGCATATTGACCCAAATTTGGAATCCATGCAGACCATCGACAGCATCGGCCAGCGGCATTTCAGAGTGCACTACCCCGAACCCGGTACTCATCCACTGCACATCGCCGGCACGAATCGCCTTCACATTACCCATTTGGTCGCGATGCTCAAAACCGCCCTTACGAATATAAGTGAACGTCTCCATCCCGCGATGGGGATGTGCGGGGAAGCCACCGATAAAGTCTTGTTCATCATCGGATTTTATTTCGTCGATCATCAAGAAAGGATCAAATTTAGTCGTCACAAAATCGGCGACACGGCGAATATTGACCCCATCGCCATCCATCGCGGCTTTGGCGGAAAACTGACTTAATACTTTCATTGCTGCTCTCCTATCGGTTGAGCAAAGCGATACGTGAAACGCCAAGATCATACGGCTAACACAAGACGCAAACGCTTTGCTGATGGAAGCAGAATAACAAGGAAGTTTACAAAAGAATAACGCGAAATCACGACCTAAACATTCGAAAAAATAGAACGGTATGCAGGAATGAGCGAGTAACCTAGTGTTATAACTGGATAATAAAATAGTGGTTTAGTTGCCAAATCTCGCACTTCGGATTTGAACTCGTGGCAATCAAAAATAGCGTTAACATAAAAATCAAACCTTAAATCTGAATGAAATAACTTCCATTCATTAAAAATGTATTTCCGCACACTGTATACGAATACAACCAACACAAAAAATACTATAAAAATCTAATTTAGTTCATTTAGAAACAATGAGGATTTAACAATAATCACTGTTTACCAAGTAAAATACATAGCGAATTACTGAAGTCTAATAAGAAATAATAAATTATTACATTTGTTTCAATATAAACTTACAGACATCTGCCCACTTATCGGGAGACCATACGAAATAAATAAAAATCAAAACATTTACAATTAGCAACCAAATCTGTTACTTTTAGCGTTCATGGATTAATGTGATTACAGGAAGTACAATGAAACGCTTATTTATACTTTTAGCTTTACTCATTTCCACTACAGCATCTAGCGCAGACGAAACCCATGGTTTCTCTGCAGGCTTGGGTTTAGGCTCAACAGAAGACTATGGGGGGATTACCCATTATGACTTTGCCTATCGCTATCAATTCACCCCAGATTGGGGAGTAGAAGTAGGTTACACACCATTTCAAAGTGAGCCTTTTACCGCAGCAATACATGGTGTTTTTGACGATTACGTGTTGGAGAACTCTTATTCCTCTCGGCTTGCTGGCACATATACATACCAAATATCAGCAAGACATAATGCGATATTTAAGGCCGGATTATCTCAATCTAAAGCTAATTATCAATTGAATGACTACGGAAATAGTAGTGATGATGTTATAACTATAGAGGAGTATTCAGACGATGGATATGGCTTATATGCCGCATTAGGTTGGCGTTGTCGTTTTTATAATGGCTTCGAAATTATGACAACATTAGCCTACCAGGATTCTGGAGTATTTGAAATGACGAGCTTCACTGTAGGAATAGGCTACAGTTTCTAAAGCTATAAATTTAAAACCTTAATGCCAGTAAATACTGGCATTATGTTCCCAATAAAAATTTAATTTAGAATTCTAGAAAAAATCCATTTTTATCATAATTAATTACGTTATTTCTATTAACGCTATATAAAACTTATAGCAAATGCTGAAGAAAAATATCCCATTCCACAGCTGATTAAACTATATCTCCTAAGAATATTCATCTTATATTCACTGAAGACACTATTTTAAGAAAATACCCACACATAAAAAACGCCATTGCAGATTGGCAATAGCGTTATATTTGAGATGACAAGTTAATAAGTCTAAAGTCTCATCATTATTCTATGGGTCATCGAATTTATTTTTAGTAACTTATTCCGCCCATTTACCCATAGTGCATCTGTCATTACTGCCAAAGTCTCGCACTGTGGCGACATTCTCGTAGCCTAGTTCGATAAGCTTAGCCCTCAGTTTCACAGCCTGCTCAAAACCATGTTCGAGCAGGATATAACCGTTAGGCTTTAAGTAATCTCGAGCTGTGTTGGCAATATAATAAAGATCGGCAAAGCCTTCCTCGGCGGCGGTTAACGCGCTTTGGGGCTCGAAACGCACGTCACCTTGGTGCAAGTGTTCGTCAGCTTCATCAATATAGGGCGGATTTGAGACGATTAAATCAAAGTCCCGCGACTTTACGGCACTGAACCAGTCACTCTGGAGAATTTCGACCTGTGGCAGCTTTAAGTTCTCACGATTCGCGATAGCCAAAGCCACGGCATCATCGACTTTATCGACCGCGGTGATTTGCCATGACTCACGCTCAGACGCCAACGCCAGCGCAATTGCCCCAGTACCAGTGCCTAAATCGAGCACTTTGGCGTAGGTGGAAAGCGGCATGTTCAATGCAGTTTCAACCAAAATTTCCGTATCAGGACGCGGGATCAAAGTGGTGTCGTTGACGATAAAAGGCAACGACCAAAATTCGCGCTCACCGACAATATGTGCCACAGGTACGCCTTTTTGGCGTTTCTGCACCATTTGCTGGAAGCGTTTCCACTGCTCAACCGTCAAGGATTTTTCAGGCCAAGTGTATAAATAGCTGCGACTTTTATTGAGGCAATATAACAACAAAACCTCTGCATCCAGATGAGCGGATTCAGAGGTTGATGCTAACTGCACATAAGCCCATTGCAGGGCTTCGGCTATGCTAGATTGATCTGACAAAATTACCCCTGCTCGTCAGCCAGTGCGGCTAACTGATCGGCTTGATGCTCTTGCATCAGAGGCAATAAAATAGCATCGAGATCGCCTTCCATCACTTCGTTCAAGCGATATAAGGTCAAGTTGATGCGGTGTTCGCTCACGCGGCCTTGCGGGAAGTTGTAAGTACGCACACGTTCGGAGCGATCGCCACTGGCAACCAGACTACGACGGGTCGATTCTTCGGCGCTACGGCGTTTTTCGTCTTCAACAGCTTGAATACGTGCGGCCAGTACACTCATGGCTTGGGCACGGTTCTTATGCTGCGAACGTTGATCTTGGCATTCCACCACGATCCCAGTAGGAATATGGGTGATTCGAATAGCTGAGTCAGTTTTGTTAACGTGCTGACCACCCGCACCTGATGAACGATAAGTATCGACTTTCAGATCGGCTGGGTTGATTGAAATCGCTTCCGCTTCAGGCACTTCGTGAAGTACCACTACAGTAACCGCTGAAGTATGCACACGTCCTTGGGATTCGGTTTCTGGCACACGCTGTACACGGTGGCCGCCGGATTCAAACTTAAGTTTGCCGTATACGCCTTCACCGCTGACCTTCATGATCACTTCTTTAAAGCCACCATGTTCTCCTTCGTTGCAGCTCATGATTTCGATCTGCCAGCGATTCGCTTCAGCATAACGGCTGTACATGCGGAATAAGTCACCGGCAAAAATAGCCGCTTCATCGCCGCCTGCACCAGCGCGGATCTCAACGAAGGCGTTTTTATCGTCGTCAGGATCTTTTGGCAATAATAGAATTTGCAATTCGTCTTCGAGCTGCTCGAGTTTGGCCTTAGCGGCTTTCATCTCTTCCTGCGCCATTTCACGCATTTCAGCATCGTCTTCTTCCAGCATTTCTTTGGCAGAATCGAGATCGGCCTGCGCTTGCTGATAGGCTTTAAAGCCAGCAACAACGTCTTCTAACTGGGCATATTCTTTCGATAACGCACGAAACCTGTCTTGATCGGAAATGACGCTAGCATCACCCAGCAAAGCCATGACTTCTTCATTGCGCTCGAGCAAGCCTTCCAGCTTGCGGATAACGGATTCCTTCATTTAACTCGCTAACCTTAGTTTTTATCTAATCCAAGCGCTGATCTTAACTGACCGAGAGTATTCAAATCGCCCTGACGACTCGCTGCCGTGAGGGCCTGTGTCGGTGCGTGGATAAGTTTGTTGGTCAGGCGATTGGCTAGTTCAATCAATACCTGCTCAGTGTCTGAGCCCTGGGCTAATTTATTCAAGGCGCGTTCCACTAACTCATCTTTTACCGCCATGCTCTGGCTGCGATACTCGCGAATACTGTCGACCGACTCTAAAGAACGGATCCAATCCATAAATAGGAAAGATTGTTCTTCAGTAATTACTTCAGCTTGCTCGGCGGCTTCTTTTCGAGAAGCCATATTCTGTTCAATAATGCTATGCAGGTCGTCCACTGTATACAGAAACGCGTCATCCAAATCGGCGACTTCCGGCTCAATATCCCGGGGAACTGCTATATCAACCAATAACATAGGTTGATGGCGACGCTGCTTTAGCGCTTTTTCGACCATGCCTTTACCTAGGATAGGCAGAGGGCTGGCGGTAGAGGATATCACGATATCGGCTTTTGGGAGATAATCTGGTATCTGCGCCAGTGTAATTGCTGTTGCGCCAAACTCCTCGCACATGCCTTGGGCACGTTCTAACGTCCGATTTGCTACGACCATTGAAGCCACGCCGTTATCTTTAAGATGCTTCGCAACCAGTTCTATGGTTTCACCCGCACCAATTAACAGCACTTTAGTGGTCGATATCGATGAGAAAATATGTTTCGCCATGCTTACCGCGGCAAATGCCACAGAAACTGCGGCGGCGCCAATTTCAGTGTCAGTGCGGACTTTCTTAGCGACTGAAAAAGTATTCTGAAAGAGTCTATCTATGGTTAGCGCAACCGTACCAGCCTCTTTGGCCTTAACGAACGCTTGCTTTACTTGACCGAGAATCTGCGGCTCACCAAGGATCAAAGAATCGAGCCCAGAGGCTACGCGCATCAAATGCCTGACGGCATCTTGACCATGATAGTTATAGAGACAAGGTGCTACATCCTCATGATCTAGGCCGTGATACTCTTCAAGCCACGCAATAATGTCGGCCTCATCGCCGTTGTTGCAATACAACTCAGTGCGATTACAGGTCGAGACAATAACGGCTTCACCCGAGCGTGTACGACTGGCCAGACTCTTCATAGCGTCATGAATTTTGTCCGGAGAGAAGGCGACTTTCTCACGCAGGTCTACCGTGGCTGTTTTATGGTTAATACCGATTGCTACAAGGCTCATCTGACTCTTTCTAGATTCTTGGCGACTCTCTTAATAAGGGCATTCTACTGAATTGGCCCAACTAAAAACAGAATACGCTTAACAAAACCGAATAAAGGTCTAACTTCTTACCTAAATTTTCTATCAATAATAGGTAAGGCAAAATTTGTCCCAAGGGAGCAAATCTAAGTGACCGCCGATGGAAATTTTACGTTTGGCATTGGTATTCTTTCCAAGCCCTCGTATCATAAGGACTTTGGTATATCAGTCATAGATGAATAATTTGAAGCGCCTCACAAAAACCATTTTCTCTTGTTTTACCTTAAGCGCCCTACTCTTACTGGTGGGGTGTGAAACCTTGCCGCCGATGACTGACTTAAGCCCAATCACAGTCAATGATGCGCGCCAAGCCAAAGCTTGGGAATTACAGGGAAAACTAGCGATAAAAACTCCCGACGATAAACTCAGTGCCAATATCTACTGGCGCCACAGTGAAGATCGCGATGAACTCACACTCACGACTATGCTAGGTACAACTGTGTTGACGCTTAATTCAACCTCGAACTCTGCCCATTTACATATCGATGGCAAAGATTTTCGCGACGATAATGCCCAGCGTTTACTCGAGCGCGTCAGCGGTTGGTCCATCCCCTTGGCCGATTTACCTTTGTGGATCACTGGTCAAGTTGGCCTGAATGATCAAGTACTTGAAAGCGATAGCCAAGGCAAACCTAAACAGCTCACGAACACTCAAACCCCACCGCCTTGGCAGGTCACATTTTTAAGTTGGCAATCCCAGAGCGGCGCCAACGTGCCCCATCAATTAAAGCTTGAGCGTGGTGACTTACAACTCAAACTACAATTGAATCAATGGCAAGCCCTCGGCAAGCCTGCAATCATACTCGAAGAGAAACCTTAGCATGCCCGCAGCAATTTCACGCCATTGGCCAGCACCAGCCAAGCTTAACTTATTCTTACACGTGAATGGTCGCCGCGCAGATGGTTATCATGAACTGCAAACCTTGTTTCAGTTTATTGATTACTGTGACATGCTCGATTTTAAGGTCACTGAAACCGCAGAACTGATTTTGCACTCCAATATCTCTAATGTTGTCGCCGATAGCGATAACTTAATTCTGCGAGCCGCAAAATCATTACAACAAATCACAGGCTTTACTGGCGGCGCCGAAATCTGGTTGGATAAACGTCTACCCATGGGCGGAGGTTTAGGTGGCGGCTCGTCAGATGCTGCCACCACCTTAGTGGCACTGAACACGTTATGGAACACCCAATTATCGACCGAAGAACTGGCTAAAATCGGCCTTAAATTGGGTGCCGATATTCCTGTTTTTATTCATGGTTTCGCCGCTTTTGCCGAAGGTGTAGGTGAACGCTTGCAAGCGGTAAATCCGAGTGAGCCTTGGTACTTAATCATCGCACCCGATGCCCATGTTTCCACCGCTGAAGTATTCCAAGATCCACTTTTACCACGTGATACCCCGAAACTGGCCATAGATACCCTAATGAACCAACCTTGGGCAAATGATTGTCAAAAACTAGTCGTTTCTAAATACCCTCAAGTTGCCAAGGCATTAGGCTGGCTGCTAGAATATGCGCCGTCGAGAATGACAGGAACAGGCGCATGCGTGTTCGGGGAATTCACACAAAAGCAACAAGCTCTCGCAGCCTTGGCGAAATTACCGTCTGAAATGCAAGGATTTGTTGCACAAGGGATGAATCTTTCGCCGCTCATCACGCGACTCAGTCACCCTTAAACTACTTTCTTCTAGAGTAACCACTTAACGATAACGCCTCGGGTTCCTCCCGTCCCTACATCGTCGTTACTCTAGCCACTAAAATATAAAGCAAACGCCTGAGGTTCATACAGTGCCCGACATCAAGCTCTTTGCTGGGAACGCCACCCCCAGTCTCGCTAAAAAGATAGCCGATCGTCTATTTTGCAAACTCGGAGACGCAGTGGTTGGTCGTTTCAGCGATGGTGAAATCAGTGTCCAAATTAACGAAAATGTACGTGGAGCCGATGTGTTCATCATCCAATCCACTTGTGCGCCGACAAACGACAACCTGATGGAACTCATCGTGATGGTTGACGCGCTGCGCCGTGCATCTGCTGGCCGTATCACAGCTGTTATTCCTTACTTTGGTTATGCTCGTCAAGACCGTCGCGTTCGTAGCGCCCGTGTACCTATTACTGCAAAAGTGGTTGCCGATTTCCTGTCTAGCGTGGGTGTTGACCGCGTTCTGACCTGTGACCTGCACGCTGAGCAAATCCAAGGTTTCTTCGACGTTCCTGTTGATAACGTATTTGGTAGCCCAGTGCTGCTAGAAGATATGTTAGCGAAGAACTTAGATAATCCAGTCGTTGTTTCTCCAGACATCGGTGGTGTTGTTCGCGCTCGCGCAGTAGCAAAACTGTTGGATGATTCTGATTTAGCGATCATTGATAAACGTCGCCCACAAGCGAACGTTGCGCAAGTTATGCACATCATTGGTGATGTTCAAGGTCGTGACTGCATTATCGTTGACGATATGATCGACACAGGCGGCACTCTGTGTAAAGCGGCTGAAGCCTTAAAAGAACATGGTGCGAACCGCGTATTTGCTTACGCAACTCACCCAGTCTTCTCAGGCAAAGCGGCTGAAAATATCGCTAACTCAGTGATTGATGAAGTGATTGTGACTGACACTGTTCCTTTAAGCCCAGAAATGTTGAAAGTGGCTAAAGTGACTCAGTTAACTATGTCTGCGGTACTGGCTGAGGCAATTCGTCGCGTAAGCAACGAAGAGTCTATTTCTGCCATGTTCCGTCACTAATAGTTCTGTTACTGAACGTTCTGACTAATCTGAGTGGTTCCAATGCACAGCTTACTGTTTTAACGAATCACTAAGCTTGCAGAGCTAACCACTCAGACATAAAAACGCACTCCTCGGAGTGCGTTTTTGTTAGTGTATTTTTTAAGCCAGCTTCTGATCATCAGATGTAAACTGGCTTCTACACATTAGATTTTAAAATTACTCACCGCACGGAATAAGAACTCAGCCTGCGCCTTAAGCTCATCCGATGCGGACGCATTTGCATCTGCCGCATGGGATGACTCCTCAGCGATATCGCGGATCACCACCACGTTCTTGTTCACTTCAGCCGCCACCATACTTTGCTCTTCAATAGCCGCCGCAATTTGAGTGCTCATGTCCATAATATTACGCACGTCGTTATTGATAAGCTTCAATAAAGCGCCAGCACTTGCCGCTTGTTCAGCGCTTTCAACGCCTTGTTTTTGGCTAGATTCCATCAATTGCACAATCGATCGGGTACGCGTCTGCAGGGTTTGAATGATGTTAGCAATCTCTTGGGTTGACGATTGCGTCCGCATCGCTAAGTTACGCACTTCATCGGCAACCACAGCAAAACCACGGCCCTGCTCACCCGCACGCGCCGCTTCAATCGCAGCGTTCAAGGCTAAAAGGTTAGTCTGCTCAGCAATGCCGCGGATCACATCTAGCACGCTACCGATAGTCTCGCTGTCACGTTCCAATTCGTTAACGACCGCTGCAGAGCTATTCAGCTGCTCAGCAAGTGACTGGATTTTATGTATCGTTTGCTCAACCTCTAATTGACCACTTTGGGCATTATCGTGGGTCTGACCCGCTTTTGATGCAGCTAATTCGGTTGTTTTAGCGATTTCCTCAATCGTTGCGCCCATCTCAGTGATTGCTGTTGCGACCATGTCGGTCTCATTAAGTTGTTGACCCACACCTTCGGAGGCGAGCATGGCATTTTCTGAAACACGTTTACAGGAAGTGTTAATCGTTGCGACCGACTCAATCACTTGCTCAATCAGCTGTTGGAAGCTACTCACCATGCTATTGAAATGCTGTGCAATTTCACCAAGTTCATCTTGGGTAGAAGCATCACACCTCAATGTCAGATCTTTACTCACTTCGATGCGAGAAATGATCTGCGTGATACGCTCAACAGGCGCGATAATACTGCGGATAATCAAGTAGGTAATGATTGATAGTAGTAACGCAATAAAGATAAACACAGTAATACCGACATTAACACTACTACTCTCAGCATCATCAATGGCCTTAAGAGCCAAATTTTTCAAGTCACTCGTACTGCTCTCAGTTTGCTGGTTTGCAGCTAAAACTCGCGCCATAGTACCGTCATTTTCGGTCAAACCAAGCTGCTGTTCTTTATTAATTAAGCTTTTGAAATCCTTTTGATATTGAGTAATAAGCTCTTCAATTTTTCGTTGAGTATCAATATCGATACTCGAGGCATGAAGCTTGTCATTAAACTTACTAATATTAGTATCGAAGGTTTCGACATAACTTAGCTCACGACGCAGCATAAAATCCTTTTCGTTACGCCTAAGTTGCAGCATTGCGGCTTCGAGTGCGGGCTGATCAAATTCCTTGAGTAGCGTTTCAACGTTATGCACCGCAGCTCGTAACGTACCGTACAAACCTGTTTTAGGTGTTAAGCCAATCTCTTGTTGTAGCTGCACCACTTCAGAAAAAGCGGCTTGATACTGATTTAAATTACGGTCAAAACTTTCAAGTGAGGCAGTCGACACCCCATATTCTTTAAAGACTTTCTCTAACTCAGGGACAATACTGTCGATTGCCATGTGGCTTTGCTTATGCAGCTCGACATATTTCAAATCCTTGCGAGCGAAAAAGTCCTTTTCATTTTTACGCAAAATTAAGACGTCGCGCTCTAAATCAAGCACACTTTGAGCCGCGTTAGAAAGTTCCGATTTCACCGAATTTGAATAGAGTTGTAATCCAAACATGGCAATTAGTGCCGAAATAGACACTGCAGCACTGAGTAACAACTTTGAGCGGATTAGCATAGAAAGTCCCCGAATATATAATCTATCTTAAAAAGATAGCTGGAAATTAAGCCTTTAACAGCGCAAACATAGCAATACATTAAAAGTTCACATCAAATACTTTGATAGCTTGTCGATTTAAGCTCCCATACTGTGAGTACCGCATTATTTTTAACTTAGTTCTTCAGGGTGATCCCCTACCGTTACTACAAAGTATTTCGTTTTAATTACGTTAAATATACCGTCTCAAAGCAGATGTAAGTGTCATAATATCAATTGATATAAAATGAATTACTTCATTAGCTTAGCAGTACTTTTTCGGGCGAATTCTACTACAAATTACAAAAATGTTACGCTGGATAATTGATCTAAATAAAATATATTTTTTAAGGTTCCAAACCTTTTGTAGCGCCCACTGCGTCAAAACTACAACACTCAATCATTATGGCAGGAAATTACAGTGACAGCAGGGATCCTCCCACTCAATGGCTCAATGTCTGACTTTGAACTGGTCACCTTAGCGAGCCAAGGAGACAAAACTGCCTTCAAGTTGCTGTATCAAAGCCATTACCAACGTATTTACGCCCTATCACTGCGCCTTTGCGGCCATAGCGCTATGGCCGAAGAAATTACCCAAGAGTGTTTTATTTTAGTGTGGCAGAAGTTGCCACAATTTCGAGGTGAGAGTCAGTTTTCCACTTGGTTACACAGTATTTGTGTCAATCAAGCATTGAGCAGCATTCGTAAACAAAAGTCCTTTTGGTCACGATTTATTCCGCTGGAACATGAAACTGAGCCCTTAAGCTCTGATAGCAGCTATAGCGGATTAGATAAGTTAATTTTCAAACTGCCAGAACGCGCTCGCATGGTTTTCGTACTCTGTGCAATCGAAGGTTATCAACATGATGAAATCGCTGACTTACTTGGCATTGCCGTCGGCACCAGCAAGACCCAATACCATAGAGCTAAGCAACTACTACAGGAGATGCTGTAATGACGTTAACGCCGCTTTCCCGTGAACAACAGCTTGAGCAATTGATCAATAGCGCGCCCAAAGAGATGTCGCCTACACATGATCTGTGGCAAGGCATTGAAAAACGCATGGATAAAACGCTGATACCCCAAACGTACAAATCCCAGAAGAGTCACGCTTGGGCGATAGCGGCTTCGTTTATTATTCTAGCGGCATTGGGATATACCCAATTGCCCTATTTCAACTCATTCATAATGCAGCAGACAGAGCTTGCCCAGAACCAAGCTATGCCAGAGCAACCAGGGGATGCGGCCTTACATTTATTACTCACCCAAATTGCAACATCACACCAAGCGCAAGTGGACAACCTAGAACAGGCGCCAAATGCGCTAATGTGGCAAACGAGCAGCTTCAGCGCACCCGTTGAGCAAGGTTTAACTGAGCTAAGGCTCGCGGCAACACAGATTTACCAAGCTTTACAAGCAAATCCAACCGATAAACAACTTTGGCAACTCTGGCTTTGGGTGCAGCAGCGTGAGCTCGACCTATTACAACAGGGCCAAAAATTACCCATTAGAAACTCGACACAAGGAAACACCCTATGAGTAACCGCAATCTCACTAAAGCTAGCCTATTGGTTTCGACACTCTGTTTAGGCTTAATGGGCAATGTGTTAGCAGCACAAAGCGTTGATAAACAGTTAAGTGTCAGCAGCGACACTCAACTGCAGATCAAAGTCCAACGCGGTGATGTGACCATTCAAACATGGGATAAGAGCGAAGTGAGTGTCACTGGCACATTAGATGAATTGAGCGAAGGCTTTGTGTTTGAGCAACAGGGAAATAGTCTCAATATCGAAGACAAGATGCCTCGCCACTATAATGGCAATAATGACAAAGGATCACAGCTCACCATTAAAGTCCCAAAAACAGTTAAACTCAGTGCAGATACCATATCTGCCAATCTGCAAGTTGCCGAAACTCAAGGTGAACTGGATTTGAATACGGTAAGCGGCAATATCAACGCCAACAACTTAAGTGGTAAACCTGAGTTACATACAGTCTCTGGTGATATCACGACCAAAGCACTTGATGGAAAAATCAAATTAGAAACCGTATCCGGCACGATTCAGGACACTGACAGTAAAGGAGAAATGAATTATCGCCTCGTTAGCGGTGACTTAAAAAGCCACACTCAAGCAGAAAAAGTCACGATTGAACAAGTCTCAGGTGAAGTGAATGCTAACTTTAGTGTCACCAAGGAAATCGAGCTCAGAACCGTCAGCGGAGATTCACAAGTGTCACTCGCTAAAAACTTCAACAAAGCGAATTTAGAAAGTGTGAGTGGCGATATTACCGTGATCTTTAATGATGTTCCCGATGCAAGCTTCAACTTAAATGGTGGTCCTGGTGGAAAAATCAACAACGGTTTAACCCAAGATGTACCGCAAAAACAAAAATATGTACCAAGCACAGAGTTATCATTCCAAACAGGCTCTGGTGCAGCCAACGTGAAGATGAATACCATCAGCGGTCATCTGATTTTAAAGAAACAGTAATAAAAGCTATTTAGCACAAATAAAAATGCCGCCAAAGTAAAACTCGGGCGGCATTTTTTATATCAAACTCATCAGACTGAAGCTATCTCTTCAGCCGTCAAATATCGCCATTCACCCAGTGCTAAGGTGGGGTCTAATTCAATTTGCCCTACACTTTCACGATGCAACCCTTGCACATGATTGCCCACAGCGGCAAACATACGCTTCACTTGATGATACTTACCTTCGGTGATGGTTAATCGCACTAATTGTGGATCAATAATCTCCAGTAACGCTGGCTTAGTTAGACCATCTTCACCGCGCAATTCAACGCCAGCGGCAAATACCGCAATCAAACTAGCATCCACAGGCTCAGCGAGTTGCACTAAATAGCGTTTGCCACATTCTTTCTTCGGTGAGGTGATCTTATGCGACCATTGACCATCACTGGTAATCAACACTAGCCCTGTAGTATCGGCATCTAAACGACCAGCAATGTGCAGAGTTTCTGGCTTAGGTACATCCACTAAGCTCAATACCGAAGGGTAGGTTTCATCTATCGTCGAGCAAATAGTGTCTACCGGTTTGTTAAGCATTAAATAACGCTCGCCCACTAAGACAATCGGCTCGCCTTCAAGGCAAACACACATACCTTCAGTCACTTTAAAACCCGAGTCTTTAACGACTAAGCCATCACAAGTAATATCACCGCGATGCAGGGCTTTTTTCGCTAATGAGCGAGTCAATGAGGTACTCTCACAGATAAATTTGTCTAAACGCACGTTAATACTCAACTTCAATAAAGAAAACTGCCGTATTATGAAGCCGACCCGTTCAAAGGGCAAAGAATTGCTGCTCAACACGAGCTGTGTTTCTATTTAGCCCTTACGCATTGACAGTAATCACCATAGGGAAAGATGCTATGACTGAATTCCAAAAGATGATCACAGGCCAAGAATATGATTGTCTTGACAGCGAACTCTTAAGTTTAAGAGCACAACAGCAGCGACTGAATCGACAATTAAATCAAACGATTGCTCAAAATAGCACTGAGTACGCCCAACTCTGCCAACAACTTATACCCCTTAAATCGCCAGTCGCAACTATCTCCACGCCGATTTTTATCAGTTATGGCATTAATCTTACTCTTGCTGACAGAGTGTTCATCAATGTCAATGTCACCTTGCAGGATAATGCCCCCATTTTTATTGATGAACAGACTATGATTGGCCCCAATGTACAGTTCTATACCTCAAGTCACCCACTTGATGCCGAGCTACGTTGCTCAGGTTTGGAAACCGCTAAAGCGATTCACATCGGTAAACGGGTATGGATTGGCGGCGGCGCAATCATAATGCCAGGAATCAATATTGGTGATGATGCCGTCATCGGTGCTGGCGCCGTAGTAACTAAAAATGTCGCAGCCAAAACAGTGGTTGCAGGTAACCCTGCAAAACTAATTAGGCAACTGAATTAACCCTATTTTAAAATGAGAAAGCGAAGTGCTCGCTTACCTGAAAAGGCCTGCATACGGTAACTTTGCAGCTACTGACTTAAATATGCTCACTGGTAACCTTTAGTTACATATCACTCAAGATAAATCCACGATAAACACTGTAATGACCTTGTTTCGATTCCTAGTAAGGCATTAACATAGTTCATTGCGCCTGAAGCAATCCCATTTTGCCAAAATAACAGCCCCAATAATGGGCACAATAATAAACTCGAAGGAAACAACATGAGAAAAGTACTCATTGGGGGACTGTGTGCCTCACTTATCGCAGGCCTGACTGCCTGTAATGACAAAGCTGCCGAAGTTAAAGCACCTGAAACTGCTAAAACAGCCACCGCAGCGGCAGTGACTCAAGCACTAGGTTCTGGAATTGAATTTGCTAATTTTGATAAAGCGATTCGTCCACAAGACGATTTCTATAAATACGTTAACGGCACTTGGCTAAAAAACACTGAGATCCCATCCGATCGCACTAGCATTGGCGCTTTCTACGATTTACGTGAAAAATCACGTGACGACGTAAAAGCCATTATCGAAGAAGTGGCTGCAACGCCCAATCTCGCCGCTGGTACAGACGAGCAAAAAGTGGCCGATTTATATCGTTCATTTATGGATACAGAGACACTCAATAAGCTGGGAGTCACACCAATCCAAGGCGAATTTGATGCTATTAATGCCTTAAAAGATAAGAATGAATTAGTGAAGTACTTCGCCCACAGCCAAATCGCTGGCGCGGGTACCCCAATAGCATTTTATATCGATATCGATGCGAAAAACTCTAGCCGTTACGCAACGCATCTCTATCAATATGGCCTAAGCCTGCCAGAGAAAGACTACTACTTTAACGAATCAGAACGCTTCGTTAATATCCGTAAGGCATATGTCGCCCATATCGAAAAAATGTTTACCCTTGCGGGTCTTGCTAACCCTAAAGCCAGTGCTGAAGCTATTTTAGCCTTAGAAACGGCCATTGCTGCCAAGCACTGGGATGTGGTTGAAAACCGCGACAGCACTAAGACCTACAATCTATATCAAGTCAAAGATCTGCCAACACTGGCACCGGATATCGATTGGGCAGGCTACTTAGCCGCTCTTGGCGCTGACAAGCAAACCGATATCATAGTTAACCAACCTAGCTATATCCAAGGATTAAACGAAGTTTTAAAAACGACTGAGTTAGCCACTTGGAAAACCTATATGCAATGGCAAGTGCTGACGCACGCGGCGAGCAATCTAAGTGAAGCGTTAGACAATGAAAACTTCGCTTTCTTCTCTAAAACCTTAAATGGTCAAGAAGAACAAGAACCTCGTTGGAAGCGTGGCGTTGCAGCCGTCAATGGCGTTCTTGGTGAAGTTGTGGGTAAAGTGTATGTCAAACGTCACTTCACTCCAGAAGCCAAAGACCGTATGCAAGCACTGGTTGAAAACCTGCGTGGTGCTTACGGCGACAGCATCAAAGAATTAACTTGGATGAGCGACAGCACTAAAGTGGCTGCGGCGGATAAATTAGCAAAATTCAACCCGAAAATCGGTTACCCGAACAAATGGGAAGATTACAGTAAGCTGACCATCAAGGCAGACGACTTAGTCGGTAACGCTATGCGTGCCAGCGAAGTTGAACATGCTAAATCACTAGCCAAACTGGGCGCGCCAATCGATAAAGACGAATGGCACATGACGCCACAAACGGTTAACGCTTACTACAACCCAACCATGAATGAAATCGTGTTCCCTGCTGCCATTCTGCAACCACCCTTCTTCAATTTGGCGGCTGACGATGCAGTCAACTACGGTGGTATTGGTGCGGTGATCGGCCATGAAATGGGCCACGGTTTTGACGACCAAGGCGCTAAATTCGATGGCGAAGGCAACATGCGTGATTGGTGGACAGAGCAAGACTTGAAAGAGTTCTCTGCTCGCGGCAAAGCGCTAATCGCACAGTACGATGGTTACGCAGTGTTTGATGATCTGCATGTCAACGGCAGCTTAACCTTAGGCGAGAACATTGGTGACTTGTCAGGTGTGACTATCGCTTATCGTGCTTATAAGAAATCGCTTAACGGTAAAGATGCACCCGTTATCGATGGCTTAACGGGCGATCAACGTTTCTTCATAGGCTTCACGCAAATTTGGCGCGCAAAAGCTAAAGAAGAAGCCATGCGTAACCGCGTAGCGACCGATCCACACTCACCTGCGGAATTCCGCGCTCTGGGTGCCCTATCTAACATGCCTGAGTTCTACACTACATATGATGTAAAACCTGGCGATGCCATGTATATCGCACCAGAGAAACGCGTAAAAATTTGGTAAGCCAAATTTAAATCACTGTTCAGCGGCATAAGCTGGCCAACAATGGCGCTCACTGTTAAAGGTGGCGCCATTTTTATTTCCTTAAACCACTGAGCCCCATGCGCAAGATGAACAAGTCTTCATGGTTGGTTCAGCTTTAATTAAGCAATAGAAGCCTATGGTGGGTGCGTGACCTGAATAACTCACCCATAAGGAAGTAGGCCGCATGACTAAGTTATTTCGTACTTTTTTTATTTTTCTACTCTTATTATCGAGCCGCGCTGGTGTAACAAATCCTCTCGACATCAGTGACAGTAAAGCAGAACGTGGTAATTACAGTGCAAGACAGGCATCAAGCCATGACCTACATGGTCTATATGCACTCAGCAGTCAGACCTTCGATGCGCCTCATCAACCCTCGAATGACTTATCCGTGCTCCATCACCAAGCCTATGATGCACAAGCTGAACTCGCCCAATTACTCACCAATATTGCCCATTATTCACAGGCACAAGTGATTGTTCCGCCAGTAAAGAGTTACCAAAGAGCTGCCGATAAAGTGGCGACAAAATTTAACGGTGATGCCAGCCAAATTACCGACCTTGCAAGGGCAAGTATTGTGACCGACAGCATTCAAGATCTGATGCATGCCTACCAAACTTTGAATGAGCACACCCAAGTTGTGAAACAAAAAAACCGCTTTGCTGAACCTAAAGCCTCTGGCTATCGCGATCTCAATCTACTGGTACGCTTACCCCAATCAGGCATGATTGCTGAAGTGCAGTTACACCTACAGGATATCGCTGATATCAAAAATGGTCCTGAACACAAGGTATATGAAAAAGTACAAAGGATTGAGGCCAATGCTCGTAAACAACAACGTTCACTAAGTGAGTTTGAACTCGCGCAGATTGCCCAATTACGTCAAGAATCACATAAGTTGTACCACAAGGCATGGCTTAACTATAAACGGGTTGATGAAGCCAGTTTATTAAGAGCCTCGGTCGCTTAACTAAAAAGCTTCCACTCTTGCGCTGGTTATCTGTAAAGGTGCCAGCGCCTTTTTTTATATTTTACAGTGCCTGAAAAAACATATTAAAAATAAGCTGAAAAATGCACTCTCTCGCATCGAACGTCTTTTTAAGTATATAATCCCGCGCCATAGCCCTATCAGCAGGAAATGCCATGCACGACATTATTGAGCAACTCCAAGAACGCAGCGAAACTGTTCCTGTACCACTCGAATTACCCACATTTGAGCAGCTCGTCGAAGTCGAAGAGCAAATCCTGATTTCATTGCCAAGGGAGCTAAAAGAATACCTGTTGTATGCCAGTGATGTGATTTACGGCACGATAGAGCCAGTAACAGCATCGGATCCCTACTCGCACACCTACCTGCCCGAAGTGACTTGCTATGCGTGGTCCATCGGTATGCCAAGGGACATGATTGCCATATGTCAGCAAGGTGATGCTTTTTACTGTATCGACCAAGATGGTCAAGTACATTTCTGGAAAAACGGCGACTTTACCGATATCTATTGGGAGTCGTTTTGGGAATGGGTTGAAGAAATCTGGTTAAAGATCAAATACTAATTTTACTTTTATTGCATTGAGAACACGATTATGTCTAAGAACATTGGCTTGAATGCCATCGAAATGAGCTACTTACGCCAGTCACTCAGCTTAAGCACGGCTCAAGTTGGTGCTCTGACTAACCATAGCGAAGCCGATGTACTCGCCTGGGAAAGCGGTGAACAACTGGCACCTGAGCTGGCACAAAAGAAACTGCTTGATATTGATGACATCATTGAGATGCAAGTGCTCAACACCTGCGATGGTATCGAAGAACTATTTAAGAAAGAACCTAAGCGTCACTTAGCCTTCGTGGTCTACCCCACTCAAGCGGTTTACACACAATACAACCCCGAATTCTTAAGTTCACTGCCTTTTACTGAGCTGTACAACACGGCCGCTTGGCGCATCAAGAAAGAGTGCAAACTGGTCCTAGAAGTCGACGTCAGCCTAGTGGCCCTCGACGTGGAGGCCTACAAAGCCTTCCGTGAACCGACCAAAATGAGTGAAAGCCGCGAAAGTCGCGCAAAGTGGGCAGCGACGCAGTTATAAACTCAACCGTCACAAGTTTAACCCTATAAAAATAAAGGCCAATATCATTATTGGCCTTTTTTATTAGAGATCACACCACCCATCATAAATGACGCACCATTCCGAATGAAATGACGCTAAGCGGTAGTTAGAAGTTCATCGTGAATTTAGTGTAAATGTAGCGGCCCATAGGATTATGTACTGAAATAACATAGCCGTAGAGATCCGTATCCCCGTCACCGATAGCAAATGGTGGCTCTTCATCAAATACGTTGTTCACGCCTAGTGTCAGCTTGAACATTTCATTGAAGCGATAAGTACCAGACATGTCGACCAATAATTGAGAGTCGATCATACGAGACTTATTACTTTCAAAATCAAGTACACCATCGAAATTGATATCTGGGGTATCTTCAAATTCACCGATGTAACTCAAATTAATATTGGCGGCAAAATTATCCATAGTCCAGTTAGTGGTGAGTAACCAGCGATGTTGAGGGAACTTATACTCACCCGTGTAATCCAGACCATCTTTCTCAAAATTATGTAAGTAGCTGTACTCTAAGCCAAACTTCAAATCCCCATAGCTATCTAGCTCAAAACCATAATGACTAGAGACATCCATCCCTTGTACATCTTGAGAGCTTAAGTTGATAAAGCTTGAATGGATAATACTGATCGGACCTAAAGTTTGACCTAGCTGTGGCGCTAAGCGCTCGCACACTGTGCTATTTTGATCGTTACAATTTGCAGTATAGATATCGCCTAATGGCTGTTTATCAATTTTGTTGTCTTGCGTGATGCTAAAGATATCAAAACCCACATCAAACGTCTGACTCGGCGCCCAGATCATACCGACGTTCCAAGTTTCGGATTCTTCAGCATCCAGCTCAGAGTTACCTTCAAATTCAGTGTTGTAATCTAAGGCTTCACAATCAACATTATCGGCGGCGCAACGGTAAGTATCGACAAAGAAACTACTTTCGCGAGATGGACCAAGACCTATCTGCGCTAACGAGGGTGCACGGAAGCCCGTAGACCAAGACGCGCGCGCCGTTAGCTCGTCAGTCACTCCCCATTGAAAGGCGACTTTAGGGTTAGTCGTTGAACCAAAATCGCTGTAATGATCATATCGACCAGCGAGTTGCAACTCGAAGTTATCCGTGACTGGAATAGATAATTCCATATAAGCGGCATATTGCTCACGGGATGCCGCCGCAGAGACAGCTTCAGTACCAAAAATCAATCCACGTTGGAATTGCTCATCGGGCACATCACTGACATCTTCTTCGCGATATTCAGCTCCCGCCGCCATCATGATGTCGCGACCAGCCAAGGTAAATGCTTGACCAGATATGTTAGCCGCATAAGATGTCATGTTTGACAAACCTTGGCGTACTAAACTGGTGGTAATAGCGTCAATGACCTCTTGTGAGTTCATCGTGCCGCCGAAAGGATTGTAACGACCCGCATCAATTTCACGTTGCAAATAATCTGTTCTTACCCAGCCTTGGCTGCGATCACCCGTTTGAGTCGACTCACTGCGACCTTTTTGAACAGAAGCTTCCCAATCCCACTCTTTTACTACACCGCGTAAACCAGCAACTAAACGTAAACTATCGGATTCAATATCCCAACGTCGCGCCCCCGCATCAACCGTACGGAAGCGACCAATTTCAATATCTTTCCCCCAAGGATTATTCGGGTGAGATCCAGGTACAGTTAAACCAGCATCCTCGTCAAGTGGTGTCGGTGCTCCACCTGCGATTGAGGTATTGTGCTGCGCCGCTAACTCTAAAAATGCTGTTAAATCATCATTAAAATGATAGTCAAATTGGCCAATAGCCCCTACGCGCTCCGCAGCCGGCGCAACAAAATTGTATGAGCCGTACTCAAATAAACAACTTCCACTCGCGGTTGCACTATCAGCAGGACAAGCAGGATCGATAGTTTTAACACCATCAACATAGAAATACCCAGGAAAACCACGGGAAGAACGAAAATCTTCACCACCATAAGGTGATTGATTTGAAACACCAAAACGTCCTAAATCAGTCGCAGCTAAAGTATCATTTTTGAAATAGTCGAGGATAACGGAAGCACTGCCCTTATCGGACTTCATCCCCCACACCATATTCGCTGTCGTTTCATCGTAGCCAGTGCCTGAAGCATCACCGTAGCCAAGATTGACCTCAATGCCTTCAATATCTTTTTTCAGAACAATGTTAACCACACCCGCGATCGCATCAGAACCATAAATAGCCGATGCACCGTCCTTCAGTATGTCGATACGTTCAATAGCTGATACCGGAATATTATTGATATCAACAAAGGAATTAGTGATACCTTCGGCAAAAGCACTCGCCGCAACACGACGACCGTTAATTAACACTAAGGTCGCGTCTGGGCCTAAACCACGTAGACTGATAGATGCGCCGCCGTTGGCGGTTGAATCTTGGCTGTTTCCTCGGGTAGAAAACGCGCCAGCACCATTGGCAGGCATGCGTTCAAGTAATTGCTGCAGGTTATCAAATCCCATATTGGCAATATCGTCTTTACTGATCGATTGAATAGGGGAAGGGCCTTCAATATCGGTACGTTTAATACGGGAACCCGTTACTTCAATACGTTCAACTTTTTCTGCACCTTTATCGGCAGCATGGGCCACTGTTGGCGCATATGCCATAGCAATTGCGATTGCACAAGCACTGGGTAGAATCTGAGGTCTGTTCATACATTTCCCTTGTTTTATTTATCTCATTAAAATTATTTTAACAATAAGAAAACCCTAAATTAACAACACACAAGGTAATGAGTTACAAACCAAAGTCAATGGCAGAGAAATAAAAGTTAAGCTTTTGTTACATTTGAGGCAGTGTATTTTCCTCATACGAGAATCAAAGAAGGTCTAAGCACTAAAAATTCAACCTACAAGACAAGTCGCAGTATTTGAATATCAGAATTAAAGGAAGAAATATGGAAGACAAGATTATTTATCAAGCAGAGTTTGAAACCCATTTAGGTTGGTATTGGTTGCTTTCAGGGGCCGCCTATTTCAGCCTAAGCATAATAGGTATTCCCTTGTTATTACTTTGGTTTCCAATAGGGCTGTGGGGGACTCGCCGCTATATTAACAACATGAGTGCCGAGCTCACCAGCAATAAACTTATTGTCAGGAGGGGCATATTAACTCGTACTGAAAACACTGTGCCTTTGGACAAAATTACCGATATGGCATTGATCCAAGGCCCAATTATGCGCCTATTTGGTCTGCATAAACTCACGGTAGAAACCGCAGGGCAATCGGGCGCAGGCGCATTGATAAGCTTAGTCGGCATAGTCGATGCGCCTCGATTTAGAGCCCGCGTATTAGAACAAAAAGAACGGCTTACCCAGCCCTTGCACCCAATAAGCCCATCGGCACAGCCAGATAATACGCTGTTACAAATCGTAGTCGAAATGGCTGCAAGCTTAAAACGCATTGAAACTTTACTCAGTCAAAAATTAAACAGATAAATTGAATAAAACGACTTTTAGTTCAATCACTTTACCTTTAATGTTGAGCCACTCACTTAGCGTTAGCGCGGCTTTAACATGAGCGCAGCCTTAACATGAGGGAGTGTTCGATTCCCCAGATTAATTTTCAACAGGCATTTTTAATAACGACATGACAGAATCTTCAGTAACTTCTCCTTCATCCTCTTGGATGACACACCTAACTCTCGGCATTAAAGCCATGGGCCCAGGTGTTCTTATGGCCGCCGCGGCGATTGGCGCATCCCATTTAGTCGCCTCGACTCGGGCGGGCGCCGAATTTGGTTGGCAACTAGCTTGGGTTATTCTTGGGGTGAATTTACTTAAGTATCCCTTCTTTGCAGCTGGCGCACGCTACACAGCTGCCACAGGGGAGAGTCTACTGCACGGCTACCAAAAACAGGGCCGAGGTTACTTACTGCTGTTTACTGGGCTCAATGTGATCGCCGCCATTGCCAGTACTGCAGGGGTATGCATGTTAACCGCCGCTATGTTGACCCAATTTATTCCGCTGCCCATCGATTGGTTAGCCCTGCTGGTATTGCTAAGTTCATTGGCTTTACTGATTTTAGGCCATTATCAACTCCTTGATAGACTCACTAAGATCATCATGTTCGCCCTAACCTTAACCACCTTAATTGCCGTGGCCTTAGCTTGGGATCACGCTCAACCATTAGCGAGCAATTTTGCCTCTCCTTCACCTTGGCAATGGGCCCATGTGGGATTTCTGGTCGCCATGATGGGTTGGATGCCAGCCCCGATTGAAGTCAGCGCTTGGAATTCTCTCTGGTTGCTCGAAAAACAAAAAAGCCAGACAGTGACGAAAGCGCAGGCGCTGCTCGACTTTAACTTAGGCTATATCATCACTGCGATCCTCGCGATCGTGTTTTTGTCCTTGGGCGCTTTAGTGATGCATGGCAGTGGCGAACACTTTTCAGATTCCGGCGCGCAGTTTGCTAATCAATTGATTAATCTTTACAGCCAAGTGATGGGCGGCGAGAGTCGTTATCTTATTGGTATTGTGGCATTTCTGTGTATTTTCAGCACAACAGTTACAGTGATTGATGGCTATAGCCGTACCTTAGATATGGGCTGGCAGTTACTCACCTCAAAGACCAGTTCAGACAAACGCCTCACAGGGATCATGCTCGCCATCAGTGCCTTTGGCTTATTACTGATCCTCTTCTTTAAAGGTGCACTCTTACCGTTACTCGAGTTTGTGATGATCTTGGCCTTCATGACCACAGTCATTTTTGCTTGGTTAAATTACCGCTTAATGACCAGCAAACAGCTCCCCGAGACAGACAGATATGGCGCTAAGATGAAACTCCTCTCTTGGTTTGGCCTGATTTATCTACTGATTTTCGCAGCACTGTTTATCTATTGGTACAACATCATTAAAGGTTAATTGCCAGAATGTTTATGCCGGAGCAATAAATGGCCTTAACTAACTGCCATTAAATTCCCGCTGAATTCTGCAATTAAGGTGGTTTGGGTATATAATGCGGGCTCTTAAACCAGATAGCGCAGCCGCGCCAAGAGATGACCATGATTAATAATGATATTTTGCGCCGTTTGCGCTTCGTGTTTGATTTTAGCAATGCAAAAATGATTAAAATTTTTGCTAAAGCTGGAAGAGAAGTGCCTGTCGAAGAGATGATTGATCTTCTACGTAAAGAAGAGGAAGAAGGTTATAAAGCTTGTAACGACACGACCTTATGTCAGTTTTTAGATGGTCTTATCATAGAGAAGCGCGGTCTACGTGAAGGTGCAGAAATTCCAGCGCCCGTTTCACGTTTAAACAACAACCTCATCTTTAAAAAGCTGAGAGTTGCCCTCGAAATGCGTGAAGAAGACATAGTAGCAGCTTTGGCTTTAGCCGAAGTGCAAATGTCAAAATCAGAGCTAAGCGCCCTGTTCCGCAATCCAGACCACAAGAATTTTAAAGAGTGTGGCGATCAAATACTGCGTAACTTTATCCGCGGCTTATCACTTAAGTATCGCGGCGTATAACGCTAAACTTATGACATAAAACGCAGCTTAGGCTGCGTTTTTTTATATCCGTTTTTATCTACACCTGAGCTTGTTTGGATATAAACAAGACCTTAACAATTCCATCTCAACAACCTCAGAAATCCTGTTTAAAACAGCTGACTTTTTTACTGCTGCAAAAAAAACCACAAATACCTCGTTCCACGGACAACAAAGATCACATTTCATGATAACCTTACGTGACTTACAGCACGTATTGACCACTTAAACAATAACTCAAAAGGTTACCCATGGACGATAATAAACGCCCCCTCTATCTTCCGTTTGCAGGACCTGCCATTCTTGAAGCCCCACTGATTAACAAGGGCAGTGCATTTTCTGAAGAAGAGCGTATTTTCTTTAACCTCGAAGGCTTAGTCCCCTATGCCATTGAAACGATTGAGGAGCAGGCTTCTCGCGCCTACGATCAATTTAGAAGTTTCAATAACGACTTAGACAAGCATATTTACCTACGTAATATCCAAGACACAAACGAGACCTTATTTTATCGTTTAGTGCAAAATAACATCAGCGAGATGATGCCCATCATCTATACGCCGACGGTAGGTTTAGCTTGTGAACGTTTCTCGAAAAACTATCGCCGCAACCGTGGTTTGTTTATCTCCTATCCGAACAAAGATAGGATCGATGACATCCTCAATAACTCGACTCGTCAAAAAGTTAAAATTATCGTAGTCACTGATGGTGAACGTATTTTAGGCCTTGGCGATCAAGGTATTGGCGGCATGGGGATCCCTATCGGTAAGCTGTCACTCTACACTAGCTGTGGCGGTATCAGTCCGGCTTATACCCTGCCTATTACCTTAGATGTAGGCACAGATAATCCGCAGCTGTTAGAAGATCCTATGTATATGGGTTGGCGCCATCCACGCATCGGTGGCGAAGAATATGCCGAGTTTATCGAAGCCTTTATGCAAGCCGTCCACGTGCGTTGGCCGGATACTTTGATCCAGTTCGAAGACTTTGCCCAAAAGAATGCCATGCCGATCCTAGAGCGTTATAAGGATCGCTATTGCTGCTTTAACGATGATATTCAAGGCACTGCTGCGGTTGCTGTTGGTTGCTTGCTCGCCGCGTGTAAGGCTGCAGGCACTGAATTGAATCAACAACGTATCGCCTTCCTCGGTGCTGGTAGTGCCGGTTGCGGTATTGCCGAAGCTATCGTGGCACAAATGGTGTCTGAAGGGATCAGCGACGAGCAAGCTCGCACTCAAGTGTGTATGGTTGACCGTTGGGGCTTATTGCTGGACAACATGCCTAACCTGTTGCCATTCCAGCAAAAATTGGCGCAGAAATGCACCAACATCCAAAATTGGAGCAATTTCAGCGACAATATTTCACTGCTCGATGTGGTTAACAACGCCAAGCCGACAGTGCTGATTGGGGTATCTGGCGTTCCGGGTCTCTTCACCGAAGAAATCATCCGTGCTATGCACAGCCATTGTGCTCGGCCGATTATTTTCCCTATGTCGAACCCCACCAGCCGCGTAGAAGCGACACCGAAGGACATTTTGCATTGGACCTCAGGTCAAGCACTCGTCGCTACGGGCAGCCCATTCGAGCCTGTGGTTGTCGATGGTGAAACCTATGAAATTGCCCAGTGCAACAACAGCTTTATCTTCCCAGGTATTGGCTTAGGCGTATTAGCTTCTGGCGCACGTCACGTATCCGATGCCATGCTGATGGCTTCAAGTCGCGCACTTGCCGAATGTTCGCCACTGGCAATCGATGGTACAGGTCCACTACTGCCTAAACTGGAAGATATCCATGCGGTGAGTAAGCATATTGCTTTCGCCGTAGGTAAAGTCGCAGTTGAACAAGGGTTAACGCTGCCAATGAGCGATGAGATCTTACAGCAGTCGATTGAAGGCAATTTCTGGAGTCCAGAATATCGCCGTTACAAACGCACTTCGTTCTAAGCATAGCGTTGCCGCGACTTAAGTTGCAGTAAAACAGCTTAGTTGAGCGTTTGTGCTAGCCAGCAAAAAGCCCGTTACTTTGCAGTAACGGGCTTTTTCATTTCAGGCACAGTTTTTCATTTCAATAGAACACTAAGGTGCCATCACCTGTTTAAAGCTATTGAGCAAAGCGCGATCGGTACGCGCTTTCTTCAACTTACGTAGGCTTTCTTTGAGCGATTCATCGGCTAAGCGCGTAAAAATGCCATTATATTCTTGCTCTTGGATTGCACTATCGGTATCGGCTTGCTCAGAAATTTCTTGGGCGACACGACTCAATTGCAACCAAGCATTCGCGATATAGAAACCGTGGAATGCGGCTTGTTCCATTAGATTACGTGCACTGGCAGGTAAAGATGCCCAAGCTTGGCTAAATTTACCTTCCCTGTCTTCCAACAGTTCGGCACACAAACCTTGGTACGCTGCTAATAAGTCACCCGGTAATTTAGCCATTGGTAATACTTTATTCGCAACATTGTAAGAAATCTGCTCGGCAGTTTCGCGGTAAACAGCTGATAATTCGCTCATAAAAATCTCGATTCACATCCCAAAAAATAGTCTTAAAACTGACCACTCACATATAAACCATAAACGCCGTTACCCGCAATCGGCGTAACTGTAATCCCCTCATAGGGTTGAGTAAAATACCAACCCGCCAGCGCTCCAATCGCCGCGCCAGCTAACACATCCTCGAGATAATGTTGGTCGCTCGCCACTCGTGTGTAACCCACATAAGATGCGGCAACATAGGCAGGTAAACCATATTGCCAACCATAGCGCTGCTGAATAAACGTCGCCGCCATAAAGCTGTCTGAGGTATGACCCGATGGAAACGAATCATCGCCACTATCGTCTGGCCTGTCTTTACTCACACTATACTTAAGACCTTCAACAATTAACCGACTCGACACCGCTGCCTGAATTAACTGCCAACTACCGTCATAACCCTCTTCATAAAACAAGGTCGCGCCCATCGCAGTAGCGGGTAATAATAAATGCAATACATCGCCAGAGGTTTCTAAATCTGAGCCTGCCCAGCTAGTGCCACTCATCATGAATAATGCGGCACAGAGTAATTTCTTCAAGGGTGATTCCTTTGTGGGATAATAACCAAGGCGGAGTTTATACCTTGATCATTAACCGAATGCAAAATTGCTATACATCTATATTAAAAATGAACAAACAAGTTATGCTAAGCTAATAATTAGCTATTGATTTTAATGCGAACAGGAATCTTTTTTGCTACATAAACTTAGGTATTTATCATTCTCCTTATTGCTGCTTCTACTGCCGCTTAGCAACACTATGGCAGAAGAAAAAACTCAGGTTGATAAAATATTTGCAAGATTTGAAAGCGGCGTCCCTATGACCCGTGAAGAAATCGAAAGCAATCTAGTGTTATTAAGCAAACTAATTTCAACTGACGATGTCACCCGTCATGAAAAGCTGCAACTGCTTAAATGCTGGGATCAGAATACAGAAAACGACACCGCTATTGCACTGGCACTTAAAAATACTAACCAAGCACTGAGCAATATTCCGCCAACCGCCTCCCCCCATTTCATTACCGACCTCACGCTCTGCCGCTCTTGGTTTCTGCAATTAAGTGGTGATATGGATGGCGCGATGGAAGGCTATAATCTCAGTGTTAAACGTGCCTATGAGCATGAAGACCTTAAGCTAATCGCCGACTCGCGCAGCATTCGCGGCGCACTTTACTCTTATATTGGCGATTTTTCTGCGGCATTAGACGATCTCGTCACAGCGCAAGATCTCTATGAATCACTCAATTTAAGCGGTTGGGCTAACATTAACCTTGCCGATGTTGCTACCAGTTTTAGACGTTATGGCGATCCCCAAAGTGCAATCCGCTATTACACCAAACTCAAAGCTCTCTATCTAAAAAACAATAACCAAGAACAGGCAATGTATGTCAACTCGGACATTGGCCTTGCCTTAGATGAACTCGGTGAACATCAACAGGCCGTAGATAATTTCTTAGTAAGTTATCAATACTTCAAGGAACATCAGCAGGAAAAAGTGGCAGCAACTATGGCAACGAATATTGCCTACAGCTTAATCAAACTCAATCGTCTAAACGAAGCCGAAAAGTATTTAATCGAAGCCGATACTGTTATTAATGAAAAAGATCTGACCGATTACAGCTTCATGAAGCTATTTATGGCCGATATAAAGTTTCAACAAGCTCGCTATAAAGAGGCACTTACCGAACTTGAGCAAGGGGAAAAAGCCTTTCGCACTCTGCAGAATAATCGGGGACTCACTCAACTGCTGCAGCTTAAAAGTAACATATATGTGGCTATGAATGATTTATCTGCCGCCTACGGAGCGCTGCAAGAATTTGTTACCCTAACAAAAAAAGTCGATGGCAATTCTCTCTCCCATCATACGACAGAATTAAAGGTCAAGTTTGATACCAGTCGGATTGAATCTGAAAATCAACGCTTGATTGAAAACCAAAACCTTAAAGAACAAGAGCTCGCGCTACTCGAAAAGAACAAATCACTGCAACACATTATCCTATTACTAGCGGGCTTTATCCTGACCATAGTGTCTATATTCGCTTATAAACAAGTACATAGAAATCGCCAACTGCAAGTTATTGCCCTCACGGATTACCTTACCAAACTCCCTAATCGTCGGCATATTTATGCCCAAGCCGCGAAATATTTTCAGCAAGCCTTAAAACATCAAAGCCCTTTTTCAGTGATTATTTTTGATGCGGATCACTTCAAAAAAATCAACGATAACTTCGGCCATGAATTAGGCGATCGCGCCCTTATGACCATTGCAAATGCAGGCCGAGCCTTATCGGGTAATAAAGACCTCGTTGGCCGCATCGGTGGTGAAGAGTTTTTAATCCTATTGCCTAACACTGATGCCACAGGTGCGTTAGCGCTGGCGCATCAATTGCAGAACCATATTAGCCGCCTTAGCGCACAGAATTTACCAGCAGAACTCAAATTAACCGTTAGCGCTGGTGTCGCCACTTTAGAACCACAAAATAATACTGAAGATGCATATCAAGATAAAGATTTTGCCACCTTGCTAAAGCGGGCCGACAATGCTCTTTATGAGGCTAAAAATTCGGGCAGAAATTGTGTGAAATCAGCCAAGAATGAGGCTTTAAGAGAGGATTAAACGGCCTTATGCCAAAACACTTGATGTTGTAATGGCGGTGGCAAAGTGCCAAACCATGTCTGATACAAACGACTAAATTCACCTGAGTCTTTCATTTTCTCAAGCTCTGTTTGCCAACTGATAACGGTTGCCGCCGATGTCCCTTTAGAAAAAGCTAAATAGAGATTAATCTCCGATACCACAAACACTTGGCGGATATCTGTCTCACTCGCGCCTACTTCTTCGAGTATCTGCTTTACCGCAAGATCCGCTTGGCACCAAAAACGAATTCGAGAAAACAGCAACTGTTTCGCCGATTGCTGTGGAAAACTCGCCACCAGCAAATTATCCACGCCCGCTTGTTGTAGCAACTGCGCACCCGCCGATTCCCGATAAACCCCCACAATATCTGTCGATTGAAGTTCAGCAAGTTGATCGAGAGCGATAGGATCTGCCGCCCTTGCGTACAATGCAATTTTGCTGGTTGCAATAGGACCGATAAAATCAAACTGGTCAGCTCGCTCATCATTAATTGACGTAGCAAAAAGTAAAACGTTCGCAGAGGTATTAGCAATCGAATACGCCCGAGCCCAAGGTAACACATCGATTTTTTCACTCTGACCCAGTCTTGATTGCAAGGTATTGACTAAGTCCACCGCAAAACCTTGCGGCACACCATTTTGCTCGTAACTCATGGGAGGCCAAGCTTCGGTCACCAATTTCAGCTTGTCAGGCGCCGCAAAAACAAGATTAGGCATCAAGCCTAATAAGCTCATCGCAAGAAAACACGCCCTAAGGGGAAACGCACTCAGCATACGAATACCAAACGATAAACATTAGACCTAATCATAGACTCAATCCCAACAGCAAATAAACAAATACCCCAAAGAAAATATCGCCTCACGCCCCCTTCTGAGTAAACTCGTCCTCAATAAGTGAAAACTGCTATCATATTGCCACCTAGCCAAGAGCCTCGCTGCCATCAATTCATGTCAACTTTAGCCAATCAAACCCCAAGCCAATCCTATGCCAGCATGCTGTCGCGGCTCGCTCTGCAAATTAAAACGTGGGGAAAAGCACTCGGATTTGCCCAGGTTGGCATTTGCGATACGGATTTAACCGCTGAAGAAGCCAAACTCCAAGCATGGCTAGACAAAGGTTTTCATGGCGAAATGGCCTATATGGCCACCCATGGCATGATGCGCGCTCGCCCGCAAGAACTGCATCCGGGCACAGTGCGGGTGATCTCCGTACGGATGGACTATTTGCCACCCGAAGCTGGCTTTGCAACGAATCTCACCGATCCCAACTTAGGTTATATTTCCCGTTATGCCGGAGGTCGCGACTATCACAAGTTGATCCGCGCTCGACTTAAAAAGCTGGGAGATCAAATCAGTGCAGAGTTAGTTGCTCTCGGTTTCGATGCCGCTGACTTTCGCCCCTTTGTTGACTCAGCCCCTGTACTTGAGCGCCCCTTAGCCGAAAAAGCCGGTATAGGCTGGACAGGTAAACACTCACTCATACTCAACCATGAGGCTGGCAGTTGGTTCTTTTTAGGTGAGCTACTGATCAATTTGCCTCTACCAGTGGATATTCCCATTCAAGAAGGCTGTAACACTTGTGTCGCCTGCATTACCTCTTGCCCAACGGGTGCAATCGTAGAACCTTATGTAGTCGATGGCAGACGCTGTATTTCCTATCTCACCATTGAACTGCAGGGCGCTATTCCTGAAGAATTTAGGCCACTCATGGGCAATCGCATCTATGGCTGCGATGATTGCCAACTCGCGTGTCCCATCAATCGCCAAGCGCCGCTGACTGAAGAAACTGACTTTCATATTCGTCCGCAGTTAAAGCAACCTGACCTTCTCAGCCTTTTTGCTTGGAGCGAGGCCGAGTTTCTTAAACAAACTGAAGGCAGCGCCATTCGTCGCATTGGACATAAACGTTGGCTACGTAATATTGCAGTAGCACTGGGTAACGCTCCCGCAAGCCCAAGCATTGTTGCCGCACTTAACGCCCGCAATCACAGCGAAGATATCGATGAGATAGTGCGTGAGCATATTGAATGGGCGCTTAATGCCCAGCAATCGCGCCTTGCTGAAAGCGCTGCAACTGAACAACAAAAAGCCCGCCGCAAAACCGAGCGTATGGTGCGCATTATCGAAAAAGGCTTACCGCGAGATGCTTAAGTTAGTCGACAAGCAATAAACAACAACGGATGCATAAGCATCCGCTGTTACTAATTCAATAAGCTCAATAAGCTCAGTAAAAAAATATTTCACTCAAGCATAATATTAACCAAGGCGGTGACGTAGTTCTCGCGTGGCATCGACCATGTTTTTCAGTGCAGGTTCAACTTCATCCCAAGTACGGGTTTTTAGGCCGCAATCTGGATTGACCCACAGCTGACGTACGGGCACTTTTTGCGCCGCTTTCTCGATTAAGTGCACCATGGCCTCCACACTTGGGGTGTTTGGCGAGTGAATGTCATACACACCGGGGCCGATTTCATTGGGATATTCAAAATCTTCAAAGGCGTTGAGTAACTCCATCCGTGAACGCGAAGTCTCGATAGTAATCACATCGGCATCCATGGCGGCAATCGCGGCAATAGTGTCGTTAAACTCGCTGTAACACATGTGGGTGTGGATTTGAGTCTCATCAGTCACGCCAGCAGCGCTGAGTTTAAAGGCATTAACCGCCCAATCTAAATAGGTTTGCCACTCACTTTGTTTCAATGGCAGACCTTCACGGAAGGCGGGCTCATCAATTTGTATAATGCCAATACCTGCATTTTGTAAATCCACCACTTCATCACGAATCGCCAGCGCCAGCTGAGTCGCAATCACATCGCGGCCGATATCTTCACGGGCGAATGACCAATGCAGAATCGTCACCGGGCCAGTCAGCATGCCTTTTACAGGCTTGTCGGTGAGACTTTGGGCAAACTCGGCCCAATCGACCGTCATCGCCTTTGGACGACTGACATCACCATAGATCAACGGCGGCTTAACACAGCGTGAGCCATAACTTTGCACCCAACCATTTTTGGTAAAGCCAACGCCCGCAAGCTGCTCACCAAAGTATTCCACCATATCGTTGCGCTCGGCCTCACCATGAACCAGTACATCGATACCGAGTTTAAGCTGGCGGTCGATAGTATCGCGGGTGACTTGCTGCAATTGCTCTGTATATTGTGCATCACTCAGATCGCCCTTGCGCCAACGACTGCGTAGTCCACGGATTGCTGGTGTTTGTGGGAAGGAGCCAATGGTGGTGGTCGGCAACAGAGGTAAACGGTATTTCTGCTGCTGCACTGCTTGGCGTACGGTGAAATCACTGACGCGCTCATAATCGGCAGATGTCAACGCGGCAACGCGGGCAATCACTTGACTGTCGGCGGCCTGCGCTTTCGCCTCACGGCGTGCCAAACAGGTTTGCACAATCTCTTTTGCCGCGACCGATTCAGGTGCCAGTAGCAATTGGCGCACATTGGCAAGTTCGAGTAATTTTTGCTTCGCAAACGCGAGTTGTTGACGCAGAGCGGGCTCAAGCGTGGCTTCTACCTCTAAATCCACAGGGCTGTGCAGGAGTGAGCAAGAAGTACCGATCCACAAGCGATCTCCGAGATCACGGGCAACCGTGCCTATGCGTTCGGCAATCAAATCCGCCTCTGCCGCCCACACGTTGCGACCATTGACCACACCCACCGACAAAATTTGATCTTGACCAAGCGCATGGGCAAAGACTGCCAATTGATCCGGCGCTGTGACTAAATCGACATGCAACCCCGCGACCGGCAAGGTCGATACCAGCGCTTGATGGTGTGCGATACCGCCGTAGTAACTGGTAAGAAGGATCTTCACCTTAGTAATGCTGAGGGCTTGATACGCCTCAGTGATCGCCGCTTGCCATTCACCATCCAATTCCAATGCGAGAATAGGTTCATCGAGCTGTACCCATTGCACTCCCTGAGCAGCAAAACGCGCCAAAATGTCAGCATAAGCAGTTAATAAATTGGGTAATAAGCTTAACTTATCAAACTCTTGGCCCACAGTTTTAGCAAGGTGCAAGTAACTAACAGGGCCGAGTAGCACAGGTTTTGCTTTATAACCTAAGGACTGCGCTTCGCTGACTTCATCAAAGAACTGCTCATAGGCAATCGAAAACTCTTGGTTTTGGCTGAGCTCAGGTACCAGATAGTGATAGTTAGTATTGAAATACTTGGTCATTTCAGAGGCTGGCGCATCTTGACCCGTTGGCGCTCTGCCGCGGGCAACACGGAATAAAGTATCGAGATCGATTGCCCCTTCACCACGATGACGATCAGGAATGGCATTTAAAGTCGCGCTTAAGGTCAGCACTTGATCATAAAAGGCAAAATCACCTACGGGAACTTGCTCAATGCCCGCAGCAGCTTGCCACTGCCAATGGGTGCGGCGAAGTTCACTCGCCACTTCACGTAATTGTGCCTGAGTGCTCTCACCACGCCAGTATTTTTCTAAGGCAAATTTCAATTCACGACGACGCCCAATACGGGGAAACCCAAGACTATTTAATTGCATACTCTATCTTCCTTTATTTGAGATAAGCCACATTCGGCACTTGCACCCACCAGATTGTTTTCTCTTGGCACTTTTAAGCACTTCAGCCTTGATAAATAACAATGGGCGTCTGGACGTCTAGAAGTTTATTGTGTTAGTCTCTATTCCAGCAACCGAATTGATTTCAAGCACAACATGAGCGAAATTCACTTGGAGTGAACATGATCGAACTAAGACACCTGCGAACCTTAATGGCCCTGAAAGAAAGCGGCAGTTTGGCGGGCGCAGCCAAAAAACGTTTTGTCACTCAATCCGCCCTCTCCCACCAGATTAAGGAGTTGGAGCAAAGGATTAACTCGCCCATTTTTGTGCGTAAGAGTAAGCCACTGTCATTCACCCAAGAAGGTGCACGCCTGCTGCATCTGGCCGAAGAGATTTTGCCTAAGGTGTTAGAAACAGAGACAGATTTGAAGAATGGGCTGGAAACCGAAACCAATCAGTTGCGGGTCGGCATTGAGTGCCATAGCTGTTTTCGCTGGTTAATGCCTGTGATGGAGCAATTTAGGCAAGATCATCCGGCAGCCGAGTTAGACTTGTCGAGCCGTCATCTGTTCGACTCGCTCAATGCCTTAGAAATGGGTGAACTGGATATTGTATTAACCTCAGATCCTGTGCCTGGGCATTCACTCGCCTACCAGCATTTGTTTGATTTTGAAGTGAAGTTAGTGGTTGCTAAGGATCATCCTTTAGCGAAAGAAGCCTATGTCACCCCTAAGCAATTAGCACACTTGCCTATTATCAGTTATCCAGTGCCGTTGACACGTTTAGATATTTATCGCCACTTTTTAGAGCCTGCGGGCATAGAGGCGGGCGAGCAAAAAACCTGTGATTTAACCATGATGTTATTGCAACGCATCGCCTGTAAAGACGGCATAGCCGCACTGCCAAGCTGGTCGATTAATGAAGGACATGGACTGAGTCTCGCTACGGTAAAACTCGGCCAAGAAGGTCTGAAACGACCGCTATTTGGTGCCTATCGCCGCCACAGTGCTAACTCTGCATTGATCCAAAATTGGTTACAACTGGTGGCGAGGGAAGGTTTATCCCGCCAGCAGAAGACGAATTAATGCGGGTGACATAGAGTAAAAAGCCTGCGAATGCAGGCTTGTTTATTGAGTCAAATGACTATTTCATAGCATCGACAAATTACAGCGGATTCATCAACAATCCACGCATAGACAAGACACGGCGCAGTATCAACCCTGATGAATTAGGATTACGGGTCTGACGCAAATTATGGGCGATCATAAATTCTTGACGCAGATCCTGATCGAGATCTAACGCCTCGAACGCTTCGATGGTTAAGGTCTGTTGTTGATTATCAATCAATGACTTAATCACACTTAAAGGAAATGACTGTTCGGCATTAGCATTTAAATAGGCAAATGCGGTCAGTGCGATAATTTGGCCGAACACACTGAACAGAGCTAAGGTTTGTACTTCGTCAGCATCAACCTCCACACCTTCCATATCCGCTAAGCTATCTACCGCATCCGTTGCAATATCTTCAGTCAGCTTCCAATAACCTTGGACCAACTTTTTATAGGGCTGTGGCAGTTCATCGAGGCGTTCTTTTAAATAGAACGTAAAGGCGTAGCGATAGATATTAACTTGACCTAAGCGGATCAAAGCTTCTTTCAACGAGCGAGTTTTGTGATTTTCCACTACAGCAGCCTGCGCGGAATTACTGCGCATAAGCATGTGCGCTGCCAATGCGGGATCGCTCGAGATAATGTCAATCACATTACGAATGTCGCCTTCAGCAAGAATCGCTTTTTTGAGTGGAATTAGAATTCCTCGGCGGCCAATCACTTGCTCTTCGTTCGCTATGATAGCTCTAACTTGAGTAAAAACCTGTTGCTCAAGATCAGTCATAAGACACTTTACACCTGTTTATTAACAATAAGATGATTCGGTTACAGCTCACATCATACCTAAAATACTAAGAATTTCAGCCATAAACAGCAGAGTAAAATATAAATTACTCCTATTTAGTAATGACTGCCCGCTAACACTATAGATAACGACAATTAAACCACTCTACTAAAACGATATTCAAGACTATACCTATTTTAAGATTTATTCTTTGAACTCAGCGTAAAAAATAAAAAGCCAGACTGAGTCTGGCTTTTTATTAAATAGCTCATTAATATTTAGAAGCGGTAGCCCACAGTGAAACGAATATCACGGCCTCGACCAGAATAGTAACTATCCCCCCAATCGCCACCGTAATAACCTGCACTGACATAATCTTTATCGAATACATTATCGATACGCAGACTGGCAAGCCAAGCATCACGATTATAATTCAAGGCTAAATTACCAAGCACGTAACTTGCTAGCTTATCACCTTGATTAGCGTTATCGCCTTCGAGAAAACGATCACCCGTGTAGATAGCTTCGGCAAATACTTGGAAATGCTCAGCAAAATCCATGCTGACATAACCGCGTCCCGTGTGTTTTGCCACCCAAGACAGCTCTTTGCCATCGTTAGCACCATCGGTAAATTCGGCGTCGGTATAGTTATATTCCAGCCCTAGCTGCAGCGCTTTAGTGATCTGCCAATCCCAATCGGCACCCGCGCCATAACGACGAGAAGCGTCAGCATTGACGTTTGCACCGTTGAAATTTCCACCAATGGGTTTAACTGCACTCGAGTCATAAACAATTTCATCCTCTAAATCGAGACGATATAGGCTGACTCGCAGAGTTTGACTAGCGACAGCCCAATCCCAACCCGCCTCATAGGAACGGCCTGTTTGCGGCTTTAAGCCAAATACGCCCGGCGATGTATAAGCTTGCTCATCCACTTTGGCAAAACGGAAGTTATCATCGGCGCGCACATAGAGTCTGTGCTCCGCAGTTGGGCGGTAATTTAAACCCAGTTCGAATGCGTGGGCATTTTCGTCTAAATCCATGCCATTAGGATAGACATTGCCATCGACTAACTCATCGGTCACCCGCGCATATCGTCCACCCACAACGTAACTTAAAGTATGACTTAAAGGCACTGTAGCTTGTAGATAGGCGCTTTGCATTTGCTGCACATTACTGCGTGCCATAGTGTCAAAATCAGCCTTGCCACGGCTGATGTCTAAACCTGTGACTAGGTTTAGCTCGCCTTGACGCGTACTGTAATTCGCTAACGCTTTAGGGCTAAACATTAACAGTGAGCGTGTGTTATGGCTGTTCGCCCCCCAATTAAGAGAAGACACTAAGGTATCGCTGTAATCTAAATCCGCCGCCAGCGCCCAGTTTTGATTAAGCTGATGCTGGTAACCCGTTCGCGCCGCAGTGGTCATCTCGTGGGCATACTCTACCTTATTTGATGAAGCACGGGGATCGTCTTTAAATTGCTTTTCAGTAAGCGAGCCCGGATTTTCACGATCGTTATCGTAGTAGCTGGTTTCAACAAAGAACGAGTCTGTGGCTGTTTTATATTGAATGCGGCCAAGAATAGAGCCGGTTTCGTTGGCATTATGCTGGCGATAGTTGTCACCTTGGTTGTAACTACCGGTGAAAAAGTAACGCCAATCTTTGTTGATCGCGCCAGACACATCACCACGACCTTCATAGGTATCAAAACTGCCGCCGGATAACTGCACGCTGCCGCCAGTATTTTCAGGGGACTTAGTGACAATATTAATCACCCCGCCCACGGCTTGATCGCCATAAAGTACACCTGCACTACCCGATAAAATTTCAATACGATCCACTTGATTAAGCGGAATGGCATTAAGGCTAGGCGCTGCGATATCGATATTATTGAGACGACGACCATCAAGTAAAATCAGCGTGTTATTAACGGCAGTGCTGGCGCTAAAACCGCGCATCGCAAAGCTAGTTCCAATATTGTTATCCGAAATTTGAATACCGCTTTGACCACGTAAGACGTCGGTCAAATTAGTCGCGCCACTCATTTCAATTGCAGCGGCATCAATCACATTCACATTGGCGGCAATATTTAACGGGGTCTTATCAGAGCGGCCGATCACGACAAGATGCTCGTCGACTTTAGCTGTGCTGGTATCGTCAGCCGCCACAGCGGGCGCGATAATTGAAAAACTGCATAGGCTGCCGATCAGCAGCGCGATTTTTGTTGGATTTGTTCCCATTTTACCTTTAACTCCTGCAAGGAAAACGGGGCATTGACGCCACGATACCGTTAATTCAGTCGTAAATACTGACGGTGATTATCGCATTTTGAGATCTGCCCACCGAAATCTCAAAAACACCTTTAGGGCCGGTCTCCGGACTTAGGCTATGTTAGTCCATTAAAAGTTAGATTAACGCGAGACTGACCTTTCACATTCTGACTTTCGGGTTCTGTCTTGAACACACCAATCAAACGCGGTCGTCTCTCACCTTTTACCGTTGCGGGGGCAGTGCCAGAATTTCACTGGCTTCCCGATTATCTCACGACGCTATCATCGCAAGCACCACAGAAGGTTGACTCAAAATTAGGTTCAAAGGGCGTACAACCTGTTAACGCCCAACAAGGCTCAGGGCATATCAGACCTGAGAGCGCGCATTATAGACGTCTATACGGATGAAAGTCCATTAATCTCAAATTAGCGAGAAAACTCACATGAGCTAGAAAACACCATCCCAGTTTTTTGCCGCAGGTTTTGGTCTGTCTTTACTCAAAATCGCCTGACGCTGCTCAGGGGTTTCGCATTGGGCAACGGGGGTAAAATCCAGCTGTTTAATCACTAACGAGTCAGCAGGTTGCACTGGCGACTTGTCGAACATTGGCAAATTCATCGACCAAGAGACCAACTCCCCCTTTTCGCTGATGCCAACATAACCGTCATTTGCGCCATCTAACCAAGTAAGGCGCGGAATACGTGCAATCAACTTCTCCACATTTTCACGGTTGGCGCGATAACCAACAGGCACCACTTTGCCATCGGGACGCGTAAACACAAAGGAGGCTGGCCCTCGAGTAATGACGCTGCCTTCCTGCCAATATTTATCAAGAATCTCTTGGGCATAGTGAAACCCAAACATATGAGCGTAATCAGTATCGTCGGCCACTATTTGCGGCACGGCCTTATCCCGCAGTAATAAAAAGCCCGAGCCAATGCTGATAATCTCTTTTACCCCTGTGATATCGGTTTTTTTAATCCAATCGACACCACAGTTAATCCCATCGCCCCAAAAATGCGCATCCCCCGTAGGGCTTAAAATCGCAAAGGCACAATTGTTTGCCGTCATACTCGCCACATCCTTTAAGGCGCTGCGGATCGAGTAAGCATCACTGCGCCAACCCCAACTCACCACAGTGCCGTCCTTTTTCAAGGCGGCATAAGTGTGTTGAAAATATTCGATCTTCGCTACATCCGTAAGCTGCGGGAGTAACTTTTTCATATTGGTCGACTCTTCAACCTGCCCCCAAATCACAGCACTGCCCTCTTTTTTGAGGGCGACAAAACTGCGACCTCTGGCAAAGATATCGACAACATCAACTAATTGATCCTGCACATGTAAGCTATTGCCGCCGTAGGGGCCATAACCCCAAGTATGCACCTTGCCATTGGCATCAAGGGCGGCAATGGCCTCTTGATTGGCGAACAACTTGGTAATATTGGTCATGCGGTTTTGTAGGGCTTTGTCGAGGCTATATTTTCCCGCATTGCCCCAGTACACCACAGTGCCATCTTGACGTAGCGCGGCAAACCCGTCCTTAACTGGGACGATTTGCTTCACTTGCTTAAGCTGCTCCGTCACCTCGCGGCTATCACCGCCAGCATAACTGTCACCCCAAGTGATCACCTCACCGGATGTAGTTAACGCCGCAAAGGCCGAACTGTTGGTGACCACAGTCTCGACTGCGGGTAAATCACAAGGAATATGGCGATACTGTGGACTCGGATTTTCCTTAAATTGGATGAGTTTACCGTTATCAAACTGTAGCAATGACTCGTTATTACTTTCCACAACGGCCATAGGTTGAGGATCGCTACAGCCAGAGATCTGCATGGCAACCATGCCCACGAGTAAAACCTTAGGCCAAGTGATTCGATGAGTGAGCATTACTTATTTCCTTATATTTGCTTGGAGATGTCATTCAATGTTGTGCAGCGGACAGAGCGAGAATGGATTTACCTAACATCGCCTAATGTCAAAAATGGGCAGAATTCTAGCAGCTTGTTGATAAAAAGACGAAAATGCTCACAGTTTACTCTGCAAGTCCCCTACACAGGCTAGCGCCTAACTGATGGCATGCTATTCTAAGCCCCCATCACCGCTGTTTAAAGGAGTAACAGTATGACTCGCACTATTATTCTGGATTGCGATCCCGGCCATGACGACGCTATTGCGCTCATTTTAGCTCTCGCCCATCCAGAGCTGGTTCCACTGGCCGTCACCACCAGCGCCGGTAACCAAACGCCGGATAAAACGCTCAATAATGCCCTGCGGATCTTAACCTTATTAAATCGCAGTGATATTCCTGTCGCTGGCGGCGCAGTCAAGCCATTAGCTCGCGAATTAATCATTGCCGACAATGTCCATGGTGAAACCGGACTCGACGGCCCTGCATTGCCTAATCCAAGTTTTAGTCCTCAAGCCATTACCGCAGTTGAACTAATGGCGCAGCAAATTCGCCAAAGTCATCAGCCAGTAACCTTAATTCCCACAGGACCACTCACCAATATCGCGCTTTTGCTCGCCAGCCACCACGAATTACACGCCAAGATCGAACGCATAGTGCTAATGGGCGGTGCAGCCGGTGTCGGCAATTGGACACCAGCCGCCGAGTTTAATATTTTTGTCGACCCGGAAGCTGCCGATATCGTCTTTAAGTCAGGTATTCCCATCACTATGTGTGGGCTCGATGTGACTCATCAGGCGCAAATCATGGATGAAGACATAGAACGCATTCGCGCGATTCAAAATCCAATTGCTCAGTGCGTCGCCGAATTATTGGATTTCTTTATGATTTACCACAGAGATCCTAAATGGGGCTTTATTGGTGCGCCATTGCACGACCCCTGCACTATCGCTTGGTTGCTTAAACCTGAACTGTTTGAAGCACAAGATTGTTGGGTCGGGATTGAAAGCCAAAGTGAGTTAACCTTAGGCATGACAGTGGTCGATCGCTATCAGCTCACAGGTAAAGCCGCCAATGCGACTGTGCTGTTTGGGATCGATAGGCAAGGCTTTGTCGATTTACTGGTAGACAGTTTACGCGTCTATGATGCAACTTATCTCAATCGCAGATAAAAATGACAGTGAGTCTTCTATGAGCCAGATACTCGTTATCGGCAGTGCAAATGCCGACCATGTGATGAAATTTGAGTACCTGCCCGCTGCAGGGCAAACCTTAATGAGCCGAGATTACCGCCTCGAACAGGGCGGCAAAGGGGCCAATCAAGCCGTCGCCTGCGCGCGCTTAGCCAAATCAGGTTCACGCACTGATTTTATCTGCCATCTCGGCCAAGACAGTATCGGCGATGATATGCGTCAAAGCTGGATGAAAGATGGCATCAGTGCAGAAGGGATCCGCCAAATAGCCGGACTGAGCACTGGCACTGCCATGATTTTTATCGGTGATAACGGTGAGAATACGATTGGCGTTGCCGCAGGTGCCAACGCCAGCCTTTCACCCGATGACTTAGAAGCTCATTACGCTCTGTTTGCTAATGCGGAGTACTTGTTAGCACAATTGGAAACTCCCGCTGCCACAGTGGCAAAGGCGCTGCAAATAGCCAAGAATCTTGGCGTGACGACTGTACTAAATCCTGCTCCAGCGACGGCACTTGGCCAAGATGTACTCAAGTGGGTAGATATTATTACCCCCAATGAAACCGAAGCAGAAGCCTTAACGGGAGTTGAGATCAACCATATTGATGATGCACACATGGCAGCGCAACTTCTCCACCAGCAGGGAGTAAAGATTGTGGTCATAACCTTAGGTAGCCGTGGCGCATATATCAGCAGCCCAGGTTTTAATGGGCTAATACCTGCGTTTGAAGTGCAGGCCATAGACACAGTCGCCGCAGGGGATACCTTCAATGGCGCCTTAGTTGTGGGCTTAAGCGAGGGCATGTCGATTGCTGCAGCCGTGGGATTTGCCAATGCAGCCAGTGCCATTACTGTCACTCGCCCAGGTGCACAACGTGCGATTCCCTATCGACAGGAGCTTTCGTACTAAAAACGTAAGAAGTTCTGAAGTAGACGCCCTGCGTTAGAACCTACAAATTATCATCTATAAATCAAACATATAAATAATAAGCGCTGAGTACTTAGTTCACTCCAACTAAGTACTCACCTATGTTTACCGCTAACAATTTTGCCGCCAATAACAATGTAAGCTTTCAACCGAAAGTTGCATATACATAATTTACACGCTGATTTCATTCCCATTTAATGAAGATTGCTTATGCTGGCAGGTGCATGTCCGAGTCAAAACGGCTCGGCTACCCTTGTTCAAATAAGGAAGTACCAGATGAAAGCAAAAAGCACAGCTTTACGTAACGTGACCAGCACTAGCCTAATCGGCCTAGGATTATTATTCGCTAGCCAAGCGAGTGCCAACGAATGTGAACTGAAAATTGCCGCCACTGATGCAATGCAATTTGACACTAAAGAGCTGTCCGTGCCTGCAAGCTGTAAAGAAGTGACCTTAACCTTAACCCACTCAGGCACTTTGCCAAAAGCAGCCATGGGCCATAACTGGGTATTAACTAAAGCAGCCGATATGTCAGCAGTAGCAACTGAAGGCATGAGTGCCGGTCCTGATGCAGCCTATGTCAAAGCCGGTGATACGCGCGTTATCGCACACACAGATTTAGTGGGCGGTGGCGAATCAACGTCTATCACCTTTAGCACTGCCGGTATGAGCGCTACCGAAGCCTACCAATTCTTCTGCAGCTTCCCAGGTCACTGGGCGATTATGCAAGGCAGTTTCAAGTTAAAAGCTTAAAGGAATAGCCTAGCCTCACCTTAAGTTAGTCAATAAAAAAGCGGATCTTAGGATCCGCTTTTACATTTCAGCCATTGCATTTAGCCGCACTAATCCATCATGGTCTTGGTTGGATGACTAATGGCGCAAAGCTTGTCATCGCATTACCGTTAGCGCCGTTCAAGTTAGGATATTCAACCCCTTCCTGTAAAGTGTAATACACGTCGACAAAGTCATCGTCATTGGTGAACCAAGCATCCGGCATCACACTTAAAATACCATTGGTAATTTGCGGAATCAGCGCATAACCCTGAGCTTCAGGATCGGGGATCGACTTTAAGATCTGCTCCGCCGCTTCCAACAGCTTAGTGGCCAACACTTTATAGTTAGTACCATCGTCATGCTCCATTAAGATCATGTCCGCAGCCGCCCAACGATAACGCTCCCAATGTATGATGATTTGATTCGGATAATAGGTCGTATCCGCATAATCTAAATAGGGCATTTCGACGATATCGAGCACTGGCTCTTCACGGCTTGGATCAACCCCAGTCACTATGCCGTAAATTTCGGCACGACCAGAAATCCACGGCTCATGGTCATCCTTCAAGGATATTTGCTTGATCACTGTGGTTGAAATCGGCTTGTCTGCCACCGCCTGTGTTTGCGCACGGCTCAGTAGCGCGCCCTCTTTTTTCGCTGACTGCGCCTCGGCAAATGTCGCCCGCATCACCTCTAAGCCAGCCACAAAGGCTTTTTTGCTATCGATACCGACCACAAACACTGGCTGCTGCGGCAGGTTATACACGTCTAATTGATGCACTTGCCCATGAATATCAAAGGCTTCAATATAATCCCACTGACGCTCGTCACCATCGGGCTCATAGGCAAATAGAGGAGACTCACCTTGCTGCCATGGGGTTAACATGGTTTCATCCGCCAGACGCACTTGCACCAGAGAATCCGCTTTGGCACTTAAGCCCTTCACTCGGCGAATTGATGCATCGGCTTTGGTGATCACATTATCATTGAGCCTATGTTGGGACAGAATCTCATCGGCATTTACTGCTAACTGATACTGGTTTATTTCAGTCTGTAAGATAGGCGCAAGCTGCGCATATTGATGGCTTAAATCTAACGCCAATGCCCGCTTTGTATTGGTTAACTGAGCTTGTGCATCCAAAGTCGAATCCTTTAGCGACGCTTGTAGTAAGCGTAACGCCTCTCCATCTAAGGCTTGGCCATAACTCAGGGTTGCCGAAGCCGACAAACACAGCAATAAACTGGATTGAAGTAGTTTCATAGGAGTTCCCTTACCTTGATAAAGTTAAACGTGCGTTCGAATTCCTTACATATGAGCACAGAGCAGCATCTAAGTAAATCAAATGATAATAGTTATCGTTAATTATTAATGGTATAGGGTACGTAATCCCGGCTAAATGCGATAAAAACAAGCTAATGACAGCATCAACAGATCAGTCCAGCCGAACAGAGTGTATGAAGATAAACGAGGAAATAGGATGAAATGAATTGATATGCACAGTTTCGCGAGCGACAAAAACACAAAAGGCAGATCTTAAGATCTGCCTTTTGCTGTTCATCGCCAAAGTGACGTTTCAGAACCCGTTATGCGCGCCCTAACAGTCACACTGGCTTGATAAGACAAGGTTAAACGAATGAGTGTTACTCTTCGTCGAAATCATCTTCATCAAGATCTTCGGCATCAGTTGCCGCTTCAGCCGCTAATGCAGCGGCTAATTTTGCTTTAGCTTGTTTCTCTGAGCGACGTTTATTGCGCTCAGTTAACGTGCCTAAAAACACTTGTAATTCAGTTAAGCCCCAAGCTTGCGCTTCGGCTTCAGTCGCAAAGCCATCGTGGCTCTTAGACACAACTGTTTTAGTTGATGTCATGCGACGAGTGATTTCAGTTTTCCAACCGTTGTCGCCCTGTGTCACGCGAAAATCGTATTTTTTGCCCTTGCTCATTCTGCTCTATTTCCTAAATGATGCTTGTCACGTTTGTCTTATCAAGCGAACCAAACGCTCATCATAAAACAAAAGGAGCGCAGTGTACTTGATTTCGGCCCAGAAAGATCGCCCAGATGAAAATATTCATGCCAGTTTCATCGACTCGCTCAGTGGAGTCAATGCTCACATCTAAAGCAACACTGTGCATATATCCCGACCGTCCTCTGTCTAAGGCAGTTTATCGCAAGCTAGCGTGCCTTAGATAATAGTCGTGCAAACGGTATATATTCTTGTTTATGTCATACAAATAGGCTTTTTCAGTCACATTAACACTTTAGAGTTTCTGATTAATATTAATAACTTACATCATTACTCATAGGTAAATCTGATGAAACTACGCCCTATTTCGTCGCTCTCACTCGGCCTGTTAATTGCCACGAGCGCTTTATTAGCCGGTTGCAATAATGACGATGATAACGCCGCAGTCACGCCACCCACCAGCAAACCCGTTCCAGCTCAAGTGGGAGAAAGACCCTTATTCCTCGTACGTCAGATGCAAGACAGCACACTTAAAACCCGCTTAGAACAATGCACCACTGACAATTTTTATCGCAGCGAATTTTCCATAGGTCACCGTGGCGCGCCAATGAAATTCCCTGAGCATACAAAGGAATCCTACCAAGCGGCTATCGATTCGGGCGCAGGCATAGTCGAATGTGATGTCACATTCACCGCCGATAAAGCTTTAGTTTGCCGCCACTCACAGTGCGATCTTGCTAGCACGACCAACATTTTAGCCATACCCGAACTTGCCAATAAATGTTCGAGCCCATTCACTCCTGCTGATGCCGCCAATGGCGTCAGCGCATCGGCAACCTGTTGCACTAGCGATATCACCCTCGCCGAATTTAAAACTCTCAAGGGTAAGATGGAAGGCAACAATCCGAAAGCGACCACTGCGGCCGAATTCATCAATGGTACCCCAAGCTGGCGCACCGATCTTTATGCTGGCAATGGCACCTTGATGACCCACGCTGAAAGTATTGAAATGTTTAAAAAAGCCGGTGTGAAGATGACGCCTGAGCTAAAAGCCGCCAGCGTATCTATGCCCTTCGATGGTTTTACTCAGCAGGATTACGCGCAAAAAATGTTGGATGAATACACGGCGGCGGGCGTCGATGTTTCGCAAGTATTCCCCCAGTCATTTATTTTGGATGACATCAAATATTGGGTCGCCAACGCACCTGAATTTGCGAAGCAAGCTGTGTTTCTCGATGACAGATACGATTATAACAGCGCCTTTGATCCGCAGAACTCTGCCACTTGGTCGCCATCAATGGCGGATTTAAAGACCCAAGGCGTCGAAATTATTGCGCCGCCACTCTGGGTATTAGTCGCCTTAGATGCGGACAAAAAGATCATTCCTTCGGAATACGCTAAGGCCGCCAAAGGCGCAGGGCTTAAGATCATCACTTGGTCGCTGGAGCGATCTGGTTTATTAAAAAATGGCGGCGGCTTTTACTATCAAAGCATTACCGAAGCGATAGATAACGAAGGCGATACCTTTGAATTACTTGATGTACTGGCGAAAGATGTTGGCGTGATTGGAGTGTTCTCCGACTGGCCCGCCACAGTGACTTACTATGCTAACTGTATGGATTTATAAGTTTTAAAACAGAAAAAAAAATGCGTTAACGATTCATCGTTAACGCGTTTTTTTATTGCGAAAATAGTCTTTGTCTCGCCGCGAGCAAGCTATTTAAACAGGTGCTGAATATTCTTTAAATCGCCCTTACCTTCGGCAATTTCTTCAGGCGTTAAACCTGTGACTTCATGCGGGAAAACTAACCAGTCTTCAGAGGCATGAATGTAATAGTCGGGTTTTAAAGGCACTGCGGTATTTTTTGGCTTGTAATAAGGGCAAGCGATACGGATATCGGTTGGCATATTTAGGCGCATCAGTTGGCTGAGTTTTTCTTTTAATGCATGAATACTACGGCCAGAGTCAAACACGTCATCCACAATCAACAAACCGTCACTCGCGTTCGCATTTTCAACGATGTAATGCAGGCCATGAACTTTGATTTCTTTGCTTTGTTTGTCAGTGCCAATCCCATAATAAGAAGAGGTACGCACGGCAATGTGATCGGTTTCAACTTGTTTAAAATCGAAAAACTCCTGTACCGCGATCCCGATTGGAGCACCGCCACGCCAAATACCCACGATAAATTGCGGACGAAAGCCACTCTCATACACTTGCGAAGCTAATAAAAATGAATCTTCCAGCAATTGCTGCGCGGTAACAAAATACTTTTCTGACATGACACAGTCCCCATCACATTGATTTTATTCTTAGGTCGTTAAAGCTTATGACCCCTGTAAGGTCTGTTCGGCGGGTAAAGGTTCCCAAAACACTAGAACAGCTTTGCCTTAGCAAGTGTAGGCAGCCGCCGAATTTTGGGAGCGAATTTTATACCAAAAAAATGCGATGTGCTGCAGTAATAGTAAGAACTTGCGTGACAACAGACATTTATTTTGTCTTTTAAAGCCAAAAGCAACAAAAAGGCCACCCTAAGGTGGCCGATAAACAAGCGAACAATACCGCATTAAACGATAGGCGTAATCACATGCTCGCCTACTTTTGTCTTAGTGCTATAACCACGGGCCGTTGCGACTTGGAAATCCTTCGACAAAATGGTATCCACATAATGCCAGTCGCTGCGCACCTCATCAGCGGTAAAGGTGAGCGTCATAAAGCCTCGGTCTTTTAAGTTAGCGTACTTAAGATCTGGCACTAACTCGACGATTGCCGCCTCGGTCGCGGGGATCTGTTCCGCTGGCAGATTCAAGTAATATTCAAGGCCTGGCGATGATACTGAGCTAGTCGCAAACTCCACCCCAACGGTATCGCCATTCACGTCTTTAAGCTCGTTAGCCCATGCATTATGGGTGTCACCCGCGATCACAACTAGATTGAGATTTTTCGATTTAGCCGTACCTAAAATCACTTCACGCTCATAGGCATAACCATCCCAAGCATCTAAGTTGTACGGGATTGCAGGTAATTGCAGCAGCCCGATAACTTCTGGCGTGAGTAAGGCTTGATTGGCTTGAAGATATTGCAGCTCTTGGGCGGTCAGCGTGGGATCATTTGCCGCCGCACGGGCCGCTAACTTAGCTAACGCACCTAACATGGCAAATTGGGGAATGCTCATCTGCTGAGTGGCAATCGCCGCCGGCAATGACATCTTACCCATTAATACCTGCTGTCCCAGTACCTGCCACTTGCCTGTCGACTGTAGCAATGTGCCCTGCAGCCATAATAATTGCGTCAGCCCCAGCATAGTGCGAGTGGTCGAAGTGACATCGGCAAGGAAACGCTCTCCAGCAAACGAGCCCGTGGTAGGATCCATATAATCGGCATAATCGAGCTGTTTATCACGGGCTAATACGCGAGTATCCAGCATATGCAGATCGACGAGATTGCCGTAACTGAAGCTGCGGTAAATCTCTTCATGATTCCCTTCACGCCATGGGCGAATCGGCAACCACTCGAAATAAGCTTGTAGTGCCGCTTCTTTACGAACGGCAAAATCCCCTTCGCCTTCGTTGTGATTCTCGGCACTATCACGCCAAGTATCATTGGCCACTTCATGATCATCCCACACTGTAATAAAAGGCACTTTCGCGTGTAACTTTTGCAGACTCGCATCGGTATGGTACTGACCATGGCGAGTGCGGTAATCGCTCAACGTTAGCAACTCATTGGCGGGTAACACTTCACGGCCCAATTCGGCAGCATGCTCACTGGCATAACCACCGCGGGCATATTCATAGATGTAATCGCCTAAATGCACCACAGCATCTAAATCATCCTGCGCCGCCGCTAACTCATAGACGTTAAAATAACCGGCAGGAAAGTTAGCACAGGACATCACGGCTAATTTGACTGAGCTTACGTCACCCTCAGGCAGAGTGCGGGTTTTACCCACAACAGAGGTTTTATCACCCGTCATAAAACGATAAAAGTAGGTTTGCCCAGCACGTAAACCACGGGCATCAATCTTAACCGTGTAGTCACGGCTCGCATTAGTGACAGTCTCACCTGTGGTCACTAATTGACTAAAGGCCGCATCGCTTGCCACTTGCCAACTCACTTTTACATCGCCCTCAGACTCAGGCGTGACACGAGTCCAGAGGATCACAGCATCGACGGCCGGATCGCCACTGGCAATCCCATGTAAAAATTGCGCGGGTACAGAATGTTCATCATTACTATCACTACAGCCCATCAAGCCGTAAGAGATCACAGCAACACCAACACCTTTGGCCGACATAGCCAAAAAATCACGACGAGTTACGGTACGATTCATTATTATTATTCCTTGTTAGATAAGGCTTCACTGGTATGAGGTCTAATAAGACCACGATTGTGAGATATCACTGTTACATATTTGTGACATCTTTGTCAGCCTTTTATGATATCTATCAATTCAAACACTTATACTGGATAGCGTACTTTATTTGTGCAGGACTGGCGTAGGTTACAGAGAAGCTGCTAACATCGGTGCAGGCTAACGCAGCGTGTTAAATGCACGCCTAAGAATGGCAAGAAAAGGAATTTAACAATGAAAGTCAGCGATATTATGAGTGATCAAGTCATCTGCATCAGCGATGGCGCCAGTTTGAAAGATGCCCACCATCTGATGCAAACCCGTGGCGTACGCCACTTACCCGTGATTTCTGAAATTGATGGCACCCTCGTTGGCGTACTCACCCATAAAAAGATGATCGCCAGCGTGATGACTATGTTGAACAAGTACGGCCAAGGCGCGCTCGAGCGCAAGGAACGATACACGCCGATCACAACTGTGATGGATAAAGACTATCAGCATCTCACCGCCGACGAGCCCTTAACTGTGGTGGTTGAATATTTTATCGAGAACAAACTTGGTTGCCTGCCCGTCGTCGATGCCGATAAAAAAGTGCTCGGTATCGTCACTTCATCGGACTTTATTAAGCTGTGCCGTACCCTGCTGCAACAGCAAGCGTAACGTTTTACGCTCCTTTTCTTCTATGTCAGCCTTTTACTACGTAAAGGCTGGCGTTGTATTTTTTATAAACTGTATTTTCTATAAAAAGAAAGGATTCCCTTGGCTAAATTACTCTCCCAGGAACAATTTATTCGCGCCTATGAATGCGCAGAATTAGGCTGTATTGCCAATCAACAACAACTCGCCAAATTACTCGCCGATCCCGATTACGACTTTTTACATCAAGACAGTACCTACTTTGGCAAAGCGGCGACACAAATCACCTGTATCAGTGACTTACAAAGTATGGAGGAATTGCATTTTGTCGCGGCCAACTTGAATTGGGATAACGATGATCCCGACATGGTCAGGGCGATTATCGAACATCCACTCTGCGACGCAGGTACCGCCTTATTACTCTACTGGTACGGACAAGGCTTTTATTACTCCACGCCGGAGACGCTCGACACGCCTTTTGGACAGCTATTCAAAACCATAACCGATAGATTTGTTGCGCGCGGCTATGCCAGTTATAAAATCCATTTTGACCCGATTAAAGAATGTTTTATGCCCTCATTAGAAGACGTTCTTACTAGAGGATGCCAAATTCCAGGGGCTATTTTTGCCCCCTACAGCACTATGGAAATCGAAACCTATGAAGGGCATCCAAGGTATCTACAATTTAAAAATGAACTACTGAAATCGGGCAAATGGGGCAACCAATAAGTGCTGACCTTTTGTTATCAGCGCGGTTTAAGCTAGGGTTACTAGCGGAATACGCGTAAAACGCTGCCAGCGACCCGAGCGCCAACGCTGCACCATAATCAATCCACGCACCCACTCATCTGCCGCAACGGCCAGCCAAGCAGCCAACACGCCATAACCTAAATGCAAGCCAAAGAACCAAGCAAAAAATACCCCAATACCCCACATGCTAAAAAGACCAATCCGCACAGGGAACGCCACATCACCGGCGCCCTTGAGCGCCGAGATAATCACCAGATTAAACACTCGCCCAGTTTCAAGGGCGATAGAACCTGCGAGCAATAACGCTGTTAGTTGGATAACGTCTTCGTTTTCACTCAACCAGCCGACAATAACGAATCGCTGCCAGTAGAAGACTAATACTATGGTCAGTGAAGCGACAAAGCCCACCAAACAGTAACGCTGCACCCGAGTAGTGATTTCATCGAACCATTGTTTACCTACATAGTATCCGGTCTGAATTTGCGTCGCTTGCCCGAGTGCTACCGCAAAACAATAGATAAAACGGCTAATATTCAAGCCATAGGTGTAGGCCGTGAGCGATAAAGTGCCCATCTGGCTGATAAAGTAGATGATGGTCATCTGAGCCACATTGTAAGACAGCATCTCGCCAGCATTGAGCAGGCCAATACGCATCACACTCCAATAAGTGCTGCGCGGTAAAAGCTTAAGTCGTTGCAGTGGCAGCGGAATTTGCTTATGCCGGATCACCATCAGCATGATACACGCACCGATGATCTGGCTGGTCACTGTCGATATCGCCACCCCTGTTACCCCATAAACAGGTAAACCAAAAGGTGAATACAGGGCAATATAATTACCGATCACGTTCATTAAGCCAGTGCTCGAGGTGACTAACATGGCCGAGCGGGTAAAACCGTAACTACGCAAAATAGCGGCGAAGGCAATGTTCATCACTAGCCCTATGCTCAAGCTGCCGCAAATCACTAAATAGTCATATCCAAAACCAGCCACATCGTGCTCAAGCGCAAATAAGCCGATAATACCCTTAGCACCAAAGAACATAGATGCGCCCATGACCATGGCTAATACCAAACTCAATACGACACTCGCCACCCCGATATCGGCAGCCTGCTGCGGTTGGCCGGCCCCATTGCTTTGGCTAATCAAAATACTTGCGCCCGTACTCACCATCATGGACATGACCATCATGAAGAACATCAGTTGAGTCGTGAGTCCCACCGCGGCAACCGCATTATCGGAATAATGGCTCAGCATAAAGATATCGCTGATCCCAAGCAGAGATTGCAGCAAGGTCTCGATAAAAATCGGCCACGTCAGGGCAACTATGCCCATGCGCTGTTGCAATGTTTTGGGTGCTTTGGCCACGAAAGATTCCTGCAAATAGAGAACGAATAACGAGTGTGATCGCTGGCTCAATGTGTCGCTCAAACAGCATCTTGGCAACCTATATTTTAGCCAAGAGACTGAAACCCACTTTCACAAATAGACATCAAAGTGCTATCGAACGCACAATCAGGCGGACATTTAAGCGCATTAAGCCTGACAGTCAATTAAGTTGGTAATTTTCTTACAAGACACCCTACAACTCAATCTGTAATAGTGAAAAAGATGCCGACTGCAACCGTATTCATTACTAAGTTAATACCAAAGTTAATTTCCGCAATCATGATAGAGCTCATGGCTGAGTGTGAATCTAGGCTACCAATTCAATTAAGCTGCCGATAAACTCAGCCCATTGCAGAACAGCCGAGCGCACTAAAAATTGAGGGAGTATTAAATGAGCCAACTCTATTTAGAAGAGGGAATTAAACAATTGGTTAGCGAGTTTATCGCGGCGGGCTGCCCATCGGTGCGAGAGCAAAGTATTGAGCAACGTAGACAAGGTTATATTGCCAGCACTGTACTCGCGGGTGAGCCTGAAGAGGTGTTCGAGGTTAGATCTATTTCCATCGATGGCGCAGAATTAACTCTGTTCAAACCCTCGGCGGCAAACAATTTACCTATCGTCATTTACTACCATGGTGGCTGTTTTGTCAGTGGCGGCGTTGAAACCCATAATCAACAACTGCGAAAACTCGCCAATGATTCTGGCGCACTGGTGATCGCCGTTCGCTATCGCCTCGCCCCAGAACATGTTTATCCCGCTGCCCACGACGATGCCTGCCATGCCGCAGAAGTCATCTATCAACATTGTCCCCAATGGGGCGGTGATAACACTAAGATCACCCTAATGGGCGACAGCGCCGGCGGCCATTTAGCCCTAGTCACTTGCCTGCGTTTAAAAGCCAAAGGGCAATGGTTGCCACAGAAACAAGTGCTTATCTATCCTATGCTCGATGCCACCGCGAAGAGCCAAAGCTATAGCGACAATGGCGAGAAATACATCATCACCCGCGACACCTTGCTAACAGGTTTCGATCTGTATTTAGATTGGCACCCCAGAACCGATGCCGAAGCCAGTCCACTACGCCGTGATGACTTAGCAGGCTTACCCGAAACCCATATCATCACCGCCGAATTCGATCCACTCGTCGATGAAGGTGAACAGCTATTTAGGAATCTATTAGAGGCTGGCGTCAATGTCCACTGCCGTCGTTATCTTGGCGTCATCCATGGTTTCTTCCAACTCTCGGGCGTGAGCCGTTCCGCTCGGGATGCCATGGTGCAGGTGACCAATATAGTGAAGACAACCTAACGTCATACTTGATGATTAATTCATTCATAAAAAAGGCTTTCTATCTAGATAGAAAGCCTTTTTTAATCGTTTGATATTCAGATTTAAACGGTTTTCTTTCGATACGCCAAGAACAACAAAACTATACCTACGGCTAAAAACGGTAAGCTCAGAAGTTGTCCCGCACTTAAGAAAGTTTCAGAGTAAGCCGCTTGGCTAACTTTAATCGACTCAATCGCAATTCGCGCACTAAACACCGACACCAGAAACAGGCCGAAAATAGCCCCATGTCTTTGTTTAATCTGCGTGTATTGATACAAAGCATACAGACCAATAAAGATAGCTAAATAAGCGAAAGCCTCATAGAGCTGTGCTGGATGTCTTGGCAACATGTCGACACGGGCAAATATAATGCCCCAAGGTTGAGTCGTAGGATCGCCTAAAATTTCTGAGTTGGCGAAGTTTGCCATACGCACAAAAAAGCCAAAAATGGCGGTGGCGATCGCGAGTCTGTCCAACAAAAACAGAAATGGTAGCTTCACTTTACGTTGGTAATAATACAAGGCCAGAATCGCGCCTAAACCACCACCGTGGCTGGCGAGTCCGCCTTCCCAAATCGCCAAGATCTTAAGCGGATGAGCAAAGTAATAAGTCGGATCGTAGAACATACAATGGGCCAAACGCGCACCCACAATAATGCCAACCACACAATAAATCAGTAAATTATCAAGGGACTCAAGATCGAGATTTTCCTTGATATAAATCCGCTTCATCACCTGAAAACCAGCAGTAATAGCAAGAGCAAACAGGACTCCATACCAATGTATTTTTAGTCCCATAAACGAGATTAATACAGGATCGAGCTCCCACACTAAGTGTTCCAAATTCAATTACTCCATAACACTTGGTACATAGAGGTACGCCAAAAAGCATGTTTTACGTGGTTAAACGCCAATAGACAAGCCTTGTCGCGGGGATATCTTACTATTGAGTCAAATTTAATGACTCAGAGCGACCTTGGTTTTGCCGAATGAGGCAATGTCAACCAAGTTACCATTTAACAAATCAACTAGCTAAATTTAACTGACTTTGGCGCTTCCCTAACGGCTCAGACGTTGGATGATGTCACTATGCTGTGGATATTGGGCTAACAAAGTTTGTTGGCTAAACAGCTCAAAATCATCAAAGGTAAAACCGGGCGATACCATACAGCCCACTAATGAAAAACCATCTTGATTCATGGCTGAACCAAAGATACAGCCCTTAGGGACTAAAAACTGTGGCCGCTCGCCCGCAGCTAAATTAAGCCCTAATTGCGCCGTCGTTAGCACCCCATCAGGATCAATCATGTAAATCGTCAGCGATTGCCCCGCATGGAAATACCACATTTCATCAGCTGTCAGACGATGGAAATGGGAAACCTCTCCCGTACGCAGCAAAAAATAGATACTGCTCCATAATGCCCGAGTCTGATCAAATGCCGTTTCTGAACGATAGGATGAGCGGTAATAACCGCCTTCAACATGCTGCTCTAGCGCTAAATGTTCAATAAAATCATCTGCAGTATGCATTATAAATCCCTGTGTAAAATTAAAACCACAATTAAGGCCCTAGATTCTACTCGAAAATCATCTGTCCACTAAGCACCGCAATGAAGCTTTTTGAACATAAGCACAAACGCTAAAGTTCAAGACATCACGACTGACTCGATACGATTGCAAGGCTTAGGTTTTAAGCCTCAACAGGGATACAACTCTGCGCCATCGAACGCTCTGATGCCTTGGTAAAATCGCGCCGACAAATAAATTGTACGGCATATTGTTATGGTTTGTTGTTACCCACAAAAGCGGCTAAATTGTAATGAGTTCGCAGGATGCATTCGCGGCTAAAGCGCCAAAGAGTAGTTTATCTATGATAACTTGGACACGCGGACTTAAGGTTGGGTGATTTTCCACAGGGATTTTAATCGATGATCAAAATAGAAGAAATGGCTTTAGTCCTTGATGCACTTCCTGATCCTACTTTTGTTCTGTCAAAAAGTGGTAAATACATTGCCGTCTTCGGTGGTAAAGATGACCGTTATTACCACGATGGTAGTGGCCTAATCGGCTTGTATCTTAGCGATGTGTTAAAGACTGATAAACTCAAATACTTTTTACAGGTTATCGAAAGTGCATTAACCAGCCGAAAATTACTGATCGAAGAATATGAATTGAGCAATAAAGATGTCAAAGGCTTACCCGATATAGGCCCTGAACAACCCATTTGGTTTGAGGGACGCATTCAAGCACTAGACTTTCTGGTTGATGATGAGCCTGTGGTGCTTTGGGTCGCCAGTAATATTTCCAAGCGGCATGAGCTTGAACTGCAACTTCGTCAACTAAGCGATACCGATCAACTGACAGGGTTGTATAACCGTCGCCGTTTAGAACGTGATTTAACCTTTCAATTCGATATATTTCAGCGCCACCGTATTCCCACCTCAATCTTGATCCTCGATTTAGACCACTTAAAGTCCATCAATGATCAGTTGGGTCACTATGCTGGCGATCAAATCATCATCGCAGTTGCTGAAACCTGCCGAACTCAATTTAGAAAAACCGATAGCGCGTATCGTTTTGGTGGCGATGAATTTGTGATTGCCCTACCTGGGGTAGAGCATTCGCAAGCGGTTGAATTTGCAGAATACCTCTGCGATTGCTTTTACACTGAGCTGCAAAAATATGCGGTCAATGGCTTGTTTGCCACCGTAAGCATTGGAGTCGCTTCTATCGAACCATTGGATAAGTCATATGAAGAAACGCTTAAGCGGGCCGATGCCGCCTTGTATCAAGCTAAACGTAACGGCAAAAATCGAGTTATATCAAATACAGCCTAAGCGGGCTGAACATTTCAAACCACACATAGCAATAACAAGCGCCCTTAATAAGTGATAGCCACAAGTGCTCATAAGAAGCGCGAATCAAAAGAGCAACAAACAAAAAAGCGAACCAAAAGGTTCGCTTTTAAACACATTAAGCTAATGCCAAATAACAGAATTAATTCAGGTCTTTCGCAGCTTTACGGGCTTGATGCAACTTCTTATAGCTTTCAATCAATCTTAAATGCGGCTCAATACCTTCGAGCTGCATGCTGGTCTTAGTTAAGCCATAAAAACGCACTTTTCCTGTGACTGAGCCAACGACGTTGTCCATCACTTCTTTACCGAACATACGGTTGAAGTTATGGATAAAATCATCAAGTTCTAACTCTTCATCTAAGGTCACTTCCAGCACAGCATTCATGGCTTGGTAGAACAGGCCACGTTTAACGGTATTGTCGTTAAACTGTAGGAACTCACCGACCAGCTCAATCGCGTCTTCATGTGCACCGAGTGCCAAATAAATCAGGATCTTAAGCTCAATAATCGTCAGTTTTCCCCACACGGTATTTTCATCAAATACAATGCCGATTAAGGTGCGAATATCCGTGTAGTTATCGAGTTGGCTTTCTTCTAAACGGTTAACCAAATTAGCCAATTGCTTAGTGCTTAACGAATGTAGATTTAAGATATCTTCACGGTACGCCAGCGCCTTGTTGGTGTTATCCCAAATCAAGTCATCAACTGGATAAATCTCAGAATAATCAGGAACTAAAATACGACACGCCGATGCGCCTAAATCGGTAAACTCGGCGATATACACCTCTTTACCTAACGCTTCTAAGATCCCAAACAGGCCGCAGGCTTCTTCTTCGCTGGTGCCAGAAAAATCCCATTCGCAGAATTCATAATCAAATTTACTGCTAAAGAAGCGCCATGAAATCACTCCTGTTGAATCAATAAAGTGCTCAACAAAGTTTTCAGGCTCGCTGACCGCCATGCTGTTAAAGGTCGGTTTTGGCACATCGTTTAAACCTTCGAAACTACGGCCTTGCAGCAATTCAGTTAGGCTGCGCTCTAACGCCACTTCAAAGCTTGGGTGCGCGCCAAAGGAGGCGAATACTCCGCCAGTTTTCGGGTTCATCAGGGTGACGCACATCACTGGGAACTGGCCGCCGAGTGAGGCATCTTTGACCACAACCGGGAAACCTTGCTCTTCTAAGCCGTTAATGCCCGCGAGGATGCTTGGGTACTTTTCTAGTACAGACATAGGCACATCGGGCAGGACAATTTCTTGCTCAATGATTTGACGTTTTACAGCGCGCTCAAAAATCTCTGATAAGCACTGCACATGGGCTTCTTGCAGGTTATTACCCGCACTCATGCCATTGCTTAAGAATAAGTTTTCAATCAGGTTCGACGGGAAGTAAACCGTTTCACCGTCAGATTTACGGGTGTAAGGAATCGCACAAATACCGCGTTTGATATTGCCCGAGTTAGTATCAATCAAGTGCGAGCCGCACAGCTCGTCGTCTGGGTTATAAATCTCTAAGCAATAGTCATCGAGAATACCCGCTGGCAGCGCATCGTCTTCCTCTAACGCAAACCACTTTTCATTGGGATAATGCACAAATTCGCTATTGGCGATTTCAGTCCCAAAGAATTGATCATTATAGAAAAAGTTATTATTTAACCGCTCAATAAACTCGCCGAGCGCCGAACACAGCGCGCTTTCTTTGGTAGCGCCTTTACCATTGGTGAAACACATTGGCGAAGCCGCGTCACGAATGTGCAGTGACCACACGTTCGGCACGATATTGCGCCATGACGAGATCTCTATCTTCATTCCAAGATCGGCGAGCATGCCCGTCATATTGGCAATAGTCTGCTCCAGTGGCAGATCTTTACCCAGAATAAAGGTGCTCGATGCGCCATTAGGCTGACCCATCAACATGGCATTGGCGTCTGAATCTAGGTTCTCAACGGTTTCAATTTTAAATTCAGGACCCGTTTGCACCACTTTTTTAACGGTACAACGGTCAATCGAGCGCAAAATACCTTCGCGATCTTTCTCTGAAATATCTTCGGGTAACTCAACTTGAATTTGGAAAATCTGGTTGTAGCGATCTTCTGGATCGACAATATTGTTCTGCGACAGTCTAATGTTATCCGTTGGAATATCACGGGCTTTGCAATATACCTTCACGAAATAGGCCGCACACAGGGCTGACGATGCTAAGAAATAGTCAAACGGACTAGGGGCAGAACCATCCCCTTTGTAGCGGATTGGCTGATCGGCGGTCACGGTAAAATCATCAAACTTGGCTTCAAGTCTAAGATTGTCGAGAAAATTAACTTTGATTTCCATTGAATATGATTTCCACTAAATATGCGAGTCTGTAGCAGCCCATCGACCAAGTCGCGTCATTGGTAATGAGTCATTAAGGGTGAATTATCGGTGTTTTTGGCCCATTAGTCTTGGGTTAATTATGTTAAAAACCATAATCAGGGCATTTACGGCTGAGCTTGACGGTTTGAATAGCAGGGTTAAGCGAGTACTTAGATTGAGTCTCAAGAAGGCGAGGAAACCAATGAGTCGCAGAGTAACACTCTGCGCAAAAACACATTATGGATGTTTTTCAGTTTCTCGCTTAACCAACAGAAAGGTTAAATACATCTTAGTCGGTAATGACAAGGCCATGCCAAAGGCGACACACATAGCGCTGATAATAATCCCTTGCACGCCCATCGCCTCAACAGTTTCATTAAAGTTATGTAAGTAGATGCCCAACGCAATAAGACAAATGCCTACAGTAATGCAGATTTTCAGCGTTAGGATCAACTTTTCATTCGTCACAACCCTGCCCTTACTGTTCGCCACTATCTACACCAGGCTGCACCAGCTCTAGCTAATTTTGCATCAATTTTAGCTAATATAGTGAACTCATTGGGCCCATATAGTGTTGATAAAGATCAAAAGAAAGGCCTAGATTCACAGCATAGTTAACGATTTTGGAATAAATCAACAGCGCGCATTTTATCGATTTCCATTACATTTTTGTTAACTTAAACACTTAAGAATGCGGGAAATTAGCTATACTGCCCTGCAATAAAAGAGATGTTCATCATGGAGTCGTCAAGCATGTCTAATTTCAGCCTACGTAATAAATTACTGCTGTTGTCGTTATTCCCTTTAATTTTTACTTTGTTCGTACTCATGACAGTTTCTTACTATGTCGAAAAAGACGCCCTTGCAGATGAAGTGACGACCTTTAGAACTAAGCTCATCGGTGAACGTAAAACACAAATAAAAGAAGCCACCGAAATTGCCGCAGGAATAGTGCAGTATCAGTTGTCTTTAAAAGAAAATGGCAATGTAAACCAAGCGCTACGTGATATCCGTTTTGGCAGTTCTGGTTACTTCTTTATTTACGACTCCCAAGGTAAAAACCTGTTCCATGCCGTCATGCCCAACCTCGAAGGGCAAAATAAAATTGATATGACAGATCCCCGCGGCACTAAAATCATTGTCGGTTTACTCGATGCCGCTAAAAAAGGGGACGGTAACTTCTCGTTCTACTTTCAAAAACCCAATACCAATGAGCAAATTGAAAAAATCGGTTACTCCATGATGATCCCTGGCACTGACTGGATGCTAGGCACGGGAGTCTATATCGATGATATCGACACTGTCGTTGAGGATTATCGTGCGACAGTCACTGAGCAGATGATCGAAAAATCCTATGCCATTCTGTTAATTGCGCTGTTACTCGCCGCGATTACTACCGTTGTTATTCTGATCACCGCCCAACGTATGGTCGCACCAATTAAAAATATGGCGAATAACTTAAACGATATAGCTAAAGGCGAAGGCGATTTAACCAAACGTCTTATTGTTAAAGGTGAAGATGAAATTGCACAACTAGGTCAATCCTTTAACCTGTTTGTCGATAAACTCCAAACCATCATAGGCGATGTGGCAAACGCGACGGCTAAAGTTAAAACCGCCGCCAACGCGATTCACGATCAAACCAAAGTCATGTCGAGCCAACTCATCAGTCATAACAATGAAACTGATCAAGTGGTTACCGCCATCACTGAAATGTCAGCCACCGCCAGCGAAGTAGCGCAAAATACCACGCAAGTGGCTGAAGCGACTCACGCTGCCACTGGCGATGTAGCCAATGCTCAGCGCTGCGTCGATGCTTCTTTAGAAGAAATTTCGGCACTCATGGCGCAAATCAACAATGCGGCGGGCAGTATTCAATCCTTGAGCGAACAGTCTAAAAAAATCAACAACGTGCTGTCAGTGATTGGCGGTATTGCTGAGCAAACTAACCTATTAGCATTAAATGCCGCCATCGAAGCGGCCCGCGCCGGAGAACAGGGCCGAGGCTTTGCCGTGGTGGCCGATGAAGTGCGTAACTTAGCGAGCCGAACGCAATCAAGCACTTTGGAAATCAATGAGATGCTATCTGAACTGCACAAGCTTGTCGCACTGGCAGTAAAAACGATGGAAGAAAGTCAGCAAAGCTGCGTGCGCTCGGTAGACTCTTCCCGTGCAATTTCTGAAAGCCTAGGCTCAGTGACATCGGCGGTCACGGCAATTAACGACATGAGCACCCAAATTGCGACGGCGGCCACGGAACAAAGCTCTGTGACCGAAGAAATCAACCGTAATGTGTTCGCCATCCAAGAGATTGTGAATGAGTTACTCCATTCCAGCGAAGATGCTGCCAGAGTCAGCCAAACCGTGTCGCAGGAAGGAATTAACTTAGGTAAGCTCGTCGGTCAGTTTAAGATTTAAAATATTTTCAATGGGTTGTAAGCTAAATAAGACATAGCAACCCATTAGTTTGCTGCAAATGTAAGATAAGGTCTCAGCCTTGCTGAGGCCGATGGCAGTGGAATTGAAGGATTGTGGGATCGTGGGATTTTTTAATTTCAAAAAGTAAAACTTAAATCCCATTGCCTACGTATATAAGTCCAAATACCCAATCCAATAGAAATGGCCATGTTCTCAATATTTAAGAAAAATCCCTTAAAAAAATTAACTCAGCAATATAACGCCAAGCTTGAACAAGCTATGCATGCCCAGAGAAAAGGCGATATTAGATCCTACTCAATGCTGACCGCTGAAGCCGAGCAAATCGAAAATCAAATAAAAGTGTTAGAAACAACAAGCCATAAATAAACCTTCAAAGCAAAAACACTCAGCAGACAAACTACCAAGAGTCAGCTTGAAAACGTGCCAATCTGGCCTCTGTGACTGTGCATTGGGTCAATTGCATCAACTCACCTAAGGTAATCGCAGGGTTGTCTGTGATAAGCCGAATCAGCTTAGCGTCTAATGGTTCAAGTTTGTCCGCATGTTGCAGCAAGGCTGACTCCAACTTTTTGATAAGATAACCAAACTGGCCATCTTTAGCTGTTAACTGCTGCGCCAGCAATGGCTCACTTTGTAAATGCGCACAGCAGGATTGGATCTTGATCGCCGCGCCAACCATGCACCAATTTCTCGAACGCCGCACACGCTTAAGCTCGCAATCATATTGGGCTGCAATCGCTTGAGCTTGTTTAACCGCCTCCCGCCCAATTCGATGGATCAGCGAGGGCAGCGAGATACTAATGTCGTCGTTCATAACGCTTGGTTCATCGCCGCTCTTTTATGCCTGCATGGTAAAAGCCTGCTCGACTTTACATTCAAATACAAAAATTCAATGCGCGGCAGTGTACTCTGCCTCACTTTATTCTAAAAGCTCCGCCCTCTGCCGGATAAGATTTGATGCGATTATGCTTTTACTCATTAACCAACATATTTTGAGTGAGTTTCGCACCAAGTTTGTAGCTTATGTTGTAAATCACGCAGCTTCTTTGGGTAATGGCTCTGCTTGGCATAAACCATATACAACTCATGTGGATAGCATTGCCATTGGGGAACGAGCAAAGTGAGTTTGTGCTGAGCGATATCCTCCTCTACCAAATAATAAGGCAGGCTAGCGACACCTGTACCACTCAAAGTAAGCAAATGCGTAGTGGCATAGTTTGAACTGCACAGTGCAGGCTCAAAAGTGAGCGTGAGACTGTCCCCCGCGAGCGGTTCAAACACCCACTGTGTTTCGCCCGAAGACAATAGACGATAATGGCGTAAATCATCAGGGTGACGAACTTCTGCGGCTGCGGGATGTGCGGGTGAAACCACTAAGACATGACGAATTCTGCCAAGATATCTGGCGACCAGATTATCGCTGTGCGCAATGCTTGTTCTTAAGGCGAGATCAAACTTGCCGAACTCAACATCTTGAATATTCTGCTCAAAACACAGTTCGAGTTTCACTTGAGGATACTCAGCAATAAACTGAAGCAGCATAGGACTCAGCAATTTTTTGCCCAGTTCCGTTGGAGCGGTGAATTTTAAAGTGCCACAGGAGTCCTGCGTTAAATCCTGCACTAAACGTCCAGCTTCATTGGCCAGCCTCTCGATTTCGCAGGCTTTACCATATAACGCATGCCCTGCTTCGGTCATTGATACTCGCCGAGTGGTTCGGTGGAGTAATTGACAACCCATTTCATCTTCAAGGGATTTAACATGGCGCGACACTAAGCCTTTAGAAGCGCCGAGTTGTTCAGACGCAGCGCTAAAACTGTGCATTTTGGCAACCAGCATAAATGACTGCAGATGAGTGAGATTCATCAATTAAACCTATTAACGAAACAATGTGGTGATTATATGCGCTTTTTCTATTTAATTAACCAGACTATCCTTAATTCGTATTCAATTTAGGAGCATGTCATGAAAATAGTCGTAGTGGGTGCATCAGGCACAATCGGACAAGCCATAGTCCGCTTATTTCATTCAACTCAGCATGAAGTTATTCAGGTAGGGCGAACAACGGGGGATGTCCTGATAGACATTCGGGATGAACATTCACTCCATCAAGGGCTAGAAAAAATCGGTAAAGTCGATGCAATGATTTCGGCCATGGGTGATGTCGTGTTTAAACCCTTCAACGCGATGACCCAAGCAGACTGGTATACAGGGCTCCAAAGTAAGTTATTGGGGCAGATACAGTTAGTGCAAATAGGTAGCCAATACCTCAACGCTGGGGGCAGTTTTACACTGACCAGTGGTATTATTGCCGATGTCCCAGTAAAAGATGGCATCAGTGCCGCCACAATCAATGGCGCACTTGAGCATTTTGTTACCGCCGTCGCGGGAGAATTACCTGCACAGCAGCGAATAAACATTGTCAGCCCAACGGTATTAAGCGAATCGTTAGCGAGCTATCAGGACTATTTTTCCGGTTTTAGTGCAATCAATGCCGACACATTAGCCAAGGTTTATTTGCGCTCAGTCATGGGCAGAGAAAACGGCCGAGTGCTGAAAGCCTTTTCCAGCTGCGGCACAGTGTCCTAACAGCGGTGTCCTAACAGGACAACCTAACCTTGTAACGCAAGGCGCGTAATCAGTCACAGTTAAAGTCTTGAGCGTTACGCTGGGATTGCCTACAATAGCGCACGCTTTTTCACTATAGACAACGACAGATCACGACCATGACCGACACAATATCATTACCTGCTTTACCGGATCGCCTTTCCGTTAACCCACGCAGCCCACACCATGTGGCAGAAATTTTCGAGCACGATATCGGTATTAAGCTCAACGGCAAAGAGCGTTTTGATGTCGAAGAATATTGCATCAGTGAAGGTTGGGTAAAAGTGCCAAGCAAATCCTTAGACCGTCGCGGCCAACCTCTTTTGCTCACAGTAAAAGGCACAGTTGAAGCGTTTTATCGTTAAGCTTTAGTGCAAAGAGCTGGATCATAACAACGGCCAATTAATATTGGCCGTTTTTGTTTGCCCAGCAGCAAATGATACTAATTCAATACTACTTGCTGAAACGGCACCAGTGCAGTGAACGACTATTCGGAACAGCTATCTAGTCGGTTTTTGGCGAAATGGATTAAATCAAATAGCATTATGCATGCCTACTTATTTGAATATCATTAAGTTTATTTGGGGATTCGCTAGAGAAAAGCGTTAGAGAGAGAGGAGAAATAGTTGATGTCTCGGTAACTCCAATATATAAAGGTTCTTCCAGAATACCGGCAGGTATAACAGTGAATGCTCAAGGTAGTGGTGGTTTCTTTGAAAGCATTGCTCTTCTTAATCCTCGTGGAATGTAGATCATGACCCTATCTGTATTAAATAGCATTTTAACTCCCCCTAACTTCCCTAATGAATCTGGGATTGGTAAAGTTTGGCCTTCTATAGATGAAGGTCTTAGTTTTCCCAGGGATTACATTGCGTTTATTAATCGTTATGGCACAGGAAGAATTGCCGATTTTATAGCGATATTCAATCCATTTACTACGAATTGTGACCTTGATTTTTTTGAGCAGAAGAAATCAATCATTGAGGATTTCAATTACCTTAATAATGAAGACCCAGAGTATTTTAAATATAATCTCTATCCAGAAATTAATGGCCTTTTACCAATAGGCGTAACGGATAATGGTGATTGCATATTTTGGGTTGTTTCCGATCTAAAAGACAGTGAGACATGGGGCACTGCAATAATCGCATCTAGATCGCCAGATGTAGAATATTTTGATGAAAATATAACCTCTCTATTGACTGGTTTATTGTTAAGAAAAATAAGATCAGGATCATTACCTAATAGTTTCCCTCCTAAAAATGTTACCTTTGAAAAAATTTAAACAAAAAATAAATGGTCATCCGCAATAAATCATGGACCGCCACGGCCAACCACTGCTACTCGCAGTAAAAGGCACAGTTGAAGCCTTTTATCGTTAAGCTTTAGCGCAAAGAGCCGGATCATAAAATGAGTAAAGGCTAGCCGTGGGAACCCTAGCTAGCCTTAGATAACAAACACAGTCTTCCTTACGTTATAGCTTGCATTCTAGTTTATCCGCGAGGTAGTCAGCTAATTCAAAAAGAGGGATGTGTGTCATCACACCGTCTTTGCGGCACTTAACTGAAACCCTATTTTCAGCCTCCTCCTTATCCCCAACCGTTAAGATATAAGGCACTTTTTGCTTGTGAAAACGTTTCATTTTGCGGGCAACTGAGTGTTGACTGATATCAATCAACACTCGCATGTCTCGTGCTAAACATAGTGCGGCTAACTGACGGACAAATTGGCTGTTTGACTCATTCACTGAAGCGATAGCAACAGGCACGGGATGCAACCAATCCGGCAGGTTACCCTGTGAGACTTCCAAGAGAATCCCCAACCAACGCTCGATAGAACCATACATAGCTTGGTGCATAATCACTGGCCGTTCGAATTCACCTTGCTCATTTGTGTAGTGAACATCGAATCTTTCAGGCAAATTGAAATCAAACTGGATAGTTCCACACTGCCAGCGTCTTCCCATAGAATCTGTCAGTGACAATTCAATTTTGGGACCATAAAAAGCCCCTTCGCCAGCTTGATACTCGGCATCAAAGCCCTCAATCTGACAGGCTGAATCCAGTAGCTTTTGTGCTCGGCACCATTGTTCATCGCTGCCTAATGCCTTCTCAGGTTTAGTCGATATTTTTACGTCTAAATTATGGTAGCCGTAATCACCATAAACCTGCTTTGCACGCTGGAGAAAACCACGTATCTCCTCCTCTGCCTGAGACCAACAGCAAAAAACATGGGCATCATCCTGAGTGAACTGGCGTGCGCGCAGGCAACCATTTAACGAGCCTGAGGATTCATTACGGTGCACTAAGCCAAACTCAAATAGTCGCAGTGGCAAATCTCTATGGCTATGTACCCCGCGCTTAAACAGCAAAATATGGGCAGGACAAGACATGGGTTTTAACACATATTCATCCATGTTTTCCTTTCCGCCACCGAAAAACATGTTCTCTGCAAACATGTCCATATGCCCAGACGTTTGCCATAACTCCTTCTTCATAAAAACAGGCGTGTTCACTTCCTCAAAACCATTTCGGCGATACACGCGCCTCATGTGCTCTTGAATGTCTCGGAATAACGCCCAGCCATTCGGGTGCCAAAAAATCATACCCGGCGCCTGTGGTTCAGAGTGAAATAGGTCAAGTTGTTCTGCAATTTCGCGATGTGTTTTCATCATTCTCTCCTAAGTAAAATCTGAGCGAAATACAAAACCAAGGTATAAAAAAACCCTCTGGCGATTTCGCTCAGAGGGTTTTTTTAAAGACGCAAAAAACTACCCCCCGAGAATTCTCGTGGTGGTAGTGGTGGTGTTAATTGCGCTTACGTATATTTTTTTCATGCGCCAGTAATAACAAATCATCCCTATCGCAGCAAGCATTTTGTTTATAAAAAAAATAAATGGCAGACAAAATAAAAACAAAATAAATGGCCATCCATAATGAATTATTAGACCGTCGCGGCCAACCTCTTTTGCTCACAGTAAAAGGCACAGTTGAAGCCTTTTATCGTTAAGCTTTAGCGCAAAGAGCTGGATCATAAAAACGGCCAATTAATATTGGCCGTTTTTGTTTGCCTATTCTACTTCTGCGGCTAAACCATAGGCCTGGTAAATCTGTTTTACACGGCCCGATGCAGCCATATCAAGCAGCGCCCGATTAAGTTCATCGAAAATAGCAGCATGGGTAGAGTTACGGGACATACCAAAATAATGTTCGATCCGATTTGACTGACGGTAATCGGCATAGCTAAAACGATCGTAACCGAGCTGCTTGAAGGCATTCTCAATGGCGGCACGATCGAGCACTACCATAGTGTCAAAACGCCCCATGATAAACATGCGAGCCATGTTTTCATCATCGGTAGACTCAATTTTACGTAGCGCGGGATCCGTATTAAAACGCTCAAAATAAACTGTGCCCCGTTTAACCCCTACAGTAAGCTGATACAAATCCTCATAGGACTTAATCCGTCCTTCCTCGCCGGCTTTTACGAGAAACAAAATATCGCGAGTCTGAGTGCCGATAGGACCAAGAAACCGTACAAATGCCTCTCGCTCTTCGTCTCGTATCGTGCGCGGCACAATATCGACCGTGCCTACCCGCAACTCATGAATGCTGCGTGCAAAAGGACGCGCGCTCCATTCGACGCGATAACCGACCTTAGCCGCCGCTTCCTCAAGAATATCCTTTAACGGACTCGTCATAGTATTAGTTCGCTCATCAAGCACCATCTCAGGAGGACGATGCCGAAAATCGGCACGTAACACGTTAGAAAAAGTAGCCGATTGCACCTCAGCGGCGACAATGATGCCCGCGAAAAAACCACAACCAAGTACACACAAAATTGCGTAAACAGAAGGCAACGAAACAAGGATACTTTTAAAATACATAGAGATACCCGCAAATTTATATGCTGCATTTAGCATAACTCAAAAAATCGAAAACTAAAGTGCATAAAACATTAAAATAAATGGCCATCCATAATGAATCCTTAGACCGTCGCGGCCAACCTCTTTTACTCACAGTAAAAGGCACAGTTGAAGCGTTTTATAGTTAAGACGTATGAGTACTGATAATATCGGTACGACTGTTGATGTAGTGGCTAACAATATGTGACCACTACACTCAAAGACTCATTATTTTTGGCATAAAAGTACTAGCAGCTAACAGATATGTACTTAGCAAGTTACAATGACAATACTAAACAAGGATGTAATGATGAATTCGAATCAATTAATACTTATCGGGCTGGGTTTGGCGATTATCATTTTCGTGCCGCTACTCTTACGCATTTTCACTAATCTGCTTATCCCATCATCAGATAATAACTATCGCTACCGTAAACAAGACGCCCTATTTTCCAGTGCTGAACGCTCCTTTCTCGGGATATTAGATCAAGCTGTAGGCGAACAATTCCGAGTTCTGGGCAAAGTGCGTATCGCCGACGTTATCACCCCAGAAAAAGGCATGAACCGCAAACACTGGCAAATTGCCTTTAATAGAATTTCAGCCAAGCACTTCGATTACTTACTCTGCGACAAAAATACACTTGAAGTTATCGCCGCCATCGAACTCGACGATAAAAGCCATAAGCAAACACGTACTCAGCAACGCGACCTCCTCATCGAGCAAGCCTGCAAAAGCGCCAAACTGCCATTAATCCGCTTCGATGCCAAACGCAGCTATCAGCTAGAGCTTATTCGCAGCACTATACATGCAGCCTTACCAGCAAAAACTCACGCAGCTGAAGAGTCGCCACTCATACTGACCGCGGACTAAACATAAACTAAATCCATGAACACTACACATCCTGAGTTTAAGGATGTTAAGCTTGACTCGATTTTTTACCCTTATGCTGCTTTTTGAATTCATGTACATCATGTAAGCGAGCAGCGCTTACTCGTCTAACAGCGCTTGAGATTTAAAGCGGCCTTCCCCAAACGCACCTTTAATACTTGTCTTCACGATTGGCCTTGCGAGCAATTTCTTCAATAAAATAAAACAAAGCATAAGCTAGCTAATACTACTTAGCAGCTCATTCTACTCGGCGAGCAACACGTCAAGTAACATGATTTCACCACAGTTCAAAGTATCAGCATTATTCGGGCAATTTAAAAGCGGTGCTAAAAAATGCAAAAAGATGTGGCTTTACTGGCTTAAATTACAACTGACTCAATTGACTCATGGAGGTAAAGCAGCTTTGACTGGCTTACCTCCATATTATTGATTATTTAGAGATATATTTAACCAAAATATCTTACTCGCCGACTATTCTGTTAATGACGATTAAAAAAACCTGTTTCAATAATCTTATCCGCAAAAACTTTATGCACGGCAGTCGTTGGATGAGTGATCCCCCAAAACAGATACTTATCAGAGCCATAGTAGGCACAATCTTTTGTTAAGCTGTGTGACAACAAATAATCCTTACTACTATCTCTATTGATATCTAAGCAAGCATCTGTGACATTAACAAAACCATACTCTTTAGGATTTTGAATAATTTCATCAAAGATAGAATGAGCATCAAACAACACTAGATCTATACCTTTTGCTTGATACAACAGAGCCTGCTGTTTAATAAAGCCATTGAACTCTTCAATTTTTGATTTTATTTTTACAATATTCTCTTGAGTAGAATACTTGAACTGTGGTGCGCGCGTAGCATCAGGCAACGTGAATAAAATAATATGCTGAGCCCCGCCTTCATCAACTAAACGTTTTAACCCATCACTTAAATTCTGACTCACATCTTTAACCTCACGATCATAATTCATAAAATCATTAAGGCCAATTTCAAGTGTAAATAACGTATTTGCAGGCTGGTAATTTTCAGCCTTTTTTAAATAATGAAAATAGGATTGTATTTGATGACCTAAACCGGGAATAATCTTATATTCATCAATACCTGCGGCCCCGCCAACAGACCAATTATACAGAGGAATATTCTGTGATTTAGCTAAATATTCTGGCCATACAAATCCATTAGAAAAATGCCCTAAAAACCAAGAGTTAGGATTTGGAAATCGCCACTCAGAACCATTAAATAGATTTCCCGTATCAGACAAACTATCACCAAATGCGATAATTTTGTTAATTTTATTCCCTTGATCCGCCTTATCTTGCGTCCAGATAGTCTGATTAAATGACAATTTTTCATTAGCAGCAAAGAAGGTAATGTCTGCGACTTCGTTGCTTGAAACCCCTAATGTATCAACACACCGTTGCATGATTTCATCTTGTGACGTCTCTGTATAAAACATATTTTTACCCGAAAGCTTATGTCTCCAAGCGCCTTGAATAGAATAATATTCATCACTGTCCTTTTGCTTTGCCCATCTATGTTCAGTTGCAGGATTATTATGCGTTTGATCTAATCTATACCAACAACGAATATAAGTATGACTGTGACCAGCTTCCAAATGGTTATCTGGACCATCTGTCTCATCTATATCATCTATATCATCGATATCCGCAGATCTAAGCGTTTCCAATATGTTAGTTTGGCTCTCCATATCATCCCTAAACGTTTCATTAGCAGCCCAAGCAGCTGAAAAAGGTAGGGTTAATGAAAAAAATAATAAAGCCTTATTCATACATTTCCTTAACAAAAATAAAATCAACACACATAAATTGGCCATAAAATTAAAATTGAGAAACCTAGTAATTCAACAGACTAATAAGTTTTGTCACAGCCAATATCAGAATAAATATTAAGTATGGGAGAATAATGATAAAAAACTCAAAAAAATATTATAATTAGTATGTTGACACTTGAAACTGGTCCGATGAGGCAATATAAAATATCCTTACTACGGGCAGTTATTTACATGAAGTGCTTAATCTTGTTTAACACTTGTGTAGATCTGCAAGTTTAGTAAGGAAAAATATCAGAATCTAAAAACGCGACGCGAAAAATGATGCCTATCAGATCTTTTCACCAGAGTAATTTGTCTACAAGTTGTTATTTAAAATACGTTTTTGTGATAAAACGCATTGATTAAACCGCACAGAGCGGGTTAAAGTGTGACCACAAAGTAAAAAGTGTGACCACTCAGGAAAATGCAGGGCAAACTCGAACTCAATCATCGAGCACGCCATTTAGGGAAGAAGAAGCAAATCAGCAATGTGCACCCAAACTCTAAGCAGACAAGTCTGCCACCACTTTCCAAAATGATAAGTAAATTTTATTAACGGGTTATGTCATCGGGTTAACTATTGACTCGCATTACTTCAGGGACGTAAATGACCGATTTCAGCAGCATTCTTTTATCCTACGGGATACTTCTGTCTGGCCTTCTTGTCACAGTGGGTGTGATGTATGTGTTGCTCAAACATCGCGATGCAACCGTCAAGCTGCCCGTTGATCGTGAGCAACTGACCCGTATCCCCGCCTATGGCTTACAAGAGCAAATCCATGATCTGCAATTAGATTTAATCGGCTGCATGATGATGGGACTATTAATTGTTTGCCTTCCATTTGCCGCCAGCAGCATCCAAGCGCATATCATAGTCGGAAAATTCCCTTGGTTGTTCGCCTTAACAGGTTTAATAGGAGTAATTTACTTCGGCATTAAAACCTGGAAACTCTTTTCCAAGCTCATCAAATTACGCCTCGGTCATACCGCTGAAATTGCCACAGCCAATGAACTCATAGGCTTACAAGCACTCGGTTATCAAGTGTTTCACGATGTGCAAGCCGACGGCTTTAATATCGACCATCTTGTTATCGGCAAAAATGGCGTATTCGCGATTGAAACCAAAGGCCGCCATAAACGGAACAAAGACCTACTCCAAACCAATGGAAATGGCCCAAGCTCTGGTAAAAAAGGTTATCAAGTATTTTACAAAGACGGGCGCTTAAACTTCCCCTCGTGGACAGAAACCAAACCAATCGAACAAGCGCAGCGCCAAGCCCAATGGGTCAGCCAATGGTTAACCAAAGCCACAGGAACACCAGTATCCTCAACCCCAGTCCTAGTATTCCCCGGCTGGTATGTCACGAGTCAATCAAAACCACCGTTCCCGATCGTCAACCACAAACAATTAGTCGGCACTATCCCAACACTCAGAACCCAAGCCCTTACCCAGCAACAAGTAGAACAAATTATTTATCAAGTCGCACAAAGGTGTTTGAGTAAGCGCGAGGTCGGGAAGTAAAATTCAAAAATTCAAAAATTCAAAAATTCAAAAATCAATAACTATAAAATATTCCCAGATATGGATTCCATAAAAATAAAAAAATTAAGGTTTATAAATGAAAACAATAAATGATCTACTTCAAGTTTCACACCCTCTAGCCAGAAATATACTTAGAGGACTACCTGGAGCGCTAAGCAACTACTACGATATTGAAAAAGCATTAATTAAAATAGAAAAAACAACAACCAAACACAACACAAAACAAGCCTTAACGATATTAAGAACAAGTCCGATATACAATAACAACTCACTAACAAGACATTTTAACAGCCAAGTACCTAAGAAGTTAATTGACATATGCGAATACAACCAAAATGAAATAATTCAAATAATAAACCACAGCAGTGAAAACTTGAAAAAATGTCTAATTATAGTCAAAGAAATATACTCAAACATTAATAATAAGAACTTCAAAGAAGCAATAAACAATTGTATAAAACTGATAGACAACAAGGGGGTTTCATTAGTTTTATACAGACTTTTAATTTTTTTAAAGAACAGACTGGAATATATTCACGAACATAGCCATTATGCAACGCTAATCGATGAAATTCTAAATAAAATTCAGATTAGCAATTTAACAAATATTAATGATGGTGTAAAACAAATAATCAGTGACAGAGCTGATTACTTTACTATATGCTCAAAAATATCAAATGCAAATATACAAGATTACAGCAAAAGAATTCTTTTAAGTTTTATTAGTCACTCGCCAAGCAATGAAGAGGATTTTATTAAAAACTTAAATGCACACTTATCATACTCACTACTAGACTCACTATTATATCTTAGCCTTACAAAAAGAATGAAGTTTCATACTGAAGAATATTCATTCCCGATAGAAATCCAAGCAATACTAAATGAAATAGCATTAATAAAAATCAACCTATCATACTATCAAAACTCACCCGACTCTGATTTTGACATTAGCTTTTACAGAGAAGCTTATCTATTAATTGAGCAGGATGATTGCTTAAAATACAAAACAGTCCACGCCCCTTATTTTAATCTACCAGATACAACATTAAGAATTAAAACCGCATATGAATCAGAGGTAATTAAAGAGTATTTTGGTAGTTTAAACTGCATCTCTGATTTAAGATATGAAGATACTAAATCACACTCTATAAACTTGAATAAATTTGATAAAAAAAGCTGTTCAATATTTGAGAACTCTTCAGCATTCGACTATCTAATTAATAAAGTTGATGGCTGCTTGATAAATAACAAAGATGATGAAATTATTTTTATAAAATTAATGTCAAGAACTCGTGACATTGCGTCACTTTGCTTACCAGAATATATTGAGACTATTAAAAACAGGACGGAAAATTTAGAGGTAAAGTTAATTGCTCTATGTTTATTAACTGCATCATCACTAGGTGGCGACGATGATGCTGACTTTGAATTACGTAAAGTGTTTCAAAACCTATGCGCAAGTAAATTTGACGGAGATATTTTAGAAACATTAAAATCATTCTACGAGATATCTCCCTCAATAACAGATTATTTTTTGATGTCATTCGATGAAATATTTATCAGTAGATTATTTAATATTGATGTACGACCAAATCAAGCCCTATATATTAGAGCTGATTTATTTGACTGGTATGGTGATATTACAGGAGAGAAAAAATATCATGACAGAGCAAAAAATACAAGAATTGATATTCAAATCAATAAACACAGACAGCATATAGATGATTCAAGGATATATGCGGAACCAGCACGCGTAATACAATGGATAACTGACAACATAAATAACCAACTAGCACTTCAGTTTGACAACTTAGATATATTAGAAAATCGAAAAATAAATTTAGAATGGTCCAACCTAACATCAAACCTAAACCCAGAGAACTCTATTGGAATAGCTATTTCTGACTCTTACAATGAATTCGTTAATAATAAAATATATGGTATTAATTCTTACCTTGGTAGAAGAATACGACATGGAACAGCGAAAGGTACTGGTGTTGAAGAAGTAAAGGCTTTGGCCTTGGAGCAAGAGTTTAAGCCTCTTTTTTCTGACCAATATTTTGTTGAAGAATGGGAGAAATGGTTGGATATATATATAGCAAGCTTTGATGAGTTAATTGGCGAATTTTTCCACATTAAAAGTGACAAAAAGAAAAAAGGTCTTTTATCACCCTTAATTGATAATGAGGAAAAATTTATAATAGCTAATTCATTAGTCAATGCCCTGTATAAGTCTTATATGAAAATTGATAATGTAGCCTTAGCTCCTGCATTAATTACTGACTATTGTTGGCGTTTAATTGATGGAGATTTAGCAAAAGCTAGACAACATATCTTAAAAGTAAAATCTAGTGTATCAGTTTTTAACATTAAAGACCAGAATCGCTTAATCAACAGACGGTTATCTCAGAAGTTTTCCAATGAAATTAATGCTCTCACAGAAGAGAAATTCTCAATGGTTTGTTCTTGGTTTAACAAACCTTCATATGCAACTCAAAGCGCTGACATATCATTATTATTGAAAGTTGTAGTTAATGAAATTAAGAGTCAAAAACCAAAATTCTCTCCAACAATACAAGATGAAAATACAACTCAAATGCTAACAGGAGGCCATTATTTTGTTATATACGACTCTTTAACAGTTATAATAAATAACATTGCAGAGCATGGTAATTGTAATGGATTAATAGTTTTAAATTATGAAGTAATTCAACCAAAGAGCAAGGATGAGATAAAATCTCTTGCGATAAAAATAACTTCTGAATCTGTAAGCAATGAAGCACACTGCATAGCCAAGAAGAGAATAAAAGATAAGTTAACAAGCAATAACATTAGCGATGCCAACATTATTGAAGGTAACAGTGGAATCATAAAACTAAAAAGTATGGAGTTTGAAAAATTAATACATAATTTAGATTACAGCTTTGATGATAATAGCTGCCCTCCAAAAATCACTGCAATGTTCTCTATAGAGTTGGACTACTAACATGACTATATTAATAGTAGAGGATGATAATTTTAAGTATTCTGAAATTAAAAAATTTATAACGGATAATGGAATACTTGATAAGGATATAATTGTAAAGCTAGCAGTAGCTGACACCATTAAATACTTGAATGAAAACACTCCAGAAAAAATAATTTTAGATATGTCTTTACCTAGTCACGTAGCAAAACTAGGCGAAGGAACATCATTAGCACTACCATCAGGCGGGATGGAAGTTATCCGAGAACTTTCATATCTAGAAAAGGTTAACATACCTATTATAATTTTGACTCAGTACCCGCAAATCCTAATAAACAATGATTATTTTCACATATCAGAAGTGGCAGAGTTAATTCAAAAGAAGTTTAATTTCACCAAACTAACTGTCGACTCATTTGATAGTGAAGATAATCAATGGAAAATATCTACTAAAAGGTTTCTATTACAAGAATGAATATTTTAATTATTGAAGACAACAAAGACAAGTTCGATAATCTCGAAGAATGTATAAAAAGTTGGCATGAGCAACAAGATATTATTGATGAGTTAAATATTGTTCATGTAGAAGGCATGAGAGATGCTTACAACCCAATTTACAATACAAAATTCGACTTAATAATATTTGACATTTACATGCCAGCAGATACAACTAATGGCGAAGATTATAATTTTTCAAACGACATAATTTATGCAAAAAACAAAAGTAAAAACAAACTTACCGAAGCTATTGTTTTAACAGCACTCCCAAACTCTGAGGATAAAACATTATTCAATGAAAATGGGATAACTTTCGTAAGTTATTCAGATGAGCGTAGACCATGGGAAAGTGCGCTTAAAGAGAAATTAGAACGAATTGCTCAAATTATTAAGTTTGATTTTTTAATATTTTGTGCATTAACAAAAGAGCGTAACGCTTTCCATCAAACACATGCAAAACTTGGAAAACACTTAGAAATACATGGTCTAAATTGTCAAGAAATCACAATCAATAATAAAAAGGGATTGTGTATTAAGCCAAGTAATATGGGTTTAGTAAGCATGGCGATTACCGCAACTCGAGCAATAGAAATGTTTAAGCCCGAATTTGTTGGTATGAGCGGCATTTGTGCTGGAAAAAGTGGCTCTGTAAACATGTTAGACGTTATCGTATGTACTGTTGCGTGGAATTATCAAGAAGGTAAATATCAAGATGGTAAATTTATACAGCAACCTCATCAATCATGGCAGCCCGATGAAGTTATAACACGTATTGAACAATTCATAGAAAATCAAGAAATCGTCAAAAAAATTAAGTATGGTTTTATTGGAAATAAACTTTTAGAAAAGTCTCAAATTTTACCTGGTGCTATTGCTTCAGGATCGACTGTAATTGCTGATGAAGCAATGATGCTAGAGATCAAAGACCAATATAGAAAAATGCTAGGTTTGGAAATGGAAATTCAAGCACTACATGAAGCAGCCCTACAAGCAACTTGCAAGCCTAGCTTTTTAGCTGCCAAAACGGTTATTGATTTAGGTAACAAAGATAAAGATGATGACTATCATGATATAGGTTCTATTTTATCTGCGAGACTTATATGTGAGTACATATCTAAATTTCATAGTTAACTGCACAAGATATTAATGTCAGAACAGGCATAACGCCCATCTGAACAGTTGCACCAAATCCAGCATTGTTGCACCAGTGACCTTCTAAAATATGATGTTTTAGTAGAGCCTACAGGGGCTATTTTATTTAAGCATAAGCACGGCGAGTCACAGGTGTAGCTCATACAAGAGCGACAAGAGCATGCAGAATCCTGCGGCAGGCAACAAAAAAAGCGACCTTTCGGTCGCTTTTTTATGCTTCAAATTCGCTGAAGCCGAAGAATGATAATGGCGTTACTGCCGACGATAAGGCAAGGAAGCCGATGCTTTTCGCCACGGAGTTGACTGGTGTCAATGAGTAGCGAAAAGTGTTGGCTGACGCCGAATTATCTAGGCCAAGTAGCCATTATTAATTATTCGTAGTCTGATAATGGGGCACAACTACACATTAAGTTCCGGTCGCCGTAAACATCATCAATACGATTCACGGTTGGCCAGAACTTGTTAGTGCGTACTGCTGCACTTGGGAACACGGCCACTTCGCGGCTGTATGGACGCGTATCAAACTCTGGGTCCATGATATCGGCCATAGTGTGCGGTGCGTTGTGCAGCGGGTTGTTGTCCGCTGGCCATTCGCCCGATTCCACTTTGGCGATTTCAGCGCGGATTGACACCATAGCGTCGATGAAACGATCGAGTTCCACCTTAGACTCAGATTCCGTCGGCTCAATCATCAGAGTTCCCGCAACAGGGAAGCTCATGGTTGGTGCGTGGAAACCGTAGTCATTCAAACGCTTAGCGATATCCATTTCGGTCACGCCTGAGGCTTCTTTCAGTGGGCGTAGGTCGATAATACATTCGTGCGCGACGCGATCGTTACGGCCACGGAACAATACTGGGTAGTGTTCAGACAGCTTCTTCATCACATAGTTAGCGTTTAACAGCGCAGTTTGGGTCGACTTTTTCAGGCCCTTTGAACCAAGCAGCTTAATGTACATCCAGCTGATCGGCAGAATGCCCGCGCTACCGTAAGGTGCGGCTGATACGGCGCCATTGTTGTCGCTCACGCGGCCCGGTTTCACCACAACGTGACCCGCAACAAATGGGGCTAAGTGTGATTTCACGCCGATTGGGCCCATACCTGGACCACCACCGCCGTGTGGAATCGCGAAGGTTTTGTGCAGGTTAAGGTGTGATACGTCGGCACCGATAAAGCCAGGAGACGTTAAGCCGACCTGAGCGTTCATGTTAGCGCCGTCTAAGTACACTTGACCGCCGTGCTGATGCACTATGTTGCAGATTTCGCGGATAGATTCTTCATACACACCGTGGGTCGATGGGTAAGTGATCATGATGCAAGACAGGTTTTCAGCCACTTCGGCAGCTTTAGTCTTCAGATCTTCTAAATCGACGTTACCTTGCTTATCACACGCCGTCACCACCACTTGCATACCGGCTAATTGTGCCGATGCAGGGTTAGTACCGTGGGCAGATTGCGGGATCAAACAGATGTTTCTGTGCGCATCGCCACGTGACTCATGGTATTTCTTGATGGCCAACAAGCCAGCGTATTCACCTTGAGCGCCAGAGTTAGGTTGGATACACACAGCGTCATAGCCTGTAATGTTCACTAACCAAGTCGACAACTCTTCAATCAACTGAGTAAAGCCTTTGGCTTGATCCAGTGGGCTGAATGGGTGCATGTTGGCAAATTCTGGCCAGCTCACTGGGAGCATTTCAACCGCTGCGTTTAACTTCATGGTGCAAGAGCCCAGTGAAATCATCGAGTAGTTAAGTGCTAAGTCTTTGCTTTCAAGACGTTTGATATAACGCATCATCTCGGTTTCGCTTTGATAGCGATTGAAGGTTGGGTGGCTTAAAATCGCATCTTGGCGCACGAGTGCCGCCGGAATCGATTGGCTACCTTGGCTCACGATTTGCGCGTCTAACGCAGCAACATCTAAACCATGGCCGGCACCTAAGATCACATCGAACAGGGCTTCGATATCTGTGCGTAATGTGGTTTCGTCTAAGCTCACGCCCACAATACCATCGGCATCGAAACGTAGATTCATTTCAGCAGCCAGTGCGCGTGCATTGACGGCAGCAACATCTAAGCCTTTGATGCTAACAGTATCAAACCAAGTGTTGTTGACTAAGTTAACGCCCTTCGCTTTTAAGCCTGCCGCTAAAATGTCGGCGAAACGGTGAATGCGTGATGCGATAGTTTTCAGGCCATCTGGGCCGTGGAATACGGCGTAGAAAGACGCCATATTCGCTAGCAGAATTTGTGCAGTACAAATGTTTGAGTTGGCTTTTTCGCGGCGGATATGTTGCTCACGAGTTTGCATTGCCATACGCAGTGCGCGGTTACCACGGGCGTCTTTTGACACACCAATGATACGGCCAGGCATAGAACGTTTGTGCTCGTCACGGGCAACGAAGAAGGCCGCGTGTGGGCCACCAAAGCCCATTGGTACGCCAAAACGCTGTGCACTACCGAATACTACATCGGCGCCCATAGCGCCCGGTGATTTCAGTAATACCAAGGACATAATGTCGGCGGCCACAGTCACAACCACATTCTTCGCACGCAGAGTTGCGAATAATTCGCTGAAGTCAGTGATTTGACCGAAACGGTTAGTATATTGGAACAAAGCACCAAACAGCTCATGGTTAACGGCCTCAGATGCAGGGCCAACCACCACTTCAAAACCAAAACACTCAGCGCGGGTTTTCACTACGTCTAAGGTTTGCGGGAACACATCATCGGCAACGAAGAAGATATTGGCTTTTTTCGCTTTAGAAACGCGCTTTGCCAGCGCCATCGCTTCGGCAGCAGCAGTTGCTTCATCTAACAAAGAAGCAGAAGCCAAATCTAAACCCGTTAAGTCCATCGACACTTGTTGGAAGTTTAGAATGGCTTCTAAACGGCCTTGGGCGATTTCTGGCTGATATGGCGTATAAGCCGTGTACCAACCTGGGTTTTCAAATACGTTACGCAGGATCACGTTTGGCACTTGAGTGCCGTAGTAACCCATACCGATATAGCTCTTAAATACTTGGTTTTGTTTCGCTAAACCACGAATGTAAGCAATGCCTTCGGCTTCGCCGCAGGAATCACCAATGCTCAGATCTTGGCTTAAACGGATCGACTCAGGCACGATTTGCGCGGTCAGATCGTCCAGAGACTCAGCACCAACATAGTTCAGCATGGCTTGCTGTTGGCTGCTATCTGGGCCGATATGACGACGTAGGAATAAATCGTGCTGTTCTAACTGAGTGAGGGTTTGCTTGGTCATGATAAACCTTGTTCCAGATTTGCCGAAATTCAGAACTGTAGGGTACTGATTAACGGACTGTTGTTATGTCAATCTTGCGCTAAAACAAACGAAGCCCCTTAGGGCTTCGTTAGCGTCGACGATTATTCTTCGTCGATGACAGCTTGGTAGCCTTCAGCATCCAGCAGAGCGTCGACTTCTGATTCGTCAGAAGGCATTACGCGGAAGAACCAGCCTTCGCCGTAAGCACTGCTGTTAACGAGTTCTGGCGAATCTTCCAGCGCTTCGTTCACGGCAATCACTTCACCAGAAATGGGGGCATAAATGTCAGACGCCGCTTTTACTGATTCAGCTACAGCACAGTCTTCACCCGCAGTCACAGTGTCGCCAACTTCTGGGAGTTCAACGAAAACCATGTCACCTAACAGCTCTTGGGCGTGCTCAGTGATACCTACTGTGTAGCTACCGTCTTCTTCCTTGCGGATCCATTCGTGTGAAGAGGCGTATTTCAGTTCTGTCGGAATATTGCTCATTGTTCTTGTTCCTTGTTCCGTTTTTTTAAAATGCTTGTTTACCGTTGCGCACAAAGTTTGGCGCCACTACTCTAACAGCCACACGTTTTTTACGCATTTCGACTTCCGCCGTATCCCCAATCGAGCTAGGAACACGTGCCATCGCAATAGAATAGCCCAATGTTGGCGAGAAAGTCCCGCTGGTGATCACGCCTTGTTGCTCTACACCGGCTGAGTCGGTGAAAAATACTGGCATATCATGGCGTAACACGCCCTTTTCTTCCATCACTAGACCAACAAGTTTGCAGGTTCCGGCATCGCGAAGTGTTTCGAGGGCTTTACGGCCGATGAAGTCACGGTCGTTTGGCTCCCATGCAATAGTCCAGCCCATGTTGGCGGCCAATGGGTTGATGGTTTCGTCCATGTCTAAGCCGTAAAGGTTCATACCGGCTTCGAGACGCAGCGTGTCACGGGCACCGAGACCACAAGGTTTAACCCCTTGATCTAACAATGCTTGCCACAAGGCTTGGGCTTCATCTTCTGGGACGATAATTTCGTAGCCCGCTTCGCCTGTGTAACCCGTAGTCGCAATAAACAGTGAGCCAGCTTGCTTACCGAAGAAAGGTTTCATGCCTTCGATGGCGGCGTTTTGCTCGGCACTGAACACGGCAGCGGCTTTCGCTTTTGCGTTAGGACCTTGAACGGCAATCATCGCCAGCTCAGGACGCTCAGTCACAGTGACATCAAAACCTTGGGATTGCTTGGCGATCCAAGCGAGATCTTTTTCGCGGGTCGCTGAGTTCACTACCACGCGGTAGTTAGTGTCAGTGAGGTAATAAGTGATGAGGTCGTCGATGATACCAGCATTGTCATCTAACATGCCGCTGTATAAGGCTTTACCTGGCACTTTAAGTCTAGCCACATCGTTCGCCAGCAACTTACGTAGAAATGCACCAGCGTCGCTACCTATCACATCAACCACAGTCATGTGGGATACGTCGAACATACCCGCGTCTTGACGCACAGCGTTGTGTTCTTCGATTTGTGAGCCATAGTTGAGGGGCATATCCCAACCGTGGAAGTCGACCATCTTAGCGTTTGATTCTAAGTGCTTGTTAAACAGAATAGTTTTGTTAGCCATTGTTATCCCTTTTTGCGGCCTTTTTCAGGTCTCTGCCTAGTGTAGGGTGTAGATACTAGGGTCTAAAATGCGGCGAAATTATACCTTGCGTCACAAATTTGTATACAGGAGATTTTTCTAATCCGAAGCCATTGTCATTAGATTTTCTCATCTTCAACATGTAATTTTTTTACATGCGAAGGCCAGATTTGCGCAGCTTGCAGTCAATATGCTGATATTAGCGGCAATTCTGATCACATTAGCGCAACCTAGGCTAACGACATAACTTAGGCAGTGCCGACTTATTGCCCATGGCCTGTTGTATGAACACTGTTTTCAGCCCAGCGACATTATCAACGAGATTTAATCCCAGATCGCGAATCACCTTTTTGACTGGGTTTGAACCTTCGAATAGGCGTTTAAAGCCCTCCATCGCCGCGATCATCTCCATTGCATCGGCTTTGCGCCAACGTTCAAGTGCACGCAGCTGCGCATAATCGCCGATATCTTTACCCGCTTGCTGTAATTCGCTGATCACTTCGATAATGCTGGCCGCATCTAAAAAGCCGAGATTCACCCCTTGGCCAGCCAGCGGATGAATAGTATGGGCTGCATCACCTGCTAACACTAAGCGGTGACGGGCAAAATGGCGGGCGTAGCGCATCCGTAATGGAAAAGCGTGGCGCTCGCTTTCCAGCTTGCAAATCCCTAAACGTCCGTCGAAAGCCGCGGTTAAGTTGCGCTCGAATTGCACTTTGTCCATCGCCAGTAATTCAGTGGCGCGCTCAGGCGGCACCGACCAGACGATAGAGCAGAGATTGTCTTCATACAGAGGTAAAAATGCTAGCGGGCCGTCCTGCAAAAACACTTGGCGGGCGGTGGCAAGGTGTGGCATTTCGGTACGAATAGTTGCGACGATTGCGTGGTGGCCGTAATCCCAGAATGTCAGCGGGATCTTGCATTGCTCGCGCACCCAAGAGTTGGCGCCATCGGCGGCTATCACAAGTGCAGCACTGACACTTTCTATTTCAGACTCGACGCCATTGGCAAGGGTCAACCAAGCTTCGCGCTCACCAAAAGCAATGCGCTCTATGCGTTGGTTTTGAATATGGGTGATATTGTCAAACTCACTGGCGCGTTTGGCGAGGGCAAAGCTAATGGCATCGTTTTCGATAATCGCGCCGAGACTGGTTTCGCTGATGCTGTTGGCATCAAAGGCAATTTTACCGAAACCGTCTTTATCCCACACCGCCATTTTTTGATAAGGCGTGGCGCGGGAAGTGTCTAAATAACTCCATGCCCCTAAGTTTTCTAACAAGCGCTGGCTCGCCTTATTGATGGCGCTCACCCGTAAACGCGGCTCGCCGCTCACGGCCTCGGTGTGGCCCGCATCGATAACGACAACATTCAGATCGGCCTGCGCCAATCCAATCGCGGTGGCGAGTCCCACCATGCCGCCACCCACAATGGCGATGTCATAGGCTTGTGAACTTAACATGGGTACATCCTTTTCGCGTTGCGATACCAGTAAATTGCGGAGTTATTTCCAGCCCATTGCCTTTTGAGCGACGGGGGTTTTCAGTGGCGGAAACCAAGACAAGAGCCGTAATCCTACGTTACGACCCAGCGCCATCGGCCAATATTGGTTTGAAAAGCCACGGACTAAAAATTCGATATTTCGAATAGTGCTGTTTCTGTCGTGCTCGCGGGCATTAAGGTACGCATGGGTCACAGCAGCGGAGCCGATATCGTCACCCTGAGCTAGCGCCGTTTGGATCACCTCGAGCAAACTCACCACATCCCTCAACCCTAAGTTAAACCCTTGCCCCGCAATCGGATGCAGTGTCTGCGCCGCATTGCCGATAAACACGCATCTGTGATGAATTGGCCTTGGCATATAGGACAAATTAAGCGGATACGCATGGCGCGCGCTGACATCGATAAACGTGCCTGCACGATAACCAAAGGCCTGTTGCAGCGCCGCTAAAAACTCAGCCTTAGGCGCGTCTTGCATCTGTTTAGCCCGCGCATCATCGAGCGCCCACACGAGAGAAAAGCGAGGTTGACCTTGAATATCGGCCATAGGCAACAACGCTAAGGGACCTGTTTGGGTAAAGCGCTCATAGGCCCAATGTTTGTGAGGCCTATTGGTTGGCAAATCGGCAGTTTGAATATTGGCAATAATGGCCGTTTGTTCGAAGGCCACTTGAGTCACGGGCAAATTAAAACTGCTGCGCACTTTGGATTGCAAACCATCTGCGGCAACCACAAGTTTGGCTTGAATTCGCTCGCCCGTATCGAGCACTAAGGTGTGACCTTCAACGGCGGGTTCAACTTGGGCAAGCTTGGCGGGGCAATAGAGTTTGACATTACTCTTATTCAACTCGTTAAACAGCACTTGGCCAACCCGTTCAAGCTCAACCACTTGGCCTAGGGCATCTAAATGAAACTGCGCCGCATTGAGTTCTGTCATGCCAAAGTGGCCGCGATCCGACACATGGATATTTTCAATCGCCGTGCCCAAATGGGCGAGCTTTTGCCATAAACCTAAACGGGATAATTCGAAAATAGAACCGTGGGCGATAGCAATAGAGCGGGCATCGAACCCGGGGTGTTGCTTATCGGGAAGGTGCGCTTCGATTAAGGCGATAGAAAGTGGCCGAGCTGCGGATAGAGAAAGACGCGCGAGAGCTAACGCTAGGGTCGCCCCCGCCATCGCACCGCCTACAATTGCGATGTCGACGTGTTGAACTGAAGTATCCATGTGATTTGTGGCCGTCATGGGGATCTCATTCAAGCTTTGGCATAACACTAAGGCATGTAAACATAAAAGATGTAAACATCAATGCTATGCACTCAAAAACACCAGTGCTATGGACTCAAAGGCAGGTTTGCCCACCTTTGACATCTAATGAAGCCACTACTGTGTTAACTTATTGAACATTAAACAACCGCGGTAAATTAATGCACCACCGCAGTATCGTCAGCCTCGCCATGGGGAAGCTCAGGACCAAACTCCGAGTAACACATGATGGCTGCAATACGTACAAACTCGAGTAATTCAGTGTAAGCGGCTTCGGATTCTTCATCGTCGGCAACATCAAATTCCACTTGGGCAATTTCCGCCAAGTCTTTGATCACTTCACGTACTTCTGCCGAGGCTTGATTCAGTTTCGGCTGAATAATCGCCATGCCAGTCAAAAAACTCTGGGTCCACAGAGACAAGGCTTCAACACGTTGGCTGAGCGGCTCTTCTTCTTCGGGCAACAGCGGCATGAAACCAAATTCAAAATCCACTAAACGCGTCACTGAATCGTTAAACAAATCACACACTAATTGGTGCAACTGCGCTGGCAAAGGTTGACCATCGTTCATCAGGTCGAATAAAGGCTTGATCCAAGTGTCGCCAGTTTGCTCTACACCACCGCAGATTAAACCGACTAAAGCACCGTGAACTTCTACCGGATGCTGGCCGATTTCAGCCGCATCTAAGGCGAGTTTTAAGCTGTCGATACGTAACGAAGGAGGGGTTGCCATATCAGATCCCAATAAGATTTTTCCAGCAGCAATGCTAGCAGAGATAAAGACTTGAACCAATACTGAATCCCAATAATGGCGAAATCGGCCACGCCCTGATAAAAAACTATCCAACTGCTCACACAAACAGCAAACAAAACCGTCAAAGACCAATCCATTTGCGGCTTACCTTGCACTTTTAAGATCAGCCCTATATAGTCCGCCCTAAGAGGCTAACGAAAGGATCACCCGCGACATGAGTAACAGTGCTGTTGAAATTACCCTACTTGGGCGCACCTACTCTATCGCTTGCCCGAAAGGTCAAGAGGATGCCTTACGTACGGTAGCGTTGGGAGTTGAACAACAACTCAGCGCGTTAAAAACCCGAACCAATAGCCTAAGCCGTGAAGAAATTGCGATCATGGCGGCGCTGAATATTGGACACGAGTTGTTCCAAGAAAAGCAAAAAAATAAGCACTACATGCAACAAATGGACGACAGGATCAGCTTGCTGCAGTCGACCCTCGAAAGTGCCTTAGTTGAGCGTTCAACTAAATAGATTTAAACTGTGCACCTTAGTGATTTAGCACTCATTGAGTTAAACCAACTGACGCACAGTGAATGGCTAAACTGGCTTATTTAAATAAACCAATGCTTTAGCGATTCAATACCGTTTTGCTCCCTGGGATGCATGCCAACTGGTAATGTCCCTGTGCCGATAATTTTTATCTCAGGGTGAATGCTTTACTGACATTGTGCATGCTCGGCTTGTACCGAGAAGCCTTAGGAGGTAATCATTTACCCGCCTTGAACCTACGGTTCAAGGGCTACACCGGTAGCGGCATTCTGGGGAGCATCTTAATTCTATGTCTACATCTTCCAAACTTTCTCATTTGAATCCCCAAAGCGACACGGCGCAACTTGCCGTAGAAGTCGCTGATGCCGTAGATGTCGCAAACTATGCGGCAAATATCGCACTCCATACAAAAGAAAGCCGCAATCTGTTACGCAAAGCCATTCGCACCGCCCGTAAATCTCTCTCCGAAATAGAACAAACCCAAGCAAGTTTAAACGCCTGCCAGCGAATGCTCGATGCATTGCAGGCCAACAAAGCGCAACATGTGGCATTATATCTCACCCACGATGGCGAACTCGCCACGCCGCCGCTGATCGCTGCGCTGTGGCAATTGGGCATTCACACCTATCTGCCAAGGTTGCATCCCTTCAATGCTGGGCAACTGTTATTCCTGCATTACACCGCAGACACGCCGATGCAGGCGAATCAATTCGGCATCTTAGAACCTAAGTTAGATGTGCGCGCCATTATCCCAGTAACTGAGCTAGATGTGGTTATCACGCCCTTAGTGGCTTTTGATTTAATGGGGAATCGCATGGGCATGGGCGGCGGCTATTACGATAGGACACTGGCGAACTGGCAGCTCAAAGGTAAACCTTTGCCTATGGGTTACGCCCACGACTGTCAGCAAGTGACGAGTTTACCTTGCGAACATTGGGATGTGCCTTTACCGTTCATCATCACCCCAAGTCGGGTACTGACGTTTTGAAAAAGTAGGATCGAGAAACTAGAAGCTAGGGCGCGGCGCTGCTAGAAAAAGCAGAGCGTCGCTCCATAACGACTTCTTCTTGAATCTAGATTCTAGAGCCATGCAATGGCGCTCTAGAGGCCGCAGGCCGTTCTATATTCGTCTTTATTTCAAATGCCGGCCACCATCAACATTATGGCAACGACCGGTGACGTAGTGGCTATTCAGCAGATATTCCACTAAATCGATAATTTCCTCATTTCCCGCCTCTTTCGGCAACAGCGCTTTGGCTAAGGTTTTTTGCTGATAGGCAGCGTCATCACCCGCATTAAATAGGATCATCGCTGGCGCAATCGAATTCACTTTGACCTCGGGCGCAAATTTGGCGGCAAAGGATAGCGTCATATTGTGCAGTGCGGCTTTACTGGCGGCATAGGCGATATGCTTCTGACTGCCCTTCTCTGCCACATAGTCAGTAATATGAATCACATCACTGCCGCCGATTTCATCGCCAGCAGCCGCACGCAGCTGCGCCTCTAAGGCCAAGTTCAACTGATAGGGTACGCTCACATGCACTTGCATCATCCGCTGCATCACTTCGCTCGGCGCAAAAGTGGTACTCTTTAAAGACTCATTCTTTGTAAGCACAGGATCCGGCAGCCAGTCAGAGGCATTGTGAATAATGGCACGAATTTGCGGCAATTTAGCTAACTCAGCAATTAAGGATTGCACTTGGGCATCGTCATAAAAATCACAGGGATACAGAGTCGCACCTAAAGCGTTAAGCTCATCGATGCTAGCGTAATGGCTGCGATAAGTACCAATCACACGCTGACCTTGGGCGAGAAAATGTTTGGCTAAGGCGTAACCTATGCGTTTACCCACGCCTGTGATAATGATGGGAGATGTCATACCTATCCTTTTGAGTCGTTATTTGTCAGGCTTTACCTTGTTCACTTAAAAGTCAGCAATCAAGTTAAACTGATGAATAACCAAGATGTTACTGCACTCATTTGAATTTAACCTAACAAAAAGCCAAATGAGATGCTGATCCGTTCTACAATCGCTTCGATCTAAAACCCTTTATTCTGCGTATAGGGTAGAAGAAAACCAAGCTTAAGTACTCAAGCCAAGAGCTTAGACCAAGTATTGTGATCAAGTCATCAGAGGTAATACCGATGGAACTGCGGATTTTTTACGATGGGAATTGTCCATTATGTAGCGCCGAAATGCGTCAACTGAAAGCGCGCGATCCGAAGAACTTGATTGCGCTTGAGGATTTAAATGCGCCAGACTTTAGTGAGCGCTTCAGCCATATCGATAGAGACTACGCCAATACTATTCTTCACGGTGAAACCGCAACGGGCGAAGTATTACTCGGGTTAGATGTCACTTGTAAAGCGTGGGCACTGACAGGGACGCGCGCTTGGATCCAACTGTTACGCATGCCCGTGATAAAAACTGTCGCCGATTGGTGCTATCTCAGATTCGCAAAAAACAGATATCGCATCTCTTATTTACTGACGGGCAAAGCCCGCTGCGATGATAACTGCCAAATTCCCACTAAGCGCCGCTGAATTAGCTTGGTAAAGTGTAAAACCCAGGCATAAAAAAACGGAGCTCATGGCTCCGTTTTTAATTCGTCATAATCTAAAAAGATTATCCGAAATATTATTTAACGAAATCAACGCCTAGTTTGATATCGCCTTTCAGCGTATCTAACATAGAATCACGAGCGTTAGCTTCGAATGCACTCACTTCACCGTAAGGCAGTACTTTTTCAATACCATTTTTGCCTAACAGCACAGGTTGTGCGAAGAATTCTGCATGCTCGCTGCCGCCGTCAACATAGGCGCATTCAACGATGTTAGCTTCGCCTTGCAGACCACGAACCAGAGACAGACCAAAACGGCAAGCCGCTTGACCCATAGACAGAGTCGCGCTACCGCCACCGGCTTTAGCTTCAACCACTTCTGTACCCGCGTTTTGGATGCGAGTCGTCAAACTTGCCACTTCTTCGTCAGTGAAAGTCGCGCCTTCAACTTGAGACAGTAATGGCAGAATGGTCACGCCGCTGTGGCCGCCGATCACATTAACTTTAACGTCAGCAACGTTCAGGCCTTTTAATTCGGCGATGAAAGTTTCAGAACGGATCACGTCTAGAGTCGTGATACCGAACAGACGGTTTTTATCGTAAACACCCGCTTTTTTCATCACTTCTGCAGCGATAGCCACAGTCGTGTTAACTGGGTTAGTGATAATGCCAACCAAAGCCGTAGGGCAAGTTGCCGCTACTTTTTCGATCAGGTTGCGAACGATACCGGCATTGATATTGAACAGATCTGAACGATCCATACCAGGCTTACGTGCAACACCAGCAGAAATTAGAACAACGTCAGCACCCACTAGGGCAGGCGTTGGATCTTCACCAGCAAAACCTTTGATTTCAACAGCAGTTGGAATGTGGCTCAAGTCAACCGCAACACCCGGAGTTACCGGTGCGATATCATATAGAGACAATTGTGAACCCGCAGGCAATTGAGTTTTTAACAGTAGGGCAAGAGCCTGGCCGATACCACCAGCAGCACCAAGTACAGCAACTTTCATAGTTATCTCCGTTATTTCTCGGATATGTGTGACATGGATCTAATTTGCGTTGGCGTCACATTACTGGAATGTCACAACAATTTCAATTATCCCTTAGTCGTGGGACAAAAGAATTCCGGAATAACGTAGAAGCAATGTAGAACAATTACTCAAATTGGGATTTTTACGCCCCCAGCAAATGCTTAACCACTAGGGCTTAGTGAATTTTTATTCAACCAATCTGGTTATTTGTTGACAATTTTTCTAAAAATATTCAAAATGGGCCTGTTTTTTTGAATAACGAATAATAATATTATGCAAACGACCAAGAATCAGGATGACCTTGTTAGAATTTTTAAGTCGATTTTAAAAGAAGAGCGCTTTGGCTCTCAGAGTGAAATCGTCACCGCCTTGCAAGCTGAAGGCTTTGGTAATATTAACCAATCAAAAGTGTCACGCATGCTCAGCAAGTTCGGCGCAGTGCGGACTCGCAACGCTAAGCAAGAGATGGTGTATTGCTTACCAGCCGAATTAGGCGTACCCACCGCGGGTAGCCCACTGAAGAATTTGGTACTCGACGTCGATCACAACCAAGCTATGATCGTCGTGCGAACTAGCCCAGGTGCCGCGCAGCTGATTGCCCGCTTGTTGGATTCTATCGGTAAACCAGAAGGCATTTTGGGTACGATTGCCGGTGATGACACTATCTTCATTTGCCCATCGAGCATCCAAGATATCGCCGATACCTTAGAAACCATCAAATCTTTATTCAATTACGCAGAATAAAAAAACAGGTCAGTGAGCTGACCTGTTCTATTTTATCAATACATTTTGAAGTGCAATACCGCGCTGGTTATTTGGCCATTGTCCCGATTACGTTACACATTCAAGCACAATATCTAACTCACAATATCTAACTCACAATATCTAACTCAACTATAACGATATCAGTAAGCCACACTGATGCGCTGGTTTGGGTGAGCACTCTTTTCGGCTTCATCTACCATGGCTTTTGCGTAATCGGTTACAGAGATACGGCTTTGACCATTAGCATCGGTAAAGAAGCTGTCGCCACCAAGACGGTACGGGCCTTCACTCTCACCGGGATAAATCTCAGCCGCTGGGCTCACAAAGGTCCAATTGATTGCCGTTTGTGCCTCACGGAATACCTTCAAGGCTTCACCCTGAGCTAACGCCTCATCTTTATATGCTGCGGGGAAATCTGGGCTAGAGACCAGCGCCACACCCGGCGCCACTTCTAAACTCCCAGCACCACCGACCCACAATAAACGTGGCACGTTAGCGTTAGGCAGCACATCCAGTAAATGCTGAACCGTACTCGCCACTAGACCATGATTTTGTTGGGCGCGGCCACCAACAGCGGCAATCACGACATCTACGCCAGCAAAGGTATCGGCGACCAATGGCTGCTCTAAATCCACGGCACGTACTACTACGTCAGCCACGGATAACTTGCTTGAGTCACGCACTAACGCTATCACTTTATGTCCACGACTCTGTGCTTCTTTTAAAATTGCACCACCAATCCAACCCGTTGCACCTAAAATTGCGATTTTCATTTCATTGTCCCACCCAGATGATTTACATTGGATCCAGTTTACTTGCAGTTTTTCACCTAATAAACATCAATAATTGAGCATGATTGTTTCAATATAGGATACTAATGTGGATAAAATTGCCGCAATACGCAGTTTCGTCGAAGTCGCAAACTGTGGCAGCTTTACCAAAGCTGCCGAACATTTAGACCTCAGCCGCCTGCAGGTTTCCCGTCATATTCAAGAAGTGGAGCAGTGGTTGAGTTTACGCTTATTACACCGCACCACGCGCAGCGCCAGCTTGACTTTGCAGGGTGAGGAAGCGCTACAATTTTGCCAGCGGATCTTAAGTGAAGTTGCTGCCATGGAGAGCCGTGCCCACAGCCATAACAGTGAACTGGTAGGCAGTATTCGTATCGCTACACCTATTGGCCTTGGGCAGCACAGTCTGTTTGATGTCGTCGATCGCTTTATTAAAATTCATCCTAAGGTCAACATTCAACTGGTGATGTCGGACAGTTTTGCACAATTGGTAGATGAGAGAGTCGACGTGGCGCTACGTTATACCGAGCAACCCGATGAGAATCTCATAGCTCGGCGTTTGATGACCATAGATGCAGTACTTTGCGCGGCACCGAGCTATCTTGATAGCGCAACGCCACTCCTCGAACCCATTGATCTGTTGGCCCACAACTGCCTCATACACTCAGCGCAACAAAACTGGCCTTTTCTAAAAGAACTGCAAGCCGAGCACGTCAAAGTTACAGGGAATCTTAGGGCTAACGATATGGGAGTGTTGGTCAGTGCGGCGCTACGTGGACATGGCATAGTGCGTTTACCCTGTGACTTAGCTAACCAATACCTTGCCAGTGGTCAACTCAAAGAGGTCCTACCCGAATTTACGACACCAGGCCAAACCTTGTGGGCGGTATATTTGTCCCGCAGTTATCAGCAAAATCTAGTGCGCGCTTTTATCGATTTCACCGCCCTGCAATGGCAGCTCGATATCAAAAAATGGGTTCCCGCGCATTAGCATAAAAAACGCACTTAGGCGTTAGCTTAAGTGCGTCTCGATTGATACTAATTCGGCTTGATTATAGAAAGCTTATTCGTCGAACTGCAGCATAAAATCCAGTGCAGGGGCAAAGAAAGATGAACCTGTCATCGCCTTAGTAAAATGCATCAAGTGATCATGATTGCCTGCGCCATCACCAAACATCATGCTATGCAGCATCTTTTCAAAATGTTCTGGCGTGCGGCAGTTAGAGATAAACATTAATCCCTGCTCCTTCAGCGAACCATAGGGCATACTCTGACGCAGGATCTCCATTGACTTACCATCGGCATCTTTAAGATTAACGCGCTTGATATGGCTGGTCAGTGGCTTATCTTCAGATTCATACTCGATATTATCTTGCTTAGTACGGCCGATAATATCTTCTTGTTTTTTAACTGGTAACCTATGCCACTTACTTAAGTTATGGGCATATTTTTGCACATGAATATAGCTGCCACCCTTAAACTCAGGATCCTCATCACCCACAAGTGCCACTTCCTGGCGGTGGCGCCCCTTAGGGTTTTCGGTACCATCGACAAAGCCGGTTAAATCACGGCTATCCATAAATCTAAAGCCACGCTCTTCTTCAACTAATTCCACTAAGTCTTCAAACATTTGGCTGATTTCATTAGCCACTAAATGCAGAATGTCGTAACGATCACTGCGAATATGCACGAATAAATCATATTCAATTGCAGGCGCTTCACGACTGCCCACTTGCATCGCAGGGAAAGGTTTGAGCAGTTCTGGGCGAGCAGTAGGATAGAGGCTATCCCAATAATTAGCACCAATACCAACAAAACCATTGAATGCACTGTCGGAATATTGATCTGTCAGCTCATAAATATACTGCGCAACGTTGGCAAGACAGGGACGTAATTGCGACTCGACATTGTCATTGGCATTAAACATCAAATAGACACTGTGTAAGTTCCCCTCAGCACACACACCCAACTGTTCACGCGGCATATTTTGAATATCCATTTGGTTATCACCCTTTTTCTAAATTCATTTTCGGCAATATTATCCGCAACTTTACCTAAAAATGACATTAACTAACGCACAGTTTGCTCTGATCTGTTTATGATAATGCCAATAGCGGAGCATTATCCCACCCCAGACCCTTAAACATAAAAATTGACGAGACCATTAAAGTCTCGCCAATCAGTTAAATCGAATCAATGACGTCAGGTTCACTCAGTGTTGAGTTTACCTTAGCATTTATCTTAGTGTTAATAGCCTGCGGCGTGACCATCCTTGCGACTCTCAGAGGCCGCACGATATACGCCGGTTTCGGCATTAAATCCAATGGCTTGATAGCCACCAAACTCCCCAAGTCCATCACGCAGTACATGGCCTTTCTTAATCAACTCACGACGGGTTTCTACCGGAAAACCTGATTCCAAACTGACGTAGCCGCCATCCTTCATCACTTCGCCTGTGGGCTCGGTTGACCCCATATGCAAAATTCTGGGGGCATCGCCCGCTTCTTGCAAGTTCATTTTAAAATCAATCAGATTCATTACAATCTGCGCGTGCATTTGTGGCTGAGTCGCGCCGCCCATCACCCCAAAGCTCAGCCAAGGTTTACCGTCTTTGGTCACAAAAGCCGGAATAATGGTATGGAATGGACGCTTGCCCGGTGCGTAGGTATTAAAACGCCCTTCCGTTAAATCAAACATTTGCCCGCGGTCTTGCAGCACAAAGCCGAGATCCGGTGGTGTCATCCCTGACCCCATACCACGGTAATTACTCTGAATGAGTGACACCATGTTGCCATCTTTGTCAGCGGTAGTCAGGTACACAGTATCGCCATGTTGCAACGCTGGATTACCCGCATCGACACTCTTGGCGGCTTTTGTAGGGTCAATTAACTTAGCGCGATCATAGTTATATTTCTGTGAGATAAGCTCAGTAACGGGCACTTTATTAAAGGCCATGTCGGCATAAAACTTAGCTCTGTCGGCAAAGGCGAGTTTCTTTGCTTCGACAAATAGATGAACATATTCAGGACTATTAAAGCCCATGGCAGCCACATTAAAGGGCTCCATAGTTTTTAAGATTTGTAGCGCCGCAATGCCTTGACCATTAGGTGGCAGTTCCCACACATCGTAACCACGGTAGTTCACCGAAACGGGATCTATCCAGTCGCTAGTATGGCTCGCTAAGTCATCATAACTTAAATAACCACCTTGGGATTTCATGTACTTATCAATACTTTTGGCAATATCACCTTTATAGAAAGCATCGCGGCCGCCCTTTGCAATTTTCTCATAGGTGTTAGCAAGCGCGGGATTTTTAAAGATTTCCCCTACGGTAGGCATCTTACCATTAGGCATATAGGTTTCTTTAAAACCGGGGAATTTAGCCAGTTTTTTACCACTGCCATCAAGGTAATAGGCAATCAACTCTGACACAGGGAAACCATCACGGGCGTAATGAATGGCAGGCGCGAGGTTATCAGCCATAGCTAATTTACCAAACTTATTATGCAGCTCATACCAACCGTCCACAGTGCCCGGTACAGAAACCGGCAAAGGTCCAAGCGGCGGTAAATAGTCTAATCCGAGGGATTTAAGCTTTTCTAAACTTAAGGATTTGGGACTGCGCCCCGATGCATTTAGACCATAGAGGCGTTTATCTTTTGCGCTCCAAACGATAGCAAATAAGTCCCCGCCGACACCCGAGCCCGTTGGCTCGACTAATCCTAACATAGCGTTAGCGGCAATCGCTGCATCGACCGCACTGCCGCCCTGTTTGAGTATATCAATAGCGACTTGCGTGGCTAAAGGCTGACTGGTCGCCGCCATCCCTTGGGTTGCATACACTTCTGATCGCGTTGCGAAGGCTTTACCTGTGATCCTATCCATGGCCATCACTCCTGAAGACGATATTGCCGTTGCTACAATAACGAGGGTGCAAATTGAATTTATTGTTTTTATCATAATTCCTCCAAAACCGGAGGATAAAAGTAGCAAGGATGGTCGAAAATATCACCAACCAATACCGCATAGACCCAAGTTTAACGTAAGCAAAAATGTCGTACTTTAGTTGGCTATGCTATATCAGCATTGAATAAATACTCATCGCTTAGATTGGGTCCCCACAGTTTGAATATGCTGAAGATTCAAACAGCACAAGCGAATGCGGCTCAGTCGTTACCCCAACCTTTTGACCGATACTTAGCTGCATCATTTGGCTACGCACCTCCACATAATAAGCATGGGAAGCGGCCTCAATTTTGACCCAATAATGACAAAAGGCGCCTAAGAAACGTCGCTCAGTGATAGTACCAACGCCCTGTTCATCGGCGCTGAGCGTCAATTGCTGTGGTCGCAAGAATACTGTTCCGCTGAACTCGCTCGGCAAATTTAATGGCGTGAGGCTCGTTAAATGACCTATGGGAGTGACAACACTGTGCCCATCAAACACTGCTGCAGGTAAGTAATTACCGCTACCTAAAAAGTCCGCCACATAGCGGCTGTTTGGGGCGGCATATAAAGCTTCGGCACTACCATGCTGCACTATGATGCCTTGATTAAAGATGGCTAAAGTATCTGCAAATACAAAGGCTTCATCCTTGCTATGAGTAACAAACACCGCGCTGACATTACGCTGTTTTAAGATGCTGCGAATTTCCGCCATCATCTCGTAACGCACTTGGGCATCAATATTAGAAAAAGGCTCATCGAGCAGCAATAATTGCGGCTCATAGGCAAGTGCCCGCGCAATCGAAACTCGCTGCTGCTGACCGCCAGATAATTCATGGGGATAACGCTGTGCCAACCCTTCAAGTTTGACCAAGGCTAGCATTTCATCCAAACGTGCCTGACGTTCTGCGCCCGACAATCTAGCCACCCCAAAGAGGATATTTTCCGCCACAGTCAAATGAGGGAAAAGCGCATAGTCTTGAAAAATCATGCCGATGCCGCGCTGCTCACTAGGTACAAACTGGCTATTGCCACTCACTATGCGGCCATTAATCTGGATTTCACCTTGGCTTATGGCCTGTAATCCAGCAACCGCACGTAATAAGGTCGTCTTGCCACAACCGCTTGGGCCTAACAACGCCAGGATTTCCCCTTGAGCGAGCGTTAAACTCAAACCTTTAAGTACTTGCTGGCCCTGATAATCGCTATGAATTTGCTTAAGCTTGAGCGTACTTGTCATCAGCTGTGATGCTCCAATGAACGGTTTAAATAAATAAGCGGCACTAAACCCACCAGTACAATCACAATAGCAGCTAATGCGCCGTGCTCGAGTTTTTCATCGGACGCAAACTGGAATACATAAGTTGCAAGATTCTCAAAGCCGATAGGCCGCAGCAATAACGCAGCGGGCAGTTCCTTCATGCTTTCGATAAACACCAATAAAGCACCCGCAAACAATCCCTTAGCAAGTAAAGGCAAATGCACCCGCCGCAAAAGTTGCCTAGGAGTTTGCCCCATGGTCAGGCTCACCATGTCTAGCGATGGCGAGATGCGTTTATAACTGCTTTCAACACTGCCAATCGCAATTGCCACGAAACGTACACAAAAAGCAAAAATCAATGCCATCACACTGCCTGTAAGGATAAGACCAGGACCTGCTATGCCGACAAGATCCGCCAGATCGTTAATCGCAAAATCTAACATAGTTAAAGGCACTAATACCCCAATAGCCAGCACAGTGCCAGGTAAGGCATAGCCCGTCGAAGCTAACCGTGAGGGCAAAGCATCACTCTGTCTTGGGCTTATCCGGCGAACGAACATAAGCAGTAAGGCGATTAAGCAACAGAGTAAACTGGTGATCAGCGCTAGACTGAGGCTGTTAAGACTCAATTGCCAAAAACTCTTATCCCAGCTTTGTTCAAAGTAACCAATGGCATAGGATAATAAAATCCCGAAAGGTAACAGAAAGGCTAATAGCAATAGCATGCCGCAAAAGCTGAGTGCGACCAAGGTTTGAGTCATCGAGAGTCGATACAAGTCAGTGGCTTGTATACGTGATTGTTTTTGGAATAACTGCTGTTTACGACGGGCAAAACGCTCAAATCCAATCAGACTAAATACCACCAGCAAGATAATCGCCGATAACTTAGCGGCGGCGGTCAAATTGCCATAACCCAACCAAGTGTCGTACACGGCTGTCGTTAAGGTAGGCACGGCAAAATAGTTAACCGTTGCAAAATCAGCGGCCGTCTCCATCGCCACTAAAGCCACCCCAACGGCGAGCGCAGGCCTTGCCATAGGCAAAGATAAACGCCAAAAACTTTGCCACGGTGAACAGCCCATAATGCGCGAAGCATGTGCCAAACTTAAGGATTGCTCCATAAAAGCGGTACGCGCCAAGAGATAAATATAGGGAAACAATACCAGCGACAACATACACGCCGCGCCGCCTAAGGTACGAATATCGGGGAAGAAATAATCCTGCGGTGAGTCCCAGCCAAATATCGAACGAAGACCGCGCTGCACTGGCCCCGCATAATCGAGTAAATCGGTATAGACGTAGGCGACAATATACGCAGGCATAGCGAGGGGCAATAATAGCGCCCATTGCAAATATCGCCTGCCGACAAATTCACAACGAGCCATCAACCAAGCGCAGGGTAAAGCGAGTAATAACGCCCCCAGACTCACCCAGAAAATCAGCAATAAACTGTTAATGATATATGTCGGCAGAACCGTTGCCATCAAGTGCCCAAACACGGCTTCGTCAGGCTGAAAAGCTTGAAATATCAACGCAAATAGTGGCAATACCAGCAAGGCAGCCACGGCATAACCAGCAAGCGACCAGCTTCTGGCTAATCCTAAAATCATGTCAATCCTTAAAACATCACAGCGCCAATCACTGGCGCTGATAACCTAAATCTGCATTTTGTCGCTAGCACTGGAGCTAGAGATCAAACTGCACTTCATCTAATAGCTTAACCGCCGCTTGGTGATATTCTGCCAACTTAAAAATGGGCAATTGATCTGACTTAAACTTACCCCATGAAGCCACTAAAGATGAAGGTGCCACATCGGCTTTCACTGGATATTCCATATTCACATCGGCATAGGCCTTCTGAGCCACATCGGCGGATAAGAACTCCATCAATTTGATCGCATTGGCTTTATTAGGCGCATGGCGAGTGAGTATCATACCAGACACATTCACATGGGCACCGCGGTCAGCTTGGTTCGGGAAGTTGAGCGTCACAGCTTCGGCAATCGCCTTTTGCTCAGGATCCTGCAACATATTGCCGTAATAGTAGCTATTACCAATGGCGATCTCACACACACCTTCTTTTACTGCGGCAATTTGCCCCCTGTCGTTCCCCTGAGGTTTACGGGCTAAATTAGTTTTCACGCCTTGTAACCAAGTTTTTGCCTCAGCTTCACCGTGATGAGCAATCATAGATGCTACTAACGCTATGTTGTATGGATGTTTACCACTGCGAGTACAAATCTTTCCTTTATATTTGGGATCGGCTAATTCTTCATAGGTCAATTGCTGCTGGCCTAAACGATCCTTGGCTGTATAGAGATTTCGCACCCGCATAGTCAGGGCATACCACTGGCCGTCGGGATCGCGATACTGCGCAGGAATATTACTCTCTAGCAGGGGATTTTTGACTGGAGAGGTTAGATCTTTATCCACTAATTCAACTAAACGTGAAAAATCAGACGTCAGCACAAGATCCGCTGGGGATAAACGGCCTTCACGGACGAGACGCTCGGCAATACCGTCTTTAGCAAATACCAAATTCACACCTATGCCAGTTTCTTCGGTGAAACGCGTCAGGATAGGCTCCACCAAGAAAGCTTGACGATAAGAATAAACGGTTAATTTATCATCTGCATTCGCTGAATGCCCAACCGACATTAACCCAAAAACAGCCGCGCAAGTTACCCATTTCATTACCGAATTCTCCCCAAAGTGATGACGTGTTCAGCAAAATTTGAACACTAACGCATTAATGATAATGCTTATCAGTTTCGCAAGAGTAATAGATACGGAACTTGAGAGCAAGCAGCTAATTAACTTTATGTTTTTAATGGCATTAATCTGAAAATTTGAGATTATCTCAAATCAAACTAAACTGAACCTTAATTTGATTAAAATGCTTTCAGGAGGCGTTATGTTTACTGTTTTGCTGCTAGGCGTAGCCGCAATTGCGCTATTTGGCTTATTCAAACTCAATACTAGTCCCAAAAGACATAAACACTCTTCTCAAGTTGCAGATCCCAGCATTAATAAAACTCACAGTTTTCACAGTGTGAGCATAGTGAATAACGGCAGTTGCTGTGAGCAGATTGAAGCGCTTTCTGGAAAACGATTTTTATCGAAAGATGCGCCCGAAATTCCGATGGAAGAATGCACTATGGCAAACTGCCAATGCCGCTATCAACACCATGAAGACAGGCGCCAACTAGGCAATGATCGCAGAGTAGAATATGGGGTTACTCGTGAGTTATTCGGCGCTTTTGGTGAACAAAATCGCCGTGATAGGCCAAAAGGAAGACGCGCAACCGACGGTTGAGCATCCTCTGCGGATTATTGGGGACGAGTTTGAATAAATGCAGGTAAATCACGCATTTCACTGAACCAAAGTGCTGTCGCAGGTGCAACCTTACGCCAATCTAGCTCTGGATGTCTAAAATCCACATAATCGAGTAAGCAAATCAAAGCTAATTGCGGTGCTTGAATCGTGGTTTGGGTGATCACAGTTTGAAGCTCAATCTGCATAAGGCCGCGCAGTAGTGCTTGTTCAAAACGTGCAGTCCAAAATACTGATCTCACGCCTTCTTCTTCACGCATTTGCTCTTGGCGTAATTTCACCGCGCTATCGATTAAGCCTTTAACTAAAGAATACTGACACTCCAGCACCCAGTTATTATTTGAGATCCCAAACATCTTACGATCGCCAAGCTCTGCATCTAGGTAACGCATGATCACTTCACTATCGAATAGTGCTACACCATCGTTGGTAATAAGACACGGGATCTGTCCTAACGGGTTAGCATCGAGTAATTCTGCGCTGTTTTCAAAGGGATTAACTAACTGCTCTTCAATATTGTTAATCCCTAGATACTGGATTAAGGCTCTTACACAACGGGCATAGGGCGAAGCTTGAGAACTTAACAACTTCATCAAAAATTTCCTTTTGTTTGCATTAAACGCTATGGCTTTTTAGGGGCAAGAACGGAAACAAGTTTACTCTCGCCTTCTATGTAAAATTGAGATTACCAGTATTTTTCAACGGTAATTTGCCCAGGAGCACGGCGTAAATTCTTCACTAACCCTTTATCGAGTAAAGCGGCTTGCGCACCGTTAATCATACCCGGATTGCCGCAGATCATAACTTGAGAGTCAGCTGCGTTTAAGGTTAATCCTGCCTTTTTTTCGATTTCACCCGAGACGATCCCCTCGGGAATGCGGCACTGCAAAGCATCGGCAAAGGGTTTACGGGTCACACTCAAGACTAATGTAAATTGTTCAGGGTATTTGCGTTCTAAATTACGCAGCTTATCAAGATATGCCAAATCCTGTGCCTCGCGCACGCCATACACAAGCACGACTTTTTCAAAACGCTCCCAAGGTTCATCGGTGTCGAGCATAGACAAAAATGGCCCTACTGCTGTTCCTGTGGCTAAAAACCACAAATGCTTCCCTTGGAGTTCACCCTTAGGAATTTCAGCTAAGGTCATAAAACCAGTCGCGGTTGAGGTAATTTCAATTTCATCGCCTATTGCAAGATTATGTAATTGAGGCGATAACAAGCCATCCTCTACCGCAACGGCGAGCACCTCGGCATAGGGTTTATCGGGAGAATTGACTAAGGAGTAGGCTCTAGCCACACGCTTATCATCTTGCATTTGACTTAACTTGATAAACTGACCTGGAATAAATGGAGCTAACTCGGCAGCAATGCGCAATGAGAATAACTTATCACTCCAATCAATACGTTCTATCACCTGTCCCCTAATCCACATAACTTGCCCTCAAGCGAAACGTTAAATAGGCTTCCAGCATAGACTTTTTTCTGCACAACAAAAACCCCTTATATAAGGGGCTTATGACTATAACGCTGAATATAGAACTGAAAATACTGAGGTATTAACTCGGACTCTATGCTGTCTCATCAGTCTTCTTGTTAAAGCTATCTCTAAAGGCTTGCAGCCCCTCTTGCACTAAGCTGTAGGTTTTATCGACACCATCGGCAATATCACCCTGCAATACTTTAAGGCCGGACAGAATATCTTTAGCCTCTTTAAAGCCATTGTCGATGGCACCGCCAATAATCCCCATAAAGCTATCGAGTTGATCACTTAGACTCATACCCGAATTTTGTTGTTGGTGAATGCTAAAAAACTGCGTCGCAAAACTCACGATACGATCTGCAGTCGCTTCTGGAGAAGTATCTACTCCATTATCGTAAGCCGTCTGAATCGCGTTCTCGCCCATAGTGGGCGCTAATTCTTTATTAATCGACTCTATCGCTGCGCGATAAAGCAAGGCCATAGACTGATCGCCTGACTTGATATTCACATCTTGCTGTGCCGATAAAATCGCTTGATTCATCAGCTGCTTGCTCGTTTGCTGCGCAGTTTGCTTCGAGGTTACTTCTGTGGCTTTCGCGTCCTTCGAATCACTCACTTCGGTGCCCTTAGACGCCGCGTTTTCAGCATATTTTTTCTGTGGCAAAGGGGTACTTTGCACTTGAGGGGGTTTATTGATTTCCATGATGACTATCCATTCAATTCGGGTCGACTTAATTATCGACCAAAATTTAACCAGCTTTAGTAATTTTTAGAATTGAAGTACCATCTGACCACAAGGCCATGATAAGGCCCACATAAATTAAGTGGGTTCATTCTTTAATAAGGTGCATAAAGCGCCAACCCACCGCAATGCAGATCATTACTATCGCTGAGCTTAGACATAAGCCAATAGAAAAGGATGTTACACCATGGCAGCAGGCCGCAGTTTGAGTCATTTCCGCTTTCACGGGTTTACACTAATCCTTAAGCACTATTTTAAGCATAATCTGGGTATCAATATAAAACGCTTTAGCCTGCTAACAAGCCTCGTCATATTCACTTGCCTCGGCTTTGCTCCCATTAGCCAAGCTCATGCTGAAAGTAGACTAATTATTTTAGTCAGACATGCCGAGAAAGCCGACACGCCAGCCAATAACCCGCAGTTATCACCCAAGGGAGAAATACGCGCAGCATCACTGATCACTGCCTTGAGCCGCACGCCGCTGTCGCAACTTATTGCGACTCAATACCTAAGAACCCAGCAAACACTCGCGCCCATCGCCGAGGATCGCCATTTACCTGTGACGATAGTAGAAGCTGCCAAACCTATCGAAGGACATATCCAACACATTGTTGAACAAGTGCATGCTGTAAAGGGCAATACACTCATCGTTGGGCATTCAAATACTGTCCCACAGATCATTAAAGCCCTTGGTGGACCTGAGATCCAAGCGATCAGTGAAGATGACTATAGCCAGCTGTTTTTACTCTCTCTTAATGATGACCAACCTGCGAGCTTGATCGCCACCCGTTACGGACAAGAATAAGGATAAATAACATGAGTGAACTCAATTGGTTTATGTGGGGACTCGATCTATTTTCAGGGCTGTTTTTGATTGTAATAGGACTCGCAGTACTCGCGGTTATTTACATGTATATCGCAGATAAAATGCAGACCAAACAAGCGGTAAGACATAACTATCCCGTGATTGGTCGCTTTCGATATTTGTTTGAAAAACAAGGTGAGTTTTTCAGACAATACTTTTTCGCCCAAGACAGAGAAGAACTGCCCTTCAACCGTGCTGAACGCAGCTGGGTGTACCGCGCCGCTAAAAATGTCGATAGAACTATCGCCTTTGGTTCGACTCGCCCCTTGGATACTGCCGGTACTGTTATGTTTATGAATACCGCCTTCCCAACCCAAGATGAAGAGATCACACCCATTCATCCACTGACAATTGGCACCAATTGCCGCCAACCCTATACGACTCAAGCCATTTGTCATATTTCAGCCATGAGCTTTGGGGCTCTATCGCGCCCAGCAATTACCGCCCTTTCCCACGGTGCAGCGCAGGCGGGTTGCTGGCTTAACACAGGTGAAGGCGGCTTGAGCCCTTATCATCTAAAAGGTGGCTGCGATATCGTCTTTCAAATTGGAACGGCCAAATACGGTGTACGTAATGAGCACGGACATTTAGACGATGAAAAGCTCAAGTCGATAGCCATTCATCCCGAAGTCAAAATGTTTGAAATTAAAATGAGTCAAGGAGCTAAACCGGGCAAAGGCGGCATTTTACCAGGGATCAAAGTCACAGCTGAAATTGCCCATATTCGCGGTATTCCTCAGGGTTATGACTCTATTAGCCCTAATGGTCATATTGAATTCAAATCCGTGAACGATATTTTGGATATGGTTGAACGAGTACGTGAAGTTACCGGTAAACCAACGGGCATTAAGGCCGTACTCGGTGACGTGCAGTGGCTCGAAGATTTATGTGATGAAATTGAACGTCGTGGCGAAGACTCTGCCCCCGACTTCTTTACCTTAGACAGTGCCGATGGCGGCACAGGCGCTGCACCACAACCTTTAATGGATTATGTCGGATTACCACTGAAGGAAAGCTTACCTATCCTAGTTAATGTCTTGATCCAACGAGGCTTGCGTAAACGCATCAAAGTCATCGCTTCGGGTAAACTTATTGTGCCATCAAGAGTCGCTTGGGCTTTGGCATTAGGTGCCGACTTCATCGCATCGGCCCGTGGCAATATGTTCGCCCTCGGTTGTATTCAAGCCTTACAGTGCAATAGAGATACCTGCCCAACGGGCATCACAACGCACAATCCCAAGCTACAACAAGGACTCGATCCTAGGGATAAATCGGCTCGTGTTGCTAACTATAATCATAATTTACACCATGACTTAGCCTTAATTGCGCACTCTTGCGGAGTGACAGAACCAAGACAACTCAAACCTTCACATGTCCGAATTGTGCTCGATAGCGGTTTATCCATTTCACTCGATAAATACTATGCACATATGGATAAGTAGCCGCGAACACTCGCGGTTAATGGCGAATACAACTTTCGTCTATATAGGGTTTACATAAGGTATATTTGAATGCGTATCACAAAAGAGGTAAGATCCGTGACGTGAGACATTATTCAAATGTCTTACCCACAATTGAACTTAAGGAAACACTTTGAAATCTAGCTTCGTAAGCCAACTGCCCGCCAGTAAAACTGTAAGCACTAGCTGTAAGAGCTGTAATCGCCTGACCGAGATCGAAGGTGAACTGGTGTGTTTTCGCGAAGGGCAGATCATTCGACTCACTTTGATAGATGAGTCAGTACCTAAATTGAATCTTTTATGTGAAGGTTGGAAAGCGGGGAAGCTGAACGGCGTAGCTTAATTCAGCCATATTTTATCTCTGGAGTCTCTCTAGAGCATCAAGAATAGAGGCTCACCTCTATTCTCGGACGTTCTCACCCAAACTGTACTAAAGCACTAGCGAACACACCTAACGCATACCCATAAAGTCACTTGTCGGCGCGTTCATATCGCGGATCACACCTGCCAGCACCATTTCTGGATTGACTTTAGCCAAGGTAAGTCGCCGAGTGGTAACCAACAGGCCCGCGTTCAACTCAGCATGAATGCGTTGCAATGAATCATAATCAACACCACGTTTTTTCAATGTCGCCATGATGGCATACCAATCAGTGGCGACTTTTTCTTCTTTGCCTTCAATATTAGCTCTCAGTGTAATATTTTCCATGCCAGATCTCTTCCGATTGATGTGTTGGCATTGAGTATAGAGAGCCGAAGCTGAATAAAGACTGAACTGTATTACGCTATTAACTGCTCAGAGGAGTATGTTGTTGCTCATTTTGTATCCGCCATAATTTGGCATAGAGACCATTTGCCAACAGCAAAGTCTGATGATTACCTTGCTCAACTATTTCTCCTTGGCTTAATACGACTATTTGATCGGCATCGACTATGGTCGATAACCTATGAGCCACCACTAGGCTAGTGTGCCCCTTAGCGACTTCCCGCAGTGCCGACAAAATAGCTTGCTCGGAGCGACTATCGAGTGAAGATGTAGCCTCATCAAACACCAGCACGGGCGAGCCCTTCAAAATGGCCCTTGCTATCGCGACCCGCTGTTTTTCTCCGCCAGATAGCTTTAAGCCGCGCTCACCCACCTTTGTGTCCCAACCAAGGGCAAGTGATGCAATAAATTGCTCTAAGTGCGCCAGTTTAATCGCGTTGCGCACCTCTTCATCCGTCGCGCCCGGGCGACCATAACGTATGTTCTCAACTAATGAATCGTTAAACAGCACTGTATCCTGCGGCACGATAGCGATGGCCCGTCGCAGCGCATCTTGCGTCAGATGACGGATATCTTGTCCATCGATTTTAATCGCGCCTTGGTCCACATCGTAAAATCGAAACAGCAGTTTAATCAGCGTCGACTTACCAGCACCACTATCGCCGACTACGGCCACTTTTTTTCCCGCAGCAACCTTAAAACTCACGTCCCGCAGAATTTGCCGCTCGTCATAGCTAAAATTCACGTTTTCAAATACCAGCTCACCCTTAGTAGGCTGAAAATCGAGTGCTTGGGGTGAGTCGACTATCATGGGATGCTTATCGAGCAGGCTAAACATGCGCTCAATATTGGCTAAGGCGCCGCGAATTTCGCGATACACGAAACCTAAGAAGTTAAGGGGTAAAAAGAGCTGCATCATGAACGCATTAATCAATACAAAATCACCTAAGGTCATATCGCCATAGGTGACTCGGTACGCCGCCAGCGCCATCATAGCTGTCATCGCCAGAGCGATAATCACAGCTTGTCCGCCATTGAGCGCAAACAAAGATAAACGGTTTTTACGCTTAGCGACTTCCCACTGTTCGAGCGCTTGATCGTAGCGCTGCGACTCATACTTCTCATTATTAAAATACTTTACCGTTTCATAGTTCAGCAAGCTGTCGATGGCGCGGGTATTCGATAACGAGTCAGCCTTGGCCGCATCACGTACATACTCAGTACGCCATTCGGTCGCGACCACAGAAAAAATAATATAAGCCAGCACAGCAACAAAAGTGATTGCCGCAAACGCAATGCCGTAGTTATAGAAGAAAATGCCAATCACCATGACAATTTCGAGCAAGGTCGGCACTATGTTGAACACCATAAAACGCATGAGGAAACTCACGCCGCTGGTGCCGCGTTCAATATCACGGGAGAGGCCGCCGGTTTTGCGCTCTAGATGAAAATCGAGGTCAAGTCGGTGTAAATGGTCGAATACTGCTAAGCCTAAACGGCGGATCGCCCGCTCGGTTACGCGGCCAAACAAGGTATCGCGGATCTCCCCCGTAATCGCCGTTAGTAAACGTACCGCACCATAGGCCAACACTAATCCTACGGGCACACTGAGGGCTTGCGCGGTTTTATCGGCATCTAAGGTGTCGACCAAATGCTTCAGAATAAAAGGTAGAGCCACGCTGGTCAGCTTAGCGATGATGAGGCATGACATCGCCAGCGCAATACGGCCTTTGTATTCCAATAAGTAAGGCCAAAGCAGTTTCATGACGTGCCAGTTTAATTTATCGACTGGACCTTCAAAATATAACGTTGGGCGCATAAGACATAACCTTGAATGAGTTATGCCAATTGTAACAGTTCACACCGAACATAAGCTAAGCGAAACTAGCAAAGTCTGAATAAAATCAATCAGATTTTCCTGACAGACAAATAGACTTATTCACGACATACTCAGCTGCTATTTTGATTGCATTTAAAGTCAAAACATCATACTTACGCATTACACTGGCGTATTCACAATAAATGAATTTATACTGATTTGTGTTCAGGCATGTACCGTTTTACTTAACCTCAGAGCCGTATGTAGGAGGATAAGAGTGCAATGGAAGAAGACTTGGCACAGAGTTGCTGCTGTTGATTATTTTTGCAGTTTTGCCCAAAATGCCATGGAGGCGGTTATACAAATCAATAGAATTTGTTAACCTCTACGCGCTAGATTTTGCGATTCATACGCCCAAGTTCTAGCGAGAACATTAAGACAAACAAATTAAATTAAGATCAAAGGAAGCTTTATGTTGGATTCCGCTAAAGTTCAATACCCGCCATTACCACTGATCCAAACTTGGGTGTGGATGATGATCGAATCAGGCAATCCAGAGATACAAGATAAAGGTAGAAACAACCTTATTGCCGCCTTTGGTAGCTTAGCCAAAGCAAATGAATACATTGTTGAAATAAGCAATAAATAGATAAAACAAAGGCGCCGGGATAGCGCCTTTGTTTTTACTTAACCCGCAATCGTTAACGGCTAACTCAGGTATAGTTGCGGTTTATGTTCGCTCGAGCAGATAATTAAACCTGACGGCGTTCGATAATGCTTTGGTTCAAAATGGCTAACAGACGCTCGGTATCATCCCAACCAATACACGCATCGGTAATACTCTGCCCATAGCATAACTCTTGACCTTCAATAAGATCTTGACGACCTTCCACTAAATGGCTTTCTACCATAACACCAAAAATAGCAGTATTTCCCGCCGCCACTTGACCAGCTACATCTTCAGCAACCACTAACTGACGTTGATACTCTTTACTACTATTAGCATGGCTAAAGTCGATCATGATGTTGTCGGCAAGCTTTGCTTTTAACAATTGCTGGCTAATCTCAGTGACATGCGGCGCGCTATAATTGGGCTCGCGGCCACCCCGTAAAATAATGTGGCAATCAGGATTGCCCTTAGTCGAAACGATCGCCGAATGGCCCAACTTAGTCACAGATAAAAAATGGTGTGGTGCATTGGCAGCACCTATCGCATCAATAGCAACTTTAATCGTGCCATCAGTACCATTTTTAAAACCGACCGGACAAGAAAGACCCGAGGCTAACTCTCTGTGTACTTGAGATTCTGTCGTACGGGCACCAATGGCTCCCCAGCACATTAAATCAGCCATATATTGTGGGGTGATCATGTCAAGAAACTCACCCGCAGTTGGCATACCGCTGTCGTTCAAATCCACTAATAATTTACGGGCGGTGCGTAAACCATCATTGAGTTTAAAGCTGTTATCCATGTAAGGATCGTTAATCAGCCCCTTCCAACCCACTGTGGTTCTTGGTTTTTCAAAATACACTCGCATCACAATTTCGAGTTGATCTTTATAACGTTCACGCAGTGAGACCAAACGCTGTCCATATTCCAACGCAGCTTTGGGATCGTGGATAGAACAAGGCCCAATCACCACTAATAGACGATCATCAGACTTAGCCAGAATATTATGGATACTATTACGCGCATTAAACACAGTCGCAGAGGCTTTTTCGGAAGCAGGAAATCGTTCAAGAATCGCGATAGGTGGAAGTAACTCTTTTACTTCTTTAATGCGAACATCATCATTTTGGTAATACATAATTTTACTGCTCCAACGCTGGTGTTTTAGGCTATTTCTATCGCTGCGATAAGGGATCTCAACTGCAATACTGAGTTCAATTTATCGAGTCTCAGGCGCCAATGCAACCAAGTTGTCTCCATTTCAAAAAATCAAATATAACTTATTGTTTTAATATATTTAAAAAAAATCAAAATTCAAATATGCCAGCTAACTCACAGCCTTGATGAACAAAATCGAATATGGCGGATAAAAAGGAATAAACATATTTGCTGCAAGTGTATTTAGGCGCCCTATGTTAGCAAGCAAAGATGTTTACCCGTAATAAGCTTAATTGATGGCCAGCTCTCTATAGAAAAGAGCGGGCAAATGCTAATGCTGTAACATGACTTGTAACTTGCTCTGATAGCGTTGACGCTCTGACTCATCTCGGCTCAAAGCCAAGGCTTTATCCATATTCAGTTTGGCACGCTTTTCGTCCCCCAGCGCCCAGTAGGTTTTAGATAAACCGAAGAAGAACTCATGACGATAATCCGCTTTTGCCAACGCCCTTTGATACCAAGCCAAGGCTTCATCGTATTGATGCTCATCATAGGCTTGCTGCCCCATGTCATAGTAATAATAGGGATTACGTATTCGCGCTAATTCAAGCACTTTATTAATTTCGGCCCATTCATCAAGCCGCCCCTGCTCCCCTAAAATCAAGGCTAAGTTATAAAGCGTTGTCAGATTTTTCGCATCAAACTTGAGTGCATAGCGATAAACCTGTTCGGCCCGCTTTTCATCACCTTTATGCCGGTAAATAATGGCGAGCGTGTTGAGTGAAGGAACAAACTGGCCGACTTTTAAACCCACTTTAATCAAGGCATAGGCCCTGTCTAAATCACCGTTCACCAAAGACTCTGCCGCCATATTGTTGTAAAACATGCTGATTAAGGTCTGCCGATCCACTTGGGTTTTACCGTATCCCCGTAGAGCTCGCTCTGGCATAAAGTCCACTAAAACTGCGGTAGATGACACATAAACTGAATGTGCGTTTTCAGGTGGAAGTAAGCGTAAATTCACATGCCCATTGATTAAATAGAAATCACCTTGCTTATCCCATACCGGTTCTATCGCAATATCTTGATACTCAGCACTCACATTCAATATGTCCGCTAACGCAGAAGTCATGACCACTAAAGACATGCAATTACCCGCCCTTTGGGCATAGGTTTCACGGGCAATTTGGGTCAGATTATCTTTATATCGAAAATCAATGTTAGCGCTATTGGTTTGACTCGCATTGATATAACTAGCTAACCATTCATTGGCTAACATGTTGTTATTGTGTGACAAAGTGTATATCCCATAGCGACGTTTTACGTCTGTCACGACCTCGGGTGGCAGATAAAAAATATCCGCAACAGAAGGAATATCGGCCACAGGGGTAAACAGTGAATCGGCAAGTAACGACTCAAGATCCGACGGATTAGGCTCAATGGTCGTCGAGCTACAAGCAAACAATTGACTGAATACAACGCTCAAGATCGTACTCAAGTATACGGCTCGGAATAGTTTCGACATACGTCCTCCCACACCATTAGCTCCTATTTGAGCTTATTACAAATGGCGAAAAAGACGACATAAAATGGTTACAAAAAAATGATAATCGCGATCGATTGAAAATAATCGCAAATAATTTAACGAATTAACTATTGCGAAGGTCGGTCAACTTCTATGTATAACTCACGCTGCTGATAATCATACGGCCGATAGTTATGCTCTCCACAGGTAAAATGTCGATAGGGTTTCATGACCGTAACGCAACCTAAGGGTAAAGCCTGCAGAATTTGGATTTGCTGCTGGCGACGAAGCGACTCCTGCCATTCAAAATCCTTGAGCACTTGATCACGCACGGCAAAGGCATCGACAGGCTCACTTGAGCGATTAACGATCACTTCTCCTGCAAAGGCTGAAACCGATATCCAGCCAGAAATGACGATAAGACTTAGTCGCAAAAATTGACCTATTGTTTTTATATTCAATCTCATAGAACACTCCTTAATTTATGCAAGAAAACAGAATGGCTCAGTAATTAAGCTTATGACCCTGTGCTTAAACTTCAATCACAGTGATTACCCATAAAAAAGCAGAGCCTAGGCTCTGCTTCACTATCCCTCGATCCAAGCTAAGCATCAAGGTGAATCACGCATTAATGTGCAAGTTTAATCAGCCCGCATTTTTGACCGTAACAAACTCAGGATAGGCATCAATACCGCAGTCAGAAGCATCCATACCGTTGTATTCTTCTTCCTCAGTCACACGGATCCCCATGGTTATCTTAATCACATACCAGACAGCAAATGATGAGCAGAACACCCAAGTGAAAATGATCGCTGCGCCCGTCAACTGTCCGGTAATAGTTGCATTGGCATTGGATAATGGCACACACATTAAGCCGAGGAAACCAGCCACACCGTGTACTGAAATCGCACCGACGGGATCGTCGATCTTAATGCGATCTAAGCCCACAATCGAGAACACCACCACGCCGCCCGCCACTAAACCAATCACACCCGCCATTAACAATGAAGGCGAGAGAGGATCGGCCGTAATCGCCACTAATCCAGCCAAAATACCGTTAAGGATCATGGTCAAATCCGCTTTGCCCCAAATCATCTTACACACTATAAGCGCAGAGATAGCACCAAAAGCAGCTGCAGTATTGGTATTCACAAACACTTTCGCCACTGAGCTTGCATTCGCCGCATCCGACACCATTAATTGCGATCCGCCGTTAAAGCCAAACCAGCCCATCCACAGAATAAACATACCTAAGGTTGCCATTGGCAAGTTAGAGCCTGGAATAGGATTCACTTGACCATTAGGCCCGTATTTACCCTTACGCGCACCGAGTAATATTACGCCAGCAATCGCCGCGGTCGCCCCCGTCATATGCACAATACCGCTACCAGCAAAGTCTACAAAGCCCAGTTTAGCGATAAAACCTTGGCCCCAAGTCCAATAACCTTCTACTGGATAGATAACCGCTGTCATCACCACAGAAAAGAACAAGAAAGCCCACAACTTCATCCGTTCCGCCACAGCACCAGAGACAATTGACATCGCCGTTGCCACAAATACAACTTGGAAGAAGAAGTCAGATTCTAATGCATGGCTCGCATCTGCTGATTGCGAACCAATTAAGGTGCCAATTGACGGTAACCAGCCACCTTCAGTGTTATCCACATACATGATGTTATAGCCAACCAACAGATACATCACACAGGCAATCGCGTACAGCACAACGTTCTTAGTTAAAATTTCAGTGGTATTTTTAGAGCGAACTAAACCCGCTTCTAACATGGCGAATCCCGCCGCCATCCACATGACTAAAGCGCCAGAAATCAAAAAGTAAAAGGTATCGAGTGCAAAGCGTAGTTCAGTGACTGTGCCGCCTAATTTCGTTAATTCTTCCATTGTCAGCCCCTTATAGCGCTTCAGTATCAAGTTCACCCGTACGGATACGGATAGCATGTTCTAAATCAACGACGAAGATCTTACCGTCACCAATTTTCCCCGTATGGGCCGCAGTGGTAATGGCCTCAATCAACATGTCGAGATTTTCAGCCTTAGTGGCAATTTCTAGTTTTACTTTTGGCAAAAAATCCACCTGATACTCGGCGCCGCGATACAACTCTGTATGCCCTTTCTGACGGCCAAAACCTTTCACTTCGGTCACCGTCATGCCCTCAATACCAATTCCGGCGATAGCTTCACGGACATCATCCAACTTAAACGGCTTGATGATAGCGCTGACTAGTTTCATCCTGACCTCCAAAAAAACGCGATTGTTATTAACTTGTATCAAAGGTAATTCAATCATTAGGCCAACAATTTAATCCATTGATTATTATTGATTTAAATTGTTTAACACTATTTTTTAAGGTTAAAAATGCACCATAATCGAGCACTAACTGGTGCGATGCACTCTTTTAGTGAGCAGTTTAAGTGCGACAGCTATTCGACCTTAGGCCTATTGGTAACAAGGTTAAATTAGGGTCTACTGGGGGAAGCGTAAATCGAGATGAAATCTGAGCATCACAACACAAGCTCTTAAACAAAAGCGAAGATCATCACTAAGACAATCATCAAGCGCAGAAGGAAGGCCCGATGTTAAAACCAGAAGAATGTGTTCTCGTTATCGTCGATGTGCAAGGAAAACTTGCACAAATCATGGATAACAGTGACAAGCTGCATCAACAACTACAGACCTTAATCCAAGGCGCACAATTATTTGAAATTCCAATACTGTGGTTAGAACAGCTACCCGATAAACTCGGAGCAACTAGCCCTGAGCTGCAAACTTTACTTGCAAAGACCAGCTCACCCATTGCCAAGCAGCATTTTAGCGGCTGGCACTGTGACGCGTTTGCAAAGGCATTAACTAAGACGAATCGCAAACACGTCATACTCGCGGGTATTGAAACCCATGTGTGTGTTTACCAAACCTGTTGTGACCTTATCGAACAGCAATATTCGGTGCATCTCGTCGCAGATGGCGTCTCGTCACGCAGTGCCGATAATAAAAAACTGGGTATTCAGATGATGACGGCCAGAGGCGCCTTATTAACTAACGTGGAATCGCTATTATTTGAATTACAACATCAAGCCCAAGGCGAGCGCTTTAGGGCATTATTAAAACTGATCAAATAGCGACTTAGCCCGTGGTATTTCTTCAGCCAGCATGACCAACGCCTGACATTACTCGATATTTTTTTCCATAAAAAAGCCCCCGCTGAGTCAGCGAGGGCTTTTATTTACATGAGGGGTTAGCTCATATTGAAAACTCAACCGCGATTGATTAAAACCTACTTATAAGTGGCTTCGCGTTTTTTCGCTTCTTCATCCCACTTAGGTAACATGTCTTTCTTGAATGCTTCTTTCTCTGCATTCATCTTATCCATATCCATACCTAAGGCTGCTTGTGCCTTAGCTTTGGTAGAGATATCAGGAATAGCGATTGGATCTGTGATGCCTTTTTTCGCTAATAACTGTGCTAACTTAACTCGGGCATCGGCCGCTTTATTCACTGAAGTACCTAAAACACGTAGGGCTTCTTCAGGAGCATGAGCAGCAACACCATGGGAAGCAATCGCTAAGTCCCAGCGCCATTGAGCATGACGGATATCGGTCAAGATAGGCTTCATTTCAGCTTCAGTTGCACCCAATTCCCACGCTTTAGCAGCTTCGAAGTGCGCTTTGACTAATTGCTCTTCCGCTTTCAGTTTCATTTCTTTAACTTTAGCTTTACGTTCATTAGTGACGCCAACTAAGAATTCTTTCGTTTGGCTATGGCAAGTTGCACAGGTTTCTTCGAAACGGTCAAATGGATTACCCACTTTATGATCGGTAAATTTCTTACCTTCAGGGCTAGTCACTTTTGGCATATGGCAGTCAACACAACTGACATTATTTTTACCATGAATACCCAGTTTCCACGTTTCATACTCTGGATGTTGCGCTTTTAACATAGGTGTTTTAGACAGCGCATGAGTCCAATCGGAGAACTCGATACCGTCGTAGTAAACTTCCATCTGGTCAACAGTTATGCCCATATCCCAAGGGAATTTGACGAAACCTTTTTTGTCTTCTTTTTTCTCAAAATAGTATTCAACGTGGCACTGACCGCACACCATAGATTGCTTGTCTTTCTTCGAAGCTTTATCAAATGGCGTACCGATAGCATCCATTGCACGGTCTACATAAGGACGAGAGATCCGCAGTTTTGGTGAACCTTTTTCATGACAATCACCACAGCCAATGGTGTTAGTGACTTCAGGGCCACCCTTAGCCCATTTACCTTTGAAGTAGCCATCTTCACCTTGCTCTTCAATTAAGCGAGGTACATCAGGGCTCTTACAGCTCCAACATGCCATAGGCAATGGACCATCTTCCGCATTTTTCGGCGCACCAGTACGTAGGGTATTACGCACGTCGGTCACGGCATACATATGGCCGCGAGGAGCGTTGTAATCTTTTGCGAATGCATAGCCAGCCCACAGGATCACCATATTAGGATCCTGCCCAATCGCATCGACAAGTTCTTCACTCTTTGCGGTATCATGCCAGCTATTATATTGATTCTTAAATTTATCTTTATAAACTTCGTTGCGAGGCTCTGTTTTATCACTCGCCATTGCGCCCGCTGCCATGAAGCTGGCGGCAACCAGTGCACTCAGTGCAAAGGACTTACCTGTCATCTTCTTCATCATCTCATCTCCGTGTTGCATTATTGTTGTAAATCACGACATCTCCATGGTCAAACTTAGTGATTTAACCCTGCTAAAAATATACCTCTTAGGGGGTATCTAGGTTGAAGTTTGCGCTAGATCAAAATGTAAAGGTGTTGTTGTTCACATTTCTATACTTTTGTTAATGTATTACATTATTTTCTAATGTAAAAACCACTGCAAAGTGCCATAACAGCGGCCATCAAAATGAACAGCGGATTAATGAAACGAGGTAGTCTCACCTCAAAAATCTTAGGATTAATGTTAGTACTTATTCTGCTCTCTAGTAGTTTATCGACTTTTGCTATCATCAATTTGTCCTACAGCTTAGGCGACGCCAAGGCGATTAATGCCTCAGGGTCGCTGAGGATGCAAAGCTATCGGTTAATGTTTTACGCCAACTCAGGCAGTGATGCTGCGCAGGATAAAATCACCGAATTCGAAAATACGCTCTATTCCGACACATTAAAGCCCTCGGAAAGTTGGTTTAGTCCGCCAGAAATTGCCGCTCAATATCAGCTTGTCATCGATAAATGGCTGGTGATGAAACACTACATAGAACAAGAAAACTCCCGCGATTATGTCGCCTCACTGAAGGACTTTGTTGATACCATTGATTTACTGGTGCTTGAGATGGAGCACTACGCCGCCTTTAAACTCAGGCTCCTTGCCGCCAGCCAAATATTAGGCTTAGGCGTCATGCTCATTATCGCTTTTGTGGCCGTGCGTTTTACAAAGAAGAAAGTGGTGATCCCGCTGCAAAAACTGATGGAATCGGCCAACACGATTTCTAAGGGTAATTTTGAAATAGAAATGCCCGAGACCGAATATATTGAACTTACAGCGCTGACCCATGCCCTACAAAAAACGGCGAAGGAACTCGCGACGCTTTATGGCAACTTAGAATCGCAGGTAGCAGAAAAAACCTTAGCGCTGACAAGGGCCAACAACGAGCTGGCATTCTTATATGATAACCTACTGACATTAAACGCAAATAAACTCGATTACAAGGCTCTCAAGGCGGCGCTGAATCAGTTAAAAGGCTATGAATCACTCGACTACCTAAGACTCATCATTCAATACCCAGAGCAAGAGTTAGAAGTGATTGAGGCCGATGGCGGTTGGCCAGATATGACTCAAGAGAGCACCCGTTTCCCACTGCAATTTGAGCAGGCTAATTTAGGCTATTTAGAGTTAATTGCCGACCAAACACCCAATATCGCCTTGTTTAACAATTTCGCAATTATGTTGACACGCTCAATCGTGATCCACAATGCCACAGAGCAAAGACAGCAACTGGCGCTAATGGAGGAACGTGGCGTAATTGCCCGAGAGCTGCACGACTCTTTAGGTCAAGTGCTATCTTTCCTAAAAATCCAAATTAGCTTATTACGCAAAAACTTAGATTGCAGTTGCCGCAGTCCAATCGTTGAGGCGCAGCTAACCGAAATCAACGAAGGTGTAAGCACTGCCTACGTGCAGCTCAGGGAGTTACTATCCACCTTTAGGCTCACAATTAAAGAGCCCGATCTAAAAAGTGCTTTAGAGGCTATGCTTGAGCAACTCAGGACAAAGACGAATATAAAGATAACCTTAGACTATAAACTTGCGCCACAATGGCTAGAGGCAAAGCAGCACATCCACATACTGCAGATCACGCGAGAAGCGACGTTAAACGCCATCAAACATGCTGAGGCCAGCCTCATTAACATCCATTGCTATAAGGATGACGAGGGTATGGTCAATATTGATGTTTGTGATAACGGCATAGGTATTGGACATTTAAAAGAACGAGATCAACATTTTGGCATAGGTATAATGCATGAACGAGCCAGTAAGCTTTCAGGTAAAGTCGTGTTCAGCGACAATGATTTAAAGAGATTTAAACCTGCTATGGCAACCACGACTGAGCAAGGATGCAATGCACAAGACGACGCACTCAACCCTAACAGCCCATTAAACCTTATGCAGCACAGCAAGGGGTCAAGTGGCACTAGAGTGACGCTTATTTTCCCATCTCAACAGGAGCCTTCAAATGGGTAAACCTTATTCAGTACTAGTGGTCGATGACCATCCCCTCTTGCGCAAAGGCATCTGCCAGCTCATCGCTTCAGATCCTGACTTCAGCCTATTTGGCGAAGCCGGTAGTGGTTTAGACGCATTAACCGCAGTGGTCACCGATGAACCCGACATCATATTGCTCGATCTGAATATGAAAGGCATGACAGGCCTAGATACCCTCAACGCCATGCGCCAAGAAGGTGTTACCTCACGCATAGTAATTCTCACCGTTTCAGATGCAAAACAGGATGTTATCCGTTTACTTCGCGCTGGAGCCGACGGCTATTTGCTCAAAGATACTGAGCCAGATTTGCTGCTCGAAAAACTCAAAAATGCCATGCTTGGCCATAGGGTGATCAGCGATGAAGTAGAGGAATACCTTTACGAACTTAAAGATGCGACCGATGAACAAGAATGGATTTCAAGCCTGACCCCAAGGGAGTTGCAAATTCTACAGCAACTGGCGGAAGGCTTAAGTAATCGCATGATTTCAGAGCATTTACACATTAGTGAAGGCACAGTTAAAGTGCACGTGAAAAACCTACTGCGTAAAGCCAATGCTAAATCGAGAACCGAAATGGCGGTGCGCTACCTAAATAATTAAAGATACGAAAATAAGCTTGGTATCGCGCAAACAATAAAGGCAATCCCATGATTGCCTTTATGTTTTTATCAAATAGAGATTAAATAAATGATTACAAACCTTTCTCAATAAATTGCTGCCAACTCAATAGCGCCTGCTCAAAATCCTCAAGGCCACAATAAGCTTCTGACTCAGCATCATAGAGTGACATAGCCTCTTCTAATTCATATTCTTGCTCAAAGCCTAAGGTATTGGCAAAGACTCGCGCCTGTTCACGCTCTAACTCTAAGGTAAAATCATTACCAACAAGACGCCATGAACCTCGTTTATCGGCTTGAATTTCTTTTATCACACCCAACACTTGCTGAATTTTAGCTAACTCAGTCCCTAATTCTTCCGTAAACCATTGCCCAAGCACTTCATGATCCATGCTAAAGCTAGCCAAAAAAGTGCCAGTTAAACTGTTACGCCGAAATTCGTATTCCATTTTATTGTCTCTTTGATCTAAGCCTACTAATGCTAATTTTAACCTATCCTTGGCTAAGTTGCTTGCATCACTCAGCACATCAAATTTATGTCAATTAACGTTTACCTCATGTCGTTAAGCATAAGTACTGACTTCATTTTCATGACAAAATCAGTTAGTTTGTTTGGATGATTTTGAAAGTTAAATGGAATGCGATATGCACGAAGGGTTTATCTACAGTTTAGTGCTAAGCGGCGCCCAAGCGGGTTCCACCTTGAGCCTAGAACAGATCGAAAAATGGGATCCTCAGGATGGCCTACTCTGGTTACACCTTCGCTATCGCAATAAAAAGGCACGCCACTGGATACTCAATAGCGGTCTGCCTAAGGTCGAAAGTGATGCCCTACTCGCCCAAGACACTCGTCCCCGTGCAGTGATAACAGGTGAAGGCATATTACTCGCGTTACGCGGCGTCAACCTCAACCCCAATTCAGCTCCCGAAGACATGGTGGCCGTGCGTATCTATGCCGATAAACAGCGGATCATATCCACCTGCGATCGCGAGTTACAGTCGGTCAAAGATGTCGCCGAGCTGATCCTTGAGGGAAATGGGCCTACAACTACGGGGGACTTTATCGTCGCAATCTGCGAACGACTGACCAATCGTAAAGTCGAGTTTATTGATAAATTAGAAGAACAGCTCTCTGATTTAGAAGAACTAGTCGTCTCAGGCAATGTGAAAGACTTACGTACCGATATCGCCGAACTGCGCCGTCAAACTGTAGCCATTCGCCGCTATTTAGCCCCACAGCGCGAAGCATTCTCGAAAATGATTTCCGAGCAATTCAGCCTATTTAAAGATACCGAACGACTCAAGCTGAGGGAAACAAACGATAAACTTATCCGCACCATTGAAGATCTCGATGCCCTGCGCGATAGGGCTAATGTGACTCAAGAAGAATTACTCAGTCAGCAATCGGAGCAACTCAACAAACGCTTATACTTCTTATCCTTAGTGTCAGCAATCTTCTTACCGCTAGGCTTTTTAACAGGCTTACTTGGGGTCAATATTGGCGGGATACCGGGCGCGGACAACACTTGGGCCTTCGCCACCTTCTGCGGAATATTAATCTCACTCGTCGCCCTGCAAATGGCGCTGTTTTATCGATTCAAGTGGTTATAGCCACCTTAAAACAACGCCAATCCTAATCGATTGGCTTTGTTTTCTCTCAGTACCATAAACTAATTGTTATGGGCTAATGCTTATGCTCTAAGCGGGCGATTATGTCGTTGGCAACTCAAACGCATGAGTCATGACTTTATAAAGCTCTGTTCCTTGGTGCACTGATGCCGAAGCAAAGTGCAAAATCGGCACGCAGTCCTGCGGCAAACTAACCGTTTTTAGCTCATCCGCCGTACCGTATAAATCCATTCGCAGTAAATTTACTAAGGGCTGCCCCGCAGCTAATGGCTCGCCCACAGGTGCAAGGTATTCCACTAAACCAGCACTTGGCGCGTGATATTTTTTATAGTCTTTTAGATAACAACCAAAGCGCTGCATTTTAGCGGGTGCAACGGTTTCAGCGATCACGCCTCGGTGGCTTAAATATGCCAAAATCCCTTGTGCATCAACCCGTGCATCCTCAAGACAGACGCGCTCTTGGCTCGCCAATTCCAAGGTTAACGCTGACACTGCAACCCCTAAATCGCGCCCTTGAGATTTAGCAAAATCACTCAATTGCCACCAAGGACAAAACGCAGCCTCATCCATGGCACCACCAAAGGCATTGGGGATAATGAGCGTATAAGGGATCGAAAAAAACTGCGCAGCAGCTAAGTCATATTCAGGACAATACAAGTGCTTACAAGACTTAGGACCTGTGTGCAGATCGAGCACTATATCCGCGCCATGGGCCATAATCTGCAGATTAACCGCGAGCCAATGGCCAGTAGTAATGCCCCATTCATGACGCAATTTTTGCTGACAGGCTTCAACCAAAGTACTGCGATAGGCCTGGATCAGCTCGCTATCACTCAGCTTGGCATGTTCGCCATACCAAGTCGGCAAATCGATAGCATGATTCAAATACTCACGATTCCAATTCGCGCCCGTAATAGGATCAAAGCGGCCAAGGGTAAACTCACCGCTTTTTTGGTTGATCCCAAGGGGATTGGCCAATGGCACTAAGGTGATTTCGCCGCGGATGTCACAGAGTTCGAGCTGTTTCATCAACTGATAAATCACCGCATTACCTTGAACTTCAGCGCCGTGGACATTGGCCTGAATATACACTTTGGGGCCAGTCGCCTTATCGTCGCTCGGCTTAAAATGGTAAATAGGCAAGGTAAGCGCTTGCCCTGCGGCAAGCTCGCCAATTTGCAGAGACGATGTTGTCGGCAGCATATTAAGCGCCTTCGAACAGATTTTGATGCAGCGATTTCACCACTTGTGCCGCTTCCGATTCTGCCACTAACACACACAGATTATGTGGGCTGGCGCCTTGGCAAATCATCCGCACATTGTGTGGTTCTAACACTTCAAATACACGGCGACAAATACCAGGCGTTGTCGCGATGCGATTACCGATAATAGCCACTAAGGCCAATCCATCTTCAACTCGCACACGACAATGCTGTGATAATTCTTGCAGCAATGCCTCACTCAACAGACCTTGACCACTCGAATCTGAACCAGTTTTATCGAGGGTTAGAGACACATTCACTTCTGATGTGGTAATCAAATCCACACTGATCTTATGTCGCGCTAATGTCGCAAAGGTTTCCGCTAAAAAGCCCTGAGCATGCAACATTTGCAAGCTGTGAAGATTTAATAGGGTTTGATCGCGGCGCAAAGCCACAGCGCGGAATACGGGTGCATCTTCCACTTGATGACGGATCCAAGTTCCGCCCTTTTCAGGCTCTTTACTTGAACCCACAAACACTTGAATTTGCTGACGAACGGCAGGAAGAATAGTCGCTGGATGCAATACCTTGGCACCAAAGGTCGCCATCTCGGCAGCCTCATTGAAACTGATCTCTGCAATCGGAAAGGCATTGGGCGCCAAACGAGGATCCGTTGTATAAATTCCCGCGACATCGGTCCAAATCTCTACCGCTGAGGCGCGTAACGCTTCAGCTAACAGTGCAGCAGAATAGTCACTACCGCCGCGACCTAACGTGGTCGTTTGACCGGCTTCATCGGCACCGATAAAGCCTTGCGTGACAATCACTTGTTCCGCTAACAGTGGCTGTAGATAATCACGAGCTAGAGTCGCAATCTGCTCGACCTGAGGTTCGGCGCGGCCAAAGTGGCTGTCAGTACGTAACACTCGGCGCACATCGAAGGCACTTGAGTTAACACCTTTCTCGCGGATCACCGCCGAAAACAACGCCGAAGAACATTGCTCACCGAGGGACAACAACTCATCCATAGTCGCTTTGCTGCGTTGTGATGCGAGCGCTTCACTCAATACTGACATACGAGTCAATAATTTATCTAATGCGGCGGCCACATCGTTAGGACGACCGAGCTTATCTAAAATCGCATATTGAATTTGGGCAATTTGTTTTAATCGCTGTAATCGGCCATCGTCGTTGATCGATTCTTGGGTCAATTCCACTAACAGATTAGTCACGCCGCTCGAAGCGCTGACCACGACTAAACGACAATGAGGATTAGCTAACACTATGTCTGCACAGCGATTCATAGCGTTATAGTCGGCAACTGAGGTGCCACCAAATTTTGCGACAACGAGAGACATTAGCGCACCTCCGTAAAACACGTAGGGCAACAAATAAATGCAGATTGAATAAGATATTGATTAACTAACATGATCACACTCCGAACTGACTTCGTTCGAAGAGCCTGGTGCTCAATGATAACGCACCCCAAAAGAAGGGAAACAGCAATCGTCACCAGAAGCTCTCCACCAATTACAGGTGACAATCGTCAGGATTCAGCCTGAGCGACCGACATAAACATGCAGCAACCATATCTATGCCTCGGCGTTAATCTCCCTCATCAGTCATCGCTGGAGTTTGTGCTCCTCTGACCGACTACCTAGTTAACGCTCCTCTTCTGTTCCTTTCCTAGGAAAGGGACGAAAAAAGTAGCAATAAACCCCTAATGAAGTCAATGCTAATTTCATAACAAATGAACAATTTAAATAAAATCTTTTGAAAACAACTAAATGTTCAAATCGGGTAGCTCGTATACCAGCTGCACATAATCTCTAAATTTGCCTAAACACACTTCATCATGTCCATCCAAGATGCAAGGCACTAAGCTCACATCCCCTTGTTCGACAACATAAATCGCATATTGATTAAATTTCTTACCCAATTGCAATGCCATCGTTCTATCGATAAACACGGCCCAACTTTTTTCCATGTGGGATAAATCCGGTGCTGCGCCCACTAAAGCACGATAAGGGCTACCGAGTAATTCAATTTCACGGAGAAGTTGGCGATCGAGTAAACGGTTTTGGCTAGGAGAGAGAAGCTTTGAAGCGGGATTATGAGCGGTAATAACAGCAAAGGAAAAATCACAGGATAATGCTTGAGTCAGCAAAAACAACGGCGCTTGGTAACATTGCCACAAATTTTGAGTCGTATTGTCCATTGGTAGTCTAGTCGAAAAATGAACCCAAGCTAGTGTAGCAGAGTGATTGTAAAATCCAAAGAGGCGTGAACTGGCTCACAGGAATAAGAAATACATTAGTTATACTAATCAATAGCTAAAGTAAATATCATGGTAAAAACCCCTGCTCACCTAAAATTTGTTAACATTTCATTTGTTAACAAATGACTAAAACGAGTACAATGTACGTACTGGTGAGTTGAAATAGATTGAGCAAGATGCTTATCGTTCAATACAGTTTGTTACATATATCGCTTTAAGTAACGTGAACTGACCGGGCATCTGTTTAAAATCTGTTCTACATTTGATTTGTCTTTTAAACATTTAAAAAAAACAATAGTTAAGGAACTTATTCTAACTATTGCTTATCGAAGTTGGTACTGATTACGTTTTCTCGTATTACACTTAAACGTGCACTTAATCTACATCCAGATATAGATGTCACCGTAAAGATTTTCCTTTTGAGCACAAAGCAGTTCAAGGAAGTATCAACGCTTTTATGAATATAAGAGCCCGAAGTAAGTTGCTCTTATTGGTTAGTATAAACTGATTAAAATTTAGGTAAATAATATGCAAAATCCGCACATTCTGATCGTTGAAGATGAAGCCGTTACCCGTAACACGCTGAGAAGTATTTTCGAGGCAGAAGGGTATGTGGTAACTGAGGCCAATGATGGCGCAGAAATGCATAAGGCTATGCAGGAAAACAAAATTAACTTGGTCGTTATGGATATTAACTTGCCAGGTAAGAATGGTCTATTGTTGGCACGTGAACTACGTGAAATCAACAACATCGGTCTTATCTTCCTGACAGGTCGTGACAACGAAGTCGACAAAATTCTTGGACTTGAAATTGGCGCGGACGATTATATTACCAAGCCGTTCAACCCACGTGAATTAACGATTCGTGCTCGTAACCTTCTGACTCGTGTCAACAGCGCTGGCGCTGAAGTCGAAGAAAAGAGCTCAGTAGAATACTACCGCTTCAATGATTGGAGCTTAGAGATCAACAGCCGTTCATTAGTGAGCCCACAGGGTGAATCTTACAAACTGCCACGTAGCGAGTTCCGCGCTATGCTGCACTTTGTTGAAAACCCAGGCAAAATTTTGACTCGTGCCGATCTACTGATGAAAATGACTGGCCGTGAACTTAAGCCACACGATCGTACTGTAGACGTGACTATCCGTCGTATCCGTAAGCATTTCGAAAGCTTGCCAGATACGCCAGAAATCATCGCGACTATTCACGGTGAAGGCTATCGTTTTTGCGGTAACTTAGAAGGCTAATCGCCCGCTAAGCAACACCCGCATTAGAAACAGGATTGGTTTGATAAGAATCAATTCACAAAAAACCAGATCCTAGGATCTGGTTTTTTTATGCCTACTATTTGGCGTTTTTCAACTGCCTATCGAGGAAATCTGCCAGTGAGCGATATAAGTGATTACGCACTTTCTCGCCACGCATCGAATGTTTAGATCCAGGATAATCGATCATCTGGAACAGCTTGCCCTCATCCTGCAACGCCTTATAAACCCGAGTGCTGTTTTCAAACAAGACGTTATCATCGGCCATGCCGTGATACATCAACAAACCCGCTTGATAGTTTTTCACATAAGGGAACACACTGCTGGCTTCATAACCTTTTTCATTCCCCTCAGGATGGGCTAAGTAACGCTCAGTATAATGGGTGTCATATAAGCGCCAGTCGGTTACAGGTGCACCCGAAATCGCGGCTTTAAAGTAATCCGGCGCCTTAAATAAACTCATCAAGGCCATGTAACCGCCGTAGCTGTGGCCGTAAATCGCTACATTATCGGCATCGACAAATGGCAGACTCCGTAAATAGTCCACTCCCACTTTTTGATCCTTGACTTCAGCTTCACCCAAATGACGGTAAATCACTTGCTCAAACTTTGTGCCCCTGTGGGCGCTGCCGCGGTTATCCAACTGGAACACCACATAGCCTTGTTGCACCAGATACTGGGTAAAGTAGTCCTGCTCGCTCCAACTGTTGGTCACTAACTGTGCGTGCGGCCCACCGTAAACCCGCACTACGACAGGGTATTTCTTGCTCGCATCGAAGGGAACAGGTTTGAATAAACGGGTTTGTAACACTTGGCCATCTTCGGCTTTTAGTTCACCAAATTCAGGGATTTGCCACAGACCCGCATAGTCATATAAAGGATGGCCTTGCTTGACTTCATTTTGCTCAACCCAAGCCAGTTGCTGGCCCTTGTCACCGTGTAAACTGATCTGCGGTGGCTGAGATAAGCTATTGAAATAATCCAGATACACACTTTGATTGTCGGCAAACACAGGATCGTGCATGCCCGCTTGCTTGCTTACCCGCTCAACCTTGCCACCCGCTAAAGGCACGCGATAAAGTTGTTTCTCGATTGGCGTATCTTTGCGGCCAGTGAAATATACCCAACCAGCGGTTTCATCTATGTATTCCAACGCATCGACAGCCCACTCGCCCTGAGTCAATTGGGTTTTAAGTTTGCCTTTTAAGTCAAAAAGATACAGATGATTAAAGCCGTCACGCTCAGATGCCCAAATAAAAGCCGATTGTTGTTTTAAAAAGTGCAGATCGTTATTGAGGTTCACCCAAGCGTTACTGCGTTCTTTCACTAAGATTTTTGGTTTAGTAAGCGCATCTAACGCCACTAACTGTAAATCGAGCTGATGTTGATCGCGGCTCTGCCACTGGAACGACAAATGTTTGCTATCGGGCAACCAATCGACCCGCGGCAGGTAAATATCTTTGCTCTTGTCTTTGCTGTTCTCTTCGCGCAGCTTCACCCAATTGATGGCCTTATCTTTTAGCGTGACCACACCGAGGGCGATATCGACGTTGTTTTTGCCGGCATAGGGATAGCGCTGCTCAGTAAGTTTAATACCATCAGCATAGATTTCGTTACGGGTTACTTGCTCGACACCGGACTCATCAATACGGGTAAAGGCGATGGCCGATTCATCGGGCGCCCACCAATAACCTGTCATGCGATCCATTTCCTCCTGAGCGACAAACTCGGCCATGGCATTTTTAATCGCCCCGCCGCCATCGCTCGTCATAGCTTGGAGTTTTTTGGTCGCCAGCTCTAACACATACAGATTTTGATCCCGCACGAAAGACACAAAACGTCCCTTGGGCGATAGGCGCGCATCTGTGGCAAACCCTTCGCCAATGGGAAGTTGGCTGACACTGTTATCCACTAATGAAAAGTAATACAGATTACCAGCAGCCGGAATTAATAGCGCTTGGCTATCATCGGCCCAGAAGTACTCCATAATGCCTTCACCATAAATACGTTGGCGTTCGCGGCGGGCCTTTTCTTCATCGGATAATTCATTGCTTGCCAACTTATCTGCATTGAGCAATAGGCTAGATTTTCCCGTCTTTACATCCATCTGCCAGAGATCATAAAAATTTTGATTGTCTTTACGGCCCGCAAGATAAGTGACACGCTGACCATCAGGTGACAATTTCAAACCTCGAGGACTGGTGCCCGCTAATGCGGGCGAGGCATTCATTCGCTCAATCGTCAGTGGCAGTTTGCCGCCTTCCATTGCAAAAGCTGGGGTAATTGAAAACATAGCTGTCGAAATCATGGCCATTTGGCTCGCTATCAGTAGGGGAACGGCGCGCACCTTAAGTGAGCACGCAGGGAACCAAGTTAACCTATTTTTAATCATTATTATTCCTTGGGAGCATAATCGCCTAAGATGTCAGCGATTAAAAACAAGCCGACATTGTGCCAGAGGCCGCCTATAAATAGAAAGAGCATGCAATATGCCGATACAAATTAGGCCCTTGCGCCAAGCCCAATCCAAATAATCCCAAAAAGCCCTAATATTCGCTAAAAGCATCAGCAACATCGCTGAAATTGTCGACTAACTGAGTTATCATTCGCGGCAAATAACGAAATTGACCTCATTGTTGAACCTCTAAAGGACATAACATGCAGACTCTGGCCCAGCACCTGACCTCACAGGCAGTGAACGACTCCCTCTCCCACCTAATTTTAACCTTAGCCGACACCTCAAAAGCCATTAGCCATGCCGTTCGCCACGGTGCGCTTGCAGGCGTGTTAGGCGCGACTGAGCAAGAAAACGTCCAAGGTGAAACCCAGAAAAAACTGGATATCATCACCAACGACATGCTCAAAGATGCATTAAAAGCTGACGGTACAGTGCGCGGTTTAGCGTCGGAAGAAGAAGATCATGTGGTTGAAGTCAGCCAAAATGGTCAATATCTGGTGTGTTTCGATCCACTTGATGGCTCATCTAATATTGATATCAACTCGTTAGTCGGCACGATTTTCTCTATCCTGCCCGCCTCTGCTGGCGAGTTGACTGAAACCAGCTTTTTACAATCTGGCCGTGCGCAATTAGCCGCAGGTTATGTACTTTATGGTCCATCGACCATGCTGGCATTAACCACAGGCCAAGGCGTGCAACTGTTTACTTTGCACCCAGAAACCAATGAGTTTTTACTGACTAACGCCGCCATGAGCATTAGCGCAGACACCGCCGAATTTGCCATTAATATGTCGAACCAGCGTTTTTGGGAAGCGCCAATGCAGACCTATATTGCCGATTTACTGCTCGGTAAAATTGGCCCACGCGAGAAATCATTCAACATGCGCTGGATCGCGGCCATGGTCGGCGATGTACACCGCGTGCTATCCCGTGGCGGTATTTTCACTTACCCAACCGACAATAAAGATCCTAAAAAACCGTACAAACTGCGCTTGATGTACGAAGCCAACCCAATGGCCTTCTTAGTCGAACAAGCTGGCGGCAAAGCCTCAACGGGTTATGAAACCATTTTAGATATTCAACCAACTCAAATTCACCAACGTGTTGCCGTCATCCTAGGCAGCAGCAACGAAGTCGACACTTGCCTGAGCTACCACGGTATCGATTACAGCGAAGAGCCAAATATAGAGTAAGCCGAATCGCTTAGATTTTGATTTTTAGGATAAAAGCCACTGACCACAGTGGCTTTTTTGTTGTCGCGTAATGCGACATTTTGGGTTGTGATTGCGAAATCAGGGATCTGTAAAGTTTTAGCGATGGGTTTCACATTTGGAGTTTATGCGGCCTGTCGGACGAGATGAATCAAAGTCGTGGGGGAACGTGAACTTCTGTAACCACTGTGCGAGCTATTAATCCCCAGAGATTTGTGCCTGTACCATCTTTCGAACGATTTACTCCAATGGCTCACAGCAACTTCGCAGAGAAAAGTGAACCAGAAAGAATGATAAAGCTAAAACGATATCAAGTAATTACCTGCCAAACTGTATAAAAACTGCTACCGCAAAAAAGCAAATTCCTATAGCATCATTTATAACAATTTACATGGATGTGGTAGCTGCCAAGTCCAACAAACGATTTATGCTTTGCAAACAGCACAGCGTATAAATACTAAGACGTTATAACACCAATCGAACAGGACTATGTATGAAGGCATTTGGCATTGGCTGCCTACACTTTTCTTTTAAGGGCGGTGTAGAAGAAGAAATTACAGTCCAAGAGTATATTGACGAAGTTAGAGCATCTTTAGAAAGACTTTCTAATGTTAGCGATGTTGAACTCGACTTTGATAAAGATGTAAAAGACGAAAAGATCAGCATCTCAGAAAGTACTCATATGAATGATGGTGACCCTTGCCATCCACATATTCCATTTTTTGAGCTCTCATTTAATCTTTACCTACCTCGAAGAATACAAGCGGAAGTAATTAATGAAGATCAAAACTATATTCATACCGAAACTGAACACTTCAGAATAGTGTTTAAACATGATTGGTATGGACCTTTTACCGTTATAGAGCTTATCGGAGCTGGTGAAAACTCTTCACCTTCTACCGCAATTCAAATAGTTAGGGAATACTTAAAGCGAGAGTTCGACTCAACCGGAAAGGTCCTACAACTTGACTATGTGGGCCCTTCTCCATTTCACGCTGATTTTTTCTTAAGTGAGAACGAGGATACCACTCCAAGCATGTCTTCAAACTTTGAACTAAACCATATAAAATTAATGGGTTATGATAAATTAATATTTTCTTACCTTGGTAGTAAATATGAATCAGAAGACCTTGCTTTCGAAGAGTTAATTTCAGATGTTTCGAGCGAAATCGCTTTCTTCTATCAGCTAAAGGTTATGCTCGCTAAGCAATCTTCTGACTGGGATTCAATACAAAATAGCTTATATTGTAGTGGTCAAGTAAAATTGGCCACGGTTTTAGAGTCATTCCAATATAAACGTTCTGACTCATTTGGCGTTAACCCACCATTATATTGATGGGGTCTGGTCTCACTGTAATATCCAGTGATGTAATTTGTGATCTCTTTATCTGCTTCTGTAAAATTCCCATAACCACTGGCAGGTATCCACTCAGATTTCAAACTTCTAAAGAAACGCTCCATTGGTGCGTTATCCCAACAATTCCCGCGGCGACTCATACTTTGCTCAATCTGAAGACGCCATATTAATTGTCTGAATTTCAAGCTTGTGTAATGCGAACCTTGATCGCTGTGATATATCACATTCTCAGGCTTACCCCTTAACTCAAATGCCATTTTCAAAGCTTTACAGGTCAGCGCACTATCTGGTGATAATGACAAAGCCCATCCAACAGGTTTGCGGGAAAATAAGTCTAAAACAACGGCTAGATAGGCCCAGCGATTACCGACCCAAACATACGTCACGTCGCCACACCACACTTGATCTGGTTGAGTTACTGCAAACTGTCGATTAAGCGTATTGGGGATTGCAACATGCTCTTGTGTCGCTTTCCTATAAGAATGCTTAGGCTGCTGACAGCTTAATAACCCAAGTTTTTTCATTAGATTACGGGCTCGATAACGACTGAGACCAATCCCTTTGTTAGTCACTAATTGCGCTATCGTTCGCGCACCGGCAGAGCCATGACTAATACGATGTGCGGCCTTCACTTCACTGCATAAAATAGTAAAGTCTGTATCAATATGTTCTTTTCTTTTTAGCCAATACTTATAGCTACTTCGATGCACTTTGAATGCATTACAAATTGTGAGAATAGAGTGGCTCTGCTTGAGTGCGCTGATTAGCGTAAATTGTTCATCGAGTCTGACATCAAGAGAGCGGTAGCCTTTTTTAGGATAAGATTGTGCTCCTCAAGACGAGCTATTTGCTTCTTCAGCTCACGGATTTCAATTTGTTCAGGGGTAATCGGAGATGCTTTTGGTGTGCCACCCTGGCGTTCTAGTTTTAACTGTCTCACCCATTTATCCATAGTGGACTTACCTACGTTCATCGCCTTTGCAGCTTCGATGATGCTATGGTTTTTATCGAGGACTAATTGGGCTGCTTCAAGTTTGAATTCAGCACTAAATGTTTTTCTGGTTGTCGATCTCATGTTTTCACCTAAAGTCATCTACGAGGTAATAATATCACCTCTATTTAGGTGGCCAAAATTAGTGTGCCACTACACTACAACTTCTAGTTGGTGCGCATGGGCAAGATCTTGTTCAAAGGTTAAATCAGGAGCTCTTTGAGACAGCTCCAGATGATATCCCAATATTTGATGACGTAACCGGAATGTTCAAACTCGAGTTTAGTCGGGCTGGACTGACCGCTTTAGAGCTGCTGCTGGAGAAACATAAGGAATATGATTTACCTGCCTGTAATGTATGCGATCTGTTATCTGCGATATCGCAGCAAGTACTAGAGAACATTTTTACGACTGTGCTTGACTATCAGTCTTTGATTGACAGCCATTTTAGATATCTTTTTTCCCCGCGCACAGAATGGGCAAAGTTTTCCAAAATGGTCATATTCTTGCGCTCGACTCGCGAATACATCGTGCAGCAATTAGAGAGTGTAGGTGAGCTACCTGATACTGGTTATTACCATGATTTGGAAAAATGCAAAGAATTAGGAATCGAAATCGGTGCGATTGGCACATCTAACTACAACAATCTTGTTGAAAAAATCTCAGAGAATTTGAACTTCGATATCCCTCCAGTTCAGCACCTGAATGGTGGCGTAACTGATTACTACAACCCCTATAAGAACTCTGTGATATCCGGTGTCAGTCCAGAAGATGTTCCCAAAGACCAAATTTATGTGCCTTTTGTCCTGACCCAAAGTGGACTAAAGCCTCTTACTTCGGTAGACATGTCCAGACGATACGTGGGTCTATTTGACCAATATTCGGAATGTGAAGCCATAGTTGTCGTAGGCTATGGATTTAACATAGACGACAGTCATATCAATGGATTATTCCGCAAATTGATTGAGGAAAAAGAAAAGTCCTTATATTGGGTGTGCCTAGAAACTGATGGCACAGCTGAAGAACAGAAAAGGCGCCTTATTAAGCGCCTAAGAATATCACTTCAGTTTCGTGACCGGATCAATGTTATTCCCGTTGATGCAGAGAATAGGCTATTTAGAGGTGTAACTTGGTTACATGAGGTAACTAGAACCATACAAAGTTGAATTTCAATGCTCTGTTTTTTTTAAGCTTAAATTCGAAATTTATGGTTTTACCTTAAAGTAGAAATGAAAAATTTATACATCACTACACTTGCTGATAAACTGTTGTGGCCAAATTTAGTTGAGCACTACAGCTGCTATGTAGGGTGCTGGGTAACAGAATACGCCTTAGTGGAGGCTTGAGCCGTATGCAGTGAAAGTTGCACGTACGGTTCTTAGGAGGGCGGCACTTGGTAACAGGTGCCGTCTATCCGACAAAAGAAGGTTAGGGCGCTTCACTCGATATCTATAAAAACTCCTGAAAATGACATATTTATGTCCATAGCGGCTCAAAATCGGCAACATCTTAGTATTTTATTGTGACTTTTTTGACAAGCATAAGCGCGTTGCTAGGTGTTTCTGGCTAGTTTGCGAGTCCAATATACCAAAGCATTCACGTAGCGACGATTAAATTGTTTAAGATACAGTCAAGTGGAACTGGTGATGTGTTCGAGCGACTCCTATGTTGATAAATCACGTCATCAACATTACAACAAATTAATCGGTAAGATTTAGCAGTGGAAATATAGCTACGAACCAATTTCAATTAAGCTTGGTAAACCTATGAATTATTGTAAGTAATCATTCTAATGGAGCAACATAATTTGATTGGGACATTGTTTCATAAAATTCATTTCTAACACGTCATCTATACTTCAAAAGTGTTCGCATAGCTGCGTGTGAGATGCACTTTGTTAAAAAGCAGCAAACACAAAGTTTAATGCGCTCTGGATGAACAGTTTTGCACTATAATGGAGCAAGTTTTTTGACGGAGTTACTTATGGTATTGATATATAAAAACAAAAATCAGACTCACGAAATGACACAAAACTCATTTGGAATGACAAGCCACAATAAAAATACGACGATTTCAAGCAATATAGAGAATATTTAACATAATATATATTGTGCGCAGCATTGTATCTAATCACTCTATACCTTTCAAATGATCGATTGGTTTGTTGAACGCACTTTCATGACGTTCAATTTGGCTAGTGTGCAAATATTGCGATGTAGTGTCGATACTTTCGTGGCCAGCGTCGGCTTGTACATGGGATAACGGTCTGCGGTTGATATTGATATCGTGCGTAATGCCAGTGTGACGAATATTGTGGGCAGTTAGTTTGCGCATCTGCGCCGCATCTTGTGTAAAGCCATCGATTTCTATACGTTCTGCAGCCAGATTAATTATTTTTTGAATTTCGTCGCGAACATGACGAATGCCTAGATTGGCATTGAGGATACCAACATCTCGGCCGCGTCCAGCAGCTTTGTGCCGTACAAACAAAGGATGATTTTCGTTTGGTCCTGGATAATCCGTTAATCCTAAAAACTGACGATATTTGACTAACGCATCGAGCAAAGCTTTTGAAATCGCAACGCTGCGTCTTTTACCACCTTTACTCAACGGAATATGAAAACTCCAGATGCCCGTTTGCTGATTACGTTTAAACTGGTTCATCACCGGCGAATAACCCGCACGTGCAGACACATCTGAAACGCGTAAATAACAGCAATAAATCAATGTAATGAGGAATAAACTTCTTTGATGTAACTCAGGAAATTCTTCTGCTAGTCCAGTAACGGTCGCCATAATATATGACCACTGTAATTCAGTGAATGCGAGACTATTTTCATCTTCATGACTTTGACGCTGATATTGCCTGTTTGCTGCAAATCGACTGTGATTAAGCCAGATTTGAGCAGGATTCCGCTCACAATATTCTTCACTTGTCAGATACGAATAAAACGAAGACAAAATGGCCATTTTTGTTTTTAACGCATTATCGCTTAACACATAAGGCTGGATTTGCCCGAGTTGTTTTTTGCCGACAAATGGTCGCCATTGCGAGTTTGGAACCCGTTCATCATGCAGTTTATCGTACTTAAACTGTGGCACATTAAAATAACCGATCAGTGCTATCGGCGGTGCTTGGCAATAATCAACGTAACGACTCATGTCTTTGCGCGTAACTTGAATGGGAGACATTGAAACCACATCAAAACACCAATGCAGAAACGTAGTGAGTTCACTGCGATAAGCTTTATAGTTGTTTTCGTTATGCTTTTGCTCAAATAGCCAATCACTGGCATGCTCGATGACTAAGCCCGCATCAACCACCTTTTTCATGCTAATTTGGGTGATATATTGGTTAACAATACTATTGCCAACTTGTATGAATTCAAATGAGTCAAATAACGGGATTACTGGAGGAAGTTGCATATTACATCTGAATTATAAGAGTTTCTTGTATGATAATACTTAAACGCAAATGCCGATAATGTTATTTATCGGCATCAAGATATGTCAGATTTTTAGTGCAACTTGAAAATGAACATTGCTGACAAGTAATACGCTTTTTGCAGCAGATCAAGCATAGCTGCCACACTTGCTGTTTCGATTGGCTATCTAAGCACGTGAAGTCAGATGCGCAGATGTGTCCATCATGTATTAGCTGTGCCAATTTATGCGCTGAAATTGATAAGTTAATTCGATTAGTCATGCCCTTTCCCTCCCTATCATTGTTTGATAGTAACAGAATACACAAATGAGAATCGTTATCAACAATGTAATTTAAGGATTGCCACTCACCTCGCTATTTTATGCAAGATTTTGCACCGCTTTGAAATGTGTCTACTACACTGATTATGTGATCATTATTTTTACTTGAATGAGGTATCGGATGCTGATTGATCTTGCAAAGAAAAACCCTCTTTTTTCCGGTAAAAAGTCTACCGAGACAACAGAGTCTGGTATTCCTTGGAAGGTATTAGTGGTCGATGATGAACCTGATGTTCATACCGTCACTAAGCTTGCCCTCTCCCGCTTTAAACTTGATGGCCGTGCCCTCACCTTTATTAATGCTTATAGTGCCGAACAAGCAAAAGAATTACTCAATCAAGAACATGACATCGCCATTGCCTTTATTGATGTTGTCATGGAAAGTGACCATGCGGGGTTAGAACTAGTAAAGTGGATCCGTGAAGAATTATTGAATAAAACCACTCGATTGATCTTACGTACAGGCCAGCCAGGGCAAGCACCTGAAGAAGACGTTATCGTCAATTACGATATCAATGATTACAAAGCAAAAGCTGAACTGGATTCCCGTAAACTGATGACTAGCGTCTACTCAGCCCTTCGCTCTTATCGCGATATCATGGAAATCGAGCAAGCAAGGCGCACCCAAATAAATCACCGTAAGGGCTTAGAAAGAGTACTAGAAGCCACCTCAGGATTATTTGAACTGCGCACCCTACATAAATTCGCCGATGGGCTACTGACTCAAGTGGCCACTCTACTTAATCTCGATTCAGAAACGCTACTGCTGACTTGTAATGCGATTGATGCAATTAGTGGTCATGTTGAACCTGTCAATATAGAAATCCTTGCAGGTACTGGCCAATTTGCGAATAAATCCCACATTACGCAACTACCTGAACATATTGATCGTCTACTGCGCAGTGCGCTCACCCAACAGCGGTGCCTTTATGAAGACAATTGTTTTATCGGTTACTTTCCCACCAAAGGCGGTTTAATCAATCTACTTTATATGGATGGTATTGATAGAATTGATGATCTTGATAAGAAACTCATTGATATTTTTGCCATCAACGTGGGCATAGCTTTTGAAAATTTGCTGCTCAATCAGGAGGTGGAAGATACACAATCAGAGCTTATTTTACGTTTAGGTGATGTTGTTGAAAGCCGCTCGAAAGAAGCTGCCAATCATGTGAAACGTATGGCGGAGTATTGTTCTCAATTAGCATTACTAGCCGGTTTAAGTGAATACGAAGCCGATTTACTGCGCCGTGCCTCACCAATGCATGACATAGGTAAAATTGCGATCCCCGATGCTGTCCTACTTAAACCCGGCAAATTAGATGACGAAGAATGGAAAGTTATGCGTCAGCACCCTATGATTGGCCATCAAATTCTTGCAAATTCTGAGCGACCAATACTAAAGGCCGCATCAATTATTGCACTGCAACATCATGAAAAATATGATGGTTCTGGTTATCCTGCAAATCTAAAACAAGACGAAATTCACATTTTCTCGCGGATTGTGGCAATCGCAGATGTGTTTGATGCTCTTTCCCATGCTCGCTGTTATAAAACAGCTTGGCCTTTAGAAGAGGTTTTAGCTGAAATGCGTAAAGGGGCGGCAACACACTTCGATCCTCACTTATTACAGCTCTTTATTGAAAATGTAGACATTTTTGTCAAAGTAAAAGAAAACTGGAAGGATCACTAATCTGTAATATGCCCAGTTGATGGTCTTGATGTTTAGAAAGCCATATCAAGCACTTTCAAAGATATATCAAGGCAGTTTTAACCATTGTCATCTGCGAGAAAATCAAAAACAGCCGTTTTAGTTTCACCATTAACGCTAAAACTAACAAAGCCACGCCAAACCATGTAGCCACTACTACAAGAACCGTAGACTAACTGACCGATATAAGTCATTTTGTCAGTTTGCTTCACATTTACAGGAATAACGCCCATAAACATGTCTCTTCCTTCTAAGCGGATTTGCACATTAGAAATTGGCATGGAAGATAACAACTGTAATGTCAATGGCTTTTCGCTTGGTGCACTCGCTGGTGACAAGCGAAAAGTGAGCTCAACATCCCCAACTTTTTTAACACAATCCCCCTTAGAAAATTGGCAAAGTGAAGGATCAAGACTGCTTTTAAGTGTGACTTGCTTTGCATCTTCCTTACAAGCTGTGAGATTGAAGCTAAATAATGCAATAAATAAATAGGGGCTCAGACGAGTTAGCACAAAGATTAACCTTATGATGCAATATGTTAACATTCTATGGCGTAGGTTGATCTAGATCAACTTTCCACACCCCTTCTTTGGTATCTTTTTTGATATGGCTCAAGTATCATTGCGAAACCTCATATTTGAGCAAAAATATGCAGGGTAACGCATTGACATCACTCAGCAACCTTAATAGGGAGGCTGAGTTTTATGTCATTTATAACAGGTAAAGCTTGTCTTTACTAAAAGTAAAAGTAATAAGCAGTGGAAGCATTATGATGAACCATTCCCAGCCAACAGGCGCTGATTACAATTACGCCATTGTCCGCCAATTTGCCTTAACCACAGTTTTGTGGGGTATTGTTGGTATGTCAGTCGGCGTATTAATTGCGGCTCAGTTAATCTGGCCTCAGCTGAACTTTGACACTCCTTGGTTAACGTATAGTCGCTTGCGACCATTACACACCAATGCGGTGATCTTCGCGTTCGGTACATCAGCCCTTTTTGCAACATCCTATTATGTCGTACAACGCACCTGTCAAACCCGACTATTTGCACCTAAGTTAGCCGCATTTACGTTTTGGGGATGGCAAGCCATCATTCTGTCAGCAGCTATCTCTTTACCAATGGGTTTCACCCAAGGAAAAGAATACGCTGAACTAGAATGGCCTATCGATATCGCAATTACTATCGTTTGGGTGTCCTACGCTATCGTGTTCTTCGGTACTATTATCAAACGAACAACTTCGCATATTTATGTGGCGAACTGGTTCTTTGGTGCCTTTATTATTACCGTTGCCGTACTACACATAGTTAACTCTATGGCAGTACCAGTCAGTCTGTTCAAGTCATACTCTCTGTATAGCGGCGCTGTCGATGCTATGGTGCAGTGGTGGTATGGTCACAACGCTGTAGGTTTCTTATTAACCGCAGGCTTCTTGGGGATGATGTATTACTTCGTACCTAAGCAAGCAGGTCGTCCTGTGTACTCTTACCGTCTTTCTATTGTCCACTTTTGGGCACTGATCGCACTGTATATCTGGGCTGGTCCTCACCACTTACATTACACAGCTTTACCTGACTGGACTCAGTCTTTAGGTATGGTGATGTCACTGATCCTATTCGCACCTTCTTGGGGCGGTATGATTAACGGTATCATGACCTTGTCTGGTGCTTGGCATAAACTGCGTACTGACCCTGTGTTACGTTTCTTAGTTGTTTCTCTGTCTTTCTACGGTATGTCTACCTTCGAAGGCCCTATGATGGCAATTAAGACAGTTAACGCACTATCACATTATACAGACTGGACTATCGGTCACGTTCACTCCGGCGCGCTAGGCTGGGTTGCGATGGTGTCAATCGGTTCTCTGTATCACTTGATCCCTGTATTGTTCGGTCACGGCCGTATGTACAGCATCAAGTTAATTAACGTCCATTTCTGGTTAGCGACTATTGGTACTGTGCTTTACATCGTCTCTATGTGGATTTCAGGTGTAATGCAAGGTCTGATGTGGCGCGCAGTGAATGCTGACGGTACTTTGACTTATAGCTTTGTTGAAAGTCTGGAAGCTTCTTATCCTTTCTACTTTGTACGTTTCCTTGGCGGTTGTTTCTTCCTGACCGGTATGCTGATCATGGCATATAACGTGATCCGTACTGTGAAAGCCTCTAAAGATTCATTGCCAGCATTGGCTGAACCAACAGCGGCTTAAAGGAGCAAACTCGATGAAATTTAATCATGAGATAGTTGAAAAAAACATCGGTTTGTTAGCGATTTTTACCGTTATCGCTATCAGCTTCGGTAGTCTCGTTGAAATCACACCGTTGATTTTTCAAAAAGATACGACTGAGCCAGTTGAAGGTTTAAAGCCATACACTGCCCTGCAAATTGAAGGTCGTGACATTTATGTTCGTGAAGGTTGTTATAACTGTCACAGCCAGATGATCCGTCCTTTACGTGCAGAAACTGAACGTTATGGTCACTACTCTGTCGCGGGCGAATCAGTTTGGGATCATCCATTCCAATGGGGTTCTAAGCGTACGGGTCCTGATCTTGCACGTGTTGGCGGTCGTTATAGCGATAAATGGCATGAAGTTCACTTAATCGATCCTCGTGCTGTAGTTCCTCAATCGAATATGCCAGGGTTCCCATGGTTAGCCGAAAACAAGTTAGACGGCAAACTAACGGGTGACAAGATGACTATACTACGTAACCTGCATAAAGGCGGTTACAAAGGTAATGATCTTTATACCGATGAAGAAATCGCAGGCGCACAGCAGGCTGTTGCAGGTAAGACAGAAATGGACGCCTTGATTGCATATCTTCAGTCTTTGGGTCACGCACTCAAATAAGGAGGCAATATATGGATTACGGCACATTACAAGGCATTTTAACCATCATTGTGATGCTGACCTTCGTCGGTATATTTGCTTGGGCATATAGCTCGCGTCGTCAAAAATCATTTGATGAAGCAGCTAACCTTGTGTTTTCCGATGAGGAAGTCAACAAGGTATCGAAGGACTCAGGAGAGAATAAGTGATGAGTAGCTTCTGGAGTGTTTGGATTACTGTACTCTCGTTAGTCGTGATCGCGGGTTGTTTTCTATTACTGCGTGTGTGTTCTAAGAACACCACTGACGTAAAAGAAGGCGAATCCATGGGTCACAGTTTCGACGGTATTGAAGAACTCAATAACCCACTGCCAAAATGGTGGAGTTATATGTTCTATATCACTATCGTGTTTGGCTTGATCTATTTGGCACTATTTCCTGGTTTAGGTAACTACAAAGGCTTATTAGGCTGGACGAGTTCTAACCAGAGTATCGGTACAGAGCATGGCATTAAAGCCGATTCTGCCGCAGCGATTGAGCTAGCAGCAAAAGAAGGTCTTTATGTTCAGTATGATCAAGAAGTAAAACACGCTGATGAAAAATATGGCCCAATCTTCGCGGCTTACTTGGCAACACCACTAGAAGAATTAGTGAAAAACCAAGAAGCGTTGAAAGTGGGTGGCCGTTTGTTCCTGCAAAACTGCGCTCAGTGCCATGGTTCTGATGCACGTGGTAGCAAAGGCTTCCCTAATCTTACCGATGGTGACTGGTTATATGGTGGTGAATTAGCCACGATTAAGACCACTATCATGGCAGGTCGTCATGGCATGATGCCACCCAAAGGTGGTTTGCCAATCGAAGATAGCGAGATTGCTGGTTTAGCTGAATACGTTGTTAAATTGTCTGGTCGTGAGCATGACGAGAAACTCGCTGCCCAAGGTCAAGGCTCATTCATGAAAGGTTGTTTTGCGTGTCATGGTATGGACGCTAAAGGCAACAAGTTTATGGGTGCTCCTAACTTAACTGACGATGTTTGGTTATATGGCGGTAGCCGTGGCATGATCGAAGAGACCATTAAACATGGTCGCGCAGGTGTGATGCCAGCGTGGAAAGACGTTCTAGGTGAAGAGAAAGTTCACGTCATTACAGCTTATGTTTATAGCTTGTCAAACAAGTAATTAGGTATAAGTAACACTAAGGCCTCGAAGACTTCGAGGCCTTTTTTTTAAAGTGCTAAAACCGTCTTTTAACGGTAAAATGGCGCAAATTTTTTGAATGGGTATCTGACATGAGCGAACAACAAGCCTGGTATAAGCAGTTCTGGCCTTGGTTTTTAATTATTCTTCCTTTATGTGCCGTCGTCGCAAGTTTTACCACGCTAAAAATTGCCCTTACGAACTCGGACTCTTTAGTCGCCGAGGATTACTACAAAGATGGCAAAGCCATTAATATGGACTTAAGTAAAGTGAAGTATGCCAAACAAATAGGCATGAATTTTTCACTCGATCAAGCCAATAATGAGATTTTACTGACGCAGCAAGGGGGACCTGCATATCAAGCCGCCTTGAAAGTCGAGTTCTATCATCCAACCATTGCCGACAGAGATATGAAACTCACTGCGACGGCCGATGCCAGTAATGTGTATCGCATTACCATCCCTTCTACCCTAACCGGCCCTTGGGAAGTTCGCCTCGAAAGCTACGACGGTAAATGGCGAATTCACCAACGCGTTGAATTAAAAGATCACGTCCAACTTTGGCTAAATTGATTGTGGTTAAATAAGTAGCGCTATGACGTATCCAAGTTGTTTTCACTGCCAAGAGCCCGTTCTCACGGGCCAGCAGTTTGTGACTCGCATTAATGACCGTGATGAACGGATGTGTTGCCCTGGCTGCCAGGCAGTTTCTCAAGCGATTGTCGATGCGGGATTACTCAGTTATTACAAGTTCCGCACTGAGCCTGGCAATAAACAGAATGCCCTAGTCCCCGAAGCATTAACGCAATTTAGCGCCTATGACTTGCCCGAAGTGCAGCAAGACTTTGTGCATTCTGAGGACAATGTCGAATCAGTATCACTCTCCATCGATGGTATCACCTGTGCCGCCTGTGCTTGGTTAATTGAACACAAAGTCAAACAACTTGCGGGCGTGAGCCAAGTGCTAGTCAACTCAACCACCCAACGCGCCATGATCAGTTGGGATAAACGCAAGGTAAAACTTAGCGATATTCTCGGACAAATTAGTCGTATTGGCTATCAAGCCGCGCCCTACCAAGTTGACGAACAAGAGCTCAACAATAAACTCAATAGTCGCAAATTTTTACTGCGTTTAGGCTTAGCTGGCTTTGCGACTATGCAAGTTATGATGTTCGCCCTCGCCCTTTATACTGGCTACTTCACCGATTTAGACGTGCAATATCGGGACTATTTCCGCTGGGTTAGCATGATTTTTGCCACGCCTGTGGTGCTTTATTCGGCGCAGCCCTTCTATTTTAGTGCCATTCGTACCCTGCTCAGCGGCAAACTCAATATGGATGTGTCTGTTTCGATTGCCATTGGTGGTGCCTATACCGCAAGCTGTTTTGCCACAGTGAATGGCACAGGCGAAGTGTATTTTGAATCCGTATCCATGTTTACTTTCTTTTTGTTACTTGGGCGTTACTTCGAGCAAAAGGCAAGACAAAAGGCCTCGGTCAGCTCCAGTAATTTACATAAATTGGTGCCGCTCACTGCACACTTAGTCACCGAAAATGGTCAAGAAGAAATTCCGGCCAAAAAGTTACGCCTCAATGATGTGATCCTTGTGAAACCAGGGGAAATGGTTGCGGCCGATGGTGTGGTGATTGAAGGCCACACAAATATCAATGAAGCTATGCTCACAGGTGAGCAAATGCCCATTGAAAAACAGCAAGATCAGCAAGTGTACGCTGGTACTATCAACGTCGACCAACCGATAAAAGTTAAAGTTACCGCATTGGGGCAAGACCAACTCGTGGCTGAAATTATTCGACTGCAGGAACTGGCATCCAATACAAAACCTGCGATAGCTCTATTAGCCGATAAATTATCCCGCTATTTCTCGGGTACGATTCTAACAATCGCGACGATCACCTATTTGGTTTGGCAACAGATTTCCCCAGAGGATGCCTTTTGGGTAACGCTATCGGTTCTGGTCGCCACTTGTCCTTGTGCCTTAGCGCTAGCGACACCGACCGCCGTCACCTGTGCAACCGCCATTTTTACCCGTCTTGGGATCATTACCCGCAAAGCCGGCGTATTTGAAAAACTGCCGCAGATTAAACATGTGGTCTTTGATAAAACTGGCACCCTTACCTGTGGTACGCTCTCTATCGGGCAAACGCAGTGCATGGCCGATTTAACCAAGACGCAAGCCTTAGCGATTGCTGCAGCGCTGGAAATGGGCTCTCGCCATCCGATTGCGGCAGCATTTACCCTATTTGCCGATAATGCCTTGGTCGCGGAACAAGTTCACCATGAAGTCGGCTTTGGTGTTCGAGGTCGTATCGAGGGGACTGACTATTTAATTGGTAATGCAGTATTTACTGGCGCACGTGTCGATACTCAGGACCCAACCCAAAAGATTTGGTTAGCACGCTCAGCCAATGAGCAGCTTGAAGTGCTTGCCAGCTTTGAGATCCAAGACAATATTCGTCAAGACAGTAAGGCCACGATTGAGATATTAAAGCAACAAGGTTGCCGCATTAGTATCGCCAGCGGCGATAGCTCCGGACATGTGCATCAACTAGCCAAAGAGCTGGGAATTGAAGATGTGCACAGCGGATTAACGCCCGCGGGTAAACTTGCCCTAGTAACGAAATTACAACAGCATACTCGCGTGGCGATGTTTGGCGATGGCATCAATGATGCGCCAGTACTTGCGGGGGCTGATTTGTCGGTCGCCATGGGTAGTGGCAGTGCGATTGCCAAAAACAGTGCCGATTTGATTTTACTGGGCGATCATCTATCCCGTTTCACCCAAGCTGTCGCGGTCGCTAAACTGACCACGCAAATTATTAAACAAAATTTAGCGTGGGCGCTGGGTTACAACGCCCTTATCTTGCCTTTAGCCGTCACTGGTCATGTGGCACCTTATATTGCCGCGATTGGCATGTCGGCGAGTTCTTTGATTGTGGTCGGTAATAGCCTGAGATTATTACGGGTAAAAGTGTGATCATAATAAAACGTTTAACCAGATACTAAGAGGTCATTATGGAAATTATTTATGTGCTTATCCCCATTGCCATGATCTTCGTCGCCATTGCGGTAATGGTATTTTTCTGGGCAGTGAAATCTGAGCAATTTGACGATCTTGACCGTCAAAGTGTTTCTATATTGTTTGATGAAAATACTGATAAACCAGGCCATCTACCCACCCCCGCCATTCAGTCAACAGCAGAACATGATGATATCGCAGCGCAGCAAGCGATAAAAAATCAGCAAAAAGGCATGCCTTTGTGATTGAGTACAATGTCACTGGTGCCTTTCTCGTCGGCTTGATGGGAGCTGCACATTGTTTTGGTATGTGTGGCGGTTTAGTGGGCGCGTTTTCCGCCCAAATCCCTCATCCTAAAATAGGTAACCATCTGGCCCATCAGCTTAAATATTTACTGAGTTACAATTTAGGCCGTATTTTAAGTTACACCTTAGCGGGCGGCTTAGTGGGCGCATCGTCGGCAGGTCTTGGTCACTTATTTGAGTTGGATATTTATCTGATTGTCCTGCGCATGATTGCCGGACTAATGATGATCGCCACAGGACTTTACATCGCTAAAATTTGGGTTGGTATAGTGCAAATTGAGCGTGTAGGTCAATGGCTATGGCAATATTTAAAACCCATAGCGCAGCGCCTTGTTCCAATCAAGAATCCGAGCCAAGCAGTCATGGCGGGATTCATTTGGGGCTGGCTCCCCTGCGGCCTCGTCTATAGCACCTTAACTTGGTCGGTTGCATCTGGCTCTGCCAGCCAAGGCGCCTTGATTATGTTAACCTTTGGCTTGGGTACTTTACCCGCCCTATTAAGCGCTGGCGTGGCGGCAAAACGCCTTGCTGCATGGGTACAAAAGAAAACCGTTAGACTATTGAGCGGCTTACTGTTAATCGCCTTTGGTGGTCAAACTTTATATATCGCACTCGCGCAGCTAAACTAGCCCAAGTGAGTGAATTGGTTTAACATGGTTGCAGTGGATAAACTTGAGAATCAACATGACAATTGAACAAAATAAGAATCGTCGTCCTGCCGCTAGCGGATGCACAATCCATTGTCACGATTGCAGTATGGGTACCCTTTGTATTCCTTTTACCCTCAATGCAAGTGAGCTAGATCAGCTCGATGATATTATTGAGCGTAAAAAGCCAATCCAGAAAGGCGAGCAAATTTTTAAGTCAGGTGATGCGTTGAAATCCCTGTTTGCGATCCGCTCTGGCACCATCAAAAGTTACACTATTACCGAGCAAGGTGATGAGCAGATAACGGGCTTCCATCTGGCGGGTGATGTGATTGGTTTTGATGGTATTCACGCTCAGTTGCACCAGAGTTTTGCACAGGCCCTCGAAACCTCTATGGTTTGTGAAATCCCCTTTAATATCCTCGATGAACTTTCGGGCACTATGCCTAAGTTACGTCAGCAGATCATGCGTCTAATGAGTAATGAGATCATGAGCGATCAAGAAATGATCCTGCTGCTCAGTAAGAAAAATGCCGAAGAACGTCTAGCAGCGTTTATCAGCAATTTAGCAAATCGTTTCGGCAGCCGTGGTTTCTCACCTAAAGAATTCCGTTTAACCATGACCCGCGGTGACATTGGCAATTATCTCGGTTTAACCGTTGAGACCATCAGCCGCTTACTTGGACGCTTCCAAAAGTCAGGCTTGATAGAGGTTAAGGGTAAGTACATCACTATCCTCGACTCGCAAGAGCTAAATCTGTTAGCGGGTAATTCTCGCATCGCGAGATAGTCAATCGCAAGAGCATTAACCGTGAGAGGTCAAGCCTAAATAATTGTCGCCAATAGCATAACAGTTTAATGGTAAAAGCTGTGCTTGCTAGACATGTCATGCAGATTAAGGCATGATTTTTAAGCGAGTTTTAATCAATTTCAAATGAGTTTGATCTAGAACAATACAGCTCACTGCCAAAGGCTCATGATGATATTGAGCCTATGACTAAAGGAACCTCCCATGAAGGATTATCAAAAAATACTGGTTGTGGTTGACCCTACCACTGAGAATCAAGTTGCCCTTGCACGAGCGGTCGCCTTGGCCAGTAAATGCAACGCTCAAGTCACTGTGTTTCTTTCTATCTTCGACTTCTCTTACGAAATGACTTCGATTCTGTCGAATCAAGAACGCGAAGCTATGCGTCAAGGTGTCATAGATCAACGGCTCGCTTGGATCCAAGACTTACTCGCCGCTTATACTCATCTGCAACTCAATATCGATACTCAAGTTATTTGGCATAATCGCCCCTTTGAAAGCATTATTAATCATGCTATTTCAGGGCAATACGATTTGATTGTTAAAGGCACCCATGCCCACGACAAACTCAAGGCGGTGATCTTCACTCCAACTGATTGGCATTTGATGCGTAAAGCCCCTGTGCCAGTGTTGATGGTGAAAGCACATGACTGGCCAGCCACGGGTAAAATCCTCTGTGCTGTGAATGTGGCAACCGAAGATACCGATCATCAAATGCTTAACGGTAAAATTATTGAACATGCAAAAGATTTGGCGAAAAAGTTCTCTGCTGAAGTACATTTAGTCAATGGTTATCCCGGCACGCCTGTTAACCTTGCCATTGAGCTTCCTGACTTTGATGCCCAGTCATACAACGAAACCATTCGCATGCAGCATGAGCAGCGCGTGAGTTATCTTGCTGGCGCTTATGATATTAATCCAAGTCATTGCCATGTAAAAGAAGGTTTACCAGAGGATGTGATCCCTGAGCTTGCTGAAAAACTTGATGCTGAATTGGTGATCCTAGGGACTGTCGGTCGTACCGGATTTTCAGCAGCACTGATAGGCAATACCGCTGAACATGTTATCGATAGCATCAACTGCGATTTATTGGCTATAAAGCCCGACGGTTATAAATCACCGTTAGAAGAAGCCTAAGCAATACGCGACTCTTTACCCCGCCAAAGATAGCTGGAATAATACGCGCCCTGAAACTGTGTTACTGGGCGCTTTTTTATGCTTGAAGCTATATCTGAAGTTACGGTAAATCCTATGCCGGAAGAATTATCAAAAAAACAAACTACCCGTCTGAATAAATTACAGAAGCGGCTTCGTCGTGAAGTGGGCAGCGCGATTGCCGATTACAATATGATTGAAGATGGCGATAAGATCATGTGCTGCCTCAGTGGCGGTAAAGACAGCTACGCCATGCTCGATATTTTGATGAATCTGCAGCAACGCGCGCCCATTCAGTTTGAAATCATTGCGGTTAATTTAGATCAGAAGCAACCGGGCTTCCCTGAACATGTATTGCCTGCCTATCTCGATAAGCTCAATGTGCCTTATCACATCCTCGAGAAAGATACTTACTCGATAGTGAAAGACAAAATCCCTGAAGGTAAAACCACCTGCTCCTTGTGCTCTCGCCTGCGCCGCGGCACGCTTTATGGCTTTGCTCAGCGTATCGGCGCCACTAAAATCGCCCTAGGCCATCACAGGGATGACATTATCGAGACCTTGTTCTTAAATATGTTCTTTGGCGGTAAGATGAAAGCAATGCCGCCAAAGCTGCTGTCGGATGATGGCGCTAATATCGTCATACGTCCCCTAGCCTATTGTCGCGAGAAAGATCTCGAAGAATATGCCAGCTTAAAAGAATTTCCAATCATTCCATGCAACTTGTGTGGCTCACAGGAAAACTTAAAGCGCGCCGCAGTCAAAGACATGTTGAATCAGTGGGATAAACAATACCCAGGCCGCATTGAAACAATATTCACCGCCATGCAAAACACCGCACCATCACAGGGTGTTGACCGTGAACAGTTCGACTTTGTGTCTCTAACACGTGACCCAGATGCGCCTATGCGTGGTGATGTTGCTGAAGCCAATCTACCTGCATTCGATTTTCTTGATATCGCCAATAGCGGTCGTATCGATTTGGATGCAGCAAAACGCATTGATATTGTTAACACTTACGAAGTCTAAATTAGACTGAATTTAGCGCCTATTCAGTAAGAGAAGTTAACGCAACGAAAGTAAGCAAGATAAATTAGCACAACAAAATGCCCACTTAATGTGGGCATTTTTATGGCTACAGAATAAGTTTATCTTTGAGCCAGCGCTTCTGAATCGCTTATCTCAAGACGCCTATTCAAATATACAAAGATGATTACTTCACCCAAGGACTCAAGACTAATGGCTGGACACTGAAGCTTAGCGTGGTGATGCTTTCAAGCTCATTAGCGGCTAATTTATAACTGCCTTTTATCGCTTCTTCACGGCCATTAAAGCGTACATAGACTTCTTGTTCAGGTGAGAATTCAAAGTTTAAGCCAGTAATGGATTCCCTAAAATAACGCATCGGGAAGCCTTGCATAGCACCGAGCAGCGTGTCCATCTCAGTCATGATTTGTTGTAGGCGCGTTTTATCGTACTCGGCTAATGTCTGTTTTGCTCTAACTTGCATTGCAATACCACATCCCTCAGCGCTGCCAGCGAAATTCAGATTAACCAAGGCTCGCTGATCTTTTAAATCATCATCTAAGGGAATGAATAACCGCTGAGCATCAGTATACGTCAGTGGCGTTGAGGTTTTTTCACTGGAAATAGAACCACTTTGGATCAAACAGTTCTTTTGCATTGGAACGCTAAAAGCCACTTCCACGAGTTGATAACCGCCTTTATTGACTTGTTTTAACCTATCATAAAAGCCTTTATATTCAAGGGATACGGTTTCTGCAGCGGCGCTAGTTGCCAAAAAAAACAGGCTACTAAACAACAGTTTTTTATACATCGACATTCACCAAATATTTTTCATTATGACGTAACATATCAAGCAGCTCATCAATATAAGCTTCTTGTCTTTCAGAATAATTCACTAAACCGTAAATCAATTGATCCGCTGTTGGCTCTAGCTCCTGTGAACGTAGATCTGCTCGAATAGAGCGAAATAACGCATAGGCAGTATTAGAATTTAAATTACGCATATAGGATGAAACCGATTCATCGACCGATGAAAACACTTTCACCTCATGACTTTTACCCGAACCACGTGAGGACGGCACTATGCCGCAGCCAGAAGTAAAACACCATTCACCAAAAAAGTTAAAACCTTCTCTGGCAAAACGTGAACTCCCCCAACCCGATTCATTCGCGGCTTGAATTAACACCATAGATTCAGGCACGATATCGACACGTTTAAGTAAGCTTGCTAATGACTTAGCATCTACGTTACGCGCCGCATATTGGTATTTATCAAGTAACGCATTGATCTGCGCTAATTCAGTATCAGATAAACTCTTACCATTATCGACTAAGGCAAGCATCTCATTGATAAAGCCACGCTCCATCAAGATAATGGCATTCTGTTGCTGAACAATCGGCCGCAGGAAATCAAAAAAAGCTTTCTTCTTTTCGGTAATGTCGCTGATCGCTGAAAAGTCAGGGACTTGCGTAACAGGATCGACATCGCTGACGAATTGGGGCGCAATAGCGGATGAGTCATTCGAGTGAGGAATGATCCAAACTCGTAATGCAAAAATCGCCACTATGACCATGGCTAATGCCAATGTAAACGAACCGATTCTACCCGTTTTCAATCATTCACCTTAGGTGTAACGCCCTTATTGGGCAAATAAAGGCCGGATTATAAGCTATTTGTCAGATTTCACGAAATTTGCCCATCATCATGATCACGAACTCAGGTACAATATTACGCCTGAGGCACCATTATCGAGTCGAGCTTGCTATTACGCCGTCATTTATAGATGCAAGCATTTGACTGAGTATTTATACTAAGGTTCCTTAGCGTTATCACCATTGCACAACGGCTCATGAGTCATCCCGCTTATAGCGACAATGGATGGCTATGACATTAAATTTTCGGGTATTCAGGAAGGAAAAACCCAGATGCAGCATTTGATGTTAAATCAATTTGAACGTGTCGTCGCCATCGGCGGAGGCCATGGTTTAGGCCGAGTATTATCCTCGCTCGATTTTTTAGGCAACCGCCTTACGGGGATTGTCGCCACCACTGATAATGGCGGTTCTACTGGTCGACTGAGAGCCGAGCAAGACTGTATTGCTTGGGGGGATTTACGTAACTGCTTATCCCATTTAGCTAATCGTCCTTCCGTTGGTTCGCAATTGTTTGAATACCGTTTCCAAGGTGCCACTGAACTCAGTGGTCATAATTTAGGTAATTTAATCTTACTGGCTCTTGATCAACTCTGCGTTCGTCCATTAGAAGCGGTTAATCTCATCCGTAACTTACTTAAGATAGAAACCCAACTTATTCCCATGTCAGAGCAGCCCACTCACTTAGTGGCCCTGCAAGCCTGTGGTAGTAAAGTCTTTGGGGAGATTAATGTCGACAGTATGAATGAGGCTCCTATTGCACTCAGCCTTGAACCACAGGTCGATGCCACCTTTGAAGCCTGTGAAGCTGTTCGTCAGGCAGACTTGGTCATCTTAGGCCCTGGAAGTTTTTTAACCAGTATCATGCCACCGCTGCTGTTACCTAAATTTGCCAAAAGTCTTGCAGCAACTAAAGCGCAGGTGATCTTTATCGATAACCTTGCCGAAGAGGCCTCACCCGCGGGTCGGTTTAGCATTGAGCAACGCATAGCTTGGTGTCACCAGGTGATTGGCAAGCCCATTATTCACAAAGTACTTCGCCACGCTGAACAAACGCGTTTAGGGCCACTGATTAACTATTTTCCGTTGAAGAATCGCCATAATCCCAATCTACATGATCAAGCTAATTTATTAGATGCATTAAGCGCCCTGCTGCAGATCAATGATCTCACTCAACAACCGCTTGCCTGCTAGCGCTTACCTGTTAATCATTCAATCGAAATAATAAAGGACAGCAAGTGCTGTCCTTTATATTGTAAAGCTAAAAGGAATGTCCCTTTAGTCTGTCTATAAGGCTGCTATAACCATTACAACACTTGTGCTATGGCTTTACAGATAACAGGCATATTCGTCTTAGTCATGCCTGCAACGCTAATGCGCCCAGAGCCGACAATATAGACACCAAACTCGTCTTTCAAACGTGCCACTTGGGCTTTGTTTAAACCTGAGAAACTGAACATGCCATTTTGGCGAGAAATAAAACTGAAGTCCTGAGTCACGCCCTCAGCCTTTAAGCTATCAACAAACAGAGTACGCATTTCGGCGATACGTTCACGCATCTCTTTGACTTCCTGCACCCACATGGCTTTCAGAGCTGCATCATTTAATATCGTGCTGACGATCAGTGCGCCATGGGCTGGCGGATTAGAATAGTTGGCGCGTATGGTACGTTTCACTTGGCTAAAAGCACGTACGGCAGCATCAGCATCTTCAGCCACCACAGTCACGGCGCCAATACGCTCGTTGTATAAACCAAAGTTTTTAGAGAAAGAGTTAGCGACCAGCAACTCAGACACTTTAGACGCTACTAAACGCAGACCTGCCGCATCTTCTTCAATGCCAGCACCAAAACCCTGATAAGCAAAGTCAAACAGTGGCACGAGTTTCTTATCAGCACACAATTGAGCAACAAGTTCCCATTGCGCCAACGTTAAATCGATACCCGTTGGGTTATGGCAGCAACCGTGTAGCAACACGACATCACCCGCATTCGCGTTAGATAAATCAGTCATCATGGTATCGAAATCGATGTCATGGGCTTCTGCTTTGTAATAACCGTACTCTTTAACCGTTAAACCCGCCGTTTCAAAAATATTCTGATGGTTGGCCCATGTTGGATTACTCACCCAAATCGTGTGCGAATCGGTATTACGCAGTAAAAACTCAGCAGCAATACGCAGTGCTCCTGTACCACCAGGAGCTTGCGCTGTGGCAGCACGGCCAGAAGAAATTAATGCACTGCCTTCGCCAAACAACAATGTCTGTACTACACGGTTATAAGCTTGAACGCCTTCAATGCCTAAGTAGTTTTTGGTCTTCTCTTGCTCAAGTAAAATGGCCTCGGCTTTTTTCACTGAAGCCAGAACGGGAGTCTGTCCTGCCTCATCCTTATAAATGCCAACACCAAGATTAACTTTATCCTGACGCGGATCAGCTTTAAAGGTATCGGTTAAACCAAGAATTGGATCAGCGGGTGCGAGTAATACTTGAGAGAAAATCATGACTACGTATCCTAATATGCGCGTGTAGGGGAAATTTCGGCTTATTTATACCACTGTCTTTAAGGGGGTAATAGCGACTTAAGTCCCTTCTTAGGGAAATTATTACACTATTGTCGATTCAACAATAAAAAGTACATTTTATTGTATAATTCCCATTAATATAGTTACACTACTTGAATAAAGCGATTTACAACATCTAGAACACAAAATCACTCAGTTTTATATTGTAGAAAAGAAACAGGTCAGAAGTCGCAATACTGAATGAGTAAAATAGTGGGCTTGGGCCTAACCAATCTATAGCTGTAGTGATACTAGACTATAGCTGTAGTGATACTAGATTAAGAATCATAAAATGTGGATGTAGAAGTTATAAAGCAAAAAAGCCCTGACATCAGTCAGGGCTTTTCTGTTTTTGGTACCCGAGGCCAGACTTGAACTGGCACGCTGTTACCAGCGAGGGATTTTAAATCCCTTGTGTCTACCGATTCCACCACTCGGGCAAACTCTTTATATTAACGACGGGAATCGTGTCATTAATACTTTAATCTATGGAGGCGCGACCCGGAGTCGAACCGAGATCGACGGATTTGCAATCCGCAGCATAGCCATTCTGCCATCGCGCCCAAACTGCCAAATTTATTAAAATTTGGAGCGACATATCGGGTTCGAACCGATGACCTATACCTTGGCAAGGTATCGCTCTACCAACTGAGCTAATGTCGCCTATCATTGCGCTTAATCATTTGAACTCATGCTCGGCATGCTTTCCCCTGACTGCGGATTGGCATTCTACCGATTTAGACCTCAGAGTCAATCAACAATTTTTAAAAAATGATCTAAGCCGCATCGTTTGCCCAATAAACCGCCACACCTCAGTAAAGTTGATGTTTCATTCATCAATTTAGGCTTTTTACCGATACTGATGCCGATGCTACCGCTAATTAAACACGGCAGATAAACAGGGGATCATGGAGTCGAGTCCAATAAAATTGTAGAAGTATAGAAAAACAAAAGCGCCCTATTGGGCGCTTTATTCAAAGGTTAGGCAAAGTTATTAATCACTCAAGCAAAAACTACGTGGGCAATTTACGCAGGTAGAGATAGCGTCGTTAAACCTAACATAGTTTGCATTACGCCAACCACTTGGCAACTGTAACCAAATTCGTTGTCATACCATACATAAAGAATGGCACGCTTGCCTTCTGCAATAGTCGCTTGTGAATCAACCACACCCGCGTAGCGAGAACCCACTAAATCGCTCGATACAATCTCAGTAGAGTCTGTATAGTCAATTTGATTTTGCAGTGGTGATTGTAGCGCCGTATCTTTCAGATACTCGTTAAGCTCATCTTTACTGGTTTCAGCATTCAGGTTCATGCTGATGATCGCCATAGAGACGTTAGGCGTCGGCACACGAATCGCGTTACCTGTTAACTTACCGGCTAATGCAGGCAAAGCTTTAGCAACCGCTTTTGCTGCCCCCGTTTCAGTGATCACCATGTTTAATGGTGCACTACGGCCACGACGGTCAGCGGTATGATAGTTATCAATCAGGTTTTGATCGTTGGTATAAGAATGAATCGTTTCAACGTGACCATTCTCGATACCATATTTATCATTCACAGCTTTCAGTACTGGCGTAATAGCATTGGTGGTACAACTCGCCGCAGAAACAATAATGTCTTCTGGGGTAATATCGCCTTCGTTCACACCGTAAACGATATTCTTAATCGCGCCTTTTGCAGGAGCCGTCAGTAATACTTTGCTGGCACCTGGGCTCTTAAGGTGTAAACCAAGACCCGCTTCATCTTTCCAAATACCCGTGTTATCAACAATCAATGCATCATTGATGTCGTATTTAGTGTAATCCACTTCGTCGGGTGAATTAGCATAGATCACTTGGATATAAGTGCCATTGGCTATGATGGCGTTGTTCTCTTCGTCAACTTCAACAGAACCATTGAAAGGACCATGGACTGAGTCACGACGCAGTAAACTCGCGCGTTTTTCTAAATCGCCTTTCTTACCGCCACGTAAAACGATAGCGCGTAACCTTAACTTATTGCTGCGACCTGTGCGTTCAATCAGCAAGCGTGCCAATAAGCGACCGATACGGCCAAAACCATAAAGCACAACGTCACGCGGCGCGACATCATCGGCATGGTCGATAGCATCGGCCAATTCTTTTGCCATATAGCTTTCAATTTCGCTGACATCAGTATGGTCGCGCCAGTAATTGACAGCGAGTTTACCAATATCCACTTTACATTGTTTAACTGCGAGTTTGCTCAAAGCTTGAACGAAGGGGAAACTCTCGCGTAAACGTAATTTTTCACCGACATGACGACGAACTAAACGGTGCGCTTTAATGATTTCAATCGTAGAAGCATTGAGTAACGGCTTGCCGTAGACCACGACTTCAACGCCTTGGTTACGGTACAACTTGCCTAACAAAGGCTGCATCGCCTCTGCCATTTCAAAACGTTCTTGCCAACTTTGTAGGTGTTTATCAGCGCTCATTTACAGATCCTTTATCTCACTTTTCAATAAAATGTACTGAAAGGTTTGAGTAACATGACGAAAAGACCAATAATCTAATGCGGGTTTTAGGGAAAACCCTGTTTTGGTCGGCGCCATTGTAATGAAAGTCGCGCTTTGTTGCCAGTAAGATATTTTCTGTAAATCTGTAATTTTATTAGAAAAATTATCGTTTGGAGAGTGTTTTGAGACAAAATCTAGTAATAATTACATCATTTACCTTAGGGATGAGCTTTTTCGGTCTTTTCGGTTGTGATAATGACCGAAATATCTCAGCAATTTGTAAAAATAATCCTGAAATTTGTGCCGATTTGCATAAGGACAGCTGGTGTTTGACTGAAAAGACCAAGCTTATCCAAAACCGCTACATGTTAAAAGACAACGAAAACCTCACAGGTAAGCAGCTCTACTCACAATTAACCTACCTTGAGGATTACAGCCGTTGCATTGAACTCGCCTCTGGCGTTCAGCATATCATCCACACCAATCGCACAGCAGATAGAGCCAGAGCCTTTAGACTAAGCACTCAAAATTTAAGTTTACTACAAGATCAAACCCGTGAACGGCAAGACCCTTTTATGTCCTATTACCAATGGACTCGCTTTGGCGATACCGCAGCGTTAAATAGATTATTAGAACAGGAAAACGCCGGCGAAGTGACTGACCCCTTTCTACTTGCCCAAGTCGCAACCTATTACAGCAATCGAAATGCCATCAAAGCGCAACAACTCTATCTTAAAGTCTTTGCGGAGATCCATTACGATGATTTCGACGTTAACTGGTTACTTGGGCTCGCATCTGTCTATCGCCAGCAACAAGTTTTAGATAAATCCTATATGCTGACGAAAGCAAATTTACTACTTACGCAGCAGAAGTATTCTGAAGAAAAAATGCTAGCCTTGCTCGGTGGCAATAAAACGCTGGCGACTGAACTCGATTTAAAAGCCCAAGCCCTTATCGATGCGCTAAAAAAGGGCACTTATTCTATGAGCCCAGTAAGACAATGGCTTGATCCTCAAGCGGTTGCCCAAGCGCCAACTGTAACTGAGGTGGTGCCGCCTGCGCCTGTCGAAAAAGTAAACTAAGCAACTGATGGCAAAATGTTTGCCATCTTGTAATTTTTTACCCAATTAACGCGTAAAAAATGGCGATTTCGCGACCGATGTAAAAAAAATACCTAATTTGTTAATCAAGACAGCGGTAAAATGCCGATTTAACTTGACGATAGCTGTCAGTTTGGTAATTTTACTACCAGTTGAATTTTATAATCACCAGAGGGATATGAGATGACTATCCGTGTAGCAATAAATGGCTATGGCCGTATCGGTAGAAACGTATTACGCGCCTTGTACGAAAGCGAAAAAGCTTATCCAATCAAGATTGTCGCTATTAATGATTTAGGCGACGCTTCAATCAACGCTCACCTGACAAAATACGATTCTGTTCATGGTCGTTTCAATGCGAAAGTTGACCATGATGCCGAAGCTATTTATGTGAATGGCGATAAGATCCTCACTTTCCAAGAACGTGATCCTGCAAAACTGCCATGGGCAGAGCTACAGGTTGACGTGGTTTTCGAATGTACCGGTATCTTCACTTCTAAAGAAACCGTTCAACCACATTTAACCGCTGGCGCGAAGAAAGTGATTATTTCTGCTCCAGGTAAAAATGTGGATGCCACAGTTGTTTACGGTGTGAACAACAACGTGCTGACGTCAGACATGACAGTGATTTCAAATGCTTCTTGTACAACAAACTGTTTAGCCCCTTTTGCTAAGCCGTTAAATGACGAGATTGGTATCGAATCAGGCCTGATGACCACCATTCACGCTTATACCAACGATCAACGTTTATCTGACGTGTACCATACAGATTTACGTCGTGCCCGTGCTGCGGCACTGTCAATGATCCCAACTAAAACTGGCGCAGCTGCTGCTGTAGGTTTGGTTGTACCTGAATTACAAGGTAAATTCGACGGTTTAGCGGTTCGTGTACCTACAGTTAACGTATCACTCGTGGATTTATCTTTCATCGCTGCCCGTGATACTACGGTTGAAGAAGTGAATGCCATTATTGAACGTGCTGCCAGCGTTGCGCCATTGAGCGAAGTGTTAGCGGTAAACAAAGAGCCATTGGTGTCTATCGACTTTAACCACAATGCGTTTTCTTCAAACTTTGACGCAACTCAAACCCGTGTAAACGGTCGTTTAGTGAAAGTGATGTCTTGGTATGATAACGAGTGGGGATTCAGTAACCGTATGTTAGATAACGCGGTTGCACTGATGAACGCCAAGTAAGTAAGCGTAAAGTAATCTAGTCACTAGATTCCGCGTTACTCAATTAAGCCTCGCATTTGCGGGGCTTTTTATTGCCTTAGTTTTAATAAAAGCAACAGACATAAAAATCCCCACTCTATGGCGGGGATTTTTATTAGGCTGAAGAAAAGCTAAATAATGGGCTTAGGCATTACCCTTCACTTTCATATTCAGTGTCTTGGCAAAATCCAGCATACGCGTCAGTGGGATAAGCGCTTTAACTCTTAAGTCTTCATCCACAAAAATCTCATGGGTGGTTTTATCGCTGTCGGCGAGTGACGCTTCAATTGCCTGCAAACCGTTCATCGCCATCCAAGGACAGTGGGCACAGCTCTTACAGGTTGCGCCATTTCCGCCCGTTGGCGCTTCAATTAAAATTTTACCTGGCGCCGCCTGCTGCATTTTATAAAAAATGCCGCGATCGGTTGCCACGATAAAACGCTCATTTGGCATGGTCTGCGCTGCTTTAATCAGTTGACTGGTCGAGCCAACTGCATCGGCCATCGCCACCACACTGGCTGGCGACTCAGGATGCACAAGAATAGCCGCATCTGGGTAAACGCTTTTCATATCGCGCAGCGCATTAGATTTAAACTCGTCGTGAACGATACAATCGCCCTGCCACATCAACATGTCGGCGCCCGTCTGCTTGGCAATATAGCTGCCTAAATGACGATCGGGTCCCCAAATGATCTTTTTGCCTTCGCTGTCTAAGTGCTCTACGATTTCAAGGGCAATACTGGAGGTCACCACCCAATCGGCGCGCGCTTTAACCGCAGCCGAAGTATTGGCGTAAACCACCACAGTATGATCTGGGTGCGCGTCGCAGAAAGCGCTGAACTTATCAATCGGACAACCTAAATCCAATGAACAAGTGGCTTCTAAGGTCGGCATTAGGATAGTTTTTTCAGGGCTCAAAATCTTGGCGGTTTCGCCCATAAACTTGACCCCAGCAACGATCAAGGTTTTTGCTGGGTGATCGCGGCCAAAGCGCGCCATTTCTAAGGAGTCTGAAACGCAGCCGCCGGTTTCTTCGGCAAGGGCTTGGATTTCAGGATCGGTATAATAGTGGGCAACCAGAACGGCATCTTTTTCAATGAGCAGTTGCTTGATACGCGCCTTGTAATCGGCTTTTTGCGCATCGGACAAAGGCACTGGTTTAGGCGGAAACGGGTAATCAATGGTTTCTATTGTTGGAGCAAATGGGCTGGGGGCTAACTGACTCATAACACATCCATCAGGATAACTACGTTTGGGAATTATACGTAATCGGGATCAAAAGATTAACCCATTTGTGCAAAGCAAATAAAAAAGGACGCTTTTAGCGTCCTTTTAGTGTCAGTTATTCGTGCCAGCGGCTTAGCGCATCGCTAATAACATCTCTTGAGGCTGCTCAAGATACTGTTTCCACAGATTACAGAAGCGAGCAATCGTACCTCCATCGATCACTCTATGGTCACCAGACCAGCTCACTTGCATGATTTGGCGAGCTTCGACTTCCCCTTTCACGTTAAAGCGCGGTAGGGTTTGCAACTTACCTAAGGCCACAATCGCCACCTCAGGTTTGTTGATGATAGGCGTCGCCACTGTGCCACCTAAGGCGCCAATGTTCGATATGGAAATCGTGCCGTCTTTCAGATCCGCTGGCGCCACGCGGCCGCTGCGGGCAGCTTGGGTCAGACGGGTGATTTCTGCCGCCACTTCTAAAATACTCTTGTCCTGCACGTCTTTGATGTTAGGCACTAAAAGACCGACTTTAGAATCCACCGCCATGCCGATATTGTGACGCGCCTTGTAAGTTAGTTCAGTGCAATCAGCATTCACTTGACTGTTCATCACAGGGAACTGACCTAACGCGAGCGACATTGACTTCATGAAGAAAGGCATCATGGTCAGCTTCACTTCATCTGACGAATACTTCACTTTCATGCTTTCACGCAGTGCAACTAAGTCTGTTAAATCAAACTCTTCGCAATAGGTAAAGTGCGGAATGCTCGACACAGATTCCACCATCATGCGTGCCATCACAGCTTTTACGCCGCGAATCGGCTCAACCGTGTCAGCGCGTTGAGTCACTGTAGATGTTGGAACTTGGGTTTGAGATGCTTGAGTCGCTTGAACTGGCGCCTCTTTTACCTGAGTCGCACTTGATGCAGAAACATTGCTCGCGCCTTGTTGGAAGCGAGTGATGTCTTCCTTATACACACGGCCGTGCTTTCCTGTGCCAGGTACTTGGCTCAAATCGATATCTAACGACCGCGCCATGCGACGAACTGCGGGGCTGGCTAAGGCTTTACCTTGGCGAGCAGGCTCTGCATTCACAATCTGCGCTGCAGGTGCGGCATTGGCCACAGTATCTGTATTTATTGTCGCCGCAGGTGCAGAAGCCGTCTGTTCAACTTCAATGGCAAATAAAGGCGCATGTACTTTAGCTAGCTGACCTTTGCGATAATGCAGTTTGGCAATTTTACCCGCTTTAATGGCAGGAATTTGCACCAGCGCTTTATCTGTCATCACGTCGGCAATCGGTTGATCTTCCTCAACCCAATCACCTTCGCTCACTAACCATTCAACTAGCTCACATTCAACAATGCCTTCGCCGATATCTGGGAGTAAAAACTCTTCAATACTGACTGATGAATGGGATGACGTGGTCGCGTTTGTGACTGCCACTGGCTCAGTCACTTTTGCAGTCGTCGCAGCAGGTTCAGCCGTAACAGATTCGCCTGCGATTTCAACGGCATCTTCAATTTTTACGGCATAGAGCGGCGCATGCACTTTCGCAATATCGCCCTTGGCGTAATACAGTTTAGTGACCACGCCCGCAAAAGGCGCAGGGATTTGCACTAAGGCTTTGTCTGTCATGACATCGGCAATAGGTTGGTCTTCAACGACTGTGTCGCCTTCTTTGACCAGCCATTCAACCAACTCACACTCCACAACACCTTCGCCAATATCCGGCAAAATAAAATCTTTAATCATACCGGACTCCTAGAAGGTCACTGATGCTTTGATGGCTTCAAACGTTTTGAAAGCATCTGGCATGTATTCTTTTTCATGAATGAGTGGGTACGGGGTATCTAAACCACAAACGCGGCTGATGGGCGACTCTAGATACAAGAAGCATTCTTGCTGAATCGTCGCCGCTATCTCACCAGCAAAACCACCGGTTAATGGCGCTTCATGGTTAACCAGTAAACGTCCGGTCTTTTTGACTGAATCGGCAACGGTATCAATATCCCAAGGTGACAAGGTGCGTAAATCGATAACTTCACAGGAGATCCCTTCTTTAGCGGCCATGTCGGCGGCTTTTTCAAGGATTTCCATTTGCGCGCCCCACGCCACTAAGGTGATGTCTTTACCTTCGCGAACCACTTCAGCCTTACCCAGTTCAATTTCATAATCGCCCGCGGGCACTTCGCCAACCGATGCACGATATAAACGCTTAGGCTCAAAGAAGATCACCGGATTTTTGTCACGGATTGACGCCAACAGCAGGCCTTTGGCTTGCTCAGGGTTGCGTGGCACAACGACTTTTAACCCCGGCGTCTGGGTAAAATAGGCTTCAGGTGATTGTGAGTGATAATGTCCGCCCGCGATGCCGCCGCCATAGGGCGTACGGAACACTAATCCACCGACATCGAACTCATTACCGCTACGGTAACGGAACTTAGCCGACTCGTTGACGATTTGATCGAACGCCGGAAAGATATAATCGGCGAATTGAATTTCAGCCACGGCGGTCATGCCATTTGAGGCTAAACCATTGGCAAAACCGGCAATACCTTGTTCTGTCAGCGGCGTATTAAAGCAGCGAGCGCGACCGAATTTTTCTTGAAGACCAGAGGTGGCGCGAAATACCCCGCCAAAGTGGCCCACATCTTCACCAAAAACCACCATGCGTTCATCGGCTTGCATGGCAATCGACAAGGCCTCATTGACGGCCTGTAACATATTCATTTCAGCCACGGCTTATAGTCTCCCTGCACTTTTTGGATAGGCTTGCGGATATTTCTTGATATGTTCTTTAAGCTCGGCGAGTTGCTTTTTCAGCACTGGCGTCGGCTTGTCGTACACATCTTCAATAATTTCATCCAGCATAGGCACAGGAATTTTTTCAGCCACTTTTACCGCAGCCAATACTTCTTCACGATATTTTTCATGCAGTTTCACATCATCCGCTTCAGCCAACCAACCTTTGTTGATAAGCCATAATTTGAAGCGTTTAACCGGATCGTGTTGCTGCCACTTGGCTTCTTCATCTTTCGAGCGATAACCAGAGGGGTCGTCTGAAGAAGAGTGCGCGCCGAGACGATAAGTCATGGCTTCAATCAGCACAGGCGCATTATGCTCAATCGCATAGGCGCGGGCTTGCTGAGTTGCGGCTAACACGGCCAACATGTCATTACCATCAACACGAATGGTGTGCATGCCATAACCGACACCACGGCTGGCAATACCGTTACCGGCAAACTGCTCTTCAGTGGGGGTAGAAATCGCGTAGCCATTGTTACGACAGAAGAAAATCACTGGGCATTTCAGTACCGCGGCCATGTTTAGGCCAGCATGAAAATCCCCTTCCGATGCAGCGCCTTCGCCAAAATAACAAACCGCGACTTTGCGCTTACCTTGCATTTTTAAGCTGTAGCCCACACCAGTCGCCTGCGGGATTTGCGTGGCTAACGGTGAAGAAATCGTTTGATAATGCAATGCCGCACTACCGTAATGGATTGGCATTTGTCGACCTTTACCAAGATCTTTCTCGTTACTGAACATCTGATTCATAAACTGTTCAGTGGTAAAGCCGCGATAACGCAGCGCCGCATGCTCGCGATATTGCGCGAGGATCACATCTTCTTGATCGAGTGCGGCCACACTGCCGACAATCGCCGCTTCTTCACCCGTACAGGTCATGTAGAAGCTGATGCGCCCTTGACGCTGGGCGCCAAGCATACGTTCATCAAGTACCCGAGTGAATACACAGGTATCGTAAATTTTAGTGGCTAAGGTTTCATCTATCACAGGCAAAACCGCGGTTTCATAAGTGGTGCCGTCGGCTTGTAGAATTCGAAGGATAGGAATGTGTAGCGATGCCTTATCCAAGAAGCCGACACGGTGCACTGTATCAGTGTTGAGTGTTGCTTTGCTCATATTGTGCTCTTGTTATCTCATTACGCATCAAAGCGTTTTGATGCGTCTGTTTATACGAATATGCCCGACGAACATTACGTTAACGTAAACTACCTATCAACCATTGGCATAGCTCAAACCACAAGTTATCCCTGCCACGCATGTATATATTGCTTTACAAGCCTAACGCACGTCCGCATTCACCGCAGGGATCAGGCAAATCACAGTGCGATTGCCAATAGGCACTTTGGCATTAGGGAACACGACAGACTCAAACTCATGTTCCACTTTAATTTCTTGCCCACCTTCCCGCGCTAAAACAAAGCCCTTCGGGAAAGATCTGAAGTTTTCGACATCAGTTGCGAAGGTAAATTCAAAATCATCGAAATGTTTATTGATGACGCGGCACACTTGGTACAAGTTAACCTTATCGGCATCAAATGCATCCAGCTCCAACGGCTTAGCGGTGATCAAGCGCATGAACATTTCATGGGTCGCGATAAAACGCGTCATGTCGTTCTGCCCCATGGGATACACTTTGCCAAGCTCAATGGTAAAGGCATCGGCACCGTAGCGTTCAGAGGAAAAATAACTGAAGGTCGTGGTCGGTTCGTGGTGGAAAAGTACTGTATCGACGCCGCTTGCGGCTAAAAACATAATTTGCTCGCCGCTAAAGGCGCGCCCTGGACGGTAGGGATAGATAGCGAACTTTTCATGCTTCGAGGCGCGCATCGCCGTGTGCAAATCATAATGGATGCGCTGACGTCCATCGGCAACCGTAGTATAAAAACGATCGACATAGGCTTCGAGTTTTTTTGCGCGTACTCGCTCAGGGTTCACTAACCCTGGTGGATTGGAATGCTCACCACTAAAGAGACGATTCATGTTTTCGTCAATAATCCGCGTGCCGTTATTAATCGCTAATGGGTTACCAATGAGAAATAAAGTGCGCTGCTTTGCGATGATCTTTTGCTGTAGAAGTTGTTTAATTAAGCTATTGCAGAGTTCAATGGGCGCGGTCTCGTTACCGTGAACACCGCAGGAAAGCACAATATCTTTTCCTTCATTCTGTATTGGTTCGAAAACAATAACACCGGTATCCCACACTTCCACTTGAGTATGATCGCCTAAGTTAAATGAAAATTCGCCATCGAACTGTTCAGGATGGGCTAAGGTGAGCGCTAAAAAATCCTTTGAATCTAACAGAGCTTGTAACACAGAATTCTCCTTATAATGGTGTGTAACAGTATTGGCGCAATAACATAAGTGCTGGCAGTAAATAACCTCTTAAGCATTTTTCTCACCGCGGTTAGTCTCACTCGCACCTAAAAAACGGCTTCAATACTAACACATGTTTTTAGTGCTGTTCTCAGACATTTATTGCCGTAGGACCCAGTTTTAAGCGGAATGACATTCAACTAAGCTGATTGTTAAATTCTCAGGACATTCCCTAAGAATTTCCCATGATAAATATTCCAACTTGAGGCTTGCTTTTGCACTCAAGTTTTATCACAATCCTTAGCCATCTAGACTTCTATTGGATTTAATTATGGCGTTAGCAACCTTTGGTGCCGGCTGTTTCTGGGGCGTAGAGTATTTTTTTAGACAAGTGAACGGCGTATCCAATGCCACCTGCGGCTATATGGGCGGCAATAATGCGGCGACGAGCTATGAAGAAGTCAAAAAAGGCAAAACGGGCCATGCCGAAGTGGTGCAAGTGGAATTCGATCCCGCCCTTGTCAGTTATGAAGACTTGCTCGATGTATTTTGGAAAAACCATAATCCTACGAGTCTGAACATGCAAGGCGGAGATATTGGCACTCAATATCGCAGCACTATTTTCTTCCACGACCGTGAGCAAAAAGCGGCCGCAGAAGCCTCAAAGTTAGCTTTTGCCCGCTCGGGCCGTTGGGGATTACGCCATATCGTCACTGAAATAGTGCCACTTCAACAGTTCCATGTGGCTGAGGAATATCATCAAAATTACATCGATAAGAATAACTTACCGAGTTGTCATATCGAGTACTAAATACGGTCAAATCAGTATTAGATTAACTATTCACAGCTGAATTAGACACAAACAAAAATGCACTCAAATCTGAGTGCGTTTTTTATTTTGAGACGTTAGCTAAACCTACTACTGCATTAAGCGTTTAGCGCCTTATCAATTAATGCCTGCGCATCTTTGATGATTTCAGCTAAATGCTGCTCACTGATAAAACTTTCGCCGTAGATCTTAAATAACGCTTCAGTGCCCGATGGACGCGCCGCAAACCAACCATTCGCCGTAGTCACTTTGATGCCGCCAATCGCCGCATTATTGCCCGGCGCATGGGTTAACACGTTTTCGATTTTCTCACCTGCAAGCACAGTGGCATTTAAGGTATCAGCATTGAGCAAAGCAAACTTGGCTTTGTTTTCAAGACTGATTGGGCTATCGATACGCTTATAGAAACTTTGGCCAAATTGTTTTACTAACTCTTGGTGACGCTGACCTGGGGTTTTACCTGTCACTGCAAGAATTTCTGCGGCAAGTAACCCTAAAATGAAGCCGTCTTTATCTGTGCACCATGTGCTGCCATCACGGCGTAAAAATGCCGCGCCAGCACTCTCTTCACCGCCAAAGGCGATTGTGGCTTCGGCTAAACCGTCAACAAACCACTTAAAGCCCACTGGCACTTCGAGTAACGTTTTGCCGTGGAAAGCACAGATTTTATCGATAAGCGCACTCGATACTAAGGTTTTACCTATGGCTAAGGTATCGCTCCAATCTGGTCTGTGTGTCAGTAAATAATCAATAGCGACCGCAAGATAATGATTCGGATCCATCAAACCCGTACCAGGGCAAACTATGCCGTGACGGTCATAATCGGGATCATTACCAAGGCATAAATCAAAGGATTCTTTATGGGCGAGTAACCCGGCCATCGCGTAGGGAGATGAGCAATCCATGCGGATTTTGCCGTCTTTATCCAGCGGCATAAAGCTAAAGCTTGGATCAACCTTATCATTGACTAAGGTGATATCGAGCCCATAACGCGCGGCAATCGGTGCCCAGTAGAAAATCCCTGAACCACCGAGCGGGTCAACGCCGATACGCAGCTTAGCGTTAGCAATCGCCTGCATGTCGATAACATTTTCTAAATCAGCCACATAGGGCGTGATCAAATCAATGGCGTTGACATAGCCTGATGCCAGCGCTTCGGCATACGCTAATTTTTGCACGCCAGCTAACGCTTGGCGCAAGTAATCATTGGCCCGCGATTCAATCCAAGCAGTAATATTACCTTCGGCCGGTCCGCCATGAGGTGGATTGTATTTGATCCCGCCATCTTGAGGCGGATTGTGTGAAGGCGTGATAATCAAACCATCAGAAAGAGACGCACCTGTGATATTTGCTTCGCGATTGGCGCAAATCACCCCATGGGACACCACTGGTGTAGGCGTAAATCCATCGTTCTGTTGGATTTTCACTGTGACTTTATTTGCCGCAAGCACTTCAATGGCCGATAAATAAGCGGCGTAGGATAACGCATGGGTGTCAATCCCAAGGATCAGCGGCCCATTGATATTCACCGATTGGCGATAATCCACCACAGCTTGGGTAATCGCCCAAATGTGTTGTTGGTTAAAACTGCCATTGAAGGCGCAGCCTCTGTGCCCAGAAGTGCCAAAGGTGACGCGTTGTTGTACGTCATCCATATTTGGCGTGATGCTGTAATAATGGCTCATCAGTTTTGGAATATTGACCAGATCCGTCTGATTAGCGATTTGTCCTGCCCTTTGATGTATTGCCACCTATGGCTCTCCTGCACTCAATTACAATTAGAAAAAGTAGAAAAATGTCGTACTAACTTGGCTCACCCGCGGATTAAACGCGCTCGGCGATGCCCGCAGCTACTGTCGCATCACAACCAAATTGCACTAAAACTTCCGATAAAATAGTGCGTTTCTTGGCGGTATTGTTGTTACTCGTTACCCAGAAACCACTTGTACCAATTTCTTTTGGGTTAGCCGAAGCACTCGCTTCGAGCAGTTGCTCCTTAGAGCGAGCAAAATACAAACGATCGCGCCCTTGGATCTGCAAAATTTGTGAGAATTGCTCTGGGGCTAATTGATACAAACTTTCGAGCAAAAACAGAAAACGACCTACTGCGCCTTTTTGCTGCGATAACTGATGTTCATCGACTAAGCGACTAAAATCATTCACTGCTGGCACTGTTTGCGCCGCGATAGGCTGAATAGGTTCAGCTTCAAGGCTCGGTTGGCTAATCGCCAAAGGCTGGGGTTGTTCGACCGCATCGACGGACAGGCCGAGTAATCGACGAAGAATGTCAGAGGCGCTCTCACCAATACGTTCTGTTTTGCTGGCAATATGACGATAGAGCTCTTCATCTACTTCGATATATTTCATAACCTTAATTATCCTTTGTTATTCGACAGGCTTAACCGAAAAAAGTTTACCACAGCGATCGGGGCAGATCATTGCGATCTGTTACCAGTGTATCTATCTCTATCAATCTGATAAAGCGCCATTATTCTAAAAGTGCGGGAAATAGCACAGCAAACTAGCAGTTAATCGACAATTGCCGAAAAAGCACACAAGTTACTGGCCGCCCCCACTATAGAAATGGCAACTGACTTGTCAAGCCAACGGCATTAAGGGCACAATTCGCGTCACGCTAAGCTAAAAATCTCCAACAGGAATCACCATGAACTTTGTTTCCACAGGCCAAGGACCCGCAGTGCTCTTGATCCACGGCTTGTTCGGTAATCTAGATAACCTCAAAGGTCTAGGGCAAGTATTAGAAAATCAGTATCAAGTTATTCGTGTCGATGTGCCCAATCATGGTTTAAGTGAGCATTGGGATCAAATGGACTACCCTCGTCTGGCCACTGCAATGATCAGCTTGCTCGACGAACTGGCTATTGAACGCGCCCATATTGTGGGTCACTCCATGGGGGGTAAAATCGCCATGGCGACGGCGTTAGCCTTTCCAGAGCGCATTATCAGTATGGTGGCAGCCGATATCGCCCCCGTCGCCTATGAGCCAAGACACGACACAGTGTTTGCGGCATTAGAAAGCCTGCCCTTAGAAGGCCATACCGACAGACGCTTTGCCCTAAACCATTTAATTGACAATGGTATTGACGAAGCAACGGCACAATTTTTACTCAAAAATCTACAACGCACGGATACTGGCTTTCGTTGGAAAATGAACTTAAGTGGCCTAAAGGCTTGTTATCCTAATATTATTGGCTGGCAAAATCAGACACTAAATCCAGTACAAAGCTATGCTGGACCAAGTCTGTTTATTCGCGGCGGCGACTCAAATTATGTCACTAGCGAGCACAGAAGCGCTATCATGGCGCAATTCCCCGCGGCACAGGCAAAAACACTTGAAGGATGTGGTCATTGGTTGCATGCGCAAAAACCCGTCATTTTTAACCGGATCGTGTCTGAATTTATTGACAAACATTCAATGTAAATCAGCAGCAAACTCGACCGAAAGCATATGGCAGCCGCCATCTTGTTGTGATATATTCGCGCCTCTTTTGGCCTTAGAACACTCTCAAGGACTAAGAAAGTATGTTATCTCAGTACATGGAACAAATTGAAACCATCGGCCTGAACCTGTTTTTTGCCTCGATATTTTTCTTTATCGGCATGGCCATCCACGATGTGCTTAAACAAGGTAACGTGCCAAAATTTGGTCGATTTATTGTTTGGTTAGTGTTATTTCTCGGCTGCGCCGGGTTTATTGTAAAAGGTATTATCCAGATCACTTGGGAAGGCTCAGGGATCGGTTAACAATAAGAACATGGCAAAAGAAGCGACAGACAGAACCACTATTGACCTTTTTGCCAACGAAAAGCGCCGGGGCCGACCACGTAGCAATCCTTTGTCCCGTAGCCAACAGCTTAAGGTCAACAAACGCAATCAAATCCAGCGCGATAAAGCCAACGGATTAAAGCGAATAGAGTTAAAGGTGTCACAAGATTTGTATGACGCCTTGAATGAGCAGGCATTGGCCAGTAACATCAGCCGTAGCCAGTTAATCGAATTAATTCTTCAGCAACAAGTTGAGTGCTGAACGAGTACCAGCAAGATTAACCTAATAAGTGAACTAGACATTAAAGGATAGACAATGGCAACTGTAGGTCTTTTTTTCGGTAGCGACACAGGTAACACCGAAGCTGTAGCCAAGATGATCCAGAAAAAACTGGGTAAAAAAATGGTTGAGGTGAAAGATATCGCCAAAAGTACCAAAGAACAGATTGCAGAGTATGACTTGCTGCTGTTCGGCATCCCGACCTGGTATTACGGTGAAGCGCAATGTGACTGGGATGATTTCTTCCCTGAATTAGAGCAAATTGATTTTACTGACAAACTTGTCGCTATTTTTGGTTGTGGTGATCAAGAAGATTACGCTGAGTACTTCCTTGATGCCATGGGCATGGTTGGCGATATTGTTCAGGCCCGTGGTGGTATCATCATCGGCCATTGGCCAACTGCAAGCTACAATTTTGAAGCCTCTAAAGGTCAAGTCGATGACGACCACTTTATTGGTTTAGGTATCGATGAAGATCGCCAGCCAGAGCTGACTGAAGAACGTGTTGATGCTTGGGTTAAGCAAATTTACGAAGAAATGTGTTTAGCTGAATTAGAAGATTAATTCTGTTAACCATTTGATTAAAGCGGCTTTAACGCCGCTTTTTTTATGCATATATTTCTGACTAAGAATAACGACATACCACACTCATGAGCAACACACCTCGCTCCAATCATTGGGATATTTTTTGCACCGTCGTTGATAACTATGGCGATATTGGCGTCACTTGGCGTTTAGCCAAACAAATAGCCAATGAGTATCAGATCCCCGTTAATTTGTGGGTCGACGACCTCGCAAGCTTCTCGCATATCTTACCGACACTCGATCCACTAAAAGCCACTCAAACCTTCAATGGTGTGAATATTATTCATTGGAAAGAGCCTTTACCTATAGAGTTTGTCGCAGGAGCAGTGCTCATCGAAGCCTTTGCCTGTGAACTCCCCGAACAGGTAAAAGAGCAGCTGGCTTATTTACATCAGAACGCCCCAAAATCTGTACCTGTTTGGCTGAATTTAGAGTATTTAAGCGCAGAGGATTGGGTTGAAGGCTGCCATGGTTTGCCATCGTTACAAGCCAATGGTTTGAAAAAGTATTTCTACTTTCCCGGTTTTAGCGCCAAAACGGGTGGACTCATTTGCGAGCAAAATTTGTTTGCAGAGCGTGATGCTTGGCAAGCTGATACTGCCAATAAATTGCAGCTTTTTACTGATCTAGGTCTTAAGGACATTCAGGCACAAGACACAGTGATTAGCGTTTTTAGCTATGAGACCGAGGCGCTACCCGCATTATGTGAGTTATGGCAGCAATCGGTAGAAAAAATCCATGCGCTGCTCCCAAAGGGGCGTAGCTTAAACAGTCTGACACATTTACTGCCCTGTGAGATTGCCGATCTAGTGCCGGGTCAACAGATAAATCATGGTAATTTAACCCTGCACATTTTACCTATGACAGACCAACAGGGGTTTGATCGCCTGCTCTGGAGCTGTGATTTTAATATCGTGCGCGGTGAAGATTCCTTTTTACGTGCCCAATGGGCCGCAAAACCCTTCATTTGGCACATTTATCCCCAAGAAGATGATTATCACCTCGTAAAATTAGAAGCTTTTCTCAAACTTTACTGCGATAATCTGCCACCTAAAATTGCTTGTTATTGGTCTGAATTGAATCTCGCGTTCAACCAAGCACAGCAATCAGCCGTGAGCCTTCACTGGCAAAACCTTAATCCTGTTAATTTGCCCTTGTTGCATCACCATGCTAAACAATGGCCAATTAATGCATTAAATGCTGCAGATCTCGCTACTCGACTAGTTCAGTTCGTTAAAAACAGCTAAGATACTGCGCGAAAACAGAAAAATCTAAATATAGGAAATAGTGTAATGAAAACTGCTCATGAAATCCGTCCTGGTAACGTGATCATGTTAGATGGCAGCCCATGGGTTGTGCAGAAAACTGAAACAACTCGTTCTGGCCGTAACGCTGCTATCGTTAAGTTAAAGTTGAAAAACTTACTGCTTAACTCTGGTACTGAAACGACTTTCAAAGGTGAAGATAAGTTAGAAGACATCATCTTAGATCGTCTTGACTGCACATATTCTTACTTTGCAGATCCTATGTTTGTATTCATGGATGCAGAATACAACCAATACGACGTAGAAGCTGAAAACCTAGGTGATGCAGCGGCTTATATCGTTGATGGTATGGAAGAAACTTGCCAAGTGACTTTCTATGATGGCAAAGCTATCTCTGTTGAAATGCCAACCACTATCGTACGTGAAGTGATCTACACTGAGCCTTCAGCTCGTGGCGATACTTCAGGTAAAGTGATGAAGCCAGCGACTATCACTGGCGGTGGCACAGTGAGTGTTGCTGACTTCGTGAAAGTAGGCGACAAAATTGAAATCGACACTCGTACTGGTGAATTCAAGAAGCGCGTTTAATCGCCCTTCTCGTTTCCAGACACAGAAAAGCCAGTGCTTGCACTGGCTTTTTTGTTGCTGTTTTTTTAGTGATGTGTCGAGTCACTCAAGGGAATAGGTGTTATCCAGCAAAATCCCCTCATTAAATAAGCGTTAGCATTGCGGCCCTAAGAAACGTCGCTCCCAAGCCCCTATCTCACTCAAATAACTTTGGAATTCAATTTCCTTCACCGATACAAAGCCAGTGACAAAATCGTCCCCGAGTAAGCGTCGTGCCGAATCACTTTGGCGCATTTGCGTTAACGCAGCTAAAAATGTCTGCGCTAGGTCATGGCTGCTATCGTAGGCGCTCCCTGTTTCTGGTGCACTTGGCGATAATTTTTCTTCCATTCCGGCAAGGCCCGCAGCCAAAGATGCGGCAATCATCAGGTACGGATTAGCATCGGCGCCCGCAATACGATTCTCTACCCGTCTCGCTACAGGAGCACTTAATGGCACACGTAAGCCAGTGGTGCGATTATCAACGCCCCAACTTAAATTAATCGGCGCTTGACTGCCGGAAATATAACGTCTAAATGAATTGATATTGGGTGCGAATAACAACATTAAATCAGGTAGATACTTTTGTAATCCGCCGATGTAGTGGTGAAAACGGTCAGTGTCGCTACCATCAGCATGGCTGAAAATATTATTACCTTTATCATCGATGACACTTTGATGTAAATGCATAGAACTGCCGGGTTGCCCCGCTATGGGTTTTGCCATAAAAATTGCATTCAAGCCATGTTTAATGGCGATTTCTTTCGCCGCGTATTTAAACATAAAGGCTTGATCCGCTAAGGCCAGCGGATCGCCATGCACTAGGTTAATTTCATATTGCGATAGCCCCATTTCATGGATCCAAGTATCACCTTTAATCCCAATCGCATCGATGGCGGCATTAAACTCATCCCAAAATGGTGCGAGTTCATTGAGCATATTCATGCTAAACGCGGATTGACCATTTTCAGCTCGGCCACTTTTTGAAATGGGTGCCTGATACGGCACACTCGGATCGGTATTCGATTCAGTCAGATAAAACTCAATCTCAGGGGCCACCACGGGCGTTAACCCAAGGGCTTGGTAACGGGCCAATACATTTTTTAACATAGAGCGCGGCGCAAATGGACATAAATTGCCATCCAGTAATACGCAGTCATGGATGGCAAATGCGCGCGGCACTGTGCTCCATGGGATCATCTTGAGAGTGCTGTAATCGGGGACGAGTAAAAGATCAGGATCAGCATCAGGGAAAACAGGATCGTAGGAATACTCACCGGTAATCGCCTGCATCGAAATCGCTTGGGCAATACGTAATTCAGCACCCTGAGCAAAACTTCGGGCTGGCATAAGCTTTCCCCTTGGATAGCCTGAAATATCAGGGAATAAACATTCGACATCACGTATTGTGCCGTGCTCGAAAAACGCAGTAAGAAGAGTTGAGTCCATTTGATTCGTTTGCCACTAATGTTGAAAATAATGCCCTGAAGGATGCAAAGTATAATCAGGCTTTGATTTGAAAAGCTACATGGCGACGATGAAATATGTAAAATATAAATGACAATTTCGTAAAATATAATTTGACATCAGTTGAAAATATTCATTTAACAGTGTAATCGTGTTTATTCTAGTTCAAACCTCATCACTCTTTACTCACCTTTTACTCACTCTAGCCGCCTAACCCCATTACGGCAGACATTAAAAAACCAGCCGTAGCTGGTTTCTTATATTAATCGTGACAGAAGTTATGCAATCACAATAAAGCCGATAAATGCTATTACTGCTGCGATAAGCGTATAAGGTAACTGAGTCACAGCATGGCTCACTAAGTTACAACCTGAGCCTTGGGCGGCCAATACGGTTGAATCTGAGTAGAAGCACGCTTGGCTACCAAATGATGATGCAGACAATAAGGCCCCAATGACTAATGGGATGTCCGCCCCAACCGCTTGCGCTAATGGCATCACGATAGGAATCGTCACGGCAAATATACCCCAGCTCGAACCTGTGGCAAACGCGAGTATAGCCATAGATAAGAACACTACCGCAGGCAGCAATTTAGGTGTCATAAATGGGCTTAATGATTCAATGACATACTGCGGCAGTAATAACTGATCGCACACATCCTTAAACACAAACGCCGCAATCACAGTGCTAATGGCTGGTAGCATGCTTTTAAAGCCATCGATCATTTGGTCCATCATCTCTGAAAATGGCATCAAACGCTGCACTGCATAATAAGGAATCGTGATAACTAAGGTCGCCAGCAAGCCTTTCCACACGTCGATATCAAAGTACACGGTAAAGGCAACTAACAAACCAATAGGCACTAAAAAGTTATGCAGTTTGCCCTGATTATCGGCGTGCTTAAATTCCTCTTCTATGGCTTTAACCGCATATTCATCCGAAGTTTGCACTTGGTCGAAATCCACTTGCGCTTCAGCGGGTTCACCTTGGGCAGCGCGCAGCTGCGCAGCCTTCATTGGACCAATGGCGGGCACAATACCTAATGCGACAAGTAGCACCATAGCCACAGCTAACCAAGCATAAAGCATGTAAGGAATAGCTTGCATATAAACTGCAATGCCTTGACCTTCGGCTGCCACACCGTTATCCACCAGTAATCCACCAAAAAATACCGCCCAAGTCGATAATGGCACTAACACGCACACGGGCGCGGCGGTGGAGTCCACGACATAGGCGAGCATTTCACGGGACACTTTAAATTTATCCGTTACACGCTTCATGGTTTCACCCACGGTCAACGCATTGAGATAGTCATCGATAAAAATCACGATCCCAAGGATAAATGTCATTAATAGGGAAGATTTAGGTCCTTTCGCCAATTTAAGTGCATTGCGGCCAAACGCTAATGCGCCGCCAGTTCGTACTAAAAGTGCGATGAGCGCACCAAAACCACCACACACCAGAATCAACCAACCTATGGTTTCATCGGCCATAACCTTCAATGACACACTAGCAAAATTGTTTAAGACTTGACTGGGATCGAGTAACAGGAAACCGGTTACCGCACCTATGATCAAAGATAAAATAGGACGGCGTAACCAAATAGCTAACACCAATACCACCAAAGGTGGAATGAGACTTAACGCTGTCGGTTCAGACATGCACTTAGGTCCTCTAAATAAATCGCCTAAAAGGCAAATGGTTTTAGAATAACGTCTGAAATCAACACGATTTAGAACGTCAACACAGCTGCTTCATGATGACTAACCCTGAAGATAAAACCCGCGAATTGCTTGCTATCTAAGGTGCCTTGCCAAAAACATCGCGCAGAAAATAAAGCGCATCGAATATTGAGTCAACTATAAATTTAACTTGATAGAAAATAAATTTATTTCCCGCGAGACAATTTTACATAACCGTATAATCTAGAAGACTTTTAACGCGATTGTAACTTAAACATTTATGATCTTCTTAGCTTAATAAGCATTCAATAAATATGCCTAATTATCACAAGATAAAATGCCGCGGCATAAGTTTACCTTATCAAAAATATCTGACTAAAAATCAACCATTAAGTATCAGCTAAAATACATTTCCTTCTGTCACGATTGATATGGCTAATATAGAGAAATTAAATATGGGTCAGCTAATGAAAACGCATTTTCATCTTTCGAAATGAAAAAACATAAACAAGATTCCCCTACCAACCCAATAGATAAACAATCTTAAAATCATGCCAATGTCAGAACATAAAACTTGTGCAGATTTCTTTAATCGTCTGTTAAAGCATATTTAACTGAGGGATATTTATAAAAAAAGCGCAATTCTGTGCTTATCCCCCCTTTCATCTACAATGAAATTTCGTTATGGTGCGCTAACTTAAGCCAAAACTTTATGCATGTTCCGAGGTGTAAATGCGCCCTATCATCAAATCCAACAAGCTGGATACCGTTTGCTATGACATCCGCGGCCCAGTGCACAAGGAAGCCAGACGTTTAGAAGACGAGGGGCATCGAATCCTCAAACTCAACATTGGTAATCCGGCCCCCTTCGGTTTCGAAGCGCCTGAAGAAATTGTGCGCGATGTGATCCTCAATTTACCCAGTGCCCAAGGCTACTGTGAGTCAAAAGGATTATTCTCTGCCCGTAAGGCCATAGTGCAGCATTATCAAGCCCAAGGGATTTTTGGTGTCGATATCGAAGATATCTATATAGGTAACGGCGTTTCAGAACTCATTATGATGGCAATGCAAGGCCTGCTGAATACCGATGATGAGATCTTAATCCCCTCACCAGACTATCCCCTGTGGACAGCAGCGGCGAATCTCGCGGGCGGCAAGGCTGTGCATTATCGCTGCGATGAAGAAGCGGACTGGTTCCCCGATCTCAACGACATTAAAAGTAAAATTTCATCACGTACTCGCGGCATAGTGCTGATTAACCCGAACAACCCAACCGGAGCGGTATACAGCAGAGAATTACTGCTGCAAGTGGTTGAACTGTGTCGTCAACATGATCTGATCCTTTTTGCCGATGAAATTTACGATAAAATTTTATACGACGAAGCCAAGCATATTCCTGCTGCGGGTCTATCAGACGATATTTTAACTGTTACTTTTAACGGCTTATCAAAGGCTTATCGTGCAGCAGGATTTCGTGTTGGTTGGATGATGTTATCTGGCAATCTTAAGGCTGCTAAAAGTTACATCGAAGGCTTAGAAATGCTGTCCTCGATGCGCCTCTGTGCAAACGTGCCCAATCAACATGCAATTCAAACCGCGCTCGGCGGTTATCAGAGTATTAACGAGCTTATTTTGCCTAATGGCCGCCTCACAGTCCAAAGGGATGCCTGTTACGAATTGCTTAACCAAATTCCAGGTGTGAGCGTTAAAAAACCAAAGGGCGCACTCTATGCCTTTCCGAAACTGGATATGAAAAAATTCAATTTGCGGGATGATGAGCGTTTAGTGCTGGATTTGCTCAGAGAAAAGAAAATCCTGTTAGTCCATGGCAGCGCCTTTAACTGGCCTGAGCCCGATCATTTGCGAGTGGTTTTCTTGCCCTATAAAGAAGATCTGAAGAAAGCATTTACCGAGTTTGGGGCCTTCCTCGAAAACTATCGACAGTAAAATATCCCTTTAACGGTTTGAGACATAAAGCGATCCTAGTGGTCGCTTTATTTTTAGCTATTTCTTTAAATCCTCTACGCTCATGCTCACGTGTCATCCAAGGCTGTGATAATCTAAGACTTCACTAGCGTCAATACTGCCTACTCACTCGTTTCATGTCTTCCATTGCAGCTTGTCGCCTTCCGATTTCACTCTTTAGCAGGAAAACTATGAGTCACTTATTTGCCCATTTAGCTCGCATGAAACTGATCCAACGCTGGCCTTTGATGTACAACGTTCGCACTGAAAATGTTCAAGAACACTCGCTGCAAGTTGCCATGGTGGCCCATGCACTGGTGATCATCAGTAATAAGAAATTCGGCACGACGCTCGATCCCCATCAAGCCACGAGTCTGGCGATTTTTCACGATGCCAGTGAAATTCTCACGGGTGACTTACCGACGCCGGTAAAATACTTCAATAAAGAAATTGAAGCCGAGTATAAAAAGATTGAGGCGATTGCCGAGCAGCGCATGTTAGATATGGTACCTGAGGAATTTAAAGAAGATTATCGCAGTCTGTTCATCAGCGATTACGCCGACCCCGTTTACAAGACCATAGTGAAATCGGCTGATACTCTGTGTGCCTATCTTAAATGCCTTGAGGAAAACCGCGCTGGCAACAGTGAATTCAATACCGCCCGTAAGCGTCTCGAAGACATGCTGGCGACAAATCCAGATCCCGCAGTACAGTATTTTATAAGCTGCTTTGTGCCAAGTTTCACCTTGAATTTAGACGAAATTAACAAGATGCTTTGATTTTCCACTCTCGCTAGGAATGCATATGACTTCAAGTGTTTGGCAAGAACGCCGTCATGGTGAAGATAAACAACGGCGCTTTGATCACCGCAGCCCTTACCAAAGAGACAGGGCGCGTATTCTCCACTCGGCCGCCTTTCGCCGCCTTCAGGCCAAGACCCAAGTGCTCGGCGTTGGCATGAATGACTTCTATCGCACCCGATTAACCCACTCACTCGAAGTCTCGCAAATTGGCACCGGCATAGCTGCTCAGCTCAGACGTAAATATCCACAACATAAACAGCTGCTTTGCTCTATGAGCTTATTAGAGTCCCTGTGCTTGGCCCACGATATTGGTCATCCTCCCTTCGGCCACGGTGGCGAAGTCGCATTAAATTACATGATGCGCGACCACGGCGGTTTTGAAGGCAATGGCCAAACCTTTCGTATTTTATCGAAACTTGAGCCTTACACATTAGATTTCGGGATGAACTTATGTCGGCGTACCATGCTCGGGATTTTGAAATACCCTGCGCCGCACTCGAAGCTATTTGTCGCGGGTGAACATAATGAAATCACCAACCACAGACAGTTAAAACCGTCACAATGGCCGCCGGTTAAGGGCATTTTCGACGATGATAACGACATCTTCGCTTGGGTGCTTGAGCCTTTGTCTGAGGCGGATAGCCGTCGTTTTACATCAACTCAGCAAGGTTCACACCCCGCCCTGCACCACTATCCACATCTGCGAACCCAGTTTAAATCCTTCGATTGCTCGATTATGGAACTGGCAGATGACATCGCCTATGCGGTGCACGATCTCGAAGATGCGATTGTGATGGGCATAGTCACAGCGTCCCAGTGGCATCAAGATGTGGCGCCGACACTGACCAACAGCAGCGATGCGTGGATAAAACAAGAGCTGGCAGATATTGGCAACAAGCTGTTTTCCCATGAGCATCACCTACGTAAAGATGCCATAGGCACACTCGTTAATGGCTTTGTCACCGCTATTGTTATCTCAGAAGATGACGTGTTCGAAGAGCCATTATTACGCTTTAATGCGACGTTAGAGCCAGAATTTGCCATTGCGCTCAATGTGCTCAAGCAACTGGTTTATAAATACGTGATCCGTAAACCTGAGATCCAAATGCTCGAATATAAGGGCCAGCAGATTGTGATGGGATTATTCGAAGCCTTCGCTTCCGATCCCGAGCGTTTACTGCCACTGAACACCCAAGAGCGCTGGCGCGAAAGTGAGCAACAAGGCTTAAACAGTCACAGAGTGTTGGCGGACTATATTTCAGGGATGACAGATGAGTTTGCGGGGCGACTGTATCAACAGCTATTTAGCCCCAAAGCGGGCTCAAATGTGGAACTGAGCAAGGAAATGTAGGTAAGCAGACATTGCGCGGCCCGACTTGCTATAAAGCCAGACCGTTTGTAAATGTACGAGTTTCTATAAAAGCTAGACTTTCTACAGAGTCAGCGATCACAGCCGTTCTTTATCAAAATGCGAAAGATAAAAGACAAAAAACCACCTTGCGGTGGTTTTTATTTTGTCACTATTTCAAGTCAAGCTCGATTTATAAAGCGCCGATGGCATCTTTACAAAGTTGAGTGATACGATCCCAATCGCCGTGTTCCATTGCATCCGTTGGCGCAATCCAGCTACCACCAATACAATCGACGTTTTTCAGCGCTAAATAATCTTTATAGCTGCTTGGCGTAATGCCACCTGTTGGGCAGAAGCGAATATCCGCTAGCGGACCCGAGAAGGCTTTAAGAGCATCAACACCACCCGAAGCTTCAGCTGGGAAGAATTTAAAGTGGGTGTAACCGAGCGCCATCCCCGTCATCACTTCTGAAATGCTCGCAACCCCTGGAATTAAAGGGATTGGACCATGCATACCCGCTTTGAGCAGTTCAACCGTTGCGCCTGGGGTAATAATAAACTGCGCACCCGCGGCAATCGCAAGATCAAGCTGAGCTTCGTTTAAGATAGTCCCTGCGCCGACTAAGGCCTCAGGCACTTCTTTGGCGATTTTAGTGATAGCTTCGAGTGCACAAGGCGTACGCAAAGTCACTTCTAACACGCTAATGCCGCCGGCAACCAGTGCTCGCGCTAATGGTACCGCATGTTCAATCTTGTTAATCACCATAACAGGAACAATAGGGCTGCGTTTAAAAATATCTTGTGGCTGTAGTGACCAGTTATTCTCAAGCATTGCGTTATTCTTCCTTTGTATTAATAAAGTTCATCGATGGCATTAGTACAACGCGCACCAGTTTCTGGACTACTTAGATTTGAACGTAGCGCACTAAATAACTCGCGGCCCATGCCATAACGTGAGCGATGTAAATCCACTATTCCCGCTGCTCTGGTGGCAAGTTCAGCTTCAGATACAAGCAGGCTCAGTTCGCCTGTTAACGCATCGACACGGATCAAGTCGCCATCTTGGACTTTGGCAATTAAACCGCCATCTAAGGCTTCTGGCGTTAAGTGAATCGCCGCAGGGACTTTACCCGACGCGCCAGACATACGACCGTCAGTCAGCAGCGCGACTTTAAAACCTTTGTCCTGAAGCGTGCCTAATAATGGCGTTAATTTATGCAGCTCTGGCATACCGTTGGCTTTCGGGCCTTGACCTTTAACCACCACAACACAATCTCTATCCAGAGCACCGGCTTGGAACAAGGCATCGAGTTTGTTTTGATCGTCAATCACCACTGCGGGCGCTTCAACGACACGATGTTGTTCTTGTACTGCTGACACTTTGATCACAGCGCGGCCTAAGTTACCTTTGAGTAATTTTAAGCCACCATTGCCTTGGAAAGGTGATGCGACTGACGTTAACACTTCAGTATCTAAGCTAGTCGTTGGACCATCGACCCAGCGCAGTTCACCGTCGAGCAACCTTGGCTCTTGGGTATAACGGCGTAAACCAAAGCCCGCAACGGTATTCACATCTTCATGCAATAGACCCGCATCGAGCAATTCTTTGATTAAGTACGCCATGCCACCGGCTGCATGGAAATGATTAATATCGGCATGACCGTTTGGATACACGCGCGCCACTAATGGTACAGCATCGGATAATTCAGAAAAATCATCCCAGTTCACAATAATACCGGCAGCACGAGCCGCGGCGACAATGTGCATCGTCAAGTTAGTTGAACCGCCAGTAGCCAAAAGTGCCACAATGCCGTTAACCACAGATTTTTCGCTGACCACTTCACCGATTGGGGTATATTGAGTCCCCATTTCAGTTAAACGGCACACTTGCTTAGCCGCCATCTTATTTAACGCTTCGCGCAGTGGATCATCAGGATTAACAAAAGATGAACCAGGTAACTGCAGACCCATCACTTCAAGCATCAACTGATTCGAGTTTGCCGTGCCGTAGAAAGTACAGGTTCCTGCACTGTGGTAAGACTGGGCTTCTGCTTCGAGCAGCTGCGCGCGATCTACTTTACCTTGGGCAAATTGTTGACGAATACGGGCTTTTTCTTTGTTCGGGATACCTGATTTCATCGGCCCTGCCGGCACGAATAACATAGGTAAGTGACCAAAGCTTAAGGCACCGATAAGCAAACCTGGTACGATTTTATCGCAAATGCCGAGCAGTAAAGCGCCATCAAACATGTTGTGAGACAAGCCCACAGCCGTTGCCATCGCAATCACTTCACGACTCAGTAAGCTCAATTCCATACCGGGTTGACCTTGAGTCACACCGTCACACATGGCCGGAACACCGCCCGCCACTTGTGCAACACTGCCGACTTCCTGACAGGCTTTTTTAAGCAATTCAGGATAGCTTTCATAGGGTTGGTGCGCAGATAACATATCGTTAAATGCCGTCACTATGCCGATGTTCGCCTTATTCAATTGACGCAATGCATTTTTGTCGTCTGGATTACAGGCGGCAAAACCATGGGCTAAGTTGCCACAGCTCAATGAGCTACGGTGTACACCATGGTTACGGGCATCATTCAATGCGGCGAGATAACCTTCACGTGACGCTTTGCTACGGGCAATAATTCTGTCGGTAACAGCTTGAACTACTGAATGTATTTCTACTGAGTGCATAGTGACTCCTTAAGCGCTCCAGAACACATCAACGGGCGTTTTACGCTGCGCTAATACGGCTCTGATAGGCATAGCATGGACATCATCACTTTCTAACGCTTGACGATATACGGATAATTTTTGTTCCCCGACCAAGTGCAGGTAGATTTGTCTGCTGTTCAAAATCGCACTCTTAGAGAGCGTAATTCTGCCATGGGGCGCTGTGGTGGGGTTCGTCGCCACACACAGGGCTTGGGTTGTGAGCGCATTTTCAAGCTCTGCACTGCAGGGAAACCAAGAACAAGTATGACCATCGTTACCCATGCCTAACACCACCACATCAAAAGGACGTGGGAAGTTAGACAAGGACTCGGCGGCCATATCGGCGCCCGCTTCTGCGGTCGAAAACATGTTTTTTAAACCGCGGAATTTGGCATTCGCCGCACGGTTTTGTAATAAATGTTCACGCACGAGACGCTCATTAGAAGCATCGGCGTCGGCTTCAACCCAGCGCTCATCGGCAAGCGTGATATAAACATCACTCCAATCGATGGATTTCATGCTCAATAGTTGAAATAACTTAAGCGGCGTCGAACCACCGGAAACCACTAAGCTCGCTTTTCCGCGGGCATCGACGGCTTCCTGCAACTGGCTCGCAATTCTATTCGCAAGCTGTTGTTCTAACGCACTTGGCGTATCGAAAGATTTGAATACGGTTTCTTTAATCATCAAAGTCTCCTACTCGTCCCACGAACGGCCATCTTTGGTGATCAAAGCAACTGACGCAACTGGACCCCAAGTACCCGCAGGATAAGGTTTTGGTTTTTCGTTGCTTTGTTCCCACGATTGGATAATGCCATCCACCCAAGTCCATGCCTGCTCGACTTCGTCGCGGCGCACGAACAGCGCTTGATTACCGAGCATAGCTTCGAGTAATAGACGCTCGTAGGCATCAGCGATACGTTCATTTTTAAAGGTATCAGAGAAGCTCAAATCGAGTTTAGTGGTTTGTAGACGTTGTTTTTGCTCCAAACCTGGCACTTTGTTCATCATCTGGATTTCAACCCCTTCATGGGGCTGCAGACGGATCGTCAGCTTGTTCGGTGGCAGATTACGGTAGCTTGAGCGATATAAGTTATGCGGTGGGTTTTTAAAATACACCACAATTTCAGAGCTCTTAAACGGCATACGTTTACCGCTACGTAAATAGAAAGGCACGCCCGCCCAACGCCAGTTGTCGATATCCACACGAATAGCCACGAAGGTTTCTGTGTGTGATTGAAGGTTGGCGCCTTCTTCTTCTAAATAACCCGGTACTGGACTGCCCTTTAAGAAGCCTGCGCTGTACTGACCGCGTACGGTATTTTCATACACATTGTCAGAATTAATCGGACGCAGTGATTTAAGTACTTTAACTTTTTCATCACGGATACTGTCAGCGTCTAAGTTAACAGGTGGGTCCATGGCAACGAGCGTTAACACTTGCAGCAAATGGTTTTGGATCATGTCACGCATTTGACCCGCTTTGTCGAAGTAACCCCAACGGCCTTCGATACCCACTTCTTCTGCGACTGTGATCTGGACGTGGTCAATCGTACGGTTGTCCCACTTAGAGGCAAATAAAGAGTTCGCAAAACGCAGGGCAATCAAGTTCTGTACGGTTTCTTTACCTAAGTAATGGTCGATACGGTAAACCTGACGTTCTTTGAAGTAAGCGGAAACTTGGTCATTGATAACGCGAGAAGAGTCTAAATCTGAGCCGATGGGCTTTTCGAGCACCACGCGTGAATCTGGGTGGATAAGATCTTGTTCATGCAAACAACGGCAAATGTCGCCGAATATTGCAGGTGGCGTAGCAAAGTAACTGACCATAACGCGCTCTTCTGGTTTGAGCAGATCATGGAAGGCACTGTAGCCCGCTGAATCGGTAAAGTTAGTGCCTATATAGTGGCAGCGGGACAGAAAACGTTGGAGAGTCTCTTCGCACAAAGGCTCTTTCACGAAGGTGTTTAATGCAAGCGTGACTAATTCGATAAACTCATCTTGAGTAAACTCGTCTTTCGCGACACCGATCACTTTCGTATCTTTATCGAGAAGTTCAGCTTTATCTAGCTGGTATAAAGAAGGTAACAACTTGCGTCGTGCCAAATCGCCTTTAGTACCAAAGAGTACGAAGTCACAAGCTTTGGCGCCTGATGTTGTTTTGCCCATTGCGTTACGATCTCCTTTGTATGTCGTGTCCCTTCATGTCGATGAAGAAATCCACACTTTTGTTGTAATATAACAACAGAATTTGTTAAATGCATCTATTTTTATAAATATTAACATTCTTGCTAACTAGTCACTTGCTGCATAAATCTGATATGCTTTTTGTGCTTAAATTACTGAAGGTAGTAAAGTCTTATTTCAAAATTGTACTGAAAAGTTACTACATAGAGTCTATTAGTGGGCTGCCAGTCTTGATCTGCTCCCACGAAATAAAAATAAATAAAATTACATTCTCAATTTAGCGGACATACGCGTATGAATACCCTAGAAAAGGTTCAAAAAAGCCTCACCCATTTTAGTAAATCAGAACGCAAAGTTGCAGAGGTGATCTTAGCATCACCACAGACAGCTATACATTCTAGCATCGCCACACTGGCTAAGATGGCAGATGTCAGTGAACCTACTGTGAATCGTTTCTGCCGCCGCTTAGATACTAAAGGTTTCCCTGATTTTAAGTTACATCTAGCGCAAAGTCTTGCGAACGGTACACCTTATGTGAGCCGCCACGTTGAAGAAGATGATTCGACTGAGTCTTATACGACAAAAATATTCGAATCTTCAATGGCTTCGCTCGATACCGCACGTCAAAGCCTAGACATTTCAGCCATTAATAAAGCCGTTGATATTCTCACTCAAGCTAAGACTATTTCCTTTTTTGGCCTAGGCGCATCCGCTTCAGTTGCCCATGACGCGCAAAATAAATTCTTCCGATTTAATGTCCCTGTCATCTGTTTTGACGATGTTCTAATGCAACGCATGAGCTGTATTAATAGTAATGAGGGCGATGTGGTGGTATTGATTTCCCACACTGGCCGTACTAAGTCATTGATTGAAATCGCGCGTTTAGCGAGAGAAAATGGTGCAGCTGTGATTGGTATTACCGCCCGCAACTCGCCTTTATCAATGGAATGTACACTGCCCGTGACAATGGAAGTGCCAGAAGATACTGACATGTATTTACCTATGGCCTCGCGTTTAGCCCAATTAGTCACTATAGATGTATTGGCAACGGGTTTTACCTTACGTAGAGGTCCACGTTTCCGCGATAATTTGAAACGAGTGAAAGAAGTGTTAAAAGAGTCTCGCATCAATAAAGATCCGATACTGTAACTCACTTCCTTTTCTAAAAATGGCTAGTGTTGATCCTTAACCTAGCCATTTATCGTGCAAATATCAGCGATACCTCACAATTTTCATACATAACTTTAGATCAATTTGATTGTAACTTTACTACAAAATTTGGAATTGCATGGTAATATAGTCCCAAGATTTTTTTTAACTTTAACGGAGTATCCTTATGTTCCGCAGAACCAAAATCGTCACCACTCTAGGTCCCGCTACCGATCGTGATGATAACCTACGCCGCATCATCGCGGCAGGTGCAAACGTTGTACGTCTTAATTTCTCCCACGGTTCCCCCGAAGATCATCTAAAACGAGCAACTCAAGCGCGCGAAATCGCTAAAGAGTTAGGCGTTCATGTGGCCATTCTTGGTGACTTACAAGGCCCTAAAATCCGCGTTTCTACTTTCAAAGACAATAAGAAAGTACAACTCGTATTAGGTCAAGCCTATGTACTTGATGCCGAGTTAGCCAAAGGTGAAGGCGACGAGACCCAAGTGGGTATCGATTACAAGCAATTGCCAGACGATGTGACTGTTGGTGATATCCTGATGTTAGATGATGGCCGTGTTCAATTACGCGTTGAGCGTGTTGAAGGCCGTAAAGTGCATACCACAGTGACTGTGGCAGGCCCTTTATCTAACAACAAAGGTATTAACAAACAAGGCGGCGGACTTTCTGCTGCTGCGCTGACCGAAAAAGACAAGGCTGACATTCTCACTGCAGCAATGATCCAAGTGGATTATTTAGCCGTGTCTTTCCCGCGCAGTGGTGCTGACTTGGACTATGCACGCGATCTTGCCCGTCAAGCAGGTTGTAATGCGTTGATCGTTGCTAAAGTTGAACGTGCTGAAGCGGTTGCGACCGATGCCGCTATGGATGATGTTATCTTAGCGTCTGACGTTGTTATGGTTGCCCGTGGTGACTTAGGTGTTGAAATTGGTGATGCAGCACTCGTTGCAGTACAAAAGAAGTTAATCGCCCGTTCACGCCAACTGAATAAAGTCGTCATCACTGCCACCCAGATGATGGAATCGATGATTTCAAGCCCAATGCCAACCCGCGCCGAAGTAATGGACGTGGCGAACGCTGTGCTTGATGGTACCGATGCTGTGATGTTATCTGCTGAAACTGCTGCCGGTGACTTCCCAGAAGAAACCGTTAAGGCAATGGCAAATGTGTGTGTTGGCGCTGAATCTCACCCAAGTGTGATTGTGTCTAAACATAGATTAGATGTGCGTTTCACTTCAGTTGAAGAGACCATTGCGCTATCAACTATGTATGCAGCAAACCACCTAGAAGGCGTTAAGGCAATTATCGCTCTGACTGAATCAGGTGCAACACCACAGTTGATGTCTCGTATCAGTTCTTCACTGCCAATCTTGGGTTTATCACGTCACGCAACAACCCTAGCCAAAATGGCCTTGTACCGCGGCGTGTTACCAATCTACTTCGATTCAACTATCCACCCAGCCGATGAGCTAGCGCAAAAAGCGTTAGAAGCATTAACAGCGGCTGGTTATTTGAATAGCGGTGATATGGTGCTGATGACCAAAGGCGATGCAATGGAAACGATCGGCGGCACTAACACCTGTAAAGTGTTGATCGTAGCTTAAGTTGCTTAAGCTTCCTCTAACAACTCAAGCTCGTTAGAAAACAGCCAATAAAAAACCACCTCATGAAGGTGGTTTTTTATATTGACTGTTTTCTGTAAGTGCTTATTTCTGTTGATGGAAATTTGTCAGGTTCTCATTGCTGAAGGAAATCTAAGCGGCCCAAACGGCTTAGCTATCGAACTTAACACCGCTTAGACCAAACTGCATTAACATTAAACGCGAACATCAAACACTAGCAATCACTATAACGCTTCGAAATCATTCACATTAATTGCCGCTAAGCGCAGCTTATCAGCATGCTGTAACTTTTGTTCTTCGTCGGCAGTGATAACGCCAGTCTCGAGTGCTTTTGCAAACAAGACTAGATTCGGCACTTTTGCTGGCAACTCACCGGCACGCTGCGCTTTCTTCAGTTTTTTATAGATATCTTTACAGGCATATTGCGCGATAAATGCTTGCTCTACTTCAGCAATACCGCCCTTATCCCCTTCAAATTCAGGACATAAGAAAGTAATACGTTCACGAGCAGGGCCAGGCTTCAACATACCGCTAACTAAATCGGTCGCCATTTTGTCGCTCGGTGCAGTGAAGTGATTACCCAGCGGGAAAATTAAGCCGCGCAGTAACCAGGCCACAGGACGGCTCGGGAAGTTACGAATCGTGTCTTCCAACGCTTTAGCCGCCAAGTGCAAACGATTGGCCATTACATAACGTACCGCAGGCAAATCGTCCTGTTGACGGCCATTATCTTCAAATAACTTCAAGGTCGCTGAGCCTAAATACAACTGGCTGAGCACATCACCCATACGTGCAGACAGCATTTCTTTGCGTTTTAAATCGCCGCCCATGATCAGCATAGATAAATCTGTCATTAAGGCTAATGCAGACGAAATACGCGACATATCTTTATAGTACTGCTTAGTTTCACCGCTCACTGGCGCACTGCCAAAACGGCTACCGCTTAACGCGCTAAACAAAGCACTGAAAGCATTACGCGTGGCATAACCCATGTGACCCATTAATAACGCATCAAAACGCTCTAAGGCTTCATGTTGGTTTTCCATCGCTGCGGCTTCCATTTCGGCGAGCACGTATGGATGGCAGCGAGTCGCACCTTGACCAAAAATCATCAACGAGCGGGTTAGAATATTCGCGCCTTCCACAGTGATCGAAATTGGATTCGACATATAAGGGTGGCCTAAATAGTTTTTAGGTCCTAATTGAATGCCCTTACCCGATTGAATATCCATGGCATCGTTCATCACTGAACGGCCTAATTCAGTCATGTGGTACTTAGCTATCGCGGTCACGACAGAAGGTTTGACTTTAAGATCGATACCCGTGGTTGTTAAACGGCGTGCGGCTTCTAACTGATAAGTGTTGGCAATAATACGCGCCAGCGCTTCTTGCACCCCTTCAAACTGACCAATTGCCATTCCAAACTGGTGACGCACATAGCTGTAAGCCGTTGTCGTCTTCGTCGCCATGTGACCAGAAGCCGTTGCCAATGCTGGCAATGAAATACCGCGGCCCGCTGACAAACACTCAACCAGCATACGCCAGCCTTTACCAGCAAACTCAGGGCCACCGATAATCCAATCGAGCGGAATAAACACTTCTTTACCTTGAGTAGTACCGTTCATAAACGCCATTCCCAGCGGATTATGACGACGACCAATAACCACACCAGGATGATCCGTTGGGATCAACGCACAGGTAATGCCTAAGTTTTTCTTATCGCCAAGCAGACCTTCAGGATCGCGCATTTGGAACGCTAAACCCAGCACTGTTGCTACAGGAGCCAGCGTGATATAACGCTTATCCCATGTAAGTTTAAGCCCAAGCATTTCTTCGCCGTTGAAAATATCACGACACACAATACCTACATCGGGGATAGCGCCGGCATCACTGCCCGCTTCTGGACCAGTTAATGCAAAACAAGGAATTTCATCGCCTTTAGCTAAAGCAGGTAACCAGCGTTCTTTCTGCTCGCTCGTACCATAGTGGGTCAGCAACTCACCTGGGCCTAAAGAGTTCGGCACCATCACAGTCACAGCAGCGCTTACGCTACGGCTGGCTAATTTGCTGACAATGGTCGAGTTTGCATAGGCAGAGAAAGCTTTACCACCAAATTTCTTCGGAATGATCAGTGCGAAGAAACCTTCTTTCTTAAAGTATTCCCACAGCTCTGGCGGTAAATCCTTGCGGTTATGCACTATGTCGAAATCATCGATCATCGTCAGTGCTGTCATTACTTGATTATCAATAAAATCTTTTTCTTCAGCTGTCAGCGTCGGCTTACCGTAGCTGTGCAAGGTATTCCAGTTAGGATTTCCGCGGAATAACTCCCCTTCCCACCAGACATCACCGGCTTCCATCGCTTCGCGCTCGGTATCTGAAAGTGGCGGCAAGACCTTCTTGAAAAAACTAAAAACTGGGCGGGTAATAAACTGCATCCGGATATTTTTCACCGCAAACAACACGACAATGGCTATCAGGGCAAGAATTATAATCGTCAACATTATCAAGACCTTTTAATTAAGAAGAAACGGGGACTGATACACCAGCCGCCATGTAGGGGATCACTTTACGGATCACGGCTTCGATGTCGTTATGCTCACCAAACTCAGCAGCAGCAATGTCATTTAGGGCATCAGCGGACGCCATAGTGAACACGATAGTGCCTAAGGTAAAGTGTAAGCGCCAAAACATTTCAGCGGGTGGAATATGTGGTGCACTGGCCGAAACGGCTTTAACAAAAGCATCGAGATGCTGGCCGTAATGGGTAGTAATAAACCAACGTAAATGCCCTTGGCTTTCGATATAGCCACGGCCTAAAAGCTGCAGGAAGATCGTGGTACCTTCGGTACGTAGCGCGTTTAAATCCAATAAAGGATCGACCAAAGAAGACAGGATCTCTTCGAGTGTAGCTTGTGCTGGAGCGGCATTTAAACGGTGAATTTGGCTTGAAGCAGCAGGCATAAATACGTCTAAATAGCGGGCTAACACTGCACGGATCAGCTCTTTTTTAGAACCAAAGTGATAATTGACCGATGCTAAATTCACCTCAGCTTTGCTGGTAATGAGTCGCAAGGAAGTCTCAGAAAAGCCCCGTTCGGCGAACAGTTTTTCTGCGGCATCAAGTATTCTAGTTTTTGTATCGGATCGACTTGCCATTCCGTGACCTTGAATTAATTTAAAACACTCGTTTAAATTAAACATTGGCACCTAGGATGTCAAACAAAAATTGGACAAATTCACCGCTTTCTAGTCTGTGATACAAGCGGTATGTCGTACATGTCCGAATAAGTGTTAAAAACAAGTCAATTAACCCTTGTGCAATAACCCAGTGGTTTAGGTAAACTGTGTAACACAAAAACAACAAGGACAACTAGACATGGTTATTTCATTGAATCGTCGCAGTAAAATCGCCCTCACAGTGGCACTCGCGCTGGGATTAACGGCCTGTAATGATGCACAAAGTAAAACAGACAAAACAGCTACAGCAGCTGTCATCAATACCGCCCCAGATAAAGCACAAGCCATTGCTTTTATTAATGATGCTGAAGCCAAGATGGCCGAATTATCGATTGAATCTAATCGCGCCGAGTGGATTTACAGCAACTTTATTACTGATGATACCGCGGCCCTGTCTGCCGCAGTCGGCGAAAAGGTCAGTGCCGCGTCGGTAAAATTTGCAACCGAGGCGGCGAAGTACGCCAATGTGCAACTCGATCCCGTTAATGCCCGCAAGCTCAATATCCTGCGCAGTGCGTTAGTGTTACCCGCGCCGCTCGATCCTGCGAAAAATACCGAGCTGGCGCAAATTAGTTCAGAATTAAATGGCTTGTACGGCAAAGGAAAATACTGTTTTGCCGACGGCAAGTGTATGACTCAGCCTGAGCTATCGAGCTTAATGGCCGAATCACGTGATCCCGTAAAATTACTGGAAGCGTGGAAAGGCTGGCGTGAAATCGCTAAACCCATGCGCCCCTTGTTTCAACGCGAAGTTGAACTGGCCAATGAAGGCGCAAAGGATCTCGGTTATGCCAACCTGTCTGAACTATGGCGCAGTCAATATGATATGAAGCCCGATGACTTTTCACAGGAACTCGACCGTCTTTGGGGCCAAGTTAAGCCACTTTATGAGTCCTTGCACTGCTACGTGCGGGGAGAATTGAATAAAGAGTACGGCGATACCGTCGCACCGACCACAGGCCCCATCCCGGCACACTTACTTGGCAACATGTGGGCCCAGCAATGGGGTAATGTGTATGATCTCGTCGCCCCTAACAATGCTGATCCGGGTTACGATGTCACTGAGTTACTGGCAAAGAAAGGCTATGACGAGCATAAAATGGTGAAACAAGCCGAAGGCTTCTTCACATCATTAGGGTTCGCACCATTGCCAGAAAGTTTTTGGGCACGTTCTCTATTCGTTCAGCCAAAGGACCGTGATGTGGTTTGTCACGCTTCGGCGTGGGATCTCGATAATCTCGACGATATCCGCATTAAAATGTGTATCCAAAAAACTGCCGAAGATTTTAGCGTTATCCACCACGAACTTGGGCATAACTTCTATCAACGCGCTTATAAGCAACAACCATTCCTGTTTAAAAACAGCGCTAACGATGGTTTCCATGAAGCAATTGGTGACACAATAGCACTGTCGATTACGCCAAGCTATTTAAAGCAAATCGGCTTATTAGAAGAAGTACCTGATGCATCTAAGGATATCGGCCTCTTACTAAAACAAGCCTTAGACAAAATTGCTTTCTTGCCCTTTGGCCTGATGATAGATCAGTGGCGCTGGAAAGTGTTTAGCGGCGAAATCACGCCTGCCCAATATAACCAAGCTTGGTGGGATCTGAGGGAAAAATACCAAGGCGTAAAAGCACCGACTGAACGTAGTGAAGCAGATTTTGATCCGGGTGCTAAATACCATGTACCAGGCAATGTACCCTACACCCGTTACTTCCTAGCGCATATTTTGCAATTCCAATTCCATCAAGCGCTGTGTGAAACTGCAGGCGATAAAGGTCCGGTACACAGATGCAGTATTTATGGTAATCAAGCCGCGGGAGAGAAACTCAATAAGATGCTCGAGTTAGGCTTAAGTAAACCTTGGCCAGAAGCATTGAAAGAAGTCACAGGCAAAGAAACGATGGATGCAAAAGCGGTGCTCGATTACTTCGCCCCACTTAAAACATGGTTAGATGAGCAAAATACCACCGCAAACCGCCAGTGTGGTTGGTAAGGGTTCGTTAAATCATCACCCAATAACATAAAACAAAATGCCCAATAAAATTGGGCATTTTTATTCAATACTTATCTGTTTAATCTAACGCCATCCCATGCCTTTACGATTAGCTTCACGGTTTTCAAGCTTGAGCTGTTCTGACTTAGTTAACATCACATAAAGTGCCCCAGCACCGCCCTGCTCGGTTTTCGCCGAATGATAGGCAAGCACCATGTCGAGTTGTGATAACCAATAGCACACAGCGGATTTGAGCAATCCCGCAAAGGGTTGACTCTGATAGCCTTTACCGTGGATCAACATGACACAGCGTTCACCATGTGCCTGCGCTGCCAGTAAATAGTTAAGGACGGCATCACGAGCTTGGTTTAACCGATAAGCATGCACATCAAGCTCCATCTTGATGCTGTATTGCCCCATTCGGAGTCGTTTAAAAACGCCGCCTTGTACCCCCTCACGCTTAAAGCTCACAATGTCATCTGGCGCTTGCTGTGGAAATACTTTTAAATCCAGTGGCATAGACGCTAGGAAGACTTCCCGTTGTAAAGCATCGCGTCTGTGTATTTGCTCAGCCGTCAACGCTTTCGGTGCTAAATTTACCACTGGCATATCGCCTTTTAGTGGCACGACTCCAGCCATTTCCTCAAAAAACAGTGCTGATTCATCATCCAGCATGGCAAGCTCCTTTACTTCACACTCTTGTATAGAAACACACTTTGTAAACATTCAAGGCTTTAGTTCAGCGAGCGCCTCCATTATAGTGACGCCATGATTGCCAGATTAGAATAAAGTAATGAAATTTTTGCCGCTAGTCCTGATGTGCTTATTGTCACTGCCAAGCTTAGCCAATCCAGCTAAAACTCATACAAAATCCACTGATGATCAATTGATCAACGCTAATTATCCTTTGTTTATTAGCGCTTTTAATCAATTGTCCCCCGAGGTGACCCGTGAGATTTACGCTGATGACGCTAGCTACTTATCTGAAAGTCAAAGTAAAGAAATTTACTATGGACGAGACAATATTATCGCCATTTACAAGAAGTTTTTCGATAAAATCCGCGCCAAAAAAGCCACTATCGACGTGGATTTTCGCATTACTAAACGCAAAATTATCGGTAATGGTGCCATAGATACAGGCTATTATTTGGTTCGATTTTACCCAGCACAAGAAACCGGCGAACCTGTGAGTGAATTTGCGGGCAAGTTTGCTATTGGTTCAGAAAAAGTCTCATCCACCCAATGGAAAGTGAGCTTAGATACCAATAACCGCGCAGAACCTAGCTATTATCTGAATGCGAAACCGGTACCTAACTTATATTATGGTCGCCAATTTCCGCCTTTACCTGCGGGTAAAAAATTACCCTAATATTAATGCCGATTACGTTTAAATGGACTATCTCACATCTAACGCATTTAGATAGAAATCGAATAAATTTAAACAAATACAATTAAATTAAAGATTTAGCTAACATGACTATAACTACACAAGCCTGCCCCTGTAGCAGTGGGATAAGCTATCAAGATTGCTGTGGTCCACTGCATACGCATGTAGACACTGGGCAAGTGATTGCCCGTACACCTGAACAGCTTATGCGCTCACGCTACTGCGCATTTGTATTGAAAAATTTTGATTACATTTTAAAAACACATCACCCTGACCATCTAAATGGCCTTACTCTCACGAGCCTCACTACTGGTCCTCATCCACATTGGTTAGGATTAGATGTACAGAGCAGTACTGAAACACCAATCCACAATGCTCAAGCGGCGATAGCTGAACAACGACATGGCACTGTTACTTTTAAAGCTTGGTATAAGCTCGATGGTGAAATTGATGCTATCTATGAGCGATCCGAATTCATCTATCAAGCAAGTCGCTGGTATTACAGCCAAGGCCAGCAAATGACGGCTAAATTGCCTGGTAGAAATGATCTCTGTATTTGCCATAGTGGCAAAAAATTCAAACAATGCTGTTTAAAATCTCGATAGATATACAGTGCTGAACTGCACTAGAGAATGACGATGAAGGTTTATAGTGCTGATTGAACAAGCACAGAGATGAATAATAAAGGCAACCTAGATTACAAACCTAGGTTGCCTTTATTTTATCGTGAGCAGCACATTTGAAATAATTGTGACTTAGTGGGTTATGACCGAAGCACTTTTAGCCGACAAGATAAATTGTGCAAACTCAGGCTCCCGTAATGCAGGGCTATAGAGATAACCCTGCGCCTGATGACAAAAACTTTTCGCTAAAAATGCTTCTTGCTCAAGGGTTTCAACCCCTTCTGCCGTCAAAGATATATTTAATGCATTCGCCATGGCGATAATGGCTGACACAATTTCGCGACTTTCGCGGCTGACGGTAAGATCTGAAATAAACGAACGATCAATCTTAAGTTTACTGATCGGAAACTGCTTCAAATAACGCATAGAGCAGTAACCCGTCCCAAAATCGTCAATCGCGAGCCCTACGCCTAATTCCGCTAATTCTTGGCATAACAAGGTCGCGTGGCGAATATCACCCATCAATTCAGTCTCAGTGATCTCTAAGATTAACGTCTTAGGTTTCAAGCGATAACGCGTCAACAACTGCCACACTTGCTCGAATAAATTACCACTGAAGAACTGGCGGGCCGACACATTCACATGCATGGTCATATCTGCATTATGATGCTGCCATAGGTTTAACTGTCGACATGCGGCCTCTAAAACCCAGCTGCCGATAGAATTAATCATCCCCGACTGCTCAGCAATATCAATAAAGGAAGCTGGAAATAACACGCCTCTTTTAGGGTGGTGCCAACGGATTAAGGCTTCGGCGCCAATATAGGTATTCTGCTCAAGATCCCTCAGAGGCTGATAATAAAGCTCAAACTGACGACCACGGATCGCACTGTGTAAATCACGTTCTATCTGCGCATCCTCTTTAAATGCACTCAATAACGTGCTGTTAAATACTTGGATTGCAGTGCCTTTTTTCTTTTTAGCATACTGCACTGCAATATCGGCACAGGTTAATGGGGCAAACAAACTCGCCACAGAGGCAATATCAACCACAGCTAAAGCAGGCTTTGGTTCGACTTGCTCGCGGCCGATTAAAATAGGCATAGCAAGATGTTGATACAGGCGAGTACTAAAATAATCGAGATCGTAAACCGCATTATCATCGGTCAATAGCACTGCAAATTCATCGCTGCCGACGCGGGCAATTTCGGTGGCCTTATTAATCTCAGAAAAATGTTTCAAACGGCGGGCAATTTCTATCAACAAGCTATCGCCATTTTCATGACCATAGGTATCGTTAAAACGCTTAAATCCCACTAAATCAACTAATAACAACAGTCCCTTCGTGGTACGTTCAAGGACTCGATTAAAATGAGTACGGTTATGGAGTCCCGTTAATCCACAACGCCAAGCAAGCCGTTCAAGCTCTGACTTATAGTTATGCTCGTCGGTATTTTCTTCACACGAGACCAAGGCATAATGATTACCGCGATCGGTAATGAACTGACTCAGCACGTATGTCAGCCAATAACGACTGCCATCGGCGCGACTAAACTGCACTTCGCCTTTGGCAATTTCGCCCCTAAAGATTTGCGCTAGGGTTTGCTCGGCTAACTGGGCATGCTGCTTGAAAAAAGCCAACTCACGAATATTCGCGCCGATAATCTGCTCACGGGGCATGCCGGTGATTTTACTGTGCGCCTGATTCACATACTCGACTTTTTCAGTATGCAGATTAATTAACATACTGATTTGTCGCGATTGTTCAGTGGCACAGCGAAATAAACTTAAGCTTTCTTCTTTATCGTAGCTGTGCTTTGTCGCTAAGGTCAGGGCTAATTGGTCGGCCATCTGGCACGCGAGGTGAATTTCACTGTCATGCCAGTGGGGAGTCAATTGTGCCCGCTCAATGCAGAGCACACCTTCAAGATGACCATTGATGCGAATGGCGATGTCAAGACTCGAGTTGATTTGCCGCGGGATAAAATAGCACTCAGCCAATTCACTTAAACGTGGATCGGTCAGGGCATTGCCTGCATCGATATGGCGCAAAGTTTTGAGCTCGTGTACATACCGGGGGCAATCTTGTAATAACTTAGGTCTATGAATGTCTTGCAACATCATAGAACCAAATTGTGCGACGAGTGATTGGGTTTGTTGATCAGATGAAAAAGTCCACACTGATACCAAAGAAACCGCTAAATTCTGGCACAACAACTCTGTGGTTAACTCTGCCGTCTTTGTGAAATCGCCCTGCTGTTTTGCAGTTGACTGTACCAAAGACTCCAATAAATGCTGATGCTGACGTCGCTTCACGCTGGTTCCCTACAAAACTTCGTGTTGGGCTAAAGGTCTTTGCTGTTAGCAAACTTACCTCAAAATGTGGAATTAAGCTGATTGAATTATTCTTATTTGGAGGCAGATTACACTAACTGTTGTAAGCACAGCAACATGTGGCACAATTTATTACAATTTGGTTAACAATAGCAGCATTTTTAGGCAATTAGCGCGATTTCCGGATATCCATAACCGACTAAAAACTAAAGTGCTGCTTTAAAAATTACAGGCCGTTTTCCAATTGAAAAATCATTTTTTCCGCGCTGACATTGAAGGTCAGCAGTAAGTCGACGCCTTCAGCTTTAGTCACAAATTCAGTTTGTACTTCAGCAAATCGAGTTTGAGCGCGTGTTGCCATGCTTTTGGCATCCGCTTGAGCGCTATCGCCAACAAAATTTAACGTCAATAACGTATCGTGTTCATCAATAACGGCGCCGATATCGACAAAGCTGCCGCAATCGGTGCAAGTGTCATTCACTGTCGGGCTCTGTGCTTCTATTATGCCTTTCATCTGTATTCCTTAATGTATAGAGCGACTGATTAACGGCATCACTAAAATATGCTCGTTAAATTTTTAACGCGGTAAATTTTAACTCGATAGGTTAAATACGAATTATAGGTAATTAAGCTTCAAGATAACTGGCTTTAGCTCACGCTTATTTATAGAAATGGATTAGATTGACCCGATGGGTATTGAAGATCACTTGCGGGAAGACTGCCTTAGGCTGAGGCGAGCAAAGGCACAAGATTACGTTGGATTGCCAATTGATCAGCAAAGTGCATGATCTCGACTTTGGGTGCGGTTAATTGGCCCCTTTGTCTCAGCTGAGTGACATGGTCACAGTTACTTAACGCTTCTGCCATTGCGACTGGCTCGCCGCCACGGATGACTAAGGCTTCCGGTCGCAATGCTTGTTGTAATTGAAACGCACGTGGACCTTGAGACATAAAAATACTGCTGTTATCAACCACTGGTTCAGCAGACGATAAATCCGCCATTAAACTTTGCTGCGGTGGCAATTCGAACTGACGTTGTAATTTTTGCGCCATATCAAGTTCATTTTGCCATTGGAATTGTGCCATGTCCCGAGCGTCAACCGACAGTAACGACAGCAACAGGGCGAATTCGCCCCGTCTGTCGTTTTCTATCGCCGCGTTTAAGCGGGTGCCAATTTGGGCTTCGTTGACTAAAGGAACATCAATTTGCATAAAAAAACATCGTCAAAACAATTCGTTGTTAGTTAATCGACCATTTGATACATAACTTTAGGAATATTTTTAAATTGGGTATTTACATGGAAAAGGTTTCTGACTACTATGGCGGCCGCAATTGAGGAGGGGTTCCCGAGTGGCCAAAGGGATCAGACTGTAAATCTGACGGCTCAGCCTTCGAAGGTTCGAATCCTTCTCCCTCCACCATTTGCACTGCAAGTTTTATCGTGTTATTCGAAAATGATGTAGAGTTTTACAAAAGCGTTAAAGGTATTCGTGGAGGGGTTCCCGAGTGGCCAAAGGGATCAGACTGTAAATCTGACGGCTCAGCCTTCGAAGGTTCGAATCCTTCTCCCTCCACCATCTTTATCTCTAACGCAGAGAATCATTTTCAAAGACTAAACATGGCCAATGTTTAGTTTTGTCTTGATAAATAAGTCTGTTATTGATGATGTTTTGAAAGACAATTTTAAAAGTTAGTTGTAAAGCTAAAAAAAAAGTTTGTGGAGGGGTTCCCGAGTGGCCAAAGGGATCAGACTGTAAATCTGACGGCTCAGCCTTCGAAGGTTCGAATCCTTCTCCCTCCACCATTTCTTTCACTCTCGCATATCCTTCTTGTTCCACTTCCGCTTAGTCTGTTCCAACTTAATCTGACTGTTCCAGCTTAATCTGATTAAATTCTTGGCATTTCTATATTAAGTAAACTTCTTGGTGGACGACATTTTTGATTTCAATTACGTCGTGCTCTACTTTAAGCGAATGACTTCAAGCTCATCCAATAAAACCGCTTTGCCCGTCCCTGTGATATGCTCTGAAAATGATCCCTTTCGATGTGACTACTATGATTTCTAACACGATTCAACCACCAGTGGATTCTCACAGCGCTCACAGACTCTGCCCCACATGGGAAGCCCACGCGATAGGCAAGATTGAAGCGGATTTTCAGCGCAGCGCCGATACACACTTGATTAAGCTTGAATTACCTATGCTCGATGGCATAGATATTTATCTTAAAGATGAAAGTACCCACCCGACAGGCAGCTTAAAGCATCGCCTCGCCCGCTCACTCTTCCTCTATGCCCTGTGTAACGGCTGGATTAAGCAAAGCACGCCGATTATCGAATCCTCATCGGGCAGCACAGCGATTTCTGAAGCCTATTTTGCCCGTTTACTCGGTTTACCTTTTATTGCCGTGATGCCCAAAAGCACAGCTAAAAAGAAGATTGAGCAGATCACTTTCTATGGCGGTCAATGTCATTTTGTCGATCATTCCAGTGAGATTTACGCCGAATCGGCGCGCCTTGCCGCAGAGCTAGGCGGCCATTATATGGATCAATTCACCTACGCCGAGCGTGCAACCGACTGGCGTGGCAACAACAATATCGCTAACTCGATTTTCAATCAGATGGAGCGCGAGCCACACACTATCCCGCGCTGGATAGTGATGAGCCCAGGCACTGGCGGCACATCGGCGACCATAGGCCGTTACATTCGCTATCAAAGGTTGGCGACACAACTTTGCGTGGTCGACCCGCAAAACTCCGTTTTTTTTGATTTCTATCAGAGCGGCGATGCCAGCTTAACCTGTTGCAATGGCAGTAAGATTGAAGGCATAGGTCGACCGAGAGTCGAGCCATCGTTTATTCCTGGAGTTGTCGATACTATGCTGCAAATTCCCGACGCCGCATCAGTGGCGACAATTCATTGGTTAGAACAATTGATTGGCCGTAAAACCGGCGCATCCACAGGAACCAACCTGTACGGTGCATTGCAACTTGCAGTACAAATGCAAGCACGCGGAGAGCAAGGCTCAATAGTGACCCTCATTTGTGACTCGGGTGAGCGTTATCTTGATACTTATTACGATACAGATTGGATTACAGCTAACATCGGCGATATTGCGCCCTATCAGCGCCAACTTGCAGCATTTAATCATTTCGGCCAGTTAAGTGAACTTGATTAAGCAACTGTATTAAAAACCTTATCTTAAGTCGTTAGGTTTAGAATCCACAAAACATCCATCATAAAAAACGCCCCACAACTGTGAGGCGTTTTTTATGCTTTGCAGATTAGCATTAATCAATATTCAAATACTTATGGGTCTGGATCGATAAGCGCCAATTACGGGCGATACACACTTTCATCGCCAGTTCTGTCGCTCTAGGCTTTTGACTAATCGGCTGCAGGCAAATCGTTTTCGCTGAAATATCGATGTCATGCAGTAACTCATCAAGTTCATCGATGTGATTTTCAGTGGCGATAGGATGCTTAATCTCATTGGCACGGTTCAGCGCCTGTGCTAATACCTGATAGCCCCCTTTCATGTTCACCTTGGGTGATACTGTCACCCAAGTGTCATCGGCACAGTTGATTTCGAAGGTGCCACTGGTTTCGATTTGAGTCGCAAAACCTTGGCTGTGCAAGGTCTCGGTTAATTCGCGTAAATCGTACATACAAGGCTCACCGCCGGTGATCACGATATGCCGCGCAGTAAAACCTTTAGCGTGAAAAGCAGCAATAAGACTTTGCGCCGTATGATCAGCCCAGCGACCAATGGTGCCGTCCACGGTAATCACTTGCTCTGGCGAGACCTTATTGGCTTCAAGTACATCCCATGTCTGTTTCGTATCGCACCAAGCACATCCCACGGGACAACCTTGTAGGCGGACAAATATGGCGGGCACTCCGGTAAATACACCTTCACCTTGAATGGTTTCAAATACTTCGTTGACAGGGTAATTCATACTGACGTTCCACTTTTCTGGGGCGGCATTTATAGTGGATTTTAGCTTGAGCTGCAAGTTTTTGCGCCGAGAAAGCCTATTTCGACCCTATAGTCAGAGTTTGCAAGCCCTAAGGCCTGAGTTACACTAACGCCCTATTTATACCTGTTCTACGGTGAAGTGAAATCCTTTATGTCAACGAGCTTAGTGTCAAAAACAGTCGCGTCCAAAGCAGTGGTGGTATTCAGTGGCGGACAAGACTCAACAACCTGTCTTATTCAAGCCTTAACCCAGTACGATGAAGTACATGGGATCACTTTTGACTACGGTCAACGTCACCGCGAAGAAATAGAAGTTGCCAAATCCTTAGCAAAACGCTTGAAGATCACCAGCCATAAAGTCATGGATGTCACCTTACTCAATGAGTTAGCTATTTCAGCCCTCACCCGTGATGCAATACCCGTTTCACACGAGTTGATGGAAAATGGCTTACCCAATACCTTCGTGCCCGGCCGTAATATTTTATTTTTAACGCTTGCAGGCATTTATGCCTATCAATTAGGCGCGCAGGCGATTATCACAGGCGTGTGTGAAACCGATTTTTCAGGCTACCCTGATTGTCGTAACGATTTTGTCAAAGCGATGGAATCCGCCTTAGTTCAAGGCATGGATAAACAACTAAAAATCAGCACGCCTTTAATGTGGCTCAATAAGGCACAAACCTGGGCACTGGCGGATAAATATCAGCAACTTGATCTGGTTCGCCACCATACTCTCACCTGCTATAACGGCGTGATTGGCGATGGCTGTGGTGATTGCCCTGCCTGTCATCTTCGCAAACGTGGATTAGATGACTATCTACAGAATAAAGCAGCAGTTATGGCTGAGCTTGACGCCAGCGAGCCTAAAGCATGACACGCAGTCCCTATTGGGTCGCGCTGATGGTGAGTCTGATCTGTGTGGGTTTGTATGCCGCAGGCTTAGCAAGCCCCGATGTCGATAACCTACTCGCCTATCGCCGCAGTGCAATTAGTGAGGGTGAATGGTGGCGATTAATCAGTGGAAATTTACTGCATACGAATCAATGGCATCTATTGATGAACCTTGCAGGGCTGTGGGTGGTGCTATTTTTGCACCATTTTCATTATCATCTCAAAGGATTAAGTGCACTATTTTTCGTGTTATGTTTACTTGAAGGTATAGGCTTGTATTTAGGCTATCCGCAATTGCTTGGTTATGTCGGCTTAAGCGGTATGTTGCATGGTTTGTTCGCCTACGGCGCAGTGCAGGATATTGTCCGTAAGCTGCGCTCAGGCTATCTGCTGCTCGTTGGCGTTATCATCAAGGTCGGTTACGAACAGCTTTATGGTGCCAGCAGTGATGTCACCGCCATGATAGGTGCGCGCGTAGCAACCGAGGCGCATTTGGTCGGCTTAATCTGCGGGCTGATTTGCACTTTAGCGGTGTTTATCAAGCTCAAAATGAGCCAATCAAAAGTCCCTGCTTAATCCAAGTCAAGATATTAAAAAGCCGTCGCAGCATGATTGCTGGACGGCTTTTTTAATGCTGAGCGTAAGAATAAATCTAGGCTTTGATCAACAGGTCCCGCAGGTGCTTGACTTCATCACGCATTGCCGCCGCTTGTTCAAACTCTAAGTTGCGCGCATGTTCATGCATCTTCTTCTCAAGCTGATCGATTTGATGGCTCAACTCTGCCGCATCGGCTTTATGATAATGGGACTTAGGCTCAGCCACTTTGCCATACACAGCTTTACTGTCGCGGCTATCATCCACATCCATCACATCGGTGATCCGTTTAACGACGCCCTTAGGCGTGATACCGTGTTTTAAGTTGTGCGCCCGCTGACGTTCACGACGTCGGTCAGTTTCACCTATCGCTTTCTCCATCGAATTGGTGATGCGATCGGCATAGAGGATCACTTTACCATTGACGTTACGCGCCGCGCGGCCAATCGTTTGGATGAGCGAGCGCTCAGAGCGCAAGAAGCCCTCTTTATCGGCATCTAAAATACACACCAATGACACTTCAGGCATATCTAAGCCTTCGCGCAATAAGTTGATCCCAACCAATACATCAAACTTACCTAAACGCAGATCGCGGATGATCTCAACCCGTTCGACAGTGTCTATGTCCGAATGCAGATAACGCACTTTTACGCCATGTTCGTCGAGGTATTCAGTCAAATCCTCCGACATACGCTTAGTCAGCGTCGTCACTAGCACCCGCTCATTGACGGCCACTCGCTTGGCGATTTCAGACAATAAATCGTCCACTTGGGTCCCAACGGGGCGCACTTCTAATTCAGGATCGAGTAATCCCGTTGGCCGCACGACCTGCTCAGCAATCTCGCCTTCGCTCTTTTCCAGCTCGTAGGCACTCGGTGTTGCCGACACATAGATAGTTTGCGGCATCAATTGCTCAAACTCTTCAAACTTGAGCGGCCGGTTATCCAAGGCGGACGGTAAGCGGAAACCGTATTCCACAAGTGTGGTTTTACGGGAACGGTCACCTTTGTACATAGCGCCGATTTGCGGCACTGTCACATGGGATTCATCGATAATTAATAAGCCGTCGGCAGGCAAATAGTCGAGCAAGGTTGGTGGCCCTTCCCCCGGTGCGCGGCCAGACAAATAGCGCGAGTAGTTTTCGATGCCAGAGCAGTAACCCAACTCCACCATCATTTCCACATCGTATTGCACCCGCTCATGGATACGCTGGGCTTCAATTAACTTGTTGTTATCGAGTAGATATTGCTTACGCTCGCGTAGTTCTTCTTTAATAAACTCAGTGGCGGCGATGATTTTTTCCCGCGGCGTGACATAGTGTGTTTTAGGGTAAACCGTCGTACGTGCGATACGTTTAATAATATGGCCCGTTAACGGGTCAAACTCACTTAAGCGTTCAATCTCATCGTCGAACAACTCGACTCTAATAGCATTACGCTCAGAATCGGCGGGGAAAATATCAATCACTTCACCGCGCACACGATAAGTACCACGTTGTAGCTCAATATCATTGCGCTTGTACTGCAATTCACTGAGACGAATTAAGATGTCACGCTGCCCCATCACATCGCCTTGGCGTAGATGCAGCAACATTTTTAAATAGGAATCGGGATCGCCCAAGCCATAAATAGCCGACACCGAAGCAATCAGCACCACATCCTTACGCTCTAACAGCGCCTTAGTGGCGGATAAACGCATCTGCTCAATGTGAGCATTAACCGAAGCGTCCTTTTCGATAAAGGTATTTGATGCAGGTACATAGGCTTCGGGCTGATAGTAATCGTAGTAAGAAACGAAATACTCGACCGCATTATGGGGAAAGAACTCTTTCATCTCGCCATAAAGCTGCGCCGCCAAGGTTTTATTAGGCGCCATGATAATCGTGGGCCGACCTAACTTTTGGATCACATTGGCAATCGTGAAGGTTTTACCTGAGCCCGTCACCCCGAGTAAGGTTTGGCAGGCCAGACCCGCTTCGAGTCCATCGACTAATTTGGCAATCGCTGTAGGTTGGTCGCCTGCGGGGGCGAATTGCGATTCAAGCTGAAAAACAGATTCTGACACGCGCACATATCCTTTTAGTGAGTCGCACCATTCTAATCAAGTCGCCGACTAAGCTCCACAGTTATCCTTCCTGTCGTCATATCAATACGGTCTAAAACCGCAAGATGACAATTTAAAGGAAGAAACATGAAACTTTTAAACTAAGGCGTTTTCAGCGTTTTTTGCTCACAAAACACCCGCAAACTAAGCAAAAATGCCAATTTAATACACAAGAAATCAATTTCGTTCGATTACAAAATTGCAACCTTGTTTTCACCCTCAACAAAAACCACTTGCTTTTAGTATGCATTTGATAATACTTAAATTTATTTTTGAACCCCAAAATAGTGCATTTTAAGTCCGCCGCCCATACCCCAAGGCTTTGGCGGCCATTTTTCAGGACAACTCACAGGGTTATCCACAGATTTTGTTGATAAGTCGAAATAACCTAGAAACCACGCGGGATTGGAGGCTGTCATGTGCCTTAACAACCGTCTCTCGGCATTTAGTAATTTAATTACATTTGATAAATGTTGCTACTTGTATCAATTTCACTAACTGTAATTAACACGCGCTGTGGTAGCGCATCTGGTGCCACAACTTTATAGTGAAGTGCATCACTTCATTTGAAAAACAGCTCACGCTAATTCGATAAAGCCTCAATTAACACCTCCATCAACAACAGCAAACTTGTTAAAACAGAAAAACAGACTTTAACAGCGAAAAGATAACCCACGTTTTCTATCGGTATAAAGAACTGAGTAAATTCACATTACCCCACCTGAGATCCTTTTTTGAGCGGTTTGAGTCTTAAGTACTCGACCAAGTACCGAAAACGGTGTCGATTATTTAGCGAATGATTTCAATTTCATAGAATCACCGCTTAAAAACGATGGACTCAATTATGGCTATATTGCGAATTGTTAAGTGGTTTTTCACGGAAAATGTCGAATTCTGCACCACGATGCACATTAGATGAGCACTTAACAGCATAATTACACTTTTTTTAGTAACTCGAGTTGACTCATCCAACAGAGCGTTTTACTATGCGCTCCGTTCTCAACGAGTCGCTACGATTGTGTGAAACGATTCCCCTGTAGTTCAGTCGGTAGAACGGCGGACTGTTAATCCGTATGTCACTGGTTCAAGTCCAGTCAGGGGAGCCACTTTTAGCACATGATAAAAATGAGTTAGAACAAGCAGTAAGATAAGTTGTAAACAATTCCCCTGTAGTTCAGTCGGTAGAACGGCGGACTGTTAATCCGTATGTCACTGGTTCAAGTCCAGTCAGGGGAGCCAATTACATTATCAAGCTGAAGCATTAAAATGATTCCCCTGTAGTTCAGTCGGTAGAACGGCGGACTGTTAATCCGTATGTCACTGGTTCAAGTCCAGTCAGGGGAGCCAATTTAAGCAAGCTAAAAAGTAGATAGTAATATCGCACCTCGATTCCCCTGTAGTTCAGTCGGTAGAACGGCGGACTGTTAATCCGTATGTCACTGGTTCAAGTCCAGTCAGGGGAGCCATTTAAAAAGTGTTATTTCTGTAAAGTCGATAGCAATATCGCACCCTCTACTCCCCTGTAGTTCAGTCGGTAGAACGGCGGACTGTTAATCCGTATGTCACTGGTTCAAGTCCAGTCAGGGGAGCCAATTTATTCTTCATTTTGTTCCCGTGTCTTTGCCTCTTCCGGCTTCTAGTTACCCTATTCTTTTCCGTTTTGTTTTTAAGCAAATGCAGTTACACTGTTATCAGCTTATTAATAAAAATTTATGAGTGTCATCACACAGATAGCTGCAGTTAAGTATTCTTGACTTAAACTTATCCTGTTTGAGCTCACCCAAAAAAATAGAGCGGATTTTTATGGCCATGTCAAAATCATATCCAATTTTTTTACTGCTTATTTTCTTAGGTCTTTTTGCTTGGGTATATCAAAGCGAAAATAGCCAATTACAAATCCAACAACAGCAAGAACTGGATAGCTTTAAAACCAGTTTAACCCGCTACCAACAATGGCAAGGTGATGGCGCCGAACTCTTCAAAAAGCTTTCTGAAAATTACCCATTCCAATTTTTCCAATATATTGATGATACCGATGGCCAACGGAGTCATACAGAAGGTCGTTTAGACAGCCAACATCCTCATCCTTTAGCCCGTTTATTTTCTATCGAGCTCAGTCATACACAAAAATTGGCAACCGGTCGTTTACAAGTCAAACTCAGTGCAAACCAAGCGATTGAAACTTCGATTAGTCATACTCAAAAGCTCGGTGTCATGTTACTGGTGGCTTACCTTATCTTGCTGTTAGTGTTTATTCTGTTAATGTCAAAACATAGGGCGGCGATACGTTATGCTGCTGATTATATTTCAAAAATACCTGAGTTAGGGTTTTCTGCTGTCGCATCATCAAAACTCACAGGTGAGCTCAACCCCATTGGAATATCCCTTGAAGAGTGTCGTCTTCAACTTAAAGCCCAAATCGATAAACTCAATCAAGAGAATGAAAAGCTGCATAAAGCGGCCTATCAAGACACAGTGACGGGTTTTGGTAGTCGCCAGCGCTTTACCCAAAAATTAGAAACCATAAGCAATCCCGATATTCCTCAATTGGGGCTGATGGCAATGGTTAAGGCCACAGAGCTTGCGCAAATCAATCAAAAACAAGGGCGAACTGCGGGGGATGATTATCTTTCAAGGGTGGCAAATTGTATCCGCAAAGCCTGTAGTAAGTATTCAGATGCAGAATGTTTCAGGGTATCGAGCGCTGATTTTGCCATCTTTATTCCTGATGTCATGCTGAAGGATGCGCCAAAATTTTTAGATCAATTAAAAATTTATCTCGATGAATATTTGCAGATGACAAAAGCGGAATCTGTTGCCCATATCGGTTTAGTTCCCTATCACCAAGGTACCGATGCGGTTAATTTACTGACGATTGCGGATACCGCAGTCAGCATAGCGCAGACCCTTGGACCTAATAGCTATCATATCCAAGAAAAACTCAATGGTGACGAGCAGTTTGGTGATGATCGCTGGAAAATGGCGATCAATGATTTAGTCACTCGCCAAGCATTAAAATTCTACCAACAGCCAATTCAGCCGTGTCGTACCGATGTAGAGGTTTACCGTGAGTTGTTGGCGCGCTTTTACAATAGCGAAGGTAAGTTTTTACCGACCACCACAGTGATCGCTATGGCCGAACGTCACGGAATGAGTTCTGAATTAGATAAACTGGTGGTGATCAGTGCATTAAGAATGCTTAAGGAAAACCCGACCATTTCGGGTAACTTTGGCATCAATATCAGCGCATTTTCTGCGCATCAAGATATGTTTGTCGCTTGGCTAAAGGACATTTTAGGCAAGCAAAAATACATCGCCTCGCGCTTAGTATTTGAGATCAATGAGTCCGGTATGCAGTCTAACTTAGGGGCAAGCTATAAGTTCGTTCGCGAAATACATAGCGTTGGATCGCGGGTGTCGATAGAGCGTTTTGGCATGAGCTTTACGTCCTTCAAATTCTTCAGTGAAGTGCGCCCAGACTACATAAAGCTTGATGGCAGCTACACATCGAACATCGATGAAGACAGCAATAATAAGTTCTTCGTCCGTATGATGGTGGATGTTGCAAGACGGATAGGCATTCGGGTTATTGCGACCAGCGTCGAACGCCAAGAAGAAAAACTCACCCTCGAAAAACTCTTAGTTGATGGATTGCAAGGCTATTACATAGCACAGCCCCAAGCCATGGCGATTACAGATCAAATTTAATACTTTAACGGGTTAATTCGTCGCCAAAATTTACAGTAAAGATGGTTAACCCTGCATTCTATATGTTGTTTATGCAAACGGAAAAGTCGATAATACGGCCAAGATCCGTTTAGAAAAGTATTGAGATGACTGAATATCTCCTCTTGTTGATCAGTACAGTACTGGTCAACAATTTCGTTTTAGTGAAATTCTTAGGCTTGTGTCCTTTCATGGGGGTCTCCAGTAAACTGGAGTCCGCTATTGGCATGTCTATGGCGACTACTTTTGTGCTGACGTTAGCCTCAATTCTCAGTTACCTCGTCAACCAGTATCTATTATTACCCTTTGATCTGAGCTACCTGCGAACCATGAGCTTCATTTTAGTGATTGCGGTTGTGGTGCAATTTACTGAAATGGTGGTGCAAAAAACCAGTGCTGCACTGCATCGCGCTTTAGGCATTTACCTGCCGCTGATCACCACTAACTGTGCGGTGTTGGGTGTTGCCCTATTGAACGTTAACGAGAAGCACGATTTTATCCAATCGGCTATCTATGGCTTTGGTGCTGCATTAGGCTTCTCATTAGTGTTAATTCTCTTCTCGGCGATGCGCGAACGTTTAGCAGCCGCAGATGTCCCCTTACCTTTCAAAGGCGGCGCCATAGCGATGATCACCGCAGGTCTTATGTCCCTCGCCTTTATGGGATTCACAGGATTGGTTAAGTAAGATGTCCGGAATTTTAATTGCAGTCATATTGTTGACCCTATTGGCATTAGTCTTTGGGCTATTACTCGGTTTTGCCGCCGTTAAATTTAAGGTTGAAGGCAATCCGATTGTCGATGAACTCGAAGCGATTCTGCCACAAACCCAATGTGGTCAATGTGGTTACCCTGGCTGTCGCCCTTACGCTGAAGCGATTGCCAACGGCGATAAAGTCAACAAATGCCCTCCCGGCGGCACTGCCACCATGGAAAAACTGGCGACCCTGATGGGCGTCGAGCCAGAGCCGCTGAATGCCGAAGCACAATCTCAAGTGAAAAAGGTCGCCTACATACGTGAAGACGAATGTATTGGCTGCACTAAGTGTATTCAAGCCTGCCCCGTGGATGCGATTATCGGTGCAGGTAAGCTTATGCATACTGTGCTGACAACCGATTGCACGGGTTGCGATCTCTGTGTTGAGCCTTGTCCCGTCGATTGTATTGATATGATCCCAGTCACCCAGAATCTTAAAAATTGGAACTGGCGCTTAAATGCCATCCCAGTGACTCTCATTCAAGAGATTCAGAACCAAGACCCACAGTTAGAAGAGGAAAAGCGGTGTTAACTTTATTAGATCAATTAGATAAAGGAACCCTTTGGCGCTCACCCGGTGGTATACATCCACCCGAAGTCAAATTCCTCTCGAACGCGACGCCGATTAGCCAACTGCCCTTAGCCGCTACGTACTTAGTGCCCATTCCTCAAGTCGGTGAAAACTGCACACTTGCGGTAAAAATCGGCGATAGCGTATTAAAAGGCACGCCGTTAACGCAAGGCACCTCCATTTGGCATTTACCTGTGCATGCGCCGACATCAGGCACTATCGTTGCCATTGAGCCAAGGGCAAGTAACCACGCCTCAGCATTGCCGGTTAATACCTGCGTTATCCAAGCCGATGGCAAAGACACTTGGTGTGAGCTGGTGCAAAATGAGCTTGATGATTTAACCCATCAACAGATGATCGATAAGATCCGTGCTGCTGGCATTGCAGGCATGGGCGGCGCGGCGTTTCCAACTCATATTAAGCTTAATCCGGTCAGTGAAATTGATTTAGTCATCATCAACGGCGTCGAGTGCGAACCTTATATCAGCGCCGATGACAGATTAATGCGCGAATACAGCCAAGATATCCTCGCCGGTATTGGCATTATTCATCGGTTATTAACGCCAAAACGCATTGTTATCGCCATTGAAGATAATAAGCCAGAAGCGGCCAAAGCCATGCAAGCTGCAGTCGTCCAATGTGGGCTCCCAGCGGACAGTATTCGGGTAACGGTCATTCCGACAAAATATCCTTCTGGTGGTGAAAAGCAGTTAATTCAAATCATTACTGGCCGCGAAGTACCCTCGGGCGCGATTCCCGCCAAACTCGGTATCGTCGTGCATAACGTCGGCACTGCCTTTGCAATTCATCAAGCGGTTACCCAAGGTAAACCGCTGATTGAGCGCGTTGTGACTGTGACGGGCAAAAATGTCGGTAAACCGGGGAACTACTGGTTACCGATAGGCACACCTGTTGAGCATGTGCTAGCTGCGACTGAGTTCACGCCAGAACCTGAACAAAAGGTGATTATTGGCGGGCCTATGATGGGCCATGCATTGGCGAATATCCAAGTGCCTATTTTAAAAGGTACTAACTGTATTCTGGTGCCAAGCAGCCAAGAAATAGGAACTACGCCAGAAGAAAAAGCCTGTATCCGCTGCGGCGAATGCGCCAATGCCTGCCCTGCACTCTTATTGCCACAGCAACTCTTTTGGCACGCCAAGGCCGAAGAATATGACAAAGCTGCCAGCTACAATCTAAAGGATTGTATTGAATGCGGTTGTTGTAGTTACGTCTGCCCGAGTGATATTCCCTTAGTCGAGTATTACCGCATTGCCAAGTCTGCACTTAAACAAGCCGCCGATGAAAAGCAACAAGCGGAGCGCGCTAAACAGCGTTTCGATGCCCGTTTAGCGCGTCTTGAAGAAGAAAAGCTTGCCCGTGAAGCTAAGGCCAAAGAAGCCGCAGAGCGCCGACAAGCGACTATGACTGGCACAGATAAAAATGCCGTTGCTGAAGCCATGGCACGGATCGCCGCGAAAAAAGCCGCAGCGGCACAATCAGCAACTGAAGAGTTGTCGACTGAAGAATCATTGAATCATCAATCAAACGTAATAAGCACTGATACGACAGACGCGCCCAAGGGTAAAGCTGCCGTTGCCGCAGCCATCGCCCGCGCTAAGGCGAAGAAAGCCGCCCAAGTGAATGCCAATGGTGCTGATACAAACGATGTGGTGAATGTTACTGCAAGTGATGAATCCTTCTTAGCAACAAATGCAATCGCGCAAGAAGTGCCGTTATCTCAGAAGGACAAAGTCGCCGCGGCCATTGCTCGTGCCAAAGCTAAAAAGGCGGCTCAGCAAGCCGATACTGCGCCGCTTGAGCCTACTGAAACCACTGACAGCACATCAGAAGCCAGCGCTGCCGATGATAAAAAGGCCAAAGTGGCTGCCGCAGTCGCGCGGGCAAAAGCCAAGAAAGCGGCGCAGCAAGCAGAAACCGCCGCTAGTGATATTGAAGTTAGCAATACTGACGTTAGCGTTAGTGATGTTAGCGTTAGTGACGTTAATGATTCAGAAGCGATTAAGAAAGCCAAAGTAGCCGCCGCGGTTGCCCGTGCTAAAGCGAAAAAAGCCGCGCAGCAAGTTGAGACAAATGCTGACAATGATTTAACTCAGACAGCGACTCCAGCAGTTGATTCCGCAGCTAGCGTTCAAGCAGATGTGAATGATGATACAGAAGCAGCCGCTACTGACGTTAACGACGCTAAAGCGATTAAAAAGGCCAAAGTGGCCGCCACTGTTGCTCGTGCTAAAGCGAAGAAAATAGCTGCGGCATCAGCAGCTGAGTCTGAAATAGAGTCCGTTGACGACATTCAAACTAAAGCTAACGTGGCATCGCCGTCGATAGCAGCCCTTGATGCCGTCGCAACCAAACCCGAAGCCGTTTTACCATCCGCAGAACAAATTGCAGAACCCATTGAAACGGCAGCCTTATCAGGCGATGAGCTTAAAAAAGCACGGATTGCTGCGACCATCGCCAAGGCGAAAGCCAAAAAAGCGGCACTCGCTCAACAAACCGAAGCCTCGAGCGATTCAAATGTTGCTAATGATTAAGAACAGAATGATAAAAAGGGAACACAATGGCGTTTAAAATAGCCTCATCACCCCATGTCACACGTAATTTGCATACCTCAACTGTGATGCAAAGGGTGATTTTATGTTTACTGCCGGGCCTTGTGGTGCAATGCGCCTTTTTTGGCTGGGGCACGCTTGTTCAAGTGTTGCTTGCGATTCTTGTTGCCCTAAGCTGTGAGGCCGCGGTGATGAAACTTCGCAATCGTGATATCAAAGCCAGCCTTAGCGATAACAGCGCCATGCTGACCGCAATCTTGATTGGTGTCGCCATTCCTCCCCTAGCACCTTGGTGGATGATAGTGATGGGCACCGCCTTTGCGATCGTTATCGTTAAGCACCTTTACGGCGGTTTAGGCCATAACCTGTTTAACCCTGCAATGGCGGCGTATGTATTGCTGTTAATCTCATTCCCAGTGCAAATGACCACTTGGATAGCACCGAGTACCGTTGCGCTGCATTCGCCTAGCCTAGCTGAGAGCTTGCAACTTATCTTCAACATTGGCGCCCACGTTAACTTGGAACAGTTTCGTTTAGGGATAGATGGCATCGCAATGGCGACACCACTCGATACCCTTAAAACCGATTTATCCCTAGGATTAACCACCACTGAAAGCCAGACTAAAGCCATCTTTGATGGCAGCACAGGCGTAGGTTGGTTCTGGGTGAATTTAGCTTATCTGGCTGGCGGTTTAGTGTTACTTAAACTGAAAGCCATTCGTTGGCACATCAGTACTGGCGTGTTATTGGGGCTCTTTTTCGCATCGAGTATCGGTTTCTTACTGTCGCCCGATACACAAGGCAGTCCCCTATTACATTTGTTTTCTGGCGCGACCATGTTAGCGGCATTTTTTATCGCAACCGATCCCGTCACAGCAGCAACCAGCCCCCGTGGTCGCATTATCTTCGGCGCGTTAATTGGTGTGTTGGTGTATATCATCCGCATTAAAGGCGGTTACCCTGACGCCTTTGCCTTTGCCGTGTTATTGGCTAACCTCAGCGCCCCCTTTATTGACTACTATGTGCGGCCACGCACCTATGGTCATTCAGCTAGCTAAGGTCATTTGGCGGACTACAGTCATGCTACAAGATAATGTCATTCTGCTGGCAACGAGAGCTTAAGGAAAAAGAGTTGAAAAATCCGATGATTAAAAATGGTTTTTTATTGGCGCTGTTTGCCTTGATTTGCACGGGTCTCGTCGCCGCGGTCAATCAACAAACCTTTGACAAGATTAAGCAGCAAGAACAACAGGAATTGATGCGAGTATTGCAACAATTAATCCCTGATGAAATACATGATAACGAGCTTACCGCTCAGTGTACCTTGCTATTAAACAAAGAAGCATTAGGCACGGATAGTCCAATGCCAGCCTATATTGCTACCCATGCAGGCAAGCCTGTCGCTATCGCCATGGAAGCCATAGCACCCGATGGCTATAGCGGTAATATCAAATTAATTGTTGGAATTAATATCCAAGGTGAAGTCTTAGGCGTACGTACCTTGTCCCACCAAGAAACCCCTGGGCTGGGTGACAAAATTGAACTACGTAAATCGGATTGGGTCACTCAGTTTGTTGGTAAAGTGCTGGGCTCTGCAGATGATAAGCAATGGTTAGTTAAAAAAGATGGCGGCGATTTTGACCAATTTACCGGTGCAACCATCACCCCGCGCGCTTATGTTAAAGCAGTCAAAAACGCGGTATGGTATTTCAGCACTAACCAAGCACAAATTTTCAGCCAGCCGCTAAATTGTGAGGCCAACCATGACTAATTATCGCGAAATTGCGTGGCAAGGACTGTGGAAAAACAACCCAGGCCTAGTGCAACTGTTAGGTTTATGTCCGCTACTCGCGGTTACTGCAACGATCACTAACGCCCTTGGCCTTGGTCTAGCCACTATGCTGGTGCTGATTGGCTCTAACATTTTGGTGTCACTGGTGCGCGACTATGTGCCAAAAGAAATTCGTATTCCTGTGTTTGTGATGATCATCGCCGCGCTAGTCACCACAGTGCAACTGCTCATCAATGCCTATGCCTACGGCCTGTATTTATCCCTTGGGATCTTCCTGCCATTAATTGTGACGAACTGCATCATCATCGGCCGCGCCGAAGCCTTTGCCTCGCGCAATAATGCGTTTAGTGCCGCCTTCGATGGCTTAATGATGGGCCTTGGTTTTACTTTAGTGCTTACAGTGCTGGGCGCAACGCGGGAAATCTTAGGTCAAGGCACACTGTTTGATGGAGCGGATCAACTGCTCGGCCCATGGGCTAAATCGTTAACCATGCATCTATGGCAAGTCGATACCCCATTTCTCCTTGCTATGTTGCCACCCGGCGCATTTATCGTGATGGGATTATTGATTGCATTGAAAAATGTAATTGATAAAAAAGTCAAAGAACGCCAACCTCAAGTCGCCGCAGAACCGAGCGTTACCCGCGCACGGATCACTAAGGTAGGTTAGGCTTTCAAGTAACGACAGGCATTATGGCGCTCGTGTTAACGCGTTTAATGTGTGCCTAGCACATGATTAGCGGCAAAACTCAAAGCATAAGAAAATCAGCGAACGTGGGTTGTAAACTCATCAATCATCATTAATAGGATATTAATAATGAGCGGTTGAGAGTTGAACCCCACCACAGCGCAGGAATCGTACATGAATCAAGAAAAACGTATCCAGATCCTCACTCGTCTTCGCGATAACAATCCCAAACCTGAAACCGAACTCAATTTTTCAAGTCCCTTCGAACTGCTAGTGGCAGTGACGTTATCGGCCCAAGCAACAGATGTGAGCGTCAACAAGGCAACAGACAAGCTCTTTCCTGTGGCAAACACAGCCCACAGCATTTATGCCCTTGGCGTAGAAGGTTTAAAGCAATACATAAAAACCATAGGCTTATATAACAACAAAGCCATCAATGTGATCAAAGCCTGTGAGATCTTGATTGAAAAGTACAATGGCGAAGTACCAGAAAACCGCGAAGCTCTAGAGTCTCTGCCCGGCGTTGGCCGCAAGACGGCTAACGTGGTACTAAACACTGCCTTTGGTTGGCCAACCATCGCCGTCGACACCCATATTTTCCGCCTCGCCAATCGCACTAAATTCGCGCCCGGCAAGAACGTAGTCGAAGTGGAAGAGAAAATGCTAAAAGTCGTGCCGGCAGAATTTAAAGTCGATGTGCACCACTGGTTTATCCTGCACGGACGCTACACTTGCCTTGCGCGCAAACCCCGCTGTGGCAGCTGTATCATTGAAGACTTGTGTGAATTTAAAGAAAAAATATACCCTGAAGAATAAGCTTCGAATCAACTGAGTGGAGCAAATTGACGTTTCAGTGTTGTTTTCACATTGATTAGACTGGATTTCAGACAAACAAAAAGCCGCAATAGCGGCTTTTTTGCTTAACTTGGAACTGGGTTAACTCAAACTTGTATTAGTCGTTAAAACATTGAAACAAAAAAAGCACTGAAAAATAAAGCAATAACAACTGTGGTGCCTAAAGCCATTTTAAGTTCGGTGTTCATCATTCACTCTCCTAGTTGGTATGGCTACATTATTATCAACCCAGTGATAAAAACCCATGTTTGTATCTGTGTTTTGTGAGCGATAGCCAATTTATCGGCAATTTTCTCTTCTAAATCCTGAAAATTCCTCTTACAGACAATCATTTCCCTATCCTAAGCGTTAATCTGGGTCAAGCGCAGTAAAAACAATGGCTGACATTTATCGAGGTCCATCTACGGATTTTTGGTATACTCCACCCCGTAATCTATTTAGAGAGAGGACCTATGTCGCAACTATTACATACTATGATCCGCGTCGGTAACTTAGAACGCAGTATTGCTTTTTATACTGAAGTGCTCGGCATGAAGCTACTTCGCACCTCTGAAAATCCAGAGTACAAATATTCTTTAGCTTTCGTGGGTTACGGTGAAGAATCCACAGGCCAAGCCGTAGTTGAACTGACCTATAACTGGGGCACTGACAAATACGATTTAGGCACAGGCTTTGGCCACTTAGCGATTGGTGATGAAGATATCTATGCCCGTTGCGCAGCGATTGCCGCAGCCGGTGGCAAAGTGACTCGTGCTCCAGGTCCTGTCGCAGGTGGTACCACTGAGATTGCGTTTGTTGAAGATCCAGACGGTTATAAAATTGAGTTCATTCAAATGAAATCAGCGACTCAAGGTTTAGGTTAAGTCCTGCTAACTGAACCCGAAAAATAGCTGAGCAAGACTATTTATTCAGCGACAAATGCCGGATCTTCATTCGGCATTTTTGTTTTTATACTTTAGATCTCACGTTAGGCACAAAGCAACATAAATCAAGCCAGTGATTTACTGCTCGCGCCATGCGTCTAAACCGACTTTATCGAAGCTTTATCTTGTGTCAGCTTACGCTCGGTTTTGTTCGCCACTTTACGGCTGAAATGACGTTTAAACCAAGGCGTGCGCCACAGCAGCAACACACTAAAACCTACGATATACAGACTCGGCTCGATGATTTCCGATTTTACCGACCAGTAAAAATGGATTGGCGCTAATATCGCGACTAAATACACCCCATTATGCAAGGTTTGCCAACGACGTCCCATCTTGCGCATCAAGGCTTTAAACGAAGTTATCGCCAAAGCGGTGACGATAAGATAAGCCACTGCGCCGACTAAAATGTACGGCCGTTTTACCACTTCACTAAACAGTAATTCCCAAGCAAATAACAGATCTAAACTAAAAAACGCCAAGATATGCAAGGTGGCATAGGCAAACACATATAACCCCACTAAACGGCGGGTCTGCATCAACAACCCTTGCTTGGTCAACTTGGCAATCGGTGAGATCAGTAAGGTCGCCGCTAGCGCATTTAATGCGCCTATGCCTGTGTAGTGAATAATGTGCTGCACGGGATCGCCACCCGCACGGCCAAGCACCACAGTGAGCACAAGGTAGACGATTGGCACTAAACCCAACAAATGAAATAACGCCTTTAGCCAAAACAAGTGCTTAGCGGTTAATCTCAACATAGGTTGTCCCCGCTTAATGGCGAATATCCAAACAACAAACCAATCATCAATAGTATTTCCTCAGATCCATGCCGTCATACAGTGAAGCCACAAACTCGCCGTAACCGTTGAACGGCTGGGTATCGATGCGGGTTGCTGAAAACAATCCCCCCTCGCCGATACGACGCTCTGTGGCTTGCGACCAGCGTGGATGATCCACCGCCGGATTAACGTTGGCATAAAATCCATACTCGTGTGAGGCAAGCTGATTCCAGCTGGTCGGCGGTTGTTTATCCATGACGCGAATTCGCACTATTGATTTAATACTCTTAAAGCCGTATTTCCACGGCACCACTAAGCGAATGGGCGCGCCGTTCTGCGGTGGCAATGTTTTGCCATACAAACCCACCGACATTAAGGTTAAATCGTTCATTGCTTCGGCTATCGTGAGGCCTTCAACATAGGGATAATGAATACCTCCACCCATTAATCGGCTCTTCTGCCCCGGCATTTGCTCGGGATCAAAAGCGGTTTCGAAGGCGACATACTTGCCCTTACTGGTGACGCCAACCTTTTTTAATAACGCCGCCAGCGGGAACCCCACCCAAGGGATCACCATAGACCAAGCTTCAACGCAGCGCAGGCGATAGTTACGCTCCTCAAGCGGGAACATTTTAGTCAGATCATTAAAATCTAAGGTTATGGGCCGTTCAACTTCACCTTCGATACGCAGTTGCCAAGGATCGACTTTAAAGCCTTGGGCATTATTGAAGGGATCTTGTTTGTCCGTACCAAATTCGTAGAAATTATTATGCTGCGTCACTTTATCAAACGGGGTTAACACATCGGCGGCACCGTACTGCTTATTGGATTGAAACGTCAGTGGCGTAGTGATAAATGAGGACTTAGGTTGATCGCCAAATAGATCGAATAATCCAGCCTGCACATAACCGGGCACGCTGGCACCGATAGCACCGAGTCCCATGGCTTTTACAATTTGCCGACGCGAGCGAAATACCGCTTCGGGCGTCACTTGATTGTCTTGCATGTGCCACTGCGCTTTTTTAAGAATACCTGGGGTAAAACGGGAATGTTTAGCCAATTGACACCTCTACCATCCAATGATTAAAGCCACCGAGTCGCGATAAAAACCTTCTCTGGCGCTCGTCTGTATCGCTCACTCTTATATAGACAGGTAAAAGCCAGAAAAACTTTCCACCCGTGAATAAATTCACCTTAAACGTATAAGACTTGCTCATTCAAGCATTAAGCGCAGATATAGTTGATTAAAGGGCTTGAAGCCTGTTGGGGGGCATGCGAACCTAAGCGCCAAAGCTAAAGGAGTGCTATTGATCATGCCATTTTCTCAATCTTTTTCTGTCGCCGAAATCATCGGCCTTCTCGCCATTGCCTTCTTAGGCCTGTTGATCGGTGCTCTGCTCAATCAAAGACTCACCCGCCAACGCTGGCAACTACACAAAGACCAACTTGAGCAAGAAATGCGTCAAGTAAATGAAGATGCGGAATTATCCTTAGCACAACAGCAAATTTTGGTCGATGACAAAGAAGCGCAATTACGTCAATACCAGCAACGCCTTGAGCTCAAAATTGAACAACTGGGCAAAGCCGAGGCCTTAGCCGAACGCGTTCCCACCTTAGAGCAGCAATTAAATGATAGCCAGCGCCGTCAGTTAGAGATCCAATTAGCCCTGTCGAAATCCAATGCCATGCAGCAAACCATTCAAGCCAAGGCCGATGCCCAGCAAGAATCGCTGCAGGATAAAATTGCCAGCTTAGAATCGGCCGAAGTGCGTTTACAAACCCAATTTGAAAACCTCGCAAACCGTATTTTTGAAGAACGTAGCGAAAACTTTAAGCACCAAAATGCCAGCCAACTCGAAGGCGTACTTGGGCCATTAAAACAACAACTTGAAGGATTCAGACAGCAAATTCGTGAATCCTACACCCACGAACAATCCGAGCGCAGCGCCCTCAAACATCAGCTTGAGCACTTAAGGGAGCTCAATCTGAAGATGAGCCAAGATGCTATCAACCTGACCAAAGCGCTCAAGGGCGATAACAAGCAACAAGGTAATTGGGGTGAAGTGATCCTCGATCGCGTACTGCAGGAAAGCGGCCTACGTGAAGGCCATGAGTACCATACTCAGCAAGATCTCAAGGATGATAGCGGTAAACGCTTTAAGCCGGATGTGATTGTGCATCTGCCAGAAAATAAAGATGTGGTCATCGATGCTAAGATGTCGTTGGTTAGTTATGAGCGCTACTTCAACAGTGAAGATCCGGCACTGCGCCAACAGGCCATTAACGAGCATGTCATTTCAATTCGCAGTCACATTAAAGGCTTAAGTCAAAAGGATTATCAACATCTGCATGGCCTTAAGAGTCTCGATTATGTGTTGATGTTTATTCCTATCGAACCGGCATTTTTACTGGCATTGGAGCATGATCCTAGCCTAGTCAATTTTGCCCTTGAGCAAAATATCATGCTCGTTAGTCCAACGAATTTGTTGGTGGCCCTGCGCACAATTAACAATATTTGGCGCTACGAATATCAAAATCAACACGCACAAACCATTGCAAAACAAGCGGGTCGAATTTACGACAAGTTATGTGGTTATATTGAAGACATGGAAAAACTCGGCCGCGCCTTAGATAATGCGGAGAAAACCTATCACAGTGCAATGAACAAGCTGTCATCGGGCAAAGGCAACCTAGTGCGTCAAGCCCATTTAATGCAGCAGCTCGGGGTCGATACCAGCAAACAACTGGATAAAATGCTGCTAGAAAAAGCACTCAATGAAGCCCAAGACGATAACGACACTCAGGATGACGACGCTGAACTTAATCTATCGCAGACCCGCGATCCTAAGGACACAGAACTCGAGCCTGTCGAGTGCAATGATAGATAACAAGAATTGAACACCCATTAATTACCTCAAATCGATACGGACATGTCGATTGATACCTTGATGCCCGGAGGCAAACGCTCCATGTGCAAAGCAGTTATAAATGTGGTTATATCCAGTGCAATATTGCTCGCAGGCGCATTGAATGCCCCTGCTGCACTTGCGTTAACATCAACGCAGAAAACCTTTCTTGAGGCCGAAAAAGCCCTGAAGAAGCAAGATTATGCAACCTATAAACCCCTACGGGCAAAACTAGGTAATTATCCGCTCGCGATTTATTTAGATCATGATATCGACATAGGTGCTCTTAATGCCTTACAGGGTTATGCAGCTAAAGCCTTGATTGAAAAATATGAAACCACACCCATGTACAATAGGTTACGGTCTAAATATTTAAACAATGCTGGTAGCCAAAAACGCTGGAATGATTATCTTGCGATCACCCCAGAAGCGCCTACCGACATCCGCCTGCAGTGTTATTACTATGAGGCGAAACTCGCCAAGGGCGATCTAAAAACGGCTTATGCGGCCGCACAATCACTTTGGGTATTTGGGGGTTCGCGACCAAAGGAATGTGATCCTCTTTTCAACACATGGACCAAAGCCGGTAAACGCACGCAAGATGTCGTATGGGCGCGAATGATGCTGAGTTTCGAGGCTGGCGAAACGAGTTTACTGAGTTTTTTATCCCAAAAAATCACCACCCATAGTAACGAAGCTAAGCGTTTAGTCGCCGTCTATAAAGATCCTAATAGCCTGCGCCATACCGAAAAGTTTAAAGATAAAAATCCCATTGTCGGTGACATAGTTGCCGCAGGATTAAAACGCCTTGCCCGTAAGGATCTCGACCAAGCTATTAATTTGTATGAACGGTATCAAAAGGCCCATCGTTTTACCCCAGAACAAGCACAGCAACTCGATAAATACCTTGTTCGCCGCATTTTAATTGAACAAGATGATAACTATAAAAACTATGTCGACAATGTGCTCACTGAGCTGAAAAATGACGACTTATTTGAGCGCCGTTTAAGATGGGCTATCCGCGATCACGACATGCGCAGTATTGCCCGTTACTTGAACCTACTCCAACCAGAAACCTTGGCAAAGGAACGTTGGCAATACTGGCTTTATCGCACCAATGCCAAAGAAGCGCCTGAAAGCGCCATAAAAGCGCTCGCGACAATCAGTAATGAACGTAATTTTTACGGTTTTGCTGCTGCGCAGTTCTTAAATAAACCGGTATCACTCAATCAAAGCCCTGAGCCTGTTGTTGATGCCAATAGCCAAAAGTTAACAGATGATCTGGGTTTTGTGCGCGTGCAAGAGCTGATGGCGCTCGACCGTTATTTTGATGCTCGCTATGAATGGATGTCACTACTAAAACGCAGTGACAATACGATGCGAGCACGCTATGGACGCTATGCCCATGAACAGGGCTGGTACGATTTTGGTGTTGAAGCCAGTATTCAAGGTAAGCTGTGGGATGATATTCCTCTACGCTTCCCTATGGCACACCAAGCCGGTTTTGAGCACGCCAGCAAAAAGCATAGGGTTAACATCGATGAGATCCGTGCGATTAGCCGCCGCGAAAGTGCATTCTATCTTTATGCGACCTCGGGCGTAGGTGCCCGTGGTCTAATGCAAATTATGCCTGCCACGGCCAAAGCTACCGCCAAAAAACACGGGGCCAGATATAGCGATCCAAAGGATCTCTACAGCGCAGAGCTTAACCTCAATCTTGGTAGCGCTTACTATGCCCAGCTGTTGAAAGAGTTTAACCAAAACCGCATCCTCGCCACGGCGGCCTATAACGCAGGTCCCTCTCGCGTGCGTCGCTGGTTATCAAACTCTGATGGCAAACTCGATGCCATGGGTTTTATCGAGGCCATTCCCTTTACTGAAACCCGTGAATATGTTCAAGCCGTCCTCAGCTATCGATTGATTTATGAGGCGCAAAAGCAAAAAGCACAGCCATTATTCAGCGAAGCTGAGCTTAAGTTTGCTTACTAACTCGTGACATGAAAAGGAACTCGATACTCAGCTGCATCGAGTTCCTACTTTTCAGCATACCCTAGGGTAAAGCTCATGCTTTAACCACCAAAAATTCTAAATGATATTCTCTAAATTCAAATAATTAGCAAAGCGAATAATTATTCAGCAATCACGCCGTTTTATCGAAAACTTGTTTGCACTGAAGGGCGTTAAATGCGAATAATTAGTATTAAAGCATTAAGAATCCCATTACACCCATGATTAACCTTAGTTCGTTAACGCTTAGCTGCGAATACCAACCCTTTGTCAATCCTCATACTTTAGCCATCGACGGCTATGAAGCCTTAGCACGCTTTTACTTGCCTAATGGTGATGCGGTTGCACCTAATATTGTGTTCGAGCAATTGCATGAATCCACAGAAATACTCGCTGCAGTTGAATATCAAGCCAAGGCATTTCAACTCATCCATGCGCCGAGTCAGCAGCGAATTTTTATCAATGTTGATCCCCACGCCGTCGATGGACCACATACCGCCAAGCTCATTCGTTTACTGTCCCACTATGAACGAGTCACAGTCGAGATCATCGAAAACACCTGCATTAACGATGCCCAGCTGGCCAGTCAATTATTCACTCAATTTAAACAAGCTAAGATACATGTGGCGCTGGATGATATTGGTGCGCCCCACTCCATGCTCAGTGTCGATCTGATGATGAACGTGGATTATCTTAAGTTTGACCGCCATTGGTTAACGCACATAACACACCCCGAGGGAGCCCAATTATTAATTGCATTGGTCAACTTTGCCAAAAAGACCCACAAACAGTGCATTTTAGAAGGCATAGAAACTGAAGCTCACTTAGCCTTTGCGCGGGATATCGGTGTCGACTTTGTCCAAGGCTTTTTGTTTAAATCCTGGTTTATTCGCCCCACCAGCAGCCAAGTACTGTGCCTTACGTAAGATCAGGCTAAAACGGTTTACATTCGCGCCACCAGCCCACTAAAGACCAAACCTAATGCTGTCGAGTAATTGATTTAGCACTAGAAATGCCACTGGATATACGGGCGATGATCCGCCATAGTGATAACGCACATCAGCTTGCAAATGCACCTTAAGCACACTTCCAAATGTATTAGGAGTCGCCCGTGGCACAATCTGGGATCAGCGAATTACTACAACAACTCGAACAAGTATTGCTGGGCAAGCCTAGGCAAATTCGTCTCGCTTTAGCCTGTATTCTCGCCCGTGGGCACCTGTTGATTGAAGACTTACCCGGTATGGGTAAAACCAGTATTTCCCATGGTATAGCCCAAAGCTTAGGTTTGAGCTATCAGCGGATCCAATTCACCAGTGACATGCTGCCTGCCGACATTCTCGGCGTATCGATTTTTGATAAACATCAAGCACAATTTATCTTTCATCCTGGACCAATTTTTAAGCAGATGATTTTGGCCGATGAAATTAATCGCGCCAGCCCTAAGACACAAAGCGCTTTACTCGAAGCGATGGCCGAACAACAAATTTCCGTCGATGGCATCACCCACAGATTGCCCAATCCTTTCTTTGTGATCGCGACTCAAAATCCCACCGATCAATCCGGTACATTTTCGCTACCAGAATCGCAGCTCGACAGATTTATGATGCGTCTGTCTATTGGTTATCCAAGCCACGATGCTGAACTCGCTATGCTTAAGAGCAATCATAACCACTTAACCTTAGATCAATTGCCCCAATGCCTGACACCGATGGCCTTAATGCAACTGCAAGAGCAGTGCGACAAGGTCAGCGCTTCCGATGCCTTACTCAATTATATTCTGGCCTTAGTGAGTTTTTCCCGTAGCCAAAGTGACAGCGTGGGGTTATCACCGCGTGCCACCAAAGCGCTATTACAAGCGGCTAAGGCATGGGCCTTTTTAGAAGGTCGACATTATTTAGTCCCAGAAGATGTGCAAGCGGTATTTTGTTGTGTAGCGGAGCATAGACTCAGAACCAGTAGCCAATTACAGGGTGAAGCCCTATCTGAGCGAATTCTCGCCAGCGTTAACCCTATTATGTAGCAAGATACTGTAATGAGGAGATATCGCTAAAGTATGCAGTTAACCCATTAAACTAAGGAAATAACTCAGAAGTGAAACGACTGATACTCCCGACTTTCATTCCGACGTTAGTCCCGATTTGGCAACGTTGGTTAGCAAGACGCTTGCCACCGAGTCCCGAAATAACCTTAAGCCATCGCAGCATTTTTATTCTGCCGAGCGGTTTTGGGTTAGTTTGGCTTGGTCTGGTTTTACTCTTATACTTATTCGGTACTAACTATCAAAACAACTTAGTCATTGGCCTCAGCATCTTACTCCTAAGCCTCTTTAATACCTGCATTCTCTACAGTTACAAAAATCTGGCCGGCTTACATGTACGGGCCACGACGCCGCCCGAAGTCTATGCGGGCGAAACCTTAACTTTTCCTGTCCTTATCAACACTCACCATAGTGGCCATAACATACAACTTAACTATCCGCATAATCGCACTTATACGGTGCAGAACGTCGGCACAGATGAACAGCAAGCGCTCGTACCCTTCGAATATCATCAGCGGGGCCAAGTGTCACCGGGTCGGCTCAAAATTGAATCCTTCTATCCCTTAGGGCTTTGCCGCGCATGGTCCCATGTGGATTTGGCCATTAGTCACTTAGTCTTTGCCCAGCCGATTGAAGCGCCGCTGCAGCTTGAGGCTGATCATACCCAGTCGGAGCAAGATCCCCTGTTACTCGCGGGTAAACATGTATCGGGGATTGATGAGTTTAAAGGCCTTAAACCCCATGTGCTCGGCGAATCCCTCAAGCAAGTGGCATGGAAACAATGGGCACAGGGTCGCGGCATGCTGACTAAAGAATTCCAGCAGCCCCAAGGTGATCCCGTCTGGTTAAGGCTCAGACCCGATACCAAACGCCTCGAAATCCAATTGAGTCAGCTAAGCTGGCAAGTCAATAAACTCACGCAACTTGAGCAGTATTTTGGCTTACATCTGCAAAACCCAATGGGAGACGATGTGCTGATCGCGCCCGCGATAGGCAATCACCATAGGATCGCCTGTCAAAAAGCCATTGCCTTGTATCCACAGCTAGCGCCGTCAGCCGTTAATTCGTCATCAGCGGCAAAGCACTCAAATAAAACGGCGAAAACCACCAGCAAGAAACGTCATATCCCGACTTCGAGGGAACAGACATGACATTAACGGCCAGCAGCACAACACCGCAAATTGGCGATAACATCAGCCGTCAGACACTCTTTTGGTTATTAATCACCAATATTGCGGTATTAAGCCCACTATTTGATAAAACCACGCCTTGGACCTTAGGCATTTGCGCAATTTGTTTGCTGTGGCGTGTGGGGATTTATGTCGGCAAAGTGGCAAAACCACCGCGTTTTTTGGTCACCAGTCTTGCGATCGGCGCCGCAACCACATTGGCACTCGTTTCAAAGGAAATCGGCTTACTCAATGCGCTAGTGAATCTGCTGCTGTTAGGTTATGCCTTAAAATACATTGAAATGCGTAATCAAAGGGATGTGCGCGTTGTCGTCCTCGCGGGCTATTTTATTATCGCGCTGACCTTTATCGACCATCAATCCCTGCTTAATACCGCGCATTTACTCGTGGTAACGCTGATCAATACCTGCGTACTCGTGACTTTGTATCAAGATAAGCAATCCTTAAAACACACGGCTTGGATCGGTGGCAAATTTTTACTCCAGAGCCTTCCCCTCGCGCTGCTGTTATTTTTAGTGTTACCGCGTCTTGCACCGCTCTGGTTAGTGCCTAACATGAAAGAAACCCAAACGGGCTTGTCCGATAGTCTAGCGATTGGTGATATAGGTAAGCTCACCCGTTCGACTGAACTTGCCTTTAGGGCGAGTTTTACCAATGCAACGCCCATTAATGCCGAGTTATATTGGCGCGCCCTCGTGATGGAGAACTATGATGGTGTCACTTGGCGCCAAGAAGCAGGGATTAAACAGTTGCAAAAAGATGCGCTGCTGTTTCCGCCCTCACGGCCCAGCCCAGCATTGATGGTCAATCATCCTGATCCCATGAGTGATCCCATGAGTAAAAGTCCTGCTCCGATAAGCAGTGAAGATCAAGAGATCGCATTAAGTAAGCAAGATAAGCATAGTATTCGTTATCAAGTGATTGCTGAGCCGAGCCACCAGCCGTGGTTATTTGGTCTCGATGTGGCCTATAGCCAAGATGATAACGTGGTCAATATGCCCGACTATCGGCTGTTGGCGCTGCGCAATATCGATCAGCGAATGAGTTATCAAGTAGAGTCTTGGCCTAAGGCTAAGATGGATCTCAGGCTATCTGCGCGGCAAAGGCAGATTAACCTCGAACTGCCGAGCCAAAGTAATCCACGCACTTTAACGTTAGCTGAGCAGTTTAAGACTCAGTATCCCGCGCCTAAGCCACGACTATGGGCCATGATGGGTCACTTTAATAGTGAGCCTTTCTTCTACACTCTCACGCCGCCTCCCCTTGGGCCGCAGCAAGTGGATGATTTCTTATTTGAAAACAAAGCCGGTTTTTGCGTGCACTATGCCGCAGCCTTCATTTTTATGGCGCGGGCCACAGGCTTACCCGCGCGTATGGTCACAGGCTATCAGGGCGGTGAATTTAATCCGCAAGCGGGTTACTACAGTGTATATCAATATATGGCCCACGCATGGGCAGAAGTCTGGCTTGAAGATGAAGGTTGGGTGCGTTTCGACCCCACCGCTATGGTGGCGCCCGATCGTATCGAACAAGGTTTCGACGCCCAATTTGATCCCGAGCAAAGTTACCTGCAGGAAAGCCCTTTTAGTAGCTTACGATTTAAATCAATGCCTTGGCTCAATGAGTTAAGACAACGTTTTGCCAGCATAGATTATTACTGGAGCGTGTGGGTACTGGGTTTTAACCAAGAGAAGCAGAATCAAGTGCTCAGTGGCATTTTAGGCGATGTGACTCACACTAAAATCGCGGTCTTTATGGGGATCTGTATCAGCCTTATCGTGCTCTATATCGCCTACAGTGCGGGCTTATTACATTTTAGAGTTCAAGGCGATCCTATTAGCACTCGTTATCAACAGATCTGTAATCGTCTTGCACACCACGGCATTAAGCGCAAAGACAGTGATGGACCAAATCAATTTGCGCAGCAGATTATTGAGCAATACCAACACAGTGCACCAAAGCTTTGCACGCTGTTCCAAACCTTGACCCAAAGTTATGTAGCGCTGAAGTACCAAGATTTACCGGCTAAAGACTATCAAGCGCATTTAACCGCATTTAAAGCGGCGGCGAAGCAACTCAACTGGTTATTGCTCAGAGCCAAAGTGAAAGATAAGTTCAATCTAGCCTAGCATTCGTCAACTGAGCTGTAACTGACGATACATCATCGGAGCAAGCACCAATAAACACCTAAAATTGCGGGTTAATTCCACAGAAGCAGCAATAGTGTTGAATCTTATAAATCAAACACATAGAATTGTTTTATTGTCACCATGCCGAGTTGCACATGCTAAAGTTAATCCAGTCCAATCAGATGGAAGTGCTCTGCGCCCATTTAGCCGCTTACCTGACCCAACCCCTTGCTTTCGCACGTCTACTGAGTAACGAGCATATTCTGGTACAGAGTCCCGGCATGTCGACTTGGCTACGCCTCGAAATCGCCAAACAGAATGGAATTGCTGCCGCACTGGAATTCCCGCTGCCATCGAGCTTTACCTGGCAGTTGTGCCATGACTTATTGCCCAATGTGCCTAAGAATAACGCCTTCACTAAGGCGGCAATGACGTGGAAGCTGATGCAACTCTTACCGCGCATGTTGCAAAATGACGCCTTTGGGCCGTTGAGACACTATCTAAGTCATCAGCAATCCAGCACAAATGCCGCCGACACGAATGAACATCTCAACGCCAGTAACCTGACGGCTGATGATATTACGCTGTACCAACTCTGTGGCCGCATCGCCGATATCTTCGACCAATACTTAGTGTATCGCCCCGATTGGATTTTAGCGTGGGAGCAAAACGAGCAGCCCGACTCACTCACCAAGCCGCTGAATGAAGACCAACGCTGGCAACCTATTTTATGGCGCGCGCTCATTGCCTTTAACCGTGATGAGCTTAATCAAAGCCATTACCACAGGGCCAACCTGCACAGTGACTTAATTGCCGCGCTGAATAATCCCGACACGTCACTCGCCAAATTGCCACAACGCCTATTTGTGTTTGGCATTTCCTCGATGGCGCCGCAAACCCTTGAAGTGCTTTACCATCTGGCAGGCCGTATCGATGTGATCGTGCTTGGCTTAAGCCCGTGTCAGCACTATTGGGGTGACATTGTTGATCCCCGTAATCGTGCCCGCATGGCGGTGCAATATGCGGGTAAACGCCAATTAGCCGAACTGTGGGAAGATAAACTCGAAGTGGGCAATCCGCTGCTTGCCAATAACGGCAAGATGGGCCGTGAATTACTCGATATGCTGCTTGAGCTCCCCGCCGAACACTGCGACTTTGGCGATGATGTGTATTGTGAGCCCTGTGACGATCCCAACTCGCCACACAGTCACGCCAGCATGCTCCACGGCGTGCAATACGATATTTTAGAGATGCAAACCTTAGACAGAGTGCTAGGGCCAGATGCCGAGCTGTACCAAAATGTCGAGAACAGACGCCTACTAAAGCGCGACGATGAATCTATTCGAGTCAAGAGTTGTCACAGCCCACTGCGGGAAATCGAAACCCTGCACGATCACTTGCTTGAGTTACTCAGCAATGATATCGACCTGACGCCTAAAGACATAGTGGTGATGATGCCCGATGTCGCCGCCTACGCGCCCTACATCGATGCCGTCTTCTCGGCGAAGCAAGGCCTGCATTACATTCCCTACGCCATTGCCGACCGCGGCGCAGCGCAGGAATCACCGCTCATCAATAGCTTTTTAAATTTACTCGGGATTAATCAGAGTCGTTTTGGTCTGACCGACATTTTGAGCATACTCGAAGTGCCCGCCATTTTGCGCCGTTTCCAGCTCGATGACGATGAATTGCAACTGATCCGCCGCTGGTTAGATGAAGCGGGCGTACGCTGGGGCCGCGATGAACAAAGCCGCCTTAAACAAGGTGTGCCAGCGTTTGAGCAAAACTCTTGGGCCTTTGGTATTAAAAGGCTGATTTTAGGTTACGCCTTGAGTGACGATGCGCCGCTCTACCAAGACCATCTGGTCGTCACTGGCATCGAAGGCCAATCGGCGCAGGCGCTGGGTAAGCTACTCAATTTTATTGAAGTGCTCGATGAAACGGCGCAAATACTCGCCTTACCGCAAGTGGGCGCCCTGCGTTTAGCGGAATTAACTGAGCTACTAGATGCCTTCTACGACACAGATGAAGACGAGCGCGAACAATTACAGGAAATCCGCGATGCCATTGCCACCCTAGAGCAAGAGTTACTATCGGCGGGCAGGCCCTTTGATACAAAAACGTTGGATACAAACCCGTTAGCGCCGCTAGCCCAAGAAAGCATAAGCGGACTGAGCCTCAGTATTGAAGTGCTGCAACAGTGGTTTAATCAACGCTTAACCGAATCTCGGGTCGGCCAGCGTTATCTTGCGGGAAGCGTGAACTTTTGCACCTTGATGCCGATGCGCTCGATTCCTTTTAAGGTCGTGTGTTTACTCGGCATGAATGATGGGGTTTATCCTAGGGTTCAACATCCCGTTGGCTTTGATTTAATGGCACACTTTGGTGCCCGTAAAGGCGATCGCTCCCGCCGCCTCGATGACAGATATTTGTTTTTAGAAGCCTTATTGTCGGCGCGGGAACAACTGTATATCAGCTATATTGGCCGCAGCGAACGGGATAACTCTGAACGTATCGCCTCTATGCTCGTCTCTGAGCTGATTGAATATTGTCAGCTGTGCTATTTGCCTGAAGCCCTATTGATTCAATCGCAAAACGCTTCAAGCCCCATAGACCCAGAGGATGCCGAAAAAGCCCTCTATAACGCAATTGTCAGCCACCAGCCGCTGCAACCCTTTGATCCCAAGTTGTATCAAGCCACAGTAAAAAATGATGACAAAGATGGCTCAAACATAAGCCAACATAACTCAGGCATAGGCCAAAGTTACAGCCTGCAATGGTGTCCACCCAATACGGACGCTGTGGGTACACATGCGGGCCGCTTTATCAGCGCGCAAACTCGCATTCTGCTCGAAGCGGATGAACAAGACTCAGTGCCAGATACAGAGGCACAGCCCGCTTCTGTGCACGAACAACAGCAAAGCAAACAAGTGGATGTGTCCGCCCTGATCCGTTTCTTTCGAAATCCAGCGCAGTACTTCTTCAACCGAACGCTTAAAGTCGACCTTAGTCTTAATATTCAGGCCGATGATAATGACGAGCCCTTTAGCTTGAATGCGCTAGAGCGCTATATGTTACAGGCCAAGTTACTCGACGATGCCATAGGCCAAGGTCAGACTGAGCCCGATATCGAGCTGATTAAACGCCTCAAAGCCAGTGGCACTTTGCCCATGCAGCCCTTCGATGATTTGCTACTGCGCCAATATCAGCATGATATTAAACCTTTGATTGGCAGAACCTTGTTCCTCAAGGGAGAACAAGCCAGCAGCCATGCGGATATTAAACTCGTGTTTGACTTGCCCATCACGGCGGGTAAATCCCAGCAAGTGTTACTGCAAGGCCGTATCGATGATATTAGCCCTAAGGGGTTAGTGAATTACCGTCCTGGTAGCGCCCACGGTCGCGATGTGCTGAGGTTGTACCTTCGCCACCTGTGTTTAATGGCAATGGGCCACACACATGCAAGCTATCTACTCGACATGGGGCACTTCCACGCCTTGGCTCCAATCACTGCTGAGCGCGCCCATGCGTTACTGGCCGATTTGTTGGTGTTGTTTTACCAAGGCCAACAACACCCACTGTGTTTTATGCCGCGCACGTCACTGGCCTACGTCAGCTGCGAGGGTGAGCACGATGAGCGTTTGCAGCAAGCGTTACCCGAATGGTTAGATGAGCAAAGTCAATTGGGTGAAGGGAACGAACCCCATTACCAGCGATTATTCAGTTTCCCGCGGGATTTCTCTGAGGATAGCTTTGGCGCATTAGCCGAGCGTATCTATCGCCCTATGGTGAGTTTATATCTCAAAGACACGCTGGCTCAGCTTGAGGAATTTGCGCTCAACGATGGTATGAGCCAAGGCCCTGCTAATGAACACGCGACTGACACACAAGCTCTCGCACCACATTTGAACCGCGATAGCGCACAGGGAGAGCAAGCATGAGTGAACAGATGCAGTTAAACGCAGCAGCGTTACATTCAGTGGCGCAGGCGCTTGATCCACTCACATTGCCCTTTGGCGGTAGTCGTCTTATTGAGGCCAGCGCTGGCACAGGTAAAACCTACACGATTTCAGGTCTTTACTTACGCCTATTGCTTGGTGATGGCATTCCTGCGCCGCTCACCTGCGAACAAATTCTCGTAGTAACTTTCACCAATGCGGCCACCGAAGAGCTAAGGGATCGTATTCGCCGCCGTATTCAAGTCGCCTTTAAGTGCTTCTTAGGGCTAACGATTGCCGATCCCTTTGTGCAGGCGTTGTATGACAACACCCCAGAGAGTGAACGCGCCATTGCCCTGCGGCGGTTCGATCTCGCCCTTAAATCACTCGACGAAGCAGCAATTTTTACCATCCACGGTTTCTGTCAGCGAATTTTATCGGATCTCGCCTTTGAGTCTTCCTTGCTGTTCGAATCGGACTTTACCTTGGACGACAGCGAATTTTTGCACCATGCGGTGCGGGATTTTTGGCGTGAGGCCTGTTATCCGCTGCCCGATTACTTAGCGCAAATCATTGCCAAGGAATTTGGCGAGCCCGATGGTTTAGTCAAACAGTTGCGACCGCTCCTTGGCGCCAGTCAAGCAAAGCCTTTGAAATCCGCGCTTAAGTTTGATGCCTTAGCCCTGTCACTACGCCAAAGTTTAGAGCGCTTTAAATTAGCTTGGCCACGGGGACGCGATGGCTTATTGGCATTGCTTTACAGTTTGCCACTCAATGGCACCCGCTTTGGCAAGGCAACGGATAAGTACCCCAAACTCGCCGCCATGTTCGATGCGCTGGATAACTGGCTCGCTTTCGGTCATGGGTTGCCGCCGCTGAAAGAGTTAGAAGCCTTATCGCTGTCTGAGTTAAAACTCAACAAGGGCGGCGTGATCCCAAGTGTAAGCGAAGCGCCGCTAATGGATCATATGGAGCAACTCGCCACATTGATTGCCGCCATTAAACCAGCATTTTTATATAGCGCGAAACTTGGCATAAGCGAGCGATTTGCCCAGCAAAAGCAGCAAAAAAATGTGCTGACCCCAGATGATTTACTCACGACATTAGCGAGCGCGTTAAACGCTAATAATGAAACCTTGCCCAAAGCCGTGGCAACACGTTTTCCCGTCGCGCTTATTGATGAATTCCAAGATACCGATCCGCTGCAATTTGCGATTTTCTCTGGTATCTACCAAGACCGCTACTCGTTTGCAAAGCAAGGTGCTGACGCTACAGAAAATAAGCTCAGCCTGTTGATGATTGGCGATCCTAAGCAAGCTATTTATGCCTTTCGCGGCGCCGATATCCATACCTATATTGAGGCCCGTCATCATACGCAGGCCCACTATCATCTGGATACCAACTACCGCTCAAGCGCAAACATGGTCGCTGGGGTTAACCATCTGTTTAGCCAGCATCACGATCCGTTTATCAGTCAGTCGATCCCCTTTGATAGCGTGAAAACGCCCAGCAGTGCCAAGGAGAAAACTCTCACTGAAAAAACCGTCAATCCAGCTGCCTTAAGATTAAGACTCTTAAGCGAAAGCGCAGAAAACGGCCTCAACAAAACCACCGCCAGACACTTGCTCGCCGAAGATACCGCGGCGGAGATCACCCGTTTACTGACAGATGCGGCCAATGGCGAATGCCACAGCCCGAAAGGGCCTTTAATCGCTAAAGACATCGCTATCTTAGTGCGGGATCGCAACGAGGCGGCGGTGATGAAAACCGCACTGAGTAAACGTCACATAGGCGCAGTGTTTTTAAGCCGCGACAGTGTGTTCGATACCCTTGAAGCGCGGGAAATGGCGTTAATTTTGCGATCTCTGGCAAACCCTAAGGATGAGCGGGCACTGCGCAGCGCCCTAGCCACGGCATTATTGGGCTACAGCGCTGAGCAAATTCATGCCTTTAACCAAGATGAAGAACACAGACAGCTGTTATTAGAGCAGTTTTTTAACTTACACCAAGTGTGGCAAAAACGCGGCATCATGCCCGCGCTATTAAGCCTTGCCAATAACACTAAGTTGATTGACCGTTTACTGCACACCGCCAGTGCTGAGGTAGATGCTCAAGAGCAAGATGCCACAAACGGTGAGCGCCGCCTGACGGATTTTCGCCACCTTGCCGAGCTATTACAGCAAAAGGCCACCGAACTTGATGGTATTAGCGCCCTGCTCAATTGGTATGAACAGCAACTGATTGATAACACAGGCACCGATGAACAGCAGCTGCGTCTTGAAAGCGAGCAGAATCTGGTGCAAATTGTGACTATCCATAAGAGTAAGGGCCTTGAGTATCCCGTGTGTTTTGTGCCCTTTGTCAGCCTAGCCCGTGACAATCGCCGCCGCCCGACGCCTATGCTGTACCACAGAACTAACGATGCAGGTGAGCAAGAGCTAGTATGGGATATCGAAGGCACGGATGAGGGTTGGGAGCGCGCAAAACAAGAAACCTTGGCCGAAGACTTGCGCCTTTTGTATGTGGCGCTCACTCGCCCTGTGTATTTGTGTTACTTGTATATCGCCAACCACAGTCGTCAGCTTAAAAATGGTCTCAAAAGTCAGCTGCATGAAACCGCTATCGGCTATCTATTGGGCATAGGCGACTCAGAATGTGACTTTGCCCGTATCTGCAATGCTGCGCAGCAGCTCGCCCAAGATGTGGAAGCCATAAGTATTGATAAGGTGCCCGATGACATAGACGAGCGCCCATTGCCCTCAAGCCAAGACATAGCGCAAATACTGAGCGCGAAAGCCTTAACCCGCCAATACCGCACGCCGTGGCGAGTCGGCAGTTATTCAGGTCTCGTTAAAAATACCAGCCATGGTAAAGCCGCGCCGGGCGCCGATGATGAAATATTAGGTACGCTTGAATATACGGCTGCGCAAACACTCTCTATTCCTAATGAGGCAAGCCATGAGCTGCAGGATGGCATGCTCAATCGCTTTAACTTTGAGCGCGGCGCCAATGCCGGTAGCTTTATGCATTTAGTGTTAGAAGAGATTGATTTTACGCAGGCAGAAATCGACTTACCGCTGCAATTGCCTAAAGCCATGCTGCAATACGGTATCGCGCCCGAATGGCAAACAGTATTACATACTTGGTATTTGGATGTGCTGCATGCACCGCTCTGCGCGATACCGCACGCCTTAGAGTCGCAGGTCACGGGGCATGTAAGCGCCGTCAAACCTGCTCATCCAGATCTGTGCTTAGCCAAGTTATCGCCGCAGAATACCTTAGTCGAAATGGAGTTTTATTTACCCTTACGCGAACTTAAAGATACTGAGCTCAATGCGCTACTGCAGCAATTTGGCTATGAGTCGACACTTAAGTTTGATGATCTCAAGGGCATGCTCAAAGGCTTTATCGATTTAACCTTTGAATACCAAGGTCAATATTATATCGCCGACTATAAGTCGAATCATTTAGGCGACAACATCAATGCCTATCATCAGAGCGCGCTGCAAAGCGCAATAACCGATCACAGGTACGATTTGCAGTACATTCTCTATTCATTGGCGCTACACAGGTATTTGAGTTTACGCCTGCCAAGTTATGACTACGACAGCCACATAGGCGGTTGTTATTACTTGTTCTTACGGGGAATGTCGGCTCAATATCCCGGCTATGGTATTTATTACGACAAGCCGCCGAAGGCACTTATTCTCGCGCTAGATTCACTTTTTAATGACAATTTATTTCACAGCAAATTGGCTCGTGCAATCGATACAGGAGTCACGGCATGATGCGCTCAACCCAAGGGCTAAATGCACATTCACTCACAGCGGCGAAATGGATAGACCATGGCACAATTCAGCTTACAGCGCCGCTGCCAGAGCTGTTAAAACAGTGGGAGCAAGAACGACTGCTCACACCGCTCGATCGACATTTCGCACTCGAAATGAGTCTCTTACATCCAAGCGACAGCCAACAACCCTTATTTATTTTGCTATGTGCGCTATTAAGCCAGCAATTATCTTCACAGCACAGTTGCCTAGTGCTCGCCCATATTGTGCCACTCAATCCCATGGCCGAACAAAATAGCCATTGTAAAATCACCTTAAGCCTCGAAGCACTCACAGAGACCTTGCAAACCTTTGATGCCGTCGGCCAAGCAGGCAGTAACAAACCGCTTATTTTTGATAATGGCAGACTCTATTTACAACGTTATCATCAATTTGAAACCTCAGTGGCCGCCTCATTAATCCGCTTGTCCGGAAGTGTATCTAGGCAATTATCTGAAGAAACAAGCCACCAAAAGCAACCGCAAATCGCTAAGTTGAGGTCACTGCTAGATCAACTGTTCCCTGCCAATGTGAGCGATCCCCATTCACTCACTACCAATGTACTCACTAACAGTGAAGACACAGCACCCATTGATTGGCAAAAGGTCGCAACGGCCACAGCGCTGGGTAAAAAACTGTCAGTGATCACTGGCGGCCCAGGTACGGGTAAAACCACCACTGTAACTAAACTTTTGTTATTGCTACAAATGGAATCACAGCAGGAAATCCGTTTAGTCGCGCCAACGGGAAAAGCGGCGGCTCGCTTAAGCGAATCAATCAAAGCCTCAAAAGCGCGTCTAGCGAAGGAACTCAGCGCCCATGCTAATGTTATTGATGAAGTTCGCAATAGAAATAGCCAAGACTTTTTAACGGCTCTGGGCCGCATTCCAGAGGAAGCTTCAACCTTACACAGACTGCTTGGGGTGATCCCCAATTCGCCGCACTTTCGCCACCATCAAAGTAATCCGCTTAGGCTCGACTTATTGATTGTCGACGAAGCCTCTATGGTCGATTTGCCCATGATGTATAAATTGCTGAGCGCATTGCCTGAGCACGCCAGTTTGATTTTACTCGGCGATCAAGACCAACTCGCCTCGGTTGAGGCTGGCGCTGTGCTCGCCGATATTTGTGCGGGCCTTAAAATACCAGTAGATCCCAATAACCTTGCGCAAAATAACATAGTGTCAAGCAGCCCTGCTCTGTGGCAAATGCGCTATTCCAAGGAACAAGCCGAGCGTCTGAGTGCTTTAACAGGTTTTGAGTTAACGCCCTATATCAGCGACGCCCCTAAGCTTGGCGATAGCTTATGTATGCTAATGCACAGCCACAGATTTAAAGGCGATGCAGGGATTGGACTGCTTGCTAGCGCCGTCAATCGTGCTGATCTTCAAGGTATTTTGCAGGTATGGCAACAGGGACCTGCAGAATTGAGCTGGTTAGAACACAGTATGGTCGTAAGCCAAACCCAAGCCAAAGTGAGCGAGTCTGCTAATAATATGGGACTCAATTCACTTCTGGAGCAGGCCTGCCAGCAATATGGCACTTATCTCAGCGCCTTGAATAGCGATACGAGTAATAGTGATTTAAGCAAGCGTCCAAGCACAGCTGACATCATTGAACGCTTTAACCAGTACCGTATTCTATGTGCTATGCGCTCGGGCGATTATGGGGTTGAAGGCATTAATCAGTATGTGACTCAAGCACTGGCCAATGCCAAGCTGATTAAACCGCTACAGGAGTTTTATCTGGGTCGGCCCATTATCATCCAAAGCAATGACTATAACTTAGGCCTTTTTAACGGTGATATCGGATTGATTTTGCAGGATGAAGATAAACCCGAACGTTTAATGGCGCACTTCATCAAGGCCGATGGCAGCCTATTAAAAGTCTTGCCAGCCCGTTTGCCCAGCCATGAAACCTGTTATGCCATGACAGTACACAAAAGCCAAGGCAGCGAATTTAGCCGTGTGGCCTTAGTATTGCCGCCGAGCCCCAGCCTAGCCCAATGGCAACTGCTGACCAAAGAGTTGGTCTACACCGCCATCACCCGCGCTAAAGTCCACTTTACCTGCTTAGGCACCCAGCACGTATTCGAGCGGGCCAGTAGCCAAGCAACCCAACGCGCATCGGGTCTTGCCGACCGCCTTTGGGGGTAAATGAAGCTTTGTGGTCAATGGGGAACACTTTAGGAACTACATTTTAAGATATGGCTTTTAGATTTATTCTAACCATGAAACTAAGGATTTAAACATTGATTAAAAAGGACATTATTACACTTAAGGATCTACAAGCCGTTATTGCCTTGTTTGACGCCATAGCACCAGATGCCGCTTTACCTAAGCGTTATTATGAAAAAACCCGCTATATCCAGTGGTCAGAATTTAAAGACATGCAGGTATATGCACTCGACTTTGAGCCCTATTTAACGATTAGCCAGCGTTGTAATATGACGTATTTTGGCATACATCAAAGTACGCGACGTTTATACCTAGCACACTGTAATGATGCTGGCCACGCACCGCGCTGGGAAGCGAGACCAGTGACCTTAGCGCAACTGATGGATGTCGAGTTAATGGTGAATTTACATAAAAATCATGCCTATAACTTAGGGCTAAACATCTGTTTTGATCTGAACTACTTACTCTGATCTTTTGTATTAATGTACAAATTCGGATGACTAAATATCGGTGGTGGGCCAAGCAATATCAGTTGCTAAAATCAATCAATTTGAAATTATCAATGTCACCCGCAACGTTTTTCCAGTACCCGAATGCACAAGGACAACGGATCTGATTATGCTCGCTCGAGCCAAGAGTTAGCCGTTTGGTTCGCTCAAAACTAAGCTGTAGCGAAAGGATGTTTTGGTAAACCCTATACTTTCATAGTATTGCTGTGTGGCAATGCGCTGCATCGATGTAGTGAGTTCGAGTAACTGGCAATTCTCTTGCTTTCCCCTCTCTTTCGCAAAGGCAATCAACTGAGAGCCAACGCCCTGACCCCGCATGTCGGCATCCACCACAATTGCGGTTATACGACAGATACGACTCAAGGCGGGGAAATAATCAAAGAACATTAAGGCCATCACAGCGACAACTTGCAGGTCACCCTGCGCATTATGTTGCTCATACACCAGTAATTCATCACTGCGGCGCAAAGAGTCATGCTGATATTGGCTTAACGTCTGGGCTAAAGCGGCATGGGGCAAAGAATAACCGAGTTGCTCAAGTAATACCTGCACACTATCTGTATCCTGTAAGCGGGCTAACCGAATGTTTTTATTCACCATGAGATACCATGCTGTAATCTGCCTAAAGTCAATGTCACTCGTACTGGGTTGCATAGTTTAGGTGACGGTGACGGTGACGGTGACGAAGCAATAGTCCAACGACATTGCCATCTCACGCAGCAAAAATCAAAATAAACCCGACAAAGGCACAACCCCATATTTGCAATGCGATGTAATGCGTTAAAATTCACCACTTAATAGCCGTCAGTCAGCAAAACCTTGCACTCATAGGGTCAAGAAAACTAAGATGACAGCGGCTGTACTATAGGATGATATTCGTATTGCCACAGGCCGATGTCATCCGATTTTGCTCACTTTGAGGAATCACTCACAATGTCTAAGATCAACCTGCTTTTGCTGTGCGGCGGCGGAAGTGCCGAACACGATATTTCACTCATGTCGGCCAATTATTTTGAAACCTCACTGGCAAAATCCGAGCAGTTTTGTGTATTGCGAGTCGAACTGGATAAATTTGGTCAATACCGCACCGCTGCGGGTGATGATTGTGAACTGACCAATAGCCGTGAAATTCGCTTCCGCGATGAGAGCAAAGCCCCATGGCCGGTCGATTACGTCATTCCCTGCATTCATGGCTATCCCGGCGAAACAGGTGACATTCAATCCTATTTTAACCTAATCCAACTGCCCTATTTTGGCTGTGAATCCGAGGCTAGCAGTAACTGCTTTAATAAGATCACCGCTAAAATGTGGTTCTCGGCCTTAGGTATTCCGAATACCCCGTATATTTTCCTAAACCAATTCGATGATGCAGCAATAGAGCAAACCCAAGCCGCATTAGCACTATGGGGATCCATCTTTGTCAAAGCGGCCTCACAGGGTTCCTCTGTTGGTTGTTATAAAGTCGATGACAACGATAAAGTCGCTGACGTGCTTAAAGATGCTTTCGGCTATGCGCCCTATGTTATCGTTGAAAAAACCATTAAAGCCCGTGAGTTAGAAGTCGCAGTATACGAATACAACGGTGAAGTGGTGGCGACAGTACCAGGTGAAATCATCTGTGATACCAACACCTTCTACACCTTCGATGAGAAATACGCCAAAAACAGTAAAGCACGCACCGATGTGGTGGCACAGCATGTGTCAGCTGAGATCAGTGAACAAATCCGCGCCTATGCAATCAAGGCATTTAAAGGCATGAAATTGCGTCACCTGTCGCGCATCGACTTTTTCTTAACCGCGGACAATGAAATTTTACTAAATGAAATCAATACCTTCCCAGGTTCTACGCCGATTTCTATGTTCCCCAAAATGCTGCAAAATCACGGTCATGACTTTACTGAATACTTGAGTCTAGTGATTAACAACCAGATAACCGCTAAATCTTAGCGCTCGCCACCTGACTCAATGTAAACTCAGAGACTCAGTGCAGCACCTGTTTTCAGTAATAAAAAGAGCGCCTCTGCGCTCTTTTTATTTATTATTTTTCAATGTTTTATATCTAAAACTTGAATTATTACCTTACATCTAAACCCAATATCAAAATCAGACTGTCACTAATTAAGCCGCCCTCACATCTAGGTCAAACATCAAGGTCAAACGTCAAAACCCTTATGCAGCTCAGCTTGCTTTGCCAACAGGGCAAAGAATGCAGCTTTGGGCATAGGCTTATAAAATAAATATCCTTGAATTTCTTGAATATGATTCGCCATTACAAATTTAAGCTGGGACTCAGTTTCTACCCCTTCTGCCGTCACAGTTAAATCTAACGCATGGCTTAAACGCACTATGGCCTCCACCAACGCTTCGTGACGTTTGCCTTCATCTAATCTGTCGATAAAGCTCTTATCGATTTTAATTTGATCGATAGGAAAATTAGCTAAATAAGATAGAGATGAGTAACCCGTCCCAAAATCATCTAAGGAGATTTTAATCCCTTTAACTCGCAAACCATTAAGTACATCAATAAGATACGTATGCTGCTTCATCAATAAAGATTCAGTGATCTCAAGGGTTAATCTGTCATAAGGGAAATCTGTCACCTCAAGTTGCTCGGTAATCGCAGCAAAGGATTCCACAAAGGCATCTTGTAGTTCATGGGACCAAAACTCAAAAGTCGAGACATTCACCGATAAATTAATGGGCCAATTTCGTTCCTGCATCTCTAAAATAGTCTGCATAGCACCAAGGCGAACATCTCGACCAATATCAACGATTAAACCACTGTTCTCAGCGATGGGAATAAATTCATCGGGTGGAATAAACGTTCCCTCATGCTGCCAGCGCAGCAGCACTTCAGCACGGACAATCAAGCCTGTGGTCGCATTGACTATGGGTTGGTAATAAAGCTCGAAGGTATGCTGATCTAATGCCTGCTTAAGCTGATTATGAAGGCTAGCAACACGCTCGGCATTTAGCTGCATTTGTTCAGTAAAAAAATGATATCGATTGCGACCATTTGCCTTAGAAATATACATGGCCTGATCGGCACAATTTAACAACTGTTCAAGATCGAGGGCATCTTCAGGAAAACGTGCAATCCCTATACTTACCGAGCTATAAACGCCTTTTCCATCGGCTAGCACATAATGTTTTGCCACATTTTTGTTAATTGTATCTGCAATTTGTGCCAATTCTTTCTGGTTAACAACCCCAGGTAATAGCAAGGCAAACTCATCCCCTCCTAAGCGTGCAAACACCATAGTGTCATCGACACACTCGCTGATCTGTTTAACCACTTGCACTAACAGTGCATCACCTTTGTCATGGCCATGGGTGTCGTTAACTTGCTTAAAGTTATCTAAATCCATCAACATAAAACTAAAGCCGGGAGTCAAACTGTCGGAAGTAATTAACGCTTGGATCTGCTTGAATAACGCATTGCGGTTAGCAAGTCCGGTAAGAGAGTCATTATTGGCCTGATACTTAATTAGCTGCGCCGCTTTCTTACGTTCACTAATATCTGAAAATAGCCATGCAAAACAGGGTTGCTGACCATTGGACTCTCGGAAGGTCGTGACGATAAGGTCAAGATAAAACTCCTCACCATTTCCCCTAAGACCCACCAACTCACCCTGCCACATTCTGTCCTGAGCTAAATGCTCAAATAACCCCACTAATTCATTAGATTGGGATGATGCTAAAAAAATCTTAGGATGAAAGCTAGCAATATCAGTATCTTGATGGATAACTATATGTCTGAAAGCAGGATTAGCATAGAGAACTGCATCGTCAGAATTGGAAATAACCAGAGCAAGGGGTAACCGGTCAAAAATTTTCACAGCTAAATGCTGAAATTCCATTGCACGACTGCGTTCAATGGCTAAACTCGCCAGTCTTGCCGCCTCTGAAATGAGTTCTAAATCCTGTTCTGTTGGGGACTTTATCGTATCATAATACATGGCAAATGTGCCTAGCACTTTACCATGAGTATCTTTGATAGGTTCTGACCAGCAAGATTTAAGACCTGCACGTAATGGTAGTTCTTTATAATTAACCCAGTAAGGATGTTGAGCGATATCTTCAACGATAACACGCTGCGCATAATAGGCTGCCGTGCCACAAGAACCCACGTTGGGGCCAATTTCGACACCATTAATGGCTTGATTGTAACTGTCGGGTAAATTGGGTGCGGCACCTAATAACAGACGTTTACCGTCAGCACTGAGCAGTAACACAGACCCTCTGGTTCCTACTTTTTGAGCTTCGATTTTTAAGACTAAGGCGTGCAATATTTCATGTAGCGGTGCGCCATTAAGCAGCATAGAAAGAATACTGCTATAACAAGCTATGCTGACATTGTGGGCGAGTTTAACGTCTGCATGATCGAGCAGATCTGGAAGGTTAACGCCGTACGCCATAATTTCCTTAAGAGCAAAGTTGCAATATAAATACTGATTAACATTGTTAAATATTTATAACTTATAAGAAATTCTAGGCACTAATGTTAATTAAGTAAACCCTTTACCTGCGCGGTAAAAGGTTTACTTTAGTCTAAAAAGCAATGCTTTATTCTTGAATACGTTCAAGTTTGGCAAGGTAAAAGCCATCAAAACCGCTATCGGCTGGGCTGATACTTTCATCCTCAATCAGGCGAAAGTTGGGGTTCTCGGCTAAAAACGCATCCACTTGACCGCGGTTCTCGCAAGGGAAGATAGAACAAGTCGCATAGACGACTATGCCACCGACTTTGACCATGCGGCTATAACTGCTCAAAATGTGTTTTTGCAGTTCCATTAACACGGGTAAACGCTCTACGGTATCACGCCATTTTGCATCGGGATTACGCTTTAATACACCCAAACCAGAGCAAGGCACATCAAGCAATACTCTATCGGCACTGAGCTTTAAGCGTTTAATGGTTTTACTGCTGGCGATAACACGGGTTTCGACATTGTGTGCCCCATTACGACGGGCGCGTTCCTTAAGTTTGTCGAGTTTCCATTGCTCCACATCCATGGCCAACAAGCGTCCTTTACCCTGCATTTGCGCAGCTATGTGTAAGGTTTTACCGCCCGCGCCTGCGCAAGCGTCAATAACTTTCATGCCTGGCTTGGCATCAAGCGCCGCAGCTACGCGCTGAGAGCCCGCATCCTGCTGCTCGAATAAGCCATCTTTAAAGCTTTGGGTACGGAACAAGGCTGAATCGGAGGTCACTTCAAGGGCTGAATCGACCCCATCAACACAGAGCGTGCTCACAAACTCGGCAGCAAGCTTAGCGGCCAGTTCATCACGAGTCACCTTAAGGCCGTTAGCGCGTAAAAAACGTTTCGGCGCAGTACTTAACGCGGCGCGCTCTTTTTCCCAAGACTCACCTAGTTGCTCACGGCCCATAACATCGAGCCACTCAGGGCAACCATCCCACAACACAGGCTTAGTTTTCGCTTGCTCGATACGCTCAGCTAAACGCACCTCATCAACTTGCAGCGAATATTGCATTTTAGGCAATTCAAGCCCGTGGAATAAATGCCAGGCATTAAGCAATTTAGAGCCAAAACGCTCCATCTCATCTGGGCTGATTTCCGCCAGATAACAATATAAATTTAAACGACGTAGGATATCACCCGTCGTTAATGCGATACGCGCCTGTTCGGCGGGTACCAATTGCAACCCAGAAAAATGCTGAGAATAGGCCCGATCTAAGGGTTTTCCTTGGCTCAGCACCATAGTTAAGATACTGATCACTAATTCGTTCGAGCTGGCAGAAAGCGGAGAATTCAACATTTAAAAGGTCACCATGAATGATAAAACCGGAGGATCATAGGAGGTCAGGCCCTAATACGCAAGCGCGCTGGCGCCGAGTTAAGGTTAAAGCCATAAAAAAAGCGATCCTAAGATCGCTTTTTTGCCACAGTCAGTTTAATCCATTACATTTTTGAGCCTTTAGCCCCGTAGAACAGGATAAAACCATAACAAATCACGGGCAGAATAAAGGCAAGCTGAACGCCAAGATTATCCGCTAACATGCCTTGGAATAAAGGCAAAATCGCGCCGCCCACAATCGCCAAACACAGAATGCCACTGCCCTGTGAAGTGTGTGGACCTAAATCACGAAGCGCTAAGCTGAAGATCGTTGGGAACATAATCGAGTTAAATAACCCCACCCCAAGGATTGCCCACATGGCAATGCTGCCACTGGTTGTCATCGCTGCAACCACAAGTAGCGCCGCCATAAAAGCATTAAATGCAAGTACTGAGCCTGCCGGTACTTTTTGCATCACCACAGAGCCAATGAAACGTCCCACCATAGCGCCGCCCCAATAATAGGCGATGTAATGGGCGGCTTCGGCTTCTGGCATACCGGCAATATGGCTTTCACCTAAGAAGCTGACTAAGAAGCTACCGATAGACACTTCTGCGCCGACATACACGAAAATACCCACAGCGCCGAGCACTAAGTGCTTGCTTTGTAAGGCACTGGTTTTACCTAGATGGGTCTGAACTTCACCTTGAACACTTTCATCATGCTCACGGATCACAGGTAAATCTAACTTCGCAAAAATCAGCGCTAAAATTGCCAAGGCGCCAGAAAGTAACAGGTATGGCAGTTTAACCACTTCTGCTTCAGCGCTCGCTTGGGCTAAATCGCCTGATACTGAACTGGCGACAGAAAGAATTAACATAGCACCAAAAAACGGCGCAACCGTTGTGCCTAAGGCGTTGAACGCTTGCGTTAAATTCAAACGACTCGACGCAGTTTCGCGACTGCCTAAGGCATTGACATAAGGATTGGCTGCCACTTGCAGGATTGTGATGCCGGATGCCAAAACAAATAATGCACCGAGGAACAAGTTGTAAGTAGCGAGGGCCGCCGCAGGATAAAACAGCGCACAACCAATACTTGCAATCACGAGACCTGTAACAATTCCCTTTTGATAACCCAGCTTTTTCACTAAGTTACCCGCAGGGATTGAGACTAGAAAATAAGCACCGAAGAAACAAAACTGGATCAACATGGCTTGAGTATAATTCAGTGAAAACACCGCTTTAAGATGCGGGATCAGAATATCGTTCAAGCAGGTGATAAAACCCCACATAAAAAACAGTGAAGTCAATGAGATCAAGGCAAAACGATAACTGCCCGACCCATTTTCGCCAGTGCTGCTCGTGTAGCTACCGGTATTAATTGATGACGCCATAGTTATTCTCTCTGTATGTTTTTATTATCAGGAACTAATTAAGGTTACATTCCCCATGGTGCCCGTGGGCGGGTTTATATCGAACTGTGGGCTTGGGATCCCGTATCTATAACACTTCAACCGAATAAAAATGAATCATTTTCACTTTAACACTGCATAAAAGCTGGTAAATGCCGAAAACTTCAGCTGATTGTGTTCTATTTGTGCGGTTTTAAGGCCGTGTCCCGTCAGCGACTCACTGATTTCAAATGCAGAGAAATCAAACTCGACCTCGGTATCACCTAAATTGAATCCCACGAGCACTTTTATATCGCCTAAGGTGCGAACAAAGGCCAAAATGGGCTCCTTTGTATCAACAAATTTAATATCACCTTCAACTAACACTGGGTGTAACTTACGCCAAGCCAGAAAACGTCGATAACCATTGAGCATAGAATCAGCATCAGATTCTTGTAGATCCACAGCTAACGCTTGGTGCGCAGGTGCAATTGGCAGCCAAGGAGAAACATCACTAAAACCACTAAAGTCAGCGCCTTGCTGCCACGGCATTGGCGTACGGCAACCATCACGCCCCTTAAACATAGGCCAAAATGTTTTGCCAAAGGGATCTTGCAGCTCATGATATTCAATTGGCGCCTCAGTTAGACCGAGTTCTTCACCTTGATAACTACATATACTGCCGCGCAGCGAACTTAGCATGGCATTGAGCATTTTGACCATGTCTGAATTCTGCTTACCTTGCCCCCAACGACTCGCTACGCGCTGCACATCATGATTGCCGATAGCCCAACATGGCCAGCCATCACCTATGCTCGCTTCCAAAGCCTCTACGGTTTGGCGAATATAACTTGCGCTGTAATCATCAGTCAGCAGCTCAAAACTGTAGGCCATATGCAGGCGATCTTCGCCCTTAGTGTAGGCAGCCATTACAGCCAAAGAATCTTCGGCAGAGACTTCGCCTAAGGTCACCGCTCCTGGATAGCGATTGATGAGCTTTCGTAAATCTTCAATAAAAGCGATGGTTTGCGGACGGTCATTATTGTAGTAATGGTATTGATATGCGTAAGGGTTATCTTCACTGAAACCACGGCCCTGACGTTTATCCTTAGGTTTTGCCGGATTATCCCTGAGCAGTTCATCGTGATAACAGAAGGTAATGGCATCTAAGCGGAAGCCATCTACCCCCTTTTTAAGCCAAAATTCAACGTTATCCAGCACAGCTTGGCGCACTTCGGGATGATGGAAATTAATATCGGGCTGACTACGCAGGAAGTTATGTAAATAGTATTGCTGTCTGCGCGGTTCCCACTCCCAAGCACAACCGCCAAAAATCGCGAGCCAGTTGTTAGGCGCTGTACCGTCTTCCTTAGGATCTGCCCACACATACCAATCCGCCTTGGGATTCGAACGGTTTTCGCGGCTCTCGATAAACCACGCATGTTGGTCCGAGGTATGACTTAATACTTGATCAATAATGACCTTAATACCTAAACCGTGGGCTTTTTCAATCAATTCATCGAAATCATGCATAGTGCCAAAAAGAGGGTCAATTTCACGGTAATCACTGATGTCGTAGCCAAAATCTGCCATAGGAGATTTAAAGAAAGGTGAAATCCAGATGGCATCGACATTGAGACTCGCAATGTAATCCAGCTTTATGATAATGCCGCGTAAATCCCCGACGCCGTCACCATCGGTATCTAAAAGGCTACGCGGATAAATTTGGTAAATCACAGCACCACGCCACCACGTTAACTCACTCATTGTTGCCCCTTTATCATTATTCTACAGCGAACTTTCCCTAACACACTCAAGCAAACAGTTATCGTTTTGTTACTGCAGAGTAAAGTCATCGCGGCTTCTTTTGTGTTACCGAGCATACGTGAAGAGGGAAATAAGGTTCAATACACCTGCATACGTATGCAGAAGATGCAGCCAATAGTCACATGGCATCACAATGAAATTTACTTTTTAGTAACAGTCACTTGATTACAAAATAAAATCATTTTATTCCCTGAGTTCACCCTCTATCACAGTCTATTCTTAACTCTGCTAGGTATTGAATACGTATGCACTCTGTTGTTCAGCTAAGAAACTCGGGAGTAGTATCTTCACCGTTGCATAACAATTTGGTCATAAACGCAGCACTTATGCAGTCAATTAAGCGCCCATATACCAAAAAAAGGCCGCAAAAATAACGCGGTGATAACGATAAAACGCTCTACAAAGCGATAAAGCGACTCCAAGGGGAAGAGAGATATGATGCGATTTAAACCCAGTTTGCTAACCTTAGCGCTCATCGCCGCAGGTGCCAGTATGCACTCCTATGCGGCAGATGAAGTGACCACAGATAAGGAAGCAAAAGCAAAAGAAGCTGCTATTGAGGTTATTGAAGTTAAAGGCTTTAGAACCAGTGTCATCAAATCACTAAATGATAAACGCTTTGGAGATACCGTCTCTGAATCGATTTCAGCAGATGATCTTGGCGCCCTTCCCGATCAGTCAATCGCTGATGCACTGACTCGCTTACCAGGCGTGACCGCAGTGCGCACTGGTGGACAAGCAAGCGGCCTCAATATTCGAGGTCTTGATGGTGATTTCGTCTTTGCAACGCTTAATGGACACGAACAAGTGACAACGGGCGGTAAACGCGCGATTGAGTTTGACCAATATCCATCCGAATTAATTAGTCAAGCCGCCGTCTATAAAACACCAAAAGCCTCGCTGATTGAAGGTGGCGTCGCCGGTACGGTAGAATTAAAAACCGCAGATCCCTTAAAAAGCGACAAAGACCAATCATTTAATATCAATGCTCGCGGCAGTTTTAATGACAGAGCGGATGAGATTTCCGATGCCGATCAATATGGCAACCGTCTTAGCTTTGCCTATCAAGGCAAATTCCTTGAAGATACACTCGGTGTGGCGCTAGGCTATGCCCATTTGTACCAACCTTATGTTGCCAGTCAATTCATTGGTTTACGTTTCAACGACGATAAAAAAGATGTCAATGGCGACGGTGCTGCCGAATCAATCAGTGAAGGTTTTGAGTTACAGCAAAAAGGCGGTGATGATACACGTGATGGTTATATGGCGGCTATCCATTGGCAACCAACAGACAATCTCAGTGTAAAAAGTGATTTATTCCATTCAAAATTCACTTCCGAAAACTTTGCCCGAGGCTTTCGCGTTAAGTCATTAAAAAACGGTACTATTAGTGATGCGGTTGTCGAAAATGGTTCTATGACAGGCGGAACGGTATCAACTGATGGTACTGATAACTTTGCCGTTTTTGTTATCAATGATAACGACTCAAAATATTCAGAACTGACATCAGGCTCAGTCAATATTGAGTGGAACAATGGCGGCGCATTAACTGTCGCAGGTGATGTGAGCTATTCAAAAGCCGATGGTGAGTTCGTCAACGGCGGCACTCGTGCCGTTTTATATGATGATATAGGTAATGAAATACGCTCAGCCGAATCAATTAATTATCAACTACATGGTTTAAGCCCAGCCGATGTCAGCTTTTCAAACGACTATACCAATACCGCTACCTTGGGTTTAAAAGAAGTGGGTATGTGGCCATACGATCAACAAAATGATCTTGTCGCTTACAAGTTAGACTTTAACTATGCATTAGATTCTGGTTTCTTAACTTCAATTGATTTTGGTCTGCGCTACTCAGAACGTGAGTTTAATGCGCAACGTTCACAAGCCGGTTATGGTTTTGAATTTGGTAAAAACCCAACTAACCAGCCGGTGCTTCAAATGAACACTGACATGACAAATGTCGTCAACTTTGGCGGTGAATTATCAGGCTACCCTAACTTCCTTTCCGTTGATTTTAACAAAGCCATTGAGCTGGTTAACGCGCAGTTAGCGGCAACAGGACAATCCCCTTTCACCCCGACAGCAAATTGGTCTAATAACTGGACCATGATCCAAAGCGGTTCGGTCAATGAAGATGTATTAGCTGGCTATGTCCAAGGTAATCTCGAGTTTGACTTAGGCGATATGAAAGTCACGGGTAACGTGGGCGTGCGTGTTGTTCAAACAGATCAAAGCAGTAAAGGTCTACAACAAGTTGGCTATGGTCTAGGTGAAGCGATTACTGATGAACTTGGCGTGATCAGTACCGATTATATCCGTAACGAGATAGGTAAAACCTATACCGATTATTTACCGTCACTCAACTTAACTTTCCACCTCACTGAAAATGATCAACTGCGCTTTGCTGCAGCATCTGTGATGTCACGTCCTCCAATCGACAAGCTAAAGTCAGGCATGGGATCTTGGTATGACGATTCTGCTACACCGGGATACAAAAAATACAATGCTTGGGGTAACACCAGTCCTCTACTCGATCCGTTTTATGCAGATCAATACGACTTATCTTACGAGCACTATTTTGAAGATTCTGAAGGTGCGGTTGTCGTAGCCTTGTTCTACAAAGATATTAAATCCTTTATCAACAACTTTACAATCCAACCATTTGATTTTGAAGGTAATGGATTTATCGTCCCCGATACTATTATCGATAATGGTGTTGAATTCCCAGTAGTGAAAGATGAAGGTCAATATCAAACTGCGATCAACAACGACAATGGCGGCTACATTCGTGGTGTTGAGTTAGGTTATACCCAAGTCTTTGATTTCCTACCATCGCCACTCAGCGGTCTTGGCTTCACTGGCAGCTACTCGTATTCAGACAGTGAAGTGGAATTTACCACAGATTTAAGTGGTTCAAACTTAACCATTCCATTACCAGGTTTATCAGAAAGCGTACTCAACACCACCTTGTTCTATACTCTGGACGGTTTCGATACTCGCGTCAGCATGAGATATCGTAGCAGCTATGTTTCAGAACAAGTGGCTGTTGAATCACAACTTGCTTTCTTCGATGCCGAAACGATTGTGGATTATCAAGCTTCATACGCTCTGGAAAATGGACTTAAGTTCTTATTCCAAATTAATAACTTAACTGATGAACCGAACAAAACCTATTTTGGTGAAGAACATCAGACAGGAACAATCCAATACTTCGGTAGACAGTACTTCCTAGGGTTAAGTTACTCTTTATAAACTACCCCAAATAAAGCCTGCTTCAATTAAGAAGCAGGCTTTTGCTTATGTAGATTTCAGCATTTCTAACATTCATCATGCCAGCACGTTTTACTTATTTCTCTTTAAAAGGCTTACATTATGATCCGTCAAAACCTAATGATTGCGCTTTATTTATGCTTGGTTTGCTCTTCATTTAATACGGCCTATGCAAACACCTTTGAGCAAGATATATCGACGGACGTTAAGCTTGAACCCGCTTTTTGGTGGGCGGGAATGCAGAATCCTGAGTTACAGCTGATGCTGTATAGCCGCGAACTTCCAAGCTTACCGCAGCAGATTAAGGTTGATATACAAGGAAAAGGCATCGCACTTAAAAGCCTTGAGCACACTGATAACCCTCACTATCTGTTTATCAATTTAGATCTGACCCAAGCTGCGCCGCAAACCTTTGAGCTAATAATTTCCAACACTGACTCGGCTTCAAAAGCCGACACGCCTCTTTATCGCCTGCCCTATACGTTGCAAGGGCGTGCTAAGGGCAGCCGTGAGCGCCAAGGATTTAGCAATAAGGATGTGATTTACCTTATCACGCCGGACCGATTCGCCAATGGCGACACGAGTAATGACAATCAAGCCGATATGTTAGAGCAAGTCGCAGCTAACTCTCCCAGTAATCTCAACTATCCCGATGCTCGCCATGGCGGCGATATAGCAGGGATCAGCCAGCACTTAGCATATCTGGCAAAACTTGGCGTGACTCAGTTATGGATCAATCCGCTGCTTGAGAATAATCAAGCCCAGTATTCATACCACGGTTACTCAATTACCAATTTATACCGCGTCGATCCCCGCTTTGGCAGCAACGAAGATTATAAAGCCTTAGTCGCTAAGGCTAACAAGCTTGGCCTAGGGGTGATTAAAGATGTTGTGGTGAATCATATCGGCTCTAACCATTGGTGGCTCAACGATTTACCTAGCCAAGACTGGCTGAACGATGCCACAAAAACGCAGCTACATAATCGCAAATCCAAGCCTGACTTGATGCAGTCTGCCGATACTAAATCCAGTGCTATTAAATCCAGCGTTACCAGCCCCCGTTTCACCAGCCATAGGCGCACGACAGTGCAAGATCCCTACGCGGCAGCGCAAGATCATATTGATTTTGTCGACGGCTGGTTTACCGACACTATGCCAGATCTAAATCAAAGCAATCCAAAACTGGCAACCTATCTTATCCAAAACAGTATTTGGTGGGTCGAGTACGCAGGACTTTCGGGGATACGTGAAGATACTTACTCCTACGCCAACAAAGCATTTCTTGCTAAATGGTCTAAGGCCGTGATGGCTGAATACCCCCATTTTAATATTGTGGGTGAAGAATGGACCGCAAACCCCATCACAGTGTCCTATTGGCAAAAGGGCAAAATCAATGACGATGGTTATACCTCAGATTTACCCAGTTTGATGGACTTCCCGCTATACGAAAAATTGATTGCCAGCCTTAATGAGCCAGAAACCTGGGATACGGGTTTTATTAAGCTTTACGAGATGTTAGCCAACGATGTTGTGTATGCTGATCCCAGTAAGCTAGTGCTATTTGAAGGCAATCACGACACCAATCGTATCTTCAGTTTAGTGAAAGAAAATATAGACTTATACAAGATGGCCCTCACTTATGTGCTGACCGCCAAACGCATTCCGCAGCTGTTCTACGGTACAGAAGTGTTAATGACTAGCCCGACAGAAGGCCGTCACGATGGCGTTGTGCGCAGTGATTTCCCCGGCGGGTTTGCCAACAGTGCCACTAACGCCTTTACCGGCCAAGGGCTGAGTGAACCCCAGCGACAAGCACAGCAATTTGTCCGAACCCTACTGAATTACCGCAAACAATCCCCAGCGCTACAATCGGGCGACTTACTGCACTTTGTGCCGCAGGATGGCATCTATGTGCAATTTCGCTGCATATTAAATGTGCCATTATCAGCTGAACAGACAGCTGAAGTACTTAAGTCACTAACTCAACACAATTCTCCAACCCAACACAATGCCTGTACTCAGCCCTCAGCCGATAAAGTCATGTTGATTTACAATAAAAATGACAAAGCAGTCACGCTAGATGTAAACCGCTTTGCCAGTGTACTTGGCGATAACCGCGCCGCTACAGATATTATCAGTGGCAACACAGTTTCACTCAATCAAGCGCTAGCATTGCCCCACGCAGGTGTCACTATCCTTGAGCTTAAAGCCAGACCGCAGCTAAATACTGGCTTACCTAGCCGTCAAACCTCTAATTACATGAGTTACTCAGCTAGCGATTTAACTCAGGCTCAAACAACTCACCCAATCAAAAACTCAACCCTAAAAGGAATTCAGTCTTGAGCTTTTTATCGCCTATCTATTCCCGAGTGACTCAGTGCCCTGAAGAGGCTAAATTTCCCATAGTGGCTTTACTTATAACCAAAGCGGCAAAAACCCAGCAGCGCCGACAGTCATCACTCAGCTTATGTTTAAACGCTCTATTCAGTACCTCTTTATTAACTGCCTCGCTTTTTAGCGTCTCGACCAATGCAAATACATCGATGCAGGCGCTTGATAATGAGTTACTGCCAAAGTCTGAGAGTGAGGTTATGACGCTTAAACCTGTGGTGTATCAAATCTTTACTCGCCTTTATGGCAATAAAAATCCAACCAACAAACCTTGGGGCACGATTGCCGACAATGGCATCGGCAAGTTTAATGATATCAATGATATTGCACTCAATAGCATCAAGGACCTAGGCGTTACCCATGTGTGGTACACGGGCGTTCCCCACCATGCCTTGATTGGTGATTACAGCGCGATTGGCGTGAGTGCAGATGATCCCGATGTGGTAAAAGGCCGTGCGGGCTCACCCTACGCAGTCAAAGATTACTACAACGTCAATCCAGATCTGGCGGTCAATCCCGCCAACCGTTTAGCCGAGTTCGAAGCGCTCATTGCCCGTACCCATCACCACGGCTTAAAGGTGATTATCGATATCGTGCCAAACCATGTGGCGCGCCATTATCAATCCGTTAATAAACCCCAAGGCGTGCGCGATTTTGGCGAAGATGATGATACCAGTCTGGAGTATGCCAAAAATAATAACTTCTATTACGTCGTTGATAAAGTTGATGTTAATAATGGCTTCGAGAGGGCAAAGGGAAAAGCGCATACCTTTGAAGTGCCAAGCCTACCCGCAAATCTTAAACCGCTGGGCGGAGAAGCTCACCCATTAAGTGACGGAAAATTCAACGAATTTCCCGCAAAATGGACTGGCAATGGCTCACGCTTAGCCAAGCCCGATGCCAATGATTGGTACGAAACAGTAAAAATCAATTACGGCGTACGCCCCGATGGCACCTATGACTTCCCTCGCCTGCCAGCCAATTTCGCCACTTTAACGCAGGCGCAGCATTACGCTTTTTGGCAACAACACTTAGCCGAGCTCCCAAGCTCTTGGATTAAATTCAATCAGATTGCGCAATACTGGCTAGCGAAAGGGGTCGATGGCTTTCGCTATGATATGGCCGAAATGGTGCCAGTGGAGTTTTGGAGCTATCTCAACAGCCAGATAAAACACACAAATCCCGATGCCTTTATCTTAGCCGAGGTCTATAACCCTAACTTGTACCGAGATTATATTCAGCTTGGCAAAATGGATTATCTGTACGATAAGGTCGATCTTTACGACACCCTAAAAGCCGTGATGGCGGGTAAAACCAGCACAGCTAATATCGCGGCAGATCAGGAAAAAGTGCACGATATTGAATCTCACATGCTGCACTTTTTAGAAAACCACGACGAGCAACGTATTGGTAATGCGGCATTTTTAGCATCGCTACACACAAATAAGCCCACGGCAACCCAAGCAGTGAATCCACACTATGCCCTACCCGCTATGGTAGTGTCGGCAACGATAGGCACTTCACCGACGTTAGTGTATTTTGGCCAAGAAGTGGGAGAAGAAGCCATCGACAACCCAGGATTTGGTCATGCATCACGCACCAGTATTTTTGACTATGTTGGCGTCCCCGCCCATCAGCGCTGGATGAACAATGGCAAGTTTGATGGTGGACAATCAACCGTAAAGGAAGTCACTTTGCGGGCTTATTATCAAAAATTACTGAACCTAAGCACAGGTAAAAATGTACCTGCACTTTTAGGAGAATATTACTCACTCGATGCCGCCAACCGCAGCGCACAAACCGCCACAATGGATACTCATGGCAGTGCAACGGGTTATGATGACAGCACTTTTGCCTTTGTGCGCTTTGAGGAAAATACAGCCAATAAAACGGGCCAAAAACTGATTATTGTGAATAACTTTAATCAAACCCAAGCAAAGCCATTATCCCTTAAGCTGCCAAAGCCACTTATCGACCAATGGCAGTTAACGGATGGGACCTATCCACTTAAGGATTTGCTGGAAGACAACAAAGCGCAGTTGGTTGTCAAACAAGGGGAAGGACAAGTTCAGATGCAACTTGCACCGCTGTCTTCAGCCATATTCGAGCTGGAAGATTAAACGAGCAAAAAGCCGAGGTGAGCTAAAAAGTGAAATCGACCGATAGCGTCACGCTAAACTGTGACGCTATCTTTTTTTAACCGTATACTCTCAAACTTTTCTATCTTATTTGATCACCCTTTAAAAATCACAAAGGAAAGCGATGTTACTCGGCATTCACCATGCAGCGATTATTTGCAGCGACTATCAAAAGTCCAAACACTTTTATGTAACCATTCTTGGCCTTACCGTGCTTGCAGAGCATTTCCGTGAGGCACGTAAGTCCTATAAACTTGATTTACAACTGGCCGATAAGAGTCAAATTGAGTTATTTTCATTCGATAATCCACCCAAACGACCAAGCTATCCCGAAGCCTGTGGACTTAGGCATCTCGCCTTTCGCGTAGCATCGATTGAAACCGCCATCGAACATCTTCATAGCCATCACATTACCGTTGAACCCGTCCGCATTGACGAATACACAGGCAGAAAATTCACCTTCTTTAGCGATCCCGACGGCTTACCCTTAGAGTTATATGAGCTATAGCACGAGTGAAATAAGGCAACATCGCAGCAATAAGATGAATAAAGCTTAATTACGCTACGGGATAGTCAGCATTAGACTCAATAAAACGACGCAGCCGTTTAACCAATAGTTTAAGTAATCGATTGACCAATTTGGCACTGTGATAAGGTCAAAGCCTACCTAGGCTAACCATTTAGGAACTCAAGATGTTTGATAATCCAGCATTATTACTATGGAGTTTAGTCTTTAGCCTCTTTGGTCTTGGCTTTTTCACCTATGGCAAACGCCAAGCGGCCCCCATCCCTTTAGTTGTTGGCCTCACCCTGATGATTTATCCCTATTTTGTCACCAATCTCGCGTTACTTATCGCTATCGGCATCGCCCTGATCGCACTGCCCTATTTTGTAAGGATATGATTTGGGGTTTATAGAAATGTTTACGAACAGATAGCTACAAAATAAATGGTGAGGCTAATACAACTTCGTATACCTCTACACTCATACCACAATAGGTTGATACAGAATCTCAGGCACTCCACGCTTCTTAAGAAAATATTGCGCCGTCTTTGTTATTTTTTCAGTATGAGAAACAGTTTTTACCTGATAATAACCGCTTAAAATTCGCTTAGTCAGCATGACCGCGAAATCATAATGTTCCTGTTGATAAGGTTCTATTACATCATTTGTTGGAATTAATTCATTTAACTCATTCATTTCTAGCCAATCCATCGCTTCAGCAAGCCAAAATAGCTTTATGGCAATGGCTAACTCGCATAATGGATGATCCGCAATTGCAATAGGAATCTCATTACCATCATCCCAATTATAATGGTCCAATAAGGCATACAATTCATGTGCTGACGAGATAGTTTTTACAAGGTTTACCGCCTCTTCAACATCCTCGATTTCATAAACAATTCTATCAATAATTTCTGTCATTATATTTAAGTCCTTAATGTTTCAATCAGCCCATTTAACATAGGGTAAAGGAGTGATAAGAACTTAATACAAAGCCCGAAATAGGAATGGCCAAAAGATTGAAACTCCTTGTCGTTCACCTCACCCCTGATAAATGATTTCAACTATTCTCGGCAGATGGTAAAACGGCGCACCGCAAAAATGCCCAGTAGTGAAAGTGTCAATAGCGATAAGCTGCCACCGCCGCTGTAACCTTGTTTATGTTCTATGGTGGCGACGTGCTCTTCCTTAACCCGAGTTTTAAAACGGGCAAGCTCGTCATCTAAATTGACTATCATGTCGTTCACCGCAAGATCAAAGCCCTCGTAGGATTTCTCTCTTAGGGTTGTCGTCACGCCAACAGCGGTTGAACTCTCAGTTAACTGATTAATACCTGGCGCCCTAAATAACATCTTCTGGCTACGCATATCGAAAACGGCTGTATCAACAAAGGTTTGAATCGCATTTTCATTGCCGGGGATTAAATACATGCCCACGATAGTCCAATAAAGAATGGCGGACTTGTTCTCGTGGCTTTGCATCAATTGATCGTAAGAAACCAATGCCATAACATCAACATCATGCAGGCGAGCAACCTGCTGCAAGGTTTCAAAACCTTTACCATTTTTAAGATAGGTACTTGGGATCACTTCGATACGATCAATATAGTCATATTTAACAAAGGATTTTTTCACCTTATCAAGTAATGCCATCTGAGTTCGGCTATCAATTGCATCGGCTTGCCAATGGGACGAAGGCAAGAAAGCGATGCCGACGGTAATAGGTAAACGCAGCACAGGTAAGGATGGCTGCTGGGCTTGGCGACTCTTCTCATCAGGGTATAAATATTCAACTAAGCTACTTGATACCGCATTTTTCTCAGTAGTATTACCGTTAAAAAATGCACTACAACCACCCAGTGAAAGCATTGCGAATGAGGCTATACCACAGGCTATTACCTTAAGTTTCATTTGTTTCCCTACCGTATACATACACTTGCTGTTAATGATGAAAACTGAACCCACAACTAATGCAGATTTTGGATTACCTTATCCACTCATCAGAGTAAAAACAAGCTGTTATGTTCACATATCACAGCATTAATCTTCTTTGATTAGATTTTAAATACAAAAAAGCCGCACTATAAATGCGGCTAGTGAATAGGTAAAACCACCTTCTAAAATACAACTTAAGTCAAAAATTAAGCGTATTTACGCACTTTTTTAAGGGCGATTTGTTGTTTTAGCATGGATAAATGTTCGATAAATACTTTGCCATGCAAATGGTCGATTTCGTGCTGCAACACTATGGCTAAAAACTCATCGGTCTCGATTTCGATAGCTTTGCCCGTTCTGTCTAAGGCGGTCACTTTAACCTTTTCAAAACGTGACACTTTAGCGCGATAACCTGGGATAGACAGACAACCTTCTTCACCGACGAACTCACCTGACTTTTCAACAATCTCAGGGTTAATCAGCACTAAAGGCTGGTCGCGACCGTCAGATAAATCGATCACGATAATGGCATCTGTACTGCCGACTTGCGTTGCCGCTAAACCGATACCATCGTCCGTGTGATACATGGTTTCGATTAAATCATCGATAAATCCCTGAACAGCTTCAATATTTTTTACAGGTTGCGCTTTACGTTTAAGGCGCTCATCGGGAATAGTTAGAATATCGAGTACAGCCATGCCAGTTATCTTCTCTCATCGAGTCAAAAAAATTGGCGCTATTATGGACTATTTGACCATTTACACAACATTTAAGCTAAAAACAGTTTAAATATTTTGTTAGTAATCGAGCTAGCCGATAAAAATATCGAGAAGTGCTTAATCCTTTAAATGCCAAATACCCTCACATCTACCGCTAAGCCACGCTTTACCGTTACACTAGCGTGAACTCATCAAGCAAAAGTTTTTGAGAGTGATTCTTTGTGAGTCATACCAATCGTATTAAATATCTGTTCATTCAGCGAGAATTCAACGCGCTTTAGACAAGGCGAAGGCATGAAGGCATAGTGGTGCTCTGTCGAAAGCCTTAAACGCAGTATAAAGCGTTTTGAAACCCGCCCTTTGGGAGCCTCACAGGTATCCCACTCCGGTGTTGCATTGACTTAAAAGAGAATAACGATTTCTGCGTCAATGCGCCTGAGATTTAAATACCTGTGAGGCTTTGAACTGATTAGATATTTAATGTGATTGGTATCAATACCATTAAGCTGAGGGTTAACAATTCAATGGCATCGTTTCCTAAAGAAAAATCACCACTGTATCAATACCTTGAACAAGATAAACAGAGTGTAGCGAGAAAACAGCCCCAAGCAGTGGACTTGTCTCCTATGGCGAAAATCTGGCATATCGTCGCCATGATCCCGCAGGGTAAAGTCAGCAGCTATGGCAAAATAGCCGATTATGCAGGATTACCGGGACGAGCGCGTTATGTGTCAAAAGCGCTGAAAGCAGCTCCCGAACATTTGTCACTCCCTTGGCATAGGGTACTCAATAGTCAAGGCAAAATATCCTTCGAGAAAAATTCAACCTTCTTTCAAGAACAGATGGAATTGTTAAGAATTGAAGGGATAACAGTGAACTGCGGCAAAATTAGTTTGTCTGAATACGAGTGGCGCCCGGATCTGGTGACTTTAGTCATGGCAATGCCATTTTAGTTTAATATATTGATCCATAAACTATTTACATCTCTATTTACAGAAACGTCGTCCTCGGCTATAACCTGCTTACAGTCGATCCGATAATTGATTTATACTCAACTGATTGACCCAGAACTGTGTAAGTAAGCATGCTACTCGACACTTTTTTATCAACCACTACCGACCATTCTGTAGTGATACAAGGTGAAAACCTGCGACCCAAGGAGCATTCTTTGCGTACCATTCCCACATTATTAGTGAGTTTTACCGTCCTCACTCAAAGTATGTTTGCCATGGCAGCGCCAACGCCGCTAACACCGCAGACGGCCGAATACCAAGTCAACTATGGAGACATTGAATTAGGAAAAGCCAAATACACGCTACCCAATCCCGAAGATGGCGTGTTTAAGTATCGTTTTGATAGCGATCTCAGCCTGTTATTGTTAACCGATGTGCGTCACATCTTGAGTGAATTTACTCAAAATGATACGCAGCTCAGTCCTTTGCGTTACTTACAACAACGCCAAGGTGTCGGGCCTAATTACACGGAGCAAACCGCATTCGCCAAAGCTCAAGGCTTTATTCATACCCGTTACAAAGATGAAAAAGGCAAGTTTCCCTATGATGATAAAATCTTTGATCCTCTTATGGTGCAGTTGCAATTTAGGCTAGATATGATGGCGGGCAAAGAAGTGCTCGACTATAAGATGGTCAAGGACAACGAAGTCGATGAATACAAGTTTCATGTGATCGGTAAAGAACGAATGAACATCGACAGCGGCAGTTACGACACAGTCAAAATCGAAGTCGTGCGTGACAATAAAAAACGTCAAACCTTCTTCTGGATGGCGCCTGACTTAGCGTATTTGCCCGTGCGGTTAACTCACTTTGAAAAAGGCAGTAAGCAGCTCGATATTAAGTTACTTAAATATCACTTCGATGAAGTGCCGCACCAAGAAACCATACCAGCAGACATTGCAGAGAAACCGCTAGTGCCTAAACTGCTCGGCACGACTGAAGGTTAATCGGTAAGGCATTGAGTTAAGATGTATAAACTTAACCCAATGATACAAAGCCTTAGCTTCACAATACTGAACTAAAGCCCAACCGAACTAATATCTAACCGAACTAATATCTAACCGAACTAATATCTAACCGAACTATATCTAACCGAACTATATTTAACTGAACTATATCTAACTGAACTTAGGGCCTACCTCTAAGTTCAGTTAATGTTCATGGCTAATGGTTCATCACTGATTGCTAGAAGGTATGTTAGATACTGACTCGAACTTTTTAATAAAGTGACCTGAACAAAACAAAGTCAACCGTAAATCCGCTTGCCCTCATTATTTAGCTCAGTGGTATCACATCAGAGATCGATTAACAGCTCACCCAATCTGAACAGCTTCCAGTTACCCGGCTGCATAACGCGCCACTGTTCATTTTCGGTCAAAGGGCGAGTCGCAATCACAGTCACCACATCATGGGCGGTAGTTTCCTTATCAAAATCAATCACCACATCGGTATCGATAAGTTTCGCTTTACCAAACGGCGCGCGGCGAGTGATGTAACATAAGTTATTACTGCAATAGCTCATTAAATGCTCGCCATCGCTCAATATCATGTTGAACACACCTAACGCACGGATTTGCTCGGCCAACGTTGCGACGTAATGGAAAACTGCCAACATATCTTCAGGTTTAGTACCGCCAAACTTCTGGGCGACTTGTTCCAAAATCCAGCAGAAAGCAAGTTCGCTATCGGTATCGCCTACGGGTTGATAGCGCGAGACATGAAACTTGGGCAGATAGTCCGTCAATTGCCCATTATGGGCATAGGTCCAATAACGTCCCCATAATTCGCGGGTAAAAGGATGAGTATTCTCTAAAGACACACAGCCGCGATTAGCCTGCCGAATATGGCTTATCACCACTTCACTTTTAATCGGGTAGGATTTGATCAATTTTGCAATATGCGATTCGCTACTCGGGCAAGCATCTTTAAAAGTACGGCTGCCTTTCCCCTCGTAAAAAGTAATACCCCAGCCGTCCACGTGGGGACCGGTTACACCACCACGTTGTGCTAATCCCGTAAAACTAAACACAATATCGGTCGGCACATTGGCGCTCATCGCCAGTAACTCGCACATATTTCTCGCCTATCATCAATCAAAAAAACTACTTATTGGCATTGTAACTAGTTGATGACATTTGTGGAATGATCAAAGCTGACAAATAATTTAAACAATTGTTTGAAAAATACTTGTATTAAAATTCTCTTAGGTTTAACTTTTATGCGACACAGGTCTGACCACAAACTATAATTGTGATCGCAATCAATAAAACACTCTATGACCTGTGGTTGGCACTCGGTCATATTTAAGGAGAATTACAGTGACTACCCTACTTTGGATCATCGCCATGATCTTAGTGCTAGGAGCCCTAGCTTACCTTCGGGTATCTTTGCTCACTGCCACTATTACAGCCGCTGTTGTGATGACAGCAGGATGGACACTCGATGTTGTCGGCCCTATCTCTTGGATCGTTTTCCTCGTGATCGCGCTGCCGTTAAATATCAGTGCATTTAGACAAAATGTGATCAGTCGTCCACTGATGAAGGTATATCGCGGCATCATGCCGGAAATGTCTTCAACAGAGAAAGAAGCGATTGAAGCCGGCACCACTTGGTGGGAAGCGGATCTGTTTGCGGGTAACCCGAACTGGAAAAAACTCCATAACTACCCAGTTGCGCGTTTAAGTGCAGACGAACAGGCCTTCCTCGATGGCCCTGTTGAAGAAGTGTGCCGCATGGTGAATCAACACCAAGTGTCACATCAACTTGCCGATCTGCCTGCCGACGTATGGCAATATCTGAAAGATCACGGTTTCTTCGCCATGATCATTAAGAAAAAATACGGCGGTTTAGAATATTCAGCTTATGCCCAATCTCGTGTGTTACAAAAACTGGCGGGGTTAAGCAGTGAGTTGGCTTCAACTGTTGGCGTACCTAACTCTTTAGGCCCTGGAGAGCTTCTGCAACATTACGGCACGCCAGAGCAGCAAAACCATTATTTACCGCGTTTAGCCAAAGGCTTAGAAGTCCCTTGTTTCGCTCTGACCAGCCCAGAAGCAGGTAGCGATGCAGGCTCTATTCCTGACTTTGGTATAGTGTGTAAAGGCCAATGGGAAGGTGAAGAAGTTCTGGGGATGAAGCTGACTTGGAACAAGCGTTACATCACTTTAGCCCCTGTCGCGACAGTATTAGGCTTAGCCTTTAAACTGCGCGATCCAGAGCATCTCCTTGGCGATAAAGAAGAACTCGGCATCACCTGTGCTTTGATCCCTACCGATGTGGAAGGAGTAGAAACGGGTCGTCGTCACTTCCCGCTCAACTGCATGTTCCAAAACGGTCCGACTCGCGGCAACGAAGTATTCGTACCATTAAGCTTCATCATTGGCGGCCCGAAAATGGCTGGTCAAGGCTGGCGCATGCTGGTGGAATGTTTATCTGTGGGCCGTGGTATCACACTGCCATCAAACTCAGCTGGCGGCGTGAAAACCGCAGCGCTGGCAACAGGGGCCTATGCTCGCATTCGTCGTCAGTTCAAATTGCCTATCGGCAAGCTTGAAGGTATCGAAGAGCCAATGGCACGCATCGGCGGTAACGCTTATCTGATGGATGCGGTAACCACGTTGACCACTACAGGTATCGACCTAGGTGAAAAACCGTCGGTTATCTCTGCGATTGTGAAATATCACCTGACAGACAGAATGCAGAAATGCGTTATCGATGCCATGGATATTCACGGTGGTAAAGGTGTGTGTCTTGGCCCCAATAACTATTTAGGCCGTGGCTACCAAGCTGCGCCTATCGCAATTACTGTTGAAGGTGCAAACATCCTTACCCGTTCTATGATCATCTACGGCCAAGGCGCAATTCGTTGCCATCCGTATGTACTCGCAGAAATGGAGTCTGCGTTTGATACTGAATCGGGTCAAGGTTTAGCTAACTTCGATGCAGCTATTTTTGGTCACATTGGTTTCGCGACCAGTAACTTCATCCGTAGCTTCTGGTTAGGTCTAACATCAAGCCGTTTCTCTAACGCGCCTTATTCAGATAAAACCAAGCGTTATTATCAACAGATGAACCGTTTCAGTGCCAACCTTGCCCTGCTCTCTGACTTAGCCATGGCAACCTTGGGTGGTAACCTTAAACGTAAAGAACGTATCTCTGCCCGTTTAGGTGACTTACTGAGTCAACTGTATCTGGCATCAGCCACGCTGAAACGCTATGAAGATGAAGGCCGTCAAACCGACGACTTGCCATTAGTACAATGGGCAGTTGAAGATGCGCTGTACAAGCTGCAAGCTTCTTTAGACGATTTACTGGATAACTTCCCTATGGGCCTTGGCGGCGCGTTACGTGTGGTGATGTTCCCATTCGGTCGTCCACTGAAACGCCCAAGCGATGTGTTAGATCATAAAGTCGCTAAGATCATGCAAACACCGTGTGAAAGCCGTAACCGTTTAGGTAAAGGTCAGTTCTGGACTAACTCTGAGCACAATGCTGTGGGGATCCAAGAACAAACACTACTCGACATCATCGCGTCTGAACCGCTGCATGACAAAGTCTGTAAAGCCAGTGGTAAACGTCTACCATTTATGTGGTTAGATAAAGTTGCCGCCGAAGGTAAAGCCTTAGGTGTGTTAAGCGATGCCGAAGTGCAATTACTGGAAAGAGCGGAAATTGGTCGAATGAAATCAATCAACGTTGATGACTTTGACCCAGCAGAACTGCGTCCAGAAGTGGTTTCAACCACTTCACAGGAACGTGCTGCGTAATCCACTCAGTAAGATTTAAACCACAAAAAGGAGGCTAATTAGCCTCCTTTTTTATTCCGATGGCAGGGCGTGCCACAACTAAGTGAATTTGGTTGAGTTACGACCTCGACTTTGACCAATGCTTTCATTGCTCAGTATGACTGAACAGTACTATGCAAATGACATTACTATCAATCCATTGATAAAAGAATACCATGTCAGTAAGTCGCTGACATGCCACTTTAAAAACTGTTCAGTTTTTAAACCTGTAAGGCTTTAGATCTAATTCAGCCTTAACACTCTTCATCACTCAGGTCTTCAAAGTACCAGTAACCGAGGTTCACCCACTCAGTCAGCTGCGTAAGCAAATCGGCATCGGCTAACCAGGGGGCTAAGGCGGTTTTATCTAACTGATTGCTATCACACAGGAGTGGGATCACCGCGGCCAATTCGGCAGAGAGCTGATACTTATCACCATTAATATAGACAACGCCTTGTCCCACATTGATATCAAAATACAAACAACGCAGTCCGCCGAGGCGAATAAGCGGCTGCTCATCGAGCCAAGCGAGCACTTCGTCTTGCGTGATGTCCAATGGCTCATCGGGTAAATCGAGGGCGCATTTAGATTGAGTTAAATAGCGGCCCGAAAACTCGCTCACCAGTTCATCGGTTAACATATTAGTCAGTTGCGTGCGTAACCGCGCTAAATCACGATTATCAACACAACCACTGCGCGTTGTCTGCTCGCGGTCTGGATCTTCAATCTGCTGTGTGCCTAAATCTTGCTCAGACAGATGATCGGCCAAAGCACTTACCATATCTTTGGCGGAAGCTGTACGATAACCAACTGAAAAACTTAAAGACTGTTCTAAGGTTATGCCGTCATGGGGGAATCCAGGGGGAATATAAAGGATGTCGCCGGGCAACAACTCAGTATCGATAATCGGTTCAAAGGCTTCTGTGTGCAGCAAAGCGGGATGGGCGGCAAACTCTTTGTGCGGCCCCAGATCGCCCACGCGCCAGCGGCGACGTCCCGAACCTTGGCAAATAAACACATCATACAGATCGATATGCGGCCCCACGCCACCGCCAGGAGTGGCAAAACTCACCATCACATCATCTAAACGCCAGCGCGGAATAAAATCAAAACATTGGATCAGGGCTTCTGCATCGGGCACCCAGTTGTTCAATGCTTGCACGATCAAAGTCCAATCCCGTTCACCGAGATGATCGTAGGAATCAAAAGGGCCAAATTCAGCCTGCCATTGCCCTGCCTGTTGGTACACTCGCCGAGATTCCACCAGCTCATCCATGGCTAAGCCGGCTAACTCTTCGGGCGAGATTAAATCTTGAAAATGTTTGAATCCTTGGCGGATAACCAAAGGTTTTTTCTGCCAATATTCTGCTAAAAATTGCGCGGGTGTTAAGCCATTAATATCGAGTTGCATGGGTCGCTCACAAACCAAACTGTTATTCATAGAGGTAAATGCTAACAGGAAGCGAAACCAAGAAAGCTCGACCGGATCAACAAAGCATTAAGTCTTTTATCAGCGTCAATGTGATAGTGAATTTACTAACGTATTGAATTACAATCGGCTTATCTAAAAGCGTTGCACTGTCAAAGACGGCAATGCTGACACATCATTTATAGAGTCCATGTAAGATCTATGCCTACATCTGCAGCTAACACTTTGGTCGTGCTCGACTTTGAAACCACGGGGCTATCGCCCAATCAAGGGGACCGCGCGATTGAAATCGGAGCTGTGCTGATTGAAAACGGCGTGATCACCCAAAGATTTTCAGAGTTGATGAACCCAGGATTTAGAATAAGTCGTTTTATTGAGGACTACACAGGGATCAGCAATCAAATGCTCAGGGATGCAGCGCCCTGCAATGAAGTGATGGCGCGTTTTGCCGACTTTATCGCCGATCATAACTTAGTCGCCCACAATGCGGCATTTGATCAGCGCTTTTTAGACGCGGAATTTGCTCAAATTCGCCATCGTTATCTTGGACAATTTGGCTGTTCCTTGCTGGTGGCGAGACGTTTGTATCAAGCGGCGCCGAATCATCAGTTAGGTACTTTAGTGCGCTATAAACAGTTACCAAGCGATGGCACCTTTCACCGCGCCTTAGCCGATGCTGAGATGACTGGCCATTTGTGGCTGGCAATGCTGGCAGACCTTCAGCAAGAGTTCGGTCTCAATGCTCCCACCTTCGAGTTACTGCAAAAAATCGCCAAGAAAACCAAAGCAGATGTGCCGAAGTTTTTACGTCAATATGCGGTTAAGTGATCCCAAAAAGCAAAAATCCGATAAATCCAAGGATTATCGGCGATTTTTCAATAAGCAAATTAAGTGCTCAACGACTTGCCAGCAAAAAACACTCCTAGCAATAATGACCCATCTATAACGGCTTAAGCGGCGCGCTATCAATGCCGCAGGAACTGCGAACCACTAAGGTCGTCGGAATAAGCTGCGCACTCACCTCTTGTCCGCGGATAAGTTTGAGTACACTGTCGACTAAGATTTCACCGGCTAATTGGGTGTTCTGCTTAATGGTCGTTAATGGCGGATTGGCAAAACTCGCCACCGGAATATCATCATATCCCACGACGGCCACTTGCTCTGGAACTGAAATGCCCTTCTCTTTCAGCGCACGAATAGCACCAATGGCAATCAGATCGCTAGCAGCAAAAATAGCATCAAACTGTGCGCCTTTGGCCATCAATGCCATAGCCGCATCGTAACCAGCACTTTCAGTGCTAATTGCCGACACTTGCTTAGTGTGATCGACTGCAATATTCGCCATTTGCAGCGCTTTCACATGGCCTAAATATCTGTCCCTAAACTCAGGGCTGTGGCTCGAGGCATCGCCTAAAAAGGCAAAAGTTTTACGACCAAGGGAAATCAAGTGCTCTGTTGCAATCAAGCCGCCTTGATGATTATCACAACCAATCGATAGTACTGACTTATTGTTATGCTCAGCACCCCAGATCACAAAATGAGTATTCTGCGCGAGCAATCGCTCCAACTTTTGCTCGTAGTCCATGTAGTCGCCGTAACCGAGCAAAATAATGCCGTCAGCTTTATTACTGTCTTCATAATCGGCGTGCCAATCGCTGGACAATTGCTGAAAAGAAACCAATAAATCATAACCTTGCTGCGCCGTTGCTCGGGTAATGGAGCCAAGCATAGACAGGAAAAAAGGATTGATTAACGAGTCATCGTTGGTGGGGTCTTCACACAATAACAGCGCTAAGGTATGGCTATTTTGGGTGCGAAGATTGCTGGCATTTTTATCGACCTTATAATTCAGCTCTTTGGCAATGGTTTGAATACGTTGGCGAGTTTCTAAATTGACTAGCGGGCTGTTTCTAAGGGCACGGGAAACCGTTGACTGGGATACGCCAGCACGATAAGCAATATCAATCGAGGTCGCTTTCGATGCCATAAAGAGGATTTAACCTTAGTTATTATTTTGCGTCGATACTAAAACAGTTCCACCCACTTGTATAGACGAATGCGTTAACATCCGTCTTACATTAGAGACTCTGCTTAAATGCCGAGCTGATCGAGCAAATCATCGGCTTCATTATCAATGGCACGAGTCGCAATGGCGGGTTTATCGGCCATCTTAACCCAAGGCGAAACATTCGAATTTGAGTCGTTATTTCCCCCAATCGAACTGTGCTGCTCTAACAGACTATCGGGATCGAATTCTTCATCGTAGACAAATTCATCTAAGCGAATGAATTCGGTTTTGTCCATGGCAAACTCGAGGTAAAAAATATGGTTATTTTCAGTCCTAAACGACACTCTGCGGGCAACCGCATCGTCTAAGTTAGCGTCGATTGATATGGTTAACTCTTTATTAATCGTCAACATTTTTGGCTGGCTTTGGCTGATTGACGTTTGCAATTCTTTTGAAATTTTATTAATAAAATCCCCTAAGATTTGGTTCATCAACTCACCCATCACGTTACTCACTTCATCTGACGTATGCGAAAACGCGAGCTCAGACTCAGGCATACCCATGTTCAGCATGTAGCGACGGTAGATTTCAATCGCCGCCGAAGCTGAAAAGTTAATCACCACTAGGCCTGAAAAACCACCATCAAAAATCGAGAAACAACCGAGATCAGGTTTAAGACGAGTACGCGCAATACTTTGTACCATACCCGCATGGGTAACATTGCTGGCACTGGTGCTAGAGAGGACGTGGGCAACTGAGTGGCATAACTTCAGTAAAATATCATCCGACGTTACGATAGTATTTGTGGTCATAATCGATTCTCAAACTGAATAATGAATTAATCTTGCGCGTAAAAGCGTAAAAAATCAAAATTAAAACAATTGATTAGCCTAATATAGCAAGATGGTAAAATTAACATAACGCTAACTTATTGATATTTAATAGATCAGATAAAACCTTCAACATAAAGCGACTTATAAAACGGCCTAACTTAATAAGAACATGCCCCATAATGCAACAGATTAAAGTTCCCTATCACTATTCCCTGCTTTAGATCAAAGAAACTCATATTTTATAACGGCTTTTGCTTAATTTATGTCACAGACGATTCAATTGAGATTGATTCGCAGGTATATTGATGCACAATAATAAGTCCTTAAGGAATCCAAATGATCACGTTTTTGCGCCGGTTTACCATTTTACAACGCTTAATGATGATGCTCCTTATGGCCGCGATAGGGACTGTGTGTTTTGCCAGTTTTTCAATTAAAGAGCAGTACAGCAATTTAATTGAACAGAAATGGTTGCAGATAGACGGTCAGCTCGCCAGCATGTTAAGTGTGATAGATGTGCATCGTCAGGATGCGCTCAAAGGTAAGTTTAGCGAAGCAGAAGCTAAACAAATCGCCGCGGATTTAATCAATCAAACTCGCTATTCAGGTTCAGGCTACTTCATTGTTATTGATGATAATAATCAAATCCTCGCCCACGGGGATAGCGCAAATCTTATTGGCACCTCAGCATTAACCTTCAAGTTACCTAATGGCACAAATCCCTTAGCCACTATGCTGCCATTAGCGCGTGCTAAATCGAAAACGACCCTCGAATACCCTATCGCCGATCCTATGACACGTGCCATCGAAGATAAGCTCGCAGAAGCCCGTTACTACCCACAATGGGGTTGGACAGTCATAACAGGCGCTTATCTTAGCGATGTCAAAGCGAGCTTAAAGTCAGTCATTATCGACTATCTAATTATCATGTTTTTGATTTCAGTGCCGATTTTTGCCTTCTTCCTTGTGCTTAACCATTCCATCACCTCACCATTAAATGATGCTATTGATGCCCTTGAAGATATTGCCCAAGGCGAAGGCGACTTAAGTCAGCGCATTAATGCTCAAGGTAAAGATGAGATTGCCCATCTCGCCCGCGCCTTCAACATGTTCGCCCAAAAAATTGGCGACATGGTCGGCCATTTACAACCTTTAGGCCAAGCATTAGATAAAGATGCAAAACAGCTTTTGATTGCAGTTGAAGAGTCCAATCAGAGTGCTGAACATATCCACAGAGAAACTGGCAGCGTCGCCACAGCCGTCAATCAAATGCTGTCGACCACCCATGAAATGGCGAGCAACACCCAGCAAGCGGCCGATGCGGCGAACAGCGTAAAAGAACAAGCGCAGCAAAGCCAAGTCGTGATCGACAACACAGTCAGCAACACAGAAAAACTGGTGGCAGAATTAAAAGCCTCTGAAGTCATCACCCAAAAGCTGGGCGTCGCCTCACAGCAAATCGGTAGCATTCTCGATGTGATCCGCAGCATTGCCGAGCAGACCAACTTACTCGCCCTTAATGCCGCCATTGAAGCTGCTCGAGCTGGGACCCACGGCCGTGGTTTTGCCGTAGTTGCCGATGAAGTCCGCGCCCTTGCTACTCGCACCCAAGACTCGACCAATGAGATCCAAAAAATCATTAGCGAGATCCAATCCGGTGTTGGCTCAGTGATGAAGAGCAACAATCAAACTCAACTGCAATCCGATGAGCTACAGGCCCAAGCCCACGAAGCGGGTAAAGCCATGGCGGCGATTCTGCAATTGATTGCCCATATCAGTGACATGAACACACAATTAGCCAGCGCCACCGAAGAGCAATCACTGGTGACCGAAGAAATTAATCGAAATATTTGTAATATTTCGGAATTAACCGAAGTCTCAGTAAAAGCTAACGAAAGTAATAGCCATGCAGCTCAGTCACTGCAAGACATTAGCCAAGACATGTCCCGCACCTTAGGCCAGTTTAAAATCTAACTAAAGTGTATGAGAACGGCATGACTTGTCGATTGGGGCGCCATAGGGCGCCCTTTTCTTTGGGTAAACCTTCTGGTAACGCTTGTTAACCGCTATCTCACCAATAATGAATTTCAACGACAAAATCCCATTAACCACAAATTCTCTGTCACGCTAACGTTTGATATGCGGTATGCTTTAGCCTTAAAAATCCAACCGAGACACTGCCATGCGAATGACCTTAGCCGTTCACCCTGAACAGTACACAATTCATAGCTTTAGCCCGAATGCCGTATTGCCCAGTGAGGTTTTTGCACAGGACATGTATTTCATTGGTAAGACCCAAGAAGGTTTATCTTTAGTCGTTTCCAGTGAAATGGAACTCGACAGCCTAGAGCAAGAACCGGGCTGGTGTTGCTTTGAAGTACTCGGGCCACTGGGATTTTCGATGACAGGCATTTTATCTAAAGTGTCTGGCACCTTAGCGGACGAACAAATCAGTATTTTTGCGATTTCGACCTTTGATACCGATTACATTTTAGTAAAAAATAATCGCCTCAAAAGTGCCGTCGCCGCCTTGAAAAAACAGGGCTATCACATCATAGAATCGAAAGACGAAGTGTAATACCCCTTTAAATATGAGCTCATCTACTATGTACGAAAAAACAGTCACCATTACCGCCAAACATGGCATTCACACCCGTCCAGCAGCCTTACTGGTTAAAGAAGCCAAAACCTTTGACTGTGATGTCATGGTCGAATGTAATGGTAAGCAAGCCAGTGCTAAGAGTCTGTTTAAACTACAAACCTTAGGCTTATATTCTGGCGTCACGGTAAGAGTGTTTGCCGAAGGTGAACAGGCACAGGCCGCGGTTGAGAAAGTCTCTGAGCTGCTCATTACCCTAAGCTAGGCCTTTTCTTACGCTAAAATGCGTTTATCTGCAGGTTTAACCGACACGCAAAAAACTCGTCTCGACCGTCTTGACATGCTAATGCTTTACATACAAACGCTTTACAAGCTTAGCGTCACTCAACTAGACTCGCTATCGCTAACGGACACTCAGTTCAGTGGTTAATTTAGGAAGGGATATGTCAATAACGGGGATTATAGTGTCATCGGGAATTGCCTTTGGACAGGCACTTCACCTACTCCACACCGAACACCACCTCGATTATCGCCCTATTCCCCTGTCTAAAATCCCTCAACAACAGGGTAAATTTGCCAAAGCCTTGCAAGAACTACAGGCACAACTGACCCACAGCCAAGCTGCACTCGACAGCGACTCCGAAAATTATCAGTTAATCGAAGCCGATTTGTTGTTATTAGAAGACGATGAATTAATCGAGCAAGTGAACGATGCCATTCGCACCTTACAATTGTCGGCAAGTGTGGCGGTTGAACGTATTTTTGCCCATCAGGCCAATGAGTTACAATCCTTAGATGATCCCTATTTAGCCAATAGAGCCCAAGATGTACGCTGTTTGGGCCAAAGAGTCGTCGCGGCGATAAACGGCCATTTAGCTCAAGGGCTCGAAAAACTCGATAGACCCACTATCTTATTAGCGCAGGATTTGACACCCGCCGAATTTGCCTTACTACCACGGGAAAACCTCTGCGGTATTGTACTGAAAACGGGCGGTTTAACGAGCCATACGGCCATTTTAGCCAGAGCAGCCGGCATTCCTGCCATCTTAAGTTGTCAGTTCGACGCAGACTCTATTCCCAACGGTACGCCCTTAGTGCTCGATGCACTCGCGGGTGAACTTTGTGTCAATCCCAATCCAGACCAACAGGCAAGACTCACAGTTACCTTTCACCATGAACAAGCAAGGCGCGCAGCACTTCAAACTTACAAGGATGTCCCAGCGCAAACCCAAGACGGTCATACTGTGGGACTCATGGCAAACGTGGGTAATCTCAACGACATCACCCATGTCAGCGATGTCGGCGCCGATGGAATAGGCTTGTTTCGCACCGAATTTATGTTGATGAACGTCGCCACCCTGCCCGATGAAAAAGCCCAATACAGCTTATATTGCGATGCATTGCACGCCCTAGGCGGTAAAACCTTTACCATCCGCACCTTAGATATCGGTGCAGACAAAGAACTCCCCTGTTTATGCCAAGAAATTGAAGATAATCCTGCCTTAGGTCTTCGCGGCATTCGCTACACCTTGGCGCACCCAGAATTATTTAAAACCCAATTGAGGGCAATTTTGCGTGCCGCTAACCATGGCCCGATCCGTTTGATGTTCCCTATGGTCAATCAAGTCGAAGAATTGGACGAAGTGTTTGAACTTATTGCCCAGTGCCAAGATGCCTTGGAAGAAGAAGAGAAAGGCTATGGCGAACTTAGCTACGGTATCGTTGTCGAAACCCCTGCTGCGGTATTCAACCTCAACGCTATGCTGCCAAGACTTGATTTTGTCAGCATTGGCACCAACGATTTAACCCAATATGCAATGGCAGCCGATAGGACAAACCCGCAGCTTACCCGTGACTATCCGTCCCTTTCGCCTGCCATTTTAGCCTTAATTAACATGACAATAACCCAAGCTAAGGCCGCTAATGTTAAAGTTTCTCTGTGCGGTGAACTCGCCAGTTCACCGCAAATTGCGCCGCTGTTAATCGGCATGGGCTTGGACGAACTCAGTGTTAACTTAAGCTCACTCTTAGAAGTGAAAGCGGCCATTTGCCAAGGCAGCATCACACAATTTTCGGCATTAGCTCACACGGCATTACAACAAGATAGAATTGCAAGCTTACAGCAGTGTATAACAAGCTATAAATAGAGACATTTATTCGTTATGCTGCATTACAGAACAAAAACAATGACAAAAACAAGCAAAAGAGGCTCTAGATTATGGGATTTTTAAGCCGAATAAGGCGCTTGGTATCGGGCCAGACTCAATTAGCTGGCGGTATCATGGTATATGCCCCCGTTTCCGGCGATATCGTCGCCATTGAAAAAGTCCCCGACGTGGTTTTTGCTGAAAAGATTGTCGGTGATGGCATCGCTATCGCCCCCAAAGGCGAATTAATTCTGGCGCCTATCGACGGCACCATAGGTAAAATTTTTGAGACAAATCATGCGTTCAGCATTGAGTCTCCCCAAGGTTTAGAGCTATTTGTTCACTTTGGTGTAGGTACAGTCGAGCTGAGAGGCAAAGGGTTTAAACGTTTGGCCCAGGAAGGTCAAGAAGTGAAAGTCGGCGATCCGATTCTGTCATTCGATATTGATTATCTAAAAGATCAAGTCGACAGCCTACTCACTCCTGTCGTGCTGGCGAACATGGAAGATGTCAAATACCTCGACAAAGCCCAAGGCAGTGTCACCGCGGGCAAAGACGTGATCTTTACGGTACAGCTCTAATTTAACCATTTCGAATAAATCGTTTATCGGCTGTTTTCTGAATAATAAAAGGCTGACTCACCATCATGAGCCAGCCTTTTAAATTTTTAAAAACCAAGCCTATACACAGTATTTGAATTCGCCAAGCTGCACCGATACACAGGCTTGAGAGAATCTATTTCGACCATTCTCACGCTAAGCATCACGTTCCCTGCGAATAACGGCTACATGACTCTAGTAAACTAATCTACTTTGAACATGGCAAAATCGGGGCGCGGCAATTTATCTAAAATACTGTACAGATAAATCACCAATACCGAGAGTAAAGCGCCTGTCAAAAACAGCCACTGACCGCCAAAATGATCCAATATGATGCCACCTCCAAGGGGCGCGAGCGCAAATCCTAAGTCATAGAATGAAGCAGCCCCAAAGTAGGCGCCGCGAAGATGATCAGGGGCTAAGCGGTCGATATGCACATTCATAGTGGGGAACAAAATAGTCTCGGCGACGCTCATCACCACAATCGCACCAATCCAGCCCCAAAATAGATCCAGCGGATTAAATGCCAGCCAGATTTGTGATCCGATCAGTAATAGCAATCCGATTTGAATCCGTTTGACGAGCGGAAAACGGGCCATGAGTTTCAATAGCAAAAATTGGGTGGAGATAATCACCATAGCATTGGTGAAAATCATGCCAGAAATTAACGTCAGCAAATCAGGCGCACCTGCGCGAGTAAGATATTGGATCAACGAACTGTCCATTTGGGCATAAATGAACATACACAAAATATTGGCAAAAATTAAACATTGCAGCAGTTTATCTTGCAATAGAATGGCGATAATTTGCTTACGGCTCACGACTGCCGCTTTTTTCGTGCTCGCCTCTGCATCAGTCGATAAGCCATTCACACCACGATTAACACCATCACTTGTCATGTCATTTACAAAGTCACTTTCACTGCTACTCGTATCGCCACTTAAATTGTCACTCGATGAGGCGCCAGCCGCCATAGCAAGTTCCTGACGGGTTTGATGGTTAAATCCCCAATATAACAAGGCCAACAACACGGCAAAGGCCACTGCAGTAAGGTAGAAACTGGATTGCTTGCCCGTAAGACCAAGCCATACCCCCAGCATAGGGCCAACGGCGCAGCCAACGTTGACGATAAAATACAGCGACTGCATCGCCAATTCGCGTGTCTTAGGATCGGCAATAATGTCGCCAATAGCGGCGGATGTCAGCGGTCGCCACAGTGAAGTGGCCATAGAGCACAGGGGCATCACGACCACATACCCCTCGACAGAATTGGCTTCAGCCAATAACGAAAACGAGATGATATAGAGAATGCCCGTCAGGTACATCAGCTTATGACGACCGATTCTGTCGGACAATGAGCTACCAACAAAGCTCGTAAATACCGAAATAATCGCGGCGCTGGACAAGACCATGCCGACCTCAGTGGCACTTAGCGCAAATTTCTCATATAAAATAACGGCTAAGAATGGCCACACCATGTAATAACTGCCACGGGTGATAAAAGACCCAAACAAAAATATCCACATCAAGCGCGGAAATTGCTTAAATCGCTGCAATGAAACATCGCTGTGCATCTTAATCCTTTAAAAGCGCATTGACTTCAATGCTTAAATCAAACTGATTTTAATGAAAAAACAATATATACAAGGCACTTAAGTTAGACAAGTGTTAAAAAGTTAAACCAAAGCAAGTCACCAGCGATTATTATCTCTAGAAAATTAACGTTTTATTAATCACCAGATATCGGCAACACATCCCACTTGTGACATGCGACGCACAATGCCACAATGCCAGTAAAATCAATGCTTGCAAGCCAAGCGTCCATCCACACTGGAGCATCATTTTGACCCTCTACGGTATTAAGAATTGCGATACAGTGCGTAAAGCACGTAAATGGATTGAAAATCATCAACTTCCAGTTCATTTCCATGATTTTAGAGATGACGGCCTACGTCAAGAAGACCTCGAATTATGGTGTAAAACCTCAGGCTGGGAAACCGTATTCAATAAGCGCAGCACGAGCTTTCGTGCGCTCAGTGACGCAGATAAAACCGATATCGATCAAGCCAAAGCCATTCAACTTATGCTGGCGCAACCGACACTGATCAAACGCCCCGTCTTAGTCGTCGGTGAACAAGTGCTGATTGGCTTTGATGAAGCCGCCTATAAAAGAGTATTCTCAGTATGATGCCAGCCGACAATTATCCCGTTACAGAACTGACAAAAGCGCTGATCGCCCGCCCTTCGGTGACACCGCTTGATGAAGGCTGCCAAACCTTAATGGCTGAAAGACTCAGCGCCATCGGTTTTAATATCGAACCTATGGTATTTGAAGACACCACCAATATGTGGGCTCGCCGTGGTAATGAAGGCCCCGTTTTTTGTTTTGCGGGTCACACAGACGTTGTGCCAACAGGCGATGTGAGCCGCTGGCACACGCCGCCTTTTGTGCCCACCATTATCGATGGCTACTTGTATGGCCGCGGCGCAGCGGACATGAAAGGCTCACTCGCGGCTATGGTGATTGCCACCGAACGCTTCATAGCGAAACACCCAAATCACAATGGCTCTATCGCCTTTTTGATCACCAGCGATGAAGAAGGTCCATTCATCAACGGCACGACGCGAGTCATTGATACCTTAGAAGCGCGCAACGAGAAGATCACTTGGGCATTAGTCGGCGAACCCTCATCAACCCTAAAGCTGGGCGATGTGGTCAAAAATGGTCGCCGCGGCAGTTTAACCGGCAACTTAACCGTGAAAGGCATTCAAGGCCACGTGGCCTATCCACACCTTGCCGATAATCCAATCCACAAAGCCGCGCCTTTCTTAGCCGAGCTAAGTCAAATGCACTGGGATAATGGCAATGAGTTCTTTCCGCCCACCAGCTTCCAAATCGCCAATATTAATGGCGGCACAGGTGCATCAAATGTGATCCCTGGTGCACTGGAAGTGATGTTTAACTTCCGTTACTCCACCGAAGTGACCGCCGAAATCTTGATTGAGCGAGTTGAAACTCTATTGAAAGCCTATGAGCTAGACTACGATATCAGCTGGATTTTCAATGGACTACCATTTTTAACCGGTGATGGCCCGTTATTAGATGCAACCCGTATCGCGATCCGCCAAGTCACAGGTTATGAAACCGATCCGCAAACCACGGGCGGCACATCAGACGGTCGCTTTATCGCACCAACGGGCGCCAAAGTGTTAGAGCTTGGCCCTGTCAACGCCACCATTCATAAAGTGAATGAATGCGTTAAAGTGGACGACCTTGAGCAGTTAGCCCTGTGTTATGAAGTCATTTTGGAACAATTACTGTGTTAGCACATCTGAAGATCCGTCCCGAAACCGCAAAACTTTACGGCTTAAGCTCCCCTGAATTAGTGGATTATTTAAGCCCGTATCACCTTGGTTATCATAGCTTTGGGTTAGAGGAGAACACAGCTATCGCCTTTAAGTCTATGGCGGCAAAAGCTGAAGATGCGGGCATAAAACTCGCGATTTGCTCGGCACATCGTCCCTTTGAACGGCAACTGGCAATTTGGAATGCCAAGGCTAGCGGTAAACGCGCGGTATTGGATGCCAATGAGTTACCGGTCAATATTCAGGGCTTAAGTGACGATGCCATAGTTGACTTGATTTTGCTCTGGTCGGCGTTGCCTGGCGCTTCACGCCACCATTGGGGTACCGATCTCGATGTGTTCGATGCGGCTCAAATTGATGTTAAAGTCCTGCGCCTTGTTGAAGCTGAATATGTTCAGGGTGGTCCCTGCGCTAAATTGCATGCTTGGCTGGTAGAAAATGCCCATGATTTTGGCTTTTACTTCCCGTTTCAGCAGGGACAAAGTGCGGTAAGTCCTGAGCCTTGGCACATCAGCTATTTCCCTGTAGCACAGTTATTGTTGCCACAATTCGATCGTGCCGAACTGGCAATCCTGTTAGAAAACAGTGATATGTTGCTAAAAGATGCAGTACTCGCCCGATTAGACAATCTAATAGATGAATACGTGCTGCGTATCGCTCAGCCCTAATCACGAAATACTCGCCAAGATCAGTCAACACAGGTTAAGCATAGCGCTATATCGTCAAAATTGGCGCCAAAATGCGGTTTAACACAATGATATATTTGATAAAGTAGGTTTTATGGATTTTTCTTCACACCGCCAGCAGCTTGTTATTGCCGATCGAAAATTAAGTTACCTTGATGTCGGCTCAGGCCCTGTATTGTTGTTTGGGCACAGTTATTTATGGGATAGCGCTATGTGGGCGCCTCAAATTGCCACCTTAAGCGCCCAGTATCGCTGCATAGTGCCTGAACTTTGGGGCCATGGTCAGTCAGATTTACTGCCCAATAACTGCAAAACGCTACTCGATATTGCCGATCAAATGCTTGAGCTAATGGATGCTCTTGAGATAACTCACTTTAGTGTTGTCGGACAATCTGTCGGTGCTATGTGGGGCGCAGAATTGGTACTGAAAGCACCAACAAGAGTTAAAACCCTCGTTATGCTCAACAGTTTTATCGGCTTCGAACCCGAAGTCACCCGTGCGAAATATGATGGCATGCTGGATATGATTACCGCCGCTAAGGCGATCCCTGCGCCGCTGATCAGTGCAATTTCACCTTTATTCTTCGCCAATGATGCCGCGAATAGCACTCCCGAACTGGTTACGGACTTTGAACAGTCACTTGCCAGTATCACAGCGGAGCAAATCCTCACGATAGTTAAACTTGGACGAATGATTTTTGGTCGTCGCGATACCATGGAATACGCCGAGCAATTGACGCTACCCTGCCTCATCATGGCTGGCGTGGAAGATAAGGCCCGCAGCGTATTGGAAAGTTACCTGATGAGTGATGCCATTGACGGCAGCCAACTTGTGCATATTCCTGCGGCAGGACACATATCAACTCTCGAACAAGCGGAATTTATTAACCAACATTTAGCCGATTTTCTGGCTAAACATTATTAATTAATCGCTAAATCTACGCTTCAAGGTGCGAAAACTCGCATCTTGAAGATGAGTATTTCTACTTAGCACATGTTACCAAAATGTGCTTATATCAATATTGCTCACCCATACTTAATTCCTATTTTATGGATAAATACATTAGGCTTTACTTTATTAAAGTCTGTTATTGAGCACGCCTCATTTCATTAAACTCACCTGTGAAACCTCTATTAACAAGTAAAGACCTTGTTTTTGTTCCAAGCGGCTTAAAAAATGTTGCACAAAGGTGAAATCTACTAATTATCAACTACCTTTATACTGTATTCCCTCAACAAGGTATTCTGCCATGAGAAAAAGTACAGTTGCCCTCTGCGTATTCAGCACACTTTATATGCCGTCTCTTTATGCCGATGTTCAAATAAATGGATTTGCCTCTATTGTCGCGGGCTCGAGTCTAAGTGACGATAAAAGCTATTATGGTTACGATAAAGAACTCGATTTTAATAATGATTCCAAAGTTGCCTTACAATTTACCGCCGATCTTGGTAGTGGCTTAAGAGCTACTGCACAAGTGCTATCCAGAGGCAGTAACGATTATAGCGCTGAATTCGAATGGGCTTATATCTCCTATGACATCAGCGACAAACTTATGCTTATGGCAGGTCGCCAACGTTTTAATCTCTATAAATACTCCGATTATATTGATGTAGGCTATGCCTATCATTGGATCACTCCGCCCCGCGGAGTTTATTCACTGCCATTTAATTCAGGTGAAGGTGTAGGCTTAGTTTATGCCGATTTATGGGGCGATACCGAAGTAGGTTTGACCTATAAATACATTACCACTTCAGTTTCTGACTACTCGCCTACTGGTTCATCAACGCCTCCTGCGCCCTTCTCCGCCGAGGGCCACATAATGAACTTTAACTTTGTAACCTCAGGGTTTGAGTACGGTTTAAATATTGGCATAGTTACCGATTTCTCCTACGAATTACCCGCACTGCTTGGCTTAGGCAATGCAATTTCTCAAACCGGACTCTTTACTCAGCAAGTGGTTGATGATCTTTTACCGATTAATGACAGCGCGTTACTCATTGGCGCGAATGTTAAATATGATGCTGAAAAATGGTTTATTTTGGCCGAATACACACGAATTGATGTCGATCCCAGTAGCTTTAATATTCAAGATTCAGCCTTTGTTTCCGGCGGGATCCGCTATCACGATTTCACCTTCCACTTAACCTACGGTATTGATAAAGGTGAGCCCCAATACGATGCCTATGACGCTATGTTACCTGTTTACAATGGTCTGCCACCGGCAAACCAAGCTGCACTCGCACCGCTTGTTTTTGGAACACAAGCGGCGCTTGAAGCACAGCAGGAAGACAGCGCCTACTACATCATAGGCACCCGCTGGGATTTCCATCCTTCTGCCGCACTGAAACTAGAGTACACCAACTACAGTAACGACAAACCGTCCTCCGATGAACAGTTGCTGAGTATGGCAATAGACTTAGTTTTTTAAGGAGTTAAGCATGAAACTATTAATAAGTTCTCGGTTGATGATAAAAACCTTAGTCGCCAGTGCGCTTCTACTTGGCAGTGCCTGTGTTCAAGCCGAAATTGCCGTCGTGGTGCACCCTTCTAATACGTCAGAAATTAGCGCTGCGGATATTTCACGGATCTATTTAGGCAAACTCAAGTCTTTCCCCAGTGGTGGCACTGTCGTCGCACTCGATCAACCTGAAGGCACGCCCGCACGTGATGCATTTGTTAAACAGATCCTTAATAAAACCGAGAGTCAGTTAAAAGCCTATTGGTCAAAACTGGTCTTTTCAGGCCAAGGTCAACCGCCCAAAGTCGTCGACTCCAGCGCTGAAATGCTCGCATTGATTGCCGCCAATCCCAATATGATCGGATTTGTTGACGTCAGCGAAGTCAACGATAGCGTGAAAGTGATCAGTAAGTTCTAACCCATACTGCATCATCCTTGTCCGCCTTAATCTGTGGCGGACAAGGTTTCCACTCAGCATTTGTGCGATATAAACAACAAACACACTATCAAAATCAAATGGTGCTTGAACCCTCAGAGAGGGCTTATCCATTTGCAGTACTATTAAGAAAAAATAATCTCGATTTTTCAATATCCTGATTCAAACCTTAATTGGATAGACCAGCAGAGCCAAATTTGCTGGTATACTCTTGCTCAAAATGTGCTGCTTGCATGAATTAGAGCATGAGAAGACATTTTATATGTCAATAAAACAATAGGTTAAAATGAAACTACTCAAACCTTTATTCGACAATAACCGCCGCTGGGCCGGACGTATACGCCAAGAAAATCCTGATTTTTTTGAACAATTAGCGAAACAGCAACATCCTGAATACCTGTGGATTGGCTGCTCAGATAGTCGCGTTCCCTCAAACCAAATCATTGATCTTATGCCCGGTGAAGTCTTTGTTCACCGTAATATCGCCAACATGGTGATCCATACCGATCTTAACTGCTTATCTGTACTGCAATACGCCGTCGATGTGCTCAAGGTGAAGCATATTATGGTGGTGGGTCACTACGGCTGCGGTGGTGTGCGCGCGGCCATGGGTCAGCAACGCTTAGGACTCATCGATAACTGGCTCGGGCATTTACGTGATATCTATCGTATTTATCAGGAAGAATTACAACAGATGGACGAAGCCAAACGTTTTGATCGTCTGTGCGAGCTAAACGTGATTGAGCAGGTTGCTAATGTGACCAGTTCAACCATAGTGCAAGAAGCCTGGGATCGCGGCCAAGAAGTGGCGGTACACGGCTGGATTTACGGCATTGATAACGGTTTACTGACAGATTTAGATGTCACGGTTGACCGTGAACATGGTTTAGCCAATCCACGCTAACAGCCTGAATATAGGCTTTTAACCCTTAGCTGAGTGTCATCTATACTCAGATAAAACCTGCCCCTGTGCAGGTTTTTCTTTTTCCATGACAATTTTCAGCAATAAAACATCGCAAGGGTCTATTACGCCAGTTATAATCCGCCAGTTAATTGCAGGCGACCTATGCGCCACAAATTCTAAGGAGATACCTTCCATGCCCGGTTTTGAATTATTTGGTCCTGAAGAGAAGCAGGAAGTCGCTGACGTTATGGAAAACGGTTTTACCTTCCGTTACAACTTCGACCATATGCGTAATGATCGCTGGAAGACGCGCGATATGGAGCAACTACTGTGCGAGAAGATGAACGTGAAGCATGCTCACCTTTTATCAAGCGGTACTGCTGCGCTGCAAACGGCCATGATGGCTGCAGGCATTGGTGCTGGCGATGAAGTTATCGTGCCACCTTTTACCTTTGTAGCCTCAGTTGAAGCGATTTTTATGGCAGGCGCTATTCCGATTTTTGCCGAAATCGATGAGACATTGTGTTTATCTCCAGAAGGAATCGAAGCCGCGATTACCCCACGCACTAAAGCCATCAACTTAGTGCACATGTGCGGTTCTATGGCGAAGATGGACGAGATCAAAGCCGTCTGTAAAAAACATAACTTACTGATTTTAGAAGATGCTTGCCAAGCCATCGGTGGTAGCTACAAGGGCCAAGCCCTAGGTACTATCGGGGATGTAGGTTGTTACTCATTCGATTCTGTCAAAACCATCACCTGTGGTGAAGGTGGCGCTGTGATCACTAACAACACAGAAATCTACAACAATGCGCACATGTTCTCAGATCACGGCCATGACCATATTGGTAAAGACCGCGGTGCAGAGTCACACCCTATCATTGGCTTGAACTTCCGTATTTCGGAAATGAATGCCGCCTTAGGATTAGCGCAGTTACGTAAACTCGATACCATTATCGATATTCAACGTAAAAACAAAAAGACCATTAAAGATGCAATGGCCGCTATCCCAGAAGTCACCTTCCGCCAGATCCCAGATCCAGAAGGCGACTCGGCTGGCTTCTTAACCTTTATGTTGCCAACCGAAGCGCGCACGCAAGAAATCAGCAAAAAACTGGCTGAAAACGGCGTTGATGGCTGCTTCTACTGGTATGTAAACAACTGGCATTATTTGAAAAACTGGAAACACATTCAGGAGCTTAAGGCATCTGCTGCGTTGCCAATCACATTAATCGCCGACAGACCTGACTATACTCAAGTTTCTGTGCCTAAATCCGATGCCATTATGAGCCGCACGATTTCTATGCTCATCAAGTTGTCTTGGACCGATGCTCAGATCGCCGAGCGTATCGAAAACATCAAGAAAGCATTTGCCCAATAATTCTACGGGAGTTTGTTGCAATGAGTTTTAAGAATTTTAAAGTAGTTGAAAAAATGATCTTCGGCCGTGGCTCATTCGTCCAATTGGATGAAGTGTTAGCTGCTGAACGTAAAACCGCCGACGACTTCGTGGTGTTTTTAGTCGATGACGTGCATCAAGGCAAAGCCCTTGAGGGCCGCATTCCAGCTAAAGCACAAGACATGGTAATTTGGGTTAACGTTGATGAAGAGCCAAGCACAATTCAAATCGATGCCCTGACTGAACAAGTTCAAGCTTTCAATAGCAAACTGCCAGTGAGCGTCGTCGGTTTAGGTGGCGGTTCAACCATGGACGTGGCTAAAGCGGTATCGCTGATGCTGACAAACCCAGGTGGCTCTGCCATGTACCAAGGTTGGGACTTAATCAAGAACCCAGCGGTACACCACATTGGTATCCCAACGATTTCTGGTACTGGTGCAGAAGCGTCACGCACCGCAGTATTATGTGGTCCAGTACGTAAGCTAGGCCTGAACTCAGATTACACAGTATTCGATCAAATCATCATGGATTCTGAGTTAATCGAAGGCGTGGAAACGGACCAATGGTTCTACACAGGTATGGATTGCTATATCCACTGTGTTGAATCTTTACAAGGTACCTTCTTAAACGAGTTCTCTAAATCCTACGCTGAAAAAGCGATGGATTTATGTCGCCAAGTGTACTTAGACGACCATGTAGAAAAAGACGACAAGCTAATGATGGCGTCTTTCATGGGCGGAATGAGCATAGCGTATAGCCAAGTGGGTGCCTGTCATGCGGTATCTTACGGTCTGTCTTACATCCTGGGTTACCACCACGGTATCGGCAACTGTATCGCCTTTGATGTGTTAGAAGAATTCTATCCAGAAGGCGTTGAAGAGTTCCGTCTGATGATGAAGAAACATAACATCACGCTACCGAAGAACATCTGTAAAGATCTGCCAGACGAAACCATAGCGAAAATGGTTGCCGTGACTAAGAGCATGGGTCCACTATGGGCTAACGTTTACGGCGCGGGTTGGGAAGAGAAAGTCACAGATGAAATGTTGACTGCCCTGTTCCGTCGTATCTAAGCTCTAACACATGTTAAAAGGGCTCAATTGTGAGCCCTTTTGTCTATATGCATTGTATATCTACACTGTATATCTTTGATAAAAGTAGGATAATTTGATGAATGTGACTCTGTTAATCCCGGCTCGTTACGGTTCAAGCCGCTTCCCGGGCAAACCCTTAGCCCCGATTAACGGCAAGCCAATGATCCAACACGTGTATGAACGCGCGTCGTTAGCCAAAGGCCTCACCAATATTTACGTCGCTACCGATGATGATCGCATTAAAGCGGCCGTTGAAGGTTTTGGCGGCAAAGTAGTCATGACCAGCCCAGATGCTGCCTCGGGTACAGATCGTATCAATGATGCAATAAACCAACTGGGACTGAAAGATGACGACTTAGTGATCAACCTACAGGGCGATCAACCTCTAATTGACCCAACCTCTATCGAGCAAGTCATCAGCCTCTTCGAGCGTCACCCTGGTGAGTTTGAAATGGCCACCTTAGGCTTTGAAATCGTCAATAAAGCCGAGCTTGACGATCCTATGCATGTGAAGATGGTGTTCGATAACAACAACTACGCCTTGTATTTCTCTCGTTCGCGTATTCCTTTTGGCCGCGATACTCAAGATTACCCCGTTTATAAGCACTTAGGTGTGTATGCTTATACACGCAAATTCGTACAGGCCTTCGCCGCCCTACCATTAGGTCGTCTAGAAGATCTGGAAAAACTCGAGCAATTACGTGCATTAGAGTACGGCCATAAAATCAAAATCGCCATTAGCGCCTTTGATTCTATTGAAGTTGATACGCCAGAAGACATTCGTAAATGTGAGCAACGTTTAGCGGTTGATTAATCGCCCGTTAGGTGTGCGCGAGTCAATTCGAAACAGGAGCTGAGTATGTCGACCTTAGAAGTCTGGATCATTATTATTTTGATCGTCGGTGTCATCGCCAGCAATCTTGCTGCGTTGAAGTACAGTGCTAAGTTCAAACTGCCGCAGTTCGGTCAACATGGTAAAGATAAGCAGATAAAGCCAGGTACTACGAAGGCTTCGGCAGCAGACAATGACGCCGATGCGGCTTCAAACAAGCCAGGTTCTGCGGACTCCGAACCCAATAAAGCAGATCAAAGCAAAACTGAACCACCTAGGAGCTAAGCTCAATGGCGGCTTTTAAAGAGTGAGTCTAAAGATGGCTCTTAAACATGCCTTTTAAAGACTGTGCTATAAACACTGAGCAATGACGTTCGCAAACATAGAAAAGGCGCCACAGGCGCCTTTTTTGTCTCTCAAATAACAAGCTAGCCAATGCCACTCATCCGCCTTAGGCTTTTTTCGCTGATGTGCGACTCAATGGCTGCTCCTCAAGGTGCGCCACTAAAAAGACTAAAAAGCGAAACAGGGATTTAATCTTAAGATCATGATTTTTATTGGGCTCAGCCGCGACTAACTTCTGCAGCGATTTGATTCTAGCGTAAGCATTCTCGACTAAAGCGTCGTTCTCTTTACCGACATATTTATTAAACTCGGCAAATTCACCAATAAATTTCAGTGTCACTTTACGGTGATTTAACGCAGTGAGTGCTGCGCCCTCTTTCAGTTTTGCCTCAAAAATACTGCATTCTAAACCGCTGGCGATCGCACTTTGCGACAAACCGCTGCTTAAGGCATCGGCCAGAAAACCCAAATTGGCTTTTAACTCGAAGGCAATCGCCTGCTTACTGGCGCTCGATTGCTGCCAGCGACTGCGTTCCTTATCGAAAATATCGTATAGTTCTTTCCAAATGCTCATGCGCTTTGCCTACCTTGCACTGAATCGCTCCCTTCGTATATAGCACTCGACTTTTTTGAAATGCTAGCGTTGTTAATACTAACGTTTTTAATACTAGCGACTGAAAGTTATCATAAATTTAAGGTTTTCGGCATAGCGCTATGATAAATAATAAGTTAAATAATGGCCTAAAAGCACATTCACGCTAAAACTAAAATCTATATAAAAAAATGGCCCGAACGAGTCGGGCCAGAGTGCAAGCCATATTCACTGTGAGAGCCATGTGAAAACTGCCTGAGTGACAAACAAGCTCAGTGCAAACTCATGACTAACTCACTACTCATCTAATGGCATATAAAGTTAAAGCGCTTGCGATTTTTTCGCGTTATTTTTCTCGGCGGCGAGTCGACGCTGCGCTTCTTTTTTCTCACGGCGCGCTTCAATCACTTGATTTACATCGCTACCGATATGCGCTTCATTACGGGCTTTAGCCAGATTCACTTGACGTTCACGCTCAACGAAACGTTTACGCTGCTCGTCAGAAATTTTATCGATACAATGTGGGCAACTGACACCTTGCACATAGGCAGGGCTCTGTTTTTCAGCTTCAGTGATTGGCATACGGCAAGCATTACATTGATCGTATTGGCCTTTCTTCAAGTCATGATTTACCGCAACGCGGTTATCAAATACAAAGCACTCGCCTTCCCACAGGCTTTCTTCCGCTTTGACTTCTTCAAGGTATTTAAGAATACCGCCTTCGAGATGATAGACCTCATCAAAGCCTTGCTCTTTTAAATAAGCAGTTGATTTCTCACAGCGAATACCGCCAGTACAGAACATGGCGACCTTCTTATGTTTAGCAGGATCAAGATTCTGCTTCACATATTCAGGGAATTCTCTGAAGGTTTCAGTCACAGGATTAATGGCATTTTTGAAAGTGCCGATTTGCACTTCATAGTCGTTACGGGTGTCGACTAAAATCACGTCCGGATCAGAAATCAGCGCATTCCAATCTTGAGGCTTCACATAGGTGCCAACCACTTTAAGTGGGTCAATACCTTCAACGCCCATAGTCACGATTTCGTTTTTCAGCTTGACTTTAGTGCGGTAGAACGGCATTTCATCGTCAAATGATAACTTGTGAACGATATTGTCTAGGCCATTTTGGCTATTAAGCCACACTAATAACGCTTCAATCGCTTCTTGAGTGCCAGCAACTGTGCCATTGATCCCTTCACTTGCGAGGAGCAGAGTGCCTTTGATCTCGGCCTGTTCCATCATAGCGAGCAATGGCGCTCGGATAGATTCAAAATGCGGTAACGACACGAATTTATATAACGCACATACGACAACTTTAGCCATAACACCCTCTTTGCTGGCTGGAACTTAATTTCCAGTGCATAAACAAATCAATCATCTGCAGCCTTGCTGCAGATCCCAAAAATAGCGCGGAATTCTACCTGAGTCACAGCAAGATAAACACAGATAAAATACAGGGTCTTTAATTCTTTACGCACAGTGGTGAGAAAAATCATTCTATGATGGTAATTTAAGCAGAAATCCCAGTATGAAAGCGTTACCATCTGCGCCCTTTGAATATTGCATGATTGGCACGCAACATTCGCATTGGCATGCTCGCGTCGTCAATAAGCAAGTATGAACACGCTGACATCAGCTTTAGTCGCATCAACTTCCACGCATGGCGCCGCACAGTAGAGGAAATCCGAATGACTCTAGCCGTCTTATACACCTTCCGCCGTTGCCCCTATGCCATGCGAGCACGTTTGGGACTCTTATTAGCCCAATGCAATGTTGAAGTCCGTGAAATCACCCTTAAAGCCAAACCACCACAAATGCTAGCGGCCTCATCTAAGGGTACTTTGCCAGTATTAGTACTAGCAAACGGCGAGGTGATTGCCGAAAGTCTTGAGATCATGCGCTGGGCACTCACGCAAGCAGATCCCTTAGATCTATTGTGTCAGCAAAATCCTGCTATTGAAGATAAAATGGCACAGCTTATCGCGAAAAATGATCAGCAATTTAAACCATGCCTTGACCGCTATAAATATGCCGACCGTTACCCTGAGCAAACGCAAGCTTATTATTATCAGCAGGCGAGTCATTTCCTCCTGCAACTTGAAACATGCTTAGGGCAACACCCCTTTTTAGTCGCCGATACACCTCGCCTTGCCGACTACGCAATCATACCTTTTGTACGCCAGTTTGCCGCAGTGGATCTTAAACGTGCGCTTAGTGATGATTTTCCGCGAGTCGCCGCTTGGCTGAATCGACTTATTTCGAGTGAAATATTTATTCGTGCGATGGAAAAATATGTGATCTGGGACGCTAGCCATTCTCCAACTTGCTTGTTAGGAGACGTGTAAGCCAATAAGATTTAAAGATTATTTTTATTTTATGTTATAGCCATCGGTAAAATATTCAAGTAAGGTATTTGCTACTAGGTAACTAATTTAGCTAATCGTAGCTAGACAATCTTCTCAAGAAAAGTAACCACGCCTAAAGACTCAAGGACGTGAATGATAGAACACAAGGATAAGACAGTTGGAAAATATGGATATTAATATCGTTATTATGCTTGGGGGCCTGGTGCTATTGCATTGTCTATTTGCCCTTCGGGCTTTCAAGAGTAAAGTGGATCTCAGCACCAACAAAAAGTGCTTATGGTGCCTACTGAGTCTGATACTCGGCCCTATGGGTTATTATGGTTTTCACGGTTTTATTCCCCTAGATAGAATTCTCAAAGACTAAACGGTAAAACTGAATACCTTCAAAAAGCCAGTCATACCATTGATTTAATTATCAAATTAAGAAAAAATAGCGCAACCTTAAGCTGCGCTATTTATACGACCCAGTTTAATCAAACAAGGCATGACAGTTAACTACAAATGACTGTGCAACAATACCGAGTCATCAGGAACTTTTTGGATCACAGGCGCTTGCCCTTCAGCCAAGGCTTGTTTATAGCTTTGATTCATTTTAAGGGCGAGATACAAATCTGGCCGGATCAAAATACCCCCCTCCCCTGTCTGCATGCCCGCTTGCTCAAACCAACTCAGCATCTGCCGTTTACGTCCCGCAAGCACTAAACGAACGCCACGTTTTTTAAGCAATTGATGTAAATCAGCCAACATGGCCATCACGCTTAAATCCAAATGGGTAAAACAAGGCACTGCATCAATAATGATGCAATCGACAGGCTCAAATTCCCGAATAAACTTTTCCAGTAAACGACGCTTAAAATACGTCGCATTAAAGTAAGTTAACGGCGAATTAAAGCGATATATAAATACTCCTGGAACCGATTTAGCTTTACCCGATTCATCGACACTACGGATAACGCCCTTATGATCTAAACCAAGCACTTGATCCGTAGGCCGCATCACAGTAGCGAGGAACTGGAATAAACCCAGTAATACAGCCAAGGTTATCCCAGGGATAACCCCAATAAACAACACAGAGAACAAAGTGATACAGGCAAGTAAAAAAGCAGACCTATCCCGCACTCGTAGATTCCACAGTGACTTTAAATCGATAAGCGAGATTGAGGCAATCACCAGCACCACACCTAAGGCGGCACTGGGGATGAACTTCAAAGGCGCAGTGAAAAATAGCGCCACAACACCAATCAATACCGCCGCAATGATAGACACTAACTGGCTCTTACCACCATTGGCATCATTAACCGCAGTGCGGGAATCCGCGCCGCTCACCGCAAAACCTTGAGATATGGCAGACGCTATATTGGCTATTCCTAACGCCCTGAACTCTTTATCGGCATCTATATCGTAACCGTTTTTTGCCGCAAAGCTTCGAGCCGTCAACATCATGCTCACAAAGCTCACCATGGCTAAGTTAAGCGCCGGTACCACAAGCTCACGGGCAATACCTAAATCAAATACAGGCGCTTGGAATGAAGGTAATCCAGAGGTCACTTCTCCGACGACGCTAATATCAAAGCTCGTCAGGTTAAACACCCAAACAAGGAAAGCTGCCATCGCCATTGCGCACATAGAAGCTGGCCATTGGGGACGAAACCGTTTCACTAAGGCATAAGTCGCTAGCGTCACAATCCCCATAGTCAATGTCGGCCAATGGGTTTTGGATAAGTAGGAAGGCGCACCGCTGAGGCGTTCGATTAGATAACGCTCATCGAAGGTAAAACCGAAGATTTTTGAAAACTGTCCCACGATAATGGTAATTGCAACGCCATTAAGCAACCCCATCAAAATCGGCTTTGATAGAAAATCGGCGAGCACCCCCAGCCTAAAACGACTCGCAATCAAGCACCAAAAGCCTGTCATGGCCGTCATGGTCATCACTAACTGCCAGTGCTTCATGCTATCCCCTGCAGCTAGGGGCGTGACAACCGCGGCGATAACAGCACAAGTCGCCGCATCTGGACCCACGATTAATTGTTTTGAGGTGCCAAATAGTGCGTATACCAACATTGGTAATACGCAGGAATACAAACCCACGGCAGCATTCACACCAGTGAGCTGGGCATAAGCAATCGCTACGGGTAATGCCACAGCGGCAACGGATAAGCCTGCGCGCACATCATCCCTAAGCCATTGCTTTTCATATTGTAATAATTGCGCCAATCCCGGCATAAACGAAATCAAACTAGGGAACTTCACTCGGCAACCTCCATATACACACTATCAAGATAAGCAACAAGTATAACTGAGACTGAAAATGTTCAGCTAAAAGGTCATTACCTAAAAAGCCATCAATAGTATGTTGGTTATGGCATAAAGCCAATCATTACGCGAGTGTCTTCCTCAGAATATTTATAGGCTTAGGCACTTAATTCAAGCCAAGCTAGCGTAATATCATAGGTAATGACACTAAGAGCAAGCTGCCCATAAACCAATTAAAATGGCGCTTACGTCTATCGGTATTGAGTTTCTTACTGATAGCGGCACCGACAAATACCCAAGTAAATGATGCAGGAAATCCCACTATGTTGAACATTAATACGCCAAGAAACGCACTCAACCAAAAGCCATCGCCACTTAATGTAAAAGCGCTACACAGGGTAATCGTCGACATCCAAGATTTAGGGTTAATCCATTGAAATAATGCAGCTTCAATGAGCGTCATAGGTTTTCGTCCATCATCCAAATGCGTGCTCTGCACTGGCGACGTCACTAATTTGTACGCGAGATACAGCAAATATGCTAAAGCGAAATATTTCAATACTTGGTGCAAGACCGGTAATGCTTCAAACAAGGTACCGAGGCCGAATAATACCGCAAGATGTAAAGAGGTCGAACCCAAGCGGATCCCTGCAATATGTGGCACGGTACGCAGCACACCAAAATGTGCTCCAGAGCTAGCTAAGAGAATATTGTTCGGTCCGGGAGTCATTGTCATAGTCGCGCAAAACAGCGCGGTCGAGGCCATTAAAGTCCATAATTGTGGATCATAAAGCAGTGCAGTATTCATATTCGCCTTAAATTGTATGCATACATTTGTTGACATAAAAAGATGCAATAAATAATATACGGAGAATATTAGAGATCAATGGATTTATTGTCATGGGTACAATCTGGACACCAGACCTAACGACTTTTTCAGGCCCGAAATATCAGCGCTTAGTCAGTGCCATAGAACAAGGCATTTTGCAGAAGGTGTTAACCCAAGGTAGTAAACTGCCACCACAGCGCCGTTTAGCCGATGCCTTAGGCATCACTATTGGCACCGTGACCCGCGCCTATGCATTGGCGGAACAAAGGGGTTACGTCGAAGCGCGTGTGGGAGATGGCACCTATGTCAATGCCTCCCCTGTACCTGAAATGGGTAACGTACAATTGAATATGGCGACCTGTCAGCAGCCACTCACAGATCAAATCAGCACCCTAAGCGATTGCCTCAGCCAATTAGCGAAAGACCCCACTAAATTGAGTCAGTTACTCGGTTATCGCGCCAGTCCATTAGATCAACACCAACAAGTGTTCCACCAATGGTTAAACCAACGCGGCATACAGCAAACGCCCGAGCAACTGGTCTTTACCCATGGCGGCCAGCAAGCCATTTTTGCCTGTTTGAGCGCATTTTTATCAACAGGCGATGTACTGTTACACGAGCAATACAGTTATCCAGGCGTGAGAATTTGTGCTAAACAGCTTGGTGTCACTAGCGTTGGAGTGCCCCTTATCCACGAAGGATTAGATCTGCCGCGCTTTGAAGCCCTATTACAGATCCACAACCCTAAATTAGTCTATCTCACACTGAATAATCAAAACCCCACTTGCATTCAGTACAGTGAATCACAGCGGCAGAAAATCCTTGAATTATCAGAGCAATATCAATTCTATATCATTGAAGATGACGTGAATTATTGTTTACCTGAAGAATGGCATTCGCCCCTGTGGCAATTAGCAAAACAGCTGGCGATCCCAAGGGTGATTTATATTTCCAGCCTGTCAAAATTGTTTTCTGGCGGCTTAAGGCAAGGTTTTATTCTGGTTCCTGACCCCCTTATCGCCCAAGTGCGACTCGCTATTCATAGCCAATGCTGGATGGTGTCGCCGCTGAATATTGAAATTGCCTGTCAGTTGATAAAGAAAGGTCATATCACTGCAGAACGAGATACGCTCGTACGTCAACGCCAACGTCACTGTATCGCCATGGGCGAACGACTGGGATTAACCCAAACTTGGCGAGGGTTAAACGGTTGGATACAACTGCCAGAAGATATCAAAGCCCATCACCTCGTTACCGCACTGGCCGCAAAAGGCATATTAGTCCGTAATGGTGATGACTTTAATTGCCATGATAATTTTATCCGCTTGAGCCTTGGTGGCGCCGAAAATGACACTCAATTCAATCTCGCGGTTGAATGCATAGAATCGACCATACGTTCCTTAGTGCAAAATGCTTATTCAGTAGTGTAATGACTGCTTGTATAAGAGCTAACTTTCTGCATAAACATGGCTTTCTAGCCAAGTTATTTTTAATACTCTTTTTTGGGCTGTAATCTATAGCTGCAGTAAGATTGGCCATAAAACTCACGCAGCTATGATGCCTTGAATGTGCTATTTGAGAAATATTCTTCAGCTAGTCAAAAAATATTTCGATAATAAATCTTTTGGTAACTTTAACTTATCCAACAGCGTCATCACCTTCGCTTTCATGCTCTTCCGCTTTTACCTTTGCTAAAGCAGATTCTGCTGCTTTTTCTTGGGCTTCCCGCTCTGCAATTGCTTGCTGCACTTTGGCTTCTTCTAAGGCTTCAATTGGCAATAGACTGATAAGCTCAATGCCATTCGGAAATACGGTATCATTACCCGAAACAACGACGACCTTACCTTCTTTCGTCAGGTAAACCAGTGGTATTGCCGTCTCACCGTAACGCTTACGAAAATGTTCAAAGCTGAAGTTTTCGGTTAAATTCGTTACTTTCAGTTGAGCGCCTTTCGCCATTAGGCTGGCTATCTTGGCATAAGACACTGCATCACCAAACAAACATAAACGTTGCTTATAACTTTCAGAGAGCTGGTGGCGCGCACTGCCTACTTCGGTATTATTAAGACCAAAAACTTTTTTAGCACCAAAAAAGTCTTGGAAATGAAAGCTCACTAACGGGTTTAACTGTCGGTAAGGTGAAATAATCAACACGCGGCCAATTCCAGTTAAATCCATATAGGTTTCAGCATGTTCCGATACGGGATTACCAAAATACACTGGGATATTATCCATACGCGCGAGCCTAATGTTGTCCCAGTTATTATCAGCCAGTAGCACTTTGACATCTTTGGCTTTTAAAATTTTCGCTAACTCTCTGGAAAATTTTGAGGCACCAAAGATCAATAAACCTTGGGCAGAATCGGCTTTAACCCCAAGAAATCGTGCCCAACGTCCCGCTGTTAAACTTTGGACCACCACAGTGCCGATAATAATTAAGAACACTAAGGGCACAATTGCATCTGCGCCCTGCACATTGTTGGCTTCTAACTTGATTGCAAATAACGAAGATACCGCCGCGGCCACAATACCTCGAGGGGCAATCCAGCATAAAAACCACTTATCCGCTTTCGACAGAGATGTGCCGATACCAGAAGCCCAAATACTCAGCGGTCGTGCCAATAACATGGTCACCGCTAAAACACCCAGTCCACCCCAACCTAAGCCGAGCATGGCGTTAGAATCTAATCGCGCCGCCAGTAAAATAAACAGTGCAGAAATCAACAGTACAGTTAATGTTTCTTTAAATTCAAGGATTTCAGCAATATCCACACCACGCATATTCGCAAGCCAAATGCCCATAACCGTCACAGTCAATAAGCCCGATTCTTCTTGTAATAGGTTCGAGCCGACAAATATACCCAGCATTAAGGTCAAAACGGCGGTATTACGCAGATAGTGTGGCAATAGGTTGTGTCTTAAGATTTGTCCCGTTAGATAACCCGCCACTGCGCCAAGTCCTAATCCGAGGGACAACATAGAGCCTAAGGCATAAAGCACATGTGTCGTTTGATCGCTGGCAACGGTTATGTATTCAAAGACTAACACTGCGAGCAGCGCGCCTATTGGATCAATCACTATGCCTTCCCAACGCAAAATACTCGCTAGCTGGGATTTAGGACGCACACTTCTGAGCATTGGCACGATAACCGTAGGCCCAGTCACTACCACTAACGCCCCAAAGAGCAATGCAATTTCCCAACTAAAATCCAGTAAATAAAAGGTGGCCGTACTGATACAGGCCCAAGTGATCACGGTACCGATAGTCACAAGATGCGTCACCATACGACCATGATCTTTGATTTCTTTGAAGTTAAGAGTCAAAGCCCCTTCAAATAAAATCACGGCGACCCCGAGGGAAATTATCGGAAAAAGCAAATCACCAAAAATCGCATCAGGATTGAGGAATCCAAGCCCAGGGCCTAAAGTGAGCCCACATAGCAACAAGGGTAAAATCGCTGGTAACCGCAGTTTCCAGCCAAGCCATTGACAAAATAACGATAGCACTCCAATTAGCGCTAGCATGCCAGTAATGTGTTCAACCATATAAATCCTTTAGATAACTGAGCTAAATACTAATGAGCTTAGCTTTAATGACGCAGATGACAACAGCATGAACAGTAAGCTGAAATTATCTATTCGATATATCCACTGTTAAATATGACTCTTCCCTCATCATCTATGGAGAAAAATCAAGAAAACGGAGCAATCTAGCGACATCAAGTAAAATAAGCTGTAGTACAAATCCGAAAACATCAGATTTACCTTAAATAGGGATTTAAACTTAAAATAGAAAAACAAAAAAGCCTTATCTTTCGACAAGGCTTTAATCATTTGATGAAGCGAAGACATTGATCAGCAATACACGCTGGTGACTTTCGATAATACGCTAGCTCAAACTTTTATCGTTATTAGGTGTCAACTATAACGATGAGCTAATGTCTAACAACTAAAATGCGTGTGGCCCTACTCACTTGATAGACACAACCACATTTATACATATTTACCGAATCCAAATAATAACACAGGGGATAAATCCCCTGCTTAACACCATTAATCCCTACGGCTACCGTAGTAATCGTGCAGTTCGTTTTCCCATTCAACATCTTTCATATTGGGCCAATGGCCTTTGTCAAAACCTGGCGCCGTTTTGAGTCGCTCTAATGAGATGTCCATGACAAAACATTTTTGCTCATGATTAAGTGTCAGCATCTTCCAAGGCACTGCAAACAGCTTTTCTCCAAAACCAAAATAAGTACTGAACGACAGTACCGCATACCCGACGTGGCCCGTTTCCACTTCAAGCATAATTTCTTTGATATCCCCTAAGGTTTCACCAGAATTATTAACAACATTATTGCCGATCAGTGTTTCAGCGCCCATCAGATATGGGCCGGGTCCTTGTGCCAATGATGGAGAAGCGAACTGTGGATTGTTGTAAATGCCGTAAACATCGCGATCATGATAATTCATTTTGTTGACCTCTTTATTAGCGCAGCCCATGAAACTGGACAACGGAATAAGTGAAATACCAAACGTTGGTTTCGAATTGAACATGTCCGTCATTGGACATAAGTTAGAGTATGCATCTCTACAATCACTCGCTCTGTTCGGCATACCGCTTATCAGGTAATGCGAATATAAACACATCGACTCGTCAGATCCCTGTAAGTGCGCCAGCGTACCGACATCCCATTTGCTACGGCACAGACTCATGTTACCCAGTGCAAAATTGCCCCGGTATCAGGAAGATTAGCCATGTCTATTGCGACTATTTTATTGATTATTTTAATTTTGTTATTTCTCGGCATGCTCCCCACTTGGCCCCATAGCCGAAACTGGGGTTATCGTCCAGGTGGCCTTATAGGCATAGTGCTACTGGTGCTGATTATATTGCTGTTAACGGGACGCGTTAGCTAATGCCCCCATTTTTACTCTTTATTAAAAAGGATAATCTGATGAGAACAATTAAAATGTTAAGTATCTTCCTGCTGGCTCTAGGCTTAGTCGCCGTAGCCAGTTGCAGTTCTGCATACAACAAAGAAGGTACTGGCGAGTATTTAGATGACAGTGTGGTCACCACCAAAGTGAAAGCTGCCATTTTAAGTGATAAAAACTTAAGTGTGGCCGAGATTAATGTTGAAACTTTTAAAGGCGTGGTCCAGCTCAGCGGGTTTGTTAAATCGCGTGAAGATATCAATACTGCGGTAAAACTAACAAGCAAAGTACCCGGCGTCATTTCAGTCAAAAACGATATGCAACTAAAATCTGGCGCACCTTCATCGCAACTAAAAAACTAGTCATTTAATCTCCATCATTCCGTAGCCCCCGTTCAGGGGCTGCGGCCCTTCTTTTTTGCAGCAGATTTTCTGGTGCCAAGTCAATGCCACCACAGGTTGAACCGCTATGCCCACTCAACACCAAGACACATTAGCCCCACAAATTCAGAACCGATTAATCCGTCATCTGCCAGTGGTGGAACAAGCGGATTTATTATCGCAAGCTGAGTTAGTCCAACTTAAGTTTGCCGACTTACTGTGCAAGCCTGGCGAGTCATATCAATATGTCTATTTTCCCTTAACGGCTTTTATTTCTTTGATTGCTAAACTCCCCAAACATCCGGCATTGGAAATGGGTTTGATTGGTTACGAAGGTATGCTTGGAGCGACGACTTTGCTGGGCACTCGGCAAGTGCCTTCCGAGGCGATCATCCAAGGTTCTGGTCAAGCTTGGCGACTCCCCATTGAATCCTTTGAAGGCTTACTCGCTCAAAATACCAATCTGAAGCAAATAGTAGAGACTTATCTATACACTTTGCTATGCCAATTATCACAAAATGCAGTCTGTGCCCATTTTCACTCCATTGAATCTCGTCTAGCACGTTGGTTGCTAATGAGTCACGACCGAATTCAGACTGATGAGTTATATCTAACCCATCAATTTTTAGCCGACATGCTAGGTGTTAGGCGAAGCAGTATTACCGAGGCCGCAGGCAATTTACAGATCCGCGGCAGCATTTCATATAATCGTGGGCGGTTACATATTCTTGATCGGCAAGCTCTACTTGCCCGTTGCTGTAGTTGCTATCACTCAATGCGCACTTAAGTGCATATTTTCCGCTCAACAATTCAAATAATCTGCCATTATGTTCGCTACCGTACATAGCATAGGTGTTTCTCGCTGTAACCTGAGTTAGCTATATCACCATACAAGGACACGCTATCATAATGGACACACTAGAACTGAAATCTGTATCAGAGCGCGCGCCACCGGAAACTCACTTCCCGCCAGAATCCAATCGGTTGTTATGTGAATTGCCAGAGGAAGTCAAACAACGTATTTTCCCGCATCTGGAGCTGGTTCCATTAGAACTCGGACAAGTGGTCTGTGAAGCAGGCTCAAAGCAGCGTTATGTGTATTTTCCGTTGGACTCCATTATTTCGCTGCTGTATGTGATGGAAAATGGGGCATCCGCTGAAATTGCCGTCGTTGGCAATGATGGTATGGTCGGCGTTGCACTGTTTATGGGAGGAGAAAGCACGACGAGTCGCGCTGTAGTGCAAAGTGCTGGCGTTGCCTATCGATTGTTTGGTCAGCGGCTTAAAGACGAATTTAACCGTCATGGCGCCCTGCTCCATCTGTTACTGCGTTACAGTCAGGTGCTACTGACCCAAATGGCCCAGACCGCGGTTTGCAATCGCCACCATAGTATTGAACAGCAACTGTGTCGTTGGTTACTGCTTTCGATAGATAGGCTGCCCGATGATCGCGTGCTGATGACACAGGAATTGATTGCTAATATGCTCGGCGTACGCCGTGAAGGTGTCACCGATGCGGCAGGCAAACTGCAGCGCATGGGAATTATCAATTACAGTCGTGGGAATATTGAAGTGGTCGATCGCGCGTTACTAGAACAAACCTGTTGTGAATGTTACTCAGTCGTTAAGCAGGAATCAGAACGGCTGATGCCACCTCAACAAGCGCAGCAAACATAAACCTACAGTGAATATAAGAATACAGTAACAATAGGAAGTGCGTTAAAAAGGAAGTGTTTTAAAAACAACCGATACTTTAGTACATCAGCCATAAAGACTCACATTTCAATTCTTGTATCCTAACCGGTACTTCAAATAAAAATACACATAGCGGATGGCTAGACCACTCGTACAACAGCCATTCTATCGTTATCCCATATGCCACTTCAGTACTAAACCCACACTGGTACTGCAAACCATAAATAAGAACAGGCAGTCATCAACCCGACACGCCAACATGGCGAAAACTGATGCTGCCTAATATCCACCATATTACCTTTGTAATCAAAGCATTATGGTTACTCATTTTTTAGCCCACCCAGCAAACAAAAAACGTGCCGAGCAGCCAATACTGCCACCACGGATCCCATGCGCGCTAACGCACAGACGTTTAATAGTTAACAGGTCATGCTGAATGTACGGTTCATGCACTCTTGCACTACACCGGGTTACTTGAGGTTTATATGAAAAAATTCAAAGAACAACATAAATCCGTCGATAACGATGCACAGAATTCCAACACCAACAAGGCCAATCCTCCCGTCGTAGCCCGCAACCGTCAGATGATCAAAACCACAGTTGCAGATAAAGCTAAACAAGACGTGGATACCAGTAAAAGCACACACAATAAGCGAGGTTGAAGAACTTAAATCAAACGACAAGGAAGATAACTGGACTGAAAAAGAGCCAAATCATCACTCGTTAGACTAGGACGTGACGAACAAACAGGGAAAAGTTTCATTGATTAAGTGCAAAAACTAAACCATGCAGTAACACACTGCGTTTAGCTCAAGCCGATGCAACCCTTAGTGTACCGGCCCTCTTTACTCAGAGGAGTAGATCATGAATTTCCGTGGCGTCAAATTACTCACTCATACCAACTGACTCAAAAATGGGGCTATTCACCAGCATATTGACTGTGCATGGTGGAATAACAAACCTAAAGACCACACTCGGCGCACTGTTTCCGAGAAAGGAATTTCAAATGAACATCAATAAAAATCAACAACCACAGCAATATTCAATCGGTCTACAGCGAGCCAAGCACTTCTTATTGGCAGGTTGTATTGCAACAGCGCTCGTGGGCTGCAGTTCAACGCCATTGACTAAGACCGCAGAAATGGAACGGGCTGAACACACCATTGCCCGCGCAGAGCAAGCAAGAGTCGGCCAATATGCCTCAAATGAACTGGCACAGGCCAGACTTAAACTTCAATCTGCAAGCAGCGCATTACTCAATATGGACACTGTCAGCGCCGATCGTTACGCCATAGAGGCGAGCCTTGAGGCCGAACTGGCACAAGCTCGCGCTGAGCTGGCACAAGCCAATAGCGTCAATAATGAAATGAAAAACAATATCAGCATACTGCAGCAAGAAATGTTGCGCCGTTCAGGAGGAATTCAGTAATGAAAAAACTTATCGCTTCGTCGGGTCTGCCTTTACGTTTTAGCCAAATACTGGCATATAGCCTACTCCTAACCACTGTAGCAGCTTGTAGCAGTACGCCCAAAATAGCTGAAGGCATCGGTGATATCCGTACAGAACTTAATAAACTGCAAGCGAATAATGAACTGGCAATTTTAGCCCCTGCTGCCATTAAACAAGCTGAAGAAGCCGTTCGCGCTGCTGAACAACCGGTAAAAGATGAGCAACAATCACAGCACCTAGTGTTTGTTGCTGATAAGAAAGTCAATATTGCCTTAGCTCAAGCGCAGAGCCGCTTTGCCGAGGATCAACATAAAGTCCTCGCCAAAAAACGCGATGACGCCAGATTAGATGCTCGAACCACAGAGGCCAATCAAGCCCATCAAGATGCGCGCCTAGCCCGTGCTGATGCTGCAGATGCGCGTCAGGAAACGACCGAACTGCAAGCCCAGCTCACATTGCTGAATGCCCGTCAGTCAGAACGTGGTTGGGTCGTAACCTTAGGTGATGTTTTATTTGATACTGCCAAAGCGGATCTTAAGTCATCGACCAGTCAACATCTAACCAACCTAGCGAACTTTCTGAACAAGTATCCCGCGCGTGGTGCCATGATTGAAGGGTATACAGATAGCGTAGGCAGTGAGCAATACAATCTGGGTTTATCGCAGCAAAGAGCTGATAGTGTTAGCCATTTTTTACAGGGAAAAGGGATCCAATCCAATCGGCTCAGTAGCCTAGGTAAAGGTGAAAGCTCACCTGTTGCCAACAATGAGTCCGCCAGTGGCCGCCAGCAAAATCGTCGGGTTGAAGTCATCCTCACCGACACAGCACAGGCTCCACAGTAGCGATCACTTAATCATATTAAGATTTCAGCGTGATCCTTGCTGACATTTGAATCGAGTCTCATCGCTAATAAGATGAACAGCGCAGAAATTAAGGAGATCAGTAAAAAGCAAAAAGCCCCATCTTTCGATGGGGCTTTTTGCAATTTGGCGGAGCGGACGGGACTCGAACCCGCGACCCCCGGCGTGACAGGCCGGTATTCTAACCAACTGAACTACCGCTCCAAATTCTTCCATATCCCAATATTTGACGGGTATTAAACCCACTAACCCCAGCGTGACAGGCCGCTGATGTCAAAACGATACTCTAACCAACTGAACTACCGCTCCAAATTTTTCCTTATCCAAGTATCTTACGGGCATCAAACCCGCTAACTCCAGCGTGACAGGCCGCCGATGTTAAAACAGAACGATAATTCAACACACTTATCAAGGCTCTGCTTAAGATGCGAAGAATAATACGGTTGAGCCCTGCAGGCGTCAACCGTTTTTTTACTTCGATTTATCATTTGATTAAAAAAAAGCCAAATCAATTGCAGACCTTGATTTATATCCCAAATATCGCTCAACGTTCCAGTTCAAAGTCATAAATCAAACACATTAAGCAACGTTTGGCTAACGGTCTTTATCTGCCTCATCTGGCATAGTGAGATCGATTTCATCTAATGAAGGCGCTGCGGGTGGATTTGCAGATGCTTCATTCAATAAACGTAACTCCGCGGCAGCTAAGGCCTGCGCCAAACTTTGGCGCTTACGCCACACAATTAATCCCACCACGCCTAAGACTAATAAGATAGCGTTGACTGTAATGATCCAGAACATTGCATCTTTCTTCGCAAGCTCTTCTTCCTCTGCCGCTTTTTGTGCAGCAACAGCAGCCAACTCTTCGGCACTTGGTGGTGGTTCTGGTGGTTCAATTAAGTTAAAGAAAAGCTCAGGTAAATCCAGCACGATTTCACGACCAGTGACAGTCGTCGTAGCCACAAAACCTTTAATTCGATAACTACCAAACTCTGTCACTGTAGGTAAATCTAATTCAGAGTCAGGCTCAGTGAGACCATTTACAACCAAAGGCAGTTGCAAGCCAGCAGGGCCGACTAACTCAAAGGAAAAATGCGTCTCAGCCAGCTGCAACACTGTCTTATCCACGTGTAACATGACTTTCCATTGCCCTGTTAGCGGATCGTCAGGGGTAATAACTTCTAGATTAATTGGCCGAGGTGACAATTTAAACGGGAATGAAACCTGCCGTTCAAACACATTATTACGTGCCTGCACGACAAACTCATAATCACCCCAAGGCTGCTTTATATTGATATTGCTGGTAAATACACCATCGTCGGGTTTTTCATCGTAATCTTCACCATTGTCTTTATAGGAACCAACAATAATGTCACCCGCGGCAAAATTTTCATCGCCCGCCTTATGTTTACTCACAAAATGTGCAGTCCATTCGACTAAATAATCTAACCCAGGCATACGCACACGCTGCTCGTCACCCATTAACTGCGCGACAATTTTAACTTGTTCACCTTGGAAGATTGGCTGTGGTAAAGGCTGGACTTCGATTTCGAGTTTTGAGAGCTTCTTAAGGGTTGAACCAGAGACGACCTTGCCCACCAACTGCCAAGGTCCGGGCTGTGGTGACTCAATGTAAATAATATCGCCCGTTATACCATCAACCCACTTAACGGTTGCTGGATGACGATTGGCGTACCATTTACTGCCATCGGGTAACACTATGACCACAGGCGCAGAGCCATATTCACGCTCCACTAATAAGGTCATGTTATCGACCATATGATCAATACGAAAACGGTTTTTAAGCTCGGAAGCCGTTTCCAATCCTACAATCGGTGCTGCCTTAGGTGGCTTGACGACTTTTTTGGCGGGATCTAGGTCAGCGGCCAATACACTCGCCACACTACATAACAGCGTAGTGGCAAGCAGGCAAAAAGCTAAAATGGGTTTATGGCGCGACATCGGCATAGTAATTCTTCTATCCTCTCCAGAGGCATTTACCTGATTTTGCGACTAAATCAAGGCGTTGTTCATGCATTGTCAGTTCATCGGCCGATGCGCCAATCACTTTAAGATTAAGTGATTGCGGATCAAAACGTTGAATCCCCCCCGCTTCCTGCCCCGCTTCTTCGTTAGACAAATTAAACTTTGTCTGTCCGCCAGTCATGATCAGATAAACATCAGCGAGGATCTCGGCATCGAGTAATGCGCCGTGGTACTCGCGGCGAGAAGTATCGACGCCGTAACGCTTACAGAGCGCGTCGAGATTGTTTTTCTGGCCGGGATGTAAAAACTTAGCAATCTCTAAGGTATCGAGGATCTGACAAATATCAGCGGTTTTCGGACCACGCGGCTGCAGCAGTGAAAACTCATGATCCATGAAGTTCACGTCGAAGTTCGCGTTATGTGCGACGATTTCAGCGCCGTCGATAAAGTTGATAAACTCTTGAGCAATTTGATGGAAACGCGGCTCTTTAGCCACGCGCTCATCGGTAATACCGTGAACAGCGATAGCTTCGGGATCAATTGCTTGACCAGGATTGATATATTGGTGGTAATAACGCCCCGTCAAACGACGGTTTACCACTTCCACACAACCAATCTCGATGATCCGATGGCCTAAATAGATGGCGCCGCTGCCCTGGTTCATACCTGTGGTTTCGGTATCTAAAATAACCTGACGGCTAGCATTAGAGATAATATTCATGTTTTTATGCGCTTCTTATGACAATTTTTAGTTATACTCGGCCGAAATTCCCGGCTATGGTAACAATTTGATGACTGAACTAAAACTGATCCACATCTTCACCGACGGCTCTTGCTTAGGCAATCCCGGTCCTGGCGGCTATGGCATTGTAATGAATTATAAAGGCCATACAAAGGAGATGTCCGACGGTTTTGCGCTCACGACCAATAATCGCATGGAATTGTTAGCCCCAATCATAGCGTTAGAAAGCTTGAAAGAACCTTGCCAAGTCGTGCTCACCAGCGACAGCCAATATATGCGCCAAGGCATAATGACATGGATCCATGGCTGGAAGAAAAAAGGTTGGATGACATCAAACCGTACCCCAGTCAAAAACGTTGACCTATGGAAACGATTAGATAAAGCCTCACAGATGCACACTATCGACTGGCAATGGGTTAAAGGTCATGCAGGCCACGCCGAAAACGAACGTTGCGATGTGTTAGCTCGCACCGCGGCAGAATCTAAACCAACCCAACCCGATTTAGGTTATCAGCCTTAACCCAGTGCCACTCAGTGTAAACTCGCTAAGTGCGAAAAAGTAAGTTCGATGCAATCACGCCTAAGTTAAGTACTTGGGCGTGATGATTTAATTCGCGATTCATCTCACAGTTTAAGCTTACCGTCAAAATTAACCTTTCAAATAAATCGCTTAAGCTCACTGTTTACGAGGGCCATTGCTATCAAACGGTTTATTTCAGTTCCACACCTGCAATATTAAAAAAATTCTCACAAAACAGCACAAAAGCTTGACCTAGGGATGTCGCCTGACGGCTCTTATGGGTGATGCGATAAAACTGCCGCTCGAGTACGAGTCCCTCAATCGTGACTAACGCTAACTCTTTACGACTGATTTCTTTCTCTAGCGCCAACTCAGATAACACCCCAAGCCCAGCACCTTGTTTCACGGCCAATTTAATCGCATCCGGCGTAGTAAAGCAGAATTTAGCCTCTGGCTGCATATCCAACTCATTGGCGGCATTTACAAAATATTCGCGAGTGCCCGATCCTTCCTCACGTAGCACCCAAGACAGCCCTTTAACCGCCGCAGGTTTAACCACTTTCCCCGCCAGAGGATGCGCCGGATGACAAAACACCAGCAGCCTATCCTTATGCCATGCTTCGACACTCAAACGATTGTCAGTGCAATGGCCTTCAATAAAGCCCATTTCAGAGCGGAACTGAGCAACCGCTTGGATCACATCTTGAGTATTAGTGATCGCCACATCCACATGGGTTTGAGTATGTTGCTGACAAAATGCCACTGCGGCTTTCGCCATTAGATAATTGCCGATTGTCGAACTGGCACTGATGCTTAAACGCCCAACCAGATCACCACCATGATAAGTAAATGCCTGCTCAATTTGTTCAACACGGTGTAATAGATCCGTTGCCAATGGCAGCAGTAAATTACCCTGGGAGTTAAGCTGTAATCGATTGCCAATACGTTCAAATAGGCGGGCATTTAGCTGCTTTTCTAATTCAGCTAAGGCCATAGATGTCGCCGGTGGTGATAAATTCACTTGTTCAGCCGCCTTTGCGACTTGGCCGCTACGTGCCACAGCTTCAAATACCGCCAATTGTCTTAAGGTGATCCGCATATTAAAACCTGTACTTAAAAAGGAAATGGCTTATCAGTTTTCCGAATGCTCTGATAAATGCCCTGAACGTCCCGCGGTCGGCGCCGTGGTCCAATTCGTTTGCCGCACCTTACGTTTATCGCGAATAGGCGTGAGTGGCGACTCGAGTTTACGCGCCACAATCAAATACAAACTGCCCGCGCTAGGAAGCCATGACGCTAAACTCTGTTGAAAAAATTTACCTTGGGTGAAATCACCCATTAAGGGGTGATAGACCAAACGCTCATCGCCCACCACTTGATAACCTAATAAACCTAACCAATCTCGCACCCTTGATGGCATAAAAAAGCGGCCATTCCATGGGAGACAATCCTGATACTTAGGCCATAACTTACCCAAAAATACTGGACTCAAGGGATTAAAACCGACGATAAAAAGATAGCCTCCGGCGATGAGTACCCGATCGGTTTCACGAAGAATACGGTAAGGATCGGGTTCAAATTCGAGCAATAGACTCATCACCACCGCATCTATCGCCGCATTCTGCAGGGGTAAATGACAAAAATCGCCTTCAATCGAGGCGCCTTTGGATGGCGAGAGTGAAAAATGATGGGCGACTGGCGATGCCATGCTCGACAATTCGGCACTCAAAGGCCCTAACTTTAATAAATGATAACCAAAGACTCTTGGCCACCAATCTTCAAGTTGTTTAGCAACAGCTTGTTGCAACGCCTCACCATTGGGTAAGTCGCTCCATTGTTCGGGTTTGAGCTCAGTACTAAAATGCGACACAGAGTTCCTCCGTTAGTTGGGTAGACAAGTATCCAATTGGGTCAAAGATTGCTGCCATTTTGCCACAGGACAAAAGCGGCAAAGGTCGCCAAGGGCCGTTCACTCATGGATAATACCTTTATCTTCGAATTGAAATACAGACATAGGCGGTTCTATGCTCACTATAACAGCGATCAAAGCCTTTAATGACAATTATATCTGGGTGTTACAACAACAACCGCATACACAGGTTTATGTCGTCGATCCCGGCGATGCGAGTGTGGTTATTGACTATCTAGAGGTCAATCAACTCACGCTAGCGGGCATTTTACTGACCCACCACCACAATGACCATACGGGTGGCGTCGCTGAACTTCAAGCCTACAGTCAAGACCGACTCACAGTTTATGGCCCAGATAATGAGAAGATCGAAGGCATCACACATCCACTGCACGCAAAAGCCAAGCCCAGATTCACACTGGAGTATCTCAGCGCTGAGCTGCAAGTCTTAGATGTACCAGGCCACACAGCAGGACATATAGCCTACGTTGTTGAAGATGCCTTATTTTGCGGTGACACCCTGTTTAGCGGCGGCTGCGGACGCTTATTTGAAGGCACGCCAGCGCAAATGCTCAACTCACTACAGCAACTTGCCCAGCTTCCCGCCGACACTCGGGTTTATTGTGCCCATGAATACACACTTTCAAACCTCAAATTTGCCCTCGCGGTCAATCCCAACAATCGCGAGCTCCAAGACTATAACGAACGCGCGATGCAGTTACGTCGCCAAGACAAAGCGACTGTTCCCTCCACCATCGCTTTAGAGCGTGCCATCAATCCCTTTTTACGCCCTAGCGACACTGAAATTGTCGATAACATAAAACAGCATTTTAGCGGTCTAAATCACGCAAATTTAGACGAACTCAGCGGTTTTACCTTACTCAGACAGTGGAAAGATAATTTTTGATCACAAAAGCAATATTATAGATTGAAATTCAAACAGTTTTTCTCATTTTTGATGATGTAAGTCAAAAATGGCCTTACATTATGTACGATAATTAAGGGACAAGATCGAAAAGATCCCATAGAATGGCTCGTTTTGCGTGAAAACTTTGCGCGCTGTGTCGTCTTTATCTTCATATAAAACATACTGTTACTATAAAGAAAAGCGATGCACTAACAGAGGACTACCGTTTTCAATGAGAGTATCACTTTATGTTGTTGTAGGGGGATTTGCCCTACTCACAGGCTGTCAAACATTAGACAACCATGGCGTTAACCAAACAGAAGTTGAAGCCGTCACAACCGAAAATACAGTCCCAGAATATTACCTCGCAACCGAGGCTCCATCGGCGCAAATTACCGATGTGTGGGAGCGAATTCGTCAAGGCATGCAGTTACCGGTTCCAGATCAAAAATTGGTGAATCAATACCGTGATTGGTACATCAAAAATCCACAGCATCTGGCGATCATCTCGGAACGTGCTGCACCTTATATGTACATGATTGTAGAAGAACTTGAAAAGCGTCATCTTCCTATAGAGATAGCTTTGTTACCCATAATTGAAAGCGCCTTTGATCCTTCCGCATCATCGACTGGCGCGGCATCGGGTCTGTGGCAATTTACCACACCTATGGCCAGTCATTTCGGTTTAGAAATGAACTGGTGGTATGACGGTCGTCGTGATGTCCCCGCATCAACGACTGCGGCGCTCGATATGCTGGAATACCTCTACGATAAAACCAATAACAATTGGCTTTATGCTATTGCTGCCTATAACTCGGGTGAATCACGGGTGCTCAATGCAATCAAACGTAACGAGAAAAAAGGCTTAAAAACGGATTTTTGGTCATTGGATTTGCCCAGAGAGACAGAACGCTATGTGCCGCAACTGCTCGCACTGGCAGAAGTCATTAAACACGCTGATGAATATGGTATTTCTTTAGCGCCAATTGACAACAATCCGACAATTGAAGTGGTTGATATTGATAGCCAAATTGATTTAGCCATGGCGGCAGGTTTTGCCAATATGACCACGCTTGAGTTACAAAAACTCAACCCAGGTTATAACCGCTGGGCTACATCGCCACTTGGTCCGCACACCTTAGTGCTACCAATTGATAAATCGGAAGAATTTAAAAAAGCGCTCGCTGAAACAGAAACCGAAGATAGGATCAGCTGGTTACGTTACACGATCAAATCTGGCGATAGCATTGGCAAGATTGCTACGCAGCACCATACGACCGTTGCCGCTATTCGCGCCGCCAACGGCATGAAAAGCAACACGATCGTCGCAGGCAAGCATTTGATTATTCCTGTCGATGCGCAAGACAAGCAGCTTTATGCCCTGTCAACTAAGCAGCAATTGCCGAAAAAATCACATGCTGCAGTTGAATCAACAAAAATTGCTTATCAGGTTAAGTCAGGAGACACACTCTCAGAAATAGCCCAAGCCCATAAAGTGACGGTGAAACAACTCAGCACTTGGAACAAATTGGCTAAGAATAGCAAGCTACAAAACGGTCAGCAGTTAGTGATCTTAGCACCAAAGGAGCTTGAGCAAACCGCACAAATTCGTACTGTTAGTTACAAGGTAAAATCCGGTGATTCACTTGCCCGTATCGCCAATAAATTTAACGTAACTGTTGCCGAGCTACTCGAGTGGAATAGCCTAGCGCAATCACAGTATTTACAACCAGGCCAAGTGATCAAATTAGTGGTTGATGAAACTAAGTTGAGTGCGTAGGGACTAAACTGGCACATAGTTCGAACGGATTAGTGCTATAAATCCTAAGCAAAATTGAGCCATAGATAACAAAAAGGCAGCAACCTTATCGGATTGCTGCCTTTTTCTATTACGGGCTTTCTCTATTATGAGAGGCGACGTTATTCCATCGTCAGTAATAAGACAACGGGCGCCATAACAACGGCATCAGACTCTAACGCTTTAGCAGCAAAATGCGCTTCTAAGCGAGCACCATTTGCAGGTATTCCTGCAAATGCTTTGGGCGGAATACTAAATGAAGTCGTGATCACTTTCCCTGCCGCCAATTGGCTATCACGTAATGCTTGGGTAAACATCATATCATCCGACCAAGCCCACAGACGTTTGCCCTCTTGCGTTACCAACCACAAATCCGCCGTCATCCCAGAGTTATAACGTAGGCCGACAGCATAGGTTTGTGGATTTGTCACAGTCAATGTCGCCTTAACCGACTGCTTAAAATCGATAAAAGGTTCTAGAGTTAATTCGCCGCGAAGCAAGCCTTGTGCCTTTTCTGCCATCACAGGTTCAGCCTTTAATGTCGGAGTGCTTTTAAGCCCAGAAACATCGAGCGCCAGATCGGCAGCGCGAATAATTTCAGGCTGAACGGCCGCGGCTGTTGTAGTCTCACCCTTGGTTGACTGACTCGTGTCAGCGGCTTCGGGCGCCGAGCACCCAACAAGTTGCCCACCGACAAAAGCACTCGCGCAAACAAGTAATGCGTAACGCGTTGAAGCAACCATTAAAAACCGCCTAGTTTTTTCAATAAGGAGTCTTTTAATTTTTCCTTAGCTTTGTCGGTTTCTTCCTTAAGCTGATTATTCAGTAAGGCTTTAGTATCCAAAGCATATTCAGGTTTTTGGAAAGTGCCTGTAATCGCCAACGGAATGTCAACTCCAGCCAGCGCATCTTTGTCGCTACCACCCTGACCCTTCAATGAATTCACTAGGCTAGCGGTTAGTCTGTAGTCCAAGGCTTCAGTCAATAAATTCGCAGTGCCTTTACCATCCAAACGCAGTAAAGGCGAAGACAAGGCAAGATCTGGATTCGTGGCAACGCCATTATCCAACGAGAAACTGCCCGTCAGACTCGAGAAGTCAGTTTTGCGCTCCGCCTTCGTTTCTGGCGATAAGTCGCCCTTTAACTTAGCTTGTGCGCTGCGGATCATCTGTGGAATATTTACCCCGTACAGAGCACCGTCATTAATATCAAAATGACCATTCGCTAACAGGTTTTTCTTTAACTGCTCAGGGATCAAACTCTTACCTTTCCCCTTCACATCAAAGTTGGCTGTACCAGCCAATAAATCCACATCCGCCGCATCTTTCAGCAAAGGACGAATTTGTACGCCCGTCACTTTTTTATCAAATTGATAACTCGCCACTGCTTGACGAGCATCAACCTGAGCGCTCACCAGCAACTGACCTTGATATAAATCCGCATTCAATTTCGTCAGATCTAACACACCATTTTTAATGCCCACATCCATTAACCAATTTTGAGTCGACAGATTCGCGACCTTAATAGACTTAACAGTCAACTTGAGTTTTACATCAAGCTGCTTAAGGGCAGAGAGATCAGGCTCAACTGCCTGAGAGTTTGCTGCTGGCGCTTGTTCAGCGGTGGCGGTGGCCTCTGTTTTAGGTAACAGTGTATCTAAATCAATATCGCCGACTTGAAAATCAGCATTAATTTGTGGAATTTTCGTACCATAATTCACACCCACTTTACCCGCAGCGGTAATGCTCGCCGCGGTAAGCTGCGCAATATCGACGGACAATTGCTGTTTATCAAGGGCGATTTGAGTTACTAAGCTGACAGATGTTTCGAGTTTCTTGTTCGGAATACTCTCACCTTCCACCACAGTATCAATTTTCAGCCCATTGATAACGAGTTGTTTAAAGTCTCTACTGAGTTTTAGTTCACCTTTAGCTTCGCTACTTACCGTCATATCCGGCATAGTTGCACTGAATTCAAAGGCGATAGGCGCAAATTTATCTAAGGAGAACTCACCTAAGGTGAAGCTACTTAAGGTAAAGACTTGAGTCTGCTTATTAGCTTCGTCAATCATATTAATTTGGGTATTGGTGATAGAAATGCCACCAATATTAATGTCGTTAGGTTTGGCATTCGATGAGGATTCGGCGGCAGCTTGAGACGCTGTTTTTGGGCTATTATCGCCGCTCAACCCATCGAAACTGTTAGTGCCATTTTTACGGGTGACTAAATTGATCGTTGCGCCATCAAGACTCAATTCTGCAATTTCAATTTTCTGACTAAACAACGGCATGAGCGCCACTTCAGCAACGGCTTTTTTGACTTCTAACATAGCCTTAGGCGTAAAACCTTCAGGGTTAGATAAAGACACCCCCCCTAAATTAATACCTATGACAGGGAAAAATGTCCAAGATAAATCGTCAGTAATGACTAATTCACGACCCGTTTGTTTTTTTACGGCATCGACTATTTCAGGTTTAAAATCATTAGGGTCGAAAAAGACAGTGAGATAAACGGTGACTAAAAGAATGAGCGTCACCATTAAGGCTAAGAGCCACTTAATGAATTTCATATAAATATCCTTATCAAAAACAACTTGAATTTATAGCAACTAATGCATTTAGAAATGTTAATTTAAAAATGCAAAGTTCAACATTTCATCACTTACTGCAATACCATTTTCATCGGCATAGAGCATCATACCGGGCTTAACCGTCACGCCCCCCATATCGACAGCCACATTAATTTGGCCTTGACCTAACTTTTCGGTTTTTATCGGCATAGCCCCTAAGGCAAAGACACCTAAGCTGAAAGTATTTAATCTCGCCACATCGCGAACACAACCATTAATCACTATCCCTTGCCAACCATTATCTAAGGCGCTCTGCGCTATGAGGTCACCTAATAGTGCGCGGCGCAGAGAACCGCCGCCATCGACAACGAGCACTTTTCCATGCCCATCCTGTGCAAGTATCTCTTTTACCTTTGAATTATCCTCAAAGCACTTTACTGTGACTATCTCGCCCCAGAAGAGCCGTTTACCACCAAAGGGTTTAAATGCAAGGGGAAGTAACTGTAATTTAGACGGATAGTGGTCGAATAAATCTGGTAGTAGATCAAGCATTTGAATCTCCATGATAGTCTATAACTTTAGACTACTCATAATTGTAGACCCCGACAAGGTCAAAGCAAAAATCAGCGGAATTTTTTATTTCATTTTAACGTGCAAAGGCTTGGTGTATATTGGCATAAGCATTATAATCTGCGATAGTTAACGTCCTATGACACTCTTTAAAGTTTCATACATTTGTTCCCACACCTCTTTGTTATAAAGCGAAAACCAAATGACAACTGATCTTGATTTACAGAGCGCAATCGCAGCTCTTGATGAGTATGGATATGATAAGAAAGTCTCAACGGATCTTGAGCAAGCACGTAACAAGCAACAAATGGGTAAATATATTAAATCTCTCGACTATAGTTTACGTCGACTATTGATATTACAAGAAACCGTTAATGAGTTAGTTGAAGAAAAGAAACATCAATTAGCTCAGCAAGAGAATATTCAAACCTACAAAACAAAAATCATTAACTTGTCGAGAGAATTTAACATTTCTTACGATGAAGTATTAGCGCTGATGGCATCATCTAAATCTAAGAAGTAAGTTTATCGCCATTGTGCTCTATCACCACGCAGTTAAATTGTTTGATTAACATCTGCATATGCCATATAACGAAATATATACTTTTTCGGTTATATGGCAGAATTTTCGGCTTTTCATTATTCGCACAGTGTTAACGATTTCATTTCATAAGTAACAATGCCAACTTATGTTAAGCTCACACTATACCTGTCTAGCGATTTGGTATAAAAAAACAGAGCCTAAGCTCTGCTGATTTATATCAATATGCGAACTTATTTGCTCTGCATTAATTGGCGAATATATTTCACTGGTGCACTACCATAACTCAAGAATGTTTCGTGGAAGGTTTTAAGGTCAAAATCTTTACCTTGCGATTTTTTGTATTCTTCACGGAAATCATAGATTTCTCGATAACCGGAATAGTAACTCGTCAGTTGCACTTGACTAAGTGTCGCACGGCGCCACTTGCCTTCGGCTTCAGCTTGCTGTTGGAAGGCTTCATTCATCATCAGGGCAATAGCTTGATCTTCGGTCATGCCTTTCACATGAATGCTATAATCCAAAATCGTGTTACATATAACACGTAAATTCCACTTGTAGTACATCAACCACATTTCAGGCTCAAAATTTCCATAGCCTTCTTCTAACATCATACGCTCGGTATAAACCGCCCAACCTTCGACCATCGCGCCATTGCCAAATAAACTTTTCACTAAACTCGGAGATTGATTAGAATAAACGAGTTGAGTGTAGTGCCCTGGGATGGCTTCATGAATATTGAGGATTTGCAGGATCCAGTGATTATATTCACGTAAGTAACTCTCGGCAGACTCATCACTCATGCCATCGAGCGGCGTCACGTTATAATAAGTATTACCTGACTTCTCATAGGGTCCAGGCGCACTAATTGACGCTCCGGCATAACCACGCATATATTCGGGCGTTTCACGGACAACGAGTGGCTTTTTAGGATCTAATGTGACTAGTTTTTTCTTATTTACAAATTCAATCAGCTCTGGAATTTGCTTACGCACTTCATTCACGAATTCATCGCGCTGAACATGCTGAGTCGATAATTTATCGATTAATTGGCGAATGGCGAGCTTACTGTCAGCAGGCTTTGGCGTAGTAAAATATTTAGGCCATAACTTATCGGTAATTTTGGCCATTTCTCCTTGAACACGCTCTTTATCGGCTACGGCTTTTTGATATAGCTGTTTCGCCGTCATTCCCGCTTGGATATCAAAGGCAAATTTTTGCTCATATAACGCCTCGCCAATTCTAAAACTACGTGCTCCATCTTTTTTAAGTTGAACCACTAATTTGTCTAACCAAGCGATATGGCCGTTAATCGCGGCATTTGCTGCATCAAAACGCGTTTTAAATAACGCTTTTTCCGCATCAGTCAGACCAGAGTCGGCGACCTGTTTTAATAAGTCATCGGAAAAAACCGAAAATGCACCTTGATTCTGCAACACTGCTAACTCAGTGTGCTCCAATGTTGGTTTGCTAATGTTCGCCTGCGCAGCAGCATAATAAGCTGGCACATTTTCTAAACGCGCTAATACCGAACGTAATCTGTCATCTAATGGAGCGAAATTTTCATTGATGATTTGGGCAAAACCACCCGATACGTTGTAACTTGAAGGATCCCACTGCCAAGATTTAAAACTGTCAATTTCCCATGCCATGCTACCGAGTAAATTGTCGATCAGATGGTAATCAATCAGTTCATTCGGCGTTAGCGACTTTTGCTCGAACTGAGTCAATTGCGCTTGCTGAGCTTTCACAAACGCTAAGGTTTTTGCTCGACCTGCTGCATCGGGGATTTCAAGGTAACCATCGTTAACATGCTTGCCACTGTATAAGGCCCAAGTCGGTGATAATTCCCACAATGAATCAATAAAGGATGCTGAAAATTGCTCAAATGAGTGGGCTTTAACTTCAGGTGCGACTACGGGCGCGGTTTGACTCGTATGGGATTGACAACCAGCAAGGCTGGCCAGCGATAGCACTATCGCAAGGGAAATAGCGTTTTTTTTCATTATTATGGGTCCTTTGTTAAGATTTATCAGGCATACAAAAATTACCTCAGTTAATCATATTGCCCCAATAATTGCAGCTATGTTAGCCATGAATACATGCGCGGTTACAAAATTGTAAGTTCTCAATATTTTACCGCCTATCATTCGCCTATTCGACGTATAAGCCCCTCTTTACCAAACACACACACAAATAATGATAATCGCCTATTCTGTTTCACCTCCTGCTATAATATCGCCCTGCTCCACTGTTCATGCTTTAGCGTAACAGTTTGCTTATACATTATTGACCTGACCCTTTACCTGAGACATTCAATGCCATTTTCCAAACTTGGATTAAGCGATCCGATTTTAAGAGCCATCACTGAGCTCGGCTATTCACAACCTACTCCGATCCAAGAAAAAGCCATTCCGGTGGTCTTGAAAGGCAAAAACCTGCTTGCTGGCGCGCAAACAGGTACAGGTAAAACCGCCAGTTTTGTGTTGCCAATACTGCAAATGTTCGCCGAGATGCCGAAAATCCGTGCTAAACGCGTTCGTGCATTAATCTTAACGCCAACCCGCGAATTGGCCGTTCAGGTAGAAGACAATATTGCCAAGTACGCAAAATACCTGCCGCTGACGTCTATGGCCATGTATGGTGGCGTGGATGCCGCACCGCAGAAACAACGTCTTATTGAAGGCGTCGATATTCTAGTGGCAACACCCGGTAGATTACTCGATATGTACACCCAAAGAGCGATTCATTTCGATGAAATCTCGGTATTAGTCCTAGATGAAGCCGATAGAATGCTCGATATGGGATTTATCGAAGACATCAATAAGATCATCGAACGTCTGCCAACAGAACGCCAAAATCTGTTGTTTTCTGCAACCTTATCTAAGCAAGTGCGCTTTTTAGCGAAAACAGCGGTTGAAAACCCTGTCGAAATTGAAATTGCCCGCGACAGCGCAAATGCACCGCAAATCGACCAATGGTTGATCACTGTCGATAAAGATAAAAAGTCGGCCCTGTTAAGCAAACTCATCACTGAACAAGCGTGGGAACAGGCACTGATCTTTATCCAGACGAAACAAGGCGCCGCCAAACTGGTTAGCCAACTCGAAAAACGTGGCATTGCCGCCGAAGCCATTCACAGCGGTCGCAGCCAAGCGGTACGCGAGCAATTATTAGTGGATTTCAAATCTGGCAAACTACGCTTTTTAGTCGCGACTGGCGTTGCTTCCCGCGGTATCGATATCGACGCCCTCACCCGTGTGGTCAATTATGATTTGCCCGATGAAGCCGATGATTATATTCACCGTATTGGCCGAACCGGTCGTGCTGGCGCCTGCGGCGAAGCCATCTCCTTTGTTTCTAAAGATGATTTTAGGAATCTATGTGCTATCGAGCGCCGTCTAGGTCACCTCATAGTGCGTAAAGAAATTGAAGGCTTTGTGCCGAACAAAGAAGTGCCTGTGTCTATTCTCGATTTTGTGCCCAAAAATACTACGCCAAAAACCTTTAAAGCCCGGGCACCTGAGGCCAGATACTCGCGCCCCGCGAAAGAAGGCTCCTTTGAAACCGCCCATGCGAAAAAGCATCGCAGCGCGAAATCAAAGCCAGAGGTTAAAGCCAATGTAACACGGCCGCAATCTATTCAGACTGACAATGATAACGATACAACGGGTCGCAGCGCGCCCTTTAATCCGTGGAATAGCGGCCCTAAAACTAAGTAATGACTCAGTACAAGTCGTGACTTATTAGATATAAAAACTCATTAAGATAGAAGATATTAGCATGATTACATTTAGCACCAATCTAGGCGACATCACTATAGAACTCGATTTTGAACATGCGCCTGTCAGTTCAAAAAACTTTGTCCGCTATTGTGAAGAAGGCTTCTTTGAACACACGATTTTTCACCGAGTGATCAAAGGCTTTATGATCCAAGGCGGCGGGTTTACCGCAAAAATGAAGGAAAAACCGACCCACGAGCCTATCGTTAACGAAGCCAACAAAGGCCTAAGTAACACCATAGGCACAATCGCTATGGCTCGCACCGATGCGCCTCACTCGGCCACCGCGCAATTCTTCATCAACACAGCCAATAATGACTTTTTAGACCATACTGCCACCACCAATAACGGTTGGGGCTACGCGGTATTTGGTAAGGTTACGGCGGGAATGGACATTATCCAGCAGATTGAGAAAGTCAAAACCACCACGGTCGCTGGCCACGAAGACGTGCCCCGTGAACCTATCGTCATCGAGAAAGTAACGATTAATATCCAAAGTTAATTTTTAAAACAATAATACTTTTTCGTTAATATGATTAATCGCGCAGTTTTAATTGAGCGATTAATCATTTTCCCAAAGTTATTTAGTTAACTTTTCTGTACGATTCAACGCAATTTCATTTTATATAAACCTAAAAACACTAAATCCCCAATACAAAATCACTTAGTGTAAAATCAACTGATGGATTATTTAAGCGTTCCCATTATTGACTTAAGACTACTACATATAAAATTAACCTCACAATATAAACCTCTTTCAAACAATGTTATTCATCATAAAAGCTGAAAAACAGCAGCACATACCTGACATCAATATCTTAGACTAGCTGCACAAGTTGATAATATTAAAACAATACACCAACCATAATCCTTATGGTAAAAAGAGGCTTAACTTGCCATCTGATATAGATAAAGAAACCATATCTGTATCTATTATCATTTCTTGCTAATGCTTATTATCCCTATTTATTTTTAAGCCAGAATCATTATTACCTTAAGCAGCGAATCCTATTCAGATAAGCAGAGAAAGCTTGCTATAGTGATCAGAAAATGATGTTTCTATTGGATTCTAATAAGCTATATCGTAACTTCTGTGCCTTTGTTGATGAAACCAGAACTCTCATGACAAAACTTTTTGACTAGAGATAACGTCTAAGCATTTAGGGAATTTATTTTGAATAATAGAAAAGGTAGTCTGTTTATGGTTGCTGCGATGGCAGCATTTTCTATTGAAGACATGCTGATCAAATCCGCAGCAGAAACCACCTCTATCGGCCTCATTTTAGCGTTATTTGGCCTAGGTGGAATGTTGATTTTTATACTGTTAACCTGGCGAAAGGGTGAAACGGTCCTTCATCCTGCAGTCTTGTCTACCCCCATATTAGTACGTGCACTATGTGAAATCGTCGGCAGATTCTGTTTTGCTTTAGCCATCACATTAACACCACTCTCAAGTGCATCCGCTATTTTGCAAGCCACACCTTTAATCGCCATGCTTGGCGCGGCATTGTTGTTCGGTGAACAAGTGGGTCATAAGAGATGGCTTGCAGTATTGATTGGTTTTATGGGCGTGCTGATGATCATTCGTCCAGGACTTGATGGTTTTGAGGCCACATCTTTATTCGCCGTTATCGCTACCTTAGGTTTTGCAGGACGCGATTTAGCAACACGCGCAGCTTCTCCCGTGTTATCTAATATGCAGCTTGGAGTGTATGGTTTTTTTGTGTTGATTCCTACAGGCTTAGCGATACTGATTTACCAAAATGAAGCAATACAGTTTAGTGCTACCGCAGCAATACAGATAATTGGAGCAATCGTCTTTGGTGTAATGGCTTATAATGCGCTGACAATCGCTATGCGCACTGGAGATGTATCGGTAGTAAGCCCCTTTCGTTATACACGTTTACTCTTTGCCTTAGCTTTAGGAATATTTATATTTGGAGAATCCCCAGATTTGCTGACTATTCTTGGAAGCCTACTCATAGTATTAAGTGGCGGCTATACCTTAGTTCAAGCGCGTAAAAGAATGACAACGAATAACATACCTAATGCTGAAAAAACCTAAGGACTCGCAAAAAATAGCTAATCGAGTGTCAGAAATGCTTGGTTTCACCAAGGACACAGAAGGAGAATAAAACGGCAATTTTGCCCAGCTTTTGCCCCAAAGCAACAAAGGGAACCAGTAAGATACTGATTCCCTTTGCTTGAAGAGAGAGGGAGTCGAACTGTGGCTGTAACAAATTGAAAAATATAACTAATAAAGAAACACAATAGGGCTGCATTACTTTTTGCATTACTTCTGATTTTTGATAATTTCTTCAATTAGACCAATGACTTACCTTGGGAATCCTACTCCTCAATTTCAGTTCAAAATAACAGCATAAGTTATTGTATCCAATGACTTTTATTAAAAAATAAAAATATCAATAAAAATTTAGCTATTACTAGCACTAGTCGCCATATTCAACTGTTTTTCACACATCCGTGACTTATTTTGATGGCTCAATGCCGAGATCTAACATTGTTTAAGTAACGACTTTATCACTAACAGTAAGCGCGAGTTACCGCTTGCAGGGTCTGTAAGTTTTAGTGGACCACAACAAGTATACTCTTCCACAAATTACATATCAGCCAGTTTTTGGAAAGTTTTAGGATGGGTTCTTAATACTCGTTTTGTTTCTGACTTCACGATTTGACGCCCAAAGTCACCTGATAAATCAAGTTGCTTGGTCGCTTTGATCTTCGGCCTTGTAACCACTTGAACACCGTAAATTTCTAATTTTCTATTCATCACTCTATAGCTTCATGTGCTTCGACTTGCTAACAATGTACATACCCCATCAAGCTAAAAATGCGAATTGATAGGACGTCAATCAAACGCCCAAATCCGGCAGTATTTCCTTGCGCACAACTAAACAAAGACTTGTGTTTGGCGGCATCAACTTATGCTACCAGCCGTTAAGTCTCTTTTAACTAAAGCTGTTTTTGTACCGCCATATCGCAAGCCATATACCTAACCATCGTTCTCATTCGCTTTAGCTATCACCTCTTTTTGTTTTTGAATTGCCTCTTCGATAACTTTTTCGAAAAAATCAATTTTCTCCCTGGATGATGCGTTCCGCACAAAATCGGAGAAAGCGGTCGATTTGACCTTGCGACGCTTGGTAATCATTTATACCTCCCAAACCTGCAGCAAGCTGCAAAACAATACAATGTGAAAAAAATCAATTATTAAATAACTGTAATTAAATAATAATTTAAATAATTATTTCTTAAAACTATAAATTAATCATTAATATTCACAGCTATTATCTTTGTACAGCTACCTATAAGTGGTGTCAGCTTTGGTTAAACTTTGAATTATAAAGTGATAGATTGCGTTACTAAGCATAATTCTCAAGGCTTACACGGACCTCAACGCACATCATAAAGCCTCTCTGCCGTTATCCATAAATCCGATGGATTGCAATTTAGCGCTTGGGCCAGTTTCCACACTGAAGCGATAGATGCCTTAGCCACACCGCGTTCAACGCTTGATACAAACGAACGAGCAAGTTCGGCCTTATCAGCTAGCTCCTCTTGGTTAAACCCCACCTCAACACGACGCAACTTAACTGCTCGGCCGAACGCCATCCCCATTTTTGACACTTCATCATCATTCACTTGAGAACCCCAGGATATTGAATACTGGATAATTCTCACGGACACATGATAGACAAACCACGCTATAAACATTACATTTAGACCTGTATAATGGTCATTTGCCATTTTACATTCAGAATACACACCAAAAGGAAGTAAACATCCTCTTTCAGACCAAATAGTACGTTTAAACACGCTAATTAAAAGGAGTTACACATGTCAGTAGTTAAAACCATGTCAATCATAGGAATGGTGTTTTTCCCTTTATGCCTCATTCTTGCTTCTGCATTTGCAGAAATCGATCTAGAAGCTTCAGCTGGATGGGGGATATTTGCCGCCATTTATGGGATTGGTTATTCTATAACCGTTTTTGTTAAAACTAAAAATGCAGCTAATAGCGCAAATTAAACATTCAATTATGCCCCTTGTGTGGATAGGGGCCCTCAATCTACTGATTACCAATCAGCTAGTAGCACAGTGAAATACCGTCCCATAACGACGATTAGATCTATAAATGTGAATGCCCATCATCGTTGCGGTTTATCACAAAAATAAGGTGTATTTAATATGAGCAAATTGCTTATTGCTTTTGCATTGCTAGGAATGACTAGTGCTTGCAGTGATTCTAAACCGAATGTTGAAATTGAAGTCTACGACAGAGCGGGCTTGTATATGAAATCAATCGAAGTGAAGGTCAAGGCTATTGAAGATGATGTCATCGTTAACGACATCATTGTAAACAGAGGCAACTGTGAAAGTCTTTTCGAGAAAAAAGGCTTTCCCAAACAGCTTAAATTTGGTCAATCTATTTCTGTCTCTTATGGAGGCTCGTGTGATTTAACGCAAGTTGACGTAGTGACCAATAATGGGAACTGGACAGTTACCTACTGAGTTCGCCTTAATCTGATACAGGAGGTGCTAACCTCCTGTGCTACCTAACGAAATCCTTTGTACAAGCCATCTTAGAACCCTATCCTGAAAAACGCATAAAAACCTCAACAAAGAGGCTTATTGGGTAACGCCAACTAAAAATCGTTAGACTTGTGCTTTTAACTCTAGCCAGCCTTTGCACGTACTGCTCTGCGGAGGTGAGTTATCCTCGGAGACAATTCACTCTCGGCCGTCAAGGCCCCGTACAATATAGCCTTGTCGCCGAATATACCGACATCTTCAATAATGCCACTACAAACTCAACACTGAGATGTCACCATCACAAGCTAAGGAATTGCTTGTGATGGTGACGTGACCTTCTTCTAATTCTAATCCTCTTCCTCATCATAACCTTGGTATTCATCATGATTAGGATTTAACTGATTAGCATGGTTGTCTAGGCTATCCCAGTAAGCGTTATTATTCGGATTCATGCTGTCACTACGATCATCGTTTGGTGTTCTGCTCATGATGGTTTTCCTCGGAGTTTAAATTTAAGTGTTTGAACAATTGCTATGTGAGAGCCTAATGTTCGGGCGAAATAGCTCGGCCCTTTAACAGACAGCAGCAACATTTTCTAATGCCTTTGCTACTTGCTCTAATTCTTCAGGCGTTGCACATCGTGACCCAAATTTCGCCCTCTCTTTTGACAGTCGCTCAAACTCGTCTGGATTTTCAATCAAATGCTCTGCTAACTCTAATGGCGTCTGTTTGTCGGCATCACGATGCCAGGCCATTTTAGGTGCGCTCGCTATTAGCTGCCGCACAGCATGCAGGTTACCCATCCAGGTTGCGGTGTGAAGCGGAGTTCTCCCATCGACGGTGACCAAATCTAAACGACATGGCAGGCTTAATAGGTAGTTCACACAATCAACGCTGTGTGATTTAGCTGCTGAATGCAGAGCTGTCATACCTTTTATGTCTTGTAAATCTGGATTGGCACCCGCCTCAAGCATGATTTTGACTAATTCAGCATCACCGGCCTGAGCCGCCAACATTAATGGTGTTTGTCCCTTAATATCAACAATATTTAGTTGTTTGGGGTGCTCATTAGCAAGTTGAGCGATGAAGTTTCGCCACTTGTTAAGCAACAAGTTAAACCTGTCCACATCACCCTGTAACTCAAAAGGTGCCATTTGCTTTATAATTGGTAACCGTTCTATAAAGCTACTTCTCATTTTAACAAGTTGCATTAAGACAGAGTTACCATCCACTTCCGGTATGTTTGAATTGAGTAGCTGCCGGTTAGATTTAATCCACTGGGACAGCTCGCTTTCTGTACCCGCTTCAAGCAGTTTCACCAGATCTTTAAAAGCCTGATCAAATTGCTTGCTGTTACCTCTGACAATTGCCGGCACACCCGGATAAGGTTTATAGAGTGTTTCCCAAAAATAATCAGATACCCACCGCGCTGTATCTTCAATTGAAGGTATTTGATCACACTCACTCATCATTCCACCAGCAAGCATCTCACGATAGAACTTTTCATGGTTGTTATGAATTAGTTTTTGATTGGCGACCGATAAAGCAAAAGCATCTCTGGCAATCTCGCCACGCACCGGACCGTAGTTGCGATCATTTACAGCATCTAGAGCTTCCCTAAAGCATTTCGCTGCATCTTCAAATTGGTTGCAAGCCAGCAAATGCTTAGCTTTATACTGGAGAATAGGCGCTTTCCAGAGTTCACTGCCTTTGTTTTCCTCTACCTCGGCAAGAAGCAAAGCAACTTGTGCGGCAGTGTCTTTTGGTCTTTGCTTACGCTCACCATTCAAAAAACCACCCAATTCTAAAAGAATGGCTTGAACAGTTTCAGCAGGCGAAACAGCTAACTCACGCAAACGATTTACAGCAAGGCTTCTCGCATTGGTGGAAAGCCGGGGATGCGCAGCAACCTGACTTACCACCCAGTAACTTTGTTCATTCTGAAGCGCTCTCCAGAGAGAGGCTACTTGCATTCTGGATAGCAGTTGCTCAGCTCTTTCCATTTCAGAATAAAACGATTTAGCTCTTTCGATATTACGCTGAATAATTAACGCAGCTGACTCAGGACTGAAACCGATGTGATCTTCCAGCGCATCGTCAGGTGTAATGTTATAAAAACGCCGCGTCAGCAATTGTGCAAGTTGCTGGTTTGCCGTTGTGTGACATGACGGGAGAATTGATAGGAAAATACCGAACTTATCCCACTCTGGTAGCTGTTTTTCAAACCAACGATTTTCAGCAGCTTCACCTTGATCGCCACAATTACGCCAGGCTGAAATAGTGGTGTTATAAACAAATTTATAAATACCAAATAATTGCAGTACTTTGTTTTGCTGTTCATCAACGCACTGGCGATCAATATCAGGATACAGAAACTTCAATAAGCGCGAGTATCCATCCTGTACAGTACGCGCAAGTAGAAAGCGTTGGCGTATGGTTTTCATTGACGGCACAGCATATCGTTGCGCTATGCATATAACAAACCTGGCTTGCTCTTCCTCACTGGCACTGCCAGCTAAAATAGCGTCCAACAGCCCTGGTTGAGTCATCGGGATTTCCATACTCAGCAGCTCAGCTGAAAGGTTTTTACCTTTAACAAATGCTAATGCGGTATTGAACTGCTGGGCAGGTGTGTGACTATCGTAAAATTGAAATGCACCATCGAAACTGAGTTGTGCATCATCTGCAAAATACTTTTCGATAGAATCAGGGCTGATGGGTGTGGCAGCTCGCCAGTTATATAGGGATCGTCTCAGCCCCTCATACAGGCCATCAGTAGAATCACTGCGTTGATCAGAGAACACTTCTAGTGGCATTCCGAGCAAGTCAAGCAACCAGTCTACCACTTGTGCAACTGGCATATATAAAGTGGTATTTCCGTTATGTTCAATAATCTCAGGAAGATACCAGAATCGACCGCCCGGCATTCCCGCATCTAACGGCTTAGGCAAGTTCCAAAATGCAACTCGACGTGCCAGACCTGGCACGAGAAAATAGCCCAACATATCCCAGACAATTTGCCGCTGGTCTGCTGCAAAGGTCCATGTATTGAGCTCAATCTGCTTATAAGCATTAGCAAACTCCATTAGGTTATCCATTGCATCGAGTTGCATTTGCGGATCCATGTCAAAGGCGTCAAAGACAGCCTCTAACGTTTCTACGCCCATCACCCTGTGCATATCCAGGCTCAACTGGCCCTTGGCAAACTTATCTTTTTTGTTTGTTGGGTAACCTTGAATCCCCGCACTTTGGCGGATTTCAAGCAAAATAGACTCAATTAGTGGCAAACTGCTCATCGTTAGTTCCTTTAGCTGACCGACTGCTGATCATTCTGGCAATTCCATTCCTTGTTTTCACTGAAACCTGATGTATCCCCCCTATAAAGCAAATGAGCAACTGCATTATGTAATTGTTTTAGAATTGCTTTCAACTAATGTGGTTGAAGTGTTTGCTTGAACCACAATCCCAAATTCTTCCTTTTTACTAGACCTATCCAAATCGATATAAACCGCGTGTTCGATTACCTCTGGTTCTAAGAGTGGATTTTTAAAAATACTTAAACTAAAGGTATCCGCTGATATTTGAGAAATACATCTATATATATCTGCCAAGTCTATCAGGCAAAATCGAAACCAGAATTTGCAATTACTCGCCATATCAAGTTCAATGTCCGCTTCCCAAAAATCCAGTACCGAACTCATTATGAAACTCCTCAACACTTACGAAGACAAAGACGAAGCCGAAGTTGCCTTGACTAAGGTGCAAGGGCCAAAGCGGCTTGCCAGTGAACGGGATGATACCCAGGTCATTTACAATCTGTTTGGTGAACCAAGCTGGGGCAACTTTTATCGGTTAGGGATGTTTCAACTGCCTGAGCTGCAAGCTTTGGTTAATCAAAGGCAAAACGGCCAGGCTTATGATGAAAAAAAGCACCGGGAGATAATCACGATGCTTCAGTATATTGCCGGAAATTTTGAATTAATGATTCCAGAGCATTGGATGTAGTTTACGGTCAATCCTCAAATCAGGCCCGAAATATATCAACATTGGTTTCCAGACATTTTCTTAACGACAGATCATTGGTCCCAATAGTAAACCAGCTGTCTGGTTTCTGGAAAAAGTCCAAACCTCTTCCAATCTTTATAACCCATCCGTTATCAACTTTAATTTGCCTATCATGCAGATGTTCATTGATCTTAAGCTCAAGCTCAATATCTAACTCAAGTAAGCTCTGTTGAAGTTCACTCAATCGGTCGGACATTTCCTTCAAGTCAGTATCCCCATCGTAACTCGTAATTAATCGAATTTTCTTAATATTCGGCGACTTGATTACAGCCTCACAAAAACGTACAAAATTTTGAATCTGGTGCGTCACGCGAACGTAAGGGTCTTCAATTTCAATAGATTTGGCACCTTCAAGGTAGGATCCAATAATAGACTCGTAACTGTAACCTGTCGCTCCGTAGTGAATGGTATAATGCTGCTCTTGCAACATCGGTTCGACGATAACCGCACTTTCTGCTGGCACAGCCATCGGTTCCGAAGTCTTACGGGTAGTAACCACAGGCTTTGGTATTACCGCTTTGAGATCATCACTTTGAGTGTTCTCTGAACCATCAGGCGCATCATGAATATCTCGACGTACAGGGTCTTGTGTTGCTGGAGCAGACTTTGATTCAGGACAGAAAACAACGATTTCCTTACCATCTGAGTTGAAATAAGACAGATTAATCTTGGCAAATTCATCATCTGATTTGCGCTTATTCATCTGTTCTTTTACGCGTCGGCGAGCTTCTACTGCGTAGGACACATATTCTTCGAACTCGGCATCAGTCGGCGAACCACCGGGATGCAAAATTTTTAAGAAGGCCGCTACTGTCTTCTTTATGCCTTTTTCATCCCGCCCTTCAACAGATTTACCCAAGCGAATTCGTTTACTGACTTCTTCATATCGATTGGTTTGCTTAAGCTGATAGTGGAACGCTTCTGCAAGGTAATCAGTAATAAATCCATAATTATTAGTTAAAAATTCGCTACTATTTTTGGGCATTTCCCATCCAGGTAAGTAGCAGGCGAAACGGTCCATTACCGCAAGGTCGAATTCTTTTGGAAGAGGTTGGAACAAATCATAAACTTCGGAGTTCACAATCTGCGAAACCGATAAATCCAGGTTTCCGACAAAAGCCATAGAAGCATCGGCAATAACTTCTACACCGCGTGAAAATCGTCCGTTGGCCATAAAATCTTTCATGATTTGTATGGTGTCTTGATCTTTTACTTTAATGCCACCGACTTCATCGAAAGCGACCGTATCCCAAAAACCCACTAAACCAATTTTCTTACGTTGGTTATTATAAAAAAGAGTGGCCTTGGTTGCTTGGCCGCCACTGATCAAAGTCGAGTAAGGTGAAAATTCACTAAAGAAATACGATTTACCGGTACCACGTGGGCCAAGTTCAATAAAGTTAAAATTAGGCTCTACTAAGGGCAGCAGGCGCGCCAGAAAATGCATCTTCACGCGCGGTGTTAACCTGGCAGGCTCCAAACCCACCGAGCGCAAAATAAAGCTCATCCACTCATCGCGTGAACAGGCATGACGGCCTTCGCAATACTGTTCAAAGTTAAAGCGGCTTAATTGAATGGGACGCAAATCTTCAATGTAGAACGCATAATCGTCGTCTTCTATTTCGTTGTAGGCGATGGTAACTTCAGCCCACAGACCGCCTTGTAATAAGCGGTCATGATCGCGATAAAACTTTTCGCTAATGGCCACTTTGCGCGAATCAAAGTTTTCCAATGCGGCCCAGTGACGACGGTCTTTTTCAACATAATTAACATGCACCTTGTCGATAAAGCGATACTTACCTTTAGTCGCCACCTTGGATTGCGCTTTATTCGCCTCATTTGGGCGGACATAGTTATCTTGGAGTGTATCAAGTACAGCCTCCATTCCCGCTTGGATTTCCGCTTCATCGTCGCTGGCGCAATAGCGAGCGAGTAAGAATTCCAGCACAAAGGTAGGCACGTTAGTGCCTTTCTTGATGCGGTGGACAAGATCTTTTCTAACGACCTTGCCATCAAATAACATATTGAGTTTTTGGTCTATTATATCCATGGCTTATACCGTATAGTCCGTTTCTAAATCTACTTGGCAGTATGCAGTCATAGTAGATGGGTTAAGCGCTTTCACTTTAAATTTACCTTCAAACTCCATCTGCATTTTTAAAGTGATCTGCATTTTATCGCCAGGTTTAAGCATAATAGTACCCGTGGCCGGATTAACCACCCCGCCATGTTTAGCCTCTCCGACCACATTGCCACTCTTATCGTGTGCTTCTAGCAAGATCTCAAAGTCACTACCAACAGAAAACATGTCCTGGGTTTCAACCGCAATATCAACAACAGGTAAGCGTGTTGTAATGCGTTTAGCGCCATTTTTATAGATCAATACCACGTTGGCTTGTTCAATGGGAGCCTGATCTGGCGCATCGAGTTGCAAGGTAATTACTGGTACTATGCACTCCTGCAACGAGGCTCCGCCATGGTAATAGAGCATGCCAGCCTTATAGGACGCCATAGTAAGCGGCCCGGCAAGCTTTGGCATATCGCTACGGATACCTAGTTTCTCTACAGCAATTGCATAGTGATGTTGGTCAGCACCGCCATCTCCGAGTAAACAACGCTCATGAATATTGAGCCAATCGCCAGATAGCTTGCTGCACGTATCACCCGCCTGGGCGTGGGTATTCATAAAGAAGCCGTGGTCTGTAGCAATTACCACATCGCGGAAGCCAGAATCTTTCAATTTATGAATAGCCACACGAATTCGCTTCAGCGCATTGATGATTTCCGTGGGAGCCGTGTCTGGGTGATTCTCAAAATGGCCGTCAATTTCCACGCTGCGCAACACCAACAGCTCGGTGCCATCTTCCACCTTAAAGCGGTTGCGCACATAATCTTCTAAGCGACCTTCTTGAAAACGCGCACCATAGCGTTTGCGAATCAGCTCCATACGCTGGGCCACGGTTTTGACTTCTTGCCCGTTAATAAAGGGCACCAGCTTGCCGTCTACATTGTTTAGAGCAAGGCTTTTGCCAGCATCGGGTAATAAACTTGCCATACCCACCAAGGTAATGCTGGGTAATTGCGCCAGCGCGGAGGTGAGCTCAACTTTACCGTCTTCGGTCAATTGCTGTTCTAAAGCCACACCCAACTCATATCGCAGGGCATCCACCATCAAGTAAGCCACCTTATGCCCACTTTGCGCAAGTTTAGGGGCCACCAATTTATCGAACACTTCAGTATTCGACAGGTGGCCAGGCAATGGCCAGCCGGTGCTTTGTAGGTGTTTAGTAAACAGCAGCTGTAGCTTTTCAATTAAACGCCCATATTGCTTGCGCACCTGCAGCTGTAGTGGGTGCATCAGGCTCTGGGTGTCTTGCCAGTCATAGTCACTGACCGCTTGCTCAAACTCTCGGTGTAGGCGATCCACTTCGCGGAACTGGGCGATATAGAACGCCACCAGCGACTCCATCGAACGGGTATGTTCTGCCAGTACTCGTTCGTTATCTTGGCAGGCTTCTACCAAGGTAAGGCTTGCGCGCAATAAATCCCATTGGGCTTGGCTTTCACCTTTGCCAGTCCACACCGACTGGGCGTGGCGCGATAAAATATGCCTGACCTTATCAGTATCGTCGCGCAGCAAGGCATCTATGGCTTGGTGTAAGAAGGTACGCTCTTCAAACGGGAAAGTATCCCTATCGCCTAAATCAACAATGCCACTACACAAGGTTTTAAGATCCAGCTCAGCTTCCACCGTTTCAGCCCGCTCGATAAAGGTAGCTTGAGTACGGCGGTCACTGCGCAAACGCTCACACATATCTTCAACCAATGGCTTAGCAGCTTCATCAGCTTTGGGCACATCTAATAATTTCGCAGGTAAGCCCGCTGGTAAATCAAACACAAATTCGCTAAACAGTACGAAGCGCCAAAGCTCTTCAGCCATGGCTGACCAGGTTTTGCCCCGGGTTTTCAGTGTTAGGCCAATACTTGCCTTGAGCAGCTCTTTCGCTTCTGCAATCCAACTGTCATTGGCTTTCAGGGCATCTTGCTGCACGCCATTTGGCACCAACAAACTGAAGAGGATGTCGCGGGTGGATTCCTCTTTTAGGGTAGCGCGCAAGTTTGGCCAGCTGAGCCCACCACCAATAGCGTCAATCACCGCAAAGCTTGGGTTGCTGTTTTGCTCAAACAAGGCGCGCACTTGGGTGGCATGGTCAGGTTTGGCCTTAAGGCAAATACTTAAATAGTTATCGCCATCGCTATTGGGGAACACGCTACCGCATGCACCGTACAGCGCGTAAGGGTCTTTTTGTTTGTCTTCATCTTCCAGCGGTTTTGGCGCGGGTACATAAACCAAAAGCTGTTCAATGCTGTGAGCACCCAGTTCGTTCAACGCTTTAATGGCTGCGCTTCGCGCCACAATACTGGATTCGGTGGCATCCACCACCTTAAGCTTGTCATTGGCCATCGCCAAGCAGGCATCGCGGTAGCGCTGCTCGGCATCATACACCACCAATACCTGCTGTTTGGCCAAACGCGGGGCGAGCACCTGTTCTTGAATGAATTGTTGAATGTTCATAGACCGCGCTCCTCCTTAATCTGCTTTATCAACGCCAGCAATGCCGGCTCATTAAGCGCCTTGGGCTGCCATTCCAGCTTGGTTTCGCCGGTAAACTTTTTACCGCGTTTAACGGGCACTTCCACTTCTTGCCAAAAATGTTCTTCCACATCGTGGGCGATGGCGAGACTGCGGTCTTGGTGGCATTTACGCAGTACACGCTCGGGCCAAATACTACAGGCGAGGTGCGCCCAGTCGTAGTCGCCTTTTTCCAGGCTTTCCCAAGTTTCTTTGAGTTTTTTCTGCCAGGCTTTGTGTTGGAATAACTTCCACAGAGGCGCAGCGGTGATTTGCACACCGTCGTTTAAATTGGGCTTCCAGAATTTGGCCAGACGCAGTAATTCATCGCGGAAGTCACGCAGCTCGCTGACCAAATCACTGAGTTTTTCCAGCTCTTTTTCTTCCTGGTTGCTGCGGGCGGATTTGCTCCGCAAGCCATTCAAGTCCTGTTCGACCTGCGCAAGCTTAGGCTCAACAAAATCGTTGACGCAGGTATAGAGGGTTTGCTCGTTTAGACGATGGTAATAAACCCATAATGTGTAAGAGCTGGATGGCGTTTGAAGCGGCCAGTAGATTGGAGCTATACGGCGGCTTTTTGAATAGCAGGCCATATGAGCATCAAAAAAAATACTTTTATTTTCTAGGTTTCTAAATATCAGCTCATCATCTAATAATTGGTCAAAATCTATTTGACTAGCCAAAGAACTTTCTTCTATACACTTAAAAACACTTTTAACTAGACGTACAAGAGAATCAATATCTGAAACACCAGAAAAAATAATTGTAATTGGATATTCATTACTGCAAACATCGTCAAATTCCTCATCAGACATTGGATGTCCATCCTGCCCTAAGAGCATTCCATTGACTTGGTTTGGGTTGCGATTTTCATGCTTAAAATAAAGAATATTCCATCTACCAAAGACGACACCTAGTGCATAGGACAATAGCGAACCAAATAAAGTCAACCGACTTTCAAGTGCGTCTTCATCTTCATCTCCACCTTCTGCGGTAGACGATGATTCACAAGATAGAGCTTCTAGTAGGTCTCTCAATAGTGATTGAGACTCATCATCATTTAACATATATGACCGAGTAACACGCTCGTCAATACTTGGCCCCAGTAAAGAAAACTTATCTTTTACTCCGAAAATTACATTTTCATTAGCATTTAAATTTGGTGCTATAAAATCTCGAAAAGGCTCAACAGAGCAGAAAGTTGATTTTGATTCTGTAAAACCATCAATTGCATGACTCGCAAGCAGTTCATTTAATTCTTGAGACAGCTTAGGTATTCGAAGATTTTTTAAGTTTTCTACCAAGAAATTTGGTCTATCGAACTTTTCGCCATAAAGCCTCATGATAGAGGAAGCAATGTTACTAGCTGCAAAAGCAACAGAACTAAACTCGTTTCCATTGAATGGATATGCCATGTAACGGCTTACAGAGGGAATACAACCAGGTTCTATGTAATATGGATAAAACCTGTTAGCACGACGCGTCCAACTAAAACCAGGAAAAAAATAATTACTCTCATTCCTGATAAATGCTTTAGGTTTTCCGTCAGGCGTTTTAAATGCTCTCAGTTCATATCCGTCATTCTTATAGTTTACATACAAAGTAATAGGTGAATACCATGGTCTTGATGAGCCAGACTTAACAAACGGAAACCATTTATTCTCACATTTTGAAAAGTGTTCGCGATATCTTTTTTCTACATTGTCACCAATTTCACAGTAGTTTTGGTGCAATGGGAAATAATATCCACTTTTTGAAGTCTGTTTAAATTCCCATTCTAAACGACAAAAACGGAAGTCATCCCCTGTTTGAAGACCGACTTTGACGTCCCCACCCTTGTCTTTGAATAGACTAAGGGCATGGAGTTTTTTTAATGCCGAAGGTAATACCCAGTAAGCAAACGGAGAACCATTGAGCAAAGAAAAATCTTCTAACTTACATATAAAAGTCATCTCACCTACCATACCAGATGACAATTTAGTTAGTTCATTATCAATTATTGCACTTCGATTTTTTGATGTGAGAGTTCTAAACACAATCGGTCTATTGGAGATAGGCCTATTCCCAATGACATAAGCAGCGGATTCAACCATAGCGTCATCCATTACAGATTCACCAAGATCAACAGCCAGGGCTAGTCCACTGTTGGAAATGATCACTTCTTCCCGCCAACCCGAAAAACTGGAGAGAAAAAAGCAAGTTCTTGAAGTTATGGATCCAACTAAACCCGATCCTCCAACTTTTTGAATCATTCGTTCTGTAAATGCGCCAAAGATATCGTTATAAGTGTTTGGGTACGCTTCTTTTGCTGACAATTTCCACTGCTTTGAAAACTCACCAAATGGAGGATTCATCAAAGCGATATCAAAATGTTTACTACTTAGATCTATAAACGCAAATCCCTTCGCCGCATCATCAGCAAACAGTCGCTTTTGATCGGCATTGGATTCTGCCTGCTCGGCATAATCACTTAGCGCCTGCAAAATACGCTGCTCGGCATCATCCCAAAACGTTTCATCATCAATACCACGCAAATCAAACCCAAGCTTGGTTTGTGGCGTAGCAGCATCCAGTTCGACTTGGAATAGATCGCCAACGCTATTACTTCCTGATTGTTTGAGCCACTGCTCACGGGCTTCATGAATGGCGGTTTGAATTTCCTCTTCGATTCTTAGCAGGGTACCCGCCTCACCAGCCAACTGCATTTTGTCGAAGATCACTTCTAACAATTGCCCTAAGACGGGCGGGTTAAGCTTACTGGTGAATTCCTGCAACAGGGCCTTTTCGCCGGGCATCGGTTCGGCGCAGACAATATTGGATTTTACAATGGTTGGGCGCTGTTGCGGTTTAATGCCTTGCTGGTGCCAGGCGCGTTGGGCTCGCTGCCATAAACTTAAACCGGCGATTTGTACCGCACGCGGGTCAATATCCACGCCATGGATATTGTGTTCGATAATCAGCTTGGGAATTTGCTGCTTAAAGGCCTCTAACGATTCATAAGTGCTTTGAAGAGCTTGCTGGCCAACTTCACGGGTAAAGGCATCTGGACCCAATTGCTGTTCTAACTGCCAGGCCTCAAGATATATACGCTCGAACAGGTCAAAGGCGTACAAACCAAAGTGCATGGAGCCACAGGCTGGGTCGAGCATGCGAATGCTGCGGGGGTCTTTCAGTGGCCGATGAGGGATATACACCGGTTGTTTGAGCAGTTCTTCTTGGCTCAGGGCTTCATCGTCTGATGCTTCCGCGACGGGCGCAGTTTCACCGGGTTTTAAGAAAATCTCGGTTGGGCGGCGCACCAAGTAACGGCATATTTCCACCAGGGCGGTGTTGCCTTGGGTCATCTCGAACCAAATGCGGCCAAGGGTGTTGTCGGTTAAAAACTCCACCACATAGCGCGGGGTGAAAAACTGGTTGCGTACCGCCAGCTCGCGGCTATTGCGCGGCGCCTGAGATTCGGCGCGCATTTTTTTGCGCTCTTCTTGCGAGTTGAAATATTGGTAAATCCAACCGATGGTTTCGTCTTCCGCCCACAGGTGCACGATATCAAAGTGGTTGATTTCGTCCAGCAGTTCCAACAAAGCCGTTTCACGCGGGAACAGACGGCCTTGGGTGCTGTGGCGATCGAACAGTACGGCTAAGTCGAGACTGAATTCATCAAACAGACTGAACAGGTAGTTACGGTAGGCATCACCGGTTTCACCATGTGCGGTGCCCGAAAGTTGCCGATAGAGCTGAAAGCCTTTGGAGCTGTGAGCTTTGGCAATGGATTCCAACAAAAATCCACGGGCTTCGGCCATGCGCAGGGCCGCCAAGCGGTTGAGCACGGTGAAGGCCTGTTCGCGCACAATGCGATCCAACACTTGTTTGGTGCGGTCTTTTTCACCCTTGCCGGGTGTAGTGGCCAAATAGTGCGCCAGGGTTTCCCGTAACAAATGGGCGGTTTGGCGCTGGCGGTTATCCAGGTGGGTGAGGCTGTCGATAGCCGCCACCGTGCCTTGCTTTGGATCCAGGCCATAGGTGGCCTGCAGTTGGCGAGTAAATTCCTCGCCCAAAATTGCCCGCGCGTTACTCACAAATTTTTGCAGGCGATTACGGGTGCTTTGATCAAATGCCATTCACTGTCTTCCTGTTGTTCTTTTTCGCCCGATTCGTCATAACCATTGCTTATTCCGCGCTGTCATTGAAGCTGATTTCCAGCTCAAATTCGTGGGCGTATTGCAGCTCGCCACGTAGTTGCTCTAATTGGCTAATGAGCTGGTTAAGCTCCGCCATGCTGGTGATGCGTTTTTTTGGCTGTAAGCTGCGGGTGATTTTCTTCTTACCCTCTTTAACCGCTTCTGCTTGTTCTTCACGCAGTTTGTCTTGCAAGCGTTGCTGGCCAATGCGCTGGATGCGGTTTTTCAGATCTTGCAGCTGGGTTTGAATACTGTATTCCTGGTTGACCAAGGTACGCAGGCCAGCTAAGTCTTCACTTGCAGTGACCGCCAGTTTTTCTAGATCAGCCAGAATATTGTTTTGCTCTTGCTGGGTGAGCTCTTTCCATTCGGCAATGCGCAGCAGATCTTGCTCGGCCTCTTTAATGCGCTGACGTTGTTCGGCCTGCAAGCTGATGACGGTATCGCGCACACGGCTTTTGATAAGAGTGAGCTGGCTGGCAAACTCGGTGTGGTATTTAAAGAAATCGCTTTGGCTTAAGCGGGTATTAATATCGCTTAAGGTATCGGCCAGCTCGGTTTTTAGTGCGCCTGGGGTTCCGCTGGCTGGCAGGGTATCCAGTGCTGCGCGATAAGTTTGGAGCTCGGTAAGAGTATCTTCCAGCCCTTGCTCCAAGTTACGCTTAAGTTCTGCGGCCCATTTTAAGCTGCTGTACAGATCAGATTCCTCACCCCCTAAACGTGCTGGGGCGTCGGAGGCATCGGTAAAGAGCACATCTTTGATGTCACCGCTTAGGGCATTAATGCGATCGCTACCGAGCAAACCTAAGCGTTTGAGCTTTTCTGCCAATGGACCGTACTGATGTTGTAACTGAGGAAACAGCTTGGTGGTGGCTTTGCTGATTTCATCTTCCAGCGGTACTACCATATCGCCACTGAGCTCGGTCAGACGTTCTGCGGCTCTGGCCATCACCTCCATAGTGGGGCGCTCTTCGCGCAATGCCACGCCAACAGACTTGAAGCTGTTATTGGTCTTGAGTGCATCAATGGCTTGTTGGCCATTAACGGTAACTTCACGACCCGCCACTTTCAGTTTAATTTCACCCGCCACCAGCATGGCAGCGAGTAAATAGCGCAAGGTATCTTGCGACCAGCCGTAAGGCGCATCGGTAAAGATGTCGCTGAGGCGCTTGCCCTCGATGGTGCCCTGGCGCTCGATCATGTCGCGAATGCTGGTAATGGCTTTGTGATCAGTATTGATGGATGGGCGGCCACCACTGCGTTGCACTAAACTGAGCGGATCAATATCGCTGGTAATACCCGCCAGGCTGTTAGTGCTGAGGAATTTCTCGGCCAGGTTAGTGTTGGCACGAACCGGAGCTTCGTTGTAGCGTTCGAAGACCTGATCTGCCACGTTGCTTAAGTGTTTTTTCGCCGCTTCCAACAATTTAAGATCAAGACTTTCAACGGCCGTCACTTCGCCCCGGAATATAAAAGATCCCTGAGTCAGACTACGGCGTAATAAGCCTTCAAGCTCACCCATTTTGCGGTTGGCGATATCACTTTGGCTAGCGCAGTACTCTTTGACTTCTTGGTCTGGTTCGTTGCGGTATTTATTGGCGATTTCTCTGCAGCGATAAATGTCTCCGACCAGCTCATCAATCCCAGATGAGGTTCGCCCAAGTATAGAAATGGTATATTGCGCTGTTTTATGCCGACTCTCGTCGGTTAAGCGAGCTTTGGCTGTTTCATAATCTTTAGCATCGACCAGCTCAACTAAGGTTTGAACAGTATTGCGTTCACCCGATAATGAAGCAGGAACACCACCCGCACTTTGTGCTTTCAAACCTGTTTGTACGGACAAAGTACCATTTAAGTGGGTAGATGGGAGCGGCGCGTATGCTTCACGCAAGGCTTCATTTTGAATACGCCGTAATTCGACGCCACGTAATGGAATACTGGCGCGTTCTTGCTCTATGTCGTTCAGCTTTTCACTGAAGAAACAGAGATTACCCTCCTGCTCACCGAAGGGGACTATGGCATCATTAATGAGTTCATCGACCGCTTGTTTAACCGCATCTGCATTAGAGGCATCACTAATACCCGCATGCATAAGGCTGGTGACGTTTTGCAGTGAAATAGGCAAATTGCCCAGAATTTGCAGCACACACACGGTTTTGGCGATGTTCTGGTGTAATGCTGAATCAGGGAAGCGAATTTTGACTTTACCAACAGACTGATAGAGCGAAAGGTAACCTTTCTCGATGTCTTTCTTAAGTGCGTCGAATAGCGTAACCGTATTGGCAAGCCAGCCCACTGGCTGGTTAGCAATTGGCTTGGTACCATCCGCACCTTCAACCAACACGTCTTGAATGACTTTAATCGCAGATCGAAGACCGATACCGCCCGTCGATTTGGCTAGGGCACCAAGTAAGTGCAGTAAAATATCAAAGTGCGCAGGCAGAAAAGGATACAAATTGACAAAAGTTTGCTTGTCGAAATCTGCACCATAGGCGCGGGCGTCAACCAACTTGGTGTGGTTGCGCAGCGCTTGCCCGTGTTTATCGAACAAGCCAACCAGCTCAGCTTCACCTGTTGGCGATTTACCTAACAGACGGCTGTAACAGATTTCTTTGATGTCATTGGCTTCAAGGTCGATTTGGATCGGGAAGCGGTCTTTCAATTTGTAAAGCTCTGGCGAGTTTAACGAGGCTTTAGGATCATCCTCAGTCAAGGTTTGCTGGGCAGTACCGATCACCCAGACTTTACCATCGCCAATGTTCTTCAGGTTTTTGGCCAATCCGTCTAAGTTAAGAATCAGGTTCTGGCGAGAACCAACATACTGGCCAACTTCGTCGATGATAAAAATGATGTGTTCTTTGCCTGATGCTTCACGGGCAATTTCAATCATCTCTTCTACTCGGTCATTTTCAAAACGAATGACTTCACTAGCTTCAGTGGAGAACGAGGATGAGGTTTTAAACAGTGTTGGGTACATCTGATGGGCCAGCTCGGGGATCACGCTGTCGACTACCAGTTCGTCATTGCGGTAGTCTTCCCAATCTAGGCCTTCGGTGTAATCGCTGAACAGCGTTAAGAACTCGGCGTGACGATTGTCTTTTTTCAGTTTTCGCTCAAACGCTGCCACTTTAAGATTGCGCGAATACCCTGCCCACTGCAGAACCTTGTAGTACAGTACAGTAGACACCTCTTCCATAGTGGCACCAGCAACCTGTTCACTGGCAAGGTCTAGCATCAACACAGCAGCAGGAAAACGCTTGGCAACAGAAGTTAGCAGTGCCTTTGTCGTTGATTTTTTTAAGCGGTCTTGCAGATGCTGAATAAAGGGTGTGCCGTCGATTTTGATGTTGTCATCAAAGGCAAGACCCAGATACTTGGTAAAGGAGCTCTTACCTGAGCCATAAAAGCCTGAAACCCATACGCCGACTTCATTTTGCCCGCCAGCCTCCATTGCTGCTTGCATCTTGGAGAGTAGCTTTTCGAACTGCTCTTCAATGCTTTCGGTTACCACATACTCAGAAATTTCCGCTTTTAGCCTGGCTTCTTGCGATACGCCGTAGGTAATGACTTTCTCAATAGCGCGGTAGATATCTTTGTTGTTGTCAAAAAGTGATTTGATTTCCATTACTATGTCCTAAATATCCTTGCTATTGATTAACCGCCAACGTGCACAGAGCGGTAATTGCCATCTTCCGGATAAAACCCAAGAAACTTCAGTCTGGTCTTCCCTGTACGCTCCCCAGGGTAAAAGAAAATTGTTGGTACATGAAATTTCCCTTGCAGCTGGCTTTCAACAGAACCAATACGAAGGTATGGATGTAGCGCTTCAATATCGGTCACCAACAGAATGTTGTTAGGTTTACCTTCCAACTCACTCAGCACTGCTTCCAACTTGTTTTGCAGAGCGCCTTTCTTGGTTAACGCTTCAGCAAGCGAGTTATTGGTCTTATGCCACTGAAGTGGAGCTGCTGCATCTTGTTTTTCCCAGATATTTTTGATGATTGGCGGCATCTCATCAAACACTTCCTGAATCGCAGTTGCAATTGAGAAACGATGAACATTCCAGCCATCATTTTTTAGCTTTGCTTCCCAGGCAGGCATTTGGCGCTTAACTTCAAGAATTTGATCCGTCCGAAATACCAAGTAGAAAATGGGTTCAAAACTGGCGTGGGCAAACTCACGACCGGCTTTAACTCTTTCCATAAGTTCATTGAAATCAGCTTTGAGCGATGACATCAACCACCTCCTCCATTGTTTTAAACTGCCAGCTTATCCGGGTGACATCACCCGCTGATTGCACAATCATCCAGCCATTTTTTGCTAGCCGTTTGAATTCATCTCTGACATCCAAAGGCTCTAAACCAAATAATTTCCAACATTCATTGTGAATTACCGCGTTATCTCCAAGACCAGAAAAATGAAGCCAGTGAGAAAGATATAACGATGTACTTTGTTGCATACGTATTGGCTGAATGATTCGTTTGGATACACGACCAGATGATAAAAGACCATAATCAGCACAACAGCCTATGACATAGGAAGAAACTCGCTTTATGACTGAATCAGACCACGGTTTCTGTGTTTTACCTTCTCGAACGGCATTCACGACAAATTCTCGCGCATCATCAGTGCCTATGGAGTCGTAACCTCCTGAATACTTTGACCAGAATATTTCAACAATGAAGTCAAACAACACTCTGTTTGCAATAGCCGTATGAATCAATAACAGTTGATTAAATGAGCTAGATACTATTGATGGCTCTAGCTTTTTTAGGGTATCTGCTACACCTGATTTAATATATCTAGGTGAAAAACATTCAGCGATGATATTTCTGAGTCGTCTCGCAGAAACCATCGGGAACAGCCCTGAATTTAACGCTATTGTATAAAGTTCATTCGTCGTCATGCCTGATTCATATAGGCAGAGCAATAATTTGGTCTCATCAACCAATCCTAATCCTGCACCTAACTGCGTTGTGTAAAATTGTTCGTGATTAACTATCAACATTAGCCCCCTTCATAAATGGGAAGCATTTTTTATCTTGCTCAAATGCGCTCACATAGCACCCAGCACATGTTTTGATAAGATTCTCTAAATTATGCTCGTCAAATATACCTATATTCATTGGGCCATCTTCTGCAATAGCGTTGTATGCAAGTTCAGACAAACGTTTTTCCGCTGCTTCTTTAGTGCTGAGACTTCTAACTATCTTATCTTCGGACTCAAATTCATTTATTGCCCTAGCAACACTTCGTTCGACCGAAACTGGTAGTCGAAAAATATGATAATTTTGACCAATACCAATTCGGTCGTCATGCACAATAAGCGCCGCTTGACTCACACCATTGTATTGAGAAAGTAACTTTGTTCTAGGAAAAGTGTGTGTTAAAAATGCGCCACTGGAAGCGCCTAAAAAATTGCTTTCCCACCAGTTATATTGGCTCTTTTCACCAAGGAATCCGATTATCAGTTTTAGTTCTGCAATAAGTTCTATTAGCTTTTTGTTCATTTAGTAATCCACCACATTTTCGCTCCCAGGAGCAATGTCTAAATTCTTAACACCGTATAAAGCTGCTCTATTTTTTAAAAACAGCTGTGTTTCTGTTAGCACTGCATCAGGTGAACAATCAACGTTCCATAATCTGAGCAGATATCCTGCGTTAGCCGCTCTAATCTCTACCTTCACTGCGCCATTTATCATGCCGTAATCCAGCTCAATCGCTTCACGATGCAAAATTCGCGGATGCGGTACTAATTCTAACTCCACGAATCGGTTCCACTGTCGGTCCTGAGTTTCGAGTTCACTTTCTTTGACAGCAGAGGGCGGCAAGGTTGAACTCTCAAGCACCTCTGCGCCTTTAATTCTGGTTAGTACAAAGTCACGGAATTCATCGCGCTTACGATCAAAACCACGAACATGCCAGCGTAAGCCATTGTCCACCAGCGTATGTGGCACAATTTCACGCGTTGTTTCACCGCTCGATAGTGACACATAGGTGATACTCAAGGCTTTGCCTTTGTGCATGGCCTCGGTGACTTTCGCCACTATCGACAAATTCGGCTTGTTTAGGTGATAAGGCGCTTCACAGGCCAACGGGGGTTTTAGCTGACCAGAAAATCCATCACCAAAACCTTGGCTTAAGGTGGCTAGGGTTCTGATTACATCGAAATCGAACAGGGATACAAAAGACGCAGCCTTGAGATGTTGTTTACGCTTTTCATCATAAACCACATTTTGCGGCGCTATCTCTTTATAACGGGCAAAGTCTTGGGTCGCTACAGAAGGGGCAATATTGAATCGTTCAACGAGATCAGTTCGACGAGCCTCACCTTTAAACATCAACACAAAATCAATGTGAGCAAGTCGCTCGCGCTGCGCAAGCGTTAAACTTTCCAATGTTAATTGAGTCAAGGTCTATCCTTAGCACGCTCGCATGGTAGTACAACAAACAGAAAATTGTTATACAACCTACCGAATTTAAGTAGGCCAATATTACCAACTAGTTTATCCCGCGGCTACTTCTATCGTGTGTTAGATTGTGATTTGAAGCAAAAATTAAGTTTTCTTTGACGTGTTGGAATTTCAATCAAGTATTCATAGTCTTAACTCAATTCATCAGACATTAATCAACCTGAGATCAGTCTAATAATCCTTAACTGCAATAGCATCCACTCTATCAAGGTTAGTAACTTCTGCACGCGTGATGACGCCATGGTAAATTAACCCCATTAAGAGGCTATATGGCCCACATGCACCGTTAATATATCCCTGTCTTAGGCCAATTTTTCTTGGTTAGTAAACACACAATCCGAAGAAAGCTCCGTAAGAGCCTAACTACTGTTAAAGGTTTGCCGATAATAGACTTCGGCACGGTATTGGAATTCAGCCAGGATACCGGTCAATTCCATTTAACTTTTCACGCGTTCAAATACTTAGGTACGGAATTATAACTAAAGCCATTTTCAACAATTATCTGAAATGCTTGAGAACGATTGCGCCCTTCGCGTATGGCCTAGCTAGGCGTTGTTGATTAAATCATTTCATAGAACGTAATCGTTCCAAGACTTCTGGCCGATTAAGCAACTTGCTGGCGAACGGGCATACCCAATCTAATGACTTTGTTCATCGCCTTCACACCAGCCAAGGCCTCTGCGACTTGCCCATTGTAGTCACGCAAACTTAGCATTGGACTATTCAACTGTTTATATCGGCCCATGGCGGTCTCTGCTAGAGAGCGCTGGTGATAGCCGTTATCGATTTTCCATTGTTTCAGCTGACCCGTTTTCAGTGCTTCTACGGCTTCATTGCGTGGATGCCCCTTTTCCCATAACCCCGCATTTGAGCGTGGTGGGATGGTAGCTTTGCAGCCTTTACGTCGCAGTAATTGATAACAACCCTTTGTATCATAAGCCCCATCTGCCGATATCTGCATTATCTTTCGCCGTAAAGGATTGAGCAAAGTCGGCAGTACTTCATTATCGCCTACTGACACAAGACTGACTTCAGCGGCAACGACTTCGTGAGTGCTTGCATCTATGGCTAAGTGCAACTTGCGCCATGTGCGGCGTTTTTCGCTGCCATGCTTGCGGGTTTTCCATTCCCCTTCACCAAACACTTTCAGGCCCGTGGCATCGACAACAACATGCGTTATCGGTCCGCGACTGGGGTTGCGGTACTTGATATTGACTGTCTTAGCGCGTTTACTGATAGAAGTGTAATCGGGGGATTTAAGTGGCACACTCATCAACGTAAACAAAGAGTTGAGAAAGCCTTCTAGCGCACGCAACGATAAATTAAAGATGCCGTTGACCATCAACGCGGTTTCAATCGCCACATCACTATAGCTAAACCCGCGTCCACGCCCGCCATGATGCCCATGACAGTACCACGTGTTTACTGCAGCTTCATCCACCCAAAAGGTGAGCGAGCCACGGCTCACTAACGCTTGGTTGTATTGCTTCCAATTAACGATTTTACGTATTGATTTGCCCATGTTGCCGTCCTGAAGGTGAGTCAGGAGATCTGATCATGGCAACACCGATTAGTTCACTGATTTGTTCAACAACGCCGCCTAGCTATACTAAGATTCGTTTTGTTACTGGGTTATAGCTAGTTTTTCCTCCTTGAATCAGTGAATATGGTACTTGGAATAGCATCTTAAACTCAGTATGAGCAATAGAAATGTCTTGTACTATATCTTCAAAATTATGACACTTTACGAGTCACTTACACTGGTAAAGCAATAATCAGCTTCTCATCTTGCTGATTGAATTGCTCATTTTTACCAAGCAAAATCTTGTTTTCCAATGAGTTAAGTAAGCTTTTTATGTCATTAAACTTATTGGTTAACAAACGATTATTGTGACTAGATGATGAACCAGTCAATAAATTGTCGTAAGAATCTCTAGCCCATCCACGATAAGCTTGGAGCACCGCGGTATATTTAGCTCCGGCAGTTTCTTCTAAGGTATCCGCATGATGATAATGACCCAACCTAGCGTACAAAGTTGACTCAACATAAATAGCTTTGGGCATCATATCCAAAACATGAGTGATAAAATCAATTATTAAAGCAGCATGCTCTTGGGTAATGGTATTTTTACCATCACGATTATTCCCTTGCTCAATCCATCCGATCAATTTCATCAAAAAGGTACAAAGCTCATTCCGTTGCTGCGCCAAAGTGACCAACAAAGGAGCTATAATCTCAGGTACAGGTTCATGTTCTTGATAAATACCTAGCAACTCATGTGCTGCCATTACACTACCAATATAAGACGAAAGTTTTTCAAGATAAAACAATTGATTTTGCGTTTGGATTTCGACGGCTATCTTGTCGATGGATGCTTGGATTTTTTCCAGCTTCTTCGATAAATATACTGTTTGGATCACTATCGCACCGAGGATAATTCCTGTAGATAAGCCTGCGGCAAGAAAGATACTTTGCTTAACTGCAGCGCCTGCTTTTGCAAGCTCGACAACATTAACCCCTTCACTAAGATCTACGGTCATTTCCTTGAATGGTAAATGCTTAACAATACTCCCTGCACCATCTACTAATTTCTTACCTTTTGACCAGTAAACAATACCCTCTCGTAATCGCATGTGACCTGACTTAATTAGCTCAATGATCTCCGGATCAACCTTGTCCCAATCTGGCACCATTATTGTTTTAATTGTATTACTAATCATTACAACCCCTTGTTTAGCAGATCTTATTTGAATGGATTATCGTTACGTCGCAGTTCTCGGAGCATTGCAATATGTATCACACAGGGTAAAGTAACGTTGACATTGGGCGCATCGACAAATGCACCAAAAATCCCACTCAATACTCCCACTGGACTGGATATCATCAGCACTCTTGGCAATAGTGCCGCACCAACCGCTGCACCACCAAATGCCGATGCGAGGACCCTAGATACAATGGCGAAATCCTTGCTGCTCCAGTCAAGCGCATTATCAATCTTGCATTGATAATCTTTATTCATTCTCTCGACAAATGCCGAACGATCAGCTTGCGTCATCTTGTCCAATTGCAATTCCATGACCTTAGCGACAATAGCTTTTTCAATTGCAAGTGTACTATCCTTATCAGCGACCGAGCAGCCAATTGAACGGGCAGTATATTGCAGTAAATTGCGATAGGTTCCCCCCTTTCCGGTAATAAGATTCAACACAGTTGAATTACCAAAGGTTTGCAATTCAGCGCAGATATCTTGCCATACTAGCGCCAAGTCATGCTTATTATCTTTAAACCTAGGATTAGTAGTTAGTGTCTCTGTGGTTCTAAGTTTACCAGTTTTGTCTTTGGTCAAATATTTAACAAGTGGTGTCAGTTGCTTATGAGTACAAAGAGAAAGAAACTGCAGATCGCCATCTTCCCGGTACGAGTAGTTCCGCTTAACAAAATCCATATTAGTTCCCTTTCATAAAACAGCTTGCATATTAATGCCTGCTTCACAACCTAATTTTTCTAGCGAGCAAATCGCTAAACGCTCTACTATAATTTTCACAAACAACACCTCGACGCTAATAAGCTAAAAGTTGGTTACGTACTAATCGGCTGTCAGTTCGCGATAACACACCTCAATCAAATCGATTGAGTAAGGTTATTCACACAAACCTGCGCGAGGCTAGCGTTGGCACGGAATACTAAATTAAGCTTAAAAATCCATCGGTGGCATGGTATCTCTTTGACTTTGTAATGTGAATTTTTGAGGTGGGTTGTATGTCAATCAAAATACAGGTTTTCATCATCAAAAAACGTGATATAAATCAATTTAATACCTCTTCTATTCATCAGTAAAATCCCACCAAGGTTTTTCATTTTTCCTCTTCTCCGTATATGCCTTAAAAGCATCATAATCAGGCTTAAGAATAACGAACCTAATTACAAGCAAAACAGCAATGATGAGAATCAAAGGCATGCATCGAACAAGCATTCCCACAAACAAATCCATAGAAATGAATCCTTCGTAACAGAATGATTATAATGACTATTTAGTATATGCCGGGCGAAAAGGCTTTTTACCGTTCAACTACCAGTGAGATGCAAGGCTAGATTAGCGCGAATATCTATCGCAATGTCGGGATCAACTTGATCAATAACATGTTGTTGCTGTAACCAATGCCTTAACTTTCGACCAGTTCTTCCAGCATTAGATACTTCAAGGAATGCTAGTAGGATTTCAAACACTAGAAGTTTTTCCGGTATGTCAGGATAAAAATTCATATCAATCATCAAGATTTTCTGCAAATCAATGCCTAATGATTTAATACAAGTAAAACTCAATTCCAACGAACCATTGGACGCAGCTTTGTTGAAAATCTTTAGCCAATTGGCGATTGCAGTCATATCACTATCAACTGGTTCAGCAATATCATCTACAAACGTTACGTCCTGTTTGCGTAGAAATGCTGGGATATCAAGGCAATCAAGCACTGAACTGCTATACACTGGCGCTGCAAAACAAGGAGATACAACCCCTGCCACTGAGCCAAACCCCGCTTCACCCGCTGCACGAGTGTGCCTTATAGTTCGCAACTCTGGTAAACCGTCAGCTTTTTGGTCCCGCACGGCGACCAATACACAGCAGGTTTGCTCACAAAGCAAACTATACTTAACGGCAATTTCCTCAGGTTTCTTGCTGCTCGACAATCTTTGGTAAGCAGCCAGACGTGACAAAGTTCCAGTACCAATCCCTCGAAACTTTCTTACCGGGATTGACTGATTTTGCTGCATAATTTCTATATTCACGTAGGTTTTTGGTGATATTTCGGTCTCAGATGTGGCATAGCATTGATATCCATCACCCGTAAACAGTAACTGTTTATCAACTTGCTCATTAATTGGTATCGGCCAATGTATTTTAAGATCTGTTATCTCTGGCTGACGGCATCGTTTAAATTGTCCCACAATCGCATCTGCCATCGACTCGTTTGGGGATACATAGATGGCTGAAGCGCCAGTACTGCGCGACAATTTATTCAGAAAAGCTTCGTTTACTGCAGAACCCACGCCCACACTGAATAATCGCATATTTGCTTTTGTTGCATCCGCGATTATTGCCGCGGTATCCCACACTTCACCATCAGTGATCAGCAACATTTGCGTCGCAAATTCTGCATGCCGTCCAGTTTTGCGAGCCAAGTTTAATGCTGCTGCAATTTCAGTTCCCCCCATGTTGGCCTCTAGCTGGTTGATGTATGCATGAAGTTTTGCAAGATGCTCACTATCGGCAGGAACAGGGGATGGAAACAAACTTTGTGCTTGAGACCCAAAGGAGATGATGTTGAACCAGTCTGATGGCTTGAGAAGTGTTTTAATTGCGACGAAGGCCTTACGCACCTGCTCAATGGCATCTCCGCACATTGAACCTGAACGGTCAACAATAAACTGGAAGCACTGAGCTGACTCATTGTGGTTATCTGAGGATGGTAGTAACAGGTTGGCACAGTACTGCAACCCAAAAGCACTCTTTTCAACTAGAATTTCGCCAGTAAATGAAGGTAATGCTTCTAGTGTAATTATGATGTCCCTATCAGGAATAACCCTATCCCCTGATAAGATTAAAGAACTCTCTTCTCGTTTTACCGTTAATGAATGACTTGGACTGGTAACTAATGAGGAAGATAATTCACCGTTAATCGCCAGATTAAATGTTAAGCGTGCGCCATTATCTAGTGTATGCTCAATCTGTTGATAATATTGTAAATTTGCTGTTCGCTGATGTCCGTAGCGGTCACCAATTGTACACGGAAAATAAAACCGCAGTTTACGGTCTTGCCAGTTCAGGACTTGGGCATATTGAATAGAAATGGTAACGTCATCATTAGGTAGCAAATTACCAACATTGAGACAATATAACCCATCATTCAACCGCTCCAGTAATACTGCACTGTCACCTTCTGCTATGGCACCTTCGTATTTATCAGTTCCGATAGCTTTTGGCGTCACTTCACCTGTGAACTGACGCTCACCAATCGCCATAGATAACCCTAAAATGACCGCATCTAGTGGTAACGTAAATGAGAATATGGCTTCAATAGGGCAAGTTTCACGATTTACAAATTCGTGAACCAATTCGACTTCACTGATAGAACCATTCAGTTGCGCATTAACTAAACTGTGCTTTAAAACAATGTCATGATCAAACCCAAATCCTTCAGAATTACCTAGCACTATGTTATTCATCACATTGTTGTTCATTTTCCACCCCACCTTTATTTTTAGGCAAAGAGCACTGCATAACCTGCTGATAGCTACTTATCATTGCAGGAACTAACATCCTTAACTGCTCACTACTCACACCTGCCGCAACTGGGTCAATCATTAGTGTCAGCCCTTGGCCCAGATACAAATGACTAATTACACGCATGTCCCCTGCTTTTGGTTGCATATCAGGCAACTCAGGTTCATTTGCATAATTCAGTAATTCTTGAATTCGCTCTAAAGACAGCCCCGCACTTTGCCAACGTTTAATTTTTAGCAATTGCTCAACATGTTCTGTGTCGTACCAGGCTCCACGACCAGCGCCATGAGGCCCTTTAATCAGCCCCTTTTGCAGATAAAACCTGATCGTTCTAACTGGAAAGTCGAGCAATCTCGCCAGATCGCTGATGCCATATTTTTCTTGCATCCTGTACCTCCATTTAAACTTCATATAAATGTATACACCAATAATGTACAGATCAAGTGTAATGAATAATATTTTTTATGACGTTTGAATCAATAGAGAAAAAATTACCAATTAGGATAGGTTGGTTGGTTAGCTTCAAACTCTACGGTGACCTATGTTCTTTCTGGTATTAAAATTTTTCTATGTAATATCTAAACCCACCTTATTTAAAGCTTTTTTGATATAGCATCATGACATTGACCACTTCATTAATGCTTATCTATTACACTTTTTCCAAATATTTTCAGATATATATCACTCCTGTGCATAAGCCCATTAGCGCTTTAAAGGAGCCTGATATGTCAACAAAAGCGACGCACGCCAAAACTAAACCAGACAACTTGATAAACCAGCCGATTAAGCAGTGGCCGCAGACTGCCGAAGAAGTCCTAGCCTCTGCCGCCAATATCATTGCCGAACGCTATGTGAAGAAGGACGCCTATACCAATCCACAGGCCACTAAGGATTTTTTAACTTACAAACTCGGCGGTTATGAGCGAGAAGTGTTTGCGGTAATGCTGCTCGATAATCAACATCAATTACTCGAGTTTAAAGAGTTGTTCTTTGGCACTTTAGATGCCGCCAGTGTTTATCCCCGAGAAGTGGTTAAGGCGGTGTTAGCGATCAATGCGGCGGCGGTGATCTTTGCCCATAACCACCCGTCCGGTGAATCTGAACCTTCAACTGCAGATAAGCACATCACCAAACGATTAACCGATGCACTAGCGCTTATCGATGTGCGCGTGCTTGACCATATTGTGGTTGGCCGCACGCCAGTATCCTTTGCTGAACGAGGCTTACTCTAGCCAACGTTTAAACCTGCTACGCCAAATCAAGGAGTCCATCATGATTGAATTTACCGACAGCTTTTCTCAGGCCTGTGTCGCCGAAGCCTGCGCCGCGTTTCCAGAACTGCGTAACCGCTTAACAGTTGAGCTGATTTTGCCGATGTTTGTGCGGCCGCTCAATGCCATGGGCCAAGTGATTGGCAAGCCAGTCGTTGCACCACACCGCGAGCTACATAAAACCGTATTATTTGTTTTTCACCGTGATGTGGTTGAGCACTTGCCCAAGGAGATCAGCTTTTGCCGCTATGTTTGCCCCTGTGACAGTTATGGTGTGCCAACAGGTGAATGGCAGCGTGTGATCAACGGTGTGTACTTCAACCATGGCAGCAACGAGCAACCGAATTGGAGCGTACACACCTAAAGAACGTTACCTGTCATCACCCACTCCACTAGTCGGCTGTATTAACCGCTCTAACTAGCACAGGTATTTATCACTGCTCTTGCTAGTCCACTAACGAGCACCCTACTCCCTAAAGTTCTTTTCAACCATTGAGGTCACTATGACAACGCTTAAACTTTTCGATATCGAGCACGCTTGGGGCTTACCCCGTAAAGTGTCTCCCCGCTTTGGTGCAAGGCTGATTTTACGTGGTCTGCACTTGGATTATCTCCATGACCGTTCAAGCTTTGTCGGTGAATTTCCACCAGCAATTAAACAACAATTTGTCGATGCCTTTCCGACCATGGTTAAACAGCTTGAACGGCTGGTGGCCACCGGCGAGATTGATGCCACTGAGCAGCACTGCGTCACCATTGAGCACGCTGGCTTTATCTGTGAAGCAGATACCTTAGGCAGTCACGGCTATTTGTATATTGCGATTTATCAAACCGAAACTAAACCAAAGCTAAGCCACTGACCACCAGCAACCTCGCCCTCACTCGATAACCCGTTCATTATGGTAAGCCAGTACTAATCCGTTAAACATAACCACCAAACTTTAATCTCCCAGCTCAAAAGCCTTAGCAAGTAGCCCTTAGCGACTCACATTAAACCGCTTAGCCACCCCCCGTTTTATTAACCCAGCCGCATAGACAGCAAGAGCCAAGGCGCAGTAACGCCTTGGCTCTTGCTTATGCCCGTTTTTAAATAAGGAATATTTCATGACATTAACTATCAAACGTAATCAACTGCCAGCGATGCCAGATCGTTTTTATCAAGTGATTGAAAAGGAACTGGCTGAAGTCACACCAAAAGACGCCAACGCCATCACCCTTAATTTTCGCGATCCAGATTACAACGCCGAAGATGGTGGCTTTCATCCCGTCGAAGTCCGGCTTGAGAAACAGCAAGATCACTGGCGTTTAGTCTACGTCACCGACTTTGCTTTTCGCGGTCATCCCTTCCCTGAACTGGTTAAAGACATCGATATCTGCTTTAACAGCAAACAAGTCTATAGCCTGTTTAGCGGCTGGATTACTGAGCGGGAATCACAGGGGCTGATTAAGTTGTTCAGCGATAACTTTGTCAGTTACTACCAGATGGAAGTCTATCAAGTAGAAGTGAGCTTGGATTAACCCGCCTCGCCGTCATTTCACGCGAGCATCCTAAGCCTATCTACCTGTTTCTGCCCTATCGCAATCAACGGGCCAAGCACATCACACCCGCGCCCTTGTTACGCTAGGTGATTACGTAAAGCCTCTGTCGTTAACAACAACCAACCTCGCCCGCAACGCCCGTCGTTAGTGGGCTTTTTGTTTTGGAGTCCACCATGAACATCTACCGCGAAACCATCCTGCCACTGCCAGAGCAATTTTATGAATTGTTAGAACGGCAACTGGCCGCACTCAATAAGCCCAACCTCAACATCGTCACCTTTAAATACCGCGATCCCGACTACAGTGCACAGAGAGGTGGTTATCACCCAGTGGAGATCAACCTCTACCGCCAGGGGGATTGCTGGTATCTCAATTACTTCACCGACTTTGCTTACTGCGGCGGGCCCTTCACTGAGCTTGAGAAAGAAATGGAAGTATTGTTTCAACAGAAGCAGGTCTACAACAGCTTCTTTGGTCGCTGTTACCTCGAGCAAGCCGACAGCTTAGTGAAGTTGCTGCTGGAGAACTTCTGTAACTACGTCGAGATGGAAATCTACCAAGTTCAAGTCAGCGCCGACTGAACTTGGTGCCCACAAAGGTATTTTGGGAACCAAGCAACGCAGGCCCGATGCGGGTTTGCAATGTGCTGGTGCCCACAATCATCACATAGCCAATTGAGGGAACCAAGCATGAACGAAGTCGAAGCGGTCAAGAACCGCGACACCATCAAGCTTATCAGTTACCTGCTCGAACGTCACTTTGGTGAGCAGATGGCCGATGTCTGGAATATCGGCCTTAACCTGGCCCTTAGGATCTCTGACTTACTGGCCATCAAGTTCAGCGATATCGACGGCGATCGCTTAAATATCATCGAGCAGAAGACCGGTAAACGCGCCAGCATCAAACTCAATCCGAAGACGCTGGCGTTGATTGAGGCGATCCACCAGCGTCACCCCGAGCATATCTACCTGTTCCAATCATACCGGTCGAGCCAAGCAAAAGACCGGCAGGCCCCCGCCAAACCGCTGACACGGCGCGCCGTCGCCAAAGCGTTTGCCTTTGTCGGTAATGATATCAAGTTAGCCCTGGGCACACACTCGATGCGTAAAACCCGCGGCTATCTCCTGTACCAAGCTTGCAAAGACATTGGCCGGGTGATGCGCATGCTGCGGCATCAATCGGAAGCGGTCACCCTGCGTTATATCGGCATTACTCAACAGCAAATCGATAAAGACTTTGTCGAGCTGGAAATCTGAGGTCAATCAGCACGCCCATTTCATCCTATTCCACCCATTAGCAGATGCGACCTAGGGGTATCTGCGTTATTTTTCTTGGAGTACATACCATGTATACATTTCAACCAGGTGATCATCTGGTCACCAATATCGATCCGCTTGGCTTAACCGAACACCACGGCCTCTATGTGGGTCATGGCAATGTCATTCACTTATCTAAGCAGGGCATCATCGAAGAAATCGATCTGCAGCAATTTGCTGGTGGCCACAGTATCAGAGTGAAAAAGTCCAGCCTGTTTCTCCATCAGGCCATTGAGCTTGCACGCAGTCAACTGGGTCACAGCCCATACGGCGTTGCCACCAATAATTGCGAGCACTTCGTCAACGAATGCTTAGCGGGAAGCAGCACCTCTAATCAAGTCAGTAATCTCACCCACATTGCGCTGCAAAGTTCCGCCAGAGCAGGCTTACTGGGGAGTTCCGCGTCAAAGCTTGCCACGGGGACTGTCGCAAACGTCGTGTTAGCGTCTACCGCCGCTAAGATGACCGGTGAATACCTAGGGCTACCCGATAAAGTCAACACACTCCTAGGGACACCTGGAGATCTTGTCGCTAAACCTGCCGAATGCCTACTAAAAGGCACCACACAAACCCTGGGTGAGAGTTATGCTTGCTTAAGCCAAGGAGAAATAACTGATGCTGGGATCAAGCTCGTCACCGGCAGTGTAGAAACTGGCTTAAACACCGTGCTGACGACAGCAGAAGTGGGCATCAATGGCGTAAAAGCTGGCGCTGGGCTGATAGCCGATGTATGGCATTGGTTAAGGTCATGATGCTTCTGCGACGGTATTGAGTACTCAGTCACCCATTAGCCACCCCCTCTAAACGAAGCGGCATCACTCGCCGCTATCGTTTTTATCCCTATTGCGATTACGTTAAAGATTAGCGTGATGACGGCGTAACATGTTTGCCCTGTTAAGTGATACAAACTATTTCTATCATCCTTGTGCTGATGGCGTTGTTCATGCGGGCAAGTAAACGTGTAATCATTATTTTTTTGTACCACGTTATGCTAAGGTATTACCTAGTAGTACTAAGCATTACTTTTGGAGTCACAGATGAGCACAATCAAACCCGTGTCGGTTAAATTAGATGCCGATATTAAAGCCAGAGTCGAGCATTTAGCAGAAACTCGTAAACGTTCATCACACTGGATGATGCGTGAAGCGATCCGTGAATACGTTGAGAGAGAAGAGAAACGCGAGGCGTTGCAGCAAGAAGCGTTACGCGCATGGGAAGAACACCAGACATCAGGCTTGCATGTCACCGGTGACGAAGTGGTGAATTGGCTGGAGTCCTGGGGAAGTGAAAATGAACAGGCAGCCCCTACATGCCACAAATAGTCTTCACTGCCACTGCATTACGTGATTTAGAACGCTTACGTGAGTTTCTTCGCAGTAAAAATCCCCCTGCCGCACAACGGGCTGCCAGCGCCATAATCAATACCATTAGAAAACTGGAAAGCTATCCAGACATTGGTCGGCCTATCGATGACAATGACTTTAGCTTTAGGGAACTGCTGATTGACTTTGGTGATACAGGATATCTGGCAATGTACCAGTATGATGGCGGTGAACGATTGACCGTATTGTGTATCCGCCACCAAAAAGAAGCCGGATATTGATAGAGATGCATCAGCAAAGATGTCTTCTTATGGATGATGTAATTATGAATATACTGCTGCTCTCTATAAAGACAAAAGCAAGGGATTTGAGCCCTTGCCCTCAACTTCCGTATTTGTACTCGCTGCAGCAACCGTACTAAGAAAACTAATCACCAACTTGTAGCCTACCCAATAATCGACTACAGCCATAATGACGACGTCCATCACCATAGGTCTTACTGTCAACTTTGGCAAAGTAACTTAACCGCAGAAACAACTCACGTAAAGTATTAGTCTGGTGAATCCGACCACGCTCTAATAGATAGCAAGGCGCTTTGGGAAAGTGAACTAAGCCTTGTGCTGCAACAACATCCAACGCTAGCGCACTCGCCCAAGCTTTAACGATTCGGTTATACAAATTAGGTCTACCAAGTTCAAATACACCTAAACTTCTATAAGCGTTACCATTAAAAAACAAACAAAGATGGTAGTGTGGTCGGTTAAGTTCACCGGTTTCCTGCACCCAGATATACAGTACTTCACTTTGATGCACAAATCCTTCAGTGTTCTTACACTTTGCAATATAGTCTGCGGTAATTTTCGCTTTTAGAGATTCAATAAACCGCGTAACATAACGGTTATCATCGGCGTCATAATATTCAGGAAATCTCAAGTCAACTCTCACAGCGAAAACCTTTGAGTACCTTTTTAATGCGTGATAAATAACGTTAAAGTTATTGTGCAAATACTCCCCATAGACTCCATTTTTAAATTGAAGAATTGGCAGTCCACTAAACTCTTTGGCATTTAATACGGTTAAGTTTCTATTGTTATACTGAGACACATCATACCAACCTTAAAGTTATAAAAATAACAACCCTAGATTATCAATATAATATTAACAACCTAGGAGTCGCAGCAATTGAAAACAAACGAGCCCCTCACAGAACAAACAGTCTGAAATAAAATATGCTCGTCAAGAAGCAGATGTCAAAACTATACAATATAAAAACCAACTCTGATTTTATATGCAGAAAACAATCAAGCTACACAGGACCATTTTGATTGATATTAAACAGGTTCATATCACGTTCAAAGATAATTCTGTCATAAGGAGCTCCAGGATACAAATCAATAACAACCGTGGTATTATAATCAAAAACATCAATAAGTCTATTCGATAAAAGTTCGTTCAACGCATCATTTAAATTCTTGCTTTTCCTTAACATAGGAGGGCCAAGTTGTAAGACCTTATTCTTTTTAATATACCGATACCCTCGATCACGATATGAATTTAACCATAGAGCTAGCTTTTGCCCCAGAATGACCTCCATAGGTGGTGGGCAAAAATTATTTAAAAAGTGAAAAGAGTAATAGCTCACCAAGTCAATTGCTGTTCTTAATGACTCAACTGATATTTTAGAGTCAAAATTATGTTCAAAATAGTGAATATTTGCTGCAGCTCTAGCAATCATTTCTGCTAGTTTTGAACCATGATCTCTGGCATTTTCGTAAATTCCCCCAGGAGCCATTTTAAATTCAATATCGTTAGATATATTTAGCAATAAATCTATCGCTTCATCTGAAAATTTTACTATTCTACGTTCCATTTATTTACCCTCTAGTAATTGTTCTATTCTTTGATTGAATTGATTGATAAATTCTTTCTCATACCTGATCCCATTGGTTTTCCGACCACCGCTAAGAGGCATTGGGAAGCACACTAAAAAGCGAGAAAGATAACCATTGCCTCTTACAACATCCTGTGATTTATCCATAAATCGTTTCAATGCTTGAGGCTGGATCATGATATGTGTAGTTAACCTAACACCTGAAAGCGTATAAGAATCTGTTGTTTTTCTTGCAACAGTGACATCATCTCCACTCCAAATGGCATTAAGCACAGGTGTGTTTGACATTAAGGCACTATTCATTAGCACACCGCCCTCACTTGACCCAAGATACGCATGTGGTGAGTCATTCTTGAGTCCAAACGTAAGCGCCGCTATCGTACTATCCTCATACATAATTCTGAAAGCCTTTGGCCGTTGTGGTTGTTTTGCTTCATGCTCGATCAACTCTTGTAAAGGATCATTTATTTCATTTACTTCACTTACTTCATTTTCTGTGTTTCTAGATTCCTGCATTTCTGAGCAATCTTTTTTTAAGCGACTTGGATTTAGCATCATGTACCTCTCTCAAAATCTCATACTTAATTAACTGTTCTTTACAAGATAATTCACGCTTTTTTTGGTAATTTTTAATCCCTGCCATTAATAAATTTTCAACCGTAGATTTTCGCTCACCTGAATCAGCACAAGTTAATAAGTTAAGCGAGATTGGACAAATCTTCCCTGTTGGTAGTTCAACATCTATATGCACCTGTAAGGCGGTAGAAATAGCAGCAAGTGCTGTACTGGCAATTAAGGGATATGCTGCTTTAGTAATTAAATGAGTTTCAAGTATCGTATTACCTAACAGAGTACCTTCTCCTATTCGAGGAAAAACTCCATTAGATACTGGAAATGTAATATATATATTTTTATTATACCGCCGCGGAGGTAAGTTTTTATTTTCAAAACGTTCAGACATATCAGTTTTCCTTTGATAATAAGTAATGGGATTAGTGAACAAAAAATCTTTAATCCATTACTGAACTCTTATTGATTTAAGCCATGCTTCAACCTCACCGAAATACCAGCCTACCGCTCTGGCACCAAGTGTCACCTTTTTAGGGAAAGTCGGATCGTATCGCGGAGAACGCGGGTTTTGTTTGTCATAGATAGTAGAGCGTGATAATCCAGTTAACTGAATAACGTTAACAAGTCTAATAATTGAATAGCTAGGCTGATTGTCATTCATAGTTGCCCTCATCGGTTGTTGAGTTGGTTGATTTCAGGCAACTTTATACGAAAAACAAGGATAAAATAGGAGGGTAAAGGAAGGTCGACTCACCAAGCAATAAGTAACACACTGAAAATATTAGATTTACAACCTCCCCAAATCATTTATTTTACTTTTAGATAACGAACCAATAACTCTCCATACTTGCAGTTTTCGTGACGAAATCCGCATGTACCCAAAAACTCGACCACTTCAGAACTAACTTTATTATCACAATCACTTTTAAAAAATTTGCTAATTCTAAGTGCTTCAACTAAGAATGGAAACTGGCAATTAGGGTATTTATCATTAGATGCAACTGACGCATGAGAACCTTTTATACCACCAGGTTCTGCATTAATAAAAAATGCGGCTGACTCTGCCATAGTCTGTTTATAACCAAGCTTATTTTGCAGTATTATTGCCAATTTATTTGAGTTTATCCACTTGTTGTTTAGAGCTTCAAACAGTAAAAAACCAATCACAGCCAATTGATCAAGCTTGGAACGACCACGTAATTCAGTGGGAATATAATAAGGACTATCATCAGGGATAGAATCTAGATCATTGTGTATAAATTTGAGAATATCTGCCTCATAGACAGCTAATGAATCGAAGGTGACATCAAATCCAACTATTTGATTTAATGTACTATTATCTTCAGCCCAATGTTCAACAGTTTTATGGGTAAATACAATTTCGCTACAAGAGACTGAAATCAAGGCTGAAGGACTCAGCATTGAATAATCTTCAATCGAATTCATATTAGGCTTTAGGTTAATTTCTGGAGCTAAAATCAACTCACCACTCGTGTCAAAAGTCATTATCACGCTTAACAAGTTGATTATTAGTCTTTTTTGTGCAATAAGCACTGGAAGATCTACTGCTTCAAGACAACCGTAGCAGACCCTATTTATTTGCTTTACCTCATTGATTAAATTACTTTTATTTTTAATCTGTTGTGTCATATCCCTGCAATGAGTTACTTTATTTGCATTAGATAGGATTTCCTTCATTAAGTCCTTTAAATGATACTCATCCTGTCCACGTTTGATAACCCACGCATTCTTATTATCAGGCACCCTGAAAAATATCGGCCTACCCTTATCCATCAAAAATTTTATGACAGAGGCGGTACTTTTATTCAAATTGACTGACGATAGCTGAACCACTCTTTCCATAGACTTATATCCTTAACTGTTTGCTATTTCTGCTACTAATAGCAGAAATAGCAAACAAGGTCCCTGTGTGTCAACCTAAGCCTGAGCCAATTGATTTTGAGATAACATATAAATCAGGGTACTCAGGATAACGAAAATACCAAACTCAGCCACCGCAGCCGATCCCAAGGTTGAGCCAATACTCAAGCTGGAAAAGTGGGGACTAGAGTAAACATGAAGAAATCACTGAATGCAGTAAGGCTAACTTGTTGAATGGATGTTTTGACTAGGCAAAGAGTTAACAATGCTAAACTTGATGGCAACACAGACGAGAGCTTAAATTCAAAAGTGTAATAAACACAAACACCCCAGTCTTAGGTTTTAAGCAAACAAGTTCACTTTAGTGATTTTCATTTTTAACTTATATAAAAGCCAAGAGGGCCCCATTTAGCCCTTCTTAAGCGATAACCATTCCAACCCCTGCTCTGCAAAGACAAATAATCTATCGCTATAACCTTGAGAGATCACACTGCGGATGATCTCAGGGTCAATATTCAAATGATCATGTACCAGTGCATTACGCAGGCATATCACTTTACGCCAGTCATTTAACTCATCGGCTGGTTGTGCACCTCGTTGACACAGGATCTCAAATGCTTGGTAAGCATCCTGCGGACTATATCCAGCCAGTGCTTTAGCCCAATGTTTTGCAATGCAAATGCAAGCTTCAATAGAGACCTGTAGTATTCGCTCTGCTGCTCGATATTCGAGATTAGATAAGGAACGCTGACTAAGTAATTGACGTAACTCTCCAAACTCAGCTTTATACCGGCTAAGGCTTAAACGCAATGACGTGATATAGGCATTATCCAAAATAATAAAGTGACTTGGGGCTGAATAATCGAGTTCCATTTGCGACATAATGCGAGACTTTTCTTGCATTCTTCGACCTTCATCTCGACTAAAGATAAGTTTGTTGGCATTAATGATTCCGAAAGCCAGAGGGATAGGTGCAAGGTTGATATCAACAACGGAAAGCTTCCCTTCGGCTAGCCCCAATGCCCTTTGCCAATCCATAGCGAGCAGTTCGGCTCTAATACGAGTATCAAGCACACTGTCCGCCTTTACCGGGTCGAATGCGACGGCTAAATCCCAATCGCTATGCTTGCTAGCATTTCCATTCGCCTGCGAACCATAAAGCCATAATACTGCCACCTCAGGATGGCTTGCAGCTAAAGTGCTTAGTCGGTGCAAATACTGGCTCTGCTCGATAGTCATAGGTTTGGCTTTAAGTTGGTCATGATGTAAGTATACCAATCCTGAGTCGGACTTCAGGAAGGGTCCGTGTGTCACGTCCCCTAACCTTTTAACTCAGGAGATAATATCTATTCGGCCTTAACAGGTCATGCCCCTAATTTTCTTGAACCCGCTGTTACTGACAAAGAGCCAACAGCTGCAGTGGCAATATGATTGCTCCACCACTCCATTAACTTGGTCCGTCGCTCTAGATAGGTAGTGCGATTATAGGCGCTGCGGATTTGGTTTTTATCTACGTGGGCTAACGCGGCCTCAATGACATCACCATCAAAGCCTTGTTCGTTTAAGGTAGTACTCGCCAGCGAGCGTAAACCATGACCCGTTGTTCTTCCCTTTAATCCCATGCGCCCTAATGCTTTGTTGATGGTTTCAGGATCTGTGTGCTTTTTAGGATCTTTAGATGACGGGAAAACGAATTGGCTCTGTTCACTAATAGGCTTAACAGTTTCGAGTATCGCGAGGGTATGCTCTGTAAGCGGGATAATATGCTCACGATTCATTTTCATGCGTGATTCAGGAATAGTCCAAAGTTTGGCATCAAAATCGATTTCTTCCCAACGGGCTCCGGCCGCTTCATTTGGCCTGGTCATTGTGTGCAATTGCCATTCAATCAAACACCGGGTCGTTAACAATAAATTGGCGTTTGCGACGGTCTGCAGTAATTCAGCTAGCTCTGCTGGTTTTAATGCCTTCAGATGCTCCACTTTGCTTTTTCTAAAAACTTCTCGAATACCTGATAACGGATTGGCATGAATGTAACCAGAGTTAACCGAATAGTTCATGATTTCATTCAGCAACTGAGCGGTACGTTTAACCGTTTCAAGATGTCCCTTCTGTTCAAGGGGCTTGAGCGCGGCAATGGCTATAGGAGCCGTGAGTCTGCTAATCGCAATACTCCCCAGCTTAGGGAAGGCATACAGCTCAAGCTTGCGCCAATTACCTTCAATGGTTTTAACCTTAATACTGCCCTGCTTTGAGTCCATCCACATTTGCGCAATATGCTTGAGAGTTTGAGCGTTCTCTGTTGCCGCTTTTAATTTGTTTTCAACTTTAAGTAATTGAGGGTCGATGCCTTCGGCCAAATGTTTTCGCGCTTCTAGTGCTTTATCCCGTGCCTCAGCTAAGGATACGTCAGGGTATGAGCCTAAACCAAAATAGGTGGGTTTGCTGGTGGAGGGGCGTATGTATCGAAATTCCCATGTTTTCCCTGCTGTACGCACATAGAGATATAGATTGCCACCATCTGACAATCTATAGGGCTTTGCTTCCGCTTTAGCATTGAGCACCGCTTTTACAGTCAGCTTATTTGTAGTCCTTCCCATACCGTTCTACCCCCTCAAATTAAGCCCCAAAGTAATGCTTGATTTTGGCATTATTTCTAACTCTAAAATCAAGCATTACTTATTACTGAATAAATTAAGATAAATCAGGATATTGCCAAGTTAAATCTGGGCTATAAAATCGAGAAAATCAAGTAAAAAAACGACATAAAAAATGGGTATTTTTTGAAGTGAAAAGTAATGCATAAATTTGCCAAATTTCCTTGGCATTACTTTTGGCATTACTAAAGATTTCGGATGCTGTAGGATGGTATTAAACAATATAGGATGGTAAGTTATTGATTTTTATAAAATACAGATAAGAAAAAAGACGCCCTAGGACGTCTTCAAACTTGAATTTGGCGGTGAGAGAGGGAGTCGAACCCTCGATACGTTACCGTATACACACTTTCCAGGCGTGCTCCTTCGGCCACTCGGACACCTCACCATATGTCGATTTATGTTAGCGTGGTTAATCTTTCACGTTTAAGAATCACTAACGATTTTGTATAGCCTTGCCGAGAGGCTTTCATCGTTAACGGAGCGGTACTGTACGCAAAAGCCTAAAGGGGGTCAAGTAAAAAAGACTCAGTTTCAGGCGGTTGCACAATTGCTAAACAAACCGCCGTGATTTCTTGAATCTTTTCACCGTTTTATACCGTTAATTGACGGTAAATTTGTGCACTTCTTTTGACATTGAATTCGCGTCAAACGTCAGAGCTTTGGTCAGCTCCCTAAGCTCATCGGAGATCCTTTGAGTATTAAGGTAAATCTCACTGATCTTCAGTGCATTACGATTTACGTCTTCGGATACCGCCGATTGCTCATGAGTTGCTGTAGCAATTTGCTCGTTCATGCGGTCAATAATGTCTACTTGCTCCACAATACGTTTCAATTCGATACCTGCCTGTTCAGCTTCATGGACACTGCTATTAGCCTGAGCTAATCCTCTGTCCATGGCTTTTACTGCAATGCTCGCTCCCGCCTTCAATCTATCTGTCATATTTTTAATGTCAGAGGTCGAGGTTTGTGAGCGCTGCGCTAAACTTCGGACTTCGTCTGCAACTACAGCAAAACCGCGGCCCATTTCCCCTGCGCGGGCAGCTTCAATGGCGGCATTAAGCGCGAGTAAATTAGTTTGCTCAGCAATACTACTGATCACTTCAAGCACTACCACTATGCCGTGAATTTCACGGTCTAAATCGTTAATGGCTTTAGAAGCTCCACTAATATCGTCGGCTAACGCTTTGATCGCTTTGCTGGTTCGGCCGACTTCGAGGTTGCCTTCTTTAGCCTCTATATTGGCGGCGGAAGACGCTTCGGATGCCTGCACTGCATTGCTGGCAATCTCGGCCACTGTTGCACTCATTTCTGTCATAGCGGAGGCCACTTGTTCTGCCTCACTGTGGCCCGCCATCACATCTTGCTCCATGGCATGGGTACAGAGATCCATTTGCGCCACAGCTTGTTGCAATTTAGCGCCACTGGAACGTACATGTAAGATCACCTTTTCAAAATCACTCATCATATCGTTAAAGGCGATGGCGAGTTCACCGAATTCATCGGAGCTAGAGTGAGTCAGACGCACACTTAAGTCGTAATGTTTACGGGCTTGCGTGATGGTCGAATATAAGTGATGCACACTGTCATGCAAATAACGGATAACAGATAGACTCAATATCAAGACTATCGCCAATACTGAGATTAAGGTCGCGAGCACTAAGAACATTTTCTCATTCGCTAATGTTAATCTTTCATGGGTGGTATTAAGTAAATCTGCCGAGACTTGCTGTTCAAACTCACGTAATAGCTCAATCCGCGCGGTCGATTTACTGAACCACTCTTCAGGACTTTGTTGCAGGATTTTTTGATTATCTTGCTCGAATGCGATTTGACGTAACAGCTCAACGTCATGCATTGCAGCTGAACTCTGTAAACGGTTAAACGAGGATAATAAATCAGAATTTGCTAGCGCTAAAAAACGCTCTTGATAGGTATTTTGCTCCGAAACCAAAGTGATAAATTTGGCATAAACCCTAGGCTTAAATCCAGCTTGGCCAAAGGTTGAGCTGAGTACCGCCCTTTCAATCCCCGCCCTTTCCTTTAATTGCAAAAAAGCACTAAAAGCCGTCGCTTTAATGGCGATTTCTTGATTAGCACCCGTTTTTGCGGTTTCATCGACTATCGTCAGTAATAACTTATTTAACTCAGTGTAATAGGCGACTTCATCGGCGACATTGATACTTAAACTATCCACCTGTGAGCGGATTGCATTTAAACGCCCGAGTTGAGCATTTAGCTCTCTAAGTTTTGGGGCAAATATCTCCGGAAGATGATTCTCAGTGATAAAACGCTGATAGAGGCCGAGCTGCGTATCCGTTAATTGTCTTTGACTAGGTATTTTACCCGCAAACGCTTTTCCTGCTGAGCCAATAAATCCAGCACTCATGCCGCGCTCTTTTTGTAACTCATGCACTAAATTACTGTTGGTGACGGCTAGCTCGCTTAATTGCACTACTAAGGTTAAATCTTTTCTATATTCATATTTTTCAATGAGGTAAAGCGTGCCACATAAAAAACAGGCTAATAGTGGAGGCAAGACAACCATTAATAATTTTTGTTTTAGACTGAGATTACCAATCCATTGCCATTTCATAGAAATATCCTTTTAAACTTAGTTTTAGATCCAAATACCGAACACTAGGTATAGCATAATATCAACCGTAGGACGACTAAGGTTTATGGAAATTGCGCGAGCTAATATCCTGATAAACGAGGATTTCCCCCATATTCCATCAATTGTTTAGATTTTGCTAATCGCAGAGCAAACTTAAGAAACGTCAAACAAGGATCAGATAGAAATAAAAAACGCATTGAAAATTCCAATGCGTTTTTCTAGAGAAAGGAACACTTAATCTGTGACTGAAGATGACTCTAGCTGAAAAGCTGTGGGAATAACCCCTTCACACCAGCCGCAATGACTTCGATACCAATAGATAACATCAAGAGTCCCATGAGACGGGTAATCACGTTAATACCCGTTTTGCCGAGGATCTTATAAATGATAGATGCCATTCTAAACAGGCCAAAACTTACTAAACCAAACACTATCACAGTAATGAACATCGCAATAATGTTCGACAATGAATTATGCTCAGCGGCAAAGACAATCACCGAACTAATAGCGCCAGGTCCCGCCATCAGTGGCAAAGCCAAAGGCACAACCGCCACAGATTCCATCGCCGAGGATTCGCGGTCTTCCTCTTGGTTACGCTTCACTTCACCTAACTTACCTTGCAACATTGACATCGCAATAATGGCAATCAGGCTGCCACCAGCAATTCTAAAGGCAGATAACGAAATGCTGAACATATTCAGAATGTGCTGCCCCGCCACAATCGTGACTAAGAGAATCACCACAACCGCAAAGTTCGCTACTTTACCCGTGTGATTCCGCTCAGCCTCCGTTTGATGGCTGGTTAAGCTCACAAACACAGGCAACAAGCCAACCGGATTAATGATGGCAACGAGGCCAAGAAAAAATTTAACGTAAAGAGTTAACTCCAAGGGACTATCCTTATGTGCGTGTCACGCCGTCTTCATCAAAATAAGCTTGAGGGCAAGTATAGTATCTCAAGCGCTATTGACTGAAAAATGAGATTTTTGAGGTTAAATCACAACTTCGAATAATATTTAGTTATCGAAGCCGATGCATTTTCAGCGCAACTTTAAACAAACAAGTTACCCTAAGTGTAGTTTTATTACATAAAAGCACGATATTGTCGTTGATATCACACTTTCAACGCGGCTTTAGGTGTAATTTTCTACCATAAAGAGGATTTAGTGAATGCCTTGATTCACTAAATCTTTTTAGGAGTATTAATCATGACAGTGACCAATGCACAAGAACTGGATCTCATGGTCGAGCGAGTGGCGAAAGCACAAGCCGAGTATGCGACATTCAGCCAAGCGCAAGTCGATAAAATTTTCCGTGCAGCCGCCCTTGCAGCTGCCGATGCGCGTATCTCGCTGGCGAAAATGGCCGCCGCAGAAACCCGCATGGGTGTGGTTGAAGACAAAGTAATTAAAAACCACTTTGCCTCCGAATACATTTATAACAAATATAAAGATGAAAAAACCTGCGGAATTTTATCTGAAGATGTCACCTTCGGTACTATTACCATTGCTGAACCCGTAGGCATCATCTGTGGCATAGTCCCCACCACGAACCCCACATCGACTGCCATTTTTAAAGCCTTAATCAGCCTTAAAACCCGTAACGCAATCATCTTCTCGCCCCATCCTAGGGCCAAAATATCTACCACAACTGCAGCAAAATTAGTGCTTGATGCTGCTATAGCCGCGGGCGCACCCAAAGACATTATTGCTTGGATTGATGAACCCAGCGTTGCACTATCAAATCAATTAATGACTCACCCTAAGGTGAATTTAATCCTCGCAACGGGAGGCCCTGGCATGGTGAAAGCCGCCTACTCTTCCGGTAAACCGGCTATTGGCGTAGGTGCGGGTAACACACCTATTGTTATCGATGAAACCGCCGACATCAAACGCGCGGTCAGTTCGATTCTCATGTCGAAAACCTTCGATAACGGCGTCGTTTGTGCGTCAGAACAAGCGGTAATTGTGGTCGACAGTATTTATGAACAGGTTAAAGAGCGTTTCGCAACCCACGGTGGCTATATGCTATCGAAGGATGAAGCCGCGGCGATGCAGCAGGTCATTTTAAAAAATGGTGGCTTAAATGCCGATATCGTTGGCCAAAGCGCCGCCAGTATCGCGCAAATGGCGGGCTTTGAAGTGCCGCACTGGACCAAAGTGTTGATCGGTGAAGTCACCGACATTTGCGACAGCGAAGCCTTCGCCCATGAAAAATTATCGCCATTACTTGGTATGTACCGCGCCATCGACTTTAACGATGCCATGGATAAAGCTGAAGCTTTAGTCGCACTCGGCGGCATTGGCCACACATCAGGGCTTTATACCGACCAAGATACCCAAACCGAACGTGTACATGCCTTTGGTTTTAGAATGAAAACGGCGCGTATCTTGATCAACACCCCAGCTTCACAGGGCGGTATTGGCGATCTGTACAACTTCAAACTGGCACCTTCGCTCACTTTAGGCTGTGGTTCTTGGGGCGGCAACTCGATTTCAGAAAACGTTGGCCCGAGTCATCTAATCAATAAAAAAACCGTCGCTAAGAGGGCCGAAAACATGTTGTGGCATAAGCTTCCTGCATCTATCTATTTCCGCCGCGGTAGTTTGCCCATCGCGCTCGAAGAACTGAGCGATAAAAAACGCGCCTTAATCATCACAGACAGATTTTTGTTCAATCACGGTTATTGCGATGAAACCATGCGGATTTTAAAGGCACAAGGCCTTGAAACCGAAATTTTTTACGATGTTGAAGCCGACCCCACATTAGCCATAGTCCGTCAAGGCGCTAAGGTCGCTCAAAGCTTTAAACCCGATGTGATAATTGCGCTCGGCGGCGGCTCACCAATGGATGCGGCTAAGATTATTTGGGTAATGTACGAGCATCCAGATGTGGATTTTGCCGATCTAGCATTGCGCTTTATGGACATTCGTAAACGTATCTACAAATTCCCCAAAATGGGCACCAAAGCCATGATGGTGGCAATTCCGACGACTTCAGGCACTGGCTCAGAAGTCACACCTTTTGCGGTAGTGACAGACGAAATTACCGGTAAAAAATACCCGATTGCCGACTATCAACTCACGCCCAATATGGCGATTGTTGATCCAAATCTTGTGATGGACATGCCTAAATCCCTCACCGCCTTTGGTGGCATAGATGCGGTGACCCATGCATTAGAAGCCTATGTCAGCGTGATGGCGAATGAGTACAGCGATGGCCAAGCGCTACAAGCCCTCGACTTACTGTGCAAATATTTACCCGATGCCTACAACTTGGGTTCACAATCACCTGTCGCCCGTGAAAAGGTCCACAATGGCGCCACTATTGCGGGTATCGCCTTTGCTAACGCTTTCCTTGGGATTTGCCACTCAATGGCACACAAACTGGGCGCCGAGTTCCATCTCGCCCATGGCCTAGCCAATGCGCTGCTGATCAACAACGTAATACGCTTTAACGCAACGGATCTGCCCACTAAGCAAGCGGCCTTTAGCCAATACGACAGGCCAAAAGCCCTGTGCCGTTATGCTGCCATCGCAGATCACTTGAAACTAGGCGGAAAGACGGATGAAGAAAAAGTCGAAAAATTGCTTGAGAAAATCACACACCTCAAGAAGACGATTGGCATTCCTGCTTCTATCCAAGAAGCCGGTGTCAACGAAGCCGACTTCCTCGCCAAGTTAGATGAATTAGCCGAAGATGCGTTCGATGATCAATGTACCGGTGCCAACCCACGTTACCCATTGATTAACGAGCTGAAACAACTGTTCCTCGATAGCTATTATGGCCGTGACTATAGCGACAACAACTAGGTTATCGCCTGCCAATGCTAGGCTCGTGCTTAATAAAAGCCGCGCGACATAAATGAAGAAGCCCTCGAATGAGGGCTTTTTATTGCGTGATGTTCCGTGAATGACCTAATTAAGGAGTCGATGCGTTAATCGATCGCACGCAAAATGACTTCACTAGCAGCTAACTCAACTGGGCATCACTCACTTACGATCACTAAGCTGAACATCACAACAAACTGTGACTAACGCTGTGCCAGTACATAATCAATGGCGCTGGTGATGGCTGCAACCTGCGCCAGATTACATTCGGCAGGCGTGGCCGTTGGGCTATCTGGGTACACTTCTGTCGTTGTGTTATAGATACAGCCAGTGACACTGCTGCAAAGCCCTAATGACTTAAGCGGATAGTTAATCACCCCGTGCTGCACCACAGTCGAGCCAATGATCTCGCCTTTCTCATCGGCAGGAGCAATGTGCGTCACTTTACTCACACCATCAATAATAGCTTTCTGAAAGGCATCCATTGAGTTTTCGGTATCACCCACAGCATAAAAACCATCTGGGATAGTACCTTTGACGTACTCTTTTCCATCACGGGCGCAAAGCGCTGGACGAAATTCTAATTCATCTGAATCAGTGGTTTCATGTAAGTCCACATGCACATCAAAATCTTGCTCTACGGATGCGACTAAGGCCATCAAGGCCGCCGATTCTTCCGCTGGGCTATTGGCATAAAATGAGCGATTAGGATCGATAGCCTTAGGGTTCCAACGGTTGATGGTTTCGTAACCCCAAGGACTCACGCACACGGCGATCACAAGATTGACGCGATCAACATAATGCGCCACCTTATCTGCTAAAAATGCCAAGGCACCATGAACACCGCTGGTCTCGTAACCGTGCACGCCACCCGTGACTAATACTGTCAGTTTTTGAGGATCGAAGGACGCTGACTTAACCGCAAGCAAGGGATAACGCTCCGCATTTATCGACAAGGCGCCATATTGCACAACGGTAAGCCCAAGTGCCAAGAGTGCTGCTTCCATCGCCTTGAGTGGCGTCACGACATCGTCCTGATACGAACGCTTGATTTGGGTACTCGCCAGCCATGCGGCTTTTTCAGCCTCGCCCCATTTTTCGCCTACGGTGCCGATGGGATAAAATGTTAAATTTGCCATAATTCCTCTATTTTTAGTTCTATTCGGTAAAGTTCTTTTTATTCAAGTTCTTTGCACTCTAGTGCTTTAATTCAAGCTCTTTTCGCTCAAGCTTTTTCGTTGAATTACTATTCAGTCGAATGATAGTGCTCGTGTTCGGATGATAAATAAGTACAGTCAACCTAAAGCACTAGCTGCATGGGAATATCGCGGATCCCGCCGCGTTCTCGCTCGGGTCCAAGGGGCACAAAGCCAAAGCCTAAGTACACAGCCTGCGCATTCAGCGCCGAGTTCACGGTAAATATGCCCGAATTGCCTTGGGCTAAACATTGAGCTTTGGCATGTTCCCACAACATTCGCGCCACGCCTTGCCCCTGCGCATGGGAGGCGACAAAGAGATGGTATAAGTGACTATTCGCCTTCATCCCCACTACGCCTGCGAGTTGGCCTGAGTCCGTTATGGCGACATGGTACTGATAACCCATAGCAAAGTAGCTACCAATCGCCTCTATCGACATGGCATTGACTAAGATTGCAGCGCCCTCAGCAGTGCAAGTTGGGGCGATAAATTCTTGGGTTAATTGAGTGAGTAATACGCTTATTTCAGGGATGTCAGTTAAGGTTGCGGCTCGAATTTTCATCTTAACTCCTTGATTAAAAACATTTCATGACACAATAAAAAGCCAGAACAGAGTTCTGGCTTTGTTAAAACGCTGAACAAAGTGCACTTAATTGAAAACGCTTAGCTTATTTAAAGCGCTCCGCTTAAAACACTCTAATAGTCAACTCGCCGATGATAATCCTATCAGGGCGAGCCTTGCTTCTATGGGCTTTCGTCGCTGCAAAGCCCATAAACGCACTGGTCGTTATTGCTTAGTCCAGCGATCCATCCAACCGAAGACATTAGCATACCATTGCTCTAAGTTTTCAGGTTTTAAGATCCAATGGTTTTCATCAGGGAAAATCAATAACTCTGATGGGATCCCTTTGCGCTGCATAAAACTGAATGCCGCTAAACCTTGACCATAAGGGACGCGGAAGTCCTTCTCACCGTGGATCACCAGCATGGGTGTTTTCCAGTTTTCAACATAATTCACTGGGTTAAACTTCTCATATAACACTTTGTTATCTGAATAAGTGCCACCAAACTCATGCTCTGCGAACCACACTTCTTCGGTCACGTAATACATAGAACGCATATCGAACAGACCCGCGTGGTTAACTAAGCACTTGAAACCGTCGTTCCAGTTACCTTGGATCCAGTTCATCATGTAGCCGCCGTAAGAACCACCGAGCGCACAGGTGTTTTGCGGATCGAGCCATTTTTGTTGCTGGCTCACCGCCGCTAGGCCTTTTTGCAGATCTTCTAATGGCTTACCACCCCAATCTTGGCTGATTGAATCCGTAAAGGCTTGGCCGTAACCAGTAGAGCCGTGGAAATCCACCATAACGACGCCATAACCCGCACCCGCCCATAATTGGGCATTCCAACGACCACTGAAGGCATTACCAAATGAACCTTGCGGCCCACCGTGAACGAGATAGGCAATTGGGTATTTTTTCCCTTCTTGGAAGTTAGCTGGTTTGATCCAGTAACCGTAAACGTCCTCGTTATTCCAACCTTTAAAGCTGAACTGTTCAAACTTACCAAACTTGATCTCGGCCAATTTGTCTTTATTCACTTCGGTCAGACGTTTAAGCCCTTCACCTTCAGTTGTAATGCTATAGAGATCGCCCGGTTCAACTAAGGTTTTGCTATCGAAAATCAGTTGTTCGTTAGTGACTGCAATTAAACTGTTCGTGCCATCACTGTAGACAGAACGCACATCGCCAAATTGGGTATTCACTTGGAAAATAGAGACTTGACCTAGGTCTTGTGCCGTCACATACAAGGTACGATTATCAGGAGCAAACATCAGTGAGCTTGGGCTGCGATCCCATAATGGCGCCACTTCTTTGGTTTGGCCTGTGCTAGTATCGCGCAGCATAATGCCGTAACGATCTGCTTCAAAACCCGGTTTTTTCATTGCTAAATAGGCCATGTAACGACCATCGCTCGAAAATGTTGGCTGCGCATCCCATGCAAGATTGTCTTTGGTTAAGTTGGTTGCGGTGCCGCCTGTCACTGGCACTTGCCACAAATCATAGTTAGTGGTCCAAGCTTGATCTTTGCTAGGGGCTTTCGCGCTATAAACCACAAACTTACCGTCTGGGGTAAAAGTTACTTCTTCCATACCCGAGAAAGGTTTTGGCGGCGTTTCAGTATCTAAACCTTGAGTCACATCCACTACTTTAGTCAGTTTTTCACCGTTTACAGCGCCAACAAATAAGTGGTTACGGGCGTGGTCTTCCCACGTATCCCAATGGCGAACCATTAACTGCTTGTATTCACGGCCAGTCGATTTACGCTCAGCTTCGGCGGTAAATTTATCCTTTGAGCAAGCTAAGTCCTTACACTCTGGGAATACCCGCATGCTAAGTACAACTTGTTTACCGTCGTTTGATAATTTGTAGCCATCAATATCCAAAGGTAAATCAGAAACTTGTACCGCTTCACCACCCGTTAATGGCAGTTGAAATAACTGGCTTGAACCACTGCGACTAGCAAGGAAATAAATCGACTTGTCGTCATTGGCGAAGCTCACATCGTGCTCAGTGCCCGTGGCAGAGGTCAATTGAAGTGGTTTCGCCTTCGTGTCTATCAAATCTAATAGATACAGATCCGAGCTGGCCTCTCCCTTATCGTTTACCGTTTTAAGACCATAAACTAATTTAGTGCCATCATGGGACACAGTCGCAGAGTGCATCTTATTGAGTTTAATGAGTTGTTGCACAGTAAAAGGCGTTGGATCGGCCGCTTGGGCTGATAACGCCAGTCCCGCAGCGCCGAGCGCCAATAGGAGAGGAGCTATTTTCATTGTTATGTCCGTCTTTGGTTAAACTGGTTCGATAGTTGCGCCAATCATTGCAAGGGTTCTATTGAAATTGCAATAGTTCTACTGAGTTGCAACCGCACGAATGTTAAAAAACGATCTGAGATCGTATCTTTCGAAGATAAGCTTGCCACACTATCGAAACAAAAACGCTCAGGCAAGCCAAATGGCGAACCTGAGCGTATTTTTTTGTGACAAAATGTCAGTGGCGCAGCGTTTTACCTCAAGAACAGATATCAGAGCTCAAACTTAATCTGTTTTGCTTAAAAAGCCATCAAGTTCAATCCGCTGCATCCTCACCTTTACGCTTTCGCGTTGGCAATATTCACTTTCCAAATTGCTGGGCCAGTTTCATGGGCGTTCACACCATGCGAATCCACAGCCACAGTCACTGGCATATCTTGCACATCAAACTCGTAAATCGCTTCCATGCCCAAATCAGCAAAGGCCACGACGCGAGAATGTTTAATCGCTTTAGACACTAAATACGCAGCGCCGCCAACGGCCATCAGATATACCGCTTTGTGTTTTTTGATTGATTCAACTGTCGCAGGGCCGCGCTCAGCTTTACCTATCATGCCCATCAAGCCAGTTTTCTCTAACATTAAGTCAGTGAATTTATCCATACGGGTTGCTGTGGTTGGGCCCGCAGGACCGACAACTTCAGCACCTACAGGATCAACTGGGCCAACGTAGTAAATAAACTTACCGGTAAAGTCCACGCCTTCTGGCAGACCTTCACCGCTTTCAATCAGGCTTTGAATGCGCTTATGGGCAGCATCGCGACCGGTGAGCATTTTACCGCTCAGCAGAATGGTTTCACCGCTTTTCCACTGTTCGATATCCGCTTGAGTGACAGTATCTAAGTTAACGCGGCGCACATCATCACCCACTTCACGGGTGATTTCTGGCCAATCGGCCAATGATGGTGGCGTCAATTCAGCTGGACCTGAGCCATCTAAATGGAAATGTACGTGGCGTGTAGCAGCGCAATTTGGGATCATCACCACTGGCTTTGACGCCGCATGGGTGGGCGCCGATTTAATTTTAACGTCTAACACTGTGGTTAAACCGCCAAGACCTTGTGCACCTATGCCTAAGCTATTCGCGCGCTCAAAAATGTCTAAACGCAGCTTTTCTTCGGTCGTTTGCGCGCCACGGGCCATCAACTCATGGATATCCACGCTTTCCATCAGCGCTTCTTTGGCTAATACGGCGGCTTTTTCTGCTGTGCCGCCGATGCCTATACCCAGCATACCCGGTGGACACCAGCCCGCGCCCATGGTCGGTAGCGTTTTTTCTACCCAAGCGGCGATATCATCAGATGGGTTTAACATTACCATCTTCGCTTTGTTTTCACTGCCGCCGCCTTTAGCCGCAATCGCCACTTCGATGTGGTTGCCTGGCACCATGTCGATATGCACTACAGATGGGGTGTTATCTTTGGTATTTTTACGGCTGCCCGCAGGATCTGACACTATTGATGCGCGCAGTGGGTTATCAGGATTGGTATAGGCACGACGAACACCTTCGTCGACCATTTCCTGGATCGTCATATCGGTTTTGTCCCATTGGACACCCATACCCACTTTCACGAAAGTGGTCACAATCCCAGTGTCTTGACACAGAGGACGTTTACCTTCGGCCGACATACGCGAGTTAATTAAGATCTGGGCAATCGCATCCTTCGCCGCCGCACTTTGTTCACGCTCATAAGCTTGGCTCATGGCATCAACAAAATCCTTCGGGTGGTAATAAGAAATGTATTGCAAAGCATCCGCCACACTTTCAATAAAGTCGGCTTGTTTAATCACAGAAGTTTCAGACATTTTATGGTGAGATGACATAGTAGGAGCGCTCCAGCAGCCTTTGCGGCCTAACTTGTTTTTGTTTAATTCTTTCTGGGCCAATATGATACTCTTTCACATCTTTTTGGGCTACATCACATTTTGAATAGGGTTAATCGATGGCAATTAGGGCGTCAAAACAGCTTGCATCACGCCAACTTGACTGGACATTAAGTACCGCAGCACTGTTCGAACACTTTGCAAATGACACTTGGGCAATTCTGTTAGATTCGGCGAACGCGCCGCATCAAGACGCCAGATTCGACATCATTTGCGCCAATCCTATCGCAACGTTAGTGACTCAGGGCGAGCGTAGCGATATAAAGCTCATCGATACGAGCTTGAGCTTACCCGAGGCAATAGACCCAAACCGTGATCCCTTCGAGTTACTCAACACTTTATTAACCCATTGGTATTCAAAATCTTTTGATTGCGTTCTGCCCTTTAGTGGTGGCGCAATGGGCAGCTTTAGCTACGATTTAGGCCGCAGAATTGAATCCCTGCCGATAACGGCCAAGCAAGATATTCAACTGCCAGAGATGAACATCGGCTTTTACGACTGGGCGTTAGTTTTTGATTACCAAGCACAGTGTTGGCATTTACTGCATTATTTAGGTGAAGCAGCACTCGACATTGAGTTGAATAGAATTCAAGATAAAATCACCAAAAAGCCAAATTCTGCCACATTTGTGCTTACTAGCCCATGGACAGCACAGATAGACAAAGCCCAATACACGGCAAAATTTGCAGCAGTTCAAGCCTATTTACACAGCGGTGATTGCTATCAAATAAATTTAACCCAAAGATTCGAAGCCCATTATCAAGGCGATGAGTGGTCGGCCTATAGCCAACTGCGCAATGCCAATAAAGCGCCCTTCTCGGCCTTTATGCGTCTGCCGCAAAACACGATTTTGTCGATTTCACCCGAGCGCTTTATTCAGCTTCGCGGTGACGATATTCAAACCAAACCCATCAAAGGCACACTGCCGCGTCATACCGATCCCGCATTAGATGTTAAAGCCGCCAATACACTGGCAAACTCACCAAAGGATCGTGCCGAAAATGTCATGATTGTCGATTTACTGCGTAATGATATCGGCAAAGTGGCGGCAGCAGGCTCAGTACGTGTACCGCATCTATTTGAGATTGAAAGTTTTCCTGCCGTGCATCACTTAGTCAGTACGGTGACTGCCAAGCTTGATAGCCGATTCACGGCGAGTGATTTACTGCGCGCGGCGTTTCCCGGCGGCTCAATTACCGGCGCACCGAAAATTCGTGCCATGGAAATTATCGAAGAGCTCGAACCTTCACGGCGCAGCCTTTATTGTGGATCTATGGGTTATATCAGCCAAGATGGTCAAATGGATACCAGTATTACCATTCGCACTATTGTGGCTGAGCAGGGGAAACTCTATTGCTGGGCGGGCGGCGGCATAGTGGCGGATTCAGAAGTGAATGCTGAATACCAAGAAACCTTTGATAAGATCAGCCGTATTTTACCTTTGCTTGGCGCTGCGTCACAAAAGCCGTAAGCTTTAATACTAAACAGTAACGAGAACGTCGATGGATCAAGCGGAATTTAGACTCAGATTTAATCTGCACCCGTTAGCGCGGCAAGATCCGGCGGCATTCCCTCACCTTGGACTGCGCAAAGCTGCGGTTTTGATCCCACTGCTGGAGATTAACGGTGAGCTGAATCTAATTTTGACCCAAAGACCTATGCATCTGCGCGCCCATCCGGGGCAGATCAGTTTCCCTGGCGGTAAAATTGAGCCCTATGATATTGATGCGATTGCGGCCGCGTTAAGGGAAGCAGAAGAGGAAATTGGACTCTCAAGGCATAACGTCGAGGTGGTGGGCACGTTTCCAGCCCATAATACCTTCACAGGGTTTGAAATCACTCCTGTGATAGGCATTATCAAGCAGGCATTTGATTTAAAACTCGATCCCGGTGAGGTCGCCGATTGCTTTACCGTGCCATTAAGCTTTTTTATTGAACCGAATAATCGCCACCAAAAACGCTTTTTACGCCAAGGGCGCTATTACAGCGTGCATTTTATTCCCTATCAACAACGGTTTATCTGGGGTGCGACTGCGGCCATTATCGACCATCTGTGCCGCCAGTTAAGCATTCCTGCCAATATCCTCTGACTTCACTTGCCATTGCTAAACCGTTAAAAAGCCAAACTGTTAAATTAGCCAAACAATGGCTAGCTTAAACCACCAAATGGATATACAAACCGGCGACAATCGACGTTAACAGCAACATGGGAATATTAAACCAATAACCCATACGACTGTGGTGGGCGACATAATAGTTAAACGCTAAACTGACCAAACTAATACCGCCACAAACCCAAATCAAATACTGCAATAATTGGGTTTCATGTGGATCCCAATGGACTCTAAATGTCGCGCCACGGGTCAAATAGGCCCCAACTTCACGGTCTGGCCTTGCATCACTAAACACTAATAGCGCATAGACGGCTATTGCCCAGCCTAAAATGGATAAGGTCGCAAGGATAATTTGAAATATTCTAGTCTTGCTCATACCGCCTCCCGCCGTTTAACTCACTATATCGCTCAATATCGATATTATTAACCTCAGGATACCTTTTTCAGCTTGAGAAAAGCCACCAGCAAGGTAATATAAACCTCCAAAATTTTCATATAAAACGTTTCGTTGGAGAATTAAGCAACAATGAGCATTGCATCTGTCGCATCTGTATTTAAAGGTGAGCACGCCGTCGGTTCTAAAGTCACAGTGCGTGGCTGGGTCAGAACCCGTCGTGACTCTAAAGCCGGCATCTCTTTTTTAGCTGTTTACGACGGCTCTTGCTTTAATCCTATCCAAGGTGTCGTGCCCAATAGTTTAGATAATTACGACAACGAAGTGTTAAAGCTGACTGCGGGTTGTTCTGTTGTGATGACAGGCGACGTGGTGGAATCTCCTGGTGCAGGCCAAGCATTTGAGCTGCAAGTGACTGAACTTGAAGTCGCTGGCTGGGTTGATGATCCAGACACTTACCCAATGGCCGCTAAGCGTCACTCAATTGAACATTTACGCGAATTAGCCCACTTACGCCCACGTACTAACATTATTGGTGCCGTTGCTCGCGTACGTAACTGTCTATCTCAAGCGATTCACCGCTTCTACCACGAAGAAGGCTTTATTTGGGTATCGACCCCACTTATCACAGCATCAGATTGCGAAGGCGCTGGTGAGATGTTCCGCGTATCGACCTTAGATATGGAAAACCTGCCGCGTACTGAAGCGGGTAAAGTCGATTACGATAAAGATTTCTTCGGTAAAGAAGCTTTCCTGACCGTATCTGGCCAGTTGAACGCTGAAACCTACGCCTGTGCACTGTCAAAAGTGTATACCTTTGGCCCGACTTTCCGTGCTGAAAACTCAAACACTAGCCGCCACTTAGCGGAATTCTGGATGGTTGAGCCTGAAGTCGCCTTTGCCAACTTAAACGACATCGCAGGCCTTGCCGAAGCTATGTTGAAATACGCGTTCAATGCCGTATTGACTGAGCGTATGGACGATTTAACCTTCTTCGCCCAACACGTTGATAAGACTGTGATCGACCGTCTGCAATCTTTCGTTTCAAGCGATTTTGCTCAAGTGGATTACACGGATGCGGTTGAAATTCTGCAAAACTGTGGCAGAACCTTCGAGTTCCCTGTGTCTTGGGGTATCGATTTATCTTCTGAGCATGAGCGTTACTTAGCCGAAGAACACTTCAAAGCCCCTGTGGTAGTGAAGAACTATCCAAAAGATATCAAAGCCTTCTACATGCGCTTAAACGATGACGGTAAAACTGTTGCCGCGATGGACGTGTTAGCCCCAGGTATTGGTGAGATCATCGGTGGCTCTCAACGTGAAGAGCGTTTAGACGTGCTAGATATGCGTCTAGCCGAAATGGATCTGAACCAAGAAGATTACTGGTGGTACCGTGATATGCGCCGTTATGGCACAGTGCCACATGCAGGTTTTGGTCTAGGGTTTGAGCGTTTAGTATCTTACGTGACGGGCGTGAACAACATTCGTGATGTTATCCCTTTCCCACGTGCACCGCGCACTGCGAACTTCTAATCTCCCTTAACTTGGGACTGCATAGCTAAGACATCTCTATTATGCCTTAGCAAAACGAAAGGAGCTGAATATTCAGCTCCTTTTTTGTTCGTCCGTTTTTAGTCACATCATGCGGCTAAACAACCATTAATCCGCCAGACTCAACGCCTGCGCAATATATTCCGCGACTCGCTTGGCAGCAATATCATCGATTGACACCAACTTAATATGGCGACGAAATTTGCCACTGCCTTCGAGAACCTTATGTGGATCGCTAAGATTCGCGCCTAAGCTAAACTCCAATGAAACATGCTGTTTATAGGCAAACACACCACCAAAACTGGCTTTGGTGCTAAAGAGTATGCCGCCGTACTTAACGGCTTCAGTAATGGCCCGCGACGATGTGGTGGCGGCAGTTTTGACCTCCTGTCGCACCCCCTGCACTATTTCAAACAGACTCGGGCTGATACATAAAATATCTTCTAACAGTTTTTCAAGTTGCGGTTGATCTTCCATCATGATCTCTTCACCTCTCATACAAGCAAGACTATCTCAGCCCGATTGTAGCGCGCTAATCGGACTGAATAACACCCTATTGAAGCATCCCCAAGAATAGTGACGTGCAAATAAAAAGGCCAAGCGTGGAGTACGCTTGGCCTTTTGCTGGAGTTGTCCAACTTAGCAAGGCTAAGTCACACGGATAAACACTGCGCCCTAGATTAAAACCCCTTCACACCGGCCATGTCAGGGAGATGATGAGCAATCCCCTTGTGGCAGTCGATACAGGTCTTTTCACCGCTTGCCAGTGATGTTGAGTGCATCTGCGCCGCTCTGGGTGATTGGCGAGTAAAGTCCATGTAAGTGAAGTTATGGCAGTTACGACACTCGAGCGAATCATTGGCCTTTAACCTTGCCCACTCATGTTCTGCCAGTTCACGACGCTTATCTTCAAACTTCTCACGGGTATTAATCGTCCCAAAAACCTTACCCCACACTTCCTTAGATGCCTGCATCTTACGGGCAATTTTATCGGTCCAGTTATGCGGTACGTGGCAATCGGGACACGTCGCCCGCACGCCACTGCGGTTAGTGAAATGAATCGTCGTCTGTAGCTCTTGATAGACGTTATTTTCCATCTCATGGCAACCAATACAGAAAGCTTCTTGGTTGGTCACTTCTAGGGCAGTGTTAAATCCGCCCCAGAAAATCACGCCAGCCACAAAACCACCTAAGGTCAAAAAACCTAAACTGTAATGCACACTCGGACGATTGAGTACCTGCCAGATTTTTTTCAGTTTATCTAACATGCTAACTCCTAGTGTTTTTTCTGCTCAGTGTTGGCTTTGATCAGATGTTCCATATCCACAAAGTCGTTTTCGACCAGTAACTTGGCATCTAACTGCGGCACATGACACTGAGTGCAGAAATAGCGGCGCGGCGATAACTCGGCTAAAAAGTTATTGTCCCTGTCCATAAAATGCGTGACGCTGACCATAGGTGCTTGCGAATCCCCAATGCGGCTACGAGCATGGCAAGCCATACACTTGTTCACTTTAAGATCAAGCTGATAGCCGTCGATCTTGTGTGGGATCACTGGTGGTTGCATGGGATAGCTGCGCACTTCCTTCACATCGGTATTACGCACACTTTGCATCGCAGGTGGCGTAGGCTCGACATTGATAGGCGCTTGGCGCAGGGTATCAATTTTATCTTCGGGAATACTGGCGGCAGACACACTTGTCATGATGAATGAGCCAAATACCAATAAACCGATCGCTGAGACTAATTTTAGGGTTTTCATCGTGTTCTCCTTAAACCTTGACGATCTTCACCGCACACTTTTTAAAGTCAGTTTGTTTTGACAAGGGATCTGTCGCATCTAAAGTGACTTTATTAATGAGCTGGCTAGCATCAAACCAAGGCACGAACACTAAACCCACGGGCGGTTTATTGCGGCCACGGGTTTCAACTCGGGTCTTAATTTCACCGCGACGGGACACAACGCGAATTTCATCGCCACGGCGCAGACCGCGTTTTTTCGCATCTTCAGGGTGCATAAAACATACGGCATCGGGGAAGGCACGATATAACTCAGGCACACGTTGGGTCATAGAACCCGAATGCCAGTGTTCCAGCACTCGCCCCGTCGACAACCAGATATCATATTCTTCATCGGGCGCTTCTGCGGCAGGTTCATAGGGCAGCGCGAAAATCACCGCACGACCATCGGGATGACCGTAGAACTCAAAGCCCTTACCTGCTTTAACATAAGGATCTGTGCCTTCACGGAAGCGCCACTTGGTTTCTTTACCATCGACCACAGGCCAACGCAGACCATGAGCCTCATGGTAAACATCAAATGGGGCGAGATCGTGGCCATGGCCGCGGCCAAAGGTCGCATATTCCTCAAATAAGCCTTTTTGGACATAGAAGCCAAAGTGTTTAGCCTCATCGTTCAAATACTTAGGATCGGCATCCGCAAGTGGGAACTTATCAACATTACCGTTCTGATACAGGACTTCGAATAGGGTTTTGCCTTTAAACTCAGGGTTCGCCGCTAATACATCCTTAGGCCAGACTTCATCTGTGGTGAAACGCTTCGCAAACTCCATCAATTGCCACAGATCCGAATGAGACTCACCCGGTGCCTGCACCATTTGATGCCAAAACTGAGTGCGGCGCTCGGCGTTACCGTAGGCGCCCTCTTTTTCCACCCACATAGCGGTGGGCAAAATCAAATCGGCAGCTTGAGTCGTCACCGTCGGATAGGCATCGGACACCACGATAAAGTTGGCAGGGTTACGGTAACCCGGTAAACCTTCTTCATTGATGTTTGGGCCCGCCTGCATATTGTTGTTCACTTGCACCCAGTAACAATTTAAGTCGCCATCTTTTAGACGACGGTTTTGCTCGACGGCGTGATAACCGGGCTTAGGTGGAATAATGCCGCTTGGGATCTTCCAAATGTCTTCGGCATGCTTTCTGTGTTCAGGATTGGTCACGACCATATCGGCGGGTAAACGGTGGGAAAACGTCCCCACTTCACGGGCCGTGCCACAGGCTGATGGTTGACCCGTCAAAGAGAATGGACTGTTACCTGGGGTTGAAATTTTACCCATCAAGAGATGAATGTTATAAATCAGGTTGTTACACCACACACCTCGGGTATGTTGGTTAAAACCCATGGTCCAAAATGAGGTCACTTTGATGTCGGGATCGGCATACAGCTTGGCCAGCGCAATCAGTTTATCCTCGGGTACGCCCGACAACTTACTGACTTTTTCGACGCTATAATCCGCCACGAAGGCTTTAAATGTCTCAAAATCAATTGGGGTTGAATCCCCCGCCGTTTTAACATTTTTCGCTTTTTTCTCAAGGGGATGTGTCGGACGTAAACCATAACCAATATCTGTTGTGCCCTGACGGAAGTTAACGTGTTTCTTCACGAAGTCCCAGTTCACTTTATCATTCTGAATGATGTAGTTAGCTATGTAGTTCAAAATGGCTAAATCGGTTTGCGGGGTGAACACGATCGGCAAGTCTGCCAAATCGAAGGATCTGTGTTCAAAAGTCGACAACACGGCCACTTTTACATGGCTGGCACTGAGACGCCTGTCAGTCACTCGACTCCAGAGGATCGGGTGCATCTCCGCCATATTCGAGCCCCAAAGGACAAAGGCATCGGCGGCTTCCATATCGTCATAGCAACCCATAGGTTCGTCGATACCGAAGGTACGCATAAAACCGACCACGGCTGACGCCATGCAGTGACGCGCATTTGGATCGATATTATTCGATCCAAACCCCGCTTTCATCAACTTAACGGCAGCATAACCTTCCCACACAGTCCATTGGCCCGAGCCAAACATGCCCACAGCGGTTGGCCCTTTAGCTTTGATGGTTTCTTTCCATTTTTGCGCCATGATGTCGAAGGCACTGTCCCAACTGATGGGCGAAAACTCACCGTGCTTGTCGTATTTGCCATCTGTCATCCGCAGCATAGGCGTGGTTAAGCGATCGCTGCCATACATGATTTTCGACAGGAAATAGCCCTTGATACAGTTGAGTCCACGGTTCACTTCACTGTTGGCATCGCCATGGGTGGCAACCACTTTGCCGTCGCGAGTTGCGACAATCACAGAGCAGCCCGTGCCGCAAAAACGGCATGGGGCTTTATTCCACTCTAATTTGGTTTTTTCTGAGCTGGTAATTAAGTTGCTTGCGCCTGCGGGCAAGGCTAAACCAGCGGCGCCTGCAGCGGCAATCACCGCATTGGCCTTGATAAAGTCACGTCTGTTCATATTCATTCTTCACCCTCTTCGAGCACTTCACTCTGGTGGTAAACCATAGTGGCTGATAACACGCCCGGAATGGCATTGATCGCTTCGATACTGTCCATCAAGGCGCGTTGCGTCTCGCCTTCGATCACGACGACCAATTTCACTTCGTTGTTGACGGAAAGTTCGGCATTTTCAATGGTCATTATCTGTTGTCTAACATCTGCCATTTTCTGCGGTAAGACCTGCACCACTAAACTGGTGATATGGAGTTCTTTGCTCATCCGACATTCCACTCTTATTTTTAAATATTTGATGATGTTACGTTTAACCAGCGCCCGGTGGACCCGTCAAAATTTGGCTGAACCAAATAGCAAAGCCCAGACCACTGACCAGTAGTACGGACAATAACGGTGCGAGAAACACGGTTAAAAAGATAAAGATTTTCAGTTCTAAGGATTTTTCTTCTGCGGTGCTAGCACTCATGCATCCTCCAAGAGGTGTGTTCCTGCCACTTTGAATGCGCTGCAAAAAATCGCCAGCGGCAGGTTTTATGTATATCTATTGCATCTTTGGATCACGAAGCGATCATACCTTTTAGTTGTTAACAAAATGTATACCTCCAAATTGGTAAAGCGGATGATGCTTGATCCAGATCATCAATTTGATGTGAGTATTCGTCAGATCTCAGTTTTTAAACGTTTTTTGCTATTACAAATTAGATTATTGAATTTATTTTATGATTAATAAGCGACTGAAATGGATAAATCACTGCAAGAAAACAACAGAAAACCCGCCAAAAAAACCTGAGTATTCATAAAGGAGTAGGCAATAGAAAGGTGTTAAAACATGCGAGATAACGACTTGATCCCAAAAGAAAGATATTCGGCATAAAAGCATCGCTGCAACCCAAAAAAGCGCTCATTTTATGGCGCATCACTGGAGGTATATCGCGTGAGCAGAGTAAGCATAGGGAAAATAAAAAACCGAGAAAATAGTTAGTTTTCTCGGTTTATTTAGTCATTTTTTGATCGCGTTATTGTTACATCAATCGGACAAAGACGCTCAGCTCGACCTTTAAATCAGTCTATTAAACCTGTTGAATATGATTCAAAATGCGCTTTTCAGATATCGGATAAGCCGTGCCTAACACCTGTGCAAAACAAGAGACACGGTACTCTTCAATCATCCAGCGCGCCTCGATTAACGCAGGTGGTGTCGGCATAGCACGTGGCACTTTCGCCAGTTGTGCGATTAAAGCTTCTTGAACCTTGTTGATGCTCTGCATATGCAAACGGTCACGGGTCGGATCAACGGGCAACTTCTCGACACGGATTTCAATCGCTTTTAAGTAACGCGCCACATCAGCTAAACGATTCCAACCACAGGATTCGACAAACCCTTTAAACACTAATTTGTCCAATTGGCTTTGAATATCACTCATAGCAAAGGCAATATCTAAGCTAATTTTGCCCTTGAGACGCTTTTTAATGCTCTGGTATAAGGTCAAAATCTGCTCGACCTTCAAGGCGATTTGCTCGGCGGTCGGGTTGAGTTCTTGGCGAACCCAATCCTTTGCCTGCTCAAATTGGGCTTGATTACGCACATCGAGGGCTTTTTCATCCAACAATTGCTGCACAGCGGCGGCAATAATGTCATCAATCAAGATTTGCACTTGACCGAAGGGATTGAAATACATCGCCAATTTCGCCTTATTCGGCAAAGCTTGCTGTAAGTGTTTCACCGGTGATGGAATGTTTAGCAGCAATAACCGTCGCAGACCTTGGCGATGGGCATCTAAGGCCTCAAATTCATCATCAAATAATTTGATCGCAACACTGTCTTTTTTATCGATCAGCGCCGGAAACGCCCGCACTTGGTAATTGCCTTTTTGCTGCTGATATTGCTGCGGCAAATCGCCAAAGGACCACTCAGTTAACGCTTCTTGCTCTATACCTTTATCCGCCACCTGACGAATGGCCTTCGCCACCACGCCCTGCAACTCGGCTTTTAAGGTATCGAGCACCCGACCTTCAGCCACTAAGTTGTTTTTATCGTCTTCGATTTTAAAGTTCATCTGCAAATGCGCAGGCAGTTGCGTTAAATCAAAATCTTCCGGCGATATACGCGTGCCACTCATGCGCAATAATTGCTTGCACATGGCCTCAAGCAAACTGGCCCTAAAAGGTACCATGGCCTGCACACAAGCGCGGGCATAGTCAGGCGCGGGCACAAAGTTGCGTCGTAAACTCTTAGGCAGAGATTTGATCAGTGCGATGCACTTTTCTTCCCTTAGCCCTGCCACTAGCCAATCAAAATCGCTATCGTCGATTTGATTAAGCAGCGCCACCGGTATGTGAACCGACACACCATCATCCGCCGCCGCAGGTTCAAAGTGATAACTCAGCTGCAGGCGCAAATTGCCCTTGTGCCACGTATCGGGGAAATCCAAGGTCGAAATATGGTCGGCATTGCGCTGCATTAACAGTGCTTTGCTGAAATCGAGTAAATCCGGTTGCTCGCGCTTTGCCTTCTTCCACCAGCCAAAAAACAGCTGGGCGTTGTAAATCCCTTCCGGGATCCGCGGCTCGTAAAAGTCCACCAACACTTGCTCGTCCACCAAAATATCGCGGCGACGGGATTTATGTTCGAGGGATTCAATGTCTTCGAGCAGCTTTTGGTTAGCGACAAAAAACGCTTCTTGGGTCTGTAACTGCCCTTCAGCCAAAGCGCTGCGGATAAAAATCTCACGCGCTTCAACGGGATCGATGGGGCCGTATTGCACTTTGCGGCGGTGCACAACCGTCAAACCGTAGAGCACTTGATTCTCAAAGGCGATAACACTGCCAGGTTTTGCCTCAAAATGGGGCTCCACATAGCTTTTCTTGATCAAATGCGCCGCTAAGGGCTCTAGCCATTCGGGTTCGATTTTGGCGCAGCAGCGAGCAAATAAGCGTGAGGTTTCGGTAAGCTCAGCTGCCATGATCCACTTAGGGCCTTTTTTGGCCAGTGGCGAACCTGGGAATACAAAGAATTTACGATTACGCGCACCTAAGTACTCGTTATTGTTATCTTTAAAACCCACATGGCTCAATAAGCCCGATAAGAGCGCACGGTGCAAGCTGTCGTAATTGGCTGGTGTATCGTTTAGGCGCCACTTTAAATCGTGTACGGCTTGCTTAAGCTGGGCGTATAAATCCTGCCACTCGCGAACACGCAAATAGGCTAAATATTCATCGCGGCACTTTTTACTGAACTGACTAGCAGATAACTCTTTTTGTTGATCTTTTAAATGCTGCCACAGGTTTATCCAGCTGACGAAATCGGAACTGGGATCGGCAAAACGGCGATGGGCTTCATCACTGGCTTGCTTCTTCTCCATCGGACGTTCGCGGGGATCTTGAATCGATAAGCCCGCAGCAATCACCAGCACTTCGTTCAAACAACCTAACTGCTGACTCTCAACCACCATACGCGCCAAACGCGGATCCACAGGAATTTGCGCCAAGTTGCGCCCAAGTGGCGTCAACACTAGCTTGCCGTGTTTACTCTCAACCGCTTGTAATTCTTCGAGCAGCAAGAAACCATCGCGGATATGGCGTGGATCGGGTGGCTCGATAAAGGGGAAACCGGCGATATCACCCAAACCGATGGCGAGCATCTGCAAAATGACCGAAGCCAAGTTAGTGCGCAAGATTTCAGGATCGGTAAACGCCGGACGATTATTAAAATCCGCCTCATCGTACAAACGAATACAAATACCCGGCCCTACACGTCCACAACGGCCTTGACGTTGATTGGCGCTCGCCTGCGAGATAGGTTCAATCGGTAAACGTTGCACCTTAGTGCGATAGCTATAACGGCTGATACGCGCCGTACCTGGGTCGATAACGTAGCGAATGCCGGGGACTGTCAACGAGGTTTCCGCCACGTTGGTCGCGAGTACAATCCGCCGACCTCTGTGACTACTGAAGACTTTAGACTGCTCACCGTAAGATAAACGCGCGTACAGCGGCAAAATTTCGGTATCGCGGTAATTACGCCGACTCAATTGCTCGGCCGTATCGCGAATTTCCCGCTCGCCGTTCATAAAGATCAGAATATCGCCCAGCCCTTCGGCCACCAGTTCATCGACGGCGGCAAAAATACCTTCGATTTGATCTAAATCGGCATCGCTATCTTGTACTAAGGGTCGGTAACGGGTTTCGACCGGAAAGGTACGGCCCGACACTTCGATAATAGGTGCATTGTTGAAATGCTTAGAAAAACGCTCAACATCTATGGTCGCCGACGTGATAATAACTTTGAGATCGGGGCGTCTTTTGAGAATTTGTTTGAGGTAACCCAGAATAAAATCGATGTTGAGGCTGCGCTCGTGGGCCTCATCTATGATGATGGTATCGTATTGATCAAGATTGCGATCGGAGGTTAATTCCGCCAGTAAAATACCGTCGGTCATTAACTTGATATAAGAGTCACTCTTAAGCGCATCGGCAAAACGCACTTTAAAGCCAACCACTTCACCGAGCGGACTTTGTAATTCTTCTGCGACTCGGCTCGCCACACTGCGGGCTGCTAAACGTCGTGGCTGGGTGTGGCCTATCATGCCACGGCAACCTAGGCCTAATTCCAAACAGATTTTAGGTAACTGGGTCGTTTTGCCCGAGCCCGTTTCACCGGCGATGATCACCACTTGATTGCCCGCAATCGCGCGTGCAATATCATCGCGCATCAAGGAAACAGGCAGGTTTTCAGGATAGTGGATTTTAGGGCGAGCGTTACGGCGCTGCTCAACCTTCTCAAACGCCGCCTGCGCTTGCTCGCTCAGCTGAGCTAAGACTTGGGTCTTTTTATCTGAGTCGGCTTCTTTATTGAGCTTAAATAAACGACGACGGATCCGCGACGCGTCGCTCTGATAACAAAGATTAAGAAAGGCGTTCGATAGCGGATGTTTGTCTGAGTTCAAATCCAAATTCCATTGCTAGCATCAAAAACGGCGATCCTAGCAAGGAAAGTGGCGTAATGGTATTGCTAATTTACTCTGCACTCAGTATATGGCGTGTCAGTTTCGCACTGGCTCGACTTAGATTAAACCGGTGACAGATAACATTGTTGCATATAGATATTCATGGCTTTGAGCACATTGGTGCGATTAATCGTGCCAATTACTTTGCCATGTTCAACCACTGGATACACTTTAGGTTTAGGCCCTAGCATTTGTTCGGCGAGCTGCAAAATACTGTCATCTGGCCCAACGAACAGCACTTCAGTGCGCATGCAATCCTTCACCACTGAGGTCATATCACAGTGATAGCTACTTTTAATCATCACAGCCAAACAATCCTGCTGGGATAAAAAGCCCACCAAATCGCCCGTATCATCAACCACTGCTGCGCCCATTTTATTATTATCTAACAACTTTTCGACCGCAGTCGCGAGCGACATATTAGCGCGCAGCAACACGGGCTGACGATCCATATGGTCGCGGATTTTAATTAAGTCCATAGTCTTTCCCTCGAATTAACCCTACGTTTGTAGTCTAGTCAAAATATCGACAAGAATGTGCGATTTATATCGATTGGGCTTATCTAGTGCATAAATCCAATGTCAACAAGAGCTAACAGGACAAAAATAGCGTCAACAAAGGCAGCCAGAAATAGCGACTTAGAGTTAACTGAAGCGAACGCTAGAAACTGAAATCAGGCAAGTATCCGATTGAGCTTCAATGATGGCAGGTAATGCCATCCGTCTTCGGTGATCATTTTACTTGTCATTCCAACGCGTTTTAATTCGCTATTGATACACGCTATAAGTCGATATAAAAGCGATAGCCTACACCGGGCTCAGTCCGCACATACTGAGGTTCACTCGGGGAATCACCTAATTTTTGCCTTAAGTGACTGACCACAATTCGTAGATAATGTGTGTCTTCTGTATGAGCGGGCCCCCAAATTTCTTTGAGCAACTGAGTCTGAGTGACAACGCAGTTAGGTGACGACGCCAATTTAGACAATACTGCGTATTCTTTGGGTGTGAGTTCAACAATTTGATGATCAACTTTAACCAGCCTGCGACTTAAATCAATCTGCAACTTGCCGTCATCTAATATGGGTAATTTTTCAGGTTTGATATGGTCCCTTAAAATCGCTCGCACCCTTGCCAGTAACTCTTCCACACTAAAGGGTTTGGTCACATAATCCTGCGCGCCTGCATCTAATGCTGCGACTTTTTCTTTATCTTGATTGCGAACCGACAATACAATCACAGCAACATCGGACCATCCCCGTAACTCCTGTAGCACTTGATGGCCTTCCATATCCGGCAAGCCTAAATCCAAAATAACTAATTCAGGTTGCTGGCGTGCGACAGCCGCGAGTCCTTGCTGACCATTTTCAGCTTCGGTAACGTCATAGCCCTCACTGGTGAGTGCAATCCGCAGCATGCGGCGTATTTGGGTCTCATCATCGATAACCACGATTTTTATTGCCACGTCTCTAGTCCATTCTGTGGTTTATTAAGAATATTTTGGCTAAAAATGATTAGCCAGGAACGGGATAGTCTAACGGCAATTCAACTTCAAAACGAGTGCCTTGCCCCTGTAGGCAATCGGTAACGCGAACACTACCGCCGTGTGCAGCTATCATGCCTTTACAAATAGCCAGCCCCATACCTGTATTCTGTTTTTTCTTATCGCCATCGGCAACCACATAAAACATATCGAAAATTTGATCCCTATGACTGGCGGGAATCCCCGGCCCTCTGTCTTCAATGGCAATACAGCAACGGTGATTAGAAATGGTCAATTCAATACAAATAGGCTCTTCTGGTGGTGAAAATCGAACGGCATTCTCTAGAATGTTAAATAATCCTTGTTCAATCAGCGCCGCATGCACAAATAGGAGTGGGGGCTCTTTTTCTCTGTGATATTCAACGATTGCGTTAGGGAAATAACGTTTAAGCCTGCCAAGTACGCTGCCAATAATGTCATCTGCCGAAACCCAATCACGCTCTATGCTCAAAGTGCCATGACCCAGGCGTGTCATATCGAGTAGATTTTGGATATAGCTGTCCAAGCGACGGCTTTCTTGCAAAATAGTATCAAGTAGCTCGTTACGGTCGGCCTCTAGCAATTGTTTGTTCAATAGTTTTAAGCTCTCCGCCGCCCCCATCATGGCTGAGAGTGGTGATTTTAGATCGTGAGACACTGACGATAATAACGCTGAACGTAACTGCTCAATTTCTGTTTTCACCCGTGCCGATTCAAGATCTGACACTAACTGAATACGACGCCATGTATTAGCGCCTTGCTGTAACATGGCCAGAATAAGCTCTCTATCAAACGGACTGAGTTCGTTGACCGTGGGTTGCCAATCTAAAATCGCCGCGCCAATTGTCGTACCTTCAAGTTCAATGGGGAACACACTCACACCCGATGCGCTCAAGGTATCGCTCAAACGCCCCGCAGCTTGCCCATGGCGCAAGGTCCAATCGATTGCGGCTAAATCAAGGTCGTTAAATGGCGTATTCAGCAGCGGTAAATAGGATCGCTGACCATCTTTACGCTGCAAAACAATATAACAATCGGCATTCACTGAACCAGCAATCTTGCGCCCTATTGTTTGCCAAAGGGCTTTTTCATCATCGGCGACCGATAATTCTTGGGCAACATCTTTTAAGGTTTCAGCATAACGATTTGACTCGCGCAGTAAAATAAACTGATTTCGGATCCGAGATGCCGCCGGTCCACTGATAAGCCCTATACACATCAAAAAGATTAAAGTGGCAATATCATCCTGACTATTTACATTCATAGTAAATTTGGGATCAGTAAGAAAGAAATTAAAGCTGAAAAAAGACCACACCGCAGTTGCCATGGCAGGCCTAGCGCCATAGGTTAAGCCAATGCTGACAATCAAGAAAACATATAACAACACCAGATTGCCATTACTGAGCCAAGTATCTAAAAATGCCACCAGCGGAAAAATAACCACCACGCCAATCAGCCCAAGAATATGGCCTCGAAGATCACCAAAACTGGCTTTAGGCGTAATGGGATCTCGTACTTGCATTTGGTTTTCGGGTGCGTGATAGACACTCACCTCAACAGGTAAACCAGACTCAATCAAGCGTTGATACAGCCTTTTACGCCACCAAGGATAGGTGCGTTTCACACCCGCGCCGACTAATACTGTGTTAATTCGATGCAGGGCTATGTAAGGTAAAATGGCCTGATAACTGCTCGTGTCGCGTAATACTTCGGTCTGCGCGCCAAGTTCCTTCGCTAAGGCAAAGGCCTCATTTAGCCTTTTCCGCTGATAAAGGCCCAGCGCTTTGCCGGTATCGACCCAAAGCACTAACCAAGGAATTTGCCGCCGCTCGGCAATCTGTCGGCCTATGCGGATCAAGTATTGATGATCACTGCTGTTGCTCACTAAAACCAACAATCTGTCTTTGAGTACAAACTCTGTGCCGAGAGCCTTAGCATCTAGCTCGCAAATCAGCTTGGCATCGACTCGCTCTATGACTTTTTTCATTGCTAATTCGCGCAGTGCAGTCAAATTCGAGACCGAAAAAAAAGCATCTAAAGCCGAGCGAGCATACTCTGGCAGATAAACTTTGCCTTGCTGTAAGCGTTCGATGAGTGTTGATGGCGGTAAATCGACAAATATAATTTCATGGGCTTCATCAAGGAAGCGATCGGGGACTGTTTCCCGTACCCGCACTTGAGTAATTTGCAAAACCAGATCATTCAAACTGACCAAATGTTGGATATTGACTGTAGTATAGACATCAATGCCCGCAGCCAATAATTCTGCGACGTCTTGATAGCGCCGTTTATGGCGACTACCGGGGACATTCGTGTGGGCCAACTCATCGACTAAGATAAGCTTAGGCCGACGAAGCAGCGCCGCATCCAAATCGAATTCCGTTAAACGATTATGATGATAATCAATGGGTTTACGTGCCAATACCTCAAAACCCGCTACCATGACCTCGGTATCGGCACGCCCATGGGTTTCCACCAGTCCAACCAGCAAATCGACACCTTGCTGGGCCATTTCCCTTGCAGCACTGAGCATTGCATAGGTCTTGCCCACGCCAGGTGCCGCCCCAAGAAAAACCGTCAGTTTACCTTTATCATTTTGCTGAATCTGACTTAAGAGCGCATTGGCTTGCTGTGTTTGACTGATTGGTACCACGATTAGAAACTCCTTGAAAGACTCACTATCCAGCGCGCATCACACAGGGACTGGCACTGACTCTGCGATAAATCCGTATCGACATAACCGACACTCAACACATCCTGCTCAGTCATATTGAGGTTCAGCCCAACTCGCCAATCTAAATAGTGGCTATTGCTTGCGGCCATAGAACCTAAAAACAATGCCATATCTTGCTGAGAAGCAAAAAAATTGCTCCCAAGATGCAGTACTAGACTTACATTAGAGAACAGCTGCGGTTCATAACTGGCATAAACATACTGAAAATCGTCCACATTCTCGCCAAAATAATCAGGAGAATAAACCAGCCCTAACTTAGCATCGGCGTAGCTTACCACAGCATAAATTTCGTTATAACTCAGGTCGGTATCGTCCTGCGAGTATTGGTAACGTATCACGCCTAGGTCCGTTGTTAAGCCATTATCCCAATCCTTTGCCCAGCCAGCGGACAAGTCGAGTTCTAAACTTCCATCCCCAAATTCGATGTTACTGCCCCAAAGCGAGCCATACCAGCCAGAATCATGACTTAAGGTATACCCTGCTTGAACTGCAGGTCCTTCATCAGTTTGAGAAATACCGCGAAACGCATAATCACTGATGAGCATCACACTCCCTTGACTCTGCCAAGAGGCATTGCCCCCATGAGTCTCAGTGCTGGCAAGCGCGCCCATAGAGAGTGAAGATAACGCCATCATCACACCCGTACAGAGGCGCGAACAAGGAGCAGACTTAATCGGTAACATAAAAATTTATCCTTAAATTCAGTAGAATATTGTTTTATTGAGCGTGTTTAGCAATCTGGTCGAGAGCGAGGTTGAGCTTGAGCACATTGACGCGCGCTTGCCCAAAAATGCCCCACTGCGGTGGTTCGATAAATTGCGCCACTAAGGTCAACACTTGTGGTTCGGCTAACTGTCGAGCCTGAGCCACGCGCGCAACTTGCAGTTTGGCCGCTGCGGGTGAAATATGAGGATCCAGTCCCGCGCCCGATGTAGCGAGTAAATCCACAGGGATATCTGCGGCCTGAACGGATTCCCTGGCTTGGATTTCTTGGCTTGTTGCCATCACACGTTCACGTAGCGCTGGGTTACTCGGCGCAAGGTTACTACCACCTGTCGCCATAGGATCGTAACCGACAGCGCTTGGCCGACTATAAAAATAGGCTGGATTAACAAAGGGCTGAGCGATGAACTCAGAACCCATCGCGACATTATCCCTGTGGATCACACTGCCCTTAGCTTGTACGGGAAATAAAGCGCCACCGAGCTGAGTCACAGTGCCGGTATAGACAACGCCACACACAAATAACAGGGCGAGACTGGCTCTCAATCCCATAACGGCATGCTGAGTTTTAGTGGTATATACGATTGAATTCATTACTGTCTCCTAGAGCATAAGGGCAATGATTGAGTCGAGTGCTTTAATGCCGACAAAGGGTAAAATCACCCCACCTAAGCCATAAATCAGCATGTTATTTCGCAGTAATTTTTCGGCACTTATAGGTCTGAGCTTGATGCCTTTTAATGCCAATGGAATTAAGGCCGGAATGATAAGAGCGTTAAATACGAGCGCTGCGAGTACGGCTGAGGTTGGGCTGTGAAGCTGCATCAGATCCAGTGCACCAATCGCAGGCAAAGCCCCCGCAAATACTGCTGGAATAATGGCAAAATACTTAGCCACATCATTGGAGAGGGAAAATGTAGTCAAGGCGCCGCGGGTGATCAGCAATTGTTTCCCGACTTCAACGATAGCCAGTAATTTAGTGGGATCAGAATCCAAGTCCACCATATTGCCAGCTTCTTTAGCGGCTTGCGTACCCGAGTTCATCGCAAGACCTACATCGGCCTGCGCTAATGCCGGCGCATCGTTAGTACCATCGCCCACCATAGCCACTAATCGACCTTTGGCCTGCTCTGCGCGAATAAGGGCAAGTTTATCCTCAGGTTTAGCTTCAGCGACAAAATCATCGACCCCAGCTTCGGCGGCAATCACGCCAGCCGTTAGCGGATTATCCCCAGTCACCATGATGGTCCGCACACCGAGCGCTCTTAAACGGGCAAACCGCTCCGCAACGCCTGGCTTAATCACGTCACTTAAGGCTATAACCCCTAAAATGTGCGTGCCACTGGCGACGACTAAGGGAGTTCCCCCCTGCAAAGCCACTTTGCGGATAAGCGCGTTAACAGATTCAGGCCAGTGAATTTGATGCTGCTGCGCCCAAAACTGCATCGCATCGCCAGCGCCTTTAATGCCTTGAATACCATCGGTTAAAATCACCCCAGAAACCCGAGTCTCCGGCGTAAAAGGGATAAAAGTCGCATCCGTAGGTTTGACGGGTAACACCGCGCCCAAATCTATGGCCAATTTGAGTACAGATTTCCCTTCAGGGGTGGGGTCATCGAGGGAAGACAGCACCGCCGCATCACGCAACATCTCAGCTGCAATGCCTTTCACGGGTAAAAATGCGGTCGCTTGACGATCACCGAAAGTGATAGTGCCAGTTTTATCTAGCAGTAACGTATCAATATCCCCCGCAACTTCCACGGCTTTACCCGATTTAGCGACCACATTGGCGGCTAAGGCGCGGTTCATACCTGCAATACCAATAGCGGGTAACAAGCCACCAATCGTCGTTGGGATCAAACACACTAACAGCGCAATTAACATAGTGTAATCAAGGCTTGCACCGACGAAACCCGCCATGGGTGGCAAAGTCACCACCACGATCAGGAAAACCGCAGTCAATGATGCAAGTAGCACAGTCAACGCCGTTTCGTTCGGTGTTTTCTGACGCTTCGCCCCTTCGACCAGCCCTATCATGCGATCTAAGAAGCTATTCCCAGGATCGTTGGCAACCAGCACGGTAATTTCACCCGTAAGTACCTTAGTGCCGCCAATCACACCGGAATGATCTGTGCCTGCTTCACGCAGCACTGCCGCAGATTCACCGGTAATCGCCGATTCATTGATAGTGGCTATCCCTTCGATGATTTCACCATCGGCAGGAATATAATCACCCTGTAAAACCTTCACCTTATCGCCTTTGACAAGCAAAGTTGCGGATACTGATTCCAACTCACCGTGGCGTATGCGCCTCGCCTGCAAGGCCTCTTTCGCCGACTTTAAGCTGGCCGCTTGTCCACGTCCCCTTGCCTCTGCCACGGATTCCGCAAAGTTAGAAAACCACACGGTAAGCAAAAGAATAAGGGTCGTGGCTAACTCAAAACCAACAGTCTCGCCATTGAAGAACTTTTGTCCAGTGATCAAAGCGGCGAGTAAAGCGCCGACCATCACTACGAACATCACTGGGTTGCCAGCCATACTCACTAAGGACATTTTCTTTACAGCACCAAAGGCAGCTTGCTTCACGCCGGCGCTATCTAATATTTGAGCAGGTTTATGCATGACTATTTCTCCAGACTCATAGTGGCAAGTTCTAAAGCTTCGCCAATAGGCCCTAATACCGCCGCAGGTAAGAAAGACAAGAAGTTAATGATTAAAATCACAGCAATAAGGGTGAAACAAAAGGTGGGACTCTCGAGCTTCAAGCTCGCGTTACTGTCAGGGCTCACTCTTTTACTCGACATCATCCCCGCAATCGCCAGCGGTAAAAACAGTGGCAAGTATCGACCAAGCAGTAAGGCGATAACGCAGCTGATATTCCACCAAGGCGTGTTATCACCTAAACCTTCAAAACCCGAACCGTTATTAGCAAAAGCGGAGGTATATTCGTAAAAGACTTGCGAAATTCCATGAAAGCCGGGGTTGCTGTTGCCCGTAATACTCGGGATAGCCACTGTGATCGCCGTCAAACCTAAGACGCACAAGGTAGGTAAAACTAATAGACTTCCCAAAAGGGTGATTTCACGGGTTTCGAGCTTACGACCAAATATCTCTGGCGTACGGCCAATCATCAATCCCGATAAGAAAACAGCAATCCACACATAAACGATAAAGTTAACAAAACCGCAGCCAATACCGCCCCATATCGCATTAAGTAACATGCCTGATCGCGTCATCAATCCCCCGATTGGATTGAAGGAATCGTGCATGGCATTGACCGAACCGTTAGAGGTTTGTGTGGTAAAAGAAGCCCATAGCGCCGAAAGCTCAGGTCCAAAGCGAACTTCTTTACCCTCCATATTAGGCCCTTGGGCGCTTAATCCCGCAAAGGCGGCGTTGGGTTGCAACTCGCTGTACACAGTTGCCCCAAGAAAACTGACGCTCAATAAACCCATAGCAACCAGAGCCATCAAGGTAAATTTTTTGCGTCTTAGCATTCCGCCAGCCATAAAGACGACGGCCATAGGGATCAGCACTAAGGCAATGGTCTCGATTGCATTACTGACTGGCGTTGGGTTTTCAAGCGGGTTACTACTGTTGGGGCCATACCAGCCCCCGCCATTAGTGCCTAACTGCTTGATGGCCACCATAGAAGCAACGGGGCCGATCGGAACGACCTGCTCAGTGATAGGTGATGCAGAATCTAAGGTGTTTACTTTTTGCGCACCGTCAAAACTACTCGGTACGCCTTGCCAAGTCAGTAACAGCGCCACAATAGCCGCTAATGGCAGCATAAGTCTGAGCACACCGCGCACTAAGTCAACATAATAGTTACCCAGATTTCGAGCCTCGCCCTCTTTGGCGCTGTCATTATTCAACCCGCCTAACATTCCCCGCAAAATCGCCACACAAACCGCCAGCGCCATGGCTGGAGTAACAAATTGCAGCGTGACAATGACAAATCCTTGGGATAAATAACTGAGCTGAGCCTGCCCGGAATAGTGCTGTTGATTGGTATTGGTGAGGAATGACACCGCAGTGTGCAACGCCAGATCCCAAGATAATGGCCCTATACCATCGGGGTTAAGTGGTAACACATGTTGGAATTTAAGGATAAGAAACGCCAAAATGCCAAGTACCAAGTTGCTGATAAGAAACGCCGCACCATAGGATTTCCATGTCATCCCCGAATGGGCATTTACGCCTATAGCCCGATAAATCCACTTTTCAATGGGATTAAATAAACGATCTGAAAAATGGGACTGACCAGAGAAAACCCCTGTCATATAGGATCCCAACAGCCATGCGAGCCCAAGCGCAGTAGTAAAAATAAGGGTAATTTCAAACATAACGACTCCTAAAACTTATTAGGGGCAAACATTGCCACTGCTAAGTAGATGAAAAGTGCTATGGAAAGTATTAGAAATATCCAGTCCATATAATTTGTCCTTAAGAAAGTGAGTAACAGGACAAATATATGAATTAACCGCGTAAAGTCTCTAGAGTTCAAATGACTAATCCCGTAAAGAATACGTAAAAGTCATCATAATCAGTAGTAAATAAGGCCACAATAAACCATGGCATTAGCTATAAAAGTAAAATAAAAATGCCAGCTAGAAATACTAACTGGCATTAACACATGACCTAGCGATGATATTGTAGATTAATTAAGCTCTATATTTTTCATTTTATTATAGCTATCAGTCTTAATTTCTTTAAGTACACCTTTATTGTCATCAATAAATAATGCTTTTATATCATTCTGATTAGCGACGACTAATCCTTCTTGACTTCCTAAACATAATAGCGCTGTAGACCAAGCATCTGCTCTAGCCGGATCCGTTGCCAATACAGTTACAGATACTGTGTTATGGGTTACGGGTTTACCGGTTCGCGCATCAATAATATGTGAATAACGCTGCCCTAAATGATCAAAATAATGACGATATGTACCCGATGTCATGATCGCTTGAGGGAAATCAATAAGCAGAACCTTTTGCATTATTCGCTGTTCGGGCAGCGGTTTTTCAATCGCGATTTTCCAAGCAGAACCATCGAGCTTACTGCCGTGGACGACCATTTCGCCGCCAATCTCTACCAAATAATTATTGATATTGTATCGCTTTAGCACATCTGCAACTTTGCCTACGCTATATCCCTGTCCAACCGAAGATAAATCAAGATGTACCTCTGGCAAATCTTTAGTTAGCATTTGATTATCAATACTTAAATGATGTAAGCCTACATAGGTTAATGTCTGTTGGAGTGCACTTTCTGTAGGAATGGTTAATTGGTTATGGGTAAATCCCCACAAATCGAATAATGGTTTAATGGTCAAATCATAACAACCCTCCGTTTTTGAAGTGACCTCCTTGGCTATCCCTAAAAGCCCTAAAATATCATCCCCGACCGCCATAGCGGAGTGCATACTGTTAAAACGAGAAATCACTGAATCTGAACGGTAAGTAGACATATGAAGATCTATTTCTGCCAATTGCCGCTCAATCTCGCGATTTATCTCTGTACTATTTAACTTGTCTTTACTCCAAAATGTCACATGCCAACTCGTTCCCTGCGCAAGGCCTTCTAACTTGGTATAAACTGGCGATTTCTGACACCCTACTAGCATAATGAGTAATATACATCTCAATAACCATTTCATTTAATGACCCTCCGAGTCAATTCGACAAATCAACCATAAAATACACTTAAAATTAAAATCGCCAGAATGCCCGTGAGAAAATAATGAGTACAGGAAATATTTCTAATCGCCCAAAAAGCATAGCGACACACATCAGCCATTTAGCCGCATCTTTTAACGTGCCAAATCCAGATGCAGTGTCACCATAACCAATCCCCATATTATTAATGCACGCGGCGACTGTTCCAAAGGCGGTGGAAAAATCATGTCCAATGGCGACCAATCCCCATACAAAAACGCAAGTAAAAAATATGTACAGGAAAAATAATCCCCATACTGAGCGAATGACTCTGTCTGAAACGACTTGGCCACTAATCTTTGTCGTTAAAATAGCATTAGGATGAACCAATTGATGAATTTCTCGTATCCCTTGACGGTACAAAAGTAAAAATCTGACAGCTTTAATACCGCCACAAGTAGAACCAAAGCATCCACCAAAAAAGCTCGCGCCTAATAATAAAAGCACAATATGACTGGGCCAATTAGGATAACCTGCAGAGGCTAATCCATTGTCAGTCATAACTGAAACCGTTTGAAAAAATCCATGTACTAATGAATCTTTAATATCAAAAGTTTGAGTACGATTAAGCTCTAAACAAGCGATCCCAACAACGATAGATAATATGAGAATAAAAAATCGAACCTCCGCATTATACCAAATAGGCTTGAAGCTTCGCCGAACTAACACTATGTAGTATAAGGCGAAATTGATTGCTGCAAGTATTGAAAACACACCACCCACAAGCTCAATTGCAGCACTGTTATAATATCCTAAGCTGTCACTATGTGTGGAAAATCCACCCAATGAAACGGTAGATAGACTATGACATATGGCATTAAACCAATTCATTCCTGCAAGTTTATAAGCAACTGCACAACCTAAGGCAAGTACGCTATAAAGCCCCCATAAATTTCGAGCCGTATCCGCAAGGCGAGGCGTCATCTTTTCCTCTTTCATGGGACCTGGCATCTCAGATTGATATAATTTTGCGCCACCGATACCAAGAAATGGCATAATTGCAACGGCCAAAACAATTATCCCTAACCCACCAAGGAAATTAAGCTGTGCTCGATAAAATAAAATCGATTTGGGTAGTTCATCAATATCTGAAAAAATCGAGGCTCCAGTCGTCGTAATGCCAGACACACCTTCAAACATGGCATCGGTTAAACTCAAGTCCAATCGTCTATCAAGAAGAAAAGGTAATGCACTCATTAAGGAAAATATCAACCAAAATAAACAAGCGACCATGAAGCCATCACGTTTTTGCAGATTTTTATTTTCCTCACTTGTCATCTTCCAACCGACCACACCAATAAAAAGGGAGAGGAGGAATGTGATTAAAAATGGAGTGATATATCCATCTTTATAAAATAATGCAACAGCGATAGGCATCAACATGGTGAAGCTATATATGACAATCAAAAAGCTACATAGATGAATTATGGTATGAAATCGAGAGCTAGATTTCTGTATTCCACTGACTGCAATCATTCCAACTCACCTTTAGATATTTATCGTGAAAGACTTAATGAATAATTTATTAGGTATCATAAAATACGAGCGCTCATGTCCTGTTCTAAAATCATGTGCAATCGATAACGGAGTTAGGTTACGAAATAGATCGTCCCCTAATACTTTTTGTTGTCGTCTAAGGTGGATTGCAAGTTGACTTATCGTCGCGACAATGGCTATGACAATAAAAGTGATTAGATTGATAAAAACAGCCACATCTATCATTGGGAGGGAATAATAAGGAGCGTTAAATAAAAAATGAACACGAATAGCTTCAAAAAATGCAGCCATATACGCATATTGAAAACAACATTGAAGTGTAATCATAACGACAACGAGTTGGAGTACAATAATAATGCTTTAGATGACACCCTCCAAGAGTGTAAATACAAGCAAATAGCGAGTAAGCACTCAGAAATAAAGCTCAACCTAACAGAGAGTTTAAAAACACTTAGTTTGTCCATAAAAATGTAAGTCGTTATGTCATACAGATTTTCACTTTAACAGACGAAAACAATTCTGACGCGTAAAAAAAACGTAAAAAATTACGGAAATTAACTTTATATAGACGAAATTAATAACATTATACGTTTGAAATCCCCAATCAATTTAACTGGGGATGGCTAGTATCAATATGCTTAAATGGCTAAGGCTTGCTCAAGATCGGCAATCAAATCTTGAGGATCTTCGACGCCAATGCTCAATCTAATCAGGTTGTCATTCACCCCTGAAGCTAGCCGACTCGCAGCATCCATAGCGGCATGGGTAGTGCTAGCGGGGTGGCAGGCAAGGCTCTCTAAGTCGCCTAAACTGACCGCTTGAGTAAACAAGTTCAAATGATCTAAAAACTGCGCCGCTCGATTAAAGCCCCCTTCGAGCTCAATACTCACCATACCGCCAAAGGCGTTGATGGTTTCACTCAGAACTTGATGACCTTGATCCTCTGCTAGCCCTGGGTAATAAACTTTTGCAACGCTCGGATGGGTTGCAAGAAAAGCGGCGACCTTAGCCGCGCCCGCAAGATGAGCATCCATTCGAAGTGCTAAGGTACGTAAGCCTCGCTGTAATAAATAGGCTTCCTGTGGCCCAATCGCGGCGCCGATATGTTTAAGCGCTATAGTGCGAATAGGTTGCATTAATGCCTTAGGTCCAGCGACAACACCTGCGATTAAATCGCCATGGCCACTTAAATACTTAGTGGCACTGTGCATCACGATATCAATGCCATGTTCCAGCGGTTTGAATAAATACGGGGTTAAAAACGTATTATCACAAATGGTTATAGCGCCCACTTTTTCGGCGGCAAGCTTAACCTTACGGTAGTCACTGACTTTTAAGGTCGGATTGGTGATGGGCTCAAATAAAATAATTTTTGTTTCGGCGGTAATCTCTGCCAATAAATGATCATCATCTTGATAACGGCGCACAGTAATACCCGCGCGGGTTAACGTTTGGATTAAAAATGCCGCAGTGCCACCGTATACGGGGTCGATAAATGCGATTTCATCACCTTGACTCGCTAAGGCATAGAAAATACTGCTGATTGCCGCCATCCCACTCGCAACAACGAGTGATTCATCAGCCCCTTCCAGTTGTGCTAATTGATATTCAAGCGCCTGCACTGTCGGATTCGCCATGCGACTGTAGATAAAGCCCGGTTGCTCACCTGCAAAACGGGCTCGACCATCCTCGGCACTACCGTAGGCGAAGGTGCTACTTTGATAGATAGGAGTTGTAAGAGCGCCCGTCGAGTTATCAGCGGCATAATGGGTGTGAAGTAATTTAGTTTTAAATTGCATAATAGATCCTAATAACCATTAAATGGCATGAGCGAATGAGGCGTAATGTGCTTGAGCAACGTCGGGATGAGAGCGCAAACGCCCTTTTAATACGTTCTGGCCCACTTGGTGGAAAAGAGGATTTAATGGATCGCTTGCCGGTCCTTGAGCTTGGTTCGCCAGATGCTTTGGCAAAGGTAACAAAGGAACTGTCGCATTCAACTGCGCCGCCATAAAAAAGGCACACGAGTAGCGCTCGACCCCAGCAGGCGGGCTAGTAACCCTATGGTTGGTTGCCTTTAAATACCCATTAGAAGCCAACTCAAGTAATTCACCTATATTCACCACAAAGGCGTCTTCTAATGGCGGTATGCTTAACCAACCTTTGTCAGTCTGAACCTCTAAACCGGATTGCTTATCTTGCAGCACTAAGGTCAAATAGCCAGGATCTTTGTGTGCCCCTACGCCTTGGCCAGAAGTCTGTCCATCCGCGCTGGGATAGCGAATAAGCTTCATATGCTGATATGGACCCGCTTCAATCGTGGCATCAAAGGCGCTTTCTGGCTGCTCCAGCGCAACAGCTAAAGCCCTCAATAGTGTGACACTGGTATCGGCTAAATCCTGTTGCCATGCCAATAAAGTCGATTTCATCTGTGGTAATTGTGACGGCCATTGATTAGGCCCCTGTAGCTGCCACCATATAGGCACATCAGACTGCTGAGGGTTAGCCACTTCTTCTTGCATGATATCAAACTGTTCCCGCAAGTCCGGTTTCCCTAAGGTCAATTCACCTTGCAAACGGGTATAACCGCGAAAATGCGGTGTATTAGCCATTTTCACCGCAAGTTTATCTACGACGGGCAGCGCAAAGAAATCTGCCGCTAACTGAAGTACTTGCTGCTGTCTAGCAAGCTCAATGCCGTGGCCTGTGAGATAGAAAAAACCTATTCTTCTGGCAGCATCGGCAAGCTTAGTAATAAAAGCGTTACGACGTTGTCCGCCGGCATGCCAATCACTTAAATTCAATATCGGTAATTGTTCCATCAATGACTCCCATTTAATGCATTGTCTGAGCCGGATTCTATGCCTTTATGGGTCGATGGATAATGAATTAATAACTATTTGATATATTAAACAGTAATAATAGATCATTTAGATATATAGACATCTAGGCTTCTATACTGCTAGATTTGAATTTCAAAGGGTAAAACAGCGCTAATTATTAGGCCAACTCAAACCGCACCACTCAGATAAACATCATAAGCCATACTGCTTAATGATATTTATCTGGTTACTTTTCAAGATATTAGTAAAATTAAGATATAAAAATAAAAGCGAGCCCACTTTTGCGGCACTCGCTTTTTAAGGTTTTTAAGTTTTAACGTTTCTAAGTCATGTCAGTTATAAACCTAGATGCTTCTACCAATGACATTATTGATCATGCCAAATCAGCACTTGGGCTGGCTCACCATTACTACGGGTGGCGCGGTACATACCTTCGGTATTAAATGGCGTAGCAATATTGCCACGCTGATCGACTGCAATCACACCACCCGAACCGCCAGCAGTGATAAGACGTTGATTAATAACTTCATCTGCAGCCTGAATGATGGATTTTTGCTGATATTTCACCTTGGCACAAATATCCCCCGCGACGAGGTAACGGATAAAGAATTCACCATGACCCGTTGCCGATACGGCACAAACACCGTTTTCAGCATAAGTGCCAGCACCGATGACAGGAGAGTCACCAATACGACCAAAGCGTTTTGCCGTCATACCACCGGTCGATGTACCTGCAGCTAAGTTACCCTTTTTATCTAAGGCGACAGCACCAACGGTACCAAATTTGTAATCGAGGTCCTTCATCTCAACATTAGCAACTTGTTCAGATTTAGCCGCAGCTTGCAGTTTTTGCCGTGCATCGAGTAATTGCTGATAACGCTCGTCAGTATCAAAATGACGGTTTGGCACTAAAGTAAAACCTTGAGTCAGTGCAAATTCTTCCGCTCCTGCGCCCGAGAGCATCACGTGCTCAGATTTATTCATCACGGCCAAGGCTAAGTCAATTGGATTGGCAATATGACGCACTCCAGCGACAGCACCGGCATTCATGGTTTTGCCATCCATAATGGCGGCATCTAATTCATGTCCGCCGTCATAGGTGTAAACCGCGCCTATACCAGCATTAAACAGAGCACTATTTTCAAGGACATTAATTGCGGTTTGTACTGCCACTAAGCTGTCACCGCCCTCCTCTAAGACTTTTGAGCCTTTATCGACCGCTTCCTTTAACTTATCTTTGTAGGCTTGGCGTTGTTCAGGGGTGAGATTAGCTTTAGAAATCGTCCCCGCGCCGCCGTGGATCCCAATGGCGAACGGTTTATCATTGGCAAAGGTGTTATGCGACATAAAAAGTAGACCCGAAATAATTAAACTAAAGGTGGCTAATTTTGTTTTCATTCTTTACATCCCCTTAAAAAGTAGCGTCCTTTGTAACCATTTCATCGTGTAATTTCAATCATCTCCTTGCCTGTTGGTTTTATTCTGGCGACAATGATGCCAAATCACAGGGACTATAAAGTGCAGCCATTTTTGCAAATCACCTCACATTACATTCGTCTTTGCTTGTTTCTGAGTCTGATTTCAGTCACATCAGTCGCGGCAGCAGATGATTTTATCAAATTATCTGTTACAGGCGTAAATGAAGCGCTTCGAAGCAACATAGTTGCTCACTTAGGCGCTTTACCTGAATCTGAGGTGCAGCGCCGTGCCTTTTTGTTTAATGTCGATGACAATATCAGCACCGCCTTAGAATCCATGGGCTACTATCACGGTGAAGTAGAAGAAAAGCTGATTGAGCATGACAAGGGACCGTGGGAATTAAAACTTGAAATCAGCCCCGGCGAGCCAACCATTGTTCAGTGGGTCGATATTAATTTTAGTGGTGAAATGCTTGATGACCGAGCCTTCGATCAATGGCTCGCAAAGGTCAACATTAAACCCGGCGATGTGTTAAATCACGGTGTTTACAGCGACGTAAAATCGCAACTGGTCACCTTAGCCTTGGCACGAGGTTACTTCGATGGCGAATTTACTGAATCACAAATTAAAGTTAACCGCGATATTAATACCGCACAGGTAAGTTTGCATTTTGATTCAGGCAAACGTTACCGATTTGGCCAAGTCAGTTTCGATGGCCATAACTTAGAACCCGATATATTAGAGGATCTTATCCCCTTTAAAGAAGGTGCTTCATACTCAACTCGCCGTGTAAGCGCCTTGAATCGTCAGTTATTAGATACTGGTTATTTCGCCAATATCAAAGTGATCCCCCAAATCGATAACGTCGAAGATAACCATATTCCAATGCGAGTCGAATTAACGCCTAAGGCAAGTCACGCAATTGAACTCGGGTTTGGTGGTGATATTGGCAAAACAGATCAAGCCTTTGATCCGAGGGTGCGCGTGACTTGGCGTACACCACAAATCAATAAATACGGGCATTCCCAAGAAACCAGTCTCGAATGGTCGCCCGATAGACCAAAGTTATTAACCACTTATACGATTCCGCTCACACATCCCTTAGACGATCAATTGAAGATCCGCCTCGGTTTGCTGCGGGACAAATACGGTGTGACTCAAGTATATGATGCAGAGAATCGTGATTTTAGTAACACAGGCCAGCTCGAGTCGACTAAGTACCTTCTGGGACTATTACGTCAACAAAGACTAGAAAATCAATGGCTAATGAGTTATTCGTTGGAGGCCATACGCGAAGAATATACTCAGTCTGACGTCGATTATATGCCGTCGTTTTATCTGGCAGGAATTAACTTTTCTCGGACTAGCCGGGGTGATAACTCACTGGATCCTAAATCCGGGTTTAGACAAATTTACAGCCTAGACTATGCCGATCCCTATTTAGGATCAGAAACCCGCCTAGCCCGCTTGCAAGCTAAATTTAAATGGATTGATACCTTCTTCGATAACCACAGAATCGTTGCTCGTATTGATTTAGCTGCCAACTTAGCTAACGAGAATGATCTTGCCTCTATCCCACCATCACTACGCTATTTTGCCGGTGGCGATCAGAGTGTGCGCGGCTATGGTTATCAAGAACTCGGCCCCTATTTAGACTATGTTGCTGACGATGGAAAAACCAATCGCGAGGTTATCGGTGGCCGCTATTTAATGGTTGGTAGTTTGGAATATCAATATTATGTGACCCCCACTTGGCGGGTCGGCACATTTATCGATGCGGGTAACGCCTTCGATAATAATCAATTTGAACCTGTCGTCTCTGTCGGTGGCGGTATCCATTGGATCTCCCCGATTGGTCCAATCAAATTAGATTTAGGGGTCGGATTGAAAGAAACTGAGACCATTGAAAGATCATGGCGAATTCACCTAACCATGGGGACAGATCTATGAGTCAGCCCCCAGAGCATAATAAGCCAAGCGAACAAGATATCGTTGATAATCCCATCATTGAAGCCAATGAACCCGAAGCCACTGAAACCATAGTGACCTCTGTCACCCCATCGGTGTCATTCATTCAAAGACTGTGGCGGCAGTTCAAACTCTGGACTCGGATTATTATCTATGTGCCATTAGGGCTTTTAGTGTTAATCGCCCTATTACTCGGCACTGAATTTGGCTCGCGCATTACCGTGGGTTTAGCCGATCAATTTGTACCCGATCTTGAACTGACTTATACCTCTGGTTCCATTAACAAAGACTTAGCCCTATCACACGCGGCTTGGTCTATGGCCGGAATAAACGTGCAACTTGAGGATCTGCATTTACTGTGGCAGCCCGCCTGTTTACTGCAAAAACGCTTATGTGTGAATAGCTTATCTGCGGCTAAAGTCGATGTCACTATTGATACCCTAGCGCTTTCTGCAGACTCAAACGAAGCACCAGTCGCGCCACTTGATGAAGAATCCAGCGAGCTCCTATTACCCTTTGATATTGTTTTAGATTCTGCTGAACTCAATGGCGTTAATATCCAAGTGGATGATATGCAATTTACCGCTAATCGTCTTAACGCAGAAGCACAATGGTTTACCGAAGGTTTGTCGGTTAAACAGCTATCCAGCGAAGGATTATTCATACTGATCCCTGCATCAACCGATGTAGCAACACAAACTAGCACGGCAGCGGTAACGAATGCAGCAAATCCCAGCACTGCTAAGAATACTACACCGACACCATCGGCCAGTCCGTCGCTAACAAAAGAGGCTGAATGGGCTTTAGCACAATTGCCACAAGTATTTATGCCTTTCCCTGTGACAGTCAATGCCCTAACGTTAGACAACACCACACTGCAAATCGGCGATCGTAAAGATGTTTTTGGCCATGCAGAACTACAAGGCAGTTTCCGTGAATACCAATTGACCTTAGACCATCTCGCCATCAGCCACACCGATGGCAGCGTCGATATCACAGGCAGCCTAACACTTGATAAAGATTATCCACTCGATTTAGAGGCAAATCTCACCCTTAACCAACTAGTCGAATTGCCAGATCTCACTCATCAAGTATTAACGTTAAAGCTGAGCCAAAGTTTAGGGCAGCTTCAGGTGGATGCCGTCGCCAAGGGCGATGCCGACTTTACGCTAGATGGCCAAATAACACTGCAAGACCCTAACCTGCCCTACAAGGTGAAACTTGAACAGACACGGCTTCAGTGGCCACTGAAGACCCCTGAATACTCGGTAAGCGATGCCACACTCGATAGCCAAGGCGACCTTAATCGGCAAGAGGCGAGTCTTACTGGCCAACTGATCACACCCTTTCACAAAGTGCTCGACATAGACACTGACATCCATCATCAAGATGCTAAGTTAACCATCAATAATCTTGATGTAATGGGCGCGATTGGTAAGGTCAAACTCACAGGCGAACTCGATTATCAAAAAGCCATTAGCTGGAACGCCAATCTCTGGATCAATGACGTCAAATTACAAGAAATACAGCTGCCACAAACGGATACAGCGCAAAGTACAACGGGTTTACCGGACAGTTTGATTTCAGGAAAATTACGCACTAAAGGCTCATTTGCAGACCCCCGTTGGCAAGTATCCCTGAGCGATACTGAGCTCACTGGCACTTTACAAGGTTATCCCTTCGACATTACAGGGGATATCAGTGTGAATGACTCCCTGTATGTCAGTGCTAAGGGGCTGAACGCCAAAGTACTAGGTTCAACTCTGGCACTCAAAGGCGAAGCCAATGCCAATTGGGATCTCCAAGGTGAATTACAAGTGCCCGACTTTGGCCTATGGTTACCTAAGGCCAGCGGCCAACTACAAGCGCAGATCAATGTCACTGGTGGCGAGAAACACCCCCAGGTCGAGCTTACAGCGCAGCTGGCAGAACTTTACTATCAAAACATTAAACTGCAGGAATCTAATTTAAAGGCCTATTACAAGCCGCTAGATCAACATGAGTTTGCTATCTCGCTAAAATCAAAAACCTTGCAGATTGCAGAACAAAATTTAGATACAGTGACACTCGGGGCGAAAGGTACCATTAACGCTCAAAAACTCACTCTCAACGCCACGGGCGATCTTGGGCTCGATGCAACGATGAGCAGCCAATACGATGTGAAGAAGTCACGACTACAGCTCGATGTTGATCGTTTAAATCTCAACACGCCCGTAGGCCTATGGCAGCTCGATAACACCATTAATCTGGCTTGGGACCAAATCAAGAATCAAGGCAGCATTACGCCCTTTTGCCTCATGAATCCCAATAGCCGTATCTGCCTAAACAGTGATACACCAATAGGTAAAAAAGGCAGCGCACAGGTGAGCTACTCAGGTAATCCAGGGCAATTACTTGTCCCAATATTACCAACAAATATGCGTTGGAATGGCCCTGCATCGCTATTAGCCAATGTTGCATGGGCTGCTGGCCGTAAGCCTACTGCCGATGTGAACTTTGATTTTGCTCCCGGCAGCATTATGCTAAAACGGGATAAAAATCGTGAAGTCACCATTAATTACCAAAACCTGTCATTAAAAGCGACCTTAGATGCAAAACGGCTGGCGACGGTTTTAGATTTTGAATCAGAAGGCGTGGCCAGTTGGCAGAGTGAGATTAACGTCAATGTCACACCCGATCGCACCCTGTCAGGTTATGCCAATATCAAGCAAATCAACTTGCAGCCACTTGGAGAGTTTTTCCCTCAATTAAATACAGTGCAAGGTTTGCTGACGAGTCAACTTAACTTTGCGGGTAGCCTAGATGCGCCTGAAGTATCGGGGAGCATGGCCTTAACTGAGGGCGCCTTAGCCCTAACAGCAAACCCAACATTAATCGACAAAATTGACATGTCGATGTCATTTGCGGGTCAACAAGCGCAGCTTAAGGGACGCTGGATGATGGGCAATGGTTTAGGCAGAGTGAATGGTCAACTGCAATGGCCCCAAGGTCAATTTAGTGGCGAGTTAGCCCTCGAAGGCGATAAGCTCGCCGTGATCCAACCGCCACTGGCTATTCTCGATGTCTCCCCCAATATCAACTTAACCTTCAACAGTAAGCAACTGGCAGTAAAAGGAAAAATAGCTGTGCCTTCGGGCAACATTAAAATTGTGCCATTAGCGGAAGGCGGTGTCGCAGCCTCCGAAGACGTGGTATTTGACGACTCCATTGCCGCCACTCAGCCTAAAACTAGCCCCTACGCCATCGTTGCAGATCTGAATATCAGTGTGGGGAACGAACTCAGAATTGATGGTATGGGCCTCAAAGGTAAACTCCAAGGGACCTTAAAGCTACAGCAGCAAGCTTTCCGTCCTCCTTTGCTCTTCGGTAATATCAAAGTCAATCAAGGTAGCTACAAGTTTATGGGCCAAACCCTAAAAATCCGCACTGGTGAAGTGCAATTTGTGGGGCCAACGTCATTACCAAACCTGAATATTGAAGCAATACGGGAAATTAAGACTGAAGACTTAGTGGCAGGTGTACGCGTCACAGGCACGCCATCACGCCCAGTAGTGACCTTGTTCTCCAATCCCGCCAAAGAGCAGGCCGAAATCTTGTCTTACATTATCAAAGGCAGTGGCTTTAACAGCGCCAACAATGAGCAAAATAACTCGCTGATGATGGGCGCGGCACTCGGTTTAGGTTCACAAGTGGGCGGCGGCGCAATTAACAACCTAGGGAATACCGCGACAGGACTCATTGAAGAGTTTGGTTTCTCTAACGTGCAACTCGACACTAATGATGAAGGGCGTGTGGCGATCAGTGGCTTTATCGGCGATAACTTAATGGTGAAATACGGAGTAGGTGTATTTAACCCTGGTTACGAAATGACAGTCAGGTATTACTTGCTCTCACAACTCTATCTAGAAACCGTGTCAGGCACTTTAGGCCAATCACTTGATATCTATTACAACTTCAATATCAAGTAACCATATGAATACCAAGATATTGACACTACAAAATTAGCATCCAATCACTCTAACCAAACAATCTCAAAATACGGGTTACAGTATGTTGAGGTTGTTTGGGTAAAGCCTAAGTGTCTACCCATAAATACAAACAACTAAAAATTAGTCACAAAAAAAGCGCCCTTAGGCGCTTTTTGCTTCAGTTACGACAATTAAGCGTAAACGAAGTCAACATGTTCAATGATTGGCTTGAACACGTGGCGTTGCATAGCTTGTGCACGAACACCCACTTCTTTACCATCAACAACGATAGTCAGAGTAGAAGTGTAGAAGTCAGCATTAGCTTGAATGTTAATGATATCTTTGTGATCAAAAACAATAGAAACTGGCTCTTTGCCTTGGCCATAAATAACAGCAGGTACTTTACCAGCATGGCGTAGGCGGCGGCTCGAACCTTTCCCTATTTCAGTGCGGGTTTGTGCTTGGATAGTGTAAGACATGTGTTTCTCACTTAAATTTAGAGTAAAAAGTTGCCGGCATTTTCGACCAATGACGGCTCATATAAAGCGCGCGAATACTAACATAGATACCCAAGGCGCACAAGAATACCGCAAGCCCTCTATTTATCGGCGTCAGCGTTAGCAAAACAGACCGCTATTTATCAAATTGAGGAACTTGTATCTTGGCTGTTACGGCAGAGAAAAGGCTTTGATCTCAAACAAAAAACACGAGATCTAGATCACACTGGGAAATTGAGAAGCCTGTTAAGCTCGGGCAAATTTCGATAACTGCTGTGTCAAAAAATGCGTCATGCGCTATACCAGTTACAACAAGAAAATAGACTTTCATGCCAACTGGCCCGTGAACTCGTCTCTCTTATCGAAACCGTTCCTTATCAGCAAAATACCCTCGAATTAAAATTCTTAGAATTGCTTGCCTGCACCCAACAAAAAAACCGCAGCTTGATCTTACTTATGCAAATTATTGAGTCTGTCGATATTGAGTCGCAGAGGCAAAGACAATATCAATTTTCACAACGTCTCAGCCTATTGATCTGTGATTGGCAACAACATAGAGAAATGAACAAACTCAATCAACAATTTATCCCGCTGCTCAGACATTACTTGATCGAATCGCAAGCCTTGGAACAAGATTTTTATCAGCAGATCCAACAACAGATCATTGCTACCAGTGCCTTACCGGACCACAATCGACGTGCACAAAGCCAGAATTAGGATAATAACCCACACCACCGAGTTTCAGGGATAAAGCCGCTTCTCTGAGGGTTTTTAGTTTAACGCTAGGGATCGCTATGTCCATCGCCATGCCGCGCATGTGATAACTCTTCTTAGCAACTCCGCCACTGTGGCTCACGAGCATGGCATTGGTTTTTGGTGAACGGTAACCGGAAATCACATGGATTTCATCGTTGGTATTCAAGGTTGTTTTGAGCGAGTGGAGTAAATCAAATAAGCGCTTATCCATAGGCGCTGCCACATTCTGACGATGATCCCGCAGCAAATGATTAAAATTGTCTAACACCTTGCTCTGATAATGACCATCTACCCAATAACTACCGTCATCGCGCTCGCCAGTATGACGATTAAACAAACTTAACTCACGGATCCCTTTGGTTGAACGGCTGGCAACCGCTTTTGAGGGAATAAAGGAACATAATGCCACACCACTAAGGCCTAACAATAACTGCCTACGGGCAGGACATATTAAAGTCACATGATCACCTTTTGTATGCTTTTTGGTCACTAGTAAGGCAAATTATACTGAATAAGCCCTAAGATCAAGTTTTGCCAACCCCATTCTGAGTAGGATTTCAAAATGCCAAGCGAGTTCAGATGGTTATCTTGCTCAGCTTTACAGCACAAAAACGTTAATGTTGTTCCAAAACCGTGGCAGGCACAGCATTCGTCAGCTCAGGTTCCAAATGATAAATATCGCGACGGTATTGCTCCTGCCCACTATCGTCTAACCATGCAGTCCAGTAAACCAGATGCACGGGCAACTTTTCGGAAAGTGAAAACCACTGAGGTTCAGTAATACCAGGGGCTAACTTGTCCCATAAACGTTTGTCTTTTACTAAATGCTCTTTAAACCACTGGGCTAATTCAGTGGCTTTTTCAATACGAATACACCCAGATGATAGTGCCCTATCGTCCTTTTTAAAGAGACTTGGCTCAGAAGTTCCATGTAAATAGACACTGAAACTGTTATCAAAGTGAAACTTATATTTACCTAATGCATTCTTCGCCCCAGGGCGTTGTACAAGCTGATAGGGAAACGAAGCGCTGGCTAAGGCCTGCCATTCCTCTGGCATGCGTTGCACCCGTTGACCGTTATAATCGTATACATCAAATTGACGTTCATTAAGATAATGACCATTTCGCTGAATTTGCGGCAGAATGTCCCGCCGTAAAATGCTGCTAGGCACTCGCCAACTAGGGTTAAGCACCACGCTAGAAATCTGACTGTCCAAAATCGGGGTTTGCCGAGAAGATTTACCCACAATGACCTTGGAACTTAACACTGGCGTACCATTATCGACCAACGTCATCTCAAAAGCGGGCACATTAATCAGCAAATAACTCGGCTCTAATTTACGTTCAAACACTCTTTGTCGAATAGTGTTTTTAGCTAATAATACCGCCCTCGCCCTTGGCGATTGGTTCACCCAAAATAAGGTCTGCTTACCTATCACCCCGTCCTGTTTTAGCCCATGCCTTTGCTGAAAGCGCTTAATGCCAATCATAAGTTCTTCGGTATAAACTTGATTCACTCTAAACTCAGTGGCTAAGTCTCCCAATATCCACACACGCTTTGCTATGGTATCAACGATTTGATGACTCATTCCTAAGGTTAACTTTTCATCTAGCACTAAAGTTTCCCATGGTTCAATTGTGTCCAATTGCACTAAATGAGCGATTTGCTTAAGCACCCTTTGATATTGGGGATCCTCTGGAATAACGGATGAAACCGTCTCTGGGGCACCAGCGTTGTTACATTCAACGGATGTCATCACATAATGCCAGTAACCGGTAACATCAGCTTGGATTCGTACTAAATCAGCAGTAGATAAGGTATTAGGAGAAAGCGTTAAGTCACGATAATGCTGGCCAAATACCGGATTAACGCCCGCGAGATCCAATAGCATCACCTGTGGCACTAAGGCCGCAAGCGGCAGCACAGCAGTAAGATCTTCAGCTTTACCCTCAAGATTTGGCTGTGCAGCAATACTCGAATTTGATGTTAAGGATTGAGCGCCATCAGTTGCACTTACCTTTGGCACTAAAATTATTGGAATACAGAAATAAAGGCTGAGTAATAGTTGCGCGAGATTACGCCTCGTCGGCATAGGGTTAATCTGCAATGCTTTCAAGTTCGCGATGTGGAACTCCTGCTCTATCAATTTGAGTTCTCTCACGTTTAGCGTTACACGCATGGATGGGGGCAAATAGCGAATGATCTTTTTCAATATCATAAATACTCCCTTAGCTATTTTTAAGGTCACCTGAGAGCCAGCGGGTATATCAATCAACAACACTATGATATGACTATTCCATGGAGATCAATTAATTACTAGGGGTTAACTCCAGATAATGAAAAGAAAAATGCCACTGAGATCGTCAGTGGCATTGATATCAAACAAACTCGCATAAATATGCTGATCAAGTGTTCGTTAGCAAAAAGACACCAGATCTTCTTCGACAAATTGCTCTGGTAATTTCTGTAGGCTACGTAACATCAAAGGATTTGCCAACACCATCGCCATTTCTTGACGATTGAGTAAAGCTAATGCGCTCTGTTGACAACGAGCTTCATGCACCTTCACATGCACTATGGCTTCCATCGCTTCAATTGGTGTACCCGCAGCACGCAAAGGCTGTTTATCCACCATGGCTAAATGCAATTCCATCAACGCAGGGTCTTTAAGTACCTGTGCTAAGGTCCAAGGCTCAGCAATGTGTCTTTGGTAAGCGGCGCGCGCTTCTTGCGCTTGCAGACAAATTTGCGCAGGGTTACGTTCTTCTGGTGTTGCAAGAATACCGGCACGCTTGAACACTTCGCCAATTTTGACTGAACCTGTCCATGCCGAAATTGGCACAGCAATCCACAGACCGATCAACGCCGGACTCATCCAAGCTAACAAAGTCAAAGAATCCAAAATTGCCGCATAACCTAACATCACACCTGCCAGCATATGCCAGCGGTGACGATAGATTAACGTCATCCAAGGCATACTGCCGTCATCACGACGTTGCGGCGACCAACCACTGTCCCGCCCCATCAGAATTGACATCACAGCACCACAATGGATAAACATCATGATAGGTGCAATCAGCGCTGAAAGTATGACCTCAAAGATCACACTGAATATCGCTTTAATTCGACCACCAACACTGCGAGCAAACTCACCGTCTTTAAGCAGCAACAAGACACCAAATACTTTAGGGCCAAACAAAACCCCCATAGTAATGTAGAACAATCTTAATGCCCTATCCGAGTCCATGATGGGCCAAGTCGGGAACAGTGAAAATTGATCGGTGAAATATTCAGGTCGAATAAAGTGTGCCTGCAAAGCCAACATCAAACCGGTCAAAATCAACATCAACCAGAAAGGAGATGACAAATAAGCCATGATACCCGTCAGTAAATGTAAACGGCTTACCCAGTGCAAACCTTTAGTCGGCAAAATACGCGAATGCTGCAAGTTACCTTGGCACCAGCGGCGATCACGCACGGCTAAGTCGATAATCGACGGTGGACATTCTTCGTATGAACCCGGTAAATCATAAGCAATAACCACACTCCAGCCCGCACGGCGGATCAGCGCAGCTTCAACAAAGTCATGGCTCATGATATGACCACCAAAAGGTGGCTTACCCTTAAGGTTGGGTAATCCCGCTGCGGTCATAAAGGCTTCGGTGCGGATAATGGCGTTGTGGCCCCAGAAGTTACCTTCTTTTTGTACCCACCAGCCTAACCCGGTACCAATTACCGGACCATAAATACGCGCCGCAAATTGCTGTAAACGGGCCATTAAAGTGGTGCCATTGATCAACGACGGAATCGTTTGGATCAAACCCGCATCAGGATCGGCCTGCATGCGCTGAGCTAAGCCAGTGATGGTTGAAGACTCCATCAAACTGTCGGCATCAAGCACTAACAAGTGATCATAACGCGACCCCCAACGACGGCAAAAATCGGCTACGTTACCCGCTTTACGGGCGACGTTTTTACGACGGCGACGGTAATACACCCGCGAATGCTTATGGGTTTCTTGACGTAACACCAGAAACGCCTGCTCTTCGAGTAAAGCAATATCGGGATCAGTAGTATCACTTAAGATAAACCAATCAAAAGCATGACCGTGACCCGTTTGCGACAAGGTTTCAGCCATCACTGAAACCGCCGAGAATACCCTATCAGGAGATTCGTTATAGGTCGGCATCAAAATCGCGGTTCGCGTATGCAGTTCAGTCACTTGCAAATCTTTTGCCCGCGGTTTTCGCAGTAAAATTAAAAAACCTGCAATACCGCTACAAAACGCCAAAGCAATCCAGCAGAAGTTAACCGCAAACAGCACTAGCACTAAATATTCCAGAGGAGTAATTCCGCCAATGCTAAATACCGCCCCCATTTCATAGATAGCAAACAAAGATAATAATAAAGCCCCACCCACCACAAACACACGACGGTAGGTACGCGAGCGTACCCCATCAGCCACAGTGCTACGGCGAGGGAATCCCACTGGCATCTTACTTAAATTTTGGGGTTCCATAGCGCCAGGCCGTTCATTTGGCATAGCACTACCACCCACGAGGACTTCCGTCTCGAGTACCGAGTTATCGGATACAGTCATATCATGTTGCTCCGTCATGAACCTTACAGCGTCCAGCGATAGAGCCAGGTTTCAACCTGACGAGGAGTTGGGAACTTAAGTTCAGCGCGCAGTTCGATAAGATCTTTATCTTCTGGCTCTAATTCAAAAGCTAAGCGATAGCCATTTTTAGCGGCATTACGGGCAATCACCACATTCGTGACCACACCACCAGAAGCTTCAACTTTAGCGACTGGCATTTCATCTGTCATCGGACCTTCAACTTGATAGTCGACCACAAATAAACGTCTTGGAGTCGCCTTAGCAATATCGGCACGACCACTGGCAGAGCGAGAAATATGTACGGCACCGACTTTCGCAGCAGGTTCTTCACCCCAACTCATGCGATAGGCAAAATGAAATTCACCGCCAGCAGGAATAGGCTGACGTGGTTTCCAATAACTAACAATGTTGTCATGAATTTCAGACTCTGTCGGAATTTCAGTCAACACCACTGAACCTTGCCCCCAATTACCCACAGGCTCAATCCATAGGCTTGGGCGACGTTCGTAATGGGCTTCTAAATCTTGATATGACGCATAGTCACGCTCACGTTGGATCAGACCAAATCCCTGAGGCGAGTTGTCAGAAAACGCACTGACTTGTAACTGACGTGGATTAGCCAATGGGCGCCATAAATGCTCACCACGACCATTTAACATCAATAAACCATCAGAATCATGTACTTCAGGTCTAAAATCATCGGTGTCGTGACGACCATTGAGTGAATGTAAGAACATGCTAGTGCTTGGTGCTAAACCGACTTTGCTCAGCTCAACTCGAGGAAACAGTGTCGCTTCTACATCAATCAAGGTGTTATCACCGGGACGGACAGAGAAAGTATAGGCACCTGCTACGCTTGGGCTATCTAACAAGGCATGCACAACAATCAAGTTGCTGTCATTGTGTGGACGCTCAACCCAGAAGGCGCGAAATATCGGGAATTCTTCCCCTTCAGCGTCAGCCGTTTTTAACGCCAAACCGCGGGAAGATAAGCCATAGGCGTTACCTTTACCTAAAGCGCGGAAATAACTCGCACCTTGGAATACCATAAGCTCGTCAAATACACCATTCGTATTCAATTGGTTATGAATACGAAATCCTGAGTAGCCAATGTCGTCATTCGGCAGCGCTTGAGTAATCACTTCACCTGCGGTGAAATATTTAGGCTCATAGGCTAAATGCGTTGCATTCTGACCTTCTACAATCGCAATCTCGATCAGATCTTGAAAATAGAAACCACGGTGGAACATTTGCATTTGAAATGGCACGCCCTGATCACGCCAAATAGACGCAGTCGGGTTAAAACGAATATCTCTGTACTCATCGTATGACAGTTTAGCAAGGCCAGCTGGCAAAGGATCTTTGAGGGTCACATAAGGTTTCGCTGCCAAACGTTTTGCAATCTTCACGACAGTTTCGCTATCAAAAGCGCCTGTCTTAGTGAATCTGATTTGATTTTTTGTACTGGGCTGAGAAATCACTTTCGGTGGAGTAACCACAGGAACTGCCTCGGCGGGTTTTGTCTCTTCAGCGTACGCGACACCAGACAGGGCGACTACAGCGCCTAGCGTCAGTGAACATATGAGTGACGAATAAGGTTTGGACGATGGGCAACGCAACAAGCTAACCATAGATAGGTAACCTAAAAAATAAACTAAGAAATCAATGTTTTTTATGTATACAGTGAATTTTTTTCACTCTGATTTAGGGATGAAAAAAAACAGTTGCTTACATATCGCGAAAGATATCAGAAGGAGAAAAAAACTCATAAATAAAGATGCAGTTAACCCCTTCTACACAATACTATTTGAGAATAAGCTTATACCAAAAATGAATATTAAAATAACATTATCATGCTTATTTCTGTTTTCAAAGTTACAAAAACAAATTAAGTGATCCAAATGCTACATTATTGAAAGTAAAATGAGCCTTTTTACGCCTCAACTAAGTGTTGATGATCTTAGATGAAATATCACAATAAGCGAATCAATCCGTTGGTAAGCCTAAGGATTAACACTAAGACAGCAGGAAAATTCAAAATTTTACCCGCTTAAATGTATCAAAACAACTGAGCTGATGTCACTGAAACTGCGGATCTATTTTAACATTTCATTGCCTGAACTATTTTGGCAAAAAAAGTGTCACAGATAATCCACCTTGATCCCTAGGCGCAATCACTAAACGACCTTGGTGCAATTCTATGATGTGATAGCAGATAGACAAACCTAATCCCGCGCCTATGCCTTCATTTTCATTCACACGATAAAAACGTTCTGTCGCATTGGCAATCTGCGGCTCTGTCATGCCTTGGCCTCGATCAGCGACACAAATACAGATTTCATCATCCAAAGCATGGGCCGACACTGAAATTTCCGATTCCTGTGGGCTGTATTTACAGGCATTTTCGATAATATTCTTCAGTACAAGTAGCAAATAAAAACGATCACAGGTCACCGTTAGATTGGATGCGATATCGATATTCCATTCATAATCGGTGATTTGTGGCATTAATTGATTAAGCGCATCTTCGACCATAGGCAAAATGGCGTGGGATGACACATTAAGCTCATTAATCGAGTCCACCCTTGCTAATACGAGTAATTGTTCAACGGTATGACTCATGTGCACGACGCCAGCATCTATCGCAGCTAAATGGAATTTCTGCTGCGGATCATCATCAATCAGACTCTCTAAGCCATGTTGATGTAATTTAATCACAGATAATGGCGTTTTAAGCTCATGGGCCGCATCGGCGCTAAAACGACGCTCACGGGCGATAAATCGCGCGATACTATTGATATATAAGTTCAATGCGCGCCGAACAGGAACTAATTCTTTAGGCAATGACATAGTCAACGGGGTCAAATCGTTGGGCGCCCGTCCAATTAATTCTCTTTCAAAGGTTTTTAATGGCCGAAACAAGAGATAAAACAAGAAGCTAACAATAATTAATGTTAAAGGCACTACCATCAAGGGCACGATAACGGCATTATGCATGATTTGCGATACAAGCTCTTGGCGTACTTCATCCTGTTGAGCAGTGACAATCCAAACATGATTTTTAACCGAAAAAAAACTGAACACATGCCAGAGTTCTCCTTCGAACACTTTCTTATGATAACCCTGTACGAATCGACTGATAGGTTGATGACCAATATTATCCGATAAAACTAAGGCTTCACCCGCCTCACTCCAGATTTGAAACGCCAATTTATGCTCATAGGCCAGTTTCAGCGCATCGGCCTTTTCGGCAAAGGAACTGATCTGGCTATCGGGAACGTGGAGCACTTGGGGTATGACGAGATCCTGAGCTGTTGCATTGGGCTCAGTATGATAGAACAACTCCAACATTTTAGCGGTTTGGAGCATTTGCGCATCGAAGAGTTCTTCTATTTGATGCTTAGAATCCCGAGTACTCAACCAACTAGACACAGCGACGGATACTGAAATACCTGACAAAATTAATAATGTCAGTACCAAACGCAGTGAATACACATCTAGCCCCTTTAATCGAATCACTTCTTTTTCCTAACGACTATGCTTCAAGTCATCACTGCGTTATCAGTACCCACAAACGTGGAGCTTGTCATTTAACTCTTCAAATTAATTTATTTCAATCAAGGTATAGCCTATTCCACGCACGGTTTTGATTAATTCATTGGCAAGTTTTTTGCGCAGATGGTGGATATGCACTTCTATTGAATTACTGCCGACTTCATCCCAGCCATAGGTTAACTGTTCTAACTGACTGCGGGTCAATACACGCCCTGCCGACTGAGCGAGTTCGAGCAGTAATTGAAATTCACGCCGTGAAAGCAGCACATTTTGATCGCGAAAGGTCACTTCACGGGTATTTAAATCGATACACAAAGCACCAATAATCAAAATGTTGTGATCGAGCCCATACTGACGTCTGACGATAGCACGAATACGCGCGGCTAATTCACGCACATCAAAAGGTTTACCGAGATAATCATCGGCGCCCATGTCTAAACATTCGAGCTTAGTGTCAAAATCCGTATTAGCGGTCAGGACTATTGTGGGAATTGACACGCCCTGCTGACGCCAAGCTTTAAGCAACTCTTTACCATTACCGTCAGGCAATCCCAGATCGAGTACTATGGCACTGAAGCTTTCATTTTTAACCCCCAGCAAGGCTTGCTGATAACTATTAAGGTGATCAACTTGCATGCCCAGCTTTGCCAAACTCAAGCAAATCCCTTGGGCTAATAACTCATTGTCTTCAACCAACATAATACGCATTCAATGTCCTTAACTGAGCCCTAACGGAAAATACTGAACTTAACACCTTGTTGCTGTAAAAAATCTTCCGCGTCTCGCCCCTGCAGCATAGCCATAGTGGCGAGCATACCTGCAGTCACGCAGTTTGGCCCTAACACAGTCACAGAGCGCGGCGCATGGATAACGGGATAGCCAGTGCGTGGGTCAACAATATGGCCGTAACGCTTTCCATCGACTTCAAAAAAGCGCCGCGTATCGCCACTGGTCGCTAATGCACCCTGACTAATCGACAGTACACTCGCAGCGTGGTCAAGGTGTCGTGGGTCTTCAATTCCCACTTGCCATGGCGTCACTTTGGACACGGGACAAGCGATATCACCGCCAAAATTCACTAACACTGGAATGTCTGGATAACATTCGGCTAACTCATAGGCGACTCTGTCGACCGCATATTCTTTTGCGATACCACCAAAATCCAATTTCATTCCTGTTGGCATCTCAATATGGCGCGAATCAAACTCGATGCGTTCAAATCCCACTAAAGCTTTCGCGGCAAGTATGCGGCCATGTTCGGGCAATTGGGCTTTGGGATCAAAGCGCCACAGTTCCATTAACGGCCCAGCAGAAATATCAAAGAGTCCATCACTGAGCTGAAAACATTGTTTAGCAAAAGCCAATAACTGCCAGGTTTCTTCATCGATAAGCTGCTTATGACCATTGGCATGGTTTAATTGCCACAGACAATTCTGCGCGATAAAGCGACTGTACTTATGTTCGATACGCAGCGCCTCAGTGACAGCCATATCCAACATATCGTCTGCAATATCAAATTGATCGCACCCAATGAGTATTTCACAGGGACTCGCCATGGCCCTAAATTCACCCACATAACCCCAATCACGGCGCTGCAACGAATAAGGTGCGGTCTTTAGGGACGATGTCGACATCATAAATCACCTCTTCACATGGCATCCCACTGGGATTGCGATTGAATAAGTTCAGGCACAAATTGAGTATGGGTAGCTAAGCTACCCATACAGTTTAACGCCTTGCTATCTGAGCCAGTAGCATTATTTCGTATTAAAAAGAATAACTAAACTGTGCTGTAATTGCCTTCTGAGTCGGAAACAGATCGAAGTTTTGCAGCTCTCCAGGAATCGTAGCGCCGTTATTTTTCGGATCCTGTTGGTAATACTCTAAGCGATACGACATTTCATGACCGCCCGATAATCTATGGCCAAATTTAACCCCAATCGTATAAGCCGACATATCACCGATACGATAATCGGCACTGGCAAACTCTGGCAGTGGCGTATCAGCCATCAAGAAAGGTTGATAGAAGTTAGCCGCCGTTTGTTGGTAATAACGTAGATGCAATTGACCGTAAAAATTGCCCGTAAAGTAATACCGATAATGGGTTTCTAAGGTATGCGATGTGAGATCCCAATCATCAGTATTATAACGGTAGGAAAAATCCACCACGCCCGCATCTAATGCGCCTTTGGTCATCACGTAAAAACTGTGCTTCAAGCGCGAATCGGGGCGGCTCTCATACAATAAATCCTGAGTAATGCCGTTGTTATCCACCACACTGAGCACCTTGTAGGGATCCGTTAAATAGCCATTGACACTCGACAAGCCGTAATTGGCTTGCAACAACCAGCGCTGACTAAGCACTTGGGTGATACCTAACATCACATCCGCGGTCTGCTTATTATCACTGCCACCTTGACGGGTCGCATCGAATGCGCTGCGATAAGCTTCCTCACTGGTGAAGTTATCGCGAATGACCATCGAAGATAAATCCACCGGACGACCGCCAACGGGGTCAACCACATCGAAACTATAAGCCGTACCTAAAAATAAAGTGGTGTTGTCTTTATTAAACCCTCGCTCAATTCCGGCATTGATGCCCATTGACATATAATCAAACTCTTTCGAGCCATATGCGCCAACATTGAGTTTCCAATCTGGTGTTAGCACTTCACTCCAACCGACATTGGCTTGTACGCGAGTATCGTGAAAGGTGTCATCTAACGGCGTTTCTCCCGCTGAAACATGATATTGACCATTACCAGATGGTCGAGTAAACGTTTGGCTGGTACTTTGGGCCACGGCGCCCGATGCTGAAGGCCCCGTTAGACTGTCAACCACGAGTTTGAGATCCAGCACACTGTCATCGCCAAAGGCTTTTTGCGCTGTGCCTATGGCTTCGATGGCTTGTACTCTATCTTGCTCACCGTAATACATTAACGCAGCATCGATCTTCCAGTCGTCAGCTTTTTTAGATAATTCAGTCGCATGGCCACTTGTTGCAAACAGTCCACAACTGGCTAATGCGAGAGCACCCGCTATCTGCTTCGATTGTCTTGTATTTATTGGGTTCTTTTTTTGGGTCATAGCTGACAACACCTGTAGGTCACTTCAATCTATTCAATACCGCGGGATTTCGCCCCAGATTTTAGAACATCTGCTCGTCACATTTGTTTTAGTACGTCTGTTCATTACATCTGTGCGTTACATTTCTTCGTAACATCTAAAGGCAAATAACACCAACGGAGAGTTTAGTTACAGCCACATCCGCCACCGGCAAATGCACGACCGCCGCTACTACCTTCTTTACTAAAATAAATATGATCATCGAGTGCAAGATCGAGCTTTTCACTGTCGAGCGCCATATCGCTGCGGGCCAACTGGCCTTTCTCCCACGGCTGCACTCCTAAACTTGAACAGCCACTCAAACCTATGATGAGCGTTACTGCGACTAATGCGGGTTTAAGCATAAATTACTCCTTCAGTAAATTGACGAGCTCTTGCTCGTATTCAGCGGTTTTATCGGCATAAAAGCCAACATGATGCTGTACTAACTGACCTTGACGATTGAACATAAAACTGCTCGGCATGCCCAGCAAATCGAAACTGCGAGCGACATCACCTTCGGGGTTAAAACGCACTGAAAAATTGGCAGGGACTTGTTTTAAGAATTCTTGAGCTAACTCGTTATCTGTATCTAGATTGATTGCCACGACGGCCAAACCTTGATCTTGATACTTTTTTTGGATCTCATTCATCCAAGGAAACGATTTACGGCAAGGGCCACACCAGGATGCCCAAAAATCGACATAGACGACTTTGCCTTTAAACTCACTCAGGGAAACAGCTTGGTTTTGCGCATTAAACACTTGATAGTCCAGCGATGGCGCGGCTTGTACGCCTGCGGCCAATAAACTGAGTAACAATAATATTTTCTTCATAGCATATTCCGCGTTAACGATTACGTTCGAATCTATTAACTGAATCTTAAGGTTTTCTTAAACAAGCTTATATAAGTTTAATTAACCTGCTCGCCCAGACTCACCACGCGAATGAACCATAGTCATCTGCATGGCCTTAATCACATGAGTGCTGATTAAGTGACCGATTTCATCCAAAATGGCAAATGTGAGACATTTTGTCCCATTAGAAAAAGTGAAATTAGATCTGTGTCATGTTAATTAAATGTCAAAATCAGTTCGGTCACATCTCTTAAAAATTCTTGATATACATCAATAATCTTTACACTCCAACGGCCTAAACTGACACTGTCAATTATGTAAACCCTTACCAATTTACATTTAAATAACAAAAAAGGTTGACCCATGGACACACATGCAGCCCTATATGAACAGGGAAAGGCGCGCTTAGATGCGTTACGCCAATTCGCTCCCCGTCAACAACAATCGCTGATTGAGAAAATGCAACAGCACGGCATTAGTCGCCGTGATTTTATGAAGTGGAGTGCCATGGTGACGAGCATGCTCGCATTACCCCTCCCCTTTAGTAACTTAGTGGCCGAAGCTGCCGAATTAGCCGATCGTGTACCCTTAATCTGGTTACATATGGCCGAATGTACTGGCTGCTCCGAATCTTTAATTCGTACCGATACCCCCAATCTAGACTCACTGATTTTCGATCATATTTCCTTGGAATATCACGAAACCTTAATGGCTGCAGCGGGTTGGCAAGCTGAAGAGAACCTCGAACATGCACTCGAAACTTACAAGGGCCGCTATTTACTGGCCGTTGAAGGGGCGATTCCGACTGCAAATAACGGCAGTTTCTTAACTGTGGGTTGTAAAGGCCACACGGGTTTAGAAATCATCAAGCATGCTGCTGAAGGCGCCGCCGCGATTATCTCTGTCGGCACTTGTGCGGCGTTTGGTGGGGTGCAAGCCGCTTATCCAAACCCAACGGGGGCGAAAGGCGTGCATGAAGTGGTCAGTAAACCCGTGATTAACTTAGGCGGTTGCCCACCGAGTGAAAAGAACATAGTCGGCACTTTGATGTACTTCATCATGTTCGGAAAATTACCTGCGCTGGATATGTTTAATAGACCTAAATGGGCTTACGGCGCACGGGTACACGATAACTGTGAACGCCGCGGCCGCTTCGATGCTGGTGAATTCGTTGAAGAATTTGGCGATCACGGTGCGAAAGAAGGCTACTGCCTTTATAAAGTCGGTTGTAAAGGTCCTTACACCTACAACAACTGCCCAACCGAGCGCTTTAACCATCACACTAGCTGGCCAGTACTCGCTGGACACGGTTGTATGGGTTGCTCAGAACCTAACTTCTGGGACGATATGGCTGACTTTGAAAAACCCCTTGGCCGTCAACTCCTCCATGGATTGGATGCGACCGCAGATACTATTGGTGCGGTGATTTTAGGCGCGACTGTGGTGGGCATTGGAGCCCATGCCGTTGCCAGTATTTTTGCCAAACCGCTGGAGGAATAACCCATGAGCAAGCGCGTTGTTATCGACCCTATCACACGTATCGAGGGTCACTTACGTATCGAAGTCGAAGTTGATGAAAATAACGTCATCAACAAGGCTTGGTCATCCTCCACACTTTGGCGCGGTATTGAAGTCATTCTCAAAGGCCGCACGCCTATGGATGTTGGCCTTATTGTGCAACGTATCTGTGGCGTATGTACCTATTCCCACTACCGCTGCGGTACTGAAGCGGTTGAAAATGCGCTAGGAATTCAAATTCCATTGAACGCGAGATACTTACGTTCATTAATGCAAACCTCTTTATACATGCATGACCATATTGTGCATTTCTACCATCTACACGGCTTAGATTGGGTTGATGTGGTTTCTGCACTGAGCGCCGATCCTGCTAAAGCGGCACAAGTTGCCCTGAAATACACAGACCATCCCATAGCGGCGGGTGAAGGTGATTTAAAAGCGGTACAAGAAAGAGTTAAAGGCTTTGTCGAAACGGGAAAATTAGGTCCATTTGCCAACGCTTATTGGGGCAACGGCACCTATAAATTTACCCCAGAGCAAAACCTTATCGCGCTATCTCATTACCTTAAAGCGCTTGAAGTACAACGTGTTGCGGCAGAAATGCTAGCCATTTTTGGTGGCAAATCACCACATCCACAATCCGTTGTTGTCGGTGGTGTGACTTCGGTGCGCGACATGCTCAGCCCTGCTCGCCTGCAGGAATGGAAGCAAAAACATGCGACAGTAACTGACTTTATTCTGCGTGCCTATCAAGCAGATATCGTGATGGCGGCCGAAGCCTTTGGTACTGAACCTAGCGTGTTGGGCGGCGTAAACGTGAAAAACTTCATGGCGACCGATGACTTTGTGTTAGCCAATGGCGAATACATGTTTAATCAAGGCGTGATCATGAATGGCGACCTTGCTGGTGTCAGTGATGTGAATCCAGATCTGATTGCCGAAGACGTCAGCCACGCTTGGTATAGCGCCGATGCGCCGCAGCATCCCTATGACGGTACAACGATTCCTAATTACACTGGTTTTGTTGAACGCGACACTGTCTACGGCAAATTGCCAACACTGGATGGTGATGGCAAATACTCATGGGTGAAATCTCCCCGTTATCAAGGTGAGCCCGTCGAAGTGGGTCCACTCGCCTGCCTATTGGTGAGTTATGCCCGCGGTAACAAGGTGGTCGTGGATTCGGTTAATGGCCTGCTCGCTCGCACAGGTCTACCCGTAGCGGCTCTATTTACCACTTTAGGTCGCACTGCAACCCGTATGTTGCAGACAGTCATCGTCGCCCAAGAAGGGTTAAAAACCTTTGATGCGCTGCTGACGAATATCCAGTCCGATGAATCTACCTATGTAAAACCCAATATTGATCCAAATAAAGAGTATGTAGGTCACGCCATGATCGAGGCGCCACGCGGCATGTTAAGCCACTGGATCCGCATTAAAAATGGAGTGATTGAGAACTATCAAGCCGTGGTACCGACGACCTGGAACGCAGGTCCTGTGGATGCCAACGGTAAAATGGGTCCCTATGAAGCCTCTTTAATTGGCTTGAAACTGGAAGATCCTACTAAGCCCCTTGAGGTGATACGTATTATTCACTCATTTGACCCTTGCATGGCGTGTTCTGTACACGTAATGGATTTCAAAGGCCAAGCATTGAGCGAGTTCAGTGTCAGTCCCAATGGTCAATAATCGAGGGAGGGAACGCAAAATGAACCATTCTGCAACCCGCATTCGGACACTGATTTTTAGTCCGGCAATACGGATTTTTCACTGGCTCAGGGCACTATCAATTCTGGTGCTAGTGATCACCGGATTCTATATTGCTTGGCCGTTTCTTGTGGCGCCTGAAAGTACGGACGTACTCGTACAAGGCTGGATCCGCTTCGCTCATCTGATTTGCGGTTTTGTACTAACCGCAATCACTTTAGTGCGCTTCTACCTGTATTTTTTCAGCCGAAGCGACATTGAGCGGCGCTCATTTCGCGATGTCATGAGCGTAAAAAGCTGGATCACTCAGCTGAAATCTTACTTATGGATGGGGCACTTACATAAAGCCGGTGTCTATGGACCGCTGCAATTTGTGACTTATGTAGCAATCTCACTGGTCGCTCTTGTGATATGTATAACGGGTCTGGTGTTGTATGCCAATGTGTATCACCAAGGTTTAGGTGGCATGCTTTGGGGCAGCGCCGCTTGGATCACGGCACAAATGGGTGGGCTAGCACAAGTTAGGATTTGGCATCACTACCTCACTTGGGCATTTGTTATCTTTGTGGTTATCCACGTCTATATGGCGGTTTGGTCAGGGATACGCTTCAAACATAACTCAGTTGACTCGATTGTCTCTGGCTATGACTACCCAAAGCCAGACTCACACCACTAGGAGTCCAATGAAGATATTGCTACTCGGTATTGGCAATGTCCTGTACGCCGATGAAGGCATCGGCGTACATTTTGTCAATTATATAGCTGATAATTATCAGTTTACCCATGAGTCCCACCAGCTAACGCTGCTCGATGGCGGCACCTTGGCTCAGGGACTTATCCCTATTATTTGCCAATACGATTATTTAATCGTGGTCGATACAGTTAATGCCAATGGCGTAGAAGCGGGCGAAGTCTATTTCTTCGATTTTGATAAAGCGCCGAAGGAAATCGACTGGCAAGGCAGCGCCCATGAAGTCGAAATGCTGCAAACCCTCAATATGATGGAAATGGTTGGCGACAGGCCTAAAACCTTCGTGCTTGGCGTCACCCCAACCGTGCTCGAACCTATGGTGCTAGGCTTGACCCCTAAAGTCGCCGCCGCGGTACCTTTAATGGAATCAAGCTTGTTATCCCACTTAGCCTCCCTTGGGTTCACTGCGACGCGTGTTGCCGAGCATAGTATTGACTCGCTGATCCCTGACTCTTATAAACGTGGCGTTACTACTGGTGAAAGTATATAGAAGATGAAAAACATCAGATTTGATTTTACCTGCTCACGTCAGGTGCCTTTGTATGCGTATTTATGTAATCAATATCTAAATTACGATGAGCTAAATATCAGCATAGGCTGTAATGGTCAACATAGCTCAGGTCAATATAGTGCTGGCCAACATGACTTTGGCCCTCAAAGCTATTTTATTGAAGCTCAGGGCGAGCAAAACCAACTAGAACAATTGGCCGATGCCATTGCCGCGGACTTTTTGATTTCCGCTTGGTTGATTGACTCTAGTATTAAAGTCATCGACGAGCCCCAGGGCAGTAAAACCTTACTGCCCTTTCCACAGTCTGGATCAAGCCCTGCCATAGTGCCTTTTTGCCAGCATTGTTATCCGTTGATTGGCGATAATCAGTCGGCTAAGTTTGGCACACTCGATTTAATTTGCCCTTGCTGCAAGGGCGAAACACAATTAACGTCCGCACAAAAAGCGTTAACCTTGTCAGATATTAAAGCCATGGCACAGGGACTGCTGACACAAGGTCCACTGACATTAGCGGCCGCCGATAATCTGCAAATCAGCCTGACACCGTTTGAGCAGCCCTTAAGCGAGCGGCCACAACTGTTAATTTGTAATCCCAATACGCTGAACGCCCATTTTTGTCTGAACGATGCGCAGGTGCTCGCGCTTTCGAGTATTGAAAAGCCACTTATCTGCGCGAGACCCACGCAAGAACACGACAAACTCAGTGCGCCGCTGTACGACATTTGCTTTGCCTACAGCCGAGTGATCTTAGTGCTCGGGGAAGTATTACGACAAAAAGGGGTCGATTGGGTTTACATTAAAGGGCCGCATAATAGGCCGAAGCTAGCTTGGGTCGATGGTGCTTGGGCACAAATCGCCAGTCACGATTTAAGCTCAACACAGGTTCAAACCAAGCACTTTATCGCTCCAGAACCCTTAAGGGAAAAAGTCAGTCTTCACGGTTATCAAGCCCAATGGCAGGCGGCGAAACGTTCACGATCGCACCAAGGCGAACTGAGTGTGGCAGTATTGACTCAAGTACCGTCAAGTGAAGACAGTGATATTCATTGCACTAGTATGCTAAGCGATAATAATCAAAATACAGTCAACACAGAAAATCACACCCTTGCAGACGCAGCGCTATTCAGTGCGCTGCTCAACGGTAAGTTTACCAGTCATAAACAGGCAAAAAATGCCGCGGTCATTTACTTAAGCCATACCCACGCCAGTCAAATTGTCACCTGCGATAATAAGGGCGACACTGAACTCTTCTTTGCCCTGCCCGAGCTGCCCGATAACGGTTACGAAATCTTCCATCAACTGGACAGCAGTCCGCAAAAAGCCGTAGCGCAAAAATTTAAGAGCCTGTTCCCCGAAGATTACCTAAAACTTTTAAGCCTAAAGCTTCACGGCAGACGGGACAACTTACAAAGCCTGTGGGCGATTGCTGCCATATTAATTGGCCTTAATACACAAGAAGAGACTCAAAGCCAAGCAAGGCTCAGCGATGCACTCATGGCCGCCGCCATGCGCTACCACGGTGCCAATGCACCGCGTATCGATTATCCGCTAACCAAAGGTGAAGCCCACCGCAGCCTAAATTGGTGTAAAACCTTAGGCACTGTCTTAAGTTTTCGTATTGCGGGTAATGACGATCCGAGTCAGCTCGCCTTTGCGATGCAAGACTCGCTGGCGGACTATTTATCTAATTGGATCGAGCATATCGATTTAAATATCGGCGTGCACAATATAGCCTTAGCGGGCAATGAATTAATCAATGAAACCCTGTGCAAACGCATCAGCTTACGCTTAGGCAAAAACTTTCCATTGGTGATCAATCGCAGCCTAGATTTAGACGGCGATAACTTAGCCGTTGGTGCACTTTACGTTAAGCAGCGACAACTAAATGCCCATGATTAGGAGGCCAAAAGTTAAGTCACAACGTATGAAGCCACATAGACACAATAGTCGCCACAAAAAGCACAGTGACCTGCAGATAAAACGAAGGCTCGCGTTGGAATACCTTGTCCACAAGGGAGCCACGTTAAAGCGTTGTCAGTTGCACGTCACTGGCATAGTACAAGGGGTGGGATTTCGCCCCTTTGTCTATCGTTATGCCCTTGAGTTTCAACTGACGGGCACTGTGCTCAACAATGCCAAGGGCGTGACCATTGAGCTGCAAGGTAATGATGAAAACCTCACTCGCTTTATCGCAGTACTCAATACCACCCCGCCGCCACTCGCCCGTATCGACAATATCAGCCAAATACTACTGCCGATTTTATTAAGCGAAACCACGTTTGAGATAATAAAAAGCGACAGCCATGAGGACGATGACCCCAGTTCACCGATAGGTGCGCAAGTGGCTGTATCGGCAGATAAAAGTACCTGCCAAGACTGCATGAACGATATACATAATCCTGATGACCGCCACTTTGGCTATGCCTTTACCAACTGCACTAACTGTGGCCCTCGATACACGATTATCAATGCTTTACCCTATGATAGACACAACACCGCTATGGCCGATTTTGACATGTGTCCCGAGTGCGCCAAAGAATATCAAAACCCACTCGACCGCCGCTACCATGCCCAGCCCATAAGTTGCCCCGCCTGTGGCCCCAGACTCAGTTTAAAAACACCGCAAGGGGAATACATCCTTCCCAGTGCCTCAAATGTCAGCGCACCTGAATTGAGTACGGACCTTGCGGTACTGACAGCAGCGGCTGACAGATTACGCCAAGGGCAGATTCTGGCAATTAAAGGATTGGGTGGATTTCACTTAATCTGTGATGCCCGAAGTGACAATGCCGTCAACGCACTCAGGCTGCGAAAACAGCGCCAGGCCAAGCCGCTAGCGGTGATGATGGCGGATATCACCATGGCGCAGCACTATGTCACAGGGACGGATGCCGAGTGGCGAGTGCTGAGTTCGCAGGAAAGGCCCATAGTGCTTATGAGCAGCCGAGCCGAACATGATCTCAGCTTAGCTGTCGCCCCCAATCTGAATAAACTCGGGATATTTTTACCTTACACACCGCTACATCATTTGCTATTAGGTCTCTTCAAAGGGCCATTAGTTGCAACCAGCGCCAATGTTTCAGGTGAGCCTATCATCACTGATGGTGATGAGCTTATTAGTCACTTAAGCCATGTGGTGGATGCGATAGTCGATCATAATCGGCCGATTATTAATGGCTGCGATGACAGTGTGGTGCAAGTGATTCAGCCGCAACTGGACTACTCCGCAGAGGTACAAGTGCTGCGTCTCGCCCGCGGCTATGCGCCCTTAAGTTTTCCACTTGATACACCGCTAACCCAATCAATTTTAGCCGTAGGTGCACAGCAAAAAAATGCCATCGCCTTAGGCTTTGGCAACAATGTGTTTTTAAGTCCCCATATTGGCGATTTATTCAGTGTCAGCGCCGAGCAGTATTTTGAGCGCACCTTAGCCACTTTTGCTCGGTTGTATCACTTTACGCCAAATCTTATTATTTGCGATAAACACCCAGATTATGCCCCTTCGCGCTGGGCTGAAATGCACTCAAACTCGAGTGTAAAACTCAGCGATACCCGTCAAAATAAATGTTTATCGGTGCAACACCACCATGCCCATGTGCTCAGCGTAATGGCGGTTAATCAATATCGAGATCCCGTATTGGGCTTTAGTTTTGACGGTACTGGGCTTGGCGACGATGGCAGTTTATGGGGCGGTGAAGTGCTATTAACTACGCTCGATAAAGCGCAGCGACTGGCCCATTTTGAGCCCATAGCTCTGCTAGGTGGCGAGCAAGCCATTAAGCAACCCGTGAGGTTGTTACTGGCATTATTATTCGAGCAAATGAGCCTCAATGCTGTACTCGCATTGCAATTACCTATATTAAACAACATGCACCCAAACACTCTGACTAACTTACATAAGATCTGGCAGAACGGCAGTGCGATAAAAACCTCCTCTGTCGGACGACTGTTCGATGCCCTCGCCTGCGCCTTAGGCTTAATCGAAACCACACTGTTTGAAGGTCAAGCGGGCATGGCGATAGAAGCCGCGGCCAATCGCGCCGATGCATTAGCCCTTGAAGTCATTTCGCTTAACTTACCTCTTGACATCGACCAGTGGCGAAGCAGTGAGATGTTCAAGCAAATTGTTGAATTGATTACAGCACAACCGCTAACAGACAATAGATGCTATGCCATCGCCCGCGCCTTTTTACACACCTTAGGTGATGCTATTTGTGATTATACTGCCCAGTATCAACACCTCCCAACCGTGCTCTGCGGTGGCGTATTTCAAAATAAATATCTATTGGAATACTGCCTGAGCAAGCTCAGCGTCCAAGGAAATAAAGTGTTATCCAGTAAACAGATACCCATCAATGATGGCGGTATCGCCCTAGGCCAACTTTGGTATGGCATTCATCAGAGTCAATAACCTTACTTATTTGATAAGCCCTGATGTTCGCTCGCCATTTTTATCCCCATAAACCTGACGAACATCAAAGATCCGTAGCGCAATTTGTATCACACTCAACATTAGCGTAACCAAATTAACGATTCGTACATCAATCATTATTTGTCAGGCAAAGTCCTCGTACTCTGCCGATACAAGGAGAGGTAAAATGTGTAAAGACTGCGGCTGCTCCCTTACCCGCCACGACCATGATCATCTAGGCGCGCATGCCCATAGCCATGAGCATAATCATGACCATTCACATACTCATGAGCATAGCCATCAAGAGTTACACACAAATCCTCAGTTAAACGATAAAAAAACCTTGTCAGTCATCCACAAAATTTTAGATAAAAATGATGTCGAAGCAGGTCATAACCGCGCCCACTTTGAGGCACATAACATTACTGCCTTCAACATCATGAGTAGCCCGGGCAGTGGTAAAACCACCCTATTAGAAAATCTCAAAGAATACACGCAGCTCAACTATGCGGTGATCGAGGGCGACTTAGAAACCTCACGCGATGCCGACCGCTTAATCGCTAAAGGCATTAAGGCCTATCAAATTCAAACGGGCAGCGCCTGTCACCTCGACGCCTTTATGGTGCACGGTGCCCTACATCATCTGCCGCTTGAAGGACTCGATATTTGCTTTGTCGAAAACGTCGGTAATCTCGTCTGCCCAGCCAGTTATGATGTGGGCACTCACAAAAATATCGTGCTGCTATCAGTGCCAGAAGGCGATGATAAGATTGAGAAATATCCTGTGATGTTCCGCCGCGCCGATGTAGTTTTTATCACTAAGTGCGATCTACTGCCCTATTTTGATTTCAAGATGGACGAAGCCAGAGCGCAGCTTAAAAAACTCAATCCAGCAACTCAAATTATTGAAATCTCAATTAAAGATGGCGACTCCATGCAGGCAGTAGCCGCTTGGCTTAAAGACAATATTCGAGGTGCACAATAATGTGCTTGTCCATACCTTCCCAAGTGGTGGCGGTCGATATTGAGCGCCAGAGCGTCACAGTCGATACCTTAGGCGTGCGCCGCGATGTCAGCAGTCATTTAATGAATGAGCCACTGGAAATTGGCGACTATGTGTTGATCCATATTGGTTTTGTGATGAACAAAATTGATAAGGAAGATGCGCAGCAAAGCATTGAACTATACAAAGAAATCGTCACTAAGCTTGAAAATGAAGCCATACACTGACCATCAGTAGTGCAGGATTAAGTCGCAAGGCGCACCCCTATCGAGTGCACCGAGGAAAAAGCATGCTTGAACTAAAACACCTCTATCAAGGCTTTCGCGATCCCCAAACGATTGCCAATTTAGCACGGGATATTCAGTTAACCGCTAAATTGGTTAAGCAACAAATCAATATCATGGAAGTCTGTGGTGGCCATACTCATACGATTATGAAATACGGCTTGCTAGATTTACTGCCGGATAATATTGAATTTATCCATGGTCCTGGCTGCCCAGTGTGCATTATGCCTAAAGAGCGCATCGACCAAGCCGCGGCGCTTGCCTCCCAAGAAAATGTTATTCTTGTGACGCTGGGCGATATGATCCGCGTGCCCGGTTCTCAAGGCTCTTTAGCCAGTTTTAGGGCCAAGGGCTGCGATATTCGCCCAATTTACGATCCCTTAGATACGCTCAAAATTGCCCGCGACAATTCCGATAAAACCGTAGTCTTCTTCGCCATTGGCTTTGAAACCTCAACCCCAATGACAGCGATTTTGTTGCAACTGGCCGAACAAGAAAAACTCGAAAATCTACTGTTTCATATCAATCATGTATTAGTGCCCCCCGCAATTGGTGCCGTGATGCACGACCCAAAAGCCAGAGTGAATGCCTTTATCGGCCCCGCCCATGTAAGCGTGATCAGCGGTGCAAAAATCTATCGCAGCACAGTCGAAAACTATGGCACGCCCGTGGTTGTCGCAGGATTTGAACCCGTTGATGTGATGGAGTCAATTTTACGGATAGTGCGCCAAAAAGCCGCGGGCAAAGCGGAGCTCGATATCCAATACAGCCGCGCGGTATCGGAAAACGGCAACCTCACGGCGCAGGCCAAAGTGAATCAATTCTTCAATGTCAGACCGCAATTTCGCTGGCGTGGCCTAGGCCCAATCCCCAATTCAGCGCTGCAGCTCAAACCCGAATATGCCCACAGGGACGCCGAACTGCGCTTTAAAGACCGCCTACCCGTGAAGGAAATTGACGATCACAAGGCCTGTCAGTGTGGCGATATTCTTCGTGGGCTTGCTAAACCAAAGGACTGTAAAGTTTTTGGCCGCGGCTGCAATCCCGAAACGCCCTTAGGTAGTTGCATGGTCAGCTCCGAAGGTGCCTGCAATGCCTATTACCGCTATCAAGGTATCGATATCAAGGAACCACATCATGGCTGATACGCTTAAAGATAAATCCATTCAACTCAGCCACGGCGGTGGCGGCAAAGAAATGAATAAACTGATCCGTGATCTGTTTTTTGCCGAGTTTGATAACCCAATCCTTCGCAGCGAAGAAGACGCTGCTAAACTCGATTTGCACGGTGCCAACGCCTTTACCACAGACTCTTTCACCGTATCCCCTTTATTTTTTGCCGGCGGCGATATCGGCAAACTCGCCATCGCAGGCACAGTCAACGATCTCGCTATGATGGGCGCAGAACCTCAGTATTTGAGTTGCAGTGTGATCATAGAAGAAGGCTTTTCTATCAAGGATTTAACGACGATTGTCCGCAGTATGGCGAAAGAATTAAAACACAGTGGTGCACGGATAGTCTGCGGCGACACTAAAGTCGTACCCAAGGGGTGCGCCGATGGTTTATTTATTAATACCTCAGGCATTGGTCGCATCTTGCGTCCCAATATTTCCGCGGCGAATGTCACCGTGGGCGATGCCATTATTGTCTCCCGTGATATTGGCTGCCACGGTGCAGCGATTTTAATGGCGCGTGAAGGACTCACCCTCGAATCGGCATTGCAAAGTGACTGCGCGACGCTCTGGCCCATAGTCGAGCAATTGATTGCCGCCAATATTCCCATTCATGCGATGCGCGATGCGACTCGCGGCGGCTTATCGGCAGTGCTGAACGAATGGGCTGTCGCCTCCAATGTTGGCATCACAGTGAATGAAGCCAGTATTCCCGTCAGCGATGAAGTCAAAGGTCTGTGCGAACTCTATGGTTTCGAAGCCATGGATCTTGCCAACGAAGGCACTTTCATCCTCGCCGTTCCCAACGACATCGCCTTAGGTGCGCTCGAGATCATGCAACGCTTTGGGCACTGTGAGCATGCAGCGATAATCGGCACTGTGAGTGATGATTTAGTGGGGAAAGTCGTGCTAAGAACGCCTTGGAATACTAAACGTTATCTCGATCTTCCCCAAGGTGAACTGCTGCCAAGGATTTGCTGATGCACGAATATTCGATAGTGAGTGCCCTGATTGAGCAATGCGAACAGCACGCGCAGGCCAATCATGCCGATAAAATCACCCGAGTGGATATCAAACTGGGAGTCATGAGCGGGGTTGAACCTAGCCTGCTACAAACGGCCTTCGATACGTTTAAGCTCGATGGGATTTGCAAAGAAGCCCTACTCAATATGCAAATTCAGCCGCTAGTGATACTTTGCCAAGACTGCCAGACTGAATCCGTACTGAGTGAGCGCACGGTCGTCTGCCCTGCATGTCAAAGCTTTCGTACTCGTGTACTCGATGGCGAAGATATGTTACTGATGCAACTTGAGATGGAACAAGATGAAGATTAAATCCTTCATTTGTAATCTGCATTGTTAACAGCACAGTCGATAAAGATCTCAATCAATAAAGAGTCCTATCAGCAAGAATATTCCTCAAAAAATGGCTTTGAGCAATCAGCGCTCAAAGCCATTTTAAACCACACTATTTCAGTCACGCTACATCAGCTGTAGATAGAAGCTTCACCCTCTAGGCGCGTCTTGAGCAACCGCAGGAACCACATATACTGCTCTGGATAAGCTAAGATAACTTGCTCGACCACTTTGTTCAGTGCCAACGCTTCGTTTTCTTTGCCGACCATGTCTTCGGGCGCAACGGCCGTCATCACAGTGAGATCAAATTGGCGTGAGGTTTGATTGTAGCCAATCTTTACTGGCAACACTTGGGCATTCCCCGCCTGCGCTAAACGCCCAACAACAGGTAGCGTTGCCTTTACTGTACCTAAAAAAGGCGCAAACACGCTTTGTTCAGGACCTAAGTCTTCATCGGGAAGATAAAAGAAACTGTTACCGCGCTTAAGCTCAGCCAATAACGCCCGAATGCCCGCCTCGCGCATATACACATGGCCACCACAACTGCTGCGTACACGATTACTAAACCAATTGAATAAGCCGTTTTTATGGGCTTTGGCCATAGTCACCATAGGCAACTCAAGGTTAAGGCGTAAACCAGCATAATCGATTGGCCACACATGGGGCATGATAAAAATGATCGGTTGCCCAGCAGCCTGCGCTTTAGTCACATGCTCAAAGCCGATTAAATTGACTCGACGACGTAAATGCGCTTTTGAGCGCACCAGCAATTCGCCCTGTGCTAACAACACCAAAACGAAGTTTTGCACGTTCTCACGGATTAACACTTCAATCTCGGCGGTGGATTGCTCAGGAAAGCACGCCCTTAAGTTGGCTCTGGCAACGCTAATGGGCTTTTTGGCAATTGGCATCACTATTTTTGCCAATAATCTTGCTATGGGATCACGCAGCCATGCGGGCATGAGTCCGAAAATCACTAATAGACCAATCACTAACCAAGTGGCCCAGTATCTAGGGTGTAACAAGGCGAGTTTAAAACGACGGTCAAAATGTTTGGGCTGTCTTGACAAAGAATTCACCTCAGACAGTGGATAAAAACAATGGAGATATTGCATGAAAAAATAAACAGGAAAGCCACTCTCTAAGGAGTGGCTTTCCCATCAAACAAACGAAATTACTTACCCGTGTTTGCTGCTTCTACACGAGTTTTCAGCTTTTGGCCGGGACGGAAAGTCACGACACGACGAGCAGAAATTGGGATATCTTCGCCTGTTTTTGGGTTCCTTCCCGGTCTTTGATTCTTGTCCCTAAGGTCAAAGTTGCCAAAGCCAGATAACTTGACCTGCTCACCACTTTCAAGTGCGCCCCGAATCTCTTCAAAGAACGACTCAACCATCTCTTTGGCGACACGTTTGTTCATTCCGAGTGTTTCAAAAAGATGTTCTGCCATTTCGGCTTTGGTAAGTGCCATACTTTAATCCCTCAACGATGCGTTGAACTCGGACTTAAGGGCAGAAACGACTGAACCAACGGTCTCAGCAATCTCTTTTTCCTCAAGCGTACGAGTAGTGTCTTGTAATGTAAGTGCTATCGCCAGGCTCTTCTTGCCAGGTTCAACACCTTTACCTAAGTATACATCGAACAAGTTTATGCCAACCAACTGATTTTCGCCAACTTTTCTTATCAATTTCATTACATCACCTGCAGATACACTCTCATCTACTACGACTGCGATGTCACGACGATTAGCTGGAAACTTAGATACAGCTTGGGCTAGCGGCAAACTGGTATGCAATAAAGCATCCAATTCCAACTCAAAAACGATGGTTTTACCATTGAGTCCAAAAGGCTTCTCCAAACTAGGATGGATTGCACCTATATGACCGATCACTCGATCATTTCTCAATATTTCAGCACATTGCCCCGGATGGAAAGCAGAATGCGTCGCTCCTCTAAAGCTAAATTCTGATGCGGAAACTGTCAAGCCGATAATTGCTTCTAAATCACCTTTAAGGTCGAAAAAATCAACAGTTTTCGATTCCATAGCCCAATGTTCATCATTTTGGAACCCAGTAATGACACAAGCGAGCATTGCTTGCTGTCTTACACCGGATTCTGCATTGATATCAGGAACAAAGCGCAGGCCAGTTTCAAAAAGTCTCACGCGACTCTGTTGACGACTTTGGTTGTAGCCAACGGCGGCCAATAAACCGGTGAACATTGACAGGCGCATGGCCGACATTTCACTGGAAATTGGGTTTGGTAACACCATAGCGTCTAAACCAGGGTGAACCAGATTTTGCAGTTTTGGATCGACAAAGCTGTAGGTTACCGCTTCTTGGAAACCACGAGCGACCAATAAGGCACGCACGCGTTTTAGGCTTAAGTCAGATTCTTTATGATCTGACATACGCAGCGCGGCAACAGGCGCCGTATTCGGGATATTGTTATAACCGTAAATACGGGCCACTTCTTCGATCAAATCTTCTTCAATCGCCATATCGAAACGATAAGTCGCGGTAGTGACCTGCCAACTATCTTGGCTAACAACGACGCTAAAACCTAAACGTTGCAGGATTTCAACGACATCGCTATCAGGTACATGGTGACCTAAAATTCGATCTAACTTGCTGCGACGTAAAACGATTTGTGCAGGTTTGGGTAAATCAGCCTCTGATTTAGCCTCAACTACAGGGCCAGCTTCACCGCCACAGATATCCAGCACTAACCGGGTCGCACGGTCGATAACCTTGTGTTGCATCTCAGGGTCAACACCACGCTCAAAGCGGTGTGATGAATCTGTATGCAAACCTAAACGACGTGACTTACCCATAATGGCAAGCGGCGCGAAGAACGCACATTCAAGCAGTATGTCTTGGGTCGTGTCGCTCACGCCTGAATATTCGCCGCCAAACACACCAGCAAGGGCTAATGGACGCGCATCATCGGCGATCACTAAGGTATCGCATGGAATCGTGACTTCGCTGCCATCAAGCAGAGTGATTTTCTCTTCGCCAGTGCCTAAACGCACTTGGATATCGCCTGTTAATTTGGCCAGATCGAAAGCGTGCATAGGTTGACCGAATTCAATCAACACAAAGTTAGTGATGTCTACGATAGGATCGATAGAGCGAATACCGCTACGGCGCAGTTTTTCCTGCATCCATAATGGCGTAGGCGCTTTCACATTGACGTTTTTAACCACACGGCCTAAGTAACGTGGACACGCTGCAGGCGCGTTAACGTTAATCGTGACCTTTGCATCTGTCGTTGCCGTGACGGCTTGCCACTGTGGCTCAACCACTGTTTGGCGGTTTAACACGCCCACTTCACGGGCAAGACCTACCATGCCTAAGCAATCGGCACGGTTAGCCGTTAAATCCACATCGATAACGGCATCGTTAAGTTGCAGATAATCACGGATATCAGTGCCAAGCGGCGCGTCCAATGGCAATTCGATGATGCCATCGCTTTCGACGTTGATGCCAAGCTCGCTGTATGAACACAACATACCTTCTGATGACATGCCACGCAGCTTGGCTTTCTTGATTTTGAAATCGCCAGGTAATACGGCGCCAACCATAGCCACGGCCACTTTAAGACCTTGACGACAGTTTGGTGCTCCGCAGACGATATCGATAAGTTCGCTACCACCAACGTTGATTTTGGTCACGCGCAGTTTATCGGCATCGGGATGCTGACCACACTCCACCACTTCACCAATCACGACACCGCTAAAATCGGCTGCTACGGCTTCAACGTCATCGACTTCGAGACCGGCCATAGTGATCTGGTGGGATAATGCTTCACGGCTGACTGAAGGGTTGACCCATTCACGAAGCCAAGATTCGCTAAATTTCATGCTATTACAGCTCCGTTATTTAAATTGCTTCAGGAAACGTAGGTCGTTTTCGAAAAACGCACGTAAATCGTTTACGCCGTAACGCAACATAGTTAAGCGCTCGACACCCATACCAAAAGCAAAACCAGAGTATTTTTCTGGATCTATGCCAACGCTGCGCAGTACATTCGGATGTACCATACCGCAGCCAAGCACTTCTAGCCATTTACCATTTTTGCCCATCACGTCCACTTCCGCTGAAGGCTCAGTGAATGGGAAGTAAGATGGACGGAAACGCACTTGCAGATCTTCTTCGAAGAAATTACGCAGGAAGTCATGCAAAATGCCTTTCAATTCAGCAAAGTTAACATGCTCATCAACCAACAACCCTTCCACTTGGTGGAACATAGGTGTGTGAGTTTGGTCGTAGTCGTTACGATACACACGGCCCGGAGAAATAATCCGTAATGGTGGCTTTTCAGTTTCCATAGTACGGATTTGCACGCCCGAAGTTTGGGTACGCAGCATCAGTTTAGGATTGAAATAAAAGGTATCATGATCAGCACGCGCTGGGTGGTGCTCAGAGATATTCAGTGCATCGAAATTGTGGAAATCATCTTCAATTTCAGGCCCCTGCTTTACCGAGAACCCTAATTCCCCGAAAAAGGTTTCGATACGCTCAATGGTTCGAGTCACAGGATGTAAGCCACCGATCTCTTGGGTGCGGCCTGGCAAAGTCACATCAATCTTTTCAGCGATTAATTTGGCTTCCAATTCCGAACTTTTCAGACCATCGATGCGCTCAGTTAATTTTTGTTGAATCGCCTGTTTAGCATCATTGACCGCTTGGCCAAAGGCTGGCTTTTCTTCAGGGCTTAAGCTACCCATCATTTTCATCATGTCGGTGATCTTACCTTTCTTACCAAGGTAATCGACACGGATATCATCCAGTGCTTTTAGATCACTGGCCTCGTCAATAATGACTAAGGCTTGTTCTACGATCTCAGTTAACTGCTGCATTTTCTCTTCCACTGCATAGTCGCGCTTGATAAACAAGTGCTATGGGCGCCAAACTTTCAGGCTATTTGGGTGCTCAGGTTATCGGGCGTTAATGCCAGACGCTTTGCTAGCTATAACGAAATAAAAGGATAGAAATTTTACGCGAGCGAGCGGCATATTACTAGGGCTTATTGGGGGTTTTTATCATGCAAATTCATGTGTTACCCCAGTTCAGAGCCTGAGTTTTGCTCAAGGGGAAACCCAAACCTCAATTCTGACGTAAACAACTTCCGCTTTCAGCCACTAGCAGCATTTGTAACTAAACTGTAAACTCACATCTGTACCTTGCCAAAATTGCAGCAAACAACACAATAACGACTGCAATTAGACTACATTAACCATATAAATCATTACAAAACAGAAAACTATAAAGTCTATGGCAAACTGACCGATATAAATTCGGTTTATAGCCCATTTTATCGAGGCACTCATGAAAGAAGTAAAATTTCGCTGGATAGATCAATATCTTATCCATATGACCTTAAAAACTAAATTCGCTATTCTCTCTATCGTTCCTATGTTGATGATTGTTGGACTGGCGCTTTTCCTAGATAACCAATCCCAGCAAACCTTAATTCAAGGACAGCTCAACAGTCTGCAAAATGCTTCACAACAAATTAACCAAGTCACTGGCAGCTTATATAACAAACTACCAGAGCAAGAACGCCAAACTATCCTTAATCAACTTAGTCGCGAAATTGAAGGTAATGTCAGCATTGTTTCGGTAAATGAAGCCGATAGCAAAGCGCAATCCATCGCTCGCAGTGGCGGTGGTATTGATGATAGCGGTAAGCAACCTAGAGCTGTGAGTCGGGTTAACGATCAAAATCTGATCACGATTATTCCCCTAGACAGCAAAGAAATTGATGCCTTGCTCGCCAACGATAACCTGCTGGTTTATGGCCTAATGGCGGCACTCTTGTTTGTGCTATTTTTGTTCAGCTATTACATTTCAACCTTCGTAGGCGGCGCACTTTATACGACAGTGATGGCATTAAAACGGGCCGCATCGGGTGATTTAACGGGGCGTTTAAACTTCTTCGAAGTAAAAGACGAGTTCAGTATCTTAGCCATCAGCATAGATACCTTGGTAGAACGTCAACATACCTTAGTCAAGCAAATCGCAGAATCGACCGCTAAAATACGCGAAGTTGTATCATCGTTTCGTAGCACAGCGCAGCAAGGTCAATCCTTGGCGGTAAACCAGAGACAACATCTGGACTCCTTAGCGACGGCAATGGAAGAAATGACTGCCGCAGTGAAAGAAGTTGCCCGCAATGCCGAACAATCCTCAGCCGAAACCCAAGAAGCCAATCAACAGGTTAGCGCGGGCGGGAAAGATATTGAAACCACAGTCAAAGCTATTGACGTGTTATCGGATGAGATCTCCGCGGCCTCAAATGCGGTGGGTGTACTCAATGACAACGCCAGTAAAATTGATGAAGTGGTGTCAACCATTAATGCGATTTCCCAGCAAACCAACCTACTGGCCCTCAACGCGGCGATTGAAGCGGCGCGCGCCGGTGAACAAGGTCGTGGCTTTGCCGTGGTGGCCGATGAAGTACGTACTTTAGCGGGGAGAACTCAGGCCGCAACGGTTGAAATCAAAACCATGATCGAATCACTTCAATCGGGTACTCGCAATCTGACACAAGTGATGTCGCGTACTGTGAATCAAGCCAATGAAGGTAAACAACACGTACTGCAAACGGGTAAAGACTTAGAGTTTATCGCCCACCACAGCAACAAAGTGTTTGAAATGAGTGTGCTAATTGCGACCTCGGCCGAAGAGCAGTCGGCAGTGGCCAACGAGATTGCGACTAACTTAATGGAAATTCGCAACCAATCACACGATGTGGAGCAATCGGCCAACCAGTCAGTTTCAGGTTGCGATGAGCTGCAAGCAACAGCTGGTCAACTGGATCAGTTGATGGTGGGATTAAAAATCTAGTCGAGCATTATTTGATGGAATTTAAATTCACTTAACACCCAAAATGCACAAGGGAGCGAATCGCTCCCTTTTTGTTTTCATTCTGACGGTCACGTTCCAATCAACAAGTGTCGTTTCAATTAATAAGTTAATTTTCAATCGATAACGCTACAGCAAAATGAATTCACGTCTGTTAATCCACGTCTTTAAGTGGCCATAGCACGATATGATCTTCAATATCCTTCACGCGTCTTTCATCCACCACCTTGCCTTGGATCGACATACCCGCTAAATGCATCGCTTCTTTGGAGCCTGTGAGCAGCGGATGCCAACTCGGTAGCTCACGCCCTGCCGCTAGGCGGCGATAGGCACAACTGTCGGGCAACCAAGTTAACTCATGGATATTATCAATCGTGATCACTGTACATTGGGGGACATGGGTGAAACGATCACTGTAATGCTGACAGCCTGCCGTTTGATGATCGAGCAAAAGGCAAGCTGCATTGGTGTAATACAAGTCTTCGGTTTCATCATCTATCAACTTGTTTAAACAACATTTACCACAACCGTCACACAGGGATTCCCACTCGGTTGTGCTCATCTGCGCTAATGTTTTACTCTGCCAAAATGCCATGATTAACTATATCTTCTTAATAAAAAACCCGCTCAATGCGGGCTATTTTACACTAATTTGTCGTCAGATACGCAATGCCACTGAGATTAACGAGTGTGGTTTGACGCGCCTGAGCTCATTAGCAGCGTCTTGATGCTACCTGGTTAATCTTTGATCCCAAGGCTCAGCTTATGCTCAGCCAATAAATTCACCTGAGGTGGTGGAATTTGTAAATAAAAGCCATTTTCTGCCATTGCTGCTCTGACTTTATGTATATCTGCCATTCCTAACGCGTCGCGTTTAGCGATAGGAAACACCATCACCAACTTTGGCACGCCAAACATTTCCATCAAAGGCACTGGAACATCGTCAAAACAATCTCTTTTCTTCACAAATAAATAAGTATCAGCCTTTCGGCTACTTTTATAAACGGCACATAGCATAAGAATCAAATATCCAATAGTTCAAACTTGCCAGTCAATGGGGCACACTATAACATGGTCGCCTAGTAATTTAATTGTAAAATCAGCGAACCGACTGATGATTTCTGGAGAATAGTGCCGGGATGTCAAAACCTAGCTTAGAGTTAAAAGGCGCTTCTTTTACTCTTTCAGTGCTTCATATTAATAGCAGCGATTTACAAGCTGTCATGACTGAATTAGACCATAAATTGGCACAGGCTCCTCAGTTTTTTCTGGGTGCTCCTTTAGTCGTCAATCTGAGTGCCATTCAGCACGACAGCTTGAATTTAAGTGCGTTAAAGGATCTGCTGATCTCACGTCAATTAGTGATTGTTGGCATAACGGGCGCGACAACCGTACTCAGTAAACAGGCAAAAGACTTAGGCCTTGCCATAGTCAAAGCGGGAAAACAGAGTAGTACCCCGCCGCCAGCCCCGCGCCAAACTAAGATAGTGAAGCAAAATATTCGTTCAGGCCAACAAGTCTACGCAAAAAATGGTGATTTAATCATATTTGGTGCGGTAGGCAATGGCGCAGAAGTCATCGCAGATGGTAGCATTCATATCTATGGCGCATTACGAGGGAAAGCCATGGCAGGCGCCGCGGGCGATACCAGCGCCGTTATCATTGCCCACTCTCTGGAGGCCGAACTCGTTTCAATAGCAGGGCAATATTGGCTCGCTGAAAATCTACAACAACATAGCTCAGATAAAAGCGGCTGCATTCGCCTAAACGGTGAGTCGCTTATGGTTGAATCATTGCCCCTCTAAATGGCAGAACAAAGGATAGAGAGAAACATGGCACAAATTATTGTTGTCACTTCAGGTAAAGGCGGCGTAGGTAAAACCACATCGAGTGCTGCAATTGCGACCGGTCTTGCCATGCAAGGACACAAGACAGTCGTTATTGATTTCGATATAGGTTTACGAAACTTAGACTTGATCATGGGTTGCGAGCGTCGTGTTGTTTATGACTTCGTTAATGTGATCAATGGTGAAGCCAATTTAAATCAAGCGCTGATCAAAGATAAACGCTGCGATAAGTTATTCGTTTTACCCGCTTCACAGACCCGTGATAAAGATGCACTGACCAAAGAAGGCGTCGGCCGTGTTCTAGACGATTTGGCCAAAGACTTTGAGTTTATTCTGTGTGACTCTCCCGCAGGGATTGAGCAAGGCGCTATGATGGCATTGTATTTTGCCGATATCGCCATTGTGACCACGAACCCAGAAGTCAGCTCAGTGCGCGACTCAGATCGTATTTTAGGTATGTTGCAAAGCAAATCACGCCGCGCCGAGCTAAACCTTGAGCCAATCAAAGAATACTTACTGCTGACTCGCTATTCACCGAGCCGTGTAAAATCGGGCGAAATGTTAAGTGTCGACGATGTTCAAGAAATTCTGGCCATTGAGTTACTCGGCGTTATTCCTGAGTCACAATCTGTACTGAAAGCCTCTAACTCAGGCGTACCTGTGATTATCGACCAAGAAAGTGATGCAGGTTTAGCCTACAGTGATACAGTCGCACGCTTACTGGGTGAAGATGTACCAGTACGCTTTATTACGGAAGAAAAGAAAGGTTTCTTACAACGGATATTTGGTAGCTAATTATGTCTTTACTCGACTATTTCAAAAGCAAGAAAAAGCCTAGCACTGCGGTAATGGCAAAAGAGCGCCTACAGATCATCGTGGCTCATCAACGTGGACAAAGGGACACTCCCGATTATTTCCCACAGATGAAACAAGAGATCATTGCCGTTATTCGCAAATATGTGCCGATTTCTGATGATCAAGTTTCTGTGCAGTTAGATCAAAACGACGCCAACCTGTCGGTACTCGAGCTTAACGTCACTTTGCCTGACAGATAAGTCGATGACACAAAAAATGTCATCTTCAATTGAAGATGACATTTTGGTGTGGATGTTTTTCAGCAATGGATTCAAGTACGAAATATTAAGCACTAGACCTCAAGCTTTGCTAAAGCCTCAGTTGCCAATTCCCCTCGCCAACCGCATAACACTGCCGGTAAATCCCCTTGTTGCTTATCCCAACGCCATTGCAAAAACTCATGGATATGACGTTTAGAACCGAGCATTTCCTGCGGCACATCATGCTTTTCGCATAATTCGACCAAACAGCTTTTAATCGCTTTAAAGGCCGATTTGTAGCCTGATTTTAACGCCAATACATCCACTAACTCGGGTAAATTAACCAAATCCGCAGTTTGTAGCACACGTAATAAATCTTTGCCGTGGATGCGTTTTTCCTGTTCGGTCAAGTCATTGAGCTTAAACAAATCAGCCGAAGTTTTAGGTTGCTTCTTCGCTAATGCAATAAGACCATGATCTTTGATCACAAAACCTAAGGCTAAATCACGGACTAAAGCTTTTTCAAGGCGCCATTTGGCGAGCACTTTAAGGTAAGCCAATTGAATTTCAGTGAGTTGAAAAGCATTTTTCACTTTCAAATAGGCTGTATCAAGATCAGGATCGGCAAGCCTGCCCTGAGTCATCCTTTCCCCTTCCTCGTATAACCAAGCTAAACGCCCTTGGGCGCTGAGTTTCGCTTCCAGTTGAGGATAGAGCTGATACAAATACAGGACGTCATTGGCGGCGTAGCTTAACTGGGCTTCCGTTAAAGGACGACGGATCCAATCTGTACGCGACTCACCTTTATCGATCACTTCACCAAGGCAAGTTTCAACTAACTTGGCATAACCCACACCGTGGCCCATACCACACAAAGAGGCGGCAATTTGGCTATCAAACAAAGGCGTAGGCTGACATTTGCCATAGTGGGCAAAAACTTCTAAGTCTTCACTGCAGGAATGCACTAGCTTAACGATATTCGGGTCCGATAACAGCGCCCAAAACTGGGCTAAATCAGGTAAAGCCACCGGATCAATCAAAGCTAAGGTTTTACCATCATAGGCTTGGATCAAACCTAACTTGGCATAATAAGTACGAGTACGAACAAACTCGGTATCTAACACGAGTATCTTACTCTGTTTATATTGGGCAACGAGGGCATTAAGGCTTGCTTCATCACTCACATATTGAAACGCTGACAAATTCTTCTCCAGATCCTGTGGGTCAATCACAGTCCATAAAAACAAAAGCCGGCAAATGCCGGCTTCAATCTTACGCGCGCTTAGCTTCGTCTCTAAGCTCTCGTCGCAAGATTTTACCCACGTTGGTTTTAGGTAACTCGTCCCTAAATTCTACCAGCTTCGGCACTTTATATCCCGTTAAATGAATACGGCAGTGCTTAATGATGTCTTCAGCGGTTAAAGATTTATCTTTTGCCACCACAAATACCTTCACTAACTCACCACTGGCGTCGTTTGGGACACCAACGGCAGCCACTTCAATCACTTTGGGATGAAGTGCGACCACTTCTTCGACTTCGTTAGGGAATACATTAAATCCTGAGACTAAGATCATGTCTTTCTTACGATCGACAATATAGAAAAAACCTTTCTCATCCATGTAACCAATATCGCCCGTGGCTAACCAGCCGTCAGTGTCGATCACTTTGGCGGTTTCTTCAGGACGTTGCCAATAGCCTTTCATCACCTGAGGACCTTTACCAAAAAGCTCGCCGGTTTCGCCTTGGGCTAATACCTTGCCGTCATCATTACGGATTTGGATCAGTGTCGAAGGGGCAGGAAAACCAATTGAACCGTTATAACCGTCTAAGTTATATGGACAACAGGTTAATAAGGGTGAGGCTTCCGTCAGACCATAACCTTCAAGTAAACGGGTTTTAGTAATGGTTTGCCATTTATCCGCCACAGCTTTTTGTACCGCCATGCCGCCACCGATAGAGAGTTTTAAGCGTGAGAAATCCAACTGGGAAAAATCATCACTGTTCACTAACGCGTTAAACAAGGTGTTTACCCCGGTCAATGCAGTGAAAGGATACTTTTTCAACTCGGCCACAAATCCTGGGATATCACGAGGATTGGTGATGAGTAAGTTCTGGCTGCCTTTGTGCAAAAACAGCAGGCAATTCACTGTCAACGCGAAGATGTGATACAGCGGCAAGGCCGTTACCACAAACTCGCTGCCATCGTTTAAGGCGGGCGAATAAGCGCCATCGGCCTGCAAAACGTTGGCGACAATATTGCCATGGGTCAACATCGCGCCTTTAGACACCCCAGTTGTGCCACCTGTATATTGCAAAAACGCTAAATCGTCGTTAGTGACTTCAGGCTTGATGTATTGCATGCGACGACCGGTTGATAAGGTGTCGCGCATCGATAAAGCATGGGGTAAATCGTATTTTGGCACTAACTTCTTAATGTACTTCACCACAAAGTTCACTAAGGTGCGTTTTGGCGCACTTAATTGGTCACCTAAACTGGTGATAATGACGCTTTCAACGGGCGTTTGTTCGACAACTTCTTCTAAGGTACGGGCGAAGTTTGACACTACAACTATGGCTTTGGCGCCAGAGTCAATCAACTGATGTTTAAGTTCGCGCGGTGTATAAAGTGGGTTAACGTTAACAACCACCATACCTGCACGCAAAACACCAAACAGTGCAATGGGATACTGCAACAGGTTTGGCATCATCAAAGCGACACGGTCGCCCTTTTCAAGCTTTAATTCATTTTGTAAATACGCAGCGAATGCTCGGCTGCGTTCTTCCAATTTACGATAGGTTAGCGTGGCACCCATGTTGATAAATGCAGGTTGATCTTCATACTTAGCCACCGCTGTCTCGAACATATCGACAAGCGATGAGTATTGTTCCACATTAATTTCAGCAGGCACATCTTCTGGCAAATGATTAATCCAAGGCTGATCCACTACTCTCTCCTAAATCCCCACAACTGCGGAAACAATATCCATACAAGCGTCAAGACTCGATAAATACCGAGTTAAAATACCGGCTTACATTTTATAGTTATTAATTTACTCGTCATAAATCATACGAGCGTTTTAATTTTGATCATCATCACATAAAAAAAACAAAAAACCTAGCGTCTTTTTTATACCCATATAAGCAACCTATTAAACGAATTTGCGGATCAAACGTGCAACGCCTTCGGCATTGTCCATATGCACATGATGATCGCCCTCAATTATGTGCTCAGACAAATGCTTGAACCACGTTCTGGCCTTAGGTATCGCGCTCTGCAACTGGCTAAATCCCTGTTTGCCACAAATTAATAAGGTTTCGACATTGATGTCCTGCATCAAGGCATCAACTTGGGCGAAGGTTAATCGTTGGGGTGAATCTAATCTTAATCGAGGATCACTACGCCAACCTATGCCATCACCTTCGGGCTGCATATTACGATCGAGCAACAAACGACACCAAGGTTCAGCAAGTCCTGTTAAATGTGCCCTCGCCCGCACCGCAGTATCTATACTGTCGTAAATCTTTGCCTGCCCATGCTTCTGAGTTAAATACTTCTCATGCTGATAGAAGCTTTTTTTCAATCGCGCCTTAGCTTGCGTTGGCAACTCAGACAAGGGGCTTAACGCTTCAATCAATACCAGCTTGTTAACCTTTTCGGGAAATGTCGCCGTGTAAGCTGAGGCGATTATACCGCCAAGCGAATGCCCAATCATTGCCGCTGGCTTTTGCGGTAATGCCGTTAACAACGCGTCTAAATCATACAAATAATCAATCCAATGCAGCGGATAGTGTCCCGGCCTATGTGCAGAAAAGCCGTGTCCTGGCCAATCAATGGCGAGCACTTGATAATCGAGTAAATGCGCTGTTAAAGGTTCAAAACTGTTGGCGTTATCTAACCAACCATGTAAGGCAAGCAATAAAGGTTTATCCTTCGCCCCCCATAATCGGCCCGCGACCGTAATATGAGGTAATACAAATTCAATTTGATTTTTGGGGGCGAAAGATTGCCACATAATGCCTCTGATGTCAGGTAATTAAGATGATTTTTTGACAAATTTAAGTGTCATACGGTCACTTTCACCGATCGCTTGGTATTTTTCTTTATCGGTATCACCCAAGGCAAAAGAGGGCGGTAGCGTCCAAACACCTTTGGCGTAATCCTTAGTATCTTTGGGGTTCGCATTGATTTCTGCACTTTCAACTAAGGTAAAACCTGCTTTTTTGGCTAAAGCAACCATAGCCGCTTGATCCATATAGCCAGTGCTGAAGTTCATTCCTTCGTTAGCTCTATGCTCTACCACGCCAAAGATACCGCCGTCCTTCAACACTTTATAAGACGCGGCAAACACGTTTTCCAGCTGATCTGTCGATGCCCAGTTATGTAGATTTCGGAAGGTTAATACCAGATCAGCACTACCGTCAGCACCTAAATCCATCTTATGTGGAGGATCGAAGGTAACAATCTTAGCATTGCCCATGACGTCTTTATTGGCCGTCATCCACGCAGCATACTTAGTACCCGCGTTAGCGCGATAACGATTTCCGGGAGTATCTGTCGCAGGAGCCGTTTCGAAACTGGCTGCGATATATTGGCCCTCTTTAGCAAGATAAGGCCCTAATATTTCACTGTACCAGCCATTACCCGGCCAGAGTTCAATCACAGTCTGTTTTGGGGTAATGCCAAAAAAAGTTAAGGTTTCAGCGGGATGACGATAAACGTCACGACTGGCATTTTTAGCCTGACGAAAATCGCTTTTTAAGACTTTATCTAAGCTTTCATCGGCATAGGTAACACTCGAACATAAACCAGCAAGCAGCAGACTGGCAACTAAGGTGACTTTTTTCATTGTAATTCTCCATGGATACCGAAGGCTTAACCTAGCAGCCAATGGCCAAAAATCCAAGGAATAGAAGTCGGAAAACTAAGCTTTAAGCGACATAAGTGGTTATAGCTCAAAGTGATGAGCAAAATCACCTTTACCTAAATCAACAAAGTTCAAAGCAGAAAAACGATGGGGAAAACACTAGACGACTGAGGCATTAAACAAGCTTGAGAACTAACGACTTGCGGCATTATCTACGCGGCGCCACGCAAAATACAAAGCGCAGGCACTGGTTAATAACCATAATCCCACCCAAATCCACGCGGGGATCCAAGAACGCTCGGCCAACATCACTGCATCACCTTGACCATCAAGCCCGAGCAACACAGTCGGACTCGCAAGTGCATTAAGCATGATCATCAAGCCAATAATACGCAAAAACTGAGTCAACATTTTGTTTTGACTGAGTTTAAGCGGTAACAACAAAATAATAGTCAGCACAGCTAAAATCGCTAACGTGAGAATATCCCTGCCCCAAAGCAAGCCGCTTAGCACCACTAAGGCACCTAGCAAGGCAAAACTCACGCGGATCCCCTTTGGCCAAGTCGCTAATAAATAGATTAAATATCCCCAACAGGCTGCACCAAAATACCCAGCAAAGCCAATAAACATCGGCGAGCCGCCTTGGCTAAAACAAAATCCTGCTCCATTCGGAAACAACTGAATATGGCTGACCACGCCCGAGCTTAAAATCGTTGCAATACCATGGGACAGTTCATGAAAATAGCTTTCAAGCCATTTAAACGGCACGCTTAAATAGGGAATGCGAGTGATGAGTAACGCCACCACCAGCTCGATAATAAACAAGCCACGGCTTGGCACACCGCTGGCGGCTAAACCCGTTAATTTAGAAGAGGAAAATCGCGAGGTAGAACGGGGAGGCTTTTGTTGATGTTCAAGCATACAAGTCCACGCCAACCATTTGCTGAATTTCATCGCGTTTGGCGGCATGTTGAGTTTGTAAATATTGGGCTATCGCCCCCTGATGGCCACGCGTATCTTGCTCATACTCGAGGTGCGCGCCGAGCCTTGACTGTAAATTTCCTGCTGCGCTTTTACTTTTAGGCTGGGTTTCTAAACTAAGGGCTTCGACGGCATCTTGCTCAATCACTGGGCGTGACGATTCAGGCGCAGTCAGCCCCTGAGCGATAGCGGGTCTATTACTCGCTACAGCATTAGTCAAACTCATTTGATTCACATTAACTTGCATCAAGAAGCCTTAAGTTTGCACTATTCATCGTTAAGCCATTCATCGTAAAGAATGCTTAGCATTAATTGCCTGAGATTCTATCGCAGATACTCAGGCAAAGAACAGCTTATTCACGACCGGGTAACTTTTTCCATGTGACTGTATCACGTAAGTACACAGGTTCAAGCTCATCGACCGAGGTTGTCAGTCCAGCTTTTATGCCTGCTTCAGCCAATATCAGCATAGCCTTTGCATCGGGATATTTCACGGCCTCGAGAGCTAAAATCCCCTTGCCGAGTGCCAGCAAATCGGGATAAGCATCAAAACCTGTGCCGCAGCCCACAATTGGCGCTTGAGTATCGAGCTGAAGCAGTACGTCCGCAGGCGCACTGACCACTTCTTTACCGACAAGCGTTGCAATACCGTCAACGGCCACAAACTGGCCCCAATACACTTCGCCCATGCGCGCATCAATGGTGCACAAAACTTGCTCGGCTTGATGCTCGCTAATCGCCATTTGTGCCATTGCCGCTAAGGTTGAAATACCAATCACAGGCAAATCTAACCCCAGTGCCAGACCTTGCGTCATGCTAGTGCAGATGCGGATCCCCGTAAAACTGCCAGGGCCTCGTCCGTAAGCAATCGCAGTCACTTTATCTAAGCGAATGCCCGCTTGCTTGAGCACTGAATCGACCATAGGCAGCAGACGTTGACTGTGTTCACGCGGTGCATCGGCAAGTTCAGCATAAATCTGACCTTGGTATTGCAGCGCAGCTGAGCAGGATTCGGTACAAGTGTCTAAGGCAAGAATACAAGCAGAGTGTTCATGTGTTATTGTCATTTCAAAACCGGATTAGCGGGCAATATTTCGCATCAAATTTACATAATCTGTATTGCGCGAATATGCCATGAGAAAACTGGCGCAAATAATAACATCAAATGCCCGAAAACAAAGGGCTAAGCAAGCAACTCAGCTAAAATAGCGCTCACATGATATTCAGTCGCAAATCTGGACGAGATGGATTTATGTGATCTAAGTCAATGATCAATAAACTCATTAATGAATATAGCTCGCTTGGGGAAACTTTTTCAACTTTGATTGTCAGAGCAGAAAAGTAAGGGGCGAATTTATCCCTTGCCTTTCCCTTAGTATTGTACGATTGCTTTAACCCGCCTTCGATAAGGACATTTCATGTTAAACACGCCTCCATTGCGTCGCTTAAGACGCTTACGTAATTCAGAAGCAATGCGCGATCTGCTGCGCGAAACCCATATTTCGCTAAGCGATCTTATCCATCCCCTGTTCATTGAAGAGCACATCACCCATGCTGTGCCTATCTCCACGCTACCTGGCATCAGCCGTTTACCTGAGAGCGCACTGGCGGATGAAGTTCGCGAGCTTTACGCCCTCGGGATCCGCTATGTGATGCCCTTTGGGATTTCCCACACTAAGGATGATAAGGGCAGCGATACGTGGGACGACAATGGTTTACTCGCCCGTATGGTGCGCACCATTAAAGCTACCGTGCCTGAGATGATGGTAATCCCCGACATTTGTTTTTGTGAATACACAGACCACGGCCATTGCGGCGTGGTGCACAATAATGAAGTCTGCAACGATCTCACAGTCGAAAATTTAGTTAAGCAATCGATAACAGCCGCCAAAGCGGGCGCTGATATGTTAGCACCATCGGCCATGATGGACGGTCAAGTGAAAGCCATTCGCCAAGGGCTCGATGCCGCAGGTTTTGAACATGTGGCGATTCTGGCCCACTCGGCAAAATTCGCCTCTTCTTTTTACGGTCCTTTTAGAGCAGCGGTTGATTGTGAACTCAGCGGAAATCGCAAGGGATATCAACTGGATTATGCTAATGGTCGTCAAGCCCTGTTAGAAGCCTCATTAGATGAAGCCGAAGGCGCCGATATCCTGATGGTTAAACCTGGCACCCCCTACTTAGATGTGCTCAGCCGTTTAAGACAAGAAACCCACTTGCCACTCGCCGCCTATCAAGTCGGCGGTGAATATGCGGGCATTAAATTTGCCGCCCTTGCGGGCGCGTTGGATGAGCGTGCGGTGGTGACTGAAACGTTTATCGGCTTAAAGCGGGCGGGTGCAGATTTGATTGTCAGCTATTACACTAAACAATACGCCCAATGGTTAACTGAAAGCCGATAGTTGCGTCGGTAGCGAATCAAAAGTTACGCTAATCGTTAAATCGATAGCTAAGCGGCTTGTTAAGAGAACAACTAGGTTTTGCACTTTAGAAACCCCATAAAAACGCCACCTTTATCGGTGGCATTTTTGTATTTAACACCTTGTGCTAAATCGCTTAAGCCTTCTGCAATCTTGCAAACAAGGCTTTCACTTTTTCCACTTTAGGACGCACGACCATCTGACAATAGGGCTGCTCACCGTGTAAAGCGAAGTAGTCATTGTGATAATTTTCAGCGGGATAAAAAGTATCAAATGCTGAAACTTGGGTCACTATCGGCGCATCAAAAACCTTGGCTGCTGCTAACTGAGTCAGCATAGCGGTAGTTTGCTCTATCTGCTCAGCATTATGGGTAAACACCACTGAGCGATATTGTGGCCCCTTATCATTACCTTGGCGATTAAGCGTGGTCGGATCATGGCTCTCAAAAAAGACCTGTAATAACGTCGTAAAATCAATCTCCTCAGGGTTGAACTCGATATGCACAACCTCTGCATGGCCGGTTTGGCCCGAGCAAACAGATTTATAATCGGCATCATGGGCATCACCGCCAGCATAGCCAGAAGTGACATTCACCACGCCCTTTAGGCTTTTAAAAATCGCTTCGACGCACCAAAAACACCCAGCACCAAAAGTCGCAAAGTGATTAGGTGCTGGTTCAACAGCATCATCCATCCCTTTGAACACCATAGATACGGAGTTAACACAGTGACGGATATTGTTAGGTGTTAACATTTCACCTTCAAAGACATGCCCCAAGTGACCGCCGCACTGGCTACAAACAATCTCGGTTCTGCGGCCGTCGGCGTCTATGTGGCGGGTTACAGCGCCGGCAATTTCATCATCGAAGGCAGGCCAGCCACAATGGGCATTAAATTTATGCTCAGAGCGATACAAGGGGGCATGGCATTTTTTGCATAAATACAAACCCTTAGCATCGTGCTCATAATACTCACCACTAAAGGGGCGTTCAGTGCCTTTCTCTTCGATAACATAGCGTTCAAAATCGGTCAGTTTATTCATATTATCGGTCAGTTTATTCATATTAATGCCCTTTCGACTCACGTCGTTGTGTATTTCGATATTCTTTGATTAAGAAGCTGATTTATAAGGAAGCCAACATAAGACCCACTCCAAGCAAGATTTCTTGCACTCGGCTTCAAAATGCAGCTGACATCAATCCAATCACAACAAATCTAATACCCATACTAACGGATTTGGTGACTAAAATCTTACCACTCAAGTAAGTACTAATATAAGTGTTCATATTAAGTACTCATATAAGCAACTGCATAAATGACGGAAAATACGGCAGTTGATCCAGATCACAGTCGCTGAGTATTTGCACCCACATCAGCGCACGGCTACACTTGCGGCGGGTCAAATTACAACTAAATATAACAAGTAGAAACCAAAATGAAATTAGAAACCATTGATTATCGCGCTGAAAACAGTGCCCAGCAATTCGTTGAATCACTTCGGGAAACTGGCTTTGGTGTTTTATCTAATCATCCGATTGATAAGCGCTTAGTTGAAGACATCTACACCGAGTGGCAAGCCTTTTTTAATTCAGAAGCCAAAAACGACTATATGTTTAAAAAAGAAACCCACGACGGTTTCTTCCCTGCGTCGATTTCTGAAACCGCCAAAGGCAACACAGTCAAAGACATTAAAGAGTACTACCACGTGTACCCTTGGGGCCGTATCCCCGATTCACTACGTACCAATATTCTCGCCTATTACGATAAAGCCAACGCACTGGCTGCAGAACTATTAGAGTGGATCGAAACCTACTCACCAGAAGACGTAAAAGCCAAGTTTTCGATACCATTGCCAGAAATGATCGCCAATAGCCAAAAAACCTTACTGCGTATTCTGCATTACCCACCGATGACGGGCAGTGAAGAAATGGGCGCCATTCGCGCCGCAGCACATGAAGATATCAACCTTATCACAGTGTTACCTGCTGCCAATGAGCCTGGATTGCAAGTGAAAGCCAAAGATGGCACTTGGTTAGATGTTCCAAGCGATTTTGGCAACATTATTATCAATATCGGTGACATGTTACAGGAAGCCTCTGGCGGCTATTTCCCATCGACGTCACACCGCGTCATCAATCCTGAAGGTACGGATAAAACCAAGTCACGGATCTCTTTGCCGTTATTTTTACATCCAAACCCTGCTGTAGTGCTGTCAGAACGTTATACCGCTGACAGTTATCTGATGGAAAGATTGCGCGAACTCGGGGTAATCTAAGCCTTAATTCAGCCTATTAATCCAAGTAACAATCGCAAGAGACAGTCAAGGATTAAGCGATTAAAGCGCCTTAGGGCGCTTTTTTTATGACATTCGCCACCTTCAAGGTAGAATAGCCGTTCTTTAAGTTATTTAGGACAAGGCGTTATCATGGCAATTCAGTGGTATCCGGGGCATATGCACAAGGCACGCAAGGAGATTGAAGAGGCAATGCCTCAGGTCGATCTTGTTATCGAAGTGCTGGACGCGCGTATTCCCTACAGTAGCGAAAACCCCATGGTGGCTCAGCTTCGAGGCGACAAACCTTGTATCAAACTGCTCAATAAATCTGATCTGGCCGATCCAGAGATCACCGCACAATGGATTGAATACTTAGAGCGTGAGCAAGGCGTCAAAGCCACGGCGATCACAACGCTGCAAGCGGCAATGGTGAAAAAAATCCCTGATCTCTGCCGTAAGCTAGTGCCAAGTCGCGATAAAACCGAAAAAGACATTCGCACTATGATCATGGGGATACCCAACGTTGGGAAATCTACCATTATCAATACCTTAGCTGGCCGTGTTATCGCCAAAACTGGTAACGAACCTGCGGTAACCAAAACCCAGCAACGGATCAATTTACGTAACGGTATCGTGCTGTCGGATACCCCAGGTATTTTATGGCCCAAAGTGGATAACGAAGCGAGCAGCTATCGCCTTGCCGTCACTGGCGCCATTAAAGATACGGCGATGGAATATGAAGATGTGGCCCTGTTCGCCGCCAAGTATTTCTTAACCGCTTATCCAAAAGAGATTTGTGAGCGCTATAACTTAAGTGAATTACCAAAAGATGATGTTGCACTTCTCGAGGAAATCGGCCGCAAACGTGGTGCGCTGCGTCCCGGTGGTCGCATCGATATGCACAAGGCATCAGAGTTATTACTGCATGAATATCGCTCGGGGAAAATAGGCTTACTCTCGCTAGAAACGCCTGCGATGGCAGAGCTTGAAAAGATTGAAGTCGCCCGTATCATGGCCGAAAAAGAAGCAGAGAAAGAAGCCAAATTGGCAGCAGAGAGACTTAAACGTTCAGGCAAACGTCATAACGACTAGTCAGCCCGCCACTCTGCATTTAGAATATAAGGCGCAGAGTTTGTTAAAGACGTTAAAGACAAGACGCTGATGACTTTTATATTCCAGCTTATAACGCTCATTCATCAAGTTTAAAGTTAAAGCCAGTATATTGAATATACTGGCTTTTTTACTAATAGAAACGGAAAGCTTGCGCTAAAAAACACTTTTTCGCCAGTGACTTCTGCGTGCCTGATATAAGATCTCAATATCCGCCAGTCATCATCCTCTTAGCACAATACACCAAGGAACCATCTTGGGTTTGACTGCACGGCAAAGGTGCTTTAGTCGCGGGATGGATCTACCACTTCTTTCAAGTTTTCTAATGGTACCCACCCTGATTCTTCACTGACAGCTTTTATACACCATACCCAACCATTCAACATTCGTGTGCCAATGAGTTGTTCCCCTTCATGCACATTAAGTTCTCTTGCCGTATAGTCCTCAAGCGCCAGCCCGTTGGAATTTTTTAGGCGCTGAATCACTTGACCAGGAACCCAACCAGCATCTTGCCCTGGCGTAGTGCAAAGGAACCAGAGATCCCAGCCTTCAGGACCTGCATATTTTTCTCCAACGGTAAGAGAATCACCTTTTTTGAACGTAATGGGGTTAGGAAACTCACTTTCATGTGGATTGACAACGATATATTTCTTAGTAGTCATGTATTCAGCTAACCTTTTGATAAATATCCGTAAAAATTAACTTTATTCGCTTATTAAAGCACGCCCAATTAACGCTCGGTTTGAGTGAAACTTATCAGTTTTCTATCAGACATACTATCCGACAACACACGCATGCACAGTTTTCAAACTAATTATCAGCATAAAAAAACTGTAATATTTTGATTTTAAATACGATGACAATAAACTGCATTATGAGTAGGAAAATGCCAGTTAGCGTAATATGAAGGTATATTCAGTTAGCCAAAAACCGCGCCAATTTGCACGCGGTTTTCAATGGGAATTAACAGCAAGCTAATGAACAATTACAACTTTTTAACTTATTTTAAGGTCTTCCAAAACATGATCTGCTGCCTGGAATGCCAACGCTGCCAAAGTGAGGGTTGGATTACCCGTTGCAACCGTTGGAAACACTCCGCTACCGACTAAAAACAGATTGCTATGATCCCAAGATTGCTGACGAGGATTCACCACCGACGTATCTCTGCAGTCCCCCATTCGATACGTCCCCACAATGTGTCCAGCACCGTAAAACGTAAAATTATGGCCCTGATATTCAAAATTATTCGATGTTACTTGACTCTTATCACCATAAAATACCGGCGCAGGCGGAGCCTTGGTATATTCCCGCGCATCAAGGGCGTCAAAGAGTTTGGTCGAAATATCTTTAGCCGACACGAACGCATTGCGCACATAATCCTCGCGTACACGATAGGTTAATTTGGGGCGCGGCAAACCTAAGTTATCTTTCAGCGTCTCCGACAACTCGACACGGTTTTCCGGATCAGGTAATTGTTCAATTAAATAGCCCATACGAATTTGCCGTGTGTAAATACCATTCAAGGTATTCACCAGTGAGGCACCAAATAAAGCGCTATTAGCAGACATGGCGGGATCAAACCGTAATGGAATCCCCTGCTGATTGACAGAATCCCCATTTAATTGCGAATTATTTTGCCCAAATACAAAATCAGCTAAGGTCGTGAATGGATCGTTCGCAGCCCACTGCCAACCTTCATTACCGATTTCAATACGATAGGCGGCACGGTCTTTACGAAAGGCGCCATCGCGTAAACTTTCGATACCCGCAGTAGATAAAGGCCCTCGAAAACCATAGACAGGATCTTTCGCCAGACCCCAGGCCAAATACATAATGTGATCCATCAAATTACGCCCCACTTGATCGCTATGGTTGGCGACGCCGTTTGGACAGGCTTTATTACGTTTAGACATGAGCAATAATTTTGGCGTCTCAATCGCGTGAGCTGCAATCACATATTTTTTACCCGTAACGGTACCGCCGCCCGTCGCGATCCCCCCGTGAGTTTGATAGGTCACATAATCAATACCAACAACATCCTTTGTGTTTTCATCCACTTGAACATTTGTCGCGACGTGACGATAAAACACATCAACATTACCGGTTTGCAATGCTCGCCCGAGCGTCACAGTAGCATCGTATTTGGCTTGGATTGGGCAAATGGGAATACAATTTGTATTCCCCGCACATTGACGGCGTTCACCCGGTAATGAATTGCGCCCCTGAGGGGTTGGTGTAACCGACAATTGAATATTGTCATACACCATATCGCTCACCGCTTGTTCATATTGTAGATCGACTAAAGATGAAACAATGCCAGGCATGGGATAATCGTAATTCGCGCCATAAACGCCATCCGGTGAAACATTAAATCCGCGATAAAGCTGATCCATTGCCTCTTTGTCACCGGCCACACCTATCTCATTGGTCGCCTGTTCATAGTAAGGAACCAGCGCCTGATAAAATTGTTTTCCACCAGGCCAATCCACACCCTGCTTATACTGGGTTTGCAACTCAAAATCATTGGGCAATAAATGCAAACTGGTTCCTAGCCAATGCCAAGTTGTGCCGCCGCCAATACGCTCATAGGAACTCGCAAAAGCAAACTTTGCTTCAGGGCTGTCAGGTTTCAAATGCTCTGGTTGCGGCGTGTAATCGAAATAACATTGCTTTGGATTGCGCCATGCGCCAATTTGCAACACGGTATAACGCGGCACATTTTCCTTCGCAGGATCAGGCAATCCGAGTGGATTATCCGCCGTCGATGCAGCTGGATTTTGTGTGGTTGGAGGATAAGGTGACTCAGGTGTTTTGGCATTGGCTTTAAAGAAGGTTTCCATGTAACCACTGCGGTCAACAGGCACTTCCTGCCCTGCTTCGAGGATTAATACTTTTTTCCCCGCCATCCCCAATTGATAAGCCATGATAGAGCCGGCAATACCTGATCCCACAATAATGACATCGTAATTGGTTTGAGTACTCATACTGCACCTCCTTGATGACCCGTATATGCCGACAGTGCAGCGGGTGGTTTCGCCCAATAGCCATAGCGATAATTTGAATCCCCCATCGGATGCGCCTGCATAACTTGCCAAACTAAACCTGTGGTATAACTTTTTGCCGAAATCATATCGCTAACCGTGGTTTCCGGCTCTGTATCCGTCACGGGAATAATGGTTGGCCATGCACCTGAGTACCACATAAAAATCAATTTACGACAGGCCAACACAAAATTAGCTCCGTTGTCTGGCGCCAGCATTTGCGTACCAATTTGTTGATCTGATAATTGCTGCGCTTTTAACGCCGCAAATTTTTGCAGAATAGTAGTCACTAAAGTTGGGTCCTTCGATTCTTCGGTTATTTTTTGCGTAAATACAGGTAAGTATTCAGATTTAATATCCACGGGATCCAATGTCGGGGCAATAATACTGGTAGCAAAGCCGGTTAATACCGCGCTCAAACCAATAAAATTATTCATAGTATCGGCAGTCGCGCCTGTAATATCAGTCATGATGAGTTCCTTTCGTAAATTATTGCGCGCGTTGCAGCAAGTAAGTGAAATCAGCAAAATTACCGTTAGTGGTTGCCGCATTATTGTGACAAGCCATACAGCTACTTGATGTTTGCTTTACCGAACCTTGGATATAAGTTTCGAGCGTGGTGTTCGCTAAAAATGAGGGAGCAGGCACGCCCGTTGGATCGGTGGGATTTTTGGCATCGGTAGGCCATTGCGTGCTGATCAATTCGTAGTTCTTCCATACCGATCCCGGCACGACAGCGTCGAGTGCAGCGTGATAACTGGCATTTAAGGCTTTAGCATCGGCAGTGATAGGAATAACGCGTTCAACTTGAGTTGGTTTAGTGTGCGGGTTTGCCGGATCCCACGGGCGTGCTGGGGGTTCATTCACTTTGCAGTCAATACATTTAGGATCGTAAAAATTATATGCCGACAATGATGCTGACTCACCTTGGGTTGGCGCATTAGCGACATGCTCAAAGGTAGACCAAATCCATTGTGGTTCACCCGTGGTTTTGTGAGCAATGTGAAACCCCACTAGACCGACTTGCTCAAGCGCACACGCGGGCTTGACCCAGTGTTGCTCTTCGGGATTGTTATAAACTAGCGCATAAGTCGTATAGTAATTCGTCGCATCAAACTTGCCGCCCATTTTTATCCATGAGGCCTTAAGCATGATAGAACCTACCTGCCCAGTTTTACTGTCGCTCGCGGTAAAATCGACATCGGCATTAAACTGTTTCTGTCCTTTTTTACTGTAGAGGTTATTGTCCAAAATAAAATTGAACATGGTTTCATTGGTTAATATTTCATAACGGGTATAAAGCCCGTTTTGATCAATCAATGGACCCGTTGTAAAAGGCTCACCACTTTCATCCAACACATTCGGGGTCTTCCCTACTTGCGTTAAATAAATAGTCCCTTGAGGAATGGACTTGGGATCAATACTTTTGCAAACATCCGGCACATTATTGGACTGATCCCACCCAGGTGGTTTTACGCCATCGGGTAAAAAAATCTCCCGGCTTTCCTTCCAATGCAGCCACACGACTGGCTGGTTAGTTTTTTGCCCAATGGTAGACATAGTATTGGGTGTGCCATCGGCATTTGCTGGCCAGTTAAGTGCAATAAACGATTGCCAAGAAAAATCATCAAAATCATGTTGCAGGCTTTCGAGTGAGACCGGGGATTTTGCTGTGATTTCCAGCGGCATAACAGGGCTTAACGTTGGTAGTGTTATAGCTGCTTTTGTCACTACTGGTGCTTCTGCATGTACAGCAGCACTCATACACAAAAAAAGCGTACTATAGCTAAAAGATTTGATAGACATGAAATTAACTCTCCTTGTTATTGGGACTTATTCAATGCTTAAATCGTTTACGACTCCACTTTCTTTAACGACTTAAAATCAAGGTTTTCACAACACCCGCCACTGCAGGCGTGATGTCACGATACAAATAGCGAACAAGACTTCACCTCAACCAAATCCAAATAAATGGGTTTGGATATTAAAATTGAAGTTTGCTGTTTTGATCGCAGTCTCTGGCTTACTGAGCAGGTCTGAACAGATTGATTGATACGGATAAATATTAACGTCTTTCATTGAAATTCCTTTTCATGATTGCGTTTTATCACGATACCTTGAGCCTAGATAATCCATTGAGGATCACCTCAAATGAAACCTAGTTATCTCAGTAGAAGGGTTAAACACTCCTGTGTTCCCGTAGTGAAAATAATTCTATTATGCAGAAATAAAAGTAACCTTCTGAAAATATTCCATGTTAAAAGATTGTTTACGTTTCACTTATTGTCAAGCGTGAGGCAGGAGGTTTATTTTATTTGCAAAAAAGCCCGCCGCACGAGACGACGATAACAGCGGTAAAAGCATAATGTGATATCAAGAGTTCAACATTGATCTGAAGTCTGCGAGAGCCAAGCGTGGGCAGTGCTCCAACACTGACTAAGCGATCGTAGAATCGGTCGCAACTACGCGCGACCTATTCTTATTTGGTTGCCATTGATTCAACAATATCTGTTAACGTTTGGAAGATTTCGACTCATTTTCATCATTAGATTCTGTAAAGAGTCACTCAGCATCTGATTATATGGCCCTGCTAATGACTTTATAAACACTTTGACTGAAACAGAACACAACCGGTTCTTACTGTTGAAACAGGAAATCTATTTTCTTGTACTGACGAAAACTCTAAGATTAAAAATGATGCCATTTGGGGATGCTTTGACCTACTTAGGTAGCCCTGTGAAATATGACCATATCGTTCCACTTGCTTCCCACAATTGAGCCGCAGTGTACCTTCACAAACTTGTTATTCACCGATGTTTGTGCCCATAACCAATACATTTATACCTTTATAATTCACTTGTTCTATAGGCTTAAACCCATGATGTAAGTACAAACCTCCAGTTAAATCTTCTGTTTGAAGATATAATTTTTTCACGCCTATTTTATGTGCTAGCGATATTATCTCTTTCACAAGTTTTGAGGCGACACCCTGTCCCCTAGCCTGCTGAGTGACGTAAACACCACCAAGCCAAAATTCAAATTCTGGGTATATGTCCATTTCTCGAATTTTTAGCTCTGCTGAACCAGCAAGAACACCATTTACTTTTCCGATGATCAAAATAGGCGCGGTATCTCGATTTATTGAAGCAGAGACTTTTTCAACGACTTCCTCCTTGGTATAACTACCATTCTCTTGGCACCATTCGTTGAAATACCAACTAGCTACCGTGTCTATCGCAGAGGGATTATCGGCAAGTAATGAAATTTCCATATATGTCCTTAGATGTACAACGATTTGATTTTCTTTATGAACAACATCTTACCAACTTAACCTTGCAAGGCAAGCAGCCCACAACCATTGATGTTTGTAGTCAAACTATACTGGGATTTCCACTAACTTTGGTTGATGTCCCGATAATCTCACCACGCCAGACCTAAAATACTATATTGCTAATTTAATCGCCCCCCATTGATGGAGCACAGTCAAACTCGACCGTAACGGGTTACCGTTTTTCGACGTTCACATCCTCAATTAATCTTGGCAGTGACTTCATATTGTCAAACCGCCACAGGTGAAACATCAGTTTGTTATCCTTACCCCTTACAAAATCGCGATTGTCATCAGCACCACAGCCTAACCCAAAGTTATGCAATCCATCTGCTCGAACAAGAGTTGGATTAGCGCTCGGTGCAAACACGACTCGGCCATCGCTGTTGTCCACAGTATCAGCTCGCGGCAGGCTTAATAGACAGCAAGCAAAGTTATATCTATGAATAACATTATGATGATGTTTACTTTGCGGTGGCTTTATTACTTGGCTCAACATCACTGCGTATCCGCAGGAAACTGGCAAATCTGGGTAAGCCATTGACAGTAAGACCAAGATATTTATAGGTAATGATAGTGCCCACTGCGGGGGGATGTTGGCGCTCAGAGAGACTAAAACCTGTGCCAATACTAAAAATTCGGCCGTCTGGGGTTTGCACTTTTAATGCGCCCATCTGCCCTGCAAATTGACCTTTACCAGGGATATAAGCGATAACAGTAGCTTCAGCATCATAATAAGGTTTTAACTTCATCAAATGAGGATTGCGGCCACTGATATAAGTCGCGGAACTGCGATGCAGCATCAAGCCTTCGGCGCCTTTTGCAACTAAGGCATCGAGTTTTTGATACAGGGCTTCAAGGCTTTCTACTTGGAACTGCACTATGACTTCAAGATAATTCGATTTGCCACTCAGTTCAGTCAGCGCAAATTGATAGCGATGCTGAAAGTCGCCACTCGCCTTGGGGACATCGAACACCATAAATCGCACTTTGCGCCAATCATCATCCTTCGCTGAGGTTTGTCGAACAAGACTGGACATCGCTTCAAACTGGCCTCGCCCAAGCCATAATTCACCATCGAGAGGATAATTCGGAAAATTTACAGTAAACCAAATGGGTGTAGCGATGGCATTTCCCTGCCGAGTGAATAATTCCTTGCCATTCCAGTAACCTCGAACCCCGTCGAGTTTCTCACTAATCAAAAAATTTTGAATATTAATATCTTGCGAAGATCGAGTCGCATCAAACTCGGTAGCAAGTTGTATGGCAGGTGGTGAGGTTTGTGCGTTAACCGAAAGAGTTAAACCGCAAAGTATGAGCAAGCTGAGCTTAAAAACACTAAAACGGATGAACTGATTAAATGTTAAATTTCGTAACGGGTTTGTATGAGTCATTCCCTTGCCCACGCTGCAATATATCCTTCATCAAGCTTAGGTCGCACGGCTAAAGTTGCACTAAAATAACCGCAAAAGTCACTAACTCCCTAAGTTAACAACGAATGTTGATGATCAAATTTGCTCAGTTAATTGTTTATGCACTTTTCATCTCAGGCTATACTGCGGCCAAATTTATGACTCAGTCAAATGTTAACAAAGACAACAGTAGGGTTTATTCACCCTGTTTTGAATGAGCAGAACCTCAGCGCTTTGTCGCTAACGTCAATTGGAAACACTATGAAACCAGCCAATAATCACGGTATTAAGCGCATATTCAGAGCGACGGGATTTTCGATGAAGGGCCTAAAGGCCGCTTGGATCCACGAAGCCGCCTTCAGACAGGAATTAATCTTGACGATAGTCATGTTACCCGTAGCCTTATGGGTTGATATCAGCACTATTGAACGCCTTATGCTGATTTTCACGTTGTTTATCGTGTTGATTGTTGAGCTATTAAACTCGGCGATTGAAGCTGTGGTTGACCGTGTCGGCAGTGAAATACACCCGTTAAGTGGCCAAGCCAAGGACATTGCCTCGGCTGCCGTCTTTATGAGTCTTGCGCTTTGTGGATTAACTTGGCTGGTTGTATTAATACCGCTAGTGCTTTAATTCTTAGTCTCTAAACCGTCGCATGAGCAACCATTGAGCCATCGTCCCTTAAAAAGTCGATGGCTTGTTTGATCTGGGCTAAGCGGTCATTCTCAGCCCAATACGCAAGATACACATTTCGTGAAATGGCATTCGCGCCGCTGACGAGATACAATTCGCCGCCGCGCAATGCATGTTGCACTAGATGCTCAGGTAAAAATGCGCAGCCGCCATTATTCAAAATGAAATCTAACGCAATACGTGCTGAACTCGTGTGCAGCGTTGGCACTGGCAGCGAGGCATATTCCTGTGCGTGAACAATATTGAACGCCGTACCCCAATCGACTTTTACATATTGCCCCGGCACAACCGCTTTTACCGTTTGACCTTTTAAGCTCGACACCAACAACAAATTAATTTGCCCCAGTTGTACTATCTCAAATTGATCAAGCTTTGGCGGATCGAATGAAATCGCAATATCTAGGGTACGGTCCATTAGCTGACGCGTCATTGCATTCGCGGGTAGCACTTCGGTGCGCAACGCCACGCCAGGTAAACCGACATGCAGTCCCTGTAAATAACCTTGCAAGTAAGCGTCCCAAATATTCGGCCCTGCACCAATGGCAAGCTGAGTCGACTGTAACTGACTGAGGGAAACATCTTGCTTAGCCCGCTCCCATGCGGTTAACACCGCCTCGGCATGACCAAGCATACGTTCGCCTGCTGGCGTGGGCTGAATATTATTACGTTGCCGTTCAAATAAGGCGACACCCAAAATGCTCTCAAGCTGTTTCACCCTAAAGCTCACAGCGCTTCGGGTGAGATAAAGATTCTCTGCCGCTTTACCAAAATGGCGAGTACGGGAGACTTCGAGAAAGGTTTTTAGTAAATCGGTATCCATAAAAATTCTTGACCAACATAGGCAAATTTTTTTGATTTATAAATCAATAATACTAGCCAATACTCCAGTTGCAAATCTTTGTATATCAAAAACTAGAGGGTATCTGCCATGTCTGAACAGTCTTTTTTTAACGCTAACAAGGGTTCTGAGACGTTTAACGGCTCAGTTGCTGCCAGTTTTGTCTCTCAAAAACGTTTCTACGACGATGCTAATTTCCCCAAAGGCTTTAAACGAAGCGGCGATTTTACCAATAAAGAAGCTGAACTCCTTGAATTGCATGGTCATGCGATGAAGAATTTAGCGGAAGGAAAAACGCTGCCTTGCACCTCTGATGAAGCCCAATTTGTGGAAGTCGCCAAAGGAAATATCGCCCCCAGTAGCTTGTTAGAGCAGATCTGGGTAAAGTATCGCAGGCTCGCCATGGGGAAACCCTTTTATGCCGTGGTTGGTACAGTGCATTTGCCTGAAACCAAGCCCGAGATAGAAATAGAGGCTGAGGCTGTATTTGATATTGAAGATGATGTTCAGGATGAACCTGAACCCGAGGATAAAGAATGAAGATTAAGGTTTGCTACTAAATGCGTGGTTGGATTTTATATAAAGAAACCGCGACTCAGCTAAAACCTGAATGGTATGAAATTGAGCGTCTACTGGCGGCAGCAAAAGCCGATAACATAGAGTTGGAAGTTTATGCACCTGATGAATTTGATCTGACTGTCACCAGAGAAGATAACAAGAGTATTTTATTGAATGGGCAAGCTGTCGAGCTGCCCGATTTTATCATTCCGCGAATGGGCTCAGGCACGACCTACTTTGCTTTAGCCATTATTCGTCACTTAGAAAGATTAGGGGTATATTGCCTCAATCCATCTAAAGCCATTGAAATCGTTAAAGACAAGTTATTCTCCCAACAATTGTTGGCCGAGAAAAATCTGCCTACGCCTAAAACCATGTTGGTTAAGTTCCCCGTCGATATCGCCCTCGTAGAACGCCATCTCGGTTTTCCTGTGGTGATAAAAACACTTTCAGGCTCACAGGGCAGTGGTGTGTTTTTATCCCATAAGGCGCGTGAATTTGACGATTTAATGCAGTTAATTGAAGCGACCAATAAAAACGCTAACATCATTCTGCAAGAGTTTATCGCTAACAGTCATGGGCGTGATCTACGCGTATTCACTATTGGTGGTCGTGTGGCAGGTTGCTATGAAAGGCGTGGCCAAGAAGACAGCTTCAAAGCCAATGTCAGTGCCGGTGGTTCAGCGCGTCCATTTCAGATCACTCCTGAAATTGAATGGCTTGCTACCCAAACAGCCAATATTCTCGATCTTGATGTTGCAGGTATCGATTTATTGTTTGATAACGGCCATTACAAAATTTGTGAGGCTAACTCATCTCCAGGGTTTGAGGGCTTAGAGTCCTGTTTGAATGTGGATATTGCCGCGCAAATTTTGCATTTTATTCGCATCCGTTTAGGCATGTTTAATAAAGATGAACCAAGTAGCCCAAAAATCGTAGCTGATAGCGTAGAGGCTGAGACTTCTACCCCGTCACTTCTATCGTCTGCGTCCTCTATCGAGACGAAATAGAAGCACTAGGACATATCAATATCTAGCGGGATCGTACCGCTAGATATTCTCAATATCGATGATTCTCCTCCATGTTTGTGTCTATATCCATTTGTATCTCGCCCCATCAATAACGCAACAATCCTAAAGCCATTCAGGCAGGAAACACTTGCCCTGAGTCTTTCAATCCACAATTGATGTGATCGCTCACTCAAATTTCATTCAACCTCACGAGAACCAGCCCTACTTTTGTTTTGAATCACAATTTTTTGCATTTTTTAAAACATTTTGTTCACATTAAAAAATTTGCTGTTAAACTCCAAATGTTGTTTTTTTATGGCACTAAATTCTGACCTTATCGCTAAACATAATAAGAATAATGCAGGAGTCACTCCTTAACATGTCGATCCGCCTATTACCCCTAATCATAGCGTCACTGCTCAGCACTCAAGTGCAAGCCGATGATTTTACTATTCAGTTAGGCGGCTTTTATTCGCAATCAGACACCAATATGGAAGTCACTAACCCTATTTCGGGTAATAATTTCACCTTAGATTATGAGTCCGATCTACAACTTGCAGAAAACGAATTTTTACCCTTTATCGAGTTAAATTATCACTTTAACGAACGGCACAATATCTACCTAGACTGGAAACAGCTTCATCGTAACGCCGAAACCCAAGCCTTAACCAAACCCTTCCAGCTCGAGATTAACGACACCATTTACGATATAAAAGCAGGCGGTAATCTAAATTCAACCTTAAACATTGATGTACTGCGCTTCGGCTATGGCTATGATGTATTTCAAGGCAGTAACTATGATGTAGGTCTATCACTTGGTTTACATACTATGTTTATCAAGACAGGTTTTGAAGGGGTGATTGGTGTTTGCGCTTCATCGGAATTACTCAATAATGTCTGCGGTAGCCAAGCAATTCCGCGCATTGTTGACGAAAATGTCACTGCGCCACTGCCCGACATTGGCATATATGGTCAGTATGAATTTGTTCCTGGTTGGCAAATCACCAGCCATGCACAGTATTTTTACATCAAACTCAATGATGTCAAAGGCGAACTGGTTGATATTAAAGTGGGGGTTAATGCACAAATCACCCCAAACTGGCGTATGAGCGTGGCCTATAACTACTATAAAGTTGACGTTGATATCGCCCAAAATTCGCCGAATAAAGATACTCAAATCGCCGATTACAACATCTATTACAATTTTATTGGCCCTATGCTTTCTATCAGCTATTCCTTTTAATTCAATAAAAATCTCTTCCCATATTGTATTAAACACCCCTTCTAGCTCAAACAGTTGCCCGACCCCTGGCCCCAAATTAGTGCTAAAAAATAAGGGCGCCTACTGGACGCCCTCATGATCCAACCCATTAAACCTATTTACGGCCATCCTGCTCACGTTTGGCTTTAAAGTCTGATGATTCAAGCCAATGGGGCCAATCTGAACCATTCGCTAAGGTGGTTATCATACTGGCGATCAAGTCTAGGTCTTGACTCACGCCCTCCAACGTCCAATTTGGATCATAATCATCGGCTCCTTGGTGATATTTATGCGCAATATAGTCAGGATCTGTATCCCCAAGACTCATAAATAACAATCCTGGTACACCTTGCTGGGCCAGCGCAAAATGGTCTGATCTAAACATCAATCCATTCTGTGGTCTTGGATCCGCTTTTACCGAACGGTCTTGGACTTTGGCGGCTTTATCTAAGTATTGCTCCAACTCAGATACCCCTTCCCCATAGCGCAAAATGTAATCCACGCCTTTATTTACATTCATGCCATCGATATTTAAAAAGGCGACGATATTTTTAGTTGGCACACTGGGATGCTGAGCAAAATGCTGTGCACCAATCAGACCCGTTTCTTCTGCAGTAAAGGCACTGAAGAGCACCGAGCGATCCAGTGGTGCCGTGCTAGCTTGCTGTTTGAAGTAACGCGCTAACGCTAAAACCCCCGCCACACCGCTGGCATTATCGACCGCACCGTTTAAAATCTCTGACTTACCGTCTTCAATCACAGTGCCAAGGTGATCCCAATGGGCATGCATCATCACCACTTCGTCGGGGCGCATTTTACCGGGCAGTAAAGCCGCGACGTTATGGGACTCGGCGCGTTCAATTTTATTGTTTAACGTGAGCTGCGCGCTCAGCTTAAGTGGGATAGCCTTAAAGTTTGGCTTAGCTGCTTGCCGTTTTAAGGTATCAAAATCCAATCCCGCTTTGGCAAAGATTTTTTGTGCGGCCTCGTGCTGAACCCAGCCCATCACGCCCACTTGACCTTGGTTATTATTGGCATCGACCAGAGTAAACTTAGTCCCTGTGTTGGAATTTTGCACCACTCCCCAGCCATAGGCGGCAGGCGCTGTTTCGTGAACAATAAACACGGCCTCAGCGCCTTGACGCGCCGCTTCCTCATATTTATAAGTCCAGCGACCATAATAGGTCATAGCATTGCCTTTAAATATTGTTGGATCTTGGGTCGCAAAGCCGGGGTCATTCACGAGAACGATGACCGTTTTGCCTTTTACATCTAACCCTTGATAATCATTCCAGCCATATTCGGGTGCATTGATACCATAGCCAACAAATACCACATCGCTTTTATTCAGGCTCACGGTGTCAGCGATTCTTTGGGTTCTCGCGGTAAATTCACTGCCATTGGCAAATTTAAGTCCGCCGATATCAAGCTGCATGTTTTGATCGGCACTAATTTGCGCCAAAGGAACCGCCTGTAAATAGCTATCGCCAAATCCGGGTTTGAGACCCATATCTTTAAATGCTGTCACTAAATAGTCTAAAGTTAACGTCTCACCTTCAGACAAGGGCGCGCGTCCCCCAAAAGCATCGCTCGCTAAGGTTTTCACATCGGTTCGGTATTGCACGAGATCGAGACTTTTCACAAATGCCGTTTCAGCAAAGACAGGTAATGAGATAGTGGCCAACAGACTTGTGGTTATGATTAAATTTTTCACAACTTTCTCCCAAGTTATTATCATTATTTGGTTTTAAGGATAGACTTTACCATATCATCTTTAATTTATGATGGAAGTCTTAGCGCAAACGGAGTCGCTACATCCAAGAGTAAACGGTAATCATGTCTCCATCTGACCGATATTTTTGTCGTTGACCTAAACCTGACTGCAACAGAATAAAAAATAGCGAAATTTTAAAATATCCGTGTATTTTCATTGAGTAAGGTAACAATATGTCGCTAGAGTTATTACAAGCCGCTGCACTGAACCTCAAAAAAGCAGTGCCTCTGATGCTCAAACATAAAATTCCGACCACCCCCGTTAACTATGCGCTTTGGTACACTTATGTTGGTGAACAAAATCCGGAGTTAAATCAACAACTCGATACTGTTATTGCCCAATACAATACTTGCCCTCCTGTCAGTAGCGAAATCTTGTATCGCCAATATGTTGCCGACCCAGTTGAACTCGATGTCAGAGAAATGCGCCAAAATCTGGATGCTATGGTGACTGAGCTTTCCCAATCACTCAAAGATACCAATCTAGATGCCAATGACTTCCAGTCCCGTATCGAAAGTAATTTTGAAAAGCTCAACCGCATCGAAGACGAAGGCTTTAGCGTCGAACAAGTACTCGATCTGGTCCGCAGCTTAGTGAAAGAGTCGGACAATATTCGCTCGAGCACAGAGTTCTTTACCGGTCAGCTGCAGAAGGCTCAAACCGAAATAGACGCACTAAAGAAAAAACTTGAACAAACAGAAAAAGACGTTCTCTACGATGCACTGACGGGCTGCTTTAATCGCCGCGCCTTTGACACTGATTTTGCAGGAATGATAGCCCAAGCCCCCTTAGGCACTTGTGTGATCTTAGCCGATATCGACCATTTTAAAGTGTTTAACGACACCTATGGCCACCAGCTCGGCGACCAAGTGTTACGCGCCGTGGCGAAACGACTACAGGAATCCTGCCGCGATGGCACGAAACTGTATCGGTTTGGCGGTGAAGAATTTGCGATTATTGTCCCTAAAAGTCAGCTACGTATCGCAAGGCAACTGGCCGAAGCTATGCGCCGTGGACTCGAAAAACTCAGTTTAAAAGACAGACGCAAAGATGAACGCATCAATAATATCAGTGCTTCCTTTGGCGTCGCCCAATGGCAAGAAAAACAAACGGGTATGCAATTGATTGAAGCGGCAGACAAATTACTTTATGAAGCCAAACGCTTAGGACGAAATCGTGTGCTGCCTATCAGTAACTGATGGTTATAACTTAGCCTGAAGCCGATAATTCAGCTTCAGGCTAAGATGATTAACAAAGGAGTATTTTTTTGAAAGCTATATGAAGGATTTAAATTCGATTTCAGATTAATGTTTGAAACTGCGAGAAACAGTTCCAATATTCCCTTGCACGCCACTCCCTATTGAAACGGATACATTCGTACCGAGTGTTTCCATCGACTCATTTTCGACGGGTATCGCCTGCACCACAAACCGCAGTTCAGCACCACCTTGAAGTGAATCGAAGGGATAACACGTAATTAACGTTAAGCGATTATCATCGGATGGCGCCATAAATTGAGTTTCTGTTTCATGTACGACCTGAGTCGCCACCACTTCATAAATAATGTGATTGCCTTTAAGCGTTTGTAACGATAATCGACGCCCCACCGCCATGCCATTAAGTATCGCAAAATGCGTGTCCCTGTGGCCGGCAATCACAGTATTGCCTTTTTGCCCCGCTGGCGCACTGGACAACACCAGACTCGGACCAAAGGCCAAATTTCGCCCAGAAGCCCCCGCAAGAACATATAAACTGTCATTAAGCTCTGCTTCAATATTGTTGCTCGCCGCCACTTGTTCACGATGAATAGACAGCTTTGCCACGGGATAAGTATCCGCCCATGACCAAGGCTTATGGGATTGACCATCAGCCAAGGTTTTAGTCCACGCCTGTTCAATCAAATACTGGGCAAAGTGTGCTTTAGCTTGCATATAGAGTCCCTTTCCTAACAATGTTGCGCCAATTAAAAATAATCCCACCACTAAAAATCGCTGTGTTCTGCTTTTGCTCATCGCGCTTAACTCATCGTTCACTGGTAAGTGCCACCAAGGCCGCCTTCTCTTCCCGTCTTTGTCGAAGAATCGATCCCGTAAGAATCAAAGCGAGTAGCAAGGTCAGCGCACCTAATAACATATCCAAACGGCTTGACGTCGCGGTTTGCGGCAAGGCGCCAAAAGGTTGCCAACCTAAGGGCAAGTGCTGACGAACCACGGCATCACGGCTCATTGCAGTTGAATCAATTGGGGTTAAGTCCACCGCCACTAAGCTGGTATAGGCGCTGACTAAGTGATAATTCATTGATAAGGCTGTCACTTGCTGTTTGACCTTGTCATCATTCGCGCCATTTTTACTCAACTCCAATGCACCAATCTGTTTACGCGCCCACAGCAAATCTAAACCCGCACCTTGATGGGTCATCAATCCTGCGGAGTTGTCCTGCAGCGAGAGCGACTGTTGCCAGTTTTGATGCCCTTGGCGTCCTGAAATCACTAACTCCTGTGGCTCACGGGCGCTGCGCTTTAAACTCACGAGCACAGGCTCACCGCGGTACAGATCAGCAATCGGTGATGGCCAGTAATCGGGCACACTGCCATCATCAAAACGCACTTGAATATCGGTTAACACTGGATATTGAATTTTGCTGAGTAAGGCGCTGATCTTCTCATCGACTTCATCCACTTTGCCAATATAGGTAAAAGTGCCACGACCGAGTTCAGCCGCCCTTTGCATAAAGTGAGAATTAGGCGCCGAACCTATACCGACAGTAAATAGTCGGCTTTCACCTATTTGATAGCGGATCAAGTCAAATAATGCTTGTTCATTGCCCACAGAGCCGTCGGTCATAAAGATCACTTGGCGCAAAGGCTGCGTTGCATCAAGCGATACACTGCCCAAGGATTTTGGCAAGGCAGCATCCAGTGCTAACGCCATTTCAGTGCCACCATCGGCCTGTAAACGGCTCACAAACTGACGGGCCCGTGACAAATTCGACGAAGTCGCCGGCAATGGCACTGCAGAGAACTGAGACAAACTGGAGTTAAATTCGATAATGTTAAAACTGTCCTCCGGCTTCAGTCCTTTTAACGCGTATAACAGTGCATTTTTAGCTTGAACGATAGAATCCCCCGCCATAGAGCCCGAAGTATCAATCACTAAAATTAATTCACGGGGCAAACTCGGCTGAGTACTCTTTTCAACCTTAGGAGGCAACACCATGACGAGACTGTAATTATCATCATTTACGCCGCTGGTTTTACTTGTCTCAAGTGTATCCTGAGACAGATTTTCGCCATCGAGCTTATGGGTTTTACCTTGCTGATTAAACACCCAAGCCATTGGGCTCGTGCCCTGCTGTACTCGCCATTGCAGCACAAAATCACGATTAGCGGGCACACGTTGCGCCAGCGATACATCGACCGCGCCGCTGTTGTCTTGCTTGAGTTTGATGTCATGGTAAGGACTCTCAATGGACTCTTTATCAACCCCCTTTGAGAGTAAAACTTGAATGTCTGCCTTCAGCACAGGATCGCGTCCACTGGCACCGTCCCGCACTGGTGCCACAATCCGGTCAGCATCAAACACCTGCGAACTTGTCACTCGGCTTGATTGTCGCACCTGTGCCATAGGATCATGTGAGTCGCTAGCACTTGAATCCGATGTTAATCCCGGAATATAACGGGGCGCGACCACCAGCGGAAAACGTAAACTAAACAAACCATCTTCATATTTAATGGTCTCCTGATAGCTGATTTCTACAATCAGCTCCTCTTGAGGTGCTAGGTTTGCGACTTCGGTCGTAAACATATTAGGCCGCTCTTGGCTCACTAAGCTGGCACGTTTACCTTCAGCTTTCGCTTGCTCAAAAATCTGCTTGGCATCGGCCTTAGGATGAATTTGCCCTTCGATCACTCTCTGGCCTATATGTAATTGCAACGAATCCACCGCAGCCTCATTGGGCAGCGGGAACAAATATTGCCCATTCAACACAAATTCAGTGTTGTTGCGAAAAACCTGTTTCACGCTCACGCGATTACTTAAGCCAGAGACTTGCATCGACACTTGTGTATCGAGCGGCAAAGATGGCACCCAAGCACCGCTCGGCTGACGATAAAGCAACAGCCCCTGCGTAATATCGTCGTAATTAATGATGTGTGACTCTGTGTTATGTTGCCCGACCAATGCCGAAGCCATATTCTGTGGCGCAGACAATGTGCCGGTACTATTCGGCGAAGCTAATGCCACAAAGGGCAAACCCCAACACACGGCGGCACTGATCAGCAATACAGCTACCGCTTCACTCACTTCTTTTACCCTTTTCCCTGTGATCATCACAAAGGCTTCCTCTATTAACAAATATGAACTGATGTTGGTTGTCGTTAATATGAACGACATAAAATGGACTGCTTAAATTGACCGCTAGTCAGCAGCATGACTTGCAGTCAAGGCCAAATGAGGCTGTAGTGTTAATGTCACGCGGCGGTCGAACACATCCGATTCTCTGTCTTGGTCGGCTTGCAAAGGCGATAAAGCGCCAAAGGCTTGAGTGGTCATACGCTCGGCAGTGACGCCTTGCTTAATCAGGTAGCCACGCACCTCCAGTAGACGCTGCTCAGAAAGGGCTTGGTTGTAACTCTCATCACCACGGCGGTCGGCATAACCCTTCAGCTCAAGATTGAGTTCTGGTGACAAATTCATCACCTCAGCCACATCATCTAATTGGGGCAAAAAATGCGATTCAACCTCAGAGGAACCGGTACGAAACTGTACGCTAAGCCCCAAGGCGAGTTCACTGAGCAATTGACGTTGCGCTGACAGCAACTCATCCAGCTCTTGCTGCGCCTTGGTATATTCGCTCGCCCGTTTTTCAGCGGCTTGCTGTTTTACACTCCACTCGGATAACTGGGACTCTTGCAAATGGATCTGTCTTTGCTGAACGTGCAGAGTGTCTGTATCGCTGACCGATTTGCCAATTAAGGTGCCTGTGAACGCACCAATAATCGCCCCCACTGGACCACCGACTAACGCCCCTACTAAGGCTCCACCACCGAGGCCAATTAAGGCTTCTGGTTGTTCGTCCTCGCTTGCGTATTCGTCATCCATCGCGATACCGCTAACATAGGCATCATTTTCTAGGGTGAGGTCTTGTCCTATCACTTGGTTTTGAAGTGAAACCCGCGCTGACACACTGGCTACAGGTGTGCTTAATAAACTCAAAACCAATAGATTAATTAGTGTCTTTTTCATCATCTCATTCCTTTTTGATTATTAGCTGAGCTTGGACTCGTACCTGAAGCAATCCACTCAACACCACATCAGGTCAAACGGGTACAAAACTGAATGGGGCTATTAAACACAAGTGGAATGGCATGAGCAGGGATGGAAAATGGCAATACAACTATCAATTGTGGCAACAAAATGGCAATTGCATTTGTGGCCTTTTTTCTCGGGTAAAATCCTGTATAGTCACGAAAACTTACTCCCCCAAGTCAATAGGAATACGGCTCTATGAAGCGTATCGCCATAGTGGAAGATGAAGCGGCCATTCGCGAGAATTACAAGGACGTGCTGCAACAACACGGTTACAGCGTGCAAACCTACGCCGACAGACCATCGGCCATGCTAGCCTTTAATACCCGTTTACCGGATTTAGCCATTATCGACATCGGCTTAGGTAATGAAATTGACGGCGGCTTTATGCTATGTCAGTCATTGCGCGCCATGTCGAGCACGCTGCCGATCATCTTTTTAACCGCCCGTGACAGTGACTTTGATACTGTGTGTGGCCTGCGTTTAGGCGCCGATGATTACTTGAGTAAAGAAGTGAGTTTTCCCCATTTAACCGCACGCTTAGCCGCATTATTTCGACGATCTGAACTTGCGGCCAGCCAAACGGCGCAGGAAAACCTGCTCGAACGTGGCCCGCTGACCATTGATGCCAACCGCATGCAAGTCTATTGGAACCAGTTACCAATCGAACTTACTGTGACCGAATTTTGGATGGTGCATGCGTTAGCCAAACATCCAGGCCATGTACGCAGTCGCCATGAATTAATGCAAGAGGCTAAAATCTTTGTCGATGACAGCACTATCACCTCCCATGTGAAACGTATTCGCAAAAAGTTTATCGCTACCGCGCCAGAGTTTGATTGTATTGATACTGTCTATGGTATGGGTTATCGCTGGGACAGCTTGGCCTGATCTATGGCTTAACCAACCTTTAAGCGCGCGGCGTTGAACCAGATAACCTTGGATGAATGAACTTTTAAACCCATTAATGCTGATCCCTAACTTATGACACGTTTCCCCTTTGGTCTACGCACTAAAGTCATCGGCCTTAGCCTGTTCTTGCTCTGCCTACCTTGGCTGGGGTACCAATATGTGTGGGAAATGGAAAAGTATCTTCGCCACGGCCAAGAACGCACCTTAGAAGGCACTACTCAAGCACTGGCCACCGCGCTGCACGAGCGGCCGAAATTGTTCGATGGGCAAGCGAGTTTTTTAAAGCAAGTAGAAAAAAGCCGCGATCTATACGCCTATCCACTGGCGGGGGCGATTCTACTCGACGGCAAACTCAACGAATGGCAGGAATATCAGCACAGATTTATCCAATACGGTGAGGCGCACCAAATTATGCGTGCCGATCCGAACGCTCCCCTGACCTTAAGCTTTACCCACATGGTCGGCCAATACGATGGTTATCTGTATGCTTTTTTTCAAGTCATTGATCCAACAGTGGTACTGCGGGGTAAAAATGCCCTAAGTGTCGATAGAAACGACCATCTCTCGATTGCAACACTCGCGCCCGACAATAAATTCAAACGCTATATCGTTGCCACGACTCAACCCGGCTGGATCAGCGCCTTCGAATTACCCGCTAATCCTAAGCAAACTGTGCCTGTTACACCTGAGGTACGTATCCAAGGACAATGGGCAACGACAGATGTGGGCTACAATGTCGAGCTGCGTATTCCCTTAGACATGGTCGGCAGCAAACTCGGATTTGCCATTGCCGATGTCAACGACAGCAAATACCGTGATGTCGCTGCAGTTGTCGGCACCTCGGCCTTAGATACGGTCGACAATCTCGGCACTGTGCTGGTACCATCACCGGAAATTGAAAGTATTATCAAAGGCATGAGCCACTATAGCTCACGTATTTGGGTGGTCGATAAACACGGTCGCGTACTGGCAAAATCCGGCGACATTCGCGCGAATGACAGTGTATGGACCCGCACCTTAGAAGATGAAAAGAGCACCGCGCTGTGGGATACCTTCAAGCGTGATTATCTGCATCCGCTGTACTATAAAATTCTCACTAAACCGCCCAAAGACTTTATTGATTCCTTACAAGATTCCACTGAGCTTGACGGCAGTCATATCCAAAAAGCCCTCGCGGGTCAGCAAAGTTCGACTTGGCGGTTAACCCCAGACAACAAAGCTGTGGTACTCGCCGCCGCGAGCCCCATTTGGATTGATAACAATGTGATGGGTGCCGTCGTCGCCGAAGAAACCACCCACGGAATTCGAACCCTACGCAACCGAGCGCTGGAAAAACTCTTTAACGTGATTTTGACCATAATGAGTATGGGCACCTTGGCGCTGTTCTTCTTCGCCTCGAGTATTTCTAACCGCATTCGTAAATTGCGAGATGAAGCCGAAAATGCCATCGACAGCCAAGGCCGTGTGCGTAATCACCTCAAACCGTCGAAGGCTCGGGATGAAATTGGCGATCTGTCCCGTAGCTTCTCTAGCATTGTGGGGCGACTGGGTCAGTACACTCACTATCTAGAAAACATGTCGTCGCGCCTGTCCCATGAGTTACGTACGCCCGTGGCTGTGGTGCGTTCATCCCTTGAGCATTTAAACCTGCAGACCTTAGATAAAGACACGCAAAAATATGTCGACCGCGCCCAAGAAGGTGTCAGCCGCTTAAGCATGATTTTAAACAACATGAGCGAGGCAACACGCTTAGAGCAGAGTTTAACGCAGGCCGATATCACTAAGTTCCCACTCTCACAAGTGGTCAGCGGTTGTATGCAAGGTTATCAAATGACCTATCCAGAACAAGGTTTTAGTGTGAAAGTGCCCGAGCAACCACTGATGATGCAAGGTGTGCCAGAATATATCGCCCAGTTAATGGACAAACTTATCGCCAACGCCATTGAGTTTTGCCATAAAGACAGTGCTATCGAAGTCACACTCACCCAAGTGGGTAAGCAAGCAACTCTGCTTATCAGTAACTTAGGGCCTGAACTGCCCATTGATATGTCGGAGCAGATTTTCGATTCCATGGTGTCGGTACGGATTAATCAAGCCCAAGATAAACCCCACCTAGGCTTAGGTCTGTATATCGCGCGATTGGTCGCCGAGTTCCACCAAGGACAAATCCTTGCCCGTAATCGCAGCGAACATAATGGTGTAGATATCCTTGTTACCTTACCTTTAAATTAAGAACATACGGGCTTTAAGTTAAGCGTGTTACAGCTTTTAAGCCCTGCGTCATAATCTCAACAGCTAAAATACAGGAGGCCAATAACATGAGCCAAACTCATCACGCGCCTCCTGTCATTTATGCGGGTAGATGCTAAGATGACCGCCATAACAATCGATAAGAAACGCCAATTATTCTCCCAAATTGTTCAACCTCTTCGTTCAACCTAAATGCCAAGGTAATGATCCAATGACAGATAAACATCATCAAGCCACCCAAATCGTCAGCTTAGGTCGAGACAAAAAATGGACCAAAGGCGTGATCAATCCGCCCGTCTTTCGCGCTTCGACTATCGTCTTCGAAACCATGGATGAAATGCGCCACGCCGCGAAAAATAAAACCAATGGCGAGATGTTTTATGGCCGCCGTGGCACCCCAACCCATTTTGCCTTTCAGGCCGCGATTGCCGAACTAGAAGGTGGCGTCGGTACGGCGCTGTATCCTTCTGGCGCTGCGGCGATCAGTGCGGCGCTACTGTCATTTTTAAAAACGGGCGATCACCTGTTAATGGTTGATAGCGTGTATGAGCCAACGCGGGATCTGTGCACCCATATTCTCGGCGGTTTTGGTATCGAAACCACTTATTACGATCCGCTGATTGGCGCAGGCATTCGCGACCTCATTCGCCCCAATACTAAGGTTCTGTTTTTAGAGTCTCCGGGCTCCATCACCATGGAAGTGCAAGATGTACCGACCTTGTGCCGCATCGCCCACGAACATGGGTTGATCACTATGCTGGACAACACTTGGGCCTCGCCCATCAATAGCAAACCCTTTGAAATGGGTGTAGATATCTCAATTCAAGCGGCGACCAAATATATCGTCGGTCACTCGGATGTGATGATAGGCACGGCCACGGCCAACGAAAAATACTGGCCACAATTACGTGAACACAGCTATTTGATGGGACAAACCACATCGCCAGACGATGTGTACCTTGCTGCCCGCGGCCTACGTACCTTAGGCGTGCGTATGGCGCAACATGAAAAAAATGCCCTGCAAGTGGCCAACTGGTTGAAAACCCGGCCAGAAGTCGATCATCTGCGTCACCCCGCGTTCGAGACATGCCCTGGGCACGAATTCTTTAAACGCGACTTTAGTGCCTCCAACGGCTTGTTCTCCTTTATCTTAAAACAGGGCGATGGCGATGCGGTCACCGCACTGGTTGAAAATATGAGTCACTTTAAGATGGGCTTTTCTTGGGGCGGCTACGAGAGTTTAATCCTCGGCATTTTCGGTATTGAAAAAATCCGCTCAGCAACTCAATGGGATGCGAGCAAACCTTTGATCCGTTTACATATTGGTTTAGAAGATCCCGCTGATTTAATCGCCGATCTCAGTGCTGGGTTTGAACGTTTTAACGCTGTATTGGCGGCCAAAGCTAAGTAACGATATTTAATGTGCTAAGTGCTAGCAGAATATATAAAAAAGGGGCGGAATAAATATTCTGCCCCTTCTCTTATCGATACTGATACAAATACGAATTTTTATTGCAATATCATTATGCTTATCGCAAATAAATCGCTAAACCATAAACTCTACAGCGATTAATTCGCTTTCGCTCCAATACTTAATGCAGGATCGACCCAAGCCGCAGAGCCATAAAGCGGCACTGTTGAGAGCGCATGTTTATGGCTACCATTGGTCTCTTTCGTCGAATAGGACAAATACAACAGAGTCTGATTTTGCGCATCATAAATTCGGCGCACTTTTAATGACTTAAATAAAATACTCAGGGATTCGGTGAAAATCACTTCGCCGTGTTTTCCCATGTCTATCTTCGCCAGATCGGCCGCAGTAATTGGCCCAGTTTGACGGCAACTGATCCCCATATCGGACGGATCAGCAAAATCTAAATTGGCTTCGATACGACTGATATGGCAAGTCACCCCAGGTATTTTAGGATCGTTTTTAGCATCAATAATCACATCTTTAGTGGTAAAAAGCCCTAAGCTCACCTTACCCACATCGTCACCACAACCCGCAAGCAATAAACCTACAGAGGCCGCAAACGCACACTTCAACAGAGTTTTCATTCATACATCCTTTTACATTAGTGCTGATATGCTAGCGCTTATATATTAATGCGTAGCGAATAGCTTTTGTGCCCAGCGGGTTAATCCTGCTGTCACAGAACCAAAGTGATCGCCGACCACGACCGGAATATCGGGATAAATACCAGCGATTTTCGCATAAATCGCAGGGCTTCGTGCCGTACCCCCCGTCACGTAAATCACATCGGGTTTGCACTCTGCTTCAGCGGATAAATCCTCTGTTGCTGAGCGGTTTACCGCGACATTTGTTGCAGCCAAAGTTTTTGCAGCTTGCGTGAGCGCTTGGTGCATCAGGGCTTCCACTTTCGTCAGTGACGGCTCAATGGCATTTTCAAACAATTCACGACTCACACCCGCGTACAGCGCCACTTCGATAAAATCCAGATTAACATCAGTATTATCGGTATCTGACAGTGCAATTTTCGCACGCTCGGCTTGGCGAACCAGTTGATAGCTTAACTGCTGCTGTTGCACCTTTAACAATCGCTTCAGTAACTGTGGCTGCTCGGCTTCTTTAACCAATTCATCAATCAATTTACGGCTACTTAAGGTACTGAATTCTCGCTGGGCGCTAATATCATTCACTGCGACCGCATTCCAAAATGTTTTACTGGGCATAGGTTTACCATTGATCATCAAGGAACCTAAACCAAAGTGCGGCATAAAGGCATTCATTGCAAGGGCGATATCGAGATCGTTACCGCCGATCCGCTGGCCGCTGTGACCGAGGAAATCTTCACTGCGATCCGCTTTTTGTTTATGGGCGGGTCCCATTTTGACCACAGAGCAGTCCGTTGTACCGCCGCCGACGTCGACGACCAATACCGTTTTGTTGTCGGTCAAGGTCGCTTCATAATCCATCCCCGCCGCTAACGGCTCGAACAGAAAATCAACGTCGATGAAACCCGCGCGTTTTGCCGCTAAGGTCAAAATGGCTTCGGCCTGACGGTTACTCTCTTCTCCGCCTATGCCTTGAAAGTTCACCGGACGACCAATAATCGCATGGGTGATCATCGCAGTGCTACCCTGTTTAATAAGGTCCTTTTCAACTAACACAGATTCGGCGCGCACTTTAATGTGCTGCATCATCAAGGTAACAATATCTTCAAACAGGGCCACTTGTTCGGGTCTAAGTCCTGTCGCGCCTAAAAAGGATTTTGGCGAACGGACATAGAATCCCTCCTCCGGCATCTCTAAATACGCGCTTACCGCCTGCTCGCCAACAAATACAGCCTGAACATCGGCATCGAGATCTAACTCATGACGCACCATACGGGCACGACTCAATTGCGCGGCGCGCTTTTTGGCGTAATCGGCTTTCAATTCAGTGGGAAGACCACGATAAACCGCCTCGGCGATCAGTTCCCTGTCCATCGCGTATAAGGTCGAAGGCAAATAAGCTGATTGCTCTGATAACGCCAATAACTGCACACCATCATCCAGCATGATCCCTACTGCGCAGTTAGCACTACCATAATCAAATCCAACAAACATACCTTTATACTCCCGCGATAAAAAAGCCGAGCAAGATAACATAGTTTGCGATAATGCCCAAGGAGTTAACACTGACGGATTTATTCTCCAGTAAGCCACGCTTGCACAGTTTCTCAAGGCTTAAATCGCAGTGACGCGAACAGAGTTTAAGCTCAATCCAAGATGATCATCATAAGGTCATATTTCTGTCACACTCGTCATCAAGTTGACATATTTCCCTCGTATCTTTATCCCAGATAAATCCCAGACTGATTTTGGCGTGTACGCAATATTTATCATTGAAATTCCTTCACTTGTCGGCAGTAAATCTGATTGCACAACGGCGGATGAATGCTATTGTATATTGCGCCATGACGCTTGCTTAAAGGAGCTGTGCAGTGTCCCCGAATACCGATAAACTTTCGATTGATAAAGAACTCTCTTGGTTGTCTTTTAATGAGCGGGTATTGCAAGAAGCCTGCGATCACAATGTTCCCTTAGTGGAGCGAGTGCGCTTTTTAGGGATATTTTCCAATAACATGGATGAGTTTTTTAGGGTGCGTGTGGCTGCGGTCAGACGCTCCATTTTGCTGTCATCCCTGCAGGAAGGTCGCAGTAATAGCCGCCATTTAATGGCCAAGATCCAATCGAAAGTGATGGCATTGCAAGAAAGGTTCGATGGCATATACACGGATTTAATGCGCGAACTTGTACGTCGTAATATTTTGTTAATCAATGAGAAACAATTAAGCGAGTTCCACAGCGACTGGCTGAAAAAGCATTTTAGAGACCATTTCAAACGCCATATCGCGCCGCTTATGGTCAATAATAATCGCGATCTGATCAAGCAAATCAACGACGACGCCACCTATTTGTGTGTGTGTTTGTTCACTAAAGCTCGCCGCCAATACGCCTTAGTCGAAGTGCCGACTAAAAATGTACCGCGGTTTATCGAACTCCCAGCCGAAAAGAGTAAAGCGAAAAAATATCTGATTTTATTAGATAACATTATTCGCCACTGCGTCGATGAACTCTTTGGCCCCTTCTTCGAGTACGATGCTATCGAAGTGTATTCGATGAAGTTAACCCGCGATGCCGATTTTGATATCACTGACGAGCTTGAACAAACCCAGCTTGAGAAAATGACCAAGGGATTGAAAAAACGTCTTACCGCCGAGCCTGTACGCTTAGTGTACGACAAAGAAATGCCTGAACACATGTTGGTGATGCTCAAAGAAAACCTGAACATCAGCTCGACCGAATGTTTGATCCCAGGCGGGCGTTACCACAGCTTTAAAGACTTTATCGCCTTCCCCAACCCGAGCCGCGACTACCTCGAAAACGAAAAACTACCGGCGCTCAATAGTGCAGGTTTTGGCCGCAGTGCCAACAGTTTCGATGCAATTCGGATGGGCGATATCATGCTCAATTATCCGTACCATAAGTTTTCCCACTTTACCGAAATGGTACGCCAAGCGGCATACGATCCGGCGGTGCGCTTTATTCGAATTAATTTATATCGAGTGGCGAAAAAATCCCATGTGATGCAATCGCTTATCGATGCAGTGAAAAACGGCAAACAAGTCACCGCCGTAATTGAACTCAGGGCCAGATTCGATGAGCAATCCAACATCGAATGGACCCGCATCTTGGCCGAAGCGGGCGTCAAAGTTCACCACGGTATCACCAGCTTAAAAGTGCATTCCAAGTTGTGTTTAATTGGCCGCGAAGAACAAGGGGAAATCAAACTTTATTGTCACGTCGGCTCAGGCAACTTTAACGAAGGCACGGCGCGGGTCTACACTGACTTGTCGCTGTTCACCGCCAATCAAGAAATTGCCCGTGAAGTGGAGCAAGTGTTTGACTTAATTGAGCATCCGTATCGCCGCGATAACTTCCAGCATTTAATCGTGTCGCCCTACGATGCCAGACAAAAACTGAGTCACTTGATTGATAATGAAATCGTCAATGCCCAAAGCCATATGAAGGCGGCGATTACCTTAAAACTAAATAACTTACTCGATGAATCCTTAGTACAAAAGCTCTATGAAGCCTCGGCGGCTGGGGTCAAAATCAAGTTACTTATTCGCGGCATGTGTTCGCTTATCCCGCAAATTCCGGGGATCAGCGACAACATCGAAGTCTATAGTATCGTCGACCGATTCCTCGAACACTCGCGGGTGATGCTGTTCCACGCGGGTGGAGAGAACAAACTCTTTATCTGCTCCGCCGACTGGATGAGCCGCAACATAGATAATCGCGTCGAAGTGAGTGTGCCGATTTATGATCTGCGCCTAAAACAGATGATAATGGATATTTTATCCTTACAGTTCAATGACAACACTAAAGCACGTGTCATCAACAAGGAACAAAGTAATCCTTATCGGAATCGCGGTAACAAACGAAAAGTGCGTTCTCAAATTGCCATTTATCAATATCTGATTAATTATGAGAAGCGCCAACTGCAAGAATTTAATGCCTTACGTATGTCCACCCATGAGGGTGACGCTGAGCGAGAAGTGAAAACTCAGCCTGACATAACACCTGAGTTACGGGCCAAAGCCAGCTAATCGCTGGCTTTATATCGCTTTGATTGCCTAGGGATAATCCGATTGGTAACCACATATTCGCACACACAGTCACACGCTACGCCCAGCAATGTACTCGCAAACTCTAAATCGCGCCACTTTGTCGCCATCGATATGGGGTCGAACAGTTTTCATCTGGTCATTGCCCGCGAGCAAGATGGCAGTTTGCAGATTTTACATAAAGAAAAACAACAGGTTCAGCTCGCCACTGGGCTCAATGCGCAAAATATTCTCGACAATGATGCCATAGAACGTGGACTCAATTGCCTACGGGATTTTAACCAACGATTTTCCAATCTCGACCAAGCGCAAGTAAGATTAGTCGCCACCCACACTCTGAGAATCGCCAAAAACCGCGATCAGTTTATCGAGGCTGCACTCGCCATCATGCCCTATCCGGTGGAGGTCATTTCGGGCCATGAAGAAGCGCGTTTGATTTATAACGGTATTGCCCAAAGCCAAGTGCTAGGGAAAAGTAATTTAGTCATCGACATCGGTGGCGGATCTACCGAAGTGGTGATCGGCCAGAAAAATACCCCAACTCAGTTATCTAGCCTGCGCTGCGGTTGTGTGAGTTTTAATGAGCGTTTCTTTATTGATGGGCTCATCACCCCAGCCTCATTTCGCGATGCCCAAAGTGCGGCCGATAAGCAGTTCGCGTCGCTCTCAAAGGAATATTTCGCGGGTGGCTGGGAACTCACCTTGGGTAGCTCAGGCACAGTAAAAGCCATCTGCGAAGCAATTCAAGAAGAGCACGGCGATGAAACCATCACGCTGCCACGACTCAAACAGCTCAAAATCAAGTTAATCAAATGTGGCCATATTAGCCAAATCCAATTTGCCAACGTCGATGATAAACGCATTCCCTTAGTGCCCGCCGGACTTGCCATTTTGATCAGCTTTTTTAGGCGCTTACCGATTCAAAAACTTGAGTTTAGCCCAGGAGCACTGCGTGAAGGCGTACTCTATGAACTGGCAAAGATTGGTCAATATCAGGATATTCGCCACCGCACCGTCGACAGTATTGCCCAGCTTTATCATATCGATATGGCCCACGCGGCTAAGGTACGCGACACTGCTATGGCCTTGTTTGAACAGGTCGCCGATGAATGGCAATTAAGGCCCCATGCGCGCTTGCTTGCCTATAGCGCGACTTTACATGAAATCGGATTACACATTAATTCAAAATCCCTGCACAAACACGGCGGTTACATTATCAGTAACAGTGACTTACCTGGGTTTAGCGAAGCATTACAGCTGGATTTAGCGCGACTTATCACCAACCACAGAAAAAAGCCTAACGAATTAATGCTCGCTGAACTCGATCCCAACCATAAGCTCACGCTCAATCGCCTACTCAGCCTGCTTAGGCTCGCTGTCTTGCTCAATCTTGGCCGTATCGCTAAGACGCTGACCTTAGATCATATTAAAGTGATCCCCGATGGACTCATGCTAGTACTACCAAGCCATAAGCGGAAAATCAGCTTGTTTATGAAAGATTTACAGCGAGAACAAAAACAAATGCTCACACTTGGAATGAACCTGCGTTTAGTGTCTAGTCTGACTTAGCGGTTACGGCGTTAGCTCAGCCTAACGTGGCCGAGGCGAGTGTGGGTTAGCTCTGTGTGAGTGTATTTAGCGAAGGATTCGGCACTGTTCGGCGCTAAAATATTGCCCTTAATCGAGGGCCATTATCTCGCCTAAAACAAGGTTAAGTTAGCTGTCAATCTGGCTAGGTAACCGGATTTCAACAGCATAGCGGTAGACTTAATCCATGCGCCACAACAGATTAAAGTTTAAAGGATTTTTAACCCTTCACTAAAGCACAAATTCCTGCTCGCGCGTTTGCCGCTGAGTGGGAATTTCTGCTATCATCCACGGCTGACTAATCATAATTCCACGAATTTAAAGATAATCAGAGTCAAACCCTTTTTATCTCGCGATATCAGCCCCATCGCCTGCAGGTACAAGTATGATTAACCACTTTAGTGTGCTTGGTATAAAACCCAGTGCCAAAGAAGACGACATTAAAAAAGCCTATCGACGGCTGTCAAACAAATATCATCCCGACAAGTTGTTAGGCGCCTCGGAAGAGGAAAAGCAGCAAGCCGCCGTACAACTTGAACGCGTTAAAAATGCTTATGATGTGTTGTCCGATCCTAAGCGACGTAACGCGTTTATCAAAGATTTCAATAACGTCATAGTGACCGATCCCGCGAGCGCTATGCGCGAGCTGTGGGATCAATTTTATCCTTGAGCGTTTTCTAGAGTAGTGTCAAATGGTCAAAAAACTGAATATCTCACGCATTAATGAGCTAAAAAATAATGCCTACGACAATATCGAGTCCTACGACGATCCCGATACACCTAAAGCGCTAGAGCAATTTACTAGCCAAATCAAAAAGGTGTTAGAAGCCGATCCTAAGATGCTCGAGACTGTGCCTGAGTACCTGCCTGTCGCGCTTTACGGTCGAATTAAGTTTCCCGCCGAAGCCAAACTCAAGTGGGCACATTGGATAAACACGGCAACTCAACCCGAGTGGGATGAGTTTAAAGTCACGATTGGCTTTAACAATGCTGATTTACCTTTAGTGTTAGCCGTGCGTGGTTACTCGGAAACCTTACTAATTGAAAGCTGCGCCGTGCTGTATTTACTTGAAACTCAAGGTAAAGCAACGCCAGCAGCAAAACATCACGACGATGAAGATGATGACAACGATTATGTTGGCACCTCAGATAACGACGACGATGATGAAGGCGAAGAGGAAGATGGCTACTACGATCACTACGATGATGAGGACCGCTAATGAACACTAGTCTCATTGAGATTACCGTCGCCGAAATTAAAGAGTTGGCGGACGTAGAGCCAAAGCAAGCGAGCAAACGCTTTGAAATCATTGCAAATACCATGAGCGACGAGCAATTAGTCGAAGTTATCGAACACATGGATATCGTCACGCTGACGCAAATCAACAGTCACCATGATATCTCTTGTCCTTCGATCATGTCTGAACTCATGACCCCGGAACAAATTCGCGACATCGTCTGTCAGCAACCTTTGTACTGGGAAGAAAAAATCAAAAACAATGCCGAAGAACTTATTCAGCATACCTTTGATTTTTTGACCTATTTAATTCGCATTCAAGATAGCGAAGAAAAGCAAACTGCGATTCTAGAATGTATCGCCGAAGATCCTGCGGGCCTCTTCTACCTGTCGATCCCTTTCATCGAAATGATGTTAGGCGAAAAGCATGAAGATGAAGACGGCTACACAGATCTCTATGATGACGAAGAAGACACTGAAACCATCGGCTACGACAGCCGCGTCGCCAGTGAAGATGCACACAGCCTCAGCATAGACGACCCACGCAGCCTAATGGCCTTGATCCACGAGCTCGCGCCCGATGTTGAAAAAGCCATTAAGAGTCTGCTGCGTAACGAAAGCTCAGGTTGGGAAATGATCATCAGCAAGTTTGTCAACGAGCTGGTTATTCAAGCCAAAGAGAAAAACCAAGTGACGGATGAATACGCTGAAGTCGATGATATGTTTAGCTTTTTGGATTAAGGAATTATTTGATGCAACTGGTACTGCGTGATGTAGATCAAGGACCCTACCTGAGCAAGGTATTGATCCAAGGCCAAGCAGACGAAACGCTGAGCGGTGAACAGCTGTCACAAATCAAATCCAAAGCCATTTTGATGAGCCTCAAACTGGCCGATAAGTTTTACAACAAGTACAAAATGCACCTGCTCGAACAAGCAGCGCACGATGTCATTGGTGTGGTGAGTCTTGGTTTGATGGAGTTATCAAACCAGAATCCGCAGCAGGCAATACGCCTGTTGATCACCGCCGATGGCGTAGTCAAATGCTTTCAAAAAGGCTGGAGCATGCTCAGCACTGTCAGCAAGCACAAACTCGTCAACGGCAAGTCACTGTACGGCGATGTCGACAAGTTCTTGCTTGAACAAGTGTCTAGCCCGCCAGATGCAGAAGAATGGTTAGGCTATGAAGCCTATCAAGATGCCCTGCTTGAGCATCAACGCCAACAGTCAATTGCGGCCCTATTGGCACAGTTTTACGCGCAATCGAGCTATGATCCGCTAGATTTTCTCAATCTAGAGAGTGTATTAGCCGAAGCGGTACTGTATCGATTGTTGTTTGATGGCGCCAAAGTCAGACAGGATTTGAAAAAGCGTATCGGCAAAATCACCTTAAAAGAGGAATGGTTTACCCGTGAGCATATCGAATTGGAAACCCAGAAAGCGTTAGCAGAATTACCCGCAGAACTCGCTGAAACCATCAGTAAAGATCTCGGTAAAAACTTTGCCCCCGCCCTACTGCGTACCCTGCACTTTGCGAAAAGCTACCGCGAACTATTACTCAGCGATGCTTCACCCGAACGCTTAGAAAGATTCGAACACAAGGAAGGTCTCGTCGGCCTCCTCGGCTGGCCACTCTACATAGTACTTTGATCGGTCCTTTAATCAGTACTGTGCTCAGTAGGTTAACGAGTGCTTGAGTCGCTTTAAAATGAGTGCTTTATTGAAAAATAAAGCACTTTTTTAATGTCTTTTGTCTCTATGCTCAATCCCAACAATCAGTATTGACGTCTCAGTTTTGAGTGGTTTAGCTTGAAAAAAAATAAGTGACTTACAGAGATATAACTCTTCAGTTAAATAAATTCTGGAGATTCATCCCTCCTCAGATAACCCCAAATCCGAAACATACCATTTTCTATTGAATAAGGAATTGAATATTGGGTTAATTGTGCGCTTACAACATCAGAAAAGTCCGTCACTCGATCCGCCACTAATCGGCCTAGCCATTCTCTTTTGAATGGGTCAATTTCTAACCACTCAATGGTTTCTGCTATTTCAAGTAACTCGTGCCACCACACGGCAGTAAAATCTGCATTAGGGTTTTCATCATAAATCAATTTGTAGCGCACATAGGGAATAAAGTCTTCAGATCCATTTAATGCCTTTTCAAGCTCGCACCACTTTGTTTTATTCATTACAGACGAAAGCTGACGCTCGTTTACATACTTTAAAACTTCAGAATTCATTTTTTAGTGTCTCAAGCGACTAAGTGAAAAACTAAATGATATAGCTTTAATAGATATATTTTACCAATAAAAACTAATTAAAATGACAGATAAAATGATGGGCAATAAATTAGGCCATCCATTTTAAACCGTGGAGCGCTTATTGGTTTGACCTACTCATATAAGCTTGCCATCGTATTTGCTCGTCGACAGGGTGAATAGAAGCCTAGGGATTCTAAGTTTATGAACGAGAGCCATGGAGGGCGAACGGTCGTATCGCAAATCACCACGGCTCACCTTTCGAGCATTCGCGTAACCTGTAGGTTTAAAAGGCATACGCAACATACTTTTGTCGGATAGACGGCATCTGTTACCAAGTGCCGCCCTCCTAAGAACCGTACGTGCAACTTTCACTGCATACGGCTCAAGCCTCCACTAAGGCGTGTTCTGTTACCCAGCACCCTACATAGCAGCTAAGACAGGATCGAACCAAGAGTTTCGACCTTCCTTTGCCTGTTTCCGCTTACTTAAGTAAGCTTCGTATTCGGGGTCGTAAGGTATGGCTGCGCTCCTGATTTTCACATGTCTCTTTATCAACGTTTGAGCTATCTGAACCAGATTAAAATGGCAGTCCATGTTGGCGATTTTCTGCCAACCGTGAAATTGCCATCCTCCTATGCGATTCATATAGTATTTACGCCTCACCCAGTCCTTACTTTTAGTTGGATGACGCCTAACGGCCCAACGCCATAACAACCAGAAAAGTTGATGCCCTACATAACCGAAAACTTGCTTTGCAACACTGTGGCGATAATAGTTCGCCCATCCTCTCAGTTTCGGATTCAATATTTTGATTAAATCGTTAACGGGGATTGTTGGATGTTTTCTGATGAATTCACGTAGATTACTCAAAAATGATAGAACGTTGCTCTTGCTCGGCTTAATGAGCAGTTTGCCGTTGTACTTCCTGATATTGAATCCCAGAAAGTCAAACCCATCATCGATATGAGTTATGTGCGTTTTCTCATCAGAGAGTGTTAAGCCTCTTTCCTGTAGAAAACCAATTAGTTGCGGCTTGATTTCATTAACGAGCACTTCCTTCGAAGAACCTGTGATAACAAAATCGTCTGCATATCCGATAAAGTTGACCCTATTACCTGTTTTACAGGCAATAGACTTAACCAATTGTTCTAACCCAGCCAGCGTGAGCAACATCAGCGTTGGGGAGATTATCCCGCCTTGCGGTGTTCCTTCTGCTGTTTTGTAGAACAATCCTTTATCAACATAACCACATCCAAGCCATTGTTTCAGCATTCGCTTATCTAATTGAATGTTGTCGATGAGCCATTGATGACCTATCTTATCGAAACAAGCTTTGATGTCACCCTCAAGAACCCATTGGCTAGAGCGCTTCATACATAAACATTTGAAGCACTGTGCAATTGCATCTGCTGCGCTTCGGTTAGGTCGAAAGCCATAGCTATTGAGGTCGGCCACCGTTTCCGAAATAGGCTCCAAGGTGAGAAGATGAAGCGCTTGCTGCGCTCTATCTATCATGCAGGGTATGCCTAAAGGTCTGAGTTTGCCGTTTTTCTTGGGGATGTAGATACGCCTGAGCGGTTTGGCATGATAGCCTTTCCGGCTCAGTTGATTCACCGCAGTCATACAACGAGCATCACTATTCCAAATAATGCCGTCGATCCCTGGTGTTTTGCTGCCTTTATTTTGAGAAACTCTTTTAACAGCAAGCAATTTTGCTGATGTAGAGTGGGTTAATATCCACTGCAATGCTTTCGCCTTGCTGTGTTTACCTTCTCGGGTTGCTTTTGCAATGCGCATTTGAAGCTTTAATACATGTTGCTTAACCGCCTTCCAGTTAATGGATTGCCATTGAGCATTGTCAGGAGGTGCACTAACTTCGTTTGAAGCCATCATTTGCGTTTCTCCTTGAATAAAGTTCTTCAAATCATCTTGCAACGGGAGACCAGCTAGAAGTCAGCTCGCTTTCGCGCCAGATAGAAGTCTGTATCCGCATCATTACAATGCGGCATTCGCTTTTTCTAGCCTCCTTTACCTGCATGACTATCGGCAGTCTTCGCAGACCGCTTTCCCAAGGGGAGCAATACAGGCTTACCCTGTTCCGTATGTCGCGCAACGTCAGGTTAGATGCCCACTATAGTGCGGAGAGTTATTTGATCACGAAAGAGCACTGTCCAATCTCTTTCCAACTCTCGTGCCTTTTGGCCACAGCGTATTAACCACTTCCGCTGTTTCACGTATAACGCACCTTATATGGATTCACTTACGTTCATCATACTGACACCCTAGCACTTACCCGATTGTGGTTATCAGGAAGAACGTCCTCTCACGATTCTGTTCCCATTCGGCATAAAGCCAAATATCGTTACATTGTCAGACTCGCTGCTTTATTCAGAGTCTTAGGGTCATCTGGTGATACAGATGGTTCACTCTTATCGCTGTGAACAGCGCTTCATACGACCTCAGGTCGCACGGACAAAACCTTGTTAGATAATTCACTCTGCTTAGTCAGATTCGGATTAGCTATTAGTAACGTCTCTGTTGACTGTAAACTAATCAACTCTCGATATTACTATTCGGAATAGGCATAAAAGGAAGATGAATCAATTCTATAAAGATTTGATTTATCTCAAGGGAAAAAAGCGCCCCAGAATAGCTGCAAACGGGGCATTGGGGATAGCGTGAATCAGTCTGATGTAGAGTGATTCACGGGCACGATTTTTAGTTAAACAACCATGAGGAAATCTATGGCTAATGCTCGACTCACCGAACAGATTTAGTTGGTCGCTCTTTAGACGTGTTTTTTGCACTAAAGCTGACAACTACTATGCTTTTGAATTTATCAATCAACAAATATAGATTCTTCTGAAGAATCAACATCAGGTAACATTTGAGCAAGGACTTTATCAACCCTTTTACCGTCCATATCCATAATTTCGAGTCGCCAACCAGCAACTTCAACAATATCTGTGGTTTGAGGTATTTTCCCTAATTCATACATTAAAAATCCATTTAGCGTTTGATAACGCCCATCCTCTTCATTTGGCAATTGCTTTATACCTAAAGCGTCTTTTAGGTCAAAAATAGGGATTAGACCATCTAGTAATAATGAGCCATCTTCCCTTTTTATCACCATCTGATCATTCACATCTTCCTGAAAAAACTCACCAGTCAGTGCATCCATCATATCTTGAAGCGTTACCAGCCCTTTCAAATCACCATATTCATCAACAACAAACACCATCTGCGAGCCTGTAGTACGAAAATGCTCAAGTAGCTCCATTCCAGATAAGCTGTTGGGTACAAAGTTACAATTCTTAACGAGATCCACCAGTTCTAAACGTTCACCCGCGATAGACTGTGAAAGGAGTTGTTTAGCTGAAATAATACCCACCATATCATCAACATTGTTACGACAAACAGGAAATCGTGAGTGAGGAGACTGCATAACAGTTCGCAGATTTGCATCAAGAGGCAGGTTTAAGTCGAGAAATACAATATCAGACCGTGGCACCATCAAAGAAGAAATAGTACGTTCATCTAATCGAAAAACATTTTTGACCATCGCATGTTCATTGTGCTCAATCACCCCTGCAGATGAACCTTCCTGCAACATTGCCTGAATATCTTCCTGAGTCACATTGTCGTCAAGTCTATGCGAAAATCCCATTAGACGCATAAGAGCATGAGTTGAACCGGATAACATCCATACAAATGGTTTGGTTGCTATTGCTAGAAATACCATTGGTTTAGCCATTAGACAGGCAATACTTTCCGCACTGACTTGACCAATTCGCTTGGGAACTAACTCACCAATGACAATTGACACATAAGTGACAATGATAACCACTAGAACGGTTGAAAAGATGTTGGTTAAATCTGGACTTAGACCAAAAGTCTGAAGCCAAAGTGACAAAGGTTCGGCGAGGATGGATTCACCAAATATTCCGTTTAAGATCCCTATTGATGTTATGCCTATCTGCACAGTTGACAAGAATTGCGTTGGATCTTCTGCCAGTTTGAGTGCTGCTTTAGCAGTGCTGCTACCGCCATGAGCAAGGGCAGTTAGCCGTGACTTGCGAGCAGTCACAATGGCGATTTCCGACATAGCAAATAAGCCATTTAACACAATCAAACCAATAAGAATAAAAATTTCCATAGTCGTGGCTCTGGGTTCCGCTTTAAGTTGAACAAGAAAAAATGAATAGACAATTGATACTGAAACTCAATGAGCTCAGCTAAATATCGAAAGATAGCTTAGATACAACTCATGAAATAATCTTCTTAAAAAACAAAAGAATATAACGAAAGGACCTTTCCCAGAACGGGCTTGGGGTATGATTTGAAATTCTCAGAACAAACCATCTACTACCTGCTATCAACTTTTTGATTAGCCGTGTATTTGATTGTGTAGATACTTGTCTTAACTCATTGAAATAAATGGAAAGACAATGCTTATTGATAATGGCTGCAACAAATGAAGTTACAGCGTATCGTCGGTGAGGGTCCATAATCCTACATAAAAAAGTGATTGTAATTCGCATATTAAACGAAAAGAGAGAGTTGTAAAGTATTAGTAATTAACATAATTAGTACGAATACTTAAGCTCTGATATTAAAAAATTATAGCTTAAGTGTATGAGTAGTGAAGACTACTTAGGTCATCAGTTGTATGGAGCACTTACGTTTTTACCTTACTTAAGCACACTAAGGTTAACAAAAATTTAAGAAAAACACCTAAATTTTAATGAAGCTCTAGTTGATTAGAATAAAACCAAAAGGCATAGTGCGCACATAGATTTTAACCGTTATCACATTGAAGTGAATTTTTGCAAAGTGTCCTTATCCTATCTCCAATAACTGTGGCACTGAGTGAATGATCCATTTTGTGAGAGTGTAAAAAATGCTATACATAAAAGTTTTGGGCAATGGATGCACAAAATGCACAAGTACAGCAGCGTTAATCACTACTATCGCGACTAATCGTGGCATCAGTATTAACTTGATTATGGAGTCAAATCCAGAAGTGATGATGGACTATAGAGTGGTGAGCTCACCAGCGGTTGTTATTAACGAAAGATTAATGCATTGGGGCTCTACTCCCCAACCATACATGGTTGAATCATGGCTAAACATTTTGCGCTGAATTGTTGCATTATCACTGCTCAATAAATCAACAGATTACTTTCTTGTTTTACCGTCACCTCAGATCCCAATTAACGTTCTATACATATAGAAAAAAAGAAAAATCACACATTATTATTTGTTGATTTGTTGCCTTATTTTTCCAAAATAGCTGTAAGCACAACAATACTCATTAACAAAGGCCGGTCAATTATCCAAGCTTGATACGACGAGTCTACTGGTTTCAATTAAGAATGGAGCAGAAGTGCTTTAACCCAAAGCTAACGCCAAATACTAGATTTTGCTCCCGAGAATCACTTCAAAGTCTGATCAACTGTAACGATTTATGAAATCCCTGATGGTCAGGCATTACTTTTTGGTAGTCATTACTTTTTGGTAGTCATTACTTTATGTATCTCAAATTATCAGACAACAAATGGCTGAACTTCAAGCTGTGGTAAACTTTGTGGCAATAGCTTTTTAGCTAAACGAACAGCAGAAGGGTTAGTTAAAATTGGCATTGTTGCACCTGTAACCTTCTAAAACAGGGATATTTTATTAGAGCCCTCAGGGAGGCTTCTTGTTAAATAAAGAGGTGATGAGTCACTGGGGAAACAATGAAAATTGATGCGTCACAACTGACAACAACTTTATTTTGCTTTTGGGCAAAAAGAAAAGCCCGCGGCTGCGGGCTTGGCGTCACTTAAAAATTAACGGAATAATAGATGGGCTTAACGATACGTCAGCGTCGTGGTATCCGTTAACTTGTCGTTATCTTTAACGGTCAGTTCAACAGTGTGTTGTCCACGACGGGCAAGGCGGAGTACCACTTGACCGTTAGCGCGGGTGCCATTGTCGAACGTCCATTTATGTTGCTTGATTACGCCATCGGTATCATAGCTAGTCGAGATAAACATATCGACGAACAATAAATTGATACGTTGAATTTGCGCAACGGGTGGTTGTTTCACCTCTCCAACAACCACAGACACCGTTTGCGACGTGCTATGGGTTAGGCCGTCGTTATCCGTCACTGTTAGCGTGACAAGATACTCACCGCTTTGGCTGTAACTGTGAGTCACTACCTCACCCACTGCCACTGTGTTATCACCAAAGCGCCACTCGGCAGACACGATTTGTCCGTCGCTGTCGGTTGAAGTGGATGTCAGTTGCACCGCAGTGCCATTCACCACTTGAGTGAAACTGGCCACTGGCGCGACTTTTTCCGCGTCGAGCAAGAGTGAAATCACCACAGGATCGTGATCCGATGAGCGATACGCATCAGTAGCGAATAAGTCTTGGATTTGAGCAGGCGTCTTAAACTCTTCGTTATAATCTAATACGCGCGGTTCGTCGGTATTGATATGCCACTCAGTTACATCCACCACTTTATCTAATAAGGCAGCATTCGCTAAAGCATGATCCAACTGACCCGATTCTGCCGAGAATACATAGGAATAAGGGTTCGGCTTTTCAAGTTTGGCAAACAGCTCACTAAAGCCCGCGTTACCTAACGCCGTTAATGGATCTTCCTTCGCGTAGGCGTTCAAATCACCAATCAACAATACGCCTTGATCTGGATATTGCTCGCTGATCCATTGACCGGCAGCCGTCGCCGCACGGGTACGAGTGATATTACAGTTGCCTTGACCATCATTGAGATCAGGATCGCCCGCACATTCACTGCCCTTAGATTTAAGGTGATTAACTGCAACCACCACGCCTTCTTCACTGCCGTTCACGCTAAAGGCTTGGGTCAGCATTGGACGGTTTTTGCTATCGTCAAACAAAGGCTTTTGGTCATCATCCAATGGCGAATTTGCACTGGATAGAATGCGTGCAGTGCCCTGCGGCGTGACTTTATCGCTACGATAAATCAAGCCAACTGTGATGGCATCGGTGCCAATCGCATTCATGCCTGTTGGCGCGATATAAGCGTAACGCGCTTCACCCACAGCAGCATTCAAACCTGCGACTAAATCAGCAATGGCCGAATTAGCGCCAAAGCCATCGTTCTCGATTTCCATCAAACCAAATACGTCGGCACTAATGCCCACCATGGCGCTGACAATCTTCGCCTTTTGACGCTCAAATTCGCTTAACGTATTGGCACCACGAGCAGTTGGGAATCCTGCACCTTGGCCATCACCATTGAAGTAGTTAAGTACGTTAAAGCTAGCGACTTTTAGATTACCGCCCTCAACCAATGTGGGTACGATTGGGCGTGGGTTTTCCGCCACAAAGTTCACCGTTTCGATTGGCATAATGCGATACAAATTAAAGCCATAGTGCATTACACCCGTAAGCGATGTGGCTTTATCGCCTACACGCACTGTGTTTGATGCGCTCAGACCTGGTGCGGGGAATTGCACAGGATCAGGATTCTGCGCCGTTAAACCATCATCCAATAAAATACTGTCACGTTGGTTAGCCGCACTCACTGCCAGCGCATCCGCGCCCGGTGCAGCCACTTGCGTACCGATAAAGTGGCGCTGACTACCTAATGAAATCTCGCCATAACGGCCTAGATTGTAGACTTCATTCACCACTAAATCTTGGCTAAAACGAACACGCATGCCCTCAAAGGGCTCAAAATCATCACTGCTGTTAACAGGTAAGGTCACTAGCGCGGCCGTCGGTAACGTTTGTCCTGTGGCACACAACTTGTGATCAGATAAAGTCGTTAGTTCAGTTAAGCCTTGATATTCAGTGACTTTGGCTTTTAAACGAATACGATCGCCTGCCACATAAGCTGTGGGTGCAGTGCCGGTATACACAAACACACCTTCCGAGGTTTGGGGATCGCTATCGGCTTCGTTATCGGCCATTTGTACAAAAATGCCCTTAAGACCTGCTTCTTGATTACTGACGACAACCGCCTCAACCACTAAAGTTTGACCATTGAGAGGGCTAGCAGCGCCCGCGCCTTGAAGCGCATGAATTGCTGTGGCTTCTTCGCCGCACACTAAAGAGCTTGGTGGAGGGTCGACGGGATCGGTTGGCGTACCCGCACTGAACTTACCAAGATCAGAAACATCGTCCTTAGCAAAACCTAGCCAAGTGCTAAAGCTTACTGCATCAGTACTGATAGGATCGGCAATCAGCAGATCAGGATTACGGCGCAGGGTATTATCTTGAGTGGAGAGATCACCACTGCCCCACTCGGCACCGGGATCAACACCGACTTGGCCTAAACTATCAATGACTTGATTTTGATAGGTCAGTTCAATCGCATCGTCGCCGTTAAAGAAGCTGGCGGTACTTTGTTGATTGGTAACCGCAAGAATATCGGCAGAAGAGTCATTATCGGCAACCACATAAGTCGCCCCCGCCGCTAATGAGCCAGTGAGCGCAATGGTCGTGCCGACGTTTGTGCTGCCATTAAAATAGAAGCGCAATTGGTATTGGCTTAAATCAATAGCGCCCGCGGTTGGGTTATACAGTTCGATAGCTTTATTATTGCTGCTGCCTTCGACATATTCAGAAATGATCAAATTATCCGCGCCATGGGCAAGCCCACAAACGCTGCTGATGGCTAACGCCAGCACAGTTTTAGTGTTAAACATTGAGACCCCTAAATGTATTGTTTTAATATTTGGTATTTAATTGATGCGCTTAGATGCTTCAAGGTGATGTCACCTCGAAGACTGACAATACTATAGGCGGTCAAGGTTACAAATTGGTTGCATCAAAGTTGCAACTTAAGGTGGATGTTATTCGTGCGATTTAGCGATCAGAACTAGGAAGAAAGCAGTACGGGAGATGCTGGCCGCACTACACAGTGCGGCCAGAGATAAATCGAGGTTAATCAAGTAAGCAGAACCAATGGATGACAATCCTGACACAGGGTTATAAGGGCTGAAGCTTTTCATCGAGTAAACTGACGAGCAGTAACTCACCTTGTAAATTCACTCTAAACTCACCGTATTTTGCTGCACTAAAATGATCGGCTTGTCCTTCTTCAAAGAAAAAGCTGTTCGATGCGAGCTTAATTTGATTACCACGGACACGAAACTGCACTCGTAGTTGATCTTTACCGAGTGCTTGGTCGGTATAAAAGTCCACAAAACGCGCCACTTTTTGCCCATCAACAGCCAGTAATAACTGCCCCTGCATTTGTTGCGGCGCTAAGGCGCTACGCACATCGCGCGCAATGGCATATTCAAGCGCCATGTAATCACCCTGCATTAATGAGCGCGGATCGACCGGTGCTAATGCAAAACGCACCACTTGGCCGTGATTAAGCAGTTGTTCGAATTTGAAAATGCGCCAATTCACGCCAGCGAGAATCGCAACAGTCGTGAACAGTACTATGCCCAGCGCCCATTTATGTGGGGCCGACAGTTTTCCCTTCACATTGCCCATCACATAGTCTCCTTGGCATTTTCATTGGCAGGAAATAACCGCCACATCACTAACCTTGCCACCAACAGCAAGGCGCCTAAGCCCATCAAATAACCAGATTTAAGTAACAGAGTCGTCTCTAGGGAATAATAATACCCGCTGACAAATAACAGCGCCGACACCATTCCCATACCTTTCAACCAAGACTCGTTGCAATAATGACCAAGCAAGATCAATAGAATAGCCGTTGATAAACCCTGCATAGGTAAGGATAAACCGCTAACGATGACTAAACCGATAACACACCCCAGCGCCGCTGGTGAGCTTAGTGATTGCTGGCGCTCGCGCAAGATTGTCACCAATAAAAATCCGCAAATAGCGAAAATAATCAACAGATGAGTCAGTGTCAGCCACAGGCTTTGCTGCCAAGGGCTAAATAAGGCTTCAAAAATACTGTCCATACTAAAAGCGTGCATCAACTGCAACGAAAGCAACGCGAGTGCGAAACCATAGATGAGCATCCGAGCCCTGCGATAATGACGCCCGAACTGATTGATATTTAATAACACTAGACTAATGACTACGGCAAAAAGGCTCGGGCTAAAATTGAGCAGTTCAAATTTTGCCATCAGGCCAATCACGCACCAACTTAAGCAAAAAGCGAATACAAACTGGGCTAGCCCGTGGGCAATCAAGCCCCACAGTAACAATGTAATACCCACCATACAGAGATACCATGTGAGGCTAAAATCATTGTTAATTAAATCAAATAATCCCCATGCCACACTGATCAAACCACTCAAACAGGCGGCAAAAGCAAATTGTTCAATAAAAATCTGTTGCCGCGGTAAAAAATACAGCCCAACCCCCAAGGCTAAATAGGTTAAGCCGATAAATAAAATGACATCTTCTTCAACATGCTCAAAAATGGCACCAAACACTGCCATCATGAAGCTCAATAAAAACAACGCCGCTATCCAAGCAGCAAACGCCTGCATAGTGGCAATATACCAAGGGATATCATGGTCTTCTGGCATTTGAGCTGCACTAACATTGCCTTCGGCATACAAAGCTTGCCAGTGTTTGATTAGACTTAATTCACTCGAAGCGTCGATTGACGTAACACTATCAGTGCAGGGTCGAGTGATCATTTCGCTATCCTGTAAACCATTATTGTTGCTCATGAACATCTCCCACGCCCACGCTCCCTTGGGTGGCGATTCCTACAAACTGAGGTTTAAGTTTCCGGCTTAGCTCCCTCAACCAAATACTCAAACCTGTGCTTGCCAAAATGATATAAAGCCCAATAAACAAAAATCCACCTATGGGGTCATTATCCTCAAACATCAGCTTTATCAGTAACGCGGCGCCTACGGCAATCAGGCTAAAACCGCCCAAGGCCAAGGGATATATGCGTGGTAATCTATAACGAAAAATAACGAATCCGAATATCAGATGGGCAAAATAACCACAGAAGATCCCAGTGCTGAAGCTATCACTTTCAAGGAAATCGTCGAAAATAAGCCAAGTGATTAACCAAGTAAAACAGCCCATAGCAAACAATGAACAGGCATATTCAAGGATTGGCGCATGCCAGCGCCCCGCGACTTTGTGGTCTAAAAGTACAAAAGCATAATAGATAACTAAATTCAAACAGATAAAGATCAGCAATTGTCCTTGAGCGCCCCAAAATAATCCCCAGAAATGGGAAAAGGAATCCAGAAATATCCCTATGCTGAGGTTTAGCAGTCCCACCAGCAACAGCCACAAACCATCAAATCCCGCCACCCAAGCAAAGGGTAAGATAACGAATGCCCATAGCGCGAATAACTGCCAAGGATCGGCGCCCGTTTGATAGGTTTGCCCAACTAACGCCAATAAGCCACCAACTAACACACTTGCGGCCAGTAGCACGCCATTGGTGGTCGTCGCACCAAAAGTGCAGTCTTTACGATAAGAACTAACAGGGGAATAAATGTTGGCACGATAATAGAGCCAAGCAAATGCGGTGATAGCGAGTATTATCGCCACTTCAATCAGTCCAAATTTGGCAAATCGCCCCAAAGATTGCCAATTATAAGCAAAGAAAAAAATCACCCCACATGCAAAACTTAACGCACCGAACCAGAATAATAAATGAGTGATTAAGCGACGCCAACTAGACCCATCCGGCAAGACTGTCACCTGTCGATAAAGCTTATTCGCCTGCTCTTGCGTGATATGTCCCTGTTCAACCCAACCACACACTTGAGATTTTATCTTGCTCAATGTGAAATCTCCCTCATCCTGTTTGCGCTAGCTTACTATGACAGATTTAAAATTCGCACTTTATCGACAGCATTGAACAAATTAAATTGTGTATACTTGTAAAAAATCATTCATGCTAAAAATAACAAGGGGTGACTATGATATTGAGCCAGTTGTGTCGTCTACTCTTTTGTTTAGCCTTAAGCATTAGCGCATTTATCACGGCTATCGCCCAAGATAAAGTTCAGTCGCCAGCGATTCCCAAGTCAATTCCGACAATTCATGTCGGTGGTTATCAATTTGCTCCCTATGTCCATCAACAACAAGACGGCCGTTACACAGGTCTCACACTCGATATCATTAATGCATTAAATCAAGTACAACAAGAAGTGGTCTTTAAATTTGCCGTCACCAGTATTGAGCACAGATATAAAGCCTATTCCTTAGGTCGCTTCGACATGATGCTCTTTGAGAATCCCGCTTGGGGATGGCAAAAAATAGCGACTCAGTTTATTCCGCTACATATGATAGATGGTGAAGTCTTTATTGCACTTAAAACTAAAGCTCATAACCAAAGCTATTTCAAAAACTTAACCAACAAGTCAATTGCGTTTATCAAAGGATATCACTACCAGTTTGCCCACTTTGAAACCGATGCGAACACGCTGGCAAAACAATTTCGCCCCTTGTTCGTCAGTCACAATAACGCCTCTATCGAAAGTATTCTGCGTGAACGCGCCGACATAGCACCCGTGACTAACTCTTACCTACAGTATTATTTAAAGGTTCATCCAGAAGAGAGAAAATTACTTTTAATATCAGATGAATGGGATCAAAAATACGCTAATGGCATTTTACTCAACCCCAGTTCACAGCTCGATAGCAAAAGGCTCTCACACTGGATTGAACTGCTCATCAATAATGGTAAGCTCGCTGAACTCGCCGCCCAATACGGTATTCAATTAACCCCATAATTCGCTGTTTGTTTTTCAAACTCTTACGCTTCAATCGCGATGATTTACAAACTATCATGAGCAATTTACGCGGCAGACAAGAGTGGCCCTAGCATAGCCAAAATACCAATGAGCAAGAAAATCAGCGCTTGCACTATGATCATCTGGCCACTATTTGGTGGACTCAGAGTGGCAATATAAAACTGCCAAATCGCAAAGATCCCGTAGTTCATCCCGAGGAATAACAACAGGCTAAAGGCATACATCCCAGGGATCACCTTAAGTGCACAGGCTAAAAGTGCAGCCGTTGAAACCACAAAAAATACCGATTGGCAGTGAAATAAGCACAGTAGCATTTGCTTGCTTTGCTGTGACACATTCGCCTTCAAGAGCGGCGCCAATAAAACCCGCTTACCATAGATTAAATGGTAGCCACAGACTCCAGCACTCAAAACAGTCGCTGCCATTATTGTTAATACCATAGTGCTCCTATTTAGTACTCATATTTGATTATCTTTGAATATCGTAAACTGAACTAAGAATTTAAAACTGAGGAAAATTTAAACCCAAGGCTTAAATACTTGACCATGTAACTAAGACCCTAAAAACTGCGGTTGAGTTTCAGCCGAGCGAAAATAAGCAACTTGGTTCTCAGCCCCTAAACCAAACGGGGCTAAAATCTATGGGGAAACCGACTCAATATGAATGACCCATCAGCTCCTTAGTGATTGAACTTTAACGCAAAAAAGGAGCCATCAGGCTCCTTCTCTTCACAATCCGTAAACGATTACCCTGACTAAAACCTACGATTACATAGTTGCCATAGTCCAATAATTTAAACGCTTTTGTGGATCGGCTAACAGGTTTTTACATTCTTCTTTATATTTACCCATTAACGCACCTAAGTTGCTTGACCCACCTAAGCTTTCGATTTGACGGGCTTTAGCATCGGCAACCGCTTGAGTGACCTCTGCTTCAGAGCTGTATTTCTTAGCTAAATTCTCAGACTCAATTTTAGAACTTTTTAAACGCTCACCCACGGCCTGCATTTGCGGTGCATTCATCGCGCCAATGGCTTCTGAGCTAATTTGATAGTAAGCGGCACATTCAATGGCTTCTTTACTAAACGCTTTTTCTGCTTCATCAGCCCAAACTGCAGTACTGGCACTTAAGACTAAACCACCTAATACTAACGTTTTTACCTGAGTTAACATGTTACTTTTCCTTTTAATCGCCATAAATAAACCTACTCAAGCCCTCGGTGGAGCTCAAGTTCGTAGATATAAAAATCTTGGTTACGCACAAACCCTAAACCTTCATACAAGCCCTGCGCGCGCTGGTTTTTTTGCTGTGTTTCTAACATCAAATAACTCATATTATGCGCTTTGGCATAACTGGCGGCCTGTAGCACTAACGCCCGCCCAATACCGACACATCGGGCATGTTGAGTCACATACACATCATTGAGGATCAACATAGGGGCCAAGCGTAACGATGAAAAACTGGGATACATTTGAATAAAACCTAATCCAAGCCCTTGATTATCTTTGGCTATAAATATCACCGATGAGCCATCTGACACTCTTGAATGAATAAACTGCTCCGCAGCCGCGAGATCATCCCTACGCCCATAAAACTGTCGGTACTCATTGAATAACACTGCAACCTCATGGACATGAGTCACATCTACTCGAGTTATAATGCTTGCCATGGGCCTTTCCTATTTATCATTAGAGTGTTGGCGGTCGTTGTCGCAATCGAAATTGCAGACTGTTTTTCACCGTTGGCCACTCGGTATCAATAATGGAATACACCACGGTATCGCGGATAGTGCCGTCCTTAAGAATCTTATGATTTCGCAATACACCATCTTGCTTAGCGCCCAGTCTTGCAATAGCTTGTCTCGAAGCTTGGTTATGCCAATGAGTACGAAACTCAACGGCAATGGTGTCTAAGGTTTCAAAAGCAAAGGTCAATAACAGCAGTTTAGCTTCAGTATTAATCCCAGTGCGCTGGGCACGTTTAGCATACTAAGTGTATCCAATCTCAAGACGGCGATTATCAGACTCCCAGTTGCAAATTCGCGTGCATCCGACGATTTCCCCTGACACTCTATCCCGCACCGCAAAGGGAAAACTCAGGCCCCGCGCTTTTTCTTCGAGTGCTTTAGCCACATAGAGCTTCATCTCAGTTGGCTCAGGGACACTGGTAAACCATAAACGCCAAAGTTGACCATCTGTGACGGCGAGACTCAATGCCGCCACATGGGACAAAGATAAGGGCTCAAGTACAATATGCTCACCACTTAAACAACCTAAGTTATCTTCACAGCCCACAGTATCGCCTCCGTTAGATGATAGAAAAGTGTGTTGTAGCGCACGTTTTTATCTAGCCTAACATTAAACGAGAATAAAAAAACACCCTATTTTCAGCATGATTGGACAAATTCATTCCATTTTCGGCGGCTTAGATTACCTAAAGCTTAAGAGTGTAAAAAAAATTGAAAAAATGAGTAGAAGGTAGTTAAAACAGGTTGGAATAAATACTGCTGCGGAAGAACACGCCGTGATGGCCAATCAATATCCGAGAAATAGCCAATGACATTGCGCAGTCGCGATAAGTGATTGGTGATTGGTGATTGGTGATGACTATGACCAAAAGCGACAATCGAGAGCAAAAACACCTAAACCTGTGGGCAGTATTTAGGCGTTTGTTATCAGGTGAAGTTAAAAGCTAAAGTTAAAAGCCATGAACACTGTTACTGACCCTAAACCAGCCCGCAATGCTATTGCGCTGTGCCAAGGTTTTGGTCACTTCATGGGGAAAACGCTCACTGAGGAAAATCACAAAATGGCCCATTTTAGGCGCGATGCGCTCAATCTCAATATCGGCTTCATCATAGATAATCAACTCTCCACAATCTGCCGCTTTCCAATCAGGATTTAAGAAAAACACTGTGGTTAAAATACGATTTTGGCTGCCCTTAAGTGCATCAACATGTTTTTTATAAAAGGCCCCAGGCTGATATACCGCATAGTGGCTTTCATAATCGAATAAGCCCATAAACAAGCGACGATTCAAGCCATTTTTGAGTTGTGTCATCAACTCAAGATACTGGGCATCGGGCTCATTTTGCTCTTCTAGCCACTGTATTCTGTCACGACGAATGTCTGGATTTAAGTGCTGTTCAGAACCTCGACCAATAGAGGCAGCTTTTAATTCATATATTTCAGTTGATTGAATTTTTTCCAATAGTACTTGGCTAATACAGAGAGGAACTAAGTCAGATAAAAAGATATAGCCTTTGTCTACCAAGGCATCAGCGATCACGTCCAGCATTGCTTCACTTAATTGCGAAACCATTATGCTACATCCAAAAAAGGGCTACGCTTTTGCTGTACTCAAGGGCTCAAGGAGGGATTAAGTGAGCCTGATTTTCGAGGGGCGTCGATAAGAGATATGATTGCCATATCTCAACGATAAATTTTGCGAAATTCTAGAATAAAGAAGACGGAATTACAATAAAATAAAAACCTATATAAACAACACGTTAACGTTAACCAAACAGTTCAACAGGCGCATCATCTGGGCTGAGCTGCAAACAACGCTCAAAGTGTAATCCAAGTTTGTTCAGCAAAGCTTTTGAAGCACTATTATGGCTGCTAACAATCGCGACAATACGCTCAATACCTAAACTTTTACCTAAGTCAAAAGCGGCTTTAGCCGCTTCGAATGCATAGCCCTTGCCCCAATATTGCGGCAAAAAAGCATAGCCTATATCGACATTGTCCAGTGTCGGCCGTTTGATTAAACCGCAGATGCCAATAGTGAATCCATTCTCGGCGAGCACTACAGCATAAAAACCAAAACCGCACTCGGCATAACTTTTCATCGGTCCATTGACGATATAATCCTTAGCCTGCACAAGTGTGCGTACTCCTCTATCCCCGATATTCTCTATAAAACCTTGGCTATTGAGCAAGACTAACATAAAAGAAGCGTCGGCTGGGGTTAACTGCCGCAGGATGAGTCTAGGAGTTCGCGCAACTTGCATAGAATTTCTCCACTAAAAAAAGAGGCGGATTTATAAATAACGGACGTACTGACTGCCGTCCTTTTGCGGTTTCTTGGGAGCGGTAACGGCTGGCGTCCCCACATACAAAAAGCCGACAATTTGATCGTGTGGCTCAAGACCTAAAGCAATATTCACATTCGCATCAAAGGCAAAATCCCCTGTACGCCACACTGCACCTAAACCTAAGGCAAAGGCAGCCTGCTGCATCGCCATGGTCGCACAACCCGCTGCAATGAGCTGTTCAAGTACGGGGACCTTAGAATGTTGCTGCGTTTTCGCCACGACAGTAATCACCATAGGCGCGCGCATTGGCATGCCCTTAGCTTTATTGACAAAATCCTCATCGGCGCCGCTCGCTTTCGCTGCCTCAACAAAGATATCTGCCAAGGTATCTAACCCTTTTCCTACGGCAATAATAAATTCCCATGGCGCTAAAGCGCCATGATCTGGCACACGAATGGCAGCATCTAAGATGATTTTTAATTGACTCGCATCTGGAGCAGGAGCAGTTAATCGTGGGGTTGATTGGCGAGTGAGTAAAAGTTCAATAGCGTCCAAGTTCTTATCCTAGTTCGATATAAATTGCGCTCAAGCATAGCAAATTGCTGACAAAGAGGCATAAAAAAATCCCACCGCTTGAGTGGGATTTAACTTGTTGAGTGCACTTAACAATTGAGTGGACTTAAAAATTAAATGCGCTTGAAAATCCGATGCAGTTAACAATTGGGCCCGCTTGAGAAAGACTTACTTAATCCCACAGCGCTTAGCGATGAAATAATCTAGGCTAGTGTAACGACCACCACCTAAGGTAAAAAGCGCCAACAACATAATAAAATAGGTGATCGCAAACTCAATACCATTATTAAGCACAGCAAAATTACCTGAACTAGTCAGCCAGTCATAGTTACCGTGCTCCTGCAATAACTCTTTGGCTTTTATCAGTTTATCCCCTGCCTCAATCACTCTGTCATTGGCAAGCCAAGAACTACCATCGGCAATCGCTAACCAACCATTTGGCCAATGCACAGTCAATGCGGCGACCAACATAGTGACCATTAAAGGGATTGAAATCAGTCGCGTCGCGAGCCCAAGCAGTAACAAGATAGCGCCAAAGAACTCAGTTCCCGCCGCCAGTCCTGCCATTAACGCCGGCATTGGCAGACCTAAGCCCCAATCGGGATTGGCAAACCAAGCAACCGTATCTTCAAAGTGAGCGAGCTTGTTATAGCCTGCTTGCATTAACACAGGTGCAAGGTAAATCCTAAGGGCTAATGGTGCTAAGCCTTCGAAATAGCGGCTCATATTGAGCAGTTTCTGGTAAAGGGATACGAGTGGCATAAGGTCTCTATTTAGTAGTTAGTAGGCTGATTTATTGGCTTGCAGGAATAGACCCTAGTAAGGCAATAAATCTTTCATGGCCTAGGCTTCTTTTTCAATCGCTTCCTGATTCAGTTCCTTGAGATCTTGAATGAGCCCACCTAACTTTTTATAAAAATGCTTAGACTGCTGCTCCGATAAGCTCGCATTCAGCGCCAACAACAAAGTCCCAAATGCCTCAGTATTTTTACGTAAAAACACTTTATGTTGCTCTGACTTAAGCTCATCGGGCTGCGTCATCAGCAAGGTCAAACGCTCGGTTAATAATGCTTTATCGGCGCGCTGACCCAGTGCAACCTCAAACTGGCGTAACCATTCGTGTCTGTACTCAAGCCACATATCTAAGGTAGATAAACGCTGTTGATTATATTGGTGAATAAGCACTTTTTGCTCCGCAGTTACACTTCCAAGCCAATCATCAAATTGGGTTTGAAGGTTTTCATCGGCATCTTTTTGTAACTGTTCAGGGGTTTTACCCGCAAATTCTTTAACGAGCTCCTGCTCTTCCTCCCGTAATTTTGTGAGGATCTGCTTCACCTGTTCATCGGACAAAGACATTATGATAGGTAGAAGCTCGGGCAAGGCGAACTCAAACAATCGAAACCAATGCCGCTTAGCAATATTCACATGATCTGCCCATAGCACTGGCGTTAACGTATTGGTTTTTATAAGGCCTTCGACTTCGGTCAATTGCACCACATAATGAGCTAACTCTTTGGATTGATGCCAAATGACAAATTTTTCAATGAGGGAATCGAATGCCTTTTGCTGAGATTTATCTAAGGTAACATAATCCTCTTGCTCCCAGCCGATGGCCCAGTCGAGGAAATGGTAACTGAATTTAGTGGAGCAGGCGCTTAAGCCTAAGAGACACACAAGTAGCATCACGCCTTTTTTCATACTGAATAATCCATCCTAGAATTGTTGCTAATAAGACGCTTGAGACTATATAAAGTTGCTTTTTATATCAAACAAGTTTGTCTAATAAAGGTTTTCAGTATGTTCTACCCGCATGTCCCACCATAGCGCGGTCAATGCCATAAGGGAATGAGCCATTATCATCAGATGGAAACTAAGCACACGCAATAATGGCTATTTGGGGGTGATCAGCGGCCAGAAGCAATCAAACCAAGCAAGGTAGTCGGCGCTACGACTGGGTTCTGTTTGCGCTGCCATCAATAATGCCCAGTAGCAAGCAAATACCCAATACATGTCAATAGCGGCAGGTACTGCCGTTACGGCTTGTGCAGTAACATAAGGATGTCCACTCAGATACTGTTTCACCAACAGACTTTGCTGATAGGCCGTTAACCCATGGGTCGCTAACACTACAGCTAACTCACACAGTGGATGCGACGCCGTCGCATACTCAAAATCGATACAACACAAGCGGTTATTTTTGAGTAACAAATTATGGGGATTAAGATCACGATGGCAAAACTGCGGCTTGATTATGCAAGCTGCTAACTCATCACACCAATGTTTGATTTCAATTTGAATTGCAAGCAGCTTAGCCACCCGCTCATTCCAATCACGAGTATTGCTATCACCAATATCACTACCCTGCTTCAATGGCACAGCACGCCTTAATACTGGCTCACTAAATGTTGCAGAAGCCTGATAGGCAAGCATTTGCTGGTGATATTCCTGCCACTGCTCAGTGATACTAATAGCATAAGGCCCTGTAGGCAGATCGCGTAATTGCAGCAATAACGCCAATAGCAAACAATGGGCTTGGTTAGGATGCGTTTCTTGTTCTGCTGCCGGAAACTGTGAATAGTTAAACGTCGATTGCCCCAGCACAAAATCAGCAGCACTCGTTTGGCGCTCTAACGCTGGCCAGTGGATTAAGACCTCGTTTTCAATATCGTCACTTTCAATATAATCACTTTCAATAAAATCACTGAGGTAATAACGCTCATCTTCACTCACCCACAACAGTTCAGGAGCAAGTTTAGCTTGAGCCAATTGCTGCCAGTAAAAACGCTCCTGCTGGCGGTTGCAAAAACTGTCCGCCGCATCCGCATTCACCCGCAGCACATAACTGCCTGTGGGCGTAGTGATTTTATAGTTGTGATTACTTAAGCCGCCCGCAAGCTCATGAATACTTAACACGTTAACTAGCCCTGCACTTTTGAGTATGGGGTAAAGTGCTTTGAATGGCTCGCCTGCTGAGCGTTCCATCGAGGCGTTTATATCGAGCATTAACTGAGTAACTTCAAGGTATTAGCTTCACGGGCGTCGGCTAACGCGGTTCGCCACAGGAAATACCCCACGACCGCCAGACCCACATAAAGCACGAATAACAAGGATGTCAGCATCAAGCCTTTGCTGAGATAAAGGTAAATCGACACTATGTCGATAACCACCCAATAAAGCCAATTCTCAAGTACCTTTTTTGCCACTAAATAAGTCGTCATCACGGCGAAACAGGTTGTCGCCGCATCAAGATACGGGAATGCGGCTTGGGTATACGTCGCCATACCGTGACCAACCAAAAGCGAAATCACACCCGTCGCTGCGATCAACTTTAAATGGGTTTTCAATGGCCAAGTGGTCACTTTTACTCCTTGATGCTTATCACCACCTTGGGTCCAGAGCCAATATCCATAGAGCGCCATCGCCATGTAATAGACGTTAAGCACAGACTCCATCAGTAGCGACACCTTCCAAAACAACACAGTGTAAATGGCGGTACTGGCAAAGGCCGCCGCCCAGCACCACACACTGGCCTTCATCGCCAGCAGTAAATATGCCATCGCCAACAATACCGCGAGGACTTCCCATACGGTCATCACATGGACTTCACCAAAGGCCGTATTAACGCTCTCGACCAAGGTTAACCATAAATCTGTCATAGTGTTGTTCTCATTGCCTATTTGTCGCTTACATGGCGGTCAATCATTATTCGCTGTGAGCTAAATTCAGCTCACCACCGATAAACTTACACACAAATACCGCCTTGCCCCACTTCTCATGGGCCGCTTGCATCTCGGTCGCCAGCATAGTCATCACATCTAAATAATCGCCGCACACTTGAGTTGCCATCGCATTAGTCACGCGCTCGATATTGGGATAGCTATCCACGCGGCCAATAAACCACTTGATAGGATCGAGGTAATTTTCATTAAAGGGATACATGCTAATTTCTGCGGTCAGTTTCATTTTAATTCCTTGATATTCTGAAGTAAGGCTGTAGCCCAAATACTGGGCTACAGTTCAGTTAACACTTAAATGATTATGCTCACTTTAAAATGAGCTATTACATAAACTTAACGTTAAAGGTTACGCCAATCTGACGCGGATCGCCGTAACGAATATATTGCTTTTCCGCCCAACCGTTATCTGGCTCATTGCCAAAATAGAAGCCACGCACACCGTATTCTTCATTAAACAGATTGCGTCCCCATAAATATGCCGACCAGGCGCTCGCCTCATAACCTATACGGGCATTGACGATAGTGTAGGGTTCAGAGCGGGATTCATTGCTGTCTGAATAATAGAATTCACTCTTACCGCTAAGATTCAGGTTAGCAAACCAACCCGAATTGGCACGATAAGTCCCACCAAGGCTGTAGGTAAGATGTGGAGAATGGGCTAGATCGCGGCCAGTTAAATCCACCTCAGTGCCATATTTGTCCTGATACTGGTAGTCACCGTAGGCCGTTTCTAACCAACCTAAGCTTGAGTAAACTTGCAGATTATCCGTGGCATACCAGGTTGCATCTAACTCAGCGCCATAGTTATTCGAACTGCCTGCATTTTCAGTGAACAAGATAAAACGCTGTGGTTTATCGGGATCTTGCTGTGATGCAGCCACCTGTTGATCTTGTCTGTCCATATAGAACAGCGCCAAATTAGTATCGATAAGTCCAGCTAACCAATGGGATTTAAGGCCGATTTCATAGTTATAGAGCGTCTCAGTACTAAACTCTTTTTTATCGTTCAATTCGACGGGCAAAGTCATGTTGAAACCGCCCGCCTTGTAACCGCGTGCGACTCGGATATAAGCATTGTGTGAGTCGTTCAGCACTTTACTCACAGCAATATGACCGCCCCACATGGTTTCGCTCGGGTCGAAATTATCGTTATTCGTATCAGAGTAATGGCTGTTGCGGCGCTCTAAACGTAGCCCCACAGATAAAGCATAATTTGAGCCCAAATCCGTATCAAGCTGGCCAAACAGTGCATAGTTTGTCGCTTCATACTCTGAGTCTAAGACTTCATCCGGCGAAGCATTGTATTCAGAATACAATTGGTTATCTTCTTTCAGATTCATGGCATACACACCAAGCAACCAATCAGTACTCTCTGCAAAAATACGGCCCTGCTCGGTAGAACTTAGGCGAAACTCTTGCGACACGGTTTTACGCTGACCCGTTTTATCCCAAAAATAATCGTATTGACACGGCGCCAGATTGCCATTGTCATCATTGCATTGCTTAGAGGCCCAATATTCTGAGTTAGCCCAATCGCCATCGTAACTGTAATGGTGATCGGTATTCGCAAAAGAGGTTAACGAAGTTAATTCGAAGTTTTCTGCGCCGGAATAGGTCGCTTTAAAACCCGCACCTGTGGTGCGTTGGCTATCGACACCCGGTTGATCCGATGTTGTCTGGGTTGGTGAATTGGTTAAACTCCACACATCATAGCCATTATCAAAATCGGCATGCAGCACAGTTAAATCAAACTGCAAATCATCTGTCGCATACCAGCGCAGCTTAGCACGGCCGCTGAATTCATCGCGACCATTGGTATCATCACGGCCTAAATACAGGTTATCGTGGTAACCATTTTGCTGATGTTGCTGCATTGACACACGATAAAGCAGCTTGCCAGAATCCGTTAATGGGCCAGAACTGAAACCACTAAAAGTGCGCAAATCATCCTCGCCTAACGACACTTCGCCGCCATGCTCAAACATATCAGTTGGATCGTTACTCTTCAGATAAATTAATCCCGCTAAGGCATTCGCGCCGTAACGCGTCCCCTGCGGTCCACGAAGCACTTCGACCTGCTGTAAATCGTACATGCTCGACACCATACCAATACCGGATAAATCGATATCATCTATGATGTAACCCACGGAAGAATTAGGTGCGCCTTGGTATTGTTCCTGCTCCCCTACACCGCGAATTTGAAAATATTTCGGCCGCGAGCTTCCACCTGACCAGTTAAAATTGGCGATAGAATTAAGCAGATCTTCAAAGTGTTGCGCACTTTCATCTTGAATTTTTTGACTGTCGATAACGGTAATGCTGGAGGGCATTTTTTCTAAGCTTGAACTGCGAAAATCCGCCGTCACCACCATGACTTCCATCTCAGTGCTGGGATCGGGTTTATCGATAGCGTCGGTTTGTGCAAAAACAGGGGTGCTCAGCGCTGCGGCGATGGCTAATGCCAGCGGCGCTCGGGCTAAAAATAAGCTTGGCGATACGGTTGAAAATGGAGATTGATGGTTTGACGTTTTACGGTTTGACATAGGACCTCAAATATAATGTTTGAGATCCGGCAACGAATAAGCGATTCAGAAGTGTGCTGTTGATTGGCCCATTCCTACGCCGGTATTAGCCGGATCAGGTTCTAAGGGTTCGTCAGATGACATCTCAGTTTGCAGCCGTTAACGTTAAAATCAGAGTAACATTAATGCACAACAAACACCCCTTGGCGACGCCTAGTATACATGACGGAAATAAAAAGTGGGCACTCTTATCTCTGCGATTCAATTAAATGTCGCGAAAACCACTGCCCTTCAGTTCGTATGATGAAAATATCTTTAGTAGCAGCCTAAATCCTTTCGTCCATTTGACCACCTATCATGATAATGCTATAGAAGGTCGCAATTTCGAACACTGTAAGAGGACGATAGTCGATGCAGCTAAAACCTTTATCGAAAGGACGTTATAGCCAGCGATGGGAGCAAGACTATCCACTTATTGAAGCGGTTGTACTTAGCTGTATCAGCGAAATAAAAATGCTCAAAAAAGGCGCTCACCTCATGACGCAGGGGGAAACGATGGCATCACTTGTATTGGTGAAGCAAGGCCGAGTATCGCTCGGCCATACCGCGAGAAATGGTCGGTGTTTTCAATTAGGTACTATTGATTGTGATTCACAACTGTTTGGCGAAATGGAGTTCTTCACCCAGTACCACTGTCAACTAGACATTATTGCCAGTGAACCCTTAGAAATCATGTTGATTAGTGCTGAAAAACTGCAACATTGCCTCGGTCAACATCCTCAACTCGCGCTATTTTTCGCTAGTGCAATTGCGATTGACTACCAAGACACAGTGGATATTTTTACTCGGCGACTGCTCTATCCCATCAGTTATAACGTGGCATTTGATATTTACCATGAATACTTAAATGACTTGCCCGTAGATGGCTTTAGTAAACGCTATTTAGAGGCTGAACGATTTGGCACTACCGACCGAGTCTACCGTCGGGCGCTACAAAATCTTGAGGAACGAGGCTTAATTGAGCGGAAAAAAGATGGCATTCGGATTTGTGATCTCAACGCACTCAAGAAATTTGTTGAAGCAGGCATATAACCGCTTTCAACATAACCCACACTCGACTTAATTTAACAACCGAGTGTGGGATGGATGCACAGGTAAATTAACTTACCGATGGCGAGTGTTGTTCCATAGCCGATTTCATCCGACTTGAAACGATCAGTAGCATAAATATCGCTGCGTAAAGCAAAGGAATCACATACATCACAGTTTGTAATCCGATAATACGTTCAAAGAAAGAACTGATGGCTGGGCTAAACATCGCCCCTGCACTTCCGCTAATAAGTATATATGACACATTTTTGCTGCTGGCTTTTTTTACAAAAGACACGCCATAAGCAATAAATGCATTATAAAGCGCGGCACATACAAAACCATAACCATAGGTTAAATAAGCTATCCAATTAAGATTATTGGTACTGACAATGGCAGCGGTGATCACCATAGCTAAAGCAATAATACCGACTAAGAAATGGTGAATTTTTACACGAGTCACAATCACAGTCGAAATTAACGCCCCAATTAGCGCAGCGGACCAATACTGGGTAATAATATTACCGGCATCTTCAAACGGAATATCAAATTTTTGTTTTACAAATAAAGGTGCCCAAGTTAAAAAAGTATATAAAGCCAGCATTCCTAAAAATAAACCAATACCTCCACTAATAATACCGATATTCCATTCAGACTGTTGTTTCTCTTGTGTTGTAGACGATTGCTCGCAAATAGAGAAATGAGTGAACAAGGTAATAATGACTGTACCGAACGCCACTAAACCTACGGCTAAATAGCTATAACTCCATGATAGTGAACTTGTTAATGCATAAGTCGTTATTAATGGAAAAATAACGCCTGCAATATTAAACGTCGCATCTTGCACCACTAACATTGTGCTTTGTAATTTCTCTTGCCACACAGACACCACAATCGTACCAGCAATACATAGACCGATACCGCCACAAAAACCAATTAAGGTCATTGCTACCATCACAACTTGTAGGGAACTGGTTAGATGTAAAGCCAGAGCAGAAAGAGCAACCAGACTGTAACTTATCAAGGTCATTCTTTTGATACCCATTTTTTCAATAAAGAAAAATGCTGCAATCGTTCCCGCGAGTGCACCGCCATTAAGCAATGAAAAAATTGATGCAACTTCGTTAACATTAGCGGCAAATTTCTCAGCTATGGGTTCAATCAACATCCCAAATTGGGTCGCAAAGCCCGCCATAATAAAATTGGCGAGAAAACTGATGGCTGTTAAAGTAATTTTATTATTCATTATGTCATTCCATAAGTGAAATGCTAAGGGTTCAAAGGATGGCTTTAAACCTAATTGAGGGCGGTTTCTAACGCGAGCTCGATCATATTATTAAAAGAGAGTTGGCGTTCTTCGGCCGTAGTTTCTTCACCGGTTAAACAATGATCCGATACCGTTAAAATGGCTAATGATTCGATACCTTGTTGGTGTGACAATCCATAAAGCCCCGCCACTTCCATATCAATACCTAATACCCCAAAACGTTCAAGAGCGGGGATCATATCTTCATCGGGATCGTAATAAAGATCACCACTAAAGATATTGCCAACTTTTACACTAATGCCTTTCTCATTCGCTGTTGTATAGGCTTTATGCAATAAAGAAAAGGTCGCAGAAGTTGCCATTTGGTAGCCACTACTACGCTTAGCGTTAGTAGGTGAATCCGTGCCTGCGGCTTGGGCTAAAATGACATCTCGCATTTGTACATGTTTTTGTGTTGCACCTAAACTGCCAATACGAATAATGCGTTTCACGCCAAAATAATTAATCAGCTCATGGCCATAGAGCACCATAGATGAAATCCCCATACCATGACCCATAACGGAAATGCGCTGTCCTTGGTAAAAGCCCGTGTAACCAAGCATATTGCGAACATTCGTGACTTCTACGGCATCGGTGAGATAGGTTTCAGCGATATATTTAGCACGTAGTGGATCACCCGGCATAATAACAGTTTCAGCAAAATCAGTAGGTTGAGCATTAATATGAGCAGTCATCTTTCTATCCTCATGTGGTAATATGCTGATAGTAGTGCTCAATCACTGAATGTATTTAGGACTAAAGTCCGGATTTCACCTTGCCGTAAACCTTTTTGCTTAAAAATGGGTAATTTATCGCAACTTTCAATGTCAAAAAGACGAAAGCTAATAACATTTGAGTGACCTTAAGGTCATTGAAAGTTGATGTAAAACGAATAAAAAGGCTTACTCCTTAAAAGAAGTAAGCCATTTTAGAACGGGTTTAATATCAAAAAATCAATTAAACACGGAATAAACTAAACAGAAGCAAACTCAAGCTTAGTTTGAAAAGGTTTCACGCACGTATACATCAAATTTAACCACTTGGGCATTAGGTGCAACAGCGCCGACTTGCAATTGCTGTTTACCGTGTAATTTCACCGATTTCCAGCTGGTCGCTTCATCTTCGATAGTAAAGCCGCTGGCATCGTACCAAGTGAATTTATATTGCACACGCATATCGGACGAGGATTTGCTAACAATCAACGCTGAGCCCTGCACTAAATCACCGACTCGGCGTGCATCCACACTCTCTACCGCAATATCTCGGGCAAAGCTGGAATTATCGACGCGGGTTTCACCCAGTGAGCTCACTGAAATCCCTGCGGTATGTGAGGCACAAGCACCTAAGGTAAGCGCTGCGGCCAGTAATAACCCTGTATAAACTTGTTTCATATATTTCTCCTAGTCACGCCACAAAATACGCAGCTAGCGCATCATTTCCCATTAAACGACAAACTAATCGAACAGTGCTGAACTCATGCTTAATAACATAGGTTAAATAAAGCATTCTCAATCTAAAATAGTGAATCAGTCATGCTTCATCAATCTAAACTTAATCAGATTAATCAATCAAAAAATGTGCCCGTGCCGTAGCAATAAGCTGCTTACGATTGGTTTGCCAACAATCAATATTCACGTTGGCGACTCGTCGACCCTGACGGGTAATACGACACTCAGCAAAACTATCCTTGTGCAGACCTGCACGTAAATAGTCGATTGAAAAATCAACGACTTTAGGCACCTTTGCTGTTTGCATAAATACCATTAACTGCACTATCGCTGACATTTCCATAAAGCCCGCAATCACGCCGCCATGAATGGCGGGCAACACAGGATTACCGATATTGTCGTCTTTAGCGGGCAATTTAAAAATCAGTTCATCACCAAAACGCTCCACCTTCATACCAATAAATTTGGCATAGGGAACGTGCTCAAGTAAATGGCCAAAATCATTAAGTTCAGTGGCGCGTTTAACTATCCCTTGCACATCAATAGGCGCTTTAACCTGTGCGTTTTGAGTTGTACTGGCTGCATCTAGTATCGAATTATTTGCGCTCATCACTCTCTCCTATCGCAGGCACGGCTTCACCCATTAACGCTTGCCTAAAGGCATCACCGACCATTTCAGGGCTGATCCGCATAAAAGAGCCGACGGCATGGGCGATGGGATCGTCAATACTGTCTTGGTAAGCAATTGCACGGGTAAAGGCAATATTAGAAGACAACTTGTAGCATTCTGCGAAACCAAATACAGGCTTATGGGGCTGAGCGGGCTTCATGTAGTCCACCCGTAAATCGAGCGTGGGTGAGATTTCTAACAATTTGAATTTATGGAAAATTGCGCTCACGACGGCACTGCCACAGGCAGTATCCATTAAGGTAGTGATCACTCCACCATGGATAACGCCCGTATCGGGATAACCAATTAATTCAGTGCTGTAGGGCAACTCAATCAACACATGGTGCTCACTCGCCTCCAATACGGTTAAACCGAGACGGCGACACTGAGCGAGTTGATCCACAAACCGCTGCGCCATTTGGGTCAGCGGGAAAAAATCCGAATTGACCTTCATTTGCCTTGGCTCAACATGGGCCCCAGAGGCTCCCCGCCCACAAGGTGGAAATGAATATGATAGACTTCTTGTCCACCATGTTGATTGCAGTTCATGATCAGTCGGTAGCCATCTTTAGCGATACCCGCTTCCGCCGCCAATTTAGCCGCAACCGTCATCATACGGCCAAGTACCGGCTCATCAGAGGCTTTCATCTCATTAGCCGTTGGGATCAAGTGATTCGGCACAATCAAAATATGCGTTGGCGCCTTAGGGGAAATGTCTCTAAAGGCAGTCACAAGTTCATCTTGATACAGAATATCCGCGGGAATTTCGCGACGAATAATTTTGCTGAAAATCGTTTCTTCGGCCATGGGGCGTCCTCCTTGGGTTAGTTGGCATAGTATACTAGCAATTCAATACTTTGTGTCTGCAGATATTTTGCTTTTCATTTGCCAGTTGCAGGCATTTTTGGCAGCATGGCCACCATTAAAATACTCAGGTTTTGCAGGATAAATATGATCCATTACCAGATAATCCCCGTCGATCCGAAAGCCCATTTATTCGCTGTCACTATGACATTATCACAACCCAAGCCAGTGCAAGTCTTTAGCCTACCCGCTTGGCTGCCCGGCAGTTATATGGTGCGCGACTTTGCCAAAAACATCATTGAACTCAAGGCACAAGATGCACAAGGCCAGACACTTAAGCTCACCCAACTAGATAAGCAAACTTGGTCGGTTGACAATAATAGCAGCGAAATTATTCTGACTTATCAAGTGTATGCTTGGGATCTGTCGGTGCGCACCGCGCATTTGGACATGACCCACGGCTTCTTTAACGGCAGTAGCGTGTTTTTATCTGCCCATGGTTTTGAAGACACTTTACACACCGTCTCTATAGATCCACCAACAGAGCCAACATTAAGTGACTGGCGCCTTGCGACCAGCATAACCCGCACCAGTGGTGACGATTTTGCCTTCGGCCAATTTTCAGCTAAAAGCTATGACGAGCTCATCGATCATCCGGTGGAAATGGGCTTATTCACCTTAGGGAGTTTTGATGCCTGTGGCGTGCGGCATGATATCGTACTCAATGGTCGCCACCGTGCTTGCATGCCAAGGCTCTGCCAAGATTTAAAGACCATTTGTGAGTATCAGATTAACTTCTTTGGTACGCCTGCACCGTTTAAACGTTATTTGTTTATGACCACAGTATTAGACAATGGCTTTGGCGGTTTAGAGCACAGAGCTTCTACTGCATTAATGTGTTCACGCAAAGACTTACCGCTGTCGCTCGATATGCCAATCAATAATGACTATCGCACTTATTTATCCCTGTGCAGCCACGAGTATTTCCACAGCTGGAACGTTAAGCGCATTAAGCCTGAATGCTTTTTACCCTATAAACTTGAGGCAGAAACCTATACGCCACAATTATGGGCCTATGAAGGCATCACCTCCTATTACGATGACTTTCTTACCTATCGTGCAGGTCTGGTAGATGAACAAAGCTATTTAGATATGCTGAGTGAGACCTTCACCCGTGTCTATCGCAGCCAGGGGCGCTTTAAACAAAGTGTTAAGGACTCAAGCTTTAATGCTTGGACTAAGTTCTACAAGCAAGATGAAAACGCACAAAATGCCATCATCAGTTATTACACTAAAGGGGCTCTGTTTGCGCTGTATTTAGATTTAACCCTGCGCAGCGAAACCCAGGGCAAATACAATCTCGACCATGTTATGCAGATTTTATGGCAGGAATATGCTCTGCAAGATAAAGGCACCACAGATACTTGCCATCAAGCCATCGTGGAACGACTCCTTGGTCGTGATTGCCAAGATCTGTTTGCCTACTTAGATAGCACTGACGATATTCCGTTAGCGGCTTTACTCGCCGAATTTGGGGTCGACTTGAGTCTTCGAGCCAGTCAAGGTGCGCAAGATGTGGGCGGCGGGCAAGCGAAAGGTTATGAGATTGCATTCGGCGCGAAAACCCAAGCAGCACCTGTAGGATTAAAAATCGTGACTGTCACCCAAGGCAGCCCTGCACACCTTGCAGGGTTAAGTGCAGGTGATGTGTTAATTGCCGCGGATAACCTACAAGTCACAGGACAATTTGAGGCGCAGCTACAGCAGTATCCGCTGCGTGAATCGTTGAATTTACATTGGTTTAGACGGGATGAATTGATGACGGGTGAATTGATGATAACTGCCGCGCCTAAGGATACTGTCGCCCTATCCATTCGTGACAAAAGCAAAATAGCGGCTTGGCTTGGACGTTAATAGGCTTTCGGCTTAAGACTACTTTTGAGAAATAATAAAAGGGGCTTTAGCCCCTTTTATCTGACATAAGACTTAACTTAAACGTATATCCGTGTGTATATCAATACTGATATCGACTTAAACCACCACATCGTGCAAATAGGTTTGTGCCCACGCAATCGCTTGACCACGGCTAGACACTCCAATTTTACGGAATACTCGGTACAAATGGGTTTTTATCGTGCTTTCACTGACAAACAACTGATTGGCGATATCTAAATTAGTACTTCCCGTCAACAATGCTTGTAATACTTCACGCTCACGGATAGTTAACGGTTCAGTGTCTTCGAACAACCCAAAATCATCATTTACCCCATTAATGAGCTGAATTGGGATGACCCTATGACCTCGTAAAATATTCGAGAGTCCTAGGCTTATCTCAGTTAAACCTGCATCGAGATAAAACACCCCTGCAGTTGTGGCAGCTTGCATTAAAAAACGTGCATCCACTTGTTTAGGGAACTGCAAATAGACAACCCGCACACTCGGTTGCTCACGGGCAAGTAAACGCTGAAATTGATGGGCTTTTTGAAGATCAACAGTCGCTAAATCGATCACGACCATGGAGGCATTATTATCTTTGATTTTCTCACACATCTCATCAGGGCTGACTTGGGTCAACTTAACGAGAAACTCCTGCGGCCAACGTCCTGCGAGCAATTCCATCAATACTTGCGATCGTGACACTACAATCCAATGTAATATTTTGAACATCCTGCTCACTCCCTGTCTGGTTAACGATTATTCACTTTAAGGATCTAAGATCCTCCAAATACGACTTCAACATCCGTTCAATAGACTTCCAAGTCTACCGTGGTCACGATATTAGCATTAGATAAAACAGATTAAAAAGACTTACGTAAAAAATATTTACCGTACGCAAATCAAAAACTTCTAACACTTTCGTTGACTACACTATCAATCAGAAGTCTTAATTGAAACTGAAAAAAGTTACTGAAACTTTAGGATAAAAGCGTAAGATCATACCAACACAAAAAATAAGGAAATTCCATGTCCAGCAGTAACCCCACCGCTTTTGAAATAAAATCCTATCCTGTGTGGGACAAACCGACGCGATTATTTCATTGGATTAATGTCATTCTTGTGCTCGCACTCATCTTAGTCGGTGGCATCATGATGTATCGCACTGAGCTAGGCATATCTGAGTTAACAGGTAAAATTGGCTTGAAAACTTTACATGTGTGCATAGGATATGCGTTCGCAATAAACCTCATAGTCCGCCTTGTGTGGGGTTTTATCGGTAACAAATATGCGCGTTTCAGCCACATGTTTCCCAATGCTAATAGCAAAAGCGAATTAATAGCTTATAAGACTGAATTAGCCGCGGGGAAAAATCCGCAGTATTTAGGTCATAACCCTAAAGGTAAATTTGCCGTGCTGACCATCATGTTGCTATTAGTGACCATAATGATCACTGGACTTTTACGTGCAGGTACAGATATTTATTATCCGCCGCTAGGTAGTGCTGTACAAAGCTATCTTGCCGATACCAATGTCGAACCAACAAGCTTAAAACCCTATGATGCAACGGGTGTGAACGCAGAAAAAGCGGATGCACTTAAACCAATGAAAGGATTGGCAGGTCAAGTGCACGTCTATGCAGTTTATCTACTCTTACTACTGATTTTACTACATGTATTCGCGGTGATTTATACTGAAGTAAAACGTCAACCAGGGATTATTTCAGCCATGTTTTCGGGTAAAAAAATCATCCAAGGCCAACCCAAAGATGAGTAATGAGTGACTTTAGTCATAAAAATAACGCCAGCTATTCGCTGGCGTTATTTATTTAGACATGAAGGTATATACCAACTTTTCTAAACGTATTTTTGAGATTATTTTTTCAGAACAGTTGCTGGGGTACGACCATCATCATGGCAACTTTCACAGGTAGGTTTTTGACCGACATTCATATCATGTACCGCATGACAATCTGCACAGACTAAATTACCGTCATGTGGCTTATGCACAGCGTCCATTTCAGCATAGGTACCATGACAACTTTGGCACTGTGCAAATTCAAAGGCACCATCCGCAGAAGGTGTACCATCTTTATGACAGCTTTCGCATCCACCCGACTCAGCATGGAAATCAGACAATTTTTGATCTGCAGCAAATGCGGTTGGCGACAGCGCTAACGCTGCAAGACTTGCCCCGAAAAGCGCACTTAATAGTTTTTTGCTCACAATAGTATCCTCCAATGGCGATTGTCAGTGGAAATTCTTGTCAGGGTGACTTCCATCTCTCAACCAAAATAAATAGCACGACTCGATATAACTTAGCTAAGGATGAACGAATAAGCAAACCCAAACTAAGCGACACAACTTTATCAACATACTCAAGGGTAAAATGTGCGCTGCATCATGTAACCACATGCTTATATAAGAGTTTTACATCTACCTAACCTAGAGGCTACATAATGTAAATCCCTAAACTGGCAAGCGACAGAATAAATCCCCCTTAATCTAAAACTAAAAGCTCAATTCATGATGATACTTAAGACAAAGTGATAATAAAAAGGAATGACAATAAGTAAATGGGTACAGAGTACTAGACGATGATGCTTTAAATAGTGAAGGCACAACATTCAACCAAAACGCCTCTGGCACTTAATTCAAATGCCAGAAGGAATTGCGATAACGGTTAACTCGCCCACTATAACCAATGATACAAATAGCTATTAGACAGGTAGGCATCAACTCGCATCAAGTTTATTGTCAGCCTCAAGCTCTGTTTTAGGCCAAGCGTTAATCACGGCTTTGACCAACGATGCCAATGGAATGGCAAAGAATACTCCCCATACACCCCATAAACCGCCAAAGACTAAAACGGCCGCTATGATGATCACCGGATGTAAATCCACCGCATCGGAGAACAAAATAGGCACGAGTAAATTACCGTCGAGCGCCTGAATAATACCGTAACCCAACATTAAATAGCCAAATTCAGAACTAAAACCCCACTGAAAAAATGCCACTAGGGCGATAGGTAATGTAACTAAGGTTGCACCGACATAAGGGATCAATACCGATAACCCTGTTAACACACCAAGCAACGCCGAATATCGCAGTCCCATCAAGGCAAACAAAATATAAGTTGCGACACCAACAACCACGATTTCGATCACTTTGCCACGAATGTAATTAAAAATCTGTTGGTGCATTTCAAACCAAACTTTACGGGCTAACTGGCGATTTACGGGAAAAAATCGCTTACTGCCGCTAATCAGTTGGTCTTTATCTTTTAAAAAGAAAAACACCAGTAAGGGGACTAAAATCGCGTACACCATCAAGACGAGTAAAGAAGCTGAATAACCGATTAATTGCTTAGCAATATCCAACACATGTTGAGTATCGAGCAGTTTTTTAAGCTCACCAACCATCAGATCTAACTGCTCTGGATTGATAAATCGTGGATATTGATTGATCAGCGTTTGTATTGTCAGCAAGCCTTTATCAATCATGCTAGGCAAGTCGGCAATTAAGCTAACACCTTGACGCCACACACTCGGAATTAAGCCAAATGTCAGTAAAACCACGATTCCCAAAAACAACACAATAACCAAGGACGCACCAGCGGTGCGATTAATCCCCAATTTAAGCATTTGCGCCACAGGCCATTCCAATAGAAATGCCAACACAAGAGCGACCAACAGCGGAGCAAGTAAACCTGCCGCAAAATAAATCACTAGCGCGAGCCCGACAAGAATAGCCATTAAGGTCACAGCTTGTGGATCACTAAAGCGCTCTTGATACCAACGAGAAAAAACAGTAAACATGGATCATTCCAATAGTGATGGTTGGCAAGGCTTCCCAAACGCTCAGGAAAGTTTATTTATCATGATGTTATTCGAGACTTTACTCAGTTAGACTTTCGCTCCTACACGTCAGCTAATCAAAAAATAAACTGATAGGAGTAAACAACCGAGCCTGAGCGGCACTCTGGCTCAGAATTAAGCGACTAATGTTAGTCTAAGAGGATTTAAACATAAAAATCCTCAATTTATCCCTGAGATAGATCAACTTTGGTGACCATCAAGGCTAACAGACCTGCATCATTACGCAACTCTTGCACGACATGCCCTTGTTTTTTTAAATATTGGGGAACATCTCGCCGCGAACCAGAGTCTAAGAGTAAGATATGCAACTGCTCACCCTCTCGCATTGGCTTCAATGCAAGCTTCACTTTCACTAAGGGTACTGGACAACGAAAGAGCGTTAAATCAATAAAAATCATAATGAACTTGCTATAGACGAACTTGGGCCATTATCCTAAGTTGCACCTCAAACTACAAGCTAAGTGCAGTATCTGCCTTTAGTTGAGATAATTAGAAATAAAAGGATCCGCTTGCGTAACTTGACTTTTTTGACTCGATTCAAACCTTTTGTTGCAGGCGCACTCTCCTTGATGCTGCTAACCTTCGCCGCCAAAAGCTTTGCCAACAATGACTTACCGGATTTAGGTACCGCCGCAGTTAACACCTTCAGCCTTGAAAAAGAAATGGTTTACGGTGATGCTTATATGCGCATCATTCGCTCATCGGCACCTATGCTAAATGACCCCGTGTTGAGTCAATATCTTACCGAGCTTGGCAATAAACTGGTCGCCCATGCCACAGGCGTAAAAACGCCGTTTTATTTTTTCCTATTACAAAATGATGAAATCAACGCCTTCGCCTTCTTTGGTGGCCATGTTGCCGTGCACACAGGCTTATTTCTCAATGCCGACAATGAAAGCGAACTCGCTTCAGTATTAGGTCACGAAGTGACTCACGTTACTCAACGTCACCTTGCCCGATCCCTTGAAGCACAGCAAAAAAGTAATCCTGCAACAATTGCCGGTTTACTCGGCGCCATTTTGTTAACGATTGCAGTACCACAAGCAGGTATGGCGGCGCTTGCGACAACCCAAGCCATGGCGACACAATCGAAAATCAACTACACCCGTTTGCATGAAAAGGAAGCCGATCGCATCGGAATGCAAATTCTAGTGGATGCAGGCTTTAATCCTAATGCTGCAGCGGATTTCTTTGGTAAATTAGCCAGTCGTTATCGCTTTACCACAACACCACCACAAATGTTATTAACTCACCCATTGCCTGAATCGCGGATCACTGAAGCCCGTAACCGTGCCGAGCAATACCCTAAACGTTATATCCCTGATAATCTTAATTTTCAGCTAGCAAAAGCCCGTATTCAAGTCCGTTTTTCCAGCTATAGCGACGAAGCAGTATTAAGCATGTTTGATCGGCAGCTCAACAAACAGACCTATACCTTCAAAGAGGCAGCACTTTATGGCAAAGCGCTGGCTTTATATAGATTGAAGAAGTTTAATGAATCAGAAAAAATCGTCGATGAACTGTTAAAAATCGATAATAACAACCTGTTTTATATAGACACTAAATCTGATTTACTGATCGAACGTAAGGACTATGCAAAAGCGATTACTATGCTCGAAGCCCAGCGTAAAATGAAACCAACGTCTCAAGTGATCAATGCCAACTTAGCCAATATATATATCGAAGCCGATCAAGCCCCCAAAGCAATCCCTTTGCTGGAAGATATGATTTTCCTCGATAAACAAAATGAACTGCCCTATCAATTGTTGACTATGGTGTATAAAAAAACCGGCAATCAAGCATTGGAATATTTTTCCACCGCAGAGCTGATGGCCTTAGGTGCTAATTATAAGGGCGCAATCGATCAACTTAACTTCGCCTACCGTGCATCCGAAAATAATCCATTACAGCTTGCACGTATTGAAGCACGTATTCGCCAGTTTAAAATGGCTGATAAAGAGATGGATGCGCTTAAGTAATAAGTTGTTTTACAAATAGATTAAAGACAATTACCCATTTATGCGCCTCGAACACACTGACGGGGCGCGGTTTTTTCTGTTATTATCCGCGCCATTGTTATTTCAGCCCGTATTGAGCCTCTAGTACTATGACCCAAGCGACGATTTACCATAACCCACGTTGTTCAAAAAGCCGTGAAACCTTAGCTTTACTCGAGCAACAAGGCTGCGACATTACCTTAGTGGAATACTTAAAAAATCCCCCTACGGCTAAAGATATCGGCGACATTCTGGTTAAATTAGGCATCAGTGCTCGCGAATTAATGCGCACCAAGGAAGCAGAATATCAAGCCTTGGGACTTGCAGACTCATCACTAACAGAATTGCAGTTGATTGAGGCTATGGTCAACACACCTAAACTCATCGAACGGCCAATTGTGCTCGCCAATCAAAGCGCAGCCATCGGCCGTCCTCCTGAGAATGTACTTACTATTCTTTAACCCATAATTTTTAAACAAAAATGGCTTTTATTTTCAACCCTTAGGTAGACTTATGACGTCCAACACCTTATTTATCCTTAGCCGTTTAGGCTACTTTGCGCTAGTGCTGCTGTTAGGCGGTTGGTTTGTTGGCCAAGGGATTAGCGGTGAATACACCCTGCTATTTAGTCTCTTATGGATAGTGCCGTTATTACTACCCGCAAAGGGAGTTTTCCAAGGTAATCCATACACTTACGCTTGGGCAAGTTTTATTCTGTGCTTATATATGTTACATGGGCTCACCCTGCTTTATGTCACCAATGATGCCTTCGCTTTTGCCTTAATCGAAGTATTATTGATTGGCGTACTGCTAATCGCTTTCCCATTTTATGCCCGCATACGTGGTCGTGAACTGGGATTAGGCCTGAAGAAAAAATCTAAAGAATAGTCCGTTCAATGTATTTTCAGTGCCGTCTCACCTTGCTAGGTATGGCGGCATTTTTTATATTAGAAGGCCAAACCTTGGCTCAAATATCCCTTATGATCTCAGTCTGAATACCCATTTTAACCTTAGTTCTAACCTTAGTTTTAACCTTAGTTTCAACCTTAGTTTCAACCTTAGTTTCAACCTTAGTTTCAACCTTAGTTTCAACCTTAGTTTCAACCTTAGTTTCAACCTTAGTTTCAACCTCTGTTCCGACGTCAATTCCCATCACGACAAAATTAACACTTATTATACTTACACTGACTTTTTGCAACTAAGTGCCCGTGTTATAGTCAGTTTCTCACAGTATAAGCGTCCCATGACGCCACAAAAGTCTAAATAGCACAGCAGAGTTAACAAGGGAGAATGGTGTAATGGGAATGTCGATACCACTGAAATTTTTCGGATTTATGGCCTGCTCGGGCCTACTTGCGGCATGCGGAGGCGATGGTGATAGTCAACCAGATGATAGTGTAGTCACGCCCCCCTCCACTTCACTAGCACGCTGCACAGATAGCATTTCGCCACTCATTACCACCACGTCATCCTCAATTCGCTTTCAAACCGAGCAAAATTATGTGGCGGGTCAATCTAGTATTATCATTGCCAATATCCTAAATCGTGACAGCCAAGACTTAACCTTCCGTTGGCAGCAAATCGATGGCCCTAACATAGCACTAGTCAGTCAAAACAGCCCAGTATTAGCCTTTGATACTCCCACCGCAGGCGGCTACCGTTTTAGCTTGCATGTGACGGGCAGTAATTTAGATGTCACCGAAGAAATTGGCATTAATGTCGATCCCGCATCGACGGGTGTACTAAACGTCCGTCAAGATCACCAAGTGGTTGAAGGCAATAATGTGAGCTTAAGACTCGGGCAACAATCGGAATTAAGCGCAGCAAATATCTCTTGGTGTGTAGCATCTGGCCCAGATTTAATGGTCGATGTGAGCGATCCGTTTAGACCCTTGTTTACCGCGCCAACGGTCACCCAGGATACAATCACTCGGCTCAAAGTGAATGCCAACGTCAATGGCAATCAGCTTAGCGATGATGTCTTTGTGCTAACAACCTCGGCGCCAGCGATCCGCTCGCCATACTTCGATACCCCAGTTGCGCGCACCCATGCCTATCGTCCGGCTTCACCTTACGCCAATGTGCTAGCAAACTGTGTTTACTCCAATCAGCTTAATGATAGTTGCACTATCAATACCTTACCTTTGATAGGTCAAACCTCAAGCGATCTCAATCACGAGACGATTCTAAATCGAGTACTGGTTTCCCACGACTGGATGGGCGATAACTTTGCCGCCTTCTTAGCCCAGATGGACCCTAATAGCGATTTTGCCCGCCTGTTACAATCCGTCACGGCCGTGGTGATTAGCTATGATGTACGCCCTTCTTTTTATTGGGTAGTCACAGGGGCGATTTATCTCGATCCCAATGATTTATGGCTTACGCCAAGCCAGCGCGACACTATTAATGAGGCGCCGGATTACCGCAGTAATTTCGGAAATGATCTTAACTTTGTGATGCCTTGGCGTTATGTAAAAGATAACCAATATGCCTCCCTTGGCGTGCCTATCACCGTCAGAGCAAACCGCACATTAGCGCAAATCAATCCCGATCTGGCCTCCTTGTTGTATCACGAGCTCGCCCATGCCAATGACTTTTTTCCACGCAGCGTGCATGCCACACTCACAGGGCCAAGACTGTTAGATGACTACAGCCGCCGCAATGCCAGCAAGAGTCTAATTTCAGATCAAGTCAGCAAAACCTACCCATTAACGAGCACTGAAATGATGGGACTTGCCAATGTTAGTTTCCTCGGCGCAGCGGCGAGTAATGTGCAAAAGGCCTATCAAGCATCGGATGTCAGTACTTTCTTTTCTACCGATATCGCCAGCGACTTCTATGCCTATTCCAGTACCCGTGAAGACACGGCCATGTTATTTGAAGAAGCCATGATGAGTTATCGCTATCAAATATTGCGTGATGTCGCCGTCACCAATAAACCTGCGATTTTAACTGCGGATTCGCTGATTATTGACTGGGGACAAAGGGGACGAATTGCAAAAGACAGTCTAGAAAATCGCGCTGCGTTGGTGATTGATGAAATGCTGCCGGAGCTTAATGGGATCAGTCTGGTCGAAAGCCTACCCGAACCAATTAATATGGTGCAAGGTCAAAGCTGGCGTCAAACATTGGCAATATCGCCTGCGAATACGCAGCTCAAAGGCGAAAGCAATGCAGCTGCAATTAATGCCGAGTCTCGTTTTGAAGCCGAACTTCGCTTAAGTGGTGACCGTCACCAACATCCACAACAATAGCGTTTTAAATTTTAGATAAACAAAAGCCCGTATGTATTCAACATGACGGGCTTTACTCTTTTTGGCTTTAATGCCAGTAGGTTTTGTATCTTCAGAACGAACACAAACCATGCTGTATCTAAAGGTGCAGCATCTCTTTGGCAAACGGAATCGTGAGTTTACGCTGATGCACTAATGAGGCTTTATCTAACTTATCCAATACATCAAACAAGGTCCGCAAATCCCGCGCCATACGGTTCAGTAAAAAACGCCCGACATCTTCCGGTAATTGCAGGCCACGCATAGCAGCGCGGCGTTGCAGTGCGGCAAGTTTTTCATCATCTGCCATGGGTTGCAGTTGGTAATTCAACCCCCATTGCATACGTGAAACAAGATCTGGCAAGAGGAACCCAGCATCCGCAGGAGACGAGCTGCCGCTGACCACTAAGGCGCAATTCTTATTTTCTGCGACGCGATTGTAGAGATCAAAAATCGCCTCTTCCCAAACGGGGTGGCCGGCGATGGCATCGACATCATCGATACAAACCAAATCCAACTGTTCTAGGCCTTCAAGCAATGCGGTCGAAATACTCGCATGTATACCTAAGGGAATATAAAAGCTGCGACGTTCCACTTCATTAGCGTGGGCGCAAGCAGCGTGCATTAAATGGGTTCGACCCGATTTAACTGGGCCCCACAAATAGATGGCGGCTTCACCATGCCCTTCGGCATTCGCTCTCAATTTTTGAATAAGTTCATCATTACCCGCGGCGGGGTAATAACTATTAAAGGTTTCGTCGTCTGGCAAATGCACAGGTAACGAGAGTTGCAGAGGTGAGTTTAAGGGCACTCGGTCTTCTCAATATTAAATAAAAACAATGCCGTGCTTAACTAAGTACGGCCGATAACATCTTAATGTAAACGCCATTCATACACAGGTTTGCCAGTTTGATTAGAGACAGGGCTAAATTCACCTGCACTCACAGGTGCGACCACAGAAATACGCGGCTCTAAGCTTAATAAGCGTTGTAAATCCGTCTCTGAGCCAAATAAATCTAACGAGAAAGTCACAGTATTACCTTGAATATGCGTTAACGTGGCATTTTTAATCGCGCTGAGTTGCTTCAAATATTTTTCAACTTCAACTAATTGCGCCATTTTTTGGATATTAACGAAGGTAACACTCGCACCAAGCTGAGTACCAGTATCGGCAATCGCATACTTAGTAAAATAATATTCACCTAACGCCGCCATCATAGCGGTAATCGCTTGGGCCGAATTTTCAGCACTGCCGTTGTAACTTAATAACGGTGGCGTCAAAGAGTCAATGGTAGCCTTAGTATAAAGATTTAAACGATAACGAACCTGATTCCCGGCGGCATCAATTGCCACTAGCGCCAAAAAGTCAGCTTGATAGCGGCCAGATACACTCGCCACGATGTCGGCAAACATCCCTTTAATATCGTTAGGATTAATACCCATCAACTCATCAAGATCTAAGATAGGCAGGAGTACAGGTATACCGCGGGCATAGGAAAAATCGCTAAAAATCTTACGTTCGGCTAACGCAGATGAGTCGCCCAATATCATAGTGTCGCCATCACCAGGCATAGCGACCCAAAATAAGGTCAGCGGGCGTTGAGTTCCCCAAACAGGCAATTGTGCCTGACGCAGTAACGCCACTATGCGGCGGTGCTCAAAACTCGCGGTCAACAGCAATTGGCCATTTTGCTCGATATAACCATACTGGCTCAGCAAGGTATCAGGATTACTGAGCTGAGATTGGATTAGGCTGTTATCGAGGGATCGCGCCGTCCCAGTGTTCTTGATAATGACTTGCTCAAGTGCACTTTTTAAGGCTTTGTCGCGTTCAGCAACTGCGCGCGAAGACACAGGCACATTGGCCTCATCTAATTTACTCACCTCAACAGCATTGACGCTATTAATCGTGAACAGACAATATAGAAATGCAATTAAGCTCGGCTTCAATAGGAATTTCAGCATCTTTGAGTAGTTGAAGTAGCGTCAGATGAGGCAAATTGTACCATAGTTAGCGCCTTAAGCGAGTCTTGCCAAAATTTAGCCCCATTTCCATGCCTGCCATAGCACAGAAAACCCAAACAGTGATCAACGTCGGTAAAACAGGCGATTTTCTTCTGCTCAAAATCCAACAAACTGTTATCATTTGGCGGTTTACCCTAAATTAACGAGAATAATAAATGAGACGACTCGCTATCCCCCTACAGGGCGCGCAAATGCTATTTGTGGCCTTCGGTGCCCTAGTACTAATGCCGCTACTTACAGGGCTCGACACCAGTGTGGCATTGTTTACCGCAGGTATCGGTACCCTACTCTTCCAATTGATTACTAAACGCCAAGTGCCTATCTTCCTCGCATCTTCCTTCGCCTTTATTGCCCCCATACTTTATGGCGTGCAGACTTGGGGAATTCCATCCACAATGGGCGGCATTATGGCCGCGGGCGTGGTCTACGTCATGCTCGGCGCCTTAGTTAAAGTGCGCGGCACTGACTTTATCCACAAACTATTGCCCCCAGTAGTAGTGGGACCCGTGATCATTATTATCGGCCTTGGCTTAGCCCCCGTGGCGGTGAATATGGCATTAGGCAAGAGTGGTGATGGTAGCTTGACTTTAGTCGCTACAAATACGGCGTTATTTATTTCGCTCGCATCGCTTTGCACCACTATCGCGGTGGCGATTTTCGCAAAGGGCCTACTCAAAGTGATGCCGATTTTAGCAGGTATTATAGTAGGTTACAGCTTAAGCCTAGCCTTTGGTATTGTTGATTTTGCCGTCGTGACCGCTGCAAGCTGGATTGCTATTCCTAAATTTGTCGCGCCAGAATTAAACTGGTATGCCATCGCATTTATGATCCCAGTGGCAATCGCCCCTGCGGTAGAACACATAGGTGATATTCTGGCGATATCCAACGTCACGGGTAAAGATTTTATGAAAAAACCCGGCCTGCATCGCACGCTAACGGGTGACGGGATTGCCACAATTGCAGCCGCAGCCTTTGGTGGTCCACCGAACACGACTTACTCAGAAGTGACAGGTGCAGTAACCTTAACCCGAAATTTTGATCCTAAGATCATGACTTGGACTGCCATTACCGCTATCACTTTAGCCTTCGTTGGCAAACTAGGTGCGCTGATGCAAACTATCCCCGTCCCCGTGATGGGCGGTATCATGTGTTTGCTATTTGGTTCCATTGCCGCAGTTGGCCTCAACACCCTTATTCGTAATCATGTGGATTTATCAGAGCCACGTAATTTAAGTATTGTCGGTGTTACCTTAGTCTTTGGTATCGGCGGCATGGCATTTGGCATAGGTTCATTCAGTCTGACTGGTATTAGCTTGTGCGGTATTGTCGCTATTACCATGAACTTACTATTACCCGCGACTAAGCCACACAATAAACACCACGAGTCTGATGTGACGCCTCATTAATCACGGCTTGAAGACTCGATCAATTTCGAAGTAGGTCGTTGAAAAATGACCACTTTATAAAATTGATCGTTCCTTAAGAAACCACCATAAAAAAGCCGCCGTGATATCAATCACGGCGACTTTTTTATGAAGCAATATTTTTATGAAGTAAGAATTAACTCTTACTCTTCAGTCTTGATCTTAGCGGCAGCCGCTTTGATCAAAGGTTGTAATTCGCCTTTTTGGAACATGTCCACTACGATATCACACCCACCGATCAACTCGCCTTCAATCCACAATTGTGGAAAAGTCGGCCAGTTAGCAAACTTAGGTAATTCTGCGCGAATGTCTGGATGCTGAAGAATATCCACGAATGCAAACTGCTCGCCGCAGTTAATCATGATCTGAGCTACCTGTGACGAGAAGCCACAGCTTGGTAACTTAGGAGAGCCTTTCATATAAACAATGATAGGGTTTTCCGTGATCTGCTGCTTAATTTTCTCTACTGTTTCCATTTTGATTCCTAAGTAGGATGACGTTGACTCAATGCGACTATTGTACGTCAGCTAGACGCAGAACAAAATCCCACAGTTTGTAAGGTTATGTCGACATTTGATTTTTCGATGGCGTCTATCTAGTCAATTAGCTAAACAATGATTCACATCACAAATTTTATCGGTACAATAGTCCTAAGTGAGCACGTTTAAGAAACGATAACCTAAGACCATGGAGAGATACTAATGGCTTTCGAATTACCCGCATTACCATATGCAAAGAACGCACTAGAACCACACATTTCTCAAGAAACCATAGAATACCACTACGGCAAGCACCACAACACTTATGTTGTGAAGCTAAACGGCTTAATCGAAGGAACTGATTTCGCTGGCAAATCTTTAGAAGATATCATCAAAACTTCTACGGGTGGCGTGTTTAACAACGCAGCTCAAGTGTGGAACCACACTTTCTACTGGAACTGCTTAGCCCCTAATGCTGGCGGCGAACCAACAGGCCCAGTTGCTGATGCAATCAATGCCGCTTTCGGTTCATTCGACGCATTCAAAGCGCAATTTACTGATTCAGCAGTAAACAACTTCGGTAGCGCTTGGACATGGTTAGTGAAAAAAGCCGATGGCACTCTTGCTATCGTTAACACTAGCAATGCAGCGACGCCACTGACTGACAGCACAGTAACGCCAATCATGACAGTTGACGTGTGGGAACACGCTTACTACATCGATTACCGTAACGTGCGTCCTGACTATCTTGCCCACTTCTGGCAATTAGTTAACTGGGACTTCGTTAACCAAAACTTCGCAGGTTAATTCATTTAACCTAACGTTGTTTACTGCCGAATGAGCAGTGGGTTAATCCCAGTAAAAAGAGCCCTAGTGGCTCTTTTTTTATGCCCCTCGTTTGCCGCCCATCCCTTATCCTACCGATTTATCCTCCGCTAACTACAAGTGCAATAATTGCGTTTGCAACTATTTGTTATTGTTTTTATTTGATATTTTTTTGACACAGATAGTGAGTTTGTGTCTAAGATTAGAGTAGGAGGCTGGCTAGCCAGTTATCCGTTCCATGACATCACTGGCGTTTCAGGGGGTTTATATGGGCATTTTCGAGCATTACCAAAAGCGCTACGAACAAAAACTCGATGAAGAATATTCTTTGCAGGAGTTTCTGGACATCTGCAAGGGAGATCGCAGCGCTTACATGTCAGCATCAGAGCGACTACTGCTTGCAATTGGTGAAGCAGAAGTCATTGATACCGCAAAAAATCCAACACTTAGCCGTATTTTTTCGAATCGACTTATTTCACGCTATCCCGCATTTAAAGATTTCTTCGGCATGGAAGACGCCATAGAGCAAATTGTGGCTTACCTAAAGCACTCGGCTCAAGGATTAGAAGAATCCAAACAAATTCTATACCTACTGGGCCCAGTGGGCGGCGGTAAGTCATCACTCGCCGAAAAACTCAAAGCCCTAATGCAAAAAGTGCCCATTTACATTCTGAGCGCGAATGGAGTCCGCAGCCCAGTCAACGATCACCCCTTCTGCCTGTTTGATGTGGAAGAAGATGGACAGCTGTTAAAAGATGAATTCAACATTCCCAACCGTTATCTGAAAACTATCATGTCGCCTTGGGCGGTAAAACGTCTGCATGAGTTTGGTGGCGATATCTCCAAATTTCGCGTGGTAAAAGTCTTTCCATCCATTCTGGACCAAGTGGCAATAGCGAAAACTGAACCTGGTGATGAAAACAACCAAGATATTTCGTCCCTTGTCGGTAAAGTCGATATTCGGCAACTCGAACATTTCTCCCAAGATGATCCCGATGCTTACGCCTATTCAGGCGCATTGTGCCGTGCAAACCAAGGGGTGATGGAATTCGTCGAGATGTTTAAGGCACCAATTAAAGTGCTGCATCCACTACTGACTGCGACGCAAGAAGGTAACTATAACGGCACAGAAGGCTTATCGGCCTTGCCCTATAGCGGGATTATTCTGGCTCACTCAAACGAGTCCGAGTGGTCAACCTTCAAAAACAACAAAAACAACGAAGCCTTCCTCGACCGTGTTTACATAGTCAAAGTGCCCTACTGTTTACGGGTCTCAGAAGAGCTGCAAATCTATCAAAAACTGCTAATCAACTCTGAGTTATCGAAAGCGCCCTGCGCTCCCGGCACCTTAGAAACCTTAGCGCAATTTAGTGTGTTGTCACGCATCAAGCCGCCTGAAAACTCCTCCATCTACTCTAAGATGCGGGTATATGACGGTGAAAGCCTGAAAGATACCGATCCTAAGGCTAAGTCTTACCAAGAATACCGTGATTACGCAGGTGTCGATGAAGGCATGAATGGACTATCCACCCGTTTCGCCTTTAAGATTTTGTCGCGGGTATTTAACTTCGACCATTCAGAGATCGCCGCCAACCCAGTACATTTATTCTATGTCCTCGAACGACAAATTGAACAAGAACAGTTCCCCGGCGATACCGCCGAACGTTATCTTGAATTCCTAAAAGGTTATTTGATCCCTAAATATGTGGAGTTTATCGGTAAAGAGATTCAAACCGCTTACTTAGAGTCTTACTCTGAATATGGCCAAAATATCTTCGACCGCTATGTCACTTACGCCGATTTTTGGATCCAAGATCAAGAATACCGCGACCCAGAAACGGGTCAGCTATTCGACCGCGCTGCCCTTAATGCTGAACTTGAGAAGATTGAGAAGCCCGCGGGGATCAGCAATCCTAAAGATTTCCGTAATGAAATCGTTAACTTTGTGCTGCGCGCCCGCGCGAACCATGAGGGTAACAATCCGCTATGGACCAGCTACGAGAAACTTCGCACTGTGATCGAGAAGAAAATGTTCTCCAACACAGAAGATTTACTACCTGTTATTTCCTTTAACGCCAAAACGTCGAACGACGATCAACGCAAACACGATGATTTCGTCAATCGCATGATGGAGAAAGGCTATACCAAAAAACAAGTCCGACTCTTGTCTGAGTGGTATTTACGAGTTCGTAAATCTTCTTAAACTTGCGCTAACTAAGTACAGGGCTTTGGTGTTGCCAAAGCCTTCGCTGGGTTTTGGGAGGTGCGTATGGCGAACTTTATCGATAGACGGTTGAATGCGAAAGGAAAAAGCACAGTCAACCGCCAACGCTTTATCAATAGATATAAGCAACAAATTAAAAAAGCCGTCAGCGATGCAGTGACTCGTCGCAGCGTAACGGATGTAGATAAAGGCGAAAAAATCAGTATCCCAACACGGGATATCAGTGAACCTATGTTTCACCAAGGCAAAGGCGGTGTCAGGGATAGAGTGCATCCCGGTAATGACCAATTTACCCGTGGCGATAAAATTGACCGACCACCTGGTGGTTCAGGCGGCGGTTCGGGCAAAGGTGAGGCCTCAAACTCGGGTGAAGGCGACGATGACTTTGTGTTCGAAATCTCTAAAGATGAGTATCTAGAGTTATTGTTTGAGGACTTAGAACTCCCTAATCTACAAAAAAATCGCCTCAATAAACTGGTGGAATACCAAATCTACCGTGCTGGGTTCACCAATGATGGCGTCCCCGCTAACATCAATATTGTCCGTTCATTACGTTCATCCCTTGCACGTCGCATTGCTATGTCGGCCAGTAAAAAGAAACTATTAAAAGAGTTAGAACAAGAACTTGCTGAACTGGAAAATATTCCAGGCACTAAGGCCGAGTTGATTTTGGATTTAAAAGCCCAAATTGAGGAGTTAAAACAAAAGATTGCCAGAGTGCCGTTTATCGATACCTTCGATCTACGCTTTAATAACTATTCCAAAAGGGAAATCCCTTCTAGTCAAGCTGTGATGTTCTGTTTAATGGATGTGTCTGGTTCTATGGATCAGGCAACTAAAGATATGGCAAAACGCTTCTATATCTTGCTGTATTTGTTCCTCACTCGTACCTATAAAAATTTAGAAGTGGTTTACATTCGTCACCATACCCAAGCCAAAGAAGTCGATGAACACGAGTTCTTTTACTCCCAAGAAACGGGCGGCACCATAGTGTCCAGTGCATTGAAATTAATGCATGAAATTCAACAAGCCCGCTACCCCGCCGATGAGTGGAATATTTACGCAGCCCAAGCATCCGACGGTGATAACTGGGCTGACGATTCACCTACCTGTAGGCAATTGTTAGAACAAAAAATATTGCCACTCGTGCGCTACTACAGCTATATCGAAATCACCAATCGCGCCCATCAAACCCTGTGGCGCGAATATGAATCCCTGCAACAGCATTACGACAACATCGCCGTGCAGCATATACGTCAAGCCGAAGATATTTACCCTGTCTTTAGGGAGCTATTCAAGAAACAAGCGGTTTAAGGGGGCACTATGGGGATAACTAAATCAACATCTTGGACACCACTGAGCGATGGTCCCGACTGGAGCTTCGAGCTACTGCAAGACTACCTCAAGGAAATTGAGCGGGTGGCAGCGCTCTATAAACTCAGCACTTACCCAAATCAAATTGAAGTCATCACTGCTGAACAGATGATGGATGCTTATGCTGGCATAGGCATGCCCATAGGTTACACCCATTGGTCTTTCGGCAAACGTTTTATCGAAACCGAGCAAGGTTACAAACGTGGCCAAATGGGGCTCGCCTATGAAATTGTAATTAACTCTAACCCCTGTATCGCTTACTTAATGGAAGAAAACACCATCACAATGCAGGCGCTGGTGATAGCTCACGCCTGTTTCGGACATAACAGCTTTTTTAAAAACAATTACTTATTTAAGACATGGACAGATGCGAGCTCGATTATTGACTACCTTGTCTTTGCTAAAAACTACATCAGTGACTGCGAGCAAAAATACGGTGTAGAACAAGTCGAAAGCGTCATAGACTCCTGTCATGCGCTAATGAACTATGGTGTCGATCGTTATAAACGTCCCTCTGAAATCTCATTCAGGGAAGAACAAGCAAGACAAAAGGATCGCGAGGCTTACCTTCAAAGCCAAGTAAATGATTTATGGCGCACCATTCCGACCCATCAACATGAGCAGTCTCAATCTAAAAAACGTCGTTTCCCCGCCGAACCGCAGGAAAATATTTTATATTTTATCGAAAAAAACGCTCCTTTGCTTGAACCATGGCAAAGGGAAATAATCCGTATTGTGCGTAAAATGGCGCAATATTTTTATCCGCAAAAACAAACTCAAGTCATGAATGAAGGCTGGGCAACCTTCTGGCATTACACTATCTTGAATCACTTGTACGACGATGGCGTGGTTACTGACCGCTTCATGATCGAGTTTTTGCAAAGCCATACAGGCGTTGTGGCCCAACCCGATTACAACAGTCGTTATTACAGCGGCATCAACCCATACGCCTTAGGTTTTGCCATGTTCACCGATATTCGGCGTATTTGTGAAAATCCAACCGATGAAGATAAAGCTTGGTTTCCCGACATTGCCGGCAGTAATTGGATAGAAACATTGCATTTTGCGATGCAAAACTTTAAAGATGAAAGTTTTATAAGCCAATATCTCTCACCTAAAGTTATCCGCCAATTTAAATTGTTCGGTATCCATGATGATGAGAAACGCAATTATCTTTCGGTATCTGCAATCCACGATGAACGGGGCTATCAAGATATTCGCCAGTTACTATCACAACAATATAACCTGTCTAATATTGAGCCGAATATCCAAGTACATAATGTAGAAATCAACGGTGATCGATCCTTAACCTTACATTATGTGCCAAATAACGATATTCCCTTAGCCAACAGCCATAAAGAAGTATTAAAGCATTTACATCGATTATGGGGTTTCACTGTCACCTTAGAGCAAAAAAATGCAGATGCGAGTATTAGCGTCTTAGCATCCTGCCCTGAAGCCAATAAACCAGAATAATAAGCACAATAAAAAGGCCGTTTCCAATTGAAACGGCCTTTTTGTTTATTTAGCGCTATCTTAACGCGATATCACTCACAGAGTTTAATGATCTTGAGCAATAGAAGCCGGCATATCTTCGCGTAATTGTAACCACATCTTACCGCTATTCATGCCATAGGTACGCATTAGCGCAGAGACATCGAGGTAATTTTTCGCCTGAGCCAACAGTTCTAATTCTTTGTAAAAGTTCAATGCTAATAAACGCGCATCTGAGCTGGTAAAGTAATAACGACCAACTCGACTATACAAACCTTTAAATCCGTTTAATATCAAAACGTAAAGTGGATTTCCTGACGAAAACGCTAAGGTGTGATGCAGTAAGTAGTCAAATTTAGCATAGGATTCAGCCGTATCTTCAAGCTGGTGTATCTTTGCAAGTACCTCCACAGCGGTATCCGGGTTATAACGCAAAGCACCGCGAAAATAGATAGCACTGACGTTCGTTCTAGCTGACAAGAGTTGGTCAACCAATACCGGAAAACCCTCGGGATTCAAATCAGCAATAGTCTCAAGAATGTTTAAGCCTGAGGTTTCCCAAAAGTTGTTAACCCGTGTTGGTTTGCCATGCTGAATTTTCAACCAACCGTCACGCGCCAAGCGCTGTAGCACCTCACGCAAAGTGGTGCGAGTCACACCAATCAATTCTGAAAGCTCACGTTCAGCCGGTAAAATGGACCCTGGAGGAAATTTGTTTTCCCAAATTGATCTCACAATATACTTCTCTGCAAAACTTGCAGGTCCTTTGGCATTGATAATCATCAGCCCACTTATCCAGTTGTTGTGCGTCGTAATGGTCACTGATCATACCAGAGCGGTAAAAAATGGAAACCATTCACTTAAAATCACTGTGTTATCGCCGTGTAAATGTCACAGAATCGTTCAAAAAAACGACCAAGGTCAATACAGGATGGGCCAATTTTGCCGCTTAGCTCCGCTTTTTGAAATGTCGGTATCAGTAACTCATTACATTAGCTTTCTCTTTAGGCTAGACTCATTTAACTAACGCAGGTATTGATAATAATCACGTGCAATTTTTAACATAATTAGAAGAGAGGCTGCCATGCCGGCGACAATGAGTCAGGCGTTTATTGGGAACTTCTTAGGAAATTCTCCTAAGTGGTACAAAACCGCAATACTGTCATTTTTAATTATCAATCCAATACTCTTTTTCTATGTCGACCCCTTTGTGGCTGGTTGGGTATTGGTTCTAGAATTTATTTTTACCTTAGCAATGGCATTAAAATGCTATCCATTACAGCCTGGCGGATTATTGGCAATTGAAGCCGTCGCGATCGGAATGACATCGGCAAGCCAAGTCTTACATGAAATAGAAGCCAACCTCGAAGTATTATTACTCTTGGTGTTTATGGTCGCTGGTATATATTTCATGAAGCAATTGCTGCTATTTGGCTTCACGAAAATCATTACTAAAGTGCGCTCTAAAATTTTAGTGTCATTAATGTTTTGTTTGGCTTCAGCCTTTTTATCAGCCTTCTTAGATGCGTTAACAGTTATTGCCGTCATTATCGCGGTCGCTGTGGGTTTCTATTCTATTTACCACAAGGTCGCTTCTGGAAAAGATTTCGGCGCTGATCACGATCATACCTCTGAAGGTAAAAATGATGATGGTGAAGATCAGTTAAACGAAGAAGAACTCAGTGCATTCCGTGGTTTCCTACGTAATCTGTTAATGCATGCGGGTGTGGGTACTGCGCTGGGCGGCGTGTGTACTATGGTGGGTGAACCACAAAACCTTATTATCGCCGCGCAAGCAAATTGGCAATTTGGTGAATTCGCCGTGCGTATGTCACCCGTTACTGTTCCTGTATTAATCTCGGGTATCTTAACTTGTTACTTAGTTGAAAAATTTGGCATTTTTGGTTATGGCGCTAAGTTGCCAACGGCCGTTCATCGGATCTTATGTGAATATGCCGCCCATGAAGATGCGCGCCGTACCAATAAAGACAACATGAAGTTAATCGTCCAAGCCTTAGTGGGTGTCTGGTTGATCGCTGGACTTGCATTGCACTTGGCCTCAGTGGGCCTAATTGGTCTTTCTGTGATTATTTTAACCACAGCCTTTAACGGCGTTACCGATGAGCATGCCCTAGGTAAAGCTTTCGAAGAAGCACTGCCTTTTACCGCGTTATTAGCTGTCTTCTTTGCGGTTGTTGGCGTGATTATCGACCAGCACTTATTCGCACCAGTGATCCAATGGGCACTGAGTTATCAAGGCAATACTCAGTTGGTGATTTTCTATATCGCCAACGGATTACTGTCTATGGTGAGTGATAACGTGTTCGTCGGCACTGTGTATATTAACGAAGTGAAAGCGGCATTGATTAACGGTCAAATCAGCCGTGATCAATTCGACTTGCTGGCCGTTGCGATTAATACTGGAACTAACTTACCTTCGGTTGCCACGCCCAATGGTCAAGCGGCGTTCTTGTTCCTACTAACCTCAGCCCTAGCACCACTTATCCGCTTATCCTATGGCAGAATGGTATGGATGGCATTGCCTTACACTATCGTGCTGTCTATCGTAGGTGTCATGGCGATTCAAACGGGTTTCTTAGAACAAGCCACCCAATATTTCTATGATTCCCAGATAATCATCCATCACAGCGCTAGTGAAGTTTTAGAGCCGATGACTGGACATTAATCTTCTTTATTGACTGAACTTTATTTAATAAGTAGAGTCCAAAAAACGCCCCATGTCTGAGGGCGTTTTTTGTTGATATGGAGCTCACTTTGACTGTAATGACTCGCTTTGCCCATTCCCGTTCATCTTGGTTTATTCTCGCAGGCACAGCCCTTGGGTTAGAAGCAGCCGCCCTGTATTTTCAATATGTCATGAAACTGGAACCCTGTGTCATGTGTATTTACCAAAGACTCGCTATTTTTGGTTTATTGGCAGCAGGCCTCATTGGCATGACAGCCCCCAAATATCGAATCGTCAGGATCTTAGCTGCCTTGCTCTGGGCCATCAGTGCAACTTGGGGATTAAAACTGGCCTTATCGCTCGTAGATATGCAAGCCAACCCATCCCCTTTTTCAACCTGTTCATTCTTACCTGAATTTCCAGCTTGGATGCCATTACACGAATGGTTCCCTGCCGTTATGATGCCTACTGGCATGTGTACTGATGTACCTTGGGTCTTTATGGGTGTAACGATGCCCGAATGGATGGTAGTGGCTTTCAGTGGCTTCTTAGTCGCTTGGTTACTCTTTATTGTGCCTGTCCTAAGTGGTTCAAATAAACCGTCTCTTTATAAATAACAAGTTTGAGATAAGGCAGGCATAAAACCTGCCTTTTTATTGACGATTGTATTCCACTTATCCCATTCAATCCTCGCAACTTAAACATATGCCAATAGCAAAACAGTGAGAAAGCGCTACACTGGCTCAATGAAAAGTGGTGATTTGGAAACTGGGGATTATGGGAAAAAGTTCGACATCTGAGCCACACACGCCATTGACCCAATGGCAGAACAGTTTGCCATTCAAATTTAGCCTTATTCAGCTCGTCATTGCCGCTATTTTGATTTGTAGTACAGCTTGGGTGATGCTAAGCATTCAACGCCAACAAGTTCTTGATCAGCAAGCCGTGTTAAACCAAAACTATGGCCAGTTGATTATCGCCAAACTGCAAGAAATGACTTCACAGGTTGAAACCGTAGTCGACTCTATTTCCAGTATTGCCAAACTTTACCGCTATGATCATGAGCAACTGGTGAAAACCATTCCCACGTTGCTGAAACTCGATAGTCAACAACGCATCATCTCTGGCGGCGGCGTCTGGCCGGAACCCGGCGCGTTTAATCAGCAAAAATTTCGAGATAGCCTGTTTTGGGCACACAATGTTAACGATGAATTAGTCGCCATTGATTCCTATAACAAAGACACGTTCCCAAGCTACCACACCGAAGAATGGTATCGCCCGACGCGCTATTTTCCTGCAGGTAAAATTTTCTGGTCAAAATCTTATTTCGATCCGACAACCCATGAGTCAATGATCACAGCCTCAGGCGCTATGTGGATGGACCATCAGTTTATTGGTGCCGCCACTGTGGATATCAGTTTAGAAAAGCTCAATGTGCTGTTACGCAATGCTATGATTAATGTCAGAGGCTATGTCATAGCCTTAGATCATCAAAACCAAGTACTCGCCTATCCAGATGCCAATAACGATCTTAAGCATCAAACCAATACCAATCATTCTTTCGTCACCTTCAATCATCTCGCCAGCCAACAGCCAGATTTCAGCCCCGTCGAAGTCGCATTACAGAGTGCAGATAAAGCCTTTATAGAAGCGGCGATTGCCGAGCGCGTTTTTACCCAAGAACAGATGCAGCATCTAACGAGACTAAGTCATCAAAATGAGCGTGACATGTTAGCGGCCATCGTAAATAACAATGCCTTAAATCATTTTACTGCCCCGAAATTACTGACGTCGGTAACTTTGACCCATGATCCAATCCTTAAAACGGCATCTCTCGTTTCGGTATTTCTCATGCCAAATACCTATTGGAAGATACTTGTCGTCACCCCAATTTCACCGCTGCAGGATACCGCTAAACATTTAATCGAAAAGGTCGGCGTTTATTTAGTCTGTATTCAACTATTAGGCTTAATTCTATTATTCTTACTCCAGCACCGACTATTTATCACCCCCATTATTGAAATCGTCCAAGCCTTAAAACGTAATGATTCCGCCTCTATCGAACTCAAAGCCAATAACAGCCATGACGAAATTGGCTTATTGGCAAAAACATTCCTGTCGCGTACTCGACAGCTTGAAGTGGCAATGGCGAGCTTAGATGCGAGTAACCTGGCACTAGAACAGCAATTGCAGAGCCAAAACCTGTTTCAACTGGAGTTAAAGCGCCATAAAGAACAATTGAGGGCTTTACTTAAATTTTCTCAAAATCTCATCTATATCAAAGATCTTCACGGTAAATATATTCTCGTCAATGACAAATATTGTGAAATCTTAGGTATAGAACGCAGACGCATTATTGGCACCTCTGATTTTGAGATATTTCCCAGCCAATTTGCCCACGAGTATCAACAAAATGATCGACGCGTTCTGCATAATCATGAAGCCATAAACTTCGAAGAAGCTATTCCATCGCCCCTAGGCAATCTTATTTATATCGTGACTAAATTTAAGATCAAAGATGATGACGATACCGTTATTGCAGTCGGTGCTATCGCCTTTGATATCACCTTACAAAAAATTAAAGAGCAAGAACAAGAAAAGTTACTTTTAGGGCAAGTCGAGGCGCTTAATCACCTACAAGAACAAGTTCGCCTCAGTAATCAACATAACCATGAACTCCATCTGCTCCAAGACAAATCAACCCAATTACTTGAGAAGCATCACCAACTCAATCTCAGTCGTGAACAAAGCCAACAGCTAATGCAAAATTTTCTAGCTGAAATGATGACGCAAATTATGCATGAGCAAGATCAGCTACTCGCCAAAGTGTGCCAACTTCAGCCAATAGATAATGCTAACGACCAAAATCAGATCACCGAAATCATGGTGACTCAGGCAAATAAACTGCGACATATTGCCCAGTTATTAACGAATCATCAAAATGACATTCGGCCACTGCATCTCGCACAATTTATGCGCCATCTCTTAGGGTTACTAAAGGTACAACTAGCTAAAACAAATGTGGAAATAGCGTTAAATTGCGAAGAAAATGTCATCATTGATGGCCCTTCTTGGCAATATTTGCAGCTGTTTTATCGTCTAATCACCAACACGTTGAATCATGCATTTAAAGCTCACAATGAACAGCGTGAAATAACCATTAATATCGACAAGTCGAGCGAAGAGTTACACATCAGTATTATCGATAATGGGATAGGTATGACAGAACCGCAACTCGCACAGTTACGACAAGAACTAACACAAGAACTCTGCATTGGAACGCTGACCTGTATAAATCTGTGGCTTAAAAATGATCTCAATGGCAGCCTTAGCATCAGTAGCCACTTGAACCAAGGCACACACATTCAATGTCGTTGGCCACTGAGTACAGGTTTAGAACCGCAATAAATGAAGGTGCGTTATTGATCTAACCATGCCTTGGCTTGGCTATGTTCATCGGCGGTAAATACCTTTACCGGACATGGCAGCATGCAGGCTAGCGCATTAACCATAGCATTTGTTTGAGTGGCATTGGCAATCATCACGACCCTTGAAAAATCACTTAAATGAAATAAACCTAATACCGCATCATCCCACAGGGCCCCAACGGATATACCTTCAAATTCAGGGGAAAACTCGTACCAAAGGCGAATACTGGCGTGGTCTTGCAGCTTGGCTTCTATGGCGGGAACCAAATAGCCTTCAACATCCCCATGGTTAACACGGCCAGATGCGACCACAGCCAATATATCATCAGCATGACCCGAAGAAATCGTTAGCATTGAACACTCCTTATCAATACATGAAGGGAAAAATAGTTAAAGCTCATACACTAAAGATACACAGACAATGACATAAATGCGGGAAAGATGGGCTTTTTATTTTAAGCTAACACCATTTAATACATACACATCAGCAATGCAAATAACACTAAAAGGAGCTAATCCACAGCGATGACTCGCATAACACAGCAACAAAACTTAGTCGCAGAACTCGATGAAAAATGGTGGCCATACGAAATAACATGAGGTGAAGCAAAGAGCAGATATTTACCTCACACTCAAAGCTGCTGCAGCTCGAGCTTAACAATAAGAGTGAGGAAACACATGGTACTCAAACGATGATGATTTACGCTGCTAAAAATTAGTATTAGTCCTGACTTACCTGAAATCACGCATTAATAGATAATCTAATTGCTATTCTGACTAAGCACTCACTTGAAGTTTAGCGATTTCTTGATCGAACAAATTCTTAATCAAACTAGAAAACTCAGTAATAAATAAAGTCTGTGCGGGAGTCGCTTTATGGTTGGCAACTGAAGCTAAAATCTCTTCTAAATCATACACAATTGCATCCACTTCACGGATAATCACATTACGTTGCGTAAAAGACAACGATGGATTTTGGCCACACACCATAATGATCTGTGCCGACAATTGCTCTTCAAATAATTCCATCACAGTATCGTCTGAAACTACCTCTGAACCTGGTGTTTCAAATAAGCCAAGATGTTCAGTTAAATACTGGACCAAATGCATGTAACCATCTTTATCTGTGACCATTTTTTACCCTTTAAACTCATTAACTTAATATCTATTGTGATGCTATTAATAGCACATCAGAAAATATCAAAGAAGCCAAAAGCTCGGCTTCTTATCAAGATCTAGCATACGCCACTTATTTAACTCTAGCCTATCTTCGATAACAGACGTATTGATCTATACCAATCTTATTGAAGTTACTGAGTTAAGGTTAGTACAAATGACACAGGAACAGCTTGACTAATGCTCGATAAACCCGCAATTTCACGTAATTTATCAATCCCAGCCACAAGATCAAACTCATTGGCATTAACAATTACCGGTTGAAAACTGTTCACTAAAAGTTTGTTATCAGAAACTTTAGTGATAATCACCGAAAAAGCCTTAGTTTGCGATTTGCCGTGTAACGCAATTTTTCCATCAATATCAAAAACTTTACTCTCACCGACGCCAAGATTTTTTAGTATCTTAGGGTCTACTTGTGATGACAGTTTAAGCTCTGGATACAAAGACACTTCAAACAACAAATTTTGCATCCGCTCATCGCGGACATCAATACCCGTTGCCACACCGATTAGTGGAATTGTTAATTCAAATTGACCGTTATCTTTTAGCGTACCTTTGAGTTGTTTAAAGTGATGGACTTCACCTATATCACCTTTCTTTACCGAAATAAAACTGACTCGCGAATCTTGTTCCATCACTTGCCATTGCGCGGCACAGCTAAAACTGGCCATAGCAGATAAGGCGACAATTCCCATCCATTTTTTCATCGTATCCGTCCTTAAAGAGTGAGTTTAAAAGCCATGCCGTAAAGAAAATCGACATCCGCAACAGGCTAAAATCCTGCCCAGTTAAACGTGATCAACATCACCTAACTTAAGCTAAAGATACTCTGTTTATCCATTAGCGACCAGTAAACTATGATTCATACGCGCACTAACCATTTATCTAAGCTATTGGCAAAAGCCTGTTTATCAGCTTGAGAAAACGAATCAGGCCCGCCGGTGTGCACGCCAGAACCGCGCAAATCCTCCATAAAATCGCGCATCGTCAGCTTTTGTTTTATGTTATCGACGGTATAAAGCTCGCCACGGGGATTGAGCGCCAAGGCGCCCTTTTCAATGATTAAAGCCGCTAAGGGGATATCCGCAGTGATCACTAAATGCGTCGGTTCAACATGATCGACAATATATTGATCTGCCACATCAAATCCCGCACCGACTCGAATTTGGCTGATATAGGGAGATGGCGGTACGCGGATCATTTGATTAGCCACCAGCACCAGCGGCAGGGCTTTGCGCTCCGCCGCCCGGAACAGGATTTCTTTGATAGGATTAGGGCATGCATCCGCATCAACCCAAATTTTATAATCACTCAATGTCTTTTAACTCTGTTGTTAGGTTCACGAGCTCAGTTTTATGCCGAGCTATCGAACTATGCACCGTACTAAGGCGCTAAACGATCGATTTCCCACTCTGCATCATGGCGAGAATAAATAAAACGATCATGTAGCCTGTGTTCTCCACCCTGCCAAAATTCAATACTCGAAGGTCTCACTAAGTAACCGCCCCAAAAACTGGGTAAAGGCACATCGCCCTTGGCGAACTTAGCTTTCATTTCGAAGAATTTGCCTTCAAGTACTTGTCTAGCGCTGAGTTTACTCGACTGCTGCGATACCCAAGCCGCAATTTGGCTGTCCTTAGGACGGGTCATAAAGTATTTAAGCACTTCAGCGGTGGACAGTGCCTGCGCTTCACCAAGCACAGATACTTGACGCTCTAGAGGATGCCAAGGGAAATGCAAACTGACTTTATTATTAGCAGCAATTTGCTGTGCTTTGCGGCTGCCAAGGTTAGTAAAAAATACGAAACCTGTGTCATCAAAACGCTTAAGTAATACTATTCGTTGAAAAGGTTGGCCGTGCTCATCCACAGTCGCCACACACATGGCGGTGGGATCGCTAAGCTCTGCATCCCTCGCCTGCGTCATCCACAATTCAAACAAGTCCATCGGGTTTTGCGGTAAGTCGGCACGTCTTAAGCCGCCTTTGGCATACTCGCGGCGGATATCACTGAGATCTGTCATAGGGTTTCCTTAAGCAAACGCCAAAAATTCACATGAGTTCAGGGATCAGCACTTCAGCCTGAAGCTGCTGATAGTGGCTAAAACCAATGTTATAACCTTGCTCGGTCGTTAATGAACACCGCCCTAAGCATAAATGGGCAGGAAATCCCTGCGTTGAGTCGTCGGTATTAAAGCGGATTGTGTCCCAACTGACAGGAGCAAACAAGGTTAATAGACGCGCTAATAGATCTTGCGGATACTGCGCTAAATCCAGATTCGTTTCAAAGCTCACATAGGAGCTAGCGCACGCATTCTCGCTTTGAGGCGTAATATGCAAAGTAACATAATATTTGCCCCAAATACCGTTCATCGAAAAGCCTGACGGATCAAATAAATGGGCGTCAATCTCAAATTCAGGGAGTAAATCGTTAAGCTCGAGTGCGGCGCAAATCTCATCTTTACTCTGCGAGCCGCCATTAAGATAGTCGACAAATTCGCCACGAATGTGGTACATCAACAGCTCACTGGTTTGATCATCCTTTGGTGCTCGATAATCACTGTCAGAGCAGAAAAAATAGTGATGATGGCTGTCGAGATGGCCCACTCGAAAGGCTTTACCGGCAATACGTTGGCGCAGTTTGCCAATATCTTCGGCAAAACTCGTGGTTTGCAGATGAGCTTGGTATTCGTTTTTACGCTGATAACTCACCAAGGCCATCGCAGGTGCGCCAAGCGCGCCGATAAAGTAACAGGCGGCGTCCACTAAGGTACTGTTACCACAGGTGAGCATGACAAATCTGTCGTGCCATACAAACAAGCTGGATTCACTCAACAGATAGGCATCACAGTCCGCATTACTTAACTGCGACAGTATCTCGGCGTGGGCACAGTTGACTAAGGCAGACCAAAAACTCACATCGAGTTCGCGTAAATTCGGCGCAGACGCCGTCACGATAATCTCGAGTTTTTTTTCTGAACCTTCAAAAAACATCAACCCTTTGACCTCATGATCGTCACTCATCCTTTACTTGATCCTAGAACAACGCGATTTTACACGACTAAAACGGCAATAAAAGCGAAAAATCTGTCCTTATAAAAACAAAAATCAGCCGAGGTTACCCAAGGCTGATTTATTTTAACACGCTAGAAATTAAGAAAAATCTTCTAAATAGGTATAGCCTTTCAGCCCTAGTTGCAATTCTTCTAAAATTTGTGCGCGTTCACCTTCGGCGATATGCAGATTCACTAACTCTTCATAAGTGCGCATAAAGGCCACCGCATCTAAGTTAACGTAACGCAATACGTCAGCAACCGTGTCACCCGCCAATACCGATTCGATGTTAGTCACACCATTATCTTCGATGCGAACCACTGCTGAGTTTGTATCACCAAACAGGTTATGCATATCACCCAAGATTTCTTGGTATGCACCCACAAGGAAGAAACCAATCAGGTATGGGCTATCCGCACTCCATGCTGGCACTGGCAGCGTGGTTTCAATCCCTTGACCATCAACGTATTGATCGACAATACCGTCAGAGTCACAGGTGATATCGAGCATGACAGCACGGCGCTCAGGGGCTTTATCTAGGCCCGATAACGGCAATACTGGGAACACTTGGTCAATACCCCAAGCATCCGGTAATGACTGGAATAATGAGAAGTTAACAAAGAACTTATCGGCTAACTTTTCATTGAGTTCATCAATGATAGGTCTGTGATAACGGTTTTTCGCACTCAATAGCCCTTGCACTTCATGACACACGCGCAGGTTAGCTTGCTCAGCCCACGCACGCTCCGCTAAGGTCAATTGACCTAAAGCAAATAGCGAATGCGCTTCTTGTAAGTCACTTTGGCTATCGTGGTAAATCTCAATCAAAGCACGTTGATCGGCGCGGCCGCTGATCTCAGACCATGAATGCCACATGTTATGCAATAACTGTGGTGAATCTTCCGCAGGCGGTTGAATATCTTCAGGCTGATAAGCTTCAGTACCGATAACATCGGTGATAAGCACTGCATGGTGCGCCGTTAAGTAACGACCCGATTCTGAAATAATACGTGGCATAGGTTGCTCGTATTCATTACAGATGTCAGTCAATACGTTAACTATGTTGTTGGCGTATTCGGTCAGGCCATAGTTCATCGAGTTATTACTTTGGCTACGAGTGCCATCGTAATCCACCGCTAAACCACCACCGACGTCGAAGCAGTTAACGCTTGCGCCTAATTCACGTAATTCACAGTAGAAACGACCCGCTTCACTCACACCTTGGCGAATATCACGGATATTAGCGATTTGCGAACCTAAGTGGAAATGCAGCAATTGCAGCGAATCCAGCATATCGTGTTGCTTAAGTTGCTCTACAACCAGCAAAATTTGCGCAGCAGATAAACCGAACTTAGATTTCTCACCGCCGCTCGCCTGCCACTTGCCTTTGCCTTGGAACGCTAAACGTGCACGTAGACCTAAACGCGGTGTCACACCCAGACGTTTAGATTCAGCTAACACCATTTTCAGTTCAGACAGTTTTTCTAAAACGATGTAAACCTTATGGCCTAACTTTTCACCAATCAGTGCTAAACGGATATATTCATTATCTTTATAACCATTACATACAATGACTGAACTGGCTTTTTGCGCCATGGCTAACACAGCCATCAGCTCAGGCTTACTGCCCGCTTCTAAACCCAGTTGTGGTACTTCTTTTGATGCCTGACTCGCCAGGATCTCTTCCACCACAGTTTGCTGTTGGTTTACTTTAATCGGGTAAACCAGCAAATAGTCCGCCTGATACTCGTACTTCTGTATCGCTTGGTCGAATGCTTGGCACAAACTGTTCACTCTGTGGTGCAGGATCTGCGGAAAACGAACTAGTACAGGTAAAGCGACTCCCGCCTTAACCATGTCTTTGGCTAGCTCATTTAAGCCAATCTTGTAATCAGGATTTTTGGGGTCCGGTGACACAGTCACCTCACCTTGATCGCTAATCCCATAAAAACCTTGGCTCCAGTGAGTAACATTGTACCCAGCACGAGCATCATCAATAGACCAATCATTCATTATTATTTAGCCCGTCTATTAAAAAATGGGTTAAACGGTTATGGCTTAATAGCACAACCGCCCGTTCGACAAACCCAGGCAAAGGGACACCTTACCTGACATACACGAAGGTAGATTTTACCTTCTCCTTAATGCCGCAACGTCACGCTAGTGTAAGTGACATTGCTGCGATTTTCATTAATAGCGCAAGAGACAACGCATCTTAGCGCAATACATCGTATCATATTGAAGGGAAAGCTTATTCCCTTACCTCAGTAAAGCTATCTTTACTTGCCTCGCTTGCATTTATCCTCAGGCTAAAGGGCGCAAATACCACCAAAAAGCCAAATAAGATCCTGAGTCGCATCCTTAAAACATCAAGCTAATAAGTAGCTTAAAGACGTTCAAAAGAGGTTAAGACCTTCAGAAACCGATAACACAAGTAGAAAACGAAAACCGATAACACTGAACTAGCGAAAACGCCAAACCAGCTTATCGCTAGGCAAGATTATTTTAACAGGGGACTATTGGCTTCTTCGCGGCCAGAATTGATGCGGATCAACGTGAGATGCTTAAGGCCAGTATCATCGTATGGTACGACAATCGAGCGTTGGCATTGTGACACTTTTAGGCAAAGTGCAAAAAATGGATGCTTGTGCATTAGCTAATAAAAACCCTCTTAACCCCATGTAACTACATCTACTGTTAATTACACGGTTAATGACTGGTGAACCATAAAACCTTTATTACTCACGTAATATTTGTAATGTCTGCAACGAGCGGAATCGTTGAACGGCGCAATTAAACCGCGCAATGTCACAGAATGCAAGCAAGAATCTCATTTAATCCTTTACATTAAAATATAATAAACACCTGCTTAACAATCACCCGCCACCCATTGGTTTTAAATAGAGTAATATTAGTTAGTTAACCCATAAACGTCGTACGAGTCTGTTCAATATTTTTTATATCACCTTTGTCACTTTTATTGACATTTACCCCTGCAAATATCCCTGATTTTTGTGTGTCACTCAAGTGATGCACATTTGCCAACATTAAGCAAAGCCAAACAACCAATATCACGGCGCCAAACCCCGCCACAAATCAGTGGTTCCTCCGAGACACAATGCGTGATCAAGCCTTCGCTGAGTGACGGCCCACACACGCTAAAATAAAGCTCAAAGACAATAATGCTGCAGTTTCAGCACCGAAGTGTATAATCGCAACCGAATCACATTCCATTATGCACAGAGAGATCCATGGTACAGATAGGTAAAACCTGCAAACTTGAGGTTGTAAAACAAGTCAGCTTTGGCGTGTATTTAAACGCCCACGAATTAGGGCAAGTACTGCTGCCAAACAAAGTCACCCCAAAAGACTGCCAAGTCGGTGATCTGCTTGACGTGTTTCTGTATCTAGATTCTGAAGATATCGTGATTGCTACCACGCGCCGTCCATTGGCACAGGTAGGCGAATTTGCCTATTTAAAAGCCGTTGCAACCGGTCCTTATGGCGCCTTTTTAGACTGGGGTTTAGATAAAGATTTATTACTGCCCTTCGGTGAGCAACATAAGCCTATCGAAGAAGGCCGTTCATATCTGGTCTATGTACACGCTAACCGCGTCGATGAACGCATCATGGCCTCATCAAAAATCGATAAGTTCCTCGATAAGACAGAGCCGGACTACACAGTCGGTGAACAGGTCGATTTATACATCGGCGGCACCACAGATTTAGGCTACAAAGCCATTATTAATCATGCCCATTGGGGCGTGATTTACGAAAACGAAGTGTTCCAAAAACTGCGTTTCGGCCAAAGACTCAAAGGTTTCATCAAACAAGTGCGCCGCGATGGCAAAATCGATCTTGTGCTGCAACAAGGCAGTAAACAAGAGTTAGATAAGCATGCCCACATTATCCTGATAAAACTCAAACAGGCTGGCGGCTTCTTAGCCCTGACCGATAAAACCGATGCTGAAATCATTTACGATCAGCTTGGCATGAGTAAAAAAGCCTTCAAAAAAGCCATAGGTGGCTTGTTTAAGAATGGCCAACTGAGCATAGATAATGATGGTCTGCGTTTAACTGAAACAGCAGAATAATCAACTCTATTCAGGACTTAGCGTTAAAATTGTACAGTTTACCGCCACTAAGGCAGAGTTTGACTGACAACTCCTAGGATATTAAGCATGGCTCTGTTATAAACAAAGCCATGCTTTTTTCTTTGGAGCTTATATGGAACTCACGTTACACGAAGCCAGAGTCATCGGATGCCTGCTTGAGAAAGAAATCACCACCCCCGAGCAATATCCACTCTCGCTAAACTCATTGACCTTAGCCTGCAATCAAAAAACCAGCCGCGAGCCCGTACTCGAACTCAGTGAAACCCAAGTGCAAATCGCCGTTGATTCCCTAAATCGGAAACGTTTGATCAGCGAACAGTCGGGATTCGGCAGCCGCGTCGTTAAATACAAACACAGGTTCTGCAATACCGAATTCAGCGAACTTCAACTGTCCCCCGCCGCACTCGCCATCGTCTGTTTGTTGCTATTACGTGGTCCACAAACACCGGGAGAACTACGGACCCGCAGCAATCGCCTACACGAATTTAAAGACGTGATCGACGTGGAAGATTGCATCCGTCAATTAATGAGCCGTGAAAAGCCCTTCTTAAAACAATTACCCAGAGAAGCCGGTCGCCGTGAATCCCGTTATGTGGAATTATTCTCTGCAGCGTCATCGCACGAAAGTGCTAGCCAATCCCATAGCACAAGTCATACCTTAGCCCATGTCGCTGTGTCTGTAGACGCAGAGCCGCTTGAATTAGTGAACAGAGTGACAGAGCTTGAACAACAAGTCGCCGAACTGACGCAAAAGCTCGATGAATTAATCGCCTCATTGAGCTAATTAGCGATAGATAATGACTGATAAATACCGATGGATAATAAGTGCTATGTGAGCAACATGGCACTTATGGACCAATCCACTGTCTACCCAAGGGTGAGAAACTGAACCGCACCAACATAGTCGCGCCAAGCACCATAGCCCCTGAACCTAGCGCAAAAAGAATAGAGACAGCACATGACCAATAATCCACCCAGCAGTTTCAACAACATGTTTATTATCGCCATGTTTGAACTGCGCAAATTTTTATTTAATACCCGCGGGATCATCGCCTTGGTCGCCTTTGGTTTAGTTTGGGGTGTACTTCTGCTTTACCCCATTCAAAGTGCATCGGCCATGTTATTGCAGCCCAATGTAAAAGATATCATCGACAGCTTATTTGGTGCCAATACCCTCAATGTGCTCTTTGAGTGGCCCGTGGCCGAAATGGCGGTGTTTTGGTGCTTTGCGCTGTATTTGTTTCCACTGTTCAGCATTCTTATCGCCGCCGATCAGTTCTCATCGGATAAAACCCGCGGCACGCTGCGCTTCTTAACCATACGCACTAGCCGTGACAGCTTATTGTTCGGGCGTTTTCTCGGCCAAATCCTGATCCAAGGTTTACTGATCCTATTAACGATTATCGCCACTGTCGCCCTCGCGCTCAGCCGCGACAGCCAACTGTTTTTATCTGCGTTAACATCTGGCGCCTTGGTGGGTCTTAACCTCATCATAGTGATCTTGCCCTACACGGCTGTGATGACTTTATTGTCCCTGTATGCACGCACGGCACGCCAAGCTATGGTGTTTGCCACCATTTTATGGACAGTGATTTCCATCACTATCATGGTGTTAGCTAACCAATCTAGCCTACTAGCACAACTCCAGTGGGTATTACCCGGTGCTCAACTGTCGGACATGCTCAATACCAATGGACTCAATAGCTTAGTCTATTCCCCGATTCCACTGTTACAAACCGCTGTGGCCCTCTTGCTCGGCAGAATTTATATGCAAAGGAGCTCGCTATGAGTCTGATCCAATGCCAAGGGCTGTCGAAGCTTTACGGCAGCAAAAAGGCGCTGAATGATGTGAGTTTCAGTCTTGAAGCGGGGGCCCCCATTGCCCTTGTCGGTCCCAATGGTGCGGGTAAAACCACGCTTTTTAGCCTGTTATGCGGCTATTTATCACCCAGCTCTGGAACCATAACCCTACTCGGTGAAGCCCCCAATAGCCCTAAACTCTTAGGCAAGATTGCCGCTTTACCCCAAGATGCAGTGCTCGATCCCAACTTGACGATTGTCAGTCAGTTAATATTTTTCGCTCGCCTGCAGGGAATGAACGTGGAGCAAGCAAAGCAAGAGGCACTGCGCGTGTTGGCCTTGGTCGATCTAATTGATGTTGCCGAGCAAAAACCGCCTAGCCTTAGCCACGGTATGAGTAAACGTGTATCGATTGCGCAGGCGCTGATTGGCTCGCCAGAATTAGTATTATTAGATGAACCAACGGCGGGACTCGACCCTGCCAATGCAAAAAAAGTCCGTGAACTGGTCAAAGCCTTATCGCCCACCACAACTTTTATGATCAGCTCGCATAATCTCGATGAGCTCGAAAAGCTGTGCGATCAAGTGTTGTATTTAGATAAAGGCCAACTGAGCCAAGCTGTGTCAATGCATGCGTCGACCGACAGCGATTACCTGACGTTAACCATGCAAAATTGTGAGAGAGATGCACTGCAAGCGGAAGTGGCAAAACTGGCGGGAGTGGTGAATATTAGCTCAAAACAAAGCAATGTGTTTATTATCCAGCTAGACACAAATACAGAAAAAGCGCACAACAGTGATATTGAGATGCGCCTATTCGCCCTCTTCAATCAGCATCAATGGCAATACAAGATGCTGCTGAAAGGTCGCACTCTGGAAGAAACACTCTTTTCATAGGCAAGCGTTAAAAGGGTTTCTCATCACCCAACGGTTGATTAGTGTTCAATCCATAGCCTAAGCGCAATACGCCTTGCGCTTAGGCCTTTTAACTAAGGTTTTAAACTAAGGCTTTCAATAAGCCTTTAAATTAAGTCAGTCACTTCGCCCAGTAAAATCAGCCCACCACTCAATCCGACAAACTTGTACTTACTTTAGCAACACACAATCACCAAAAGCTTCACAAGCCTGTCAATAAAACACCAATCAACCGCGCTGAGCTTGCTATGGCTTTCAATCTCGGGACGAGCTTGTTATAACTCCCCTTCGATTGAACCTAAGCTGACTTCAGAGGTTTCTATGAACAAAGCACAACTTATCCAACGTATTGCCGCCGAGCTCAATGCATCGCAAGCGAGCACTAAACCTGTGGTTGAGCAGATACTGCAACAGATCCACGTCGCCTTGAGCGAAGGCGAGAAAATTTTCCTGCCACAATTTGGCACCTTTGAACTCAGATACCATGTCGCTAAAACAGGGCGTAATCCACAAACGGGCGAAGCCATAGAAATAGACGGTTACAATCAGCCCAGCTTTAAAGCCTCAACCGCATTGAAGCAGCAAATCAATCACGGCGCTTAGCTTCAATGTGCAGGCACTATTTTGCGAGATTTTGCGAACATTAGTCAGCAGCCTTGATAGAAATGAGCCTCAACATAATTTGAGGCTCATTTTTTATCAAAAGAAAAATAACAGTTCCGCTTAGGGGAAAGTCTTAAACAATTAAGTAGTCGCTAAGTATTGCTCTCCTCACCTTGATAAAGTGGCGCAATATCAACATAGTCAGCAGCGTTTTCAGCACTTGGATCCTCGAGAAATGGCACACAACCGAGGAAAGGTGCCGTCATCATCTCTTTAAGGCTCGTCAGATTCTCCTCAAACATACTCATATTCGGGTCGACACGATTAGCAACCCAGCCTGCAATCTTAAGCCCATCGGCCAATATAGCCTCTTGAGTCAGCAATGCATGATTTAAGCAGCCGAGTTTCATGCCAACCACGAGTATCACTGGCAGTTCTAATCTCTGTACGACTTCCGAAAGATACCTGCCATCACCTAAGGGTAAACGCCAGCCTCCCGCGCCTTCAATCAAGCAAAAATCCGCTTGAGCAAATGCCACTAAATCTAAACTTTCAATGATAGCTTCAGGCGCTAAACTCACGCCCACTTGGGCGGCGGCAATGTGCGGTGCAATCGCAGGTTCGAAGGAAAAAGGATTGATGAGTGGATAAGCCAGTTTTAATGATGATGACGTCATCAGCTGTAACGCATCGGCATTGCGCAATCCTTCAGAGGTTTGCGCGCAGCCCGAGGCGATGGGCTTAACACCTAAAGTCAACATAGTGTTGGCTGCAAGAATACTCACAGCAGAGTCAGCATTGGCTATGAGCCCTAAACGATTCACAGCGGTTAATAATGCCGCCGAAACCAAAGTCTTACCGCTATCGGTATCTGTACCTGTTACAAAATACATATTAGATCCTTATCTGTTGCTATGAGTTGTGCTTTGTTAAGCACACTCTCCATAAGCTAAATGTCCATATAGCTAACGATCTCTATACGTAATGTTAAAAATCCAACGTTTTCTAGATATTAGTGCTAATTGATAATGCCATGACTAAAGGCATAATATGTGAACTTTAAAACCTACGCCGAGCACGTATTTGAACTATCTGGTAGGTTAAAGGCAAACCTTGGGGTAAACGTAGCGATTCGGCTTTGGCCTGCATGTCCTGCCAATCTTGACGACCACGCAGCCGTGGAGTGAATTCTGAAGCACTCACTGTTGAACCTGAAACCCGAGTTGTTGAACTGGCGACATGTACAGAAGCCCCCACACCTTTAATTGAATAGAGTAGTGCCTTAAGAGTGTCAAAATACACTGTCATAGGGACGAGGTGCACTTCAAGTAATTGCCATGTATCGAGTTTAAATGCAGCCTTGAGTGCTTGCATCGTCGAAAAGTCATTCACTCTTAACCCTAATTCAGCTAATTGATTCAAACTCCCCTGCGCTACGAGGCTCAAATGACACTCACCGTTCGGCTTAAGTACCCGCGCCATTTCGGCTACCGCAGCAGGAAAATCAGCACACCATTGCAGGGCTAGATTAGAGTAAATAACATCCATGCAGCCATTGGTAAAAGGTAAACACTGCGCATCGGCACATACGCCGAGATAATCGGGATAAGACTGTTTTAGCTTTTGTAGCATGCCAAGGGCAATATCCACGGCAAATACAGTTGTGGATGGATTTTGCGTAGAGAGATCCGCTGGTTGAGAGACACTGTGGTACCCAGAAAAATCCGTGCCAGGGCCTGCCCCTATGTCTAACAGATAACCTGCTGCCGAAAACTCACTAAGTAAACTGGCAGCGCTCAGGCGTTGTAATTGATTATGATCTTGGTAACTATGGGCCGCTGCGGAAAAACGTTCAGCAATTTGAGTCCCGTGCACATTGGGCACAGTCCCCGCGAGAACGCCCTCATAAGAAACGCCCGCATTAAGCTCACTCAGCTTAAGATCGCAAGCTATAAACTTGTTTGACTCATGAGCAAACTCACTACAGCTTGGATCACTAGACTTTATCAGGCTTGGCATTTTAACTAAAACTCAACCATAAAAACTTAACATTCAATAAAATAACGCGATCTATAGGGTACATTTATCTGTACTCATCGGCAGATTCTCGTTCACTGACAAGCGGGATACCAACACGACTGAGCACTTGGGCTAATTGCTCAACACAAGCAGCAATATCTTCAGCGGTATGGGTCGCCGTTAAGGTAATGCGTAATCGCGCCGACCCTACAGGCACCGTCGGCGGGCGAATCGCCCCAACCCAAATGCCCGCGGCTCTTAACGCTTCGGCGACTTGCAGGGTTTGCTGCGCATCGCCAATGATCAACGGCTGAATTGCGGTATCCGAACCTAAAAGGGGCACGGCAGCATCGAGGCATAACTGTTTGAATAGCGAAATATTCTCAAGCAGTTTCAGCTGTAACTCAGGATGTGCAGTGCAGTACCGAGTCGCGGCTAACGCTAATGCGGCATTAGCGGGCGATAAGGCGGTCGAATAAATATATTCGCGGGCATTACTGACCAAAAAGTCGATCAGCGCCTGACTCCCCAAAACCGCTGCGCCTTGGCAACCTAATGCCTTACCAAAGGTCACCACTTGCACATCGATAAGCTTGGCGGCTTTATCTCTTACATCACTATTTTGATAGCCATCGAGCACCGCAAAACCATGGGCATCATCAACAATCAACCAAGTATTCTGTTTACGACAAAGCGCCGATAACTGCGTGATCGGCGCACAATCCCCGTCCATGCTAAACACGCTTTCTGTGATTAACGCCGATGCGTGATTTCGAGTTAGAAGCCGCTCAGCACTCTCAAGCGAATTGTGTAAAAAACGTTTAAGCTGCGTGCCACTATCTTGTAAACCATCGATAATTGAGGCATGCACAAGTTTATCGGCAATCACAGTATCTTGCTGATCAAACAAGGTTTTCATTAACGCCGTATTGGCACTAAAGCCCGAGCAGAATAATAATCCCGCTTCATGCCCCGTTAAGGCGCAGAGTTCACGTTCAAGTGTAACATGCGCATCACTGTACCCTGTCACTAAGGGCGATGCGCCACTACCCACACCGTAGGTCTGCGCGCCAAGGTGCAGCGCTTCAACCAACTCAGGAACGCGGGATAAGCCTAAATAATCATTACTGCTAAAATTAACATAGGATCGCCCTTCGAACACAAAGCGCGGGCTCGAAGTGGGTGCATTAACATCAAAGCTGTGATCAACACTCAGCATTTTACGTTGCCGTAATAAACCTTGCTCACGTAAGGCTTGCTGACGGGCGGCAATTTTCATCTCGAGCAGAGAACTCATCGATTTAGCCTCAAGAATGATTGTCTTAAAAATGCTTGCTTAAAAAATGGAGTGCGGCCAATAAAGCTATCGGCCGCAATCAAAATAGGCTGCAGCCAACAAGGTTTACAGGCTATTCGACCTGTTTGTCGGACAACATGCGCTCAGCAGTATTACAAAGCACCCGCGTCATAGAATTGTGCCGATGACTTATCTTGATAGGCCGCCGCTTTGGCTAAAACAGCACTTTCTTCTTCCAGTTTTGCCGCTGCGCCCTGCTCGGGACGTAAGCCTAAACGTCGAAATAGCCCCATATCATCGCTTTCTTCTGGGTTTGGTGTGGTCAGCAATTTACAACCATAGAAAATCGAGTTAGCGCCAGCAAAGAAACACATGGCCTGCAGCTCATCACTCATATTTTCGCGGCCTGCTGATAACCGCACGCGGGAAAGCGGCATTAAGATACGCGCCACGGCGATAGTACGCACAAATTCGAGTGGGTCGAGGTCGTCAAGCTTCTCAAACGGCGTACCGGCCACTTTGACTAACATATTGATTGGTACTGAATCAGGATGCTGCGGTAAATTAGCCAGCTGTTGTAGTAAGCCTGCGCGATCCGTCGCCTTTTCACCCATGCCGACAATCCCGCCCGAGCACACTTTCATGCCAGAAGCACGCACATGTGTCAGTGTATCTAAACGATTTTGATAGGTACGTGTCGTGATCACATCGCCGTAATATTCAGGCGAAGTATCTAAATTATGGTTGTAATAATCTAAGCCAGCACTGGCTAAATCGTTCGCTTGATCTTCAGAAAGCATGCCAAGCGTCATACAGGTTTCCATACCTAAGGCTTTAACTTCTTGCACCATTTGTTTAAGGTACGGCATGTCTTTTTCTTTTGGATTACGCCAAGCAGCGCCCATGCAGAAACGAGAAGCACCCGCGGCTTTAGCACTGCGCGCCTCGGTCAGCACAGTTTCCATTGCCAGCAAACGCTCTTTCTCTAGACCTGTGTCATAGCGAGCACTCTGCGGGCAATATTTACAATCCTCAGGGCAAGCACCGGTTTTAATCGATAATAAACGGCTAATTTGCACTTCATTAGGATCGTATACCTCACGGTGAATACTGTGTGCTTTAAATAATAAGTCATTCATCGGCAGCGCAAATAAGGCTTCGATTTCTTCCCGCTTCCAATCATGACGAACTTGCAACTGCGACATTGAACACCCTTTTTATTCTGTTTTTTATCTTGGCTAGGATAACCTCAGCCCTTAAACTGTCAACGCCAACCAGTGAACCCAGTTTACTAATGGCTACTTTATCACCAAAAAAGTGAGCATTTATGCGCAATTTACTCGATTTTGACTTTGATAGCGCCCATATTTGGCATCCTTACACCTCAATGACCCGATCTCTTCCTGTTTTTGGTGTACACAGTGCCAAAGGCTGCGAGCTTGAACTCGTCGATGGCCGCAAGCTGGTCGATGGGACTAGCTCGTGGTGGGCCTGTGTGCACGGCTATGCACATCCCAAGATATTAACCGCGATGGAAAAACAGTTGCATCAACTGAGCCATGTGATGTTTGGCGGTATCACCCATGAACCCGCCATTGAACTGTGTAAAAAACTTATCGCTATGACCTGCAAACCGCTAACAAAGGTCTTTTTGTGCGACTCTGGATCTATCTCAGTCGAAGTGGCAATTAAAATGGCGCTGCAATATTGGCAAGGTCAGAGTTGGCAAGGGCGAAGTGTACATGGAGAAGAGCGACCGCTAAAACAACGCATTCTTACCGTTAAGAAGGGTTACCACGGCGATACCTTTGCCGCGATGAGCGTATGCGATCCAGAAGGCGGCATGCACACTATGTTTGGCGATGCAGTAACCAAGCAATCATTTGTGCCCGCGCCACAAACCGCCTTTTGCGAAGCCTTACAAGCCGATGATTTAACCGCAATGCGTGACATATTAAGCATTAATCACCATGATATTGCCGCAGTGATTATAGAGCCGATAATGCAAGGCGCTGGCGGTATGCGTTTCTACAGCGCAGATTATTTAACGGGTCTTCGTGCCCTATGTGATGAATTTGATGTCCTGCTGATCTTAGATGAAATAGCCACTGGCTTTGGTCGAACAGGCAAGCTTTTTGCCTATGAACACGCCCATATTACCCCTGATATCTTATGTTTAGGCAAAGCGCTGACTGGCGGTTATATCAGCCTAGCGGCAACGCTATGTACCGATAAAGTTGCCCAAGGCATAAGCCAATCTCCCGCGGGCGTGTTTATGCATGGCCCTACTTTTATGGGTAACCCGCTAGCCTGCGCCGCGGCGTGTGCAAGCTTAGACATAATTAACCGTAATGAATGGCAAGCGCAAGTGGCTGCTATCGAACAGCAAATGCGCGTTGAACTTAAGGATGCGATTGACTTACCCAGTGTTAAAGACGTGCGAGTGCTCGGCGCAGTGGGCGTGTTAGAGATGCACGAACCCGTCAATACCGCTGATTTACAGCAGCAATTTGTCGATTTAGGCGTCTGGGTGCGTCCCTTCGCCAACCTTATCTATATCATGCCGCCCTATATCATTAGCTCAGCACAATTAAGCCAACTCACCAGTGCGATGAAGCAAGTCGCAGCAGGTATTAGCGCGGTATCAAAAAATCTCGAGCCGCAACTTATCAGCCACGGTTGATGCTTTAACACTTGACCATCTTTTAGCTTAACGCTCTTTCAACTCAATAAGCCTTTAACGTCGAATAAACGAACCCCTGCGCACTGTGCGCTAAGGGTTCGAACGGCTTGGCTTATATCAGACTCAGCAGCCCTTCCCTTGTTCGAATCTCGCATCCTCTCGATAGATAAACGCGCTAAGGTTGCAATTGCAATATTGCTCACAATTTCCATTAAAACTCTGTAATTTAGCGCATTTATTTAATCCGCCAACTGGAAATTTTATCAAAGCCAACGATGCTTATATCACTCACTTTACACAACATATCTTTCGCCAAAAGCTGACAACAACTTGAGCAGAGGGAATGGCTTAAATCGCTACACAAAGAAAAGGAGATCATATGTTCAAACTCGCTGACATCCCCGTTAATCGAAAACTCGCACTACAGCTCATTATCGCCCTCGCAGGTGCCTTAATTTTACTCACTATTTCCGTCACAGCCCTAAAGCACAACCTGATGGCAGAGCGTGAAGCACGACTTAATGCCGTATTGTCCCTCGCCAGCAGCCGTATCCAAGCGTTGTCGCAATCGCTCCCCCTAGAGCAAGCACAGCAAGCCGCTAAAGACATGTTGAACGACATGCGTTTTGATGGTGATAACTACTTGTTTGTGATTGATGAATCGAGGCACGTTATCGTTCATCCCATCAAAAAAGAACTGGTTGGCCAACAAATGGGTAATCGAGGCGAAGAGAATTATTGGTTTGAAATGGTCGAACTCGGCCGTGATGGCAAACAAGGATTAGTCGAATACCGCTGGACGACGGCGAATGGCAAATCAGCGCAGAAAATCTCACTTGTCATGGGATTTAAACCTTGGGGCTGGATCTTAGGCTCAGGTATGTTACTCCAAGATATCGAAGCCACCATTTGGAATGAATACCTCACCATGGGAGGCATTACATTTGTCATTATTGTGCTTATGGCTTGGCTAGGATATGCCATTAGCCGCTCTATTACGCAGCCATTGGATGATGTGAATCTGGCTATGCTCGCCATCACAAAAGGTGATTTAACGACTCAGCTAAAAATCTATGGTAAAGATGAACTTGGCATCTTAGCCCACAATATAAACCAAAGCATAGACTCCATTCGTAGCACTTTACTTCAAGCGAGTCATAGCGCTGACAATGTTGCACAGGCCTCGGCTCGTATCGCCTCAACTGCAGAGGAAACTAATCAAGCGGTAAATAATCAGCGGGATCAACTCGCCCAACTTGCCACCGCCATGAATGAAATGAGCGCCACTATCGCCGATGTCGCGAATAATGCGGAGAGCACAGCCAAAGATACCAAAGAAGCCACTTGGGAAGCTGGCCTGGGCGACCAAGATGTTCACGCCAGCGTAGATGGTATTCATGCTCTTGCCAAAGAAGTGGAGCAAGCGACGGATCAAGTGAATATGCTTAAAGAGGAAGTCATGCAGATCAGCGAGGTCACCTCTGTTATCAGCGCGATTTCAGACCAAACCAACTTGCTGGCACTGAATGCCGCCATTGAAGCCGCCCGCGCAGGCGAGCAAGGGCGAGGGTTCGCTGTAGTCGCCGATGAAGTGAGGCAACTCGCCAGTCGCACTAGGCAATCGACCGAAGAAATTCAAAACACGATTTCATTATTGCAACAACGGGCCGTGAGCGCCGCTAAGGCAATGGATGCAAGCCGTGCACTGGCAGAAAACAGTGTGAGTCAATCAGCAAAAGCGGGTAAGGATTTATCGCTTATCGTTGCTCATATAAAACATGTGAGTGACATGGCAACCCATATCGCCACCGCCGCAGAAGAACAAAGTGTGGTCGCAGAAGACATGAACAGAAACGTGTGCGGGATTAATAACTCAGCGCTCGAAGTCTCTGAATCGGCAACTTATTTGGCTCAAGAAAGTGAAAGTTTGGCCGAATTATCACTGAATTTAAACAATAAACTGGCCGTATTCAAACTCTAGTCATGTATTTAGTTACACCCACAAACCTGTGCCAAACCGTTTAGCCAAGATAAGCCGCATAAAAAACTGCGCGATTATCTTGGCATTTCGTTAAACGTGCCGACGTCACTAAACTCATGTTACCGAACACGTATACCAAGCTTATTTTACCAAGCTAGAAATCAAGGCACGTAGCGCGGCAGGTTTTATCATTTTCGCCATATAGTGATAGCCGCGGCGTTGCACATCTTCCACCAGTTCTTTGCGAGTATTGGCGGTAATCAAAATGCCGGGTAAGTCTTTGCCATATAGGGCACGAATACCATCCATCGCATCGACGCCATTTTGGCCATCATCTAAATGGTAATCCGCGAGCACAATATCAGGCGCGACGCCTTTCAGTCCTAGTTTAATGCGTGCATCAGATAAATCTTTTGCACAGATAACCTCACACTGCCAGCGGCTTAATAAGCTTTCTAATCCAGCTAAAATGGCCTCTTCGTTGTCGATACACAACACTTTGATACCCGATAACGGCTGCAGCAGCGACGGCAACGCTTTCACTTGTGGTTGACGCACAGTTTCTCCAAGCGGAACACAAATGGAGAAGACCGAGCCGCGCCCTAAATGGGACGAAACCTGAATACCGTGTTCTAACACTTTACTGATGCGATCAGCAATCGCCAGACCTAAGCCCAAGCCGCTAACATTGTTGCTCTTAGGATTATTCAACCGCTTAAATTCTTTGAAAATTTCTTGGGTTTCTTTTTCATCAATACCACAACCCGTGTCTAACACTTGGATTTCAAGGTAATGACCTCGATGACGGCAACCAAATAACACTCTGCCACCGCGAGCATAACGGTAGGCATTGGTTAAAAAGTTTTGCAGGACACGCCGTAACAGCGAAGGATCAGAATTAACGGTTGCGCTGCATGGGACCATCTTAAAACGAATTTGGTTGTCCGCTGCCATCGCTTCAAATTCCACCGATAACCCATTGATCAGTTCTGAAATCGCAAAGTCACGGCGATTAACATCCACCATACCTGAGTCGAGTTTAGAAATATCCAATAGGTCGGTGAGCAATTCGCCGGCAATTTTTAGCGAGCTATTCACATGGGATAAGGTGGTTCTGGCCTCACGATCTAGATTGGGATACTGAGATAACGACGCAGTGAACAATCGCGCAGCATTAAGTGGTTGCATTAAATCATGGCCAACAGCAGCCAAGAAGCGACTCTTAGAGGCGTTGGCGATTTCTTCCTGCGCTTTAGCCTCGAGTAACTCACTGTTCAACATGGCTAATTCATAGGTTCGCTCATTAACGCGGCTTTCTAAGGTTTCATTGGCTTCGAGCAGCGCGCGCTCCTGTTCGCGATACTGAGTAATGTCGGTAAAGGTCATCACAAAGCCGCCATCTGGCATAGGATTGCCTTGAATTTTAATCACTTTGCCGTCTCTGCGATGGCGCTCAGAAGTGTGCGGTGTGCCATTACGCATATGCTGCACCCGCTGCTCAACCTGCTGTTCTATTTCCCCTTCACCACAATAACCCCGCGCCGCATTAAAGCGGATCACTTCACTGATGGGCATGCCCTGCTGCAAAAATCCATCGGGATATTGATACAGCTCCACATATTTGTAATTCCATGCCACGAGATTGAGATCGTTATCGATAACACTCATGCCTTCATAGGCGTGCTCAATCGCGCCGCGCAGCATGTCTTGACTGAGCATAATCTTCGATGAGGCTTCATCGACCAGACTAAAGACTTCATCCAGCGCTAAGTCGCGCCCTTGCAGCACGGAATCCATCACTAGCGCTGCGCTTGAAGCGCCAAGCACCCCCGCCAATAAACGTTCAGTGTGGGAAATCAACTCCGGCGGCGCCGCTTTATGCCAACTATCACTTTTTACCGCATCAATCGAGAAACGGCTAAAGCTCTCGTAGGCGCGTGTTGGGCTAACGAAGCGACTCGCCAGTATCAGTAAATCTTGCTGTGAAATCGGACCATTTTTCTTATTGGCGCTGTTTTTTAATTTACCCGGACTCACAAAAGCACTGGCCTGAATACGCTCAGCCACACCTGCTCTAAACCAAATAGAACCCAAAATATAACAGGCAATATTGGCAAAAAGAGCCGTCAGCGCATCACGCACATTGGGCGTTATCGCATCTAGCAGGCCTTTCTCGCTCGCGACACTAGACAAGAACGCCGATGAACTTTGCACATTGGTCATGCCCTGCAACATGATGTAGAACCACAGCGAAAAGCCCACGCCGAGCCCTAAAAATACCCCAGCACGATTGCCGTGTTTCCAATAGAGTCCACCGACTAAAGCTGGCGCAAGTTGGGCAAAAGCCCCAAAAGACAACATGCCTAAATGGGACAAGGAATCACTGTCTGATAATGCCAAATAGCTGCCATAGCCTAAGCCCAGAATAATCACGATGGCTAAGCGGCGGGCATTAAGTAACAGGTGCGAGAACTGACTGAAGTTTTTCTCGCGGATATGGCCTGTACGTAACATCACTGGCACCAGCCATTCATTACTTACCATCACACTGATAGTCACTACAGCAACAATGACCATACCCGTTGCCGCAGATAAGGTGCCCAGCAAAGCAATAACAGCCAACAAGGGTTGATCTAACGCCAGCGGTAAATTAATCACATAGGTATCGGCCGACACGGAGTCTCCGAGGATGAGCTTCCCAGCCAAGGCGAGCGGTCCAACGAATAAACCGAAAAGTGCTAAATAAATGGGAAACAGCCAACGCCCTTTTGACAACACGGACTCATCGGCGCATTCCACCACCATTACATGGAACTGCCTTGGCATACATAAAAAGGCCGCCATTCCGACGAGTAACTCAGGCATTAAAGCTTCAATACGTGGATTGGGATAATTAATTAGTGACTGCGCATTGGCCTGCTGCCAAATATCCCCAAAACCATCGAACACTCCGAAACTGATGACGATGCCAACCAACAAAAATGCGGCAAGTTTCACCAGAGACTCAAAGGCAATCGCGAGCATCATGCCGGGATTATGCTCGGTCGCATCGAGTTTGCGAGTACCAAATAAAATGGCAAATATGGCTAACAGCGAAGTGATCAGTAACGGAATCGTCACGCCATCGAGGGGATCGTCAGCGGGTTGAAACAAATTAAGACTGACCACCATCGCCTTAAGCTGCAGGGCGATATAGGGCATGATGCCAAACAAGGCAATTAAGGTGACTAAGGCGGCTAAGGTTTGAGATTTGCCATAACGGGCGGCAATAAAGTCGGCCACGGAAGTGATATTTTGCGCCTTAGACACTAATACCATCTTGCGTAACATGCCAAAACCTAAAGTAAAAATCAGAATAGGGCCGATAAAAATCGGTAAGAAAGACCAAAAATCCTTAGCCGATTGCCCAACTGTGCCTAAAAAACTCCACGAGGAGCAATAAACCGCTAAGCTCAGACCATAGATAACGACCTGAAGCTTTTTAGTGATCTGAGTAAACCAACGCTCCGCCCCCCAAGCCAATAGGAATAAAAGCGAGACATAACAGACGGCAATAACAGCAACGACTAAGGTTAAATTCATACTTTGCTCTTTTTTCTGATTATTGTGCGATAAAACCTGTCTAAAATCTAGCCGGATTTTTAATGCAACAGACTAAATATAAAGGAAAATTTAACACTAGACCAAGGTCTAATGGAGTTGCCGCCCCCTTGCATACCATACTCAGTCCACGCAATTTTTCAAAAGGGAAGCCCTATGAGCTCGCAGTCTCTCTACAAAGTCTCCGGCAATATCGCTGCCAATGCACTTGTAAACAACGATAAATATAAAACAATGTACCAAGAGTCGATTGTCAATCCTGAAGGTTTCTGGAGAGAACACGGCAAGCGTATTGATTGGATAAAACCCTATACCAAAATTAAAAAAACCTCTTTTGATGACCATAATTTATCGATCAATTGGTTTTACGATGGCACCCTGAATGCTTCAGCCAACTGTTTAGACCGTCATTTAGCCGAGCACAGTGATCGCGTGGCGATTATTTGGGAAGGCGATAACGCCAGCGAACAACGCAAAATCACCTACGGTGAATTACATGCAGATGTGTGTAAGTTTGCCAACGCACTGCGCAGCCAAGGCGTGCGCCGCGGGGATATAGTCACAATTTACATGCCTATGGTGCCAGAAGCTGCAGTCGCTATGCTTGCCTGTGCCCGTATCGGCGCTGTGCACTCTGTGGTCTTCGGTGGTTTCTCACCGGATTCAATCGCCTCTCGGGTGATTGATGGCAAATCAAAAGTCATTATTACCTCCGATGAAGGTATGCGCGGTGGCCGTGCTATCCCATTGAAACGCAACATCGATGATGCTTTAAAAAACCCTGATGTCACTACCGTTGAGAAAGTCATCGTACTTAAACGCACGGGCGGCAAAGTGGATTGGGTAGAAGGCCGAGATGTGTGGTGGCACTCACTGATTGAAACCGCATCTGAGTACTGTCAACCAGAGGAAATGGACGCCGAAGCGCCATTATTCCTGCTGTATACCTCAGGTTCAACCGGTAATCCCAAGGGCGTATTGCACACCACTGGCGGCTACATGGTTTATGCATCTATGACCCATGAATATGTGTTCGACTACAAAGCGGGTGAAGTGTACTGGTGTACCGCGGATGTGGGTTGGATCACTGGCCACTCTTACATGGTTTACGGCCCGCTCGCTAATGGTGCGACTGTGCTTATCCATGAAGGTGTGCCGAATCATCCAAGCCCTGCCCGTTTAGGCGAAATGATAGACCGCCATAAAGTGAACATTCTATATACAGCGCCAACCTTAATTCGCGCGCTGATGGCCGAAGGTAAACAACACTTCGATAAGTTCGATGGTAGCAGCTTGAGGATCATGGGCTCGGTAGGTGAACCTATCAACCCAGAAGCGTGGCGTTGGTACCATGAGGTCATAGGTCATGAACATTGCCCTATCGTCGATACTTGGTGGCAAACTGAAACGGGCGGCATTTTGATCACGCCACTGCCAGGCGCGACCGATACTAAACCCGGCTCAGCTACCCGCCCGTTCTTTGGCGTTCAACCCGCCTTAGTGGATAACATGGGGAATATTTTAGAAGGTGAGAACGAAGGTAACTTAGTGTTACTCGATTCTTGGCCGGGCCAAATGCGTACTGTGTATGGCGACCATGAACGATTTGTACTGACCTACTTTAAAACCTTCCGTGGCATGTATTTTACCGGTGACGGCGCACGCCGTGATGAAGATGGCTACTACTGGATCACTGGCCGCGTTGATGACGTGATCAACGTATCCGGCCACAGATTAGGTACAGCAGAGGTTGAAAGTGCGCTGGTATCACACGAACTGGTTGCCGAGGCTGCAGTAGTTGGCTACCCACATGATATTAAAGGCCAAGGTATTTATGCGTATGTCACGCTAACCCGCGGCACTGAAGAAACCGAAGAGCTACGTCAAGAGCTGCGTCAATGGGTTCGTAAAGAAATTGGTGCGCTGGCAACGCCAGATCTCATCCAATGGGCGACGGGCTTACCTAAGACACGTTCGGGCAAGATCATGCGCCGCTTCCTGCGTAAGATTGCCGCTAACGAAGTGACCAACTTAGGGGATGCATCAACCTTGGCCGATCCAGCGGTGATCGAGACCTTGATTGAATCACGCTTGAATCGTACTGAGTAATATCCGAGTTAAGAATAACGTCCACAACGCTTAGTCTATGCCCAATAGGCTAAGCGTAACCTGAACCTCCCTTTTTAAACCTAAGGTTAAAAGTGAACCCTGTTGAGAGAGTGTGTGTGATTGCTTCTTTCTCTAGCTTGCCCCTCCAACCAGGGGCATTTTTTTTGCCTGTTATGTTAAGCTTGCAACCTCACTTTTATTCAGCATAGATTTTTTATCAGCGTGTCAGTCAAACTCAGAGACTATCAACAGCAAGCGGTTAATGCCGCCATCGCCCATTTTAGGCAAAGCCAAGCTTCCGCCGTACTTGTATTGCCCACAGGCGCCGGCAAAAGCATAGTGATCGCCGAACTGGCGCGCATCGCCAAAGGCAGAGTCTTAGTGCTCACCCATGTGAAAGAATTAGTTGCGCAAAATGCCGAGAAAGTCGGCCTCCTCACAGCACAAGCCAGTATCTATGCGGCGGGACTCAATCAAAAAGCCACCGACGGAAAAACCGTCGTTGCCAGTATTCAATCGGCAGCGCGGGGATTAACGCAGTTCGATCAGCCGTTCTCGTTAGTCATTATTGATGAATGCCACAGAGTCAGCCTAGAAAAAACCAGCCAATATCAGCAAGTACTCAACCATTTACGCACGAAAAATCCCCAATTAAGATTGCTCGGTCTCACCGCCACGCCCTATCGCCTTGGCACTGGCTGGATTTATCAGCAACACTATCACGGCAAAGTAGGGTCTCCCGAACATGCCGTGTTCGAACATTGTGTGTTCGAGCTGCCCATAAGGCCGCTCATTAAGCAAGGTTACCTCACAGCGCCAACCCTGTTTGATGGCCTAAGTGCCCAGTACGACTTCAGCCAACTTAAAGCAAACGAGAATGGCGAATATGCCGAAGCCGAGGTTAACGATTTACTGGGACATTACGGCCGCGCGACCACTGCGATTGTGAAACAACTCATTGAACTGAGCCAACATAGAAAAGGTATTATCATTTTTGCGGCAACGGTACGTCACGCCAATGAGATTTTTAACATACTCAACCAAGCTCACGCTGCGCAGAGCGCCATTATCACGGCACAAACGCACGACAATGAACGTGACGCGACGATTGAACGCTTTAAAGCCCAAGAGCTTAAGTTTTTAGTCAACGTGGCTGTGTTGACGACAGGCTTCGACGCGCCCCATGTGGATTTGATTGCTATTTTGCGCCCTACCGCTTCAGTCAGTCTGTTTCAACAAATGATCGGCCGTGGATTGCGAATCGCTGAAGGCAAAAAAGATTGTCTTATCATCGACTATGCTGCCAATGGTTATGACTTGTATTTCCCTGAGGTCGGCCAAGCGAAACCCAACAGTAAATCGGTCCCCGTGCAAGTGCATTGCCCAGTATGCGATTTTGCCAATATATTCTGGGGACTCACGGACGACGATGGCGACATTATCGAACACTTTGGTCGCCGCTGTCAGGGCATAGTCGAACAGCAAGGTAAAAAGCTGCAGTGCGACTTTCGATTTAGATCTAAATCTTGCCCTGATTGCGGTGAAGAGAATGATATTGCCGCACGCATTTGCCAGCACTGCCAATCGACCCTCATCGATCCCGATAAACGCCTACGCCAAGTGCTCAGCCAGCAGCACCATCATTTATTCCGCTGCCAGCATATGAGCCTCATCGACGATGACGGCAATCTGAAAGTGCAGTACCTCGATATCGACGGTAATGAATTCAATCGCCGCTTTAAATTACAAACGTCGGCCCAGTGGCGAGCCCTATATGCCTTATTCATCTTTCCCCATAGCCGTACACCGGGATTAAAACCGAAAAAGTACACTAAGGTGACAGAGTTAATCAGCGATGCGGATAAATTCTGCATGCCCGATCTCTTGCTGCTAAAGAAACATAAAAAAGGCTGGGATCTGCTCGAAAGCTATTTTGATTATCAAGGTCGCTATCAAACTGAAAATAAACTCGGCTGACATTATCAATTCACTTAGGCCTATGGTATAAAACGACTAAAGTAATCCTAAGGAGCTATTATGTTCGTTGTTATTTTTGGCCGTCCAGGCTGTCCTTATTGCGTTCGTGCTGTGCAATTATCTGAGCAACTCGTTGAAAAACGTGATGACTTTAAGTTCAGATATGTCGATATCCACGCAGAAGGTATCTCTAAAGCAGATTTAGAGAAAACTGTTGGTAAGCCAGTTGAAACAGTACCACAGATTTTTGTCGATGAGAAACACGTCGGTGGCTGCACAGATTTCGAACAATATGTTCGCGAAAACAATCTGTTAGATTAAGCGCTATAGATATGTGATCCGCTTAATGCAAAAGGAGACCGAAGGTCTCCTTTTTAGTCTTTATCACAACCCTGTGGGATTAGAGCTTTCCATAAATAGTGCTCGGTACAAAACTGCCTAAAAAGCCCCCCCCTTGAATCCAGCACACCATTGTCATCATCACTGCACATAATGTCAGCTTTAATATAATCGCCAAACTCAAGATACATTTCTTTTTAAAGATGCCGCATTAGTCGAACTTGCTAATGCCAATAATTGTGTTAGAAAATATGTGCAGTGGAATAAGTAAAACGAAGGTATTAAATTCGGTACTCAGTATTGGAGTTTAACGTGGGACATTCAGGGGGAAATTCGAAAGAGATACAGCTGAAGAGATAAGTGGTGGGTCGTGAAGGATTCGAACCTTCGACCAATTGGTTAAAAGCCAACTGCTCTACCGACTGAGCTAACGACCCATCTGGGTATTACGATAAAAATATTCACCTATTTTGGCATCGACAATGCGAATAATAAGTGGTGGGTCGTGAAGGATTCGAACCTTCGACCAATTGGTTAAAAGCCAACTGCTCTACCGACTGAGCTAACGACCCATCTAAGTATTGCTATAAAACGATTCACTTATTGTGGTATTCATAATGCTGATAATAAGTGGTGGGTCGTGAAGGATTCGAACCTTCGACCAATTGGTTAAAAGCCAACTGCTCTACCGACTGAGCTAACGACCCATCTAAGTATTGCTATAAAACGATTCACTTATTGTGGCATTCATAATGCTGATAATAAGTGGTGGGTCGTGAAGGATTCGAACCTTCGACCAATTGGTTAAAAGCCAACTGCTCTACCGACTGAGCTAACGACCCATCTGGTGTTGTGCTGATTTATGCACTTTCAGTAAAGTGGTGTGTCATTAAGGATTAGAACCATTCGACTGATTGGTTAAAAGCCAACTGCCCTGGCTTTATAAAAAAGCGACTGAGCTAACGACCCATCTGGTGTTGCGCTGATTTATGCACTTTCAGTAAAGTGGTGGGTCGTGAAGGATTCGAACCTTCGACCAATTGGTTAAAAGCCAACTGCTCTACCGACTGAGCTAACGACCCATCTAGGCATTACGATAAAAATGTTCACTTATTTTGGCATCAACAATGCGAATAATAAGTGGTGGGTCGTGAAGGATTCGAACCTTCGACCAATTGGTTAAAAGCCAACTGCTCTACCGACTGAGCTAACGACCCATCTGGTGTTGCGCTGATTTATGCACTTTCAGTAAAGTGGTGTGTCATTAAGAATTAGAACCATTAGACTGATTGGTTAAAAGCCAACTGCCCTAGCTTTATAAAAAAGCGACTGAGCTAACGACCCATTGTATTACTGACTATCTCACTAAATACCACTAACTTATTCTATTCATTAGAGTAAGTGGTGGGTCGTGAAGGATTCGAACCTTCGACCAATTGGTTAAAAGCCAACTGCTCTACCGACTGAGCTAACGACCCATTTACTGGTATTTCACGCCCCGAACGACCTCGCCGCTCTGAGGGCGCCTATAATACCTTTTTCATCTTCTCATGCAAGCGCAAATTCCCAATTTTTTGTCGTTTGCATGAAAAACAGACTAAGAGTATGTTTTTTAGTTAATTACGCTTTAATTGCAGCCAGTTGCTGCTGTGCAATGCGTGCTGCGGCGCTGTTTGCGTAATCTTTGACAACTTGTTGGTAGTATTGCATCGCACCAGCTTTATCACCGGTTTTCTCGGCGATCATGCCAAGCTTCACTAAACTATCGCCACGTTTATTAGAATCGCTAAAACGATCAACCACAGTTTTGAAGGCTTGTTTGGCTTCTGCAAATTCGCTCTTATTAAATAATAGCTGTCCTAACCAATAGTTCGCATTCGCGGCATACACAGAGTCTGGGTATTGTTTGATAAAAGCACGGAAGGCAGGAATGGCATCGTCATACTTACGCTCTTTTAAGACTAAGTTAACGGCATTTTCATAACTTGCAGTTTCACTTAAACTACTTGCGGCAGCATTGGTCGATACCACAGAGGGGATTGATGTCGCTGCAGCTGCAGGTGCGGCAGATGCCTTTGAGGATAAATTAGCAAGCTCATCATATAACTGACGCTGACGCTCTTGCATCTGCTCAATCTGATAATTCTGTTGTTCGGTTAAACCGCGTAAATCGAGAACTTCCTGCTGCAGTGTATCAAGACGACGTTGCATCTCGAGCTCACTTTGTTGTCTCGATTTTACAATACGTTCGATACGAGCAAGTCTGTCATCACCCGAACCACCAGCAATATCCTCCACAGGAGCAGGCGCTGCAACTGCAGCGCCCGCACCAAGGAACATTGCCGTAATTAAGACGGCACGTTTCATTGTGTTACTCTCCGAGATTCAATCTTAGTAAACTAAAACTGCACGACGGTTTTTGCCAAAACCTTCATCAGTGCGAGAAAAATCAAGTGGTTTTTCTTCGCCATAGCTGACTACGCTCATTTGGCTTGGCTGTACGCCCATACCTTGTAGGTATTTAGCAACGGCTTTAGCACGACGTTCGCCCAGAGCAATGTTGTACTCAGGAGTGCCACGCTCGTCCGCATGACCTTCAATCAGTACGCGCACACTTGGGTGCTCAACTAAGTAAGTACCATGAGCTTCTAATACAGCGGCGAATTCAGTTTGAACTTCACTGCGGTCGAAATCGAAGTAAATGATGTGTTCTTTTCTCAACTCTTCTAACTGCTGACGTTGCTGCTCTTCAGATGACAACATAGCACCCACACCACCAGTTTGAATGCCACCATTCAGTTCGCTACCTGAACCGTTTGTTGAGCCCATTGCATCAGTTTCTGATTCTGAAGTTGAGCTACATGCACTAATAGCCATAATTGGAAGTGCTACCAACATAGCTTTTAACAACTTATTCAGATCCATTACGTGTTCCTTATAAAATTAAATGTGATTAAATCAAGGTATAACATTAGAGAAACGGAGACCAAGAAGGTGATTTCACCTCGCCTTGACCCACGGGTAATCTCGCTTTAAAGCGTCCATCCGTAGAAACAGCTGCTAATACTTGCTTACCTTGGTGTGTAGTGCCATATATGACCATAGTACCATTAGGCGCCACACTTGGGGATTCATCCAAGCGTGTAGAGGTTAGCACCTGCATAAAACGCGTATTTAAATCCATACGCGCAATATTAAACTTACCGTTAGTACGGTTAACAAAAATCATACTACGTCCATCTGGCGTAATTGAACCACCAAGGTTCCATTCACCTTCAAATGTTTCACGACTCACTTTACCTGAACTTAACTCTACGCGATAAATTTGCGGCCTACCACCACGTTCAGAGGTGAAAATCAACGACTTCCCATCAGGATACCATGATGGTTCAGTATCGATAGCATAGTGATTGGTAATACGCTTAATCGCTTTTGTCGCAATATCGATAACATAGATCTCAGGCTGACCATCCTTAGACAGCGTCACAGCCAAAGATTTGCCATCAGGAGAGAAAGCCGGCGCACCGTTAATACCAGGGAAAGAGCTCACTTTAGTGCGCACTTGGGTATAAAGGTCTTGTACGAAAATCTCTGCTTTTTTATTTTCAAAGCTAACATACGCCAAACGACGTCCATCAGGCGACCAAGTGGGTGACATTAATGGCTCAGGTGAGCGCAGTAACATTTGCTCGTTAAAACCATCATAGTCAGCAACCATCAACTGATAAGGTGCTTTTTGAGTATGATTAACCACGACGTAGGAGATCCGCGTTAAGAATGCACCGCGAATACCGGTTAACTTTTCATAGACGATATCGCTAATTCTATGACCATATTGACGAAATTGCGCTGCTGAAATCACAGTTTGGCGACTGTCCATCAAAAATTCTGTAGCGCTGACTGAGCCTTTCAATGCTTGGTTTTGTGCTTTAACTAAATCGATTAAATCAAAGCTCACCAAATACTGATCGGTTCCGTAAGGTTTCACAGTACCTAACACCACAGCTTCTGCGCCAACGCTAGACCATGAACTAGGTTGAAACTGAGCCAAAGCACCAATATTGCGCTGAGGTAGTCCGAGCTCGTCTAAAGGTTTAAAGGTACCGCTACGAGCTAAGTCAGACATCACCACATCAGCAATCGCTTGTGGCGGTGCGCCAGGACCTTGCCATACAAAAGGCATCACAGCGATGGGACGCGCTGCGTCAACACCTTCTGTGATCACAATATCCAATGCCGCTTTCGCGGGGGTGGCGCACAGCAGAACTGCCAGTGCTAACCATTTTGCCAATATTTTCATGGTGCTCCTTTAATTAAACGTTGGTTCAACGATTAAGTTAATTTCTTTCATCAAGTTATAAACCGCAGGATCCGGAGACACAGGCAGTTTGCCCGCTTTCAAAATCGCCGCTTTTGCTGCACGACAAACGTTGGGATCACCACCTTTAGTTTGGCTGCTGATCACAAACCCATCATTCGCTAAACGCACAGAGACAGTACAAGTCTTTCCACGCATAGATTCATCCACTACCAAATTACGTTGAATAGTTGATTTTATCATTGCCTGATACTTACCGACTTCACTCTGCATCTGCTTATTCATGGTTTGCGACAGCGCCGCTTGCTCAGCCGCTAATGCATCAGCCATTTCCTGCTCTTGATCGGCAAGGGCTTTAGCATCTGCTTTAGCTTTAGCATCCGCTTTAGCTTTAGCATCCGCTTTAGCTTTGGCATCCGCTTTAGCTTTGGCATCTGCTTTAGCTTTAGCATCTGCCTCCGCTTTAGCTTCCGCATCTGCTTTTTGCTTACGGTCAGTTTCAGCTTTCACTGCAGCAGCTTCTTCAACCTTGCGTTTTTCAGCGGCTTTTTGTGCGGCGTCTTCAGCAACCTTACGCTCCTGCTCTTTCAGCTTACGGTCGGCTTCGGCTTTGACCGCCTTTTCCTTTTCCTGCTGCTGTTTCACCTGGGCTAATTTGGTCGCTTCATTGGCTTTTTGAATCTCAATTTCCTGCTGCTTACGTTCTTGCTCTAGCTGTTTAATCTGAGCTTGTTCGCGCTCGCGTGCCTGTTTCGCTTCTTGAGCTTTGCGTTCAAGCTCGGCTTGACGTTCTTGCTCACGGCGTTCGGCATCACGCTTTTCTTGCTTAAGTTTCTCAACTTGATTAGCCACTTTTTGCTGATCAACCATAACCGCTTTGATTGCTGGTGCGCTAACTTGTTGCATAGGCTCAGGTTTGTGAGAAAAATCTATTCCTAACGCCAGAATAATTATCACGCCAATATGAATACCCGCTGAAATTGACAGAGGTAATGTTACATCTGACTTATCTGCCACCTATTTCTCCTTGGGTGAATCCGTCATCAAACCGACTGATGGCACGCCAGCTTGCTGCAGTGTCACCATCAACTGAATCACTTTATCGTAAGGAATATTTCTATCGGCTTTAACCACAACAGGACGCTCAGGTTCAGTCACGATAAGTGCAGCCACTTCCGTTGCTAATTCTTCCAAATCCATAGGCACATTCGTTGAACCGCCTTTATTGAGGAAGTAATCACCATCACCATCGATTGAAGCAACAATGGGCGGCTTACTGTCATTGGGTAACACTTCTGCCGCCCCTTGAGGCAGCTCCACTTTGACCCCTTGGGTCACTATGGGTGCTGTTACCATAAAAATAATTAACAACACGAGCATGACGTCGATATAAGGCACCACGTTGATTTCAGCAACGGGGCGACGACGTTTGCGCTGATAAGCTGGTTGCATTATGCCCCTTCCTTCTCACTGTATGCTTGGCGATGCAAAATGCTGGAGAACTCTTCCATAAAGTTTGCGTAAGCCATTTCTAATTTATCGACTTGAGTCGAGAAACGGTTGTAGGCGATTACCGCTGGAATTGCAGCAAATAAACCCATAGCCGTTGCAATCAAAGCTTCAGCAATACCGGGGGCAACCATAGCTAAGGTGGCGTTTTCCATCGAACCAATAGCGATAAAAGAATTCATGATCCCCCATACAGTACCAAATAAACCGATATAAGGGCTAGTCGAACCAATCGTAGCTAATAACGGTAAGTTAGCTTCTAACTTTTCCATTTCGCGAGACAAGGTCACACGCATAGCACGCGATGTACCATCCATGACGGCATCGGGCACTTTGCTATTTAATTTATTCAGGCGTGAATATTCCTTAAAGCCAGTCACAAATAATGACTCTAAACCGCTATTATCTGGACGAGATGATAATTCTTTATATAAACGGTTTAAATCAACACCTGACCAAAATTTATCTTCAAACTTCGCCGATTTACTTTTTGCGGATGTCAGTAAGCTACGGCGTTGTAAAATCACCGTCCAGGACATCACCGACAAGCAAAGTAAAGTGAACATAACAAATTTCACTAATAAACTGGCTTGTAAAAATAACCCAACAATCGACATATCAGCTTGCACTGTCAAACTCCTGCACAATATTTAAGGGAATAGCTCGGGGACGCATACGTGATAGCGCAACACAAACAACCAGCACTGTGCCTTCACAATAACAGTCTCCCTGTTTATCGACCAAGCGTTGATGAAAGATCAACGAGGCCTTTTTCAACTCTATGACCTTAGTTTCAACAATAAGGTTCTGTTCAAAACGTGCTGCTTTGCGAAAATCGAGTTCCGCACGCTTTACGACAAAAGCGGTGTCGTCGGCTAATAACGCAGTCTGACTAACGCCAAGGGCTTTTAACCACTCGGTTCGCGCGCGCTCAAAAAAGTTGAGGTAGTTCGAATGATAGACAACGCCACCAGCGTCGGTGTCTTCGTAATAGACTGAAATTGGCCAATGAAACATCATTTGAAAATAAGCAAATTTTGGTTGAAAAATTGACGCTTACTATACCTAGGGAAACAAGACTTGTGAATGACCCGATGAAGATATAGATAGGAATAGCGCGGGTTTCAGATGAATAGGGGCAATTGTAAAAGAGAATGGGGTCAAACGACCCCATTTTATTAACATAGTTAGTTATTTTGCGATAGCTTGTGGCAAGGTTAAGCCAAAACTCTGCCACAAGAAACTATAGATGTCGGCAAATTCGTCGATCTTCATCGCCGTGGGCTTACCCGCTCCATGACCAGCATTTGACTCAATACGCATAATGACTGGTTTATTGCCCTGCTGTTTCTCCTGCAGCATGGCCGCAAACTTGAAACTGTGTAATGGCACAACACGATCATCATGATCCGCTGTCATTACCATAGTAGCAGGATAAGCTTGCGCTTTTACATTGTGATAGGGCGAATAAGCCAATAGCGCAGGGAATTGCTCTGCTTTATCGGCACTACCGTATTCACTCGTCCAAGCCCAACCAATAGTGAACTTGTGAAAACGCAGCATATCCAACACGCCCACCGCAGGTAATACGGCAGCAAAAAGTTCAGGACGTTGAGTCACAGCAGCGCCCATCAACAGACCACCATTACTGCGGCCATAGGCACCGAGTTTAGAGCTGTTGGTGTATTTTTCGCTTACCAGATATTCAGCAGCAGCAAAATAGTCATCAAACACATTTTGCTTTTTGTCGAACATCCCCGCTTGATGCCAGCTTTCCCCATACTCAGCACCGCCACGTAAACTCGGTACGGCATAAATGCCACCCATGTCTAACCAAGCGATATTGGCAGGGCTAAAACGTGGTGTCATCGAAATGGCAAAACCACCATAGGCATAAAGTAATGTCGGATTTTGACCGTTTTTCACTAAGCCCTTTTTATAGGAGAGCATCATAGGCACACGTGTACCGTCTTTGCTGCTATAGAAAACCTGTTCAGAAACATAGTCATCGGGATTAAACGAGACTTTGGGTTTAGCAATGACGGTTGAACCGCCAGTTTTAAAATCAAACTTATAGGTGGTTTCAGGCTGAATATAACTATTGAACACATAATAGAAATAATCTTTGCTGGCTTTACCAAAAGGCCCTGCCACATTGCCAAGACCAGGCAATGTCACATCTTGACGCTTCTGACCACCCATACTGTAAATCGATAATTGACCTAACACATCATGTAAATAACTCACCACTAAATGGTCATTAATAATGGCGACATTATTAATCGGATCTTTAGACTCAGGAATAATCGTTTGCCATTGCGATTTATCACTATTGCGGGTGTCAATCGCAATCACTTTACCATTAGGCGCCTCTAAATCGGTTTTGAAATAAAACACTGAACCATCATTACCGAGAAACTCATATTCAGCTTCTAATTTGAGGATCAATTCCACCACTTGGGATTTAGGCTCAAATAACGATTTATAGAAGAAACGATTACGCTTATCCGTACCTTGAGAAATCGACAGTAATAAGTATTCACCTTTCTCAGAGACATCAATACCAAAGCCCCAATCTTTATTCTGTGGACGCTCATAAATCAATAGATCTTGATGTTGGTCTGTGCCTAATTTGTGGTAATACACTTTTTGGTTAAAATTAACGTCAGCTAAGACATCCCCCCCTGCAGGGGCATCATAACGGGCGTAGAACACACCTTGGTTTTCTTTATCCCACACTGCGCTAGAAAATTTAATCCATTTCAGTTCATCGGCCAGTTTCTTACCGGTTGCAATATCAACGAACTGCCATTGTTGCCAATCTGAGCCAGAATTTGAAACGCCATAGGCTAAAATTTTACCGTCATTACTCACTGCCACGCCGGATAAGGCAACAGTGCCATCCGCAGACAGTTTATTTGGGTCAAGAACAGGCTTTTCAACACCATCTAAACCTTTAACATACAAAACCGATTGTGCCTGTAGGCCATCATTGCGGTAGTAAAATTGATTGTCGCCGTTTTCAAACGGAGCAGAGACTTTTTCGTAATTCCAAAGTTCTGTAATACGTTCGACCACAGCTTGTTTATTGGGGATCTTAGCGAGGTAGGCTTGACCAAAGTCTTGTTGTTCTTTTACCCACTCTTCAGTTTCAGGCGTATTGGCCTCCAGATGACGATAAGGGTCGGCCACTGCGACACCATGAATGGTTTCGACGAGGTCATCTTTTTCAGTAACAGGGTAAACGAGTTTAGTTGCGCTTGCCTGCTCAGTCGAATTTTGCTCAGGTGCATTGCCACTTTGGCAGGCACCGAGTGCCATCCCCAATGTGGCCACTAACAAACCTTGCTTTGCAAGGCGAAATCTTAATGCCATCGTGTTGTCGTCCTTCTTATGGTTTCGGGCTTAAGGCCTTTTCAGCAAGTACTATACAAGCAAAAAAAATCATGGCAATGGCGTAACTTAATATGAAGTTTTTTAAGCTGTATCGTGAATTTAACAAAATAGCAGCAAGGATAAGCTTATTGAAGTGTATTATTATGCATTAATAGTGAGTTATAAGTTATTAATCAAGGTAAATAGTGACTTAAGTGATATAAATCACCTTTGTAGCCATTAGAATTACTAATGTTTATGGGCAATTTTTCTCGTTTGTTTTACAACAGGTTTCCCAATAGAATGTGCTTGTTTTCAGGAGATAACTGCTTGCAGATATCGAAAACAAAGAACTTTTAAACTGGTGTGTTCCCAACACTTCAGTTTCTTTTCTGGTTCTTATGCTTGACTTCCTTCCTTCAATTTGTTGATTGCAAATGCATTATTTTTGCGGCCCGCTTAGTTTAAGCGGGCTTTTTTTTAGCATTTCAAACACAATCCTGATTATTGCAACGGCCAAGTTTTATACATCATCGATATTACTCGTACTTATCCCACTCTCGCTTTCTGCAGTACTTGTTGAGGTGGATATGTCATCACTACAAATTAAAAAATCTCATTATTTTTACCCATACTCGCAAATTGAGCGAATCATTCGATTAAAGTGGCATACTGCCTGAACTCTCCTTCTTTTAAAAACGACAATGCCAAGTCATAAACTTGGCATTGAAAAATACTTAAAACCTAGGTAAAACAAACACTACAAAGGTTTACTGATCCGTATAACAACACGACGGTTACGCGCCCTTTCATCCATATCATCATTGGAAGCCACGTGACGACGCTCACCATGCCCGAATGTGACAATACGATCTTGAGGAATACCACTGGCAACAAAGAACTCTTTTACCGACGCAGCTCGTGTATCCGACACTTTCTGGTTTACTGAACGGCCACCATAACTGTCGGTATACGCATCCACCAGCACTAACTCTACCAAGGGATCATAGGCTAAATATTCTTGCACCCGAGACAGTTGTTGCTGGGAGAAACGAGTTAAATCGGTACCGCCTTCATCGTAATTTAATACAGTAAAAGCAATATCTTCAAAGCTATAGGGCAATAAATGCGCTAGACAAGCTTTAAACTCAGTATATTTACGGCCAAAATTAGCTGAAGACAAACCCACAGCTATCTTATTCGACTCATTATACCAATCAGCATAGTAAAACGTTGGTTCCATACCGCGACTCAACTCTGCCAACATAGACCAAGCTGCGCGCTTAGGCACTTCCCCGTTAAAGTACTTTTGATAATGTAATGACGTGATCTCTTTCGATACCACACCAGGACGCCACTGCGGCGCGCGGCTAATTAATTTCGCCTGCGTCACTTGATCAGGTTTTACCCACATATCTAAGGTAAAAGTCATATTCTGCTGTTTACCCGCTTCACTGGTAAAAATCGCTTTACCGTAAGAAGGAATATCATGCTCAAGGCGACAGACGATGGGAGTATTTTCACTCACTCGCCACTGGGAATCACTTAAAGAGGCGACATAATGGCGCAACTCTGCCATTGCAGTTGCTGGAACGCATAAAATTGATACTAATATCAGTTTTCGCCACATAGCCTTTACTCATGTTTAATCGGTTACATGGCTTTATCGGCAAACTATTTAGTTCCTTTAGCTCATAAAACCACCAATCAAGCATGACACACCCCAACACATTTAGCATAATAGCGCCCTGTGAATTTTCTTGAGTACTTTATGAGTGACATTTGCGACGCGAACAAATTGAAATACCGATTTCGAGGCTACTTTCCCGTAGTCATTGATGTCGAAACTGCGGGCTTCAACTCTCAAACCGATGCGTTGCTAGAAATTGCCGTCACCCTACTAAAAATGGACAATGAAGGTGTGATAGGAATCGATAAAACCCTACACTTCCACATTGAGCCCTTTGAAGGCGCAAATTTAGAACCCGAAGCGTTAGCATTCAACGGTATTGATCCCACTAATCCGTTACGGGGAGCGGTGAGCGAGAAAGAAGCCTTTTTGGAAATCTTTAAAGCCGTGAAGAAAGCCCAAAAAGCCTCCGACTGCCATCGTAGTATCATAGTGGCGCACAATGCGGCATTCGATCATGGTTTTGTGAGTAAGGCGATAGAACGTTGCGACTTAAAACGCTCGCCGTTTCATCCTTTTGCCACCTTTGACACAGCAACGCTCGCCGGACTCGCCATTGGTCATACCGTACTTGCCAAGGCATGCATTATGGCGGGTATTCCCTTCGATAATAAAGAAGCCCATTCGGCGCTATATGATACCGAACGTACCGCGGAGCTTTTTTGTCATATCGTGAATCGTTGGAAATCATTAGGTGGCTGGCCATTACTGGCTGTGGATGCACAGGATGCAGAAAGCGGTACTGTGGAATAAATTTAACAGTTAACAATAGATCTTAAGCAATGAAAAAACAAAAAAGCTGCCATTGGCAGCTTTTTTCATTTAACAGGCGACTGTGATTAGAAAAGTACTAATTACAGTGAGCTTGCGTTTTCAGACAGGTAAGCAGCAACACCTTCAGTGCTTGCATTCATACCTTTATCGCCTTTTTCCCAGCCAGCAGGACAAACATCACCGTGCTCTTCATGGAATTGCAGTGCATCGATCATACGTAGCATTTCATCAACGTTACGGCCTAATGGCAGATCGTTAACGACTTGGTGACGAACCATGCCTTCTTTGTCGATCAAGAATGAACCACGGAAAGCCACACCCGCTTCTGGATGCTCAACATCGTATGCTTTACAGATTTCATGTTTAACGTCAGCCACTAGCGTGTATTTAACTTGGCCAATACCGCCTTTTTCAACTGGGGTGTTACGCCATGCATTGTGGGTAAACTGAGAATCGATAGACACACCAATCACTTCTACGCCACGCTTAGTGAACTCTTCCATACGGTGATCAAAAGCGATCAACTCTGATGGGCAAACGAAAGTGAAGTCAAGTGGATAGAAGAATACGACGGCTGGTTTGCCTTTGATGGCTGCAGTCAAGTTAAAGCTATCAACGATTTCGCCAGAACCTAATACAGCTGCAGCAGTAAAATCAGGAGCCTGACGGCCTACTAATACGCTCATTTTATATCTCCATCTATGAGTTGAACTAAGTGTAAGGCAAGATGCCTTCTAGCCAGTATGTTCTCAACCTAGGTCAAGTTAAATCCTTACTGATTAAAAGGTGTTCTTACCAATCAAATCCTTAGGCATTATAAGTCGTGTGCTGTGCCTTACAACCTATTTAAGACCAATATCACATTTTTCAAGGGTATTTCCGTTTTGCCTGACTAAGGATAGAGCAATCTGCGTATCCAGTGTGCGGAGCAATCCACATTCAGCTAACAGACAAAACCCAGCATGATCACATTTTCAGATATTTTTCAGATAAGCCCTCGGCAAACTGGACATCCACTGCCTTTGCAGTCGAAAATAGCTCCTTTGGCTTAAAGAATTAAGAAAATTGATAATGAATGCAGTCGTAATTGCAGTGTGCTTAATGTTAGCACTCAGTTTAGCTAGGGTGAATGTGGTTATTGCCCTGACCGTGAGCGCCCTCGTGGCGGGATTGGTAGGCGGAATGGATCTGCACCAAACTATAGATGCCTTTAATACAGGCTTAGGTGGCGGCGCACAAATTGCGCTCAGTTATGCATTATTAGGTGCTTTCGCTGTCGCACTATCGCATTCAGGCTTAACGACGCTGATTTCTAGAAGCATCATTAGTAGCCTTGGACAAGATCCTAATCCCACAAACACTAACTGGGTACGCTGGTTACTGCTGTTATCGCTACTCGTTATGTCGATGGCTTCACAGAATATTTTACCGATCCATATCGCCTTCATTCCGATTTTAGTGCCACCACTCTTACATGTGATGACCAAACTGAACATCGACCGCCGCCTTGTGGCTTGTGTTCTAACCTTCGGCCTAGTCACCACCTATATGATTTTACCGATTGGTTTTGGTGGCATTTTCTTAAATGATATTCTGCTTTCCAACTTAACCAGCAATGGCTTAGCCGCTGCTCGCGAGCAAATTCCGCCAGCCATGTTAATTCCAGCGGCGGGTATGGTCGTAGGGTTACTCACAGCAGTATTCATCAGTTACCGTAAACCTCGGACTTACGACGAGGCAAAAGTGTTAGTCGCTGAACCTGAAGAAAATCTCAACAAACGCAATATCATCATTGCTGCACTGGCGATATTAGCCACTCTCGTCGTACAACTTGAAACTGACTCTATGATTTTTGGTGCCTTAGTCGGCTTCATGATTTTCAGTTTTTCGGGTGCCTTGAAGCATGTCGCCGACCAAGATATCTTCAACCAAGGTGTGCGAATGATGGCCAATATCGGCTTTATCATGATTTCAGCAGCTGGCTTTGCCGCTGTAGTGAAAGAAACCGGTGAAGTGGGTACGCTTGTGGCCTCGCTTAGCGACATCATTGGGGATAATAAAGCCCTCGCAGCCTTCTTGATGTTACTGGTTGGTCTACTGATCACTATGGGAATTGGGTCGTCTTTCTCCACCATTCCAATTATCGCGACGATATATGTACCATTGGCATTAAGTTTTGGTTTTTCAGTAGCGGCCACAATCGCGTTAGTTGGCACTGCCGCCGCGCTGGGTGATGCGGGCTCGCCAGCATCAGATTCCACCTTAGGTCCCACTGCAGGTTTGAATGCCGATGGTCAACACGATCACATTCGTGACAGCGTGATACCAACATTTATCCACTACAATATTCCACTATTAGTGTTTGGTTGGATTGCAGCCATGGTGTTGTAAGTGTTATCGCAGATGTTTACATTACCGTATTAGAAAGTAACAACAGCGCGGCATTCTCCGCGCTGTTTTTTATCTCGGGTATTCACTTTATTGCGGGCAGCTGGTTAACTCACTGATTCACTCGATAACTCACGTAATAACTCACGTAATAATGAACGTGATAATTAAGGTGTCGGGTCAAGTTTGCGACTTCCTTGCTTATTCTTTTTATCCTCATATAACGCTTTATCCGCCGCTTGTAGCACTGCCTCAAAGGAAGCATAATCTTGCGAATCAGCCACACCGCAGGAGACTGTCAGCACATTTAAAAACTGCCGCTCTGCGACCGCCTGACGTAAATGTTCAGCCAACAATAAGGCCCGTTCAAAAGTACAATTAGCCAAGATGACGACAAACTCATCACCGCCGGTTCTGATTAACAAATCATTTTCTCGAAATACACTGCGCATCGCATCAACAATTTGCATGATCGCCATATCCCCGAGTTTATGCCCATAGGTATCATTAATGGTTTTGATTTTGTCGCCATCCACGCAGATCACCGCATAATGCCCCTTAGTCGCGACATCAAACAGTGTGGTCTCATAGACTTTCTTATTATAGGTTCGAGTAAAAGCATCCAATAACATCGCTTCACTAAACCGTTGGCGCTCAGTATGAAGTTTCCTAAAACGATTGATATTAATTTGAACAAAGAAGATCACGATAGATAACAAAAACCACAGGGGTAAATTCCACACAATGAAACGAAATATACTGATTTTATATGTCAGTGAAGTCATGTTATCTAAATGATTTGTCATCGAATAAAACAAGAACTCCGGCGTCAGTTCAGCCCAAAGGCTATCTGTCGTGATCACCAACTCAGTACCATAATCCGTTTTCTGCAATTCAACATGTTTATTACGCATAAAAACCGACGTCATTAGGGCCGTGTCAGCAATAACATCACCGATGAAATGATTAGGATCATTAGATGATGAAATCGGTGATGCCATCGATAAAATGACTTTCCCACTAACTTCATCTTGATAAGGAATGGATAATACGATTCCATCGGCTAAGGACTCTGGGGTCGCGTCTTTCGCGCAATAGTGCAGACTCTGACAAAACTCATTCGTTGAAGTACGGTCTTTAATCAGCCGCGCTTTTACGTCCTCAGGAATTGGGGTGGCAAAATACATGGCATCACTGCGATAAAGTCCCACATACAGGAATATATCTTCGGCATTGGTCTTTTTACTGGAATAGAGATAATCAAAGTAGCGTAAGACTTGTTCTTCTTCTGCGGAAAGCACTCCCCCTTGCGGCAGCATTAATCTGGAAGGGTCAAGTTGAAAAAGCGCTAAAGAGGATTTATTGAAATCAATAATATCGTGCAGAGATAAGCTTTTACCGAGCAGTTCAATATAACTCGGTGTAAGTTGCTCATTTTTTACAAAAGACACAAAGGATTTATGCTCTCTATCGATTTTAATCGGTAATAGAATAAGTAGGAGTACGACAAACAAGAGGGTCGCAAATTCAAATGATCGACGCAATAATAACCAGTTGAGAGCCGAATTTCCCATAATTCCTCTTAATCCCTGTTCTACCGACAATGTACCTTGCACAAAACGTAAACTGCGATCAATAACATTGCAAAATAAGCCAATAAAAACAACTTCAATAGATAATTATTATTTAGCTTATTCTAAACTTTAGCAGCTTAAGATAAAGTTGTTATTTCTGTATTGAACAAAAACAAAAAGGGAGCCTAGGCTCCCTTACTGACCACATCCGCTCAATTGAGCATCAGCAACTCAGATTATTTAGCAACTTTGGCTATTTAGTACCAAAGATTTTATCGCCCGCATCACCAAGACCAGGCAGGATATAACCTTTCTCATTTAAGCATCTATCGATAGCGGCAGTATATAATTCGATATCCGGATGCGCCGCTTCTAAGGCTTTAATGCCTTCAGGCGCAGCCACTAGCACTAAGGCCTTAATTGAAGTACAACCGCGCTTTTTCAATAAATCGACGGTCGCAATCATAGAACCACCTGTCGCCAACATAGGGTCGACAACTAAAGCGATACGCTCGTTCATGTCGCTGGCCAGCTTCTCAAAATAAGGCACTGGCTCAAGGGTCTCTTCATCACGGTAAATACCGACAACTGAGATACGCGCACTTGGAATGTGCTCGAGTACGCCGTCCATCATGCCCAAACCCGCACGCAAAATTGGCACGACAGTGACTTTTTTACCTTTGATTTGATCGACTTCAACCGGACCATTCCAGCCTTCAATCGTCACCGTTTCAGTTTCGAAATCTGCGGTAGCTTCATAGGTTAATAAACTACCCACTTCGGCGGCTAGTTCACGGAAACGTTTAGTGCTAATGTCACCTTCGCGCATTAAACCGATTTTGTGACGCACTAAAGGATGTTTAACCTCGACAACTTTCATTTTTCTCTCCTGCTTATTTTTCGGCGTATTATTTTAGGCAAATTTTTCAGATTCTAGTTGATTTGTTTACTAGGTAAAACAGAAAGTTTTGCCATTCGGTCTAATCGTGAGCTATCTCCCAAGAATAATCCCCAATCGTCTAAGATACCTACTGTGATTTACTATTTTGTGACCAAACTCAAGACCTCTAAAAATAGAATATTTCGTATTCAGACCAAAAAAACTCCGCCGAGGGGCATAAATCCAAATCATGACTTTCGACCCCTAGCACAAGCTGGTAGAATACCGCCGCATAAAATCCAATAACGATGTACCCGAGAGGATCCCTCCGTGAGCACACCTACCCCACTGAGCTATAAAGATGCCGGCGTTGATATTGATGCAGGTAATGCACTGGTAAGTAACATTAAAGCAGCCGTTAAACGTACCCGTCGTCCAGAAGTTATGGGCAACTTAGGTGGTTTTGGCGCCCTGTGTGAAATCCCCACTAAATACAAACAACCGGTTTTAGTGTCTGGCACCGATGGTGTTGGGACTAAATTACGTTTAGCTATCGACTATAAAAAACATGACACTGTCGGCATAGACTTAGTCGCCATGTGTGTGAACGATCTGATCGTTCAAGGCGCTGAGCCACTGTTTTTCCTCGATTACTACGCAACAGGCAAGCTCGATGTAGAAACGGCAACGTCCGTTGTCAACGGCATCGGCGAAGGTTGTTTCCAATCTGGTTGTGCGTTAATTGGCGGTGAAACCGCTGAAATGCCAGGCATGTATGAAGGTGAAGATTACGACCTAGCGGGTTTCTGCGTGGGTGTAGTTGAAAAAGCCGACATTATTGACGGTAGCAAAGTGGCAGCGGGTGATGCGCTTATTGCATTAGCCTCAAGCGGCCCTCATTCAAATGGTTACTCTTTAGTACGTAAAGTATTAGAAGTGAGCCAAGCAGACCCTCAACAAGATCTCAACGGCAAACCGCTGATTGAACATCTACTTGAGCCAACCAAAATTTACGTAAAATCATTGCTCAAACTGATTGAAGCATCTGATGTCCATGCGATGGCGCACATTACTGGCGGCGGCTTCTGGGAAAACATCCCGCGCGTACTGCCAGATAATTTAAAAGCGGTTATCCAAGGCGATTCATGGCAATGGCCCTCTGTTTTCAGTTGGTTAATGGAAAATGGCAACATTGCAGAATACGAAATGTATCGCACCTTCAACTGTGGCGTCGGCATGTTAGTCGCGCTGCCAGCCGATAAAGTGGATGCAGCACTTGCATTACTGGCTGCAGAAGGCGAACAAGCATGGCTTATCGGTGCTATCGCACATCGTGAAGGCAATGAAGAGCAAGTGGAGATCCTGTAATGCCCCAGAGCTGTCGTGTAGTTGTATTAATTTCCGGAAATGGCAGTAACCTGCAAGCGGTTATCGACGGTTGCGATGATAATCTGCAGGCCGAAGTTGTCGGAGTCATCAGTAATAAACCCGATGCCTATGGCCTAGTGCGCGCCCATCATGGCGAAATTGATACCAGCTGCGTGATAACTCACCAAGGTGAATCTCGCTCTGAATACGATGCACGTTTAATGACAGTGATTGAAAAGTATCAGCCCGATTTAATAGTGTTGGCGGGATTTATGCGGATCTTAACTGATGATTTCGTGAATCATTACCTAGGTCGCATGATCAATATTCATCCTTCGCTGCTACCGAAATACACTGGCTTAAACACCCATCAACGTGCCATAGACGCGAACGATAGCGAACATGGTGCTAGCGTGCATTTTGTCACGCCTGAGCTGGATGCAGGCCCAGTGATATTACAGGCCAAAGTGCCTGTTTATGAAGACGATACGGCGGATATGCTCGCCGCCCGCGTGCATGAGCAAGAACATGCTATTTATCCACTCGTGGTGAAATGGTTTAGTCAGCAACGTCTTAACATGCAAAATGGCCAAGCCTATCTAGATGGCAACCTTATCGGCCCAAGCGGTTACGCGCCCGATTAGTTCCACTTGACCGTAAGTTGTACCAATCAAAAAAATAGAGACCTTCGGGTCTCTATTTTTTTAACTATTTTCAACAAAAGCATTGTTTTCTTAGGCAATGTGGCATTAGATAACTTAACGAAAAAGTGATTTTTGATCGGCATGACAAGAGACTATTAGATGAAAAATATTATCTGCGATATCGATGGTGTACTACTGCACGACAATAAACTGATCCCCGGCAGCGACAAATTTATCCAGCGCATTTTAGAGCAAGGCAATCCGTTAGTAATATTGACTAACTATCCCGTACAAACGGGTAAGGATCTGCAAAACCGTTTAAGTGCCGCCGGTATTGATATTCCTGAAGAATGCTTTTACACCTCTGCCATGGCAACCGCCGACTTTTTAAAACACCAAGAAGGCAGCAAGGCCTATGTCATTGGCGAAGGCGCCCTCACCCACGAACTCTACAAAGCAGGCTTTACCATTACCGATATTAATCCCGATTTTGTGATTGTCGGTGAAACCCGCTCCTACAACTGGGAGATGATCCATAAAGCCGCAGGCTTCATCGCACGCGGCGCGCGCTTTATTGCCACTAACCCCGATACTCACGGTCCAGCCTACAGCCCTGCTTGTGGTGCACTCTGCTCACCCATCGAACGTATTACCGGTAAGAAACCTTTCTACGTGGGCAAACCGAGTGCTTGGATTATTCGCTCGGCGCTTAATCATATTGATGGGCACTCGGAAGACACTGTCATCATAGGCGACAATATGCGTACCGATATTTTGGCGGGCTTCCAAGCAGGGCTTGAAACCATTCTGGTCACCAGTGGCGTGAGTAAGCTTGAAGATATCGACAAAGAACCCTTCCGCCCGAACCATGTGTTTGCCTGCGCGGGCGATATAGATGTTGTTTAAACAATTATCTAAACCTTTGTCTAATCCTACGTCTAGCAATTCATCCTTGCCAGTCGCTTAAACATTACCTATGCAACACGCCTCGCCCAAAGGCGTATTGCATAGGGTAAAGCAACATTAAGTAACATATTCGCCTTCTTCTCAGCCTTGTGGCTCACAGCGGCTTGCTTCATGATAAGTCTCGCTTCTGATTGATTAACATAAATCTAAAATACCTTAATTAAAACAACAGTAGGATTAACCTATGCGACGTCTGTATCCCCTCTGTGCGCTGGCCATGCTCAGTGCCTGTAGTCCGAATGTATCAGAGCCTGATGGCAACAGCACTTTGGCTGAACTCAAACCAGTGAAGTTTAATGAAGCGCGCTTTAGAAATGATATTAAAGCCCTGTCATCCGATGAATTTGAAGGCCGTGCGCCGACAACTCACGGTGAAAAACTCACCTTGGACTATTTGACCAAAGCCTTTACAGAGATGGGACTCAAGGGCGCGTACCAAGGCAGCTTTTTACAACCAGTGCCTATGGTGAGCTATACAGCAGATGAAGCGCAGCAAGTTACGCTGGCAGGATTACCCTTTAAATACCGAAAAGATCTAGTGCTCAGCAGTCGCCACGATAACGGTGGTATTAGTATTGAGAACGCACCATTAGTCTTCGTCGGCTATGGGGTGAATGCCCCTGAATATGGTTGGAATGATTACCAAGATCTCGACATGAAAGGCAAAATCGCGGTGATCTTAGTGAACGATCCCGGCTTTGCTCGCCCTGACTCGGGTAAATTCAACGGCAAAGCCATGACCTATTACGGCCGTTGGAGCTACAAATTTGAAGAGGCCAGTCGTCAAGGTGCACTCGGCGCACTGATTATCCATGATACCGAGCCCGCCTCTTACCCTTGGTCCGTGATAGAAAATAGTTGGACTGGACCACAGCAAGATCTGGTCCTCAGTAAAGCAGAACAAGATAGCCGTATCCAAGTCGAAGGCTGGCTTACACTGGACGCAGCTACACAACTGTTCGATAAAGCCGGTTTATCACTGCCTAATTTAATGGCACGCGCCGCCGACAGCTCAATCAATTTACCCCTTGAGCAAACGGCCAACATCGCCTTTAAAAATAAAGCCGAATACGCAAATAGCTACAATGTGGTCGCCACACTCCCCGGCAGCACACAAGCCAACGAGCAAATCCTCTACACCGCCCATTGGGATCACATAGGTAAAGACGAGACGAAAGCAGGCGATCAAATTTATAACGGCGCCATGGATAATGCCTCGGGCACTGCCGGCATTCTCGAAATCGCCAGACAATTAGCCGACAATGCCAAACAAGGCCATGGTTTAGCGCGCTCGGTCACCTTTATCGCTACCACAGGTGAAGAACAGGGCTTACTCGGTTCACGCTATTACGCCGCCAATCCACTTTATCCTATCGACAAAACCGTGGCAGTGTTAAACCTCGACAGCACTAATATCTATGGCAAAACCAAAGACTTCACCATCGTCGGCAAAGGTAAATCTGAGTTAGAAACTTATCTTATCGATGCGGCTAAACAACAAAACCGCATCGCCATGGGTGAGAAAAATCCCGCTTCGGGCGGTTTCTTCCGTTCAGATCATTTCAGCTTTGCCAAACTTGGCGTGCCCGCCGTCTTTGCCGGCGGCGGTAGCAACCCCGTTGACGAAGCCACGGCTGCTTATAAAACCCAGATGCAAGCCACAATGAAGGGCTGTTATCACAATGTCTGCGATGAATATCGTGAAGATTGGGATTTAAGCGGCGCACTGCAAGACTTGCAAATCTACTACCAAGTCACACGCACATTGGGCAACAGCCAAGATTGGCCGGGATATTATCAAGGCACAGAATTCAATAGCCTGCGCCCAGCCAAAATAACGCTGGTAACGGACGCAAAATAACAAGCTAAGTCTTTAGCTTCTTGCGAGAGACCGTTGGGTTAGTCATCTCTTATTGACGTCTGCTTGAAATAAAGCGCCTCCTCCGCCAGCCAAAGCGCCAAACAAGACCTATAAGCACGTGAACCATTCACGTGCTTTTTTGTTTTCAGCCCACAAAAAATGCCGTTATCGCGAAATATCCATCCTGCCACACAATTCTGAATAGTCTTATGCCATTGGTTGATGTCAAACTCGGCGCATTAATTGATTAAAAATAAAACACTTAAACGGGGCAACTCATTGTTTAAGGTCTTTTTTAGCGGTTTTTCTATCATCGATACTTTTTTAAAACACATTGTGAATTCCCCAAAACCCCTCATGCCAAATCAGATAATAAAAACAAATCATCAAAAATAACGCAAATTAAATGAATTATTCTCAAATAAAAGCATTAAACACAAACATCTAAATCAATAAAAACACCAATAAACAGATAAAACATCAAAAATAGTATTTGGCAAATACCTAAATTGCTGGCACATTAAACCTCAATTGAGACATCCTCAAATGACAGACAGTGTGGGAGTTGTACTATGTGTTCAATCTTTTCGATTTTAGATATCCAATCTGATGCCAAAGAACTGCGCCAAGTCGCGCTAGAAATGTCTAAGCTCATGCGCCACCGTGGCCCTGACTGGTCAGGTATTTATGCCAGTGATAAGGCAATTCTTGCCCACGAACGTTTAGCGATTGTTGACATTGAACACGGTGCTCAGCCACTGCTGACCGAAGATGGCAGTTTGATCCTCGCGGTCAACGGCGAAATCTATAACCACAAAGAATTGAAAGCCCAGCTAGGCGATAAGTACAGCTATCAAACCAACTCTGACTGCGAAGTAATCTTGGCGCTGTATCAAGAATACGGCACTGAATTTCTTGATAAATTAAACGGTATCTTCGCCTTTGTGTTATATGACAAAGCCCAAGACAGATACCTTATCGGCCGCGATCACATGGGTATCATCCCGCTATACACAGGTCGGGACGCTGCGGGTAACTTCTATGTTGCCTCCGAAATGAAAGCCTTGATGCCAGTGTGTAAAACGGTAGAAGAATTCTTACCGGGCCAATATTTGTACTCAAGCGATGCCGCTGCGGTGAAATACTACACTCGCGATTGGCAAAGCTATGATGCGGTTAAAGATAATCCAGCCAGCCAAGAAGAATTGCGTGACGCATTAGAAGCGGCGGTCAAACGTCAATTAATGTCAGACGTGCCCTATGGTGTGTTGCTGTCGGGCGGCTTAGATTCATCTATCATTTCCGCCGTGACACAAACCTTTGCTAAACGCCGCATTGAAGACGATGGCGAAACCAACGCTTGGTGGCCACAGTTACATTCCTTTGCCGTCGGCCTTGAAGGTGCGCCAGATTTAATCGCCGCCAAAAAGGTCGCCGAAGCGATTGGTACGATTCACCATGAGATCCATTTCACCTTCCAAGAAGGCTTAGATGCGATTAAAGAAGTGATCTATCACTTAGAAACCTATGATGTCACCACCATACGTGCTGCCACGCCAATGTATTTAATGGCGCGTAAAATCAAAGCGATGGGCATTAAAATGGTGTTATCGGGCGAAGGTGCTGACGAGCTATTTGGCGGCTATTTATACTTCCATAAAGCGCCAAACGCACAGGCGTTCCACGAGGAGTTAGTCCGCAAACTCGATAAACTGCATCTGTTCGATTGTCTGCGAGCCAACAAAGCCATGGCCGCTTGGGGATTAGAAGCTCGCGTGCCCTTCCTCGATAAAGAGTTTATGGATGTGGCAATGCGCATCAACCCTGAAGCGAAAATGTCTAAGGATGGACGTATTGAGAAACACATTCTGCGTAAAGCCTTTGAGCACAAATTGCCAAAAGAAGTGGCATGGCGTCAGAAGGAACAATTCAGTGACGGCGTGGGCTACTCATGGATTGACGGTTTGAAAGAACAAGCTGCGGCGCGGGTGGATGATTTACAATTGGCGAACGCGAAATTCCGTTTCCCATACAACACTCCAGAAACCAAAGAAGCCTATTTCTATCGCTGCTTCTTTGAGGAACATTATCCACTGAGCGGCGCTGCAGAAACGGTTCCAGGTGGTAAATCCGTCGCCTGTTCAACGCCAGAAGCATTGGCTTGGGACGAAAGCTTACGCGGCATTATCGACCCATCGGGCCGAGCTGTACGCTCTGTGCATACCTCAAGTTATTAATAGACTAACGTTGAAGGACTAGGTTCATAAATTAGGTTGATGAGCTAGATTGATGAACTGGTTAATACAGCCAACCACAAGCGCCACCCTAGGGTGGCGCTTGTATTTTAATGCTTTTTACTTTTATTGCTTACTCACGTACAAAATGGTGACTTAGCTAAAATACCAAACTAGGCCGACAGCGCACTGAATGGCTGGATTTGAGCGTTAGTATGAATTTGAGTCTTGTCGTTGGTTTGCACTTGAGTTTGAAAATAAGCATTACTCTGCGTCAACGCCATCGGATCTAAGCTTAAAAACTGCTTTCCAGCACTCAGCCCCACATGATAATCATGGCGTAAATCCGCATCGGTACTGCCCAGCAATTTACTTTGCAAATTTTCAGCAGCAAAAATCTGCACTATCTCCACATCCTCTGGCGGATTAGCGATGAAATCCAATTCATCCTGATAGGCTTGTTCGTGCTGCACTAAGTAATCTATGGTTTTCGGACAAAAGCCAGAAACACAAATCCAAGATTTTAATTTGTGAACCCAAGCCGATTGCGCCTGAAAATCCTCGCTCACAGTACGGATCACCACAATTTTGCGGGCACCACGACGATAGGCCTCACGCACAGGTAAAGGCGCTGCTAAACCGCCGTCGAGATAAAAATCACTATCAATACCTTCGCTTAATGCTGCGCCGTGATCAGAGGCGCTGTTATCAGAAGCGTTATGATTAGCCGCACCGTTATTAGAAGCCTTGTCGCTATTACAGGCATTGTCACTATTACAGGCGCGGTCACTCAGCCAAGGCGTGAGTTTCACCCCTTGTTTATACAAAAATGGCAATGCGCTGGAGGCTTTAAGCAATTCGCGCCACTGGCTTTTACTGCTTGGACTAAAAAAATATCCCTTGCGATCGCTGGCATTGGTGGTGGTGATCAGTAACTGCCTATGACCGAGTGAGGCTGTCGCTGCGTTAAGATCTAATTTAAACATCCCTTGTCGAGTCTGCTCAAAATACCAATCTAAATCGACTACATTGCCGCCGACTAACCCGCGACCGAGTCGATAGAAGCGTTTATGACGCGATAAACCGCGGATTAAGCGTTTGGCATAACCCTTTTGGCGGGCCAAAAAACTGCTGAGATTCTGTGAACCTGCTGAGGTACCGATAAACAAATCAAAGGGATCAAATCCGCCATCAAGCCAAGCATCAAGCACGCCTGCGGTGAATATACCGCGCTGACCACCACCTTCTGCAATCAGGGCCACCTGTGGGCTAGCGTTAGATTGAGCGTCTTTGGAGGCTAAGTGGCTGACGGCGTGCATAGGAAAACCTTATCGAATAATTCATATAAGGCGAGTCTAAACAAGCTGAATGAGAAAATATAACGGATAGAAACTATCATCTTAATAGGTAAACACTATTAAGATGATAGTTACACAAGGTTAATCCATGCTAAAGGCACGAATACAGACAGAGAGCTACGGCGGTTATTCGCGCAAGATTAACCCATTCGCTCCAGCTTGCTCATCATCCTTAACGAACAAGCTATTTTTACATCAATGCATTAAAACTTATGACTCAGTTCAAGCGTAATATTACGCGGCTCACCGGGGAAATGGCCATTACGCTCGCTAAAACCACTGACGGCATATTCTTTATCGAAGATATTTTTAAGATTTAAGCGAACTTGAGTTTGATCCCACTGGGTCGTCCAGCTCATATCAAAAATGGTATGGGGCTTCACCGTTTGGCCATCGAGGCTAAACTGTTCACCCACGTAATCCATGCCAAAAGCAATCGCCGAATCGAGTACATTGATATCGTAACGGGTCCATATCCCTGCTTGATGGCGCGGCGCATTGGCAAAGTGCTTACTATCAAACGTATTAGTTAAACTGTCGTTCGTTACCCCTTTAACCACTTCGGTCTCGTTATAGGCATAGTTTGCCGTGACGGTCAGGTTATCGGTTAAATCCCCCACCAGCGTCCATTCAAGGCCTTGACTGTGTACTTCACCCAAATTAAGTAAAGCGGGAATACCATCGTCATCACCAGTATCTAAAGGGTTAGCTTGGGCGACATTTTGTTTTTCAATGCGATACACAGCAAGCGTGGTCATAAACTGGCCATCAAGCCATTCATTTTTCATCCCAAGTTCAATTTGATTGCCCGTTTCTGGATCGAGGAAACCGTCACCAATATCTTCCGCTTGATTGGTTAAAGATGCTGGATTGAAGCTCTCTGAGTAATTCAAATAAAAGGACATGGAATCGATTGGGCGATAATTAAGCCCTGCTCTTGGCGTTATCGCGTTATCGCTGAAGGAGAAACCGGTATTTTTATCATAATCATCAAACTGGCTAAAACGCAGACCGGCAATCAATGACCACTGTTCATTAAAGTGCAGATGTTCCTGTACATAAATGCCGTAACGGTTAGCGCGGGTACCATCGGTATTTTTATCCTTCAAGTTGTAACTATTAGGGTCGGTTTCACCATAGTTAAGGTCAAAAATATTCAAGTTACCAACACCATCCTTATCAGTCGCCAATTTGTACTGATATTCGGTTTCGACATAGTGATAGTCGCCGCCGAACAGGAATTCATGTTCAAAACCTAAAGCATCGAATGCATAGACAAAATCATTGGTTAAACTGATTTCATCATTAGCCCGTGCTTGAACTCGGTATTCACGCTTAATGGTGCCATCACCCATAATGGGCTTTTTATTGGCATCTAAGGTCGCCCAACCTCTCGATTCATGATATTGCTGCGTCGAATCATTATTCAGATAACGGATCTGAGTCTTGACCGAGAAATTATCGGTAAATTGATGATCGAGAATCGATTGCAGCACCAGTGCATCCATCTTCTGGAAGTCACTCTTCTCATTGGCATTATAGGATGGCGCAACAAGGAAGTTACCGTCATTATCGACAGGAACGCCGCGCAGTCGATTGCCACCTAAATCCTGCTTAATAATATCGAAAGTGGTAGTAAGCTTAGTATCATCACTGATTTCGTAGAGTAACCCACCCGCCACTTCGGCATTTTGACTATCGGCATTATTTCGAAAGCTATCTTCCTGCTGATAATAGGCGCCAAAGCGATAGGCAAGATTTTGGGTTAAGCCACCGGTGAAATCCAGCGAGCCGCCCATCATATCCTCGCTGCCTGTGCTTAAGGTCAGCTCTTTGCTCTCGACAAAGGTTGGTTTTTTAGTGACATAGTTGATCATGCCGCCAGGTTCACCGCCGCCATAGAGTGCCGATGCAGGACCTTTTAACACTTCAACCCGCTGCACATTGAAGAGTTGCGGCACAGAAAATCCCGAATAGGGATCGCCCCTTACCCCATCATAAAAAACGTTGGCATCGTCGCGGAAACCACGAAAGGTCACGCCGGAATAACTAAACTCACTCACACCCGCGATTGAACGATATAAATCGGTAATATTACGCGCCGCTTGGTCAACGATTAACTGCTCGGTCAGCACTTGCACCGACTGCGGCAATTCCATCACATTAATCGCCGTCTTAGTGCCAACCGTCGTTTCTTTATCGACGTACATTTGCATTGCGCGGCCATGGACTGTAATACGCTCAGGTGCTGCGAGTGTTACCTCCCCATCGGCTGCGGATTGAGTCGATGCAGGACTGGGAACTGGTGAGCTCGTAGACAAGGTCTGCTGTGGAGCCTCTTTATCGAGTACGGTTTCAGCGGCAAATGCCGACTGATGTTGAGCGAGTGCAAGTGCGATTAATGAGTAAGCGAAACGAGTCTTCACAGAATGTCCCCAGCGCGAGCGCATAAAAATGGCATAAACCAAAGAGTTTACAAATGTATTCAAACGAATTGGCCGTCATTATAAAGAATGATTTACTAATGACAATAATTATCATTTGAATTTACACAATTGTGAAAGGCGTTTAATAAATCATCGACATCAACCCACATAGTCCTTGTTATGTGTGGTTATGACTCAAACAAAGGAGCGCCAATAACACAGACCTTCGATGAAAGTTTTAATGTGGAATAAGAAAGAGACGCACAGCATCAAGCTGAATACTTGCGTGCAGCTTAATAAAAACAAAAAGTTAAATATTTAAACCATACAAAAATAAAAACCAGCGACAGTGCGCTGGTTTTTGGCTATTGTTGAGCGGTGCTTAAGCAAGGGCTTAACTCAGCCTATAAGGTGAATGCTTAAAAGATAGCTTCATCCAATTGCGTGAGCATTTCACTCGCCTGCTCGATTTGCTTACGCAGACTGCGACCTTGCACCGCCCAGTAAGCCATGTAGAAATCGGCAGTTTTCAATTTAGCTTGGTAAAATGCGGTTTCTTCGGTGCCCTGCTCCAACGCCGCTAATGCCACCGCGGCACTTCTGGCCCACATCCATGCCAGTGCAGTCACCCCAAATAACTCCAGATAAGCCATAGAGGCTGCGCCGATAATGTCAGGATTGGTCGCTGCCTGCGAAGCTAAATAACCACTGGCCTTTTGCAAATCACCAGCACAATCCATTAAACCACTCACGTAAGGTTGCATCGCCGCATTCGTGCTATGTGATTTAATATACTCAGTCACTAACGCTGACCATTGCTGCATCGCCGCACCGCGGTCGCTAAGCAGCTTACGCCCCACTAAATCCAATGCCTGAATACCGTTAGTGCCTTCATAAATCAGTGCAATACGGCTATCACGCACAAATTGCTCCATACCCCACTCATGAATATAACCATGTCCACCAAACACTTGCTGTGCATCGACACAGGCATTAAAACCACGGTTAGTGATAAAACCTTTCACCACTGGCGTGAACAGTGCCGCTAATTGGGAGGCAACTTTGGCTTTGGCGGGATCACTATGACGCTCAGCTTCATCGAGCCACAAAGCTTGTTGTCCAACTAAGGCTCTTGCGCCTTCATTGAAGGCTTTTTGCGACAGCAACATGCGGCGCACATCGCCGTGAACCAAAATCGGATCGGCGGCTTTTTCGGGTGCTTTGGCACCGCTTAAAGCACGGCTCTGTAATCTGTCTTTGGCATAGGCTAGCGCATTTTGATAGGCAATCTCAGAGACACCCAGACCTTGCACGCCAACGCCTAAACGCGCTTGGTTCATCATAGTAAACATGGCGCGCAGTCCTTGGTGCGGCTCGCCGACAAGCTCACCCAATGCACCTTCAAATACCATCACACAAGTTGAGTTACCGTGAATGCCCATCTTATGTTCAAGGCCACTGGCATATAAAGTGTTCGGCGCGCCTAAACTACCATCGTTATTCACTAATACTTTAGGCACGGCGAACAAAGATATGCCCTTCACACCTTCAGGTGCATCGGGCAAACGAGCTAATACGAGGTGCACTATGTTGTCGGTGAGTTGATGATCACCTGAGGAGATAAAAATTTTTTCGCCGGTAATAGCAAAAACGCCTTCAGATACTGGCACGGCTTTGGTGCGTAATAAGGCTAAATCAGTACCCGCGTGGGACTCGGTCAAGTTCATGGTCCCAGTCCATTCACCGCTAACCAGTTTACTCAAATATTTTTGCTTGAGAGCATCACTGCCGTGGGCATAGATGGCGGCATAAGCGCCATGGGTCAAACCGGGATACATGGCAAAAGCCATGTTAGTTGCCGTTTGTATCTCAGTGGCAAAAATCCCCACCACTTCGGGTAAACCTTGGCCGCCATATTCAGGGGAGCAAGTCAGCGTCGGCCAGCCATTATCAACAAACTGCCGATAGGCATCATCAAATCCTTCCGGTGTAATCACCTTACCATCGACCAACTTACAGCCTTGCAAATCGCCGACACTATTGAGCGGTAACATAACTTCAGTACTAAAGTCGGCCATACCTTGCAGGATCGCATCGACAAGATCTGGATCGATTTCATCGAACCCCTTGAGTGCATCTTGCTGATAAATATGTAACATTTCATCGAGGATAAATTGATAGTCGCGCAGCGGCGCTTGATAGACTGGCATAATCGCTTCCCTTTTCTTGTTAGACTGCAACTCAACTAAGTGATCTGACCACTTTGGTGCTCTGACCACTTTAGCTAAATCTGCCGAAAAAGAAAGCACCTCAGTATCCGCCACAGACTTTTGTTTACACAAACGAACAGCGAAACCGTAAATTGATCGCAACAAAGCCTTATGTTATCGCGGAAAACTTTGTAAGCTAACTGCCTGTTTTTCTGATATGTCAGCAGAGTTAAGGATATTGTTACTATGGGTTCTGTCACTACTAAAAAGCACGCCAACGGGCTCGATTATGTCGAAGTGAATACGGCGTTATGTCAGGCAAGAATTTTTTTGCAGGGCGCGCAAATAGACTATTTTCAACCCGTAGGCAAACCACCTTTGCTGTGGGTTTCATCGGCTGACGATTATCAACCCGGTAATGGGATCCGTGGCGGTGTACCCGTATGCTGGCCTTGGTTTGGCATGAGTAGTGAAGCGAACTTTCCCCAACACGGTTTCGCCCGTACCCGTATTTGGGCGCTGGAATCGGTAGAAATGCGTAATCAGTTAGTGGATTTACGTTTTAGCTTAAAAATCAGTGAGCAAGATAAAATCTATTGGCCGCATAACACTGAGGTCTGCGTGTTATTCACCCTAGGCGACACCCTAAGCATTAGCCTTGTGAATACCAATTCAAGCGATGAAACCGTCACGCTTACCCAAGCGCTGCACAGCTATTTCCCGATTGAGGATATCCACCAACTCAAAGCCAGCGGTTTTAGTGGGTCAAAATACATCGAATTTGCCGAGGGGCCTTACCCGCAAACCACGGATGAAGTGCTGTTTGATCGTGAGACAGACCGTGTCTATACCGATCTGGGCCCAGTGCAGTTATTGCATACACCGCAGGGGACAATCGAAGTCAGCCGTGAAAACAGCCAATCAGCGGTATTATGGAACCCATGGATTGAAAAGTCACAACGCCTGGGCCGATTTAATCCAGAGGATTATCTGACCATGGTCTGCCTAGAAGCGGCCAATGTATTAGAAGATAAAGTAGTGCTCGCCCCAGGTGAAACTCACAGTTTAGTGACCCATATTCGCTGGAAAGACTAACGATTAAATATCCTAGCTCTTAATGTCCTAGTCAAAAACGATACACACAAAAATGCCCAGTCCTATTTGCCAACGCAATCGGGACTGGGCATTTTTATCATTGCAAAACCTATCACTGCGAAACCAGAGTTTTATCACTACAAAACCTAAGTTGTTATAACGATGAAACTTAAGGTAAAACTTATTTCGCCGATTTCTCTAAGCGCGCCAGCAAGCTAGACGTATCCCAACGGTTACCGCCCATGCCCTGAACTTCTGAATAGAATTGATCCACCAAAGCGGTCAATGGCAAATGTGAACCATTGCGGCGGGCTTCTTCTAAGGCGATGCCTAAGTCTTTACGCATCCAATCGACGGCAAAACCAAAATCATAGCTCTGGCCCCACATCGTCTTGTAGCGATTTTCCATCTGCCAGCTTTGCGCCGCGCCTTTGCTGATCACTTCAATGACTTTCTCGCCATCGAGTCCCGCTTTACGGGCAAATTGCAGCGCTTCCGCCAAACCTTGCACCACACCCGCGATACAAATTTGGTTCACCATCTTAGTTAACTGACCTGCACCAACCTCACCTAAACGCTCGGCGCAGCGGGCAAAGGCTTCAATCACGGGTTTAACACGCTCAAATACCGCTTCATCGCCGCCGACCATCACAGTCAAGGCGCCATTTTCAGCGCCCGCTTGGCCGCCAGACACGGGCGCATCGAGGAAATCAATGCCCTTTTCCGATAACACTTGATGAAGCTCACGAGCGACATCGGCCGAAGCCGTAGTATGGTCAACCAGCACAGTGCCCTTTTCCATCCCATGAATAACGCCATCACTGCCTAATACCACTTCACGCAGGTCGTTGTCATTGCCCACGCAAGTAAACACAATATCTTGACCCTCTGCCGCTTCCTTAGGTGTTGGACAGCAGCGACCACCATAGGTGTCGACCCAAGTTTGCGCCTTGGTAAAAGTACGATTATAAACAGTGACCTCATGGCCTTTGTTCAGTAAATGCCTCGCCATGGGATATCCCATTACGCCTAAACCAATAAATGCGACTTTTGCCATGAGCTGATCCTTAAATAGACAAACAAAATGAATCGATTCAAAATAGTGGCCGCAGTTTAACATTCATCAACGGTAACGTCAGAATGAAATCGGAGCGAGTGATAAATGCACTTTTCGCTAAAAACAACAAAGGCGCCTTAAGCGCCTTTGTTGATTTAATTTATGGGGCTATTTCACCACATGGGCTTCCATTTCGGCGCCAATCTTTTTACGCATTTCCATCAAGCGCAGTGCAGAATCCCGCAAATGAATATCATGTTCCGTCTGTGGTATCCACTCAGGCACTGGCGTAGGTAGGCCATCTTCATCAACTGCGACCATGATCACAATACAATGGGTGGTGAGATGACGCTCAGAAACTTTAGGATCGCCCGCTCGCACATCGATACCGATATGCATAGAAGTTTTACCCGTATAAATCACTTTTGCGCTGACTTCAACGATATTGCCCACCAAAATGGGTTGCACAAAACGAATACCGCCCGCATAAGCAGTAATACAATATTTACCGCTCCAGCCCGCTGCACAGGCATAAGCCGCGAGATCGATCCACTTCATCACAGCGCCGCCGTGAACTTTACCACCAAAATTCACATCCGCAGGCTCTGACAAAAATCTCAGGGTACTTTGTCTATCTATACCAGCCATATAACCTCAACTTATTCAGCCACTGTGGCTCAATGTTTCGTGCAATAGGCTGAGTTTACGATAGAAAGCGCCATTAGCGTAAAAATAATTACGATTGGCCTCGTCAAAAAATTCGATTTAACCAAAGTGGCTAATAAGCACGCAGCAAAGCAATAAACTCGGCAACGCTAAACGATAAATCCATAGCTGAAATTCACTACTGACGAAACGTGTACCCTTAGCAAAAGTGTAAACGCCTAAGCCAAACATAAAGAAACCAAGCACTTCGAGGCCCGAAGACATATTGCTATCGCCACCGACGTTAATCGCCGTCACCAATAAGGCAAACCAAACCACCACGTAAGCAGCGATTGCTAAGGTAAAAGTCTTGATCCCAATGTCCATGTTTGGATGCCACACTTTAAACTCACCGCGGATCAATTCGGTCAGATTGGCAGTTAATGCGCCAATGAGGGGAACAAGCGGGATCACCGCGGGATTTAACATGACACACTCCATTAAGATTGAATATGTCTGTCATTATCTGTGGTCACTAGAATTAAACAAGCTTGATGAACAAATGTTAACACTATGGATATCATACAGTTAGAAAGTGACATCTATCACAATAAAGCCATAAGATAACGGAGTTCAACTCACATGAGCAATGAATTTGACCCATAAAAAATGCGCCCTCAGGCGCATTTTTTCACTGTGTTTTACACCATAAATGCGTGTTTTACACTTTCTTGAACAGTAATGAACCGTTAGTCCCACCAAAACCGAAGGAGTTACACAGAGCGTAATCCATCTTCACGTCACGGGCTGTATGGGCAACAAAATCTAAGTCACAACCTTCGTCTGGATTATCCAAGTTGATGGTTGGCGGTACGGCTTGGTCACGCAGTGCTAGCAAAGTGAAAATCGCTTCAACCGCACCCGCAGCACCTAATAGGTGACCCGTCATCGATTTAGTCGAGCTAACCAGTACTTTATAAGCGTGGTCGCCAAATACTGACTTAACCGCTGCCGCTTCCGCTTTATCACCTGCTGGCGTCGACGTACCGTGGGCATTGATATAACCAATTTGCTCCAGTGATAACTTAGCGTCATTAATAGCATTGACCATAGCCGCCGCAGCGCCTGCTCCGTCGCTTGGAGGCGATGTCATGTGGAACGCATCACCGCTCATACCAAAACCGACTAATTCGCCGTAAATGGTCGCACCGCGCGCTTTTGCGTGTTCGTACTCTTCCATCACCATCACACCAGCGCCATCACCGATCACAAAACCATCACGGTCTTTATCCCATGGACGGCTCGCCGCAGTCGGATCGTCATTGCGTGTCGATAATGCTTTCGCTGCACCAAAACCTGCCACGCCTAAAGGAGAAGTGACATCCTCAGCACCGCCCGCAACCATCACGTCTGCATCACCATAGGCAATGGTACGCGCCGCGAAACCGATATTATGCACGCCCGTAGTACAAGCGGTCGTCACGGCGAAATTTGGCCCTTTCATGCCAAACATGATCGACAAGTGGCCCGAAATCATATTGATGATGGTACTAGGTACGAAAAAAGGAGAAACCTTACGCGGGCCACCATTCATCAATGCGCTGTGACCTTGTTCAATCAACCACATACCGCCCATACCCGCACCAATAGCAGTACCGACACGACCAGGGTTTTCTTTACTCATGTCCAGACCTGAGTCTTGGATAGCTTGGATGCCAGCCGCCATACCGTATTGAATAAAGAGGTCCATCTTACGGGCGTCTTTTTTCGTTACGTATTGCTCAACATCGAAATCTTTTACTGAACCACTGAAACGAGTGGTAAATTCACTGGCATCAAATTTGGTTATCGGTGCAATACCACTCTTACCCGAAAGCAAAGCCTTCCAAGTAGTATCGACAGTATTGCCCACTGGAGTTACTAACCCCAAACCGGTTACCACTACACGACGTTTAGACACGGCAGTCACCTTTAAATGCTAATTTGTTAATTCAGATAGAGGACACAGGGTTTTCTATCATTAGACAATTTCTTAAATAATTTTTATTTAGAAAAATTCGCCAATCTGCGGCGAGCATCTCGTGGATAACAATTAAAACACGATCCAGAGACGATTGAATGGCACGGAGGCAGAATTTGACGGGGGTAAAACAAAAACAGGCGGCAAAAATGCCGCCTGTCTTCAAGAATTCAGAATTACTGATTCTTAGAAACGTAGTCGATCGCTGCTTGAACAGTAGTGATCTTTTCAGCTTCTTCATCAGGGATCTCGGTATCAAACTCTTCTTCCAGAGCCATAACCAACTCAACAGTGTCCAGAGAATCTGCACCCAGATCGTCAACGAAAGATGCCGCTGGCTTAACGTCTTCTTCTTTAACGCCCAGTTGCTCTACAATGATTTTCTTTACACGTTCTTCGATGTTGCTCATTAGTTTTCTTTCCTATTCAAATTACGCACTTGCGTAAGATTGCGAGTAGTTTATTAGATTTGGCTGACAATGCAAGCTTAGTTTTCGTGGTCTAACCACGAAATTTCACTATCAATTGATACAGATCACTACTCAGTTGCGACAGAAATCCCTGCCATTCGCCCTTAAACCATGTACATGCCGCCATTCACATGCAAAGTTTCGCCTGTGATGTAAGCGGCTGAGTCCGAGGCCAAAAAGAGCACTGCATTGGCAATTTCTTGCGCTTGCCCTAATCGTTCCATCGGAACCTGTGACATGATAGCTTTTTGCTGCTCTTCGGTCAGCTCATCTGTCATATCGGTCTGGATAAATCCAGGAGCGATAGCATTAACTGTAATTTGACGAGATGCAACCTCTCTTGCAAGAGATTTTGTAAATCCAATCAAACCCGCCTTTGCTGCCGAGTAGTTAACTTGACCTGCATTGCCCATGGTGCCTACCACTGAACCGATATTGATGATTCGGCCAAAGCGCTTTTTCATCATGGTACGCATCACAGGTTTTGACAGTCTAAATAACGATGTCAGGTTAGTGTCGATAATATCCTGCCATTCATCATCTTTCATCCGCATCAGCAGATTATCACGGGTTATACCCGCGTTGTTGACTAGAATATCAACATCACCCGCTTTTTCTTTGATCGAGGCGAATAAATGTGTAACAGATTCACTATCTGTGACATTAAGCACTAAACCAAAACCTTTGTCACCCAGATATTCTTGGATTGCCGCAGCGCCCTTCTCACTGGTTGCGGTTCCAATAACCACTGCACCTGCTTCGACCAGTGTCTCAGCGATCGCACGGCCAATACCGCGGCTCGCACCTGTCACCAAAGCCACTTTGCCTGTTAAATTCAGGTTGAAACTCATATAAACTCCTTACTCAGTTAATGCTGCTAATGAAGCAACATCATTAACCGCTTGGGCTGATAGTGATTTATTAATTCGTTTTGCTAATCCTGTCAATACTTTACCAGGACCACATTCCACCAGTTGGGTAATGCCTTTTTGGGCCATTAGCTCAACAGTTTCGCTCCAGCGGACAGGACAATATAACTGACGCACTAACGCATCTTTAATGTCATCAGCAGAGGTGGGTGATGCCACATCAACGTTATTAATCACTGTAATTGTTGGGGTATTAAACTGTACATCGTTTAATGCCACGGCCAGTTTATCCGCCGCAGGTTTCATTAATGCACAGTGTGATGGCACGCTGACAGGTAGAGCCACCGCCATTTTAGCGCCCGCAGCTTTACAAGCTACTGCAGCGCGCTCAACTGCGTCTTTTTGACCTGCAATGACCACTTGACCAGGACTGTTAAAGTTAACTGGACTCACCACGTCACCTTGAGCCACTTCGGCGCAGGCATTAGCGATACTCTCGTTGTCCAAACCGATAATCGCATACATAGCACCCGTGCCAGCTGGAACCGCTTGCTGCATCAGTTGACCACGTAATTCCACCAACTTAATCGCGTCTTTAAAATCCATCACACCAGCGCAAACTAAAGCAGAATACTCGCCTAAGCTGTGACCCGCGAGTATAGCAGGCATAGGTTTGCCTGAAGCCACATAGGTACGCCAAATCGCCACGCTCGCCGCTAATAGGGCTGGTTGAGTTTTATCGGTTTCATTTAAGCTTTCAACAGGACCTTGCTGAACCAATGCCCACAGATCATAACCTAAGACGTCACTCGCCTCAGCAAAGGTTTGTCCAACAACAGCATGAGATTCGGCAAGCTCGGCTAACATGCCTAGGGCTTGTGAACCTTGACCCGGAAATACAAAAGCAACATTTTCCATATTCAAATTACCTATGGCTAACTTAATTTATTGAAAAATCATGTGGAACACACATGTAGAACTTAGAAACGAATGAGCGCACTGCCCCACGCAAACCCAGCACCAAAGGCCTCAAGCAGCAGTAGTTGTCCGCGCTGAATACGGCCATCACGTACGGCTTCATCCAATGCAATGGGCACTGACGCGGCAGAAGTATTACCGTGTTTAGCTAAGGTCAATACGACTTTATCAAGACTCATATCGAGCTTTTTAGCGGTAGCATTGATAATTCGGAAGTTAGCTTGATGTGGCACTAACCAGTCAATTTCTGACTTATCGATATTGTTAATGCGTAACGTCTCAGTCACCACATGGGACAATTGAGTCACAGCCACTTTAAAGACATCGTTGCCTTTCATGGTCATAAAACCGACCGCTTCAGAGGTTTCGCCTTTACGTGGTGGGAAAGCGCATTTCAATAAGTCACCTTGGCGACCGTCGGCATAAATGTGGGTCGAAATGATCCCTGGCGTTTCGGATGCGCCTATCACAACCGCGCCCGCACCATCACCAAATAAAATAATCGTTGAACGATCTTCTGGCTCACATAAGCGAGACAGTACATCGGCACCAATCACTAATACTTTTTTAGCCGCGCCCGTTTTTACAAATTGATCGGCAACAGATAAAGCATAAACAAAGCCTGAACACGCCGCTGCGATATCAAAAGCTGGAATGGTATGCACGCCAAGCATGGCTTGAATTTCACAGGCCGCAGCAGGAAAAGCATTGGGAGCACTGGTGGTGCCGCAAACGATCATGTCTAAATCTGATGCTTCTATGCCAGCCATTTCTAGCGCTTTTAATGCCGCTTGGTAGCCCATAGTTGAAACGGTTTCATCGAAAGCCGCAATGCGACGTTCTGATATACCTGTACGTTCAACAATCCATTGGTCAGTGGTTTCCACCATTTTTTCCAAATCTTGATTGCTACGCACCTGCACCGGTAGATAACTACCAGTTCCGAGAATTTTTGTATGCATAAGGAGGGATCAGTTATTTATATCTAAAAGAATCGACTCCAAACGATCTTTTATCATTTCAGGGAGTCGACGTTGAGCTTCCGTTACTGCCAAACTAATTGCTTGTAAATAGGCAGTTTCATCCGCGTTTCCATGGCTTTTTACAACTATTCCGCGCAATCCTATCAGACTTGCACCGTTATAGTGGTCGGGGTTCATCTGACTAAGGACCGCCTGGATACGAGGGGCGATAAGTTTAGCCAGAAAACGAACGAATAAACCTTGGGTTAGTCCCCGTTTTAACTGATGTACTAATAACTTGGCAATACCTTCAGAGGTCTTGAGCGTGATGTTACCCACAAACCCATCACAAACAATCACATCCACATTACCGGAATAGATTTCATCCCCTTCGATAAAACCTGTGTAATTGATTTGTTCTGTGTGTTGCAGCAACTGCGCGGCTTGCTGAACTTGGTCATTACCTTTAATTTCTTCAACGCCCACATTGAGCAAGGCGACTTTTGGCCGAGATTTCTTATCTACCGCTTCGCACAGGACTGAGCCCATCACGGCAAATTGAAATAAGGTTTCAGAGTCACAGGAAATATTCGCGCCCAAATCCAACAAATAAACCGGTTTTTGAGTCACCGCAGGTAAACAACTGACTAATGCAGGTCGATCAACACCAGGCAAGGTCTTCAGCAATACTTTCGCCATTGCCATCAGCGCCCCTGTGTTACCGGCACTCACACACGCTTGTGCGCGGTCGTCACGCACTAACTCAATAGCCAATCGCATGGAACTGTTTTTACGTGTACGCAAGGCATGCACAGGCCTATCAGACATACTAACGACTTCATCGGTATGAATGATTTCTATGCGCGAAAGTAAACTCGCTTCGGCTTGACGTAGATAGACATCAATTTCAGTCTTGTCACCGACTAAAATGATTTTAAGAAAAGAATGTAATTGTAGTGCCCGCAAGGCTGCAGGCACCGTGACGTGGGGGCCATGATCACCACCCATTGCATCTAACGCAAGCGTCAGATTCGTCATTAGGAAACCAACAAATTACTTGTTGATTACCTTTTTACCGCGATAGAAGCCATCTGCAGTCACATTATGACGCATATGGATTTCACCGCTGGTAGCGTCTACAGACAGCTGAGCAGTGCTCAGTGCGTCATGTGAACGGCGCATTCCGCGCTTTGAACGTGATTTTTTGTTCTGTTGTACAGCCATTGGCCTGTCTCCTCGATTACTTGCTCTTCAGTTTTTCTAACACTGCAAACGGATTTGGACGCTCCTCTTGAGCGGGTTCTATCTCGCCTACAACCATGTCTTTAGATCCTGCACTGCAATCAATTTCTTGATGCATTGGGATTATCGGCATAGCGACTATCAATTCATCTTCGATCAATTGATGTAGACGCACTTCGCCAATTTCATTGCACTCAATTGGGTCATACGCATCCGGGAGCTCATCGATTTCTGCCTTAGTCCTACATGGACCAAAACAAAACTCGACCGTAACCTCAGTGGTAAATAGTGTCATGCAACGTTGACATATCAGAGTGAGCTCCGTCACAGCCTTCCCTTTCAGGTAGACTATCCCCTGTAAATCTACGCCACATTCAAGCGACACTGCCACATCGGAACAGTCGCCGGCACATAACTCAGTTAATCTTTTCAGTTGCACACCAGGAACAACGCCCTGATAAACTAGGCGACTCGAGGCGGCGCGAAATGGATCAATTGAAACCGGTATCTTTACTGTTTGCATAAGGCGCGCATATTATAGTTTGAAAACGCTAGAGTCAAAGAAAAAATACTAACTTAAGTCCCAGTTTGCGACTTAAGCCTTTCCCCTGCCCCAACATTGAAATTGACGGAAGCGAAATAGTACCCAAGCATGGGGCCGCATACAAGCGCAAGCCGCCTAAAATAGTCGCATTCATTGAAAAGAAACCATAAAAGACGAAACTCTTGCACTCTCCCGCATTGATTGGTCACAATATGAGTCACTCTTTTGCGGATATCTCATTATGCCAACCCCATTAATCTTAGCTTCGACGTCTGTATATCGACAATCTTTACTGCGAAAACTCGGATTACCCTTCGAATGCTGCAATCCTAATATTGACGAAACGGCGTATCTCGAAGAATCGGCCCATGCTTTAGTGCTGCGATTAGCCAAAGCAAAAGCCGTCGCGGGAGCAGAACAATTCCCCGATGGTCTGATTATTGGTTCCGATCAAGTTGCCGTCATTGATGACAAGATTATCGGTAAACCCCATCATTTTAATAATGCCGTCGCGCAGCTCACTCAAGCCTCAGGCAAGGCCATCACCTTTTATACTGGTCTTGCACTCTATAATGCCAAAACTGGCGCTATGGCCGCTGAGGTTGAACCCTTTACGGTTCATTTTAGGCACCTTAGCCATGCGCAGATTGTGGCTTACATTGAAAAAGAAGAGCCCTATTATTGCGCGGGGAGTTTTAAGAGCGAAGGTTTAGGTATCGCGTTATTTACAGCGCTCGAAGGTCGCGATCCCAATACCTTAGTTGGCTTACCACTGATATTACTGACGGAAATGCTGTTAGCCCAAGGTGTAGACGTTCTCGCTTAAACGTTTGCCAAGGCTTTGCTCTGTTTATTGAATCGATGACGCGCATCAAAAATACCGGGCTACAGAGTCGTTTCATCGACAAGAAGACGAGACGTAAATAAAAGTGATAAGGAAGTCTCATGCTGGAGCGGCATGTATTGCCGCTCCAGCATTAAATAGCAGTGTTAGAGGTATTGCAGTAATTGCTTTGGTGAATCTATCAAGGCGATGGGTTTTGCCAGCAGCAACTTGTCGGCACTGTGGGCGCCATAGGTCACGCCAACGCTATCAATCCCTGCATTGGCCGCCATGGTCAAATCCAGCAGAGAATCACCCACCATTAAGGCTCGGTTCTGGGCAATATTCAATTCTTTCAGCAAACTTGAGATCATTTCAGGATGGGGTTTACTGTGCACTTCATCGGCGCAGCGTGATGCAACAAAGTATCGACCTAAGCCTGTTTGCTCAAAGACGCGATCAAGCCCTGCACGGGCTTTACCGGTTGCGACGGCTAATTGATAACCTTGAGTATGTAACTCATCGATTAAAATAGGTGCTTGTGCAAAGAGCGGCGTTGGCGTGGTGTCTAAATGCAAATATTGTACTTTAAACTCAGCGCGCATCTGCTGATATTGATCATTTTCGCCTTGGCTGAATGCATTATTAGAATGTAGAAGCTGAGAATATACGGAAGAAGCACTACAATTAAGCCCCTGTGGGAACAGGACTCGCAGCGCTTCTGTCATAGAAAGACCAATAATATCGCGAATGTCACTTTCAGTTGGGATAGGTAACTGCAATGCCTTAGCCATATTTTCAATACAAGTGATAATTTTACCGATGGAATCCATCAGAGTGCCATCCCAATCGAAAATCACTAAATCGTATTGCTTTATCTTCATCCTTGAAACCTATCCCCGTCGATTACGCACGCTTTAACTTATCGAGTAATTGCGACAAATTTTCATCTAAAGGCGCTGAAACCCGCATCACTTCATCATTTTCTGGATGAATGAACATCAATTCAGCGGCATGTAAAAAGAGTCGAGTTAAGCCTAATGAACGCATACTATCGTCAAACCCTTGCTCGCTGTACTTATCATCACAGGCGATAGGATGGCCAGCAAATTGGCAATGCACCCGAATTTGATGAGTACGTCCAGTGACAGGGCTTGCCTTCACTAAAGTACAACCTTGGTAACGCTGCATAATTTTAAAGCGCGTTTCTGAAGGTTTACCTTCCGCATTAACGCGCACTATGCGCTCACCCGATTTAAGGGTGATTTTCAATAAAGGCTGTTTAACGGCTTTATCTTGAGCAGACCATTCACCTTTAACTAAGGCCAAATAGTCTTTCTGCATCTTTTTATACCGAAGCTGATCATGCAGATGTTTAAGCGCGCTACGCTTTTTCGCCACCAACAACACACCCGAAGTATCTTTATCGAGACGATGTACTAGCTCTAAAAACTTTTGTTGAGGACGCAGTGAACGCAATGCTTCAATCACACCGTAATCGACTCCACTACCACCATGTACGGCAATGCCAGCAGGTTTATTCAGCACGATCAAATGATTGTCTTCATGCAAAATACGATCTTCGAGTTGCGAGACTTTACTTAAGTTCGCCGATGGTGCGGTACGGTTATCCGGCTCTGCCACGCGGACTGGCGGAATACGTACTATGTCGCCAATCTGCAACTTGTACTCGGGTTTGATGCGTTTCTTATTCACTCGAACCTCGCCCTTGCGGACAATGCGATAGATCATGCTTTTCGGCACGCCCTTCAGCTTGGTCATTAAGTAATTATCAATACGCTGTTCGAAGTGATCTTCATCAATCGTGATCAACTGAACCTGTTGTGGGGTGGATTCTATATTCATGATGCGCCATCTAATTATAACGGTCGCCATTGTACAACAACTGAGAAGAATTGTGCCTTTCCATTGCTGAATTTTTTGATTATTGCTATATTTCACCAGCGATTAGGGATAAGCCGTGAATAAAGTGTTCACAACGCCCTGATCCCAAGCGGAAAATTTAACGGATAAAAAAAGATTTTCTTGATAGCAAATCATTGATTTGCAAATCGTATACAGAGTAAAAATACCACAAATGCGTTTTTTACGATTAAATCGAGAAAGTCACCTTACTTTAATAAGGTTTACCCTAGGTTTTCCTCCCCGATTTCGAAGGATATTTTAACTTGTCGTCAGACAAACCGATTCGACTTGGGCATTACCGGAACGAAACTAAAGAATTTATGGGGTTGGTTGATGTTTTACAACGAATTCCTTGTTTTTGTAATCATTAAAAAATAAGCCATAAATAGGATGCGACACGCAGCGACTGCGTCTAACAGTAATGCGCACCTCTATGCCTAGCCACCAGCCGTGAGGCTCAGTTGACCTACTGCTAGGCCCGTAATGCAGCGAAGCGCGATGTTTGATGACCTCTATTTAAAGAAGAATGACGTCATCATGAAACGTATGTTAATCAATGCAACTCAATCAGAAGAGTTGCGTGTTGCCCTTGTTGATGGGCAACAACTGTATGATCTAGACATTGAAAGCCCAGGTCATGAGCAAAAAAAATCAAACATTTACAAAGGTAAAATTACCCGAGTAGAACCGTCTTTAGAAGCCGCTTTCGTCGACTACGGTGCCGATCGTCACGGCTTTTTGCCACTGAAAGAAATCGCTAGAGAATATTTCCCGAAGGGATATTCGTTCCAAGGTCGCCCAAATATCAAAGAAGTGGTCAGTGAAGGACAGGAAGTTATTGTCCAAATTGACAAAGAAGAACGCGGCAATAAAGGTGCAGCCTTAACGACCTTCATCAGCCTTGCAGGCTCTTACTTAGTATTAATGCCAAACAATCCACGTGCTGGCGGGATTTCTCGTCGTATCGAAGGTGATGAACGCACTGAGCTAAAAGAAGCGATGGCTGACTTAGAAGTGCCTGCTGGCATGGGTCTTATCGTGCGTACTGCGGGTGTAGGCAAAGAATCTGCCGAGTTAAAGTGGGACTTAAAAGTTCTACAACACCACTGGGCGGCGATCACCGAAGCCTCACAAGTTAAAGGCGCACCTTTCTTAATTCACCAAGAAAGCAATGTGATAGTTCGCGCTATTCGTGACTATTTACGCCGTGACGTGGGCGAAATCCTCATCGATCATCCACGTATTTTTGAAGAAGCGAAGCAACATATCGCCTTAGTTCGCCCTGATTTCGTTGAGCGCGTAAAACTGTACGAAGCTGAAGTGCCATTATTCACTCACTTCCAAATCGAATCACAAATTGAATCCGCCTTCCAACGCGAAGTACGTCTGCCATCTGGCGGTTCGATTGTTATCGACCCAACTGAAGCCTTAACCTCAATCGATATCAACTCTGCCCGTGCCACTAAAGGCGGCGATATTGAAGAAACAGCACTTAACACTAACCTCGAAGCCGCCGATGAAATTGCCCGTCAATTGCGTCTCCGCGACTTAGGTGGCTTAGTGGTTATCGACTTTATCGATATGACGCCAGTGCGTCATCAGCGTGAAGTTGAAAACCGTTTACGTGATGCTGTGCACCACGATCGTGCTCGCGTGCAGTTAGGTCGCATTTCTCGTTTCGGTTTGATGGAAATGTCGCGTCAACGTCTGCGTCCCTCTTTAGAAGAATCTGCAGCGCATATCTGCCCTCGCTGTCATGGCCAAGGCACGATTCGCAGTACCGAGTCTTTAGCACTGTCAATTTTACGTTTGATGGAAGAAGAAGCCATCAAAGAAAACACCTCACAAATCGAAGCGATTGTGCCTGTGGATGTTGCAGCTTTCTTGTTAAACGAGAAACGCAAAGCCATTCGCATCACAGAACAGCGTCACGATGTCGAAGTGTATGTGATACCTGACGCACACATGATGACGCCTGATTACCGCGTGATCCGTCACCGTAGTGATGATGAAATCAGTGAATCAAGCTATAAGCGTATAGAGCATCCTGAAGCCAAATTGTATGAGCCACGCAAACTGGAACGTACTGCTGCGCCTATTCCGGCATTAAAAGGTTTTGCAGCGCCACAGAAAGTAGAACAAGCCCCATCACCAACGGTGAAAGTTGAAGCGCCACAACCAGGCTTCTTCAGCAAGCTTGTGAGTGCAATCAGTGCCATGTTTGCGCCAAGTGAAAAAGCTGAACCCGTAAAAGTTGTTGAAACTAAAGCAACTGATACCAGTGCGGCTAACGCCAATCGCCGTAACCGTCGTAATGACACTCGCCGCCCACGCAATGCCCAAGATGCCGACAAAGCAAAAGAAGGCACTCGTGAGCCGCGTAGCCGCAATCCAAAAAAGCCGACTGATGCAGTAGTCAGCACACAAGAACGTCCAGTACGCGAAAAAGAAGAAGCGGCTAAACGTCCAGCTAAAGCTGAACCGAAGCCACGCGTACAAGCGCCAAAAGATGTTGTTGCCGACATTGAAGCAGATGATGCCCCTAAGCAAGAAGTCGCCCGCGAGCGTCGTCAGCGCCGTAACATGCGTCGTAAGGTGCGTATCGATAATGGCCATAATACGCCAGATAATGCGATCCCAATTGCACCTGAAGATGCAGCAGAAGTGTTAGCGGAAATTGCAGCCCTTAACGCCGCAGCGGCAAGTACTATCAGTGTTAATGCCAAAGCTGAAGTCATTGCCCAAACGCCAGTAGAAACTAAAGCGCCAAGAACACGTCGCCAGCCTCGTAAGGAAGCTGCACCTGCTCAAGAAGCGCAAGAAAATATTGTGCTAGAAGAGACAACTGTAATTTCTACTGTAGTAGAAACACCTGCTGTTGATGCTGTTAACGTAGCTGAAAACACCTTGGTTGACACAGCAGCTCATACTGTAGCAGCGGATGCTGTATCGCAAGATAGCGAAGTTGATGCAGACAACGAAAATGCTAATGCTGATGATCAATCAAAACGCGAGCAAAGAGATGGTCAACGTCGTAGCCGTCGTAGCCCTCGCCACCTTCGTGCAGCGGGTCAACGTCGTCGTCGCGACGAAGATGACCAAGGTACATCAACGCCAGCGCAATTCGTTCCTAATGACGAATTAGGTGCTGACCAAGAGTACCCAAGCGAAATCGTCAGTGTTCGAGTGGAAACTCCTGTTGTTGCAACTCAAACAACAGCGGTAACTGAACCGGCCGTTAAAACTGATGACGTCGAAATAGCTGAAACAATTTCAACTCCAACTGTTGAAGCTCCTGCTGTTGTTAAAGTAGAAGCAAAAGTTGAGCCTCAGCCTCAAGCAAATGACGTTGCAGCAGTTGAAACTCAGCAAGTTGAAACTAAACCTGTTGTGACTAAAACCACTGAAACGAAAGTGGAAGAGCCAAAGGCTGCTGACGCAAAAGTTGACCTTGCGTCAATCGTTGAAACTCAGGTGACCAGCGTTACTGCTGAAGCCGTAGTCGTTGCAGTCCCATCAGTTGAAAGCTCAGTGACTAAATCAGTAGCAGTACCCAAAGCTGAAGCAGCTAAAACCGAAACACTTGTCGAGCCAAGTGTTGCACCGAGCGCTGAAGTAAAAGAAGCCGTGAAAGCAACAGCCTCTGCGCCAATGGCCAGACCGGCTACTATCGCTAAGCCTCAAGCCACAGTACAAACAGTTCCAACAACACCGCAAATCAATGCAGTTGTTGTCAGCAAGCCGAAAGCCGCCAGCCGCTTTGGCTCTATGGTGTCTTCGGATATGACCAAGCCTGTCGTTGAAGTGAGAGAACAAGTGGCAGTCCCTAAAGGACGAGAGTATGAGAATACTGCGAACGAAGAGTCTACAGCCAAAATCAAACTCGCTAATGGTGCAGAGTCGGATATGGCGCGTCCATAATCACTTAAGCTAAACCAGAAAAGCCATGCAATTGCATGGCTTTTTTATTTATACTGTAATACTCCACAATATTTAAATTTAGCTCTATCCATTTTTCGGCTTAATCGTAGTCCCTTGAATAACATAACCCATCAAAAGATCCTCGGTATATAGTTCTCAACTTTAAGTATTCTTGCGTTGTCACTAACGTCACATTAGAAGCAATAAACATGCTAACAAAATATCAGGCCAATACCCGCCAGTAGAAAGGGCTCTTAATCCATTTAGTGCTAACTGTAGACCCCTCCTTTATAAGTTAGGAAAACTAGTCGAGGGAAAGCATTATTCCGCTATAAAGTAGCCGATAATTAAGTTGGATTAGCAGCCTAAAGCTTCTGTCGGAAATACTTAAATGTACGAAATGCAAGGCATCTCAATAGCCATATTCGTTTTTTGGTCGGCTCCAAACTACATCATAAATAAGCTAGTGTTCTTTAATATCAAGCACTAAATGCTTTGCCAGCCTTAACTCTTTACTACAAGGCTTTCAGCCTTAGGTGCAGCTTAGTATATGTAGGATAACTAAGTGCAAGAAATGCAAGTGCACCAATCATATTCGGCAATATCTGAAGTCACTGATTTACAACAAATGAATGATTAGACACATTCGCGTTCGACATTGAATATAAGATTACGCAAAAAATAAACTCGATAAGAGTAAGCGTTAAGAGTTAAGAGTTAAGAGTTAAGAGTTAAGAGTTAAGAGTTAAGAGTTAACATATAATGGAATTGAATGTTACAGGAGTAAAAATAAGGAGAGTGTATCAAATGGTTTTATTGAAAATCTTGGAGATATCAGAATTGGATTCTAACAGAGAAATATTAGAGGATTAACTTCAGATTTAAGCATTAAATTAATGCGACATGTTAAGTGGATCTCGTCGCTTATACTGGATTCAACAATCTAAACTAAATGAAATTTTATTTTCGCACAAATAAAAAGAGCCACGGAATTAACCACAGCCCTTTAATCCATTGCTATCAGCTCCAGGCTAACAGCACTGAAAATTAACCAATGATAGTTACGTTTTCAGCTTGTGGACCTTTTTGACCTTGAGTCACAGTGAAAGACACTTTTTGGCCTTCATCAAGAGTTTTGAAACCGTCAGAGTTGATCGCACGGAAGTGTACGAATACATCTGGACCAGATTCTTGCTCAATGAATCCGAAACCTTTGTCAGAGTTGAACCACTTAACAACACCAGTAACTTGAGACATAATATAAATCCTGTAAATAAAAAATTAAAGCCTTAACGGCGGGTGGAGCTGGAAAATGCCGGTATTACTTATGTTTACAGGACGAACTGGTCGTATTGAACACATAAATATAAGCCCAACCTTCAAGCTGATAAGACTATAAACCATTCTAAAGATAAGTCAACACACTGCGACACTTTGGATTATTTATTTTGCCTAAATCTACTTTACGGTTTTGCAACCGGCTAGCAGAACACTAGGTTCATGCTGTTTAGCAAGTACAGTTAAGCATTTTAAATAACTTATTTCAATAGCTTAATCTTATCACTTACTTTGAAATCCGATGCACTTCAATTTGAAAATCCAATTCACAGTTCAGTCCTTGCAACGCAAATGCTTGCTTTTGGGCATGAGTAAACTTCCAAGCATAGGGCGTCATTTCTAAAAAATGAGCGATATGTTCACTGTTTGCCAGTTCTAACTGGGAGATTAAGCGCTCCTGATGAAGACACTCAAATCCAGCAATATGCGCTGTGGAAACGGGATGTAATCTTGGCTCAGCATAAATTTGTTGTTTCAACGCAAAATGGTGTAAAGGTCCCGGAGAAACCGTTATCAGTAAGCCTCCATCAGCCATAATTCGTTGTAACTCTTCTACTTTTGAAGGGGCATAAATACGAATGGCAAGATCGACACTTTGGGATGCGATTGGCATTTCATAGGCACTTGCGACACAAAATTGCAAATTAGGGTAACGTTTAGCTGCATATTTAATTGCAGACTTAGAAATATCTATACCTTGTAAATTGCAATCATGGTGCTGGCTCAACACATGGAATAAACGTTGACTGTAGTACCCTTCCCCACAGCCTATATCGAGGATTTGTTTTGCTTCGGCACTAAACTCAAGCGCGAGCTCATTCACTCTATCACTCAAACCTTGATAGTAACCCGCGTTTAAAAATTCACGCCGAGCAAACATCATCTGTTTATTATCACCAGGATCTTTTGAGTTTTTCTTCTGTACAGGTAATAAGTTGACATAGCCTTCTTTGGCCATATCAAACTTATGTTGCTGTGAACAACCCCAAGTTCGCTCCGTTAACGTCAGTGGGGCGGCACACAGGGGACATAAATAATGCATAATGGACTCTTATCATTTAGCTAAATTTGGGTAAAAAAGTTTATGTTTCGTCTTCCATCAATCGGTCTACCATCAGGATCAATTCCGGTGAAGCGAGTAATTCATAACACTCTAATTTTCTTAATAGCTTATCAGTGTTATCGACATCATTAGCAGCGCGGCTGTAGTTTGGTCGCTCAAACATATGGGTATAGGTTCTAAATAACCATTGTTGTTTTTGCAGTAGCAAGGGATCGATCCTTAATACTTCATCAGCAAGGCTGGCATGACATTGACCAAGCTCCCCACGCATAAACGCCTGCAATTCTAATCTAACCTGCTCGATTTCAGTCATGTAAATTGCAAGAGATTCAGATGATGCGGCATAGTCGTAGTGCCTTGCTAACAGTGCTTTAGCAACCATTAACGCTTTGGGCTCATGCAAAACCCGCAAATCCGCTTCTAAGGGTACTAACTCAAACTTTGAATTGGCTTGTAAGGCAAAAGTTAAGTAACTATCTGCACCTATTAAGTCATTATCTGCACCTAAATGACGAGTCGTATCTAAGGTAAAAGATACACCTCGCCTCAATTCAGCCGCACAAAATTTCGCAGCAGTTCCCATCCGTGTATAAAGCCTAAAACCTTGCCCAAGGCTGCGGGTTATTGGTGTATTGAAAGCCTGAGGGCTTTGCGGTAACGATTCGACCTTAAGACCCATAAACGGCTGGAAGCGGATGACTATATTTTGCTGACTTCCGGCTTCAGCGATGACGATAATCTCTAGTAAAGGGGCATTGATCGCCTGCGACACAATAAAATCACTCACATCGTCGGGTAGCCGTAATGTGAGTATTGATGCCTTTGCAACACCAAGCACCATAGGTTCATTTAGAAATTGATGGTACATAAGACATTATTCTCCTATTTAACCGCAATTGTACCGTCCAATACCAATTAAAATCACCCCGTAAACCATTACCATCGCAAGATATGACTTAATCTTCATGATGCCGTAAATCGGCATTCGAGAAATAGTAGTGACTATTGCGTGGTAGCATATTTATGCCTCCAGTGATCTATAACGTTAAGCACACAGGAAGATGTAAGTGACGTATACAATGAACTTCACGTAACCATTCACCCAATGTAAAACTCACGATGCACCCTGCCCAGAAAGTGGCGAGCCTAGTCAGCATTGTTAGACAACGCTCGGCTTAGCGCCAGAAAACCATTCGGTATGCTGGTCACCTTGACGGCCAAAATAGGTTACACGTTTACCTCGCAAAAACACGAAATAACCTTGAACTCCTGCATTCATAGCGCGCTGGCAGAAAAGCCGAAATTTTTGCCCATGCTGCTGACTATCCAAGATGGCAGCTCTGAGTTCAATCACATTAAAATTGTCAGCAATTAATGGAAGTCCCTCAAATGATAAAGGTGATTGCACTGTAGAACCTGCTGCGCTATAGAAAGTAAATAACTTCAAGGCATAGTCTACATAGTAATACTCGACACCTTCAGCAATAAGATTGCCGACAATTTGAGGAAATGGTATTAATCCAGACAAGGTTGCTTGTGCAGATTCTAAAATTTTATCCGAGTTCATTGATGTCCTCTCTGGGTCTTGAGTGGTCAATTTATATGTTTAACATCAGCAGTAGAGCCAAAGTGATAGCACTGTAAAAACGTGGAGCATGTGCCAGCGCGGGTTAAACGCTCAAAGCACGTACTCATAAATGATTAACGCAATAAACACGACCTTCAAACTTCCCCAAAATCGTTGCCAGACTACAAACACGTTTATGCATATATAACGTAAAGCCATATTAAAAACACTATGGCCAAACTACATAAGGACTTTAAAATATTCAGCGAGCCACTCGCACCCAGTGCCAACACCGTTGGGCTGTCTAAATTGATTTACAACTCACATAAACCCAAACTAAAAAAATGTATCATTTACGCTTATCATCTGTTTCTTTATCCCGCAAGCCATCTAGGCTACTGCTAAAATAAGCACACCGAATCAATTTCAACCTCTAGCAATGAGTTTATTGATGGATAATTTACAGCGACTGGGCATTATTTTTTGTATTCTTTCCCTGTGGGTCTTGGCAAACATACCCGTCACTTATGCTAATGATCAATTCATTATCAATCAGTCTGAATCCAAGCTTGATCACAGATATCAGTATACTTATGACCTTTTACAATTAGTTATTGATGCAACCAAAGCCGATTTTGGTGAAGCATCACTGCAAGTCTCAGATCTAATAATGAGTCGAAATCGTATCTTCAGAGCATTACAAGAGGGTGAAACCATCAATGTTATTGCAGAAGCCTCTAACCTACAGTGGAATAAACAGCTTATTCCAATAAAAATTCCTATTAGAAAAGGCATTCAGGGATTTAGAATTTTTATTATTAAAAAGGAAAATGTACCTAGGTTAGCCCAAATTACCTCGCTAGCGCAGTTAACTGCTCTTGATACTGGTTCAGGTAGCCAATGGTCGACTAAAGTTGCCATGCAACAAGCAGGATTTAAGATTATAGAAAGCAATCAATATGACAGTTTATTTAATATGCTATCAAAAGGACGGTTTATAACATTTGGCCGCGGAGTGAATGAAGTATTTCAAGAGGTTGAGCAGTTTAATCAACAATATCCAGATCTCGTTGTTGATGAAAGCATCATGCTACATATTCCACTAGCGACATATTATTATGTTTCGCCTAACAAACCTCGCTTAGCTCAGCGAATACAAATTGGCCTCCAGAGAATTATCGATAATGGTCAATTTGACCAGTTATTTTATCAACGCCATTGCGATTTTTTGATAAAAAGTAAATTGAATCAACGATTAGTTTTTAAAATTGACAATCCTTTTATATCTGAATCAGAAATGACTTCCATTGTCGGTAAAGATTTCTTACTCAATCCAATGGATGACTTTTCCATATTATGTAAGAAATATCATTGAATAGGCTTCATCAGATAAACGCTTTGGGTCCGTCATGACTTAAAAACATCTCTCGGAAAATGGGATAAAAAACAGCAAGTCGCGGCTTGAATTGAAGGAGGTTAGATTTTTGGCCTTGGGTATCAAGAAATCAAATGAAAACCTTCAAGGCCATTAGCCTTGAAGGAAACTTTTTAGAATTGCACTCTGACACCAATAGCCGCTGAGCGACCTGGCATAGGGGATAAATGCCTTAGGAAACTGTTATGTGGGCGCGCATCTACATCGGTAAGATTATCTAAGCTTAGGTAGAATTGAGTCGGCACTTTCGAAATGACTTGATCTAAAGTGATATTGGCTCCGAGCAAAGCATAAGATTCAGAGGGCCTCTCAAATCTGCTAACGTCACCTTGTGAATGATAGCGAACATAATCGATGGACACTGTAAGCGCATCATACTGCCAATTTAGTGCAGTGCCTGTTTTGGATTGTGGTGTTCGAGGCATTGAAGTGCCTTCTAACCTGCGGCGAAAGTATTCGTCCCGCTCACCAGCGAGAGGTGGGCGAATACTAAAGATATCGTAACTACCATCGTATTGATATCGAGGAGTATTTCTCACTCTGTCAGTAAATGCGCTGAGCTCAAAAACTCCCCACCTTTGCCACGGGAAGGTATAGATAGCTTGTACCTCTAACCCTTGATTGTTTGTATCTGCTTGGCGCCATTCACGAACATAAGTACCATTACGCTCAAGGCCTGTACTACCAAGATAAATAAAATCATTGAATTGATTTTGATACCAACTTGCCATTAGCTGTAAATCGGCGATTTTAGCGGTGGTATTTATTTCAAAGGAGTGATTAATTTCCTTTTTAAGATTTGAGCTGCCCTGTTCTTCAATTAACAGAGCATAGTGTGGGTTACTGGCGTAAAGCTCATTCATTTCAGGAGCACGCTCGGCATGAACGTAATTGACTCGTGTTGACCAATTTTGCAATATGTCCCATTGCAGTGATCCTGAGTAGCTTTGGAGATAAAAATTTCTATCTTTAACATTCGCTCCTGAGCCTCGACCTACCTTGTAACCCTCTGCGTTTACTTGGTGCTTAATCACATCATAACGACCTCCAAACTCAAAAGTAACCGGACCAAAGTGCAGGGTTTGTAGCGTATAGGCTGCATAGTTTTGACTATCGACATCAGGCATGTAATTGTCATAGCCCTCCCCTTTATAGGCTTTAGTGTCGTACTGTAATCCTAAGACACCATCGAAGTTTGATGTCCAACTATGATAGAGCTTAGGGCTAATGACCCAAGAGGTAAGTTCGAATTGGTTGACGGATACCTCTGCCATATGCTCATCATCGACTTGATTCGAATAGGCGCCATCGAGGCTAAATGAGTTTATCCAATTGTCATCCCAGTTTTCGACATACTTCATATCTACGCGATCACCACGGGAGAAAATTCGAATATTACCCCGTTGATCAAAATCCACTGGTGCGCTGCTGCCACGACGCATAAATCCCGGAATACCGCGATGAGTGTCCGTATAACCATAAGCCAAACCCAAAAGACGTTGTTGGCCAGTGTAGCTTCCGCCTGCCGAGAATGATGATGTGTGGTGGCTGCTGTTAAGTACAGTGCCATTACTGTCTATTGAGTAGTCGGTGATAATTTGTTGTTCTAAAGGTGTAGCATCTTCATAGCGTTTTAATTGATTGTTCATCTGCCACACAGGTTGCGCATATTTGATTTGGCATAGATCGGCAAACTGTGCGGCACCTACGACTTTTGACCACGTTTTACAATCGCTGTCTTTAGAATATCCAGGGATATCATAGTCACCACGGTCTTTGTTGATCATATTCAGCGCAAAGTTAAAAGATTCATTCCCTGCGGTAAGTTTTGCCAGTGCGGTACTTGTACTATTGAAGCCAGCTTTCACTTCAGCGCGACTGTTAAACCCATTGATTGGGCTCAATGGAATACGACCATCTTGGAGATCAACAATACCTGCCATCGCTTGCCCACCATAGGCAATAACAGCTGTAGGACCTTTAATGACCAAGATACTGTCAGCAAGAAAGGGCTCGATGGGGATGTATTGATCCTCACTCACCGACGACATATCCTCAACTTGAGTTCCATTGAGCAACATTTTAACCCTGTTTCCACCAAATCCACGGATTTGTGGCCTACCCGATGAGCTACCAAAAAAACCACTGTCTACTCCCGGTAATTTGCTTAAAGTTTCTCCTAAGGTATCGGCTTTACGATTATTTAGTTCATCGCCGCTGAGTTCGATTTTACTGGCTTGTATTCTTTGGCTTAATGGTTTTTCTAAAGCATGCCCAGTGACATTGATACGTTCAATAGGTTCTGCTGAAACAGCTAAAGTGCCAACACCTAATAACAGAAGGTATTTGTGGGAATTCATTTTGTGGGTCGTCTCCATATGATTACTGCTAAAAAAATGATACGTTATAACGTATCATTATGTATCAGTCGAGTTCAATATGAATGAAAGCAAATTAAGTTACTGATTGTAAATGGCAATCAGAACAGCACTCGGTATGGTGACTGATGATTGCTAACAAAGATTGTCATTAGAAGGGGTGGATCAGGTAAACTGTGCAAGTATGATCATTTCAAAAAAATTGGCAGTTCTATGACGGGAAAAAATCTTGATTTACTGCGTGAAGTAGTGAAAAAGTGTGAAGAAAAAGGCATCAATCTTACCAGTAAGCGCAAAAAAGTACTTATCGTATTACAGGAACATGATGTTCCTTTGTCTGCCTATGAAATTGCCGATGTGTTAAAACAAAGTTTGGGCGAGAGTTTACCCATAATGTCTATCTATCGCATGTTGGATTTCTTAGTACAGGAACAATTAGTGCATAAGTTATTAACGGTGAATAAGTATATTGCCTGCCATCATGTATGCGATCATCACATTCACAATCAATTTTTAATTTGTAATACTTGTCAAAAAGTCACGGAGATAGCATTGCCCACTGCTCTTGTTGAACAGTTACAGTTGAATGTTAGCCAAGCAGAATTTACCTTATCGAGCCCACAGCTTGAATTAGCGGGATGGTGTCATGAATGTCAGCAGCAACATAATAGTTAAGTTATGTACATTAACTAATTTGGAACGCTATTTATCATGGTTGCTGAACTTATCCCATACTCACAGTAACGCTATAAATCCCCCAGCCTCCGACATTCTGGTCGATAATGTCCGTCTAAAATCGTGGATATGCCAGTCTTGGTTTAATATCGCGGACCAGCTCATTAATGAAAGCAACATTACCCGGTCGCTTGCCGTGGGAAAGCGCCATGGCGAGTGATATAAGTTCCACTGTTCTTATAATATCTCGAGTAAAGCGGAACTGATCGGCCTTCGAATGTGTTAAGCGGTTTCCAAAACGCATAGGGTTCTATAATATTTACCCATGAATTTAGTCACACAGGGACCAGCTTACGTGCGTCAGCAAGTCCTAAATCCGGGTAGAGACCAAAGGTTAAACACCCTGATGGATTATCAATCCTAAATCGATACTGCCATGTTATAGTCCCTGCAGGGGTAATACGAACGCTTAAGCCGTTGCGGTCAGCAAGCTCTGGTTTCTCTAAATATGGTTTGCCGTTTATTGCACGTAACCAATTGTCAGATAAAGACATTTTAATTACCCTGTGTACATGTGATTTTAGCTAATCTGACGCAGAACCCAATATATACAGATTATGTACTCACATCGAAGAGCTGCATACTAAATTGATGTGAATGACAACGAATCCAATTAAAGCAATTTAACTATTGATAACATGAAGTTACATGCTTTAGAGAACGAAAATAAATAAAGATGAAAGACGATAAAGCAGGGTCAATATTTTAGCACGACTACGGAAACATGTAATATTAACCATTGATTTATAATAAATATATGTACAAACTTCGTTTAAGAACCTTCCAATATCACAGCTGCTAAACAACAAAATCACTTCTAAATTCGATACTATTTTTTAATTGCAAAAAAATGTTGTCTAATTATGTTTATCTATTAAAAAGTGGTGTGTATGACAAGTGCTTAAGAACTTCCGGCTCAATACTTCTGATTACTTTAGCAGAGTGTTCTAATTCTAAATTAAGCTCAGACCAACCATCAGTGCTCATAAACTCTGCCAGTAGATAACAAATCCTAGGTGTAACGGCTCACAATCGAAATTCCTTGTGCTCGCAATTAGCGCAATCTTCGGCTCAGATTAAGTGACAATAAAATCTTACTGAGCTCACATTAAGTGATAGACAGATGACGGTCAGCTTTATTGGTAGTGCTTAATTTCAATGCAGTGTTCAGTTTACAATAGTGTTCTGTCGCGCAGAGTTTGCGTCAGCAAGGCGAGCTCCTGATCTTTGCTTCAAACCCGAGCATAACCGTAAAAGGCCATTGTTATTAAAAATGTCTCGTTAGGCTTTAGATGAGGAAAACATAACATCCAAATGAGACAGAAAAACCGTCTCATTTGGATGTATGCTTTAGGTATACTCAAAACATACATTAGCATCAGAGATAAAATTTAATAATCTCTTAGTAGAGTGCGAGGCTGACTTTTTGGGCTACGGACTTCTGTTGCAGTTATACCTCGAAAAACTCAATCTTACCGCCAGTAAGGTGATACATACTACCAACGATTTTAATTTTATTCTGGTCTTCCAGCTGTTTCAGTACCGGGCTGTTTTTGCGGATATTCTCGATAGTCAGTTCAACATTTTTCCTTGCCACAGCATCGACAAAATCGTAATTACTCCCTTTACGCTCTCCGGTGTACTCTGTTTTTTCAATAGCAGGTTTAATTTCATTCAGCAGGCCCGTCAGGTTGCCTAGTTCTGCATTATCAATAGCGCCACGTATCGCACCACAGCGGGTATGCCCCATAACCAGCACCAATTTCGCACCAGCAAGAGCACAGGCGAATTCCATACTGCCCAATATATCGCGATTACTGATATTACCCGCAACACGGGAATTGAACGTTTCGCCGATCCCCGCATCCAGCACAATTTCCGCTGGCGCACGTGAGTCAATGCAGCTAAGGATCACTGCAGCAGGATACTGACCCGTGATACTGTTGCGTTTCTGCGCTAAATAATCATGTTTCGCCGTGCGATTCTCCCGGAAGCGCAGATTACCCTGCTTAAAATGTTCAATCACAGCATCAGGTGTCATGCCATCACGTTCATCTTTACTGAGGGATGCCGCAAAAGAAATAGAGGGCACCGATAAAGCCGCCAGCCCAGTTACCGAAAGGGCCGAAACAGCAAGTGTTTGTTTCAGGATTGTCCGGCGTGAGGGTTGAGCCGGTTGGTTATTTTTCATAATGTTCTGCAGTCCAGTTTGTTGAGTTAACAAAGGTTGTTGCGATAGTACTGTTAAACAAATCACAGCTTCAACCTAATGATAGTGGAGACCCAGTCAACGAGATTAAATACGGGCGGCAGGGTTACAGGTATGGCGTTTTTCATTTGCAGTTATTGTGAGCCAGAAGCAATGGATAGCTAGCCCGAGGGATTTCGATTGCGAGCCGCCACACCTAGGTTCTTCCACTGATGCCTGTAACATTCCTGATAAACGAAATATTCCAAAATTTGTATGAATACGATTATCGAAAATTTCTTCATATGCTGCCTATAATTTCGCAGCTCAACTACCATAAGTCTAACAAAGCTAAGAGAAAGGGCTCATAAAGCAAAGATCAAAGGATCACAAAATAGATCTGTCAAAGTTGTTGTTTCCCGCATACCTACTATTTTCAACTTCTGAGCAGAAAAACAAAATAACAACGCAAAATCAATATAATACACAGAGCTTGAAATTATGAGCACACTAAAACCTAATGGCGACATTTACCTGCAAGAACGGTAAAATGCCCCATTGTCATTGGGGAGTAGTCATCCTTAGCCTCCCACTAAGGAGTCCACGTCAACAAAATTGAGGTCTAACACCTCATGGCGTGGTCAGCCTCTGCGAATGCGGAGAGCCAGGCGAGACCTTTGGCCGCAATACGCTTTCCCAGCCGGGCGAGCAGTGTTGTCGTGCCATTGGATTATTGCTCGCCCGGCCGGATTGCTCACATGATCCTTACTCTTACTCTGTTTTTCCTCTCGGCAGGTACCATTTATTTGGCCTGCGAATACTTCGTCAACGGCATCGAATGGTTCGGCCGCCGTTTGAATCTTGGCGCGACTGCAGTGGGTTCAGTACTTGCAGCCTTCGGTACAGCACTACCTGAAACGGCGGTGACCTTCATTGCCGTTGTCTTCGGCAAAACACCAGAGCAAAAGGACATTGGCGTCGGCGCAGCCATGGGCGGTCCGCTCGTTCTCGCTACCTTAGCCTATGCAGTGGTCGGCTTGGCACTGATTTACCACCATCGCCGCCTTCAACGGGAAACGTATCATGTACGTGCCGATCACGCCCGTATGAGTCACGACCAGCTCGCCTTTCTCGCAGTGTTTGTAGTGAAAGTGGCACTTGGCCTAATCGCCTTTGCCATCAAGCCGTGGCTGGGTGTCTTGTTTCTCGTAGCCTACGCAATCTATGTCTGGCGCGAAATTCAGGAGAGCGACACAGCGCCTGAAGAAGAGATTGAACCTCTCAAAATTCAGCCTTCCGTGACGGAGCCATCGTTAAAATGGGCGGCGCTGCAAGCCGTGTTGTCCCTGATAGTCATAGGCATTGCATCCCATATATTCGTAGGTCAACTTGAGGCCATTGGTACAGCGCTACAATGGTCACCACACTTGGTAGCATTGCTGCTGAGTCCGGTGGCGACGGAGCTGCCCGAGATGATGAACACACTTATATGGATACGGCAAGGAAAGGAACGCTTGGCATTGGCCAATATTTCTGGTGCCATGATGATTCAGGCAACGATTCCCAGTGCGTTGGGTATCTTCTTTACGCCATGGCTTTTTGATGGCCCACTGATGGCGGCAGGAGTCATTACTGCTTTGGCTATTATTTTTCTGTGGCAGCTATTTCGACGAGGCGTTGTCGATGCGCGTGCATTGGTCGCAGTAAGCTCATTGTACGGCGTATTTGCCTTGCTGATTGCGTTCTACTTCCCTCTCTAAGGAGCAAAGTGTCAGAGAACGCCGTGTGGTACGGCGTTCCTATTTGGCTAAATTTGCCCAACGCGCCAAGAGTGTAATGTTAAATTTTGTAAATGTTGCAAAAAATTGATTTAAATGAATTAAACTTTTCAGCGATCCTTGTGACCATCAGTAGTGATGATCAATGTATATGTCTCGTCACAAAAGCACTACGCACAGCGATACACCGCCCGAACGATTTGGTTGCGCACTATGGTGGTGAGAAATTTATTTGTCTATTACCGGATACTCAGCATTTAGGCGCGATGAACATACCTCATCGTCAACGCAGTGCTCGCTTTACATTTACTCTAGTTTCCAAGCGGTCACCATTAACTGGCGTTGCGAGTATTCAACCTCATCGGCATTTGAAATGGCAAACGCTTATTGAATCCGCAGATAAGCAATCATACTTAGCTAAAAAGCATGGACGTAATCAAGTCAGCAGGGCCAGCTTGCTACGGTAAACACCATTATTGAGTGCCAATCGTAAATTTTGATTTTTTGAAATTATCAAAATTGAAATGTGAAGTGGGTCGCGTAGCATTTGGATAAATGGAATCATTGACTACAAGACCAAAATGCATCACGCATTTGACGATTTCTAACTGACAATTAGGCTTAGTGAAGTATCTTTTTAGAGCTGGCGCAGTCATTGAAAGCTCTGTAATGGTTTAATTTCCCTACATTAATTAAAGAGAAACTATTTATGTTTGTGATCGATCAAATTATTCTCCTCGCCGCGATTTTGATTATTCTTGGTATTTTATCCAGTAAATTGTCTGCGAGATTGGGTTTACCCGTACTGGTGCTCTTTCTCATGGTGGGCATGTTAGCTGGTGAGGATGGCCCTGGAGGTATTGTTTTTGATAATGCACAAATTGCTCACGCGCTTGGGTCTTTAGCTTTAGCCATTATTTTGTTTGATGGTGGTTTGCAAACACCCATCGCGTCGATTAAGCAAGTGTGGAAGCCTGCTTCTGTGTTGGCGACTTTAGGCGTATTGGTGACTGCCATGATCACTGGTGCTGCAGCTGCTTATATTCTAGATGTTTCCTTACTTTACGGTTTACTGATTGGTGCCATTGTTGGTTCAACCGATGCCGCCGCCGTTTTCTCATTACTGCGTAATGCAGGTATTCATATCAACCCACGCCTTAAAGCCACATTAGAAATTGAAAGTGCGACTAACGATCCTATGGCAATTTTTTTAACAGTTGGCTTATTGGAGGTCATGGTCAAAGGGCTTGAACCAGGGACTGGATTATTGATGCTGTTTATCCAGCAAATGGGTATCGGCTCCGCAGTGGGTTTAGCGGCAGGCTGGTTATCAGTACGTATTATTAATCGTATCCATCTGACGACCTCTGGATTATATCCTGTGATGGTCGCGGCATTTGGTTTACTGTCCTTTGGCGTAGCAGCTAATCTTGGCGGCAGCGGCTTTTTAGCTATTTTTATCGCTGGTGTGGTGATAGGGAATAGTCGTTTTGTTTTTCAGCGCAGTACCTTTTTATTTCACGATGGTTTGGCATGGTTAGGCCAGATTGTTATGTTTGTGTTTTTAGGCTTGCTGATTAATCCTTCGTCTTTGCTGGATGTCTGGCAGGAAGGACTGATGATTGCAATCGTCCTGACCTTAATCGCACGCCCCTTGTCGGTAATCCCTGTACTGAAGATTTTTGGCTTTAATGCGCGTGAAATTACCCTAGTATCCTGGGTTGGGTTACGTGGTTCGGTGCCTATTATTCTGGCTATATATCCGCTGATTTATGGTCTGCCTGGTGCCAGTCTTATTTTTAGCGTGGTGTTTTTCGTCGTGTTAATTTCAGCGACAATACAGGGGTCAACATTACCCTGGGTTGCACGCGCTTTAGGACTCACGGAACCGCCTCCTGCGACACCTGCAGCGACACTGGAAATTACTGCTTTAGGCGATGTGGATGCTGACATTGTCGAGTATCAATTGGGCGATACCTCACGCGCTTCTGGTCGCCGTTTATCCCAAATGGCTTTACCTGACGGTACAGTAGTAGCGATGATAACCAGAGGAAACAATGTAATTCCACCTAGGGGATCAACCTTCCTGTATGCTGGCGATCATTTATTTATTGTGATGAAACCCGATGTGCGTGAGTTTGTTGATCTGGTTTGCTCTGGTGTTGCAGAAGCCAATCATTATGAATTACCTACGGGTGAATTGAAGTTGAAAGGCTACACCAAAGTAGCAGATTTAAAGCACTCCTACGGTATTGAACTCTCTGCTAATGATAATTTGTCATTAGATGAAGTGCTACGTCAGAGCTTGACTGACGAGCCGACCTTGGGTGCAAGTAAAGATTTTGGTGAAGTAATATTGCATGTTCGTGAGATGGTGGGTTCGAGGATTGCGACAGTGGGTATCGTACCGAACTCAGCCAATGAAAACTGATACCAAAACAATAATTTGTAAAAGCATAGTTTCATTGTGGTCAATATAGAGATCACACCTAAGCTCAGCGCATCATTTGATGGCTAATGATTTCGCATAGGTATCTGTCCGAACCTTTGATAAAATCCTGTCAACGGGTGAGCAGTCTTGGTGGACAACCGGCTAACCCGCCAGCCCTCTTAAGAGGGCGCTACTTCTAATTAATCCTATCTAGCAGTGCCATTTCGGCTTTTCTTAGCCAGAAGATGTAGGACTTTTTACTGTCAAATCCCATTAAGGCCCACTGCTCTTTACACAAGTAATGGGCGCGGATGGCACGTTTGCAGTTAATGGATAACTGCTCAACGAGGTGGTCATAGTGTGCGACATGGGCAGGCACGTTGAGTTCATGCTTTAAGTTGCCACCGCCCAAGGCTTCGCCTAAACGGTCGCAGGCGTAGCGGTTTGAAAAACCCTTGCCCAATTCTTGGTACACCCAATAACAGCCCCAGCGATATAACCCTAACCGTAACGCCTTAATGTTCATCCTCTGCTCGGGTTCATCGCTAAAGGCCATTAGCCACCTCATTTATCTTCTTAACCGAAAGCTTAAACACATCAATGCATATCGATGTCACATCGTCATAGGGCGCATTAGTGCGGCCATTTTCCCAACGTTGATAAGTGCTGCGACTGATGCCGTAAATCTCAGCCACTTCGTCTTGGGTCATGCCCCGTAAACGGCGCCCTACTTTCAGTAAATCCGCGGCGCGACTAGCCATAAATCCTCCTGCGTGAAGTCCATAACCCAGTTGTGCTATTTGTTATTGTCATTGTCATAACCATCCCACTAACATTGGCTCGTCCGTCTCAGTGGTCGATTGGCGCATAATCTCGGGCGCCACATCATCAAACCCCAGTGTAATTAAGTGTGTGTGGGAGGTAAATGCCTTAAACCGAATCGTTTCACTCCAATATTGCGCAGTGCGAATGCTCACCGGCCCTACATCGTAAGGGAATAAAACGCTCATACGACGGACATTGAAGCGGTGATCTGCATCGGCGAGGCGTTTTATTGCAACGCGGCGGGCTATTCACAAAAGCAAGCTGACATTGCGCAGCACAATGCTAAGGCCGAAGCCTTTAAACAGCGACTGTTATCACTGCGCCCTGCTCTCACCTTCACGGCGTTTAACAGCACCAAGGAGAAATCGGCATGAAGCAATCTGCAGTCATCAAAGACGCTTTACGCCAGTGTTATACCCTGCCCGCAAACAAGTCGGCAGCTGCCAACAATTTTTAAAACGACTCGCCGAGGAATTGGCAAAGGAAGGTAAATGATGATTTCGACCCAACCGACCGTGGATCAGCAAATGCAAGTGCCGCTCTTTCTTACCACTAAGGAAGTCATGACACGCTACCGGATTAGCTCATCAGCAACGCTTTGGAAGTGGCGAAGAAACGACGGTTTCCCTGCTCCTATCCATAATGGCCGCCATTACTTAAAAGCGTCGCTCGATAAGTGGGATGAAAAACAGCAAGTAGCTGCTTGAATTAATTTTTAAGCCTTAAGATAAAGCCCCATTTTTGGGGCTTTATTTTTAGACCTTTATCGATTGACTATTAGGCCATAAACTCATCGCCTTCGACATTACAGCCTTTACTACCGCAGTTAGTGCCTACTGCTACAGCATCAGCGATGATAGCGGCGAGTCCTGTGCCGACCAGTACTATTTGGGCAATTAACAAGACACCATCGGTTGATATCCATGCGACGACTGTCGCGATGAATGATACCACCGCGACTATGGCTCCAAACCAGCTTAGGCCACTGACGTTTCTAACAAAGCTATACATCGTCATTGATAACATAGCGTTTTAATGAGCTGAAAAACTGCATCTAGCAGCCCCTAAAAGAAGGCTGTAGCGATCAGTTCATCATTTTTAAGGTTAGTTCAAATGTGACTTTTAACAAAGGCTCACTTCGCTGGATGTTCAACAACAATCGCGTTAGTGGCAATAGTGAACTGATTGAATCATTCATGCGATATTTTGATGTTTTACCGTCCCATTCTATCGGGCTGCAGCCGAGACGTTATGTACTCTAAACCTGCTTGATAGCCTGCGGTTTCTGTTGTGTCACCGTTTTTGGCGACTAAATAAGTGGCTTTAAACATCATCAGCTTACAGACGGTTAGATAATAAAAATCATCGTCTTGCTTGAAAGCACAAAACTTTTTCCACGGTATGGTGATGGATTTACCGCTAGGGGGCACAAACGTTAGCGTCGAGGCTGTGGCGGTCACTGTATGGCACCCTTCTAGGCTCGCAAGGCTCTGTAAGGTTGTGTTTTCAATCGTTCGATCCAGAGTGGTTATCTTGCCTGCAAATTTGTTAGCTTGATTTTCGGCGATGTTTTTTAATACTAATTGCCACACAATAAGGTAAGCAATTGCACATATTGCGATTGCGATATATGTCTCTGGGGTGTGACTTTCTGCGAAAAAATAAAACAATAGCAACGGGGATAATAACGGGATCCATAGGAGTAATGCACGCACGATAAAGGCATGCATCCGCTTAGCTAATCGCGCATGGTTTGCAATGCGTGCTGAATCTATTCTTTCCGCGATTGTGATTAATTGTTCCCGCGTGATTAAAAATTTTAGTTCCATGACGTCCTTGCTTAACGTTAATCCGAACACTGTGCCAAGTGTATGATTAATTGAGTTGAAATGACTAAACCATAAATAAAGCTGATATTGAATAGATAACAGTTTACCTTGTGCCGAATTGAGCTCCAATGCACCTAATTACAAAGAGGTGTTTCTGCTGCACTGCAACGCAACTGATTTACATACTGAATAAGCTCACCATTTTCTGCTGTCAGCGACAAACATGCCTAACCCCTTCTTTCTAACACGACTATTTTGCTATCACCCAGAGCTTCCAATCTCAGCTTATTTGTCCATTTTTCATAGGCCTCAGCTTGATCATCTAACCAATCATGTTTGTTGTACACCGCCATCACCCCGCCTAATAGATAGCCTAACATCTTCTCTGTCACCTGGGGCAACACCCCAGCTTCTAACATTCTGGTCGATAATGTGCGTCTAAAATCCTGAATACGTCAGTCAGGGATTTCTAGTCTTAGTTTGATCTCGCGGATCAGCTTATTTTCTGAAGCGATGTTGCCTGGGCGCTTAAGATCGTTTGCTGCGGGAAAACTCCATAGTGAGTTATAGAGGTTCCACTGTTCTTGCAATATGTTCGAGTAAGGCGGGACTGATTGGCCTTCGGATTGGCAAATTAGTTTTGCTATTATTTATCGGGAAGGTCCAGACCATCGACTCAAGATCAAAATCAGCCCGTTTGGATTTTAATATTTCTGATATCCGCACCCCTGTTAGTAAACATGCCTTGATGGCATTGGTTACGGCTTTGGTCGCGCGGCATTTATCAAGCTCACGGATGATTTTGCCACACTCTAGAATGGTGAGTACTCGCGAACCGACTTCGGGCGCAGAACCCACATCACTGACTCGTAATTGAAGGACATCAACAAGCGATATCATTTGCCGGCGAACGGACCAGCTAAGTACCGTCTTTAACTGTTTGAGTATCGCGCCTGCGGTGACTCGACTATGAATTGCCTTTTTATCGAAAAAATCTATCCACTCGCCGAGTGTGATACTTTCGACTTTACGATCAGCAAAGGCATCATAGAGATGTGCTCTAAAGCAGGATTGGTACGTAGCAACAGTGCCCGGCTTAAGTGCTGCACTTCGCGCCGATAAAAACTGTTCACAGCAATCCCTCAGTGTTGTCTGGCCCACAAATGTGTTGCACTGTTTCCAAAACACACGTGGATCTATATTATTTGCCACTGAGTTCCGTAACTCAGAGATCAGTTTCCTTGCGTCAGCTAGTTTCAAATCAGGATAACGACCAAGGGTTAAGCGTCCATGTTGATTATCAATCCTAAATCGATACTGCCATGTTATAGTCCCTGCAGGGGTAATACGAACGCTTAAGCCGTCGCGGTCTGCAAGCTCTGGTTTCTCTAAATATGGATTGCCGTTTATTGCACGTAACCAATTGTCAGATAAAGACATTTTAATTACCCTGTGTACATGTGATTTTAGCTAATCTGACGCAGAACCCAATATATACAGATTATGTACTCACATCGAAGAGCTGCATACTAAATTGATGTGAATGACAACGAATCCAATTAAAGCAATTTAACTACTGATAACATGAAGTTACATGCTTTAGAGAACGAAAATAAATGAAGATGAAAGACGATAAAGCAGGGTCGATTTTTTGGCACGACTACGAAACATTTGGAGCGAACCCAGCGAAAGACAGACCCTCGCAATTTGCAGGCATTCGCACGGATTTAGATCTCAATATCATCGGCGAGCCTGAGACATTCTATTGTAAGCAAGCCACTGATTATTTGCCGTCTCCGGAAGCAATACTAATCACAGGGATCACTCCACAGTTAGCTAATTTAAAAGGCATCCCTGAAACTGAGTTTATGGGACGAATTCAAGCGCTATTTAGCCAACCAAACACTTGTGTTGCAGGTTATAACTCACTGCGTTTTGACGATGAAGTGACCCGTTATGGCTTTTATCGGAACTTTATCGATCCCTATGCCCGTGAATGGCAAAATGGCAACTCTCGTTGGGATATCATTGATTTAGTGCGCGCTTGTTATGCATTTAGGCCCGAAGGTATTAACTGGCCGACAAAGGAAGATGGCTCTCCGAGTTTTAAGCTAGAACATCTGACCCAAGCGAATGGTTTAAGCCATGAGAAAGCCCATGATGCTATGTCTGATGTGTATGCGACCATCGCTATGGCAAAACTCATTCGCGAGAAACAGCCTAAGTTATATCAGTACTATTTTGACCTGCGCCGTAAGCAAGCGGTTAGCGATCAAATCGATGTGCTCAATATGCAGCCTTTGGTTCACGTGAGCTCTAAAATTAGTGCGCGCAATGGTTGTGCAACGTTGATCTCACCCGTAGCGCACCATCCTACTAACAAAAATGCCGTTATTTGCGTTAATTTAGCCATGGATTTAACGCCGCTATTCGAGCTAGATGTCGAGCAAATTAAAACGCGCATGTATACGTCAAGGGCTGATCTTGCCGAAGATGAATTACCTATCGCAGTAAAACAAATTCATCTTAATAAGTGCCCTTTTATCACCTCGGCAAAAATCCTCAGTGATGAGCATGCCACTCGTTTAGGCATAGATAAAGAATTTGCCAGAGAGCAGTATAAACGCCTAAAACGTCACCCAGAATTACGCGAAAAACTGGCGCTATTATTTGAGCATGATGACAGCAGAGTAACCACAGATCCCGATTTGATGCTGTATTCTGGTGGGTTCTTTAGCCAAGCTGATAAAGCAAAAATGGAAATCATCCGTCATACCCTACCGCAAAATCTAGCGGCGTTAGATTTGCAGTTTGACGATCCACGTATTCCTGAAATGCTGTTTCGTTACCGCGCCCGTAATTACCCTGAACTACTCGATGATGCAGAGTCGCAGCGCTGGCGTGAATTCTGTCAAAGTCGCTTAGCCGATCAAGACTACGTACTTAAATTAGAAAATTTGCTACAAGAAACACAAGCGGATGAGACTAAGCAAAAGCTACTTGCTGCCCTTTGTCATTATTTGCGTGAACTTTAAATTGTGTAAATTCAAGCTTAAGTCTTTTTTTTATAGTCTTAAGCTTATTTGTGTGCACCAATAGACTCACTCTATACGTGAGTAACATAAGTTTATCACTCTCGATAGCACTGACATTGACAGCGTATAAACGCGAGCTAACTCGCATTTATGCTGTAACAAAATTACTAGAATGTTCTTCCATGAACTTAACAAATAAGGAATAGGGAAATGCAAGATAGATTCATTCGTAGCATAACCCAACTGCCAACGCCGTTAGCCGATGCACTTATCCCAATGTTGCACCAGAATTTTGCTGGACACATTGATGCGCAGCAACTTGCTACGCTAACAAGTGCAAGCAAAATGACCGAAGCAGAAGTGTTATTAGCATTACTGCCGATAGCAGCAGCATTGGCCAAACCGCCTATCAGTGAGTTTTATGTCGGCGCGATAGCCAAAGGTAAAAGTGGCGATATCTACATGGGGGCCAACTTAGAATTACCCGGTGAAGCGTTATTTCATTCTGTCCATGCAGAACAAAGCGCTATCAGCCACGCATGGCTCAGTGGTGAAAGCCAAATTGTTGATATCATAGTTAATGCCAGTCCTTGCGGTCATTGTCGTCAGTTTATGAATGAACTGGTTGAAGGGAGCAAGATCTGCATTCATCTACCCGCACAGGAAAGCCATCCTCTGGCCTATTATTTACCCTATGCTTTTGGGCCAAAAGACTTAAATGTCACTTCGCCCTTAATGGCCAAGCAACAAACTGAATTTGCACTAGACAGTGCCGATCCTATGATCATAGAAGGCTTAGATCATGCAGGTTTAAGCTATGCACCTTACACCCAAAGTTTTGCCGCTGTGGTATTAGAAACCCATGATGGCGCAACCTATTGTGGTCGCTACGCAGAAAATGCGGCATTCAATCCTTCTATGCTGCCTATGCAGATGGCCTTATCAAATCTGGCGCGCCACAATCGTGAATTTAGCGATATCAGCCGTGCGGTTTTAATTGAGTCATCTCAAGGAAAAATCAGCTTAGTTGGCGCGACTATGGATGCGCTCCATACCGTTGCCGCCATCGAACTTGAGCACATAGTGGTAGATCCAGTGTAACGTCTGCTTCAAGATGCCAAGGTGCTTCAAAATGCCAACGGCGAAATACGTTAATGCGTATTTCGCCGTTCGATTATCCACTTAAAGCTTAAAAATCAATTATCGTAAGCAATTCTGACGGCTAATCATACTCCATCCGGTCTTCTACTAACCGCGTCATTGAACTTAGCCAGATACTCCCCCTTACGCTCCTCCATCCTGATAAAACAAGCTTGCCGCTCCACTTCCGACATAACGCGCCACGCTAAAATTTCATCAAGATGCCTGAAACAACCTAAACAAATATCTTGCTGATCTAAACAACAATTTCGAATACAAGGAGTGACATTAGGATCATTCTGACCAGACGGCATATTCATTGCCACAAGGTTCAACAAAATGGAATCGACGGCCTCCCGGAAAACTAAAGATGTCAGCTGTGATAATGCCACCAGCTGTTACGACAGCCGTCAGAGTCAATTCTAAGTTCTGGCTGTAGATCACAATCAGCGGGCAACCTTTTGCGAGGGTGAAATTCACATCGGCTTGATAGAATCCCCCAGTAATGCCGACATCCATAAAGCAACTGTATTCAGGGCCATAATCGACATAGGTCCATCCAAAAACTTGGCTAAAAAAAGCCTTAGAACTCGCAATGTCGCGACTTGGGATTTCCAAATAATTGATACTGTGGTGACGGTTCATAGACTTCCTTGCTATTTAATCAGGACACAAAATGATGGACATAAAATGCGTCATTAAAAATGGGAGCCAAAGCTCCCATTCTATTCGCGGCTTTAACTCAGGTTAACCTTGGATTAAGGCTGCGGCAAGTCCAATCAGACCGCCAAACACGCCGCCCCAAATCACTAACCAACCTAAGTGCGTTTGGATCATGTCCTGAACGATTTGTTTCACCATTTGCGGTGTTAACTCGTTTAATCTTTGCTCCACTATGTTAGCAATTTTAGTTTGCAGATCGGCCATCACATTTGGCTGTTCAATTTCTTGTTTCAGCAACTCGTGAAATGCATCGCTTTGTGCCATTTCAACTAAAGAAGCTTTCATCTTCACAATAAACGGCTCTTTTAACGGCAATAAGGCATCTGTGCCACCAAACATAGACAACATGCCGCCAAAGGAAGATTGGGCGACTGTGCTAATTAACGCATCAAAAGAAGGCGCTAAATCAACCTTTTCAATCACTGGCGCCAAGTCTATTTTACTCAGCCCTTCTTTTTCAGATAGGAATCGGTCGATATTTTCAGTGGTAAAAAACTGTTTCATCATCAAATGAGCAATACCCGCCTTAAACTCTTCAAAACGAGAAGGCACAACTCCCGAACCATAGAGTCCGGGGACTTTCTCAAACAACATATAAACTGCAACCCAGTTGGTAATTGCACCCGATAAAGCAAATAATCCGACATTCAGGACAATTGCCGAATTCATCAGGTAACCCACAACGACCAAAGCAGCCGCCAATAAATTCGTCACTAAACTCTTATTCAATCTCATATCCCCTAAGGTGGCATCGATAAGATGCAAAACTCGCCTATATTAACAAGTTAACGGGAGTCAGGTCTAACACTCAAACCACAGTAAACAAACCCGTTTTAAAATCTGTTTTCAGTGCTAAGTCTTGGCGCGAGGGGCAAGATGAAGCCCATCAACTAAGCCGCAGCGCCACTGAGCCACAAGAAGCTGATTAGCCAGCACCAAATAAAGTGAATCTCCTTGTAGAACATTAAGTTAATTTAATGTTTGCCGACCTAAAAAACGCAAAAATTTTAATTTACCGTCTGTGAATTATCAACTTGCCTCAACTACACTCAATCAAGATAACGTACAAAAAATATGGCTCAAAATACAGACGGTACTGAACACTGACAGTTAACCTCGGCTCAATACACAAAATTTACCCAAAATAGAATAAAGGATGCGCTTATGGAATCGGCTTTTAACACTGCAGGGGCGTTAAGTTGGCATGAATTGACAACCAATAATACCGAAGAAGCTATGCACTTCTATGCTGAGATTTTTGGCTGGCACTTTAAAACCGTCAAAATGCCCCACGGCAATTATCATATTATTGAAAATCAGGGCGTCAGCATTGGGGGGATCACCGATAGTTTGCTCCCAATGCTTCCCTCACATTGGACTGGCTACATTACCGTTAACGATGTCGATCAAGTCGCTATCAGCGCAAAAAAACTTGGCGGGGATATTCTGTTTGGTCCTGAAGATATACCCGAAGTAGGCCGTTTTTGTTGGATAAAAGATCCACAAGGCGCCATTATTGCAGCGATTAGTTATTTAAATCGCTGATCAAAAATAGCGTCCAACATAGCGAGTATTGACGACTCAAAACATTAGCCATAGGCTGAAACACATGTAGTTATCAATGTAGATGATAGGTTACCACTCAGGAATGTCTTAGATCAGAAGACGTTATTGTCTGTGTAATACCAAGATTTCATTGGTAAAAATATAAATAATTTCTGGAAACATTAGCATTATTCGCTAGAATGTCCGTACTTATGGAAGTTTTTCCCTGTCTTATGCATTGGAGCCTTGATATTAATGCTGACCCAGTTATCGCAATTCAGACACTCTTTTTTTGCCCTCCCAAGATACCTGCGAGTGATTATTTACCTAACAGCAGTCTACCTTAGCTATGTCTGCACATTAGGTTTAATCCTCCCCTATGCGATAACCACGCTGGCACCAGAAAAACTCTCAACTCTGCTCGGTCGTCCCGTCACCCTCGGTGATATACGCATTAACCCCTTTAATTTCAGAGTCGAAATCGACCAACTGGCCATTAAAGAAAAAGACGACAAACCTTTTGCTGGTATTGCACAAGTCCAATTCGAAATACACTTTTGGCGATCTGTTTTTAATCGCGCCGCCGTTATCGAAAACATACACATACAAGCGCCCTACGCACATATCATTCGCGTGGAGAAAAAAGGGAAAGCTGGATTCAACTTCGACGATATTCTGCAGACCCTGAACGGGCATTCATCCACGAGCACAGAAACAGCCCCCACAGAAGCCAGCTCACCCATTCGTGTCCTGCTCAGCCAATTTGTGTTGGATGCGGGACAATTTAACTTCGATGACAAAATTACCCATGCTCAAGTGAACTACCCCAATATCAATCTAAAACTCAGTTCCCTTGATACTGAATATTTGATGGCGGCATCATCGGCATCGATAACACCAGCCATAAAAGTAAACAAAGTTGATAATACGACACCAAACGCCCAATCAACGTCTGACTCACCCATTGTGCCTATCAAGCACAATCACTATGCGATACAACTCAGTGATGATCATGCTGGTGAAATCAGTTTGCAGGGGCAATTCCAATTGTTCCCGCTAAAAGTTGCGGGTGACATCCAAGTCGCCAAACTGAAACTGACACCACTATGGCGATTTATCGACGATCAATTTAATCCCGTCCTCACGGATGGCGAGCTCAGTATTAAAACTCAGTATCAAGTGGATCTTGCCGAGAATGGCGAGTTACAAGTCATCAGCAACAATGGCCAGTTTATTGTTGAAAAACTTAACGTTAACGACAAAGATCGCTCAGTGGTCAAGCTCCCCATGTTTGCCCTCGACGGCATTTCAGCCAACTTGAAGCAGCAGAAAGTGCATATCAACAAACTCCACAGCGATGGCCTAACAATGAGTGCCATTTTGAACCAAGACGGGCTCGATCTTGTTGGCTTATTCATGCCTAAATCGTTAAGCGCCTCCACAACGACTACGCAGCCGGTTGCTAAACCAACCGATGCTAAATCGCTAGAACGCGTACAAGTTGCGCAAGTGGAAGAAAAACGTCAAATAGCAGAGACTGCCAATGATGCAAGCGATAGCGCAAACAAAGCAACAGAAAGCGAATTAACCGCAACTAACGAGAGTGATAAAACAGAACAAAAGACAGAAGCGACCGCAAATGTCACCACTGATGCCACTAAAGAAACCGCTGCAGAAGTCGCTTCTGAGGCAGATCCTCTGCTGCCAATCAAGCAAACACCAGTAACGACGTCAACTGACACTTGGTTAGTGCAACTCGATGCGCTCAATATTGAAAACTATGACCTTAATCTATCGGAACAAAAGCTAACGGCCACACCGCAGCAATGGCGAGTGTATCCGCTTAATTTTTCAACTAAGGTCATAACGAGTACCTTAACCGCTCCGATTGAATATGAGCTACAACTCAGCCTCAATGATCAAGGTACTTTGAGCTCTCAAGGCCAAGTCGATGTGACGGGCGAAACCATAGATGCCAATATCCAACTCGATAAGCTGGCATTAATCCAATTTCAGCCCTATTTAGCGCCCTACGTGAATATCCAGCTCAAGAGCGGTCTATTAAGCTCAGCAGGCAAGCTGACCGCCGATGCTAAAGGCAAAGCCATTTACGGTGGCAGTGTTGAGCTCGATGATTTAGCTATTCATGACAAATTGCGTAATGCTCCACTGGTCAAATGGCAAAAGATGAATATCAATCAACTGGATTTTGACCAACAGAAAAATCAAATCAAAATTGATCACTTAGCCTTTAATCAACCCTACGCCAAAGTGGTGATAGCCAAAGATAGAACCACTAATATCAGCGATCTTATCGTTGAGGCTCCGGCTGAAAATAGCAAGACAACTAAAAACACAACCACAGCCAGTGCTAAGCAAACCGAGCTGCAAACGGCAAGCAAGACAACGCCTGAGTTAAGCCTCGATATTCAAAAAATTAGCTTTAGCCAAGGCTCAGCTTACTTTGCCGATAACTCACTGACACCAAACTTTGCCTCAGGGATTGAGTTACTTGAAGGCAATATCACTCACCTGTCATCCACGCCAGGGACTAAGGCCTCGGTTGATATCAAAGGTAAGATAGACAAGTATGCGCCTGTAACTCTAAAAGGCGATATTAACCCTTTGCTAGATATGCCATATTTAGATCTCGACTTAGTCTTTAAGAGCGTTGAGTTAACCTCAGTCAATCCTTACTCTGGCACCTATGCGGGTTACTACATAGATAAAGGACAGCTATCACTATCGCTGAACTATCAACTCGATAAGAACAAGCTCAAGGGCAGTAACCATCTGATCATAGACCAACTGAAACTTGGTAAACCCAGTGACAGTGACCTTGCCACTAGCTTACCCATCACGCTCGCAATTGCCCTGCTGCAGGACCGTAACGGTGTGATTGATTTAGGCATGGAAGTCTCTGGCGATTTAGACTCACCTAGCTTTAGTGTCGGCAGCATCATAATGACGGCGATTACCAATGTGATCACTAAAGCCGTCACAGCGCCCTTCACTTTCTTAGCAGGACTCATAGGTTCTGACGAAACCTTAGATAAGATCAGCTTTGCCGCAGGCAAATTCAGCCTAAGTGAAGATGAGCAAAAAAGTTTAGACAAACTCGCTAGCGCCTTACTCGACAGACCTATGCTCAAGCTCAGCGTTGAGGGGGAAGTCGATGCCATCAATGACAGCCAAGCCATTGCTGAGCGCATCATGAAGCGTAAATTGGCTAAATTAGCCAATATTGAATTTAGTGCGTTACCTGATGATTTAAGTCCGAGTCAATTCCCGACCCAAGGGCCGCTTGCCGATGCGCTAGTAAAGCTTTATGAACAAGAAGTTAAAGCCGATCCTGCCCAAATCAAAGACACTGTTATCGCAGAGGCCAAAGACGCGCAGCTTTCAGATGACGAAATCACCACCCGCTGGCATATCGCTTTATATAATCTGTCGGTAAAAGCGCAGAATGTTAACGATGGCATGTTGGGTAATTTGGCCCAAGAAAGAGCAAAAGCCGTTAAAGCTTACCTTGTGGACGTGAAAGAAATTGCTCCAGAGCGGATCTTCTTGCTCGAAAGCCGAGTGAGTTTAACCCAGAATGCAGCCCAAGTGAGTCTCACTATTGATGCTCAATAACTCAGCCAATTAACTGCTTCTTATATAAAACTAAGCCCGCTAAAGTTCGACTTTAGCGGGCTTTTACCTTATGGCTAAGCGTCATAACCAATCAAAAAACCATTCTTCTACAATCAAATCATCTATCTGTTAATTCACTCTAAAATGTTGGCCGTGCTTGGTGCCATAGGTTACACTCTGCGGCCTTTATACAACTGAGATCACAGTTTTTAAACGACTGGGTCTCAGACTCGCCGCACGCTTTCTGTGGCGCCATGACGCACAAATGTTCTTCCACAAAAATTATCATTAAGGTCAATAACATGTTTATCATTCGCTGGATTTTAGGCAGGATTATTCTGTTTTTAAATTTCGTATTTAGCCCTAAGAAGCGCCAACGTCCACTGGCTGAGCAACAAAAAATTGATGCTCAAACTCAAGCATTAGCCCTGTATCAATATCCTGCATGCCCATTTTGTGTAAAAGTCCGCCGTGCAATGCGTCGCCAAGGACTCAACATAGTGACCCACGACGCTAAAAAAGCACCGCATAAAGATGAACTCATCGCTCAAGGCGGCAAACAGCAAGTGCCTTGTCTGCGGATTGAAGAAAACGGTCAAGTACAGTGGTTATATGAATCAAAAGAAATCATTAACTACTTAGACCAACGCTTCGCCTAAATCACGGCGCAACGGTCTACGTAAATATACAAATAAGTGCGCCCAGTCACCTTTTCAATCGTCTGTTCAATGGGCACTTACAAAGGGCTTTACGTTGGAATGACAAGGTTTTGGGCGCAGTTCTTTTATTGCGTTGTTTTATCGCATTTACTTACGCCACAAATATTCACGGTCAGAATAATCAAATAACCACTGGGGCTGATACACCACCAATAGCGTTACCGCCATGCCATTAAGCAATGCCTCTGGGAATGCCAGCAAAGGGATTAGCATCAGGTAGTCGTCCACTAACACATTCCAATCGTAATCCGCCGCAGACCACAACCACATCGCCCAACTCAATTGATGAAACACAGTTGAGAGGCCCGCATTGATAAAACCACCGACGAAGATGAATACAAAAATATGTTTAGGAAATAAATGGTAACTGCGACTGTATAGGATAAAACACAGAAACAGCGGCACAGCCATAGCGAACAAACTAAAAGCACCAAAATCAGCGGGCTGCTTTAATATAAAAAGACTAAAAAAAGCGCTCGGCAACAGCAACACTAGAGTCGCAAGACGCCAGCCGAACATCAGCATACAAGTGACAATTCCCAGAAAATGCAGATGTAACCCAGTTTGAACACTGGCATTTAACGACCACAGCGCATTGATCCCCACCAACGTCAGCAACAAACGTAATTGGAGATGTTTATCCCGCCGGAGCTGCACTAACTCTTCTTTTGGCCATATGGCGTAGAGCCATAACGCCAAGAACATAAGGCATATACCTTGAGTCAGGCTCATATCCCATTCGATTTGCGCCCATTTATTTGACCAAAACGCCCACATTACTCGCCCATCCTTAATCCATTACACCTATCGGCGCGTACTCAGCCAATGAGAATGCCATAAATCCATGAACTTTAGGGCCATATTAAGGTATTCTTCTGTCAGTTAATAACTAAGAGTTAAATTTGATTATGCCGTTTCGATATCTCAGCCTTGCCATCTTAAGTTGTTTCTCGCTCATCGCCTGCAGCAGTGCGCCAATTGACCCGAGTGAACTCGCCGGAAAATTACGGGATAAGTTAACGACGGATATTAAAAGCGATGGCCTTAAACTCTTCAGCTACAAAGCGCGGCTGGTCGATGAAAAGTCGACAATGAATGATACAGAGCGCCCTTTTCCACACGAGGCACGCATACGTAATATGCAAGATCCCCGTGAGCAACGTCGCGCGATGCAAGATCTACAGGACTCATTAGAAATTTGGGGGAGACAGGTTGATTTGGGTTTAATCAAAACCCTTGAAATGACGGGTTATTGCCGCGAAGGTTATATTGAATTAAGCCGAATTATCGAGCCTGGTCGAGGAGAAATCCGCGGTGAGTGCCAAGAGGGTGCAACCAATGCTGATAAACAAAAATTTATGAGCTATTAACTAAACTCAAAGTAATGAAGAAACGTGCACAGTTACCAATACAAAAAACTTAAATCGGCTAAAAATAGCTAAAACGATAATAAGCAGAATAAAAAACAAGCATGCGCGTATGAGACAATACGCGCATTCACGTCACACTAAACTGATTCGGTCAGTGGCACAGCACGATTTTCCAATAACACAGGGATACCTTCAGTGATCGGATAAGCAAGTTTATCTGCCTTACAAATCAACTGCTGCGTCGTTTTATCGTACTCAAGTTTTCCCTTACACACAGGGCAAGCCACTATATCTAACAATTTTTTATCGAATGCCATGGAAGTTTCCTTATTTAGCTGCAGCCACTTCACGAAGACGTGCGAGCAGCTGTTCATCAAATTGTGGGGATAGCTTGGCATCGACCGCCAAATACCACCAGTTTTCTTGTGCAAAATCGCGACATTTAACCGCATCTTTTTCTGTCATCAACAGTGGCAAGCCTTGGGCTAAATCACCTAACTGGGTTTTATCGTAGGCCTGATGGTCATCAAAACCATGGCAGAAGGCCAGTTGATAGCCTTGTGCGCGCAACGATTCAAAGAAACGCGCTGGATTACCTATGCCCGCCATCGCAACGAGCGGCTGAGACTTATCGAAAGTATATTCACCAGACGTCGCATCACATTTAACAGGCTTCACTGCCGTAGGTGTCAGTTGCATTTCGAACTGCCCTTTTGCCGCTGGGCCGCCATTACTGACGATAAAATCCACGGTATCGAGACGCCACGCGCCTTCACGCAATGGACCTGCTGGCAATAGCAAGCCATTGCCTAAACCGCGCTGACCATCAATCACCACCAGCTCAATATCGCGTGCCAGAGCATAATGCTGTAGGCCATCGTCACAGATGATGACATCGACACCAAACTCAGCAATAAGCGCATTAGCCGCATCGACCCGTTTAGCGCCAACCACCATGGGCACTTGAGTACGCGCCACTATCATGGCAGGTTCATCACCCACCTCTGCCGCACTTGCACCTAAGCAAACCGATTTAACGCCTTGAATATCAACACCGTAACCACGACTGATCACACCGGGGTGAAATCCATGTTGGCGCAGTAATTCAATCAGATAAATCACAGTTGGCGTCTTACCGCTGCCACCGACGGTAATATTACCGACGACGATGATAGGTACAGGCATTGCAGTTTGTAATTTCATCCCGAGGTGAAACAAAGCGCGGCGCACATAAGTGATAACCGCGAATAAGCCCGATAAAGGTAACAAGAGCCATCGCAGTGGATGGCCCTGATACCAGATTTTATTCACTAAGGCCTGCATCTAACTACCAAATTGCATTTGGTATAATTTGGCGTACATGCCATCTAATTCCAATAGTGATTGGTGCGTCCCGCGCTCGACGATACGCCCCTGATCGACTACTAAAATCTGATCGGCACTCTCGATGGTCGACAACCTGTGGGCGATCACTACAGATGTGCGGTTTTGTCTGAGGTTATCTAACCCTTTTTGAATGGCTTTTTCTGACTCAGTATCCAGTGCTGAGGTCGCTTCATCGAGGATCAACACAGGCGCATCACGCAACATAGCGCGTGCAATCGCAATCCGCTGTCTTTGACCACCGGACAATAACACGCCATTCTCACCCACTTGGGTATCAAGGCCTTGGGGCAGCTGATCAATAAACTCCATCGCATAGGCCAAGGTCGCAGCTTCAATGATCTGCTCACGAGTCGCCTCACCGGGATAGGCGTAAGCGATGTTATTGGCTATCGTGTCATTGAACAAGGTCACCTGTTGCGATACCAGTGCCACTTGATTACGCAGCGATTTTAGCGAGTAATCGTAGATGCTGACGTCATCAAGCAGAATATCGCCGGATTCAAGGCCCGTATAAAAACGGGTCACTAAACTCGCAATAGTCGACTTACCTGAGCCAGAACGTCCAACTAAGGCTAAGGTTTGCCCGGGTTTGACTTCAAAATCGACATTCTCAAGTGCACGACGATCTTGGCTGTCATAGGTAAAACACACATTATCAAAACGTAGATGACCCTTAGCACGCTCGACAGTATAAGTTCCCGTATCGGACTCTGGCAGCGTATCCAGTAATTCAAACACTGTGGTACAAGCCGCAATACCCCGTTGAAATTCGGCATTCACTCGGGTTAAGTTTTTGATTGGCTGTAACATGGCCATCATAGCGCCAAGAATCGTCGCGAAGGTACCCGCGGTAAGATCGGCTTTCATGCTGTCTAAGCTTGCCGCATAAAGTACAAAGGCTAAGGCGAATGAACCAATAATCATGATCAGAGGCTGACTAATGGCTTGTGCCACAGCTAACTTCATATTTTGATGGCGGTTTTGATCGTTTACTTTAGCAAAACGGGTTGCTTCTGTTTCCTGTCCACCAAAGGCCAATACGTTTTTATGGCCTTTAATCATTTGCTCCGTAGTCGCACTCACCCCGCCCATGGCTGTTTGAATTTGCTTAGAGACCTTACGGAAACGACGACTAACCACCGCAATGACCATGCCCATGATAGGACCAATCACAAGAATACAGAGGGATAGCTTCCAAGAGTTATAGAACATCAGCACCAGCATACCAAACACAGTCACACTATCGCGGACGATTGAAATCAAAGCACTTCCCGATGCTCGAGCGATTTGCTCAGTATCAAAAGTCACTTTTGAGATCAAGTTACCGGTATTTTCCTTATCCATATAACTGACAGGCAGGCTCAGATAATGCTCAAACACTTGCTGACGCATGTCCATGATCAAACGCGCACTCATGTATGAAATGCCGTAGGTCGAGACAAAGTTGGCAAAACCGCGCAGGGAAAACATGACGATAACCACAAGCGGCGCCATCATTAGCACGTCGTTGTTCGCGTGGAAACCTTCACTGGTTGGCAATGCGATGCCGTTGGTCACCGCAGCAGGTGCGCCGCCGGAGAAACCCTTATCAATAAAGGGGCCGATGAAAGCGATAAAGGCGGCATCGACGAGACCATAAATAATTAATCCCGCAACTGAAAGCATAAACATGCCTTTCATCTGTTTTATATAGCCCAGTAATCGTTTGAAAACTGTCCACATTTCGTCTTTAGGAGATGTTGTCATTGATAACACTAAATTATGGCAAAGTAGGCATTCTACTCTGGATTAATCAAGTCACCAAATCTAAACAGAGAGTTGTACCAAAATGGCGCTAAATCACCACGATAGGTCTTAACCTCTCGCTCAGACTGCTGAAAAATCACACTAATCTGCCCTTCTATACCTGTAGTTAGGCCCATAATCTCCCGTTGCTGATACCGTTCAACCACTGTGGATTTTGGAAACCCCCAGCGATTAGCAAAACCAGCAGGAAACAAGACTAACTTGGGGGCCACAGCATCAATAAAGGCTTCAGTTGACGAGGTTTTACTGCCGTGGTGGGGCGCAACGAGCACTTCACTTTGTAACTCATACTCACCACTTAAGGCACGACTTAATAGCGAAGTTTCGATTTGCTTTTCGATATCCCCCGTAAGCAGTAGACTCTGCCTGTCATCATCAATGCGTATAACACAGGAACCATTATTACCCACTAACGCTTGAGGCGGAGAAAGCAAATTCAAGCTCAGCCCTTGCCATTGAATCTGCCTTGGGCGGCAATCTTGGCCACTAAAGCCAGCCATGTCTGTGATCACTAAAGCCTTAGGGTAAGCCTCAATCAAAACAGGGGCACCACCTGCATGATCGTTATCGCTATGGCTGATAACAATATAATCAATATCTTGAATGCCTTTGGCTTTTAGGAAAGGTAATATCACCCGCTCCGCATAACTGAAGTCATCACCAAAGGCGGCACCTGTGTCGTAGACCAGCCCTCTACCATTCTTTTCAATAACCACAGCTAAACCTTGGCCCACATCCAGTAAATGCATAGCCCATCGATTATTTTGAACGGGTGACCACAGCGTAATACAGAAAAGCAAAGCGGGAATAAACAGTAAACTCAGCAGGCTTAACCAAGCAGTATAATTTTTATTTTTAGGCACATAGCGCCATAACACACCACCGATGAACGCAGATAACCCCAAGGCTAATATCGTATCTGAAAGCGCTAACCAATGGGCTGGCAATTGCTGGCTTATGTCTAGCAACTGTGCATAGGGTGATAAACTCCAATCACTTAGGCGAAGCAGTCCTAACCAAGAGAACCCAAACGCAGTACCAACCCACCAGCATATAAATCCCGCCATAGCTAATGGGATAACAACAAAACTAAACCATGGCACAGCTAGGATATTCATCCACAAGCTGTGTAAACTCACACCACCAAAGAGTGCTCCTTGCAGTAATCCAAGCCCAAGGCTCAAGCGCCACTGGATGGCCCAAAATTGTAAAAGCCCCGCGCCTACACGCGTCCTTCGAGTCGACACAGCCGTAAACTCTTTGGGCTGGATGACTAAGGTATATAAAATCACCCCTAAAGCACAAAACGACAGCCAAAATCCCGCACTTAAACAAGCAAGCGGGTCGAGTAACAATACGACAAACAATGCAAACAGCAAGCGCTCCCACGCAGTAGAAAATCGCTTTAATAAACTCAGTAGCATTAACAGTAAAATCATCACGAGTGCACGCTGAGTCGATACACCAAAACCTGCAAGATAGGCATAAAATGCTGCGCCTATACCTGCCGCGACTAACGCAAAAGTCATATTACGTCGACTCTGATGTGACACCAAACGACTCAATCCAAACAAAAGGCAAGCGTATACCCATGCCGCGACAACGGAGAGGTGCAAACCGGAAATCGCCACTAAATGGCCAGTGCCAGTCTGCCTTAGTGCTTGCCAACGAGCTTGTGAGATCAAATGCTTATCCCCCAAAAGCAAGGCGAGTAAAATGTCACCTTGAGGTAAAGAGGCTAATTCAGGTGTCAATGCGCTTATGAGGTCATTACGCAATGAAGGCGAAACCGCAAGTAACTGCGCCTCAATCACTCGCCCTTTACCGACCACATGTTGACTGATTAATTGTTTTTGTTCGTTGTAGCCGCCTTGATTTAGCACGCTAGCAATGCTCTTAGGTGTCAAGGTAAACAGCCAAACCTGACCCACATCGACTTCTGGCGGATCTTTCCACGTGAGTCGCAATTTTGCGTTTGGCCCTAAGATTAAATTTGGTTTAATGAGCGATATATCCAAACTTAGCCAGTCGCTGTTTCGACTAACTAGTGATATGATTTCGCCCCTTACCTGTATAGGTTGTTGTAACACTGGCAAATCCTGCCTAGATAATCCTAAGCAAAAACCAGTTAGCCATGCTACCGCAAAGAGCCCTCCTGCACAGACAGGGATTTTTCGGTGTAAGATTAACGCCCCAACAACAAGGTAGGGTATGTAACTGACTGGCGGCAGCGAAGGCCATAACATCGCTGATAATAAGATGGCACTAAAGCCAAACATGAATCGATTCATAGTGAATTAAGTTAAGACAGCAATTTCAGCATATGCCAAAAAAATTAATTAAAAGATTTATGCCTAAGCCTGAAACCTTGCGTGAGCATAAACACTTACGCATGTTCGGACGCTTGTTACATAATCCCAATCTATGGGCACTTAATCGAAAATCCGCCCCAGGCGCATTTGCCGTAGGGTTATTTGTCGCTTGGATCCCCATGCCATTTCAGATGGTTGTTGCAGCGGCTTTTGCCATTCTATTTAACGTTAATATTCCTGTTTCAGTTGCATTAGTATGGATAACCAATCCCTTAACTATGCCAGTGATGTTTTATGGTGCGTATTTACTCGGTGCTAAAATACTCGGCCATGCTCCGCAAGATTTTGCCTTCGAAGCAAGTTGGCAATGGATTGAAGCATCGCTTGCGACCATAGGTCCGGCATTCTTACTCGGGTGTCTCGTGCTAGGAGTGGTTTTTTCCGCTGTTGGTTATTTGCTGATTAATAATCTGTGGAAATATTCAATTATGTTTAAGTGGCAGAAACGCAAGAATAAATAATCTCTTATATTCAAACCGCTTATGTTGGTACAACGATTGAGTCGAGATAACAGCATAAGCGGATTAACACATTCGCTCTCGCTTCCCTTTTGTTCATCATGTGAATCACCTTCTACATACAAGCACGTTAACTCCACTTTGCGCCGAATTTAAGATCGTACATATCTGTGAATTAAATCACACAGCGGCGCCTAGCTTTTCCCTAAAAATAGATTTTTGCTGTTACTATTTATAAAAACATCAAGTAGGGAATATCCATGCCTTTTTATCATCAATATGGTTCTAAAAGCCTTAAAGCCGTTGAACACTTAGTCCTATTTATTATTGCCATTGCCACCGTTGTCGCAATAGGCCAAGAAATTGTGCATATCATCTCTGTACGTATGGTCGCACTGGCTGATTTACTCTTGTTATTTATTTTCTTAGAAGTATTAGCCATGGTGGCTAACTACTATGAATCCGGTAAGTTACCAGTACGTATGCCGCTTTATATTGCGATTGTCGCCTTGGCCCGTTACCTAATCTTAGATATGAAGAGCATGGAAGACTGGCGTATCGCAGCAATATCATTATCGACGCTAATTTTAGCGGCAACCGTGATTGTGATTCGTTGGGGCCAATTAAAAATGCCTTATCCAAAAAATCAAGAATACGACAATTAATCAAATACCTGAGTTGGTGCTATTGAAACCTAAATCAATGGCACCTGCTGTTCTCGTTTTAAAACTATTATCAAAGACCTAGCTTTCACATTGGTATTCTGCCAAAAAGCAATTATGCTAGTTTTACTGAGATCAATAATTTACGGGGCAATTGAGTTATGGGTGACCATACTACTGGTTTTGAAGAAAAACGCACATCACTGCGAGTCGACATGGAAGCAGAGCGCGTGGTCTTGAATTGGATCGACACTCAAGGCATGAGGCAAACTGATGAAGGTGTATGTATCGACTTAGCAAGACGCGGCATTTTATTCGATTATAAAAATCCGTTTGCACTGGGCGAACTCATCGAAGTGACCTTTAATCCCAATTCAACCCAACAAAATACTGTTAAAGGACAAGTCTGCCGTTGCGCGAGATGCCATGACCAAAGCTACCATATTGCTATGCAACTGCTTTAATTTAACTTAAATTTCGCAGCTTTAATGGCTCTGTTCTACACTTAATGAATTGAACAATTCATTAAGGGGCGTCTGTATGATCTTGCTGGTAGGTGGTGAAAAAGGTGGTAGCGGAAAAAGTTGTCTCGCTCAAAATCTTGCCGTTTATATTAAGCAAAAATTTCAGGCAAACGTCCTCATGGTCGATTGTGATCCCCAGCGCACGACTTCAGATTGGATCCAAGCAAGAAATAATGATCCAAGCCTCCCAAGTATTAATTGCATCCAACTTTACGGCAAAATTCGTAATGATTTACTCAGCCTCAATGAGCGTTTTGACTACGTAATTGTAGATTGTGGTGGCCAAGATAACTTAGCCATGCGCGCAGCTATGTCGGTAGCGACTTATGTTGTGATCCCCCTCAGACCCAAAAGACGCGATCTCAAAACATTACCCCACATGGAAGACATGCTAAGTACTTGTAAGATGGTGAATCCTAAAATGATCGCGACTATAGTGCTCACCCAATGCCCAGCGCTTCCCACACAGTTTAAACGCATTTTAGAAGCCAAAGATGTGGTGCAATCCTTTGGACTAAGAGTGCTAAATTCAGTTACATTTTGCCGAAATATTTATGATGACAGTGAAGAAAGAGGCTCTTCAGTCGTCGAAATAGAACCCGATGGAAAAGCAGCTGATGAGATCCGCGCCATAGCAGATGAGTTATTCGCAATGCCACCAGAAAATAGCTATGAGCTTAACTGATCTTAAACGTAAGAAACCTAAGCAAATCATCAAGCCGGTTTCTGTCGATGATTTCATTGAAGATGCCAATAACTACGCCTTAGGTAAGGCGAGTTTATTAGCTGCGCCCACCACACACACCATAGTTAAGGGCTTAGATAAAAAATCGACTAAGATTTATCGCCACGCGACCTTTACCCTCACTGAAAACAGTATTTCTCAGCTTGACGCCCTATCGAAATCCACCCATATTGCAAAATCTCGATTACTGCGTATTTTGATCAATGAGTTTACCCTACTCACTCCCGCACAGCAGGAGCAAATTGCAAATAAGCGCCACGATGAAACCTGAGCTTCAACAAAACGATTACACGTCTAAGTGACTGAAAAATAATCAATAAAATACAACAAAATAAAATGAGTACGCTATGGCACTGTGTATTATACCAATCATATTAAATAGTTAGTCAGTTCAGAGCCTCACTGGCATATCAATCCAAGACGCATTGACGCAGAAATGGTCATTCCCTTTTAAGTCATGCAACACCGGAGTGGAATGCCTGTGGCTCCCGAAGGGCGGCTGATGTTAATGGCATCGCGCTTTATACTGCGTTTAAGACTTTCGACAGAGAGCACCACTATGCCTTCAAGCCTTCGCCTTGTCTAAAGCGCCTTGAGCTCCCGCTGAATGAACAGATATTTAATACGATGGGTATTAATGTTCACACTTTCGCCCAGCCACAAGTTGAATACCTTGGGACGTTTCGTAAAACTTACCTTTACCTATAAGTAACTCAATTAACGCTTCGGCACTCAAATCAGTTGCACTACAAGTATGGTATCGAGCCGCCGAGCCAAACTTTTGCTCCATCATGGAAATTAATTCAGGCTTTATAATAGCGGCCCCTTGAGCTACCATCAGCGCCATAACATCATGACCGTGAACAGAATTGGACATATGTCCTCCTAAAGATGCAATATTATTGTTCTTTATATCCTAACGGTTAAATTCGAACCCTGATCTCGCGCACAAACTTTCAAATGGGGACGACTGCGCCGACATCTGTGACGATAATGTGAGCCATTATGTCTTTGATCCTATTACTGACCCAACAGATGTCGCTGTACTTAGTGATCGTTTACTTAGTCAGTAAAACACCGCTGTTTAAACTGTTTGCCGAAACGTCTCCTCGTCTGCCACATAAGATTTTTATGTATCTGATTTTTTCGAGTTTCTGCATCATGGCCACTTATTTTGGTGAGCAAACCTCGGGAGCGATTGCCAACACTCGTGCTATGGGCGCAGTTTTAGGCGGATTATTAGGAGGACCGGTTACTGGTTTTCTGGTGGGGCTGACTGGTGGGCTACACCGCTACAGTATGGGCGGCTTTACTGATATAGCCTGCGCCATCTCTACCACCTTAGAAGGCTTATCCGCAGGGATGATAAGCTTCTACTTAAGACGCGCAGATAAAAGTGAGCTCATCTACAATCCATTACTCGTTTGCCTAGTGACTTTTTATGCTGAAATGATGCAAATGAGCATCATACTTTTGGTCGCACGCCCCTTCGATGATGCATGGGAATTAGTACGTCAAATCGCGCCGCCCATGTTATTAGTCAATTCCGTGGGAGCGGCACTCTTTATGAGCATGATCCGTGACCAAAAAACCATGTTTGATAAACTCTCATCGAGCTTTTCGACTAAGGCATTAAAAATTGCCGAACGCAGTGTCGGATTACTATCCAAAGGATTTAACGAAGAAAGTAGTAGTCACGTCGCCCAAATCGTCATCGAAGAAACCAATGTGGGTGCAGTGGCCATCACGGACAGGGAAAAACTGTTAGCCTTTATTGGCATAGGCGCCGATCACCATCTCCCAGGTACACCGATTTCGTCCAAAATCACCTTAGAAGCCATCAATCAAAATAAGGTCATGTTCGCCGATGGCGTTGAAACGCCCTATGCATGCTCTATTTCTTCTCATTGCCGTCTAGGGTCAAGTCTAGTGATCCCGCTGCGCAGTGATACTGAAGTCATTGGCACGATTAAACTCTATGAGCCTAAGAATAAACTTTTTTTGAATATCAACCGTACTTTAGGTGAAGGTATTGCCCGCCTATTATCAAACCAAATTCTTTATGGGCGTTTTGAGCAACAGCAAAATCTACTAACTCAAGCCGAACTTAAATTGCTGCAGGCTCAGGTCAATCCGCACTTTTTATTTAATGCACTGAATACCATTAGCGCGATTATCAAACGTGATCCTGATATGTCTAAGCAGCTACTGCAGCAGTTATCACAATTTTTACGGATCAATTTAAAGCGAACGACAGGCTTAGTGACGCTTGGGGATGAGCTAGATCACATAGCGTCCTATCTCACCATTGAAAAAGCGCGTTTTATTGATAAATTACAAGTCAGTATCGCGATACCTGAATCACTCTACCACTGTAAAGTCCCCGCCTTTACCCTGCAGCCAATTATTGAGAATGCCGTAAAGCACGGCACTTCGCACATGATTGAGCAAGGGCAGATTAAAGTGACTGGCAAGCTCGAAAATGATGTGCTGGAGCTAGAAGTCACAGACAATGCCGGGTTGTATCAGCCCATTGAGGGCTCAGAAGGTCTAGGGATGAACTTAGTGCATAAGCGAATTCAAAATATTTTTGGCGAACAATACGGCGTGACAGTGGAGTGCGAGCCCGATCAATTGACTCGTGTCACCATAAGATTGCCCATAGAAAGCCCTGAAACATCAAATATGGATAACCGCACGTGATCACTTGTTTAATTGTCGATGATGAGCTGTTTGCTCGTGAAGAATTAGCTGACCTTTTAGGGCAAGAACACGACATCCAAATCGTCGGTCAATGCGCCAATGCTATTGAGGCATTACAGAGCATAACCAAAGAAAAACCTCAGTTAATCTTTCTTGATATCCAAATGCCACGCATTTCGGGCATGGAACTTATTGCAATGCTCGACCCCGATGACATGCCGAAAATCGTGTTTGTCACCGCATACGACGAGTTTGCCGTCAAAGCCTTCGACAATCATGCCTTCGATTATTTACTCAAACCCATAGATGCCGACAGACTCAGTAAAACCCTCACTCGTGTGCGTAAAAATCTAACGCCTCAGGCTATGGACTCCATTACCCCAAAGAGTCTTGAACATATTCCCTGCTACAGCGGCAATAAACTCAAAGTCATTGCAATCCAAGATGTGGAATATGTGTTCAGTGACTTAAGCGGCATCCATGTGGCCAGCACGAAAGGCAAAGTCCATACCCAGTTGACCTTGAAAGTGTTCGAAGAAAAAACCCCACTGGTGCGCTGCCATCGGCAGTATTTAATTTCACCTAAGGCGATTGCTGAAATTGAGCTGTTAGATACTGGGGCTGAAGTCACCACTCATTTAGGCGATAAAGTCCCCGTATCACGCCGCTATCTTAAAAGCCTTAAACAGCTATTTGGCTTTCAATAAACACAATCCAAAAGTCATCTTAGCGATGTATTTTTAGCCATAAGATAGCCAACAACACTCACCGTTAACATAAAATGGTAACCACTTAAGCTCGCCTATTGCCGCTCACACTGCATTTTCGACCACTCATTGAGATTACAAAGTTTTATATCAACAACTTGTTTACACTCGCCAGAACTCAAATGGGGAGATAACAAAAATGATGTGGTTCCTACTCTGTGTCGGTCTACTGATCGGCGGCTACTTTATCTACGGCGCCTTTGTCGAGAAAGTCTTCGGCATTAACGCTAATCGTCAAACACCCGCTTTCAGTCAAACTGATGGCGTCGACTTTGTGCCTATGTCTAAAGGCAAAGTCTATCTAATTCAATTATTAAACATTGCAGGCGTAGGCCCAATCTTTGGTCCTATCTTAGGTGCACTCTATGGTCCTGCAGCCATGTTGTGGATTGTGGTTGGCTGTATCTTTGCAGGTGCAGTACATGACTACTTCTCCGGTATGTTGTCAGTGCGCAATGGCGGTCAATCCGTGCCAAACCTTGCGGGTAAGTATTTAGGTAAGAGCGCCAAACACTTCATGAACGTGTTTGCTATTGTGCTGTTACTGCTAGTCGGTGTGGTCTTTATCTCTGCGCCTGCTGGCTTACTTGGCAAGCTTACCGGTTGGGATGTCAGTATCTTCGTTGGTATAATCTTCGTCTATTACCTGATTGCAACTGTGGTACCTGTCGATAAAATTATCGGTCGTCTGTACCCCTTCTTTGGCGCTTTATTGTTCTTCATGTCGTTTGGTTTAGCTTTCGCAATTATGCTATCAAGCGAGCATACCTTACTGCCTAACGTACAAGCGGGCGATTTCTTCCAAAACTTAAATCCGAACGACATGCCACTTTGGCCTGCCCTATTCATCACTATTGCCTGTGGCGCGGTATCGGGTTTCCATGCTACTCAATCACCGTTAATGGCCCGCTGCGTTGAAAACGAGACGAATGGTCGCTTCGTCTTCTTTGGCGCCATGATAGGCGAAGGCATAATCGCATTGCTTTGGTGTGCCATCGCGTTGTCTTACTTTGGCGGAGTAGAAGGGTTGAGTGCGGGTATGTCAGGTAACCCTGCCAACGTCGTCTATGAGGCCTCTACCGGTCTGTTAGGCGCTATCGGTGGCTTTATGGCTATCCTAGGGGTGATTATTCTGCCGATTACCTCAGGCGATACGGCTTTCCGCTCTGCACGTTTGATTCTGGCTGAATTTTTCAAGATGCCACAAATCTCACTACCAAAGCGCTTAGTGTTAGCTCTCCCACTGTTTGTTATCGGCGGCATATTGACCCAAGTGGACTTTGGTGTGATTTGGCGCTACTTCGGTGTAGCAAACCAAGCCACTGCAGTATTAATGCTGTGGACGGCTTCGGCTTACCTGCTACGACATAACAAACTACATTGGATTGCGACAATTCCAGCGATGTTTATGACCACTGTGGTAATCACCTTCCTACTGAACTCGTCAACCTTAGGCGCAGGTTTACCTATGACGGTATCAACCATAGCGGGCATAGTCACAACCTTAGTGATTACAGCACTCTTGATTGTGAAAACCAAAGGTAAAGGCGAAATTGATTTACCGGTTGAAACTGAGCTTAAAGAGCCAGTCAAAGACTAGTCAAACAGTCCAAATGACCAACCTAAAACAGGCGCTTTATTGCGCCTGTTTTGATCATACTGCTCCACCAATAACAGCTATCACAGGTTTAAGCTAGCAAGGTATTCAAGCTTGACTCGATACCATTCCACACTGTATCAGGCATACAAAACTGCTATACTCCCGCCATAGCACATTGCAACATGCATAATATGAATCAATCGAATAACCCGCTCCACGGCATTAAACTGGAAACGATCATCACTTATTTAGTCGAGAAATACGGCTGGGAAGAATTAGGGGAAAGAATTAATATCCGCTGTTTTACCCACGATCCCAGCATCAAATCCTGTTTACGTTTTTTGAGAAAAACAGAGTGGGCGCGGGATAAAGTCGAATATCTTTATTTAAGAGCCAACAAATTACCCTTGCCTCCACCTAAAGCGGAAGCGAGTCAAACCGCTAAGAAGCCTGCGGCAAAAATTGCGACGAAGAAAACCAATCAAACTCCCCCTGACAAGTCAGCTAAAAGCGATAAACCTAACACAGATGACAAAGTAAATAGCCATATTTGGGGTAACAGTTAATCTTCGCCCTCTGCAGCCATAAAACGTGAACAGTCCTCACTTGAGGGCTGTATTGTCATCAGCAATATCGCGCTTTTTGCCAAATAAGCCAAAAATTAGCTTCAGTTTTCCAATTAATGGCCGATAGCGATTTGAGTATCAACACAGTTTGCATCTAATGGAGTATGGAATGAGCATTAATGGAATAAACAGTGCCACAATCGGCTCAACTTTCACTCCGGTATCGGGCGCATATATCGCAGCAACTCCTGCCACAACAAAAACGGCGACTAATGAATCGACAGCAGATGCGCAGGATACTCAAGACACAGTCTCCATTTCTTCAGCCGGCCGCGCCGCATTGTCCGCAGATGTAGGTGCCCCTTTAAGAGACAATGCTGCAGCCAAAAAAGATGGAACAGAAAATGATGCGTCAGAAGAGCCCATGACGTTAATCGACCAACAAATCCAGAAAATAAAAGAGCAGATCAAAGCACTACAAAAAATGCTGGCCAAACTTAAAGGAGATGACTCTGAGGTTGCGGAGCAACAGCGTAAGTTAATCCAAGAACAAATAATGCAGCTAAGTAGTCAAATAGCGACCTTAACTGATAAGAAGATGCGCGACGCGCAAAAGTCAGCTTAGACAAGATAACTTACCAATAGTCTTTGTAATACAGCCCGTAATGGATGATAACCTAGATAGGAAAGCTAAACATTAAACGCCAAACATTGAGCCCATCGCCACGACGATAACTGAATCCGATGCGATCAACACTCAATAATTCACCGCCTAACGGCTTAGAAAAGGCAAGGGAGAAGCCTGCCTCATAGCTGCCAGAAACAATAGTATCTTGCTCTATCTCGCTAATAAATCTAAGTTCATTGAAATACCAATAGCCTACAGCAAAGATCCTTGGTTGCACCTGCAGATCCCACCATTGCCAGCGTGGTGCTAACCCTAAATCAACACCTGTTTGTAGTACTGCAAATTGATCCGAAAACCTACCATAGTGCTCGCTGTACCCAGCAAAGCGTAATCTCGATACCCACACAGCATCCTGCCCTGCTAAGGTAAAGTCATACAAGCTACTGATCCCTGAGGCGATAATAGCAACGTTATCGTTTTTATCGAAGTTAGTGCCAAAACCGATATCTAAATACCCTTCCATTCGAGTATTTTCGCTCGCCTGCCAATGATGCTCAAAACCTGGGGTAACCGTCATAGTACCTATCGACGACGGTAACTCGCCTTCAGTGATATCTTTGGCTAAATAATCAAAAAAGCCAAAGGAGATAGGTAAACGTAACCAAGTTTGGCTACCGCTATCTTTCTTCAAATCAAAAGTTAACGGAATACTAACGACGGTCGCATTTTGGTTTGCAGCGCGGTAAACGCCAGTGCCAAGATAACTACCAAAGGCGTAAACAGAATTTGGATTAGCACTAGTTTCTATCAGATTACTACCATTAGCATTACTATTAGATGCATGATTGATAGAAAAGCCGGAATCATCCGCTTGAGATGCAGATATGAATGTATTTGTAGCGGAAATACTATCGGCAAAGGTGGTAGAAATAACGCTCAGTAATGCCAAGCACATTAGCGACAAGCTTAATAGCAACCGACTGAAACAATGGCTCAATTGACTTAAACCTTCCTCATTTTTAACTCAATCGGTCGACTCATCATGATGACAAAATTACTTATTTTCATCCATAAAATGATATTCAGACATCATGTGTCCAAGCTCAGTGGATTTAGTTTTTAAGTACGCTTCGTTATAACGATTTTTACCAACTTGCAGCGGTACGCGCTCAACCACTTCGATGCCAAACTCCTTCATCGCTTTCACTTTACGCGGATTATTGGTCATCAAACGCACATGCTTCACCCCTATCTGTTCCAGCATAGGCTTGATCATGTCGTATTTACGCATATCCGCTTCGAAACCGAGTTGCTCGTTGGCTTCAACCGTGTTGGCGCCTTTATCTTGCAGCTCATAGGCGCGAATTTTATTCAGCAAACCAATGCCACGGCCTTCTTGGCGTAAATAGAGGATAAAGCCACTGCCCGTTTCCGCAATATTTTGCATGGCAGCTTGTAACTGAAAACCACAGTCACAACGCAAGCTAAATAAAGCATCGCCGGTTAAACACTCGGAATGAATACGGCCCAACACAGGTTCATCCGCACTGAGTGTACCGAATGTGAGCGCAACATGCTCTTTACCTGATTCGGTATCTTCAAAACCATGCATGGCAAACACGCCCCAAGGAGTGGGTAACTTTGACGTCGCGACATATTTTATCGACATACTTAACCTTAACGACAACTCTCATTCCATGAGACGAATAAGATCCCTAGAAACAAAACGAGGATTAGGCACTTAGCCAACTAAGCGCACTATTCTAAAGTGTTTTCGAACAATCCAGAAATACTTTAGTGTTTTAATCAACTAAACCAAACATGAATGTCTTTTCGATGGGCAGCACGAAGGAATGGATTAAAACGAAGCAGTGCATTAAATACAGGAGCACAAACACGTGATCGACACTCGATCCCGTGCCAGTGACATCCAATCCCACATTAAAATTTTGCGGGAGCGTATCCAGTAACTTCCGTTAGCCCCATTTCACGGCCGATAGCCGTCATAGGGTGGATTACCACAAGCCCTTTGACAGACTTTTTCAGTTTGCCCATGTCCGCTTGTTCCGCTTTTGTCAAAGCACGATGGAAAGGCAAACCTTTGATATCTGACCCTTGCTTATTCAATAAGCGGGTTTGTTGCCCTTTCACACTGCCGATTTGCTTAGTGACCGCAGCGATTTCGCGTTTGAACTGGGCAATAATGACGTCATCGCCTCTTTGTTCAGCCGCAGCAAGTTTACGACGAAATTTATCTAATTTATCGTTAAGCTGCTGCAGTTCTTGCTTTAAATTCATTCTGTTACCTTAAATTACCTAAGTTAGCCACAGTAAAATCTTAGCCTGATTATGCTAGCGTCTGTGTCAAGGCCTGAGATTATAGCAGCAAGTTACAGATCCTCGTTACCGCTTTTATAACAAACGAATGATCTGATTGCTGCTACCGCGAAAGACAAGACTCGGATCGGCAAGACTTTGTTCAAATTTTCCGTCCACCAGCACATCAATATAGGCCAACACGGCGCGCTGTTCATCACTCAACTCATCGAGCACATAACCTGTCCACAGCCAAATATCCTTCCCCTTACACTCAGCCTTGACTCGTTTGACGAGCGTCAAAATGGCACTGAGATTGACAGGCAATAAAGGATCGCCGCCCGAAAGCGATAAACCACGGCGCACAATCCGCTGATCATTGAGATCGGCAATAATCCTATCTTCCATCGTCCTATCAAACACATGCCCAGAACGGGGATCCCACGTGCTTTGGTTGTAACAACCGCGGCACTGGTGCTCACAGCCAGAGACAAACAAGGTCGCACGCGTACCTGGGCCATTGACCACATCGATAGGGAAATACTGATGGTAATTCATTGATGGTTACTCACAGTGCATTTCATCTTTTAACATTGGTACTTATCCCATAGCACCATTGATGCCACGGAATAAGTCTAACAGGCAGAATAAGGTAATAGTGTTACAAGTGTTTGATCCTGCGTTTTACTTCTTCTTGCTTGCCATAATTAAAAGGCCGCGCATCAGGACTGCCTAAGTAACCGCACACACGGCGCGTCACAGAAACCCGACTAGGTTCATGATTGCCACACTTAGGGCAAGTGAACCCTTTACTGGTACAACTAAATTCGCCGGTAAAGCCACAGTCGTAGCATTCATCAATTGGCGTGTTAGTGCCATAGTAAGGCACGCGGCTGTAGCTATAATCCCAGACGTTTTCCAGCGCTTCGAGGTTATGCTGCATATTGGGATATTCACCGTAACAAATAAAACCACCGTTCGCGATAGCGGGATATGGCTGTTCAAAATCAATTTTATCGTAAGGGTTAACACTTTTTTCCACATCGAGGTGAAAACTATTGGTGTAATAGCCCTTATCTGTCACCCCTGTGACTAGCCCAAATTGCTTCGCATCCAGTTTACAAAAACGGCTGCAGAGACTCTCACTTGGCGTGCTATACAGACTAAAGCCATAACCTGTTTCGGCCTTCCACGCATCGGTAGCCGCTTTAAGATAAGCTACAATAGCGACGGCTTTGTCCCTTAATTGTGCATCGTCAAATACATGGGTTTGGGTGCCATAGAGTGCATTCATGGTTTCATGCAGGCCAATGTAACCGAGTGAAATCGAAGCGCGGCCATTTTTAAAGATTTGCGCCACATCATCATCAGCGCGCAAGCGTACACCACAGGCGCCTTCCATATAAAGGATAGGTGCCACGCGGGCTTTAACACCATTCAGTCGCTCAATACGGGTATCCAACGCTTTACGGGCTAATACTAATCTGTCATCTAAAATACGATAAAATTCAGTCTCATCGCCATTGGCTTCTAAGGCAATCCGCGGCAGGTTTAAACTGACCACTCCCAAATTATTGCGCCCTTCATGCACAAGCTCGCCATTTTCTTCATAGGTGCCTAAAAAGCTACGGCAGCCCATTGGGGTTTTAAATGAACCGGTCACTTTCTCGACTTGCTCGTAGTTGAGAATGTCGGGATACATGCGCATTGTCGCGCATTTGAGCGCCATCTGTTTTACATCGTAATTGCAATCGCCCGCTTTATGATTAATACCATCGCGAATCGCAAACACTAGCTTAGGGAATACTGCAGTCTTGCGATTTTTACCCAATCCCGCCATCCGCACTTTGAGCATTGATTGCTGAATTAAGCGTGATTCCCATGACGTGCCTAAACCAAACCCAAAGGTCACGAACGGTGTTTGGCCATTGGCAGTGTGTAAAGTATTGACCTCATATTCCAAAGACTGGAATGCATCGTGACATTCTTTTTCAGTTTGTGCCGTAGCAAAGGCTTTGGCATCGGTGATCTTCCAATTCAGGGCAATTTGGTAATGCTTGTCGTAGCTCTTAGCGACAAATGGCGCTAACACTTCATCGATACGGTTGATAGTTGTGCCGCCATAGATATGACTCGCCACTTGGGCAATGATCTGCGCGGTCACAGCTGTCGCTGTTGAAATAGACTTAGGGGTTTCAATTTCGGCATTACCCATTTTAAAGCCGTGGGTCAACATGCCAGCTAAATCAATCAACATGCAGTTAAACATCGGGAAAAACGGCGAGTAATCTAGGTCGTGGTAATGGATCTCGCCCGCTTCATGGGCAGCGACCACATCCTTTGGCAAAATATGACTCTTGGCGTAATGTTTCGCGACTATGCCCGCGAGTAAATCCCGCTGAGTAGGAATGACTTTTGAATCTTTATTAGCATTTTCATTGAGTAAAGCCGCATTGCTTTGCTCAACTAAACCACGGATTTCGAGGTTGAGTTTACTGGTCGCTTCACGGCACACATCTCTGTCGTGACGGTATTCGATATACACCCGCGCAAGGGACTTGTACGGCCCTTCCATCAGTAAATTCTCAACCGCATCTTGTAGATGGTGGATATCGACTTCAGCTAATGGCGCGACGCTCTGACTGATACACGCTGCCACTGTCGCTGCATAGTCGCCATCCTCTATTCCAACTGAGTTTGCAGCGGCATTCACTGCATCCCTTATCCTTGTTTCATCAAAAGGTGTGCGGCAACCATCACGCTTAATTACGACTGGCATTGTTCAGTTCCTCTCCATCTCGCCTAAAAATTAACACTACATCTAGTGATTTTAAAAGCACAAAACACAATATGTAGAGCATTAGGCTACAATGACGGTAAGGAGTCCATGATCCAGATCATAGTTTTTAGGATGAAATAAAAGAACAAACAAGAACTGCAGCTAGGCCCAATTATCTGAAAATTGCGCCTTGACCTGCTGATTAAACCCAGCTAGTTGAATGCGTGACAATTTGTGTTTATCACGCACTATGGATGTGAATTAACGTTTAGCAAGCGCAAGATAACTACTGAGTTGGCCCGATGCAGATTGATGCGCCCCCATAGATGAAGCGAGTTGCATCATAGATTTTAGCCCCTGCCACTGCTGCTTTTGAGCATCCGTAAGCGGAGGTTCAGAATTCAAATAATCCGTCAATTGGCTAAGGACTTTCGTGGCCTTCTGGGCTAGCACCGGCGACTGAGCATCATCCATATTGGTTAAGACGTTCTTAGCATCAACTAAGGTATTGATAAGAGGATTATTAGGTGATTTTTTAGCTAATGATTTTATTTCATCATCTAAAAAATCTTGCAACGATTGTTTAGTCGGCGTTGTTGTGCTCGGCACTGTAATACCGTTTTTCGATAAACGCTCGAGTTGCACATCCGATAAAATGCCATCTTTTTGTAAGCGCGACACCAATGCGGGAATATCGGCGACGCCAAATTGACCATCGGCAAAAAAATCCTTCGCCATCGATTGAATTTTCTGTGCGCGTTGCGCCCTTGGCGACAGCGCTATCTCATCGGTTTTACCGTTATCGGGTTTGGTAGCATCCGTCTGCGTTTTATTTGTTTCTGTCGTAGTATCGGTTTTAGCCGTGCTCGTCTTTTGGCTATTGGCACCATAGGCATCGGCGATACTGGCACTGCTGCGATTAAGATTAAAGGCATTTAAAATAGAATTCATCGTCAAAAATTCGGCGTCTAAGACTCAATGACGGTTTTAAAGCAAAAACTAAGCCAATCAAGTATTAATCAGTGCAACCCCTGAGTTAATAGCATCACTATGCATAAACTAACTTATATCTAGGACTGTATGTCTTCGATCAAGGCAAGACATTGCCGCCTTAGTAAATCGAGTGCCTCAGCGTCCATCTGCACTTTATCAAGCAAGGTTTGCTTCAAGGCAAGAGCTTCGTGCCTGATACCCTCTCCTTGACTTGTCAGAGTGATCAGCTTTTTCCGCTCATCTTCAACGCAGGCTAATCGCGTAATCAACCCCTTCAACTCTAACCGCTTGACGATTGGCGTTAGGGTTCCCATATCGAGTTTAGTCGCCATTGATAGTTGGGTTTGGCTGCAGCTGTTTTGACGCCACAGGGTTTGCATCACTAAATATTGAGGGAAAGTTAACTCGTATGCCTCGAGTAGAGGCCGATAAGCACGCACTAATGCATTGCTCGCAGAATATAACGCGAAACAAACATTATCGGATAAACAGAGTGGATCGCTAGAAGCTTGGCTATGAGTCTGTTTTGTAGCGTCTAGCTCATGTTGAGGTAAGCAATTCTGCACGTTTAAGCGCCTGTCATTTAAACATAACGCTATCTTATCCGATCTGCGCCACCCCATCTAGTTTGCGCGCAAACTATTTGCATTCAATCTTAAAGCCACGTAGAGTTAACATCATTAGTTTGCGCACAAACAAAAGGTGAGTTTTTATGAAGAGTATGACTGAAACCCGTGAAATCCATCTAGCTAGTCGCCCAGAAGGCATGCCTACAGCACAGAACTTTACTTTAGTAAATAAAGCGTTAGCACCGCTCGCTGATGGACAAGTGCTGATTAAAAATCTATGGATGTCGGTTGACCCTTACATGCGCGGGCGCATGGTTGATCGCAAGAGTTATGTTCCGCCCTTCGCCTTAAATCAAGTCTTAGAAGGCGGTGCGATTGGTGAAGTTATCGCGTCAAAAAACACCGAGTTCCCGGTTGGTACTAAAGTCAGCAGCATGCTAGGTTGGCGTGAACACGCAGTCACAGATACCGCAGGACTGACAGCTTTACCACTAACTACGCTTGATAATTCACATTTCCTCGGCGTACTCGGAATGCCAGGCATGACAGCTTGGACAGGACTGACTCGCATTACAGATTTAAAAGCGGGTGAGACACTGTTCGTTTCCGCCGCCTCTGGCGCAGTAGGTAGCGTAGCCTGCCAAATTGGTAAACTAATAGGTGCTCGTGTAATAGCCTCTGTCGGTTCAGATGAAAAAGCTGAATTATTAAAAAGTTATGGTGTTGATGCGGTCATCAATTACAAAACTTGTGGCAATCTCACCCAAGCGTTGACAAAAGCCGCCCCAGAAGGAATTGACGTGTATTTTGAGAACGTCGGTGGCGAGCATTTAGCCGCAGCGCTGAGCAATATGAAAGATCATGGACGTATCGCTGTTTGCGGTATGATTTCGCAATATAACAACACAACTCCAACACCTGGCCCTGACAACTTAGCCCTAATTGTAATGCGAAAACTCAAGTTAGAAGGTTTTATCGTATCCGAACATTGGGCGCATTATCCTGAGTTCACCGCAAAAATGGCTCAATGGTTAGCGGAAGACAAAGTCAAAGCAGAACAAACAATTTATCAAGGGCTTGAACAAGCACCTGATGCTTTTATCGGTCTATTTGAAGGTAAGAATCGCGGTAAAATGTTGGTAAAACTAGCCTAAGTCACCAACAAAGCGGTATAAACATCTCAATATGAGATAGCAAATAGTCGGTATCGCGAAAGTGATACCGACTTTTGTTTATCTTGCAATCAAACACTATCTATATGAAAGCTTTTGACTCTACATTTTGCATCATCAGCCTTTCCAGAGCGCAGCTTCAATCAAGTGGGCGACTTTCTCCACCGCAGCTTCGCCGGCGGCAATCGCCTCATCAGCACGGTGAAACTCCATAGTGCCGATATTTCCCACCTCTGGCACAATACAAATATCTGGTGGATCGCCCATCAACCGCGCCCGCTTATGTCTTTGCTCTAAAATACCCATAGATTGCGACATCACAGCAATCATCCCCGGATTCGATTTAGTGCCGAGCGAAAACTTATCGGTTAGGTTACTGACATAATCTCGGCCACGGGCAAATAAATCCATAAAGCCCGTTTCTTGTCGCGCTGGCATATCCATTTCAGCTTGGACAGTCCTTTGGCTGGTCATATTCACGGGTAACACTTGGATACGCCCAGAATGATAACCATATAAATCCACTGCAATCACTACATCAACGCCCATGGCACGGCTAACCGAAACAGGAACAGGATTCACCACAGCGCCATCGACTAACCAGCGTTCTCCTTGTCTGACAGGGGCTAAAATCCCCGGCATGGAGCAAGAGGCCCGTACCGCTTGCCGTAAATCCCCTTCAGTAAACCAAATTTCCTGACCAGAGTATAAGTCAGTCGCGACGGCTGCAAAGGGACGATTGAGATTCTCAATATTCACATCTCCTATACGTGCATGCAGCACATCGAACACCTTGTCTCCGCCGATAAGCCCGCCCTTACGCCATCGAATATCCATCAAGCCAAGCACGTCCCAACTAGAAAAACCGCGCACCCATTTTTCTAACTCGGGTAAATGATCATGGGCGTAAGCGGCACCCACTAAAGCCCCCACCGAACATCCAGCCACTTTATCGGGCTTAATACCCATGGCAGCTAAACCATTCAATACACCTATATGTGCCCAACCTTTCGCCGCCCCACTGCCCAAGGCAATACCTACCGAAGGGGTTGTTCCGTTAGCCATAAATCATTTCTCCTGTAACTCAATGCAGTACACGATAACGTAAAATCCTGCCATATCCACTGTCAATCGGTAAAAACGACACAATTAAGAGGTTGTAATACCAATGTAAATAAATACAATCAACAGAGCATAAATGGCACACTTTCTACATCAATCCGTGCATGAAGCAGAGATAATCACCGATGTGGATAGCTGAGCAAGGGCGATTAAGGCTATAATCTGCCCTTACTAAGATTTAGGGGATATACCTTTGCAATTTACCGATTTTTCTCTGGACCAGCGTCTGCTTCAAAGCATAAAACATATGGGGATCACAGAACCCACCGCCATCCAGGAACAAGCACTGCCTATCGCATTGGCAGGTAAAGATTTAATGGCGTCATCAAAAACGGGCTCAGGTAAAACCTTAGCGTTTTTGTTACCCGCATTGCAAAGAGTCATTTCTACCCGCTCACTGTCGAAACGTGATCCTAGAGTCTTGATTTTATTACCGACTCGCGAACTAGCACATCAGGTTTATAGTCAGCTTCGCCTCCTTGTCGCCAACACCCAATACAAGGCCATCAGCGTACTGGGCGGTGAAAACTTTAATGACCAAGCCAAAGCCTTAGCGAAAGAACCGCATTTTATTGTCGCGACTCCAGGCCGTATCGCCGATCATTTAGAACAGAAGCATCTTTTTCTCAATGGCTTAGAGTTATTAGTCCTCGATGAAGCCGACCGCATGTTAGATTTAGGCTTTGCCCCGCAGTTAAAAGCCATCAACGATGCAGCCGATCATAAACGCCGTCAAACTCTGATGTTTTCTGCCACGTTAGATCACGACGAAATCAATGATATCGCAGCAACATTACTAAAAAATCCAGCGCACGTGGCGATTGGCGCGGCTCACTCTGAGCATAACGATATTCATCAACGTATCTTTTTATGTGACCACTTAGACCATAAAGAAGCGTTATTAGCCCGTTTGCTCAAAGATGAAACCCATAAACAAGTGATTATTTTTACCGCGACGCGTCCAGATACTGAGCGCTTAGCCGCTAAATTAACCACGCAAGGTTTTGCAACCGCCGCACTCAGCGGTGATTTAAAGCAGGCCGCACGAAACCAAATCATGGACCAATTTGCCCGTGGCCAACAACAAGTACTAGTGACAACCGATGTCGCCTCTCGCGGCCTGGATTTGCTCAATGTGTCCTTGGTCGTTAACTTCGACATGCCTAAATTTGCCGAAGAATACGTGCATCGTATCGGCCGTACTGGTCGTGCAGGCGCAAAAGGTGATGCGATATCGCTCGTCGGGCCAAAAGATTGGGACAACTTTAAGAAAGTCCAAGTCTTCCTCAGAAAAACCTTTGAGATCAGCACAATTCCAGGCCTAGAAGCTAAATTTAGTGGTCTAAAAAGCAAAGCTAAACAAACGCCAGTAAAACGTGTTGCTAAAGCGGAGCTTGCTAAAGGTAAGAGCAAAAGAACCAAAGCAACCACACCAGCACCGTCGCGGGATAAGCGTTTCATCACGGGCGTGGATGTCGGCGATGCTCCTATGCGTAGAAAACCTGCTGCGGCACAATTACTGCAAGATAATGATACTGAAGAAGTTTAAAACTAATTTATGCATAAAGGCCGGTGGATTTAACATCAGATATTATCTCTGATACAAATCACATAGGCATGATCTAATACTGGAAATTGACATACTAAAATTATCAGTCTGTCGCCAAGCGAATCAAAAGCGCATGGTAAACACTGATCCTCATGTCATTTCCAGCTACAATAGCGCTATTATCGATATTTTGAAGGTGTAACATGAGAGTTTGTGGTGTTGAATTAAAAGGTGGCGAAGCCATTATCAGTTTATTGAGCTATGAAGGTGAAACCTTCAATGTGCCAGAATGCCGTAAGGTGTCTTTCACCGTTTCCCAATCTGCTACCACAGAAGCTATTCGTGAGTTTCACTTCGCTTTTCATAAGCTTATGCAAGATTATCGCGTTGATGAAGTTGTCATCATAGAACGTGAGCAAAAAGGTAAACTCGCGGGTTCAGCGACAAGCTTTAAACTTGAAGCAGCCATTCAATTAGGGGAATTACCTGTCAGTCTATTGTCTCCTGTCACTATCAAAGAGCAAAACAAGCGCAATCCACCCCAAGTTGATTTCGATAGTTTAGATCTTAAAAAAGTACAGCAGTTAGCTTTCGAAGCCGCTTATGCCCATCAAAATCGCCGAATTTTTGGCAAAGTATAAGTAATGTGATGAACTCAGGCTCCGAAGTCATTCGGAGCTAAATCCTCTATGAATCCATTAAAGTACTTAAACGGTTACAGCCTTGATATTCAACAGCAGGTACAGCAACATCTCGATGCTGGCACATTACCCAAGCTATTGCTGAAACGTCATCCTGTCATACATAGCGTTCGTAGCGATAAAGCGCTGTACGACTATACTCAGACGATTAAAAATCAATTTTTACGCCAGTCCTCCCCGCTCTCAAAAGTGATATTTGATGACAAAATTAATATTAGCCATCATGCACTTGGCTTGCATTCTTACGTAGCACGAGTTCAAGGCAATAAAATCAAAGCGAAGAACGAAATTCGCATTTCTTCGCGTTTAAAGCGTGTGCCAGAACCTTTGTTGCGTATGGTCGTAGTACATGAATTAGCCCATTTAAAAGAAAAAGATCACAACAAAGCTTTCTATAATTTGTGTACCCACATGGAGCCGGATTATCACCAGTTTGAATTTGATTTGCGCTTATTATTGACTTGCATCGACGCTAACATATCCCCTTATTCTACAGATAAAGTCGATACCTAACCTTCGTATATTTTTCGCCCAAAACTTGACTGATAATAGTTTTCATTTAGAATGCTGAAGTATCTCACGCAGGAGAACTCAGTAATGACAATGACGAAACAGAATATCGATAAACTTTTGAGCAAATGGTGTAAAAAACAAGCTAAAAAGTTACTCAAAACACAGGCGAAATCTGTTTCAAGTTCAGGAAAAGTGATTCCATCCTTATCTCGTCTGAACACCCTGACTGATAAATCTTTGACGAATAAAAAGGCTCAACGAAAGCACCTCACCCAATTACTCTCTAAGCATATTGCTCAGCAAGAATTTGCCCATAGCAATAAGTCAACACTCAAAAAACAATTAAAACTCGCGAAAGCTAATTTTATTGCCGCAAATGATGCGACATTTTCATCGACTATTATTACTCGACTTTCTCCTTTACCCACGGAACACAGCTTTGCATTACGTCCCTTTAAAAAATCACCCTGTGGTGGCTGTCCCGCATTAAAAGGTAAATTGTGCAAGTGCGCATTAAAAGTAATGCAAAGGCGCCACGCAAGCTGATAGGCACGATTTAGCACTGCATTTGGGTTCTCTGTTCAGTCCTTAATAAAAAACGTTATAAGCTCTTCAGCCGCACAATTTTCCTCTTCACAACCTTTTGAATGACTCGCTATAACACTTCTAACTGAAGATCCTATCTATTTTATCCCCTTATGTTTTATCGCCACGACTTCGAGTCGAACAAATTTTAAGCTTTTATACAACTCGAACAGTACTCGTGATAGCAGGAAAATGTCTACCATAATAAGTATTGTGGAAACAAAAATGCCGATGAAATTTTCATTTCATCGGCATTGATAAACTCTTCTAGAAAGTCAGTGCTATTGTTTATTCAAACTTTGATACTATAAATTCTATTAGCTTAGGTTTGGCTAACCTAAGTTCATTATAGCTTCACGACTCTTCACCATATTAGTGAATGTGCGTAAATCTTGATTCGCTAACTTGCTCGACATAGGAATATCGGCTTTCAACGGATCAACAGGTTTACCATTGATATGGAATTCATAATGCAAATGCGGGCCAGTCGAACGACCTGTATTACCAGATAAAGCAATCACTTGACCGCGAGTTACACGTTGACCTTTACGCACTAACGCCTTAGACAAATGTAGGTAACGGGTACGGTACTTACCACCATGTTCAATCACAATATACTTACCAGCAAACTGATGGTCCGTCACTAAACTGACAATTCCATCACCAGGTGCAACAACTTTAGTCCCGATCGGCACAGAAAAGTCTGTTCCATTATGGGGAGAAATACGCCCTGTGATTGGGTGTTTGCGATGGCTGTTAAAACGTGAACTCATACGCGGTTGTTTAGCTAACGGATAACGTTGGAATGCCCGAACTAAACTCTGACCTTTAGCATCATAATAACTACCATCAGAATATTGATATGCACTAATTTCAGAACGGCCACTTTTAATACTGACGCCTAAAATTTGGCTACTTCCCGTCGGTTCACCTTCAACATATTGATCATTTACCAAAACTGAGAATTTGTCGCCAGCTCGTAAATCACGGGCAAAATTCAATTTTTCTTTGAGTAAATCTTCAATTCGCTGAATATCTGCAGCGGCTAAGCCCATTTTTTGGGCTGAAACGTAGAAAGAACCTTTAATATCGCCAGTCAAAATTCGATTTTGCCAAACACCTTCAACGTTCACTTCTTCAACATTAAAACTACCGTCTTCATAACGCGTAAAAACCACTTGGCGGGCAGCGTTAAAATAAAGTTCTAATTTTTGTAACTGACCTTCACTATCAAGCCAAAATTGCATTCTGTTACCAGGTAACAAGGTATCAAGTGCCAAAATGTTTAAATCAGCTTCTAAAACCTTATACATAGTCTGCTGATCAACACCCGCCTTGGAAAATAACCCACTTAAGGTATCACCGGAAACGATAATTCGCTCAAACTGGGGAGCATTATTAATGAGTGCAGCTTGATCTAGGACTTCAGGTTCAGAAACTTGAGGGAGAATATTTTCAATATCGAGAACAACAGGGATACGCTGAGCAGTTGGCGTAACATGGTTATTATTCGGCATCAACATCGCAGCACCCATCAACAAACTACCCATTAATAGAATGTTCTTTTGGGTCGATGATAAGTTCTGCAAACGGGTTTGCGATAAGTTGATAAAGTTGGGTTTGCCTGTTTGCAACGCTTTTCACCTTTCGTTAACTTTGCGTTCTATTTTTGACCAGTCCCTTTGAGGGAAGCCCGAATTTTTTCCAACTTATATCAAAAAACCGATTATGACAAACGCTATTTCACTCTTTTGTTGTACCATTAATGAAAAACATGCGCTAGTTGGCATTTCCAACTCACTTTGTGTGTATTATCCGAATGTTAAACACACAGGAGATACAATAAATAACACTTATAAAACAATTTGTTATTTATCGCACTCTGTGAGAATGAGCAACTAAGGCAAAACTATCGTCATTTCGCTCCCATGTGAGGTTTTATTGATGTCGATGCGGGTATTTATCTGCTCTTTCATTTCCGACACGTGCGAGATCACCCCTATCATGCGGCCAGAGGATTGCAAATCCATCAGGGTCCGAATGGCCAGTTCTAAAGAATCTTGATCTAAACTGCCAAAGCCTTCATCGATAAATAAAGTATCGAGTTTAATACCACCTGCATAGGCTTGCACGACATCAGATAGGCCTAACGCCATAGATAATGCTGCCATAAAACTTTCACCACCGCTTAAGGTGGCCACAGGACGCACTTTGGAGGTATAAGCATCTTCTACTTCTAATTCGAGCCCAGAAGCTTTGTTGCCCTTGGCCCTATCTTCCTTACGTAGTAAACGATAACGCCCTTTGCTCATTAGGTGTAGCCTGTGGCTTGCCTCTAACAACACATCGTCAAGCAGTACGCTTAACACAAAACGTTGCAGACTGATCTTATTACCTGTATTTCCATTAGCGACATCTGCAAGGGTGCCGATAACCGCATATTCATCTTCCAAAACCTTAGCTTTTGCATCGGCAATACTCAGCTGGGTTTGGGTTTGCATCAGTAATACTGTGCGCGTGTGAAGCAACTGCCATGCCTGCTCTGCTGCGTGTAATGCTTGCTGCGCGAACTCAAGCTCAGCAGCCAGCTTAATGCTATCAGGTGGCACTTTATCTTTAAGCTTAAGCGCTAACTGCTCGCACTGTGCCTTGGTCAAAGCACTGCGCTGTTGGTAAGCCTCAATCTCGCTGGCTAATGCACGCTGTTGTTCTTCATCCAGCATGGCCTCAAATAAGGCCTGTTGATCGGCAAAACCTGCTGCGACTAATTGCTGATTGAGTTGCTGCTGTGCACGCGTTTGCTGGGCTAATGCCGCCTCAGCAGCATTTTCAGCACCATTAAGTGCCGCTTTAGCCGCAACAAAAGATTGGCCAGTCTGTTGTTGGAGATCCCTAACACTAGTGATCTGTTGCTTAATTTGGCTGATACTTTGCTGATTTTGCGCGATTGCTGCAGTTAAGGCCTCAAGCGTTGCAAGCGCAGATGGAACACTTTGCTGCATGTGCGCTAACTGCCCCTGCAATAGATCCACTTTAGATTGCAGTGCACTGTCGTGTGTTTGTCCTTGCTCTAGCTTTTGTTGTAGATGCGTTTCCTGTGCGTGCAACAATGCAATCTCTTGCTGTAACAGCTGTAACTGCTGATGGGCTTGCTCCGCTTGAGTGAGTGAGAAAGCGTATTGCGACAAGGTATGTGTATGTTCGTCTAAAGGAATATCAACCGCAGTGCCCAATTGGACCGCGAGATCTTGTGCTTGCTGTTGCAAGGTTTCTAACTGCGTTTGTAGCCCACGATATTCCGCTCTGGCTTTGCTCAGGATTTCTTGAGCATTCGTTTCAGCCTCAAGTGCTAATTGCAGCGCTTCATCACTTGGGAGTGGATCTTGGCTTTGTGCTGGCTGTGGATGTGTTTGGCTGCCACAAACAGGGCAAGGTTCATCTTGCTGTAATTGCCGCGCTAAAATAGCGGCCTGTCCTTGATGCCAAGTCAACAATAAGGCTTTATATGTAACCTGTGCTTGCTGATGCTGAGCACTGAGTTGTCGCCCTTTGACTTTAGCCTCAACAAGTTTTGCCTGTGTCGACGATACCCTTGCCGCCACTTGTTGCCATTGCTGATAGGTAGACAATAACTGCTGTTGCTGCTGATGCGCTTGTTGCAATGAGAGGCGAGTTTCGCTGTTGGCCTGTAGTTGCGGCAGAGCGGATTCCAATTCACGGCGTTTTTGGACTGCGGTGGTTAACTCATTTTTGCTGTTCTGAAGTTGTATTTTCGCGCTAATGAGCTGCGCTTGCTCTTGTTCAAGGGTTTTATTAAGCCTATCCAATTCCCTGAGCTGCGGCCCTAAGGCATTCAGTTGCTGTTTGACCTGTTCCTGTTCGAGTAACGACGCTTCCAACACGGGCAAATCAGCGACCTTAAGCTCTGCGTTATCGAAGGCTTGTTTAGCATTGATTAATGCTGTTTTCGCATGTTCAAGGGAAAGACTTGCCGCCTTGGCTTCCTGCTCACGGGCCACAAACACCTCAAGCATGGGTGCCAAGTGCTGCGCCTGTTTAGCCAAATTCAGTTTGTAGGTTTGCGCAGCCATGTTTTCTTGCTGTGCATCAAGCGCAGCAACCGTTTGAGTTAAGGCATCAAACTGCACAAATTCGGCCAATAAATGCTGGGCGGCATCGCTGGTTTTTATCACCCATTGTTGCTGCTGTAATGCCTGTTCTTTCGCACTTTGGGCTGTTTCAAGTTCTGGCGTAAGCTTGGCTAATTCACAGCTAAGCTCGTCATCGGATGCTAAACCCGCACTTTGTAAAATGCCATCACGGCGGCTGCGTTGATCTTTCACTAAGGCGCGGATATCTGCAGCCTTACTTTTTAAGGAATCTTCAATACGTCGGTATATATGCGTTTGAAATAGCTGACTAAATATCAGTTCTCTTGCTTTGGAGTCTGCCATTAACAATTCGCGAAATTTCCCCTGCGGCAACACCATCACTTGGCGAAACTGCTCCACATCGAGGCCAGTTAAGGCTTCAATCTCAGCGGTTGCCTCAGAGACTTTGCTCGCTACAAGCAAACTTTCATTACCCGCGGCGTCTATCTTATATAACTGTGCTTCGGGCTTCTGCACCGTTGAGCCGTCACCGCTTTTTTTAACCCTGTCTTGTTCTGGCACACGGCGAATACGATAACTGCTATTACCCAACTGAAAACTAAAAGTGACTTCTGTTAGCAGACTATCATCGGCCATATCGCAGCGCATCTGGCTGCCTTCACGCTCATTACCAGTGGTTTTGCCATAGAGGGCAAAGCAAATACCATCGAGCAAGGTCGTCTTACCCGCACCAGTGGGTCCATTAATCAAAAACAACGGATTAGTCCCTAAGGCCGTAAAATCAAGTTCTTGAGTCGATGCAAAGGGGCCAAAGGCTGACATGGAAAGGCTAAGTGGTCTCATGCTTGGCGCTCCTCATTGTGTAGCTTAGTCAGGAGTTCATCCATCACGGCTTGCTGTGCTTGTGTTAATGACTCGCCGGACACTTGAGAGAAAAAGTCACGGAACATGTCCATCTCGCCTTTTTTGATATGATCTCGGCTCAAGGTGACTTGTTGCTGCCCCGCCATCAGACCAGTCCGCTCTAAATGCAGCACATTAGGGTAAACGGCTCTCAATTTTCCCATAGCATCTAAAATGGCATGTTTATCAAGAAGTCTGACCATAAGGTAGTCCTCACGCTTGATATCCGTTTTACCTTGGGCGAGTAATGTGGCTAACTCCCCTTCTAAGATGCGGACATCGCGTATTGACGTTAATGGCAATAAACTAATTTTAATCGGCGTTTGCGCGCTAAGTTCGACTAAGGTCACCGACTTATGTTGATGTTGTTCGCTAAAGGAATACTTCAAAATCGATCCTGAGTAGCGCACATGCTCTGCACCTTTGTATTGCGGTCCGTGCAAATGCCCAAGGGCGACATAATCAAACTCAGTAAATAGCGTTGGCGATATTTTATCAGCGCCACCAATGCTCAGTGGTCGCTCAGATTCTGACTCGCTACCACCATCCAAAAAACAATGGCTTATCACCACTTTCGGCAAACCTTGGCTATCGTGCTGGCGTACTTGTTCAAGCAATAGCGTCATTGCGGCCTCATGGCTTGCCGCCTCACACTCAAAAACTTGGCGCACTGTGGCAGGTTCGGCATAGGGCAAGGCATAAAACACCGCATCACCGCTTGAACTCGACAAAGTAATGGGATAAATATCAGCACTCAAAGGGCCAATAATATGTAACCCACTTGCCGCCATTTGTTTTGCTGCAAAACCTAAGCGCTCGTGACCATCGTGGTTACCTGCAATTATAATGACTTGCAGGCCTAAATCATGCACTAAGCGGTTAAGCACATCATCTAACAGCGCAACCGCATTCGCAGGCGGAATCGATCTGTCATAAATATCCCCCGCCACAATCACGGCATCCACCTTGTGTTCATCCGCTAGAGCAATAATTTGCTCGAGCACAAAGGCTTGATCATCCAGTAGTGATTGATTGTGTAATTGACGACCTATGTGCCAGTCCGAGGTGTGGATAAATTTCATAATCGCTCTTTTAAAGAAGTGGTGGCGCTAAACCCGAGCGCACATGCCGCCCGTCGATGCAAAATAAGACTGGCAAGATAGACACTGCACTTAAATCAATCGGATTAAATATGTACACAATATTTAAAATACACACCAAAACAATAAGAAGCCTAAAAAGTGTATTAAAAATGACAGGTAATACTATTCAAAAAACTTGAAAGAGTACACCTAACTCAAAGTAGGATGAGACGTTTTAAGTCGTCATTTGGCGGATCTTTTGGGTGATATCCACCTCAGCTTAACTTTTGAGCCAAGATGGACGCCACCAAGATACACTCATGCGCAGCTTAAAGAGCGTCTATTGATGAGTGAGTTTTATAAAATGCTTAATATCAAATAGTTTACGAAAATAAATTATATTGGCTCGCCAAAAGTTTAAAACTCATAGCAAGGGACATAGTCACCACCAACGGCTTAATAATCTTTGTACCTTTAGTGACCACGAGACGAGAACCCAAGGTTGCACCAATCGCTTGCCCTGCCAGCATGACTAATCCTAATAACCAAATCACTTTTCCGCCCAAGGCAAAGAAGATCAGCGAAGCAATGTTAGTGGAGAAATTAAGTAGTTTTGCGTGGGCAGTTGCTTTCGCCAAACCAAACCCCGCTAGCGATACAAAGGCCAGCGCAAAAAAGCTCCCAGTACCAGGGCCAAAAAAGCCATCGTACAATCCCACGCCCAATGCCGCAGTAAAGGCAAATGCGGTAGGAGTCAGCACTTGATGTTTATCATCTTCTGAAATCTTTTTCGAAAATAAAAAGTAACAACCAATAGCCAAAATCAAAAAAGGTAACATCAACTCCAGCACTTTAGTATCGACGAGTTGAACTAGAATCGTACCCAATGCCGCACCGATAAATGCACAAATCAAGGCTAACTTAACGGATTTAAGATCAACCAGCCCTTTACGGACAAAGTACAAACTCGCAAAAAAACTGCCGCCACAGGCCTGCAGCTTATTTGTCCCTAAGGCAACCGCAGGCGGCAAGCCTGCCCACATAAGTGCAGGAATGGTCAGCAAGCCTCCGCCACCGGCGATTGAGTCAATAAAACCAGCCACCATAGCGACGGCAAAAAGTATCGCTGCGATTTGTAGAGTCAGTTCAAATTCCATGATGATTTATTATTCTTCTGATAAAAAAGAGAGTGATTGCCGAACATTAGACTGCGTTTGCCAAATAAACGCAAAGGAGTTATTGTCGCCACAGCGTGAGATAAACTCACACAAAATCCCGAGTCCTGTTCTGATTTTCCAGCAGTAGGAAATAAAATGTTTGCCGAACTACCGCCCCTCAATTCTCTCCGTGCCTTCGAAGCCGCAGCACGTTTACAGAGCATGACATTAGCCAGCAAGGAGTTGCATGTCACCCATGGCGCAGTCAGTAAACAAATCAGAGTATTGGAGGATTATTTAGGTTTTGCACTCTTTGTACGCTTACATAAAAAAGTTGGTTTAACCGATGAAGCCAAACGCTATTTACCCCATGTTCAAGCCGCTCTGCAAACACTATCTAGTGCTACCAGTGACTTGCGCCGTCAGCCCACTAAGCCGCAAACCTTAGCCATCAATGTGCTGCCAAGCTTAACCATCAATTGGCTCATTCCAAGAATGGAGCAGTTTAAATCCCGCCATCCACACTTGTATGTCGACTTATCCATTGGCGACTTTGCAGTGGATTTTAGCCAAGGTCGTTATGATATTGCGATCCGTAGTAGCACTGTTATCCCTAAGGGCGCGAATTATATCAAGCTGATGGATGAGGATTTATGCTTAGTTTGCGCGCCTTCACTAGCGCCTAAACTGCAAAATATCGAGGACATTAATCACGTCACGTTACTGAAACACACCACAAGACCCGAACTTTGGGAGTATTGGGCGGAAAAGGTGGGATTAACACTCACCCAAGCACAAACCTTTGGTGTCGAGCATTTTTATATGTTGAGTCAAGCGGCTGCGAGTGGCATGGGCGCAGCACTTATTCCGCGATTCTTCATCGAAGAACAACTGGCAAACGGCAGCTTAGTCATCCCCTTCGACGCCCCCTTCACCAGTCCCTATCGATATTATTTACTCACCCCAAAATCCCCAAGCCTGCCGTTAAAAGCTCAAGCTTTTATCGACTGGTTATTAGAGATTTTTGCGCCCTATCGTCATTAATCTGCATTAAACCTATCTCAGTTCAAGCGAGGCACAATAACGCTATAAGTGCCAAACGAGGCTATTGAGATCACTAACTGAGCGCAGAAAAACACTAATAAAAAACCACCCAAAAGGTGGTTTATTAGATTCAAGGCTTAAAGCGCATCAGAATTAGTGATTGCAATGCTCACCGTGAACATGGTCATCATCGTCCATAAACTCATCGTCACCGTCTTGATGTTGCATTACGCCCCAACCGTCGGTCATGCCGCCGAATTCGGCAGCAAAATCATTTAGCATGACTTCTTGTTCAACCAATGTATCGTACTCAGGCACCATATTGAGACAAACAATGATTTCCCACTTACCAAGCTCATCATTCAGATTCAGCTCAAGCTCACCTTCCAAGTCAGAATTTGTTAATTCTTCTAACGCAGTTTCAGCATCACGTTGGTCATCAAAAACCAAAAAGAAATCAACATCTAACTCTTTAGTTAAATCGATTCCCGCTTCAGCCATTGCGGCCAGCATTTTACCATTGTCATCATCTGGAAATTGCATTTCTTGCTCCACTGTTTCAGGCTTATTCTGCCGCAATGATTTGAACTGATTCACCATTAAAGCTGACGATGTCGCCCGCGATAATTTTTTTACGTTTACGAGTTTCAACTTCACCGTTCACAGTGACTTGACCTTCGTCGATAAAATGTTTGGCTTCACCACCTGCATTGCTCATGCCTTGCACTTTTAATACTTTGTACAATTCAATGAAATCTTCGCCAGAATGCAAAGCCAATTGATTAATTTGCGCCACTTAATACACGCCTTCTAAAAATAAACCTGCGACATTATACCAGCACAGTACAAAATTCGCTGAAGATAATTTGGCTAGAGACGTCTTTCATCGGCGAGTAGGCCAAAGGCTGATTCATCGAGCCAGTTTTCACCTATTTTGAATTGCTGCCTGAGTAAACCTTCAAGCCGAAAACCACACTTTTCGAGAACTCGTGCCGATGCGTGATTATCTTTAGCACAATGACCGACAAATTTATGTACATTAAAACTTAAACAAGCCCAATCAATGACCGCCATTAAGCTCTCAGTCGCATAACCTTTACCATGGCCCTCTACCGCCAGTAAATAACCCACTTCGGCACGCTGTTCCTCGAAACTTTGACAATAGAGGCCCGTTAAACCGATAAACTGCCCAGTATCAACTGTCTCAATCACTAAGGTCAGCCAATCGCCAGAACCGTAGAACCAAGTATCAGAACGCTGCTGAAACTTACTGCGGATCACCTCTTGCGACTCTGGAACGCGTACAAAACGATTAATCTCAGGATCATTATGCAGTGCATAAAAATGTTCCCAATCACTATCTTGTAAGCTCCTGAGTTTCAATCTATCAGTGTAGAGTTCCAGCATAGTGACTCCGTGATGAGCATATAAAACAAAACGGCAGCAAACGCTGCCGTATCAAACAAGCTGTATTAGATAAGCGGCAAAACTTACGCGCGGCTGGTCACTTCAAGTAAATGAAAGCCAAATTGCGTTTTCACGGGTCCTTGTACTTCATTTAATGGTGCACTAAAAACCACTTCATCAAACTCTCTGACCATCATGCCAGGACCAAATGACCCCAATTCGCCGCCTTGGGCACCTGATGGGCAAGAAGAGTGCGCGCGAGCAATTTGAGCAAAATCTGCGCCTTCCATTATTTGCTGTTTCAGCGCTTGACACTGCTCTTCACTGCTGACTAACAAATGTCTTGCTGTTGCCTGGACCATAGTAAAACTCCTGTAAGGATCATGAGACATTTGCCCCAAATATCATTGAGTTCCCACTAAAACATTCGTTTTAACAGGTTTTGAATCAACAGTATAAAAACTTTCTGTTGAATAAAAAAGTCTTAAAATGCCGTCACTGACAACAAAGTCAAGTAACGGCACCTTACACGGCTAAGCTTGTTTCGACGCAATCCAACGATCGATCTTGTTTTCCATGACCGCCATGGGTAATGAACCTGAGGTGAGGATTTGATCGTGGAATGCTTTTAAATCAAATTTATCACCCAAGGCTTTTTCTGCGCGGGCACGCAGTGCCAAAATCTTCAACTGACCGACCTTGTAAGACAAAGCTTGACCAGGGATCGCCATATAGCGCTCCACTTCAGCGACTATGTCACTCTCAGCCATAGGCGAGTTGTCTTTCATGTACTGAATCGCCTGTTCACGACTCCAACCTTTAGAATGAAGGCCAGTATCAACCACTAAGCGCATTGCACGCAGCATTTCATCGGAAAGCTTACCAAAATACTGGTAAGGATCGGTAAATAGCCCCATCTCAATACCTAAGTATTCAGCATAAAGTGCCCAACCTTCCTCGAAAGCGGTATAACCGCTAAAACGCTGAAACTCAGGCACACCGGTCAGCTCTTGTTTGATCGCGATTTGGAAGTGATGCCCAGGAGCGGCCTCGTGCAAAGATAAAGTCGTCATCCCCCACTTAGGCTGTGCTTTGAGGTTATAAGTGTTGATATAAAACACCCCTGGACGGCTGCCATCCACCGCTGGCGCTTCATAAGAGGCTCCCGCTGCTGATTGTTCTCTAAAACTTTCAACCGGCTTAACCACGTAATCAGCCTTTGGCATCACATTAAAGTAGTTAGGTAAGACATGATTGATTTTATCTTTCAACACCATATAACCATCAATCAAACCTTGGCGATCGCTATAGAAATACTGCGGCTCTGAAGATAAAGACGCAAAAAACGCCTTCAAATCGCCCTTAAAACCGACCTGCTCACGCACCTTATCCATCTCAGATAAAATTCGCGCCACTTCACTTAAACCAATTTGATGAATTTCATCCACAGACATAGTGGTGGTCGTATGTGAGTTCGCCAGATGCTGATACCAAGCTTTACCGTTAGGCAAACCTGACCAACCATCAGTCGCCCGCGATTTAGGTAAATAGGTTTGCTTAAAGTAATCGCGTAAGTTCGTTAACGCTGGCACGATACGCTCGGCTATCATAGCTTGATAACGGGTGGTCAATTCCGCTTTATCTTGCTCTGAAAAACTTTCGGGAAAATGCTGGATTGGCGAGTAAAAAATGCTCTGAGTCGCATCTGTCGTTAACATAGCATCTAACTGAGGAATAATGCGCTCTACCAACACTCGAGGTAGTACCACTTTACTTTCAATGCCTTGATTCATACGATTTTCAGCAAGTGCGACCCACTTGATGAAACCATCGACTCTCTGTTCCCAATTACGGTAATCTTGGACAGTCTTAAAAGGTTGTGCACTTTCGCCACTTCCCAGCTGCACCATAGTAATGACAGTGCTATAGAACTGGCTTATCGGCATAAAGCGTGAAGGGAAAGTTTCGTCCACTAACGCCATATCACGGTCATAGACGAACAGGTCATAACTCAACTGTAAATCCGCAGGCAGTTGCTTTGGATCTATCGCACGCACCTGAGCTAAATAGTGAGTGTTAAGATCATGACGAGCCTTAAGGTAATCCTCAGTTAAATCTCCGCCGAAATCGGCGTTATAGTCATTAACGCCGACAAAAGTGGCGTAGATGGGCTCAAGCTTTAGGTAATCTTTAAAATAAGCATCCACAAGCGCTAAATAACGCTGCTCGGCCGTTTGTGTTTCGCCCTGCACTGCTGTCATATTAGCCGAGCTATTTTCTTGAACTGCAGTGACTTCAGGTTTAGAACAACCTTGAAGGGTGAAGATTAACGCTATCGAACCTGCCAATAAACCCAATTTCATTTTAATATTTCTCCTTTTTGGCCCGCTATTGCAGAACTGTTTCTATACTTAGTTCAAGGTCTGCTATCGGAGTTAATCTATGATCTACTCGTTCCGCAACTCAGGTTTCAGGGATCCAGAAACTGGAGTCTATAACCAAACCTATTTCATGGAAGTATTCAACCGAGAATGGCATCGTCACATGAGAGACCACCAAAGCTTGGCACTATTGTATCTGTGCCCTCACATTCATGAAACCGTCAAACAACCCCATTTACTCGAATTCTTTACTAAACAAGTGCAAGAAGCGCTATTAAGAGCAACAGATATGATTGCTAGGCTAGATCACAATCACTTTGCGTTGGGTTTGTTCAATATAGATGAGGTGGGGACGGAAGTAGTGTTAAAACGAATAGAACAACAAATATCTGACTTTAATCAAGATTTTGGTAAACATCATAAACTGACAATCGACTATAAACTGGCTGCCTGTATTTGCCTACCTACACAGGAAAGTAAAATAGAGTCACTCTTCAGTAATGTCAGCCAACTTTCACAACAACTTGAAAAAAATCATGATCAATCCCAAGCCTTAATCCGCTTACAGTAAATAGGCTTATTGATACCAAAGAAAAAGCCCCTTGCGGGGCTTTTCGATTTAAACACTAAACTGCGAAGTAATTACAGTGTGACATTATGCATACGTGCTTTCTCTTTAATATAAGAGATATAGCTATTTGCACTCTTCTGTGTCTTCTTATCATTAGCAGCTAACACTGCACGGTTATAAGCCGACTTATACTGTTTCAAACTTAAATGAGCCAAAGCTAATTCGAAGTTTGCTTCACCAGGATGATCAATACCCATTGATATGGCTTTTTCAAGCACAGGGATCGCAGCTGTATATTGTTCATTCAAGTTTAATAAGCGACCTTGTTTCAAGTAAGTCTTGCCATCGTTGGTGATGGCTGCAGCTTTACCGTAATACTCAGCAGCTTGCTTAAACTCTTTCGCATTTTGATAGAAACCCGCCAAAATCTCTAAAGACTTAGCGTCCTCAGCGATCATGCCTGATTTCATATGTTTCTGATAAATTTTAGCGGCTTGATAAGGAGCACCTTTTTGTGCCATTAACTGCGCTAAACGCGTAATGTTGCCCGCGCTATCTAAGAAACCATTTCTATAAGCCAAATCGTAAGTTGCAAGAGACTTGTCATAGTCTTCAACCATCAAATAAAACTGTGCTAATTGAACCCACAATCTGCCATCATCCGGGAATAAAGGCACCATGACTTCTAACACGCCAACAGCTTTCTTGTACTTCTTCTGATTGAAGTAAGCTGTCAGTTTCATTTGATACAGACCTTTGTCAGGAGCTTCAGCTAATGAAAGACCTTTGTCGGCCACTTCAATCACTTTATCCCACTGTTTAAGTTCTGAATGCGCAATACCAATACGGCGATACATTTGAGAATCGGATTTACAAGTAAATTCCATCCACTTGTAATAATAAGGAATCGCTTCCTTAAACTTTTTCTCTTGTAATAGCAAATCAGCATAAAGACGCATAGTTGCAGCATGATCTGTACCACCTAAAATATCAGCTTCAACAGCTTGTTTTAGGTACTTGATCGCGGTATCCATTTTGCCTTTCTCGGCATAAAAGTTACCCAACATACGTGCAACATAGGCTTTATCGAAGTCGTTCTTGGCATTTGCCTCTAGCAAAATAGCAATAGCTTCATCGACCTGACCATTGGTATAAGCTTCAAATGACTTCTGAACTTTCTTCGCCGCACCTTCGCCCACGGCTTTAGATTGACGTTTGTCGATAGCACACTTTTCTTCTGCGACTGCAGATGAAAGAGTTAATGAACCTCCACAAACAGAAAGCAATAATAGAACTGCGATTTTATTAACATTACGCATTATTGGTTGCCTCCTTTATCTAAGGTGAAGTCTAGTTGTACTGTCATACCAGGTTGTTTCAATGGCTTGCCATCAACAATCTTTGGCTTGTACTTCCACTTCTTCAGTGCACGAATAGCTTCTTTATCAAATAAGCGTTTTGGTTCTGCTTGAATAACTTCAACGTCGTCGATACCACCGAGTTCGTTAATGGTAAAACGAAGTTGTACCCAACCTTCTTTACCATCACGCGCCGCAGCAATTGGATACTGAGGTTCGATACGAACGATAGGTGTAGCATCACCATCGCGAGTCATCATATTGCCTAATTTAAAACCGGTACTTGGACCTCCAGCTTCTACACCACCCATATTGAACGACATTGCTGTGTCAATATTGCTCGAAGATTCTGGCGGCGTTGCCTCAGGCTTCTGTGGCTGTTCTGGCGGTGGCGGCGGCTTAGGCACTACCCTTGGCTTATTCTGTGCTTTTGAATCCTGTCTATCCATAGTGATTTCAATTACAGGGGTCTCGGCCGATGTTTCGCCGCGCTGTGCGCCGCCACCGACCAAGAACGCCATAAAAGCGAACAGACCAAAAGTCACAGCAGCACCAATAATGATCGATACTAGTGCTCTTAGCATATTAATCGTTCCCCGCAGATACCGAAATTTTATCTATACCAGCCGCTTTGACTTGGTCTAGAACTTTAACAACTAAGCCGTGCATTGCGTCTTTATCAGCCTGAATCAATACCGCAGCTTCAGGAGCTTCAGCCAGCATGCGCTCAACGTTTGCCGTTACACGTTCGATATCAACCTGACGGTTTTCCATCATGATCACGCCTGTTTTACTGACGCCGATAAAGATGTTAGCCGAAGGCTTTGAAGTCGCTTGCGAAGCTTTTGGTTTGTTATAATCCAAACCAGAAGGTTTCACAAATGACGTTGTTACAATGAAGAAGATCAACATGATAAACACGATGTCGAGCATCGGTGTCATATCAATTTGCGCTTCCTCGTCTACGCTGGAATGCTTTTTACGTGCCATGTTCAATCTCTCTCTAGTGGTGCGGCATGCTGTCTTTTAGCTTTTCTAAACTGATTTTCATTTTTACATCCAGACGAGTACTAAAGAATACTCCCGATAATGCTGCAACCATCCCCGCCATCGTGGGCATAGTCGCCATTGAAATACCAGCCGCCATTAAACGAGCATTACTCGTCCCCTGAACTGCCATCACATCAAACACTGAAATCATACCGGTTACGGTACCTAACAAACCTATCATAGGACAAATAGCTACTAAGGTTTTAATCATCAGCATACGTGCATTCAAATCTTGCTTCGCTTGGGACAGCCAAGCTTCACGGATACGGTGTGCGTACCAAGAGGTTGTTTCCTCTCTAGCATCCCACGCAGATATGATAGCTTTATGTTGCTTTGGTGATATCCAATTAAGATACCAATAACGCTCAAGCATCAATACCCACATGAAGAACAATACAAACGCAACCAACCAAAGGACGTTTCCTCCAGCGGCCATGAAGCCCCTGACGGAATCCCATATGTCCATCAGGTATAGCATCATTAGTTAGCCCTCTTCTCAGCATGTGCTGCAATAATGCCCGCACTTTGCTCTTCCAAAATTTGGGTGATTGATTTGCTACGCGCAACGAGTATTGCATGTAGTAACATCAGTGGCAGAGCCGCAACCAGACCTTGTACTGTAGTAACCAGAGCCATAGAGATACCACCCGCCATCAGTTTAGGATCGCCAGTACCGAACAGTTGGATACTTTGGAAGGTCGCAATCATACCAGTTACTGTACCTAGCAGACCTAACATTGGGCCGATAGCTGCAATGACTTTCAAAATTGAAATTCGAGCTTCTAATGCAGGCGTTTCTTTCAGAATAGCTTCATCCAGCTTCAACTCTAATGTTTCAACATCAACATCTTTGTTTTCATGGTAAACCTTCAAGATACGACCAAGGGCATTGTTACCTGGGTTATCAACATTCTTAGCTTGGCGTTTAACTTTTGCACCGATAGCTGCCAGCACAATGAAACGCTCAACCGCAATTAATAAACCAATAGCAAGTAATATCAGAATAATATAACCAATGGTACCGCCTGACTCGATACGATCTTCCATGCTAGCTTTGTTCGTAAAGATGTTTAACAGTACGCCACGTGCAGGGTCGATATAGAAAGGTGCTGTACCAGAAGCCGTTTCTTCCCATTTTGCAACAGCGCTAACTTGATAGCCTTCAGGTTGTTGAGATAACTGCTGAATTAAACCTAATTCAGGGTTATATACAACGTATTTACCGTCAGCCGTTAAGTTATAAGCACCAATACGATGAATAGTCGTCGTTTTCACGTTACCATCAATTTCGGTAACAGAACCTTCAAACTTAACCACTTTGCCAGATTGCGCCATTTCAAATAGCTGCTCTTGCCAAAATTGTTCTAACTCTTCAATTTTTGGCAATTGCTTACGGGCACCTAAATCAGCGATGAATTTATCGCGATTTGGGAATTGAGCACTGATGTTTGAGCTTGCCAGTTTACCAGCGAAATCACCGGCTTCACCTTTAACTACACCAAACATTTCACCCAAGTCACCTTGAGCCGTTTTTAGATCCTCTTCTAACTGAGCAATTTTACGCTCGTTATCTAAGAACGCTTGGTTTAAATCTTTACCACGTTGCTTTTCAGCAGCTAAAGCATCTTTTTCACGCTTTAATAATGCAGCTTTGTCGCCACGTTCTGCTTGGAATTCTTGCTCACGCTTACTGTTGACTTTACCTTCTGCAGCGCGTTCAACTTTAACTTGTTGCAATAATTGGTCAATTGACTTAGGCGCATCAGCAGCGCTCGCCATACCAGCAGTTAAAGAGAAACTTGCAGCCAACACAGCTGTAGTAATTAACTTCTTCATTATTGTGCAGTCTCCGCAGCAGGAATTGGTAACGCGAATAGATCTAGAGCGCCTTGTTTACGGGCAATGCGGATACCTTTGGTCAGTTCACGCAAATAGCTGTCATCTAACTTATCCCAACCCTTAGATTCTGGGTTGTACATCCAGCCAGTCTTTTGATCTAAACTCTGTGCATAAAGAGCAACACGACCTAAGTTAAAGAAGTCAACCAACACTTCTTTACCATCTAGGTTTAACTTACCTTGGTTAACGGCAACAGCACTACCGTATTCACGCTCAATACTATAAGCATCAAGAATTAGACGGTATTTTTCTGCTAGTGTGACTTCGGCAGTATTAAGAAGTTTTTTCAGTTCATTAACACGATTAGTGCGTATTTCAGAATTAAAAGGTAAATCTAATTGAACAAACTGTTCTAATGACTCAACCATTTTAAACATTAATGGCACAACACCTTGGCGAAGTTTATCAACACCATTGATGTCACCCTGCACTGAATCCATTGTCTTTTGTTGATCAGCGACTAAGCTTGCAACGTAATCGTTATATGATTTCAGTGATTCGCGCTCATCTGCGACAGAACCATACTCAAAAAGCATGTCTTGTGCTTGATCGAAATACTTATCAACGTTCTTTTGCGACGCAGCAGCATCAGCATGGATCATACTATCCGCTTTCTGCACGTCGGTAAGAGGATCTGCAACTACTAAGTTGCTGCTCGCTAATGCCAGCACGCCAACAAGTGCAGTAGCGATTTTTGTTCTATTGCTTACCTTGGACATAGTTCCCAACCAATTTGAAGTGAATAAAAAGGTTTAACTTACCAGCAACATAACGACAAGGAATAAATACTTGCCGAAAAAATTTCTGTAAGTTCGTCTTTCTCTTGTGATTCTTAGTTTTTTCTTCCCTTTCCTACGCCCTTACAGGCATAGACCCGCTGGCATCATTTCACAAAATGTTGACCTGTGTCAACATTTCAGACGACTAAAAACTAGTGTAAAGAAGCGTTAATAATGAAATTTTTTACGAAAGGTGTTTTTTTAGGCGGAAATGAATCTTTAGGGTTATTATTATTTGTGTTACAAAATATAAAATCAATTTAAAACCCATAAAATCATAAAGATAGCCAACAACCAACTTTGCGTACCCTCTTTATTAAAATTAACATTTTTTAACATAATGGCGACTCAAGTAGATGTTCTTTACTCATATCCTACTCCTCTCAATAAAAATTTACTTAAGGATTAGGAATGAAACAATATTAAAGAAATCGAAGACCCCGTTTTTTCGGGGAATGTTAATAGTAGAAGAATTTAGAATGGATAATTTAGAGGAAGCTTTCATTAATTTGACTCATCCGAACTGCGGATAAAAGCGAACAAAATCCAATTACAATAAAGTCATCACTCCCTAGCTGTGGCCTTACATCAGTCTGAATATAGCAATTTCAAAACCTATTTAACTGAATTTATCTGCCCAAAGCACTTCCTTAATTCACCAGCGATACCGGCATTCTTAAACTGTTATGAACAACCTTAGCGCCATGAGTCTCTGTTTAACCGCTAATTCAAACCAACTGGCATCGTTTTTAATAACTTAACTAACTTAAACTCAGAATGCTTGGACTTGATGCTGCGTAATCGATTTATGATCAATAAAATTTTTGATTAACAGAAAAATATTTCTCAGATAGTATATCTAAGGCGACGTAGTTGCCTGAGTTTTAGTGAGTTTCATCAAAGGTCCAGTTGCTTATGCCTTCCAGGCTAAAAAGATGAGCATAAAAATCAATCAACTAGAAAAGACAATACTCATTTATAACTGATGTTAACTAACCCGCTAGCAGACAAAACCAAATTAGATACCGTAAATATGAAAAAAGCCCTCTAAAAATCCAGAGGGCTTTATACCAACTAAAACTTAAAACTTAAAACTTAAAACTTAAAACTTAAATCTTACACCCGCATAGTAACGACGACCAATTGGATCATAAGTACTCGCTGCAGTTTCTACACCAGTGCTACTACCTGGCAATCCACTGATAATTGGTGGGGGATCTTGGTCGAATAAGTTATTAATACCAACATAAAACTCGGCCATATCAAATGGGCGATATGCTACATTTAAGTCATGGTAAGTAACAGAACCAACACCAACAGACTCAGGAGCTAAGTCATAGCCAGATAAGAAACCATCATCTAAGAATGACTCACCGATATAAGTTGTATTCCAAGCGATGTTGAAATCACCAATTTCATAGCCCAATGATAAGTAGAACTTATCTTGAGGGGCATCAATTTCCCCATTAAAGTTATCAGGCTCAGCACCTGGCAACGGTATTTCATAACCTTTAATCACATGGGTATATGCTAAACGCGCATTTGTTTGGCCGACTAAACCATAATCTTCTAAATCTTTTGCGTAAGTTATGACATAGTCAATACCAGATGTAACGTAACCACCACTGTTGGTTACAGCAGAGTCAATATACTCTAAAGAACCAGCACTGTTTGGGCCTTCAGGTGCTTGTCGACGGGTAATAAAACTACATAATGCAGCATTACCTCCGTAACATTGGTCCAAAATATACTGGCGGCCAGTACTAACTATAGCGTCTTCGATTTCAATGTCGAAATAATCGATATTAAAATCAAAGTCCTCTAACACTGCAATACCATCTGGTGAATAGGTTACACCAAAGGTCCATGACTTACCTTTTTCAGCGTCTAAATCTGGATTACCACGATTATAACCACTCACACCTTGAATATCTGACTGATTTAAAGTAAATGCTCCATTTGCTGCGATATTCGCCATCACACCAGCATCAGTGCGACATGCTTCAGCTTGCGCACCTGTTGTCGTTGCAGTAACACCCTGACATGGATCTGTCAAGCCAGTTGGAAAAGTTTGGCTTGGTGGTGAATACAACTCACCAATATTTGGAGCCCTCGTTGATAAAGCACGAATAGCCCTAAAACGAAGTTCATCAATAGGTGCCCAGTCAAGAGCAACGTTCCAGCTTTCAGTATTACCAACGGTAGAATAATCTGAGAAACGTACTGCACCACGTAAATTTAACTGCTTAGCCATAAATGCATCAGCAATCAATGGCACATTCACCTCAGTGAAATATTCCATCACATCAAACTCGCCCTCAGTGCTTGGTATAGCATTACCCGCATTTAAGCCAGCTTGTTGTAACGCATCAAATTCACTACGAGCATATTCCTCACGATACTCGGCACCCACCGCAACACCGACGAAACCAGCTGGTAATTCAAAGACATCACCAGAAACACTCATACCTGCAACAGTTTGTGTTGCAAGTGTGTTTAATGAGCTAGGTGCATTCACATAATTAGCCGCTTCTGGTGACACAGTACCAGCACCAAATATATTAATCGGCACACAACCTTGAGCGCGAGCTGTAGCATCACGGCATACTTTATTACCAAACTCATCAGTAACAGCTTCTAGCGCTGATTTAAAATTCAGAACGTTAACTTGGCCTGTACCAGTTTGTCCTTCTTTACTTTGACCGTATGAGAAATAAGTATCTAAAAACCATCCGTCAGTTAATTCGCCATCAATACCTGTCATAATACGGAAAGTATCACGGTCAGCTCTGCTACCACGGTTAGCTATATCAGACATACGGCGAGTAAAAGAGATATCCTTTAAACCATCACCATTTGTATCTGTAGCTAAGTTATAAAGCTCATCAGGTATCACAGAGTTACGTACTAAAGTACGTTCATATTCACCGGGATTAGTCGCACTTTCAATAAATTGTTCAAACTCAACAGGAAGCTGTCCACCAGAGCCTTTAAAAACATCAACCGAAGACAGTGCAAAGGGTTCTAACTGGCTCTGTGTTTGAGTTGATGCATAGGTTCCTTCAAGTGTAGCGTTCCATCCATCTGCAAACTCATACTTACCTGTCGCTGCAAAAAGGTAGCGCTCCGTCGGTACCGCAATTGTACGGATAGCGTTGCGGTTATAGCCATCAGCTTCACGGGTATCTGTTCCATTGGTTGAGAAACCAGAGATAAAGTTACCGTTCTTATCATAAGTATATGGCTTACCACCTGCAACAAAACGGCCTTGTGGTGCAAAACTTGAGTAAAATGGTTGCATCGGCGTAAACATATCTTCAGGCAGACCCGTTACTGCAGCACCTAAAGATATTTGATCGATTGCCGAGCGATCACGATCGCGTGAGTAGACGGCACCTTGGTTAGTGTAAGCACCATGCACCATGATGTTACCTTTACCGTTAGCAGATGATGTACCCATAGTAAATTGAATTTGATCATCTTCGCTATCACCTTCGGCGCTTTGACCTTTTTGAACATCAAATTCAATACCTTCAAATTCTTTTTTATAGATGATGTTAACTACGCCAGCCACAGCGTCTGAACCATAAACGGCTGAAGCGCCGCCCGTCATAATCTCAACACGCTCAATAAATTGAGTTGGAATTGTATTTAAGTCAACAGCAGTATCACCTGGTACACCTGAAACAAAACGACGTCCATTAACTAGAACTAAAGTTCGCTCACTCCCAAGATTACGTAAATCAACAGTGGAAACACCAGAACCTGAGGTTAAAAAGTTAGAGTTAGTACGGCTAAGCGCGGGGGCACCAAATGCTGGATTTTTAAGCAGCAATTCTTGAACGTTAGCAACACTCGAAGTGTCAATCTCATCTGCGCCAATAACCTGCACAGGTGAGAAACCTTGCAAGTCTGTTGAACGAATGCGAGATCCTGTTACTTCAATTTTCTCAATTGTTTTTTCCGCAACAACTGCATCACCTTCTGCTGCAGCAACAGAAAATGTGCTTAGAGCAGCAACAGCTGCACTACCAACTAATGCGTACTTTATTGAATGGCTTAAAAAGCTGTTCTTATACATTGTCAATCTCCCTATATAAGTATGTCTTTATTATAATATTCCCATCGTCATCACACGACGGGCCACACGAAAACGCAACACAACAATCTAAATCAGACCAATAAAATCACATTTAAAACACTTAATCAACAATTGAAACGGAAATAACACAGTAATCGGCGTTTGTGAATAGTTTAAAGCTGATGATTAGCCATAAGCTTTGTCTAGTGTCAAATTGAATAAAAATCATAATGGATTGAAATTTAAGCATTTATTTTATAGTGATGGAGAGTTACCCATTATCAAATTGAAAAACAACTCAAACACAAATACTTGCAAAAAATTAACACTTAAAACCACTTTTAAGTATAAGTGCTCAAAAAACCTGACATTTTATGGCTAAATTTTGTTCAGAAAAAAATGGGGAGATCATTACAACATGGGAATAATTTTCAACAAACAACCTCAATTCTGCTTAAACATGCACTTTTAACCAAAGTGATTTTAATACCGATATTTGACTGGATTTGACTTGTCCTTGATTGCCAATAAGAACAATGACCAAAGACGTCTGTAATATTTAACGTGCACGGGCAGAACTGACGAGTTCTGAAAATGTGTCGAACAGATAACAATAAAAAATTTAATTACCTTCCATTTGAGAAGAACTCGTTATTTAAGGTGACCAAATCATTGAAATAAATGACTTAATCTAAATGACCATTACGCTATTACCAGTTAGTTTTCCATTTTTTCATTCTGATGATAAAAAACCCCAAGTTGCCTCAGGGTTTTTATTATTAAAGCTGGAACAGAATAATGACTCCCGCTAACGAGGATTTAGAACTTCATACTCGCACGAACAAAGAAATAACGACCTAACATTTCATAAGTATATGGATCTGTGTTTGAGTCATTATTACCTGTGTAATAGGGAGGCTCTTTATCGAACAGGTTATTGATACCACCTGATAGGCGAATATTTTGAGTTAAATCATAAGATCCTGATAGATCATGGTATATAACACTCCCTACCGTTGGCGCATAACAACTAGATTCTTTGCCTTTACAAGCAAATGAGTCCATCCCATCAATATAACGAGCTTCATAAGTAAAGCTCCAGTCATCTGCACTAGCAGTGATGTTCATATTACTCTTGAATTTAGCATATGCTCCCGTACCGCCGGTAATGTAACCACGATAATCCACAGCAACACCATCAGGATCGAATTCTTCATATTCGGTCAGAATTGATGTATCCCAACCTGCTTTCCAATCCAATCCCAGAGCTGAAAATGCATAAGCAACATTAATGTCATAACCCGCAGTGTTCGTCGCACCGATATTTTGTAGACCATTGTCAAACTTAATACGACCACTGTTATCAATCTGAATATTAGAAGATTGACACAATACAGTATCAGTATTGATCTTATTACCTGCAGCATCTAAACATTGGTTAGCAATATAATTGTTGTCAACAGAAGTTATAGTGTTTGTTAATTCAATATCGTAGTAATCAACAGTCATAGACAGACCATCTACGAAGCTTGGTGAATAAACTAAACCTATCGTCGTAATGTCGGCTTCTTCTGGGGTTAATAACCCATTACCGCCAACAGTGACTTCAGCTTGGTCTTGTTCTGTTGCAGGATGAACAATTTGTTCGAAGGATGGTGACTTACCACCATATAACTCATCAACAGTTGGAGCACGGAATGCAGTAGACAACCCCCCACGGAACATAAGGTCATCATATACTCGCCAAGTTAAGCCTAGTTTCCATGTAGTGTCATCACCAAACGTGCTGTAATCAAAATAACGCATTGCAGCACTTAGATCGAGTTGTTCCACTAGTGGTAACCCACTTAACAATGGGATAGCCAATTCAGCATAAATTTCATTAACGCTAAAATCACCACCGGTAGGTTCTACCCTAGGATCATTAGCTAACCCCTGTGCTGTTAATGAATCTGGTGTAAACTTTGCAGCTTCTTTACGATTCTCGTATCCAGCAGCAAAGCCCATCATACCCGCTGGTAACTCAACAATATCACCCGATAAGGTTGCAGCAATAATATCTAACTCACTTCCACCACTATTTACTTCGGTATAAATGAATGGAGTGATGCTCTCACCTTCCCATGAAGACTGTAAAAAAGGATCAAACTCCCCCTTTAAAACTGCTGCATTAATTGAACCTAAATTATGTAGATTTGCCAGAGTATCGACAGAGTCGTTGCGACCTTTATTATAAGAGGCATCCCAACTCCAGCCATTATCAAATTCACCTTCTACGCCTAAAACAATACGAATAGTGTCTACAACTTGACTAAAGTCACGGGTACCGGACTCAACCATGCGACGACCATAAGAGAGTTCCTCTCCAGGCTTAACCCATGGCAGCAGGTCATCGGTCATCCAACCACCAGCTGAAATAGGATTATAAACCCATGCATCGCTGTTCCAAATTGGTTGAGGAGCCATTTGTTGATTTGACCAACGCTTTGAATACATAGCCTCAGTAAAGAAACGAGTTGTATCTGTCAGCTCATAGGTTCCAGCAGCCGTGAGATTCAAGCGTTCCATTGGCGTCGATAGATAACTATCTTTCGCATAGTTATATGCATCATTTGCAGTAACATAATCATGGTAAGTACCACCTCTACCACTTAGATCTGCAGTATCGCCCCAAATATGACCACCTTGAGAATAACCACTACCACCGCAAAACAAGCTAATTTTACCACTTGCATCAGGCTTAGTTTCTGTTACAGGGCAATCAGAAAAATCACGATCAGCTTGGCTTGCCTCGCCACGCTTTGTATACTGTGCGCCTATAACGACATTGCCTTTATCAAAGGTGTTACCCAAAGTCATATCAATCGTAGACTCGTCAGCATCACCTTCTCCAGAAATGCCGGTTTGGGCGTTGACTTCAAAACCTTCAAAGTCTCTTTTCAAAATTACGTTAACCACACCAGCAATAGCATCTGTACCATAAACCGCAGAAGCACCATCTTTAAGTACTTCAACTCTTTGGATCATAGAAACTGGAATCGTATTAAGGTCAACAGTAGAAGCAGCTCCTGTACCAGAAGCAATCATTCGACGACCATTAACCAAAACTAGAGTACGGTTAGTGCCTAATCCTCTGAGGTTTATGCGAGAATTACCACCAGAACCATTATTTATGCCAGCGTTAGTCATTGCACCGCCAGCCGAAGTCATTTTCTGCAAAACATCATCAATCGATATTGCACCAGAGGAAATAATGGCTGAAGCATCAATCACGCTAACAGGGCTAGCCGTTTCCATATCTGCGCGTTTAATTCGCGAACCAGTTACAGCTATACGCTCAACTTTTGCTCCATCTTTATCATCTGCAAATGTAAAAGGTACATTTAATACCGTAGCAGTCACACCGCTAATCAGTGCAAAGCGCACAGATTTTGCTATCAAGTTTTTTTTATGCATTGTCAATCTCCCGGGAAAATCATGTTTTTATTATAATTTGCTTATTTAATAAGCAGTTTTAAACAAGGGCACCTTAAACATTCCGAAGTGCTGCGGGAGCATAAAATCATATGAGAGACATTTAATCAACAAAAAGACAACCAAATACAAACAAATAATACACAATGTCTTTTTATTACAAATTAACTTACCGTTAAAAACAAAAAAAGCCAGTCATTACTGACTGGCTTTTTGTTAAAACAGTGGTTTCTACTATATAGAAACTGGAAACTTAAAGTGTGTAACGGATACCAATGGCAACACCGTCAGATTCTGAAAGCGCCATTCTAGCTTCTTGTTCTTTATCTGCACTGGTAAAATCGCTGTAATCTTTACGTGCTTCTACGTAAAGCACTGTGTTTGGGTCCCATACAAAATGCAAACCAACCACGACAAACTGACGTTTGAACTCATCGTTAGGATCGGCATTAAAGTTAGGTTGAATGACGTAGTCTTTACCGGCATCAAGCACGTTGTAAGAAATGAATGGACGTAACCCATTGTCAAACTTGTATGAAACTAAACTTTCAATACCATAGGCGTCTTTAATCAAACGACCAATATTGTCTGTGTCATGATTTTCTTGTCTGTTAACGTTTGCAGCAGCGTATAAGCCATTGCTATCGAAGTTACCCCAAGTGATACCTGCACCGTAGATAAGATCAACCGCTGTGGTTTGTTCGCCGTTACCAAAACTCACATCAAACTCACCGCGGTTAACACCCGCAGTTAAGGTCAGCATATCAGTGGCTTTATAAGTCAGCGCGCCACCATAAGTATAATTGTATTCTACTTGTTGAGCCGCTTTATCACCGCTTTCCCAGTTCGCTTGACACTGAGCTTGTGAAATATCATCCGTTGTATCACAGGTATAGAAGCTGCTGTTTTTCAATTGTGCTTGAACTGCAAAGCTTACATCGCCAAATGCATTGCGATATTGAACTGTTTTATCACCACGACCAACACCGTTTACCGCGCCATCATCTTTATTATAAGTGTAAACACCTGCAGTGTTACCGTCCCACACAAAACCGTAGTTAGTGTTGTAAACGACATCGTACCAAGCGCCCCACTGCTTACCAATAGTCAGTGTTCCATAAGTGTCATGGGACAGACCAGCGTAACCTAAACGGTTATAAAAGAACTCTTCTTGAACAGATTCGAAGCGATTGTTATAGACGATGTCGCTACTACCAACAGGGTTCACACCCCATTCCAATTTAGCAAATGCTTTCCAACCGTCAGTCAACTCACGATTAAAACCAAAATTAATGCGAGATGCGCCGTTAACAACCTCTGTTTCCCCTTGAGTGTTGATCACGCGTGCATCAATAAAACCACCGATTTCTACGGCATTTTTATTATCTTTATAGATCTCGATAGCTGAGACTGATGGAACTAAAAAAATTGCTGCAAGCGCAGTTGCTACTAACGTCTTGTTCATTTGGTGCTTAACCTTTTTTGTTTATGTTCTGTCAACGTCATTCCGTTGTTATATTTCCTTACAATTTCCTCTTAAAGGGTAGCAAACTTTCAATATTCCCTCAAAGCTAAACCTAAAGAATATGTCGATTAACATCACAAAAACAAACCAGTTAACCTCTACAAAACAGGTTAAAACGCTACATTCGCCACCCTGCGCAACACATAAAGAACATTAAAAACACTATATTAACAGCAACTGCTTTGACGCAATATCCATGTAGTTTAGTTTCATTATCGAAAAAACAGGCTCGGCAATAGGGCCAATTTGCTTATCAATGTAGTATTGGTAATCAATTGGTGACGTTCTGTACAGTAAGGATTCCGGTCCATTTACAGTAATCAGATAATCAATCTGCGCCCCACGCTTGCCAAAAGAGGCATCTCCTGTTAAGTCGCATAATTGTTGAGCGACTTTAACATGGGGAGAAGATTTAGCCGTGTAATCTTCAATATTGCGTCGCATACGTTTGCGAAATACCAAATCATCATCCAACTCACCATCAAGCAGCTTTTCAAACACACTGGCCAAATAAACACTGATATCCCTTTGGTTAAACATCCGTTCATAGAGTGACTCTTGAACTTTGCGCGCTAAAGGGCTCCAATCACTGCGCACTTGCTCCATACCTTTAAAAGTAAGCTCAAGTTCATCGCTCGCATTACGCCACGCGCCAACATAACGTTTTTTACTGCCTTCTAACGACCTTCTTAAGGTCGGCATAAAAAACTGCTCATAGTGGCGTTCAAACTGTAACTCGAGAAAACTCTCAACTTGATGATCTTCAGCGATCTTAGCCTGCCACTTAGCATTAATTTCCCGCGCCAGAGTGTTACCTAAGGCGTTAATGTCTGAGAGATCAGGCTCGCTGCCAAGCCAGACAAAGGTCGAATCCGTATCGCCGTAAATCACTTGATAGCCCATCTCTTCTATCCATGCGCGGGTTTGTTTCATGATTTGATGGCCACGCATAGTGATCGAACTTGCTAACTTTGCATCGTGGAAAACACAACCTTGAGAACCTAAAACCCCATACAACGAGTTCATGATAATTTTTATCGCTTGGGATAAAGGCGCATTGTGCTCACTTTTGGCCTTTTCGCGCTGCTCAGATAATGTTTGGATAAGCTTAGGTAAAATGGGCTGTTGCCGACTGAAACGGCCACCGAGAAACCCCGCAACACAGTCAGACTCGGGCAATTGCAAACCTTCAATTAATCCCTTAGGGTCAATCAAAAAAGTACGAATAATGGAGGGATATAGACTTTTAAAATCGAACACTAAAATATGCTTATAAAGTCCCGGTACAGAATCCATCACATAGCCACCGGGGCTTTCGATCCCATCACTCGCAGGAGCATCGGGAGCGACGTAACCTGCTCGATGTAGATGCGGTAAATACAAATGATTAAATGCCGCCACCGAAGCCCCAACCCGCCCCAACTCTAAACCTGTTAGTTCAGCTCGCGCGAGGGCGAACTCCCATAATTGAGTATGACTAAAAATATCCCACACCAGACGGCTGTCAGTAAGATTGTAATGCGCTAATGCTTGTTTGTGGGCCTTAAACAGCTGATCAATTTCTTCAACGCGATTATCCACGTTATGAATGGCCTTGCCTTCACCTAATAATTTCCGCGAAACAAATTCCAACGAAAACCGCTCAAAATGATAGAAAGCGGCTTTAAGCCAATCGATACCATCGAGTACCACACGGCCCGGTAAAACTAAGGTTTCTGGCCGAAATTTATTATCGACTTTCCACTCAAGCTTTGCCCCGCCGCGGCCAATGGTGAGCGGAATACGATGTAATAATGCACGGCGTGACAATAGCGCGAGATCGAAACTCACCACTGACCAACCGATAATAAAGTCAGGATCAAACTCATGGAACCACGCGATTAATCGATGAATGAGTGCAGCCTCATCGGCCACCCATTCAATATATTCGGGAGAGTTTGATTCAGCCTCACCCACCATAATCACTTTTTCATAAGTCTGCTTGAGACTGTCTTGCTCTTCGTCTCGGCCACTGTATTGACCATATAGTGCAACTGAATAGAGTAAACCTTCAAAACTACATTCAAAATCCAGTGAAATACAGCGCAAATGTACAGCCGTTAAAGGGGCAATACTCTTAGCCCGCTCGGCGATAAACACGGGCAGCGAGTTAGCCTCAAGACTGTCGCTAGTCGGCGCAGAGAAATGCCCTAAAAACGCCACATCAAGTGCCACAAACCGCTCGATTAAATAACGCTGTTCAGGGCGAATGTCGGCTTCAAATAAAGGGATGTCGGCATCTTTAGCGATGCGCTGTAAGGTACGTAAACTATTGCTAGATTTAGCATAAACACCACTAACCGCGCCGCCTTTAAAGCTTTTGAGTGCTAACGGTACAAACCGCAATGCTTGACCCGGCGTTTGCAACTGCAAAGCCGTGACATCAGTTTGATGACAAAAACAAATGTGTTCAGTGCCTTGCACTTCCACCAGCACAGGGCCTTGGGCGGTAGCCAGATAATACTGCAACACTAAACTCCCATGACGATGAATCGCATGGCGTGTTAAGACTCGACCTTGTACACTAACGGCCGCGGTAGCCTCTGACTTCATCACATGGGTTCCCAAATCGCATAGCTAGTCAATTTAGATGGTTCCTCAATTTAAATGCCGCCAAATGGCAGAAAAGTTTCTTAGGCTATGCAATCACTGTTATTATGTACAGCATTAATTCGATAAAGTAGTGACGCATGTTACCTGACAATGTAAAAACCCAGATCCGCGCCATCTATAAGGATATCGCTACCGCCTTGCCTAATTTTAGGCCGCGCCGCGAACAAAACTATATGGTGGCGGAAATCTCTAAGACCCTCGCCGGCGACTATGATAAAGATAGGCGCATCATTGTGGTCGAAGCAGGCACTGGGATCGGTAAATCATTGTCTTACATCCTCGGTACCATTCCACTGGCATTAGCGAGCAAGAAAAAGGTCTGCATCGCTACCGCAACCGTCGCCTTGCAAGAACAATTACTGCATAAAGATTTACCCTTTTTTCTTGAGCAATCCGGCTTAAATTTCCGTTTTGGCTTAGTTAAAGGTCGACAACGTTATGTATGTCTATCGAAACTGGCGATGCTCATCGGTGACGACAACAGTACACAAATGGCCATGTGGCAAACTAAACCTGACAATAGCCAAGTGGCTATGATGCATGGCCTGTTAAAAGACTATAACGAAGGTCGCTGGAACGGCGAAATCGATACCTTAGCCGTGCCGCTGCCCGATCACCTGTGGCAACAAATCGCCTGCGACAAACACAGCTGTCATCGTCAAGTCGCCAGCCACAGAAATTGCCCGTTCCATAAAGCCCGCGAAGATGTTGATACCTGGGACGTGCTCATCGCCAACCACAGCTTGTTATTTGCCGATTTAGAATTAGGTGGCGGCGTGATTTTGCCCGATCCCGAAGACGTGTTTTATGTTATCGACGAGGCACATCACTTACCGATTGTGGCGAGGGATTTCTCCAGTGCGCAGGCCACGCTGAGGGGTGCCTGCGACTGGCTCGAAAAAATTGGTAAAACCTGCGCAAAGTTACAAAACCAAATAAAGAGCAACAATATCATTGCCCCCGCGCAGGCGATGCAAGATCATTTAGGCGATCTTATCGCCCAGCTCAATCAAGTGGCCCACTACTGCGATACCCAGACAAAGCACTTTGCCAATCCTGAAAACCGTCTGCGTTTTGAGCACGGCAAACTGCCGGACTCATTACTCATTCTCGCCGAAAACCTCGCTGTTACCTCTAATCTAGCCCTCAAACAGTTTAATAAAATGCTGTCACTGCTGGCCGAAGCGATTAAAGATGGCGACATTCCTAAACATCAATCCGAAGCGCTATTGGCCGAAACTGGATTTATGCTGCAAAGGCTCGAGAATCTACAAAAATTGTGGAAGATGATGGCCAAGGAAGATAAACATAAAGGTGCACCTATGGCGCGCTGGGTTGAGCTCATCACAGGTAAACAAGTGGATTATCTGTTTAGCGCCTCACCTATCGAAGTCGGCTTTATGCTGGAATCCATGCTGTGGCAAAAGGCCGCAGGCGTAGTCTTATGTAGCGCCACGCTGCGCGCACTCAATAACTTTGACCATTTCGTGCATCAAGTAGGTTTGTCACTCAACGATGGCAGTCGTTATTTAGCCTTACAATCGCCCTTCGATTACCCCAATAATGCGACACTTTATTTACCCAAAATGCGCACTGAGCCGACGGATGATGCCTATACGGCTGAACTTGCCGAACAAATCATCACCCTTATTGAAGGCGAAATGGCAACCTTAGTGCTATTCGCCTCCTACTGGCAGATGGAAAAAGTGGTTGAATTACTTGAAGGTAAACTCACCACTGAGCTACTTATCCAAGGCAATGCGCCACGGCAACAATTGTTAGAGAATCATAAAGCTAAATGCGATAAGGGCGAACCAAGTATCTTGTTCGGCACAGGCAGTTTCTCTGAAGGTCTCGACTTACCCGGCGATTATCTGACTAACTTGATCGTCACTAAACTGCCCTTTGCCGTGCCAACTTCGCCCGTTGAGCAAGCGCATGCAGAATATGTCAAAGTCAAAGGCGGTAATCCCTTCTTACAACTGACAATCCCAGATGCTTCACGTAAGCTTATTCAAAGTTGTGGTAGATTACTGCGTAAAGAGCAAGATTATGGCCGAGTGACCATTTTAGATAGGCGGTTAGTTACTAAACGCTATGGCAAGTCCTTACTGGACGCCTTACCGCCCTTTAGACGTGTTATAGAGTAGGATTAAAATTTGGAGTTGTTACTCGAGCCCAGTCATTGGGCCCTGTTGGCAGTTATAGGTCTTATCGCTGGATTCATTGATGCCGTCGTGGGTGGCGGTGGCCTATTGTCGATCCCCGCACTGTTAACCTTAGGCATTGCGCCGCATACCGTATTAGGCACCAATAAGTTAGCCGCAAGCTTTGGCTCTTTTATGGCGGCTTGGACCTATTATCGCAAGCACCTCTTTAAACCCTCGTTTTGGTACATGGCTTTTATCGCCACCTTTATCGGCGCAGTATTGGGCAGTTTCTTAGTCTATTTAGTCGATACTCAATGGCTCGAAAAAGTCCTGCCGCTGCTGATCATTGGCATCGCCATTTACAGTTTAGTCAGCCCCAATGCGATGTCAGACGTTAACTGCCAAGTACCAACCAGCAAGCCGCCAGCCAAGCAACAATGGCTACAGGGACTGGCTTTAGGCACTTATGATGGTTTTGCAGGCCCAGGCATTGGCGCATTTTGGACCGTCACATCTGGCTCTTTGTATAAACTGCCTTTACTGCACAGTTGTGGCCTTGCCCGTGCAATGACTTTTACCAGCAACTTGACCGCACTGACTATCTTTGGTTGGCTTGGACAGGTACAGTGGCAAATAGGTCTGTGGATGGGATTGTGCATGATGTTAGGCTCATTTATCGGTGCCCGCTGTGCGATTAAATTTGGCATGCCCTTTATCCGCCCACTGTTTATTTTGATCGTGCTAATGATTGCAGCGAATTTGGCATGGAGCGCATGGTTGTGAACACCCAACAATTAATGGTGATGCTGAAGAATCAGCTTAAAGCCTTAGAACAAGAAGTACTGCAACACGATAATCGACTCGCGCCGCCACAGCGCAAACTCCTGCAAGAAACAGAGCGTTTTAATCACTCGCTGTTTGTCCAACACGGCGCCCAACTCGGCCCCTGTATTGAACAAATTCGTAGCAGTATTATGCAGCTCGAAAAACAAATTAAGCTTAAACTCGCCCCCCAGACTATTGCCCTGAGCTGTGAGCGGATCCAAGATAGATTCACCGCAGTCAAACGAGCCTTGCTGACCACTTCTATCGACATTAAGTCTAAAACTCAGCAGCGTGCCAGTAGCCGTGCCCGTTTTACACAGCGCCAGAATCAGTCTCACCAAGCCAGTGGTTTCGATTGGATCGCCAATAACGTGATGCAAAATAGTCATGAGATCTACGAAGAATTGAACAAACATCTTAATTGGGCGAAAAAATTTGAACAAAAAATTGAAGAAATGGAATCAAAACTTGAAAACTGTCATAGTGCTGACAAAATAAAATTGCAAAATGACATCCTTTTGATGCATCGTCGTCTAGGAAAATGCAGGCAAGCTATTAGTTATATAGAAGATCGCATTCAAATATTCGAACGCCCGTATCAGAGTAATAACCGTTAAGGAGTAACAATGAAATCACTTTTGCCAATTAGCAGCCTGCTAGTATTACTCGGATCTGCCTCAGCCTTCGCTGCAGATCTGAACATTCCTATGTCATTTGAGTACCTTGCTCTTGATGGTAAAAAAGTCGAGTCGAGCGTATTTAACCATAAAAGCAGCTTAGAATTGGCCCCCGGCACTCACAAAATCGCCATTCGTTATCATGAAATGGTAGAGGATGATTTTAGTGACAGCCAAACCTTTGTTAAGTCAGCACCTTTCATCGTTACTTTAGATGTTGATGGCGACCATCAATATTACCTGCAAGCGGCCGAAGGTGAAGTCGTTAAAAAGCCTAAAGTTTACGCGCAAAACCCACAAGTCAAATTAACCCGTAGTGACAAAGGCAGCGTCAATTACCAAGTGGTGAATACCAATTTAGAAGAAGAAAGCTTCGTCTCTCGCCTTTTCAGTGGTAATCAAGCCGTTGACGTATCCGGTACTGCCGCAGCAGCAACCGGTGCCGCTGGAGCAGTAGTAGCTGTTGCACCTGCCCCCGTGACAACATCGGCGACCGTTAACGCAACATCACTCACCGCCCCCGTAGACACCTCTAAAGCAGCAGGAGCCAACCCACAACAAATGTTGCAATACTGGTGGCTACAAGCGGATGAAAAAACCCGTAAAGAATTTATGAGCTGGGCAATTTCACAGCTATAACAACTTGCGATAACGAGGTTTAGTCAATATTGACTCTGATCCCACTGGTTTATCACGCCAGCTATTCCAAGCTGGCGCTTCCTCCCCATCACAGATTTCCCACCACTAAATACGCACATTTACGGCAGTACTTACTCGATAACCACATTGCCACGACTGCACAGTTCCACGCACCAACGGCCATGAATGCAGAAGATGTAATACAAGTGCATCAACGCGAATATGTAGAGCAATTTATCGCGGGTACCTTGCCAACAGCGGCGCTAAGACGGATTGGTTTCCCGTGGAGTGAAGCCTTAGTTGAGCGTACCTTGCATTCAGTAGCAGGCACCACACTCACAGCTTCATTAGCCATAAATCAGGGTATTGCCCTGCACCTCACGGGGGGCTACCATCACGCCCATTACAATTTTGGCAGCGGCTATTGTATTTTCAACGACCTTATCCTCGCGGCCAGAAATGCCATCGCAAGCCATCAAGTACACAAGGTACTGATTTTTGATTGCGATGTGCATCAAGGTGACGGCAGTGCAACCCTTAGCCACCAATATCAAGGGATCATCAGTTGCTCGATTCACTGCAAAGAGAATTTCCCGAGTCGTAAGCAGCATTCCCACCATGATATTGAGCTAACCAAAGGCAGCGACGACAATCTGTATCTCGAAACTGTGGAGCAGACACTCGCCCTCCTTATCCGAATCCATCAACCAGATCTGATTCTTTATGATGCTGGGGTCGATATTCATCAAAATGATGATCTTGGCTTGCTCAATATCAGCCAAGAAGGACTGTTCAGACGGGATTTAACTGTGTTATCAATGGCAAAATCGGAAAATATTCCAATTGCAGCCGTGATAGGCGGCGGCTACAGCAGAGACGCACTACAATTAAGCCAAAGACACAGCCAACTTTTTATTGCGGCAAATCATTTGTGGTAGCAAACTCAATGAAAACCGTCATGGAGCATAACAATGCAACTCGAAATCCGTAATTACTACGAAGTTCTTTTAATGGAAATATTGTCAGATGAAGGACTTATGGACGAACTTCCTGAGGACTATCTCGCCGACTTATGTTGCGTGACCTTAAATCAACTGCCTGTGCGCTACATACGCCACCTCGTCGATACTTACTTCTTTGAAGACTATAACGAGCTGCAGGAATTAAAGCGTGAGATCCAAACCGCACTCGAAAAGTCCCGCGCCTTTCTTAAACAAAATCTGCAAAAAAGATTACAGGAAGAAGCCGAAGCAAATCGCTAATCTTGCTAAGAGTTACTATTGAGAGCATTTTTAGCCGTTGCAGTGGCAAGAACAGAGGCAGGTAATAGATTATCTCATTGTGCAGAAATATTAATGCTATAAATGATTAACGGCAGAAAACGGAAATAGCCTGTAAGCTAAAATATTAAATAATATAAATTGAGTAGATATAGAGAAGTACAACGGAAATAAACAGAGGGACTGTTGAATTGGAGGTTCCCCTAGAGCCGACACCCCGGCACACGAGTCGCTTGCTGCGGTTGCTCCCTTCCGGGCCTGGCCGAGTTCACAAGTTATCATTGCGGGGGGACCCTAGGGTCACCATAACTTCGAACATTACTTTGAATGACATAAACCAAAGCATTGCTTGAACGCGAAGGATTATCCCCCATGGACCCTAAGGGATCAAGCGCTAATCGATAAGATCTCTTAATATCCCACCTAACTGCACAATCTATAAGCAAATGGAGTGATTGAAATGATAAAAGCCTGCAAATGCAGACTTTTATATATGTTTTACTGAATCTCTTATCATAAAAATCAGCAGGCTACAGCGCAATCATCGCCAAAGGTGGTTACAACTTGATCAAATGGCGATTTTGCTCAATTATCTTAGCCCCAACACCAGAGACATTCGCTAAGTCATCTATAGCATTGAACTTACCATTTTTAGTGCGATAGTCGACAATCGCTTGAGCCTTTGCGGCACCAATCCCTTTGAGTACGAGTAACTGCTCGGCTGAAGCGGTATTGATGTTGACTTGAGCGGCATCTGGCATAGCTTTCTTCACATCCGATGCCATTTCACCCGCTTCAGTTTTAGCCTGTACTTTCACGGCGGCCTTGGTTGGGGTTTCTGTTGCGATTGCTGGGCTTGCCAAAAAAGCCGTTAATGCTATGGCACTCATAAAAGCAGGTATACGATTTGTGGTTTTCATAACAATTCCTCTATTCCATGATTTGCGGCCTTTCGTCCTACTTCCGTGGCCTCAAATCAAAAATAGTCTAAGCTGTCCCGAAATACCAAATCGGCGTCATAAATATTCACTATCGCTAAACTTCTGTCTTCAGCTCAATGAGCCAGTGCTTGACTATGATAAAAAGATGCAAAAAGCATCCTTTTATCATTCAAATAGCTAACGGTCTTTAAAATAACAACATTCATTAAGCTAATCGAGCTAGCGCTTGGTTCAAGTCGGCGATGATGTCGTCACAATCTTCTAAACCAATAGAGATCCGCAGCAAATTATCACCAATCCCAGCGGCAGCCCTTGCCTCTGGCGTATAAGGTGAATGCGTCATCGATGCAGGATGTTGAATCAGGGATTCAGCATCACCTAGACTCACCGCAATTGAGAACAACTTTAGATATCCGACAAAGGCCATGGCTTCTTCTAAATTTGCCGCCAGTTCAAACGCGATAACACCACCAGCACGTTTCATCTGCTGGCCAATGAATTTATGCCCTTGATGAGATTTAAGCCCGGGGTAATACACACGTGTAATGCTTGGATGTTCCGCCAAAAACTCTGCCACGCGCTGGGCACTATCGCAATGGCGCTGCAAACGCACATCTAAGGTTTTAAGGCCGCGTAAGATCAGCCAAGCATCATGTGGCGATATCACAGCGCCAATATCCTTTAAAATTTCATACTTCACTTTATGGAGCTGTTCTTCACTGCCACACACTATCCCCGCAATCACATCGCCATGGCCATTCAGATATTTAGTCGCACTGTGGACCACCAAATCAATGCCAAAATCCAGCGGTCTCTGCAGTAATGGCGTCATGAAGGTATTGTCGACAATACTGACCAACTGATGACGTTTGGCAATATTCGCAATTGCAGCTAAATCAAATACCTGCAAATGCGGATTGACAGGGGTTTCACAGAAAATGACCTTAGTATTGGATTTGATCGCCGCTTCTATTTCTGTTACCGATGAAAAGTCCACTAGGGACACTTCAATACCAAAGCGAGCAAACTGAGTCGTCATTAGCGCATAAGTACAACCGTATACGGCATTCGACGCCACTAAGTGATCGCCCATCTGCAAATTAGCCAGCAATGCGGCGGATACTGCGCCCATACCAGAAGCAGTTGCGGCTGCGGCCTCTGCCCCTTCTAAAATCGCCATTTTACGTTCAAGCTCGGCAGTTGTCGGATTACCTAAACGCGTGTAAATATACCCCGACTCATTACCCGCAAATCGCTCACCACCTTGCTGTGCAGACTCAAACACAAAAGTCGCACTTTGGTAAAGCGGCGTCACTAAGGCACCAAAGGCCTCTCGCTCATGGCCGCCATGAATAACCTGTGTTGCCGCCTTCCACATCTTGCCTGACTCATCTTGCATACCTAGCTCCTTGTCATTGGCATTGAGCAGTTCCCGTTCTTGATTGATTGTTGGTGTGGAGCGCTCAATGCCCGCATTATGGATAATCTAATAGATAAGTTAATGAAACATTAGCCCTATCGAATAAGCCCTACCATAACGCGGCCAAGCACTTAAGCCAGTAGCATGACAAAAATAGCAGCGATCAAAGGTGTAATTAACTTGTTACATAGCACTTTTACGTCGCACTTCGTCATTCTCTTTATCTGCAAGAATCATAAAAAATGCGCCAAGGAACAAGTCCATTAGCGCATCTACTTTCGGCTATTTGAATCGTTTAATCATATGATATTCAATAGCATCTACTCTTTAGACTTATCTTTAGATGACCGCGATACCCTATCATCAACATCGGCGAACTGGCCTTTTAATGCGTCGCGGCCTTCCTTGGTAAACAGCTTGCCTGAAAACTGCTTAAGTTCGATCAACAATTCCTGATGCACTTTAGACAATTTAGGCCTTTGCTCCTCCCTAAACACAATCGGCCGACACAGCGCCATGGCTTGATATCCAAGGCGCGCCGTTAACATGCCGCCCCCTAAACCTTGGGCCAAGCGAGCAGATAATTTACCTGTCATTTCAACCGATAACAGCTGTGTCCCTAAATCAGTGACTAACTCACTAGTGCCCGCATAAATAATATTAATGATGATACTGCGGATAAGTTTAATCCGGCTCCAATAACCTAACTCAATGCCATAACAACGGGCCACATCGCGCAGCATACGTTGATTACGCCAGAGGATAATCGCCATATCGAGCACTGCTAACGGACTGGCCGCCAGTAGCACTGCCGACTCGGCAGCATATCTTCGCACGACTTTTTTGGCCAGTTCATCCCGCTCAGTCAGCACTAAGTCCTCGAATAACAATACTTTCTCGGCATCATTATGCTCATCTTTTAATGAACGGCGAAGTTGCTGCAACCCTTTGCTGTCGCCATAGTGGCAAACGATATTATCGATAAAGCTGTCTGCTTCACCCATTTGCATGCTCTGCGCTAGCCTTGCACCTGTTTCTTGAGTATCGGCGACCTGTTTGAGTCGCTTGAGCTTACGGTATTCACTGACTGCGCCCGCCAATGCCCACGCACTGACAACCCCAAGCACCACACCATAAAAACTGAACAACCAAGGGCTCTCAAGCCAAGCATCCCTCAGTCCTAATCCTGTTTGAACGACTACGAGCAGCAATAAACTCGCTACTGCCAGACGAGCGAGCCAAGACCAACGGCGTGATTTTACAAGTTGAGGCGATACCGATTTAGCATCGATCATTTTTGGATGGGATGACAGCGTTTCATCCATCAATTCCTCAATATCAGCAGCCACTTCTTGCACTGGCGTATGCGGATCAAAGGCTTTCGCCCCTTTGAGCTCCTCTTTGCTGGGTTTGAGCTCCACGACTTCTGGGTCAAACAGCTGCTGCTTTTTCAGCGGCTTATGTTCAACTGAGTGTGCAAATGAGTTCGCAGAAGAATTAGAAGCCTGCTTGTTAGCGTTATCCGATAGCTTTAGCGTCATTCCAACTTATCTCCCAGTAAGTACTGCAGCAAATGATCGAGACGAATATGGTCAAAATGCACTTGAGAAGGGTCAACATTGGCATTGCTCGGCGGCGCGAACCCAACAAAATTAAACCCTTGTTCACGCCAAAAATGCGCTTCAGGTAAGCGAGTGGGCACTTCGCCGGGAAACAAGGTCAGGGCTTTACCGTTGAGTCCCATCCCCTGCACGACTTCGACCTCACCCTCTTGAGTTGTCACCATGCCATGGCGAGTCGCCTTGATGGCGCTAATCGCCATCGTCTCCACTTTACAACCATCGAAACTGGCAAAATGCTGGCTGTGTTTCAACATATCGGTCAGCAGGGACAAAACATGGCTCTGCTGATCGCGAGTCACATGGTCAACCTTGCTCGCGGCAAACAACAAACGGTCGATGCGGGGGGCAAATAAACGTCGTAAATAACTCGATTGGCCAAACTGAAAGCTTTCCATAATGGCATTGAGCGCCGCGCCCATATCCTCAAATTGCTTTTTACCGCGATTCAACGCACTGAAACAATCGACGAGCACTAACTGCCGATCAAAACCGGCAAAGTGGTTTTTATAGAAAGGCTTAACCACTTTAGCCACGTATTCTTGATAGCGTTTTTCCAGTACATGGAATCCACTGTGTTTATCGCTTTGCGAAAGCTCAGCAAACTTTTCATCATTAACCAATAACAGGGGGAAAAAAGCCAATAAGGGAGCACCCTGCCATTCACCCGGCAATAACATGCGCCCAGGTTGCGCTTGGTAATAACCTTGCACGTGCACTAAATCATTGAGTAATAGCTGATATTGATCGGCAATTTGCTTTAATTGCTGTTCATCGGCGCTCGCGGCTAAATCCAATGATGTCAAAGATTGCTCAAACTCGGCATACAATGGAGAGCTTTTAAGATTCTCGATGCGAACTTGTTGAGCACGGCACCAAGTAACAAAGTCTTGGCGCAACATAGGTAAATCGAGTAACCATTCGCCAGGATAATCGACTATGTCCAAATACAAGGTGGCGGTATCAGAAAACTTGGCCAGTAAGCCCTTCTTAGGTTGGTATTTAATCGCCAATCGTAACTCAGAAATAGTACGGGTAGAGGCTGGCCAGGTCGCAGGTTCGGAAGTGAGCGCTAACATGGCGCCTTGATAATCAAAACTGGCGATTTCAAGATCCGGCTGCATGGCACGCTTAACACCGAGTAAACGCTGATCGCGGCTCACCTGCCACAGTGGCAAAGCACTGTTGTTGCGGGCGTGGGGTAAGGTTGAGACAGGTCCAGAATTGAGTAACTGATTGACTAACCCCGTGATAAACGCCGTTTTTCCCGCACCAGAAAGCCCCGTCACGGCCAAACGTAAATGCCGGTCCGCGGTGCGATGTAACAGGGATTGGCCCTTTTGGGTTAATTTATGGAGCGAGGCATCAAGCATTCCCATAGAGACTTCCCTTATGTCGAATGATGTTAACTTATGTCAAGTGATGTTGACTATACACTGGAATGGAGCAGAGATTAAGCAACAAGGGCGGACATGGCCGCCCTTTAGAAGGGTTACAAACTATTGATTTGTCTTTTTAAATCAAAGTTGTCAGAGGTGACATGGCGTTCTAAATTTTGTAGCCTGACTTCCAGACTTCGAAATTGACGACTCACGTCGCTTAGCGCTTGCTTTGCGGGTTCTCCCGACTGCCACGGCTTCTTCTTCACCTCGATATCGTCTCTATCGTAATGCTTTTGCGGCTTGATGTCTAAAATCACCCACAAAGCGACATAGATGATAAATACCACACCTGAGCCGCCGAGTAAGAAGATAGACACAGTCAGCACTCGCACTAACCAAGTTTCAATCGCAAAGTACTCGGCAATCCCTGCACATACACCCGCTATTTTGCCTGACTGGGGAATGCGGTACAAAGTACGGCCATTAGATCCTCTCATGTTTCCCCCTCCATTCGGGCGATTCTGTATCCAGAATGGCCTCTAAGGTCTCGATACGCGCCGCCATTTTATCGGCCTTGGATATCAAATCATTGAGTTGTGAAAACTCTTCCTCAGTGAGTCCCTGGCTCACTTGTCGCTTACTGCGATAATGAAGAACTAACCATATTGGCGCGACTATCACCATGAAAATAATAATCGGCGCCATTAGCACGTCCATATCCATAACTCACCTCTGAATTGTTATTCTTTTGACTTAATTGGCGCTTTACCTTTTACCTTGGCTTTGAGCGCTGCCAGTTCTGCATTCACAGAATCTTCCGCTTCTAGCGCCGCAAACTCATCGGCTAAGGTCTTCTTGCTGCCAAGATCGTAAGATTCAACTTGGGCTTCTAAGCCTTCGACACGGCGCTCATATTGCTCAAACTTGAGCATAGCATTGTCGATCTTGCTTGAATCTAGCTGCTTTTTCACTTCTAAGCGTGATGACGCTGTTTGAGTGCGCAAAATAATGGTCTTTTGACGCGCTTTTGCATCGAGCAGCTTTTCTTGCAACATGCCCACTTCATCTTTCAAGCGTGCGATATGTTCATCGATGACGGCTAACTCTTGATTCAGCGTATCTGCTAAACCGGTCGCTTTTTGTTTTTCAACTAAAGCGGCTTTCGCTAAGTCTTCACGGTCTTTGGACAGTGCCAGTTCAGCCTTATCTTGCCAATCTTGCACTTGCTCTAACACGCGGTTGATACGACGTTGCAGCTCTTTCTTTTCAGCTAACACTTTAGCTGAGGTAGAACGCACTTCAACGAGTGTGTCTTCCATTTCTTGGATAATCAGTCGAACCATTTTTTCTGGGTCTTCGGCTTTATCCAGCAATGCGCTGATATTAGAGTTAATGATATCGGCGAAACGAGAGAAAATTCCCATAATCCTATCCTCAAATTGATGTTGGTCTCGTACAAGGTAATACACTAACCGTGCCAACTTTTACTTCTTATTTAAATACAGCAACTTAAACAAAATATTAACTTTTACTTCCTTTTACGCTTCAAGCCACTTATTATCATTTTCACCAAATTTTAGCGCGAAAGACTAAAAAATATCGTGGATAATAAATTTCAGCAAGACAACCTCATCGGTCAATCCAACGCCCTACTCGAAGTGTTAGAACATGTGTCGCAAATAGCGCCTCTGTCTAAACCCGTACTGATTATTGGTGAACGTGGTACAGGTAAAGAGCTTATTGCCGAACGCTTACATTATCTGTCTAAGCGCTGGGATCAAAGTTTTATTAAGCTAAACTGTTCATCTTTGAGTGAAAATTTACTCGAGAGTGAATTATTTGGCCATGAGTCAGGAGCCTTTACTGGCGCCAAAGGCAAACACGAAGGCCGCTTTGAGCGCGCCGACGGCGGCACCTTATTCCTCGACGAATTAGCCAACACCTCAGGACTTATCCAAGAAAAGCTCCTGCGCGTCATTGAATATGGCGAATTTGAGCGGGTCGGCGGCAGTAAAACCGTGCAGGCTGATGTTCGTTTAATCTGCGCCGCCAACGAAGATTTACCATCACTTGCTGACGCAGGCGAATTTCGTGCCGACTTGCTCGATAGACTCGCCTTCGATGTAATTACTCTGCCACCACTGCGTTGCCGCCCAGAAGACATCATGACGCTGGCGGAATATTTCGCCGTTGGCATGGCGCGCCAATTAAAGCTGCAGCTGTTCAGCGGTTTCAGCGCCCATGCGGTCGAGCAATTAATGACCCATGACTGGCCGGGTAATATCCGTGAACTTAAAAACGTGGTCGAGCGCAGCGTTTACCGTAATGGTGGTGAAAATAGACCCATCGATCATATTACCCTCGATCCCTTTGCTTCACCGTATCGGCCTAAAACTCGGATCAAGACCCGCGAACGTCAAATCACCTCAGTCGCGCCAACAACTGTTGCCAGTACGCCACAATCTGCGCCGACATTTGAGGCTGAAGTGCAAGTCAATACTGAGTGTTCAACGAATTGCTTTAATTTTCCGCTGGATTTTAAAGAGCAAACTGAGAAGTACGAAATGGATCTGATCCAGCAGGCACTCTCAAACAGCCAATATAACCAAAAGAAAACCGCCGACATGCTCGGATTAAGCTACCACCAACTGCGTGGCATCCTTAAAAAGTACAATTTACTTGATAAAGCATAAGCAGATTGCTCACGGGGGAGATGCACTGCTAAAATAGCCGTTCATAGTCGATAAAATAATGATTTATAAATGAGTGTGCTAATTAGACGCCTGTGCCTAACAACTGCAGTTTCTTGCATGAGTTGGTTGTTGGTCGCGTGTGGCCCCCAACGACTCCCTTCTGGTTTGGTGTATTGCTCCGAAGGGAACCCTGAGTCTTTCAATCCACAATTGGTGACATCTGGCACGACAATCGATGCCACCTCGCATCAAATTTATAGTCGCCTAGTGGATTATGACACCCAGTCAGGCAAGCTTGTCCCTGCCTTGGCGACGAGTTGGGCCATGTCCGATGATGGCTTAAGCTATCGCTTCACTCTCAGGGAAAACGTGCAGTTCCAGCATTCAAAGCGTTTTTACCCAACTCGCCCCTTTAATGCCGACGATGTGTTGTTCTCCTTTAATCGTATTATCGATACCCAGCATCCTTATCATTTTGTCTCCCGCACGGGTTATCCCTTCTTCCAAAGTATTGGCTTTTCTCAGCAAGTTAAAGGGATAGAGAAGATAAACGATCATGAAGTGGTCTTTTACTTAACCCGCAAAGACGCTTCTTTTTTGTCAAATTTAGCCACCGACTTTGCGGTGATCTTATCCAATGAATACGCGCAGCAGCAGTTAGCTTTAGGTCATCCTGAAAACGTCGACCACTTTGCCATTGGTACAGGACCGTTCACCTTAGTGCAATACGCTAAAAACGAATATATCCGCTATCGCCGTAATCCCGATTTTTGGGGAGAGCCAGCAAAAATTGATATGTTGGTATTTGATATCACGCCCAAAAGTACAGTTAGGCTCGCTAAGCTTATCGCAGGGGATTGCAGCGTTTCTGCGCTGCCCAAAGCAGGTGAACTGCCTGTTATCAAACAGCATCAAGAATTAAACATCGAATCACAACCAGGGCTTAACGTAGCATTTTGGGCCTTTAATACGCAAAAGCCACCGTTAGATGATGTTCGCGTACGTCGCGCACTTGCCTATGCTGTTGATAAACAAAATATCCTGCGAGCGGTTTATCAAAATACTGCCATTGAAGCCACCGGCGTTCTACCTCCGGCATCATGGGCCTACGAAAATAACAAAGGACTTGTCGATTACAATCCGCAAAAAGCACGCGACTTATTAAAAGAAGCTGGTATAAAAAATCTCAGCATCAATATTTGGGCCATACCGGTTGCCCGCGCTTATAACCCCAATTCGTTGAAAACGGCCGAATTAATTCAATCCGATCTAGCAAACATCGGCGTAAAAGTGAATATCGTCAGTTACGATTGGAGCGTATTTAATCAGAGACTGAGCCGCGACGACTATGATTCTGTGCTGATTGGCTGGAATGCTGATAACAGCGATCCCGATAACTTTTTTAATCCGCTGCTGAGCTGCGCAGCAATGCAATCAAACAACAATCGTTCTCGCTGGTGTAACCCTGAGTTTGATGCCATCTTAAACAGCGCAAGGGAAGTATCAGATCAAGCTGAACGTAAAGTGATTTATCAACAAGCAGAAGCCTTTTTAGCTGAACAAGTACCTATGCTGAGTCTGGCCCATGCCAAACGTGTAGCGTTAACTCGCAGTGATATCAAGGATATGCAGCTTACGCCTTTTGGTGGGATTTCCTTCACCCATACTAGCCAAGCACCAAAGGAGGCGAATTAATGTTTACATACCTACTGCGTCGCCTCAATCTGTTCCTCGCCACCTCTTTAGTGATGATTGGTGTATTATTTTACGCTACAGGCTTGTTTCCGGTTGAGCGCACCTATGCACTCACTGGCATACATACACCGACGGCAAGCCAACTGGTTCAAATAGAACAGGACTACAAATTAGATAAAAACCAAGCGTGGCAATTTATCGCTTACCTACAACAAAGGCTTAGCGGTAATTTAGGGATTTCAGTCACGTCACATCAAGAAGTCGCCGAAGAACTCAGTGCCGTCCTACCCGCCTCCTTCGAACTTGCTGTGATGGCGGGCATTATCGCAATTTGCTTGGGCGTGCCCTTGGGCGTGCTCGCCTCCCAGAGTCAACATAAGCTCACCCAAAATACCATTATGGCGATTACCCTAACGGGCTACTCTGTACCCGTATTCTGGTTAGGCCTTTATCTTTCGCTTTGGTTTGGCGTCGATCTTGGTTGGTTACCAATTTCGGGACAAATCAATTTGCTCTATGAAATCAAGCCCGTCACTGGCTTTATGCTAGTGGATACCTTGTTGTCAGAGTCTGAATACGGCATGTCGGCATTTAAAGATGCCCTGCTGCATATCATTTTGCCTGCCACAACACTGGCCGTGTTACCTTTTACTGTAGTGGTTCGTAGCACCCGTTCGGCAATGGTGAATGTGATGAATCAAACCTTCATTCGCGCCGCCGAAGCCAGAGGCATGCATACTGGCACGATTATACTGCGCCACGCCCTGCCCAATGCGCTGATCCCCGTACTTAAACATTTAGGGCTAATGCTTGGCTCATTTGCCAGTTATGCCATAGTGGTTGAAATGATTTTCTCTTGGCCTGGTGTAGGATCTTGGCTAGTTTCAGGGATTTACCAACGGGACTATACTGTTATCCAAGGTGGGATTTTGGCCGTGGCCCTATTGATTATCTTCCTAAGTATCTTGATTGAAGTGCTGCACACAGCCTTTAATCCACTGAGCAGAAAAGACCTTTATGCCACCAGTTAAAATTTATCAAGAAGATCAAATAGCCTCTCCGACTATGCGGGTTTGGATTAACTTTTCGGCTAATCCTTTCGCCTTAGCGGGTCTATGGACGATTGCATTTCTGCTCTTGCTAACCCTGTTTGGCCCTATGATTGCGCCCTTCCCACCAGAGGCACAAGATCCAAGAGCCTTGCTATTGCCACCCTCTTGGGACCCTTCAGGCACAGTGGCGCACTTTTTAGGGACTGACGATCTCGGCCGCGATATTTTCAGCCGATTATTACACGGCGCGCACTTGACCTTTGGCATGGCGCTGCTGATCGTCGTTACCGCATTATTCACAGGCTTTATCATAGGGTCGTTGTCGGGCATGATGCGGGGCTTAAAATCCAGTATTCTCGGTCATTTGCTCGATGCGCTGTTATCGATTCCTTCATTATTAATGGCCATTTTAGTGGTCGCTGTAATGGGACCAGGGCTTGAAAACGTGTTCTGGGCGGTCGGGATTGCCTTAACCCCACAATTTGTGCGCTCCATACACCAGTCAGTGCATGAAGAATTACAAAAAGAATATGTCACAGCCGCGCGTTTAGACGGCGCTAACTCGATGCAAATTTTTTGGTATGTCATTATGCCAAACGTGTGGGAAGTGGTGATTATTCAAACCACACTTGCCATTTCAGCTGCTATTTTAGATATCGCTGCACTGGGTTTTTTAAGCTTGGGCGCACAGGCGCCGAGTCCAGAATGGGGCGCTATGGTCGCCCAAGGGATGGATAATTTACTAACTGCACCTTGGGCCGTAACTATCCCAGGCTTAGCGATTCTTTTCAGTGTGCTTTCCATTAACTTGGTTGGCGATGGCCTACGGTCGGCGCTTGCGCCCATCAGAAACTAACTTATGCCCTTACTCGACGTACGAAATCTAACGATTGAACTCGATACGCCCCACGGTAGAGTGCGGGCGCTAGAAAAAGTCAGCTTAACGCTCAATGCCGGCGAAATTCATGGGCTAGTGGGTGAATCAGGCTCTGGGCGAAGTTTGTTAGCCAGAGCGATTTTAGGCATCCCCGGCCCTAACTGGACTATCACAGCAGACCGCATGATGTGGGATGGCAATAACTTGATGGCCATGAGCTCAAAAGAGCGCCGTAATCTGATGGGTTCAGACATGGCAATGATCTTCCAAGATCCGTCTGGCAGCTTAGATCCAGCACAAACCGTTGGCAGTCAGTTAATGCAAGCTATGCCTAAAAATCCCAACGCCTATTTTTGGCAACGGCGCAGGCATGCAAGACTTACAGCACAGAAATGGCTGCATAAAGTCGGGATCAAGAATCCGCGGCAGGTGATGTCTAGCTACGCATGGGAATTATCCGAAGGCGAATGCCAAAAGGTGATGATTGCGATGGCGGTTGCTAACCAGCCTCGCCTCTTGATTGCAGACGAACCCACAAGCTCGATGGAGCTCAGCACTCAGGCGCAAATTTTCAGATTATTATCCCAATTAAATCAATTACAAAACGTATCGATTCTATTGATCAGCCACGAGCTGGAAACCTTAGCCCAATGGTGCGATCACTTATCCGTGCTCTATTGCGGTCAAGTCATGGAATCTGGGCCGACGGACGAAGTGATTAAGCAGCCTTATCATCCTTACACTAAGGCGTTACTCGAAAATATGCCCGACTATTCAGGCTCAGGTGGTCACAAGGCGATTATGCCTACCCTACCGGGTTCTGCGCCCGCCTTACAGCATTTGCCTATTGGTTGTCGTTTAGGGCCACGCTGCCCTGAAGCACAAAAAAAATGCGTTAATCAGCCAAATTTGAGTCATATCAAAGACCGCTATTTTGCCTGTCATTTCCCTTATCACGGCGAAACCCATAATGACGACCCCACTGCTTAAAGTTAATGACCTTTATAAAAGATATGATACTGGTTATAAGGGCTTTTCCCGCCAATATAACGATGCATTAGCGCCCGTATCCTTTGAACTCGAACGCGGTGAAACCTTAGCGATCGTAGGTGAGGCGGGTTCAGGTAAAAGTACCCTCGCCCGCATTTTAGTCGGTGCAGAGCCCCGCAGCGGTGGTGAGATATTTTTCGAAGGTGAAGCCTTAGACAGCCGCAATGTGAAGCAAAGATGCCGCTTAATTCGGATGATTTTCCAAGATCCGAATACTTCACTGAACCCGCGCCTAACGATTGGTCAATTACTCGATGAGCCGCTGCGTTTCAACACCCAAATGTCAGCGCAATCGCGGCACACCCAAGTGGTCGATACCTTACGAAAAGTAGGTTTATTACCTGAGCATGCGGAGTTTTATCCGCACATGATTTCCGAAGGGCAAAAACAACGAGTCGCAGTAGCACGAGCCTTAATGCTCAATCCTAAAATTATCATTGCCGATGAAGCCTTAACCGCTCTGGACCTTTCGGTGCGTTCGCAAATTCTTAATTTGCTGTTAAAACTGCAAAAAGATCTCGGCTTGTCTTATATCTTCGTGTCCCATAATCTCAATATTATTCGCCATGTCAGCGATAAAATTATGGTACTGCACAAAGGTGTAATGGTTGAAAAAGCTGATACAGAACAAATATTTAATTCACCAAAACATGAATACACCCAGAGGTTGGTCCAAGAGCAGAGTCTGTTTGTTCACAAACGCTAAACTGCTCCAACCACTTAAATAATCAGGTGAATTGGCTAAAAATAGGTGCCATTTACCCGCCGAAATATTTATCCTATTGGTCATTTTGATAGAAGAAGCTTAAATATGATTATCAAACCAAAAATTCGTGGATTCATTTGTACCACTACACACCCTGTCGGTTGTGAAGTAAACGTTCAAGAACAAATCACCTTAACTAAAGCAAAAGGCAAGATCGCTAACGGCCCGAAAAAGGTATTAGTAGTCGGTTCATCAAGTGGCTATGGTCTGTCTTCACGTATCGCAGCCGCTTTTGGTAGCGATGCCGCAACGATTGGCGTGTTCTTCGAAAAGCCAGGTACTGAAGCGAAACCGGGTACTGCAGGTTGGTACAACTCTGCCGCTTTCGACAAATTTGCTAAAGCGGAAGGTTTATATTCTAAAAGCATTAACGGCGATGCCTTTAGCCATGAAGCTAAACAAAAAGTCATCGAGCTTATCAAGCAAGATCTTGGTGAAATTGACATGGTTGTTTACTCACTGGCATCACCAGTGCGCAAACTCCCTGATTCAGGTGAGCTTATCCGATCAGCTTTAAAACCCATTGGCGAAACTTACACAGCAACTGCCGTTGATACCAATAAAGACTGCATCATTGAAGCCACCGTTGAGCCAGCAACTGAGCAAGAAATTGCCGATACTGTCACTGTTATGGGCGGCGAAGATTGGGAACTGTGGATCAAAGCCTTATCTGAAGCCGGTGTATTAGCCGATAACTGCAAAACCGTAGCCTATAGCTATATAGGTACAGAACTGACGTGGCCAATTTACTGGCACGGCGCCCTTGGCAAGGCCAAGATGGATCTGGACCGCGCAGCAAAAGCGTTAAATGAACAACTGTCAGCCACTGGCGGCAGCGCAAATGTTGCAGTGCTAAAGAGCGTTGTGACTCAAGCGAGTTCGGCCATTCCTGTCATGCCTTTATATATCGCTATGGTATTTAAGAAAATGCGTCAGGAAGGTCTCCATGAAGGTTGTATGGAGCAAATCTATCGCTTATTCAGTGAGCGTCTATTCCGTGCCGATGGTGCAAAACCTGAGACCGACAGTGATAATCGCTTACGTTTAGATGACTGGGAACTGCGTGAAGATATTCAGCAACACTGTCGTAATTTGTGGCCACAAGTGACCACAGAAAACTTATCAGAATTGACTGATTACCGTGAATACAAAGCTGAATTTATTAAGTTATTTGGTTTTGGTATCGAAGGCATTGATTACGATGCCGACGTTAACCCATACGTTGAATTTGACGTTATCGAACTCTAATCAACTCGATAGCGAATCACTGCTTATCACAAACGTTAAACGCCACTTTTTAGTGGCGTTTTTATTTATAACTCCCAAATTAAGATGCGCTACACTAGCTGCAGTTGACCCCTAATAATCCCTCAATAAGGAAAATCAATGAAAATTAGCGCAAGAAACACCCTCAGCGGTACAATCAAATCCATAGAAATGGGCGCTGTAAACAATGAAGTGACAATCGAACTTGCACCCGGTGTCGTACTGACCTCTGTGGTGACTAAAGCTTCCTGTGAGCGCCTAGGGCTCAAAGTGGGTGATTCGGCTTATGCCCTCATCAAAGCCAGCAGCGTAATGATTGGCGTTGATGATTAACCATTCAATTCAGTAACGTGGCGATTGAAGTAATGGAATATGGAGTCTGACAGTGTTGCTATAGCAGATATCCTTCGAACTTCATAGGTAAACTTTATCGAATTAAAAAAACAAAAAGGCCAAGTGAACTCACTTGGCCTTTTCTATTTAATCAGTCGGATAGTAAATTTAATAACTCGCTATCATCACTGAAATTATTCTTCTACAGGGTAAAGCACCTTGGCATTGGCTTTAAGCGAATCGATCAAGCCACGGTAGTCTGCTTCACTGTATTGTGCGTTCAGACGTTGTTTAAGTGCATTAACTAGCTCATCACTCACACCTTCTGCAGCGTTGACTTTATCCAGTGCAACCACAGCATAACCGTTTGCTAAACCAACGGTATCGACAACAGGAGTTGTACTTGGTGTTGGCATTTGAAACGCTTTGCCTACAATCGCAGCATCAACATCTTGCGCGCCACGGCCTAGTTTCGCTTTAGACACTAAACCAAGATCAGTTGCACCCGCTTTAACTTGTGCCATCAGTTCCTGTGCTTTTGCACGGGCGGCTTCGTTTGCTTGGTCTTGCTTCAAGCGCTCAGTGATGTTGGCTTTCACTTCAGCTAAGGCCAAAGTACCCGCATCATGATGTTCTTTCACTCGGATAACAACCACATGGTTAGGTTCAAGCTCAATCACTTCACTGTTTAAACCTTTCAGCATCACAGTTTCAGAGAAGGCAGCTTTAACTAAGTCAGGCTTGTTTAGCTCAGCAGGTGCGTTATCGCGAGAAAACAGTGCTGTAGTCTTAACATCAACGCCAACAGCTTTTGCGGTTTCAGATAGTGTATCTGGCACTTCATAGCTGGTATCCGCTAATTTACTTTGTAAGCTATAGAACTGGTCAACCGCTTTCTTATCTTGCAATTGAGCCACTATCTTAGCTTTCACATCAGCAAACGGTACAGTCGCGCCAGATTGCACATCTAATAGCTTGATAATGTGGAAACCAAAGTCTGTTTTAACCACCGCAGAATGTTGGCCTTTATTTAATGCAAATAAAGCGGCATCAAATGCGGGGTCCATTACACCAGGTTCAAACCAATCCAGTTTACCGCCCTGCTCTGCACTCAAAGTATCATCAGAGTTAGCTTTAGCCAGATCAGCAAAATCGGCACCGCTATCTAATTGCTTAGCGAGATCTTCAGCCTTGGCTTTTGCTGCCGCTTCATCGTTACCTGGCATAACCAAAATATGCGCGGCAAGACGCTTCTCGTTAGAAACATATTGTGCTTTATGTTCTTCGTAATACGTTTGTGCTTCATCATCAGAAACTGGATTATTTTTAGCAAAATCAGCAGCATTCAGTTCAACATATTCTAAGCTCACCATCTCAGGGCTCATAAACTGCCCTTGGTTTGCGTCGTAATAGTTTTTCACTTGCTCGTCAGTCACAACCGCTGTCGCTAAGAATGGTGCAGAATCGACAATAACATAGCGCACATCACGGGTTTGGCCTTGTAACTCAGCCAATTGCTTAGCTTCACCAGGTAACACGAATTCAGTACCCACAAGGGCCGCAGTTAACTGACGACGGGTCATATCGACACGCATCATGTCTCTGAAAGTCTGTGGCTGATAACCTAACTGACGCAGAATCGCCTGATAACGATCGTTATCAAATTTGCCATCAGTTTGAAATGCCGGTTCAGCTCTCATTGCAGCAATAATTTGCTCGTCAGATACACGTAGACCCATAGCCTTAGCAGCTTGATCTATCAACTTGTCAGCCACTAAGCGTTCTAATACGCTCTGCTTAATGCTTTGTAAGTATTTTTCGTCAGCGGATAACGCAGCAAACATTTCACCTAGCTGTTGCTCCATGCGAGAGCGCTCGCTCTGGTACGCCTGCTCTAGCTCGGCTTTAGTGATCTTGTCACCGTTCACTTCTGCCGCAGGCACATCAGTTGTTGAACCTAAGTAACTACTGACTCCTGCAAATGCAAAAGATAAAATCACAAGTACGAGAATGCCTTTAGCAATCACGCCTTGCGAACCATCGCGGATCTTTTCTAACATCAGATTTCTCGCTTGTTGCGATTAACAAAATAAAAAGGCGCATCAGGTTGAGATGCGCCTTTCTGTAATTTATGGGGAATATTCAGACGCTACCACTGGTAAATTCTAAAACCCCGAGTAATGGTAGAAATTAAGCTTCATATTCCATTACTTTCAATTCGTAAAAAGCACTGATAAACAGTGCTTGTCATTACGAACGCCTTACAAAGGCTACGATATTAATGATTAATTAACAGCGTCTTTCAGTGCTTTACCAGCTTTGAATGCAGGAATTTTAGCTGCTGCGATTTTGATTTCTTCACCCGTTTGTGGGTTGCGACCAGTACGCTCAGCGCGTTCACGCACTTCAAAAGTACCAAAACCAACAAGAGAAATTTTATCACCTTCTTTCAGACCTTCGGTCACAGCAGCGATAAAAGAATCCAGTGCTCGGCCAGCAGCGGCTTTAGAAATGTCAGCACCAGATGCGATTTTCTCGATTAGTTCAGATTTGTTCATGTCATCCCCTTGAATGTAATTTTTTTGCGCCGCAACCAAATCCGTCTCTAGAGCGGTCTGCGGAGGCTTTTATAACAAGCTTGAATTCAAAGTTCAAGCTGAGTTCGAAAACCAAAGAATTAAAACTGGATACAGCTCAAAGCCAGTTGCGCCAAGGGCTTGGAGCAGCTGGCTCTCCACAGACCTAGGCTACCACAGGTCTGCGCTTTGTTAAGCCCCTTTTTTCATTTTTTTTAACGTGATAGCGCAATTTCTTGCGTTATGCCAAGTTTTTAACCACTTCGAAGCCTTCCACCGGCCTTTCTAGTGCCAGTTTTAACACTTCATCGACCCAACGCACGGGACGAATTTCTAAATCGGCAATCACATTGGCAGGAATTTCTTCCAAATCGCGCTCATTTTCTTTTGGAATAAGCACCAATTTTATGCCGCCGCGGTGAGCTGCTAGCAGTTTTTCTTTCAAACCACCGATAGGTAACACTTCACCACGTAAGGTTATTTCACCTGTCATGGCCACATCAGCACGCACGGGGTTACCCGTTAAGCTTGATACTAACGCGGTACACATTGCCGCACCTGCAGATGGACCATCTTTGGGTGTCGCACCTTCTGGCACATGCACGTGGATATCACGCTTCTCGTAGAAATCAGCATTGATACCTAATTGTTCCGCACGGGCGCGAACAACTGTCATCGCTGCTTGAATCGACTCTTGCATCACGTCGCCAAGGGAACCGGTATAGGTTAACTTCCCTTTACCAGGCACTGAAGTTGCTTCAATCGTCAGTAAGTCACCGCCCACTTGAGTCCAAGCTAAGCCAGTCACTTGACCGATTTGGTTCTTAGACTCGGCTTTGCCGTAATCAAAGCGCTGCACGCCAAGGAAAGACTTAAGATTCTCTTGGTTGACAGTCACAGACTTGACTGACTTATCGAGCAAAATCATTTTCACGACTTTACGGCAAATCTTAGACAATTCACGCTCGAGTGAACGCACACCCGCTTCACGGGTGTAATAACGGATAATGCCAACGATAGCACTATCATCTACTTTAATTTCAGTGGCTTTTAAACCATTGCGCTCGATTTGCTTATTCAGCAAATGTTGCTTAGCAATATTCAGTTTCTCGTCTTCGGTGTAACCCGATAAACGAATGACTTCCATACGGTCCAGTAGTGGCCCAGGAATATCCATAGAGTTTGACGTTGCAACAAACATCACATCGGATAGGTCGTAATCGACTTCGAGGTAATGATCGTTAAAGGTCGCATTTTGCTCAGGATCTAACACTTCTAATAAAGCAGAAGCCGGATCTCCGCGCATATCAGAACTCATCTTGTCGATTTCATCGAGCAAGAATAACGGGTTTTTCACGCCGACTTTAGCCATCTTTTGAATGACTTTACCTGGCATAGACCCAATGTAAGTACGGCGATGACCACGGATTTCCGCTTCATCACGCACGCCACCGAGGGCTACACGCACATACTTACGACCGGTCGCCTTAGCGATCGATTGACCTAGCGAGGTTTTACCCACACCTGGTGGCCCCACTAAACACAGGATTGGCCCTTTAAGCTGACGCACTCGGCTTTGGACTGCCAAATATTCCAAGATACGTTCTTTGACTTTTTCAAGACCAAAATGATCGGTGTCGAGTACTTCTTGGGCTTTGGCTAAATCACGTTTGATTTTAGAGCGCTGGCTCCAAGGCACCGCTGTCATCCAATCGACATAACTGCGAACAACCGTCGCTTCAGCCGACATTGGTGACATCATGCGTAACTTGTTAAGCTCGGCGAGGGCTTTCTCTTTCGCCTCAGCGGGCATGTTAGCCTCTTCAATCTTACGATTTAAGGCTTCAAATTCGTCATGGCCTTCATCTAGGTCACCCAGTTCTTTCTGGATGGCTTTCATCTGTTCGTTCAGATAGTACTCACGCTGACTCTTTTCCATCTGTTTTTTAACGCGAGTCCGGATACGTTTCTCAACCTGTAATAGGTCGATCTCCGATTCCATCATCGCCATTAGATATTCCAGACGTTCGCCGACGTTGACCATCTCAAGCACAGATTGCTTATCTTCAAGCTTAAGTGGCATGTGTGCGGCCATAGTATCGGCCAGACGCGCCGCTTCATCGATACCCGATAAAGAGGTCAAGACTTCTGGCGGGATCTTTTTGTTCAGCTTGATATAACCTTCAAACTGACCAATAGCACTGCGCACTAACACTTCTTCTTCTTTGTCTTCCAGCGGTTCTGATTCCAGATACTCAGCCTTAGCCACAAAAAATTCTGTTTCTTGGGTATAACGGGTAATACGGGCGCGACGACCGCCTTCAACCAGCACTTTGACTGTACCGTCTGGCAGCTTAAGTAACTGTAAAATAGAGGCAACCGTACCCACTTCGAAGATGTCATCTTTTGATGGTTCATCGAGTTCGGCATCACGCTGCGCCACTAAAATAATTTGCTTATCCTGCGCCATTGCCGTTTCGAGACATCGAATAGATTTTTCTCGTCCGACAAATAACGGAATTACCATATGGGGATAGACCACCACATCTCGCAGTGGCAGCACGGGGAGTTCGATATGCGCTTCACGCTCTTGGGTCATAGTTCGATTCCGTTTTGGTGAAATGGATTAATACTGGAGTATATTGGGACGCTTTATGGAGTTTCAATGGCTAATACGAAAAAAGGAGTCCATTGGACTCCTTGTTTTTCAGTTTATTAGCGATCAGTACAATTATTGTTCGCCTGATGCCACTTGGGCCTCATTGTGCTCGTAAATCAAGATTGGGGCAGATTCCCCTTTCACTACTGATTCATCCACAACGGCCTTCACCACACCGTCAACGGATGGGATATCGTACATAGTATCCAGCAGAATACTTTCAACGATGGAGCGTAGGCCACGGGCACCAGTCTTGCGAGACATGGCTTTGTGAGCAATCGCTTTAAGCGCATCTTCGCGGAACTCAAGCTCAACCCCTTCCATCTCAAATAACGCACTGTATTGCTTAGTTAGGGCATTTTTAGGTTGAGATAGAATTTGTACTAAAGCTTCTTCATCCAGCTCAGTCAGAGTCGCAACCACTGGCAGACGACCAATAAACTCAGGGATTAAACCGTATTTGACTAAATCGCCAGGTTCTACTTGCGATAAGGTTTCAGAGATCGTCGCCTTCTCTTTCTCGCCTTTTACCTGTGCACCAAAACCAATACCCGAGCCAACGTGCGCACGTTGCTCAATCACTTTCTCAAGCCCTGCAAACGCACCACCACAGATAAACAGGATCTTAGAAGTATCGACTTGTAAGAATTCTTGCTGTGGATGCTTACGGCCACCTTGTGGTGGAACCGCGGCAACAGTGCCTTCAATCAACTTAAGCAGCGCTTGCTGTACACCCTCACCCGATACGTCACGGGTGATTGATGGATTGTCTGACTTACGGCTAATTTTATCGATTTCATCGATATAAACGATACCACGCTGCGCCTTCTCAACATCGTAGTCGCACTTTTGCAGCAACTTTTGAATGATGTTTTCAACGTCTTCACCCACATAACCCGCTTCAGTCAGCGTAGTAGCATCTGCCATAGTGAAAGGCACATTGAGTGAGCGCGCAAGGGTTTCAGCCAGTAGGGTTTTACCGCTACCCGTTGGACCGATAAGCAAAATATTACTCTTGCCCAGCTCTATACCATCTTTAGGCGATGCATTTTTTAAACGCTTATAGTGGTTATACACTGCCACAGAAAGCACTTTTTTTGCTCTGTCTTGGCCAATAACATAATCGTCTAAATGTGCACGCAACTCATGTGGTGTCGGTAATTTATCGCTATCACGCTTTGGAGAGATTTCTTTAATCTCTTCACGAATGATGTCGTTACATAACTCAACACATTCGTCGCATACATACACTGATGGGCCAGCAATGAGTTTTCTGACTTCATGCTGGCTCTTTCCGCAAAAAGAGCAGTACAGCAATTTACCGCTGTCACCATTATTTTTGTTGTCGCCCATTAATTACCTCATTTGCAGTCTGCTCTACTGCCTGTCTTAAATTTGCTTAACTTTTACAAAGCATAGCTCAGTCAAAAGCAAAAATCAGCCGCGTTTCGTCATCACAGAGTCAACTAAACCATATTCGACGGCTTGAGTTGCACTCATGAAGTTGTCACGATCGGTATCGCGTTCAATCACTTCGAGCGGTTGACCTGTGTGTTCAGCGAGCATTAGGTTAAGCTTATTTTTAATGCCTAAGATTTCTTTGGCATGAATAGCAATATCTGATGCTTGACCTTGAAAACCACCCAGCGGTTGATGGATCATCACGCGAGAGTTTGGTAAACAGTGACGCTTACCCTTCTCACCACCGGCTAACAAGAAAGCGCCCATACTAGCGGCTTGGCCGATACAGACAGTGCTAACATTCGGTTTGATAAACTGCATGGTATCATAAATCGCCATGCCTGCGGTGACAGAGCCACCTGGGGAGTTAATGTATAAAAAGATATCTTTATCTGGGCTTTCTGATTCTAAGAATAATAATTGCGCCACGATAAGGTTTGCCATGTGTTCTTCAACTTGACCTACCAAAAAGATAATCCGCTCTTTCAACAAACGAGAATAAATATCGTATGAGCGTTCACCCTTAGCAGTCTGTTCGATCACCATAGGCACTAAAGCACTTTGTATGTCTGACGCATTATGCATTATTCACTTCCCTAAATAAAAATGGCTCGCATGAGGAGCCTCATACGAGCCATTATAAATGGCGAACAGCTAATCAAGTCAAGCTTAGCTTATGCGCGACCGGTAGCCTTGTTCATAAATTCTTCAAAAGCGACTTGTTTTTCGGTCACTTTGGCAGATTTCAACAGTGCTTCAACCGCTTGCTCTTCTAAAGCAACGTTGCGCATGTTTTGCATCAGCTCTTTGTTGCTGTTGTAATAAGCAACTACTTCACTTGGATCTTCGTAGGCTGAAGCCATAGAAGCGATCAAGCCTTGTACGCGTTCATCTTCCGCTTTCAGTTCGTTAGTCTTGATGACTTCGCCTAATAGCAGACCGATTTTAACACGACGTGCAGCTTGTTCAGTGAACAATTCAGCTGGCAGTTCTGGCATGTTAGCCGATTGGCCGCCAAAACGTTGCATGGCTTGTTGACGCAAAACGTTAACTTCGCCATCGATCAATGCTTTTGGCAAAGTGATATCGTTGTTAGCTAACAGACCATTGATCACTTGCTCTTTCACGTTAGCTTTTAACGCTTGCTCAAGTTCACGGTTCATGTTTTTACGGATTTCAGTTTTAAGGGCTTCTAAGCCACCTTCGCTGATACCAAACAGAGCAGCAAACTCATCGTTTACTTCTGGCAGGTTAGCCGCTTGCACTTCTGTCAGCGTAATCGCAAACTTAGCCGCTTTACCTTTCAGGTTTTCAGCGTGATATTCTTCAGGGAAGTTCACGTCGATAACAAATTCTTCGCCCGCTTTGTGACCTAAGATACCTGCTTCAAAACCAGGGATCATACGGCCGCTACCTAATTGCAGTTCGAAATCATCAGCTTTGCCGCCTTCAAATTCTTCACCGTCAACTGAGCCAACAAAGTTCATTTTCACTTTGTCGCCATCAGCAGCTTCACGCTCAACAGCAGCGAAAGTCGCGTGTTGTTTACGTAAGGTTTCAATCATAGTGTCAACATCAGCGTCAGTCACTTCAGCTTTTGGTTGTTCTACTTCGATTGCATCTAAGCCTTTCAGCTCAACTTCTGGATAGATTTCAAAGGTAGCGATAAATTCGAATTTTTCGCCATCAGTAGAACCAGGAACAAAAGTCGGTGCACCCGCTGGGTTTAACTTCTCAGCAATAATTGCTTCGATGAAGTTACGTTGCATCACTTCACCCATGATGTCTTGACGAATCGCTGCGCCGTAACGTTTGTTTATAACAGTAACAGGCACTTTACCAGGACGGAAACCTGGGATACGAGCACGCTTAGCTTCACGTTGTAAACTGTCTTTAACCAGCTTTTCAATTTGTTCAGCAGGAACAGAAATGGTCAGGCGACGCTCTAGGCCTTGGGTTGCTTCAACAGAAACTTGCATTGTTTTACCTCGAAATTTGTCTAACGTCCTTTGTAATAGCCGATTCATCAACTATTCAGGTATTCGTTTCTTGATCATTAAATTTGACTACAATGCCCACCACAACTGGCTTTAGGCACAGGTCGCTCATAGTTGATATCTATCAAGACGCGACATTATAGCCACCGTTTTCTGCAGAGTCGAGCCTCAACAGCCGAATCTGGGGTATAAAAAAAGCGACACAAGGTCGCTTTTTTTAATTTGTACTCAAAGTACTAAAAATGGGGTGACTGATGGGGCTCGAACCCACGACAACCGGAATCACAATCCGGGACTCTACCAACTGAGCTACAATCACCACTGAAACTGGTACGCCCGGCAGGATTCGAACCTGCGACCACCCGCTTAGAAGGCGGGTGCTCTATCCAACTGAGCTACGGGCGCATGGTTTACAGAATTTTCTGTATCCTAACCGATTTGGAAAGCATTTATGCTAACCCTATCACTCGCCTATTTGAGTCCAAATTATCTTTGAATTCATTGAAGCAAACGATAACAAAGTGGTCGGTGATAGAGGATTCGAACCTCTGACCCTCTGGTCCCAAACCAGATGCGCTACCGGACTGCGCTAATCACCGAAGGTCTTACATTACATTCCCAGCGCAAGATTAACACATCTGCCTGAGAACGGAGCGCATCTTATCCCCTCACTTTACACCCGTCAACGATTTTTTTATCGTTCGACTCTAGGTGCTGAATTATCAGGCTAATCTGTTTTTTTTTATCCACTTGGCAACGGCTTTAACCATGACACAGTAGCTGTGCCCTGTTAAAATAGCCACGATTGCCAATCTCTGTGTTAACTACTGTTTTCACCATCGCCCATATAAAGGATATCCTACACCCATGACAGCCCAAATAATCGACGGCAAGGCGATTGCTCAATCCATCCGCACTAAGCTCAGCGAAAAAGTCACCGCCCGCAAAGAGGCTGGACAACGCGTACCGGGTTTAGCCGTAATATTAGTGGGAGCCGATCCGGCATCACAAGTTTATGTTGGCAGTAAACGTAAGGCTTGTGAAGAAGTTGGATTTATTTCTCGTTCATACGATTTAGAAACAAACTGCACTGAAGATGAATTACTCAACCTGATTGATAGTCTTAATGATGATCCGACAATTGATGGCATCTTAGTGCAACTGCCATTACCCGCACATATCGAAGACTCAAAAGTCATCGAGCGTATCCGCCCAGATAAAGACGTCGATGGATTTCACCCGTACAACGTCGGCCGTTTAGCCCAGCGTATTCCGGTGCTGCGCTCTTGCACCCCAATGGGCATAATGACACTCATCAAATCCACCGGCGTTGATACCTATGGTTTAGATGCTGTTGTGGTTGGCGCATCCAATATTGTCGGCCGCCCAATGACCTTAGAGTTGCTGCTCGCTGGCTGCACCACCACTACTTGCCACCGCTTCACTAAGAATCTCGAACAAAAAATCCGTCAGGCAGATCTCGTGGTCGTTGCAGTGGGTAAACCCGGCTTTATTCCTGGCGAGTGGATCAAGTCTGGCGCGATTGTAATAGATGTGGGTATTAACCGTTTAGATAACGGCACCTTAGTCGGCGATGTGCAATATGACATTGCTGCGCAAAATGCCAGCTTTATCACTCCAGTCCCCGGCGGTGTTGGCCCGATGACGATTGCAAGCCTATTAGAAAACACCTTATATGCCGCCGAGCAGTATCATGACTAGGTTCTAAGTTCTAGGTTCTAGGTTCTAGGTTCTAGGTTCTAGGTTCTAGGTTCTAGGTTCTAGGTTCTAGGTTCTAGGTTCTAGGTTCTAGCAAGCATAAAAAAACCTGCATAATGCAGGTTTTTTTATTTACTGAAGATTTTCTTGAATTAAAAATATAGCGAATAAGCTTATTTCTTACGCCAAGTGGTGCCACTTGGACCATCTTCAAGCACAACGCCCAAAATATCTAAACGATTACGCGCCACATCCGCAGCAGCCCAATCCTTTTCGGTACGAGCACGGTTACGCTCAACGATTAAGGCTTCGATTTCAGCCACTTCATCGTCACTACCGCCACCTTGAAAGAAGGCCTCTGGCTCTTGGCTTAATAGACCTAACACATCCGCTAATTGCTTCAAGGTGACTGCTAACGCAGATGCCTGTGCCATATCGGTCAGTTTTAAACGATTGATCTCACGCACCATATCAAATAGCACTGAGTAGGCTTCAGGTGTATTAAAGTCATCATCCATCGCCGCTTTAAACTTAGCAATAAACTCTTCTGCAGGCGCCGCAACGACAGTTAAGTCGACATCTTTAATCGCCGTATACAAACGCTCTAAGGCTGAACGCGCTTGTTTCAAGTTATCTTCTGAATAGTTCAGTTGGCTACGATAATGACCAGATAATAAGAAATAACGCACAGTTTCAGCATCATAGTGACCAAGTACATCGCGAATGGTGAAGAAGTTGCCTAAGGACTTAGACATCTTTTCACGGTCAACCATCACCATGCCAGTGTGCATCCAATAGTTGACGTATGGCGTGTCATGGGCACAGCAAGACTGGGCGATTTCATTCTCATGATGTGGGAACTGTAAGTCAGAGCCGCCGCCATGAATATCAAAATGCAGACCTAAATGTTTGCTGTTCATGGCCGAACATTCGATATGCCAGCCAGGACGACCCGGTCCCCATGGGGATTCCCACGTTGGTTCGCCAGGTTTCGACATTTTCCACAACACAAAATCCATTGGATTTTGCTTGGTTTCGTCCACTTCAACCCGAGCACCGGCTTGCAGTTGATCTAAATTCTGGCCCGATAAACGGCCATAATCAGGATATGAGGCCACGCTGAAAAGCACATCACCATCGCTCGCCACATAGGCATGGCCACGGGCGAGTAATAACTCAACCATGTCGATGATTTCGGCAATATGAAGGGTCGCGCGCGGTTCAAAATCGGGGCGCAACATATTTAGGGCATCGAAGTCTTGGTGCATTTCACCAATAAGACGCTCGGTTAAGGCTTCACAGCTTTCGTTATTCTCGTTAGCGCGCTTGATGATTTTGTCATCAACATCAGTAATATTGCGCTGAAAATTCACTTCATAACCCGCGTAACGCAGGTAGCGCACTATCATGTCGAAAGAAACAAAAGTACGGCCATGACCAATATGACAGAGATCGTATATGGTCACACCACACACGTACATCCCAATTTTCCCGGGATTAATTGGCTTAAATTCCTGTTTTTGGCGGGTAATACTGTTGTAAATCTTCAACATCGATATTCTCTTCAATGATACATTCAGGTGTAAAATCAAGGAGTCAGTCTATCACGGCCTGACAGGTTTTGAATACTGCACTTTGCGCGCAATCCGAGATAAGTTAGAATCGCGCCACTATTTACACAGAGTATGAAAACATGATCACATTACACACTAATTTTGGCGACATTAAACTGCAACTGAACGCTGAAAAAGCACCGTTAACAGTAGCAAACTTCATGAAATATGTTGACGAAGGTTTCTTCGACGGCACTATCTTCCACCGTGTGATTGACGGTTTTATGATCCAAGGTGGTGGCTTCAACGAAGACATGAGCCAAAAGCGTTGTAACGAGCCCGTGAAAAATGAAGCCAATAACGGTTTATCAAACCGCACTGGTACTGTTGCTATGGCCCGTACTTCTGATCCACATTCAGCCACTGCACAGTTCTTCATTAACGTGAACGATAACACTTTCCTCGATTTTAAATCAGAAACCTCACAGGGCTGGGGCTACTGCGTATTCGGCGAAATCGTTGAAGGCATGGATGTTATCGAAAAAATCAAAGCCGTTAGCACTGGTAACCGTGGTATGCATCAAGATGTGCCATTAGAAGCCATTGTGATTGAAAAAGTCAGCGTCGCGGCATAATACGGCGAATGCGAACTCTATTTATAGGTGATCTACACCTGAGTGCAGATCGCCTTGATATCACCCAAGCGTTCACTCGCTTTCTCGACACTGAACTCGATGATGCTGACGCCCTTTATATCCTAGGCGATTTGTTTGAAGTCTGGGTTGGTGATGATATTGCCTTGCCTTTTGCCCTAGACATCGCCGAAAAACTCAAGCAAGTATCACAAAAGTTACCCGTGTATTTTATCCATGGCAACCGTGACTTCATGCTAGGCAAACAATTTGCGCGCGCCGCAGGCATGCAAATTTTACCCGAAGTCACTCGCCTCAATTTATACGGTGTCGACACTGTAATTTTGCACGGCGACAGCTTATGTACTTTAGATAAGGCCTACCAACGCTTTCGAAAACTGCGCAGTTTATCGCTGTCTCGTTGGCTGTATGGTTGTTTATCCAAGAAAACCCGTCAGGGCATTGCTGATAAAATTCGCAGCAAGAGCAAGAACAGCAATAAGCAAAAAAGCTACACTATCATGGATGTAGAGCCCAATGCGGTCGATGTGTTATTTGCCAAGACACACACTAAGCATATGATCCACGGTCATACCCACAGACCAGCCATTCATCAACTTGCTAATGGCTGTAAGCGTATAGTGGTTGGCGATTGGTATGAACAAGGCAGTGTGCTCAGTGTGAGCGCTGAAGGGATTAATTTACAGTCCTTACCCTTCGACCCTATGATGACCTAAAGGCATTGGCTTAAGTAGGCCTCATTTAGTGTTACTTAAGCTTAAATAGCTTAAATTTTTAGCTTTAATAGCTTGAAAATACTGTGATTAACGGTTTTTTAGAACCGTTAATCGTTTCAGCTATATGGACTTAACTCTACTCGTTTGGGGAAGCAAAACCGTTCAAATTAATTTAATAGAGGCGACCCACTGTGGAAACGAAACTCATCATCCTGCGCCAAAATCAACTCCGCTTCTAACTCGCCAAAGTACTTCACTCGCTCACTAATATCCTCAGGTGAAACCAACTGAGCTAACGCAAGATAATCTTGATAATGTCGCGCTTCAGAGCGCAGCAGTGACACATAAAACTTACTCAGCTCACCGTCTAAATAAGGCGCGAGTTTAGCGAAGCGCTCGCACGAGCGAGCCTCAATATATGCCCCTACAATCAACTTATCCCGCAAAATATCTTTCTCATGGGTTGTCACATGACTCATCATCCCCTTGGCATAACGACCCGCGCGAATATTGCGGTAATCAATACTGCGCTTGTGCATTAAATCCAATACTTGTTCAAAATGATGAAACTCTTCTTTAATCAAGCGGATTAAAGGTGAAACTAAATTCGCAGCAAACTTAAAGTTGGGCTTAGGTATAAGGTCAGTTACCAACTCATTCTTTTTCACATCACGGGCTAAAAAACTTTCCACATCATGTTCTTGCGAATAAATAAACTCTTCATAGGGTTTAGCCCACGCCAACAGAGCTCGACCACTGTCTTTATCTAACGCATATTTTCGTAGCAAAAAAATCGCTGTCTGAGCGGCTTTTAACTCACAGTTACAATGGTCGATCAGCAACTCATCCAAGGAATCTGATTTTATCGCAACATCAATCCAAGTTTGCGGTGTTTCACAGTGAAGAAATGCGTGGATGGGGGCAAGAAGTTGCAGCATGGACTCACTCAATATCATTCTGAATATCGCACTATTTTACGCATATTTACTCATAAGCTATAGCATTAGGCTTAAGTAAACTTGACGCGCTGAACTTTTTGTTCAATAAATAATCTACACTCTAAAGAACTGAGATCCTGATCACACAGCCTCTCACTTCTCTATGTGTAACCAATCGATGGATAAAGAGACAGGACACCATTTTAACCTCGATTGTAGAGCTGTTATCAGCTCGTCTGACGTTTGGCGAGCCATTCATCAATGCTGAACAAGGATAATTATAATGATACTGAATCACTTAATGGGGCTATACACTCATCCAAAACAAGAGTGGCAAACAATTGAAAAAAACCATGAGGCACTGAAAAGTAGCTTAAGCCATGTAGTTCTTATCGCCTTAATTCCGGCGGTGTGCAGCTATATTGCTACGGCTTACATTGGCTGGAATCCTGGCGCTGGTGATCCTATTTACCTTACACCACAAAGTGCCCTGTTTATGTCCGCAGGCATGTATTTAGGCCTAATTGCAGGCGTATTCGCCCTTGCCTATTTAGCCTATTGGATGGCAAAAACCTTCGATGCTAACCCAACTTACACCCAAGCATTAGAGCTCGCCTCCTACACTGCAACCCCGTTGTTTATGGTCGGTTTAGCCGCATTATATCCAGTGCTATGGTTTATCATGATAGTGGGGTTGATTGGTTTAGCCTACTCAGTCTATTTACTGTACGCGGGGGTGCCTATCATTATGAATATCCCTGAAGAGAAAGGTTTTATCTACGCTAGCTCTATGGTGACAGCAGGCTTAGTACTCTTGGTGGGGCTAATGGCAACTAGTGTCATTTTATGGAGCTTAGGCTTTGGTCCTATGTACCAATAACCATTTTAATTCATCACAAATTTAATCAACAGCAACTCAAGCTCTACGTCGCAATTGATTTGTAGCAGAAAATAAAAAAGAAGGCCGCAAAGGCCTTCTTTTTTGAGTTGAATTAACGCTTTGAGCGAGTTAGCAGATCAGTTTGACTCATTCAGTCAAACAGCTCCACTTAAGCAAAATCACTCGAAAGAATCACGCAGCGCTACGGTTAAGTTAAACACTAAATTATCCGGCGATGAATCTTTGCTGTCAGCGCAGAAATAGCCTTCACGCTCAAACTGATAGGCTTGTTCCGCAGGTGCATTCACTAGGCTTGCTTCTGCAAAACCTTGTACAACGATCAATGATTCAGGGTTTAACACTTCATCCACAGTCTCTGCCGCAGCAGGATTAGGATCGGTAAATAAACGCTGATAGAGACGGAATTCAGCAGGCTTAGCTGTAGATGCCTCAACCCAATGGATCACGCCTTTAACTTTACGGCCATCAGCAGGGTTTTTACCTAAAGTTTCAGGATCATAAGTACAGTAAACCGTCGTGATATTGCCTTCGCTGTCTTTGTCACAACGTTCAGCTTTAATCACATAGGCATTACGTAAACGCACTTCTTTGCCTGTAACTAAGCGTTTGTATTGTTTGTTGGCTTCTTCTTTAAAGTCAGCCACATCGATCAATATTTCTCGGCCAAAGGCTAATTCACGCGTCCCCATGCTCTCATCATTTGGATGAGCGGCCGCTTGAATGTACTCAAGTTCACCTTCAGCATAGTTTTCAATGATGACTTTCAATGGACGTAATACGGCCATCGCACGCGGTGCATGTTCGTTCAATTCTTCACGAATACACGCATCTAACATGCCGACTTCAATCATATTCTCTTGCTTAGTCACGCCGATACGTTGGCAGAACTCACGAATTGAAGCCGGTGTGTAACCACGGCGACGTAAGCCTGCAATCGTTGGCATACGTGGGTCATCCCAACCTGACACGAGTTTACGGGTCACAAGGTCGTTCAGCTTACGTTTAGACATCAAGGTATATTCGAGATTTAAGCGGGAAAACTCGTATTGACGAGTACGATTCGGCGCTTGAAAATCGTTCAAATTATCCAACACCCAATCATATAAACGACGGTTGTCTTGGAACTCTAATGTACATAAAGAGTGGGTAATATGTTCTAACGCATCAGAAATACAGTGCGTGAAGTCGTACATTGGGTAAATGCACCACTTGTCACCTGTTTGATGATGATGGGCAAAACGAATACGGTAGATGATAGGATCGCGCATACACATGAATGGCGATGCCATATCAATTTTGGCACGCAATGCGCACTCGCCTTCTTTAAAACCACCGTCGCGCATCTTAGCGAATAAGGCGAGGTTTTCTTCGACAGATGTGTCGCGGAAAGGACTGTTTTTACCTGGCTCTTTTAACGTACCACGGTATTCGCGGGTTTCATCAGCATTTAAGAAACACACATAAGCCAAACCTTTATTGATCAGTTCAACCGCATATTGATGTAACTGATCAAAATAGTTTGATGAATAGCGAACATCCCCATCCCACTGGAATCCAAGCCAACGCACATCCGCCTGAATAGAATTTACATAATCAATGTCTTCTTTTTCAGGATTAGTATCGTCAAAACGTAAATTACACAGACCGTTATAGTCTCGCGCTATCCCAAAATTTAAGCAGATAGATTTAGCATGACCAATATGAAGATAGCCATTCGGTTCCGGCGGGAAACGAGTCTGTACACTCGTGTGCTTACCGCTTTGTAAATCTTCATCTATGATATTACGAATAAAGTTACTCGGACGTACTTCAGTGTCCACATGACTCATGGAATTCCTCTTTGCGAACAATGGCAATTTTAAGAAAACCAGCATGATCCTACAGATCACCACTAGTTACAATGCCTAGGGTTAAAAACTCTGGTTTTTGACTGTCTGGGGTTATAACCGCGATAGTAAAACAATAAAAGCAGCCATGAAAGCTGCTTTTATCTTTGACCTAACTAAGCTGACATTTATTATTCAGTCACGCCGACTCAGTAAATCTTACTCGGTGATAATGCGGATCCCAGGAATAATCTGCTGGCTTCTTTTACCTTTACGTTTCAACCACAGATAAAAAGCGGCTAATGCAAACAAGAAGAAACCAATCCACAGACTTGATTGAACTGGGTGCTGCGTAAAGGTAGCAGCTTGATAAACTACCGTTGCAGAACCATAAGCCAGTGAGAAAGTCCACGTTGCAGCAAACGTCGCCCACCGAGAACCAAACTCATGCACTAAGGCGCCCATTGCCGCAACACAAGGAGTATAAAGTAAGATAAACAGCAAGTAGGAGAAAGCCGCAACTTTACCACTAAAACCTGCTTGTAAAGCACCGAAAGTCGATGTCGCAACACCTTGTTCTTCAGCAACGGTTTCTTTATTGGTTAAATCACCGACCGACAGTTTAAGCGGATCTTCAAGATCTAAACCAAACAAGTTAGTTGGAATCGTTGCCAGAGCCGCATTAAAGCTTTCACTCAATGGTGCAAGTTCTTCATCTGTCGGCGCCGCGCTGCTGTATAGACTGTTTAAGGTACCAACAACCGCTTCTTTGGCGAAAATACCCGTGATAATACCGACGGTTGCAGGCCAGTTATCCTGCTCTATGCCCATAGGCGAGAAGATAGGCGTGATTTTTTGACTCGCGACACTCAGCAAAGATGCTTGGCTATCTTCATGGCCAAATGTGCCATCAACACCAATAGCATTGATAAAGTTCAATAAGGTCACGACCAGAACAATCGTTTTACCTGCGCCTAAAATAAAACTCTTAGTGCGTTTACCTGTACGAACCATAACAGCTTTCAGCTTAGGTAGTTCATAACTTGGCAGCTCCATCACCACAGCGCTACTGCTGCCGGGTAATAAAGTGCTTCTGAGTAATAAACCCGTACCGATAGCGGCAAAGATACCAATAATATACAGCAAGAAGACTAAATTCTGACCTGAATCAGGGAAGAAAGCAGCCGCAAATAGTGCATAAACAGGAAGACGTGCACCACAGGACATAAATGGTGCCATCATCCCTGTCACAATACGCTCACGCTCACTGCCTAAGGTTCGCGTCGCCATAATTGCAGGCACTGAACAACCAAAACCGACAATCATAGGAACGAATGCTTTACCAGGCAGGCCAATACGACGCATTAAACCGTCAACCACAAATGCAGCGCGCGCCATGTAGCCAGAACTTTCGAGGATCGACAAACCGAGGAAAAGCGCCGCAATAACAGGAATAAAGGTTGATACGGTTTGAATGCCTTGGCCGACACCTCCCGCTAAGATAGTGACCAACCAAGCCGGAGAGCCCATGCTCGTCAAGAATGAACCAAAGTGATCGACAAACAGTGCGCCAGCAAAAACATCAAAGAAATCAATAAAAGCACTGCCAATATTAATGCTGAACATAAACATCAAATACATCACAAACAAAAACACAGGAATGCCAAGCACAGGATGTAAAACGAGTTTATCTAATTTGTCACTGAGGGTGAGGAACCCTGACTCTTTCACTGAACCTTGAAAAACTTGTTCAACGAAATTAAAGCGCGTGGTCGCCACCATCACTTCAATATCATGGCCTTGCTGAGCGATAATCTGAGTACAGGAATTCACTTCATCCTGCAGTTCAGCATTTTTACAGCTACCACAACCCGAACCATTACCTAGCATAGCCAAAGCGCGGCCGCGACTTAATTGGGCATCTTTGCTGCAGAGTAACTGCACGCCCGCTTCAATTTGTTCATCATAGTGAAGCACTAATGGGGCTTCTGAGACTCGGCCTTGAAGTAAATCGAGTACCTGTGCCTGCACTTTAGCGACATCGGCAGGATCTCGCGAACACACGCCAATCACAGGGCAACCCAGCTCTTGGCTCATTTTCTTTAAATCGACTTTAATCCCACGTTTGACAGCCGAATCAATTTTATTCAGCACCACCACCATAGGGATAGCGAGTTCACGTAATTGGGCTGTGAGATATAAGTGACGTTCGATATTAGTGGCATCGACTAAATTGATAATGCCATCGACACGTTGCTCGGCAAGGTATTGCTGCGCAATTTGCTCATCAAGTGAACAATCGCAACTATTACCCGCAGGAAGAAGGTCGTAAATACCCGGTAAGTCTGTCAGATAGACGTCAGCACCGTTTAAGGTGAAATGACCAGTCTTTTTTTCGACCGTAACACCAGACCAGTTACCCACTTGCTGATTTGCGCCTGTTAGCGCGTTAAAGAGTGTAGATTTACCCGCGTTAGGGTTTCCTACTGTGACGCAATGAAACTGCTTAGCCATTCGTCTTTTCCACCTCAATGATGTCTGCCAAATCTCTGCGCATACAAAGTTTACTACCACGAATATCCAGTTCGAGACCAGAACCCATAGGTGCGTATCGGATCAATAAAAAACGCGTATTTGGCGTGATCCCCATGGACAACAACTTGCGCTTCACGGTTTGTGGCAGCGCCAAACGCCCCACTTCAGAAATAAGACCGCGATCGCCGGGACTGAGTTCGCTTAACTTCATTACGTATTCCACCTTGCAACAGGTTCAGCTCGAAAAACTGCGCCCATTGTAACCGAGCGATGACACTAATAACTTTACCTAGATCAAGATTTTTGATTGGTAACGATAATAGTTTTCAATTGTGTTGGGTATTATGTGATAAAAATTCCAATGAATAAACGACCAACCGAAAATAAAAATCCGCACCTTAGCATTAGTGACTATCAAGCGATGCACAGAAGTCAAAACGCTGTAAACAAATCCCACCCGAAGCAAGCGTGATCAAAATCACACTTAATCTATATCGCCTGTAAAATCATCCTTCTTTACAGTGAAAAGACCACGCAATGTTAAGCACGTGTCACACACTTGTTCTAATATTAACCAAGCTCAATAAGCTAAATTAGCAATGTCGAAAGCGTAAAAATAACAAATATAAATGCACTCGGGAAAACATAACCATGGAAATAGGGCTAAAGTTCAGAAGCATAGCTAAGGCTATGCTATGTATTTTGTTATCAATCGCGAGCGTTTCGGCCTCAGCGACCCCTTGGGATAACAAAAAACCAGAAGAAGTTGTTGCGACATTAGACAAAAAATTCGCCGAAGGTAAGTATTCCGCTAAAGGCGCTGATACTTGCCTGATGTGCCACAAAAAAAGTGCCGTGGTGGTGGCAATATTTGAGGGGGTTCATGGCAACCCCAATGTGAAAGATTCGCCTATGGCCGATTTGCAGTGCGAAGCCTGCCACGGCCCGTTAGGGAATCATAATAAAGGTGGCAAAGAGCCGATGATCACCTTTGGCGCAAACTCCCCTGTTCTCGCGCAAAAGCAAAACAGTGTCTGTATGAGTTGCCACAATGACAGTCACCGTACCGCATGGAAAGGCAATCACCACGATAACGCCGATGTCGCCTGTAGCAGCTGCCATCAAGTGCATACCGCAAAAGATCCTATCAGCGATAAAGCCAATGAAGTCACCATTTGTACCCAGTGCCATACCCAACAAAAAGCCGATATGCACAAGCGCTCGGCGCATCCATTACAGTGGCAACAAATGGTGTGCAGTGACTGCCATAATCCCCACGGCAGTTTAAACGATTCAAGCTTGAAGCAAATGAGTGTTAATGAAAATTGCTATAGCTGTCATGCCGAAAAACGCGGCCCTAAACTGTGGGAACATGCCCCCGTCACCGACAACTGCGCTAATTGCCATAATCCCCACGGCAGCGTGAACGAAGCCATGCTGATCAGCAAACCGCCACAACTGTGTCAGCAGTGCCACGCTTCGGATGGCCATAGCAGTAATGCCTATTTTGGCAATCAAACCAATGCCTTCACTTCTGGTAATTCCTGTATGAATTGTCATGGACAAGTGCATGGCTCTAACCATCCTTCTGGCAAATTACTGCAGAGATAACAAGGGAATGATCATGCGAACAGCTAAAATGTCTCACCCTAGCGCTTATTTCTCCCTCACTTTGCTGGCTTGGGCGATAAGCGGTGTTTTGACTCAAGCACACGCCGAAGGTTATGAGCTGCAAGAAGCGAATCGAAGTAGCATAAAGACAGAGGCATGGAGCTGTAAGCAATGCCAACCTAAGACAGGGCATATTGGCAATGTCAGTGCCAGCCTCGCTTACAACGATAGTGAGGACAGCCGTTTCGGTAACAGTAGTGGGACAGATAACGAGGGTCTCGTTGGCGCCGTCGGTGCGGATATGATGTACAAAACGCAGACGGGTTATCAAACCGAGCTGGTCGCGGATAAGTTAGGTTTTGATGCGGGCTCAGCCAAGCTCACAACAGGAAGGCCGGGAAACTATCAAATCAATTTAGGTTATAGAGGCTTAGCAAACTATAACCATAATCAACTCAAAAGCCCCTATACCTCAGTGCAAGATAAAATGTTATTGCCCGATAACTGGATAACAGGCGGCACAACGCAATCTATGCCTATGTTACAGAGCAGCCTTGTTAGCCAAGATTTAAGTATTCAACGTGATCGCTTTAGTATCGGTGGTTACTACGCGGGCAAAATATCACCTGAAGGTGACAATAACAGTCACTACAAAGCCTCGCTAAACTATCAGCATGAAGACCGCAGTGGCGCAAAAAAGACCAGTGCCAATATACTCACCAATAGCGTTATGCTAGCCCAACCAATTGATGACAGTACTGATGAAGTCGATGCGAGAATTTATTTTAACGGTTCAGGCTGGCAAGCAGGCATCAATAGCCAAATCAGCCAATATAAAAATGATCACCAAGCCATGCTGTGGCAATCAGCCTACACGCCCACCTTTGGTGCAGCATACCTAGGTCAGAATGCGGTCGACCCCGACAATAAAGCCTACAGAGTTGCCGCAGAAGCCTCAGGGGGGGCAAATGGTCAAAATGTATTGATGCACGCAGGCTTTAGCCGCATGACCCAAGATGACACCTTTATTCCTGCCACCATCAATGGCCCATCGCCCGTCCTGCCTGCGGATACCTTAAATGGCCAAGTCGATATTGTAGAGATGGACCTTAAATATTCAGGACGGATCAGCCAAGATTTAAGCATGCAGGCAAGTTACAACTATCAAGACAGAGATAACAAAACGGCTCAATTAGACTTTCCGCAGATCGTCACCGACAGTATTAATCAAGGCACAGCCCAAAATAGCCTTTATGATAAGCGCACCAAAAAACTCGAACTCAAAAGCAAATACCTTTTTACCTCAGCGGCTTATGCCGAAGCGGGTTACAGCCATAATGAAAACGATTATACCGAACTCGACCGCCAATCCATCGATGAGTCTGGCGTGTTTGCTAAACTAAGTTATCGCTATTCACCCGCATGGTCAGCTTGGTTGAAAGGAGAAGCACTAGAGCGAGATGGCAGTGAATATCATCCCGTCGCAACCACTCAAAGTTCAAGTAATCCTTGGCTACGTAAATCCTACCTTGCCGATAGAAAAAGACAGAAAGTCACCTTACACACGGATCATCAGAGCGACATTGGTCTATCTCTTGGTGCCAGCTTACACAGCATTAATGACGACTATCATCATACCCTAGTAGGTCTAACAAAGGTGTCCTATCTCGGTTACGACTTGTCAGCCCAATATGTGCTGAACAGTGACCTCAATTTAACCGCCTTTGTTAACCAAGATTGGCGCGATTCAGACCAAGCGGGCAGTAATTCCTTCTCGACACCCGATTGGTACAGCACTGCCGAGGAAAAATCGACCTTGATTGGTGCAGGGCTTAGTTATCAAAACCTGTTCGATCATCACCTCGATATTGGTTTGGATTACAGCTATTCCGACGGACAGAGTGATACAGAAGTGACCTACGGCATCACCAGTCCCTATGGCGATTTTTACGCCCGCAAACACAATATTAATGCCTACGCCAAATATAAGTTTGCCGACAGTATGTCGCTGCGCGTCGATTGGTTATTCGAAAAATATCAAGATGCTAACTGGCAAAACCAAGGCACAAGCTGGGACACGATTCCCAACGTACTCAGTTTTGGTGATATGGGCCACGACTACAACGCTCACTATTTAGGCTTGACCTTAAGCTACCAAATGTAACTTAGGCACTGACAGCGCATTCCAAGGATAGAAATATGAACAAGTTTGCAAAAATTCGCACTCAATTCAGTCTTATGCTGGCCTTAGTCTCGCTATTAAGCGCCTGTGGCGGTGATAACGGCCAAGATGGTAATCCCGGTGAGCCTGCGAAACCGCCTGCATTAACGATAACTAGCCTTAACATCATAGTCGATAAAGTCGCGATGACAGATGGCATTGCTCAAGTGGATTTTCAAGTAAGCAATCAAGATGATGAAGCCGTGATTGGTATCCCATCGGCGACATTTATTGCTGCGCAGCTTCTCCCCCAAGGTTATACAGGCGCGGGGAATAGCAGTGAATGGCAGCACTTTACCGCTGAAACCTGCGCGGCAACTTGCCCTGGCAGTCTCACAGATCATAAAAACGGTCACTACAGTTATACCTTCAGCGCCGCATTTAATGGCATGAATGGAGTGACGTTTATGCCCGAAGCGACCCAAAGAATGGTGGTCAAAATTGGCGGCGATAAACTTGCCGATAACACGCCCTTACCTATAACCAATCAGCATTATGACTGGCAATCTTCAGGTAGTAATGTCGCTTACACCCGCAACTTAGTCACAATAGAGACCTGTAATAGTTGCCACAGTAATCTTGCTTTCCATGGCAGTAGATATAATCAAATCGAAACCTGCGTCACCTGCCATAACAGCAAAAAAGTCAGTAACCCTGATATTTTCCCACAAATGATCCACAGCAAACATTTAACCAGCTTCCCGCAACCCATCAGTGACTGCCAAACCTGTCACGTCGATAAGGCTGAGTTAACCGAACAGCAAAACTGGCGCAGAGTCCCGACCATGCAAGCCTGTGGTGCCTGTCATACACAGATCAATTTCCCCGCAGGCGAAGGACACCCAGTGCAAACAGATAACAGTAACTGCGTGGCGTGTCATAATGCCGACTGGACCGCAAGCGTACACAGTGATGAAGCTAAAACTGCGGCATTGATGCAATTTAGCCCAAGTATCACCAGCGCCAGTATGGATGCCAATGGTACGGTCACTGTTGCGGTTAAGCTGATGAATCCAGCCACAGGAACTGTGTATAGCGAAAGTGCCGATAAGCTAAAATTTATCAATGATTTAAGGGTATATGTCAACTGGGGAACCAGTTTTGATTATGCGACCCGTTCAGCTCGCTCGATTAAACTGCCGGAATCCACACCCATATCAGGCTCTAATGGCATTTATACCTATACGATAGCGGGCCTTACCGTGCCAGCAGGCACTGAAACGGATCATGGTGGACTTGCGATTCAAGGCAGAATCTGTGCCAAAGATAAAGTACTGGTTGATTGCACGACTGAACTGGCGGAAGTGTTAGTGATTAAATCCAGCCACAGTTATTTTGATATGGCAGCATTGAGCAATGAAGGTCGCCGTAGCGTTGCGAGTAATGCAAGCTGCGGTAATTGCCATGGTGATCAAAAACTGAATATTCACGGCTCACGTAACGATCTCGATGGTCAATGCCAGCTATGCCATAACGCCAATATGCTGGCCGATGCGACGGCAGCCAATCCTTCAATCACGTCATTTGACTTTAAGCAGCTGATCCACGGTATTCATACCAGTCAATTCACGGGGTTTGAAAACCTAAACTACCCAGGAAAAATCGGTAACTGTGCCCAATGCCATGTTAACGATACTGCGGGAATTTCTACCGTCGCCCTCCCCTTAAATTCAGCGGTGCAACCCCTTGCCCTCAATAACGGCACTTTTACCAGCCCAATTGCCGCTGTGTGTAGCAACTGCCATTCAGATACCAGCACTCATAACCACATGGCGCAGCAAGGTGCTGTTTTTGCAGGTACAAAATCCGATGCAACCGCAGGAACTGAAACCTGTGCTTTCTGTCATGGACAGGGTGGAGTCGCGGACGTGTTGAAAGTGCATCCAATAAACTAACCCTATGATGCTGGCCTAAAAAGGCCAGCAACTGCAGATATAAAAGGAACTCATACGATGCAGTCATCTACTCCTAAAGAAATAGTCAGATCTCAGTCACATTACCCGCCTAAAGTGACTGATAAATACCAGTGACTTAGTTAGCCTTACAGATGGAAAACTAATTCCACACATCTTATGCGGGTAATGAGATTTATTCTTATTTGCCAAGCGCTTGATGATGATTACAACTATTGCAGGGAAATATCATGATGAAACGGTTCAATTTCAATACCGCAACAAAAGCGATGTTGGGTGCCGGTTTACTCTCTCTACTACTCGCCGGTTGCGGTGGTAGTGACGGTAAAGATGGTGAAGACGGAAAACCGGGTCCGGTAGGCTTAGACATAAGTCAAGCCACCACACTCAAAGCCACACTTGAAGATGTAAAAATTGACAACGGCACTGTCAGCGTAGACATAGTACTAACGAATGCGAATGGCGTTCCTGTGACGGGTCTAGAGCAATACGCTCAAATCAATGCTATCGGATTGGGTATTGCAAAACTTACCCCTGAAAGTGGCAAAGGTTACAAAACACCTCAATGGGTCAGCTATATCAACTCAGTGAAAGCAGCTGATCCTGCACGCAGTCTTGCAAATTACAGCTATACCGATGGTAAAGATAGCGCTGGCAATCCTATTACTAAAGAAGTGAAATTTACACCTGGTGATGCTATTCAAGCGAACATCGAATCTAGTTGTAAAACCACTTGTTTAACAGTGGTTGATAGTGGCGTTTACCGCTATACCTTCCAAACCAATTTAAGTACTTTGCCCGCTATTGAAGGTCTCGATTTAACCTACGACCCAACATTAATACATCGCATTACTTTAGAACTTCAAACCGATGGCAGTAAAGATGCCAAGTTAGTCAACAGCCATATCGACTTCTTACCAAGCGATAACTTTAGAGTAGCTAAAGAGACGGAAACGCGTACGGTTGTCGATTTAGAAGCGAACTGTATCAAGTGTCACAGCACAAATTATAGCGATACATCTTCTACTGCTAAGCCATTAGCACTACATGGCGGAAGACGGATCGGAATAGCAAACTGTCAAGTTTGTCATACCAGCTACAGTAAAGATCCAGAAACAGGATCACCTTTGGATATGGGCGCCATGGTTCATGCCATTCACAAAGGTACTTACGCTATGGTGGGTTACAGCGGAACGGCTTATGACTTTAGCGGTACTATGGCTAAAGCTGCGGCTGAAAGTGGCTACCCACAATACCGTGAAGGTAAAGACGTTTCTGAACGAGTCACTCTGCCAGTCTCTATCGGGAACTGCCAGTCTTGCCATAGCACAGATGACAAAGGACCCGTTGATGCCGCAAGCTTTAAACATCACAAAGGTTTAGCCTGCGCATCTTGTCACATGTCAGGTTTTAATCCAGTAGATAACAGTGAATGGTTAACACCACCTGAAGGTCAAAAAGACCGTGGTTTCGTTGGTAACTATTTCCATTACTATGCAACACCTGAAATTGACGGTATTCCAGGTGCAAACCTAGTCAATGTATTCCAAAATGGAGGTTGCGCTTCTTGTCACGCCGAACAAGGTGAAGAAGGCAGCGCTAAATATCACTTAGCAAAAGCTAATGCCACTAAGTTACTGCGAACTGAATATGCCTATAAATTAGAAAATGGCACATTTGATGTGGCTAAAGGAGAGTTAACATTCACAGTCAATTGGCACAGTGATGTTGCTCCACATCAAGATCCTAAAGTGAAAGAGTTTTGGGTCAGCTTAACGGCATTCAATGGCACTGAATACACCATGGGCCCACGTCCATCTAATGGTACTTTAGGTCGTAGCGAAAACCGTATTTCTGTAAATTTGGCCAAAGTTGAGACTAACGCTAACTTAACAGCGGTACCAAATGGCTCAAAAGTAACATACACATTAACAGGCATTAAAGCTGTTATTGGCACAAGTTCTGTTCCATACAAACAAATTGTTAGTATTGGTAAAGGCTTCATGGACGGCAAATTGCTGATCTGTGCAAACTCTGCAGAACTCGATCCAACGATGGATGCTGCGATTGATTGTAGTAACACTGAAGCACCAATCTACGAAGTGATTGTTGGCAGTAATAAAGCTTCATTCTCTGCCGATGCAAGTAATGTTACCGCACGTAGCATAGTCATCTCTGAAGCAAAATGTGCTAACTGTCATGGTGAGAAAGCTGACTTTTCAGCCTCTCATGCGCTGACCCATGCTGCAGACAAGCCTGATAACAGCTGTGGTACTTGTCACTCTGCTGTACCTAATACCGCGGTAGCTTTAGCCGATGGTAGTTGTGTGGCTTGTCACAATGGCGCTCCTGCTCACAGTAAAAAGCCATTTGAACGTGGTTTTGACTTTAAAGTCATGATCCACCAAATTCACGCTGATACTCGCAGTGTTCGCCGTTTAACAACAGATGCAGCAACCTTCCCTGAAAACCCAGCGAACTGCGCGGCTTGTCATGATAAAGGTCAACTTAGCTTAGCTACACTAGGCAATAAACCTGCGTTCTTAGCAAGTACTGGTGAATACTCACCAACCGTTGCAGCTTGTGCATCTTGCCATGCAACGACCGCAACTGACAGCGCAGTGATAGGCCACTTCGAAACCAATGGTGGTGTATATAACGCTGCTGCTGGCACTTACACTCCTGGTAGCGAAACCTGTGCGACCTGCCATGGTGAAGGTAAATCATTTGGTGTGGATAAAGTTCACCCAGTGAAATACTAATATGGAACCGAGTAACGAATCGCAAATCAGTCGTTACTCACATTAAATTCAGCAAAATCCCCCGCAGTGCGGGGGATTTTATTTACATAACAGCAACCCCATTCAAACCTTGCTTTTATAGTATAAAGTCAACGCACATTACCCAGATAAAATCCGCTGTTTTTTTGTTCTAAAATCATTTTTACCTCTCGCTTTAAATACCTCTTTAGAAATAGAAAGATCCAAGTCACACATTAGCAAAGGCCTTGGAGATTTTAAGGTCATGTTAGGTTAGCCTTTCCTTGGGGAATTCTATTTCCAGCATCCACTTAAGTCGCTTCTAATGACCAAAAACACAGACATAGAATCTGTTGGCTCTAGAACATAGCGTTTAAGCAATGCCAAACCTATGCAGGGAAAAAAATGATGAACGCACAAACAACTAAAATCGCACTGCTGTTAGCAGCAAGTGCAGTCACTATGGCCTTAGCGGGCTGTGGTGGCAGTGATGGTAATGATGGTAATCCCGGTGAACCTGGTGGCGAACCTGCTCCAGCGATTCAAACCCTTAATTTCGCCTTTGACAAATCTGTCGTCACTAACGGTATTCCGAGTGTTGAGTTTACCGTCACTAACGAAAATGATTTACCCGTTGTTGGCCTACAAAAAATGCGTTTTGCCGCAGCACAATTAATCCCACAAGGTGCAACTGGTGCAGGTAATGCGTCACAATGGCAATACTTTGGTGATGAAACCTGTGATGTCGCTGCAACATGCCCAGGGACTTTCGTTGACAAGAAAAACGGTCACTACAGTTATACTTTTAGCATGAACCTGACCGCTAACACTAAAGTCACCTATAACGAACAGTTAGCTCAACGAGTATTAATCCGCGCTTATAACACTCCGCTTCCCGATGGTACTCAAGTACCAAACAGTAACGCCTTTGTCGACTTCACTGCCGATACTGGCGCACTGCCAACATATAGTCGCAAAATTGTCGCCACAGAAAGCTGTAATACTTGTCACCAAGATTTAGCCAATGTTAAACATGGCGGCGCGTATTCTGACGTTAATTACTGTGCAACTTGCCACACAGCCGGAAAAGTTGGCGTAGGTAAAGAGTTTAATGTTCTCGTTCACGCTAAACACAAAGACCTCACCTTAGGCTCATTAGAAAGCTGTCAAAGCTGTCACGCAGCAAATGAGGCTACGCCTGATTGGAGTAATTGGTCACGTATCCCAACTGCCGCCTCATGTGGAAGCTGCCATAGCGCAGTGGACTTTGCTGCCGGTAAAGGTCACTCACAACAGCTAGATAACTCTAACTGTATCGCCTGTCATAACAGCGATTGGACTGCAGAACTGCACACAGGTAAGACTGCAGACAAAAAAGCCGTTATCGCTCAGTTAGGTATGTCAGCAGCACTTGCTGGTCAAGCTGATGATACTGCAGTATTAACCGTGTCTATCTTAGACAAAGATGGTAACGCAATTGATGCGGCAACCGTTCAAGATAAGATTAAACGTTTAGAGTCCGTTACCAACGTTGGCCCTAACTTCCCGATCATGGGCTACAACCCAAGTCCAGGTAGCGGTAAAGCGAAAATAGCGAAAGACTTAGTCAAAGATGGTGCACTGCAAGAAGGTGTAACCTTAGTTGACGGTAAATTGATCTTTACAACACCCGCTCTACCTTTCGGTGCAGGCGATACTGATACCGCCTTTACCATTATCGGTTTAGAAGTGTGTAGCACTGGTACAAGCTTAACCGCATGTACCGCAGACAGCGCAACAACGAGCATGAAAGCCGAACTAGCTTTTGGCACTAAGTCTGGTAAAGCACCGAGCATGCGTCATGTTAACTCAGTTGAGTTTGGTACCTGTCAAGGTTGTCACGGTGATAGCTTCGAAATTCACAAAGGCCACCATGCGGGTTTTGTGATGACAGAACAGCTATCACATGCAAAAGATGCCAGCGGTAAGCCAATCGTAGGTGTGGATGCGTGTGTCGCTTGTCATACCCCAGATGGTACCTATGCAAATGGTGCTAACAAAGGTGCGTTGGAGATGAAATTACACGTTGTTCATGGTAAACAAGGTGTCATTAAAGAATGTACCCAATGTCATAACGACTTCAACCTAGATGCATTCAAGGTCAAAGGCGCTCTGGCAACAACTGCGGGTAAATACACCACGCCAATCACTGCCACTTGTACTTCATGCCACGCGCCAGAATCTATTGGCCACGGCTTAGAAAATATGGGCGCGATTGTGAACGGTGATTATGTTCAAGCCAATCAAGCGGCGCAGTCAGAAACCTGTTTCTACTGTCACAAACCCACACCAACAGATCACACTCAGGTGAAGATGTAATTTGCCCAAGCAGGGGGAGTTCGCTCCCCCTTTCTTGAATTTTGTTGGGACAAATTGGGAAGCCTATTATGAAGAACAGCCTAAAAATGAAAAACCTACTGCCGGCACTTGTCATCTCCATGGCAATGTCTGCAGTGATGTCTTTATGCATCACACCGAGTGCACACGCCTCAAAGTGGGATGACAAAATGACTCCAGAACAAGTCGAAGCCACCTTAGATAAGAAGTTTGCCGAAGGCAGCTACTCCCCTAAAGGGGCCGATTCTTGCATCATGTGCCATAAGAAATCTGAAAAAGTGATGGACCTCTTCAAAGGTGTTCATGGCGCCATTGATTCATCAAAGAGCCCAATGGCTGGCCTGCAATGTGAAGCCTGTCATGGTCCTATGGGTCAACACAATAAAGGCGGCAACGAGCCGATGATCACTTTTGGTAAGCAATCGACCTTAAGTGCAGAAAAACAAAACAGTGTCTGTATGAGCTGTCACCAAGATGATAAACGCGTATCTTGGAACGGTAGTCACCATGACAATGCCGATGTTGCTTGTGCCTCATGCCACCAAGTGCATGTCGCAAAAGATCCTGTGTTATCAAAAAACACCGAAATGGAAGTCTGTACTAGCTGTCACACTAAGCAAAAAGCAGATATGAATAAACGCTCGAGTCACCCACTAAAATGGGCTCAAATGACCTGTAGCGATTGTCATAATCCCCATGGGAGCATGACAGATTCCGATCTAAACAAGCCTAGCATTAACGAAACCTGTTACTCCTGCCACGCCGAGAAACGCGGCCCAAAACTGTGGGAACATGCACCCGTCACTGAGAACTGTGTGACTTGCCACAATCCTCACGGCAGTGTGAATGATGCCATGTTGAAAACCCGCGCACCGCAGCTGTGTCAGCAATGTCACGCCAGCGATGGCCACGCCAGCAATGCTTACTTAGGTAACACTGGTTTAGGTTCAAACGTCGGCGACAATGCCTTTACGGGTGGAAGAAGCTGTTTAAATTGCCACAGTCAGGTCCATGGTTCAAACCATCCATCTGGCAAGCTATTACAGCGCTAAGGAGACGAGAAAATGAAATTTAAACTCAATTTGATCACTCTGGCGTTACTAGCAAACACAGGTTTTGCAATAGCGGCCGACGGGTATGGCTTAGCCAATGCCAATACAGAAAAAGTCAAAATGTCCGCTTGGAGCTGTAAAGGCTGCGTTGTTGAAACGGGTACGTCTGGCACTGTGGGTGTTGGCGTCGGTTACAACAGCGAAGAGGATATTCGCTCGGCGAATGCCTTTGGGACTTCAAACGAAGTTGCGGGTAAATTTGATGCCGATGTCACCTTCCGTGGTGAGAAAGGCTATCAAGCCAGCGTTGAAGCTTATCAACTGGGCATGGATGGTGGCCGTTTAGATGTCAATGCGGGCAAACAAGGCCAGTATAATGTTAATGTAAACTATCGCCAAATCGCCACTTACAACAGTAATAGCGCCTTAACGCCCTACTCTGGTGTCGGCAGCGATAATTTAACCTTGCCAGACAACTGGGTAACTGCGGGTTCAAGCAGCCAGATGCCGTTACTGATGGACAACCTAAATGCCTTAGAACTGTCGCTCAAACGTGAGCGCACAGGGTTAGGTTTTGACTATCAAGGTGAATCGCTGTGGAGTACGCATGTGAGCTACATGCGTGAAGAAAAAACCGGCTTGAAAAAAACATCAGGTGGATTCTTTAACCAATCCATGATGTTAGCTGAGCCAGTTGATTACACCACTGACTCCATTGAAGCCGGCATTAAACTCAAAGGCGATCGTTGGTTCACTGCACTTAACTACAATGGCTCAATTTTTAAGAACGAGTACAACCAGTTAAACTTCGACAGTGCCTTCAATCCGACCTTTGGTGCTCAAACCTCTGGCACTCTCGCCCTTGACCCTGACAACCAGTCACACACAGTGTCGCTCATGGGCCAATACAACGACAATACCAATGTGTTAACAGGTCGTGTGCTTGCGGGACAAATGAGTCAAGACCAAGCATTAGTCACTTCAGGCTATGGCTATCAAGTGCCGACAGAGGCCGTTGATGCCAAAGTTGACCTCACAGGGTTGAACTTAAAAGTCGTCAGTAAAGTGACTAACTCACTGCGCTTAAGTGGTAGCTACGACTATAGCGACCGTGATAACAATACTCAAATTGAAGAGTGGACCCAAGTCAGCATCAACAATGTCAATGGTAAGGTGGCCTATAACACCCCTTACGATAACACTAGCCAACGCTTCAAAGTGGCGGCGGATTATCGTATTACCCATGGACTGAAGCTTGATGGCGGCTATGACTTCAAACGTGACGACCGTAATTATCAAGACCGTGAAACCACGGATGAAAATACTGTTTGGGCACGTTTGCGCGTTAACAGCTTTGAAACTTGGGATATGTGGGTTAAGGGCAGTTACAGTCAGCGTGATGGCTCGCAATATCAAGCTTCTGAATGGACATCTTCTGAAACCAACAGCCTGTTACGTAAGTACAATCTGGCTAACCGCGACAGAACCCAGATTGAAGCTCGAGTCACCCACTCGCCAATCGACAGCTTGACCATAGATTTCGGTGCCCGTTACGCATTAGATGACTACTCTGACACAGTTATTGGCTTAATTGAGTCAAAAGACACCAGTTATGATGCCAACATCAGCTACATGATCACCGATGATTTACTAGCGACAGCCTTCTACAACTACCAAATCATTGAGTCTGAACAAGCGGGAAGCAGTAATTACAGCACCCCAACGTGGACAGGATTCATTGAAGACAATGTAGATGTGATCGGGGCAGGCCTGAGCTACAACAACTTGCTTGAGAACAAGTTACGCATGGGATTGGATTACACTTATTCAAACTCCGACAGTAACACTCAAGTCAGACAAGGTATCACAGGCGACTATGGCGATTATTTTGCCAAAGTGCACAACATTAACTTATATGCTCAATATCAAGCCACCGAGAAAATGGCGCTGCGCTTGGATTATAAAATTGAGAATTATAAAGACAATGATGCCGCCAATGATATCGCCGTCGATGGGATCTGGAACGTCGTAGGCTTTGGCAGCAATAGCCATGACTACACAGCGCAAATGATCATGCTGAGCATGAGTTACAAACTCTAATCGATACTGTTCATAACACGAAAAGCCCGCATTTTGCGGGCTTTTGTTTAAGTGCAGCAGGATCTTTTAAAGCGATAACGTCATGGCAGATAAACGTAAAAATCTTGAATAAGATCAGACTCTGGCGCGAAAGTCCGCCCATAAAAACCTTAATCCTTGAGTTTTGGCTCACTTTAGCGGATCTTAATTCAATCTTTTAGTTAATCCTCTGAGCCCATGCGTATTTATTCTTCAATCTCCCAATCTCAGTGGCTGTTATCACTTTCTGCACTAGTGGGGCTAAGCCTATTACCCTTACCCGCCATGGCGTTCGACCCATCGGGTGGCGCAGCGAGCCTATTTATCATTTTAGGCCTCGGTGGTTTTACCTTAATCAATCTGTTTCTACAGGGCTTATTCTTTTTTGCGGGTCAGTATCGCAGCGCCACTTTTGCTAAACGCCATGTATTAAGCGCACTAATAGTGCCATTAATTGCCATTGCGTTAGCCATTTATGATCATAGAGGTTGGAGTGATTTCGCCCTTAACTTAGGTATTATCTGTGTCGGTATTGGACTGATTTTATTGCCACTACAGCTTTGCCAAATCGATAAGCCCACCAATCGCAATGCTGATTGGATCATCAGCCTAGGGGCATTATTTATCTTAACTTTGAGCTATGTGATTGCCCCCTTAGCCTTCTTTACGATTGTACTGGCCCACATCTGTTTAGCTTCAAGCACAAATAAAATTCCTAAGATATTAAGTTATATCAGTTTAATCCTTGGCTATTCTCTTTTTGGCTACTGGGTATATCAAACAGTGATGATGCTCCAATCCTGATTGAAAATGAATGAGCAACGATAAAATTAGCGATTAAATTGACTAAGACGAATCTCACTAAAACACCATCGCCACTTTGCGTAACTGTATCGCCATCATGCTCGACATCAATGGCCAAACAGCTGGCAAAAATCAACGCCTGTACTTTATGTCAGGCCCATTTACCCTTAGCGCCCAAGCCGATATTGCAGGCCAGTACCCAAGCGCGGATTTTGATTGCAGGCCAAGCTCCGGGCGTAAAAACCCACCATAAAGGCATACCTTTTGACGATGCCAGCGGTGAACGGCTGCGCACTTGGTTGAATGTCACGCGGGAGCAATTCTACGACCCCAATCTTTTTGCCATTATCCCTATGGGATTTTGTTTTCCGGGCAGTATCGAAAAAAACGGTAAAAAGCAGGGTGATAAACCACCGCGCCCCGAATGCGCTGCCACTTGGCATCAGGCCTTGCTCGCCCTAATGCCACAAATAGAGCTAATTGTGATCCTCGGCCAATATGCCATCGACTATCATCTACCGCGCGAATCGTCCGAGGCCGTAAACCCCACTTCGCCGATCACTAAGCATCAAACAACCGGCACTAACGTAACTGTCATCCCCAAACTGAAACCAATAACAGTGACCCAAGCATGCGCGCAATGGCAGCAATATTGGCCTAAGTATCTTGTCTTGCCGCACCCAAGCCCGCGTAATAATCTTTGGCTTAAGCAGCATCCTGAGTTTGAACGCGATATGCTACCCAGATTAAGAATGCGTATTGCATCCCTATTAAACCTTCAACCCCACTAGGCGCCTGTATGTATCTACTTGATTCTGCCATCGCTAAGCAAATTGTGAGTCGCACAATGAAAATCATTGGCCACAATATCAATGTGATGAACGGCCAAGGGGTGATTTTAGGCTCAGGCGACCCTAAGCGTATAGGGTCAACCCACGAAGGCGCGCTGCTGGCGATTACCCAAAATCGCAATGTGGAGATCAGTCAAGAAGTCGCCTCAGGGCTGCATGGCGTTAAGCCAGGCATCAATTTACCCTTACATTATCAAGGACAAATTATCGGCGTCGTCGGCATTACCGGTGATCCGTGTGAGCTCACCCATTATGGTGAGTTACTTAAAATGACCGCCGAAATGATTGTTGAACAAGCCAACCTGCAGGATAAATTGCAATGGGAGAATCGCCAGCGTGAAGAGTTTATTCTGCAATTGATCAAAGCTGAAACCGATGATGCACAGTTGCACCGCTGGGCAAAACAGCTCGACATTGATATCAGCCTGCCAAGAGTCGCGGCCATTATTGAGATCAGCGAGAAAAACATCCAGAAACACCATTTAAAAACCGACACAACCCCATCGGCCTTGTTCTTAGCTGAGGCATCCACTCAGCCCGCCGATGAACGCAGCCCCAGAGTCAGTGAAACCCTCAAGCAAGTGCTGCATCTATTGCAATATCCTGACCGTGGTAACTTGATTGCCATGACCTCAATGTCGCAGTTGGTGATCCTAAAGCCTGCTTTTTTAGATGGAAAACAATGGGATCCTGAGCTTGAAAATCAGCGCATTGATAAGCTGTTGCAGCGCTTACCCGCCCAGATGGATTTAAACTTTAAGATTGCCCTCGGCCATTTCTTCCCCGAAAAAGGTGGGATAGCGCGCTCCTATCACACAGCTCAAGAAACTTTAGCACTCGGTAAGCAGCTCAATGCAGAAGGGAATAAATACCTATTTGAAGATTATTCCCTACAAGTGTTACTTGCAGGGCTAAAACATGACTGGCGCGGTCAGGCGCTGGCAACGCCCTATCAGCAACTCGCCAAGGCGGATAAAAACGGCCAATTACGAAAAACCTTAGCGGCTTACATCACCCACTTTGGCGATGCACAGCAATGCGCTAATGCCCTGTTTATTCATCGCAATACACTGAGATATCGCCTTGATAAAATTCAGCAAATCACCCAAGCCGACATTCAATCCCTGCATGGATTATTGAGCCTGTATCTTGGGCAATTAATTGATACTTCGACTCGCTTAACTTAATGCTCAAATGACTTAGCAACTCAACAGATTAGCCAGAAAAAAGCCCGCAGATGACGGCGCAAGCCTGATGGCCAGATCAATTGAGTAAAACTTGGCCTGTACTAAAAAATTAATTGAAAGATTTATACCGTATCCCCTTTCCTATCCTTTCATATAGTATCGCGTCGATATGCTAGCGCTCTCGACTTAGTCCATTGAAAGGAATGATAATGACCTCAATCAAACTGACTTTACTCGCCAAAGCTTGTCTCATTAGCGGCATTGCGCTGACTTCACCTTCGTTAATCGCGGCCGAGAAAACCATTCCCGAACTGGTCGATGCCGTCAACGGCACACCCGATGCGGCAAGTCGCGAGGCGGGTAAAAATGTCAAACTGCGTAATCACACTAAGGGATTTTGTACCTCAGGCAGTTTTAAACCGAATCCACAATTACAACAAACGTTGGCAATTCCATTTTTTAATCAAGATAGTATCAAGGTCACAGCCCGCTTTTCCCTCGGCGGTACAAATCCGCAGATCTCAGATAAAACCGCTGGGCGCTTTATGTCACTCAAAATTGACGGCGATAAAGAAAATCTTAACTTTGTCACCACTAACGTTCCCGTTTTCTTTGCCAAAAATCTCGAAGAGTTTTTTAACTTTCAGACCAAAGTGAAACAAGGTCCTGAAGGTAAACAGTGGCTTATTGATAATCAACCCAGCGCCAAAGCTTTTTTCGACTACGTTAAACAGTTGCCTCCCAGCCCAAGTTTTGCCAACAGCCGCTACTTTGGTGTAAATAGTTTCCTGTTCAGCACGCCAAAAAACAGTGTTCTTCAAGGTGAAACGGTCGCGGGTAAATGGATTTTTGAACCTGTCGCAGGTACTGCCGCGCTGTCAGCCAGTGAACTTGCCAATCTCAGTGATGATTTTTTAAAGGCGGAATTACTCGAGCGCATTAAAACCCAGCCAGCACAATGGAACCTTTATATTCAACTCGCCGAAATGGGGGATGAGATTAATGACCCAACTGTGATCTGGCCTGAAACTCGCCAGCGTTTACTGGTAGGCCAAGTGATGATTAACGGTGAGCGAGATAGCGATCCCCAAGTGCAACAGTGTGATAAAGGCATATTTAACCCACTGTTATTGCCTAAGGGCATTACTGCATCTGCTGATCCGATACTCAATGCCCGCACCGCAGCCTATGTAGAATCCTTTATTCGTCGTCAATAAAGAGTCGAGTTAAGTCCCTCCTGTTTAGGATTGGCAAATAGCCCTATTTGCCAATCCTTATCGACAAGCGCCTCCCTTACCGACAAAACGCCTCCTCCTGCATTCGAATTCACCTAAGCATTTTTGTGCATGAGCACAAAAATGGCGAAACATAACGCGGTAATTCCGTGGATTTAGCCAAAGCTATTCAAACATACCTGCACAATAATAGGATGACCTTAAAGCAGCCCTCATTTGGACTCAGGCCCAAATAAGCACTGCGCCCTACAATATAAGTCAAAAAACTTACTCAAAAACTTCAGCCAAGAACTGAACGGGACAAACTATGAACTTAGTGCTTATTCTCATCGGCGTGATTGCATTTATTGTTATCGCGACCTCCAAATTTAAACTCCACCCCTTTTTAACCTTAATTCTGGCCGCCTTTATCGCGGCCTTCGCCTATGGCTTGCCGAGCGGGGAAATCGCTAAAACCATTACCACAGGGTTTGGCAATATTTTAGGCTATATCGGCTTAGTAATCGTCTTAGGCACTATCATAGGGATTATTCTGGAAAAAAGCGGCGCCGCCATCACCATGGCCGATGTGGTGATCAAGATATTAGGTAAACGCTTCCCGACACTCACTATGTCAATTATCGGTTATCTCGTGTCTATTCCAGTCTTTTGTGACTCGGGTTTTGTGATCTTAAACTCACTGAAACAATCGATGGCGAACCGCATGAAGGTCTCTAGTGTCTCCATGAGCGTTGCCTTAGCCACAGGTCTGTACGCCACTCACACCTTTGTACCGCCAACGCCAGGCCCTATCGCCGCCGCAGGCAACTTAGGTTTAGAGTCCAACTTAGGCTTAGTGATCGGTGTGGGTCTCTTTGTGGCCGCCGTTGCGGCACTCGCGGGTATGTTATGGGCAAACCGCTTTGCCGATGTTGAGCCCGATGGTGAAGGCGCAGAAGAACTTAAAGCGCAGGCCAGTGACTATGAAACGCTGAAAAAAAGCTATGGCACGTTACCAAGTCCATTAAAAGCTTTCGCACCGATTTTTGTGCCTATCGTATTAATTTGTTTAGGTTCTATCGCTAACTTCCCTTCAGCGCCTTTGGGTAAAGAAGCTGTGTTTGATGCGCTCGTGTTCCTTGGTCAGCCTGTTAATGCCCTGATGATTGGCCTGTTTTTATCCCTGCTGCTGTTAAAGGGTGAGAATAAGATCAGCGAATTTAGCGAACGCATCAGCCAAGGGCTCGTCACTGCCGCGCCGATTATTTTAATCACAGGTGCAGGCGGTGCCTTTGGTGCGGTATTAAAAGCCACGCCTATCGGTGACTTTTTGGGCACATCACTGTCGGCACTGGGTATCGGTATCTTCATGCCATTTATCGTCGCTGCCGCGCTTAAGTCAGCGCAGGGTTCATCGACGGTAGCGTTAGTCGCAACCTCTGCACTGGTTGCGCCTATGCTTGGCGATATTGGTCTTGGTAGCGATATGGGCCGAGTGTTAACAGTAATGGCGATTGGCGCAGGTGCGATGACCGTTTCCCACGCCAATGACAGCTTCTTTTGGGTCGTCACCCAATTTAGCCGCATGAGCGTCAAACAAGCCTATAAAGCCCAAACTATGGCGACCCTAATCCAAGGTGTAACGTCCATGGTAACTGTGTATGTGCTAAGCCTAGTGTTGCTCTAATATTAATGAGTTCTTGATTCAATATTGTCCCTTGGGCACATACTGTGCCCAAGATATAGTTCTGTTATACGCCCTAATAATTGCAACAGATTAATGTGCCAGTGATGGATATAAATTCCTTTATATCACCTCAGTTTTAGCACAGGGATGTTGCTGCGCCCAACGTAAGTGGCCTTGGGTTTAGTGTTCAACATTTAGCCCTGTTTTATCCCATTTAGCTGTAGGATTTTTAATGAAAATAGTTATCGCCCCCGACTCATTTAAAGAAAGCTTAAGCGCGCTCGAAGTGGCCAACGCCATAGAACAAGGCTTAAAACAAGTGATCCCCGACTGCGACATAGTCAAAATACCCGTTGCCGATGGTGGCGAAGGCACAGTGCAATCTATGGTGGACGCCACGGGCGGCAGTATTGTCAGCTTAGAAGTCATGGGGCCACTGGGACATAGAGTGCAAGCACACTATGGCATTCTTGGTGAAGGTATTCTCAGCGCTGCGATCAATACAAGTTCTGCTTCAGTTTCACGTGCAGATCCAACGAACAAATCGCCACATCGAGGCGCGATTGCCGTGATTGAAATGGCCTCAGCGTCTGGGCTACACCATGTGCCGAGGGAGCAACGTAACCCGCTGCTTACCACAAGTTATGGCACGGGCGAGCTAATTTGTGATGCGCTTAATCGGGGGATAAAGCACATCATTTTGGGGCTAGGCGGCAGTGCCACCAACGATGGCGGCGCGGGTATGGCCCAAGCGCTGGATATTTTATTGCTTGATGGCCAAGGTAAAACGCTACCTTCTGGCGGCGCAGCGCTGGCGAAACTCACCCAAATCGATATATCAAACGCTCATCCACTCTTACGTGAGTGCAGCTTCGAAGTTGCCTGCGATGTTGACAATCCACTGTGTGGCGAACGCGGCGCATCGGCAATTTTTGGTCCGCAAAAAGGTGCGACGCCCGAGATGGTTAAGCAGCTAGATGCCGCGCTTGCCCATTATGCCAATGTGATTGCTCGCAATGGCATTAGCGATCACCGCGATCATGCCGGAGCTGGTGCTGCTGGCGGTATGGGTCTTGGCGTGATGGCTTTTTTAAATGCCGAGCTTAAACCTGGGGTTGAGATTGTAATGCAAACCGTTGGCCTTGCGGACAAAATCCGTGGTGCCGATTTAGTGATCACAGGTGAAGGCCGCATCGATGGTCAAACCGTGTTTGGTAAAACCCCAATGGGCGTGTTAAAGCAAGCCAAACTGCAGGGCATTCCCACTATCGGTATCGCGGGCTGCCTCGGTGAAAACGCCAATGCCATATTGGATCACGGTATGGCGGCTATCTTCCCTATCATCCCGCACTTAAGTCCACTTGATGATGTACTGGCCAATGCCAAGCTAAACCTTTGCAATACCGCCCGAAATATCGGCGCGGTACTCATGTTAGGCCAACGCTAATACTGGAACTAATACTTAAGTAATTCCCTCTGTTTAATGATTTGAAGAAAGGCGCCATAACGGCGCCTTTGCTTATTTAGGCCGCAACGCTTTGGTAATACCAAATTTTAGTGCTTGATGCCTAAAAGGCCTTGCAGTAAAGTGAGCTCCCTTTTTAGTATTCCGCTGATTGAAAATTTGAGAGTCACTGATCGCGCATCACTGGTCGAAAGTCACTGGTCCGTTATACTCTTCGAGCAAATTTGCGGTTTCACTATAAAAATTAATAGACGGCAAGCCCCATGACCCAGAAACTCCCTCGCCAAGCCACAGCATCCGAAGAAAGTCTGCTCCGCATTTTTACTGCACCGGAAGATGCAGGATCAACGCTGAGTATTATCGAGCAGAAGCTCTCCGAGGACTTAGCAGGCTTTTTGGGTGACAGTATCGCCGCGCTCGAAAAACCCTTGTCGGAAATTGAAACCGATTTTCAAGCCTTTGAGATCCCAACTCAGCCGCGTTTTGTCTCCGATTACACCGACGAAATTATGCAGAATCTGGTGGCGCATTCTGTACACACAGCAGCACCGAGTTTTATCGGCCACATGACGTCGGCACTGCCCTACTTTGTGTTGCCGCTGTCGAAAATGATGGTGGGACTGAATCAAAATCTGGTCAAAATTGAAACCTCAAAGGCATTTACGCCGCTTGAGCGTCAAGTGCTCGGCATGATGCACCATTTGATTTACGACCAAGATACGGATTTTTATCAAAGCTGGATGCACAGCGCCAATCATTCCCTCGGCGCATTTTGCTCCGGCGGCACGGTTGCCAACATCACGGCCCTGTGGATTGCCCGTAACCAATTATTGAAGGCCGATGGCGAGTTTAAAGGCGTCAGCCGCGAAGGTTTACTCAAGGCACTGCGCCACTATGGCTATGACGATTTAGCGATTTTAGTCTCGGAGCGCGGTCACTATTCGCTAGGCAAAGCCGTCGATCTGCTTGGTATCGGTCGTGACAATATCATCAGCATTCCCACGGGCATCGATAACAAGGTCGATGTCGCGAAAATGCGCCAAGCCGCCCTTGAACTTGCCAGTAAAAACATCAAAGTGTTGGCGATTGTTGGTGTGGCTGGCACCACTGAAACCGGTAATGTTGACCCACTGACAGAGTTAGCGGCGCTGGCAAAAGAGTTAAATTGTCATTTCCATGTAGATGCGGCGTGGGGCGGAGCAAGTTTATTATCCAATAAATACCGCCACTTACTCGCAGGTATCGAACTTGCCGATTCAGTGACCATTGATGCCCACAAACAAATGTACGTGCCCATGGGCGCGGGCATGGTGTTATTTAAAGACCCAGAGTTCGCCCACGCCATCGCCCATCACGCCGAATATATTCTGCGCCGTGGTTCAAAGGATCTCGGCAGCCAAACGCTGGAAGGCTCACGCCCCGGCATGGCGATGTTAGTGCACGCTTGCTTGCAAATCATCGGCCGCGATGGGTATGAAATCTTAATCAACAACAGCCTTGAAAAAGCGCGTTATTTTGCAGAGCAAATCAAAGCCCATAAGGATTTTGAACTGGTTACTGAACCAGAACTGTGTCTGCTGACTTATCGTTATGTCCCTGCCAGCGTCCAAGCCGCCATGCAGTTTGCTATTGAGCAAGCTGACACAGTAAAACTTGCGCACTTTAACGAGCTGCTCGATGGCCTCACTCAGTTTATTCAAAAGCACCAACGCGAACAGGGTAAATCCTTCGTCTCCCGCACCCGCATTCAACCCGCGCGCTACTTTAGACAACCCACAGTGGTTTTTCGAGTGGTATTAGCTAATCCTTTGACTAGCCATGAGATCCTTAATCAAGTGCTTATCGAGCAAGGTGAAATTGCCACATTAGATAAAGAGTTCTTACCTGCGCTATTAGCTATGGTCAATGAATAGCGAGCGAGTTGGCATAAGCTTTAAATCTTATTTAAATCCAGAGTGTTAATCAAAAACAGCCGCAAATATTTGCGGCTGTTTTTGTTTGTTGAGCTAAATTTGCGGAAAGCTTGATGAAATAACAAAGATTAAAGGTTTATGTACAGTCGTAGATACGCCGAATTCCATTGCTTCCGTGACACGCCGTAAAGCCATCCATGGCGGCTCTGCGATGATATCCATATCATCGAAGGTCACGTCCGCAATCGAATTCGGCTTAGCAAATCTCGGTGTAATTTGCGGCAACGTTTTAAAAAGATGGAAGTTTAGCTATTGCGCTTGTTCTACCCCTTAATCAATTAAACGACGAACAGACGGGACGCGATTAACGCCACAAACACGCCGACAGCAATCGCCACAAAAGTTAAGCATGGTTTTCCCCTTGGGATACGCTGCCTCACGGCGGGCTAACGTGCCAACGCTTCACAGCGTTGGCTAAATACGCTTATAGGTACACGAAGATTTTAGGCAGGAGAAAAGCGTACCCGTTAACGGGTACGTGAGTGATTATGGTTGAATTATATCTTTAATTATTTTTTTCTTTTGAGCGTCTATATTACCCACAACCATAAAAAATGTGTCTTTAGTGCTAAAATTTTGTCTAAATATGTCATCCCCGACAGTTAAAAAACTTAACTCTCTATTAGAGTAAGATAATTTATTGATTACCTCTCCAATGTTCCGTATAAGAATTAACATTTTTGATATATCATAACTTGATATACTTTCATATTCTACGGTACTAAACTCCTCTAATGAAAGGGCTCTACTTTTATAAACTGCATAGCTTTTATTCAATGTGTAATGTTCAGTAGCACCCCTTAAACCAAGAGACTCAAGCAGTTCAAAAATCGCATCATCAAACTCGCGAATAATATCAAATTTATCTTTAATGCTTACACTTCCAAGCCGAACAACACCAGTTCCTAAGCTACCTCCACGACCATAAATTCTGGCAAAGGAACTTTGACTAAATAAATTGTCAAAAAAATCCCTATATAGAACTTCAACATCATTTATGTCTGATGTAAATTCAAATTTATTTGGTTTGTTTTTTGGGAATAAAAGATTGTAAAAAGAGTTAAAGCTAACAATCTTTACATCACTATCCAATAGTTTACTATCCAACTCTTCATTAATTATTTTTCGATGATGAAAATAATTGCTATAAGTATTTTGTGATATTGATATTTTAATTTGATACTGAGTTTCCTCACTTTTATGCAAGAGAGCTGCTAGTGCAAGTAATGCAACTGTAGCCTTCGCCACATCAATTGGAAAACTGAATAGACTGGTAGAAAAGCAGATGTTTGAGGCACACAGCTTAGAGTCATATTCCAAAACATCATTAATTATTATCGAGATTGATGACATGGTAAATATAATCAAACCAATAATAAAAATAATTTGAAAAGGCCTGTAGTCTTTTAGTTTTACTGTGCTCATAAATGTATAATAGTAGGTTGGTTTTACTAATGTTAATCATATGAACAAACTTAATCAATGAACTATTTTTCTTAGTTTATGTGCACAATTTAACTATTTCTATTTTGCCTCCTTGAATATTTCCTTTACTACCTGATTGGTATTCATATCCTTCATCACATTATCCAATGGAACCAGCTTCGCCAGCACATTGGGGCTGATATCCATTTCTGCGGCCATCATACGGCGGTCGGCGGCGCGGCTTTGGCGACCACAGCGAATAATGGTCGCATTACCTAATGCGGATTTGGCGATAATTTAAAGAGACACCCATTGTTAAATGTCTAAAAGTGGTTGTAAGCATTACTCGGTTTACTTTGCATGACTTGCAAACAACACAATAGCAGAAGGAGTTCACCTTCCCCTCGGAGTTGCCGCAGGGCGAATAGACAAATTGCGTGAGTCTTGCCATGGATGGCAAGCTAGCTTTCGCAGGTGCAGGAATGCATCCTTCGGAAGCGATAGCAAATTTGGCAATGAGCACAAGGGGCTTTCAACTCCGTTGGGGCGTCTTGGAGCATCCAAGGAGGATAGGACGAGCAGTCCTCCTTGGTCAGGTGTGGGGTGAAGCCCCACGACCTTGTTTTGTTTTTTATGCCACGACAGAAAAGAGTGAGGACACCCACATGTTTTTAAGATTAAAAATGAATATATGCCCTGATGTACCGACTTGAAAAGGGAAACTGATAGTGCGGGAACTGGCTAAAAAGGTACCCAGGAATTAACGAAATTAAGCACTCTTATGGAAGTGGCCGTTGGCGGCATGGCCGCTCATTCATATCTGACCCATAGGAGTAGGGGGAATATCACTATTATGTCGGGAACATAATTGACCATGTGACCGTGGCATTCGCGCATCCATATGCAGTAGATGCCGCCGTCGACCCCTCTGGGATGACTTTTATTATTTAAGCAGAGCGTGTCACTGGAATGAGAGTGCTTAATTGTGTCGCTGAATTTATAGTTTCAACATCAACACATCACTATATCAAGGAACGACTATGTACTTTATTGCAGCTTTTGGTCTATTGATGTTGTTATTAAGCCTAGTGATGGTTGTAAAACCTGCGTCTTTCTCGAAGGGTATTATTTCATTTAGCGAGCAGCCCTACTTCCATATTGCTGAAGTGTTTAGCCGAGTTATTGCGGGTCTCATTTTTACCCATTACTCAACCGATACTCAGTTTCCACAGACCATTTTTGCGATAGGTATTGTATTGTTCAGTGTTGGAATGGGCTTGGCGTTAACGCCTCCAAGGTTACATAGGAAGTTTGCGCTATTGTCTGCTCAATACTTCAACAATAAATTCCGTTTAATTGGTCTATTTTCCATCCCGTTATCTTTGTTACTTATCTATTCTGCTGTTGGCGCCTAAAAAATAGTATGCAATCCAACAACAAGGATTTTGTCACAATAATTTAGTTTTAGCTAAAGCATCGCCACTTGTAAAAAACAATGCTAAGGTAATGATTCGTATAACAAGTATAGCTTTCTAAGCAAAATCTGCAGGAGAAAAAGGATGTTTATCAGATATATTTTAATGCTCACTGCCGTGCTGCTATGCCTTTACCCTGTTTGGGGATTAGTGAGCCCAGCAAGCTACTTGCAGGAGATATTAGAGGTTTATCCCGATGCGGAACAAGCCAGTCATACTCAAGTACGAATTACGGCGGCTATTTTATGGATAAGCAATCTGACGCTATCATTTGGGTTACTATTTATTGCAAAATTCATTAAACAACCTCAAACGTACAAATTCGCAAAAATATCGTCTATCGCATTAATTAGCTATCCATTTATTCTGACGATAACAGAGGTAATTTCTCACAGTATTCTATACCGCCACCTAGAATATCCTACGCTGACAATCGAGTTTTCAGCGCAAAAAATGTTCTATTTCGTATTTGGCCTGATCATTCTGGGAATTTATCAATCCCAACAAGAGTACAAATGCGCCAAAGAGAATGGTTAATTTATCAACATGTTTTAGGGAAAAACCATTGAAGTTCTTTATCTCTTTTATCTTTGCTTTTATTGGCTCAAAATTATTATTCAAATACTTCGATTTTCACTACGATATTTTTAGCGACCCTTTGGATCCATTGAAATTTATTATTGATACGGGGGTGTTCGTTGTTATTTTTATATCAACACAGATACTGTATGAAAAATATTGGGAAAAACGAATAAACAAGAACAGCCATAATTCCCCCAACTAATGCACATAGGGATAATGCGCAGAGGGACTATGAATAATATATGCTGTTAACACGCTCACAAGCGCTAAGCGACCAACCGAAACCACATAGGAACAGAAAGCTTTATATGCAAAAAATCATTCTACCACTGCTCATGCTAAGTCTTGGCGCATTGCCTCTATATGCTCCAGCACAAGACACCAGCGCGTTATGGGGTAAAAAGTATGCTGAGGTGAAATCAAGTTTATTGGCTGCTGGCTGGGTATTAGCGCCCGTAGCAGAAGATGAAACGCCAATGACAGAAGATTACCCTGAAATAACCTGTGGTAGTGGCGCGATGGCAATTTGCTCTGTCGGCTTTATGCGAGACAAAACTACGCTTGCCTTAGTGGTTGAACCTATTGAAAATACACTTGTGGTGACGGGCGAGTACTAGTCCGGCTCATCCCGCTATCAACACCACCACAGGCACCACTGCAATAGGCACCACAATCAACACCGCAATAGGCACCACAAATTCGCACATCAGTTCGCATAAAAGAATGCACGTGTTAAGACGTACTTTAACGATGGAGACAGTTATGCCTGACACAACAACCCATTCCCAATTAGGCCCAAACCCTAACGATAGAGAACCAATGAAAGGCTTCCCTCAGGTTGGTTTTCTTAAAAACTTTATTACTCGCGAGAACATTATCGTCGGCGATTATACCTACTATGACGATCCTGCAGGGCCTGAAAGATTTGAGTCGAATGTGCTTTATCACTTTGACTTTATTGGCGATAAACTGATTATTGGTAAATTCTGCGCTATTGCGAAAGACGTGAAATTCATTATGAATGGCGCCAATCATCAAGTGTCTGTCTTTTCGACTTATCCCTTTTATATCTTTGGCAATGGCTGGGAAAAGGTAATGCCAGATCCCACCGATTTACCCCATAAAGGCGACACCTGTATCGGTAACGATGTGTGGATTGGTTATAACGCCACTATCATGCCTGGGGTGAAGATTGGCCACGGCGCAATTGTTGCCAGTCAATCCGTGGTGACGAAAGATGTGCCGCCCTACGCTGTGGTTGGCGGTAATCCTGCCACTGTCATCAAGCTCAGATTCGAGCAAAATGTGATAGATGAGCTCGTGACCATCGCTTGGTGGGATTGGCCGATAGAGAAAATCACTCAGCATCTACACGCCATAGCGGGCGCGGATCTGACTCAATTACAGCAGGCGGCCTAAGCAAAGCAGTCGAAAGCAAGACTGAGCCCTCAAATATCATGTAACTAATATCTCAAGTGACTAATATCTCGAGCGGCTAATATATCAAGAGACAAATATATCAACTGGCTAATATCAACTGACCAATATTAGCAATAGTGATTAATAAACAGTCATTAAACGCAAACAAAATCCAATATGCGCAATTTTGTACAAAAGCACTGAGGGTTTCTGGGTTACTATCAGGCACAACCCGCCCATTCATACACTAAACACGGAGGCCTAGTGTGAACACAGAACATGCGGCCTACCAGATTGCCGATGAATTAGGTGGCCTCGAGTTACTCAATGCCCACTACCATAAACAAAACTTTAGTCGGCACACCCATGAAGGTTATACAGTCGGCGTGATTGAAACGGGGGCGCAGCGTTTTTATCGCACAGGTGGCAACCATGTGGCGCCAAAGCACAGCATCATTCTCGTTAACGCTGACGAAGTCCATAATGGCTGTAGCGCCACAGAGGGCGGTTGGTCCTATCGTGCCATGTATCCAGTACCCGCACAGTTTGCCAATATTAACAGTGAGCTAGCATCAAACCGCGGTGCGCCCTATTTCCCAGAGCCCGTGGTGTACGATCCTGAATTAGCCGAATTACTGCGTTTCACCTTTACGACTTTAGATTCATCGGACAATCGATTACTGCGCGAAAGCTTGGTCTATTCCAGCTTGACGCAGTTGATAACACGCCACGGCAAGAATCGCCCAAGCAATGACCTCGCTGTAATCGCGAAGCCTGCGTTAGCACTGGTGAAATCCTTTATCGACGATCATCCTGCTGCTGACATCTCCCTTGAAGATCTGGCAACACTCGCGGGATTAAGCCCCTATTATTTGCTGAAGCAATTTCAGCGTTATTACGGCTTACCACCCCATGCTTACCAAATTCAGGCCAGAGTAAGACTCGCCAAAGGAAAAATCAAACAAGGCACACGGCTGCTCGATGTCGCCCTCGATTGTGGTTTTCACGATCAAAGTCACTTGAATCGACATTTTAAGAAGACAGTCGGTGTTACGCCGGGGCAATTTGCCAAAGAAATAGGCCGCAATATTATCCAAGCCTAAACAACTACTTTAAGTTAATCTGCCATGCTCATTCTTGCTTTCTCCTCTATTGACTAAGCAAGCAAGCTTATCCAAGCATTTATTGTTTAACAGCAACCCCGTCGCCGCTATTTTTAGGAGCCAAAGTGACCACCGACAAGCTTATAGAACCTGATGTTTATCCTGTGCATCCATCGAAATCCAAGGCATTTTTAAAAGGTACATTAGCCATGATGCCGTTGACGATAGCTGTTGTACCTTGGGGAGTTTTAGCGGGCTCCTTCGCCATTGAGGTTGGGCTAACGCCCATTGAGAGCCAAGCCATGTCGGCGATTATCTTTGCGGGCGCGGCTCAATTAGTGGCACTCGGCATGGTGAAAGCCGGTATTGGTCTGTGGAGTATCTTAATTACGACGTTACTCATCACCTCACGCCATCTGTTATATGCAATGGCGATGCGCAGTCAAATCAGTCCTTTGCCGTTAAAGTGGCGCCTAACATTGGGCTTTTTGCTCACAGATGAACTGTTTGCTATAGCCAATCAAGGCAAGTTGCATAAGTTCGACCCTTGGTACGCCCTTGGCGGCGGTTTGAGTTTCTATATCGGTTGGAACATAGCCACACTACTTGGCATAGTGGCGGGCAATGCGATCGAGAATTTAGATGAGATGGGATTAGATTTTGCCATCGCAGCCACCTTTATCGCTCTGGTCGTTCCTACCATAAAAAAGCCATCGATTCTCGTCTGTGTATTAGTCTCGCTCATCCTAGCAGTGATATGCGCCGTTTTTAAAATTCAAGCGGGACTGCTCATTGCCGCCATTGCGGGAATGACGGCAGGTGTACTTTACGCCAAAGTGACCAAGGAAGCTGAACGCGCGGAACAATCCGCCAGTCAGTTAGCAAGCGCACAGACCAAAACAGAAGTGGGTACAGGAGTTGGGACTGACATTAAGACAAAAACATTGTCAGGAGAAAAAGCATGATTTGGTTAATGATCTTTTCAATGGCGGCGGTTGTGTTTATCAGTCGTCATTTACTACTTGAGCCTAAACTACCGCTGCGATTAAGTAAGGGCACCCAAACCTTTTTAAGTTACTCAGCCCCTGCGGTACTCACTGCGATCTTTGCGCCTATAGTGTTTGTGCAAGAAGGTCTGCTCGATCTGAGCCTAGACAACAGCTATCTCATCTGCGCCGTAGTCGCTACTGTGTTGGCGCTCATCACCCGTAATACCTTGCTGACCACAGTACTGAGTATGGGACTGTTTTTCTTTATCCACTAAGTCAACAAAGAGTCAGTGCTCAGCAACGGCACTGACTCTTGCATCAATCACTGACACCGTTCCTACCACTCTTTTACACAGCCTACCCCCCTCTGAGACATCGCCCCCTAGAAAATCACTTCCACGTTATCTTGATCTTCCACAATCTTCATGTATTTAGGCTCTTATGTCTGTGCAACTAACAGTATCGGCTTTAACAGCATTTCACACATCGACGATAATGGAAGAGTGATGATATTTATCAGCAATAACAAAGACTCAAACAAAATACTTAACCTAACCATATTCAAACTATTTAGTCTCTAAAAACGTCCATTCAAAAATGTTATTTACTATATCTATTACGGCACTCATCTTAGTATTTTTCTCGGTATAGTTCTCGGAATGAAGAGTCCATTTAAAAAGTTTTACATAATAAAATGCCGCATAAATATTAATCCACATTCAAAAACCAACCCACTAAAATTTAAAGTAAATACACTATATTATAAAGTTCTAAATACCGTTTAAAAATAAATTAATTAACACTTTTAACCAAATTCAAACACGCCTTAAATTAATTAATTTTTATTTTGTTTAATAAAAATAAAAGTGCTAGTTTTTAGATGTGCCTAGCAGTAATGATTATTTATATGATTCAGGACTACATATAATTGCCATCGGCGCTCTCAATGAAAGGACGTATTTTATTAAAATAAAGGAACAATCATGAGAACAAAATCTAGCCTGAGTATATTAACTTTATCCTGTTTAACCGCACTTGGAACTGTTTCTTTGTTGGCCGAAGCTGCTATTCCGAATACTATTCCAAAACTGTCAATGGTAGAACACGCTGCCCCTGATCTTGATTCGCTTAAAAATGATGCGATTAACGATCCCTCGTTTATCAGCTCGTTATTCTCCTTAGGACACCATCTTGGATATGCATGGGCTGGCGGTACGGCATCCCAGTATGTTGGTGAAGACATCGAAGTCAGAAGGGAATCGAGCAACGAATACAGTCTTAAAGCCCGCTATAACGGCAATGATCCTTATGCAAGCGGCTACAGAGCGAATGAACGTTTGAAGGTAAATTTACAAAATATTCATTTCGTCACTAATCCTCAAAGTCTAAAGTTAGGTTCACCTCAAGTTTATGATCGTGAGGCTATTTATACTGCTCCTGTGGTTATCTATAACTGGGGCGATACCGAAGATACCGGTGTGGCCACCCTAAACTATGATTACACCACTAGCTGGGCCAAAACCGATAATTTCTCCTTCTCCGAGAAAATTGGCGTAACCAATAAATATGAAGTGGGTATTCCAGGAATAGGTGGAGCAAGTTCTGAAATCAGCGCCGAATTTTCTGCCAGCCAAGGTTGGAGTGAAACCGACGGCAAAAGTACAACGATTTCGAGTCAGGCGCAGTACCGCGCAATTATGCCGCCTCGCAGCAAACGTTATATCTCAATCACCCTATTTAAACAAAAGGCGGATGTCCCATACACCTCAAGTTTATATATGATGTACGATATAAAATATGAGAACTTCTTAAAATGGGGAGGTAATGCGCATATTAATCATCCGACAAATAGACCTAACTTCCCTTACACCTTTGGCGGAGCGAATGCGAATAATCTGAATGGACCAGAAGCCTTAGTCGATCAATATCTTCATCAAGATATAAACGGTTATGGTGTATGGGATTGGCCTGCAGCGATTAATTCGGCACAGTCAAAAAGTGGGTTTGAGTGGCAATTGGCGAATATTGTTAGACAACATGGCGCACCTATCAACGGTAAATTTACAGCAATAGATTCGAGTCAATTTAATATCGATGCCAGTGAATCCTATCCACTAACGGATGAAGACATTGCTAATCGTCCTAAAAGCGCTCAAAAATTAGGACTGAGTCGCAATATTCAGGTTGCCGTCGGCGAGCTCCAAAACAATGATGAAGATGGTTTAATCAAAAAACTGAATATTTCGCAATCAAGTGAAGTCATGTTAAACAATTAAAAACGGTGAGCTTAGGCTCTCAATAACTACTATGACACCAGTATCAGAGAGATCTCGATACAACTAGCGAATTACTAGAAAATTAGAAATGTAATACAAAGCCACTCATTCGAGTGGCTTTTCTTTCGCTTCTGCTCGCGCCTTCGATTGCTCATCCATCAGGCAAATATAATCTTCAAGCTCTTGCCCGAGAGTGAGATCAAAATGACGGTTTAACCGCACAAGACCTGTGATGCGATCGACCCTGAAATTACGAAAATCAGCACGTAGCTCACACCATGTCAGTAAGGTCCAAGTACCACGCCAAAAATAGATGGCGAGCGGCCTAACTTCCCGCTCGGTGACATCCAGTTTGACGTCTTGATAGAAGAGTTTGACGTATTCGCGGCGCTGAGCCGCATTACGGAGGGGATCGAGGAATTGAAACTCATTGGAGTCGAGGTAAAAGTCCGGTGAAAACATCAAGGATTGATAGGCTTGTAGTCGTTTTGGTAGTACGGCTTCGACTTTGATCATCGCCTGCCTCGCTGCGCTACCAAGCTCCTTACCACCCCAAGTTTGCACCATACGCATGCCAACTTGAATCGCTTCCAGTTCGGCTTCGTTAAACATCAAGGGCGGAACATTGACCTCGTGGCGCAACAAATAGCCGACACCCGCCTCCCCTTCAATGGGAATGCCACTTAAACACAAATCCTGCACATCACGGTAAATCGTGCGTGTAGAAACCTCTAACCGTTCAGCCAACTCTTGGGCTGTGGTCAGGCGTTTATGTTTAAGAATTTGCACTATTTGAAATAGGCGGTCGGCGCGGCGCATTGACTCTGATTCAATCCTTTAGTTGCCTATCAGTTGATTAAGCATTGTGAGTTTACATAAATCACTGACATGTCCTGATACTCACTTGAGTGATAGTACGATTTAAATCATAAAATCCCGATATAGATCTCAACCTCTGTGGCGCTGAGATAGACTTCAAAATCAGTTTGATAACGTCGCTGATGAGAGCAATCAGCCGCGCTAAAATAGCCCCAAACTTGTCCCCAAAGATCGATAACACACTGGGGCATATCACCCTGAGCGGTGAATTTTAGGTACTTGCCCGCGTTAAGCTCCAATGGCGTAAAATGACTTGCATCAACAGGGGCATCAATTGCCTTACCCACCAGCACAGAAAACTCGCCATTCATGTCTGACTCATAGTCATAATACACGCCATACATGGGCGAATTGAGCATAGCGGTCAGCTGGGATGATTCAAAAAAGGCTTGCCATAAACTGCCAATTTTAGCGCTATCGATAGACATTTCTGCCCGATTATTCGTGCGGGTGCTTAGTCCAAGTAACGGTCGAGCATCAATATAAACCACATCCATCTTTGTTTCTTCCATAGATATCTAAACCAATAGGTTAATGTTAGCGTCGTGCCTTAAGGGCACGACGCTAAAAATTTAACACTCGAGACTACTTATCCTTAGACCACAGACCGACTTTATTGCCTTCACTATCGGCAAATAACGCGATGTAACCACACTCTCCACCATTAATCGGCGTCACTGGCAGCAAAATATTCACATTGGCGGCAGCGAGTTTATCCACTAGCGGTTGTAAGTGGGTGCTGAAATGCAAATACACTGTGCTGCCATGCACCGATGGCTGGCTCATGCTGCATTTGACTAGCCCTATGCTCGCCGCACTCGCATCCTCAGTGACTATGGTCGCATATTCCATGTCTTCCATATCGTCACGTTTAAACTCAACCCCAAAATGCTGCTGATAAAAAGCAACGGCACGGTTCATGTCACTGACAGGAATTTCACCCCAAACTAACGGTGCAATAGATAACATTTTCACTTTCTCCTTGTTGAAAAATATCAATGATTCAAAACCTTATTTATAAAATTCAGGACTGAATCATTAACGGGCGACAACAAGAATAAAACAAGGCTACTGACAGCATGATGTCAGTAGCCTTTTAATAAAAGTGAATGTTGAGGGTTTTGGCCTAGTTAAAACGTTACTTTGGCAAACTGGCTTGATGGGCCTGAATAAAATCATCCATGGCTTTGCTCGCCCTCGCCTGAGCGCTGGCTAAGGTATCTGTATCAACCATAGTTTCGACCACTTCGTAGTAGCACTTGATTTTGGGTTCAGTGCCAGAAGGCCTAACGATCACCCGAGCGCCACCCGCTAAGCAGTAGGTTAATACATCGCTCGGTGGCAAGTCGATTTTCTCAACCCGACCATCGGCAAAACGACGCTCAAGTGCCTTTAAATCATCGGTTGAGAGCACATCTAACTCACCAATCTTCACCGGTGGATGCTCGCGCAAATAGGCGCCAATATTGGGCGTGTCAGGTTTTAGCGCAATGCTCACCTGCGCATTGAGATGGAAGCCATGCTCACGGTAAATTTGCTCGAGCCTGTCCCAAATCGTTTGCCCCTTCGCCACCAGCTCGGCAGTTAATTGGGCAAATGCCACCAGCGCCGACAAGCCATCTTTATCCCACACCATACTGCCCACCGTATAGCCAAGGGCTTCTTCATAGGCAAACAGGAATTGATCCTCAGGCGAAGTTTTCGCAATCCCTACATTCATCAGCCACTTAAAGCCAGTGAGCGTGGTAAAGCTTTGCGTGCCAAACCCTTGAGCAATCTTAGATAACAGGCTCGATGACACTATCGTTGTGCCCGTAAGTCGTTGATTATCTTTGGCGTGAGATAACAAGTAATGCCCAAAGAGCACACCGACTTGATCGCCCGTCAACATCTGATACTCGCCATCCTCTTTACGCACTGCGACCGCAAAACGGTCGGCATCGGGATCGTTAGCACAGGCGAGCATAGCGCCGTGTTTTTTCGCCTCGGCAATCACTAAATCCATCGCCCCTTTTTCTTCAGGGTTTGGGAAGTTAACCGTCGGGAAATCGCCATCGGGTTCACGCTGGGAGGCAACCGAATACACTTGGGTGAAACCTGCATCTTTCAATACCGTTTCGGCCATTTCGGCACCCACGCCGTGCATGGCGGTATAGGCTAAACTGACCTTTTCAGGAGCGGTATGGTTTTGCAGCACCTCAGCTTGCTGCACGCCATGACGATAACTTTGGTAAAAATCGTCCTGCAGGATAATTAACTTACCTTGGTTTACCGCGCCATCATGCTCTAAAAACGGAATCGCTTGATTCGCGGCGCGCTCAATTTGCGCGGCAATGCCAGAGTCGTGGGGCGGAATAATCTGCGCGCCATTCTCCCAATAGACTTTATAGCCATTGTATTGCGGCGGGTTATGACTCGCGGTCACCACAATGCCTGCTGCCGCATTAAAATGTTTTACCCCAAAGGCCACCAACGGCGTTGGCGCTACTTTGGACGTTAAGCGCACCTTAATCCCCATAGCGGTGAGCACACTCGCCGCATCATGGGCAAAATTAAATGAATCGTGGCGGCCATCATAACCAATCACCACGCCACGCTCGGCTGCATCTTTAATCTGATCAAGTAGATAAGCACCAAGACCAGCAGAGGTTTGGCGGATCACCAAACGGTTCATCCCCATAGGTCCAGCGCCGACGACACCACGTAATCCTGCGGTGCCAAACTCCAAGCGACCCGCAAACCGCGCCGCGAGTTCGGCATCATTGCCGCTATCAATTAGGGTTTGTAACTGGGCTTGAGTGCGAGGGTCTGGATCATTTTCAAGCCAATGGTTTACCTGTAACTGCAGATGGGTATTCATATCACGCCTCATTGAAAATCATTTGCAATCACCTTAGGAAAAAGCACGTAGAAGAACAAGCTAATTTGCATTAATTTCAAAATGAGCCAAGGGTATTGCCATAAAAACGCACTATCTAACAGGTCATGCCAGATAGTGCGTTGGTTTTAACAAACTGGTTTCAAAACGGATTTAGAGTTTAAAGATATTATCCTTCGTATCTCTGTCGATGAGCTTCACAAAGGGATCGACCCCCACATAACTGGGTTTTTCAGCCAAAGTGATCGTCAGCTTGTTTTCACCACTGACCAGCCTGTGCTTCTCAATCAATAACACCTGTTTGTCATTCTTTAGCTTATCGGGATCGGCACTAAAGGCACCTATATCGATGATGGCATCTAAAGGTTGTTCAGTTTCTTCACCTTTACCACTCGCGACTTTGCGACTGGCATAAATGCTCAAGTCAACTTGCGTCTTACCATCAGGCAGAGTGGTCATGACCGCATTGGTTAACCTAAGATCGTAGAGTGTGATGTCATTAAAAGACTCATCGATAAAGCGAGCTTGCGCTTCATCTGTGCCTTGCTCAAGGTAACTCACTAAATCCAATGTGGTTGGGAAAGGATCGTTACGATACTGATAACGTGCTAAGAATGCCTTCAAATTAGCGTTAAGTTTCGCTTCACCCAACACATCTTTAATGGCCATCATCACCACTGAGCCTTTCTGATAATGAATGTACTGCTGATTTTCACTACGCAGCAAAGGCATTTCTTTGATGGATTCGGATGAACGGCCACGTAAATATCTATCTAATTCGTATTTCAAGAATTTACGGATCATTTTATCGCCGTACTTTTTCTCCAGCACCATCAGCGCCGAATACTGTGACAAGCTTTCGGATATCACAGCACTGCCCTGCACATCCGCAGCGCCCACTTGATGTCCCCACCATTGATGCGCCACTTCATGGGCTGTGACGTAATACACAGGATCGATATTATCCTCATTGCGTAAATCAGTAATAAAACCAATACGCTCTGAGTAAGGCACTGTATTAGCAAAACTTTGTGCAAAACTACGGTAACCCGGAAACTCCATAATTCGCATTTGCTTATGTTGATAAGGCCCAAATGCTTGTGTGTAGTAATCGATAGAATCTTTAACCGACTCTATCATGCGCGCAACGTTCCAAGGATGCTCCGCATGGTAGTAAACCTCAACCGCAACACCATTGTGCTCAGTTTTTTCCACCTGATAACGGCCCGAAATAATCGCGTAGAAATTCACCATAGGGCTATCCATTGAATAATGGAAATACTCACGCCCATCCTGCTGCCACTGTTTTTGCAAATACCCTGGCGCTAATGCAATTTGATCTGCACTTGTCGAAATAGTAGCTTCAAACTGAATGAAATCACCATCGACACCAAAGAAGTTTTGCGTGTAGTAACGGCTGTCTTCAAGCTTGTTCGCTCGAGCTTTTTCGGCTAAATCGCGCTTTTCGCGCTCGTGGCGATCCATCAGCTCATAGCCGTCTTGATAACCAAAGAGGGGCAATAGTTCGAAGTTGTTGATGAAGGTGCCATTTTCAACCACAGACATATCAAAGCCAGCTTCGGCAATACCTACAGACTGACGTACTAATTGAATGTCCCCTTGCACCACCTGCCCAGGCTGCACAGGTGTCGAAAAGGTCAACCAAGCATTGCGATAGCGGCTATCTAACTCACCTAAGTTTGTATTCGGGATATTGATTTTTACCGTTTCTGCCTTAGTATGCTCAGGCCACTGCACTAACATCCTTTCGATTGGTTTATCTGACTTGTTTTGCCATTCGAATATCACCTTAGCAACAATTTTTCGCTCTTCAGGGAAAATATCAATATTCGCATTGACCTTAGTGGCCACTAAAATCGGCATGTTTTGGTATTGTTTGAAGGCTTTCTCATAATCGGCTTGCAGATCTGTGGTTTCATCTTGGGTTAAATAATGATTCAACACTTTTGTTTGGTAGAACAAATAACTGCCCATACCCAAAAACACCACCAAAGCAACGCTTACAATGACTTTGCCGCTAAAACCAAGCTGATAACTCAGTAATCCCATACGGGTTTTAAGGCTTTGCTGCGGCCCGCGATGGTACAAGCCATAACCTAAAACAAACAGGATAAGGCTAAAAGCCCCCCAGTAAATCATATAGAGTGCATGACTTAATAAGCCCCAACCGTAACCGTTCATATCCGAGTAAATTAAGGTCGGTGATTGACCAAAGTTATATAAGCTATGGCCAAATCCCCAGCTTGCCATAACAAATGTCGTTAGATAATAAGCAACAAATAGTCCCATACCTGCGTACTTATTTGGGCTAAGCACTTGCAGGAAAAACGCCAGCACAGCGGTCATCAACAGCGGCAGGAGGTAATAAAATCCCAGTCGAATAAGGTACTGAGCAATCTCAAGATTGGCTTGACCTTTTATCAATTGAAATACAATTGTGGTACACATTGCGAGCACATAGAGCAAGGTCATCACTATGACCACAGACACTAACTTTGAGCCCCAAAAGCTTAAGTTTGATACAGGAACGCTATCGACGATATCTCCCATTCCTGAACTGCGTTCACGCCAGACGATTTCTGCGCTGTAATAAATCAGCACTATCACCATCAATAACCCCGTCGCGCCGGCAATGTTATTCACCATATCTTGGGTTAATGGCCAATTAGATGTGCCATACCAACCAAAATCATCGAACATGGGGCCGACTAAATTGAAAATAGTCAGCACGCCTAACACCACAAATGGTGCGGTAAATAGTACTTGCCGTACTTCAAATTTAACCCGCGTCCAAAATTGCTGGCGACCATTAGGCTCAGTTGCCATAGCCAATTGTGCCAAAGGCACTAAGCTGGGAACTTTTCCTGCTTTATCGGATTTTTTCTCACGTTTCTTAGTCAAACTCGGCTGACGGAAAATCCCTGAAACGGCCAGTAACACGCAGGCAATTCCAAACCATATCGCCCGGTTTTGCAGCACGAGTCCTGAGAATTCAATTAACTGGCTATTCTTCTCGCTAATGGTCCAGTAACGGGTCACTTCGGCAAAGGTGCGCAGCGCAAAGGGATCAAGCAAAGCAGCAATAGTACGATATTGTGGCTGACTCGCCATTTCGCCCGTCAAGGTATAAAGCACCAACATGGCTACAGCGGTCAGATAGAGCGCCATTAAGGAACGAAAATGACTTGCCATCGCATAGAATAGCGTCGAGATCAGCAGCAAAGTCGGCATGGCGAGTAAAAAATACGGCACAAGATAATTCGATAACGCAAAAGGCCCAAAACGGCTAGCATCGACCCATGGCATAAAAGAGCCGAGCATTAACCCTATGGGGATAAAAGCAAATACCATCATCACCACAAAAAAACTGCCGAGAAATCGACCAAATTGGTATGCAAATGGTGATAGGGGTTTGCTATAAATCAGCTCTTCCATTAAATGCTGATGATTGCGGATAGCCGTGCTACCCACAAAATTCACCACGGCAAACATGGAAATGAGTCCCATGATCAACATGGTTTGAGTAATCCCAAATGGGCTGTTTTTCATCACCTCACCGCCGCTACCAATTTGAATATTGTTAGAGACGACTGATAGAAAACTCATTAAAAACAATAGAAAAGAAACAACATAAAAGGATGGCTGACGCAAATAATAACGCCACTCAAACCTAAGCATTGATAACAACATATTGATATCTCCTTAGGCAGCCTGACGGCGGTGACTGAGTAAAGTAGAAAAATACAGATCTTCAAGCCCTGCAATCGCAGGGGTAAATCCTTCAGGACAAGTTTCAGCCATCACATTAAGGACTGTGCGTCCCGCTAATAAACGCTTAGAAATCACAGGTAATTGCGCTTCAAGCTCCTGTGCCTGTGCTTGACTCACAGTCTTAGTCCAAATTTTTTCCGTTAATTCACCCACCAATTGATGTGGATTGCCTTGAAGCAGAATTTTACCCGATGCCAAAACCGCCATATTAGCGCAGAGCTCAGACACATCTTCGACAATGTGAGTCGAGAGGATTACCACTTTTTCCTCGCCTAAACTCACCAGCAAGTTATGGAAACGGTTACGTTCTTCAGGATCGAGACCCGCGGTAGGCTCATCCACAATCAATAACTTAGGATCCCCAAGTAAGGCCTGAGCAATACCAAAGCGCTGACGCATACCGCCAGAGAAACCACTCACGGCTTTATTTTTATGCTGATAAAGATTGGTGTGCGCCAATAATCCTTCAACTGCTTCTTTACGCAGCTTGCTCTGATTAATACCCTTAAGAATGGCTAAATGATCTAACAGGTCATAGGCACTAATACGCGGATAAACATTAAAGTCCTGGGGCAAATATCCCAAGGTTTTACGCAGCGCTTGAGGATCGGCTAATACATCAATACCGTCAAACACTATGCTGCCACTATCGGCGCTTTGCAGGGCGGCAATGGTACGCATGAGTGATGACTTGCCCGCGCCATTGGGTCCGAGTAAACCAAACATCCCTTTGGAAATCGTTAAATCAACACCATCGAGTGCTTTAACACCGTTATCATAGGTTTTAGTGAGATTAGAAATAGTCAGCATGCTTCCCTCTTGCGTCTGTGAGTTCAAAATACCGACAAACTATCACATAAAATTAACCTTTACAGTAGTTATCAAGATATTCATGTACTTACAGAATGCTAGCCAGCAAAAAAACTACATATTCTTAATCCCTAAAATAGCAAGGGACTCTATTTGAGTCCCTTGCTATTGAAATACAATATAAAAGTAAAAATATGCCACGAATTAAAATATGGTGTACTAAATACAATTAGTTACATAAACGCCAATATTAGCGCGAGGGTAAAGTGCCATCAAATACACGTACTTTGATATTCTTTTTCAGGTTATCTTGGTCTTGTTGCCATTCTTGCCACTGGGTCAGACTAATACTAAGCTGCAATGAAAAATCAGTAGAAATCCACTGTTTTTGCCCTTGAGTATATTTAGGTGCAGGGACTATGTTACTGGGTCCAACGAAGGATGCAGAACACATAAAGGTTTTGAAATACACTTGGTCAATCGATAAATCGAGGGCGCTGGGCGATGTTAAACATTGGCCACTGCCCGGCTCTTGATACGAGGCAAATTGGTACAGGATTGCCGGTGTATTATTGGTACTATCAGGAACTGAAGCAGTTTGATGGCAAGATAAACAGCTACTTAATGCATTATCCGCAGGGCCATTTAGGCGCCCATTACACCCTAAGTGTCCCGCATTGGTGTGCTCATTCAAACGGCCAACGACCTCTTGAAATACGGCGCTATCCTTAAGCCCTGTGATTGGGTTTTGCGGGAATGCTGCCGCTCCCACTGTTGCTGGCGGCGTGTCATTCCCCCACATTAATCCCAGAGGTGAAATACGATCCCAAGGATTTTTCTCTTTCGCTTTAAACTGACCATCGGCGACAAAAGTGCCATAGGCCCAGCCCACGGGTGAACGGCTGTCGCGCACTGCAATATCAAACTGCAATAAGTACACATCGGCGACAGAGCGCGGGCATTGCTCTGTTTCCTGTTGGAAACTACAGGCACTGCCATCGGCGTTTTTACATACACAGAAATCACTGGCACTGATATTGGCTTGCCAAACAGGTACATTTTCAAGGAAAGGATAGTTATTAGGCGTTGCAGTAGTAAACAATAACTTGCCAATCACACTGCCTTCATTAAATGCAAAATTTTGCTGGGGCATCACAGGTGATGGTGCCCCCGTCCATACCTTGCCAATGCTGTTTGCCGCCTGAGGATTATAAAAACCCACCGCCCACATAGTGGTTTTAAGGGAGCCTTGGCCTTTTATCTCCATAGTGACGGGGGCTTCTCGGGTCAAGCCATGGATAAATTCCCGCCCACTCATGGGATCATAGGTCTGATAGGGAATATGGTACCAAGAGCGCACCTTGTTGTTACACAGATCCCAGTCTTTACTGACATCGCCTTTGTCGATGTTTCCCTCTTGGATGTACTTCATCACAGCCCAGAGGTATTGCTCAGCTTGGGTATTTTTATCACTTTCACTCAGATTTTTATCGAAGGGATTGAATTTAAGCCAAGGTGCAGCGCTATCTGGTTTAGCACTCGAATAAGCATCACTGAGGCTAAAAATAGGCCCCTTCCAGCCAGAATAAGCTTGGTTGATAATGACTTGATTGTCCCACATGCCTGTTTTTGCAAAAGCAGGATCTTGGAAGTAACTTGGATAGGCTCCAGTACAGGTTGAATTTGCGTTAGATCTAGTGTTGGGCGATTGCTTATCTGCAGCTTTTGCGTTGACGGTGGTCAATGAACAAACGGTGAGCAGAAGTATGGCGGTAATGTTGAGTTTCATAATATCGTCCTTGAAGAGTATTAGTCCTAAAAACTCCCTTTGTGAGCCCAAAACTAACAACGGCTCGAATTAAGCATAGACTAATTTTTAACATCTTCTGTAAAGCTTAACGATTCACATATTAAGGATATAAAAAAGGCCGTTCAGCATGACTAAACGGCCGAAACATATTGCTTATTGGACTAGCCGTCCAAGCTATTTCTCAACTTCTTGCCCGCGCGTCTTCCACAGCGAATACAAGACACCTAAGACTAACAGACCAAAAGTCACACCAAGGGACACGGCAGTTGGGATAGTAAAGTCCACTATTCCCTCGTGGTTGAAATACACTAAACCCACTTTCACCCCAATAAATACTAATACCACTGACAGCGCATATTTAAGGTATTCAAAACGATGCACCATAGCAGCCAACGCAAAATACAAAGCACGTAGCCCCAGAATCGCGAAGATATTCGAGGTATAGACGATGAAAGGATCTTGGGTAATTGCAAAAATAGCTGGAATACTGTCGACTGCAAATACTAAATCTGCAGTTTCCACTAAGATCAACGCTAAAAATAACGGCGTCGCCCACCATCCTTTTGTTAACTGATGATCTTCGCCACGAACCCAGAATTTTTCTTTATGCAGCGTTGGCGTAAAACGCATCTTAGTGCGTAACCATTTATAAAACTTATTATCTTGGATATCACCGTGCTCATCGTTTGAGAAGAGCATTTTCACGCCAGTGAAAATCAAGAAGAGTCCAAATAACACAAGTACACCTTGATACTGGGCAACAAGCACAGCACCAAGACCGATCATAATGGCGCGCAACACTATTACGCCCATAATGCCCCAGAAGAGCACTCTATGTTGGTATAAACGTGGGATACCTAAGCTACTGAAGATTAACGCGATAACAAATACGTTATCCATAGACAGTGATTTTTCAATCAGATAGCCCGTTAGGTATTCCATACCGGCGGTTGAACCCTTGTACCACCAGAGCCAGGCCCCAAACAATAAGCCCATACAGATATAAAAGGCTGAAAGCTTTAAACTTTCAGCCACGGTAATTTCATGCTGCTCCTTGTGCAATACGCCAAGGTCAAAAGCTAATAACGCCAGCACAAAACCGAAAAACATTAACCAAACCCAAAGCGGGTAACCCACAAATAGGGTGGTAAAAAACTCCATAAGTCTCCTTAGTAACACATAACGACTGATCTAAATCAGTAAAGTTGAGCAGATAGACATTAACTCATTGTAGAAATATAAACTGTGAAATCTTATATGAAAAATGCAACTATCAAGATTAAAATTCTTTTATAATCAATATGATTATGGTGCTTATTTATACTTACACTTCGAATAAGTGTACTTCCCAGTCACAGCGCTTCCCTAAGAAAATCATCTAACCCACCCATTTGTGACATTCATTTAGATAGCAGCCTCGAACAAGCGCGTAGATGCTCTACCAATAATGCAAAATTGCTATCAATCATAAAACTTACACTATCCATTAAACGACGAAATACAGCTAAATCAAGGCTAAAGCCGCTAAGATAAAACAGCCACAGTTGAATTATGGCCACTATTTAGCACTCATTTCTTAACTGAAAATGAATTAATTTAACCGCTTAGTATTGCTATAGCGAGCCTTAAAGAACGGCTAAAAATGTTAGTTATACAAAATATTCATCACTTTCAAGACCCTTGGCTGTTCCATATCATCCGAGTGTGATTAACTGCTGCAACAGCGCTGTCTTTTAGCGATCAAAAGCGCCGCGATAATCACAAATAATGAAAAATAATTAATAAAATTCATTACGATAAAATGAATCATTAGCTGCTCGGCGCATAAAGTGCCAGCATTGGGAGTCTTAAGTGTCAATAGAACAAAACCCGCCGCACGCAATGCAGGGCCAACAAGGCTCGCCCCCAGCTGAAATGCTATTTGGGCATCCTAAGGGCTTATTTGTCTGCTTTTTTACCGAAATGTGGGAACGCTTCTCTTTCTACGGTATGAAAGCATTACTGTTTCTTTACCTGATTAAATATCATCTATTTACTGATGAATTTGGTTACAACGTGATTGGTGCTTACGGTGCCTTAGTGTATGCCATGCCCGTAGTGGGTGGCTTATTGGCCGACCGCTATATCGGCATGCGCAAAGCGGTGATCTTTGGCGGTGTATTATTGGTGCTCGGCCACTTAGGTATGGCCTTTGAAGGCCATCAAGCGGTTATCGTTGCGGGTGAAGTTCAACGGGATGAACAAGCGCTGCAAGTATTCTATTTATCCCTCGCCTTAATCATTGTCGGTGTGGGCTTTTTAAAACCCAATATTTCCACCATAGTCGGTCAGCTTTATCCTAAATCATCCGCTAAGCGAGATTCTGGTTTTACCATTTTCTACGCGGGCATCAACTTAGGCGCCACCTTAGCCCCGCTAATTTGCGCTTATTTAGGTGAAACCTATGGCTGGAAGTACGGTTTTGGTTTGGCAGGTTTAGGGATGTTAGCAGGTTTGTTGGTGTTTATTCGTGGCAAAAAACATCTGCAAGGCTTCGCCGAACCCAGAGATCCTGCGCGGATTTTAAAGAAAACCGCTGGCATAACGACAGAACAATGGATTTACTTAAGCGCAATTGGCAGCGTAATCATAGTCTGGGGGTTGATTCAAACCCACTCCCTCGTACTTTCGATTAGCAGTTTATTACCCGCTGTGAGCCCAGTGATTTGGTTCTTGCACTCAGTATCACTAGTGCTTGCCCTTGGTATTGGCTGGTTCATGGTGAAACATTGTAATCCGATTGAACGTCAACAGATGTCGGCTTTGCTGCTTTTCATCGTTGCGGGTTTGGTCTTCTTTGGTTTATATGAGCAGACCTATGGCTCTTGGGTAGCATTTTCGGACCGTGTGATGGACCGTAACATGCTCGGTCTCGAATGGAGTGCCGGACAATTGACCTTCCTCGGCGCTTTCTTTGTGATCAGTTTGTCGCCTATCTTCGCTTGGCTGTGGCCTGCCCTCGCCCGTAAAAATTGTGACCCGAGTAAACCGGTTAAAACCGCACTCGGTATTTTGTTCGCGGGTTTATCCTTTATGGTGCTTGTGCTCGGGATCCAGATGCCGCTAAGCAGTGGCTTAGTGAGTATTTGGTTCTTAGTCGCGGCTTATTTTGTATTAGAAATCGGGGAGTTATTGCTGTCGCCCATAGGCTTATCAGCCGTGACTCAGCTTTCGGTAAAACGCGTAGTCAGCCTGATGATGGGTGCTTGGTTCCTCGGTACTTCATACTCTGAAATCTTAGCCGCCGAATTAAACAAGCTCGCCGCGATTGATACCCAAGGCGGCGTGATAAGTGACGTGCCGAGTGCAATGGCGCTATACGAGCAACTGTTTATCTTCTCGGCGCAAATTGGCGTGGTGATGGCATTAGTCTTCTTTGCCCTTGCGCCATTAATGAAAAAAATGATGCACGAGAAAATGGCAACTAACTCAGTTTAAGCATACAAACAAAAAGTCAGTTGGCTTACTTTCGCCCTCTGAGGCGACGGTAAGCCAAGACGATGAGGTGCAAAGCAAGTAACCCCGTAAAAGCCGCGCAGAAAAACAGTAATGCAATCGAGTTTACATCCCTAGGCGCATCACGATAAAGCCACCACCACAGCGGCCAGCCAATGGCCGATAAAGCCGTAAGCTGCCACATACAGCGTTTGCAGCGACCAATCTTTTGCCTGAAAATTGACGTTTTACAATCACCGCAACTCATAAATCCCCAATAGCATGATGGCAGTATATCTAAAACTAAAGCGACACTTTAAGCCTTGCCATCCCTTGATTAATAGAGACGAGCGCACGATAACCTAAATCTCGTTTAGCTGCGCTGATATCAAAATAATGGCTGCAGGATAACTGCCGTGCGACAAAACGCGTCATCATGGGCTCTTCTTGCTTCTTTAGGAGGTAATGTACACTCTCCAATACTGCGCCTACTACATAGGCCACAGATTGAGGCACACGCTTAGTCACTGGCGGTAAAGCATCGCAGGCCAAAATCAAATTGATCATCTCGGCCATAGTGATGGGTTCATCATTACTCAGAAAATAAGCTTTCCCTTGACACTTAGGCTTTGCTTGGCAAAGTTCCAGTGCCGCCAGCACATGGGCATAGGCAGCATTGTCTATGTAGATGGTATCGACTAGCTTATCTTCGCGGCCAACCAGTTTAAGCTTACCTAAACGCCCGCGCGACAATACCCGAGGCACTAGATGGGGATCGCCAGGCCCCCATATCAAATGCGGCCTGAGTGCGACGGTTTTTAACGCATAGGGTGCACTGGCTTGAGTCGTCACTTGGCTAAATACTTGAGTCACATCAGGATTTTCAAGTGGCATGTCACCTACTTGATTGGCGTCGAGCATCATCTTTTCAGCGATGGCTTTAGAGTGGGCATAATGATTCAAGAATCTGGTGGCATAAGGAGTTGACTCATCAATACCCGATTCATCCTGCCCTGCAAAGGTCACACTCGGGGTACTGGTGTAAACTAACTTATCTATTTTTAATGCCTTACAAGCGGCAATCACATTGGCAGCGCCTTTCACATTCGGACAAAAATAGCTGTCTCTGTCCCCCCAAACACCCGCTTTAGACGCCACATGAAATACAATATCGCAGCCTTGCATCGCCTGTTGCAGCAGATCTTTATTGACTAAATCCCCTTGCAGCATGACTACGCCCAGTGCTTCAAGTTCGGGATAATGCCCACGCGCAAAACCTGTGACTTTAATGCCCGCAGCTAACAATCTCAGGCAAATCGCTTTACCTAAAAATCCCCCCGCCCCCGTGACAAAGGCGTGTCGCACCTTAAGCGCGAGCTGCGCGAGTGCCATTTGTTCAGCCGCATCAAATTGGGCAAGCGTCGTGCTCTTGATTGGGTCTTTCGTCATTAAGGGTATCCATTTCAGCACATTTACATGAACTTAAAGTCGGTGTAATAAGTTTAAAATAAGCACAAGGGCTTAAAAATAAGCGAGTTTGTTCAAATGAACACAGAATATAACGTAAAAAATGCAGGAAAAAGCCGTGGAGTTTTAAATCAACCTTTCGTTTGTGATTGTGCCCAAACGGCTAATTTTTCTCTAAAAATCTTGGCATTATGCCGCACATCCACAGGGAAATCAGGATGGATAAGAAACCGCCTTATGCCCTGAGTCTGCGTAAATTGCTCGGCAATGGCGATCAAATCTTGGTACAACTGCTGACTCTTATTGCACACCAATGACTGGTCGAGTTCGATACAAATTAACGGCTCTATCTCGTTCGCCACTTTCACTCCCACTAAAGCGGAGCGCTTCACATTGGGATGCGTATTAAAAATGCGCTCGCAGGGAATGGAATAATAACGTTTAACAAACAATCCGTTAAGAGTAGCGTCGACTCTGTGGGCCTTACGACCACACATCCACAGAAGACCTTGATCATCAAGATACCCCAAATCGCCCATGCGGTGTCTAACGGTATTGGTTGCCGAGTCCCAAATCTTGGCCGCCGCAGTCGCGCGTTTGCCTTGGCTTTCGTTTTGGCTAGCGTGCTGACTATTGTTTAGATAATAGGACTGACTCACCATAGGCCCCTGCACGACTATCTCGCCGATTTCACCGTTATTCAGCTGTAAGGCATCATCCCACTCGGGAATAACCTCTTCGCTGATAGCAATAATGCGAATCGTCACGCCATCGATAGCGCGACCGACACAGATACCACCGCCGTTATCTGTGATGTCAGTCGTGGCAAATAACGCATCGCTGGCAATCATACTAATAGGCAAAGATTCGGTCGCACCGTAGGAATTTAAAATCGGCACACCTTGGCTCAGCATCTTACTAAAACGGGCGATGGAAGCAATGGTGGCTGGCGCACCCGCGGAAATCACCCGCTGTACGCAGGGCAGTTTATGCTGTTTTTGTTCCCCTGCGCGGCCTAAACGTTCAAGTAAGGCGGGATTAACAAAAATATTACTGCATTGATATTTCTCAATCGCGGCAAACAGGAATTCAGGATTAGCAGTAATAGGTTTGCTGGCATCCATTTCTGGAACGATAGACGCCATGCCAAGTGCGGGACCAAAGAGTGAAAACAGCGGAAAAGTGGCTAAATCGCGCTCGCCATGGCAAATGCCATAATCGTTTTTTAATGCTTGGATTTGTGCCTCAAACATACCATGGCTATACACCACCCCCTTAGGCGTGCCAGTGCTGCCACTGGTAAATAAAATCGCCGCTATCTCATCAGATTTAAGCATCACCATGGGATATTCAGACTTTGAAGCAGAAGATTGCACTGAGGTGCTTTGCAGCAGAGTCGATAAACTTATCGCACCAGTACCGATACGGATTAACTTTGCCGCTAAGCCTGTTTTGCCGTCATCAACATTGAGTAATGACTTAATACTGCCCTTTCCCCAACCAAATAGACGTCTAGCAATATGAGCCTTGGGAATACCGATAAAGGCATCGGGCGCAGCTTCAGCAAAACACTGTTTAAGATTGCGGATCCCCATGCCGGGATCAACTAGGATAGGAATAACCCCCGCTTTAAACAGCGCAAAGGTGAGTGCAAAAAAATCCAGACTCGGCGTGACCATAAGCACAGCCTTCATGCCGCGCTCAATACCATGGGCGTTCAGCGCAAAGGCGATTGCATCGCTTTGTCTGTCTAGATTAAGAAAGTCCAGCTCGCTGTAACGCAAACTCCCCACAGAAGCGCCCTGAGCGCTTTGTACTGCTACCGCAAGATGATGGGGAATGGCATGGGCGGCTTGCTTGAGATGACGACAAATATTGGCATCATTGACCGTTGCTGACGCAGAAGTGCCACTTAAAAGTGACTTTTCCAACGGCGTCACTAAAGGAGCAACTTCAGTCTCAAGCAAGGTCGACATTAACCTGCGACCTGTTCGGACGGCGCCGCTGCTTGGTTGTCGGCCATAAATTCTTTGATATGAGCAATCACTTCATCGCTGGCATCTTCCAAAATGTAGTGACCACAATCGGCAAATTCATGCACTGTCGCATGGGGCATGTGCTGACGCCATTTTGCTAAAAAGTGCTTATCGAATACAAAGTCCTTGAGACCCCAGCAAATCAGGGTCGGCACTTTAGCGAATTTAGGTAAACTAACAGCAATATCAGAGACTAATTGATAATTTCTATCGCCTTCACGCAGCGGAATATCCTGCACAAAACGCAGCGTCGAAATGCGATTGGCCCAAGAGTTAAACGGCGCGACATACGCCTCGCGAATGTATTTCGACATCGGCTGGCGCTTAACACCCACATAGGAAGCAATAGACGAAAAGGCATTGAAACCGCGTACCAACACTGTGCCTAACAGGGTATTACGACAAATCCACAGCGGCCAAGGGAATGGTTTAGTCTCGGGCAAATGGAAAGCGCCCGTGTTCAATATAACTAGGCGTTTAATGCGCTCAGGATAACGCGCCGCATAACCCATACCTATCATGCCGCCCCAGTCGTGTACGACTAAGGTAATGTTTTCTTTCACATTCAGGCTATCGAGCAGGGCTTCGAGATCGTCGATACGATTCTTAAGGGTATAGTCATAGCCGCTATCATCGGGCTTATCCGACAGGCCACAGCCGATATGATCCGGCACTATGCATTGATAAGTGTCTTTTAAGGCGCTAACAAGATTGCGGTAGTAAAACGACCAGCTAGGATTACCGTGAACCATCACCACAGGCTCGCCTTGGCCCTCGTTGATATAATGTAGCTTGTTGCCATTACGGCTAAGAAAATGACGTTTAAAAGGCAACAGAGTGTCTAACATGACGCTTCCTATCTTGATTCTTTATGAGAGCGAATAACGGGTTATGTACAGCTGGCTTAGCTTATCGACTGAGCTAAAGACTAAGCTATCAACTGAATCATGGACTTACTGGGTTGACTCGAATGTATGCCAGCCATCAAGCAAAGGCGTGAAAAGGTGCAATGCACCCTACCACTTAATGCCTAACATCATGCAATTCAATCCACTGCCTATGCCTAAAAAGCTCACTTGATCGCCCGCTTGTAAAAAGCCTTGATCGTGCGCCATCGCAGCGGTCACAGGTAACGACACTGTGCCCATATTGCCCAGTAGCTGATACGTTGGAAATTCTTTTTCGGGGGGGATATTGAGCGCACTCAGTACTTGCTTACGATTTGAAGCGCCTACTTGATGGCAAATCACTTTGTCCACTTGCTCAACCAGCCAATTACGCTGCTCAAGGAAATGCTCCCAAGTGTGCTTCGCCAATTCAACGCCTTCTTTAAGCAAGGTAACGGCATCGGTACGCATAAACTCGCGATACAGGTTATGCCCCACTTCCTGCAGACCCCATTGACACAACTGATGATGCTCAGGCGCCGATAAGTGCGATGCACCCAGCAATTGATGCTGACGCACATTTGTCAGCGGCAAGCTGCCGTCGGTAAGAATCACCGCCACGGCACCAGAACCACCGGTTAAGGTCGCCAGTGACTGGGCAAAATTCTGCATGGTCGGATCGGCCAACATGTTATCGATAGTGACATCGACAATATCCCGCGCCGACTCACAGGACACCACCATACCCGCCTTGATTTGACCCAACTCAATACGGTTCGCGATATCTAAAATACCCGATAACACCCCAAGGCAAGCGTTGCTGATATCGTAAATCGCAGTGTCTTTTGACACCCCCAATTCGGCAGCAATACGACACGCGGTCGCGGGCTCATGTTGATCGCGGCACACGCCGGTATAGACAACAGCACCTAAATCGGCGACATCAATCCCAGTTTCAACCATGGCTTTACGGGCAGCTTTAATCGCACCGTCGGACAATTGATGTCCTTTGGGCCACCAGCGGCGTTCGGTAATCCCAGTCAATGCGGCAAGCTGTCCCATAGGAATACGGAACTTTTGATACAAAGGAGCAAGACGAGACTCTAGCTCACTACTGGAAACCACAACAGGCGCCAGTTCATAGGCCAGGCTATTAATAAATACGCGGGAATATTTCATGAAACTGTTTTATTCGCTCACTAGAATGACTGACCAGCAGGTCAGCTTTCAGTTGTTATTCGTCATTAATGCGACATTTGAACAAGAAAAGCCCGATGATTCAATAAAAAACCATCTTGAGTGTAAGACTTGTCTCACAGCGCAGGTTCCAAACACGACGGCCCTGAATTCACTATCACTAAACTTAAATGCGCTAATATAGAAATAATTCATAAAAAACATCACAGTACAGTATGTTTTTAGACGCGCAAAATTATACCGCCATTTTTTGCGCTAAAATCAGCGTATTTCTTGGTGTGACGCTGTTTGCACAAAATTCACCCACGCAAACACCATATCCTTGTTCCTGCAAAAAACAAGCGCGATCTAAGATTAACCACTGCTCCAGTGCGCTGCGGAATAAATGCGCGACTAAATCAATACGGCGAGTTAATTGTTGTCTTTGTCGCCCAACGTCAAGCCAAGCTTCAAAATCCCTGTTTTTCGCTAAATTAACTGCCTTCGTCTCGGCCGCCCACAGGCAAAAATCCGTAAAACTGCCGCTCAACTGGCTCTGTTTTAACGAGGGTAAAGGCAAATATTCGTCGATTTGTCGACATTCACGTTGCAGTGCATCAAAGCCTAAGCGCCACGCGATTTCTTGATGGCGTAGCGCCTGCTGTTTGGGATTAGCGATCACACTCTGCTGCAACGGTAACTGTAAATCATGGCGACTGAGCTTTAGGCTGCCCTGCTGAGCAAGAGTCGATAACGGCTGATAATGGCTCGCTTGAATTAAATGATAGCAACAGGGAGAAATCGCCAATGCCTGCGTGCCCGCCTCGGCCGCCAGCGTTAACAGCCGAACATGCAAATCTCCGCAGGCATGCAAAGCAACCGCTTGCTGCTGAGCAGTTAAGGGATTGGCATTTGAGGCATGTTCAGCTTGTGCTTCAACTGTAGTTGTAGATGTGGTTATAGGTGTGTTTGTCACAGCATGTTCTGCACCAATAGCAAAGGCATCGGCGCAAATAAAAGTCTGCGATAACTGCCACTTATCGGCAAAGGCCTGCCCTGCTTCACACAGCGGCGCCTGCCACTCTAAGCTCACCACATAAGCGCCGCGAGCTTTAGCAATCAAGCGGCCCAAATGCCCTTTACCAGCACACCATTCCAATACGGGTAAATTAAGCTGGGGTAAATGCTGTACAAAGGCGGTAATTTGCTGCCATTTTCGGCCTTTAATGTGAGCACTAAAGTGCGCCTCATCATCAAAAGACAAACCGCGGTCCTGCGCTGTATCTACCTTTGTGGCATCGGTAATCGCAATATCAGCAATAGCAGTGGTGAGCAATGACAAGTCCCAATCTTGGCCTAATGCCCTAAGATCTTGGCTTAATGCCGGTGACAGTGCCTTGACCAGCAAAGATTGCTCGGCATCGAGTCCATCCAGCTCATCATCACCTAGCGCCCACGCAGCTTCGGCCAACCGCGGAAAATCCTGTGCCCAAGGTAAAGCGTTCACTTCGAATGCACGCACTTGCCACAGGGCAGTACTCTGCTCAAGCAGTTGATTAAGTTCGCTAAATCGCTGTGAGTAAGTGAATTGTTGCTGCAGGTTATCTTGGTTCACGTCATGCCCAGTGTAAAAAATACTTGTCTCACCTTAGGCCAAGGGAATGCGCCCTAAAGATGACTTTATGCGAAAAAATGTTAGTATCGCGGCCTTTAAACACTCATCCATATCGTTAACTGAGAAGACTCGGTTAACTAGCCATAAGGCTCCAAAGGACACCTATGCTTTCACCTTGCGTCGCACGCTGCGGTTTAAATGACGAAGACTACTGCATGGGCTGCTTTCGACATATCGATGAAATCGTCAGTTGGCGTACGAGCAGCGAAGCACAACAAGCAGCCATTTGTCAGCAACTTCCCGCCCGTAAAGCTTTATTTGAAGGCAGTGAAAACCAGCATATTTTAAGTCGTGATAAATGGTTAGCTGCCGAAGCGCGTTTAACCGACAAAGACTAAACGCCGCCTGCTAACGCCACTCTCTGCGCAAGCTCATCCTGCTAACAGCCTACAAGACTATTTTTTCAGCATTGATTTCAAGTCAGCAAAGGGATTGTAGGTCGCCGCCGCTTGCTTGGTTTCTGTGGTGCTACCGTAGCGGATCAATTCTTCAAAGCGAGAATGTTCGTTGTCATGGCAATAAAGACATAATAATTCCCAGTTTGAACCGTCTGACGGGTTGTTATCGTGGTTATGATCCCTATGATGCACAGTCAGTTCACTTAAGTTTTTTGGGGTAAATTCGCGGGTACAGCGGCCACACACCCAAGGATAGAGTTTTAACGCTTGCTCACGGTAACCGCTCTCACGCTTAGCTTTGTACTCCCGCGCATCGGCTAATACTTTATCTAACTTACTCTGGCCTGGCACTGATGACATAGTGTAATCCCTAAAACAAACCCTAAAAAAATTGCCCCAAGGATAATCCGAGTTATCACTTGGGGCAATATCTCCCGCACTTTGCGGGTTAATCGTGCGCGATTTGTAGACGTAAATGGCTAAGCTGACTTACGTTACTGGCTTAGCTTACTTAACTTACGTTACGGGCTTACGTTACTTAACTTACGTGGGCATGATCGGCATTCGACAGATGCAAATAGTGTAAGTATTTTTCATACTGAGTCACCACATCCGCGAGAATTTGCTCTTCGGTATAACCCATCACATCGTAATGCTGACCACCTTGTTCAAGGTACACTTCGGCGCGGTAATACAAGGTATTGCCCTGCTCGATTTCAGTCCCTATTGGGTTAGTGATATCAAAACAACGCGTTCGTACACCGTAAACAAAGGGCAAATTCACCTCATTGCTGATCACTAGTCGCACGCGGCCATCTAAGTATTCAAGATCGGCCACTATGCCTTTAGCCATAAAGTGTTGGCACACTTTAGACAAAGCGGGCGTAGCCACATTATTCAAGAACACTTGCGCTTCTTCATGGGTAGGATGCGAGACTAAAACCCCAATACGCTCTTCCCAGCTCATATTAGTTTTGGCGTATTGCACACTAGTATTGTGTAACTGCACGCTATTAATCTTCAGCCAATCATTTTTCAGGGCTTTAAATAGGCCCAGACACATGAATAGCATCACCACTAAGAACGGCATAGCACTGGCGATTGCCGCCGTTTGCAGCGCCTGTAACCCACCCGCTAACAACAATACCGAAGCAACGACCCCTTGCAACAGTGCCCAAAAGATCCTCTGCCATACGGGGGCATTGTTATCGCCGCCCGAGGTTAGATTATCAATCACTAAGGATCCCGAATCCGACGAGGTCACAAAGAAAGTGACGACTAAACAAATCGCAATCCCAGAAAGTAACGTAGGAAACGGCATGTGCTCGAAAAACACAAACAAGGCCACTGACACATCGGTATTCACCGCCTCGGCAAGATAGGTCGCGCCGTGATTCATAATCGAATCAATCGCCGTATTACCAAATACCGTCATCCACAGAAAGGTCAGCGCCGATGGCACAAATAACACACCAATCAAAAACTCACGGATGGTACGGCCGCGACTCACACGCGCAATAAAAGTACCGACAAAAGGAGACCAGGAAATCCACCAGCCCCAATAGAGCAAGGTCCAGCCTCCGAGCCAATCTTCCTTATGTTCATAAGCGTACAAGTTAAAGGTTTTGCCCACTAAATCACTTAAGTAACTACCGGTATTCTGCACAAAAGCCTGCAACAGCATAACCGTAGGGCCAAGGATCAAGACGATAAGCAATAAAATAATCGCGAGACCCAGATTGAGTTCGCTTAAGCGTTTCACGCCTTTATCGAGACCAGAAAATACCGATAATGTCGCCAATAAAGTAATGCCGATAATCAAACACACCTGCACCACAGCATTATTGGGTAAATCTTCAAATAGATAACTCAGACCCGAGTTAACCTGCAACACCCCAAAGCCCAGTGATGTCGCCACCCCAAACATAGTGCCAAGCACAGCAAAGGTATCCACTGTATGGCCAATAGGACCATAGATGCGTTCACCAATTAAGGGATAAAGCGCACTTCGCGGCAATAACGGTAACTTATGTCGATAAGAGAAATAGGCCAGACTCAATGCCACCACAGCGTAAATCGCCCAAGCATGCAGTCCCCAATGGAAGAAAGTGATCTTCATTGCCTCTTTTGCGGCAATAAGACTCTCTGGAGTTGCATCCGGCGGCGCCAGATAGTGCATCACAGGTTCGGCTACCCCAAAAAACATCAAACCTATGCCCATACCCGCCGAAAACAACATGGCGATCCAGCTTTTATAGCTGTAGTCAGGCACTGAATGATCTGGTCCTAGTTTGATATCGCCGAAGCGACTGACCATGACAAATATGATAAAAATCAGGAAAAACGCCACACTTAGAATGTAAAGCCAACCGGCTTTCATTTCTATCCATGACTGCATTGATCTAAAAAAGGTGTTTGCCTCTGTGGGCCATACTGCGCAAATCATCACCATCAAGATGATGAAAAAGACCGACGAATAAAATACCGGCGGATTAATACTAGACTTGATTGACATTGACTCTCCCTATTTCTAGCGGGTTCACACTCCAAATATCTCAACATACCAACGGCGAGATAGGACAAAACTTATACTTAAAATTTGGTTAATACTGCGTGGCTCATCTATGACCAGTATGGGGGAAATCCCAAAGATCATGGCAACGACTCGCTATGGCTAAACGCGACAGGATCTGAACAACGGGATTAACAACACTCGACTTTTTTAAGCCAATGATTGATGGATAAACAGAATTAACACCACTAAGGCAGCTAACACCCACCTTTAGCATAAAACAAATATATTACTAGAATATTCAGCATAAAAAATGGCGACCATATTGGTCGCCAAAAAATTATACCACAAAAATCATAAAATTTAATTTTAAACGCTAAAACGCACAAACCTTCATCTGATTACTTAGTCGGTGACTGCGAGATACCAGCAGTTAAATTGAAGCGCATCGCCTCCTCAAACGACCAATCAACCATAATTAAATCATCCCGCTTAACTAAGCTCGTCACGCCCGCCATTTGATAGCTCAATTGGAACAACACAGGCACCCAATCGCCCTCTGGTAGCGCATCTAACAAGGGCTGTGGCGGCGTATCCGTCATAATAAAACCCACCACAAAACTGCCATTCGCCTGTTTCACTAACACTGTCTTTTGGCTTGTTGGCTTACCATCACGATTCATCAAAGAGGCGATATCACGGATACTGCCATAAACCGATTTAAACAATGGGAAACGCATCAACTGGCGCTCAAGCCAACCATAAAGCCACACAATCGGGCTGACTGAAAACAGCAGGCCCACGGCAAAAACTAATGCCACCACCAGCATAAATCCCGCGCCGACAAAGTGTTGGTTTATCCCTACCAACTCTAAAATTACAATTCCTAAACCATCTAACGATACAAACAACGACCAAAACAGCCACAAACTCAAGGCCATAGGTAATAGATTCATTAAGCCGCGGGCTAAGGTTTTTTTCATCACACTCTCATTCAGTCATAGGGATACAGAAGGCATAAAATATTTACGCAAAAAACGCCACAAATGCTACCACAGAGTCACTTTTGCACCAGCACATGATGTAAGGTATCTGGCAGTAATAGTCTCAAGCATAGAGACAGCGTTCAAATTCAGGGCCCACTCTGAGCCATTCTAAGGAAAGTAAAATGCGCGTAACCCGCTTAGATCATTTGGTCTTAACCGTAAAAGACATCGCCGCCAGTGTCGAATTTTATCAAGCCGTGCTCGGGATGAAGAAAGTGGTATTTGGCAATCAGCGTATTGCGTTAAGTTTTGGCGACCAAAAGATTAACCTGCACCAAGCGGGCGCAGAATTTGAACCTAAAGCCGCAGCAGCCACGCCCGGCAGTGCCGATCTGTGTTTTGTGGTCAGCCACAACATAGAAGAAGTGATCGCCCACTTAAACGCACTTCAGATTGAAATCATTGAAGGCCCAGTGCTACGAACCGGTGCCACAGGCCGGATAAACTCTGTCTATATCCGCGACCCAGATTATAACCTGCTTGAGTTATCAGAATATCTCCCCGCCTGCACGGGATAAGCGAATTGGGGCAATATCAGCAGCAGTTCTGCTAGCACGCGGCGAGCAGAACTGCTGCTGACGTTATACTGGTTCACTGTTGTTTGCGATAAGACTCTCGACAGTTGAGTGGCATTTATTGTCATTACTTCCCTGATTAACTCGCGATCCTTTTAGCTAATTAAGAAGTATCCCTATAGGCTCAGCTAAAAAGCGAGTGCTCAAAACAAGACGACTGGGTTTTGCAGCGTTAATTATCATTACTTCCCCAGTGACTCGCCGTAAACTCATCCTTGAGGGCTCTACTAAAACATATATGGACCCATCCGGTTTGCAAGACATTCGATATCAATTTTGAGAAGAGTTCATTGCACCCATATATTCGGCCTCTTATTGAGGGATTCCTCTGGCCCTGATGGATATTTGCTTCTACTGTCCTTATCATCCCTGCGGCTTCATCAGAGCCTATGTTTTCGTAAGGTTTTTAGTAGATCAGTCTGACTGTCTCATCATCAAATCAAGTGTCTTAGCAACTTGCTGGTTGGTTAATCGTTAACATAATAAGTACATTTGATGTTGTTACATAGCGAGCCGAAACTCTTCTTCACGTGCCGCGATAACCCATGACATTCTGGCGAGCTTATTCGCGACGGCCACACACGCACGATTGAAACCTCGGCGCTCCGCTAGCTGGATAGCCCAACAACTCAACTTATCCGACTTACTCCCACTGTGTCGCAACACCGCTCTGGCACCGTGGATGAATAGCGTACGTAAATAGGCGTTTCCCCGCTTACTTATCCCGAGGAGGTTATCTTTCCCGCCACTGCTGTGCTGCTTAGGTACTAAGCCACACCAAGCTGAAAAATGTCGGCCATTGCTAAAGTCTTTACCGTCACCCACTGCAGCATAAATCGCCGTAGCGGTGACAGGCCCAACACCAGGAATAGTTTGTAATCGCTGACAAATCACATTGTTATGAGTTTCGTTTAGTACTTGGGTGTCACAACTCTTAAGCCGTTTTTCAATGTCGATAACCTCATCATATAACTGATAAAAGATGGCTTTACCCTTGATGGTCAGCATATTGGCTTCATCGACCAAAATATCTGGTAACTGGGCTTTAAAAGCCGATTTACTTTTGGTAATGACAATACCGTATTCTGCTAACATGCCTCGCACTTGGTTGATTAAGGCTGTTGATTGTTTAGTTAATCGTTCGCGCATACGGTGGAGCAGTTGCACATCTTGCTGCTCGACGCTTTTGGGTTTTACAAACCGCATGTTGGGCCGCTGCGCAGCCTCCGCAATGGCTAGCGCATCGTTGTAGTCATTTTTATTACCTTGCCTAAAAGGAACCACATACTGCGGGGCAATTAACTTAACTACGTGCCCAAATTGCTCAAATTCTCTGGCCCAATAACTCGCGCCGCCACACGCCTCCATAACGATAAGGCAAGGCTCAATTTTCGCGACAAAGGGCAGCAAGTCTTTGCGTCTAAGCATTTTCTTTTTGATTAACTTGCCTGCTTTATCGACACCAACAGCATGAAAAACAGACTTTGCGATATCTAAACCGATTGTAGTAATCTTCATAGGTGGACCCGTCCTCTTTCTGATGAGTTTTAGCGACTACATCGTGGCCCATTGCGAGGCCGATTAAAAGTGGATGGGTCCATTCCATTATCCATGTTAAATAGCCAGCTCGATATCCCTTATCGCGCGCTGCCCTTCGCCCTTGGATGCTCCTTTGCCGAACAACGTCCATGTCTAACTGCCAGTTCGCCATCCGCGGCTCTCGTTCGTAACGCTGCTATGCAGCACTCATCCTAGCGCAGTGACATGCATTAGTGAGTGGCTTCGTACTTATTCGAAAATCGCTAACGCTTCCGATGGGGCGTCCCTTCCCCCGAAAGCTACGCAGACGTCCTCTCTGCGTCACGCGCTCTCCTTTTAATAAAGAGTCTTCAACACCCTTCAGCTACTTCGCAGGGGGAAGGTGAACTTCTGTCGCCACAGTACCAGTTATTAATCCCCAAACATCTATGCCTGTCAGATCTTTCTCTTAGTCAGAGCGTTTATTTTCTTGTTAGTTTACGTTTTTTCTTTGTAAATAAAACACTTATAAACAAGTAGCAAAAATATAAATTGAAATAAACCACAAATCACCCAAACACGATCCTCTATTTTTTCAATCATAGTTTTATATCTGGTCTGAGCCTCTAATTGTGTTTCTAAAAGTTGAATGCGGGCGTTGAGAATTGCTACATTTTCAGTTTGATATTGATCTAATTTACTCGCAGAAAGGCTTTGCTCCATAATGGAATTAAAATTTCCAAGCCGTGATCCTAAGTCTAAGGAAGAATAGATCCCAAAAGATACCAATGAAAATAGAGCAACTAATATAAATTTCTTAGATAACTTAAACTTAATAACATCCATGCTCGACATTTCCTAGTAACCTAACGCCCTGTTAAGATGTGAGCCACGCAATACCAAAGCTCCTGTATACCACCTTAAACACTAAACACAACACATAGTAAAAATGCCATGTGTTGCGAATCGCTCTTGAACAGTTAACTGTTTATTAGACCCAGTCTAACAGCGTTTTGTATAAAAATAGTCGCATCATCGTCAGACAATCGCTCAAATGGAGTGTATTCAACGCCCATTTCGATTAATTTATGTTTTTGCCCAATTAAGTAGGCAGTACCACGATCAAACCTAGCCTCAAAAAGGCTTTGAATACGGGGTGAAGCGGCTTTTGAAAAAACTGTTCGAAATAGCGATAAATCAATGATTAAATCATCAACCTCCACCCAAGCGTGACCGTCCCATTGTCCGATTACACCAGTCTTTTGATTTAGTGTTGGTTTAATTGGGTGATGATCAAATATCTTGGAATCAGCCACTGACAAACTTCCCGTCACAAATCTAATCTCGACAGGCAAGTGATCATTCATCATTGCAGCTAACATTGCACTCATATATAAACAGCTACCATCAACTGGTTCGAAGTTCTGAGTTATATTTTCAGCCATAAATAGAACTTCTTCTACCAATTCGCTTCGTGTCATTTAAACTCCAAACTCAAGAAACAGTTAATAGTGTGTTACCCGCACTTCTAATAAAACCTGCCCTCTAAAGGGCTAAGCATCTGCGTGTTACGGATAAATCAACATATGGATAATCAGTGCTAAGAAGGTGAGTATCATTTAATCTTTCCACTAAATAAAGAAATACAGTAAGGTGTAACAATACTCTATTTTTTTTATGTTATTCAACCAAAAACCATAGTAAATCAGCTTCTTAGAAAACTTAGAGAGGGTTAGACTCCCCCGATATATTTTGCCCACTCAAGATAGTTTAATGAGCCACCCATGGCTAAATTCTCTGTGTACTTTAATGATGCTAATGCTCAAAAGGCGAGTCATGGTGATTTGCGAGACGACCGTCCGCCCCATGGACGGGGCGGTCGAGCATCCACGGATGGACTGGCTGCGTGTCGGTGAGCGAATACCATGACAAGCCGATACTAGCGGGCTAAACCACTAAGTATTAATACCCTGAAATCACAGAGCGCTCAGTAGAATTGACCAACACATATTTGACCAATAAAAAAGCCAGCAAAGCTAAATGCTTACTGGCTTTTCTGTCTAACTTATTTACTCGCTTTATAACATCACACGAGCACTTAATCTCAGCGGCTCAACTATGACTTCTTAGGAAAAATCGGATAGGACTCAGTGCCTAACACTTTGCCATCAACAGTGAGACCATAGTAATCGCTGTCATTATGGTATTTCTCCTGCGCTTGCTTCACATCACCCTTGTTACGTGGGTCCTGCGGACGCTCGTGGGAGTTGATGTAAGCGGCAACATCCCAAGCCTGTTGGTTCGTCAGCTGCATGCTCTTACCAAAGGGCATGTTTTCATAAATGAAAAATGCGGCAGTATTGACCCTGTGCATTCCCGCTCCCCAGTTATAACTTTGAGATCCCCACAGCGGCGGCAGTGCATACACACCCGCAATGGCTTGACCTTGCCCATCAACACCATGACAAGTTTGGCAATGGGCGACATACACGGCTTTACCTCGTTCAGGTGAATAGGCTTGTTCGGGTTTTGGGATCTCAGGATAAGCTCGCCCCGGCAAGTTAGCACGTTGCTCAACTGTCATAGCCTTAGCTAATGCCTCTGGTAGTGGGAAGTCATCCCGCTTAGCACCTTTGACTAACTCAGCATCACTGATCTCAGGAACAGGGCCACTGATATTAGCCTCATCCATCAAGCCGCCCATGCCTAACCAATAGGCGTAGGCAGAAAGCGCCACTAACTCAGGGCTACTTGATGCGGGGGCTTTACCATTCATCGAATAGTTAAAACAACCTTGGATGCGTTCTTCAAAGCTACTGACTTTATTGTCTTTTTTACGATACGCCGGATAAGCAAAATACGCGCCCCAGAGGGGTGATGCATTGGCTTTACGGCCTGCATCCATATGGCAATTGGTACAGTTAAGCTCATTACCCACATACTTATCACGCAGCTGTTGGGTATTCACAAACAGTTGATAACCTAAACGCACTTTGTCACCAAAGGCGCCTTCGGGAATCGCACTCAAAGGTCTAGGGGTAAGATAGGTTTGATCTGCTACCTTAGGGAAAGAAGGCAGCGGAGCTTGCTTATCTGGGCGTTCTTGTACTGGCTCAGTTTCAGCTTGCGCCTGAACGGTTAACGACCCCATCGCGGCCAGTAATAACATTGCGGAATATTTCATGGCCGGCTCCTTATTTTAAATTAGCAAAGTAGTTGGCTAACGCATCAATCTCGGCGACGGTGAGCTTATTCGCGACGCTCCCCATCATGCCATCGACATCACCTTTACGTGTTCCCGACTGCCATGCCAATAATTGCGTTTTGATATAACTCGCCTGTTGACCTGCTAAGCGAGGAAATAAGCCGCCACCTAATGCAGAAGGACCATGGCAGGTCACGCAGGCTGGTAAACCACGGGACCAATCACCTTGATAGGCTAAACGAGCAGTATCGTCATTAAAAACAACTTGTTCACCGCGGATAACAGGCTTGACGTCATTGGCAGGCTTAGCTGAAAAATAGCTCGACACTTGCTCAATACCGTCACCTTGGAGCGTCATTGCCATCGGCATCATGGTCGCATTTTGGCGAACGCCCGCTTGGAAATGCTGCAATTGTGTCGAGATATATTCTTTAGATAATCCCGCTAATCGAGGGCCGAGTGGTTCAATACCCTCACCCGCTGCCCCATGGCAAGACACACATAACTGTGCAGCTTGTGGCATAACGTTCATCGATTGTTTGTCAGAAGGCTCGGCGGCAGCGGCATAGCCGCTACATAGCGTTAAACCTATGACTAATGTTTTAATCTTCATGTTCTATCCTTGAAGAGAATTAAGCTCTAAAGCATAGGGGTTATTGTTATTTATGTTTGTGCTCACACACTAAACCCATTTTAAAATCAGCCGCTCATTTTTAAAACAGCCAATAAATGAGCCTTAACATTCATTAAGAGTCACTTATTGTTCAATTCAAACGGGATAAATTTACCTTACTCTGTACAAGGTTAAGCTGCAAGCCTTCAAGACTTAATGGCCTGCTCAATAACCAAATCGCGTCGATTCAAAACGATTCAATAACTTATGTATCAAATAGCATAAAAGTAACGTGCCAACGATAGCGATTAAAATACTGCTCACTCGGTATAAGGCACTGAAGATTAAGTCGTTACCAGGCGTCAAATACTGGCCAAACAAAATCCCTAACGTGGTCATAGCACCAAAACCGACACCTGAGCCATTCGCCTCGCGCACATGGGCTTGGCTAAAAATCATCAGTCCAATCCACAACAAGGGGACAACTAACATCAATAACCCAGACCAATCATAGAGCAGCAACTGCACGAGTATCCCAAACGACACACCCAACAGGGTGCCTATGGCGCGCTTACGGGCATAGTCGAGTGCACCATTCCAATGCATGGGAAACAATAGCAAAAGAGTGGTCGCTTGAGCCGACATCGAATCCCGCAGATCAAATATTTGGAACACCAGAAACGATGCCGTCGCTATGGTCGCGCCGAGCAAGGCTTCGTGGCGCATTCGATGCGGTGCCTTAGGCCCTGGTTTATAAGCCGCTCTTGGTTCAACATCGGGCCAGAGTGCCGTCATAGCGTAGGCGATAACAACTGAAAGGGCTGTTGCCCAAAAGTTACTGAAAATTAAATCGTTTAAATCAACGCCGGGATAACTAGCAAAGTGCAGCATGATACTGAGACTCAGCACACCGTTAGCACCAAAGAGAAACAAACTGCCGCGGGACATGGCTGCAAAGCGGTATAAAAATAATAGGAAAACGATGGGGGTCATCATGCCGGGATGGCTGCCAAAGAAACCGCCGAGTAACCCAACCTCTAACCCAGCCATGGCAGATGAAGCTAATAATTGGCGCATAGCATGGCCATTCATCACTGGCACTAATCCGAGTAGTAGCATAGGTGTCACAGTGAAGAAGACTCCATTGCTCCAACCAAAAATTTTACACAGGGTAAAACCTAAGGTCGCGCCAGTCGCAATCCGTAAACACTGGCGTAAATCGTTGGCCGTCAATGGGCTATGGCGTAGTAACATGCTCGTCGCCTTGTTCTATCGATACATTAAATGAGGATGTTTAGCTGGCTTATGCTGCGTTCACACTTATGTTGCTTTGAAGCGTTCACTCTAGCGACTCGCGGCAAATACAAACCAACCGCGAGTCACTCGTGCTCGTCAACACAGATAAGTACTAATGGATATGCCGGTAAAGATGCTGGTAAATACGCTAGTAAACATTCTAGTAAATAGGCTAGTAAATATAGTGCAGCAAGCTGATTGCTTTAATCTGCACCTTAGCGAGCAAGCTGAACAGGCTATTCTCAGGCAGCAATTGCACAGTCGCGCGCGCACCCGCTGGCAAGCTGTTCATCGCCATACCATCTAACTCCAAATGCAGTCTCAATCTTTGGGCATCACGTACCCAACGGTCCGATTCCTGCGGCGCGGCTAAACGGCCATTGGCATCGAATTGCCCAGCACTCACGCCCGCATCGACACTGCTCACCGTCGCCCGATATAAACGCCCAGGTTCGCCATCGAACGCAATCAAAGCGGTCGAAGTCGCATTAACTCCACGCAGGCTCTTCTCGCGAAAATCGGCAATAATATCCACTTTATCCGATACCACAGCCAACAGAGGTTGCCCCACGGTCGCAAAACTCCCGACTTCTAACTGCAGGTTAGTCACTATCCCATCCTGATCTGCACGTATTTGGGTGTAAGACAGATTAAGCTCAGCTTGGGCTAAATGGTTTTGCGCCTGACGCACTTTAAGATTCTCTTCGCCATAACTGCCACGACTCACTTTGAGTTTTTCTAAACGCGCATTGGCGGCAAGCAAATTTGCTTCAGCAGCTGCGGCATCGCTATCGGCTAGCTCCTTTTGCTGCTGCGATACGCCATGGGTGGCATACAGGGCATCGAGACGTTTAGCCTCGCTGCGTTTTTGTTGTGAGGTGGTTTTATTGGCATTGACCTCGGCCTTAGCAGCCAGTAGCGAGGCATCTAACTCAGCATTATCTTGACGGGCTTGCTCTAAGGCCAATTTAGCTTGCGATACCGCTAACTCATAAGGCGCGGGATCGACTTGAAACAACAAATCGCCCTTGGCAACCGTTTGGTTATTGGTCACGGCTATGGTCTGGATTTTACCGCTGATCTGCGGTGTCACTTTAGTCACTACACGGGTCGCCATGGCTTGAGGCGTCAATGGCATCATAGTGTCGGCCAGCATGAAATAGCCAAAAACCATCACAAAGCCAAACATGGCAAATTTTACTAAACGGGCAAACTGTTGATCCGGTGTCATCTTCTTTCTCACAAAAGGGTGTCTGTAACCTTGGTTAATTTGGCGCTGGCGTTGTCGCTGATCAGGCTAATAATGCGTTCAAATTCGCTCAACTCTTCGGCACTGATCCCGCCTAATAACTCACGGCGCACTTGAATAATCCGCGCTTCCATTTGCTTTAAAACATCTAATCCCGCTGGCGTCAGGCTCACAATCCTTGCCCGCTTATCTTTGTCACAACAATGACGCTCGACTAAACCTTGCTCTTCTAATTGCCCTAAGGTGCGCATTAGCGAAGCCAATTCAATTTCTAAGGCATCGGCCAATACTTTCTGGCTCACGCTGTCGCCTAAACGCAGCAGTTTCCATAGGGCCGTCCAACGAGGATGAGTTAATCCTAAAGGTGCTAGCTCAACATCGGCCACGGTACGCCACAGTCGATGCAGACGGCCTAAATGCTCCGCCAGTGATAACTCTTTTAGTCGCTCTAATTCTTTTTGCATCTTGCCCACCCACTTAGTTAGCGTGCTAAGTATTATACTTAGTTAGCAGGCTAAGTAAATATTTAGGCCCCAAATAGATCTGTGTCCAAGGGCACGAAACGAGCGTAAGAGGGAATAAATAACTTAAAAAGGTTCGCGCCCTCTCAAATCTTATCAAGTTGTATCTCTATAATATCAAACGGATAAATTGAGTTGATTTGCACATGAATTGGAGGCTGTTTTGATAAATCTAAAAATTAGTACGAGGATCGTTATTGGGATCTGTCTATTACTGTTAACAGTAATGAGCTTTATCATGCCGCTCGTTCTCTCTGAATTCAGTCGCCAAGTTGCAGAATCCGAGCAAAGAGAACTCCATAAGATCTATGAAACCGCTGTTGCCGAGATAGCCTCATCGGGCAAATTAGCCGAAGCAATGGCAACCATCATCTCACTCACGCCAGAAGTTCAAAGCACCTTTGCAACAGGTGAACGTGATGAACTCACCGCCCGTACCTTACCTATATTCACCCAACTTAAGCGCGATTTTGCGGTTCAGCAATTCCAATTTCATAGGCCACCAGCCACTTCTTTTTTACGCTTGCATCGTCCTGAAAAATTTGGCGATGATCTCACCAGCATACGCAAGACCATAGTTGAAACAAATAGCCAAAAGCGCCCTCTTTATGGCTTGGAATATGGAGTGGAAGGATTAGGTATTCGTGGTTTAGTTCCAATGAGTTACAACGGGCAACACACAGGCTCAGTTGAGTTTGGCATGTCCTTCGGTCAACCCTTTTTTGATAATTTTAAACAAGCCTATCAAGCAGAAATTGCCCTCATCTTGCCAGATGATTCTGGATATAAGTTATTTGGCGCTACATTCACGCCTGATACCCAAGCGACAGATGAACTCAATAACGTCATCCAAGGCCATGAAGTCATACGCACTATTTCCTTAAATAACAAAACCTATGCTCTGTATCGCAACGCCATAAAAGATTACTCAGGAAACGTGTTTGGCGTACTCGATATTGCGATGGATAGAACCCATTCAGAACAAGCGATAGCAGATATTCGCCTTAAGTTGATCCTTATCGGTTTAGTGGCTCTGGTCATTGGAACTGCCATTGCTTGGTTTATTGCCAAAGGCATTACTCGCCCTATCGCTGAAACCACCCAAGCCATGAATGATATCGCTGAAGGTGAAGGCGATTTAACCCGCAGAATCGCGGTAAAAGGTAAGGATGAAATTGCTGAATTATCGATGGCATTCAACCGCTTTGTAGAAAAAATCCACAACACAGTTTCCCACGTCGCCGACTCAACAAGCCTGCTCGCCACCTCTGCTGAAGAAATGTCGAGCATTACGCGGGAAACCCAGAAGATGGCGAGTCGTCAGCACCTCGAAACCGAGCAAGTTGCCACCGCAATGAATGAAATGGCCGCAACGGTACAAGAAGTTGCCCATAACGCGACCGATGCCGCCGATGCCGCCAATCATGCCAATGACTCAACCGAACAAGGCAAATTGGTTGTACAAAAAGTGGTAACTACTATCGCCATATTGGCCGAGGAAATAGCCACAGCAGCGAGTGCAATCAATGAATTAGAGCGTAATACCGCTGAAATTGATTCTGTGCTTGTGGTTATCCGTAATATTGCCGACCAAACTAATTTACTCGCACTCAATGCGGCAATTGAAGCCGCAAGGGCGGGAGAACAAGGTCGAGGATTTGCGGTCGTTGCCGATGAAGTACGCACTCTGGCGAGCCGCACTCAAGCATCTACGACGGAAATTCAGCAGATGATCGAAGCGCTTCAGCATAAAGCTAAGTCTACAGTCAATGCGATGGAAACCAGCACCCGCACCACCCAAAGCTGTGTATCCCAAGTTCACCAAGCGGGTGAAGCACTCGAAGCCATTACCCATGCGGTTTCCACCATTAGCCAGATGAATATCCAGATCGCCAGCGCTGCAAATGAGCAATGTGCGGTTTCGGCAGAAATTAATAAAAATGTTAATAACATCAATGATATTGCGACCAATGCGACAGATAGTGCGGTACAAACTGCACGCGCTGGCGATGAACTTGCCCAACTCGCAGCCCGTTTAACAACTTTATTAGCTCAATTTAGAATTTAAACAAAACAAAACGCCGCATTCTCTGCGGCGTTTTTATTAGCTTATTTTATAAGGTTTTATTTAGGACGCACGCCTAAAGTGTGGCAAATCGCGTAGGTCAATTCGGCGCGATTTAAGGTGTAAAAATGGAAATCCTTCACGCCTTCGCGGGACAGCACTTTCACCATGTCGATGGCCACGTTTGCCCCCACCAATTGGCGTGTACCCGCATCGTTTTCTAGGCCGTCGAATTGCTTATGTAACCAATTCGGTAACGACACATTGGTCATGCCCGCGAAACGTTTTAGCTGGGTAAAGTTAGTCACAGGTAAAATGCCCGGCACGATTTCAACGTCGATACCGGCGGCAACGCAGCGATCACGAAAACGCAGGTAAGATTCCACATCGAAGAAAAATTGGGTAATAGCACGGCTGGCGCCCGCATCAATCTTGCGCTTGAGGTTGATCAAATCCGCCTGTGCATTACTCGCATCGGGATGCACTTCTGGATAGGCCGCAACGGAAATATCAAAGTCAGCCACTGAGCGCAGTAAACGCACTAAATCGACCGCAAAACGAGTGGGCTTGGGGCTGCCCGCAGGTAAATCACCCCGCAGTGCCACTATGTCACGAATGCCCGACTTCCAGTAATGCTTAGCCAGTTCTAACAGCTCTTCATCGCTGGCATCCACTAAGGTTAAGTGCGGCGCGGCAACGAGGTCGGTTTCCTGTTGGATACGTTCAATCACGCCGTGAGTGCGATCGCGCACACCTGAGTTAGCACCGTAAGTCACAGACACAAACTTAGGATTCAGCGGCTCTAAACGACGGATAGAGTTCCACAGTATCTGTTCCATTTCGGGGGTCGATGGCGGGAAAAACTCAAAAGAAACATTAATATCGCCATTAAGCTCAGACAAGCTCTGGTTCAGCGATTGTGAATGTTGTGCGTGATGAAAAGCCATGTGTATTTCCTCAACCGCCCTTGGCGCTACTCTTTGCTAGTATGAATTCGTTCAAATGGACGTTTGGACGTCTATATGTCCATATACTAGAGAAACTGAGATGTAAGTCAAGCCCAAAAATACCCATAAACCGCATTTAATCTCGGTTAATTCAATAGATTTATTCTAGCCAATAAAAAAGGACTCGAATGAGTCCTTTAAGAAGCTTGATACCGCGTTATTCCTGCAGCAGATCGCGACAGATCTGGGTCAGATCCGACTGCACCGCCGCCGCGGTCACTTCGCGTCCTGCACCCGGTCCACGGATGATCAGCGGATTACCTTGGTAGAAGACACTGCGGATCACAAACACATTATCACCAGGGGTTAAGTTGGCGTAAGGGTGATGGGTATCAATCCACTGCAAACCCACCTCGGCCTTGAGCTCTGGGCCGCTGTTGTCTAAGGATGCCACATATCTGAGCACCTTATTTTGCTCCGCCGCCGCACCATACTGTTGCAGCAGATCGGCATCTAACTCGGCAATGCGGGTGAGAAATTGATCTAAGGGAATATCCGCCAAAGCGGCTGGTACGAGTGAGCGCAGCTCAATATCTTCAAGCTCGATTTCAAGGCCAATCTCACGGGCTAAGATAAGCAGTTTACGCTGCATATCACGGCCGGAGAGATCGTCGCGGGGATCGGGTTCAGTAATACCTAAGCCTCTGGCTTCAATCACTAATTCTGAAAATGGCTTACTAGTATCGTATTTCTCAAACAACCAACACAGGGTGCCGGAGAAAATCCCGCCCACCGCTTCAACGCTATCACCGCTGTTACGCAGATCATTTAGCGCATGTTGGATAGGTAAACCAGCGCCACAGCTGGCGTTATAGCGCCAAAACAAACGACGATTACCCAGTTGCTGCTTTAACTCTCGATAGAAAGGCAGTGGACCCGAGCCCGCAAGTTTATTCGCGCTCACCACATGGATGCCACGCTCGAACAGTTCTGGATATTGCAGCGTCAAACTGGCGCTGGCACTGATATCTAAGGCCACCAGCTCATCGCAATTAACTTGCTCTAATTGCTCGAATAAATGTTCATACTGCCAAGGCGTTGCTTCAGTATTAAACTCTGTTTGCCACGCGGCAAGATTAATCCCAGTTGATTTAATCAAGGCTTTACTCGAACTGACTAAACCGACTAACTCAACACTGGCTTCGAGTTCATGGTCCAATGATGGTGAAACCGACTTAAACAGATCGATCCAAGCCTCACCGATATTACCCACACCGAGCAGCAGGACACCAATGCGTTTACGCGGGCCAGCGCAGCGGCGGTGGACTTTTTGGGTTAACAGATTCACCTGTGACTGGGGCACTAACGTCACTAAACTTAAATCGCCACTGAACAAAGGTTTAGCATCACGGCTCAGTAAACGGGCAAAGCTACGACGATAATGTTCGGCGTCGGCACTCACTAATGCGACTAAACCAAAATCTGTGTTGATCTGCTGATCGCTGATCCCTAATGCTTCTGCCTCGGCATCGAGTAATCTTTGAACTTGTTTTTGATTCTCAGCGGTATAGGCAAGTTCAACCCTTTGATGGGCAGAGGTCCAATGGGCCAATGGCGTTAAACCCGCGGCAATCAATAAATCTAATAAACGAGTTAACTCCCCTGTGAGTTTAAAGCCGAACAGGACGACAGCATTGAGGTTAGTCACCACAGGCGCGCTCGCCGACGAACTGTGGGGCGCGATTAAGGTAAAGTCGGTGTGGGACGCATAACTTGAACGCACCGCTAAGCTCACTTCGGTATTGAATAACGGCTGCAAAGTGCGCGAATGCAATACTGGCGAGCCTAAACGCGCTAGGCGATCGGCTTCGGCAAGTGACATACTTTTCAGTAACTTGGCATCGTTGATTTTATTAGGATCGGCGTTGAACACCCCTTCCACATCGGTCCAAATGGTCACGCGCTCGATATCGGCGAGACTAGCAATCAGGCTGGCGCTAAAATCTGAACCATTACGACCAAGTAACAAGGTATCGCCACGCTCGTTAGCACAGATAAAACCTGTGATCACTAAGCGTTCATTGGGATGCGCGGCTAATAGGGCTTGTACTTTAGCGCGGGATTCTTGTACCCGAATTTGCGGCACAGCGGCTTCATCGGCCACTAAAATTGAACAGGCATCCACATGGCTTGCCGCCACGCCAGATTCGCGCAGTAGCGCCGCCATTAAACGTGCCGACCAACGTTCGCCAAAGCTCACCACATGGTTGATTTGGTATTCATTGCGCTCGTCTAAGGACAACAGGCTGATGAGTTGCGCTTTATCAGTGGCCAAACGCTCACGCAGATCGCGGGCTTGTTCATTCGACAACAACTGCTCAATCAACCCCTGTTGGTAACTGATCAGCACTTGTAATTCTTCTTGCCATAGCTGACCCGCATCACGCAGCGCTAATAATTTATACAGGAAATTCGTGCTTTTACCCGCCGCAGAGACCACCACGAGATCATCACTATGACCGTGGGTTAACAGGATATGGGCGACTCGGCGATAACAATCGGCATCCGCTAAACTGGAGCCACCAAATTTATGTAAGTGACAACGTGCCATCTATTATTCCTCTACTGACAAGCCGCAACGGCGGCTAATCCTGCTTGAATATCTGCAACTAAATCGGCGGCATCTTCAATACCCACCGATAGACGCAATAGGGTGTCCTTAATACCAGCCTCGAAGCGCGCTTGCGGCTCCATGGCTCTGTGGGTCATAGTGGCAGGCACTGCCACTAAACTTTCGACACCACCTAAACTTTCCGCCACGCTAAATAAGCTGAGTGCACCTAAAAAGGCCACCACTTCGGCCTCGCCGCCTTTGAGCTCAAAGCTCAGCATAGCGCCAAAGCCCTGTTGTTGCTTGGCCGCAATGGCGTGACCTGGGTGATCCGCAAGACCGGGGTAATAAACTTTGCTCACCACAGGGCTTTGCGTTAATACCTCAATAATACGCTGGGCATTGGTTTGATGCTCGCGAATACGCACAGCTAAGGTACGCAGGCCTCGCAGGGTCAGATAACTGTCGAAGGCCGACCCCGTTAAGCCTAGAGTGTTCGACCACCAATGTAAGCTTTCGCCGATTTGCGCGTCTTTGGCGACCACAGCGCCGCCGACCACATCGCTGTGACCATTGATATATTTAGTGGTGGAGTGGATAACGATATCCGCGCCTAACAATAGGGGTTGTTGCAATATCGGCGATAAAAAGGTGTTATCGACCACCACTAGCGCGCCGACCTCATGGCTCGCCTTAGCAATGGCTTCGATATCCACCACACGCAATAACGGGTTCGATGGGGTTTCGAGCCACACCATCTTAGGATTCTGCGCAATGGCGGCGGCTAACGCTTGGCTGTCGGTTTGGTCGACCACAATCAGCTTAAACTGGCCTTTCTTCGCCAAGTTGGTAAATAAACGGTAGGAACCACCATAGCAATCATGGGGCACAACTAATAAGTCATCGGGGCCGAGCAAAGTGGTCACTAAGGTGATGGCCGCCATGCCAGTGCAGGTCACTATGCCAGTGGCACCCTTTTCTAATTGCGCTAATGCTTCACCTAAAATGCAGCGCGTTGGGTTGCCTGAACGACTGTAATCGAATTCGCGGGGATTTTTATGACCATCGAAGGCGTAATTAGTCGACAAATAAATCGGTGGCACAACTGCGCCATATTGAGTATCGCTTTCGATACCCTGACGCACTGCCAGTGTGGCTAATTGACGCTCTGCCATGGGTGGACTCCTAAATTCGATAGACTGATAGAGATGTCTGGACGTCTAAATGTACCTAAGCCCAACGCCATCGTCAATAGGCGTTAAGACGTTTAGACGTCTGAACATAAAGAAATCTGTTTGCAATCACAAAGAAATAGTAGCAATAATTTGACTGTTCTTTGTAAGGGTTTAAAATCTGCCCCGAATTTAGCGTTATAACAGGTGAGTCAATGACTGAATGGAATGGGGAATACATCAGCCCCTATGCTGAACATGGCAAGAAGAATGAACAAGTAAAAAAAATTACTGTGTCTATTCCGCTCAAAGTGCTTAAGGTCCTCACGGACGAACGTACTCGTCGTCAGGTCAATAATTTGCGTCACGCCACCAACAGCGAGCTGTTGTGTGAGGCATTTTTGCACGCCTACACTGGCCAGCCATTGCCCAACGATGAAGATCTGTCAAAAGATAACCCAGACAGCATTCCCGCAGAAGCCAAGTTGTTGATGGATCAAATGGGAATCGAGTGGGAAGACATGGAATAGCGACTCGTCGCTTTCAAAGTCATATCACAGTGCTCATCAATAGGGATCGTTAACGATCCCTTTTTGTTTATACCCAAGCGACTTCAAACTTTAAATTTCACTATCTTGAGGTGGTTTGGGATATAGGAAATCCTATGTTTTCTATGATAGATCCACAGACACTCGCCTTAGCCTCGCTGGTCGTGTTTCTGGGCGCATTAACCCAAAGTCTGATTGGGTTTGGGCTTGCGGTTGTCGCCAGTCCTTTGCTGTATATCGTCGATCCACAACTTGTACCTGCGCCTGTTATTGCTATGGGTTTCTCCATCGCCCTGCTGACCTTAGTGCGTGAGCGCGGCCACTTAGAATTCAATGGCTTGCAATATGCGCTCCTAGGTCGCGTGCCCGGCGGTTTTATCGGCGCGAGTTTATTACTGTTTGCGCCTCAACCCATACTCGGTTTATCCATCGCCGCCATTGTGACTGTCGCAGTGATCCTCAGCCTGTATAAATTCAGCCTGCCAGTGAATAAGAAAACCCTCTTCGGTGCGGGCGTGGTTTCAGGGATCTTCGGCAATATCGCCGCGATTGGTGGCCCGCCGATGGCGATTTTGTTGGCAGGCAAAGATGCCTCGCAGTTTCGCGCTGCCCTGTCGGCCTTCTTCATTTTTAGCTCCATGATTGCATTGATCATTTTAGCGATCACTGGCTTATTAGAATTAAAACATCTGTGGCTGTCGTTGATGCTGCTCCCCTCAGTGATTTTAGGTTACTTAGTCGCAGGGCGATTAGTGGGCCGTGTCGATAAAGAGAAGACAAAGATGGCGACGTTAGTCCTGTGCAGTATCAGCGCCTTAGTGCTAACGGTGAAGTCAGTTATCGAACTCTTACCCCAATAAGCGTCCCGCTTGTACTGGCAAACCTTCTCAAAATTCAAACAATAAAAAAGCACTGACATTGCCAGTGCTTTTTCTTTATCTATCAATATGTAAAGTCAGCTTACACTCAGCTTAAATAGCTTTGCCCTGCGTACACAATAAAGTGTCTTAAGGCGAGTACGCCCGTTAAGCTCGCACAAGCCACCATGATCATCGCGCCCTTAGTGTGGCGAGTCGCGGCGGGTAGCAGCATAAACAGCAATGGAATACCAAAACCTATACCGACAACGCCTATCCAGAACACGCTTGCCCATAACCCAGACGTTAACGATGCTAAGGCCGCAGCCGCCGCGCCGCCCTTGAAGTACAAGGCGCAGAACAACATGAACAGGAACAGAATTTCAATCGCCATCACAGGCAATTCTAAACCGTGCATCTTCACTAAAGTTTTGTCGTGGCTGTCAGTCTTAAACATCAGCAACGCCAGTACCGCATTTGCCGCAGCGCCCGCCGATAGACCTGACACTAAAAACAGCGCAGGCAGTACCGCAGTGTTGAGCATAGGATAGGCATTCATCGCCGAAATTAAGAAGCCAGTGTAAGCCCCTACGCCAATAGCGAGGACAAACAACAATACTTCAATCAGCTTTCGAAATGGCATAAGTAACTTAGCGATAGGTGTTAGGAAACCCAAACCCCATTTTGGTAAGTCATCCCGCAGCACAATAATGGCGTATGCAAAGGCCAAGGGAGAATACGCCAGCAGCGCCAGCACCCCGATTGCCATCACAGACTGGAAGTTATAGTGAATTAAGATCAACCAAAAGTGGAATGGTTTGGTTAAGTCAAACACTAAACAAGCTAGACCTAAGCTAATTGCTACAGGCCCAATAATGGCTGCCGCCTTAAGAATGCTGCTTTCAGCTCCCGCGCTGAGTTCCTTATTCGCCCAGCGCAAACCAATGCCAATCAGTAAACTGCCCGCGGATAAACCCGCCATAAACAGGTAAACGGCGATGACCCAGTGCCAAGTGACAGGATCATATTGCGCCATGTCGCCCCAAGTATTGTTCATAATCAAATCCCCCCTCTTTTGGTAGGAACGCGATATACCCTAGGTTTTGTACCCAAATGGGTTTTATCTTGGTAAGTGATTTTAGTGTTGAGCATGATGGCCACTTCACTGCTTGGATCATTAGCATCACCAAACACTAAGGCATCGGTTGGACACACAGTCACGCACGCTGGCTCTTCACCCCGAGCTAAACGACTGTCTTTACAGAAGTTACACTTATCCGCCGCCTTGGTTTCTGGGTTCATAAAGCGCACTTTATAAGGGCACGCTGCCACACAGTACATACAGCCGACACACTTCTCGGTATGGATAGAGATAATGCCGTCTTCACCCACATAGGCCGCGCCTGTTGGGCACACCTTAACGCAGGGTGCATCTTCACATTGCTGGCAAGATACCCTGTGATATTTGAAATGCAGATTGGGCATCTCACCAAAGGGGCCTTCCACACGCACTTGCAGACGAGTTACGCCTTCGGGTACGCAATTTTCACTGCGACACGCCACGTTACAAGCTTGGCAGCCGATGCACTTATTCTCGTCGTGCACCATTACATATCGTTTATTCATTTAAGCCTCCGATTAGCGCTTTGCCAGCGTGACGCCCGTGGTGTGCACTGTCATGCCACACACAGGAGCAGTAACGTGCGGTAGTAAGTTACCGCAGTGGATACCTTTGCCCGTTGCTCTGACCAACTCTTTGTTTTTAGAACCAAAGCCCATGTAAGCAAACACAGTATCTTGGCGAATACCCGGCGTGACTAAGGCATGGCCTTCTTCTGTGCCTACACTGCTGGTGAGGCGGATTGGGTCGCCATTGCTGATCCCTAATTTGCCCGCAGTGACGGGGTGAACCCACACAGCGTTATCCGACATCAGGTTAGCGAGTATAGGTACATTGTGGGTTGCACCATTGGTGTGCACCGCCACTTTTCCTTGGATAAAGTACAGCTCATCTGCTTTTTTAAGATTCACTTCGCGGAACTTGATCACCCCACGGCCTGGTGCCATGGCTTCCACTTTCGCGGAAGTGAGTTCAATTTTGCCACTCGGGGTTTTAAAGGTCAGTGCGCTGGCGTAAGTGCCGTCTTCATCGGCAGGTCGCGCATTGGGGTATGCCTTAATAAACTCGGCAACCATCTTAGGCTCGCACAACATAATTGGCTTACCGAAGCTCACAAAACCTTCGTCTTTGATCCGGCGCAGCAGGTCAGTGTCGCGGTTCACCTGCAGCATTTGCAGGGTTTCCATGTTTTCCCATGGATAGAACTCGCCAAGGCCCATAGCCACACCCACATCCTTAAAGATCTGCCAAGAAGGCTTAGTATCACCTAAGGTTTCAACGACCCGTTGGCGCACATAATAGGCCGGATTTTTACCTGACTTATCAGCAATTTCTTCATCACGTTCAAGATAAGTCGACTCAGGTAAAATCACGTCAGCATAGGCGGCGGTTTCGCTGATATACACATCACACACGGCGATAAAGTCGAGCTTTTTCATCGCTTCAACAACGCGTGCTCTGTCTGTCATGGTTTGCATTGGGTTAGTGCGTGACATCACCCAGCCGTGTAACTGGTAGGGCACTGCGCTTAAGGTGGCATCGAGAATGGTTTGGTAAACGCCGCCCGATGTCCACATCATGGCGTACTGTTCTTCCACCTGATCGATACGTTTCGCTGCTGGTTTTGGCATGTCTTTCACGCCAGGTTTTGCCAATACAGGCGCAACCGCTTCACCGGCAAGCTTGTTGTAATCACCGGGTTTCTGGCCGATATAAATCCCGCCCTTACGCTCAATATTACCAATCAAGACGTTAGCGGCATAAAGGGCGCGGCGCATCTCAAACTCTTCGGTGGTAAAGGTAGCTCTGTGACCAAAATCGACCACAGCATGGGGCGCTTTAGCGGCATATTCGTGGGCGATACGACGGATGTCTTTGGCAGGCACATCGGAGATGGTTTCTGCCCATTCAGGGGTATAGGCTTTCACTTCGGCGGCAAAGGCTTCGAAGCCTTCCACATAACGCGCGACAAATGCCTTGTCGTAAAGATTATCTTCAATCAATACATGACATAACGCCAAGGCGACGGCAACGTCGGTTCCGGGACGAATGGCATACCATTCATCGGCTTTATCGGCCACGACGGAGAATCTTGGCTCGAACACCACCAGCTTGGCACCTTTGTCCATTTGCGCCGCCATCATGCCGCGGGTTTCGGACATATTGATGCCTTCGTACAGGTTATGGCCGAAGTTAATGATGTATTTAGAATTACTTAAATCACGTTTGACCTTAGTGCCAAAAATAGCCTTAGCGGCAATTTCATAACCACCTGGGCAAGTCGACGCGTGGGTAAAGGTATTTGGACTACCAAAGGCGGTCGCAAGGTGAAACAAATGCTTTTCTTGTGAGCCAGATTTTGACGAGAATGCCACGGCTTCTGGGCCATGTTCTTTTTTGATTTTATTGAGGTTTTCAGCAATTAATTTATAAGCTTCATCCCAACTGATCTCAGCCCATTTACCTTCGCCGCGCTCACCGACCCGCTTTAACGGTTTAACGATACGCTGTGGATCGTACAATAAACTATGGCCTGCGCCGCCACGGGCACACACTTTACCGCCAAAGGATTTAGCGGCCTTGTTGCCACTAATGAAGACGTTTTTGCCCTCAATCACCCGCGCCGAAATCGGGCAGCGAGTCGAACACATTTCACAAATACTGGCAATGTCTTTGCCCATGCCCTTTAGCTGCTTATTCTCTAATGCCGCTAAGCTGCCCGGCAGCAGGCTGGCCAACGCACACGTGGCGCTGCTCGCTCCTGCTCCCTTTAAAAAGGTTCGCCTATTAAGCTCAATCATGGTTACCTCCATCACGCTCATCCCACCCGTCAGTCGCCACATTGGACGCCATCGAGCAGAGGTTTGCTCACTGATTTGATTACTTTTTTAGTTATAAAGCGTTAAAACAGCGCCACCATATCTTCAAAATACACGGCATACGCTGAATACACTGCTCATCCACAGAGATTGTTATCCCGAAAGAGGTAGGTGGGTATTGTGGTAAACCACATGGGGAAGCTCGGTGTGATCTACCGCAACTAAAACCTAGGACTGACCTTGAAATACGTGAATAAGATCAATAGGTCCTAAAACACGAGCAGAAAAAAGCCGCCAGATGGGGTAAATGGCGGCTTAAAAAAAACAGATATCTCAGTAAATTGCGATAACACTCGTGGGATGAGCATCACTATGCTGAGTGAAAAGCTGAGTAAAAACCTACCACAATCCTTAATCCATTAATTCTATATCGAGGCAGTTGAGCAGCCGAATCGCTTCGTCGCGGCTAAACTTAGCGCCTTTGATTTTATTGTTAAAAATGTCGATATCGTAATTGGATGCCTCGCTGAAATCCGCCTCCAATAATTGAGTTCGGCCAAACAGACTATGACTAAAATCCGTGTAGGTGAAATTGGCTTGATTAAAACTGCCCTCGCGAAAATCGACATCGTGGGCCTTGCACTCTTCGATGATAATTTCATCGAGGGACAAACCTAAAAATGAGCAATCATTTAAGATGGATTGCTTAAAGGAAAATGGCGCGGCAAAGGATAAACGCGACCACGCGGCTCGGGTCCAATCGATACCGACTAACTTACATTCTTCAAACTCCACCCCGCTGAACTGACACTGGGGCACTTTCACTAAACTTAAGTTGCAACGCACAAAGCGGCAATCGATAAACTTGCACTTACGGAAAGTGCTCTCACTAAAATGGCAATCTTGAAAGCAGCAATCCTCAAACTCGATACCCTGTAGATCTTGGGCTAATTCCGACAAGCCATTGAACTGTTTTGATAAAAAACTATTGCCCTGCAAAACCGCGCTTTGCGCGAGTTGGGATGGCGCAAGCACTGATTGTTTAAGTACAGGCACTTCTTTCTGTGACGACATAACACCTCTAATCCTGCCCAATGCCCAGCAATAAAATATGCAGGGCAATTGGGCTAGATACTGCTTATTATTGACTCTCTGATACGAGGCTTGAGACTCACCGGCTAAATGCTCGCGACGAGTTCCTCAAGCTGATCGGTCGCCTTAGACCAACCCTGATGAAACCCCATATCCTCATGATTCTGCCTATCTTCGCTATTCCAATGCAGCACCCGCGCAGTGTACTTGGTCTTGCCGTCCACAGGTTCAAAAGTAATAGTTGCCGTCATAAAGGCTTTATCGGACGGCACCCAAGCCACAGTAAAGGCATCGGTAAATACGATGCGCTCATTCTCAACCACCTCGAGATACACGCCACGATTCGGGAAATCCTGTCCCTCAGGGCTACGCATCACGATCACATTTGAACCACCAGCACGCACATCTAAGCTCGCGCTAGCCACAGTCCACGGCCTTGGCGTAAACCAAATTTTGAGGAGTTCTGGCTCGGTCCACGCGCGGAACAGCTTTTCTGGCGGCGCATCGATAATCCGCTCTAATACTAGCTCTCGTTGATTATCATTATGTACATGCTGACTTGTGCTCATATTCCCTCCATTGGATATTTGGCTTGATGGTCTTGTCGGCTGCAGCTACGTCATAAGCTCGCACATCAGCGCGCTAAAATACAGCCCTTCAACATTAGCTCGTCCGCAGAACACCAGCCCTCCATGATGCTCAGCACTGAGTGTTAGCGCGTGATTCCCTTGCAAATCCTTATGCCCGCTAGATTCAAGCCACAGAACTATGTAAAGAGCAGTGTAAAGGGCTGTGTAAAGATCTGTGCAAAGAACGATGCAAATAGCCGTGGCAAATTTTGTCAAAAAAGGTAGAATGTCGCCACTTTTTCGCGGCAGTCTAGAACAAGGTTCTCTCGGATTAATGGTTAGCATTTTCGAGCAAAATGGCACGGGCCCAGCCCGCTTTCGCAGACCACTTTCACTGTGGTGCCAACCTTGCCCTGCGTTTGTTCCATCCCTTGCATTATCTCCACCCAACACAATTCAAACACCGCCCGAAAATACAATTTTTGCTGTTCAAGATTTAACATCAAATCCCGCAAACTGGCTGAGCGATTTACACCCTAAGCCAAGCGCGAATAATAAAGCGGTTGCAATGAATCTGGCTGTTGCTAACGCTATAGTCCATCTGCAAACCGACACTTATAAAAACCTTATCCCTACACTCTCTATCCTAAGGAATACTCGTCATGAGTCTTGCTGATTCCGTATTAGCCGTGAATAACGATTTGCCAATCCGCACCGACAGCCCAGTCCACAGCGGCAAGGTTCGCAGCGTTTACTGGCTAACCGATGCCGACAGCCGCCGTTTAATCAAAACCAAGGGTTATAACGTCCCCGAAGATACCCCACTCGCCATCATGGTGATCAGCGACCGTATCTCAGCCTTCGACTGCATCTTCCACGGTGAAGGCGGTTTAAAAGGCATTCCCGGTAAAGGCGCGGCATTAAACGCGATTTCTAACCACTGGTTTAAACTGTTCGCCGAAAACGGCCTAGCCGACAGCCATATTTTGGATATCCCGCACCCGTTCGTATGGATAGTCCAGAAAGCCCGCCCCATTAAAGTCGAAGCCATTTGCCGCCAGTACATCACAGGCTCAATGTGGCGCGCTTACTCTAAGGGCGAGCGAGTATTCTGTGGCATCACACTGCCTGAAGGCTTAGAGAAAGATCAAAAGCTCCCTGAGCTGTTAATCACCCCATCGACTAAGGGCATTTTAACCGGCATCCCAGGCGTGCCAGCCCAAGATGACGTGAACATCAGCCGCAGCGATATCCAAGCCAACTACCAAGCCTTTGGCTTTGAAAAGTTAGAAGATATCGACCTGTACGAGAAGCTGTTAAAAGATGGCTTTAAAGTGATTTCAAAAGCACTGGCCGACATTGATCAAGTGTTTGTCGACACTAAATTTGAGTTCGGTTATGTGACCGATAAAGATGGCAATTCAAAACTGATTTACATGGATGAAGTCGGCACTCCAGACTCATCACGTATTTGGGACGGCGCCGCCTACCGCGATGGCAAGATTCTGGAAAACTCCAAAGAAGGTTTCCGCCAATTCCTGCTAAATCATTTCCCTGATCCTGATGTGCTGCTCAACAAAGACAGAATGCCAGAGCGTGAAGCCCTAGCCCGCGACAATGACCTGCCACTTGAGGCCATGATGCAAGTGTCACGCACTTACACCGGCGTTGCCGAGAAGGTGACTGGCGCGGCGATTCCGCTGCCAGCGAATCCTAAGGCAGATATTATTAAGATACTCAAAGATGAGTATGATCTGATTGTGTAATAGAGAGTTGTAATCAAATCTGAGGTTTTGGGTGGTTTACCCATAGCTGAATAGTAGAAAAGGCGCTTAGGCGCCTTTTTGTTTAAGTCATTCACAAACTTAACCAATACACCGCTGATAATTAAGCACTGCCATTCCAGTGACACGCCGCCTATATCTTAAAAAAGCAGCATCCATGAGGGCTCGACGACGGCATCTGATGCATACGGAAGTGCGAATGTTGCGATCACATGGATGTGAATGAGTGACCATGCCGTCAACGGTCACCTACATGCCAATGCTTAATCCCGCCAACCCATCCAGTAATCTGAATGCCTTCTTACAAACATACACTTTGCAAATTTAACAATGAGTGGCTCGTTAAATTTTATTATTTAAGTCATTCACAAAATTAACCAATACATCGCTGATGATTAAGCACTGTCATTCCAGTGACACGCCATAAACTCATCCATGAGGGCTCGACGACGGCATCCATGCCGTCAACGGTCACTTACATGCCAATGCTTAATCCCGCCAACCCATCCAGTAATCTGAATGCCTTCCTACAAACATACACTTTGCAAATTTAACAATAGGTGGCTCGTTAAATCCCCTATAGATATTTTGAGTGTATGAGAAATAAAGAAAATTAGATTATACAACTTAAGAATGACTCCATTGTAAGGTCCTAATACTTGATCTTATCAGTAACAATTAGAATTGATTTTATTTTAAACTTTTGTTACTTTTAGGTTGCTTCTGAATGAGGAGATTTGTTTGAACCAATTAGGTCAGAAGGTAAATAACATGTTGTCAAGTACTATCGGAACGCCTAATAAGCTTAACGATAGAAACCATAACAACATCTCGACGAAGCTTATCCTAAGTTTCATAGATGTCTCCAAGGTTATAGTTACATTATAATTCATATCTAACATTACGCGGCAACGTCTTAGGACAAAACGGTTGTTCAAACAACTTGGTTAAGCCGGAGTAGGACGTGTGGAATTGCCGCAGTTCTAAGTCTGCTCCGGTTTTGCTAACGGATATAAATGTTAAAAGAAACTCCAAAATGGTATCGAAATCGAGGTTACCTTCATTTTGATCAGCCTATTAATCAAGCAAAAGCTACTAAATTAGTAACGTCACCTTTTCAAGTAGCAAAACATCCATTTTTCCCACTAATTAGCTACGTCGTTTTATCTAAGAAGATTAGTAAAAATCCTTCGACTGGAATGTTAAATGTAGTTAAAAAGGATAGGCCTATTGCTTATTCTGCTCATAAAGATAGCCATATTTATGCTTACTACGCCGAAATGCTCTCAGTAAAGTATGAGGAAGAGTTAACTAAAAATAATTTACAAGACTCTATTCTAGCTTTTAGGGAGCTTGGGAAAAGTAATATTGATTTTGCCTATGAAGCTTTTTGCAAAATAAAAAATTTTGGACAATGCAGTGCTGTTGCACTTGATTTTTCTAAATTTTTTGACACGTTAGATCATGACTTATTGAAGATATCATGGGCTCATTTACTCGGAGTGAAAAAGCTTCCTAGCGATCATTTCAATGTCTATAAGTCGCTGACAAAATTTTCAAAAGTAGACAAAGATAAACTCTATGAGGCTCTTTCCATCTCCAAAAGTAATCCCAAAAACTGTAGATTAAGAGTGTGTGACGCATCTGAATTTAGGAGTAGGGTTAGGGATAAAGGCTTCATAGAAACTAACAATAATAGTTATGGTATACCTCAAGGTTCGCCTATCAGCGCTCTTCTTTCTAATATTTACATGCTAGAGTTTGATAAAGAAATGAAGCGTTATGTTGATATTCATGGTGGGCATTACTATAGATATTGTGATGATATGTTGTTTATTGTTCCTACTAAGCTGCGTGATAATGTTGCTGAATTTGCAGATAAGCATGTCAAAGCATTAAAAGTAAATATTAACACAAAAAAAACTGAAATTAGAACCTTTAGAAAAATAGGTGACACTTTGGTTTCAGATCAAATGCTGCAATATCTTGGTTTTATGTTTGATGGCGAGAATATTTATATACGTTCATCCTCCTTAGCACGTTACTCTGAAAAAATGAAACGTGGGATCAGTCTAGCTAAACAGACCATGCGGAAATACAATGATATTCGAGCAGAGAAAGGTGCTACAGAAAAAGAGCTATTCAAGAAAAAGTTATATAGTCGATATACGCATTTAGGCGCGAAAAATTTTGTTACATATGGTTTAAGAGCTGCAAATAAAATGGGTAATAGCAAAACGATTCGCCGTCAATTAAAACCTCTTTGGCGACGTTTCCACGAAGAGTTAGATAAAGACTAAGTTTTATCAAATAAAAAGTTTTCATTTAACTTTAAAAGATCGGATAGGCATAACTCTTTTAGAATAACAGCCAACACTTAAGCCGCCGAAGTTCACCTTCCCTGCGAAGTTGCTGAAGGGCGTTGAAGAAAATAGCGTGACGCAGACAGGACGTCTGCGTAGCTTTCGGGGGGAAGGGACGCCCCATCGGAAGCGTTAGCTATTTTCGAATAAGCACAAAGCCACTAATCAATGCATGTAACTTCGCTAGGGACGCCGGGGGATTTCCAAAAGGGGAATAGGCGATTTTTCCCTTTTGGTCGGGTGTGGGGTGAAGCCCCACGACCTTGATTTTAACTTTGATTTAAAGAATAAAAACTCAGAGGGGCTTATTAGTAATATAAAAAAGGTGTGACACTTAGCGTGTTACACCTAAATAATTAATATTTAAATTATAAATATCAACAACGAATAATTAGAAGCGATATTCAACACCAATACTGGCTTGATTAAAGTCTGTATCTGTTTTTCCGCCATTGGCGACGCTATCGACATTAATATCTGCATCATACCAAGTGTACTCAGCATTAATTAAAAATCGATCTGTGACTTTAAATGCCACACCGGCGCCGGCGAATACACCTTCGCCATCGTCATTGCCAGAAAAACCGACGACGTCATAATCTGTCGAATACCATAACTGACCACCTTTAGCATATAGCTCTACTCGGTCTGCAATGGGAAGCATGACTTTAAGGGCTGCCGTGTAACCATCGGTTTCGGCATTGGCTAAACCATTACCATAATCACCAAAGTTAATGTAACTACCTTCAAGAGCAAGGTATTTATTAAACTTATAACCAACAAGGCCCTGCATTACATCACTATTATCATCAAAATCATCATCGCCATCGACTTTTAAATAACCGTAGTTAGCGCCGACATAGATTCCGTTTTCTGCGGCATCACTGTTGCTCATGTTATCAGCATGAGAATATGCACTAAAAGAGGCTAAAGAAATAATGGCAGCTAAAGTAAGAATGGGATTTTTCATAAAGTACTCCTAGTTAATTATTTAAATACACTAAGGACATTACAAAAATAATGCCAACCTCGCAAAACCACACTCAGTTCAATACATAATGAAAACAATAACCTTACTTATCAATGCGATATATTTATTTTAATATTTTAAATTCAAGTTAACTATTTTTATAAAACACATGAAACTTTTTTCATACTTACACTAAAGCCGTGCTAATTCTGTCTTAATGTATTTATTTCCTGTGAAATTGTAACTATTTCATAGGCAATAAAATAAACATACAATTTTATTACATTCAATTAATTCTATTATCATTTCTATTGTGCGGCTTCTTTATTAAAGCAAGTTTATCAAAGCAGCTTTAACGGGAATACTGTGCGGCAGCGTTATGAACAAGAGTTATGGATGATGAACTGATTATTAAGCATGGACGTTATTTGGCAAGGAATATCCAAAAGGGGAACTGGTACCTTCCCCTTTTGGTCGACTCTTGATGAAAAATTAAGAGTGAAGCCCACTACTTTAATTTGGCTTTAAATAAAAACAGACTGAAAGAGAAGCGAGATTTAACGAGTCACAGTGACATTATGAGCAGACCTTCTGCTACCAACCTTCAACAGAAGGTCAAATCTTCACACAAACAAACAGCGCATTACCTGATGCTAAATCCCACGGGACAATTCTTTCATAATCGTGTTCGAAAACATGCACTTCAAAATAGGGCGCTAACAATTCCTGCAGCTCAGTGAAGCTGGTAGCGACCATAGCATGTTGGTCTTGCCATTGCTCAATACTGTGGACTTCTTGTAAGCCCACTTCTTGCAAACCTGCGGCGTGTAACCCAGCTTCCAGCGAGCCTAAGCCTTTCATATCAGAGACAGGTAAAGGCGAGACATCAGCAAACGGCTGACTGCTTTTGGCAATACTCAACTTTAATGACTGTTTCTCACCTTGCCCACTGTAATGCCAGCCGGATTCGAAGGCGAAATGACTACCATCAAACTCGGCAAAATGCTTAACCGAACTTGTGTTATCGATTCTGTGCTTATCGACAGTATTAAAACAAAACAGCCCACCGTCATTAAGTGCGCTATGCACACTGGCGATACAGCTTTTAAGGCGTTCGATGCAAGCACTGTAATGGATGGAATATAAAAAACAGGTAATCAAATCGACGCGCTCTTCTAAATAAAAAGCCGTCATATCTTGGAGGTTAAACTGAGCTTCAGGGCAACGACGCATGGCCATGTCTAGCATAGGCTGATTAATATCAAGGCCACTGCACTGATAACCAAGGTCGATAAAATGCCGCACATGTGGACCAGTGCCACAGGCTAAATCAAGATGTTGCTTACCATTATTGCCGAGGAACTGATGCAGACGATGGATACTCGCGCTCTGTTGCTGGTAGTTGATATCGGAACACATTAAATCGTAATAACCGGATAAATCGGTATAGAGCGCGTTGGAAGACATAGTAGCGAATAGGTAACAAGGGCAATTTTAGGTGGCGCATGATATATCAGTTAGCCGATATCAGAAACAAAGAATTATCCATCGAGTCTCTGCACGTGTTATCACTCTAATCGTGCAACGATATCAATCCACCTAACCATTTACTTTGAGGCGTGAAAGCTCAGCTCTTCATAGGAACTCAAATATTCAAGTTGTGGTTTGGCAAAATAATAACCCTGAAAATACTCAATCCCTATTCCAGCGAGATAATTAAGTTCGGCTTCAGTCTCAATGCCTTCGGCCAAAACTCTTGTATTAAGCTCTAAACAAATACGCAGTATTTCATCCACTGCTAACTGCTTTTCTCTATCGAGAGCGATATCACGGATCAAGGTCATATCAAGTTTTAATACTTGAGGGCGCAGGGCTTCGAGCCAGCTTAAATCAGCAAAACCACTGCCAAAATCATCGATTGCCGTGATAAAACCACGCTTAGCATAGCTCTCGAAGATACGGACTAATTTTGCCCGATCAACAATTTGCTCGCCCTCAGTCACTTCGAACATGATTTTGTGAATATCAAACCCATACATGTCGGCGGCTTCAATCGTCGCGCGGATACATGTCTCAGGGTTATATACGGCATTAGGTAAAAAGTTGATACTGAGCATCTTATCGAGTCCCAGCTTTGAAGCGGTTTCTATCGCTTTAACACGGCAAGCCTGATCAAAATAGTATTTATTATTTTCATTAATCCGCTCAAACACCCACGCAGCCCCTTCACCATCAGGGCCTCTGACCAAGGCTTCATAACCGCTAATCTCACGACTAGGCCAATGGATAATAGGTTGAAATGCCATTCGAATTTCAAATCCTAATGACTTACCACTTAAGCAATCCATGCAAGTTTGTTGCTTTATTCGAGCGGGGAAATCCATAAACGGCCTCCTAAAAATTAACCTTACTAGTGTGAGGATAAATACTTAAATTTGCCAGTTTTTACTGTTCATCATCCTAATAAAATCCATCACATATTAGAGTGAAGAATGCTATTTCCAAAAATATAAAACGATTGTAAACGGCATAAAAAAATGGATGAATCCCAATAGGAGCTTCATCCATCACCATATGCCTCAGACTGATTTACTTCAGTTTATAAATCACTTCAACTCTATCTTCTATGCTCACTTGACCATATTGATAACTCTCGGCGGCGCCCATGGCATCGGCTTTAGCACTCATACGCAACATGACAGGTTGCACAGGGCGTTGATCGTAATAACGGATCTGCCAGATCTTACCGAGGTTTTCACCAAAGCCTTTAGCCAAAGATTCGGCTTTTTGTTTGGCATCCACAATCGCAGCTTGACGTGCTTTGGCGACGTATTCAGCTTCTTTACTCGACTTAAGGGCGATGTTATTCACCCGATTCATACCCTCTTCTAAGGCAGAATCTAAGATTGCATTCAAGCGGCTTAAGTCTGTTACCGTCACGGTAATTTGGCGACTGGCAGTATAACCCGTCAGCTCTGGCGCCTTATCCTGCACATAGACGTATTGCGGTTGAAGATTTAAATTCGCGCTCTGGATCTGATCTTTAGTCACACCCGCTGCGGTGAGACGGGCGATAAACTTAGCCACGGCGGCATCGGAATTATCTTTGGCGGCTTTAGCGGTTTTTTCGGTCACGGCCACTTCCACATTCACATCCGCCATATCGGGCTCGACTTGGATTTGGCTCACACCCATGGTTTCAATATGCGGGAAATCGACCTCAGCGGCGAGTACCGCTGGCGCCATAAACGCGCTAGAAAAAAGACCACCCGCCACCAATACCGCTAAAAGAGAATTTTTCATAACTTACTCCAAAATAATGTGTTTATACCTAAACCACTTCAAATAGAACGCATATTCAAAACGAGACGGCTAAAACGACTGTGTCGCTTATTTAGCGCTTAGGCTATCAGTAAAAAGTGCCAATACTTGTGCCAATATGTAACAGCATCAAGAAATTGTCTCTTGCCCCTATAAACGCGGCCAATTTTAAAAAGGGTTAATTTTTCTGAAAATTTTTTAGCGCTTTTTATCCAGATGAGTTCGACCTTGGATCTTTGGCTTGTCTTCCTATATCCACACCCAAAATAGGCCTTAGGGTTAACTGGCATATTCAGCGCCCCAGTTGTACACTTTTCAGCCAAAGCTACTGTACCTTTTAATCACTTCAGGTATAATCCGCCAACTTTTTTAAGGCGGCTTATACCTCAGCGAGAAACCATGACAGTTGAAACTTTTAAACCCAAGCAAACGACCACGCTTGATATCCCAGTAAAAACATTAGAAGCAGCAAGCACTAATGCTGTTGCCACTGGGAATCGCATCGGTTTCGTGTCTTTGGGCTGCCCAAAAAACCTCGTGGATTCAGAGCGTATTCTGACTCAGTTACGCATCGACGGCTACGAAGTCACTAACAGCTACGACAATGCTGACTTAGTTATCGTCAATACCTGCGGCTTTATCGATGCTGCGGTGGAAGAGTCTCTGGATGCTGTGCGTGAAGCCTTAGAAGAAAACGGCAAAGTGATCGTCACTGGCTGCCTTGGCGCCAAAGAAAACCAAATCCGCGAAGTGCACCCAGATGTGTTAGAAATCACTGGCCCACACAGCTACGAAGCCGTGTTGAAGCACGTTCATAAATATGTGCCTAAGCCAGAGCACAACCCTTTCACCTCGTTAATCCCACAAACTGGGGTTAAGTTAACGCCTAAGCATTACGCTTATTTAAAGATTTCAGAAGGTTGCGACAACCGTTGTACTTTCTGCATTATTCCTTCGCTACGTGGCGATCTCGACAGCCGCCCAGCGGGCAGCATCTTAGATGAAGCTAAGCGTTTAGTGGAATCAGGCGTACAAGAAATTCTAGTTGTGAGCCAAGACACCTCGGCCTACGGCAAAGACAAAGGCGGTCGTACCGATTTTTGGAACGGTATGCCAGTCAAGCAAGACATTACTAGCCTAGCGCGCCAACTGGGTAAAATGGGCGCTTGGGTGCGTCTGCATTACATCTATCCATACCCATGGGTTGACGATTTGATCCCGCTAATGGCAGAAGGTTTAATCCTGCCGTATTTGGATATTCCAATGCAGCATGCAAGCCCGCGCATTCTCAAGATGATGAAGCGTCCAGGCCGTGTTGACCGTCAGTTAGAAGCGATTCAACGCTGGCGTGAAATCTGCCCAGATCTAGTGATCCGCTCAACCTTCATCGTTGGCTTCCCAGGTGAAACCGAAGAGGATTTCCAAATCCTGCTCGATTTCTTGAAAGAAGCTCATCTCGACCGCGTAGGTTGCTTTAAATATTCTGAAGTCGATGGCGCTGTCGCCAACACTATCGCTGAGCTTATCAGCGAAGAGGTTAAAGAAGACAGATACCACAGATTTATGGAACTCCAAGCCGAGATCAGCGCCGAGCGTTTAGCCCGTTTCGTTGGCCGTACTTTAGATATTCTGATTGATGATGTAGACGAAGAAGGCGCCATTGGCCGCAGCTTCGCCGATGCACCTGAAATCGACGGCATGGTGTTTATCAATGGTGAAACTGAGCTGGAACCTGGTATGTTGGTTCGTGCCCGCATCACCCATTCAGATGAACACGATCTGTGGGCCGAAGTAGTCGACGCTGACACCCAAGACTAAGCTGTTCTGATATAGGACAGGCTACGACTCAAAAAGCGAACCTCTGGTTCGCTTTTTGTTTTTTATCATTCGATGCACCGTAAACATTAACACTGCGAATGCTTCACCATTCTTACTCCACTGTTTGGCCTCACTATCTATTTCACTTATTTATCAACGGCTAGGCTGTGACGTTATGAATTAAGCATTAAGCATCGGGTCCCAACATCTTATTGACATCGACCCAAAGCTCGAATTCTTCTGCCGTGACAAACTCAAGTTCTAATGCCGCTTGGCGCAGTGTCTTATGCTCACTATGGGCTTTTTTGGCTATCTTAGCGGCCTTTTCATAACCGATATGTTGATTCAGCGCCGTCACTAACATGAGTGAATTTTCCACATGCTGCGCGATTTGTGGCTCGTTCGCCACTATGCCGACCACGCAATGGTCATTAAACGACTGGCAAGCATCCCCCAATAAGCGCCCCGATTGCAGCACATTGGCGATAATCATCGGCTTAAACACATTGAGCTCAAACTGACCATTGCTGCCGCCAATCCCAACGGCGACATCGTTACCCATAATTTGCGCACACACCATAGTCATAGCCTCGACCTGAGTCGGGTTCACTTTTCCCGGCATGATCGACGAACCCGGTTCATTTTCAGGCAGTAATAACTCACCAATACCACAACGCGGGCCAGAACCTAACATCCTAATATCATTTGCGATCTTCATTAAACTGACCGCCGCCACTTTATAGGCCGCCGACAGGGAGACTAATTCATCGTGGGCAGCAAGGGCAGCAAACTTATTCGGCGCCGTCACAAAGGGCAAACCCGTGAGTTTTGCGATATTATCCGCCACCTTAACTGCGTAATCCTTGTGTGTATTCAGCCCAGTGCCGACAGCGGTCGCACCTAAAGCTAACTCGGCCACCCGCTTGAGACTGTGCTCAATGCCTTCGATGGCATGACTTAACTGCGCGGCATAACCCGAAAACTCTTGGCCTAAGGTTAACGGTGTTGCATCCATAAAATGCGTGCGACCGATTTTAACTAGGTGCGCAAACTCCTCGGCCTTATCCTGCAAGCTCTGCTGCAATAACCTCATGCAGGGCAAAACGAGCTCAACCGCTTGGCGATAGGCGGCAATGTGCATGGCGGTGGGAAAAGTATCGTTGGAAGATTGCGAGCGGTTAACATCATCATTGGGGTGCAAGCATTTAACCGCATCAATAAGTTGCCCACCCGAGAGCACATGGCCGCGATAGGCAATCACCTCATTGACGTTCATATTGGTTTGCGTGCCCGAGCCCGTTTGCCAAATCACTAAAGGAAATTGCGCATCGAGTTCGCCTGCAATCAGCTCATCGCACACTTGGGCAATCAGTTGAGCTTTATCTTGGAGCAAGACGCCAAGCTGTTGATTGGTAATGGCTGCGGCTTTCTTTAAATAGCCAAAAGCGTGGATCACTTCGACAGGCATAGATGACTCAGCACCAATACGAAAGTGCTGCCGCGAACGCTCGGTTTGTGCGCCCCAATAACAATCGACGGGGACTTTCACCTCACCCATAGTGTCGTGTTCAACTCGATATTGCTGTGCCATGTGCATCTCCTTCGCTAAAACGCTCTAAGCGTTCACCATACTCGCTCAGGGCGAAAGTACAATTAACCTCCAACAAGGAGTATCAATAATAAGGCTGATTTAAGCGTAAAGATTGGCGTAAAGGCAGGTGGAGGAGCATTAACTAGCAGGATTAACGAGGCACTAACACAGCAGACTAAAACAGCGAACTAAAGCAGTAAAAAGCAGATTAACAAAAGCACAGACCTAGAAAGTCGAAAGGGGCATCGCCCTTGTGCTGATGCCCCTTTCGGTTTTGTGCTTTGCGGTCGTATGACCCTTTGCCCTTTTTCGCTTTCTCGGTGCGGGTCCTAAACAAGGGACTCGTCACTAACGCTTTGAGTGCGTTGTCGGTAATGGTGCCTCGACCACTTTCGTGTTCTAAGGGCATATTTTGCGGTTTTTGCTTCGTCATTTTATGCCTCACTGCTTAATGAAAGTTAAGCCCATAGCCTAACAGCGCAAACTATAACGCAATCAAATCAGATGTACAGAGTTTGTGCACTCCAACATAAAAAATGGCTTTGACTAGTAGGAAAGTATGATAGATTATTCAAACAAAAATAATATATTAGCTTAATAATCAATAAGATTTTATTAATAGGTTTAGTGAGTGGATTTTGCCATAACCTTTATTGGCACTCAAGTTACACTTTGTAATCGACAGATAAGGAGATCAATTTGACATCCGTGTTAGTCGCTCAATCTTGGCTCGGTGCACTGCTTTTACTGATAACGCTTCAAGCCCCGCTTGCCAACGCTTTTTCCAGTTCAGATTCCTGTGTGATGACTATGGGGTATCGCACCAGCGAACGCTTACCCTTTATTGGCGACGAGTCCAATAACACAGGATTTTATCACGAACTCTACCAAGCGGCGGCGGACAAAATTGGCTGCAAACTCAATGTGGTGCGCGCACCTAAATTACGTATTCTGCGGGATCTCAAACTCGGCAATATCGATTTTTATCCCGGCCTTAATTTCACCGAAGAGCGGGCTCAATACGCGCATTTTATCCCCAATGGACTTTCACAACGTGCGATTGGCATTAGCCGTGCTGGCGCCGCAGATATTCGCTCCATTGAACAGTTAACCCATAATGAGATGACCCTCTTAATCGCCCCCGGCAGTTATGACTTTGGCGGCTTACCCGACAAAATCAAGGTACGCAAACCGCCTGAGTTAACCGTCCCTAAAGCCTTGGATTATTTGCTTTCAAACCAAGGGGACTTTTTTATTTATGATCAAACCACTTTGCATTATTACCTTAAAAATCGTGACCAAAGCCAGTTTAAACTCCACTATCACTACAGCGAATTACCTCAGGAAATGTACCTCGGTTTCTCGAAAAAAAGCCGCCACTACCGCGGTAGACACAACCCCAACTATCGCGCTGATATCCCCATCAGCCCAGATAACAGTCCCACAGTGTTAACACCAGATTCTAAAGTCTTTGAATTTGCCAAAGCACTCGCCGCTATGGATTCCCAAGGTGAAACTCAGCGCTTGTATAGCAAGTATTTTGGCTAGCTTAAATCACAAAAAGTACCGCTAACGCAGAGTTCTATTGGACCTTTTATCAATTGAGGTACCAATAAAGAGCTAAGAGAATCATGCCTAACTGATTAAAAAGTGGAAAACTTGTCTTCTGCTCAAGCCATATTCTGATGTTTTAACTCGCTTTGTTACCCTCTGCGACAATATGCCGCACCTGCCACACTGAGATGCTCTTTATAATGCAGCGCAATTAATCCAAGTGAATGGAAGACAATAAGATGGCTGCAAATTCTGCGTATTTATCTCACCCGTTTAAAACTTCAGTAATTTCCTCATCCCTCGCAATCGCCATGGGCTTATCGCTAGCGCCACAGGCTATGGCTGACGACAGCGAATTAGCCAATATTGAACGCTTAGAGGTCCATGGCCAACAGACCGAAAACCGTAACACCTTAGGCTCGGCTGAAAATCTACTGAAAGGGCAAGGAGTCGATTTCTCCGAAGCGGGCGGCGTATCGGCCCTACCTATCCTCAATGGCATGATGGGCGATCGCATCAAAGTGCTGGTTGATGGCGCAGACATTACCGCGTCCTGTGCAAACCAAATGAATCCACCGCTGTCCTATATCTCCGCCAATCAAATCACTACAGCCGAAGTTATTGCGGGTGTATCGCCAGTCAGCGCGGGTGGTGACAATATTGCGGGCGTGATTAAGGTTAGCAGCCTTAACCCTAAATTTGGTGAAAGCGAGGCTATCAAGTGGAATAGTGGCGATATTTCAACTGGATTTCGCAGTGTGAGTGACACCTTATTACTCGGCACCAACGCCACAGTCGCCAGCAAAAATGTCAGTCTTAGCTATCAAGGCGCCTATGAAGATGCCAACAGCTATAAAGATGGTAATGGCGATAAAGTCATCGATACCCTGTACCGCGCACAAAACCATGCACTGACCGCCGCATGGCGCGATGAGACTCAAGAAGTTGCCATCAAATTGACCCACCAAAATATTCCATTCCAAGGTTTTGCTAACCAATACATGGATATGACGGATAACAAGAGTTACGGTGCCCTCGCCCGTTATCAACTCAAACTCGACGATGACGGTGAATTCAGTGCCCAAGTAAACTGGCACGGCGTGAAACACGAGATGGGCTTTTTCACCCCAGAAAAAACCGGCAAGATGCCAATGAACACTGAAGGTGATGACTACAGCTATCAACTACACTGGCGCTTGCCAATGGGTGATGACAGCACCTTACTGGTCGGCCAAGAATACTATAGCTACCGGCTCGACGATGTTTGGCCTGCGGTGCCTGGCACTATGATGGCGCCCAATGACTACATCAACATCAACGATGGCCAGCGAAAACGTGCCGCCGTTTATGGCGAATGGCAGCAAGATTTAAGTCAAAGCTGGTGGTTATCGGCGGGTGTTCGCTTTGAGTATGTCACCACCAATACAGGTGAAGTCCAAGCTTATAGCAACATGCCTATGATGGGCATGCCCAATGTCGACGCCGAAGCGGCAAAAGCCTTTAATGCGATGGACAGAAAACGTGATGATAATCTGATCGATGCCACCTTACTGGCGCGCTATCAATTATCGACTAATCAACAACTTGAGTTTGGTTTAGCCCGCAAGAATCGTGCACCGAATCTGTACGAACGTTACAGCTGGGGCCGCGGCACTATGGCGACCACTATGATAGGTTGGTATGGTGATGGTAATGGTTATGTGGGTAATCCGGATCTTAAACCAGAAACCGCCCATACCCTGAGCGCAGCCTACAAATATAACGATGATAGCTGGCAAGTCTCGACCACGGCTTGGTACACAGCTGTAACGGACTATGTCGATGCCGAAGTCATTGGTAGCTTCAATCGCACCAGTTCGCCTGATGGCAAACGCAATATTCTCCAATTCACTAACTTAGATGCCAATCTCTATGGCGCACGTTTTAATGCGCTCTATCAGTTTGCCGAAACCAGCACAGGTAAATGGCAAGTGTTAGGCAAAGTGAATGTAACCCGTGGCGAGCGAGATGAAGGTGATGAACCTTTATATCAAATCAAGCCGTTGCAAACAGAGCTAGCACTGCAACATCAGTTAGGTCAGTGGGAAAACAGTCTTTCATGGCAATGGGTTGCGACCAAAGATCGCGTAGATGACCGCCGCCTTGAAAATGAAACAGACAGCTACTCCTTGCTCAATTTGAACAGCAGTATGAAGTGGCAGGATCTGACTGTTACCTTCGCCGTGAATAATCTGTTCGACAGCTACTATGAGCTGCCACTGGGCGGCGTGAGTGTGGCTGAATTTAAGGCCGATAATACCAATGGCTTTAACCAAATTGCCGGTGCAGGTCGCTCGTTCGAACTCAGCGCAAGCTATGCATTTTAACGACTGATTTTAAAGGCACTGTTTTTAACAACATAGTTTTTAACCACATGGTTTTTAACGGCGCGGATTTTTAGGCCGAACAGCTCTAATCGACGCGTTAAACAAAAAGGGCAAGCAGATTAAGTGATTAATCGCTTGCCCTTTTTATGCTCAAACCACATTCATGCTACCAAGACTAAAATACTAGCACTAAAGCACTGAGACGACTTAAGCGCACTATGCAGCACGGCGAAACGAGTGAGACTATGGATTAGTTACCCGCAATCTTCATTTCAGATAACAAGATACCGCCGGTACGAATCGATGAGCGCAAATCAAAATCCTTACTCACGGCTTGCACGCCACGGAACATCTCTTTTAAGTTACCCGCGATAGTGATCTCTTCCACTGGATATTGGATCTCACCGTTTTCAACGTAGAAACCCGCCGCACCACGGGAATAATCGCCCGTTACCATGTTCACGCCTTGGCCCATGACTTCGGTCACAATCAAACCTGTGCCCATGTCTTTCACCAATTCGTCGAAGGTTTGGCCTGTGTGGCCAAGCGTCCAGTTATAAATACCGCCCGCATGGCCCGTGTTGGTTAAGCCTAACTTGCGCGCCGAGTAGCTGGTCAGCAAATAGGTTTCTAACATGCCGCGGTCAATAATGCGTCTGTCTTGGGTCGCCACGCCTTCACTGTCATAGTTCGCGCTCGCCAGTGCGCCCAGTAAATGCGGCTGCTCTTCGATATTGAACCAATCGGGGAAGATTTGGGTGTTGATCGAATCCAATAAGAAACTGGATTTACGGTATAAACTGCCACCGCTGATCGCTCCGATAAAGTGGCCGATTAACCCTGTGGCGATATCTGGCGCTAATAAAATGGGTAAACGCGTCGTCGCGATCTTGCGCGCACCGAGGCGGCTTACTGTCTTCTCGGCGGTCTTTAAACCTACCGTTTCAGGTGCAAGCATCTCGCTGAATTTACGGGCGATAGTGTAATCGTAATCCCGTTGCATATTGCCTTCGCTATCTTCACCAATCACGCTGCAACTCAAGCTATAACGCGAGCTGCAATAACCGTTTAAGAAACCGTGGCTGTTGCCATACACTTTAACCGCGGTGTGAGCATTGGCACTGGCGCCGTCGGAATTATTGATACGTGGATCGGCATCGAGCGCCGCAGTTTCGGCGCGGATTGCCAGTTGCGCTAACTCATCGGGGGAAATATCTTGTGGATAATACAGTTGAAGATCGCGGATCTGATTTGCCATCAAGGCTTTATCGGCAAGGCCACTGAATGGATCGGGAGAAGTATAACGGGCGATATCGTCGGCCGCTTTCACCGCGAGGGCAATGGCCTCTGGACTTAAATCCGACGTCGATGAACTGCCCTTGCAACCATCGCGGTAAACCGTAATCCCTAAGGCACCATCTTTATTAAATTCAACGGTTTCAACTTCTTTTAAACGGGTAGAAACCGACAAACCTTGTTGTTTACTGATCGCCACTTCGGCAGCGTTCGTTCCTAATTTGTTGGCATATTCCAGCGCCACGGCCACCGCATCTTTCAGCGCGCCTAATTCACTATCGATTCTGTTCAAAGACACAAAGCTACTCTTTCGTTGTCGGCAATTGCCGTAGCATAACAAACACAAAACCCATTCACATTAATTATTCGCGGCTGACTTAGGCTTGAGAGCGTATCCTATACCCAAACAACCTGAAGATGCAGGATTCAGCGGGAGTTTAACGCACTTTAGGCAAGGCGGTTATTTGCGGACCTAGTGGTCTAAGTTAAAAATAACCAACGCAGCATAAAGTGCGTTAAAACCCGCCGGGACGGAGCGCCTAGGGCACTTCACTTCCGTGTTGCATCAATTCAAAAGGTAGCCGACATTCTGTCATTGCTGCGCCTTGAATTGAAGCACCCTATGCGCTCTGAAACTCGTATCTTCAGGTAGCTTGGGTATAAACACATTCACCTAGGCGATTTTTGGCTAGAGATGTTATTATTAGCCAGTAAATTACTTGAGGTTTTATCTATATGAAGATTGTTGGTGATTCAGAACATTTTAAACAGCCCTACGACATAGATGAAGATTATGTCAGCAGCAAAACAACGGACAAGCGTGATAGCGAAGCCGTGCAAAAAGTCGGTATGGAGCTTGTTTCACTGAGCAAGACTCAGCTAGATAAAATCGAGCTGGATGAGTTTTTGTACGACGCTATCCTGCAAACACGTAAAATCAAGGTCAATACTGAGGCGTATCGTCGCCACATGCAGTATATCGGCAAATTGATGCGTAATTTTGATATTGAGCCAATCAAGGCTTCACTCGCTATCGTGTTGAATAAAAACAACAACGAGACCGCTAAGTTACAAATGTTCGAAAAAATGCGTGAACGCTTACTCACCCAAGGTGATGATGAGATTCAAACTGTCGTCGAGCATTATCCGCAATTAGACAGACAAAAACTGCGTACTTTGGTGCGTCAAGCCACCAAAGAACTGGCCAAAGGCCCAGAATCAAAATCATCTAAAGAGCTGTTTAAATATCTACGCAGCGAAATCCAAGACTAATTAACTTCAGCCCCACAAGGATGTTGCTTATGCGACTTAGCAAAACGTTATGTAGCCTAGCTTTGCTTTTTATTGGACTATTTGGACTCGGGGCCTGTAACGGCCCTGCGGACGAAGATAACGGTGGCACAGATGCAACTGACGGTATCTATAAACTGTCTATCGACTTTAAAACCTTATCGGGTTCTGAATGCGGCAGTGTTACTTCACTCCAAAGTTTCCCTAAAAACACAGGCTTTTGCGCAGTCGCGAAGTTAAAGAAAGGCTCAGCTACAGTGAGCAATCAGAAAGTAGACTTTACGACAGACCTTGGTGTATTAACACCTAATAGCAAACTAACAGACAATAACGGTGAAGCCATTATTATCGTTAGTAATCCTGATTTACTTGTCAATGCAGGGATAATTACTGCAACGACAACCCCAAATGATTCCACAACGGCGCTAACAGCTACCCGCAATTTTGAGTTTTTAAGTGCTAGCGATGGTACTTCTCCTGCTGCACCTAAACTCAGCGCCAGTATTTTAAACAGCTCAGCCTTAGTCACTCGCTTTAAAGTCGATGAGTCGGTGCAATTACAAGCCATATTGCTCGATAGCGAAAGCAAAGGTATCGAAGGCGCTAAAGTCACCTTTACTGCTGGTTCAGCGGCGCTCAATCCTGCCAGTGCGCTGACCAACACTCAAGGTATTGCGCAGGTACCCTATACGCCAAGTGCAACTGAATTAGGGGCAAATGCCTTAACGGTCACTGTGGACTATCAAGGTCAATCGCTGCAAACCAGCAGTTTGTATGAAGTGCTGAGTAAAGATGCCGTCAATCAAGAAGGCACGCTGAAACTCGGCTCATTCAATGGCGCAGTCTTTACCGAAGGTAAACTGGCGAGCACCTTAACGGCCAATGCCGATGGCAAATATAAAATCAGCGCAGGCGGTAGTTTTGGTGTAAGTGCAAGTTTAGTATTAGAGGCCAATGACGGCACGGTTACACGAGTACAAACACCCTCTTCCATCAGCTTTAGCTCAGATTGCACCACAAACAATAGCGCCACACTCGATACCCCAGTTACGACTTTATCGGGTAATGCGAGCTCGACCTTCCAAGACACAAGTTGCAGTGGCAACAGTGAACGTAGCGACCAAATCATCGCCACAACCGTAGCTGGCAATCAGACGTTAACGGCGAATTTCCCATTTACTCTGCAACGTCAAACGCTTGCCAGTTTAAGTTTTGAGTCGGCAGAGCCGGCACAAATTCGCATTAAAGGTGCGGGCGGCACAGGTTCAAGCGAATCCTCTTTAGTCAGCTTCAAAGTCACCAGCGCCAATGGCCAACCCGCAGCGCAACAGAAAGTCAGCTTTACCTTAGACACTGTGGTTGGCGGTTTAAGTTTTGCCAATGGCACTGCGAATGCGCAAAGCCTGACTAACTCCCAAGGTATCGCCAGTGTGCGCGTATTATCCGGTACAGTACCCACGCCTGTGCGCGTAGTCGCTACTGCAGTTGATACTGATACTAAAGAAGTCATCACTAGCCAATCAGAGCAACTGACCGTCAATACTGGCTTGCCGCAACAGCTTGGATTTAGTCTATCAACGACAATATTCAATCCAGAAGCAGGTGACTTTAATGGTGAAACTGCAACGATCACCATACGAGCCTCCGATAGTTTTGGTAATCCAGCGCCCGATGATACTGCTGTCAACTTCACGACAGAAGGTGGCCAGATCCCAACATCATGTTTAACTAAAAATGGGACATGTAGCGTTGTTTGGACTTCACAAACTGCACGAGTACCCGATCACCGCATCACGATTCTCGCTTATGCCTTAGGTCACGAAACCTTCTTCGATACCAATGGCAATAACATCTTTGATGATGCTGATGTTAGTAAAGACATCAATGGCACGCCTGTGCCTGACTTGGCTTGTTTAACGAATTCAGGCGTTGTGAAAAAATGCACAGGCAATGGTATGGACATCGAAGCCTATCTTCCTAGTGGTTTTAGTGATCTAGGTGATGCGTTTAGGGATGACAATGAAGATGGCATTAGGAATTCAGCCGAACCATTTTGGAATACTCAAGCAAAAGAATATAGTTTTGCCGATGGTAAATTTAACGGTCCACAATGCGAAAGCGCACTCTGCGGCAAAGGCCAAGCCAATAAAACCTATATCCGCAAAGCCTTAGTAATGAGCATGTCAGGCTCACAGGCTTATATCAGTGTGATGCAAGACGGTGTGTTATTGCCGAGTGTGAATGACATCAAGCCTGTGGCCGTTGGTGCTAGTTCTGAGTTTGTAGTATTTGTCCACGACAGTGCGAATCAAATCATGCCAGCTCAGACAAGTATCGAACTTTGCGTGGATTGTGCTGGAACGCCTAAAACCTTCGAGGTTCCCAATACTGTGTATGCGAAAGGCAGTCTAGGTTCACCACTGAAATTTACGGCATCGGCCAACACCAGCGTATCGGTGAAAGTCACGACCCCTAAAAATGTGGTCACTGATAACTTAGGTTTCACAGTGCCATCGCTTTAAAACGTGATTAAGCAAACTAAAAAGACCCGCGAATGCGGGTCTTTTTATTGGAGGATTTTATTAGAGGATGACAACCCACGGCCCTTAGATCTACTACACATCTTTAGTTATAGCTGTGCATCTATGAGCCATGACTCTCACTAATTTTATAGCTCTTAATTTTGTAGCTCTACTGCGCGGCGTAACCGGAAACTACGTAAAGCCAAATACAATGCTCCCACAGCCGCCCATATAAGCCCCAACTCTAATGATTGTGGCTCTAAGTTCACCCAAAGCACGCCAATAGTACCGGCGCCACACAATGGCAAGACTAAGTATTGTAAGTGGTCTCTAAAAGATTTATTACGTCGATCCCTTAGGTAAAACTGCACAATCACGGCTAAGTTCACGAAGGTGAACGCCACTAAGGCGCCAAAGTTAACTAAGGCTAAGGCCATTTCCAAATCAAATGAGACGGCAGATAGCGCAAGTGCGCCCACCAACAAGACATTAAATGCAGGGGTTCGCCATCTAGGATGGATATAAGCAAACCCTTTACGTGGCAACATATTATCCCGCCCCATCACATATAAAATCCGCGCAACCCCAGCATGGGCAGCCATACCGGATGCCAATACAGCAACGGTGGTCGCGACTAATACGATGGACTGGAATAGATTACCACCCACATAGAGTGCAATTTCAGGCAATACCGCATCAAGCTGTTGAAAGCGGGAGATATCGGGGAAATAGAGCTGCAAAAAATAAGACACGCCAACAAAAATCACGCCACCGAGCAAAGCCGTCAACACAATCGCGCGAGGAATAACACGTTGAGCATCTTTAGTTTCTTCAGTCAGTGAACTTAACCCGTCAAAGCCGAGGAAGGAGAAACACAGAATCGTCGCCCCTGTGAATAATGGCGCCATCGCCATATTATCGGCATAAAATGGTCGCACACTCGCGATGACACCTTCGCCTTCACCGAGGGAAATGCTATAGGCCATTAGACCAATGAACACCACAATAATGGCGATCTGTGCAAACACTATCACCCCATTAAAGTTCGCGACGAGATCAATCCCCTTGAGATTAAGCAAGGTCATTATGGTCACAAGAGCGAAAATAAAGATCCAAGGTTCGACGCTGGGAAACATGGCGGTTAAATAGATTTTTGCGAGCAACATATTGATCATTGGCATAAACATATAGTCCAGCAGCGATGACCAACCCACCATAAAACCAACATTCGGGCTAAAGGTTTTTTGAGCATAAGTGTAGGCTGAACCCGCATAGGGATATTTACGTACCAAATGACCGTAACTAAACGCGGTAAATAAAATCCCCGCCAATGCGAATAGATAAGACGTAGCCACATGGCCAGAGGTGATCTCGGAAACAATACCAAAGGTGTCAAAAACGGCCATAGGCGTGAGATAGGCAAGCCCCATCACCACCACTTGCCATAAGTTGAGGGTCTGCTTCAAACCCGGATTTTGTTGGCTCATCAGCACACCCCCATTGTACAGGGTTGAACACCTAAGCACGCATCTGCAATTAGTTTTTGCTTGCGGCTAACCGTCTGCACTCTAGGTTTAATGGCTAACGCAACAACTTGATTTACAACAACTACCGACAATCCGGTACACAACAGCCCCATTGGTCTTTCCTCAGTAAAATAGGTTCAACTGAACCTCATATCATTTCCGGATGTTTACCGGCCTCAATTGTTTTAAAACACATACGCCATAAATAAAAAATAACCGAGATACTGAGTATCTCGGTTATTTTTTCGGCGCGCATTCTCCCCCAAAACCAACAAGAAGACAACCCAATAAAAATATTAAGTGATCCGCAATCTGTGATGGCTTAGCGAAAAACGACAGAATCCAAGTACAAGACTTGATATCAGCTCACGATCCTCAATCTGCTTTAATCAGAACCAATATCTCCCTTTGTCGATACATTAGAAGAATCACCAGCAGCACTGCGCAGCAAGGTTTGTAATTGTTGTAGCTCGAGTCTGATGGCTTTCAACTCCTCGTGCATTTGTCTTTGTTCCTGCTCCAAGACTTGTTTGTCCTGCTCACGCTCTAATGCATGCTCTTCGTCACTGAAGGTTTGCATGGTATTGACGATAATCGCAATAAACAAATTTAGCATAGTGAAAGTAGCCACCAGAATAAATGGCACGAAAAATACCCAAGCATAAGGGTAAACTTCCATCACTGGCCGCGAAATTCCCATAGACCAACTTTCAAGCGTCATTATTTGAAATAGGGTATAAAACGAATCAGCAATGGTGCCAAACCATTCCGGAAACGTACCACCAAAGATTTTGGTGGCGATCACCGCAAACACATAATAAATCAACAGTAATACCGTGGCGATCGATGCCAGTCCTGGAAGTGATCCCAACAGAGCTGACACGACCCGTTTCATTGATGGCACAATTGTTAACACTCTCAGCACCCGCAACACCCGTAGCGAACGCAGTACAGCCAGAGGCCCAGATGCAGGGATCAGTGCAATCACTATCACAGTAAAATCAAACACACTCCAAGGGTCTTTAAAAAATTTTCCCCTATAGGCATAAATCCGCAGCAATAACTCCACGACAAATACACTCAGCAGCACCTTATCAAGACTCATCAACAAAGTACCGTATTGCGCCATCAGGCTGGCTGAGGTCTCCATACCTAACTGCACCGCGTTGATTAAAATCAATGTCAAAATAAAATGACCAAACCAGTTTTGCTCAACCAAGCTAATCACTCGTGCCTGCAAACCCGTTGGTGCGTTAAGTAAAGATGTACTCATGTCGACTCCTATAATCACAATTGCGGCGATTGTAGCGAGTGCGCTTTCAGATGCCCAGTTTTTACGGTGGGTTAAATAACAACAGGGTTAAATGCAGTGGATTGAGCAAGATTTGGATAATATGAACAGCAACTTTTATGAGGGGGTGGGTAAAACGTCATTACGTCCTCAGTAAACGATTAACACTCGCCAATAAATATAAATCTAAGGTATCGCTAAAAACTAATGGGTACCAATCAGCAACAATCTCGCTCGACGCTTAATCCCCAACATCGCTAGGCCGAAAAAGACCGCAAATAAGCCCCAGAGTTGCAGCCATTTTGGCATCACACTCGCCCAACTTGCGCCCATTTGATTGAGTTCTAGCATGCCCATAATCGCGGGTACCGCGGGAATAAACTGTGAGCCGAGTACTAAAGGTTCTGGGATCAACGCTATCGGCCACACAAAACCTGACACAAATAAAATAGGCATAGAGATCAGCAGTAGCACTTGGGTGGGTAAATCGCGGCGGGTGAACAAGGTGCTCATGGCAATACCTGCGGCGGCGGTAGCCAGTAAAAACGGCAATAACCACAGCGCAACTAAACCAAGGCTCGCTTGAATACTCACGTTATACCAGTGATAACAATAGCCCACATAAAAGCTGGTAAAGAAGATATAAATCAACATGAAAGCAAGAATACGACCACAGACTAATTGCACCGGTGACACCTGCTGCCAATACCCTTTATGCCGCCATTGCCCAGCCCCTAAAATGCCAGTACCTATGAGTAAGGTTTGGTGCAAAATCAGCAAGAACAGTCCAGGTACCACATAGGGCGTATAACCTAGGCTCTGGTTAAAGGCAGGTACACTGTTAAGATGAAGCGAGTTTAAACTCTCTTGGGCCTGCTTAGGATTTTGTCCTTGAGCAAGCATGCCAATCAATTGCACTTGTTTTCCCGCATCCATTCCAGCGCTAACTAAGCCTTCAACAACCGCGGAATAAATCAAAAAGTAACTAGCATCACCGCCATAGCTTAGCGTCACACCTTTACCAAGCAATAAATCGCGGCGGAATCCTTCTGGGATCACGAGTAAGCCGTGGGCCTTACGCGTCTCAATAAAACGCTTCGCCTCGGTAATCGAACCGACTTGACCTATGACTTGAATTTTTGCGCTGGCATCGGCATGACGGATCAATTGACGGCTTAGGGAAGAATGGTCTAAGTCCACCACGATCAGTTGTTGCTCGGTCGGCACTTGATTCAGATAGGGCAAAGGATACAAAACCGAATAAAACAGTACACCGCCAAATAAAGTCACAGCAATCGCTTTATCGCTAATAATGGCCTTAAATTCAGTGAGGATCAGTCGCCACAGACTGAGCTGACGTGGTGTGTTTGCGTGTTCGCTATTGGATAAATTCATCCTATTGCCCCTTCGCAGATATAGCTGCGTCCGAGTCATAAACCGTCACTGAAGCATTGGTGTTAACTGTGATAGGCAGTAATTTACGCGACAGGAAATATATCAAAGGTATCAGACAGATAAAGCCCCAATAGCTGGTGATTTGGCTCGCTACACTTGGCCAAGTGGCGCCATAACTCACGATACTAACATGGGACTCAATATAATGGCTCGATGGCATGATAAGTCGCCACCACTGGGCTAATTGCGGCATTTCGTGAGTCGGAAAAGTAATGCCCATAAAGGCAAACGCTGGCGCAAATAAAGCGGTACAAAAGCTGATAACCCGCGCACTGTCACGCATCACTACAAATATTAATAACACTAAGCTCCAGACTGCCAATAACATGACTAATTGCGCGAGCAATAATAGGGCTAAACTCCCCGCCATCGGCAGAGCAAGATACAAATACAGCCAAGCTAAAATAAAGCCGCCCTGCAGCATCAATATCGGCGTAAACAGCACCATTTTCGCCCACACCTTAGGCCAAAAATGTTCAGTTAAGAGATTCGACATGCCATCGGCCTGAGTGGTAGGCGCTAAATGCAGCTCTCGATTTAAGCTGTTTGCCATCACTAACATAGATAACAACTGCCACAGCGCAATCAGCACTGGCGGTACTAAGAAACCTATGTAATTGTTATTTCGGTTAAACAGGGCTGTTGTTTGGCTTTTGACTGGGCTTAAATTCACTGTGACTTGGGATTTCGGTGTACCATTTGCGAGCTGCTTTAAACCCGCCACTTGCTGTAATCCGTCGCCTAAACTCAGCTGAATTTGGCTTGAAAGTAACTTACCCACCAGCAAAAATTGACTGTTGTAGCGCACATCAATTGTAGGTTTATGGCCTGTAAGTAAATCCTTTTTCATATCATAGGGAAAAACCACAATAGCGTAGACTTTCGCCTGTTGCATCGCGCTTATCGCCGAGGATAAGTCGGTAAAACTTTGCGGATCGGTAACTGGATTTGCCTTAAGCTGACGAGTCAACATGCGGCTCAATTGACTATGATCTTGGTCGACAATCGCCACGGGCAGTTGCCTTGGCAGACCTGCACTGAACAACCACCATAAGCATAAAATCCCCAGTAGTGGAATATAACTTATCAGCGCTAACTGCCAAGGGTCATGCCATAGGGCACGCAGCTCACGGCGAACTAACGCTGTGAGCAACGCCATAAAGCTTATGCTCGATGGCTGTGATTCGCCCTTAATCTTGTCCGCCGCGTTGGCGTGAGGCGTACGTTCAGTCACGACTTTTACTCACTACGCAGCAGCACAGACATGCCGACACGCAGATCGGTAATCGGCTGGTTTGGACGCAATTCCACTTCAAAGGTTCGCATATCAAAATCATGGCCACTTTCGGTCGAACGCCAAGTGGCAAACTCACCCATCACACTGATATGGGACACAGTAAAATCCACATCCTGCCCGAGTGCCGGAATCGTTAATTGAATTGTTTGACCTTTTTTGAAACGTTTAAGTTGGTCTTCTCGCACTTGGAACACGGCCCAAGCATCCTGCATATCAATCAAACTAACAATCGGAAAACCACTGGGAGCCAATTCACCCGCCTGTAACAGCACGTCGCTGATCTCACCCGATTTAGGTGCGCGCATTTGGCTATCTTCCATAATGGCGCTAACTTCTTTCACTGCACCTTCAGCCTTACGGGCATTACCTGCCGCAGCCACTTTGGTTTCCGCCCGCGCACCTTCCTCGGCCATTTGGTACATGGCTAAGGCCGCTTGTTCTGTGTATTTTGCAGCTTGCCATTGGGTAAAGGCTTCATCGCGTTTTTGTCTTGCCGCCACACCTTCGTTAAATAAATTTTCGACTCGGGTATAAGTGGTTTTAGCGAGCGTTGCCGCCGCCTGCGCCTTGAGCCATTGCTCCTTGGCTGCCATCACTTCTTGACTGCGAGCACCGTTGTTGGCTTCTAGCTGCATCGCCTTAGCGGCATCACGGCCACCTTCGGCCTGCATTAACTTTGCATCTAGCTCAGGACTGCGGATCGCAAATAATAAATCCCCTTGGGCCACACTATCACCGCGGCGCACGAGCACTTGCTCGACTCTGCCTGGCACCTTGGACGAAACATTGTACTCACGGGCTTCAATCTGGCCCTGCAACAAACTCGGCTGCGGGCTATAAGCGAGCTTGAGTCCATAGGCTAAGATAAGGCCTAATGCGACCAACGCCACAAGGGCAAGTATTCTGTTAGCGCGCATTGTTTGTCTCCTGCACTTGGGTAGGGGCTGTGGTACGACCGATAAATTCATCTAATTGACCACTGATGGCCATTAATCTGGCATAGGCTTGCACATAACGATAACGGGCAGCCAATTGCTGAGTTTTCACTGCGCTCAGTTTCAGCTCCGCATCGACTCTGTCGATAGAGGTTGAAAGCCCTTGATTAAAGGCGATTTCCCTAAGACGCAGGTTTTCAATAGCAAGTTCGAGCGAAGTATCGAGCGCCGTCACTTCTTCCTCGGCCTGTAATAATTGGCGATAGCTTTGATCCACCAGCAGGCTCAAGTCTTGTTTAGTTTGTGCCTTGGTATAACGAGCTTGTAAGAGTGCACTTTTCGCCGCTTCGACCTTACCGCTACGGCCATCGCGGCTGATCAGTGGTACATTGACCCCAACCCCAACCATCCAGTCAGGTGTGATGCTCGTCAAGAGTGTGTCCTCTTCATACAAGGTGTAGTTACCGAAGAGGAAAACCGTTGGATGGTATTTACCTTTTTCCAACGCTATTAAACCGTTCGCTTGCGTTTCTTTCGCTTCGAGCAATTTGAGCGCCGGATGTTGGCTCAGGGTAATTTGGCTGAGTTGAGCGAATGAAGGAGCCTGTGGCAGTACAAATAAGGGAGAATTTGTGCTCACCTGACTTTGCTGTAGCATACGTGCCAGCGCGATCACTGCCATTTCGTGTTGCCGACGAGCACTGCCTAAATTGACTTTAGCATTGTCTAGGGCGACCTGAGCATTGAGGCGCTCAACCTTAGCAATTTGCCCTTCGCGCTCTAGTGCTAAAGCATGATCAACATGCTTAGTTAACGAGCCAACCAGATCAGTCTGAGTATTCACCAATGCCAACGTCACATCGACAGCGTAATATCTATCCACCAGCAGGGTAAATAAATCACGAGTAGCCAATTGTAATTCTTGTTGCTTCTCGGCCACCATAGCCGCGTGTATACCTTGAGCCGCAGTGATCTGTCCGCCCGTATAAATCGGCCACATTGCCTGTAAGCTGGCGCTAAAAATATCTTGTTCACTTAAGGGCAGCGGCGGAATACCCGCAATAATGCCGCCAAGCGATGGCGGGATAGAAATCACAGAATTTAATTCTTTCAGATCAAACTCAATCGGTTTATCCAAATGAATATAGTTACCGCGAATGTCTAATGAGGGCAAATTTAAGCTCTCGCCCGCCTCTTGTTCCCCCTTAGCGCGGTTAACTTCCTGCGATTGTGCTTGCAACTTGTCGCTCACCTTCAGCACTTGCTGCCAAGCATCAGTAAAGCTAATCGGCTGAGCATAGCCAGCCGAAGGCAATGATAATAGGCACAGCCATACTACACGTGATAGTTTCATTAACACCTCTAGAGTAGTTACTCTAATTTCCTTTGCGAATGATAACATTCATGGTGGGTAGCGACTAGAACCCATAAGCGTAAGGTTCTAGGTTTTATGCTGTTCCGCCCACGGTGAGCTTATCGAGTTTTAGGGTCGGTTGACCCACACCCACAGGCACACTTTGACCATCTTTACCACAAACGCCCACTCCTTGATCTAAAGCCATATCGTTACCGACCATAGAAATCTGGCTCATAGCCTCAGGGCCATTACCGATTAAAGTAGCGCCTTTAATGGCTTGAGTCACTTCACCATTTTCGATCAAATAGGCTTCGGATGCTGAGAACACAAACTTACCCGAAGTGATATCGACTTGACCACCGCCAAAGTTAGGGGCGTAAATTCCCTTCTTCACTGACTTAATAATCTCACTGGGATCTGACTCACCGGCCGTCATATAAGTATTGGTCATACGTGGCATAGGCAAATGTGCGTAGGATTCGCGGCGACCGTTACCCGTTGGCGCAACACCCATTAAGCGAGCATTGAGTTTGTCTTGGATGTAACCCTTTAAAATACCGTCTTCAATCAATACGGTTCTTTGGGTTTGTACACCTTCATCGTCGATACTCAGTGAACCACGACGATTAGGCAAGGTGCCATCGTCGACCACAGTCACTAACTTAGACGCAACCTGCTGGCCGACTTTGCCGCTAAAGGCACTGCTGCCTTTACGGTTAAAGTCGCCTTCCAAACCATGTCCAACCGCTTCGTGGAGCAATACACCGGGCCAGCCATTACCTAACACCACAGGCATTTCACCCGCTGGCGCATCGATGGCATTTAGATTGACCTGCGCTTGACGCACGGCTTCGCGGGCAAAGGCGAAACACATAGGTAAACCTGTGTCATCGCTTGCCATTAAAACACCGTAGTCATGACGACCACCACCACCGGCGCCGCCACGTTCACGTTTACCGTTTTCTTCCAAAATCACGCTACAGTTAAAACGCACCAGAGGACGGATATCGGCCGCCAGAGTGCCATCACTCGCAGCAACGAGGATTTCTTCGTGCACACCAGCAAGGCTAACCACCACTTGAATAATCCGGCTATCTAGACTGCGAATAAAAGCATCGGCTTCTTTCAGCAGGTTGATTTTTTTGACTTCTTCCATCGCCGCAATCGGATCTAAGCTGTCGTATAACGCCAATGCTTTTTGACGTTTAAAGGCTTGTACCTGAGTCTGCTCACCCGCACTAGCAATGCCACGGGCAGCCTGTACTGCAGCGCTTAAGGCGGCAGGAGTGATGTCGTCGGCATAGGCAAAACCCGTTTTCTCACCGCTGATGGCCCGCACGCCTACACCGCGTTCAATATGGAAACTACCGTCTTTGATGATGCCGTCTTCCAGCACCCAAGATTCGTGGCGACTACCTTGAAAATAGAGATCGGAATAATCGATTTTGTGCTGATGTATGGTGTTTAGATAGGTTTGCAGGCCCTCTAACGCTAACCCATTCTTCAATAAACTTTGCTCTACTTGTGCTAAAAATGGCATCTATGCTCTCTTTGACCCAAAGGGATCTTGATATTCTGAGTGTAAATTCGGTGTACTAATTCTATGTGTTAATGCTGCATATCGACTCAAACGCAAATTCAGCATTTCAACTCATCTGCTGGCTATTGGCGCATTATTTCAAGCTTGGTTCAAGGAAACGATTATGCTGCATGACGGGCATTTTACTGCGAATACTGTGCAGTTCGGTTAAGTCGACCTCAGCCTGTACCCAACCCGTACCGGTTTTAAGTTCAGCCAAAATATTCCCCCAAGGACCGACTATCATGCTCTGCCCCCAAGTTTCACGGCTGCCTTCGTTATGCTGTCCCCACTGAGCTGCAGCAAGAATAACGCATTGGGTTTCAATCGCTCTTGCCTGTAACAATACCTGCCAATGGGCTTTCCCCGTCACCTTGGTGAAGGCAGAAGGAACAGCAATAATCTCGGCACCCGCAAGGCGCATCGCCCTAAACAAGTCAGGAAAGCGTAAATCATAACAGATGGTTAAGCCAATTTTGCCAAAAGGTGTATCGATAACACTAATGTGATCACCGGGGCAGAAGGTTTCGCTCTCGCGATATTGTTTTGTACCATCGGCAACATCCACATCAAAAAGGTGCAGTTTATCGTAATGCCCTAAAGTATCACCTTTATCATCAAACAGATAACTGCGACTATAGACACGATCATCCTCAGCCAACGCCGGAATAGTCCCCGCGACCATAAACACCCGATACTTGGCGGCCAGTGCACTTAACGCCGATTTGAGCGGACTCTGATGAACATCGCCCGCATAGGCAAGTTGCTGACTTTCATGGCCACCAAACAGTAAACTGCATTCGGGTAACACGACTAAATGGGGCGCATCGACATCCCGTTTGAGTTCGTTAAGCTGCGATTCGATAAACTGTAGATTGGCGCTGACGTCGCGACTGCTCTGACATTGCAACAGGCTGATGTGCATTCTGATCTCCCTGAATTTGCTTAATCGATTCTACTGCTGGCTGATTCTCTGGTGTGGCAGGCGTGTTCGGCACTTCAGGCGAAGGCGTCGCTTGAGGTTGCTCCCGCTTTAAATCGAGCGCTTTAATTTGATCTGTTGCTGGCTTTAGCTCTTCTGACTTTGATTCTTCAGATCTGGCCTCTTCAGGCTTAACGTCTTGTGGCTCGAGCGCTTCTGGTTGTGTTGCTTGAAACTGTGGCTCAGATTTAGTGTTGCTTGGTTTGACTTCAGTTGACTGAGCTTCAGTTAATTTAGTTTCAGTTGGCTTAGCTTCTGTTAATTGAGCCTCGGTCGATTTAGTCTCTACCGGCTGAGTGATATCGGCGTTATGACTCGCGGCTTCGGTCGACACCGCTGGGCGCTCAACTCCAACCACAGGTAAAATAGATTCTGGAATTTCAATCTCTTTACTCTTACGCTCTAACTCTTCGACCACAGGCTCTGCCATAGTCCCAGTCACCCGAAAACGAATTTCTGAAATCACTTCAATCACAGGCTCAAGCACTTTTGTCAGGGCAAAGGCCCCCAGACCCAGTGTCCAAGCGCTGGTACTTAGCAATACGACAGTCGGCACACTTGAGGCCAATTGTGGCACAAAGCGGATATCGTAATTCAAACTTTCAGTGGTGAGATCCGTATAGCCACGCACCTTCATATTACCCGCGATGGCATCCATTTCAGTGTCAGTGGTTTTCACCACGCCATTATCAATCTGCAAATTGCCATTGAAAGAATTGAAATACATGCCCTGACCGAAGACATCGGTGAAATCCAGCGACAGTTTACGCACCAAAGAATCTAAACTGAACAGGGAGAAAATCCGCGCGCCCTTGTCACTCACCTGAGATAAGTGGCCTTTGCCTAAGTTGAATTTCACCTTGCCATTTAAGGTTTCGAGGGAGAAGGCATAGGGAGCACCTTGCCAAGATAAGTCCGCATTAACCTTCAAGGGGGCTTCATTAACGCCAGGCTCTATACCCAATTGAGCAGATAGATAACTAAACTGAGTGGCATTTAACTCAACACTGAGATCAGTTTTATTCTGTCCAGCCTGTTGCTGCCAAATGCCACTGCCCTGCAAATTGACATTGGGCGTAGTCAAAGACAATGTTTGAATCTTATATCCTGCCGCTTGTGGGCTCGCCTGCAAAACGAGCTTTCCAAAGGATTTATCGAAGAAACGAAAATCTTCCACATTCACTGCAACTGGCGGCAAGTTAGTGAGCACTTGATCACTAGCAAAATCGGCATCCGTGTTCGGCTTTACCTCAGGTGAAAAATAGAATTTATTCGCCACAACTTTGAGACCTTGAGTTTTCCAATTTGGATAGAAATCGACCCAACCGTCAAATTCGTTGGCAACGGTATTAAAACGCCATCCCGTCTCGTTAGGCTTAGCATTAAGCCTAAGCTCCGTCAGTTGTTGCCCTAAAAGATCGAGCCGACCGATATGAGAATCGATACTCGCCACCGCGGGAAATAAACTTTTATGGGGAATATCATCAACTAAAATGCCCGTTTTCGGTATTTTCTCTTGACCAACAAAGGCATTAATCACAGGTAACCATTCGGCTAATTTGGCCTTACCGAGATCGATTTGAATATGACCTTGTTCCGTATTTCTGGCTTCATCCTCATCGAATAAACGCCCCAATAACAAGTCAAAATAACTAAAATTTGCACCTTTATCGGCATCGAAACCACCGATAAACTCGGCATGACTGGCAAGTTTGACATCGAGCGTCGCATTATCTTGATCGCCAACAAACTCGGCGACTAAAGGTCGTGGTTCATTTTCGGGTTTAGCAAAGTATCCTGGGAGCAACAGTTGCGTCCCCAGCATATCCGAAGTCACTTTGGCTTGGATTTGATAACCTTGCTCAGTAAATAGCATAGTCATAGCACCGTCCCAACTGATTTTTCCCTGATAAAAATCGCTCAAGGGATTGTGTAATTCATCGGGGAGACGGCTGAGATCCCAACGACTTTTCAGCGAAAGATTAAGGCCAAAATCTTTACCTTTAGGCTGAGTGTCGAAAGTTAAACTGAGCGGTTGTTCGAACAAGCGCGCTTTGATGCCTTTTCCTGTCACAACTTCATTCGCAAAGTCGACTACACCAGTCACGCCATGAAGTTGAAGCCGTGGCTGAGCAATATATACCGGTGTATTATCAAAACGGATTTGACCACGAATATCTTCAGCTTCACCTTCATACAGTGGAATGCTAATGTCTAAAGTGCCAGTAACAGCACCTTGCACTTGCACGACATCTAAGGTTTTGCCTACTGAGCTCGCCAAAGGTGAGGCTTGTAACACCTTAGTCGCCGCACTGCCTTGAGTAGCCAGTTCGGCTTCAATCCTTAGCAGCGTCTGTTCACCAATGGCGGGAATAAATACATGGGCACCTGTGGCATCCACATTCATCAGCTTGCCTTGGTTTAACCAAAGATCCATGCGGGTATTTTCAAACAAAGCGTTAAGGGACAGATCTGTGACTGCAGGCCAGTCGGGTTGAAACTGAAATTTAGCATCTGTTAAGGTAAATGCTGCCTGAAATACGCCGCTATTATCATCGAAGGGAAAACCACTTAACGGACCACGCCAAACAACTTGCGCATCTTGGGTCTGACCCGCTTTAAGCCCAGTATCCAAATACTCGGCCAGTGATTCACCCATCGCCTTATTGGGGAAATACTTGTCGGCATTGGCCACATTGTTGATACGAACATTGGCCGCCAGCGCCATGTGTGCAGCACCGCTAAAGTCCAAATTCAATGCCGCATCAACGCCGATATCTTCGTTTTCAAACTGCAACTGAGGCACATTTAAACTCAGATGTTCAGTATCGAATTGACCATTAATTGGCGCCCCATTGAACACTAATGGCGCCGAAAATTCATCACCAAAATCGAGGGTGTACACTTGTTCAGGTAGAGAGAAATACAGCGTCTTATCTTGCCAGCGCAGGCTTGCATCTATTGGATGAGTATTGGGAATACCCTCGACCTTCTGCCAATGCAACTGCTTCACTTCGGTACTGGCGAGCAAAGGCTGGTCGGCTTTTTGATACAGGCGGATTGGTCCAATACTAGCCTCGGGAGCTAACGCATGCCATTGACGTAATACGGCTCTATCGACTCCAGGAAATAGCGGCAGCAGCGGCAATAGACTCTGAGTATTAACTTGATTCACATAGGCAAATAATTCATCGTTTTGACGCTTCGCGGCCAGCGTTAACGCCGGCCAATGCTCACCATTGGTGACAAAATCCAGTCCTGAACTTTGCACTTCCCAACCTGTCGCCTTTGGCTGCCAAACAATATCGCCCGCTTGAATTTCAAATCTCTGCGGCTCTTGCTTTAATGTCCATTGCAGCCAGCTCGGCTCAAAATGAACCATAGCAGAACTGATGCTGCGGTCGGCAAACGTAAGCCAAGCCTTAAGATTGACAACCCCTTCTAAGGGTAACTTTTGAGTAGAATCATAGGGATTAGGCTGACGTGAAGCCCATTCACCTAAATCCAAAGAGTTAGCCGCCAAATAAATCTGCCCAGTCAAACTGTCGGGATTTGCACCATCGCCCTTGATATCTAACTGTAATCCGAGAGATTCATGCTCAGAGGCATGACTATCAAGATACAACTCTCCCGCACCGCGGTGACGTTCACCATGATTGCGCCAGTTCAAATGACGGATATGGATCGGGCGAAACTCTTGGTGCATGCTCAGCAATTGCACAGTGGCATTGGTTAAGGAGAATCTATCGAGTTGTTTGAGTAACAGGGCATAAAGCCAATCGAGTTGCGGGGCTTTATTAATTGTGGCGGGATCGTTTTCAGTAAGCTTATCCATGTCTAAAGCGACATGGACACCCTCAAAATTGACATCTTCGATTCGCGGGGTGAGTGTGAGCAGCGATTGCCAAAAATCTAACTTCACTTGTACGTTCTTGATCATCAAGGTCACAGGCAGTTGTTCCTGTGGCGGGATCACTAAGTCATCGATGTTAATTGCAGGGCCAAATGCCTGCCAATGGGCGGATAACTCCCCCACTTGCACATCGACTTTATATTCGCTTTTTACGTAATTAACCAGTTGCTGGCGAACTTCATCAACCTGCGGTAATAAGCCACGGATCAAACTGACGGCAAGCGCAAACAAGACCAAAATAAGCGCCAGAAATTGCCAACAAAAACGGCTAAATTTTTTTGCAGTAAAAAGCGTAGCCACTACATCATCACCACATCGTATTTGTGCTGTGAGTACATAGGCTCATTTTGCAAACGGATGCGCTTACCTATGTAAACCTCAAGTTCAGCAATAAGATGATTATCATCGGTATGCAGACTTTGATACACGGCAGGCGAACAATACAACAGGAACTCATCAGCATCGTAGGCACGGTTTAAACGGATTATTTCGCGAAAGACCTCATAGGAAACCGTCTCGACTGTCTTCATGCTCCCCGTGCCATGGCAGGCCGGACATTCGCCGCAGACGACATGCTCTAAACTTTCTCGGGTACGCTTACGGGTCATTTCGACTAGACCTAACCCCGAAAAACCACTCACATTGGTTTTCACCCTATCCTTAGACAAAGCGCTGGTTAAGCTACTAAGAACACGAGCCTTATGATCCGCCGTCATCATGTCGATAAAATCGATAATAATGATGCCGCCGAGATTACGCAGACGTAACTGCCTCGCTATCGCTTGGGTCGCTTCGAGGTTGGTATTAAAAATGGTTTCTTCAAGATTCCTGTGCCCCACAAAGGCGCCGGTATTGATATCCACAGTCGTCATGGCTTCGGTTTGATCTATGATCAAATAGCCACCAGACTTGAGCTCGACTTTACGGCCGAGTGCACGTTGAATTTCGTTCTCCACATCGTAGAGATCAAAAATAGGCGCAGGTCCTGAATAATGCTCAATCTTATCGGCAATCTCTGGCATAAACTCCTGCGCAAAAGACTGCAACTCGGCAAAAGTGCGGCGAGAATCCACTTGAATACGGTCCAGCTCAGTACCGACAAAATCACGCACAATGCGCACAGGTAAGGCTAAATCTTGATACAGGAGCGACACACCACTGCGTTTACGTCGCTCACTCACCTTTGACCAAACTCGGCGTAAAAATGCCGCATCTTGGGATAACTCATCTTCCCCTACGCCTTCGGCGGCGGTGCGGATAATAAAACCACCGTCATCATCAACATAGGGCAAAGTAATTTGTTTGAGGCGACTGCGTTCTTCTTCTAGTTCAATACGCTGGGAAACACCAACATGGCTAGAACCTGGCATAAAGACTAAATAACGGGAAGGCAGCGTGATATCGGTCGTTAGGCGTGCGCCCTTGGTGCCCAGCGGATCTTTAACCACTTGCACCATAATGTCTTGCCCTTGACGGACTAACTCGGCGATATCACGAACAACGAAATGGCCTTTCTCAACATCGGCGACACACTCAGTGTGCGGTACTATGTCGGACGCATGTAAAAAAGCCGCTTTATCTAAGCCAATATCGACAAAGGCGGCTTGCATACCGGGTAACACACGGCTGATTTTACCTTTGTAAATATTCCCCACTAAACCCCGTTTCATCCGGCGTTCAATATGGACTTCTTGCAGCACACCATGCTCAACTAAAGCAACGCGCGCCTCAGATGGAGTTACGTTGATCAGTAATTCTGAACCCATCTTGCGCTGTATTTTATTTGGATTTAAGCGACTGGTATTCACGACTCACCCCATTCGGGAAACTAGATTAATTAATCGAAGTTACAAACTCTCTAAGCATGAAAACCGAATAAAGGAACAAGGTCAACGTCATTGGAGTACTCGATTCAGAGCCCTAAACGCCAATAAGGTTCATTCTAACCTCAAGCCAAAATCGCAATATAAGCAACCAGCAGCAGTTAAATAAAGCCAACTTCGGCTAACAACTCACGCGTTTCAACCAGAGGTAAACCTACAACGCCAGAATAACTGCCTTCAATTGCAGCCACAAAACACCCGCCGAGCCCTTGAATGCCATAACTGCCCGCCTTATCCATGGGCTCTTTTGAAGCCACATAAGCCTCAATGTCAGCTGCCGATAAAGCGCAAAAACGCACTTGTGTTTCGACTAAGCGCACTGAAGTTTTTAAGGTTGAGTCAGACTCGCCTGCTTTGTAGGTCAGTGCCACAGCCGTCATCACAGTATGCGTTCGGCCAGACAGTTTACTGAGCGTTTGCTTAGCATCGGCCACATCCAGCGGTTTACCTAATATTTGATTTTCAAGCACTACGATAGTATCAGAACCTAATACAGCAGGCTGTGACATATCTGCGCATAATGCCAGTCCAGCTTGGGCTTTTTCAGCAGCTAAACGTCGTACATAATCCCTTGGCGCTTCGCCCTGTTGCACAGTTTCATCAATATCCGGTGCCACTTGCGTGAAACTAAACTCAGGACGACCGAATCCAATCTGTGCCAATAATTCTTTGCGACGTGGCGAAGTTGAAGCTAAAACTAAATCCACAGTTAACGAACCTTATAATGACGTCGAACCCGACGTAAAATCCAAAATATCCAAGGCCAGATCACTAATCCTGAAATCGCAGGTAAAAATAGATCCGTTTTGAAAACAGCCTCTTGCATCACAAATTCAACCCAGTAAATCACTAAGTGATAAATACAAATCAGTAGCATGATCACTAACGACTGCTGCCATTGAGGGAAGTTTCGCAAACGCTGGCAATGCAAGATAGCGATATAAATAACCAAAGACATGGCTAAAGAGCGCACACCTAAGGTGGCTCCCAATAAAATATCTAATACTAGGCCTAAAACCCATGCGGTTAAGATGTTGTATCTGTGGGGTAATGCGATAGACCAATAGAGAACAATCATTAATAGCCAGTCTGGACGCCAAGCATCAATAGCACTTGGCAAAGGCATGATCTGGCTGATCACGCCAATAAATAATGTCACCCAAACAATAAAGCGCCCATTGGCGGCCTGAAAACTCATTAATGCACCTCAGCCACAGGAGGAGTGGTTTCCGTTGACGGTTTGGTCGCAGGCGCGGTCACAGGTTTAGAAGCCTCTGCTGGCGTGACACTTCCGCCAGCAGGAACAGCGCTATCTGCTTTTGGTACATTATCGCTCGATGAATGATCCGCAGCAGGCACGGTAGGCTGACTCGGTAAAGTCACACCAGAATCGGGGGATGGCCAAATCAACAATAAATAACGAATACGATCTAAAGCCGCTAAAGGCTGGGCGGTAACTCGAGCGTAACTTTGACCATCTTCAGTCAACACTTCCATTACCCGCGCGACCGGATAACCTTCCGGGAAACGATTCCCTAAACCTGAGGTGACCAGCAAATCGCCGACACGAATGTCGGTACTCTTGGCCACATGGCGCAGCTCTATTTCATCTAACTCACCCGTACCATTGGCAACAAGGCGCACATCATTACGGGTGATACGCACAGGTAATCCGTGTGATACATCGGAGAGCAATAGCACCCTACTGGTCATTTCACTGACTTGTACCACTTGGCCAACAACCCCTTGGGCGTCGACCACAGGCTGCCCAACAAATACACCACTGCGTGAACCATGGTTTAACACCGCATAGTGATGGAAAGGATCGCTAGCAACCTCCAATACTTCAGCCACCATTTTGCGCGAATCAAGGTAGGCTGGTGAGCCCAACAGTGCGCGTAAACGTTCATTTTCTTGGCGTAAGTGTTCGAAACGCTGTAAGCGTTCACTCATCAGCAATTGCTGCCTGAGCAGCTCTTTATTCTGCAACGCTAACATATTGCGGGTGGCAAAACTTTCAGACGACCAGTCAAGCGCAACACCGGGCACGCTCGCTAAGTACTGCAATGGACTAAAAAAAGAGGATAACGATTGCCGTACAGGATCGAGGCGATGATTAGCCACGAGCAAAGCCACCGACAAAATAATTGCCAGTGTCAGACGGAATTGGTTTGAAATACCACGAACAAAAATTGGCTTCATAGGAAAGCTAAGGCGGTGATTAACCGCCCCATACCGAAGTTAAATTAGGTTTCTTCGGAGAACAGATCGCCGCCGTGCATATCAATCATTTCGAGGGCTTTACCACCGCCACGTGCTACGCAGGTCAATGGATCGTCCGCCACCATTACAGGAATTCCGGTTTCTTGCATTAATAAACGGTCTAAATCACGCAATAAAGCGCCGCCGCCAGTTAACACCATACCGCGCTCAGAAATATCTGAAGCTAATTCTGGTGGAGATTGTTCTAACGCCACCATCACAGCACTTACGATGCCAGATAATGGCTCTTGTAAGGCTTCTAAAATTTCATTGCTGTTCAGTGTAAAGCTACGAGGTACACCTTCTGCCAAATTACGGCCGCGGACTTCGATCTCTAGCACTTCATCGCCAGGATAAGCAGTGCCGATAGTGTGCTTGATACGCTCAGCCGTGGCTTCACCAATCAAGCTCCCGTAATTACGGCGGACATAGTTGATAATCGCATCATCAAACTTATCACCGCCGATACGTACCGAAGACGAATACACTACACCATTAAGTGAAATAATCGCGACTTCAGTGGTACCACCACCGATATCCACCACCATAGAGCCGGTCGCTTCAGATACGGGTAAACCCGCACCAATCGCAGCTGCCATTGGTTCTTCAATTAAATACACTTCGCGAGCACCAGCGCCCATGGCTGATTCACGAATAGCACGGCGTTCTACTTGAGTGGCACCAACGGGCACACACACAAGCACGCGTGGACTTGGACGAAAAAAGCTATTGTTGTGCACTTGTTTAATAAAGTGCTGCAACATTTTCTCCGTCACATAAAAATCTGCAATAACACCGTCCTTCATTGGGCGGATAGCTTGGATATTGCCAGGCGTTCTGCCTAGCATTTGTTTAGCTTCTGTGCCGACCGCGGCAACAGATTTCTGACCGGAGCCACTACGCTCACCACGTATAGCAACAACAGAAGGCTCATTGAGGACTATGCCTTCGCCACGAACATAAATTAATGTGTTAGCTGTACCCAAATCGATCGATAGATCATTAGAAAAAATGCCGCGTAGCTTCTTAAACATGTAACTAGCCTGTATTCTGTGGAGTCAGAAGAAAAGAAAAATCAGCTAACTTTATCAATGCCACCCTGATTCCACAAGACCGAGGAGGTTAACAATCGCTAATGAAGTGATTTTTTTTCAAATCGCCACGTAAAAAACAGTATTTAAGCGGAAAATACTGTTTATTGACGAAAATATCAGCAACAAAAAACGAGTGAACATACAATTCAGCAACAAATATAAAACTAAGGCATTGCATTTAGAATCTGTTACAAGCGTTTTCGTCGACTTCCAATAAGTGAAATGGCAGCCCATTTCAAGGGAAAGCCTGAGTTCAATTTAATGAGAGAAATAACTCAGATTAGTTTACCTCACGCCAATAGATTATTTTGTCATGCCCTCGATAACGACCAAAATACGCACTTGCCCGCGGTTCAGTGACCGCTGTTGGCGATACGCCATTCCAATTCCAGTACCATTCTAGCCATGTCGGCACATCCAAGGGCGCCGTCACTTGGCCGCGGTATGGCAACCCACTTGTTGTAACGGCTTGCCAGAGTAACTCAAATTGGCCAGCTTGGAATGTTGCAGTCCCGCCAGAACGCACAACACTTTGTCCCGCCACTAAGTCGGGATCAAAATTGTAACCAAGAGCGGAATGATCAACCTGCGAACCCAAAGCATACACTGCCGTTGTGCAGTTATCGGCAGTATTTAAGGCCCAGCTGCTGCCATTCCAAAATTCGGCCCGTGTCGGCATACGCAGTATTTCCGTCTCAGGACCATAGGTGTTATCCATCACTACACGGCCATGACGAAGGGTTTGAGTGCTGATTTTCTTAGCATTACAGTTAGTGCAAGTACCTGTTGATGCCGCATCCATGTCTGGTGAGGCCACATAGCTGTAAAGCCCATTCGGCCGAGGATCGTTATCCATCAATTGCACGCCAATATCGAGCAGCTCAAAGGGGCCATCCTGATACAGATTCGTCGCCACATTTGGGGTCACCCGACTAAAGTTAGCTTGGTAAGAAGCATCGACCGTCGCCACACCTTGATTCCAACTATCAGCCTTTATAGGTAAGGCACTTAAGCGACTCTGTAAATCAACACCATTATTGTTGTTTTCTCCCACCAGTTTTGCCGTGGCAAGGGAAAATGGCGGGAAATAGTTTTTCGTTATATCCCCCGCGATATTTAAAGCACTGAGCTCCATCGACATAGGGAACAGCTGATCCATATAGCTAAAGCCGCCACAGGCAGGTATGACCGATACGTTACTGATTAAAAATCTATCGGGCACAAAACGGCCAATATTAGCTGAATATCCAATTGGAATATTTAAGCTGCTTGCCGTCCCTAAATAATTTGGGCTAGCCTGCGCTGCAATTTGGAATACTCCAACTTCGCTGATGGTCTGATTGCTGATGGTATTGAGATTATTGGCCTGCGCCGAGTGGCTGTAGGATGCCACGCCTAACGCCCCATCAAGTCCGCCGTTGGCAATGCTTGGCGCAACGACTTTACTGGCAAGCTTCATCTGCGCATCACTAAAGTTAGGCGTGGGTAAGTTGCCCGAACAAAAGTCCGGATCGCCATCTTTTTCCCATGCCATCGCTTGTACTGTCATGCCAAAGGTTTGACCCGCTTTACGATAAACATTACACGTCATATTCGCGTTTGAGCAGCTAGCATTGGCATCTACAGACTTAACACACAATCCCGCTGGTACGCTGACAAATTGGTCTGAACCTGCCATGACTAAGCCCTGTTCATCACCTGTCCCTGTATATTTTGCATCTAGTTGTAATTTACCTGCATCAGGGTAATTGACTGAAATGCTTGCTTGTCCGTTGGTATCAAACAGCAGGTTCACCGCCGTAGGCGAGGCACTCGAGGTGCCAATTACCATATTGTTGATGGTGACGGCTTTAGGCGAGATAGGCGCGCTTGGCGTTTGGTAACTGCTCCAGAAATTCAGCGTTTTGGTCTGGCTTTGGAAGCTTGGGACACACTGCTTCGTCACATCGGATTTTTTCACCGCTTTGACTAACACTTGCTCGGGGCGATTCGCACGCTTATCGGGTACATCGAATACAAAACCACTGTCGGCAAAGGTGAGTGAACAATTGTTTTCACTCAAACCACCATTACCAATACGGCAAAGGGTTTTGCTTAATGGTTTAGTGGTGGGATTAGAGCCCTTCACGCCTAAAGTCACTACACCAGGAGTATTTCGCCTCAGTTGCAGTTGCGCCGTGCCACCGCTAAAGCTCACTTGATTACCGCCAACCCATACGCCATCTGCCGCAGAATCAGGTAATAAGGTTGCGCTAAGAGGTGCAGTAAAGAGTTGACTACAATTGGCATTGGCACAGGCTCTAATCGTTACCGTCTCAGCATTACAGGTCAGACCTTGACCCGTATGATCAAACTCAAAATGATCGATCTGAGCACCAATAGGATTTGATTTTAAAGCACAAATTTGCACGTTATCGATTTCGTGGTTGTTATTTGAGCCCCCCGTTGAGCCCGTTAAAGACAATAAAAAATCACTTGGAATGGCCGCCTGACCATTTTGTGCTGCGGCGTTAAATGCGGGAACTAAAGTCACAAAACCCGAACCTGTATTACGCTCAATTTTCACAATAGATTGATTCGCGGCTTGCGAATCAATTGTGATTTTATACCTGTGCGCAGGCGACACATTATTGCCGTCTACCGCAGGCGATAAGCAACTACCGTTCGTATTAGTAGTGCCATTACTACAAGCGCCGCGTAAATAATTATATCCTGACGTGCCGACACCCGAACCGCGAACCGCAACGGACTGGCGTCGCTGGCCGACATTAGAACTACCGCCTTCACCGGAGAAGTTACCGAACTCATCAATACCAAACCCAAGCCAACCACCCGCGAACCCATTAATACCAGGTTTATAACCGTAACCCAATGGACCGCCAAAGGCGCCAGGCTGCGGCGTTATAGAAGCATCCGATAACACTACCGCAATGCCGTCGGCACCATTGCCACCATAGGCATAGTGATCAAACTGGATCTCCACTAAGTTAGCTTTTCCAGGAAAGAGTCTTTGATAGGTAGATGCCGTAGATTGGTCAGATTTAGCTTCGGTTAAGCGTAATCGACCGCCTTGGATAGAAGGGGTAAATCCTCCACTACTTTTAGAAACAACCCAGTCATTACTCAAAGTGCTTTGGGAGAAATTATCGTTAAAGCATTGTAAAACAGGTGCAGGATTACAATTTGGAACAACATCAATCTTTGCTGCATTATCGTCAAATTTAATACTACTATTGCCACCTAAACTAATATTTCTAGCAGTAATAGCTCCTTCCAAAGAGGAACTCCCCTCTAGCACCGCATTCCCTTCAGCAACAACATAGGATTTAAGATATGCCCCTCCATTGAGAGTGAAATTTGAGTAGCTATAAATGAGAAATTTTTCTGGTTGCCCAACTGTGTTTAAGTTGTAATGCCTATAGTTATTTTTAATAAAAAATGACACGGTACCAGTTGATGGGAATACCAGAGTTACACCGTCATTAATAGATAAATTCTCAATCCAATATTGTCCAGCAGCCAGCTCAATACGGCCCGAAGTAGCAGTAAGCGACTTCATCTTATACACGCCATTATTGCTAACGAACCGAATTGTTTTATCTGAACCTCCATCAAGAACAATATTATTATACTCACCTTCAGTTACATTAATTCGCGTATTATCCCACGTGGGGGGCCCAACATTGTCAGGGCTTGAAGAAGTGCACTGAGAAAAATCAACACGATTAGAAGGTAAAGTTGCAATATAGTCTCCAGAACGACACCAACGATAAGAGTTGTTAGATGTTACACACAAATTGTCAAAGCTGTTTCCTCCTTGAAAATAGTTATAAGTTGGCAAGTCACTATACCAACGACCTGCATTATTAGGGGCATTGTATAAATAAGAACTGTTGAAGGTAATTGAACCGTTTCTATCGTAATTGTTTACACCTTCTATAAAGGTTTTAGTCCAATCTGCTTTTGCCAAATGGGATGTAAATGCCGTGATTAGGAGTAAAAGGATTAATGGGAATTTGGCCATTATTTTGTTAAATACCATTTTTGATAACTTAGTTCCCACGGGCTTCTACCTCAACTTGTCGGCTAACACGGGTCTCGCCGCTTTCACATACCGCTTTACTGTTGATTCGATATTGGGTGGTGGTACCTACCGCATAGGCTTTGCACGTCAAGGTCACAGTGCAGGCATGGAAACCTGTTACATTAGGAGGATTCCAAGTGCTCGTTGCAGGGCAAATGCCAACTGAACCATTTAATGGGAATAATGTTGCCAATGCGGCATCGGCGCCACTGTTCGCAGCGGCGAAGGCTCGCGTGCCCCACACTTCTTGGGTTAATCCAGTATCCCCGTCTTCCACTATATTGATCAGAGCTGACGCCAGTAGAAACATCACAGTGATCACAAATACGCCAATAATCAATGCACTGCCGTGTTGACGCGCAGGCAGAGCGTGAGAGGACGATCTTGATAGTGATGATCTGGATGCTGAGTTACGCCCTACCGAGCGACAATGTGAATTAAGGGACATTGATCACCTGCACTTGATGTCGATATTGGAACGTCTCACCATTTACATTAAACCGCAGTTGTAAATGCACCATAGCATTATTCACTAGGCTAGATGGCGTTAAAATCAGCGGTAAATCAGCACCATTATTTAAAACATTTGCCACACTTTGCGCCATTAGCACGCCCGTGCCCATAGTGGCAGGCATAGCGGCAGGATTTGGCTGAACGGCATTAAAGTTATAACCAGCATAACGCAATAATTGTAATTCATTGCCGCTTGGCCCCTTTTCAAAGCAATAGCTCACTGGACTCGAACCAAAATAGATCCTTTGCCGTGGTGATGCTTCTGCAAAACGTGTTGGCGCAGTAAAAGTCAGCGTCACTTGATGCTCCAAAGGGGAAGGCGCAGTAGCAATCGTTTTAACCTGCGCTCGCTTTTGTCTCGCGCTGCTATACACATCGGCATCAATCAAGGGATAGATCCAAGCGAATTGATTCACACGAATCGCACTCACCGTATTATCTAGAATAACTATCCCAGTGCTCGCGGCAGCAGCAGGCACAATTGGCATGGTTAGATAAGTCGTGCTGGCTTCGATAGGCACAAATTCAATACATTGATAGGTTAGCGAATCGGTATTAACTCGCAGGCTATTAGGCAAGGCACTACGCAACTCACGGGTCACTCGCTCAACAGCAAAACGGCTCTGACTTAGCACTTGATCGACTGAACTCGACTCAACAAAAATCCGCGTACCAAAAATAATAAAACTACTTACCCCGACCACGAGAATCCCCAGAATCAAGATAACAGTGACCATCTCGACCAAGGTAAAACCTAGTGTGGATTTTTTATTAACCGTAGATAAAGGTGAGGCCATCAGTAATTACTCCTCACCATATTGTAAGTAATCACTTCGTTGTCGGGCGTAGTCACATTAATCGTCACTAGCTTAGTATTGGACACTGCGCCATAGGCAACTGTGACGCTTAAGCGATAGTTAGGATAAGCATTTGCATAGGTTTGGGTCGAATTGAGCATAGTCGCGGTTTCATTTAAGCCGTTGTAATCATCCACATCGTTAAAGTTGTTTCGACTCTCACCGAACTCAGGGCCTAATGACGTTGAACAATTACTCCCTAGCGGACTACCACAGGCTGGCGTGCCACCATTGGCATTGGTGTTTTGATCGTAACGTTTACCCCAGATTTCATTCATCACCGAATGTGCAAGCTCAGCACTGCGTACTCTATGTAAGGTACTGGCCGCACGATCAGCTTGGGGGAATAACATGCTGGTTAGCATCACTATTGCAATGCCAATCACCAGCATGCCAATCACTAATTCGATAAGGGTAAAACCCTTCTGTGGTTTGGCTTTTTTGGATGCTTTTACTGATACTTTGCCCAATAGCAACCGAGGATTAATTCGCATAAATATAGCCCTCGGAGGATATATTAATCATCACAGTGTCATTTGCGGTCACGCGAATACAATCACCATTACAGCTTGGAAAAAGTCGGCCATTGATATCGAAATCAAGGGTAAAGTTGCTGCTGTTAGTGCTCACTAGCACTAATTGAGCACCACCTTGAAAAGCTTGGGTATAAAGCGGGTTTGGCGATAATGCGGTACCAGAACAAACCGCCCCATTTCGGGCAGAGAATTGACTCACTTGATAACCAGTGCCAGAGACGGTTACACGAAAACACCTGTCGGTATTATTGAGCGCTTTTTGCTGTACTTGACGCAGCTCGCTAATGAACTCATTGCGCAAGCTATAAGCACTGTAGGAAGACTGAGTAAACAGGCGTGGCAGTACAACCACAGCAAGAATTGAAATCAAGATGATGGTCGTTACTAATTCTACTAAAGTAAATCCGGCCTGTTTTGACATAGAGAATTTAAGCATCACTCGCGTTAATTGCTGATTTCATGTACTAGGTTCAGTTTCTGCCAACGATATGATTAACGCAAATAAATGTCGGAAAACCCTTGGCTGGCTCATTTATTTAACATCATGCAAGAACCGTATTTTATCTAAAAAAAAGGCCTGCTAGGCAGGCCTTCTAATTAAGTAAAACTAACATTTATCGGCAGTAGGTAATGCTGTATATATTGGTTGAGTGCCTTTTACTGTCGGAGCAACATAACTGAATTTACAAGTAGCTGGTGCCCCACGCTGATAGAAAGTGACCCCCCCAGCAGGCGTAGTTGCAGTAGTATCTATAATCCACTCGTTTGTTCCAGTAACAGTCGGAGTTGTACCTACATCAAAAGTGATATCTAATATTGCTTGGATGTCAGCTTGAGTTGCTTTAACGTAACCAAAAACTCCAATAACATCATCAGTACCATCACCGTTTAAGTCAATATTCTTAGTAGTTCCACCATTATTACCCTCCTCTCCTTGAAGAGCTGCTTTTGAATACAACAAAGTGTTACCTCCTTGCAAGGAGGCTTTCAAACCATTTAGAGCAGAAAGACGGGCATCACCTTGCAAATTAATAAACTTAGGCGCGGCGGTAACAGCCAAAATCCCTAAAATAATAATAACAACTACTAATTCAATTAATGTAAAACCACTTTGCTTTTTCATTCTGTAAGACTCCATTAACACGCGGTAGCTACAACTGAATACACAGGTAATGTAGTGCTAGTTGCAGGTGTATATTCTAAACGGCAAGCGTCAGTGTCTTTCTTTCCCTTAGGAACAATAATGAAAGATGTTGCACTCTTATACACGACACCAAAATCATTCACTGTACCTACAGTATCTGTCGCCAATGCATCAAATTTCATATCCAAGGCATTTTCAAGGTTAGTTTTCACAGCAGCAGAACTCGTAGCACTATTGAGATAACCATAATCAGTCGTGACATCAACACCTGTTGCAATAGTTACAGTCTGACCTGTGGCTTTTTCTTTACCAGCTAGAGCAGCCTTTGAATAAATCAGAGTATTCGCACCTTGTAAGGCGGCTTTAACACCCTCAACTGTCGATTTACGTGCATCAGATTGAAGATTGATAAACTTAGGTGCCGCTGTGACAGCAAGAATACCTAAGATGATGATCACTACTACTAATTCTATTAAGGTAAAACCTTGTTGTCTTTTCATTCTTAATTACCTATTCAATAACTTTACAAAAAAGTTGATTAACTTAAGCATGACGCTTTAGTTTCTATGGTACAAATGGCGTTTGGGTGAAGCTTAATACTCTGCCTGTGCCTGGGTTATACACTATTCCCTTAGCACCTACCGTTGTTAAATCAGGGGCAGGAGTGGGTACACCATTCGTTTGATTTAGCACCAGTGAAGCCACTTGGTGATAAACACATAAATCTAAACCTGCGACGACTGCACCAGTAATTGAGTTAGCACTGCCGCCTGCGGCGTTAATAACACGAGCGGTATAACGTTGATTACGTGCATCTTGGTTAAATAATACGTTACGTGGAGCACTCTGCAACACAGTGTTAAACACTTCTTGGCAACTGGCATTTGTCATAGCTGTCGCACTGGTTACTGAAGTTCCCGTTGGATAGCCAAAACGTGTATCGACATTTACTGTGTTACCGTCGAGGATAACACTGCTATTTTGACGCCCATCGACTTCCCACTGAGAACGCACAAAGCTGACTGCAGTCGATAAACCACCCGCAACACCGTCAACACTGGCATCTTCAGCATCATCGGTGACATTTAAGAATCGTGGGATCGCAGTTGCGGCGAGTAAACCCAAAATCACAATCACAATCACAAGTTCGATTAATGAGAACCCTGTTTGCTTAGTTTTCATATATATGTCCCCAGACCTCAGAAATTTTATTCTAACAGTTAAATCAATTTTAAAAAGCCATTGAGTTAACAATATTTTACGGAGCAGTCAAAAAAATGACCCTGCCAGAGTTCAGTTGATAGCCTAAACTATCGCCATTTTTAGACCGATAGTGGCAGCTATTATCCTTAGCCAAATAATCCGCCTCTAGACCTAAATTATCAGTTTCAGCGCCCATTAACTGTTGCCACAAATCTTGGCAGCCTTGATCATTTAGGTGCTTAGGTTGTGGCCATCCTAAATCATTGATATCGACAACACTCGACTCAGTTTCTAGGGAGGGATTATCAAATACCTCCCAGTTCAACTGCAATTGCGCCGGCTTACCCAAAGACAACCACTGGGAACGCACCATCACCAGCACATTTAAAAAACGGGCGTGTTCCACTTCCAATCCACGAGCCGCTATTTGCGGTAGCGTAAAAAAATACTTAGCTCCGATCACCGCCATGATAACCAATACAATTCCAATGGCGATCATACGTCCATAGATACGTAATAGATCGCTTTCAGCCTTTTGCTGAGTCTGCATTTAACCTCAGTCCCACGTATAAGATAGGAAATAAATATTATCCATATCGCTTACTTACCACCTTTGACCACATTGAGCATATCCCACATTGGTAGGTATATCCCCAAGGCCAACACTAAGACAATCACGGCCACAAAACCGATCAAAATTGGCTCCAATTTCGCGGTGAGGTTCTTTAAATCATAGTCTACTTCACCCTCATAGAAATCTGCCGCATCATTGAGTAATTGATCGATTTGCCCCGTTTCTTCCCCCACAGCCACCATTTGCAGCACTAGTGGCGTAAATAACTTGCTCTGATTCGATACCCTCAGCATAGAGTCGCCAGACTCTATGCCACGGCGCATACCGACTATCTTGTCGTGCATGTAGGCATTATCTACCGCGTCGGCCACTAAACTTAAGGCCTGCGTCATCGGTACGCCCGCACTGAGCATCATAGAGAAACTGCGACAATAACGGGCTAACGTCGAACGCTCAATAATCGACCCTACGGCGGGAATGTGTAACTTCCACTTATCCCACTGCTTCTCGCCTTTTTCCGTATGGTGCCAGTAACGAATGCCAATAATAGTGCCAATCAGCGCCACCAACATCAGCGCCCAATAATTCACGAATAGATTTGATGTACCAATCAACACTTTTGTCGCCCACGGCAAGTCGGCGCCAAAGCGAGAAAACATCTCGGCAAACTTAGGGATCACCATGATATTGAGGATCACCATAGCGAGCGCAATCGCAATCAATACAAACATGGGATAACGCATGGCCGATTTAATTCGTCGCCGCGTCTCTTGCTCACGCTCGATATAACCTGAAAGTTGAATGAAGGCATCTTCTAACTTACCCGTGTTCTCCCCCACGTGCACCATAGAAACAAACAAAGAATCAAACACATCGGGATGTTGATTCATGGATGATGACAAGGGTCGCCCTGCGGTGAGCTGCTCAGAAATATCATTAAGCGCATCTTTCATTCGCTGGGAATGCGCCGTTTCAGATAAGCCTGCAATCGCCCGCAAAATAGGAATGCCAGAACGGGTCAAGGAGTACATTTGTCGAGTAAAAATCTGTAATTCTTCTAACGCGACTTTGCCACCAAATAACTTAGTCAGTGAGAACGACTTAGCCACTTTGGCGACTTTGACTTCAAGGGGGATAATGCCACGCGCCAATAGCATGTCAGCAGCGGCACTTTCCGACGCGGCATCCAATTGTCCCGTAACGGATTGACCTTGACCACTGCGTCCACGGTATTGATAAATTGGCATAATTACGCCTCAACGCCTTGTTGGCTGATAATATCCTTCGACAAAGGTATCTGAGATTCACTCACGTCTTCCACCAACTTAGCGACCTCTTCAATCGTCGTCATGCCTTCGCTCAAATATTGCAAAGCTGACTCAGCGAGTGGGGTGAAGTTAGGGCTCTGCAACGCGGCTCTGGCAAAATCCTGCGGATTACCAGTACGCATAGCATCGATCATCTTTTCATCTAGCTCGAGAATTTCAAAAATACCGATCCGACCGCGATAACCACTGCCATTACAACTCTGGCAACCTGTACCGATTCTAAAGTTTGCATGGGTAAAATCTTTGCGGCTCACACTACTCAGCCAGGCTTTTTCCTGCGGTGTTGGTTGATACTCTACCCCACAGTTATGGCAGACACGGCGCACTAAACGCTGGGCAATAATCACCCTTAAGGCACTAGCAACTAAATAACTCGCAGCACCCATATCGAGTAAACGTAGCGCACTGGTGACCGCATCGTTGGTATGCAAGGTAGATAGCACAAAGTGACCCGTTAATGCGCCCCTAAGGCCAATCTCCACGGTTTCTTGGTCACGCATTTCACCGACCATGATGATATCGGGGTCTTGACGTAAGGTGGTGCGCAATACGTTGGAAAAGTTCAAGCCAATCTTATGGTTAACTTGTACTTGGTTTATCCGTGGCAATTGATACTCGACCGGATCTTCCACCGTGATGATCTTACGGTCGGCGGTATTGAGCTCGCTCAAAATACCGTACAAGGTGGTCGTTTTACCGCTACCCGTTGGACCTGTGACCAGTAGCATGCCGTGGGGACGTTTAATCTGTTTACGAATACGCGCCAAAATAGCAGGCGGCATACCGGTTTCGTGTAAGGTCAATAAACCCGCCGATTGATCGAGCAAACGCATCACCACAGATTCGCCGTGGTAAATCGGCATAGTCGACATACGCACATCGATATGATGACCTTTGATTTCCATATGGAAACGACCATCCTGCGGCAAACGTTTCTCGGAAATATCGAGACCCGCCATCAACTTAAGTCGTAATACTAAAGCCGCGGCAATATTAACTTCATTCAGAATCGTTTCATGTAGCTGACCATCGATACGCTGGCGAATACGTAAGGCTTTATCACCGGGTTCGATATGGATATCCGAGGCGCGCATTTGCACCGCATCTTCAAAAATCGACTGCAGCAACTTAACCACTGTGGTTTCATTGTCACTGTCGCCCGACGTGAGGCTGGCTAAATCGAACATCTCATCGGCGGCGTATTCTTCTTCGAGCTTACCGGCAATCTGGGCAATTTGGTCTGTACGACGATATAAGTTATCAAACGCTTGCAGCAGTTGCTGCTCGGGCGCTACCGCTAACTTCAAACGCTTAGGTGCGATAAGCATTTCGAGGTGATCGAGCGCCTGCAAATCCGCGGGGTCGCTCATTGCAACCAATACGCTATCGCCCCGGTCTTCAACCGCTAAAGCGCGGAAACGTCGTGCTTGCACCTCAGGAATAAGATGCACCACTTCCGCAGGGATAGGCATTTTACTGATATCCAGCAAAGGCACATTCAATTGTTGCGACAAGAACTGCAGTAACTGATGTTCGGTAATCGATTGCAAATCAATCAGAGTACGACCCAGTTTTTTGCCCGTATTGCGCTGCTCGGCCAACGCCTGTTGCAACTGCGCTTCAGTAATAATGGCTTCTTGAACTAACAGATCGCCCAAACGCATTTTTAATCTGGGTTTCATTGGCTATCTCCTAGCTGAGTCAAACGTTGTTCAATAAAGGCACTCGCCTGCGCCGATAAGCCTCTATGGCCTAAAGCCGTCCGATAGGCTTGGCGTGCTTGGGGAAATTGCTGCTGCGAATCGAGCGCATAGGCCAGCCCCATCCACCATTTAGCCTGTTGAGGTTCTTGTTGCAATAATTGTCTATAGGCTTGTTCTGACAACGAAAACTGTCCTAACTTTTGCGCTAAATCCGATTGTGCCATCCACTTTTGTCTCGCCAGCGGATGCGTGTCAGGTATGTTGGCTAACGTCGCTAATGCGAGATCAGCCTGACCAGAGGCTTGCTGAACCCGAGCAAGCAATAAGGCAAAGTCTAACTGCTGTTGGAATAACAGCATGCCTTGCTGTAACACTTCACTGGCTTTGGCTAATTGACCTTGCCCATAATGCAGCGCAGCTAACTGCTTGCGCGCTTCATGCATACTGGGATCAAAGCCTAATGTTTGCTCATAATAACTAATGGCATCTTTGAGTTTGCCATCCCTTTCAGCCTCATTCGCTAAGGTGAACCGCTTCTGCGCCAGCTGCTTTGGGGTCAACTTCACCTCAGTAATCGCCATTTGCCCTTGCTGTTGGGGCGTGAGTCGATTAGTGCCAGCATCTGCTTTAACTTCTTGTACTTTAAGCTCATTGCTCGCGTTAAGTTCATTATCGGCGGCAACACTGGCACGTTCTGACATCATTAATGCAGAGGGTGCGGCAGCAGTGACCTCGGCGCTTCGCACACTCGATGTCACACGATTTGACTGTGAATGGCTTGGCTCGCTTGACGTATTGACTAGGCCATCTGCGAGTACTGAGCTCTCATCTTGTTGCCGTTGTGACTCTTGTTCAACATCATTTTCTGATTCAAATTCTTGCGGCTGATTAAGTACAACGTCGTCGACACTGGGTTCAAGCTCTTCATTCTTAGTCGTAAACTCCTGCGTCGTCGCAACTTTAAGCGGTTCTTCGACGACAACGACGCTTGCTGAATGCTGCATCGAAGTAATCTTGTCTACCTGCACAGGCTCGATTTGAGTCTGAGTAGATTCATTTTGCCCATTTGTTTGAGCCGAAATAGTCGCTTCAGCAGGCTTTGCCATGAAAAGTTGCCAGCCATAAACCAGAGCGCCACCGAATAGCAATGACACACCACAGAGCAGCAGCCCGTTAAACGGAGTCCGCCTGCGAGCTAAATATTGCACCTGTGGCTGAGCCACGTTGCTGAGCTCATGCCCCTGCTGACGCTTATCGAGATCCTGCAGCATCTTGTTGATCACGCTCATACAACACCCCTGAAAAAGTGTTGTAATCCCAAACCAAAAGCCACTGTCATCAAAGTGAAAAAAGGCAACCATTTCCACGATAATAATCGGCGAACACTTGCATCTTCGGTGTCTTGAATTGCGGCTTTAACGTGGGAGGTTTGCACACGAGTAGCGCCTTCGCCGAAACTCAATAACAAGGCTTTATGGGCAAGAATATTGATCAATCTGGGGATCCCTCGGGACGCATAGGCTATCTGACGTGTTTCCCGTGATGTAAAGAGTGGTTCGCCCGCACGCCCTGCTATGGCTAATCGGTGGCGAAGATAAGCGTCGGTTTCATCCCATGTCAGTGGGCGAAGGTCGTAGCTAAAAGTAATACGCTGTCTTAATTGCCTAAATTCTTGGCGTTTAAGCCTGTCATCGAGCTCGGGTTGCCCAAATAACACTACCTGTAATAATTTGCGTGTCTCGGTTTCCAGATTAGTGAATAACCGCAGCGCCTCAAGACTGTCGTCCGGCAATGCCTGCGCTTCATCGAGTACCAATACGATGGCGTGCCCGTGGGCGCTCAAGGCTAAAAGCTGCTGTTGAATAAGTCCTGTGAGTTGCTGCTGATCGATATTGCTGGTGTATTTAAGGCCCAACTCACTCGCTACCGCCCAGCGTAATTCAGCTGGCGTGAGATAAGGATTAGGCAAATATGCGCAATGAAACTGACTCGGCAATTCGTTGATGAGCTTGCGGCAAATCAACGTTTTACCAGTCCCCACTTCCCCTGTCACCTTGATAAAGCCTTCACCCGTTTGCAGCGCGGTTTGCAAGACTTGCAAGGCTTCCACGTGTGGCGACAGGCCGAAAAAAAATCCGGTATTGGGTGTCAGTGAAAATGGAGGCTGGCTTAGGCCAAAATGCTTCTGATACATAGAAGCTTACTTTGTCTCCGGATACCAACGATCTAATAAGGTCTTAGAACGTTGCAGCTCCGTTTTCCAAGTATCGACACCGACTATCGTAGGTTTTAACAGAATAATAAGCTCGGTTTTCTTCTTCTGCTTACTACGGTTTTTAAACAATTCACCTAGGAAGGGAATATCACCCAACAAAGGCACTTGCGATACCACTTCGATGTTTTCACTCTTCATCAAACCACCAATCACCACCACATCACCGGAAGCCGCGCGGATGACAGTATCAGACTCACGAATTTCACTCTGAGCTAAGGGTAATTCAAGCAATTCATTACTCACTTTGATATTTTTTCTCTGCTCTTTTACATCGATAACAGATGGATGCACATGCAGTAACACATTGCCGTCACTATCAATTTGCGGCGTAACGTCTAAGGCTATGCCCGAGAAAAACGGCGTAAGCTCGACTTGCGGAGTCGTCACAGGTGTTGTTCCCGCAACTGTGGTCGAAGAAACGTCGGTGACAAAGTACTCATCGGAACCCACTTTAATTACGGCTTTTTGGTTATTCGATGCAGTGACCCTTGGGCTAGACAGTACATCCACATCACCTTGGGTATCTAATAGGTTGATCATGGTCGTAAAGTCAGAACCTTTAATGCTCAACGAAGTAACGCCACCCATAGCCGAGGTGATTTTATCACTTAAACCTGGGCCCGCTGATGTACCAAAATTCACATTAGTATTGCCAACATGTCCCAGCACATTATCCCATTGGATACCTTGCTGATAACCATCGGATAATGTGACTTCAAGGATCTTCGCTTCTAAAATTACTTGGCGTTGCAAATGACTTTCTGCGGAATTTAAGAAAGTACGCACTTGGCGTAATTCACTAGGAAAAGCACGAATAGTGACTAAACCCGCCTGCGGCGTAACAACAACCTGACGACCGCCTCCCGTTTCGCCGATTATCGAGGATAATGTCTCTTTCAACTCTCCCCAAAAATCTGTCTTAGTACGCGAACGGATAAAAGTACCGTTGCTACTATCGCTACCGCCATTACTGCTCGAGTTATTGCCATTACTGCTGTTCGAGTTATTGTTATTATTCGAGCCGCTATTGTTTGAATTGTTATTGTTCGAATTACTATTGGAATTATTGCTATCCGAAATCCGTCCTGAACTCACTGACGTCACAGATAAGCCATCGCGTTCCATGTAGAGATAATTCAGCGGAAACGTCTCGGTACGCATCCCAGCAGGAAACACTCTTAGGATGCGACCTTCGCGACTCACTTCGTAGCCGTAGATATCTTCAACCACTTGAATTGCTTCAGTTAATGTCACACCTTTAAGGGATAATGAAATCGTACCTTGCACGTCAGGATGTACGGCAACACTCAGCGGTGTACCTTGGACTAAGCTTGGAAAAAATACTTTAGCATCAACATCGTGGGCTGATACATCGAAACGACGCTCAGTTTCCAACGTGGGGGTCAAACCTGATAGCAATGCGCCTGAATTCAATTCCCGCTGAACCGCATCCGGCATAGTCGCAGGCGGTGGCGTAGTTGATGCCGTTGCCGTCGCCATTGAGGCCGCTAATTCCGCCTTACTCGCCTCCGGCTGTGGCCTATTTGTGGTCTGACACGCCACAAGGCAAAGTGAGAGCAGAGGTGTAAAGTATTTAATCGCTTTCATCTGAGGTATATTCCCTATCTCTCTGTTATTGCTTGAAACAATGTCAATTTCCGTCCATCGGACAGCGATACATAAGTGGGGGTAATTTTAACGATACTCAGCCCCTGAACGCTGTCGCCAACAGACAATATCTTGTTATTTATCACAGCATAAGCCGTGTTTCCTGAACTCACTATGCTGTTAAGTACAAGCGCCTGCTCCTGCATTTGACTCGTATGACCCTGCACAGCAAAGCCTTTACCGGGCAAAGTCGGGTCGCGCAGCGATTCAGCAGACACCATAGGGCTACTAACCAATAACAACACACTGATAATATAAGACTTATTTAGAAACACTGATAAAGTCCTTATTAATACTCAAGGTATAAAGTTCAATCTCTACGGTCGCTTTTGGATATTCCGCGACTTTATAGTCGAGACGCTTCCAATAAAGTTTATCTGGCATGGCCTCAACGGCTTCCACAAAGCGCAACACAGAAAAATAATCACCCTCTAGACTCAAGCGAATACCATGGCTATATAGATTGAGTTTTTTATCTTCACCCACGGGTAACAAAGGGATGGGCGCTATCGACATAAACTTAATTAATTTAATCCCTTGCACTTGTCCTAGTAAATTACCCAGCAACTGCGGCATATAGTCTGCCGGCACCATATCCACCATCTGCTCATCGAGCTGGGCATCTAGGGCTTGATTCTGTTGCTGCAACAGCACTAAACGCTGTTGGTAATCTTGATTGGGATCTAACGCTAAACGTTGCTGATACAAGTCAACCTGCTGAGCCGAAATCGCGTTTTCCTGCTCTAAAGCTTTTAGCTGTTGTGAAACAGCCACATGGGTTTTCCACAGGGACTCTAAGGGTAAATAACTCAGCATTCCGACCACGGCCAGAATGGCGACTGAGATCAACACTCGCTCACGGCGACTTAGCGCATCAAACTGTTGTCCTAATTGGGCTAACTTTTGCTTCATTGCGCGGCTTCCTCCTTGTTATCGCTTTTCAAGGTAAAGGCCAAAGGTTTATCTTCACCGCGATCCATGCTCATCGACGAGAAAGCTTGCCCCTTTAAAGTCTGCGTAGTTTTAAGTTTGCCAATCCACTGCGGAATGCTTTGAGGATGGTCGGCAAAACCTTCGAACATAAAATCTTGCTCATTAATGACGATATGACTAAGCCAAACACTCGCATCCGACACGACGGCTAAATCTTTAAGAACTGGCGCAAAACCACGGCTGGTTAAGGAAGTCCTAAGACTCAATTCTCCCATGAGTAATTGCTTAAGCTCTAACTGTTGTTCCGCTAAATCGACTCGCGCAACAAGATCGGCATCGGGTTTACGCGCAGCAATTTGTGCTTCTAATGCCTGTTTTTGGGTATCGAATTGCTGCTTTTGTTGGGCAGCCAACTGCTGGGCCTGTTGTAACTCACTGACTTGCCAGTAGCTATAACCACCTAAAACCGCAAATAAGATCGCAAAAACCAAGGCGTAAGCACTTAAACGCGCAAAGGTTAATCTTTGCTTCGGGGGCAATAATGAAGGAGTGTAAAGATTGACTCGGTATTTAATCACTCAGTACCTCGATAAAATTCAGCAAAGGCTAATCCCGCCATTCGCGCGCCAACACAGCTTTTATCAATGACATTCACAGCTTGATTGAAGTTTGCCGAGACTAACTTAGCTAAAGTATCCACGGCACCATCGGCGAGGAGTTCGATAGAAGATACCGGAGCCTGTCTCAATTGACTTTCAAAATAATCCATAGAACGCTGAATTTCTAAGCTTAAATTGTCTGCCATGCCATAACTTAACTCATCCGCTTGAGTCTTATCCAATTGAGTAAATCCGCGCACGCGACGCTGCATATACAGCTGACCTTGCTTAACCACAGTCAGTAGCAATTCTTGACCGGGATTATGGCTCACCACCAGACGCGCTTGGTTGTCATCATTAAATAGGTTAGTTACGGCTAACTCTTCGATACTAATACCGAAAAGTTGTAAATCTTGTTCATGAATGGCCTGCACCATGCTCACTAACTTAGCTTTATCCACCACCACAACGTTGATTTTATTACTCGGAATGGGTGACTCAAAGTAATCCAAATGGATTTGCGGTACAGGTAGCGTGACCATGTCTTTAATTGACCATAGCAAGGCTTGGGATAATTCGACAGTATCGACATTCGGTTTATCGGTCAGCAGTAATTGATAAAGGCCTGAAGCCAAAATCAGCTGTAACTGTGCATTGGGAAAGGATTTAGCCACAGCAGCAAACGCCAATGACCAGTGCTCATCTTTCAGCTCAAAGGGTAACCACTGCTCAGCATTTTCTTTTTGGGCAGGTGCGTAAACCCATAATTTATCGGCGCAGACATAGACACCAAGGCTAGTCGGTTCTGTTCTCTTCTGCCAAAAGGCTAATCGACCTATAAGACTTTTTTCCATAAAGATGCCTATAACCAACTGAATTTAAAAGCTTGAGTAGTCTCTTTTGCACAAACTTCCTGTCACTCCACTCTCCAGTGCTCCTTGACCTATGACCTGCTCGATACAGAATAAAAAACGCAAACGTCATATTTTTGGCACTGGCTAGTTTAGCCGCAAATGCTCGTATTTTATAGATAAATACGTGAATAATAGGATCTATTTGTCTCTAAGACGACATTAATCACCCAAACACTGAACTTCCCTTACTTAGCCTCTATGGGTTCACTGAAATACATTCCCTGCGCTGCGCCAACACCGAGGATTTGCAGTGTCTGCCACTCTTCAAAGACTTCTACCCCTTCGGCGCAGACTTGTACTTCCGTTCGATATAAACCGCCAATCAAACTGCGAATAAATAATTGGTTTTCTGGTCGTAAATGAATATGACGCACAATGGATCTGTGTAACTTAATTAAATCAAAATGGCATTCGCGAATGTAATAAGTACCAACAACCTGCTGACCCACATGATCGACACATAATCTCGCGCCCATTTTACGGATCATATCTAATTTAGGCTGCAACTTTTCTTGATGTTGAATAACGATATCTTCAGACACTTCGAAAATCAGTCGCGTAGTTAGATGGCGATATTCTAATAGCGTCGTTTTTAGCCATTGAGTGAAGGCTCGGCTCATTAGCGAATCCAAACTCAGATTAATACTGTATATCTGCGGCGCTGATTTCTTAACTGTTTGAGCATTCGATACGCCGTCTGCTAATTCATTCGACAATAATAACAATACCCGCTCAATAATTTGCCGTTCAACCTGTGGCATTAAGCCACATTTATTCGCCATTGGAATAAACAGTGTGGCACGGATTAACGCCCCCTGATTATCCCGAGCCCGCGTAAATATCTCTTTATGGTGCTCATTACCATCTGAATCAATTATCGGCTGGCTAAAGGGGAAGAATCGCCTTTGCACTAACGCATTTTCTAAAAAACTACGCCAACGCACTGAGCCTTTGGCAAATTCTTCATCAATCGCGCCTTTGTCGTACATAAACCAATTACTATTACCCTGTAATTGTGCCGCCCTCAAAGCCATATCGGCTTCTTCAATTAACTGAGCCGCATTATCGCCTGCGGTAAAATAAGCGCATCCGAGGTGGAAAAAGTTATCGCTATTCTCAACATCAGGCAAAGGCTGGCTTAGACATATCTTGAGTAATTTGCTGGCAAATTGATCCGCTTCAATTAAGGAGATTTGCGGCACGACTATGGCAAATTGATTATGGGAACGACGGGCAAAAATACTATTAGCTTGAGTTTGCAGCAATTGACTTATTGCATTAACAGTCGAGTTTAATAGCTCTTTCGTCACTGCTTCACCTTGGGATTGCTGCAATAAATCCAGATCATCCATTTCTAATAAATAGATTACCCCATGGGCAAGCATAGCCTGATTATGACTAAGGGCGTCGAGACGATTATTCAAAAAGAGTCGGTTACCAATGCGCGTTTCCGCATCAAGAAAGGTATTAGAACGGATGAACTTGTCGAAACGCCCACGCTCCTTTTGTGCGTCCTGTAACTCTTCTAACAACTTAGTCAAAGCACGGTTAATCAGCCTTGGTTTACCATTTCCAGGGGTAGCGAGTGCTTGCTCATGCTTACCTTGCAGAATCAATCGACTGCGTAAGGCTAATTCTTCAATGCCATCGAGCTGCTGTGAAAACCATAAATAACCAAAACGCACTAAGGCAGCCACGGCTAAGATACCGACCAACAAAATCAGAATTTCATACCAACTGAAAGTGTAATGTTCAAAGGGCTGAGTCAAGGTTAACTGCATATGCAAGCCTGATGTCGGCTCTAGCACATGGTCATACACCATCGCATTTTGCGTAGAAAGGTTGCCTTCATAGGCAAATAACACTTCATCTTTCAAGGTCAACCGAAAATTAACGGCATTGTAAGCAAGCAGCATGGGCGGTAGCCAAGCCTCTAGCTCCCAATCAGGTTGGTGTTGGAACTGATCGACTAACATAGTTTCGAGTTCAGCTACTTTTTGCTGCTGAAATTTATAGGTCAGCTGCACGAAACTCATCATAGCGCTCAGCAAAAATACGAAGGCGATAGCGGCTAATGACATTAACCAAAAGCTGGTTAATTTTGTAGTTAACATTCGGGTGAATTTCATCTATCCGCTATCCTGCAGGATTATTATAATTATTTGTGCGATTTTAACAGGAGTACAACAAAGTTGTCCGTTGATTATTCAGTAGCATAACCTAAAAGGCAACTAAGACGCTGTGACTTTAATGTCCACTTAAAAACAAAAAAGAGGCTAATTAGCCTCTTTTTAATGTTTTTACCACTTTTAGCCTAGTCGGCGTATTTAGGTAAAGTGGTGATCGCAGCCACACCAGAGTCGATAGCCGCTTGTGCAACCGCACGGGCAACATTTGGCAATAAACGTGGGTCCATAGGTTTTGGCAGCACATATTCAGGGCCAAAACTCAGCGACGTCACATTAGGATAAGCCTTCAATACACTCGCAGGCACAGGCTCTTTCGCCAGTGATGCAATTGCATGAACTGCCGCAATTTTCATCTCATCATTAATGCAAGACGCACGCACATCCAATGCACCACGGAAAATAAACGGGAAACACAATACGTTATTCACTTGGTTTGGATAGTCGCTACGACCCGTACCCATGATCAAATCACTACGCGTTGCATGAGCAAGTGCAGGTTTGATTTCAGGATCTGGGTTAGAACACGCAAAAATCACTGGCTTATCGGCCATCAGCGCGACTTCTTCTGCACCAATGACGTCAGGACCTGATAGACCTAAAAATACGTCTGCGCCTTTAATAACATCAAGAAGCGTGCGTTTCTCGGTATCATTCGCAAATAGTGCTTTATATTCATTAAGATCTGTACGGCCAGAATGAATAACACCTTTAGTATCTAGCATGTAAATGTTGGCGCGATTCGCACCGCATTTTACCAGCATAGTCATACAAGCGATGGCAGCTGCACCCGCGCCCATACACACAAAAGTCGCGTCGCTGATCAACTTGCCTTGAATTTCCAGCGCATTGATCATACCCGCCGCAGTCACGATTGCGGTGCCGTGTTGATCATCATGGAATACAGGTACTTTACAACGAGCAATCAATTCACGTTCGATAACAAAGCATTCGGGCGCTTTAATATCTTCAAGATTGATACCACCAAAGGTGTCAGCAATCGCAGCAACAGTATTAATAAATTCCTCAGGCGTATTATGCGTAATCTCAATATCTGTCGAATCGATATTCGCAAAATGCTTGAACAATAATGCTTTACCTTCCATTACAGGTTTAGAAGCCAAAGGGCCCAAATTCCCTAAACCTAAGATAGCCGTACCATTGGTAATCACGGCAACCGTATTACCTTTATTGGTATAACGATACGCATTGTCAGGATCTGCAGCGATTTCGCGTACTGGCTCAGCCACACCGGGGCTATAAGCTAGGGCGAGATCGTGACTCGTTTCGGCGGGTTTGGTAAGGCAAACTGCGGTTTTGCCTGGTATGGGAAATTCATGATAATCGAGTGCTTGTTGACGAATATCTGACATTTTAAAATCCTGAAATGCGACATTTATAATTTATGAGAGTAAGACCTACCAACACACATCTAGTCTCACCAAAGGGTGATGTTAATAGTCTGGCTGGTCGGGGTAAGATACGCCAATAAGGGGAATTTATAAATAAGAGATTCATAAATTTCACTTTAGCCGCCAAATAGACCCTCTAAGCTTAGTTTTATAAACTTATCTCCTATAATAAAGCTGCATTTCTTAATATGTTTTGTAGGAAACAAACATATATTTTGTAGTTACTGCGCTAGTTGTAGCGACCTAATCTCAAAAATGTTGGTTAAATTACAATATATGGCGACTAGCATATTTATCTTATAGTTAATTGCTATAAATAAGTCGAATTATACACTTGAACTCTCAATACTGAATAAGTTGACTATTTATTGAGTGAAGTCGTACCAGCTAGATATGTAGAATAAGCGGAATAAAGAAAATCGACGAATAACAAAAAGCAAAAAGGCGCCATAGGCGCCTTTTCTAGAAACAATGCAATTGCAATTATTTCTTTGCAAGCACTGCAAAGCGCTTGTTGAATTTGTCGATACGACCGCCGGTATCAACAACTTTTTGTGTACCAGTGTAGAATGGGTGACAAGCACCACATACGTCTAAATGCAGATCTTTACCAGCAGTAGAGTTTACTTTGATAACGTTACCACAAGTACAGTTTGCAGTGATGATAGCGTATGTTGGGTGGATACCTGGTTTCATTGGGGTTACCTCAAAAGTGTAAGGCCATGTCGCTCTTCCAACCCGTAGTCGGACACCACATGCATGTTAATAACAATATGTTTAGGGCGCAGAATGGTACAGCATACCTACAAGGGATACAAGTAGATTATCTGAGCGTTTGCCGGTTAATCTGTGTCTACTTTGACTTTAGTTAAGCGGCTTATTTTCCCGCTTCTTTAGCCTCAAATACCGCCCGCGCCTCTTTAGCATCAGAATGCTGATCCAAAATCATTTTCGAAGGACAAGATAGCACCGCATTGCTCTTGAGTGCATTGATTCTATTCTTCGAGAAAGCCACAGGATTTGCCTCGTAAATCGCCAACATAGCGCCATATACACTCACATCCCAATCCTTGGCATATCGATTGGCGATACGCCACAACGTCTCGCCAGCAAGATACGTTAACTGGCAATGTTCGGGCGTCTGTGAGGCTGTTTCAGCAATATTCTGTTTTTGCTCATTATTTGCCGTTTTCACTATTTCTGGAACCACAGTTTCAGTTGCAGCGTTTTCAACAGCCCCTTTTTCAACAGCAATCGTCTCAGAGGTTTTAGCGAAGGCGTTTATCTCAGTAGCAGACGTATTTTGTTTATTCGCGGCTTCAGGAAATTTAAAGCCAGTCACCACTTCTACCGTTGGTACTTTGGATTGGGTATTTGCAGCAGTAGCAACAGTCGCTGCGGGCGTTACCTCTTCAAGTGGCTTTGATTCTGTCACCACTGTTACAGGCTTAATGCCCACTTTATCCGCACTTTGGGGGGCGCCTGCTGTGGTGGTATTTTTCGAATCCGAAACCGCTTTTGTCGTTAACGCGGCAGAAGCAGGTTTAGCCGCGCCGAATAAATTGATACTTTTGACGTCATACCATCGGTCAAGGCGATACTCTCTCACTAAGAGTTTAGCGCTGCTATCCTTCACATCTTCAACGCCAGTGAGTAAAACTAAAAAGCGATTAATCTCCTCAACCATTAACCTTTCTTCGCCGCTAGCTTGCTGCACGACAAACTCTAAGCGCGACATATCTTGATTGTCTGCGATCACATTCACCCTGAGTTTAGGGTAAGCGCCTAATTCAAACATCCGGCTATTAATACTCACATGGGAGACTTGTGCCATGCTAGGTGCACTGCACACCAAAGCAAGTAGACCTAATGATTTCACTATATTAGCCATTTATTTACTCTCAACTATCCTTGGTAAACCATCATTAGGGCTAGCCCTAGCCAGCCGCGCTGAGTACACTAAACCACATTCTTGTCTAAGACTTGCCTGCATATGTCATTGTTTGTCGAAGTTGCGTTACCTGTGCCTATGCGGCAAACCTTTAGCTACCGCGTACCCGAATCCTATCCTAGTACACCGCAAATAGGTGTGCGCGTTAAAGTTCCCTTCGGTCGTCAACAATTGATCGGGTTAGTCACAGGTATCACTGAGTCTTGCAGCTTAGCCCCAAAGCAAATTAAGTCTGTGCTCGAGTTTATCGACGATAAACCTTTACTGCCTGAATCACTTTATAAATTAACTCTTTGGGCTGCGAGATACTATTTTTGCAGCCAAGGGCAGATGCTAACCCAAGCCTTACCTGTGGCCCTGCGTAAAGGGCTCGATGCCGCGCCACAAAAAATCCAATTCTGGCAATTAACTGAAATAGGCCAAAATATTGCGCCCGAAGCGGTTAAACGCGCACCCGCACAGAAAAAACTACTCGAGTTACTCAAAACCGCCAGCTTAACCCAAGAAGAGGTTATCAGCTTAGACATCAGTAAAGCGGCGCTTAAAGCCCTAGAAGATAAAGGCTGGGTGGCACGCCATGAAAAAATTGCCGAGCTTAACCTCGACTGGCGCACCACACTCGAAATGGACGAAACGCCACATAAACTCAATAAAGAACAAGCCGTCGCCGTTGCCACTTTAAATCTGCAACAAGGATATCACTGTACTTTATTAGAAGGCATTACCGGTTCGGGTAAAACGGAAGTCTATCTTGCTGTACTCGAAGAAATCCTCAAGCAAGGCAAACAAGCGTTAATTTTAGTGCCTGAAATCGGCTTAACACCCCAGACAATCAATCGCTTTAAGCGCCGTTTCAAAGTCAATGTTGCCATTTTGCATTCAGGGTTAACCGACAATCAGAGACTCGAAGCATGGCGCCAAGCCCGCTGTGGTCAGGCTGCAATCATTATCGGCACGCGTTCAGCCTTGTTCACACCTATGGCGTATCCCGGCATCATCATACTCGATGAAGAACACGACAGTAGCTTCAAACAACAGGAAGGCGTTGGTTATCATGCCCGCGACTTGGCAGTCATGCGCGGCCATTTAGAAGCGATTCCGGTGATTTTGGGCACAGCGACACCCTCACTCGAAAGTCTACAAAATGCCTTAAGCGGCCGTTACCATCATTTACAACTGGGTGAACGCGCAGGTGCGGCTAAAAAAGTGCGCCAAGGCATTATCGATATTAAAAATATGCCGCTGAAAGCCGGTATGTCAGTGCCGTTACTGAACGAAATCCGCCTGCATTTAGACGCAGGCAACCAAGTCTTGTTGTTTCTCAATCGCCGCGGCTTCGCACCAGCCCTGCTTTGCCACGAGTGTGGGCACTTACACGAATGCGACCGCTGCGACGCGTTTTTCACAGTACATCAATCCCTTGGCGAAATTTGCTGTCACCATTGTGGCAATCAATACGCTATCCCCAAGCAGTGTCACAAATGTGGCAGCACTATGTTGATGGGCCAAGGCATAGGCACAGAACAGCTCGCCGAAGCGCTGCAACAGGAGTTTCCTAAACATCCAGTAGTGCGCATCGACCGTGATACGACCCGCCTTAAAGGTTCATTAGAAACCCACTTAAATGCGATTCATAAGGGGGAATATAAAATCCTCGTCGGTACGCAAATGCTGGCTAAGGGCCACCACTTCCCTGATGTCACGCTTGTTGGGCTACTTGATGTCGATGGTGCTTTATTTAGCGCCGACTTCCGCGCGCCCGAACGTTTTGGACAACTCTATACCCAAGTTGCAGGTCGCGCAGGGCGCGCCAGTAAACCCGGCACGGTATTATTGCAAACTCACCAGAGCGACAATCCCATTTTGCGGGATTTGCTGCACCGCGGTTATGGCGAGTTTGCTCGCAGCCAGCTCAAAGAACGTCAACAGGCACTGCTGCCGCCAGCATGGCACATGGTGCTGGTGCGCGCCGAAGCGCATTTAGCCAGTGATGCCGATAACTTTCTCAACGCCTTCGCCGCGCTCTTGCCCCAAGATAAAGAATTTGAGGTGATTGGTCCTATGCCAGCGCCCTTAGATAAAAAAGCCGGCAAGTTCCGCCGCCAACTCTTATTCCAAGCTAAAAACCGCAATCGCTTGCAACAAGAGTTTGAACGTATTCATCCGCTTGTAGAACAACTTATCGAAGCTAAACGCTGCCGATGGAGCTTAGACAGAGATCCACAGGATCTCCTCTGAGTCGAGTATTTGATAAGTATTTAAGCGCCATTTGATAAAAAATCATCGGGAAGATAGCAATTGTTAACCACAAACGGCTAAAATATGCGGTTATTCCCTGTATTCACTCTTAAAGTTAGTGCCGATTAGAACCCATGAAATCACATATCCAATCATTACTTGAACAAACTCTAGAATCCTTTAAACAACAAGGTATTGTGCCTGCTGACTTTGAAGCACGCATTCAGGTAGATCGAACCAAGGATAAGAGTCATGGCGACTTGGCAACCAACTTAGCCATGATGCTAACCAAGGTCGCAGGCAAGAATCCACGCGAATTAGCCCAACTGATCATAGATACCTTACCGGCTTCGGCTTTTGTGGCTAAGGTTGAAATTGCAGGACCAGGCTTTATCAACTTTTTCATCAACGACAGCGCCTTAGCAGATCAACTGCAAAATGCCGTCAACGATGAGCATTTAGGCATTAAGTTACCGACACCACAAACCGTTGTTGTCGATTACTCTTCACCCAACCTCGCCAAAGAAATGCATGTAGGCCATCTGCGTTCAACCATCATTGGTGACAGTGTTGTGCGTGCGTTAGAATTTTTAGGCCACAAGGTTATTCGTCAAAACCATGTGGGCGACTGGGGCACACAATTTGGTATGTTGCTGGCCTATATGGAAGAGCTGCGCGCCAAAAATGGTGAAGAAGCTCAACTTGAACTGTCTGATTTAGAAAACTTTTATCGTGCCGCTAAACTGCGTTTCGACGAATCAGCAGAATTCGCAACCCGCGCTCGTCAGTTAGTGGTTGAACTGCAATCTGGCGACGAGTATTGCAACAAACTGTGGCGCGAATTTAACGACATTTCGTTAAGCCACTGCCATGAAGTCTACGCCCGTTTAGGTGTGAGCCTGACCCGCGCCGATGTACACGGTGAAAGTGCTTATAACGCCGATCTCGAGCAAGTGGTTAAAGATTTAGATGCCCAAGGTTTATTAACCCAAAGTAACGGCGCTAAAGTCGTATTCCAAGAAGCCTTCCGCAACAAAGAAGGTGAGCCATTGCCTGTTATCATCCAAAAGGCCGATGGCGGCTATTTGTATGCCACCTCAGATCTTGCGGCAATGCGCTACCGCTCGAACGTGTTAAAGGCCGATCGCGTCCTGTATTTTGTTGACCTACGTCAGGCACTGCATTTCCAACAAGTCTTTAGCCTAGCGAAACTGGCTAAGTTTGTCCGTGAAGATATGTCGTTAGAACACTTAGGTTTTGGCACTATGAACGGCGAAGATGGCCGTCCATTCAAAACCCGTAGCGGCGGTGTCGTTAAATTAGTTGACCTGTTAGAAGAAGCCAATGTGCGCGCGCTAGAACTCGTTCGTAGCAAAAATCCTGATATGGATGAGGCCACGCTGACTGAAATCGCCCGTGTCGTTGGGATCAGCGCCGTTAAATATGCTGACTTGTCAAAAAACCGCACCAGCGATTACATTTTCAGCTTTGAACAAATGCTCAGCTTCGAAGGCAATACCGCACCTTACCTGCTGTACGCTTACACCCGTGTTGCGGGCATATTCAAGCGAGTAACCGATCTGGATCTCAGCCAAGCGAAAATCGTGCTTGAGCATGAAAAAGAGAAAGATCTCGGTAATAAGTTGGCGCAGTTCGGTGAGATCCTCAATCGTGTTGTCGATAAAGGTCAGCCGCACGTACTGTGTGCTTATTTATATGAATTAGCGGGTGCTTTCTCTAGCTTTTACGAAGCTTGTCCAGTGCTTGCCGCCGATAATGACGCACAAAAGAACAGCCGTTTATTACTCGCGCAACTGACGGCTCGTACGTTACAAAAAGGCCTAAATCTACTCGGTATTGAAACCTTAGAGCGGATGTAAGCCATGAGTAATCGCGATTATGCCAATAGAAGGCCGCAGTCGGGCGCTAAACCGCGCCCAATCCGCGCGACTCGCCCAACTCGAGCAAAGCCTTCACAATCTAAATCGGCGCCGCGTAAGAAGCTGCCGCTGACCTTGATAGGCTTTGTCATACTCGCTGTGGGTTGTTTCGTCTATTTCCTGTCAAGCATTAAAGATAATGCTAAGCAAGAAGTGAAGCCGATACCCGCTCCAGCCAAGAAAACGGAAGTACAAGTTAAGCCTCAAGAGACAGCAGTGCTCACTCCTAAGGTCAAAGAACCTGAACGCCAAGCGGTCGTTATCCCAGTAGAGACAACTGAAACTGCTGAGCTTATTGTTCCGCCAAAGAAGGATCCTAATGCTCTGCCACCACAACCAAAGGAAGAATGGACCTATCTCAACGAGCTTGAAAATAAGCATGTTGAGGTCGATATTCCCGATATTGTTGCGAGCAGAACACCGATGCAATATCAGTTGCAGTGTGCTTCTTTCCGCCAAGAATCACAGGCGAACGAGATGAAAGCCGTCATCGCTTTCCAAGGTTTAGAGGCGCAAGTGAGACAAGTCGAAGGTACAACCGGCGTATGGTACAAGGTTGCTTTAGGCCCCTTCGAGCGTAAACGTGATGCAGAGCGTAAACGTCATACACTGCAAAAAGCGGGAATTAATGGTTGCCAGATTCTGGCGATTCCTAAATAAGGCTTTAGCCTACTCCTGATAGACTATTAAGAATAAATAGCGGCCAGCGTTTTATCGCTCGTCGCTATTTTTTTGTCCGTATAACATGACTCACTCATTGACTCTGCCCGCCCATAAAAAGTCAGTTTTAAACAACAACTCATTTCAAATTTGCTGATCTACTAAATTTATAACCCATTATTTGTAAACAAAAAAATCCTTTATTAAGAAAGATTAATATGCAGTTTAATTGACCTAGATCAAACTTAGGCGTATCTCTTAATTAACAGCAAGACCGCTGTATCTGTGTCAAATCCAACCTCAGGGTGAAGTATTATGAATGCATTAATCGAGATAGAGGCCACCGAATTCAGCCAACTGTTCAAGAGTGGCGACATGCTGGGAATTAGGATGTTTATGGAACATGTGCGCATGCCGCTGGATGTTCAAGACAAGATTTATGACGAAATTTCTGCGCTTCAGCAATTAGAACAAAACCAAATTGCCAAGCTCATTGAAACCCACGCCCATTCCCAAATTCATGAACGCCTAGCTTATTAGCCTTCCATTCAATGAAAAATTTATCTATGCCAACTGCAGCTTCTGGCGGTTCATTCAACAGAAGCTGTATGATCTCCCCGCAATTCGCAACACAAACTGTTATATCATCCAATTAGAGCCAAAAAATAAGGCCAAATACTTGGGTATTTGACCTTAATGAACTAGCTAGTTTCAGATTTTAACCAGAGCCTTAGCTCGGTTTTTCTTCCGTTAAGCCTATGCTATTCATCCAATAATCGAAATCCACCATATTACCCGGTAACACCACTCGACTATTCTTCTGGCTTAAGCCATCGAGCTGTTTAAAGTATTGCTCACCGAGTTGCATCCGCAGGGCATTGTGACCACCCGGCGCGGCAATAACAGAGGCGAGACGCTCAATCGATTCTGCCGTTGCGCGGGAAATGGTTAAAATTTCCTCAGCCTTACCTTCGGCTTCGTTAATCCGGCGCTGCATCTCACCTTCAGAACGGTTTACCGTTTCAGCTTTAACCCCTTCAGAACGGTTAATTTTACTCTGTTTGTCGCCTTCACTCTTAGCCAATAATGCACGGCGCTCACGCTCGGCATTTACTTGCATTTCCATGGCATTTTTAACGGTTTCAGGTGGTGTGATATTTTTTATTTCATAACGATGCACACGTATTCCCCACAGGGCACCCGCTTGATCTAAGACTTGCACTACCTTAGCTGAAATCACATCACGCTCTTCAAACGTACGATCAAGATCAAGTGTCCCTATGACAGAGCGCGTCGTCGTTTGCGCCAACTGAATTGCTGCATAACGATAATCAGTAATACCATAGCTGGCCTTCACTGGGTCAGTCACAGAGATATAAATCACCCCATCTACTTCAACGTTTACTTCGTCGCTCGAGAAACATTCCTGCGGTGGTACGTCAATGGTTTCTTCTTTCAAATCATGAATAAAAGCCACTTTATCCACAAAGGGGATCAAAGTATGAAACCCCGCATCTAACGTACTGTGATACTTACCTAAACGCTCAACAATAAAAGCCGATTTAGTGGGTACTAGGCGGATCGATTGAAATAGTTTAATCACAAAAATGGCAAATATCAGGCCCCAAATCGCCATCACAATCAAATCTGTATCTACTGGAATATTCATTATCGCGCTCCTTTGCCAAGATTATTCTGGCCACTCATAGTCTGAGTGACTTGCTCCATGCCTTCGAAGAAACCTTCAAGTTTTGCCATTTCAGCGGGAACAACAGAGACTTGTGCATCATTGAGGATCTTACCAACTTGAGCAATAAACTGTTCTTTTAATAGCATATTCATCGCATCTGTACCGCCATTGACGGCTAATGCTTGCGAGATCATTGCCATACCTTCGGATTTGGCTTTCGCTATGATAGCAATCTCCTGACCTGTACCTTTAGCTTCATTAATCCGTTTCTGCTTTTGACCTTCTGATAGGTTAATCGCCTCTTGGCGCTCACCTTCAGACATATTGATCATCGCCGCTTTTTCGGCATTCGCTAAGGTAATTTCGGCACGTTTACGACGCTCAGCTTCCATCTGCTTCTCAAGAGTGTGGATCACATGGCGTGAAGGCGTGATATTACGAATTTCATAGCGCAATACTTTGATTCCCCATGGCTCGGAAGCCTTATCTATTTCCCGCACTATTGATTCATTTAAGCTATCACGTTCAGAGAAAGTCTCACTCAAACTCAGCTTACCGATTTCAGATCGCATAGTGGTCTGAGCTAAATTCACCGCTGCTTTACGGTAGTTTTCAATACCATAACTCGCCAATTTTCCATCCATCACTTTTAGGTAGACCAAGCCGTCCACTTCAAGTTGAGTGTTATCTTTGGAGATACAACTCTGTGGCGGCACATCTAATACTTGTTCACGGGTATCGTGACGGTAGGAGACGCGATCGAAAAAAGGGATCAAAAAATGAAATCCAGGGCTTAATACTGCGCGGAATTTGCCAAGACGCTCAATGACATGCACTTCACGCATCGGCACAATTAACATCAACTTATAAAGAATAAAAAAGATAAATAAAATGACTAAGGTAAATACAAACATAGATTCCATCCTTTAGTTTTTGGAAGCTTCTATTGAAATAGGCTCAACGACTAGAGCGATATTTTCACGACAAATAATTCTGACTTCGGTACCCGCCTCAATAATGCTGCCATCGCCAAGCGCTGGCCATTCACTACCTTGAAACTCCACCCGCCCAGGTGTTTGCCCAGGACCTATGGTCTGCTTTACGCGAACAATTTGATTGTATAGTTCGATTGCTTCATCCGTGTTATCCACATGGGAATCACCACCAACGAGCCTCTGAGTGACTTGTCTGAAAGCCAATAACAACACAATGGCAGAGATAAACCACAGAGTCATGCTCTGCACGACACCTTCGACCAGTCCTATGCCTAACGCACCTGCCACGACTAAACAAGCCGCACCCAGCAACACTATTATGCCACCTGGAACCACTATTTCGGCGAGCATTAACACTAAACCAATCACTGCCCACACTAAAATCGGATTTGAAAACTCCATATTTCCCCCTGAAATGAGAGTGTCCTTTACTGCACTATAACAGCAGAGTTTCGGATAATCGACATAATATGTCAAAATTTACCCTATCAAAATGCACACTCAATCACCGATGACTTAATCCTCATTCTCCCATATTCGCCCACGAAAGCCGTCAGGTTGTTTTAAAATTAAGCATAATCAATTCAAAAAGATAGCAAACCCCCAATCCACAAGCGGCGCAATAACAATAAAAACATTAAAAATCAATTATCTAAAAATAAAATTCCTCACTAATGATTATGTGATTTTGACAACAACATTCGATAAAAACTTTGAATAAATGTAAATTTTTGCATATATTGCCCCCACTTTTGAGCAAGTCCTTTGACGTACACTCGCGCTAGGTTTGAACTTACCCATCAAACCATGCCATAGGTCAGAGAGCGGATTGAGTAAGACACGAATTAACTTCGACCTATACAACAGGAAATAACAATGAAAAAAACATGCCTATACCTAGCACTAATGCTTTCTCCTCAAGCATTTGCGGGTGACTTAGTACAGTGGTGGGATTTCAGTGCAACAGCCCTCTATGGCGAAGACTACGATTTAGCGCCATCGGATAAACAAGCCACTATTACCTTAGAAACGGCTGGCGGCTGGAAATACGGTGATTGGTTTGCCTTCCAAGATTTTATCTATTTCAAAGGTAACGATACAGGCATGGAAAGCACTACCTATGGTGAAATTTCGCCACGTTTTAGTGCCAGTAAAATTCTTGGCGAAAAAATAGCCTTTGGCCCAGTAACAGACTTGTCTCTAGCGTTAACCTATGAAGAAGGTGAAGGCCCAGTCCACAGCCTACTTTACGGTTTAGGGGTTGACGTAGCAGTACCATACTTTACTTATCTTAACTTTAATACCTATCGCCGCGATGGTATGAGCACTGGTAACAATAGTGACGGCTGGCAGTTCACTCCTGTATTTCGTATCGATATCCCTGTTGGATCTGCCAACATAGTACTCGATGGCTTTATCGACTGGGTATTTGCCACCGACGATAACGGCTACGAGGAAAACTTCCATTTCAACCCACAGCTAAAATACGATCTCGGTAAGAGCCTGTTCGGTGATCATCAAGCCAATAAATTATTGGTGGGTATCGAATATGATCTGTGGACCAATAAATACGGGGTGAAAGGCGTCGATCAAGACACTTACTCTGTGATTGCTCAATACCATTTCTAATCGGTATCGGCATAGTTTTAAAGCAACAAAAAAGGTGCCATTGGCACCTTTTCTATTCTGAGCACTCACTTTGCAGGGAAGTGTTGCTTAGCTTACTAAAAATTAAGCTAACAATTTTTTCGCTGCTGCAACCACGATAGAAACCGCACTCACTTCAGTTTTCTTCATTGTGGCTTCATTAGGAATTTCTTGTTGGGTGCGGTTTACAATCACACCAGCAACGCAGGCTGCACGCCAACCTTGAGTGGCACACATAGTGAACAAAGTGGAAGACTCCATCTCATAGTTCAGTACGCCCATATCTTGCCATTCTTTCATTGAACCCGCGAAACGACGCGTTACACGGCCTGTGACAGTGTCATAACGCTCTTGGCCTGGGTAGAAAGTATCAGAAGAAGCTGTTACGCCAATGTGTGGTTCAACACCAGCATCACGACACGCCGCAACCATAGCAGTGGTACATTCAAAGTTTGCAACCGCTGGATATTCCATAGGTGCAAAATGTAAGCTCGCGCCATCTAAACGTACTGAAGCTTGAGTCACAATCACATCACCCACATTAACATGAGGTTGGATTGCGCCTGTAGTCCCTACACGCAGGAAGGTATTCACACCTAATTGTGCAAGTTCTTCTACTGCGATAGAAGTAGATGGACCACCGATACCAGTTGAACACACTACTACTGGCTTGCCATCGGCATACGCTAAATAGCTTGTATACTCGCGGTGGCTAGCAAGAAACGTCGCATTGTCCATTAGTTCGGCAATACGTTTTACACGCTCTGGATCACCAGGAACGATTGCTAAGGTTGCACCATCGAGCATCGCTTTGGTCAAACCTAAATGAAATACATCAGCCATTGTGAAAACCCCTTTCATTTTTGATAATTAAATTCTTATAAAATCGACTTTAACCTAGTATCGAAGCGGTGAAGGTTAACTTGATCACAGAATTATCGGCAAGAAGTAATTGTTTAGTCGTAATGAAATTACCAACTACACCAGCATCTGCTCACAAGATAGCAAATTTGCCCATATTTCGAATGTCAGTCTGATTTATACCAAACAAAGTGTGAACCAGATCCAGAACTCATGCCAGAGGCTGTGGCAACAAATACCTAAGATACTGATTTAAAATAGATTAAAATAAATCATCCATTAGTATTAATCTAAGTGACCACTAAAAGTGATCTAAGTCACGTTTAACGACTTGGTATAAGGTTAGGGTTAAGGCGTAACCTGAAGTGTAGTAAATGACGACAAGGAGAATGCCGATGTTTCCAGAGTACAGAGAATTAATTTCCACCCTGAAAACCCAAGATGCTCATTTTCAACGTAAGTTTAATGAGCATAATCAGTTAGACGAGGAAATCAAACAACTGGAAAAACGTGTCGCCAGTGATTTCAACCCCACTGTGAAAGAACTCAAAAGCAGAAAGTTACACTTAAAAGAGGAAATTTATCAGATCCTCAAATCCCACGAGTAATTCTACTATTACTCTAAAGACAAATAAGGGCGCCTAAGCGCCCTTATTAATGTCATCACAATCGCTTACAGATAGTAATCCTTCAGCGGTGGGAAACCATTAAAGCATACTGCTGAATACGTCGTCGTATAAGCCCCTGCGGTTAACCAATACATACGATCGCCAATGGCTAAGTCATTTGGTAAGCCATAGCTATAGTGCTCATACATGATATCTGCACTGTCACAGGTTGGGCCGGCAATCACGCATTTATCCAGCTCGCCTTGACGCTCAGTATAAATCGGGAACTTAATCGCCTCGTCCATCGTTTCAATCAAGCCAGAGAATTTACCCACATCGGTAAACACCCAACGTTCTAACGCTGTGTAAGATTTTTTGCTGATCAGTACCACTTCAGACACTAAAATCCCCGCGTTAGAAATCAACGAACGACCTGGTTCCAAAATAATTTGTGGTAAATCATCACCAAAATCTTCCTTCAGGAAGTGAGTGATTTGCTCGGCATACACACCCAATTGATTGGTTTTATCAATATAGTTAGCAGGGAAACCGCCACCCATATTGATCATCTTCAAGGTGATATTGTGCTCATCACGTAGACGGTCAAAAATGCTTTTCACTTTACCAATAGCGGAATCCCAAGCACCTATGTCACGTTGCTGAGAACCCACATGGAAAGAAATACCAAAAGGCTCTAAGCCTAATTCCTGTGCCAATACTAATAGCTCATAGGCCATTTCGTTTTGGCAGCCGAATTTACGGGATAACGGCCAATCAGCGGTATCTGTACCTTCGGTCAGAATGCGCACATAAATACGTGAACCCGGTGCTTCTTCAGCGATCATTCGCAAATCAGCTTCTGAGTCAGATGCATACATACGCACGCCACGCTCATAAAATGCACGCACATCTTGGCGCTTTTTAATGGTATTACCATAGCTGACTCGATCGGTTGTCACACCGACATTCATGACCATATCTAGCTCATAAATCGAGGCAATATCAAAGTTTGACCCTTTATCTTTTAGTAAAGATAAGATCTCGGCCGCGGGGTTTGCCTTAACTGCATAATAAACGTTGGCGTAAGGAAAACTATTAACCATGTCATCGTATTGTTTCGCTATGATACTGGTATCGATCACGACGAACGGGGTTGCTTTGTCTTTGGCAAACGCTTCAATACGCTTGAATGTGTCCATATCATAATAGTCAGCAACATCAATAGATTGAAATTGGCTCATTGGGCCAGAGTCTCCTTTGGGTCAGATAGATAACAGTAAGTGTGATGTATTAAAAACGTGCGCAGTAAACGATATTTTTTCGCTTTACGCAACGAATTTTTATGCTGAATTAATAACTTTTTATTCCACAATTCTTTAAGGAGCTGAACCATCAAAAAAAGGCGCTATAAAACAAATAATTATGCACACAAACCCTAAGGTAAATTTGTGTTCATTATCAGAATAAAAAGTGAATTTTTTACGACGTTATCGGAAGGGAGATGGATAGACTGGCTGGAGCCAAAATATCCATCTAAAAACAGTTATCTTGAAGTAACAATCACACAGCGAAAAGAAGACTAATGGATGCCTTAAAATACGTCCGTTAAATCGAGTCGTTACTGCGGCTGATTGAGTTTTGCGAGGGCTTGGTTCAAGGCTTCACTGGAATCAAAATAGGCAATGTCCAAAATGTTACGCTGCTTGAGCAATATCATAGTGGCCATATCTTTGTTATCAGGTAATAAACGACTGATCTCACCATCCCTATCTAACCCAATCGCAAAAGGTAAATCTTGCATCTGTGGCACAGCCACAAATTTAGCGATCAAAGAAGGCATACCACTAATATCAGCAACATAAACTAAACCCGTTGGCATTTGAGTCGCGCTCAAGGGAGTAAGTGCATCCTTTATCACATCACCGCCTTTCATGCTGCGACTAAAGAGCAGCACTTGAGTCTCATCAGTCACATTAATGGTTTTATCATTTTGGTCGAGAAGTGAAATGGGATTAATCGCATCTCCGGCAACATAACTCGCAGCATGCGCCCAGACTGGGGTTAACAGACAAGACAAACATAACAACAGCGTTTTCATAAACACTCGACTCCATTATTGGATAGGCGAACAGCATACCTGACTCCCCCTATCGACTCATTAAACCAACCACGATTACATGATACGCTTCACACATGAAGGGCGAAAAGTATTTGGTGGAATTTCTACGCTATAATCGCACAGTTAATTTTATTACAAGGATATCATAATGATAACACCTGGACTCGATCAGGAATTGCAGCAACTACAAGGCGTTTATCAACTCATCACCGAATTTTTAGTCACCTACAGCTTTCAACTCGTAGGTGCTTTGCTGATCTTTTTGTTAGGTTTATGGGTAGCCAGTAAAGTATCACGCTTAGTCGCTAAGCAATTCGACAAACACAATATCGATATCACCCTAAGCAATTTTGTCAGCAATCTTATCCGCATTTTGATCATAGTCATGGTCGGGATTATCGCCCTCGGCAAGATCGGCATCAGTATTACCCCTATGGTTGCGGCAATTGGTGCCGCCTCCCTCGGTGCAGGTTTAGCCTTACAAGGTATGCTAGCGAACTATGCCGCAGGCGTGACTATTATCGTCACCCGCCCTTTTGTAGTAGGCAATACTATTGAAATTAAAGGGGAAAGCGGCGTTGTTAAACGTATCCACTTAGGCATGACCATACTCACCAATGAGGAAGGCGAGCAAATCAGCATTCCTAATAAGCATATCGTCGGCGAAATCCTGCACAACTCCTTCAGCAATAAACTGGTCGAAACCCAGTTCAATCTCAGTTACAACACAGATCCCGAACGAGCCATTAGTGTGATTACTGAGTTATTAAGCAATAATCCCTATGTTTATCAAGAGACCACACCTAATATCGGCATCAATGGTTTTAATGCTAATGGAATTGAAATGGGGGTTCGTTACTGGGTCCCCACACAAAGCTATTTTCAGCATAAATATAAGGTGAACCTCGCTCTTTATAACGCCCTTAAGCAGGCAGGAATCGAGATGGCCTGCCCCATTAGGGAGATCCATCTGCAAGATAAATAACGCTAATGCCCATGGGATTGGTAGGCTTAGTCGATCAGCCTAGCCCAAATTGTAAACTTGCATTCTTGTAAAAATTTACGTTTACTATACTCCCAAATATCGATAGTGATGGACTACTATGTTGTTGATACTCATAATTATTGCTTTTATTGTACTGTTTATTTTTTTCGCTAAATATCAAAAAAAACAAGTACAAGCTAAAGCACTTGCCGCAGGTGATCCTACTGCGCTACTCAATCATGGCTTAACACTGATTAACCAAGGTGAAGTCAACTCTGGCCTAGATTATATTCAGCAGGCAGTCGATAAAGGCTTAGCCGTTGCCGCCATTGCTATGGCCGAACTTTATTCGGGTCGATTCCCACAAGTCCCCGCCGATCCCAAGGCATCTAACGATTGGTATAAAAAAGCCGCCGAAATAGAGCCTCAATATTTACCCATGCTCACCCTACCTAATTTGCTCTCTTCTGAGTCGCAAACACCCGATGAGTTAATCGCACAGGTAGAGCAACTCAAACCTAATGCCGAAGCGGGACAAGCCGAGTTTCAATATGAGCTTGCTTACTTGTATCTAAGCCAGCCCTTTCTCGATCCCGATGCTAGCCAAGCAATTTACTGGTTCGAAAAAGCCGCCGCACAAGAAGACCAAAGAGCCTATTACCATTTAGCCACACTCTACTGGCATGATGAACGCGTTACTTCGGACTATTCCAAAGCACGGGAATACTTTGAGAAATCCGCCGCCGCTGGTGATGAATTAGCAAAAGATGATCTAGGACATATGCTTGCTGCTGGCCAAGGTGGACCTAAAGATTTAGCGCGTGCAGAGGCATTACTTAGCGAGCGCGCCGCAGACGATGATTTCCGCCAGTATTATCTTGGTAAACGTTTCCTCTACGGTGAAGATTTGGCTGTCGACTATGACAAGGCGCGCCATTGGTTAAGCCAATCTGTCGCTAGAGGTAATGACTTCGCTAAGATTGAATTTGCTCATCTTTTACTGAAAGCGCCACAAAATGAGAGTGATTACCAACAGGCTAAAATTGACTTTGAAGAATTCGCACTTAAGTGGAATGAAGACGCACTGCTAGGCTTAGGCAAGATTTATGAGCAAGGTTTAGGCGTGAGTCGCCAACCGATTAAAGCGTTAATGTATTACCAGCTCGCGGCCATGAGCAATAGAGCCGATCATCTAAAAGAATTAGCCAGATTCAGTCAGCAACTAGGTACCTTAGAGATAAGAGAGGCTGAGCGTCTACGTGACAGTTTCTTGCATCAGCATCCAATCCCCGCTGAGCAACAACAATATTTTTATTTCTATAAGGCTGAATCATTTTTAAGTGGTGAAAAACCCACTCAAGAGGCTCTACAAGCGGCAGAAGCTTGGTACGTCAAATCGGCAGAGCTAGGTCATGAAATTGCTATGCGGGAACTGGTCAATATTTACGGCGCAGAACAATTAAATAAGCCTATACAAATGTTTATTTGGTCTAGTTTATTGCTACGTCATTTTGGTAAATACGGGATGAATAGCGCTCAACGACTCCATCAAAACACCGCAAAATCATGTTTAACCGAATCCGAACTTGCCTACGCCGAAACTCAAATTGAGGCTATTGAAACCCAATTAACGCCCTATCTTGAGTCGGATAGGTAAGTTTCCTAGCAGCGAATGAGCCCCAGAAAAGGTTTGGTCAGATTTAACAGGCCAAACCGTTTGGTTACAAAATAGAGTGAATTTATAATTACTTAAAAAGCACAGTGGATGTATAAGCACTACAATCAATTATTGACCAAACCTGCGCAGCTAAACGACTCAAAAATAAAACATAGTCAGGTTAACTGCCCAGCCCTAAATTAAAACTGACCATTTTAATAGGCAAGATGTATGAGGCTGATACTGATCATTGTCATTTCATGCTTATTTCTGCCCCAAGCAAGGGCAGAAACCTCTGCCGTTGTCTGGCAAGCACACTGCCGCGATAGGCATCCTGTTATTTATGTCGAAAATGGTGAGTGCAAAGGCCCAGGTGCAGCTGTCATCAATGAAGTCATCGCCCGCCTAGGTCACAAGATAAATTGGAGTAATGTGCCTTGGGCACGCACAATTAAAGTGGCAGAAATGGGACAAGTCGACCTAATCCCCGTCCATTCGATGACGCCAGAGCGCAACGATTTTCTAGACCCTATGCTACTGGGATACGACAAGCGCTACGTCTATTACTTTGCCCTTGCGAATAGACAACTTGAAGTCAAACATTTCGATGAACTAAAACCTCATATCATTGGCGCACTTAGAGGCGCTTTTTACTGTCCGCAGTTCAATGACAATCAAAACCAACTAAAAGTGTCTTTTGTTAATGATAACGGTCAGTTAATCAATATGTTGAAGGCTGAGCGTATCGATTTAGCCATCACCTCCGAACAGCATGAAATGCAATTTTTTGCCAAAGATCCCCAACTCAAACAGATGACGTACGTAGATATCAGCAAAAATGGCCGCTATTTCAGTATTCCGCTCATGTCGCCGCAGCATCAATATGCCAAGCAAGTTCACCAAATAGTCGACGACATGCGCACCTCAGGTGAAATTACTCAACTATTTAAATCCTACGGCGTCGAGCCTCCACTTAATCTCACTGAATCGCCCTTAGCGACTCACTAATCTGAATGCTGATAACCCAAAACTAACTTGGAATTAATTCGGTCTAGCGGCTAAATGCCGTAACAAGGTCGCCAATGTTGGCGCAACTGCCTGATGGGAGGGATAACACAAACCAATACGACGGAACATTCTCGGACCATCAAATTTCACTTGCTTGAGCCTAGGCTCATCTTCAATCAAACCATCGGGTAAAAAACTCACGCCAAATCCGGCTAACACTAGCGACATCACTAGAGATTTTGACTCAGCCTTAGCGACCAAATTAAGCGACATATTGCTGCACGCCAATAAACCTATCGTTTGCTGATGGGCTTCACAGGGTGGGCACTCAATAAAGTCAAAGCCATTGAGCTGCTCGGGGCGTAGGCTATCTACTTGGGCGAGGGTATGATCCTTGGGGACGCAGAGCACATAATCCTCCTCCCACAGCGGAAAAAATACTTCATCTTCATGGCGCAAGCTGTCGATGCTTAAACGGCAATCTGCAGGGCTTTGATAGTCCACCAGTTCAAGATCTAACTTATCAATGGCTTGATTCACCTGTTGTAAAAATCCTGCCAAACGCCGCTGGCTTAAGTCTGGCATCACAGCCAAACGTAGCTTTTGCCGGCTCGCCTTCGCCATAAATAAGCCTGGTAACTTACTCGCCTCCTCGACTAATTTAACCGCCAAAGGGTATAGATAGTGCGCGCTGTCCAAAGGTTTAACACCTTTTTTGCTGCGCTCAAATAACTGACCACCAAGCTCTTCTTCGAGTTGCTTTAACCCAGCAGACAGTGAAGGCTGGCTCACAAAGCAACGGTTAGCCGCCGAGGTAATATTGTTCTCTTCAAAAATTGCGATAAAGAAACGCAGCAAACGCAAATCGACCATTTAATCTTCTCCGACAACCGACGAGTTCAGCACAAAGTTTCAACAATAGTGCCATAGGCTGAGCCTATCATATCCAGCTGGAATAAGTATTTTTCGACTGAAAATCCCCAGTCTATACTGGTTAACAAGTTCAAGACGCCGAACAACAGTTTGTTTACGGCTTACATTGGCTCCAATTAATAGGAAATACTAATGAATCAAGTTACTAAATCACTGGTTGTCATCACAGGCGCCTCATCGGGTATTGGCGCCGCTATGGCTAAAAGCTTTAGCGCTGCAGGCCATCCGCTGCTATTACTGGCACGCCGAGTTGAAGCAATGCAAGCGCTTGAATTACCAAACAGCCTTTCTATCAGCGTCGATGTCACCGACGGCGCAGCTATTAAAACAGCCATAACCCAAGCAGAAGCGCAATTTGGCCCAGTCGGCTGTCTTATCAATAACGCGGGAATCATGCTACTAGGCCAAATCGATGTGCAAGATCCCAATGAATGGAGCCGCATGCTCAATATCAATGTGATGGGCGTGCTTAATGGTATTCATGCGGTATTAGCCGACATGAAAGCTCGCAAAACTGGCACTATAATTAATGTCAGCTCAGTGGCGGGGCGTAAAACCTTTCCAAACCACGCCGCTTACTGCGCTACTAAATTTGCCGTGCACGCCTTAACAGAAAACATTCGTGAAGAGGTCGCCATGGATGACGTACGCCTTATCACTATCGCCCCAGGCGCAGTAGAAACCGAGTTGTTGAGCCATACCACCAGCGATGACATTAAAGCGGGTTACCATGACTGGAAAGAAGAAATGGGCGGCGTTATCGCCCCTGAAAATGTCGCCGCTGCTGCGCTGTTTGCATGGCAACAACCGCAAAATGTGTGCGTACGCGAAATCGTTCTAGCACCAACGCGCCAGCAACCTTAACACGCAACATTACACAATAAAGAATATCAACCACGGCACTGACCGCCAATGTTGTGGTTGAATCATGACTCACAAATGAGCTTGAGCAATTAACCCAATGCCGCCGCAATAAACACAGGTGCAGACAATTAGACTCAGCCATTCTTCGGCCTTGCCCCAGTTTGTCTCATTGAGTGACTCAATACGGTAGTTTGACTCTGTTTACCCCCCAAATCATCTGATTTTTATGGCATTTATTTTGCGTAGTCATAGCGTGTTCAATTACGGCAATCAGTATGACCTCGGGCAAAATTTCCCAAACAGTATCCAATCCTTCATTCAACCGTTTACTCGGTGAAACCAGTGGCGCTTTTGCCGACTTAGGCACTTTTTTACCTTTAGTGCTAGGGCTAATTGCCCTCAATCAATTTTCACCCCAAGGGATATTTTTGGGGTTTGGTCTATTCGCTATTCTCAGCGCGCTGTTTTACCGTCGCCCGATTCCGGTACAACCGATGAAAGTCATCGCTGCACTGGTGATCGCTCAGGGCTTAACCCCAGGCATGTTGCAGGCAAGCGCCATGTTAATGGGCATTATCCTGTTAATTCTCGCCTTTAGCGGCGCCATCACTTGGTTAGCTAAACAGTTATCCCAAGCTGTGAGTGTTGGCATTCAACTCGCCATAGGTCTGCAACTGATGTGGATGGGCACTAAGATGATGAGTGAATTTTGGCTGGTTGGCGTGGGGGCATTTGTACTGTTATTTATCAGTAAATTTTTGCCGCTGCGTTACCTTGCCATGCCCTTAGTCATAGCAGCGGGGATGATTTGGCAAGCAAGTACACAAACTAGTTTAGCCACTAACTTTGATATTCAAGCAATGACAGCGCCATTTCAATTAGCGTGGCCGACATCTATTGAATGGACCTCTGCCGCCGTTTTGTTGGTTTTGCCACAACTGGCATTAACCTTAACCAATGCGGTCATTGCCACGTCTGTAATGGCACAGGAGAAATTCCCTGAAGATGCCGCCAAACTCACGCCCAAAAACTTCGCAATTAGCTCTGGTCTTGCCAACTTATTGCTCGCGCCCTTTGGAGCCTCGGCCATGTGCCACGGTGCGGGCGGACTCGCGGTGCAATACCATTTTGGCGCCCGCACTTATCTGGCGCCGTTAATTTTTGGCAGTACGTGCTTAATGATAGCCCTATGCTGGGGTAGTCATATCGCTTGGCTATTAAGCCTTATTCCTATGGCAATCCTCGGCAGTTTACTGACCACTGCGGGGCTGCAACTGGCATGGTCGAAACGCTTAATCGATGGTAAGCCCTTCTGTATCTTTGTGATTTTATCAACCGCTGTGACTTGCCTCGCCATCAACGCCGCTGCGGGACTTGCCGTGGGGATAATTCTGGAGCAAGGTCGCCGCACTTGGGTCATGTTGGCCATGCGTTAATCGCTTCCGACTCGCAGTAATAAGGGTTCCCAAAAACAAAAAGCGCGTTAAACAACGCGCTTTTTGTTAACCATTCAAACCTCTTCCAACAAAGCTACAGCAGGCTAAAAGGTTCTTGCAGGATTGGTCGGTGTGTCCTTTTGCGCCAGCGCCCACTTAGCAATGGCATCTTTACGCATAAAGCCTACGTTAGTGTGACCTTTAGCATACTGAATAAACTTATCTAAAGCGGTCACAAGTCCAGGAGCGCCACCAATACGGTCGTGCACACTGATCGACATCATCCGTCGCTGCGTCGAACCTTCTTGATAGAGCATATCGAACTCATCCTTTAGTTCCTGCAAAAAGGCCGTGGCCGTCATAGCAGTGTTGCCACCAAAACGTCCGATATCATTGTTACGTAAAGTGTAAGGCACAACCGCAAAAGGCTTATTTCCTACTGGGATAATTGAAGGTTCGTCCCGCGATAGGTCATCGATGTGATAAATAAAACCTAAGTCCTGCAAAATATTGAGGGTTTGAGTACTATGGCGCATCCAAAAGGCATTAAAACCTAAGGGGCGCTGACCAGTGATCCTTTGCAGCGTCTCAATACTCGCCACATAGGAGGCGCGTTCCTCTGCTGGCGACATGCTGTATTGTGGCGTCCACGTTTGTCCGTGGCCCGAAATCTCATGCCCCTCATCTGCAACTTGTTTGGCAAGTTGAGGATGTAGCTCAGCAGCGCGCCCAACCATGTGAGAAGTCACCTTGATATTGTGCTTACGCCACAAACGCAGCAGCCTTGGAATGCCTTCGTTCATACCGTAGTCGTACCAAGTCGGGGTGATGGTATCTGGATAGCCCCTTTCCATCGGCGGAAACGGCCCTTCGGCATTTTTATCTTGAGCACCTGCTTCAAACTGCATTGAGATTGAAATCACTAACTGCTCACCACTTGGCCAAAATGTTTTGTTCATCCCACTGCCACCTGAACTTTTGGAGTCATTTTCTAAGGTATCTAATGATGGTAAACCAATAGCAAGCGCCGTTTGGCTTAGGCCGAACCCAGCAGCGATGGCGCCACCTGCCATTAAAAATCGTCGACGTTGATTCATGATTGAGTCCCTGCAGCTAGTTGAGAAAATAGCGTTTGATAATCTTCGAGGTGCCAGTTATCTGTGATGAAACCATCCCGTACTCGATACATGTCAACAGCACGAAAATCGATTTTCTGCCCTTGGCCTTTTTGCTCACCAAAGACACCAGTAAAGCGGCCATTAAAACGCAGACGTACCACTGCACGATCGCCAACTACTAGCAAATGCTCAACTGAAACAGAGAGATCGGGGACCGCTGCCCTAAATGCCTTTGAGGCTTCGAGTGGACCCGTGATTCCCTGTGCGCGGCCAGCGGGCAGAGTACGGTCGATAAAACCAGTCGCCAATGCGCCGTGGGCAAAACTTGCATCGCCCGTGTGCCAAAAACTGGCATATAACAAAGCGGCGCGGGCGATAGCTTGTGCCTGCGGTGATTGATCAGAAATCGTTTCCATTGCCGCCACTTTTGGCACTAATGCCGCTCGCACTTTAGCACTATCCTGTGTTGTTGCCCCTTGAGCGGCTAACGCATCCATGCTCAGACTTGCTAAGCTAAAACCCACAATTGCAATACCCATAAAGCCTGAAAACCATAGACTTAAGCTGAGCCAAGCGGGTAAGCGCTGAACATACAAAGTGTTAACCCGATCCATTATGCCACCTCATCGTCAGCGGATCGGATGACGGCTCTCAATGCTTCGTTGTGTGTAGGATAATCGGTATAACCCGCCCCACAACCGCCAAACAAGGGCCCTTTGTCGAATGCAGATAAAGGCAATTGATGCATTAAACGGTAAGGCAAATCAGGATTCGCAATAAAAGGTCGACCGAAGGCAACTAAGTCAGCATAACCGTTATCAATCACTTCATTGGCACGCGCCACATCATAGCGACCCGCAACAATAATGCTGCCCTTAAAGACTTTACGCAGCTCGACTCTAAAAGACTCTGGCACCTGCGGTGCATCATCCCAATCCGCCTCTGAAAGATGTAAATATGCCACGCCCAATGCCGATAAATGCTTAGCCGCTAACAGAATAGTGTCTACAATTTCAGGACACGCCATATCTTTAAACGTCACGTAAGGGGCGAGGCGAACCCCGACTTTATTGGCACCAATTTTCGCACTCACGGCTTGGACAATTTCGAGTAAAAAACGAATGCGATTTTCCTGAGAACCGCCGTAGGCATCAGTTCTGTGGTTTGAATTGGTGCGTAAAAACTGGTCAATCAGATAACCATTGCCGCCGTGAATTTCGATGCCATCAAAACCCGCCGCAACCGCATTCACACCCGCCTGTGCAAAATCGGCCACAACACGGTCGATATCCGCTTGCACCATAGCCCTAGGTTCTGGGCAATCCACCATTTGCCCTTCAGGATGCGCTTCATCCACAATCCATACTTTAGTGCCAACAGGCGCAATAGCTGATGGCGCAATAGGGGCATTACCTTGCTGAAAAATCGGGTGCGATACACGGCCAACATGCCAAATTTGATTAAAGATTTTACCGCCAGCCTGATGCACTGCCGCTGTGACTTTTTCCCAGCCCTCAATTTGCTCAGCGGTATACACGCCCGGCGTAAATGAATAACCTTGGCTGTCATCGGAGATTTGTGTCGCTTCTGTGATGATTAACCCCGCCGAGGCGCGCTGGGCATAATATTGCGCCATCAGATCATTAGGAATATTACCTGGCTGCGTAGTACGCGCCCGAGTCATAGGGGCCATCACGATGCGATTGTTTAATGCCAGTGACGCTAATTTGTAAGACATGAATAGACTCATACACACTCCGAACCAGAAATTAAGATGAAACATCAGTGGTGCAATTGTGCATTAGTTAATCTATATTGATAATCAGGCTATTATTAAAATCATTTTCAAAAATAATTTGATATGTATCATTTAAACGATCTGCAATTAGCGCTGCGTATCGCAGCCTTAGAGAGTCTCTCGGCAGCCAGTAAAGAAATAGGCATGACGCCGGCAGCGGCAAGTGCCGCGCTGCAAAGATTAGAGAAAAAGCTGGGATGTCAGCTATTTGCTCGCTCGACGCGGCGCTTACAGCTCACAGAAGAAGGGCGGATTTTTCTCGATTCGGCGAAACCCGCACTGGCGATTCTCGAAACTGCCAGCGCCAATTTAGCAGAACACAGGGGTGAGCTTAAGGGCGAAGTACGCCTCGCGTTACCTTCGGATATTGGTCGCAGCCAGATCCGTGCTTGGCTCGATGAATTGATGGACAGCGCCCCAGAACTGACAGTGCAGCTGTATTTTGGCGATCATATGACAGACTTAATCGACCAAAATATCCATTTGGCTTTGCGCTATGGTCAGCTTGACGACTCAAACCTTAAAAGGCGTCAGCTCGCCATGACCCCAAGGGTACTGGTCGCCTCACCCGCTTATCTGGCACAACACGGCACACCAAGCACGCTAAATGAACTTAGCCAACACGCAGTACTGATCTTAAATCGCGGCGGTGAGCCATGGCAGAAATGGAAGTTAAGTCATAACGGCGCGCCTGTTGAAATCGAAGTCAGGGGCCGACGTTTCTGTAACGATGGCGCAGTGATCCGCGACTGGGCACTCTCAGGTCGTGGAATTGCCTATAAGAGTTGGCTCGATGTGGCGCAAGATGTGACCGAAGGCAGACTTCACTTAGTGCTAGCCGATAAAATAGCCCCACCGATCCCACTGCAATTGGTATACCTACAAACCGATTATCCCAGCCATAAGGTCCGTCGCACCATAGAGTTTTTAGTAGAAAAGCTTGGTCAGTTCGCCCAAAACTATCCACTGCCCTAAATTGCAAACGTCCAAAGTATCCTAATAGAAAACCACGATAAACAAGTGGTCATGTGAAGAAAATAACCACCATCAAGTCGTTGCTAGATGATAGAAAACTAAAAGTAAATATGCTTTATAGGTTTAATGTCGTTGAGATGATGTAGTACCTGTGTCAACCAAAATGTAAGGCCAGAATACTCGAAATCAACGTCACTAATAATGCAAACGTAATGATAAAGCTAAAACAATATCAAGCAATTACCACCCAAGTTGTATAAAAACCACTACCCTGTCAAAACAAATTCCTATAGCATCATTCACACCAATTAACATCGTCGTAGTAGCCAAGTCGAACAAGTGATTTATGTCTCGCAAACAACGCTACACATTAATACTCAGACGTTAAGTGAAAGCATTAATTCGAATATGGATAAGAAAGCGAAGAAAATATTATTCTCCACCTACTGGAAAAATGGATGGATAGACTCAAAAGATAGACTCTTATCTGATGGAGATTTTGAGTACGCAAAGTCACAAGGATTGATGTTTGATCCGATTTCGATTTCTCATGATGACTGCATAGATACCATTGCAAAAATAGTAAAAACAATATCCAGAGCACAAATTGCTAAAGGTTTTTTAAGTAGCCTGACAACTCGCCGCTTAGACTTAAGATCTTCTTTATCATCCTATTCAATTGCCAAAAATATCCCAGAGCATAAATATACACCCGTTATATCCGGCACTTCATATTCCGACGGAAAACCAACTTCACACTCCTACACCTGCGGTGTATGCCGAGACAGCAAATACGGGATAAGGGGCAGTCACAACTATAACAACACAGATATAAACGTATTGAATTTCGAGCGTATCAAATGGGGTGGTGTCCGTCATGGCGATATTTTATATACATATTTTGACTTAAACCAATTTATAAATACGGATATCCCTGACCCAACTGATGAAGACTTAAATTGTTTCAAAGAAATATTAAGCACTATCGAAAGTTCGGAACCTACTGATTATCCCAGTGCCCTTGAAAAAAGATTGGCTAAGGTCGTAAAGTCCAGTAAAGCAGAAAGGCAGGTATTAATAGAGATTTTAGCCAGTATTGGAGTGTTACGACCAAGGAGCTACAATCGCCCTTCTAAAGGCAAAAATGACTGGGTGTTCGCTGAGTATTGGCGAGGTGAAGATAAATACTGCCATAAAACTGTCGATGAATATTTTGGTAAATATCTACAGTTATGAATGAAGTGGATCAGAGATCAAGCGATGGCTTTCCCCCCAAAAACTAACCGCAAATAAGGCGCGGGAATGACTAGCTGTATCACAAAAGGTGCGTAATGCGTTTAGAATTAACTCTCAAGAACATGTTGGATAAAATTGAATCTTTAGATTGGAAGTGGGATGTATATATACCTTTTAATAAAGAAATTAATGACTCGATATTATGTCTTGTACTTGACGATGACACAGAAGAAGATCGTGGTAGTGATGATGAACCAATTTACCCAACATCTATTGGTTATAAAAGCTTCTTAAGTGTGTCAGATTTGCAAAGTATTAAGAGTAATTTGCTGCAACAAAATTCTGAAGCTGGGCTAAATGAATTAATTAGTGCAGCAAAATATTATTATGAAAATGATGCTTTTATTAATATTAACCGCTAACCAATAAAAGCTGTCGGATGCTCCGCTAATGCGCACATTAAGGGTTACTCATAAGTGTATAACCCTATCCCTTGGGAAGAACGACTGTCACCACACAGCCCTGTTGCCAAGGCAGTAAAGCTTGCGTGGATTGCTGACAGTTTTCGATTTGAATGCTGCCGTGATGGCGGGTAACCACATCCTTACAGATGGCTAAGCCAAGCCCTAATCCCGCATCTTTGGTTGAGGCAAAAGATGCCATCAACTCACTCGCCTGCCCCTGTAGCCCTTCGCCATTATCAATAACTAACACTTTGATTTCATTTGGATGATAATAGATATCGATCCATAATTGACGCACACGATTATCGCCGCAGGTTTCTAACGCATCTAAGCTATTTTTTACTAAATTGACCCACATTTGACTTAAACCAACGCTATCGCCCATCAGTTCAAAGGGCTCACCCTGCACTCGCACATTCACTTGCACATTCGCTCGGTCTAGCTCGCGCCGCAGCAGAGCTAAAGCTTCTTTCACCACTGGCACTATATCTAAAGGTTCGGTCTTGGCCTGACGCCGCTTGAGTAAACCGCGAATACGATGCACAACCGCTCCGGCGCGAATCGACTGCGCATTAATTTTACCGAGTACATCATAGAGTTCCGGATTATCTTGCCCAAGCCTTTCCAGTTGCAGCATGGCACCTTCGCTGTATTGGGTAATGGCGGCTATGGGTTGATTGAGTTCATGGGCAAGTCCGGCACCTATTTCCCCAAGAATCGCCGCACTTTGCAGTCGCTCAAGCTGCAGTGCCTTGTCCTTTAATTGGCGCTCAGTGCTGACTAAAAACTCACTTTTCTGGCGAAACTTATATTCAAGCCACAGGTGATAAATGGTGGAAATAATGAAAATTAACAACAGTGCGCCACCCCATTCTTTATTTTTTGCCATCCATTTGTATACGGTTTGATAAAGTGGTGGTGATGCTCCCTGTAGTTGTAATTCTTTAAATAACTCAATCACTTTTAACTGACTCACGGGCGCAGTCCAGCCCAAAGTATCGGCGGTAATTGCTGCAATATGATCGGCGGGTAAATCGAATAAGGCGCGGGTAATCGCCATCGTCAGCTTAGGAGAAACCGTATCCGCCGCAGCGAATGACCAGTTTGGGTATAACTGAGTGCTCACCTCGCAATCATATCCTGCAGGCGTTGCAGGATGGATAACCCGATAATCACCCTGATTAACAAGACCCGTTGCGATCATTTCCTCTAAGGTACAAAAAGGCGCTATTGCGGCGTCGGCACTGCCGTCTCTGACTTGATAGATAAGCGGTTCTAACGGGAAACCGAGGAAGCGCACTTGCCCAAAAAACTGTTCGGGTAAAAACCCCATTTTATGCAGTAACCCCATGGCCGCTTGATACCCCCCCAAGGCCTGCGGATCACTGGCGACCACATTGCGCCCGCGTAAATCCTGCAAGGTACGGATAGGGCTGTCGGCGCGGACAATAATGGTCGCACCTATGGTAAAAGTACTGCCTTGATGCTTACGACTCTTCATTGTCGCAAGCCAAGACAGCGGGAAGTTGTTACTTAAATGCAGATATTGCCCTGGGTTAGTGACGATAAACTGCAAATCATGTTCAAGTAACTGACTACGCATGCCATTAAAATCCACTGGCACGACTTCAAAATGACTATTAGGCACTTGCTCACTGAGGTAATCCATCATAGGTTGCCAACGCTGCTTGGCCTGTAATACGCCATGGTTTGCCAGCACTCCGACTCTAAAATGGTTCACCTCTGTCGCTTCGTTGGCATAGGACGGATTAAGCCCAATGATACTCAGCAAGAATCCCATCAATATCGCTTTACACCAAGAGTCAATCGTCATCGCCTCTATTACCCACTCTTATATGCCATTGTCATGGAACGACTTTAGCTCGCAGATAAAAATCAAGCTGTGAAATGCCGCCAAACTCTGGTTTATGCCCAGAGGGAATCGGCTAATTTAGTGATGTATCTCCCAAGACCTAGGCTTAAAATTGAGCCCACTCTGTACCCAGCTTAAGCTGATAGCATGCTTACCGCCCTTCAAGGAACACAATGTCGATAAAATTGCCACTCTATCTAGTCGATGACGATGAAGCGATTCTGGATTCACTGGGCTTTATGCTCGGACAATTTGGCTATCAAGTGCAAACCTTCAACAGCGGCCGCGATTTCCTTGAGCACTGTGCATTATCACAGGCGGGCTGCGTGATTTTAGATAGTCGAATGCCAGAAATCACCGGCCAAGAAGTGCAGCAAAAATTACTGGAAACCCACAGCCCGCTAGGCGTGATATTTCTCACTGGCCACGGTGATTTACCTATGGCGTTAAGCGCCTTTCGTAAGGGGGCCTGCGATTTTTTTCAAAAACCAGTGTCCGGAAAGGCATTAGTACAAGCGATTGAAAAGGCGCAGCGTGAAAGCCAAGCGGCCTTCGAGCAGCAAAGTCTGCAGCATAAGTTTGACCAACTGACTGAGCGCGAACAGCAAGTGTTAGCCCATGTGATCCAAGGCATGACTAACAAGCAAATATCGGAGGCGATGTTTTTATCCCTGCGCACGATTGAAGTACACCGCGCCAAAATCATGAAGAAACTCGAAGTGAACAATATGGCGGAGCTAGTGCAACACTTAGGCAATCTGAATTCTGTCTTATAAGTCAATCACCCGTGGTCACTAAACAATCGTTAAGCCTTCTCGCCACGCATAAGGATTTAACCGTTAAACCCTTTTTACCCCGCCCATTCAAGATACCGTAACTACACAGTTTTCATCCTATCTGCGACAAGCTGTCGCAGTTTGCGCATTTGGCTTTGTGAAATATCGTATCAGCCCGCACAATCACACCATAGGTTCCTTCCTTTGTGCCCCGCAGGCGCTCAAGAAATCCACTGCTTTTTGAACCTCCACCCGAGGGTAACTATACCCTCGGGGATTTTTTTGCTTCCATCCGCGAATGCCTTCCTCCAAAATAACAACTAAAGTAGAAATAGAACGATCCAGTTCAAGTTCCGTCTGCAAAGCAGTTATATACTTTCCAACCGCCCTAAAGAATATAAATCATGGAAGAGCGAATGTTCAAACCTTTAATATTACTCAGCTTTAGCACCTTAGTCTTGACCTGTATGAGTGGCTGCGTTGGGCCACTTAATTCAAAATGTGATACAAATTCCCCCTACAGCAAACAAGAATGCAATGCAGCCGATGCCGCAGTTTATGTTGCAGCCGCCATATTGGAAGGCCCAGATAAAGGTCAAACGTGTAACGATATGTCGGGCAAAGCAAAACAAGACTGCCTAGCTCAACAACAAGCACTGAAAGAATCATTAGAGAAACACGCTCGAAAATAGCATTAAGGAAGATGAATGAAAGCCTCCGTTTTTATTGCCGCGACCCTCGACGGTTATATCGCAACGCCCGATGGGGATATCGACTTTTTAAATCAGCACCCCAGTACTAATCCCGATGAAGACTTTGGTTATCATACCTTTATCGACACTATCGATGCGATTGTAATGGGACGAAAAAGCTTTGAAAAAGTCCTCTCCTTCGATTGTGATTGGCCCTATGTAAATATCCCAGTGTTTGTATTAAGTCGCAGCGGTGTAACAGTACCGTCGGCGTTAAGTGAGCACGTGCAAGTGCTAAATGGCGATGCAGCAAGCATTAGCGAGCAACTCAAAACCCGTGGCTTTAAGCATCTCTATATCGATGGCGGCCAAACAATCCAAGGCTTTTTAGCGGCAGGGCTAATTCAGGAACTCACGCTCACTCGCATCCCCACTTTACTGGGTAAAGGTATTCCCCTCTTTGGCGACTTAGCTCAAGCGATTCAATTAATGCCAATTCACACGCAGCAGTACGACAATGGCTACGTACAAACCCGCTATCGTGTTATAGACAAAACGGCTTTATAAGCCGTTTACATTCGGCAGATGGCATTGAAAGATGAAGTGATGGCTTGCCATTTTGCGGCTTGCCATCTTACTGTAGAGCCATGTAACAACAATGTTAAACAACTAAATATTATCAATGACTTACTGATTGCAAATCAAAGTTCCGTTAGAATATTGTCCTCTAACAGATAGGTGAGCAATATGAGTCGTTTGCAGTCATCGAAGGGCTTTACATTAATTGAGCTGGTTGTGGTCATTATCATCCTTGGGATCTTGGCCGTCGTCGCAGCACCACGGTTTTTAAACCTAGGCCAAGATGCCCACGATGCCAGAGCCAAAACCACATTTGCGGCCTTTACCTCTGGTGTTAAGCTTTATCACAGTTGCTGGCTTGCGGGCGGTCACTCTGATTATACCCAAGATCTCGCCTGTTATGGTGACGGAAAACTCGACTCGACCACCACAGGATTTCCACTGGGAATAGAGACTGCAACCGCTGATGCCGGTGCTAAATTGCAGGGCGATTATTGTGGTCAGTTATGGCAAGGTCTTTTGGCTAATAATGAATTTGTCATTGCCGATCAATACTCTTGGCGCACAGTTCCCAATGTCGACATTGTTTACTGGTATGGTGCCGTCGACATAAAAGATCCCAATGCTTACTGCATTTTCAATTATGTCTCGGACGATCGCAGCTTCGGCAGTGAAAACTGGGATCTTAAATACTATCCCTTCGATGGCCGCACTATTGTAGGTCGATCCACCCTTTCCCAATAAGCGCTTATTTTTATTGCTAAAGGAGCGCGAAAGATCGCAAACTCCTTTGGCATTTGCCGCGATTACTTGAATTATTGTCATCCATCCCCATATATATCCCATCATCCACCGCAACTTTTGCTGCGGGCCAGAAGAGGATTCATTGTGACCACTATCGTATCAGTACGCCGTAATAATCAAGTTGTCATCGCCGGCGATGGCCAAGTCTCCCTAGGCAATACCGTCATGAAAGGTAACGCCAAAAAAGTGCGTCGCTTATATCACAACAAGGTACTGGCAGGTTTTGCAGGCGGCACCGCCGATGCTTTCACCCTATTCGAGCGTTTCGAAGCAAAACTCGAAATGCACCAAGGCCATTTATTGCGCTCGGCCGTTGAGCTCGCCAAAGATTGGCGTACCGACCGTATGCTGCGTAAACTCGAAGCCCTGTTAGTCGTGGCCGATGCGGAAACCTCGCTGATCATCACAGGTAATGGTGATGTCGTTCAGCCAGAACACGACTTAGTTGCCATTGGTTCAGGCGGCAACTATGCCCAAGCGGCGGCCCTTGCACTATTGCAAAATACTGAGCTGTCAGCCTTAGAAATCGCCGAAAAATCCCTGACTATTGCTGCGGATATCTGCGTATTCACCAATCAATTCAAAACGATTGAAGAACTCAATTACTAAACAGCCCGTGAGGAATATTATGTCTGAAATGACCCCCCGTGAGATTGTCCACGAGCTGGATGCACACATTATTGGCCAACAAAAGGCCAAACGTTCTGTTGCTGTCGCCCTGCGCAACCGCTGGCGCCGGATGCAACTTGACGCGGATTTCCGTCAAGAAGTCACCCCAAAAAATATTCTGATGATTGGCCCAACAGGCGTTGGTAAAACTGAAATTGCCCGCCGTTTAGCCAAGCTGGCGAACGCGCCTTTTATCAAGGTCGAAGCGACTAAATACACAGAAGTGGGTTATGTCGGTAAGGAAGTCGAGCAAATCATCCGCGACTTGACCGATATCGCCATCAAGCTGACCCGCGAGCAGCAAATGGGCAAGTGTCGCCAACGCGCTGAAGAAAATGCCGAAGAGCGCATTCTCGATGCCCTGTTGCCTAAGCCGAAAAACGACTGGGAAAGCACTGAAACCGATTCCAACTCAAATACCCGTCAAGTCTTCCGCAAAAAACTACGCGAAGGCCAATTAGACGATAAAGAAATCGATATCGATGTGGCCCAACCACAAATTGGTGTCGAAATCATGTCGCCTCCAGGCATGGAAGAAATGACCAACCAGCTGCAAAGTCTGTTTAAAAACATGGGCCAAGCACCAGCAAAACGTCGCAAGATGAAGATCAAAGAAGCCTTTAAGCTATTGATCGAAGAAGAAGCCGCCAAACTGGTCAATCAAGAAGATTTAAAAGAACAAGCCATTGAAATGGTTGAGCAACACGGCATAGTGTTCCTCGACGAAATCGACAAAATCTGTAAGCGCGGCGAAACCTCAGGCCCAGACGTTTCCCGTGAAGGCGTGCAACGTGACTTACTGCCGCTGATCGAAGGCTGCACAGTCACCACAAAACACGGCATGGTAAAAACCGACCACATACTGTTTATCGCCTCTGGCGCATTCCAGATGTCTAAACCGTCGGATTTAATTCCTGAATTACAGGGTCGGTTACCGATCCGTGTCGAGCTAGATGCGCTATCAGCCAATGATTTTAAACGCATTCTGACTGAGCCACACGCCTCGCTCACCGAGCAATATATCGCGCTGATGGGCACAGAAGGCGTGAAAGTTGAATTCAGCGAATCGGGTATCGACAGCATTGCGAAAGCCGCATGGCAAGTGAACGAGCGCACCGAAAACATCGGCGCCCGTCGTTTACACACTGTGATGGAAAGGCTGATGGAAGATATCTCCTACGAGGCATCGGAAAAATCGGGTTCCGCCTTTGTTATCGACGCAGACTATGTCAGCGCCCACTTAGATAACTTAGTCCAAGACGAAGATCTCAGCCGCTTTATCCTCTAGTGCAAAACCCGTTCACCGCCAAGCCCAAACGACTTGGCGGTGAACGACTCAAATGCAAAAGTGTGACTTAAACGAAAAAGCCTGACCAAGGCTCTCGCTTACCCTTTGTATCCTTGGCCGCGAGTGGTTACATTAGTCAGGTGTTATTTTAATGAGTCGTTATCCTATCCTTAGCATTTTCTTGGTAGCCAACCTATGACCACAGCAACGCCGAATGTCACCGATCTTAAACTGAAACGTAAATCACGCATTCTAGAAATCAGTTTCGACAATGGTGAGCAATATCAGCTCAGTTGCGAGATGCTCAGAGTCTACTCGCCCTCGGCCGAAGTGCATGGTCACGGTAATCCAAAGCTGGTCACCCACAAGAAAAACGTCAACATCAGCGCCATTGAACCCGTCGGTAATTACGCAGTGAAAATCGTCTTCGATGACGGCCACGACACAGGTCTATTCTCGTGGAAAGTGCTCTACGATCTCGCCACCCACCAAGTGGATCTATGGGAAAAATACCTCGCCCGCCTACGCGCAGAAAAAGCCTCACGCGAACCGCTGATTGCGATGAATATAAAGTACAATTAGTACGTTAGGTAAATAGACGCTTAATTGTGGGATGTAAACTCTAAAAACAGAGAATTTAACAATGGGTAGCTTGTGAAGCTGTAACTTCTCTTACTGACTTGAGTATCAAAGGAAAGACCATGTCGGAAAAAATCCCCTGCCAAGAATGTAACACCTTAATCCTTCCGAGTACCGCCGAGAAAAATGAGGGTTTATGCATGCCCTGCAAAAATGGCATACGTGCAAACCTCGAGCGTGCGAAGGAATACTACCAACAAGAGCGTGAACTCGATAAAACCTGTCCCTTTCGAGCCTTTTGGCGAGATCTTGTTGTAAAGGTACATAACAAAGATCAAGGTTTTTATACGCTTAGACCAGAGGAACAAAACTACTATGCGGTGAACTGCTTATCTGGCGAGGTCTATAATGGTGGATTTATTCAATATTTCGACAACTCTTCAGGTGAGCATTACGCCTTCGCTGAGCGTGGACTTATCCAAATGGGAGCAAGCCACTCGTTAAACTTATTGCACCAAGCAAAACAGGCCGTGTTTGGCGAAAAGCCCGTACCAATCGACAGAGATCGTCGTTTAGCCACCACCGATAACCAAGACCTGTACAGCGTACTCGATAAGCTCGATGACGAGTTTTATAAAGATCTAGATGATCTCGATGCCAAGCTTAAAAGCTACGCCCTTGATTACGGACTGGTAAATAACATTTAACTGGCGATTGTCGGTAATCACTTAAAGATAAAGGCTATCCTTGGCAGAAATAAGCATAATTGAGCCTATCTTGCTGACCCCATACCGCAGTCCAGCCATTCACATCACTCATGTAAGCGAAATAAATAGACTGCGTTTTAAGACAAACATCTTGAAATGGCGCTTTATTCTCATTAATAAAATGCGCCGACCTAACCAGCACATCGGTACAAACGTCTTCATCTTCCACTAACCAAATAAAATCATCACGCCATTCATCCAATGCTATCGCCGCCTCTGGGGAATAGAGTCTCAACTTATCTTGAGCGAGTTTCATTTGCTCGGGAGTCACAGAACATGAAACCGCCAACTTATCAAATACACCTGAACCGCCAGCCCAAAAAGACAAATCAAATTCCAACCTATCCTCTAGCGGCATAAAACCCAATAAATTTTCGATAATCATCAAACTTTTAGCTAAATCGGCATCAGGTCTTTGATAACGCTTTTCAATCCCATCATATTCCCGCATACGAACTAAGCTCCTGCTGCGTTAAGTGACGCATTAAAATTGAGTAACATACTATAAAATAATAACTTTTTGATCAATGCACCCAACGATTAAGACTATTACGCCAGTGACTCGCCAACTTTGATTTAAAAATGAGTTATCCCTAAGCGCTTGATGGCGCCATTTGCAGCATAAGGAAGCGCGAACACTGCGATCACATGGTCAAGGATAATGGAATGAAAATTATCAGGCCTACCATTTTAAATCAGCAACTTCATCAAGTAAGGCCTGTGATTTAAACCGTCCCTCCTAAAAGCGGCCTGTACAGTTATTTTCTTGATTTTCTTGATTTTCTTGATTTGCTTGTCTTGCTATTAGCTCATTCAAACATCGCACTCTTTTGAAAACTTAGGCATGAAATATCGCATAATCGGCTGCGGTAAATTGCAATTGAATGCTTTAATCGGTTGACCTCATGCGCCTCAACTAGCTCTCCTTAAACGGATTTTTGCGTTAATTCATCGCCTTTAAACAACTTATGCCACTGCTCCAGCACTTCGCGGTCAGTCCAACGATTGGTACTGTCGATATCGACTGGCAGCACCACATGTAGATGATTTGACATCACCGCAAAGGCTGCAACATCGATAGCAAAAACGGCTTCAAGTTCAAACAGTAGTGACTCAACCCAACTACAGCGATGGTCATAATTTCTCCCAGAATAGGCATCATCGCCACATAAAAAAGCACGCCGCACAACGCAGCTATAGCAATGGTAATAGGGAGTGTCTTCAAGGCTTATCTGAGTTCTGAGAGGACGCGGCATATAAACCTTCTTATTTAATGCTTATAGTCGGAGGTTAACTACCACGCCATTTAAGCTGGGTGTCTTGAAAACAGCTTCTTTGTAGGCAACCTGAAAGTGCATTATATTGTTGCTCTAAAATGGATGGCCAGATTTATTATTTGCCCTGCATATGTGATAAAACAGTTAAACCTTCGCTGGAAACAAATCTTAGAAATGGAGTATTGTCAGTGACAACGAGAACGGAATTACTCAATAAATTAAGCGCCTTATCGACCGCCGATCCAGAGCACTGTCCGGTAGTGACATTAAATGAGTACTTTTTAGAAAACGAAGATGAAGAGTCTATCGCACCCAATAATTGGGATTATGGTCGACCATCCATCAAAGAAATCTATCGTTGCTTGAAAGAAATCGAACATAGGTCAGATGTGCAAGGTGTTTATGTTGGGATGCACGATGAATGGTCCGAAGCACTTGAGGATGATGAGCTATGGCCTGCAGCTGAGAACATTCATATTCTTACCTGTGCGCCTCTGGCGGAAGTGGAAGAATGGATTGAAGGAATCGCGGCAGATGGAATGGGGACAGGCTGGCCCTATGGCGAACATCAACTATCCCCTAAGCCGTATGCTGGCTATCATGTCTATACAGTATATTGGGATTAGTGGTTAGCTATCTCACTGTTTATGTGAATTTTATTGCATCAGACACCCCAAAAACATCGGTCTAGGCCGATGTTTTTATATCTAAGGATGCCAATCTCATTTTTGTAATATAAAACGTGCTCCACCAGCCTTATTATATGAATTAGCTCGTGTTATTTAGACTCCCATTGTTAAATTTTAAAAATGGAGTGTTAGTACTCTTTTTAAATACTAACAAACAACACTAAAACTTCAGAAGTTCACCTTCCCCTGCGAAGTAGCTAAAGGGCGTTGAAAAAAATCGCGTGAGCGAGGCATGGATGCCGAGTTAGCTTTCGGATTCTTTATTTAATTAATAGGGATTTACCACCGTAAGCGTTAGCAATTTTGAATAAACACGAAGCCCTGCTTATAAATAAAGAGTTAATACATGTAACTTCGCTAGGGTGAGTGCTGCGAAAACAGCGGTACGAACGAAAGCCAAGGATGGCGAACTGGCAGTCAGACATCGACGTTGTTCGGCAAGGACTCTTGATTGAAAATCAAGGGGTGAAGCCGCCGACTTTGACTTTGCTTTAAAAGCTATCAAACCAAGTTTAGATAAACCTCCTTGTCGAAATCACGACAAATACCCTGCTTTGTGATCCTCACTGCAACCCAATTCGTAATGTCCAACAATATCCCATCGCGAAATGCTTAACCGTGAAAGTCATTCAACGAGTCCACTTAATGCAATTACAGCAATTCCATACAGTCAGGCTAATTTTAGGCGATCAACTCAATGCCCAGCATTCTTGGTTTAACCGTGTTGATGAGCAAGTGCTGTATTTGATTGCAGAATTGCACCAAGAAAACACTTATGTAACGCATCATGTACAAAAAATATGTGCCTTCTTTGCGGCAATGGCGCAATTTGCCCAAGAGCTGCGTGCGCAAGGGCATCATGTGCTCTATTTGAATCTGGATGACACTCATGATGGTCCCCAAAGCTTTAGCGATCTACTGACGCTCATTCAACATCAAGTGACGCAGGTTGGCGCGATCAAGTTTGAATACCAAAGGCCTGATGAATACCGCTTACTCAAACAATTGAGCCAACTTAAGCTCAACACTGCCGTGGTGAACTGTGTCGATACAGAGCACTTTATCTTACCCTTTGACGAAATTGATGCGCAGTTCCCCGTCGGCAAACACATTATGATGGAGCACTTTTATCGCCGCATGCGTAAGCGTTACAACATCTTGATGCATGACGGGAAACCACTCGGCGGGCAGTGGAACTTTGATGCCAGCAACCGTCAAAAACTTAAAACTCAGGATATAAAAGTCTTGCCTGAGCCATTAATGTTTAGCTTCGATGTGACTGAGATCCTCGCTCGGCTTGAGCGTCATCAAATTCCGACCATGGGTCGTATTGATGCGCCATTGCTGTGGCCGATAAACCGTGCGCAAAGCCTCACACTATTAACGTATTTTTGTCAGGTTTGCTTGCCTTCCTTTGGCCGTTTTCAAGATGCCATGACAGCGCAACATCCCGCCAAGTGGAGCTTGTACCATAGTCGACTATCATTCAGCCTTAACAGTAAATTAATCAGCCCGTTAGAAGTCATCAATGCGGCCATCGACAGTTATCAAACGAATGCTGAGATTGATATAGCCCAAGTTGAAGGGTTTGTACGACAGATATTAGGTTGGCGAGAATATGTTCGCGGCATTTACTGGGCCAATATGCCGCAGTACGCCAGCACTAACGCGCTCGATGCCCATGGGACGCTGCCCGATTATTTTTGGCATGGCGACACTAAGATGAGCTGCATGCGACAAGCCTTATCCCAATCATTAGATTTTGCCTACGCCCATCATATTCAGCGCTTAATGGTGATCGGCAATTTCTGCTTATTAACCGAAATCGAGCCAAATCAAGTCGATGAGTGGTATTTAGGCGTGTATGTTGACGCCATCGAATGGGTTGAAATGCCCAACACCCGCGGCATGGCATTATTTGCCGACGGCGGCATTGTCGGCACTAAACCCTACGCCGCCAGCGGCTCTTACATTAATAAAATGAGTGACTATTGCAGCGGGTGTCATTACAAGATAAAAGAGCGCAGCGGCACACTCGCCTGCCCGTTCAATAGCTTTTATTGGCGCTTTATGGACAAACACCGCGCGCGATTGTCGCAAAATCCTAGGATAGGCATGCTATACCAGACTTGGGACAAAATGGACGAGTCCGTAAGAAGCGCCATATTAGCCACAGCCGAGCACAACCTCGTTCACCTAAACCGTTTGTAGCGAAGTAATGCTAAGCGTAACTCATTGATATAGTAACTCATTGATATAAATAGCTTGATATAGATATTTGGATAGGGAGAGTTTGTGATGAAAGTACTTATCGTCGGCGGGAGTGGGGGTATTGGCAAAGCCATAGTTAAGCGAATTCAAGAAAGCTATCCCAACGCCACTGTGCACGCCACCTACAGGCATCATCTTCCCCAAGACAGGCAGGATAAAATCCAATGGCATGCATTAAATGTGACCAATGAAGCTGAGATTAAACAGCTAAGTGAACAACTCACTGAATTAGATTGGATTATTAACTGTGTCGGCATCTTACACACCCAAGATAAAGGACCAGAAAAAAGCCTACAGTCAATCGATATCGACTTTTTCCAGCACAATTTAATGCTGAATACACTGCCCAGTGTCATGCTGGCTAAACACTTCTGCCATGCCTTAAAACAAAGTAGCTCGGCAAGATTTGCCGTGATATCGGCGAGAGTCGGCAGCATTACCGATAATAGATTGGGTGGCTGGTACAGCTATCGCGCCTCAAAAGCTGCGCTGAATATGTTTCTCAAAACACTGTCGATTGAGTGGCAACGCACCATGAAACACGGCGTGGTGTTGTCTCTGCATCCGGGCACGACAGACACGCCATTATCTCAGCCATTTCAACAGAGTGTCCCCAAAGGCAAATTGTTTACACCTGAGTATGTCGCAAACTGCTTACTGCCCATCATTGCCAATGCTACACCCGCACAAACAGGGCGTTTTTTTGCCTACGATAGCACAGAGTTACCTTGGTGAAATAAGCTGAAGAGCAAGTCAAGCAGCGGCAACTCCGATGGAGTCTTTCTAAATTAATAAATCAAAGCCGAGGGTTTTAACCCCTTGATAGGATGATGCCCCCAACGCACACCCAATCCTTAATCAAGCCTTTTCAAGAACACTGAAAAATAAACAATTGAAATAAATCATTAAATTATTTTAAAACACTCAAGTGCATCACCATTCCGCTTGGCTAAATCGCTATTACCCAAAAGTCCTAATTCAGATTTAAAAGCGTCTAAATGAACGTTGAAGATAGTTCCTTTGTACGATTGTTAACACTTTTACATTTAAATAACATCTAGAGTCATGCGGTTATTCACGCTTTGCACAGAATAAAAATCTGAGAATTCCCGCCTGAGCAACAGCTCATTCTATGCGGCCATGGCAGAGGGATGCCAAAGACCCTGTAGAAATCACAATAAAAAAACGCTCGCCCGAGCCAGTTAAGCTGTATGGCATTCCAACGTTATTTACAAAACGGAAAAAGGATTTCAAGCATGATGCTAAACAAAAAACTGTCGCTACTCTTCATTGCTGTGTCGGCCACTTTAGGCACATCCGCATTTGCTGCCGATGTTGTCGATGTCGGCACTCTTAGAAGCGCGTCTTCAAGCAATAACTTAGTGTCTCAGTTCAGCTTAGACGCAGGTAGCCAACTCAAAGTCGAGAAAAAACTCAACCTAGGTCAAGGCAAGCAAAAACAACGTTTACAACAATATTTCCATGACGTACCGGTTTATGGTTTCTCTGTTGCGACGTCACAATCGAGCATGGGCTTTTACAGCGACATGTCTGGCCGTGTATTAAAAAATATTGAAAAATCGGCTGATTTTGTCAAACCCACTTTAACGGCTAATAAAGCGTTAGATATTGCGATCCGTGGCAAGTCTGACAAAGCCGTTGCAGGTCTAAAAGCTGAAAACAAACAAGCAAAATTATGGCTTTACCTCGATGATGCCGCTAAAACTCGCCTCGTTTATGTGACCTCATTTGTAGTATATGGCGATGAGCCAAGCCGTCCATTCACTATGGTTGACGCGCACTCTGGTGAAGTGCTCAAGCGTTGGGAAGGGATTAATCACGCTGCAACGGGCACAGGTCCAGGCGGTAACATTAAGACTGGCCAATACGAATACGGTACTGATTTTTCTAGCTTAGACGTTGAAGTGAGCGGTGACACTTGCACCATGAACTCACCTAACGTGAAAACCGTTAACCTAAACGGTGCCACTTCAGGCGCCACCCCCTTCTCTTATACTTGCCCACGCAATACAGTCAAAGAGATCAACGGCGCTTACTCGCCATTAAACGATGCGCACTACTTCGGCAACGTGATCTACAAGATGTATAGCGAGTGGTACAACACTGCACCGTTAACCTTTCAGTTAACGATGCGAGTTCACTACAGCAACAACTACGAAAACGCTTTCTGGGACGGCAGCGCTATGACCTTCGGTGATGGCGCAACTACCTTCCACCCATTAGTGAGCTTAGATGTCTCGGCACACGAAGTGAGCCACGGTTTCACTGAGCAAAACTCAGGGCTGGTTTACGCAGATCAATCTGGCGGCATGAACGAAGCCTTCTCAGATATGGCGGGTGAAGCCGCTGAATTTTACATGCACGGCACAAACGACTGGTTAGTCGGCGCCGATATCTTTAAAGGCAGTGGTGCACTGCGCTACATGGCAGATCCAACCTTAGACGGTATCTCTATCGGTCATATCGACGATTACTATGATGGCATCGACGTGCACCACAGTTCAGGTGTATTCAATAAAGCTTTCTACACTTTAGCTAACTTACCGGGTTGGGATACGCGCAAAGCATTCCAAACATTTGTAGTCGCTAACCAATTATATTGGACGGCGGACAGCTTATTCTGGCAAGGCGCCTGTGGTGTTAAATCGGCCGCAACTGACTTAGGCTTAAGTGCTGACGATGTGGTTACTGCGTTTGCCGCTGTGGGTATCACACCTTGTGAAACCCCACCACCACCGCCACCACCAGAAGCCACTGAGCTCGCAAACGGTGTCGCTGTGGCAGGTTTAGCCGGTGCGTCAGGTAGCAAAAAATACTACAAACTCGATGTCGCTAGCGGTGCAACTAACCTGAGCTTCAATATGTCAGGCGGCACAGGTGATGCGGACATGTATGTTAAATTTGGTCAAGCACCGACGTCTAGCAGCTATGATTGCCGTCCATACAAGTCAGGTAATGCCGAAAGCTGTGCTATTGATCCTGCTCAAACGGGAACTTATTGGGTGATGGTCAGCGGCTATAGCAGCTACACAGGTGTGAGCCTAGTGGGTGCTTATGACGGCGATGACACTCCAAACCAAGCTCCAACCGCAGGCTTTACTGCAAGCTTTGCTAACGGTAACGGCAGCTTCACAAGCACCAGTACTGACAGCGATGGCGACCTGACGTCATGGAACTGGGATTTTGGTGATGGTACAAATGCCGCAGGTGCGAGTGTCAATCATCAGTATGCCGAGTCAGGCAGCTACACAGTCACACTGACAGTAACTGACAACGATGGCGCAACAGCAAGCACTTCGGCAGAGTTTGCGGTTGAAGTCCCTGAAGTCGCATTAGAAATGGTAGTAAAAAATGCGAATAAATCTCGTCGCGGTAGCATACGTGTTGCACTCGAATGGGATGGTCACAACGCTGATGAGTACACTATCTTCCGTAACGGTGTTGCGGTGGGTACTTCAAGCAGCTCATCGTTTATTGACCGTTTCACCGACCTAGCTGGCGCAAGCTTCACCTATAAAGTATGTGAAACTAACGGCCCTTGCTCAAACGAAGAAACCGTTAATTTTTAATCGCATAACCTAATCGTGCAATGGCGCTAGCGTAAAATCCTAGCGCTAATTCATCGATTCACTTCTCGTTTTCTTGTTAATGCCACTCGACCCTTTTGAGTGGCATTTTTTATGGTCAAACGGCTCAGCCTCAGCACCTCATAAGGTTTGCCTTAAGCTGTTGCCCCTTGCCCACACGTGGATGAATCGTTACTTCACATGTCCACTTTCACCCACAGGTTTCTTCAGCAATTTACGTTGCAACGTCCGGCGATGCATTCCCAATTGGCGAGCCGTGGCGGACACATTGCCTTGGTTAGCATTGAGCACTTGCTGAATATGCTCCCACTCCAAACGCTTAGGATTCAGTGGCGAATCGTCGACTTCATCTTCTTGAAGAGTATGGGAATGCCCATCCATTTCCAGTGCGACGAGCAAGGTTTGGGTATCCACAGGTTTAGCTAAATAATTATCGGCGCCGAGACGAATCGCTTCCACCGCAGTGGCGATACTGGCATAACCTGTGAGTAACACCATAGTCACCTTGGGCAGCAGATGACGCAGCGGCACAATTAACCCTAGGCCATTGGCTTCGGCAAGCTTCATATCTAAAAGAATATGGCTAGGACGAAACTCCCGCGCCACCAGCAGCGCATCACTGGCATCATGGGTTAATCGGCATTCAAAGCCATGGCGTGTTAATCGGCGGCCTAAAATACTCGCAAGGGAAAGGTCATCCTCTACAATCAACAAACGTTTCATGAACTTACCTCGTCACTAGCCTTAGTCTTGTGCGATACAGACGGCGTCAGCTCCCTTAAAATAGTGAAACGAATTTGTGCCACAGTGCCACCTTGGGGATGATTAGCCAAAATCAACTCTGCACCCAAACGCTCTAAACTGGCATGACTGAGTAGCAAAGCAACCCCTAAACCCTTGGGACTTTCTATGAGTAAGGTGCCCAACTGTGGCAATAAATCGGGCGCGATACCAGTGCCATAATCGCGGATCTGCAAGTAGATCTGCTCTTCGTTTGGCGCTATATCTAAACTGATATCCACCTGCGGCGCACCTATGGTTTCGGCGCTAGCGCGGGCAGCATTTTCAATCAAGGCCATGATGGCTGGCGTTAAACTCATATCAGTCAGAATACTTTGCTCTGCCAGTTGTTCAGGCATACAAGTGATCAACCAATTCAGTTCAGTTTGCGGCATAAACAGCAAGGTTTTTTGCTTTAAACTGTCCACCAACTCAATGATCTTTAGTGGGCGCTGGCGGCGATCGCGGATCGACTCCGTCGCTAATCTCAGCTCGGCAAGCGTATGTTCACAGCGACCTAACGCAGTTTCCATCTCGACAATCGTTATCGAGGTATCACTCATGTCTTCTTTTACTTCATCGAGTAATAACCTCAGACTCGAGAGCGGTGTGGCCAGTTGATGTGCCATCTGCGCCGATACTGTGCCTAGGGCTAAGAGTTGTTCCTGACGCAATTGCCCTTCGCGCATATAGGCTAACTGCGCATCTTGGCGGCGCATACGCTTAGTGATTAACGCTACGCTGGTTGTCATCACCAATGCTGAAATCACAAAGTTGAACCACATGCCTAAATAGTGGGAACTCATGTTCATACCGTGATGCTGCATGGGGGATTCGGGCACAGTAAAGATCATCAGGCTGTAGGCAAAGGTTGAAATTGCCGTCAGTGCCCAAGGCGCCCAGATTGGCAAAGTCACAGCCGCAAGTGCAATCGGCAACAGTAATAACGAGATAAACGCATTGGTCGCGCCGCCGGAAAAGTGCAACCAAGATATCCAAAATAATGTGTCTAAACTGAGCGCAATAAAGAGGCCGCGCTCCTTAGCAAATAAGGGTTTACGTAGCGCCAATGTGAGCGAAAGGTATAACACCTCCAGCACTAACACATGCACTAACGGCTCCATTTGCAGGCTAAGACCAAAAGTATCGGCGGCAAACGTGGTTAAGCCTATTTGCAGCAGCAAACCTAAGGTTCGCAGTAATGCGACTTGGTCGGCAGCCTGTAGACTGGTCCCTAAGATCTTAGCCATGGCGATTCCTACAGAGTGAATCCGAGCGTAGCAAGTGCACCACTCGATTGTGTTAATGCTTGGCGCACGCCAGTGGCAAAATTGATTTCAGAACTAATCCCCAGCGCAGCTAAACGTGCACAACTTAAGGTGCAGTCCCTTGGCCGCTTGGCGTTATCTGTCGGCGTAGACTCAGGCGTTAAGTGCGCTGTACTGAGTTGTAAAATCTCTCCTAAGGTCAACAACATCTGATACTTAGTCATAGTCTCTGCGGCGCTAAAGTGATAAATCCCCTGCACTATTGGCGCTACAATATGTTGTGCAATCATCTTGTCTATGGCTTGGGCAATATCGGCGGTCGAGGTTGGACTGCGTATCGCCCAATGATCAACACCCTGAACGCGACGCTCAATCAATTGGTTAACCAGCACTAGCACAGCAGATTCACTCAGCTTTTCTACTTGACCGTAAAGGACTGGCAAGCGTAGCACAGCAAAATCAGCGCTAGTGTCTAGCACGATTTCTTCGCCCTTTAGCTTAGATTCACCATAAAAATTAACCGGATGAGTGACTGCATCTTCAGCGTACTTAGGTTGAGTGCCATCGAACACATAGTCAGTGGAAATATAAATAAGCCAAGCATTATTGGCCTTAGCTGCCATAGCTAAGGCTTGGCTGGCGGTTAAGTTAAGCGCCAATGCCGCCTGCGGATTTTGCTCGGAAACATCGGGGCGACGCTCGGCGGCGCAGTGCACTATCACTTGCGGTTGCTCGCGGGCGATAAATGCCTCGACATCCAAAGGGGCGGTAAGATCGAGTTTATGCACTCGTTCACTTGCGCGGCTAAAACCTGTGGCCACAACCTCATGTCCTGTTAATTCAAGCTGTTTTACAACTGCTCGGCCGAGTAGCCCTGTCGCGCCTGTTACCACAATCTTAGCCATATCGCCCCATTCAGTTTCAACGCATATTTATGGCTAACAATTCTAAAAGCTTTTCATATTCAACGCACTTGTTTACTCTTCTAAACCAAACTTACTTAGGGTTAACTCATGCAAGATTAACCCAAATACCCATAGGCAGAATTTGAGTACGACACTTCCTCTGATATTAGCTGGCCCCATGCTGCGCCACTGCGATGCCTCACACTTTACCCTGTGGTTTGTAAGTCGTGAGCCATTAACTGAACTTAAGCTGCGTCTTGGTGAGCAAGAGTACCTGTTGCAGGATGCCGATTTACACTATGTGCCACTCGGGCAACATGCCCATCAATATCTAATAATACTGTCGCGCTCAGAGTTGCTCGCGCCCAATATTGTCACACCTTACCAAGTGTCTGCCGCTCAACATGGTGATATTTTTGCCACGATAAGCCAGCTAAACTACGACGATGCGTCGACGCCAAGTGTACGTTTTACTCCTGAATTAACCCAAGTCTTCCACGGTTCCTGCCGCAATCCGCATCACTACAGTGACGATGCTCTGGTCGCCGCCGATACCCATTTAGCCAAGATAATCAACAGGGGTGCGGAGGATGATCGCCCTGCACTTATCATAATGAGTGGTGATCAGGTCTACATTGATGATGTTGCGGGACCTATGTTAAGCGCCATAGGGCAAGTCATCGATTTGCTTGGTCTTAAACATGAGCAATTTGAAGGCGCGAGCATCACCACTAGTGAAGACATTCATTATCAACCCGCATATTTGTATCAACGGCATAAAAACCTGTTGCCTCATACCCAATATCCGGCCAAAACCGCGCTGTGGCGTTGGTATCGCAATCACCCCATTTTTACCTCCTCCATCGCCGTAAATCATTTGGTCAGCCTAAATGAAATCATCGCCCTGTATTTACTCACTTGGTCACCTGAACTGTGGGAATTAGTGAATATCTCGAAGGATGTCGACGGCTTATCACCCGCCAATACCGCCCGCTGGCAAAATGAGTGGCAACACTTGCTTGGCTTTAAAACTGGGCTGGGGCAAGTCAGGCGCTTTATGGCGCACATTCCCGTTTATATGATGTTTGATGACCACGACGTCACCGATGATTGGAACCTGACGGCTAAATGGGAACAAGCGGCCTACGAACACGCATTTTCGAAACGCATCATTGGTAATGCCTTAATCGGCTACACCTTATTCCAAGGACTTGGCAACGCGCCTGATAAATTTGCCGCCGATATCCGCCCGCTGCTCGATGCGTTTTTTGCGCGACAAGAAAGCGAAAGTCAGGATCTGCTCATCGATGAATTACTTAAATTTGAGCAGTGGCATTACACCTTAGAGTCCTCGCCCAAACTGGTCGTGCTCGACACGCGTACCCGCCGCTGGCGCAGTGAATCTAATCTCGCAAAACCTTCCGGCTTGATGGATTGGGAGGCGTTAATGGATTTGCAGCAAGAGTTACTCGGCCAGTCGAAGGTCATTATCGTCTCACCTGCGCCCATGTTTGGGGTCAAGTTGATTGAAGCTGTGCAGCGTACAGCCACTCTGATCGGCGGTTCCCTGTTAGTCGACGCCGAAAACTGGATGGCCCACCCGGGCGCCGCCAATGCACTGCTGAGTATTTTTATGCACCGTAAAACCCCAGAGGAGTTTGTGATCCTCTCCGGCGATGTGCATTACTCCTTTAGTTACGACATCAGTATTCGTTTTAGACGCAGTAGCCCTAACATCTACCAAATCACCTGCAGCGGTATTAAAAATCACTTCCCTGAGAAACTGTTACCGATTTTCGATAAACTCAATGGCTGGTTTTATGGCCACTTTTCACCACTTAACTTGCTGACAAAACGTAAACGTATGTTACTCCGTGGCAGGCGACCAAATGGTGAGCCGAGTAAACGTCTAGTGAATAAAAGCGGAATAGGTATGTTGGAATTAGCTGATGATGGTGCACCAACAAAAATTGCGGTTTTACATGGCGATATGAGCGAAACCCTGTTCGAACCACCCAAACAGGAATAACAGATTAAACGGGTTTATTATGTTTAACCGTTTCAGGCTGAGTGGCACCAGAGCCAGAATCCATCAAAGGCGTATTTTTGGATAACGCCTCATCGGTTTTGGCAGGTTTTGGCTGAGCCTGATTGAAAATCAGTGCTTCTGGCTGCGACTTATTCGACGGTTTTTCATGCGCCATTTGATCCCAAATGATCTTAGGGCTTTGATCTCGCTCGGCATCGGCTTCTGCTGTCGATGCGCCAGACGAACTTGGTTTCTTCGGTTCAATCACCGCACTCGCCTTACGGATCTCGGCGGCAATGTCATTCAGATAAGGCTGCTTAGTCCAGTCACCAAAATACATGGCTCCCACTAATACTGCAGCGCAAAGCAAGATAGAGAAGATCGCAGATTTGGTCATAATGGACTTCCTTTAAACAATCGTAATATGGCTCCCTATGGCAGAGACTCAGATACTGCAGATTGTATTCATACCATCACAGGGCCAAGCACACAATTGCACCCGATTATTTCCTTTAAACAGACTGGAAATAATGCTTTCCGCTGACTAAAACTCAAAACCTTGACATTGCATGTCGTGGTGCATCCCGCTCACTGGGTCAATAAAACGTAACCGCTGTGCCATCAACTTAAGAGGCGTCGCAAAGTTATCCGGCCCTTTAGGTAATAAGCTTGGATAAAATCTGTCGTTTAACAATGGCATACCTAAGCTTTGCATATGCACACGAAGTTGGTGAGTTTTACCGGTAATCGGGCTCAAATGAAATAAACCGACATCGCCTTTTATGGCCACTAAACTGATTTCGGAATGGGTATTTGCCTCGCCTTCCACGATTTTCATGGTAAAACTCGGGTCGCTCGGCTGCATACGGTTTGTTACCGTCCAGTGCAATGGCAAAGTTAAGCAGCCCTGTTGATATTGTTCAATAATCTCAGGAGTCAACTTGGCAATCGCTTGATAGTCTTTACGAATCGCATCGTCGATAAAGAGTTGATGATAGAGCGCGCGGGTTTCAGGCGCGACCGTCATCAGGATCACTCCAGCGGTTTCACGATCAAGCCTATGAGCGGGCGCGATAGTATCAATGCCAGTACGCAATCTTAGTCTATGCACCAAACATTCGTTCACATAGTTGCCGCTTGGGGTCACAGGTAAAAAGTGCGGCTTGTAGGCCAAAATAACGTTGTCATCTTGGAATAGGATCTGTTCTTCGAAGGGGATTTTCGCTTCAACCGGCACTTCACGGTAGTAATACACCCGCGCCGCTGGACGATATTCAGTGTCCAAGGCGATCAAACTGCCATCCCGCCAATGCACTTTTCCATCGAGGATCCGCTGACGCCATACATCTTCACCTATACGGGCAAAATGTTGTGCAAGAAAGGCAAACACTGTGGGTTTATCTGTGACATTCACAGGAAGCACTATGTAAGAAGGTTGGGCGGCGCGGGCAGATGCAGTCATATCACAAAAAAAGCGGCTATAGAAAGCCGCTATTCTAGCCTTTTTGTGGTTTTTCAGTCCACATGGGACTTGATGAGTTGCAGCACGAAGTCCAAGGTTTTGTGGCAATCTGGCTGATTCACTAATACTAATTTATCTTTGTTATACATAGGCAAAACCTCGAGCCAGCGTTGGCTCACCCAAGCGGCGTCTTCCAAATGCACTTGAGAATAGAGCTCAAACAGATCGGGATTCACTTCATAAAATTGCTCTAATGCGGCGCTTATCAACTCAAATTCACCTTTAATCGGCTCTTCTTGCCAGTTACGGCAAGGTAAAGTACGCGCCATCCACAGCTTATCTTTGGCCTGCGCCGCTGAGAGGATGCTGACACGTTGACGCCCTTCGAGCACTATGCTGAGTGAATCATCTTCTAGCTGATTAAAATCGATAATGTCACATTGGGTGGCTGTGGGATAACAGGGCGGACTACCACTGGGTCTAATGGTGGCAAAGGCGAGCACATACTTTCCCTTGAATACATCGGCCACCATGCGCAGATGACCGGGGTCAACCACGCGAACCTCCACCCGTCCCTGTGGCAGTAACAAGGCATCGCGCATGAGTAACGCCATTTCTCGTGTTTGCATAGCAACCTCCTGCCCCAAATAAAAGGAAACGAACTCAATGCATTCGTATTTCCTATTATTGTAGAGTGTAGCAGGTGAAAGAATTTCCTTCCTAAAGCCGCTGAGCGCACAAAGAAATTTGCGACCCCGCTATTTTGAATCAGGGCATTTCGACCACGTCATGTCAAACCCAGTTTTCGAGACCAAATCACTTCAACCTAGAAGTGCTCTAGCCGATCCAGCACATTTCCCCTCGCAACAACCGAGGCAAACTCCTCTGCAAGACGTTCACTCAAAGCCACAGACGTACGCCAATATTGCATCCGCTGCGCCGTGTCCAGTTGCTTAAAATCTTCACGGTCGGGGATTTTGCCAAAGGGCAATGAAGCGACAAATTCGGCCGATGGCGCCAACACTAGCGCATTGTGATAATTAGCGCGACCTTGGCGCCACTTCAAGGATTTATCGAACCATCCTGGGCTGATGGTCGGATAAAAATGCGGATACAACGTCAGCCCCTTAGCACGGGATAAAGGCAAATCAAAATGATAGTCGGTAATGCCGCCATCGTAATACTGCGCATCGGCAACGCCTTCAATTTGGGACACAGGGGCCAGCAACAAAGGAATCGACCCCGTTGCTAACATCACAGCATCGACATTAGCCTCAGTTAATTCGACCTGCTGACTGGGTAAATCGTTGAGTTGCAAAAATGGAGATGCTGCAGCTTGTTGGCTAAAGACCACACGCTCAAAATGCCAACCTAAACTCCGACGGCTCACTAAGTTGGTCGCCGCCGTCATCGCCAGCCCCGCCGCAAGCGGAAGCTTTGCCGTTAAACGATTTAAATGTTTAGCTCGGCACACGACGAAATGACTGTGAATATGAGCGTTATTAACGATTTCCCTGCCACCGTTTGCCCCTAAAATGCCCTGCACTACGCCTTTAACTTGCGCACTGACTTCCTGCGGTGTCGGCATATTGTCGTAACGCTGACCAATATAAAAATCCTCTAAGCGGCCATAGGCTATGAGGGGATCTTGCTGCGCCAAACACGCTAAACGCCAAGCCCCAGAGGAAGCGCCTAATGTATATAAAGGCGTTTGCCTGTCTTTGAAAAATTCAGCAAACAAATACTTATCTAGCCCTGCGATACCAAGCCACTTAGGTCCACCAGAGGCGGCAAGCAACTGGGTAAAATACTCAGCTTTAAGGCCTTGTTCTACCAAGGTGTTAAATGCAGTTGGTCCTGCAAGAAATCGTAACGCTGACAATTCTATGTACCTTAAAACCAATGCCATTAGAGCAAAATAAAATAGTAAACCACGAAGGTATACGTCAATAAACAATTCATATCATCGAGTTAACTCAGTCGTATTGTGCATGCGGCAACTTGTCTTGTGCCGTATGAAGCCTCAAAAGCACGCAGACCGATAGTGAGGTTTTCATCAATATATTCAACTGCATTTTAAATATTATTTAGAACACTAGGCTCTGAGTTAGCACATTTACGTCTTAATGTAACAATTGTTACAGTGATAACCTTCTCGGCATCAGATTGTTATTTTATCTTTAATTTGCACACCTAAAACATCATTGAGAGGTTTTTATGCGTCTAGCCGTTATCGCATTGGCAGTGCCATCCACATTGGTTATTCCAGCAGTCCAAGCCGCAGAGCAACAAACCGGCTTCGAAAAAATCGAGATCATAGGCTCACGCATAGCACTACGCACGGCAACTGACAGTGTTGCGCCGGTCGATATCATTACTGCCGAACAACTCGAATCAACAGGTATGACCGAAACCGCTAAAGCGCTGCAATTTGCGGCGCCAAGCTATAGCTTCCCATTCTCCTCGGTGACTGACGGTTCAGATGCGGTGCGCCCCGCGAGCTTACGCGGCCTGTCGCCAGACCACACCTTAGTACTCGTAAATGGCAAGCGTCGCCATGGTTCTGCCCTAGTACATTTAAGCGGCACCATGGGAAAAGGCTCCTCTAACGTCGATTTAAATGCGATTCCAATGACAGCGATAAAACGCATTGAAATTCTCCGAGATGGAGCCTCGGCACAATACGGTTCAGATGCGATTGCTGGCGTGATTAACGTGGTACTCAAGGACAGCGATCAAGGGGGAAGCGTCTCGGCGCAAGCCGGACAAACCTACCAAGGTGACGGTGAGCAATGGCGTGTAGGCGTTAACCATGGGATCAGTTTAAGCAATGATGGCTTTGTGAATGTCGCCCTAGAAGCGCATCACAAAGACAGCACAAACCGCGCAGGATTGGACCCTCGTCAACAGTATGAAAAATTACCCGATGGCTCAGCCGATCCCCGCGAAGCCACATTTAACCGTAAGAGCCACCATGTTGGTGATGCCGAATATGATAATGTCGGTTTGTTTATCAATGCGGCTCAGCCTATATCTAATGACGGAAAACTGTATGCCTTTGGTGGTATTAGTCAACGTGAAACTAAATCGGGGGCTTTTTACCGTTTAGCTCTCGATGCCCGTAACTTACCCGAAGTGTATCCCGACGGTTTTTTACCGCAAATTAACCCCAAAATTATCGATTCATCTCTTACCCTAGGCTATGAATTCAACCTAAGTGACTGGAACATTGATGCCTCAGTAGGATATGGTAAAAATTCATTTAACTATAATATCGTCAATACCTTAAATGCTTCCTTAGGCCCTGAAACTCCTACCGAGTTCGACGCAGGAACGTTATCGACCCGTGAAGCCAATATCAATTTGGATATTTCCCGTTATTTTGCCTTTATAAACGATTCTGAAATTCTGTTTGCGACCGGTGTTTCATGGCGCCAAAACGGCTATGAAATTGAAGCCGGAGAAGAAGATTCGTATATCAATGGTGGCTATAATGGCAAAGCAGCGGGTAGCCAAGGTTTCACCGGTTTTACCCCTGAGTCTGAGGTTGATGAAACGCGCAATAACACAGGCATTTATGCCGAACTTGAAAACCAATTAACCAACGAGTTTTACTGGGCGGCAGCGCTACGCTACGAAAACTACTCTGACTTTGGCGGCAACACGAGCTGGAAACTCGCGGGTCGTTACGATTTTACCGACAACTTAGCCCTGCGTGGCACTATCAATACAGGCTTTAGAGCGCCGAGCGTACAACAACTGTACTTCAGCAATATCTCGACGTTATTTAATCCCGATCCAGTGACGGGGCAACTGGTTCCTATTGAATCAGGTACTTTCAACACCTTATCACCAGTGACAAAGGCGCTTGGGATTAACGAGCTAGAACCTGAAATATCTCAATCATTCAGTCTCGGTCTTGTTTATACCAATAACGCTGGCCTCGCGGTAACGCTCGACACTTACCAAATAGAGATTGATGACCGCATCATTTTATCTGGCGCTCTAAGACCCGCTGATAGCCCCGCGGTTGCGACCGCACTAGCAGGTACCAATGCTGATTCAGCACGCTTCTTCGTCAATGCCGTCGATAGCCGAACTCGCGGGGTCGATCTTGTTGTTAGCCAAGACTTTGATATTGGCACTTGGGGCGATTTACGGGCGAACTTAGCCTATGCCTATAATAAAACCGAGATCCAAGACATCAATCTACCGTCTATTTTAGGCGGATTAGACAAGAAACTCTTTGATAGTATAGAAAGAACCCGCATGACGTCTGCTACGCCGCATAACACGGGCAGTATTGGGCTGACCCATGAACTCGGGGATTTTAAAACCAATATCCGCTTAAACTACTTTGGTGACTATAGTGAAGGTTATTCAACGGGCGATGTAAACTATAGCGATCAATGGGTGATGGATCTGTCGGTAAGATACGCCGCCACCAATGCGCTAAGCTTTACCGCTGGGGTGCAAAACTTGTTTGATGTGTATCCAGAAAAACGACCAGATAACAATAACTTCAATGGTATCTTCGTATACCCATTAACCAATACCCCCTTTGGCTTTAATGGTGGCTACTACTTTTTAGAAGCCAAATACACTTACTAAACTCGTTTTAGCTAAGTTTAATAATACTTGATGTAGAAACAGGTCATTCAATGGCCTGTTTTTTATGCCGACATGTTTAGACCTGCTTCCAATCGACAAAGCTTATGTCCTAACTGTGATGATCAGATTATAATCTTTACCATTCGCCCATTTCACTTCCGCCATGTCGAGTAACCGATGATCGTCGATACCTTAAAAAACCGCCATATTTATCAATCCTTAAGCCCTCGGCTTGCGACTGCATTAGAACATCTAGCGACGACCGACTTTAGTCAGCTACCCGTAGGCAATTATCCCCTCGATGGCGACAATATTTTTGTGATAGTGAATGACTATCAAACCAAGCATAAGTCGACAGAACCCTTTGAAGTTCATCAAAAATATATCGATGTGCAATATGTTTTCAGCGGTGAAGAAGAGTTTGGTTACTTGCCACTAGCGGAGCAAACACCCTCGAAACCCTATTTTGAAAAACACGATTACGCCGAATTTGATTACGAGGCAAACCAAGCCAATGCCTCTTATATCAAACTCAAAGCAGGCATGTTTGCGTTATTTTTCCCCGGTGACATGCATATGCCCGGCACAGGCGATATCGCCACGGCGGTGCGTAAAGTCGTGATAAAAGTGAAGATCTAAACCTTAAGCCATTTTTGCCGAACCTGAGCGTTCGATTTTTAGAGAAATAGCAACTGAAGAGCGCAGTGATATGCGCTTTGGCTATTTCCGATTAAAGCCAAATATTGCTAAAATTGTCACAAATTTAAAGGAGAGTCCCTGAAATGCCCATTTACGTTGTCGGTCACAAGATCCCCGATTCAGATTCAATCTGCGGTGCTATCGCGTTAGCCTATTTAAAAAACCAAATCGGTGAAGAAGCCATTGCCGCACGTTTAGGTGAATTGTCACCCGAAACCGCTTTTATTCTGGAACGTTTCGGCTTCGAAGCACCGGAATACAAAACCAGCTACGCTGGCGAGCAAGTGTATATTGTTGACCATTCAGAACTGACTCAAGCACCGGATGATATCGCCCAAGCGACCATCGTCGGGATTGTCGATCACCACAAACTTGGCGATCTGACCACAGATACCCCGCTAGAATGCTGGATCCGCCCAGTGGGTTGCAGCAACACAGTGATCAAGATGATGTTCGACTTTTACCAAGTCGCTATCCCTAAAAATATCGCTGGCATCATGATGTGCGCCATTTTGAGCGATACCGTGATTTTCAAATCACCGACTTGCACCACTGCAGACATTCGCTGCGTTGAAGCATTAGCTGAAATCGCCGGAGTTGAAGATTTCAAAGAACTGGGCATGGAAATGTTCAAAGTGAAATCCGCCGTGCAAGGCACACCAGCACGTGACTTAGTAATGCGCGACTTCAAAGACTTCAACATGAACGGTAACTTAGTCGGTATCGGCCAGTTAGAAGTGATCGACCTGTCAGTATTTGACGATATCAAGGCCGAGCTAGAAGCCGATATCAAAGCGCTCAAAGTGGAAGGTAACCGCCACAGCGTTTTATTGCTGCTGACTGACATCATGAAAGAAGGTTCAGAGTTGTTGATTGTGTCTGACGATGCGCAGCTGACCCAACGTGCCTACGGTAAAGATACCGTCGATGGCAAAGTCTGGTTAGACGGCGTATTAAGCCGTAAGAAACAAGTAGTACCACAACTACAAGCAGCATTCGCCTAGACATTATATCGTCGCCGAATCGCAACAGTAATAGCGTATTAAGGCCGGACTCAGTTCGGCCTTTTTATATTTTAAGGCAAAACTGATACACCCTGTGCCTTAGCCTTGCTAATCACTGCAAACGAAAACGGGCATGAAACTTTGCTCATAAATCTATCCAACCAGAGAAGTTGGCGAGTATGATGACCCAATCGTCCCATTGATTTGATCACTTTCATCTATGCCAGAAGCGCTACAACATATCATCACCGAACTCACGCCTTGGCTGCAGCAATATGGTTATGTTCTGCTATTTGTCGCGATTGCTGTCGAGGGTTTTGGCATTCCGGCGCCAGGACAATCCTTATTAATTGTCGCCAGTTTATTAGCCGCTACAGGGCAAATGTCACTGCCACTAGTGTTAATCGTCGCTGCTTGCGGTGCACTATGCGGTAACAGTTTGGGATATTTCATCGGTTGGCGCTTTGGCGACGTATTACTCAAAAAAGGGTGGATAAAGCCGCAATTGGAAGACAAAATCCATGGCGTTATTGGTCAATATGGCATTGCCGCTTTAGTGTTGAGTCGTTTTGTTGAGGGATTAAAACAGTTTATGTTTATCGGCTGCGGTCTCGCTAAAATGCCATTAAAACAATTTGTGATTGGCAATGCTCTCGCCACCAGCATTTGGGTGGCACTCTTTGGATTAGGCCCAGTGTTAATCCGCGATGAAATCGCTCCCATGCTGGCGTTTTACCACCAGCATAAATACCCCACATGGGCTATGGTCAGCCTAATACTCGCTGCGCTAATCACTTTTACTTGGCGCAGGTGGCAAACCAAAAATCCGCAGTAAGCGATTTAGGATCTATTCTTCCGATTCCTTTTGGATTATCTCTATCACCTTATGAGCCTTAACAAAATGGTCTAAGCGATGAGTTTGAATCCACCAAGTCGCCGCTTCCATAAGCAACTCTGGATCATCATTTTTGTTCGCAAAGAAGGCGTAAAATGAGAGGCCGACATTATCACCTTTAGTCTCAATTTTTTTATGACAAACTGCGATGATTTTTGCTCTTAACTCAGCTCTCATATTGACTCATAACGTTTATTCACCAGCTTATTAAATATTTTCAATGACATACAACACTAGATGTATCGTCTATTGCTTACTCCATACAGCTACCGATCACTTTATGCCTTCAGTTTCAACCTTAGGTTGAGGTTCTGCACCGTCATTTGGCTTAGCCTCAGGCTTTGATTCCGGCGCTTTAATTGGCGCGGGTGACGCCTCAGTCGCAGCAGGCTTATCTTGTTCCTGTGATACGTTTGGCTCCTGCAATGGTGCATTAACCTTAGGTGTCGGTGAACTCTGCTCTTCAGGTAAAGGCTCGACAATAATCACTGGCTCTTGTGGCACAGGCGTTTCACCTTCGGTAGATGTTGCAGCTTCTGACTCTGGCGCTAAGGTGCCGAGATCTTGGTTCGCAGGGCTTTCCACCGCATGTTTAGGTAATTGATTTCGATATAAATCAATCATACGCATCACCTCAGACAAGGCTTTACCATGCTCTGGAGTGAGAATGCCATTGTGCCCAGAGACGATTTCGTCAGACACGGCCAGTACCCATACGGCTTGCATATTGGCATCAGGGCAGGTTTGCACGGTACGACGAGCCTGCAGGCGAGCACGAATTTTCCAGCCCGATTGAGGCAGCGTCATCATACAGCCAGGGATTTGATCGTGCGCCATCAAGGCCGAAGGCATCTTCATTGGTGTAGTGCAATTGCCACCAGAGCATTTGTCAATATCGTGAGTAATAGCCCAAGAGTTCCCTACAGCGCGCTCGCCGTCCTTGATGTAATTGAAGGCTTCTTTCACTGCAAAATCCCCCTTCGATTGCAACACCACCATACTCGGTTTTTGTCTATCTAAGCTCACCAACGTATCTAATGGCTGATACTCTTTAGCAGGTACGGCGGGATTTAACAGTAAGAATAAATTAGGATTATCCTGCTGATTATCAATGGCGGCTTTGATGCGATCTTTACTCGCATGCAAAACAACAGCACCGCCAAGACTATGGCCAATCACAGTGTAACGCAGCAGTTTATGCTGTGTTACTAAGCTATCAAGCTTATCCAGCAGCTGTGATAGACCTAACTGCCCGATACGTTTAGCAACCCGTTTACGCTGTAAAATAGTGGGAAAATCTAAGGGTTCAATCCAACTTTTTGCATCATCTGAGCCATCGATCCAAAAAGGATCATATTTATCGCCCCGCCAGCCAATATACAACCCCAACAAGTTGCGCTGGGTATCGGACGCGGCCATTTGCTGATAAAACTGCTCAAAGGCAATAAAGTTTTCATCCTTAGGCTCAGCACTATGATGCCAGCCATGGACAAAAATCAATAATTCAGGGATCTGTGCAGGCTCTGGATGTAAGATTCGCGTCTCTAAACCTTGCCATTGCCTTTCGTCGTGGGGCTGACCTTTATCATTAAACTCAATCACATGAAAATTTTGCTTAGCGATATCAGGGCCGGGGATGTGGTAAGCCTGATCTGGAATAAAAGGAAGTAGGATGCAAAGTAATAACAACATTAAAAACAGTAACTTGTACTGAGTAAACTTTTTCAGGCTCATTTATAACAACATAATTAACGGCCAAGCTAGGCCAAAATAGACGTGCTGAAAGGGACTAACAGCAAAATTGACGAAATTATACGCTAACGCCATTAACCCAGCTAGTGCCTAAGTTGCTTTTCATCTGAACTGCAACGCTGTTTAACGCCAAGTATCGGGAAGCGTGACTTGGCTCCATAACTCTTGGCACAGCGGCTGACTATTGTGCCAGTCGCCACCGTTAATCCATTTAACGAGGGTATCCCCCACCTTTGGATATGCAATTGGGTTAGGTGATGCCGTTTTAAGCCAGCGCTTAACTATGTTCACATCAAGACTCATCATGCTATCTGCGGCCGCTAAAAGTTGTAACGCCGCCACGTTCGATAACTGCTCAAACTGGCCAATCAGTGGTTTGACTAAGAGTTTTTTACCTAAGGTTAATGCTTCGCTGGCAAGTTCAAAGCCCGCATTGCCTATCACACCGCCGCAGCTGGCAAGATGTTGCTTAAACCCCTCACGATTAAAACCGTGCCATTTAATATGTTCAGCAACTTGGCCTTTAGGTTGTTGGCTGTGATATACCAAAAACTGATAATCACTAAAGTGAGACAGAAAGTGAGCAATCATATCCGCATCTTCAAAAGGCAAATAAACTAAAATCTGATGCGTGTGTTCGAATGGGCTGGCATCCACTTCGACAAAAGGCGGCAAAATAGGGAAGCCAAAATGATGCCAATGACACCCCAGCGCCACATCCACTGGAGCAAAATAATTGAGCAGCATCTCATTAAACCAAGTGCTACCGAGTTTTGGCACCGGATGAGTTAACGCCGCCTGATGGCTAATCCCAATAGATGGCACGCCTTGGCGCCGCGCAGCCCAAGCAGAGACAGGTTCAAAGTCGTTGAGTACTAAATCGTAGCAACTGAGATCTAATGCTTTAATATCTTTAAATAACGACAAGGACAAATTTTGCCGGACTGTTTGTGGCACATTAACGCGCCCAGAGCACGTCGCAAACGTCATTCCCGCTTGAACGCGATAATCGCCAAAGCACTCCATATCGAAAAACTGATCAGGCTTGCGCCCCGAAAATAGAAAGTCCACTTCAATATCTTGTTTCATCAATGCTTTAGCCATGACGCGTGCACGACTTAAGTGGCCATTCCCTGTGCCTTGAACTCCGTAGAGTATTCGCATTACGTATCCTTAAACTGATGAGTGAAGGAGAATTCCCACTAATGAAATGATTAACAGGCGCATATTTGAATTAAATCACTGGATGAACCAGCAATACCGACCCAATCCCCAATGAGGCTCCCGCCAGAATATCTAAGGGATAATGCACGCCAAGTGCAATACGTGAGCCCCCTATGCTAAAAGCCCATAAATACGCCACAGGAGCCGCCGCTGGATAGATTTGCGCCACGCTCGTTGCCATCACAAAGGCCGCAGCTGTATGACCAGACGGTAAGCTGAAGCGATCCGATGGTTCAAAACCACTCTCAAATCCCACTAATGCATGGCATGGCCGTGTGCGACGAATACTATTTTTCAATAGTAAATACAGAGGTAACTCAACCAAAAAACTCGCTAACATCAAATTAAATAGAGCCTGTCCTTGAGCGTGCGTCAGCATCAAACCCACGGACAAATATAAATACACATGCCCATCGCCACTCGCTGATACCCGCTTTGCACGGGCATATAAACCATAGTGCTGGGTGAAGCTCACGATATGGCAAAACATTCGCTTGTCTAAGTCTGCAACGTAACTCAACATAAAACAGGCTCCTTGCTGGCATACCAGCGAGTTTTACTGCGATGTTAATCTGTGCATTCTCTCGACGACGCTTAGAGTGCTTAGTCTGAAACCAACCGACTCACCAAGGCTCTATTCACGATTGAATTCGTTATTGACTGCTCACGGCTAATTTACTGTTTGCTAATAGTTAAACCTAAACCACATTAGCTAAAGCACTATTAGATAGCTTGAGATTAAGAAAGACCTGTGACGGCTAAGTGACATCTGCTCGAAGGTTTTATGACAAGAAGCATGGCTGAGGTTTTGATCTAGAAGGATTCTAGGGACGTTATGCAGGGGCTAAGGGATTTATTTAGAAATAGCGATAGGACTGAGACAGGATATTGTGTTGCTCTAAACGTTAATCTCAAGAGCAACACAATCCAATAAAACTTAGGCTGCGGCGGGAGTATTTGCCTTAGCACGGTAAATTTTTGTCAAATGGTAAATATTAATACAAGCAACAAACGCATTCATGCCGGCCACAGGCCAAGCAGAAATAAACACCCCATAAACCACAAACAGAGTGCATCCTACAAAATTCAACCATCGCAACCAAATGATATTCTTCATCATTAGAGAGATCGCCACCATTATAGAGGCAAAATAACCAATAATTTCAATCGTATTTACAGCTTCCATAGGCACCTCTCGAAGGCCCTCTACCGTCCATAAGCGTAACGGGGGGTCCATGCCCCTAAAGCAAATTAAGTTAAGTAAGTTAATTTAAACTTGGGATATAATACCAAAACGCGCAACAGAGTTGTAATAAAAAACCGTTATTTAATGACCAATATCAAGTTTTACCGAATAAATTCTATAGTGTGACGAAAATTTACTACAGATGTGTTAACAGCCAAGTGGCAACAATACCGTGATTGATAACACTTTTCTTTTCAATAATCCCTTTTATACTGGCGTAAACTCGCTAAACTGTACGCAACGCGGATCAATAGGAGTGTAAATATGGAATACAACACCTCAGAACTATGTGACATGTACTTAGATGTCGTAGATGTAGTCGAGCCCATGTTCAGTAACTACGGTGGTTGTAGCTCTTTTGGCGGTTCTATTAGCACCATCAAGTGCTTTGAAGACAACGGCCTAATTACCGAAGTCCTACAAGAGGATGGCCAAGGTAAAGTCTTACTCATTGATGGCGGTGGCTCATTACGCCGTGCGCTGATCGATGGCGCTATCGCAGAACTTGCGGTCAGCAACAACTGGGAAGGCATTATCGTTTACGGTTCTGTACGCGATGTGGATGCATTGGAAGAATTAGACATTGGTATTCAAGCCCTTGCCTCTATTCCAGTGGGTGCTGATGGCAATTCAGTGGGCGAAGTGGAAATTCCAGTCAATTTTGGCGGTGTGACTTTCTTACCCGGTGATCACATTTATGCTGATAACACAGGTGTGATTTTATCACCTGAACCACTCGACATTGAGTAATCTCACTCTTCAGTCAAGAAAGCCAGCTAAGCTGGCTTTTTTATTCACTATTTTCAGCGTTTCCCCATTGAATCCTCGCCCTACTCTGGCCACAATAGCTCGACTCTGGCCGAATAAGAATATCAATCTATGCCTGAATTTATTCCTTTTACCCATACCGATATCGCCTCACTCGTCAGCACAAGAACGGGCGAAACTAAGCTAGGCCAATGCGTCCATCTGGCCAATCACGAACACACGTTAGAGACCATACTCGCCACTGCAAAAGCCCACGGTGCAAGCTTTGCCATTATCGGCGTTGGCGAAGATATAGGCCCACGTGCCAATTTAGGCCGCGGCGGTGCAACCGATGCGTTCACAACCAGTATGCGCCAATGGCTCAATTTACAATCGAATCGTTTTCTTTCTGGCGCCGAATGCCTAGTGTTAGGCCAAGTGAACACCGCCGATCTGCAGCAACAAACTACGAGCAATACAACAGCTAACAGTGACGTCACCTTAGATGAATTACGTGATGCAGTGGAACTACTCGATGAGCGCGTGATCTGTATCGTCAGTGCTATTTTAAAAGCGGGTTTAGAACCCATACTCATCGGCGGCGGCCACAACAATGCCTATGGTTTGTTGATGGCAACCTACGGCCACTACCAACGCCAAGTCGCCGCGGTGAATCTCGATCCTCATTCGGATTTTCGCCTGCTCGAAGGCCGTCACAGCGGCAATGGTTTTAGCTATGCAGCCGATCGCGGCGCCTTAGGTTGCTACCATGTACTGGGTTTACACGAGTTAAAAAACAGCGAAGCCAACCTAAGCCAACTCAGCGAATTTGGTGGCACTTGGCATAGCTTGCAACAAATTTGGGTTCGCCGTGAAATCAGCCTTAGCCAAGCTTTACTTGAAATCGCCGCCAAACTTAATGACACAGGTTTACTCGTAGGATTAGAACTTGACGTCGATGCTATCGCTAAAATGCCCAGTAGCGCTTCAACCGCTGCAGGTGTGCCATTGCTCGATGCGGCGCATTATGTCAGCTATATCGCCCGCCACTGCCCATGCGCTTATTTGCATTTAGCCGAGGCTGCGCCAAGTTGCCACGAAGCTGGGATTGAAGCCGGATTCATGGATGTTGGCCAAAGCCTAAGCGAGCTTATCTACGCTTATGTGCAGGCTCGCATGCAATTTTTGGCACAATGAATATCACCAGTTGCACCCAACTGGGCGCTAAGCTATTCACCAAATCCTGATATTGTGGTCTAATGCCAGTCCATTTTACGTGGTCGCTAAGCACTTAATCCTACGACTGTTCAGGAGTGCCTCAAGCTAAGGCATTGCAGTTAGTTTACTAGCTCGATCACAGAGTGATAGATCAAAGATTCAGCAAATGCAGGCGATGGCTTACACTCGCAACTAATACATTGCAAAACAATAGGAACACATTGATGTCTGAGGGCGAATCTAAAAGTACCCACTTTGGTTACAAAACCGTAGAGGCCGATAAAAAGGCTGAACTCGTTGCCGGCGTGTTTCATTCTGTTGCCGCTAAGTACGACATAATGAACGATGTGATGTCCTTCGGCATTCACCGTTTTTGGAAACGTTACACCATTGAAGTCTCTGGCGCCCGCCCTGGCATGAAAGTGCTCGATTTGGCCGGCGGCACAGGCGACTTAACTGCAAAATTCTCTCACTTAGTGGGCGATAAAGGTGAAGTGGTTTTAGCTGACATTAACGATTCCATGTTAAAAGTCGGGCGCACTAAGTTGCGCGACAAGGGCATAGTCAACAATGTCAGTTATGTGCAAGCCAACGCCGAAGCACTGCCGTTTCCCGATAACCACTTCGACATCATTACCATCGCCTTTGGTCTGCGTAACGTGACCGATAAAGATGCGGCACTGCGTTCAATGAACCGCGTGCTTAAGCCCGGTGGCAAGTTATTAGTGCTAGAGTTCTCTAAGCCTCAGCATGAAATCATGCGTAAAGTATATGATTTATATAGCTTCAAAGTCTTACCTAAGATGGGTGAGCTCATCACTAAAGATGCCGACAGCTACGAGTATCTGGCTGAATCGATCCGCATGCACCCAGATCAAGACACATTAAAACAAATGATGGTTGATGCAGGCTTTGAACAAGTCGACTACACCAACATGACCGACGGCATTGTCGCATTGCACCGTGGTTATAAATTCTAATGATGCCGCAAGAAGTTGTGCTGCTTGCCTGCGCCGCAATTGAAACGGGTCTGAAAAAACTTCAGGCCCAAGCGGGCGACGATTATTCGCGCCAGCGCCAGTTGCATGGCAAAGTGTTTCGTATCCAATTATCACAGCTCAGCTGGCCATTCTATTTAGTGTTTGCCAAAGAGATCCAAGTACTGAGCCGCTATGAAGGCGATGTCGATGTCAGTCTACATGCCGATGCGACAACGCTTTACCGCGTGTCCGAAGGCGCCAACCTGACTGAACTAATCAAGCAAGATAAACTCAAGCTTGAAGGCGATCTCAATTTATTACAAAGCTTTAGCCAATATCTACGCAGCATCGAGTTTGACTTTGCCGAGCCAATATCCCGTTATTTAGGTGATGGTCCCACTCACAAACTCATCTGTTCTAGCCATCAGGTAAAAGACTTTGCACTCGAAGTATTGCGTAAAACCCGCTCCCACTTAGGACAACTCGCAGTTGAAGAGTATCGCCTCGCACCGCACCCAATTGAGTTAGTGCACTTTCGCGATCAAATGGATGATTTAGTTGCCGACACTCGCGCGATTGAACAACGGATTGCCCAATTAAGAGACCAAATTAAGCCATGACCTTTGCCAGTATCCGCCGCGGTTACCACGTCATCAAGACCTTACTTCAGTACGGGTTAGATGACGTATTGCCGCCAAAGATGACACCTTGGTACTTTAAACTCGCCCGTAACAGCCTATTCTGGATCCGCAATAAGCATAAAAATAAGCCCGGTGGCGAACGCTTAAAATTGGCGATGCAGGAACTCGGCCCCGTTTATATCAAGCTTGGACAAATGCTCTCAACCCGCCGCGATTTACTCAGCGATGAATGGGCCAGTGAATTGGCCATGCTACAGGACAAAGTGCCGCCCTTTGATGGTGCACTTGCCCGCCAAGCGATTGAAGCTGAGCTAAAAGCGCCGATTGAATCCCTATTTGATGACTTTAATGAAATACCACTGGCCTCAGCCTCTATTTCTCAGGTGCATACCGCGACCCTCAAATCTAACGGTAAAGACGTCGTACTTAAGGTGCTGCGCCCTAATGTAGAAGCTAAAATCCAGGCCGATCTGCAGTTGATGTCGCAAACTGCCAAACTGATTGAATACCTCCTCGGTGAAGGTAACCGACTGCGCCCTGCTGAAGTGATCGAAGATTACCGCGTGACCATTTTAGGCGAGTTAAACCTTAAGCTCGAAGCCTTAAACGCAGTCAAACTACGCAACAACTTCCTCAACTCAGATGCGCTCTATGTGCCTTATGTGTATGAAGAGTTTTGCTATCCACGCCTGATGGTGATGGAACGTATTTACGGTATTTCTGTCTCGGATATTGCCGCACTTAAAGCGCAAGGTACCAACTTTAAGTTATTGGCCGAGCGCGGTGTTGAACTATTTTTTACCCAAGTATTCCGCGATAACTTTTTCCATGCCGACATGCATCCGGGCAATATCTTTATTTCCCGCGATCATCCTGAGAACCCATACTACATTGGGCTCGACTGCGGCATCATGGGCACACTCAGCGAAGTCGATAAGCGCTATCTCGCCGAGAATTTCCTCGCCTTCTTTAATCGCGATTATCACAGAATCGCCCAGCTCTATATTGAGTCTGGCTGGGTATCGGAAAAAACCGATCTACAAGCTTTCGAACAGGCCATCAAAGTGGTGTGTGAACCTATGTTCAACAAGCCGCTCGACGAGATCTCCTTTGGTCATGTGTTACTGGAATTATTCCGCACTGCGCGCCACTTCGATATCGTGGTGCAACCGCAATTGGTATTGTTGGAAAAAACCTTACTCTACATCGAAGGCTTAGGCCGTCAGCTGTATCCGCAGTTGGATTTATGGCAAACCGCCAAACCCTTTTTAGAGCAGTGGATGGCCGACCAAGTCGGTCCTAAAGCTATGTTTAAAAAGGTATCCACAAAACTGCCATATTGGGCTGATAAACTACCTGAATTCCCTGAACTAATTTACGATAATCTTAAGTTAGGCAGGAAATTGCTGAGTTCTCAGCAACAAATGCTAGATAAGTATTTGAAATATCAGCAGCAGGCACACAAGAGTAACTACTTGCTTATCACTTCTGCCGTTTTATTGATCTGTGGCACGTTATTGATTAATAGAGACGCTACACTATGGACCCCTTATGTTTGTCTAATTTCAGGCATGATATTGTGGTTTGTAGGATGGCGATCTAGGCCAAAGAATCGCAAATTTTAGCTAGCACTAATTAATCAGAGGTTCATAATAGAACCGATATCAATTAAGAGGATACCTTCATGGGTGGTATTAGTATTTGGCAACTGCTTATCGTTGCGTTAATCGTTGTCTTGTTGTTTGGAACTAAGAAATTACGCTCTTTGGGTGGTGATTTAGGTGGTGCGGTTAAAGGCTTCAAAAACGCCATGTCTTCAGAAGAAGACAAGAAGGCATTAGAAGACACCGAAGCGGCTAAAACAGCGCAAACAACTCAACAGGCGACTGAAAAGAAACCTGAGTCTAACAAAGAACAGGCGTAACTCTTTATGTTTGACGGTATCGGCTTTATGGAGCTGCTGCTGATCGGTGTTTTGGGGCTAGTGGTTCTTGGCCCCGAACGTCTACCGGTTGCGGTGCGTTCGGTAACGAGTTGGATCCGTGCGATGAAACGCATGGCGAACTCGGTAAAAGAAGAACTTGAGCAGGAGCTGAAGATCGAGCAGTTGCATGCCGATCTTAAAAAAGCAGAGAGCAAAGGTTTATCTAACCTCTCACCTGAACTCAAAGAGTCTATTGAGCAACTAAAGCAAGCGGCACAGTCAGTGAACCGCCCTTATCAGGTTCAGGATCCATCAAAAGACACCCCTGCGCCTGAGAATCAAATTCACACACCTGCTCAAGTGAATCCAGTTCAAGCTAGCCAAACTAATCCAACAGCCACTGCAGAGGCGAGTCCAACATCGGCCTCTCCCGCTGCTTCAAGTGAGGCATCTCAGGGCGTGGATACCAGTTCTAACCCGAAAGCCAACGGATAATTCATGTCGCAACAGCAGCCACTTATCAGCCATTTGCTTGAACTTAGGTCCAAGCTGCTAAAATCCATTGCCAGTGTGTTATTAGTGTTCATTTGTAGTGTGTACTGGGCAAATGATATCTACCACTACATGGCAATACCTTTAATGCAGTCTTTACCTCTTGGTGGCAGCATGATTGCGACGGATGTCGCTGCACCATTTTTTGCACCTTTCAAACTAACCCTCGTTTTATCATTTTTTGTGGCAGTGCCCTACGTGTTATTTCAAATTTGGTCCTTCGTGGCACCGGGTTTATATAAACATGAAAAACGCTTAGTGATGCCACTGCTATTCAGCAGTACCTTATTGTTTTATCTCGGCATTGCATTTGCTTATTATCTTGTATTCCCTGTTGTTTTTGGTTTTTTTGCTAACAATGCGCCAGAGGGAGTTCAAGTTGCGACAGATATTACCAGTTACCTTAACTTTATTCTGAAGCTGTTCTTTGCCTTTGGTCTATCCTTTGAAATCCCCATTGCCGTTGTTTTACTCTGCTGGTCAGGTGTCACTACACCTGAAGATCTCAAGCAAAAACGTCCTTATATCATAGTGGGCGCCTTTGTCGTCGGCATGCTATTAACCCCACCAGATGTGATTTCCCAGACTATGCTTGCTGTACCAATGCTGTTATTGTTCGAAGGCGGTTTATTAGCGGCTCGTTTCTACAGCAAACCAGATGACGAGTCAGACGAAGATACTGAACAAACAAACGACTAACGTCCTCGAAGGCGTTAGGGGAATAATATAATAAGGAACATTCTCATGCGCTTAACCCTTATCACGGCAGCGATCATGCTTGTATCTGTCCAAGCAAATGCCAGCATTGAACAACAGTTAACCCAATGTGCAGCAACCGCCGATAAACTCGACCGCTTGATTTGCTATGACAAGCTAGCAGAAAGCCTAAAAGGCATGACACCTAACACCATTAGCACTCAAGCGATACCGGCTACAGTAGCAACAGTTGCAGTCCCTACGACTGCAGCAGCGATAGTGGCAACCGCCCCCCAAGCACCAGCGGCAAAAATTGCCGATGACTTTGGGATGGAAGCCAAGCGTGTTCAAGAAAATACTGTCGATAAGATTTATTTAGAGATTCAATCTATAGCTGAAGATGCCTACGGAGACATTAAAGTGACTTTCACTAACGGTCAGGTATGGAAACAAACTGATGGCCGTAAGTACAATGTTAAGCAAGGTGAAACTGTCTATATTGAAAAAGCCGCTTTAGGTTCTTTTTTAATGGGAACCGATGATCGCAATGCCAAGGTTCGGGTAAAACGTCTAAAATAATGCCCTCATACATAGATATCGCTGTCAATTTACTTGGCAGCGCACTCGAACAAGATACTGTATCGATAATACAAGCGGCGGCGGACCAAGGGGTTTCGCCGTTAATTGTTATTGGCAGCGATTTAACTGAAAGTGCGGCAGCCATTGCTGTATGCGAGCAATATCCTAACCAACTTTACTGCACTGCTGGTGTGCATCCCCACCATGCCAGTGGTTGGCATGATGGCTCAAACGCTCGACAAGCTGAACTCTGTCACGCACCGCAAGTGGTTGCCGTTGGCGAATGTGGTTTAGACTACAATCGTGATTTCTCCCCGAGACCTATCCAGCGCCAAGCTTTTATTGCCCAACTGGCCTTAGCCGTTGAACTGCAAATGCCGGTGCTAATGCACGAACGCGATGCCCACGAAGACTTTATTGCTATCCTGCGGGAATATCGCCCACAGCTTAGTGGCGCGCTTTTGCATTGTTTCACTGGCACTCACACACAGATGGAAGCCTATATTGACCTAGATTTACACTTAGGCATAACAGGTTGGGTCTGCGATGAAAGACGCGGCCAAGAACTAGCGCAACTCGTTCCCTTTATTCCGCAGAATCGCATTTTAATCGAGACAGATAGCCCTTACCTACTCCCCCGTAGTATGCGGCCCAAGCCTAAATCGAGCAAAAACAAGCCCGAATACCTTCCTTATATCGCAAATTATATTGCAAACCTACGCGGAGAAGATGCGGATGAGTTTGCAAAACGTTGCTACCAAAATAGCTTAGCGTTTTTTAATTTGGATCGAATCCATGCTTAACAAAAACATGCCACTCATACTCTTGCTGTGGCTATGGATATACCCAACACAGGCCTTGGCAACCCTATTGAGCATTGACGAGTCAACCACGACACCTTTAAACCTTACGCCTTGGTTAATGGTCAGCCACCCTACACCAGCAAAAGAACTGGCCGAAATACAAGCTTTGCCAAAAACTGATTGGCATAACTTTACCAATAAAGACATTCAAAAACTCAGCGGCCATGATTTTTGGCTCAGTTTCAGCTTAACCAGCCCTGACGAAACACTTTCGCGCATTTTAGCGCTAGATAACCCTTTGTTAGACAAGGTAACTATCTACCATTTAGTCAATAATAAACTCATGAATACTGTGCTGATGGGTGATATATTCCCCTATGAGGATCGACCATTCTTGAGCAATATTTTCCTATATCCTTTCAAGATCAACACAGATGACTCCCATACTTTCTATCTGCATATTCAAACTGAAGGTAGTGCTGCAGTACCATTAAACCTATGGTCTTCTAATGACTTAGCTCAAATTGCCGAATCTACCGCCGTTGAGCATGGATTCCAACTTGGTGTACTTGCCGCAATTGGCATTTTTAGCCTTTTTATCGCCATAGCATCGGGCTCATTCAGCTACAGCTATTACTCTGGCTATGTCCTTAGCATGACCTTACTCGTTGCCACGATTAACGGTTTTGCCTTCCGATTCCTCTGGCCAGACTGGCCGCTATTGCAGCAAGTTATGGTGCCGTTTTTACTGCCAATCGTTATGGCATTTGCGTTAATGTTTACTGAAAAAATATTACAGCTCAAATATTTAAACCGCCGTATGTTACTCACTTGTCGCTATAGTGCTGTGTATATCCTCTGTGTTGGACTCGCCACACCATTTATCCAATATGGAACGGCGCTCTATATCGAGATCATTTCCGTTGCAGTACTCAGCCTAGTCCTGATGGTCTTTGCCATTACTCAGGCTATCAATGGCCATAAACTGGCACGTATGTACACTATTGGCTGGGTGAGTATGCTGACAGGCGCCTGCATCAGTAGCTTGCTTTATCTCAGCGTGATTGACCTCAATTTAAAACCGCAAACGCCTGTGATGCTTGGGCTGACTTTTGAAATTATCTTCATGTCTCTGGTGCTCGCCATCCGCTATAACGATGAGCGCAAAGCTAAACTACGTATCCAGCAAGAAGCCTTGAAACAAGCACAGAAAATTCGTAGTGCGCGGGAAGAAGCCCTAAAAGCGGAAGCCGAGAGCAATGAGAAACTCGAACAAATGGTACAAGAACGTACCTTAGAGCTTGAAATCACGCTCAGAGAATTGCATGAAGTAAACCAAAAACTCACTGAACAAAGCACTATCGACAGTTTAACTGGGGTCAAAAACCGCAGTGCCTTTGATAAACGTTTAATCGCTGAAAGCCGGATCAGTCGCAGGCAAGAAACTCCCATAGCACTGTTAATGCTTGATATAGATCGCTTCAAGCTGATCAACGACAGATTCGGTCATCTTGCAGGCGATCAAGCATTACGTACAATAGCTCAAACATTACAGCAGCATTTAAAACGGCCAACGGATCTAGTGTCACGTTTTGGGGGGGAGGAATTTGCTATCATCCTTCCTAATACAACTGCAGAAGGTGCACTCCAAGTTGCTGAAACAATAAGAGACGCTGTTGCCTCTATTCATTTTGAATGGGAAGGTGAAGCGATACCTTTGACTATCAGTATCGGAGTCAGTGCCGATATAGTGACCCACGATCAACACAGTACTAAATTACTAGAACAAGCAGATAAAGCCCTCTACCAAGCAAAAAACGGTGGGCGTAATCAAGTCAGCTTGTATTTGTCGGATCAAGCAAGACCAGTACCTAATTAGGAGTCAAATGTGAATATCATTACCAGTGCCTTCCCTCAGCGTAGAATGCGCCGCATGCGTAAACATGATTTTAGCCGTCGCCTCATGGCCGAAAATCATCTAACGGTCAATGACTTGATTTACCCAATGTTTATTCTAGAAGGCACTAATCGCAGTGAAAAAATAGCCTCTATGCCCGGTGTTGAACGCTACTCGATAGACTTGCTACTGAAAGAAGCTGAAGAACTGGTTGAGTTAGGTATCCCATTAATCGCACTTTTCCCTGTGACACCTGCAGAGAAAAAAACATTAATGGCAGAAGAAGCCTATAACGCAGATGCCCTAGTGCAACGTGCAGTGCGCGAGCTCAAAAAAGCCTTTCCACAGCTAGGCATCATGACTGACGTGGCACTAGATCCTTTCACCACTCACGGTCAAGACGGCATCATAGACGAAACGGGTTATATCCTTAACGATATCACCACCGAGATTTTAGTGAAGCAAGCACTGTCACACGCCGATGCTGGAGCTGACATCATTGCACCATCGGACATGATGGATGGCCGTATTGGCGCGATTCGCCAAGCATTAGAAGCGGCAGGGCACGTCAACACCCAAATCATGGCTTACTCGGCAAAATACTCTTCAAACTACTACGGTCCATTCCGTGATGCCGTAGGCTCAGCGGGTAACCTCAAAGGTGGCAATAAGCATAGCTATCAAATGGATCCAGCGAACAGTGACGAAGCTTTGCATGAAGTCGCACTCGATATCCAAGAAGGAGCCGATATGGTGATGGTTAAGCCAGGTATGCCGTATTTAGATATAGTGCATCGCGTTAAAACTGAACTTGCAGTGCCAACATTCGCCTATCAAGTCAGTGGTGAATACGCCATGCATATGGCAGCAATCCAGAATGGATGGTTAGCCGAAAAGGCCATCGTCATGGAGTCCCTACTCTGCTTTAAACGCGCAGGCGCAGACGGTATTTTAACTTACTTTGCTAAACGTGCTGCCCAGTGGCTTAAAGAAGCTTAAGCAACCTAATGCGAAAGTACCACCTCAAAGCAGCCTTCTGGCTGCTTTTTTTATCGATTAATAGTGAAAAATCTGGAAGCAAAGCTTGTGTATTGAGGGGAAGAAAAGACTAGCCAACAAAGCTAATAGCAATACTTACAGTAGGCAGCATTGCTATTAGTGCAAATAATGTTACAGATTACAAAAGCAAAAAAGCCAGCTTATTCAGCTGGCTTGGTTACATCTCAATGAGATAATTAGGCGCTTGGCGATGACCTACTCTCACATGGGGAGACCCCACACTACCATTGGCGCGTTTGCGTTTCACTTCTGAGTTCGGGATGGGATCAGGTGGTTCCACAAGGCTATTGTCACCAAGCAAATTCTTTATTCTAGGATTAAACACTAGATTGTAATGGTGCTGATACCCAGAATCGAACTGGGGACCTCATCCTTACCAAGGATGCGCTCTACCGACTGAGCCATATCAGCAATTCTATACTAATCAATTAAGATTATTTAAATTAGGCGCTTGGCGATGACCTACTCTCACATGGGGAGACCCCACACTACCATCGGCGCGTTTGCGTTTCACTTCTGAGTTCGGGATGGGATCAGGTGGTTCCACAAGGCTATTGTCACCAAGCAAATTCTGTTTNGTCCGGGTCCCCTTCGTCTAGAGGCCTAGGACACCGCCCTTTCACGGCGGTAACAGGGGTTCGAATCCCCTAGGGGATACCATCTATATTTTATAGAGAGTGGTTCCTAGCAAATAACTAACGAGTTGTTTGGTAAGAACAAGGCATTTGCTTCCTAGCCTACTGAAGTGAATGTGTTACAAAGCTCGGTTACGAGTTAAATCATAAGTCCGGGTCCCCTTCGTCTAGAGGCCTAGGACACCGCCCTTTCACGGCGGTAACAGGGGTTCGAATCCCCTAGGGGATACCAATTTTAATCAAGGTTTATCGAAACTTTGATTAAAGACAATAAACCACCTCAAGGTGGTTTTTTTGTGTCTGAATTTTGAATATTAAATCGAGATCTCCCCGATTCATTTGCGAGTCATACGCTCCGAGTTATTTGCCGAATTTACCCACCAATTCAAACCACCTAAATAAAAATAAATAATGCTTCGAAAGGCTTACTTAGTGTGGTGAAGTCATTCTGTTCAATCGTGTGATAAGAATTATTTAAGTGTTTTCCTGCTTAACCTTGCGCTAATCCAGAGCTAAAACTCACCTTTCGGATTGTTCAGTGTGTTGGCACTTTGAATGCTGCCACTTTCAATACTGATAAGTTGAATCGTTAATCGCGATTTATCTCTTATTTCCAATCGTTCAACGAGTGAAGTTTGAAGTGAGCCGTTCACACGGTAGCCATTGTAATAGATGAATCGTGTATTACTGCGGTGAATATGAGCGCGAGAAGAGTGAAGCTTTGCGGGAAGAGGGCAGAATTAGGCGGAAACTTATTTGAGATAAAAAAAGCGGCACTCACTGCTGAGTGTCGCTTTTCGTTATTTAACCTTTGGTTTAGTCTACACCTAAGAATCCACCGGTTTGGTGGGCCCATAATTGAGCATAAATCCCGCCTGCGGCGATGAGTTCATGGTGCGTGCCTTGCTCAACGACTCGGCCTTGATCTAATACAATTAACCTGTCCATCGCGGCAATAGTAGAAAGTCGATGGGCAATCGCGATCACTGTCTTGCCTTGCATTAATTCATATAAACTTTCTTGAATGGCGGCTTCGACTTCAGAATCTAGCGCAGATGTGGCTTCATCAAGCAGTAAAATAGGCGCATTTTTTAATAAAACCCGCGCGATGGCGATACGTTGCCTTTGGCCGCCAGAGAGTTTTACGCCACGTTCACCCACTTGGGCATCTAAGCCATGATTACCGTTAGGATCACTGAGTTCCTGAATAAAGTCATAGGCTTGAGCTTGTTTAATCGCGCGATCAAGTTGCTCTTCACTGGCACAGGGATTGCCGTAAAGAATATTCTCGCGAATGGTGCGGTGCAAGAGGGAGGTATCTTGGGTCACCATGCCAATTTGCGAACGCAGTGAATCTTGCATAACCATCTTGATGTCTTGGTCGTCAATATTAATCTGACCTTTTTCAACATCGTAGAATCGCATTAGTAGATTCACTAGGGTCGATTTACCCGCGCCAGAACGCCCTACTAAGCCAACTTTTTCACCTGCTTTAATATTCAGATTCAGATCTTCAATCACGCCAGTCTGCTCACCGTAATGGAAACACACTTGGTTGAAATCAATCTTGCCATGATTGACGACCAGCGCCTTGGCGTTTGGCTCATCTTGGATGATCGTTGTTTTCGATAAGGTGTTCATTCCATCGGTAACCGTGCCGATATTTTCGAATAACGAACTGATTTCCCACATTATCCACTGTGACATGCCGTTTAAGCGCAGTGCTAAACTGACCGCAATGGCGATGGCGCCGACCGTGATTGCGCTATCGGTCCATAGGGCTATCGATACTGCTGCAATACTAAAGGCCAACAGATAGTTGATGATTTGCACACTGACGCTGATGCCCGTCACTAAGCGCATTTGGCGATAAACCGTGTCTAAAAATATCCGCATACTGGATTTGGCGTATTCGGCTTCTTTTTGCGTGTGGGCGAATAGCTTCACTGTGGTGATGTTGGTATAGCTGTCGACGATACGGCCTGTCATGGTTGAGCGCGCATCGGCTTGCTCGGTAGAGACACTTTTTAGTCTAGGCACAAAGTACCATTGCAGACCAACATACAGTGCAAGCCAGACGAGCATAGGTATGACTAAGCGCAGATCAGCGCTGGCAATCATCACCAGCATTGAGGTGAAATACACTAAAATGTATACCAACACATCGAGCAATTTCATCACAGTTTCGCGCACGGCTAAGGATGTTTGCATCACTTTCGTGGCGATTCTACCAGCAAAATCATCTTGATAAAACGATACACTTTGTTTTAGCAAATAACGGTGTGCAAGCCAGCGGATCGACATAGGATAATTGCCGAGCAAGGTTTGATGCATGATAAGCGCATGCAGTAATACCAATATTGGCATCACAATTATCACCATACCTCCCATCAGCATTAAGGTCGTGCCTTCGTCTTGGAATAACGTTTCGGGATTTTTTTTCACAAGCCAATCAACTAATTGGCCCATGAACCCGAACAGTGACACTTCAAGCATGGCCAGCATGGCGGTCAGCACTGACATTAAGATCAGCGGCAGTTCGTAGCCCTTAGTGTAGTGGCGACAAAAAGCATAAACCCCTGTGGGTGGTTTAGTGGGTTCATCATCGGGTAGGGCTTCAACCCAGGATTCAAATCGTTTAAACATGAATTAACTCTATGGTGAGATAAAAAATAGTCGGCTCTAGCATATAGGATTTCATGCCCTAAAAGCATTGAAATGATTGAGTTCCGTTTTCCGCTAGTGCTATATGCTAGTTTTACGTAAAGTAATGAACAAGAAATTAATTGTGAGCGAATATTGTCGGGCGTGATGAAAAATGAGTACAGATAGAGCGTCTGAGAGTGCAAATAAGCGTGATGAAATAGATTCGGTGCATTCGCTGGAGTCCAGTTCGGGGCAACTTTCTGCGTCCATTTGCCGTGAAGCGAGGATGAGCCGTGATCCGCGGTTTGATGGTAAGTTTTTTGTGGGCGTCTTAACAACGGGCATTTATTGCCGAACTGTGTGTCCTGCTGTGGCACCAAAAGAGCAAAATGTGCGTTATTTTGATTCGGCCATTAAAGCCGCGCAGGCGGGATTACGCCCATGTTTACGTTGTCGGCCCGACAGTGCGCCGGGATCGAATCCTTGGAAGGGGACTGGCACAACGTTATCGAGGGCCATTAGCTTAATCGAAGCGGGTGCCTTAGCGGGAAAGTCATCGGGAGAGCCAGCCTCGACAGTAACACAATTGGCTGACCGATTAGGGATCAGCAGTCGTTATCTCAATAAGCTCTTTACCGAAGGTTTTGGCACTTCGCCAAAACAATATGCCTTATATCGGCAGTTACTGTTTGCTAAACAATTATTGCACCAAACCCAATTACCTATCACTCAAGTCGCGATGGCGGCGGGTTTCAACAGTATTCGCAGTTTCAATGAGGCGTTTAAGCAAACCTTGCAATTGACGCCGACCCAGTTAAGAAAGAGTGCATTAACCAAAGCGGCAAAGGAGTCCATGATTGAGCCATCAACAGGATTAGGTGAGATTGATACTATGGGTGAATTTGTGCCTCACTATGGATTAACCTTGTATCAGTATTATCGGCCGCCATTGGATTGGACATCACAGCTGGCGTTTTATCGATTACGTGCAGTAACAGGGATGGAATGGTTCACACCGCAGATGAGTCATCCACAAGCGAGCGATGTCGTTGGCGATGAGGCGTCCGTGGTAGATGAGGCCAAAGCTGGCGATAATGGGCTCGAATATGGTCGCTGTTTTGCCCTAGGTAAGATGCGCGGCACAGTGCACATTATCCATGAGCCTAAGCTAAATCGCTTCAAACTCGCGATAATGTTGACCGAAGATTCCCCTGTCGATGAGCTGCAATTGCTGGTCACTGAAGTGCGACGCATTTTAGATCTCGATGCGGATATGCTGCAGATTGAACAAGGCTTAAGTGCGCTACCAAGTTTAGGATTAACACCGTTTTCGGGATTACGCATTCCCGGTGCAGGCTCCTTATTTGAGGCGGCCTGCCGCGCGATTTTAGGTCAGCAAGTGACGGTAGTGCAGGCGACTAAGCTACTTAATCAATTGGTTGAAGCCTATGGCGAGCGCTTTAATCTCAATGGGTGCGAGTATCGTTTATTTCCTACACCCGAGGCCATTCGTGAGGCGAGTCTAACAGAGCTAAAAATGCCCGGCGCTCGTAAATTAGCTCTCAATGCGCTCGCGGCGTTTATCTGCGATCATCCTGAGGCGAGTGTCGATGATTGGCTCAGCGTTAAGGGCATAGGTCCATGGACGATAGCCTATGCCAAGCTTCGCGGTTTGGGCGATCCCAATGTGTTTTTGCATACCGATTTGATTGTTAAAAAGCATTTGCTGGTCTTGTATGGCAAGACCCATAGGCTGGATGAAGCCGCTGCGGGTGCGGTTAACTACCTGCAGCTGTGCCAGCAACTGAGTCAAGAGATCGCGCCTTGGGGCAGTTATTTAACCTTTCAACTTTGGCATCAATAACGACGTAAAACGATCTAAATTGATAGAGATAAATGTAAGACATAAATAGAGAGATAAATTATGAAGCATGCGATTCGTCAATTGAGCCAAGCGCCGAGTATTGCTGCGTATCAGCCCTGTGCCGTAGATACTTTTATGAGTCCTGCCGGAATATTGCAGTTAAATGCCAATGCCTATGGGCTGAGTCATTTAACGGTTGTCGGCTCGGATCGCACTGAGATTGCGCTTGCTAAGGTGAGTGAGGATGTCCTCAATCAAGCTAAGGCGCATATTAGTGAAACTCAAGTGCAGCTCGCGCGTTATTTTGCAGGTGAACTGATTGAATTTAATGTAAAGCTCGCACCTAAAGGCACTGAATTTCAGCGTGAAGTTTGGCAAGCTTTGCTCAATGTAGATTATGGTCAGAGCTGCAGCTATGGGCAGATTGCCGAGCAAATTGGTCGGCCTAAGGCGGTGCGCGCCGTGGGCGCGGCCAATGGTGCGAATCCGATTGCGATTATCGTGCCTTGCCATAGAGTGATAGGCAAAAATGGCAAGTTAACGGGTTACGCCTATGGGCTTGCGATGAAACAGCAGTTATTAACGCTGGAAACTGCCAAGCATTGCCTCGATATTTAAGCTAGAATAGCCGCCTATTAAGATATTGGTGAGCAGTTAAACTTTCTATGACTCAGGCTTCTTCCTCTGCGGCAAGCTTTGCCCAACTCGGCATTATTGCACCTTTGCTAAATCGATTAACCGAATTAGCGTATGTTTCGCCTACACCAGTACAGGCGGCGACGATCCCCGCTGTGCTTGCGGGGCGCGATGTGTTAGCCGGTGCTAATACGGGCTCGGGTAAAACGGCAGCCTTTGCCGTGCCGCTGTTGCAACAACTTGTTGACGCAAAAACAGAGGATAAGACAGGCGCTTGTGTTCGTTGTTTGGTCTTAGTCCCAACCCGTGAATTAGCACAACAAGTCGCTGACAGCTTTTTATCCTATGCCTCACATCTCAATGGCAAGCTAAAAATTGTGGCTGCGTTTGGCGGTGTGTCGGTGAATGCGCAAATGCAGAGTCTACGCTCTGGTGCCGACGTACTCGTAGCAACGCCGGGTCGTTTGTTAGATCTGTTGTCCAGTAATGCCATCAAACTCAATCGTGTCAGCGCCTTAGTGCTAGATGAAGCTGACCGCATGTTAAGCCTTGGTTTTACTGAAGAATTAGCTCAAGTGCTCGACGCTTTGCCCGTCAAGAAACAAACCTTATTATTCTCTGCGACATTCCCTGAAGAAGTCCGTGAGTTAACGGCAAAACTGCTTAATAATCCACTTGAATATCAATTGCAAAGTGAGCAAGAAAGCACGATTCATCAACGGGTGATTACGGTTAATCGTCCGATGAAAACCGCATTATTGGCGCATCTGATTAAAGAACATCAGTGGTTACAGGCGTTGATCTTCGTGAGTGCTAAAAATACTTGTAATCACTTAGCGCAAAAGCTGTCTAAACGTGGGATCACAGCCGAAGTGTTCCATGGCGATAAAGCCCAAGGTGCGCGTACGCGGGTGCTCGATGGCTTTAAAAATGGTGAGATCAGTGTGTTAATTGCGACCGATATTGCCGCCCGTGGTATCGATATCGATAAACTGCCTGTGGTGATCAACTTTGATTTACCACGAAGCCCTGCAGATTATATGCATCGTATTGGCCGTAGTGGCCGCGCCGGTGAAGCAGGCTTGGCCGTGACCTTGATTTCCCATGAGGATTATCACCACTTTGGCGTGATAGAGAAAAAGAACAAACTTAAGTTAGTGCGTGAGCAAATTGTCGGTTTTGAAGCCGATGATGAAATGCCAGCCGAACTGTTAGAACAAGCTAAACCTGTCGCCAAGCCTGAAGGTATGGGTAAAAAAAAACGTAAACAGTTACCGCCTGCCAATGCTGAATTTTGGGGTAAAAAATCTTAAGTCGTTGGAAACAAGCTATTCTTAGCTTATCTCTGGCGTTCCTTGTCATCTCACTTGTCGTAGGTAAGGTTTATGCAACACTTATTCTGGTTAGTTGAAGGTAAAGTCGCAGGGCGCAGTGGCCCTAATAAAGATCCTTGGGATTTACAAGCGCTCAAAGAGGCCGGTATTGGTGCCATTCTGTCGGTCAATGGGGGCGAGGGCTGCGAGCCGAGTGCGTTTAAGCAGCTTGATTTACGTTACGAATGTATTCCCTTTTCGCGCAATGTGCCGCCCCAAGATGGGGATGTGGCGATTTGTGTCGCTCAGTTGCCCAAGGCACTCGCTTTTATTCAGCAATGTGAAGCCGATGAGCTGCCTGTAGTGATCCATTGTCGCTCTGGCAAGGATCGCACCAGTCTTATCATGGCCTATTACTTGATGGTCAATGGTGCTGCGCCATTACATGCGGTGAGCCAAGTTCGTAATATTCGCGATATCGCTTTTACTGCCGAAGGTTGGGATCAATTTGCCTTTGATGTCTTGTATGCATTACAAGACTAAGCACTTGTCGGCGATTGGCGTCGAACCTATTAATAAATAGGTAATAATAGTTTCATTCGTTTGACCTTAGTCATCAAAATTTTACTGTGTTAAGGTTAAGCTATCCGAAGGTTGTTTTTAGTGAGTTATTTATCTAATTATGAAAAGTAAGGCAAGTCAGTCACAGGGATTACTACTGTTTCGGTTATCACAGACTCAAGTGTTTGCCTTAGGCACGTTGAAAGTGCGTGAGCTGGTGCCGTACACACAGCTAAGCAAAATTCCCCAATCTCATCCGACGATTCTTGGCGCTTCAACGATTCGTGGCCATACGATTCCTATCATAGATATGGCGGCTGCGATTGGCTATCGGCCGATAGCCCCTGAAGAGCGCGAAAAATGCTACATCATCATCACTGACTGTCAGCGGATGATCATTGGCTTTTTAGTGCGTGGTATCGATAAGATTATCGAATGTAATTGGCGCGATATTGAGGCACCTTCTGCCAATTTGGGCAAGAATGCTTACTTGACTGGCGTGACTCGTTTTGAGGACCAGTTAGTACAATTGCTCGATGTTGAGTTATTGCTGTCGAAAATTTTCCCGAATAACCCACAGGCAAATCGGGCAATCTTGACCGATGTGCAGCGTGAGAAACTCAAACCCATGAATATCCTGTTAGTGGATGATTCTAAGGTGGCACGTAAGCAGTTATCCGATGCCCTTGATATGATCAACATCCCTTATCGAGTGACCGCCGACGGTAAAGAAGCCTTAGTCATGATGGAACAAGCGGCACTAGAGCATCATCCCATAGATATTCTGGTGAGTGATATTGAGATGCCGGGACTAGATGGTTACGAACTGGCGTTTGAGGTGCGTGATAATCCACTGACCGCCAAGGCCTACATCATTTTACACACGTCTTTATCCAGCGAAATAAGCGTGAGTCAGGCCCACCAAGTGGGGGCAAATGAAGCGCTGACTAAGTTCGATGCTCACGAGTTGATTGATGCCATGTTGCGTGGTGCCGATTTAGCCATGAAGCAGCGCCAATAAGGCGCTTGTTAGTTTTTTGTATGCTTTTTGCGGGACAAGGGTAATTTAGTTAGCTTATTTCCCCGCAAAACTAGACAAGTCTAGTCACATCCTATAAAAACCTTATTGGCCTCATTTCCGAAGGTGCGCGTTGGGGATCTCAACCGAAATATAATAACGATAGGTTAAACCATGAAACAAGAATCATCATTATTAGCTAAGTTGGCTAATGGCAGTCTCGTATTACAAATCTTATTAGGGATTATCGCTGGTGTGGTGTTAGCGAGTTTTTCACCCGATAGTGCAAAAGATATCGCCTTCTTAGGCAGTTTATTTGTTGGAGCATTAAAAGCGATTGCTCCAATACTGGTATTTATCTTAGTAGCATCGTCGATTGCAAATCAAAAGAAAAATACGCAAACCAATATGCGCCCAATTGTGATCCTGTATTTATTGGGGACCTTTGCCGCGGCGTTAACTGCTGTGATTTTAAGCTCTATCTTCCCCACGACTTTAGTTTTGGTTGCTGGTGTGGAAGGTACAAGTCCTCCACAAGGTATTGGTGAAGTGATCCATACCTTATTATTTAAACTGGTCGATAATCCAGTGAATGCGTTAATGACGGGCAACTATATTGGTATTCTTGCTTGGGGTGTGGGTTTAGGTTTAGCCTTACATCATGCTAGCGATTCGACTAAGCAAGTATTTGCCGACATGAGCCACGGCATTTCGCAAATGGTGCATTTCATTATTCGTTTAGCACCTATTGGTATTTTTGGTTTAGTTGCTGCGACGTTTGCTGAAACCGGTTTTGCCGCAATTGCGGGTTATGCGCAGTTATTGGCTGTGTTATTAGGTGCGATGGCCATTATTGCCTTAATCGTTAATCCTTTAATTGTTTACGTGAAGATTAAACGTAATCCCTATCCGTTGGTATTTCGTTGTTTGCGTGAAAGTGGCGTGACGGCATTTTTTACCCGCTCGAGTGCGGCGAATATTCCGGTGAATATGGCGCTGTGTGAAAAATTAAATCTGCATGAAGACACTTACTCAGTCTCTATTCCGTTAGGTGCCACCATCAATATGGGCGGCGCGGCGATCACTATTACGGTATTGACCTTAGCTGCAGCGCATACCTTGGGCATTCAAGTCGATTTACTCACCGCATTGTTATTGAGCGTTGTCGCCGCTATTTCGGCTTGCGGCGCCTCGGGTGTAGCGGGTGGTTCATTACTGTTGATCCCACTGGCTTGTAGCTTGTTTGGTATTTCTAATGATGTCGCCATGCAAGTGGTCGCTGTCGGCTTTATTATTGGTGTGGTTCAAGATGCAGCCGAAACCGCATTGAACAGCTCTACAGACGTTATCTTTACCGCTGCCGCTTGTGAAGCCGCTGAGAATAAAGCTAAACTGAGTTAACGAGTGCTGTTATTCGTATTGAAAAGTATTATGGAAGCAGTCACTTAGGTGGCTGCTTTTTTTATGGGAGTCGTTATGATCTTTTTTGATTTTAGAGTGCTAGATGCTGCAAAGCCCTGGTATGGGATAAATGACACTGTGATGGGCGGTTTGTCTCGCAGTAAGATGACGGTGTCACCTTTAGGCTATGGTGAGTTTAGTGGCCATGTATCGCTGGCCAATGGCGGCGGGTTTGCTTCAGTGCGTTGTGAGTTTAACCCTATTGATGTCAGTGGGTTTACTGGGATCTATGTCGAACTCGATGGCGACCGACCTAAAGATTATAAAGTGAATTTAAAGGATATCGACACACCACAAAGTACGGTTTATCAAGCGCCTATGCCAGCGCCAAGTCATCAAACGTTTGGTGTGAGTGGCGCTAGAGTCATGAATTGGCAGCGGATAGAAATTCCCTTCAGTGACTTCTTGCCCCAATGTCGGGGTAAACCGATTTCCCGAGTGGCAATGGATTTAAGCCAAGTTTGTAGTCTAGGGTTAGTGATTGGTGCCCAGCAGAGTGGTGATTTTTCTTTGAAAATCAAAGAAATTGGCTACTATTAGCGTTTATAGGTGGTTTCTTATCATGAGTTTTTTGCCCCTAATTGCTTGTCCCTTATTGCTTGCTATTGATGGTGCGGGCATCACTAGGCTTCATTTAAGAAAAAGGATAAGGCCGAGGCACTTATCCTTATGGTGAACCCATCATAATGAGTTTGGCGAAAGCCGCTGCTTAAGCGCCTACAATCCCTAAGGGGTTGGCCGTTTGCCACGCGCCGCGGGTAAAATCTGGGAAGGTGACTGAATTACTGCGGTTATTGACTGAATGTTCACTTAAGATATTCACCACCGACCAAGACGCACCATCGTACACATCCTGATCTAAGGCCTCGCCATTGCGCAGGCAATAAATCATGCGCCATAACATCACAAAATCCATGCCGCCGTGGCCGCCGTTAATCTCAGCTTCTTTGCCTATGCGTTGCCACAGAGGGTGATCATATTTGTCATACCACTTTTGCATGTCCATATCCCACTCGTGGTAACTTTGACCAAAGCCACCATTTTCGACGGCGATACGATTCGGGAAACCCGCAAACACGCCATTTGTCCCTTGGATTAAATTGTGGCGACTGTAAGGTCTTGGGCTCGTCGTGTCATGCTGCACCATGATGGTCCGGCCCTTAACGGTCTTAATCAGACTGGTATTGATATCCCCATTGATGTACTTGAGCTGATTACGCTCATGATCGGCGGGGAATTCACGTTTAGCATAGAGCGCACGGCCAAGAGCGGGCGAACTCATCGAGGTTAGATAATCAAATCTATCACCGCGGTTGATGTTCATATACTGGGAAACTGGTCCTAAACCGTGGGTCGGGTACAAGTTACCGTTGCGCTTGGTATGCCAATAAGTCCGCCATGAGCCCGTCTTATGGTCTATTTCCTTCATCTGCCAACGTAGCTCGTGGATATAAGCGGCTTCACCGTGGAGCAACTCACCAAACACACCTTGGCGTACCATGTTGAGAACCATAAGTTCTTCACGGCCGTAGTTGACGTTCTCCATCATCATGCAGTTTTTCTGAGTGCGTTCAGCGGTATCCACAATTTGCCAGCATTCCTCTACTGTGAGTGCTAACGGTACTTCGACAAAGGCATGTTTACCGCTTTCCATCGTCTCTATCGCCATAGGCGCGTGCCATTCCCATGGAGTAGAAATGATCACAATATCAATATCATCGCGGCTTAAGAGATCGCGATAGCTCAGGTCATTACCTGTATAGACAGCCGGTTTTGGCCGATTCTGTTTAACGATATGATCCACGGCTCTGTCCAGCACCGCTAGGTGAGTATCACAAATAGCTTTAAGTTCAACGCCTTCTAAATGACAGAATTGCTCGACATGGCTAAAGCCACGCTCGCCAACACCGATAAAGCCAACTCGAACCACGTCCATCTTGGGTGCTATGAGTCCGATAACGGATTTACCCGCTTGCGGTTTAGGGGCAACACTACTGGCGTAGGCGTTGAGGGCAATATTGGCTGTGACGAGTCCGGCGGTAGCGGCACCCGCTGCCTTAAGAAAATGACGACGATGAATGTTATGCATAGCGCTTCCTGCTTTATTTTTGTTTTGTAGGGATATTGAAATATCACTTGGTCTTATTTGTGCGGTAATTCACTTATGGGTTATATCAGAAACCCTATTAAAATTGGCAATAAAAGATGTAACAAACCTCATTCATCTAGGAGGATAAGTCTTTTAGCTGCCTTTACTTTAGCGATAAGTAAATAGTGATAAAGATCGCGTTTTTATTTTTAGATTGAGCTACACTGCCGATTAATTAGTCAAAGGTATTTATCTTTTATATTTTAAATATTTAGCAAATTTAAATTAACCAAAAAATTACATTTGACGGGCGATTTGAAGTAATTTGCTGCTGTGGGGAGTAAAGAGTTAAATGGGTTCTATGCTTAATGTACTACCACAACTGACATTCACTTTAGGTGATTGGGTATTGCATAAGGATATCAGGATGTCTGGGATTGAAAAACGCCGTCGCCTTCATTGGCGGGAGACAGATATGCAAAATCGTGAAATTATAGGTCGTTGGTTAGATGGGCGTCCTTTATTGGGTGACAAAATTACCCTCTATAAAGAAGACGATAAATATTTTTTAGAAACTTGGTTTAGCGATGGCTGCCATAGTTTAGATGAAGTCTATATGACGCAAACTCCTGAGGGCCATAAGCTGGAAGATGTTGGCGGCAATTTCTTTGGTGAATTTTTTATCGTGACATCGTCGCAGCAATTACAATTTTGTAATGAGCAGGGCTGTTATTTCCAAGCAGAAAAATTAGCGGCTGATGTCGATTTTGGTCAAGGTATACGCGTCGCTTAAACGACGACAGTCGAATCTGTAAATAACTAAGGTCGCACGATAGCTAAGAGCTAAGTCGCGACCTTTTGCTTTTATGGAATTGTAGCGAGTGGCTTAAGTTATTCAGTAAATGGATGTTTACTGCTAAAAAACAGCGGTTTACCCGAATAGGGATGGGTCAAACTTAAGCTTTGTGCATGTAAACATAAACGCGGTTTGGCCTTGATAACCTCGGCATCACCATAAAACTCATCACCCAAAATCGCATGGCCTAGGGCAAGCATATGCACACGCAATTGATGGGTGCGGCCTGTTTCTGGCGAAAGCTCGACTAAGGTGCTGTTTTCTCGGCGCTCTAATACACGGTAGTGAGTGAGGGCGCTTTTGCCGCCAGTCTCTCCCGCCTGTAGCGTTTTTTGATAGGGCGGATGTTCAGTGTCTGGCACTATCGCGAGGTCAATAATCCCCTGATCTTGCAGCACATGTCCCATCACTTCGGCAATATAGACTTTCTTACTCTGTCTATCTTGAAACTGTGTTTTTAAATGCGACTCCGCTTTTTTATTACGGGCGAACACCATAATGCCCGAGGTCGCGCAGTCGAGCCTATGCACTAAAATCGTTTCTGGATAAAGGGCTTGTAAGCGGGTTAACGCGCAATCGAAGGTGTGAGCCGCTCGACCCGGATTAGATAATAATCCCGAAGGTTTATTGATGATAATCAGATCTCTATCTTTATAGCGTATGTCTAGCCAAGGAACAGCTGGGGGTTGGTAATCAAATATCTGCATCTTGTCCTCATTTTTGCGCGGCCATACTAGCAAAATTTACGCAGGCACACAGCATAATCTCATGCTTGCTTATTCTTAGAGGGGGGAGGGCAAATATTCTGCAGGCGTCTTACGGCTCCAAATACGGGTATAAGCCATTAGTTGCGGATAAAAAGTGCGGAACGCGGTTTCGATTTCTATCTGCATTTTATTGACGACTTTATGGGCATCTTTAAACAGTGCGGCTTGCGGATGCTGTTTGGCCACTTGTGCTAAGGCTTGTTGTAATCCTTTTTCGGTGGTGTAGCTGCCTAGCCAATCGGCGCTGCGCATTGTGGGCAAGAGTGTAAATAATGCCTCTGGATGGTATGGATCAACACCTTGCGTGGCGAAAGCATCTAGCGCGTCATAGGCCTTGCTGCTGAATTCATCCAAGGGTTGGTGGTGATATTCTTCCCAATAGTAAGCTAAATAGTGATCGAAACTCACCGCCATGAGTTCTGCTGCTATGCTTCTTAAGGGCGCAGGGAAAGCTTCCATTAATTCAATGGTCAATTCATGGCTGGCGCAAAGGGTATTAATCTCTTGGTTTAGCCATAAAGCTTGGCGTAACTCAATTGGAGCTTGTGCAATTGGCGCTTGAATATAGTTACCTGCTACGTTGGTAGCAAGGTGGGTTTTACTGATGTCGGCGAGATGTAAGTGTGTAAGAAAGTTCATTATTTGTGCTTGGTTAACCACGTCGGTTCACGGTATCATGCACAAGCGCGCTTAGGAAAGCGCCGAAGCTAAAAATGCAGTATTTTTTCACTTTTTATTGATAATAACATTTGATCCGCCGTGAATAATTATGGCTGACTTAAACGTTGACATAGTATTCGATAAGGGAAAGTGAAATAAAATCAATAACCTTTTTTAGGATCATGGATGATGTGGAACTGGTTCACCAAAATGCTTGGTAAAGACGAGCAGCAGAAGCGCAAAAAAGTGCTAATAGAAATCCCCTTTGAACAACACCGTTTCAGCATGGATGACTTTAGTCGCTCGCGGCTAAAATTCGATGCCGATGGCAATCTGCCCCAAGATGGCATCAATCCAGTGGAACCCGAGCAAGAAGTGGACACTGGCAATAAGTAATCTTGATCTTATTGGCCTCTAACCATAGACTAGCCGCCGTTCTAAGCTATCTAGAGGCCAATATGCGCGTTGCAGACTTTTCTTTCGATCTTCCCGATGAGCTGATCGCTCGTTATCCTATGGCGCAGCGTAACGCATCCCGTCTGTTAACCTTAGACGGCAACTCTGGCGCGTTAGGCGACAAACAGTTTACCGATTTGCTGGGGATGATTAATTCCGGCGATTTAATGGTGTTCAACAATACCCGAGTGATCCCCGCGCGCATGTTTGGTCAAAAGGCCAGTGGCGGTAAGTTAGAAATTTTAGTCGAGCGTATGCTCGATGATAAGCGTATCCTCGCCCACGTTCGCAGCTCTAAATCCCCGAAAGTCGATTCGTTCATTCTGCTCGACGGTGGCTATCAGATGAAGATGGTTGCCCGTCACGATACCTTGTTTGAACTTGAGTTGTTATCCGAGTTAACCATCTTAGAAGTGCTTGAAGCAGTAGGGCACATGCCTTTGCCTCCTTATATCGATAGACCCGATGAAGATGCCGACAAAGAGCGCTATCAAACTGTGTATAACCAAAACCCTGGTGCAGTTGCGGCGCCAACGGCGGGTTTGCATTTTGACGATGCCATGCTCGATGCATTAAAAGCCAAGGGCGTGAATGTCGCGTTTGTGACCTTGCATGTGGGCGCGGGAACATTTCAGCCAGTGCGTGTCGATACTATTCTTGAACACAAGATGCATTCCGAGTGGGCTAATGTACCGCAGGACGTGGTTGATTTAATCGCGCAAACCAAAGCTGCGGGTAAACGTGTGGTGGCCGTAGGGACGACGTCAGTGCGCTCTTTAGAAAGTGCGGCACGCGCAAGCCTTGGCGAGCTCAAAGCTTTTAGCGGCGATACCGATATCTTTATTTACCCAGGTTATGAATTCCAAGTGGTCGATGCTATGGTGACAAATTTTCATCTACCTGAATCAACTTTGATCATGCTAGTGAGTGCTTTTGCTGGTTTTGATCATGTTATGGCGGCGTATCAACATGCTATCACGCAAAAATATCGCTTCTTTAGCTATGGCGATGCGATGTTTGTGACGAAAAAAGCCCACTAGACCAAGATTTTGTTTTAAAATAGCCGCCCAAAGTGAGATGGTGCGGCAATTTTTTTCGTTAAAAGATTGAACCTTTTAACGCTGTCCCCATCTCTATTGTTAATCAAAATGGCATTAGCCATTAAAAATGTAGTCAGACTGTTTATCTGGCGAGGTGAATTATGAAATTTGAATTAGACACTACCGACGGGCGTGCGCGCCGTGGTCGGTTAATTTTTGATCGTGGCACAGTAGAAACCCCCGCTTTTATGCCGGTAGGAACCTACGGCACAGTGAAAGGCATGACACCGGAAGAAGTACGTGCCACTGGCGCGGATATTTTGCTCGGTAACACTTTCCATTTATGGTTGCGCCCAGGCGAAGAGATCATGCGTAAGCACGGTGACTTGCATGACTTTATGAACTGGCAGCGTCCTATTTTAACTGACTCGGGCGGTTTCCAAGTGTTTAGTCTTGGCGATATCCGTAAGATCACCGAAGAAGGTGTGCATTTCCGTTCGCCCATTAATGGTGAAAAAATCTTCTTAGATCCTGAAAAATCAATGCAAATTCAAGATGCATTGGGCAGTGATGTGGTGATGATTTTTGACGAATGTACCCCGTATCCTGCCACTGAAGATGAAGCGCGCAAGTCAATGCAGATGTCTTTGCGTTGGGCAAGACGTTCGCGTGATGAATTTGACCGTTTAGAGAACCCTAACTCACTCTTCGGTATTATTCAGGGCGGTGTGTATGAAGATTTACGCGACGAAAGCTTAAAAGGCTTAGTCGATATTGGTTTCGACGGTTATGCCGTCGGTGGTTTGGCCGTAGGAGAGCCTAAAGCAGATATGCATCGCATTCTTGAGCATATTTGCCCGCAAATTCCTGCAGACAAACCTCGCTATCTGATGGGGGTCGGTAAACCAGAAGATTTAGTTGAAGGTGTACGTCGTGGTGTTGACATGTTTGACTGTGTGATGCCAACCCGTAATGCCCGCAACGGTCATCTGTTTACGAGTGAAGGTGTGATCAAAATACGCAATGCGCGTCATAGAGATGACACGTCACCACTTGATACTAAGTGTGATTGTTATACCTGTAAAAATTATTCACGGGCGTATCTTTACCACTTAGATCGTTGTAATGAGATTCTGGGTGCGCGTTTAAACACCATTCACAACTTGAGATACTATCAAATGTTAATGGAAGGTTTGCGCGGTGCGATTGAGACGGGTACATTAGACGCCTTTGTGGCGGACTTCTATACCAGTCAAGGTCGCGAAGTACCAGAGTTAGTCGATTGATTTTTTTGCTAATAAGAAGAGAAAAACTATGTTTATTTCAAATGCATATGCAAGCGCTGCCGGCGCACCACAAGGTGGCGGCACGATGGAACTGATTTTCATGCTGGCGATTTTCGGCCTGATTTTCTATTTCATGATTTTCCGTCCGCAATCAAAACGCGTTAAAGAGCACAAAAATCTGATGTCTTCATTAGGCAAAGGCGATGAAGTGTTAACCAGTGGTGGGATTTTAGGCAAGATTGCAAAAATCAGCGACGAAAGCGATTACGTGTTACTGAGCTTGAACGACACAACACAAATCACGATCAAAAAAGACTATATTGCAGCTGTATTGCCTAAGGGCTCTATCCAGTCGTTGTAAGCCAAGAGGGCTCAGGCGTGTTAAATAAATACCCAATGTGGAAAAACATTATGGTGATGCTCGTCATCGCCATAGGTTGTTTCTATGCCGTACCTAACCTTTTTGGTGAAGATCATGCGGTGCAAGTGGTGGCGACTCGAGGTGCTGAAGTAACAGCATCTACCCAAGCCAGTGTGAACGAGCTGTTAGCCAGTAAGAGCATTGCGGTAAAGCGCTCTGAGCTTGAAAAAGGTCAGTTGTTGGTCCGTTTGCAAAATGCGGATCAACAGCTACTGGCGAAAGAACTGATTGCTGACAGCTTAGGTGACAAGTTTACTGTGGCACTTAACTTAGCGCCTGCGACGCCTAAGTGGCTCGAGTCCATGGGTGGTAGCCCAATGAAACTCGGTCTTGACCTTCGCGGTGGTGTGCATTTCCTCATGGAAGTGGACATGGGCGAAGCGATTCGTAAGATGGAAGAAGCTAAAGTCGCTGATTTCCGTTCACAATTACGTGAAGAAACCATTCGTTATGCTGGTATTCGTGTTAATGCCACTGGAATTGAAATCAAGTTCCGTGATGCTGAAAACTTAGCGACTGCCGAGCGTTTTCTTAAGACTCGCAATAAAGATATGGTGTTCACCGACGCTAGCCGTGGCGAAGATTTCGCGCTGCAAGCTGTGATGAGTGAAGCTTATCTAAAGCAGATTAAAGAAGAAGCACTGCAACAAAACATTACTACCATTCGTAACCGTGTTAACGAGTTAGGTGTGGCTGAGCCTGTAGTACAACGTCAAGGCGCCGAGCGCATTATCGTTGAGCTGCCAGGTGTGCAAGATACGGCTCGCGCTAAGGAAATCTTAGGTGCAACCGCATCAATTGAATTCCACATGGTGGATGACAAAGCCGATCCGAATGCTGCGCAATCAGGTCGTGTACCTGCAGGTTCTGAAGTGTATCAGCGCCGCGAAGGTGGCACTGTGATATTGAAGAAAGAAGTGATGTTGACGGGTGATCATATCACTGGCGCGCAACCTAGCTTTGACCAGTACAGTCGTCCTCAGGTCAGTATCAACCTCGACGCTAAAGGCGGTACCATTTTCTCTGACGTGACTAAAGACAACATAGGCAAGCCTATGGCGACTTTGTTCATCGAATATAAAGACAGTGGTGATCGCAATGCCGATGGCAGCGTTAAGATGCAGAAAATCCAAGAAGTGATTTCTGTCGCGACCATTCAAGCCCGTTTAGGCCGTAACTTTGTGATCACTGGCTTAAGTCATGGTGAAGCACAAAACCTTGCGCTATTACTGCGTGCGGGAGCCTTGATTGCTCCTGTATCAATTGTTGAAGAACGTACCATTGGTCCAAGCTTAGGTGCTGAAAACATTCAAAGCGGTGTGCAAGCTATGGTATGGGGTATGGCAGTTGTCTTACTCTTTATGTTGGTTTACTACCGTAGCTTTGGGCTTATTGCTAACCTGGCTTTAACCGCAAACTTAGTCATGGTTGTGGGCGTTATGTCTATGATCCCTGGCGCTGTGTTAACCCTACCCGGCATTGCCGGTATGGTGTTGACGGTCGGTATGGCGGTTGACGGCAACGTGCTGATTTATGAGCGTATTCGTGAAGAGCTTCGTGCCGGACGTAGCGTGCAGCAGGCTATCCATGAAGGTTATGGTAATGCTTTCTCAACTATCGCCGATGCGAACATCACCACCTTCATCACTGCGCTCATTTTGTTTGCCGTAGGTACTGGTGCGATTAAAGGCTTCGCTGTGACCTTAATGATAGGTATTGCGACTTCTATGTTTACCGCCATCGTGGGTACTCGCTCAATCGTTAACGCGATTTGGGGTGGTAAGCGCGTGAAGACTCTGTCTATCTAAGGGGAAGTGACAATGATTGAAGTTTTATCCTTAAAACATACAGTAAACTTCCTCCGCCATGCACTGCCTATTAGCATTATGTCGGCAGTGTTAGTGCTGGGCTCGCTGATATCGCTCGCAACTAATGGCGTTAACTGGGGTCTTGATTTCACTGGCGGTACTGTTGTTGAAATGGAGTTTACTCAGCCGGTTGATTTGAATGCGCTGCGTGTGCAACTGACGACGCCAGATTCCGAAGGTGCGATCGTGCAAAACTTCGGTTCTAGCCGTGACGTACTTGTACGTTTACAGGTGAAAGAAGGCGTTAAGAGCGATGTGCAGGTTAAGTCTGTCATGGAAGCCGCACAGAAAGTTGACCCACAAGTGCAGCAGAAGCGTGTTGAGTTTGTTGGCCCACAAGTGGGCAAAGAACTGGCAGAGCAAGGTGCATTGGCGGTATTAGTTGCGCTGATTTGTATCATGATCTATGTGTCGTTTCGTTTCGAATGGCGCTTAGCGTTTGGTTCTGTAGCGGCACTGGCGCACGATGTCATCGTGACCTTAGGTGTGTTTTCGTTATTCCAATTGGAATTTGACTTGACCGTATTGGCGGGCTTGTTGACGGTGGTGGGTTACTCACTTAACGATACTATTGTGGTATTTGACCGTATCCGTGAGAACTTCCTTAAGCTGCGTAAGAGCGATCCTGAAGAAATAGTTAACATTTCAATCACTCAAACTATGAGCCGTACCATTATTACAACGGGCACGACTTTGGTGACTGTTGTGGCCTTGTTCCTTAAGGGCGGCACTATGATCCATGGCTTTGCGACTGCATTGCTGTTGGGGATTTTTGTGGGTACTTATTCCTCTATCTATGTGGCGAGCTTCTTGGCCGTTAAACTGGGTATCAATCGTGAACACATGATGCCAGTTGAGATTGAGAAAGAAGGCGCAGACCAACCTCCTATGATGCCTTAAAGGTTAATTTGGAGTTAAAAAGCCACCTATGAGGTGGCTTTTTTTTGCATCAATTTTGAGGCGTATCTGACATTCTGCTAGCAAACTCACAAAGTTATAGTCAGTTATGCTGTAAAAAGTGAATGTTAATTTATTTAACAACTGATGTAAAAATCAGCGCTCGACAGCCTCGGCTATTTAGCAGTAGGATGTCGGCAACCCATATTCTAGAGAGTTGTAGCCGTAGGATGTCGCATGGAAGAACGTAAAGTGTTAGTTGCTGGTGGTAATTTATTGCAGGCCCACACATGGAAAGGTTTATTGGAGGCCTGTGGCATTCATGTTGAACTCAGAGGTGAAGCGTTATTAGGCGGCATTGGTGAACTCCCTACTGGGATGCAAAACGTCGAGTTATGGGTAGGTGAGTCCCAATACGCGTCGGCACAAGTTCAATTGAATGCGTTGGATGTTGAAAGTCCGCAATGGCAGTGTGTGCAATGCCATGAGACTAATGAAGGCAGTTTTGAGCTTTGCTGGCAATGTAGCTCAGAGCGCAGCGAAAGCCACAACTAGCCTTTCACTGGCAACCTTCTCAGCTTTGCGGTGAGGCTGAAAGATTGCGTCTGCAGGATGAGAAGATTACACTTTGCTGATAAGCTGACATTCATTATGTCATTCAATATCTTATCTAGGAGTTAGTGATGCAGCATCCCAATGCATTTTCCGCCCTTGTTGACGCTATTCTGCCTAATATCACTGAAGTGACAATCGAAGCTTATCAGGCCGATGACCGCTGGCACCTTGTTGATGTGCGTGAGGATCGTGAGTGGCTGCAAGATCATTTACCCCAAGCGAAACATTTAAGCCGGGGTATTTTAGAGCGTGATATCGAAGCGCGTTTCCCCGATAAAAATACACCCATATTACTCTACTGCGCGGGTGGTGCGCGTTCCGCCTTGGCTGCCCATAATCTGCAACTTATGGGTTACACCCACGTTGCCTCTATGATTGGTGGCTATAAGGGCTGGGTACAGCGTCAACTGCCAGTGGTGCAGGACTAAGCGTTCAGGATCTCATCTAATGCAATATTTTCCCTTGTTTGTCGATACGGTTAATTTGAATGTTCTACTGGTGGGCGCGGGCGATGTGGCTAGCCGTAAGTTAGCACTGCTGACACGTACCGAAGCCAATATCCACGTGGTAGCGCCAGAGGTGAACCCAGAAGTGCAACGTTATGCAGATGCTGGCCGTATTTTGTTATCCCAGCGTGAAGTCGTCCATGCCGACATTCAAAATTATGATTTGGTGTATTTAGCTACGGCAAACGACAGTCTTAATGCCGAGTTAGCGACCTTAGCTACTGCGCGTGGTATCTGGGTTAATGCTGTTGATAATCCCGCCTTTTGCCGCTTTATCACTCCTTCTATTGTGGATCGAGGTCGTTTAGTGGTCGCGATCAGCACTGCGGGCGCAGCACCAGTATTTGCACGCACGATTCGCTCGCGTTTAGAATCTAGTCTACCGCAGTCACTCAAACCGTTATTCGATTTTGTCGCCGATAGACGCGTCGAAGTACAAGATAAACTCGATTCAACCTCGAAACGCCGCTTATTTTGGGAGCGTTTTTTTGATACCAATGGTGACCGTTTCGATAGTCGTACCACTGAGCATTACCATAATGCGTTTAATAACTTAGTCAGCCGCGGCGAAATCCTTTTGTTGGATGATGCAACGTCTGTGGACTTATTGCCGCTCGCCGCCATGCCGCTATTGCAGCGCCTCGATTGGATATACAGCCAAGGCGATTTGAGTGTCGAACTCGCTGAACTTGTTCGCCGCGACGCAGATCGCGGTTTTTTACCCGCTTTCAGTGAATTGAGTCAACAGTATGAGCTGGGTACGCGCATGCTACTGGTAGCGGATACGCAAAAAATCAGCTTGTTGAAAGCCCATTTTCCCATGGCTAAACATCTGCGACCCGGAGCGATTTAATTTCTTACCGATTCAGCCTTGGGTTCGATTTAACCTTCTGTTCAATTGCACTTTATGTTCGATTTCATGGGCGTATTCTATTGTTCGTTTGAGCTAATGCCGAGTCTCAGGTAGACTCGGCAGCCTTATTTTAGGATTTCGCTGTTTCAGGATTTCACTCTGCATTTAGGATGACTATGGCCCTCAAGGCGACCGTGTTTAAAGTCAATTTACAGATAGCCGATATGGATCGGAATTATTACCAAGACCATCAATTGACGCTTGCACAGCATCCTTCCGAAACCGATGGCCGCATGATGGTGCGTTTACTCGCGTTTATTGTGAATGCCAGCGAAACCTTAAGTTTTAGTAAAGGTCTGTGCGTCGATGACGAGCCAGAGCTATGGGACAAAACCCTATCCGGTGAAATTGAGTTGTGGGTTGAGTTTGGTCAGGCCGATGAAAAATGGCTGCGAAAGGCCAGCGGCCGTGCCAAAGTCGTGCAGCTCTTTACCTATGGTGGTCGCAGTGTACCGATTTGGTGGAAACAGAATCAGCAAGCGTTAGAGCGTTATCAGAATTTAAAAGTGTGGAATATTGCCGAAGAGTCCGTCACGGCGATGGAGGCCTTTGTTGGGCGTAATATGGCATTGCAAGTTTCGATTAGTGAAGGCCAAATTTGGTTATCGGATAATGAAACCAGCGTGTTGATTGAGCCTGAAATCCTCAAAGATATTGAATAACATGTTTTGTAAAAAAAGAGCCTGCAATTGCAGGCTCTTTCCGTTTATCACTTTTAAATATCAGTAAGAGTATCGATTTTGATTTATTTGAAGCTCAGTTCCCAGCTATCGATATAACCAACATCACCACGGCCACTGTCTACGGCTTTTAACTTCCATACGCCGTTCGAATTAGCACCTGTCATATCTGCGGTATAGCTCTTATTGATATTGTCTGCACCAAGACCTGTGTTGTTATGCAGGGTAACCGTTTTTCCTGAAGGGCTGATCAGCTGCACTTTTAAGTCACCAATGTAAGGGTGGACTATGTTCACGACTGCAGTCACAGTACTTGAATCACCTGTGCGAGTAACCGTGATTGGGCTAGTGATCCCCGCCGCTTTGTTATCAGGAATATTATAGTTATCAGTATTGCTATAGCTCGTTGGCGTACCGCCGCCATTAGACGCTGTGTAGTTCGCCGTTAACGACACACCAGTGAAAGCCGAATCGCCTTTCACCATGGCATAGTAAGTGCCTGATTGTACGTTGGTGATTGGACAAGACTCACTATTGCCACTTTTATACGGACGGCAATCGTAATTAGTGGTGGTTGGCGCCGCGCCATATTGCACATACAAGTCCGCATCACCTGTGCCACCGTTCATCACAAAGCCTAGGTTCGTTGCACCTGCTGGAACTTCAAATGAAAAATGTAATTCTTCACCTGTTGCGCCTGCTAAACCTGTTTTCGCCACACCGTTCACCAGAACACTATCGCCCGGTTCAGTTGGATCGACAGGACCCGTTGGACCAGTACAAGATGCGTCTAGGAAGGCTTTTGCTGCAACTGCATTAACTAAACCGTAACCATAGTAGTTGTCACGACCTGCAGTTCCGAGATCTTCGGCGGTCATTTTCAATGCGTTACGGACTTGCGCCGCACTACATTCTGGGTGGTAGCTCCACACTAAGGTCGCAACACCTGACACATGCGGTGTCGCCATAGATGTACCATTGTAGTACTCGTAATCTTTATTGCCTTGGTTGCTGACAGTGACTGTGGCGCCCAGTTGATTGCGCAGTGCTAAGCCTGTTGCACGATCAACAGATACAGAAACCATATTGATTTCGTTGTTAGCATCGACAAGGAAGGGGTTTTGTAAGCCGGGTAATGCCGCGTTACTGTAAACAATCGTCGCACTGGCACCTGCATTCTTACAGGCTTTAGCTGCGTTAATTTCAGGGTAGCTAGTGCCTTGATTACCAACACGTTCCACTAAACAAATCTTATTGGTCATGTTGCCGCAGTTGAAGCTTGTGCCGCTAACGGTACATTCTGCCAAAGTTGCAGTGCTGGTACCGTTAAATGGTGCGGGGACATAGCTGCTACCAGAAGGTATCAGGCGATTGTGCGGTACGACACCTGAGTCAAAGTAAGACTGATTGCCGATAGTGATATCGGCTAAACGGCCTTCGCCACGGGTAACAGTCGATAGAACTGCTTCACCAGGGCCAGATATTTCCACTTGGTTGGTGTATTGGGAGAATGCTGAGTGGTCTTTATGGCTATCCACAGAGGCGACAGACATGACGCCATCGTAGGATGCTGGGTAGCTGTGAGTGCTATTCCCATCGTTACCCGCAGCAGCAATCAGGAGAACACCATTATTATAGTGGGCGGCCAGAGCGTTACGCTCAGTGGTGCTAGAACCTGAACCACCTAAACTCATAGTGACAACATTGGCGCCGTTGGTGACACAAGTGTCTACGGCAGCGACTAAGGATGAAGAGTAGCCCCAGCCAGATTCATTAAACACTTTGATCACATGAATATTGGCATTTTGATTTGGCATAACGCCGATCACGCCATCATTGTTGGCAATCGCCGCAATCGTCCCCGCAACGTGGGTACCGTGGGCGTTATTATTGCCCGGCTCAAACCAGTTACCCGTGCCTGAGTTATTGGTCCCTGTGACATTGTTGCCACCTAAGTCGCTGTGACTACGGTCGTAGCCTGAGTCGATAATACAAATAGTGCGGTTGCCCGTTTGGCTGTCGCTTAGCTGGGTTGCTCCCACAAAAGTTTGGCCCCAAGGCGTACTTTCACTTAGAAAGCGGCGTGGCATATCTTCTTCGACATATTCCACATCAGCACGGGTTTTTAAGGCATTGATCCCTTTGGCATCGAGTTTCACCGAGTAACTGTTACTGCGGCCGATACGCTTCATTTCCTTCGCTTGTACTTTATTTAATGCGGTATGTTGGGCACTGATTTCAGCCATTTGTGGCTGATAATTCATTGTGGTTGGTAGCGTATCTGTTGTCGCGTCATTGAGTGACTGCAGATCACTCGTTGATTGCACACTATTGGCTGACATGATGGCCGCGGCATCAGTGTTTTTAAACTTCACAATGTAACGCTTTGGCAGTGGGGAGGTTTGTGCTTGTAATGCTGCGGCAAAACCTGGGGCTTGTGGTGCTGCTTGTACACCAGCTGAGATCGCAATAGCTAAGCTTGAAAGGCTTAACGCTATTTTAGTGGTTCTGTTGATTGTCATGTTCTTCTTCCATGGTCAATTTAGTGTTAATCATTATTATTTTATGTTTCATAAGAATAACTACGACTCAGATGCTACTCGGTTAGTGAATTTATCTGCGACCACGTCATTTGTAAATCAATTGTTAACAGTATGGCGGTTGGTAAGTGTTTAGATTTAATAGGCATTTATAGTGCATATAAATTCAAGTTGTAACGATTTGTAACCAAATTTTATTAAAATATTTGTTTTTTTATGTGATAAACGTGAATAAGTGAATACGAATTTACGACTTCATATGAGGGCTTTTGATTGATTTTACCGTTATCAATGTATTGAAATTTATATATATATTTTTTTGTAATTAAAAATAACAAAAACAAACTTTAAGTTTTCATCATAATGATAATATTTTCTCAAGTGATTGATTATGCGAAATTGTTGCAAAAGGCTGTCAATAGGGTGGCAGTTGCCAATTGATTGACTTTACTTAGGCTTTTGGGAATACGGGTGTTACTTATTTTATAGAACTACTAAAAAATCCTGTGTTCTTTCGTCCACAATGAATCTGGTAAAAACTTATTAATCCACCCCCTGCTTAATTTCGATATTTTATTTAGACAATAAAAAAGCGCCCTAGGGCGCTTTTAGCCGTTAAGCCTTGAATGGCTAGAGCGAGGTGAGAGTACTAAAGTGATTTATTCTTACTTCCCCACACTAGAGCCAATTTGATGGTTGTTAATTATTTAGCGGACGTTTTTTGCGCTTCAACTAAGGTGGAATAGCCGCCACCATTATAGGTTTGGGTGTATCCGGCAGCGACTAAGGCTTCGGTCGCAATACTGCTACGACGACCGCTGCGGCAATACAAGACGACGGGAGCATCTTTGGCGATGCCACGCTTAGCAAACTCCTCTGTCACTTGCTCAAAGGGAATATTGACCGCATTCGCTAAATGACCTTCGGCAAATTCTTCAGGCGTTCTAACATCGAGCACCATAGCGCCTGCGGCAATTTTATCCCATGCGATTGCAGGATCTTGGTCGGCGGCGCTGGCTATCATGGGCATTAGCAGCAGTGGCATGAGTACCAGTGACTGCAAGCTTAATAGGGCTAAGCGCATTAGACTTTGGCCACGGGTTACGAGGTTGTGGGTCACTTTATCTCTCCTTGACGGCTTTTGGGCACGCTTGTATTAGCCAAGCGTGTACTTGCTCACCTAACTCTTAACTCTTATCTTAACTCTTAAGAAGTGACTTTATGTGGCTTAGCTTTGCTTAGCAATTTCAGCCTCTGATTTTACCCCTAATTTGCGTAAAACCATGGCGGCAGGACAAAAACCGGTAAAAGCACTTTGGAATAGGTTAGCGCCAACAAATGCGGTTAACCACAGAAAGTTGTGGTGCACATAGGCGGTTAACACCAGTGACAGTAACACCATCAATCCAGCAAAAGCCATAATACTGCGTTCTAATGACATACCTTACTCCTTGAAGCCATCTTGGTGATGGCCTTTGTTGTGGTTAGTTTTGTGTTTGTGTTTGTGTTTGTATCTGAACAGTATTCATACGGTTTTTCATGGCCGTGTAGTACAGCACAGGGATGACAACTAAGGTCAGTATGGTCGAGATAAAAATACCAAAGATCAGACTGATCGCTAAGCCATTGAAAATCGGATCATCAAGAATAAACAATGCCCCTATCATGGCTGCAAATGCAGTCAGCATGATAGGTTTAGCTCGCACGGCGCCAGAGTGGATCACTGCCCGCTCAAAGGGCACACCGGATGCGGTTTCTTGATTAATAAAATCGACCAATAATATCGAGTTACGCACAATAATCCCCGCCAGCGCTATCATGCCTATCATGGACGTCGCCGTGAATTGCGCTCCGAGCAGGGCATGTCCAGGCATTACGCCAATCACAGTCAGTGGAATTGGCGCCATGATGATAAGCGGCACCAGATAAGATCTAAACTGCGCGACCACCAATAAATAAATCGCAATCATGCCAACGGCATAGGCGATACCCATGTCTCTAAAGGTTTCGTAGGTGATCTTCCATTCGCCATCCCAGAGCACGGCGACTGAGTCTAACCCTGTGGGTTGGTGAATATAATGCTGATCAAATCCTAAGCCATCGGTGCCATCAATTTTGCCCGCCATATCGAACATACCGTAGAGTGGGCTGTCCAATGGCCCCGACATATCGGCGACGACCATGATCATAGGGATCATATTCTTATGGATAATTGGTGCATCGATTTTGCCGCGTTTGATGGTCACCAGCTCAGAGACAGGCACAGATTGCCCCGTTTGGCTCAGTAACTTCATATTCAGCACTTGCTCTAAATCGACTTTCGCGCCTTCGTTTAATTGCAGGCGGATCGGTATCGGTTGTTTTTGCTGGGCTTGATGTAAATAGCTCACATCTTTGCCGCCAACTGAGGTGGCAATCAAGTCGACAATATTGCTGTAGGGCACGGCCATCAGGCTGGCTTTACTGCGGTCGATCATCACTTGCCATTTTTGCTGGGCGGCGGGCAAGAAAATATCGATATCGACCACATCTTTGGTTTCATGGAACAGCGCCTGCATCTCATATGCGGCTTGCTCGCGAATAGCGGGACTTGGGCCATACACTTCTGCAACCAGCGGCGACCACACTGGTGGTCCAGGTGGCACTTCAACCACTTTGATATTGGCTTGATATTGCTCGCCAATTTGCTGCAGTTCGTCTCGCACCGATACCGCTATGCTGTGGCTGTCGCGCTTGCGGTGTTTCTTATCCACTAGGTTCACTTGGATGTCGCCAAGCTCTTGGCTGTGACGCAGGAAATAGTGGCGCACTAAGCCGTTAAAGTTCATTGGCGCGTTAGTGCCCGCATACAATTGCAGATGCTCGACCTCAGGGACGGTTGTTAGGTAGCGACTCAAATCCTGCAATACTCTTTGTGTTTGCTCTACGGGAGTGCCTTCTGGCATGTCCACCATCACTTGAAACTCGGACTTATTATCGAAGGGCAGCATTTTAAGCACCACGAGCTGACCGACAGGGAGCGCGACGGCGATGCCGATTAACACAAATACGCCGACAGCCAGTCCTATTCTTGCCTTACGGGCATTTTTACCCAGCAGGAAAGGACCAATTAAGTGAGTAAAGAGGCGCACCATCTTAGTTTCAGCTTCATCCTCGTGCGAGGCTTGGGCAGTATCGTGTTGGTCATTATGTTTCAGCAGTTTACGACTGAGCCAAGGAGTGACCACAAATGCCACAACGAGGGAAATTAACATGCCCATACTGGCGTTGATGGGGATCGGGCTCATATAAGGCCCCATTAAGCCCGATACAAAAGCCATCGGCAGCAAGGCTGCGATAACTGTAAATGTCGCCAGAATCGTCGGGCCACCGACTTCATCGACCGCCACTGGGATAAGCTCGCTGAAGGACTTTTTGCCGAGCGCCATATGCCGGTGGATGTTTTCTACTACGACTATGGCATCGTCGACCAAGATGCCGATGGAGAAAATCAAGGCGAACAAGGACACGCGGTTTAAGGTAAATCCCCACGCCCAAGAGGCGAAAAGGGTGATCGCTAGCGTGATAATAATGGCTACACCCACGACTAAGGATTCGCGTGCGCCCATGGTTAAAAAGACCAGTACGACTACGGCGCTGGTGGCAAAAATCAGTTTTAAAATAAGGGTGTTAGATTTATCCGCCGCGGTTTCGCCATAGTTACGTGACACTGTGACTTCGACATTTGCTGGGATCAACACATTGTCGACCTTAGCTATCCGCTCAATCACACTGTCGGCGATGTCGACGGCATTTTGGCCTGCTTGTTTACCAATTGCGATTGTGACAGCGGGATAAATGTCGGTTTTATCTGCGTGCCAAACGCTCTGTTTCGGGATATCACTTTTTAAGCTGATTTCAGCAATATCCGCCAAATAAATCGGAATATTTTTGCCTTGTTTATCTTGATAGACACTGACGACTAATTGCTTGAGATCGTCGATGGATTGTAAAAACTGCCCAGCTTGGACCTTTATCTCTTGATTGCCTTGCACTAAGGATGCAGGCATAGAGACCATATTATTGTCATTCAGGCTTTGTCTTAACTTGTCGTAGGTCAGATTAAAGCTGTTCATCTTGGCGGGATCGATACGTATGTTGGCCACCATATCGTGCTGGCCAACGGTATCGATTTCGCGAGTGCCGGGAATACGCTTAATTTCGGTTTCTAATCCAAGGGCGACATGGGTTAGCTGCTCAGCAGACACTTGCCTGTCCTTTGACCATAAGGTCAAACTGACAATGGGCACATCATCGATGCCGCGGGGTTTAATTAGCGGTTCACCCACGCCAGCGCCCCTTGGTAATTTATCCATGTTGGAATAAATCTGGTTGTATAGGCTGACGATGGCATCATTGCGCGCAACACCGACCTTAAAGATGACGATGATCAGCGCGCCATCGGGTTGGGAGAACGAGTACAGAGTATCTATGCCTTTGATTTCGGAGATCACTTGTTCCGCTGGCAGGGTGACTAAGTTTTCAACTTCCGTGGGTGTCGCGCCGGGAAAAGGGATAAACACATCGGCAAAGGTGACATCAATTTGTGGCTCTTCTTCTTTTGGTGTCACCAAAATGGCGAATAAGCCAAGTAAGAGCCCGAGAAGTGCTAATAGCGGCGTGATGGCGCTATTTTGAAAGGCAGCGGCAATTCGTCCGGAAATCCCAAGTGTGGTTTGTGGTACTGGAGCATGTTTCATAAAACAACCTCGACAAAGCTTAAGTCGCTAGGGAATTTATTGCTTCTTGCTGAGCAACACTTGGTAGGCATCAACGGCCACCTTGTCACCCGACTTAAGGCCCGCAAGCACTTCTACCTCGCCATCTAAGGGCTCAGTGACACGGACTTGGGTCAGCACAAAGGCTTCGCCTTGTTTAAGGTAAACACTGCTCAGTTCGTTCATTGTGAGCAGTGCAGAGGCGGGCAGTTGGATTTTTTCCCGATCGCCATTTTTAAAGGAAGCTTTTGCCCAAGTACCGGGTTGAAGATTGGCTTCATTTTCTGGCAGATTAATTCGCACTTGATAACTGTGGCTGACAGGATCGGCGAAACTGAAAATCGTGAGGTCGGTTGAGGTGAACTCGCGCCCATCACTTAAACGGACGAGAAATTCGGGGGAATTTTTAAGTTGGTTAATGTAACGCTGTGGCACTTGGGTAATGGCGCGCATTTGACTCGCGGAAAACCCTGAAAGTAGTGCTTGTCCTGGGCTTACGGTTTCGCCAAGTTCGACAAAACGCTCAGTGACTATGCCACTAAAAGGCGCTGAAACGACAGTGTATTTTAAGGATTCGTTGGCTTTGATGACACGGGCTTGTGCTGCACTGACGGCTTGTTCTGTTGCTTTAGCATTGGCGGTGGCTTCATCCATCGCGCCCTTAGAAATCGCGCCCTGGGGAAATAGCTCTTTATAACGTTTGTATTGTGCCTGAGCTTCGACATTTAAAGCCTTCGCTTTGGCTAGATCAGCCTCAAAGCTTGCCAGTTCAGCGCCTTGCTCTTTACTGGTAATTTCCAGTAGGGCGGCTCCTTCGGGGACGATATCGTTAACATCGTAGTTGAGTTTGACAATACGACCAGAGGTTTGCGCCGATACCGTCGCCGCTTTTACTGCTTCAATGGTGGCGTCTAAGGTGACCCAATTCGGATAGGGTTTATTTAAGACTTCGATGGTTTCGACTGAGGCAGCCTGAGCTTGAGTACTGGAAAGTGCCAGCAGTAAGAAAAAAGCACGAGAAATTGATGTCATAACTTATATCACCCCAGATGTAATTTATGAGAAAATTCTAATGGAGTTGTTTTCAATAGGCAATCAATATTTATTAGAAAAATTTAATGTAGTGTTTTTACCTAATTTAGGAATAAGGAATAAGGCCTATAGCGCCTTATTCCTCATGCTTCAGAGCTTCAAATTAAGCCTAAAATTTAGTCATTTAAATAATAGGTTAGTGTGGAAACGATGCGAATTTGTTTAATGTAAGGCGTGCTGCTGTCGCGGTCTGAAATGGTGAACTGGCCTTGACTCGCACTTTTAATTTTTCCGAGGCGAGAATCCGAATCCTTAGCAAATTTTTCAGCCACTTCGCGGGCATTTTGAGTCGCTTCTTGCACCATGATAGGTTTGACTGAGTTGAGATCGGTAAACAGAAACTCAGTGCGATTATCATAATCTTGGCTAGCGATCGCTATACCTTCTTTTACTAAGTTAATCATTTGCTTACGGGTGTTCAGCATGAGATCAATCTGTGGGGTATAAACTGATAGGTTCACTTTTGCCGAGTAACGGTATCTGACGTTGGGATCGACATAACCTTGGGCTTGGCGATCTTCAATTGAAGGCAAAGAGACAGTAATTTCGCTGTCGCTAAAGCCTTGTTCCTTTAAAAACGCCACAACACGATCGGTTTTTTGCTGAACCGTCTCATAGAGTTTAGGCAGATTGTTATCGACCTCAGTGAAATTGATTGGCCAAATTGCCACATTGGCTTTGACTTCTTTTTCCGCTAAGCCCTTTACCGTGACAGTGCGTTCCATGGCTTTCATTTGCAATAGTGCTGAGCTTGCTGTCTGGCCTACATAAACAAGTCCAGCGCAAAGGAAACCACCTAACAGCAGGGCAGGAAGGATGTTACTTTTTTCCATAAAAAGAATCTCTTGATTAGATGAACTCAGTCTACGATACCGAATAAACCTCAGTCATGCACTGGGTTTATTCGGAATAGATGCCGCTTAAGGCAGAGGAGATTATGTTGAGAGATGAGTTTTGAAATATCTGTTTAAAGCATTTATTTTTCAGGAGGAATCGCGCTTGGCTGCCATAATTCGACTTTATTGCCATCAGGGTCAATAAACCAGCCAAAGCGGCCAAATTCTGAATCTTCAATACCACCAATCGGTTGACCGCCACCTTGCTCTACTTGTAGGAGTGCTTGCTCTAAATCGTCAACGACAAAGTTGAACATAAACCCTTTATCTGAGGGGGCGAAATAGTCCGTGCTATGGGCGAAAGGAGTCCAAACATGGTAGCCAAGAGTTGATTTATCTGTGTGATAAAACGCGGCGCCTCCCCAGTTTTCAATAGGGACTTGAAGATGGGTTTTGTACCAAGTTGCCAAGGCAACGGGATCGACACTTTTAAAGAAAATTCCACCGAGTCCAATGACTTTAGCCATAGCCGTAGCTGCATTTACAGGAGTATGAATTAACTTTAGGCAATAAATGCTTAAGATACAAAAAAGCCGCAAAAAATGCGGCTTTGGTGTTAGGAATTTATCTTAGAACTGGTAGCTGTATTGAACTGAGTAGTACATACCACTTGATTCAGTAATCGCATTAACAGGGCCTGCGATTGCGCTGTTTTCGATCAGGTGAACTTCTTCACCTTTAATATAAGCGATACCAAAGTCAACCGTGTTTTGTGGGTTGATGTGGTAGCTCATACCCGCTGTATACCAGTTACGGTCAGAGTCTGGGAATGAAATAGAGCTGATTTCGTCCACAACGCCTTGGTCATGCATATAACCTGCACGTACAGTGAATTGTTCGTTGATTGTGTAAGTACCACCTAGGCTGAATAACCATGAATCTTTCCATTGGTATTCTTTCAGCGCAACATCACCTACGGCTTGAGTCACTCCAACAGCTGGAATGGTTGCAACACCATCTTTAGCTGTGATTTGTTCAAAATTACCCCATTGGGTGTGCTGCGCTGTATAGTGCAGAGCAAACTTAGGGGTGATTTGATGAAAACCTGCAACTTGGAAGATATCCGCTAGCGGTACATCTAAACTATCAAAACTGGTGGCAACAGCCACTTGTCCAACATTTGGTATATTGGTTGATGTAATGGTATTAACATCACCTTTAACATTCACTGTTGGGCTGAAGCGGTAACTGATACCGAAACGATTGTCTTTATCTAACTCAATTGTGGCACCCACAATACCACCAAATGCCCAACCGTCAGCGTCGACGTCAACTAGAGGTGTCGCGCCCATGTTACGGGTTAAACGGCCTTCACCGTAAATGGCATCAATACCAGCACCGATACTGAACATGTCATTAATACGGTATGAAAGGCTGGTGTTAAAGTTAACCGTTGTTACTTCTGTTTCGCCAAGCAGATCATAAGGTGCTGGTGAGCCTGCTGGTAAACTCTTTGAAAGTGAGCTGGCATCGGTACCGGTACCAAAGTTAGAGAAAGCGGCAAAACCTACGGCGAACTTATCGTCGATGGGGTGGATGTAGAAAATATTAGGGATAATTTTAGAGCTACCCGCGTCATCGATGCTGCCTAAGTCAACGGCACCACCGGCAAAGTTAACGTCTTTAACATCAACAGTAATATCGGCATAAGTTAAGCCGAAGGAGATCGCATCTTTATCGAATAATGCCATAGCAGCAGGGTTACGTGATAACACAGAAGCGTTATCGGCAATAACCGCATCACCCGCAAATGCACGGCCCATACCCGTTGCTGATTGGCTGTTTAGTTGAAAACCTGAAGCTAAGGTTTGTGTGCTTGCTAATGCGACAGAAACGGCAATGAGTGTCTTGTTGAATGTTTTCATTATTATTCTCTCTATTTTTTATAAGTATTGGATTTTTATTCGGTCCTAGTCCGCCGAAAGTATTTAAATCCATTTATTAGTCTCCGGCATCTTATGGATTCAATGTACCCTCAACAAGTCCGACCAGAAGTGAAATATGTTAATTTTCAGTTAATTAAAAGTCTTTAAAACAAGAGTGATACTTTAGTATGCTTGAATGGTCTGGCCAGATGCTTGATATGAAGGGCTTTGGGTGCTGCTATGGGTTTCAATTGAAGTTAACGGTTTGTAATGGTGTGTAGGGTATTTAAAAGGATACAAAATGTAAAAAGCGCACACTTGTGCGCTTTTAAACATATGGAAGCATATCTAGATTAGAGTGCAGACTTAAATTGTTCGAACTCTGTCGTTACTTTTTCACTTGGAGCAGAGAATTTACTGACTAAAATACCCGCAATAGTCGCGAATATAAACCCAGGAAGGATTTCGTATACTTCAAAAATGCCACCAGTGAGTTGCTTCCAAATCACCACGGTTAATGCACCGACAATAATAGTGGCGATAGCGCCATTACGGCTGTATTGCTTCCAAAACAAGGATAACAAGACTACGGGACCAAAGGCCGCACCAAAGCCTGCCCAAGCATAACTCACTAGGCTGAGTACGCTACTTTCAGGATTGAGTGCTATCACACCTGCAATCACAGCGATAGCGAGTACGCCTAAACGACCTACCATCATTAGCTCGCGATCATCGGCCTTTGGGCGTAACCATTTACGGTAGAAATCTTCGGTGATGACACTTGAGCAGACTAAGAGTTGTGAGTCGATAGTACTCATGATTGCCGATAAAATAGCGGCGATTAATAGCCCACCAATCCATGGGTTAAACGCCGCTTGAGCTAAATGGATAAACACAGTTTCAGAATTGGCTAATGGCTCTTTGGCGAAATAGAGCGAGCCTGCAATACCTGTGGCTAACGCGCCAATGAGAGATAACACCATCCAGCTCATGGCAATACGGCGTGACAAGGGCAGGGCATCGGCACTGCCTATCGCCATAAAACGCGACAAAATATGTGGCTGACCAAAATAACCTAGGCCCCATGCGAGCAAAGATAACATGCCGATGGCAGTGGTTTTGTCATTGACTAATGCCAACATCGCGGGATCGATCGTTTCAATACCCGCATGGCTTTCGGGGTGAGCGAAAACGGCGAAAGGGACAATCAATAGGGCGATGAGCATTAAACTGCCTTGGAAAAAGTCAGTCCAACACACGGCAAAGAAACCGCCAATAAAGGTGTAACCGACTATGATGGCCGAGCCAATCACGAGGGCTGCTGTGTAATCAAGCCCAAAGACTTTTTCAAACAAAATCGCGCCACCGACCATGCCTGAGGAAGCATAGAAAGTAAAAAACACCAGAATAGTGATTGCGGAAACGAGCTTGAGATAGCCTTGGGTATCGTGGAAACGTTTCTCGAAAAAATCCGGTAAAGTGAGGGCGTTATCGGCGAGTTGGGTATAAATGCGCAGTCGCTTGGCAACAAATAACCAGTTTAGCCAAGCACCAATAATTAATCCTACGCCAATCCAGGCTGCACCTAAGCCGCTTAAGTAAACTGCGCCGGGTAACCCCAGTAACAGCCAACCTGACATGTCAGATGCACCCACGCTGAGTGCGGTCACTGCGGGGCCCATTTTGCGGCCACCTAAAATATAATCATCAACAGTATCGGTAGCACGGTAAGCCCAAAAACCTATGCCCATCATCAATACTAAGTAACCAACAAATGTGATTAAAATCGGGGTTTCAATCGTCATCTTGCCTTTTCCCATCTTTTTATTATTAAAAGTGGCAAGCATGCTACCAGATGTTTGAACGTGCGCCCATTAGCAGATGTAAGTGTGATTGAAATCTAACCTCCGATAACATGAAAATATCGGAGATTGATTTTTAAATGCAATTTATAACAATGAGTTAAATAAATATATTCTTGATTTCGTCTTTTATATAGCTAAGGTCAGCTTGATCCTCACCTATGAGCAAAATAAATGCATCGGGCGTTTCAAAGCCCATTCCTTGATATTTACCGTCAGCGAAGGTTTTATCCAACACCATACGTTTCTCGAGTGGCACGATAAAGAGTGTCACCTTACTTTGTTCGCCCTGAAGTACTAAGTGCAGGCTTTTTACCCCTTGAAAATCGCAATAAGAGGTGTAATACACTTTGCCCGGTTGTTGGGTAAATTTGGCATTGCCAAAGTCTTTTATCGACGCAAGCTGGGCATTGACTTGACTAAAATTGACATTTTGATCGACATGCAAGGCAATATCTTCATGGTAGACATGGGCCAGTGCATGTTCAGCCAAATCAATAGGCCCTAAGCGTAATAGGCTGAAGCTGATCCCTACCACAAACGCAACCGAGGCTGCCATGGCCACTAAAAAAAACGTTTGCCGGCGCTGTTTATGGTGCTGTTGTAACTGCTGACGCAAAATGAGTTTGTCGGCGAGATCCTCAGCCACATCTACTTTCAATGCGTTGCTCAGTTTGGCATCAAGGTTTTTAAGCTCATTGATTAGGGCTTGGTTTTCTGGCTTGGCATTGATCTGCGCCAGAAAGTCAGCATCTTGATTATGAGGATCTTCATAAGCTTGACGTCTAAATTTAAGCTCATCCATTGGATTGACCTCTCACATCATTCTTCTCAAGTAATTCTTTCAATTGGCTCCTCGCCCGAAATAAACGCGTCATTACGGTGTTGCGATTGAGCTCCATCAGCTCGGCGATTTCATCGCCGCTAAAGCCACCAATGAGCTGGAGTAAGAGTGGTTCACGGTATTCGATATCCAGCTTGCCAATTTGTCGACGGATCAGATATTGCTCGGTCTGCTCTTCACTGCTATTGGAGATATTGTCCTCTAAGGTATCTTGCTCAACGTCGGAATAATCGAACTGTTTACGCTCGAAACGCCGCGCATTTTCACGCCTAAGAATCGTGATCAGCCAAGCTTTCGCCGCTTTATCATCCTTGAGGGAATCCAAAGAGCGCCACGCCCGCAAGAAGGTTTCTTGGGTAATGTCTTCAGCCACGTGCTTATCGCCGCATAACCAATAGGCGTAGCGGAAAATGTCTGCATGTAGCGCCTTGACTAGGCTGTTGTATCGTCGTTGTTTGCTTAGCATGTCAGAAGAGACCGCGGGCTCGACGGATTTCTTGCGCCAGTTAGCAAACATTTTTTATCTTTGGGCTTTTTGGCGGAATATTTAGCATAGTAGCACTCGCTTCTTTGTCATTAACCCCATCATTTATTTAGGATTCAGTGGGCTTAATGGCGCTGATTTTGGGTTTGAATGTTTATGCTCACAGGCCTTAACCGCGTTAAGTAAGGCGGTACATTCGGCGCTTAAGTGGCTATTTGTATTGTTAGAATTCGCACTGCTCGTATTAGCACTGTCAGTATGGTGGCTCTTATCGGCCTTCGCACTGTAGGCTTTGATTTGCAGTTGCTGTATCGCTGCTGCCAGTTGTGGTGACTGCTCAGCAATCTTATCTAATGTCATAGGCGTTTGCTGTAACTCACTGAAAGATCGCTGCAATTGCAACATAATTCGGCTTACATCGCCACTGGCGCAGGCTTGCTCTAATCCTTTCAAGCCGGAGGCAGTCACTGATTGTGCTGAACTGATTGAAGAGTTTACTGCAATTGGGGCGGCCGTTTGATTTTTTAAGGCGCGGCGCCAAGCGACTAAGGTGATAATCCAAGCGACTAGAGTGACCAGCCATAGCGCAGCAAAAACAGTGGTTAGCCAAGACCAGCCCTTATCGGCCGCGGAGTTGGTTTCCCATGTTGGTTGAGCTGGCGTATCACTGACAGCACCACCTTCAACGATTATGGTACGTGCGGGCAGCGTTGCAGTTTCTTGACGTTTAAGGCGCGGATTCCACCAAGGCACTTTGATTTCGGGCAAGGTAAAGGTGCCCGCTTTGCTGGGAACGATTGCCGAAGTAATACTGTACTGCGAAACAATTTGTGCATCGCGCACAAAGGTCTGCCGCTGGGGTTTTTCTGGGTATGACTTGAGTTCATCGGGCAGAGTTTGCACTATATCAGGCAGACTATTTTCATCGGCATTGGAAGCCAACAGTGTAATAGTGCGGGTGATAGGGCTACCGACGGTAAACTTTTTAATATCCTCAGGGAAGTTTTCTTTTAGCGCTACTAAATCGGCAACCAGCCATTGGCCTTGGAAGCTTGTTGGTGCGGGATTCACTTGAACTGTCAGTGAGGGCGCGCCTGCTTGCATTGGGCGGCTTTCATTAAAGCCAAACATGCCGCCGCGGCGTTGGGATTCTACCAGCACATCGCCAGCAAAGGTTGCACCTTTAATATTCACTTGGCCGGGCAAATCGGGAATGATGCCATAGGTGCGTTCAATCACGCGGTAACGTCGGCCATCGACTATCTCTGAACCATCCCTATCTTCACCGATTTGTTTGATCTGTGCGCCTTCGATCACTGGTGCACTCAATACGCCCCTTTGTAATTCCACCGCCAGATAGAGCTTCACCTTGTAGGTAATGAGCTGCCCAACATAGGCTTCGTCGGTCGAGACTTTGGCGTCAATGAACAGATTGTTCATTTGCGCGGGCTGGCTACCAGTTTCGACCACTTTGAGTGGAATAGGCGATGAGCTGACGCCGTCAATACTAAAGGCTGGAATGGTTAACTGGCCTTGTTGTTTTGGCGCGAGCAGTACTTGCCAGCGGGTTTCTTTGACCGCATCGAAGTTCATGATTTGCGTGCTGCGACTCACGCTAGTACGGCCGACAATAAAATCTTTCAGTAGTGCGGATGTGTCAAGCTTACCGGTATCGACCTCGTCATCGACACTGATGTTGAGCACAAAGTATTCGCCCTCCATCACAGGGTTGCGATCGACCGAGGCCTCAATTTTGCTAAGTGCAAAGGCGGGATGGGCCACTCCGATGGCAAGGAGTAGCAGGATAAAAAATTGTCTCGTCACCACTGTTCGTTATCCTTTGATATTTGGCCATTTTGACGGCGTTTTTGATATTCCAACTGCATCTTGTTGCGCAGTAACACTTGCGGGTCTTCACTCACGCCCCTCAGTGCTCGCTGCATTTCTGCGGGCAGTGGCTCGCTATTGGTTGGCGGTGCCTCTACCGATTCACTCATAGCAGCCTCTTGTTTATCTTGCGCATTTTGCTCAGGAGCTTCTTTGGCGGCAACGCTTTGCTTTTCTTGCTCAGCTGACTTTTGCTCTTCAGCATCGGCTTTAGCCTGCGCTTGCATCTTAGCTTCATTGTCTGCAGGTGAATTGTCTACAGGCTCATTTTCCTGCTGAGCTTCATTCTGCTTGTCCTGAGCATTGCCATTTTGCTTATCTTGCTCAGACTGTTGATCATCCGTTTTTTGCTGTTCAGGGCTTTGATCCGCGTCGGCATCGTCCTGTTGATCCTGAGACTTTTGTCCCGCTTGATCTTGCTTATCTTTCTGAGCGCTATCTTGGTCAGATTGCTGTTTATCCTGCGATTTTTGGTCACCGGATTGTTGGTCGCCAGACTGCTGATCGCCTTGTTGATCTTGGTTCTTATCCTGTTGCTCGTTTTTACCTTGCTGTTGTTGCTGTTCTTGCAATAACTTTTCAGCCAGTTCAAGGTTGGCCTTCGCCGCAGGGAAATCGGCTTGTTTTCTAAGTGCGGCTTGATAGCGCTCCTTGGCCTTATCGGGTTTACCGAGTTGCATCAATGCATTGCCTTGATTGTAGAGGCCTTGGGCTGAGCTATCTTGCTCGAAGGTTTTTAGTGCTTGCTGGTAATCACCGGCTTTGTATTGGGCGCTGCCTCGCCATTGGGGCGACTCAAACTGCTTAGCGGCGTTTGCGTAATCTTGGGATTGATAGGCCTGCATCGCTTGTTGATCTGTGGTTTTCCACACATTATCCCAGGCATTGTCCCACACACTGGCATGGGCTGGCTGAGGCACAGCCGCGAGCAGTAAGCTGCCAGCAAGAGTGACAAATCCAACACTGGCCACGATTCCTTGTCTAAAGCTGAAAAGGGCGGGTAGCAGTAATAATAAGGCGAGGTAAGGACCGAGATCCTGCCAAGTTTCACCATCAAGATCTGTGGCTTTCGCATCGCCAGCATCGCTTAACCATTGCTGTAATTGGGCGAGATCATTACCGTCGGTGCGATTCTGGATCAGAACGCCTTTGTTATTCGCGGCCAGTTTTTGCAGCAGAGCGAAATCAGTGCTGGCCACAACGACTTCGTTGCTGCTGTCGCGTTGTAATTGTCCATCGGGTAGACGGATTGGCGCGCCTTGGCTGGTGCCAAAAGTGACGACGGCGAGGCGATATTGCGTGCCATTTAATGCCGAGTTAGCCTCATCAAACTGGGCTGTTGTGATGCCATCTGTCATCAGGATAATATCACCGCGAATATGGCCACCCTGAGCCAGTAGCGTTTTGGCTTGGGTCAAGCCTGCCGCTAAGTTTGAGCCACGAACGGGCATGATCTCAGGACTTAAGGTCGGCAGTAAATTGAGTAATGTGCCGGTATCACGGGTTAATGGGCTGATAGTAAAGGCATCGCCGGCAAAGGCGACTAAACCTGTTTCACCTTCTTTAAGATTACGCAGGAGATCCGTTGCCCTAAATTTGGCTTGGGTTAACCGATTCGGCGCAAGATCGGTGGCGAACATAGATACGGACATGTCCATCACCAGTACGCGGCCTTGCTCGGCGGCAAACACAGGTAAGGATTGTTTATTAACGGCAGGTCCGGCGAGTGCTAAGGTCGCAATCAACCAAGTTAAGGCTAATAAATGCAACGGACGGCGGGATTTCTTATTGCCTTGGGTGACCAATATCTTGGCTAAGTGCGGCGCAATATAACGATTCCACGCGCTGTGGCTCTCGTGTTGCCGCCATAAACTCAACAAGGCTAAGGCTAGCGGTACTAGTGCGAGTAGCCATTCGGGACGAATAAAATGTAGGCTCATTATTTGATGTTCCCCTGTGAAGTGGTTGCGACAGAGGGTTTAACGCGGCGCGCTGCAAAGAGTGGCAATTGACCTAAGGCAATCCACAGACTCGTCAGTAATGCCAGTGCCAGCGGCCAGTAGAACAGATCTGCCTGCGGACGATAGCTTAATTGATCGCGACTCACAGGTTCGAGTTTATCGATTTCTTGGTAAATCTGGTCTAACTCTTGGCTGTTACGGGCGCGAAAATAACGGCCGTGGGTGACGTCGGCGATATGCTTAAGTTGGTTTTCATCCAGATCCATCGAAGGATTAACCCGCTCGCGGCCAAAGAGTGTACGGCGCTCCATTACATCTGCGCCCACACCAACCGTATAAATAGTAACTTTACGATTAGCGGCAATTTGCGCTGCTTGCTCTGGTTCGATATTGCCCGCGTTGTTAGAGCCGTCGGTCAATAAAATCAACACTCTATTACTCTCATCCATTTTATCGAAGCGTTTTACCGCTAGAGCGATAGCTTCACCTATGGCGGTTTGCTTACCGACTAAGCCAATTTGTGCTTCTTTTAAAAATTGCGCCACTGAACGTCTATCTTGGGTGAGCGGCGCCTGTAAATAGGCGTGATCGGCAAAGAGGATCAAGCCGATACGGTCACCCTTGCGGCGCTCGATAAAGTCACTGACGACGTGCTGGATTAAAGTGAAACGGTCGACGGTTTTGCCATTCACCACCATGTCTTCAATCTGCATACTGCCGGATAAATCCACCGCCATCATCAAATCACGGCCTTGGCTTGGCAGTTCGATAGGTTCACCAAGCCATTGAGGACGAGCAATAGCGAGTACTAACAGGCACCACATCAGCCAGTAGCGTTTGCGGCTCTGGCGCGTGTTGGCCGCTAAGCTTTGTTTGCCCGTTTGACTTATTCCGGGTAATTGCAGCCGGCCACCATCCACTTGCACTGTGTGTTGGCGCCAAAAAATCAAAGGTAAAGGCAATAATATCAATAGCCAAGGCCATGCAATTGTTAACATTGTGCCTCCGCTTGTTGAGTGTCAGCGGGTTGGATTAGCACTTTGCTCTTAGCTTGATCAAGAGTCGACTCAGGCGCACTCAGTTTTGCTTTCGATGCCAACCAAGCCTGTGCGAGTTGATGTAATTCATTGGCTTCAGCTAAGGTCAATGGCGTTGCCTGATGGCGTTTGGCTAATAAGGGGCCGATACGTTGACGTTTATGCTCGGGTAAATAGCTGTCTAACCAAGCCGCCCAAGCTTCGCCATCTAAGGAGGCTATTGCTTCTCTGTTGAGGTAACTCATGGCGGTGCGCTTTAATAGGCTGTTGACGTCAGAGGCATAGGACGTCGCTTGTTTATCGAGCTGATTGAGTAACTGCTTCGCGGCTTTTTTCGGCGCTAAGTCACGAGCGCGTTTTCTTAGCCAGATAACTAAGAGTGTGATGAGGGCAATCACAAGAGCTAAAACCAGCCAATAACCGATTGCCCAAGGCCAAGCGCCGATCGGTTCGGGATGAATAATATCCTGCAGTTGTGCAAGGGCAGGGTTTGGCGCCGTAGAAGGCATAGGTACTGTTGCCTGTGGATTTGCTATTTCTGAATTCACTGTTGCTGGATCCATAGTTAACGCAATAATTCCAATTGATGGGCTAGGGGAGCACCCGCATCTATGAGCTGGGTGCGAACGCGCAGTTGCTGCATCATGGCGATAAAGTCCTTTTGCTGACGCAACTGAATGTCGAGCCAAGCCTGATAACTGAGGCGGGTAAGCACTAAGTCCTCATTCCCATCCCGTACCGGCAAATTAAAGTTGTGCGGTAACGGCAGTGTACCTTGACGCAGGGGATCGGTAATAAGATAGGCACCCACATCGCAATGACGCTTAAGCTCGGTGAGAGGCGCGATACATTGGGGACTAAAATGGCTGCCATCTGTCACTATCCAAACTAAGGAGCCGGGTTTGGCGATACGTTGTAATCGCTGACAGGCACGCAGGATATGGTCAGGATCGCGCTGGCCACTGCCAACATGATTGAGCTGATTTTCGTGTACACGGCGCAGGCCTGAGATCAATTGCAATATGCCCTGACGACGGCTGCGGGGTTTGAGCTCTAAATGCTCAGACTCGCTGGCGATCAAGGCGCCGAGTCGATCGCCATGGTTAATCGCATTCCAACCTAAGGTGGTCGCAAGGTGTCCTGCTTGCACCGATTGCAGCAATAAACTCGAACCAAAATAGAGGCTCTGGCTCAAGTCGATTAACAATAAAATAGGGCGCTCACGTTCTTCGACAAATAACTTAGTGTGAGTTGTGCCCGTACGAGCGGTAACGCGCCAATCAATGGTGCGCACATCGTCGCCCTGTTGGTAGTGGCGCACCTCGGCAAACTCCATACCGCGGCCTTTGATTAAGCTGCTGCGATGGCCCGCTAAATTAGCGCGGGCACGGCTATAACGCTCAGGCATAGCTCGGGCGATATTTTGGCACGCCAGCAGCTCTTGCTCGGTTAAATGCAAGCCATCGGCAAAAAGCGGCAAGCCATCGACCGAGGCTGAGAGTCGCGCTGTGTCACTCATCTTATTTCACCTTTATCTTCACCGTTAAGGTACTGCAACTTGACTTAAGATGTGGTTGATCACGTGATCGCGGCTGACACCTTCGGCCTGTGCTTGGTAGCTAAGTAGCAATCTGTGTCTTAACACGTTCGGTGCGACGGCTTGAATGTCTTCTGGTGAAACAAAGTCTCGCTCGTGCAGCCAAGCACGGGCGCGGGCGCAGCGTTCTAATGAAATAGTTGCGCGCGGGCTTACGCCGTACTCAAGCCACTTAGCTAAGTCTTCGCTGTAACGTAAAGGCTCACGGGTCGCCATCACGATTTCGACTATGTATTTTTCGAGCGGTTCGGCGAGATAGATTTCCATGGCTTCGTCACGGGCGGCAAACACATCTGCTTGTGCAATCGGCTCAGTGGTTGGCAATTCGTGGGTCAGCGCTTCTTTGCGGGATTGACGCAGAATTTCGATTTCAGTCTCGCCGCTCGGGTAATCAAGGTTTAAGTGCATCAGAAAACGGTCAAGCTGTGCTTCGGGCAGCGGGTAAGTGCCTTCGTTTTCTAATGGATTTTGGGTGGCCATCACTAAAAACAGCGGCGGTAGCTTATAGCTGTGCTTACCAACTGTGACTTGACCTTCGGCCATGGCTTCTAATAAGGCTGACTGAACTTTGGCGGGGGCGCGGTTAATTTCGTCCGCCAAGATTAAATTGTGGAAAATCGGTCCGGCTTCAAATTCGAAGGTGCCAGTTTGCGAGCGATAGATATCTGTGCCAGTTAAGTCGGCGGGCAGTAGATCTGGGGTAAATTGAATGCGGTGAAAATCGCCCTCAACCCCGTCACATAAGGCTTTCACTGCACGAGTCTTTGCCAGTCCCGGAGGTCCTTCAACTAATAAGTGGCCATTGGCAATTAAGGCAATGAGCAGATTTTCGGTCAATACTGGCTGCCCTAAAACAACCTTATTTAGGTAAGTGCGTAATGCGTGGAAGCGACTCAAAGGCATGATGCTACTCGTTTTATTATGTTGAAAATACGTGTGTGGGCTATAGACAACAGCTATGGTAAAGAATTCCCTTAGGGTTTGGCTAGTGTTAAAAAAACAAACAGGTGTTTAAAACTTGCTGACAAGAAGTTAGAATCAGATCACACTTTAATGGTCAGACCTGTTATTGGGCGTTTTTCGCCGTAACACAATGGGTCAAACACGGAAATAGCTAGCGCCGCCTGAAATCTCTCAGCGATTGCGCACATAAAGAGGGTGACAAATGAGTGATAGACAACAGGTTACGAACGCCAAGGGTGAACGTATCGCCATTGTAGCGGGTTTAAGAACGCCCTTTGCAAAGCAAGCCACGGCATTCCACGGCGTATCGGCGCTCGATATGGGCAAAATGGTGGTCAATGAATTATTGGCGCGCTCAGAACTCGATCCTAAGCTGATTGAGCAATTAGTGTATGGACAAGTCGTGCAAATGCCGGCTGCACCTAACATTGCCCGTGAAATCGTACTCGGTACTGGCATGAATGTGTCGACCGATGCTTATAGTGTCACTCGCGCCTGTGCAACTAGCTTTCAATCTGCCGTAAACGTGGCCGAATCTATCATGACAGGCAATATCGAAATCGGTATTGCGGGCGGCGCCGACTCTTCCTCTGTATTGCCTATCGGTGTGTCGAAAAAATTAGCCCATGCGTTAGTCGATCTGAATAAAGCCCGTAGTTTTGGGCAAAAATTACAAATTTTCCGTCGTTTAGGTTTAAAGGATTTATTACCTGTGCCGCCTGCGGTTGCCGAGTACTCAACGGGCTTGTCTATGGGACAAACCGCCGAGCAGATGGCAAAAACCTACAATATTAGCCGTGCCGATCAAGATGCCTTAGCACATCGCTCACATACCTTAGCGAGTGAAACTTGGGCTTCCGGCCATTTGCGTGACGAAGTTATGGTCGCGCATATACCGCCGTATAAGCAGTTTATCGATCGTGATAACAATATCCGCGAAAACTCAGTATTGGAGTCATATGCTAAGTTGCGTCCTGCATTCGACAAACAACATGGTACTGTGACGGCGGCCAATAGTACGCCACTGACTGACGGTGCCTCAGCGATTATCCTGATGAGTGAAGGTCGAGCCAAAGCCTTAGGTTATCAACCTATTGGTTACATTAAGAGTTACGCCTTTAGCGCCATTGATGTCTGGCAAGATATGCTGATGGGGCCATCCTACGCGACGCCACTGGCGTTAAAACGTGCTGGAATGGAATTAGAAGATCTTACTCTGATTGAAATGCACGAAGCCTTTGCGGCGCAGACATTAGCGAATATGCAGATGTTTGCTTCGAAAAAATTTGCCGAAGAAAAACTCGGCCGCAACCGCGCGATTGGCGAAATCGACATGAGCAAGTTTAACGTGCTCGGTGGCTCGCTCGCTTATGGTCATCCTTTTGCGGCAACGGGAACCCGTTTAATCACCCAAGTGTGTCGTGAGCTTAAGCGCCGTGGTGGTGGAACTGGCTTAACGACGGCCTGTGCGGCCGGTGGTTTGGGTGTGGCTATGATAGTGGAAGTGGAGTAATCGGCATGGAAAAGACCTTTAATTTAACCCGCCGCGACGACGGCATCGCCATTTTGACTATGGATGTTCCTGGCGAAACCATGAACACCCTAAAAGCACAGTTTGGTCCTGAAATCAGTGAGATTCTGGCTGAGATTAAAAGCGATCCTCATATTCGTGGACTTGTGCTGATCTCTGGCAAAAAAGACTCTTTCGTCGCGGGGGCGGATATTTCCATGCTCGATGCCTGTAAAACAGCGGGCGATGCCAAAGCCTTATCCCAGCAAGGGCATGTGGTTTTTAATGAGTTAGAAGCGTTAAAAATTCCTGTGGTTGCGGCAATCCATGGTGCCTGTTTAGGTGGTGGCTTAGAGTTAGCCTTAGCCTGTCATCAAAGGGTATGTAGCGACGATGGTAAAACCATGCTCGGCGTACCGGAAGTTCAACTTGGCCTATTGCCTGGTGGCGGTGGGACGCAACGTTTGCCTCGTTTAGTCGGCATTACCACCGCCCTAGATATGATGCTCACCGGTAAACAAATCCGTCCTAAACAAGCCTTGAAAATGGGCTTAGTGAATGATGTTGTACCGCAGACCATTTTGCTGCAAACCGCCGTTGAGATGGCGCTTGCGGGTAAACGTGCACCGAAACCTATTAAAAAGTCACTCGTTAATCAAGTGCTTGAAGGTACGAGCTTTGGCCGTAACATTATTTTCGATCAAGCGACTAAACAAGTCGAAAAGAAAACCCAAGGTAATTATCCAGCACCCGCCAAGATTATTGACTGCGTGCGTCAAGGGATTGCGAAGGGGATGCAAAAAGGGTTAGAAGTCGAAGCGAGTCACTTTGCCGAATTAGTGGTATCAAAAGAATCTGAAGCGCTGCGCAGTATTTTTTTCGCCACCACTGAAATGAAGAAAGAAACCGGCGCTGAGGGTGCAACGCCGCGTAAAGTGAAGAAAGCGGTGATCTTAGGTGGTGGTTTAATGGGCGGAGGCATTGCCTCTGTGACGACCACTAAGGCTAAAATCCCCGTTCGCGTCAAAGACATCAGCGAAAAAGGTTTAAGCAATGCATTAGCCTACGCTTATAAGTTGTTGGAGAAAGGGGTAAAGCGCCGCCATATGACGCCAGCTGCCCGTGACAACTTAATGGCACTGATGACGACAACCACTGAGTATAAAGGCGTTAAAGATGCCGACATCGTTGTGGAAGCGGTATTTGAAGACTTAGCGCTTAAGCATCAAATGGTGAAAGACATTGAGCGTGAGTGTGGTGAGCACACGATTTTTGCGTCAAACACCTCATCTTTACCTATTAGCCAAATCGCCGAGGCGTCGACGCGTCCTGAGAATGTAATTGGTCTACATTATTTCTCGCCAGTGGAAAAAATGCCGCTGGTGGAAGTGATTGCCCACGCTAAAACGTCGCCAGAAACCATTGCGACAACCGTCGCATTTGCCCGTAAGCAAGGTAAAACACCGATAGTGGTACAGGATGGCGCGGGTTTCTACGTGAACCGTATTCTGGCTCTGTATATGAACGAGGCGGCGCAATTACTACTCGAAGGCCAAAGTGTTGAGCATTTGGATAAAGCTTTAGTGAAATTTGGCTTCCCTGTGGGACCGATTACTTTGCTCGACGAAGTGGGTATCGACGTGGGCGCAAAAATTTCACCGATCCTTGAGAAAGAATTGGGTGAACGTTTTAAAGCGCCAGCCGCATTCGACAAGCTTTTAGGTGACGATCGTAAAGGCCGTAAAAATGGTAAAGGTTTCTATCAATACGGCGCATCGAGCAAGAAAGCCAAAGCTGTCGATGAGAGTGTTTATGGCGTGTTAGGTATTAAGCCTGGCACCAATAAAGACGCAAAAGCAGTTGCCGAGCGTTGTGTCGTACAAATGCTCAACGAAGCGGTCCGTTGTTTAGAAGATGGTATTATCGCATCGCCAAGAGATGGTGATATTGGCGCTATTTTCGGTATTGGCTTCCCGCCATTCCTCGGTGGCCCATTCCATTATATTGACACTTTAGGCGCCGCGAACTTAGTGAAGATCCTTGAAGGTTATCAAAGTCAATTCGGTAACAGATTCGAGCCTTGTGAGCGTTTAAAAACCATGGCTCAAGAAAACGCGCACTTTTTCTAAGTTTCAGTGAATTTAAGTCATAGTTAATCTAGGTCTTAGTAAATTGGAATTGAACAAAAAAGCGGCAGATTATTGCCGCTTTTTTTATTGCCATAAGGCATTTTTTTGCCTAAAAAATGTTCATGTTGGGGGTGTGGATCTTGTATAATCTGAGCCCTTTATCGAGAGTTCAGTGTTACCTGTTCTGTACTGAGAGCGTAGCGATGAATGAGTGTTGCTCGTTTATGCATAGTGCGGAGAATTTTTTATCCTGCTGTTAAAACGACGTATTTAACATGTGCATCAATCACCAAGACTACGCGAGTAGCATCCGCATTTTAATGAGGAATTAATTTCTCTACCTTTATGATTTATTTAGTTGTTTTCAAAGAGGTGGTTTGTGGTTTTGCTGGTTATCTTTATCGCATTAATCTCGGCTTGGTACTTTGGCTTGGCTGCATTTACCGCAGGTCTTACTGTTAAGCATTGGGTGCTGCTGGGTTTTGTGCTCGGGCCTCTGGCTTATCCACTCTTTACGACACATAGTCATTTAGCCTTGAGGAAAGTCCGTTGTAGTGAGGAAGGGATATTAAATAGCTAATTTATCAATCTGTTATGTAACATAACTTCATAACTTCATAACTTCATAACTTCATAACTTCATAACTTTATGACGATTAGTACTTTTATATTCACTTAAAACTAAAGGGAGTCAATGCTCCCTTTATTGTTTCTAAGCTGCGCTAACTTAATTCACTATCACTGTACATGAGTTAGACTCATGGCTACAGAACTTAAATTAGTTCCACCAACCTTTTGCAGAAATCACTTCAAGGTGATTCAAGCCTTCAGGCAACTTAACTTTTTTACGCGCTGGCTTGGATAAGCCGAGTACTTTTTTGATTGAATTCAGCATTTTAGCTCCTTAATAAAAATTTTTATTAAGCAAAAGTTGTTTCGGAAAAACGAACATTTGGTACCGCAGCAACATCAATTGATTTGAAGCGAACATTTGGTACTGCAGCAACTTCAGTTTGTTTGAAGCGAACATTTGGTACTGCAGCAACTTCAGTTTGTTTGAAGCGAACGTTTGGTACCGCAGCAACTTCAGTTTGTTTGAAGCGGACATTTGGTACAGCAGCAACTTCAGTTTGTTTGAAGCGAACATTTGGTACAGCAGCAACTTCAGTTTGTTTGAAGCGAACGTTTGGTACGGCAGCAACTTCAGTTTGTTTGAAGCGAACGTTTGGAACGGCAGCAACTTCAGTTTGTTTGAAGCGAACATTTGGTACTGCTGAGAAGGTATCTATGCTATCTAAGGAAGTAAGATTGCTTACAGCAGCAAGCGATGATGTTAATGCTACAACAGTTAATATTCCTTTAATCATTCTAATTATCTCTCAGGGTAGTTAATATTGATTTATTATTGACACTAATAGCGCTGTTGCACTTGTTGTGCCAATGTTGTAAATCAAAATCAAATTGAGAGTTAAATGATTAAGTAATGTTGCTATTAGTGTTTGGCTTTACCATGTCTTCTTGAAGTAGCTGAGTAAATTCGGTCTCTTTTATGGCCTTGCTAAAAATATAGCCTTGAATTTCTTCACAGTTAAGTGCCCGTAAAATGTTCAATTGTGCTGCTTGTTCTACGCCTTCACCCACAACAGAAAGCCCCATGTTATGGGCGATGGTGATAATAGAATCGACCATTTTGAGATCGCGATCAGATTTATCTATATCGTCAACAAAGGCTTTGTCAATTTTTAAAGTATGAATAGGAAAGCGTTTTAAGTATGAAAGGGACGAGTACCCAGTGCCGAAATCATCGAGTGCTAAACTGACGCCCATTTTAGCCAATTGCTGCATGACGATAATCGCCGTTTCTGGCTGTTTAATGACGGTTCCCTCAGTTATTTCTAATTCAAGATGACATGCGGGGAGTTTAGTGAGTCTTAATATTGACTCTATTCGTTGTTGAATATCGGGCAGAGCAAATTGACGTGACGATAAATTGACGGCGACTCTGCCGCTGAATATGCCTTGTTCACGCCATTTTTGCGCTGCGAAACAAGCCTTGCGTAAGACAATTTCACCAATTTCAACAATCAAACCGTTTTCTTCAGCAAGTGGAATAAAGTCATTGGGGGGAATTAAACCATGTATTGGATGATTTAATCTGACTAAAGCCTCCATACCTGCAATTTTACCGCTTTTAAGATCAATCTTAGGTTGATAATAAACTTCAAATAGATCATCTTTTAAGCCTTCACGGATAAGATTTTCTATTTCTAATTGCCTAATTGCATGTTGGTTCAAGGACTCAGAATAAAACTGGTAGCAATTACCTCCCGCAGACTTAGCATGGTACATAGCAATGTCAGCCTTTCTCAGTAATGCTTGCTCGCTTTGTTCATCTTCTGGGAACAGCACTATACCAATACTTAATCCTAGGACTAGCTGTTCATTGCTAACGTCAAATGCAGGTTTTAGCCCTTCAATAATACGGTTAGCTATTGCTGCACTGGCGCTTATATCTGAACCCTTGTCTAATACAATGGCGAATTCATCTCCGCCTAGACGATAAATACTGGTATTTTTAGGAAGTAAGGACTTAATGCGAGCAGCAACGAGCTTTAATAATGTATCCCCAATTTGATGGCCTAGGGAATCATTAATACGTTTAAAATTATCAAGATCAAGCACCATAAGCGCATGAGCTATTTCTCGATTCACTAGGTTATTTAAGGTCACTTGTAAGTTGGAGCGATTAGGTAGTCCGGTTAAGAGATCGTTATTAGTTAATTTTCTAAGCTCTTCTTCTTGCTGCTTACGTCTTGATATATCAGAAAAAACACCAACATAGTGTGACAATTCGCCTAACTCATCATAGATAGCATCGATAGTGAGCTCCATATGGAAGTGACTGTTATCTCCTCTGGCGGCTTCGACTTCATTTGCCCAGCGACCTTGCTGTTTTAACATAGTTCTGATTTGGGTGGAGAAGGTTTCTGGATATAAATCAAATGTGAGTAAGTTGCCAATAAAATCAGTTCGGTTACGTAATGAAATTTTACAGCAAGCTTCGTTGACTTCGACAAAACGGTATTCGTTGTCGAGGATAAACATACCTTCCGAAATGTTTTCAATTGCTTTTTCAAAGAGTTTTAGTTGTTCTTCCTTTTGTTTAAACTGACTAATATTTTTAATTGTTCCAGTCATTCGCAGGGCATTATCTTTGTCATCCCGCTCTACAATTTTGGCACGGTCTAAGATCCATACCCAATTATCGTCTTTGCCTTTTACCCTATATGCGGCTTCAAAATGATCTGTTTCACCATAAAAATGTTTATTGAGCGCTTCTCGAACACGCTCTTGATCCATTGGATGTATATTACTCTCTTCATCTGATTTACCAGAGCGATGTCCATCGCGGGGAAACTCAAGTGCTCCCCAGATATTGGAGCGGAAAATGTTGCCGGTTTCTATATCCCAGTCCCACATTTCATCACCACTTCCCCAAAGGGAAAGTTTTAATCTTTCTTCGCTGAGCGCTATTTGGCGTTGCACTTCTCTTTTTCGTAATACAGCTTTAATAATAAAAAAAGTTATTAGCAATGTAGTTATGAAGTAAATTAATTTTGCCCAATAAGATAGCCACCATGGAGGCGATATATAAATGTTAAGGGAATTTACTGGACCTTTTGCTCCGGTGACAGGGTTTTCACCAAATACATTAAAAATATAATGACCAGGTGAGAGGTTTGTGTAGGTTGCAGAGTTTGTACCTTTTGCAGTAATCCATGTATCAGATAGGCCATTTAGGTTGTAAAAGTACTCAATATGTTTATGACTTGACTTCGGAGAGTTGAACTTCAATGTAAATGGATAGTCTGAATATTTTAATTCAATCATTTTTGATTTTGATATACTTTTTTCTAGTGGGTTATCGCCTATATTAACCGTTTTGTTAAATACTAAAAGCTCACTGATATTGGTGTTTATAACATTGTTTTCAATGTAAGATATTGCATTAGCTTTATTTATGGCACTAATGCCAGTTATTCCACCAAAAAAGAAACTGCCATTCCAGAATATCCCACTCTGATTATTGTATTCTTCTTGACTACCATAGTCAGTCGTTAGTGTTAGTAATTTCCCATTTCTGCTTAAAATCAATTCATTTATGGAAGATGCCATAAAGTCATTACTATTATCAATTGCGATTGAGTAAATTGGTTTGTTTGAGTTATAAATTTTATTGATTTCTAACGTTTCTTTATTAGTCGAATAGATTGAAGTTCTAGTTCCAAAAAGATATTCATTTGGTGTCTCAGTTATGCAATAAACAAAATCATCATCAAAAATTGTTTTTTCGTTGCCGTTAGTATCTATACTTACCAGTCCACCTTGAGTAGCAAGTAGAAGTGTGCCATCCAGAGTCTGTTGAATTTGGAATATTGGGTGCTTATTCTTTAGTGATAGTTTACGAATGTTTTTTCTATTTAGTAGATCAATTATGTATATGTCAGACTTACTTGTTCCTACAATTAACTCGGTTCTTTTTTGGTTTTTAAATAGAGTGACAATGCTATCGCTTAATATTGTTGTTTTTAAATTCCCATTAAACTCATAAAGGCCATTGTTACCTCCGATGATAAAAGAGTCTCTGTTTCTTATAATATATTTAGGTCCTGATATTTCTGTGTCTATTTTATCCTCGAAGATAAAGTTTGAATTATATATTTCTACTTCACTACTATCATCAGATGTCACAATTCGTTCATTGTCTAATAAGCTTATTGACCAGATATTTCCGATAGGGTTTATTAGGGACTTTACAACATTGCTGCTGTCTCTGATTAGAATGAATCCCATATTTAATGAAGGAATTATTGTATAGTTATTCGTCCTGTAGGCTTGAATTTGATTAGTGATTTCTTTCTTTTCTAATACATAACCTTTTGATGTTACCTCTGATGATTCAAGGTTTGTTTGTATTACTTGACCATCAATCACGGCTAGACCTGTATACTCACCAGCAAGAAATTTCGGTATGTCTTCTGATATTTTTTTATAAATACCATCTGATGTTAAAATATAAACTCCACTTTTGCCTTTTACTATGTCTACAGATTGTAGGGATAAAATAGTAGTTGTTGAATCTTCGTGATAATGAATAATTTTACCATCATGATTTCTTACAATGTAGCCGTTATTAGTCTTAATTGCTTTCTTTATGAAGCTAAAGCTTTCATCTTGATATGTTTTTATTATTTCTAAATTATCTTTTCTAATATCAATGATCTTGTTTTTAGTACCTATAGTATAAATTTCACCATTGTCATTTATAGACCATATGGCTTCATTTATTTGTTCCTGTTTTTTGAAGGATTCAAGTTCTGAGTCGTAAATATTTAAACCATTGTCAGTTCCAACTAACATTGTTTTATTGTCAAATAATAGGCTTTGAATAAATGAACTAGATAGACCAGAGTGATCATGTGCAAAAAAATGCTTAAATTCTTCACCGTCGAATCGATTTAATCCGTTCAAAGTACCAATCCAGATGTAACCATCATTATCTTCAATGACCGATGTGACTGTACTCTGGGATAGGCCTTCTGGGACGCCATAAGACTCAGTTTTTAAAGCTATTGGTAATTGTTGCGCTTCTGCGGTCGATAGGGAAATAGCTAGAAGAAAGAAAATTCTCAAGAGTGCTTTAGGCATAGTGTTTGTTCTTATTATCCGAGGATGCCATGAAACAATTGTGTTACATCACTTTTCCAGAAAGTGAGCGGTTTGTCAAAGTGGAGTCTGCAGAAAATCCTTTTAACAGCATGTAGATGCAGTAAAATTGTTCGGTGCTGAAGTGGTAGAACATGGGCTAGCCATGTTTTACATCAGGATTACGTCCAACACTGAAAGATACGACTATAGTTGGACTGATTTGTAGCGGTTCTGTTTGTTTACCTAATTTTGCTCACAAATGTGTGAGCAAAAGTGTTTTTTGTTTAGAAATTAAACTTTTCTGCCGTTTGCTTAAAAACTTTAAGATCCGTGATCATTTTGTCTGACATCAGCGCGGCTTGGGTTCTGTGTTGTTCACCTGTGCTAAATAACACTAAGCGATCGCTGTGCTTAGTACGCATTTTACGCATCATGAATTTGAGTAAATCAGTGCGGGTGAGCTTAGTGATTTCGTCTACGACGAGTTCTCTTTGATTAAATTGATAATCTCTATTGCCGACACTGACCCAATAACGTTGACTGCGAGTTTTGAGGTTCGCGTCGTGCTCCATGATTTGATTAATCAGACCTACCTTTGTGCTTTCCCATTCTTCGTTGGTGATTTGCATCACTGCATAATTAAAGTCGGCAATAAACTCGTCGATGGCCTCTAATAAATGCAGTGGCCCAGTTGTGGGTGACTGAATATAGAAAATAAGTCCAGGATGACGATTGAGCGGCAGGTAACCTGTGCCTACCATATAGCCCAACTGTTTTTCAGTACGCAGTTCATGGAAGAAGGTGGACGACATAGTGTGATTCAGTAAGCTAAATAGCGCCATTTTTTCAGGTGTTGCCACGGCAGATTGGTAATACACAATAATTGCGCTATCTTGATGATCTATCGCGAGTTCTCTCAGTAACGTGCCTTGGCCTGTTAAATTCACTAATTCTCTGGTGGACTCTGCACTCGGCGTCGAAACTAAGGATAAAATGTGCTCTAAACGTTTGCCGAGAGCTTGTGCTTCAGAGACTAGCCAATCCCCGTAGACTAACCCTTCAAGATAGATCTTTTCGTAGAAGGCGCGTACATGGTTATGTAAATCTTCTAGGCTAATATCTTCCAACATTTGAGCCATGCGTGCTGGTTCATAACTGCTTTTTTGCAGTGTAACAGTCAGGCTCGTAAATAATTGTGAAATCGGTTTAGCTTGTGTTTGATTCTGCCAACTGCGCAGTAGCTGAGATTTTATGAGGGCAAAGCGCTCTTCGGTAAAATTGCGCTCTCTGGCTTTATGGATTAATAGCGCTAATAACGTTTCTTGATTGCCGGTAAAGCCCGATAAATGCAGTGTAATTCCGCCTTGATGCGGATAAATGTTATAGCTTAAGCCTGCAACTTCAGCCTGATAGGTTGGCTCGGTGAGATAATCGAGTAGCATTTCAACATATAAGCGGGTGAGGGCGGCATGCCTTGGCGTTTTACTTGCTTGCTCTGAATCTAGCGATAAATACATGTGACCTTTTGGCACATTAAACTCATCATCTTTCTTATGCCAAATGCGGTATCCAGTTGATTCTGCAACTATCACTGGCACGTCAACATCGCTCTTATCCGGACGGGCAATCGAGTCGGCGACAATAAAAGGATTTGCAGCCGGTAGCTGTAATTCAGGGCGAATATTGTTCACTTGCCAACGAGCGAGGGACTGTGGCGCAATTGGGTGGACTTTGTACGGTGTGTGATACCAGTTAGCTTTACGATCGGTTTTAACCGATTGGGCGATAAGCTGCAGGCGCATATTCTGTGGCACCATGAGCTCAAGTAGCTCAATGGTTTCAGGGATATCTAGCCCATCCATCCGATAATCGCCAAAGACCAAGTCTTCGACCTCATAGTGATGCATATTGATGCTGAGATGGCTGGCTAAATCGAGTGATTTAACTTGCTCTTGATAACGAAACGCCATTTTGAGCAGGTTTGCACGCTCCAAATAACGCCATTCATCTAAGCCTTGGGTTTTGATAAGTTCAATATACTCAAAACAGCAGCTGATAATTTCATCGAGATTGCCTAGCCCTTTATCGGTTAACTGTAAACCGATACTGTAATCCTTGAAGTTATAACCATTTACACCGCCGCCCGCAGACAAGTTGTTCACTAATCCTTGTTCTTTCAGATACGACAACAGACTGCCATGACTCTCATTGCCTAAAATATGGCTGATATAAGTCAAAGGCTTACGTTTGTAGTAGTGATCAATTCCTGGGAAATTAAAACTGATGCTTAAGCGTTTTTGCTCCTTAAGCGGCACAATATCGATTTGCCTCAACAGTTCTTTTTCTGAAAATAGTGGTACTTGAGGATAGTTTTTCACTAAGTTCAAGTTTCGGATCCCACTAAAATAGTGACAGGCTAAATCTTGTAATTCATCAAGGGAAAGCGGAGCGACTAAACACAAGGTCATTAAGTTGGCGCTGTAATGGCTTTGATAGAAATCGAGTAATTCACTACGGACCTGTGCTTGTTCTCCGCCTAAGGTGACTAAGTTACCCACGGAAAATTTCGAAAATGGATGCAGTGGGTTGACTGTCTCTTTGAGTACTTGATAGGTTCGACGGATATCATCTTTTAGTTTTAAACTAAATTCAGATTCAATAGCTTGGCGTTCTCTATCGACTAAATCTAAATCAAATTTTGGGGCGATAAAAAATTGGCTGAATCTGTCTAAGGAGTCGGCAAACACTTCTTCATTGATGGTGAAAAAGAAGTTAGTGTGCTCTGTGCCCGTCCAAGCGTTATTGCTGCCGCCATGCTGATTAATAAAGGCGTGATACTCGCCTGAGTCTGGGAATTTCTCAGTACCTAGAAAGAGCATATGCTCTAAAAAGTGCGCCATGCCGGGTCTATCTGCGGGATCATCAAAATGACCCACGCCTACAGCCATAGATGCGGCAGCTTGGCTGGCATCTTGATCTTCAACCAATAACACCCTGAGCGCATTATCTAATACAAGATAACGATACTGGCGGTGATCATTTGGACTTTTATATATGGACTGAGAGGCTTGCAAAGAGACACTCCGGTAACGATAGCTTGTTATATATTGATAGTCTTAATGGTTTTTAGCAAATATCTCTTGTGTTTATCGACTAAAGATTAAGTCTTGTGAGGTTTGTTGAAACGGATTTTAGGGCTACAATTGGGATAAAACAAAAACAAGTTTGAGTCGCGAGAGAAGTATGCAGCTATTTTTGATGAGACATGGTGACGCCGGATTTAATGCTCAGTCTGATAGAGACAGAACACTGACCGATGTTGGAAGGAACCATACTGTGTTGATGAGCAACTGGCTAGCTCGCAGTGTGGCTGATTTCGATCTTGTTTTAGTTAGTCCTTACTTACGAGCACAGCAAACGTGGCAGGAACTGAGTCAGCATTTTCCTGAGCCGCGTAAGTGGTTAGTCGCCGATGATCTTGTGCCTTCTGGCGATCCCGCCAATGTAGCCGCCTTGGTTGTGGCTTATGCTGAGTTATACAAGGCGGATAAAGTACTCGTGATTGCTCACATGCCGTTACTGGGCTACTTAGTCAGTGAGTTAGTGGCTGGCGTTGAGCCGCCATTATTCGCGACGTCAGGCATTACGCTCATTGATAAACATGCCGAGCAAGCGTCGATTGTGTGGCAGCACGCCCCCCATAGTATTAGCTAATCTAGGTTTATATCTCTTTTACAAAACAAACGGCCCACATTAAATGGGCCGTTTGTTTTCCGCTAAATAGTAAATGTTAAAGCCTAAGCCGATAGCGAGCTAACGTCTATGCGGCTGCTCACCAATATCAATCAGCACTAATAACGCCGCATCGCCGCCCCATTCTTTAGGGGCCTGATGGAAAGCTTTCACCATAGGATGCTGCACTAACCACATGGGAACTTGTTGTTTCAATATGCCACTGCCGTAACCATGCATAATGCAGCAGCACAGGCTTTGCTGTTTAACGCAGGCTTGGATCAGTGCCGCTAACTCAAGTTTGGCTTCTGATTGGCGATAGCCGTGTAAATCCAGCAGTAAATCTGGCTGGTAATCCCCACGTCTGAGGCGTTTGAGTTCTAAACTGTCAACACCTTCTTCTAACCAACGCATCGGCCCTTGTACAGGCAGTAGTGGCTGATAAGTATCTGAGAAATAACTGTTAGCATGCAGTTGCTGCTCTTTGAGCTCTATTTCCTGTTTGGTTTTTAACGGCGTGCGAAAGTGCCGCTTATCTTGAGTGATGGGCTTTATCCCATCGATAAGCGCGGAAAACATCGCTAAGCCTTCTTTGTCATCGTCTTTATTCATGGCGGGTATTCTATTGAATCCTATGGTTTCTGAATAGAGTTCAGTTACAATGTTTGGCGAACAAACTAGCGGGAGCACGTTTTGGATAAGATCTTTGTAGATGAAGCTGTGACAGAATTACGCACTATTGGCGATATGTTACGTTGGGCTGTAAGCCGTTTTAACGATGCCAATGTGTATTATGGTCATGGTACTGACAACGCGTGGGATGAAGCCATCGCCTTAGTTTTCCATGCTTTACACTTACCCGAAGAAATCGGTCAGCAAGTGATTTTAAGTAACTTGACCAGCAGTGAAAAGCATAAAATTGTCGAGTTGATCATTCGTCGGGTGAGAGAACGCTTACCTGTGCCTTACTTGACCAATAAAGCGCGTTTTGCTGGGCTTGAGTTTTACGTTGATGAGCGCGTGTTAGTGCCACGCTCACCGATTGCGGAAATGATCGCTAACCGTTTTAGCCCTTGGTTATATAACAAGCCAGTCACACGTGTTTTAGATTTATGTACTGGCAGCGCTTGTATCGCGATTGCCTGTGCCTATGAATTTGAAGACGCCGAAGTCGATGCGCTGGATATCAGCGAAGATGCCTTAGATGTGGCGCAAATCAATATCGAAACCTTAGGTGTGATGGACAGAGTTTTCCCGATGCAATCGGATCTGTTTTCGGCCATCCCAGAAGGGCCTCAGTATGATTTGATTGTTTCAAACCCACCTTATGTGGATGCTGAAGACATTGGCGACATGCCTGATGAATATCACCATGAGCCAGCCATTGGTTTAGCTTCAGGTCGCGACGGGTTAGATTTAACCAAGCGTATACTCGCCAATGCCGCGCAATACCTCACGCCAACGGGTTTACTCGTAGTCGAAGTCGGTAATTCTATGGTGCATTTGATTGAGCAGTTCCCAGAAGTGCCATTCACTTGGATTAACTTTGAAAATGGCGGCGATGGCGTATTTGTATTGACCCGCGATCAACTGGTCGAAAATCAGTCAGTGTTCGGCATTTATCGCGACGCACAATAGCCTAAGATAGCAAATTAGGTTGAGACTTTTCCCGCTGCCAGTTAGGCTTGCAGCGGGAAAATAAATTGTCCAGTACTCGCTGGACACGGAGCGATGAACAAATAACCTAAGGTGTACAAAGCGGATGTCTGGAAACAGTATTGGTCAAAATTTTGTAGTGACGACGTTTGGTGAGAGTCACGGTGTTGCACTGGGTTGCATTATTGATGGTTGCCCTCCTGGGCTTGAATTAACCGAAGCCGATATGCAGCACGATCTTGACCGCCGTCGTCCTGGGACATCCCGATATACCACGGCACGCCGTGAGCCCGATGAAGTGCGGATTTTATCCGGCGTCTTCGAAGGTAAAACCACGGGCACCTCGATTGGACTCTTGATTGAAAATACCGATCAACGCAGTCAAGATTACTCTAATATCAAAGATTTATTTCGCCCTGGGCACGCCGATTATACCTACCAGCAAAAGTACGGTATGCGTGACTACCGCGGTGGTGGCCGCTCTTCAGCCCGTGAAACTGCGATGCGGGTTGCGGCGGGTGCTGTGGCTAAAAAGTATTTAAAGCAAGTTCACGGTATCGAGATCTACGGCTATATGTCGCAGCTGGGTCCTATTTGTGCGCAGACCATTGATCTTGACCAAATCGAGCAAAATGCCTTTTTCTTCCCCGATGCTAGCAAGCTGGAAGCGCTCGATGAATACATGCGAGAGCTGAAAAAATCCGGTGACTCGATTGGCGCGAAAATCTCCGTTATCGCGACAGGTGTGCCAGTGGGTTTAGGTGAGCCAGTATTTGATAGACTCGATGCCGATATCGCCCACGCGCTGATGGGTATTAATGCCGTCAAAGGTGTTGAGATTGGTGATGGTTTTGGTGTCGTGACGCAAAAGGGCTCCGAAGGGCGTGACTTAATGTCGCCGCAAGGCTTTGAATCCAACCATGCGGGCGGTGTACTCGGTGGGATTTCGTCGGGTCAGCCGATTATTGCCCATATTGCGTTAAAACCCACATCAAGCATCAGTGTGCCAGGTCAAAGTATGACGGCGCAGGGTGAAATGGCCGAAGTGGTCACTAAAGGTCGTCACGATCCTTGTGTTGGGATCCGCGCGGTACCGATTGCCGAAGCTATGCTTGCCATTGTGTTGATGGATCACTTATTAAGACACAGAGCGCAAAATCAGGATGTGCGTAGTCATACGCCAGTGCTTGGTATGCGATAAGTGGCATGAAATAGCTGGTATGCGATAACGATACAATGAGTGGCATGAGATAAATGGAATGCGTTAATGTCAACTTCTTCTAGCACAAGCTGGCAATTGCGCTGGCTTTGTGCCTGCTATTTTTTCTTCTTTTCTATTCTCGGCACTATGGTCCCTTATCTTGGGGTCTTCTTCGAAAATCGCGGTTTTAATCCTCAAGAAATTGGCTTTTTACTCGCCATCCTGATGGCGACGCGCATTGTTGCGCCGAATGTGTGGGCTAAAGTGGCTGACCGTACTGGGATGCGCGCCGAGCTGATCAAAATGGGCGCGGGAGCCGCCGCGCTGGCGTATTTGAGTTTCTTCTATCATGGTGGTTTTGTGTATATGGCGCTGAGTTTGGCCCTCTATACTTTCTTTTGGAATGCGATCCTCGCCCAGCTTGAAGTGATCACCTTAGAAACCTTAGGCGAGAATGCCAGCCGCTACGGTCAAATTCGCAGTTGGGGCAGTGTCGGTTATATCTGTCTTGTTGTCGGTGCGGGCTTTGCCATTGGTCAGTGGGGCACAGAAGTGCTGCCTTATATCGGTTTGTCATTATTTATCGGCATGTTAGCCAGTGCGTTGCCATTGCCGGCAAATCGTTTAGTGCGCGACACCAGCCAAGTGCGGCCGCCATTGCAATGGAATCGGGCGATTATTTGGTTCTTAGTCTCGGCGATGTTGCTGCAAATGAGCGCGGGACCTTTCTATGGCTTCTTCGTTTTATATTTAAAGCAAGCGGGTTACTCCGAATCCTCGGCGGGCATATTTGTCGCCCTTGGCGCTATGGCCGAAATCGTGATGTTTATGTTCGCGCCGCGTTTACTCGGCCGCTATGGCGTGAATACCTTATTGATTGTCAGCATCGGCATGACTTGTCTACGTTGGTTATTGGTTGCTTTTGGGGTAGATAGCGTGTTGTGGCTTGGGTTTAGCCAATTATTACATGCCTTTACCTTTGGTTTAACCCACGCCGCATCGATTCAATTTGTGCATAAACATTTCGATGCGAGTCACAGAAGCCAAGGTCAAGCCCTATACGCCAGTTTAAGTTTTGGGGTTGGCGGCGCGCTCGGTACTTGGATTTGCGGCTATATTTGGGGCGATGGTAGCGGGGCGGTTTGGTCTTGGGTATTTGCCGCAGTATGCGCCTTTGCCGCTATGCTGGCGGTATTCTTTATCCCTAAGGATAAACCGAGTGTTGCAGCCCATGGGGCCTAGTCATATCCATTAAGATAAAAATATAAAAAATTAAAATATTGCGTTAAGTGAGGTAAAGGGTGATTCGGTTTCGTTTAGGGTTAGTTATCAATCCATTAGCTGGCTTAGGTGGCAGTGTTGGTCTTAAGGGCAGCGATGGCGTTGCCGAAGAGGCGATCGCTTTAGGCGCAGAACCCAAAGCCGCCTTGCGTATGATGCAGGCCCTCGAGGTCATTCGTGATTATCGTGATGACATTGAAGTCATTACTGCTTCAGGCATCATGGGTGAAGACGCCGCTAAAACACTCGGTTTTACCATGCGAGTGGTATATCAAACTCCGGATAAAACTCAGGCGCTGGATACGCAGGCCGTTGTGCGTGCGCTGCTGGATGAACCACTGGATTTACTCCTTTTTGCTGGTGGTGATGGCACGGCCCGCGATGTTTACTCCGTATTTGAACGAGGCACTATCGACGATAAACTCCCCGTACTCGGCGTGCCTGCTGGGGTTAAAATTCATTCCGGCGTTTACGGTATTACGCCCCATGCGTCTGGCATGGTGGTCAAGATGTTACTCGATGGCGAACTTGTCAGTTTGATGTCCGCCGATGTGATGGATATTGACGAAGTGGCTTTTCGCCAAGGTACAGTGCGCGCTAAACGATTTGGTGAGCTCTTAGTGCCCGCCGAGCCGCGCTATGTGCAAGCGGTGAAGATGGGCGGCAAGGAAGTCGATGAACTCGTGCTGGCCGATATCGCCGCCGATGTGATCAATCAAATGGAAGATGAACTGTACATCATGGGCTCTGGCAGTACGGTTGCCTTTGTGATGGAAGAGTTAGGCCTCGATAATACCCTGCTCGGTGTTGATCTCATTCAAAATAAAAGTTTAGTCGGCAGTGACTTAACCGCGAACAAATTACTCGAACTGACCCAAGATAAGCCGACTAAGTTGGTGATCACTCTGATTGGCGGTCAAGGCCATATCTTAGGGCGCGGTAATCAACAATTGTCGCCCGAGCTCATTCGGCGCATCGGAAAAGACAATATTATTATCCTTGCCACAAAAACTAAGCTAAAAGCACTTGATGGACGACCACTAATTGTGGATAGTGGCGACCCTAAATTAGATAGCGAGCTTGGCGGCTATTATAAAGTGACGACGGGCTACCATGATTACGTCATGTATCAGGTGGCCAATCCAGATTTATTGGTCGCAGCAGATGTGTCGGCCAATCCAGTATTAATGGAGAGTTAGACCCATGTTAGAGCATTACGAAGACGCATTAGAACAGTGGATCGCCAGCGTTGTTAGTCATGGTGATGACGATGCTTTGTTTGCTTGTGGCTACTTACAGGGCCATGTGGCCGTAGTGTTGTCCCAATTGGAAGCGCAGGGTGAAACGGATCTTGATGCTTTAATGCTAAAAATGACCGACTGTCTAGCACTCGCGCGCCAAGAATTAAACGATGCCGATTATGCCTTGGTTGAACAGGCATGGGCACAGCTGCAGGCAAAGATTATAGGCGAATTGGATGTTGCCTAGCTCCCAGCCGATGACTGACAACGAGCACGTGACTAATACCGAAGTAACGAGTGTAGAAATGCCGAGTGCTGAATTAGCCTGTGAGCAAACGCTCGATGCTAGCGCGGTATTTATCGGTTTAGTGAATCCTAAAACGCCCGTTAACGTCGGTGGCATTATGCGCGCATCGGGTTGTTATGGCGTCGATGGCGTATTTTACACTGGCAGGCGCTACGAGTTAGCCGCGCGTTCGGGTGCAGTGCAATACCATGTCGATACTAAAGATGCTGGCGAGCGCATTCCGCTCACTGGCGTCACTTCATTGTTAGCCGCGGTTCCGGCGGACACTCAGCTTATCTGTGTCGATTTGGTGGTGGGCGCGACGCCGCTGCCGGATTTTGTTCATCCCGCGAAAGCCTTTTATGTGTTTGGTCCTGAAGATGGCACCATTGGCCAAGAGATTATCGATAAAGCCGATGCCGTAGTGTATGTGCCTACGGTCGGGTGTATGAATCTTGCGGCTTCGGTCAATGTGTTGCTATACGACAGATTGGCTAAATCCCACCGTGAGGCTGCAAGCCTGACATCGAGCCTAGTATCTGGTCTACCTTCGAACTTAAGCGGCGATGCGCTCATCCGTCAGAGTCGTGATAACAACAATCGTACTCGGGTGAAAGTGCCCAGAGCGCCGCGAAAACCTCGACATGTTGAATCCAGTAGTGTCGGGTCTAGCAGCCTTGAACCTAGCAGCATTGACAACGCAATAGTCATCACAGCCGCTTAAGTGGTTTAAAAATAACATTTTAAAAAAGGGATTAAGCCAAGGCTTAATCCCTTTTTTATAGCGCTCAAAAACGTTATTTTTCTAGCGATTGATTGCCTAGAGCGCTTTGCCCTTGAGCAATTTTCGCAGCCACATACGATTAGGGTTGAGTTTACACAGAGTTGCTTTATCGAGTGGTATTGGCTCGCCGCAAAGCTGCGCCGCGAGACATTCGGCGGCAAGTGGTCCAGAACTTAACCCTCGTGAGCCTAACCCGCCGAGAATATACAGCCCTTGATGCACCGGCGCTGGCGTGGTTTGCCAGTAGTGGCGACTTTCTTTAGTTAGTTGATGTTGCGCATAATCTTTAATAATTTTTGGCACATCGGGCGCGCAGCCCATCATAGGGAAATGATCCCGCGTGACCATACGCACGCCAACACGGGCATTGTTGCCACTCATGTCGATATCTTCAAGCCAAGGCTGATTGGGATAACTCTCGTGCATTTTGGCGAGGTTTTCTTGTTGCTCCTGCGGGCAAAAATCTAAATGCTTAGGTTCTTTAACGTAACTCGCGCCAAGGCAGTGGAGTCCTTCGTGACTCGGGGTTAAATAACCGTTGGCGCACAGCACAGTCGCGAGCTGACTTAATTGAAATAGAGCGGGCACATGGCTGACTTGGCCGCGAAAAGGGCTAATTTGTAATTTGTTGCTGGCATCAAATTGCGTTAGTTCTGCGCCATTGGCGAGCACTAGTTGTGCAAAGGGGCCAAAGCTATGCTTAGCGGTGGTTAAATACCAACCTTCACTTTGATGCTCAATTTCAAGGATCTCAGTCTCCAAATGGAGTTTGACCTCAGTAAGCTGTTGCGCTTTTTGTAGTGCGGCTTCGGCATATTCGTACGGACAAACCCAGCCAGCCAGCGGATAGAAAAAGCCTGATTTGTCAATATTAATGTTCGCAAGAGAATTGGCCTGCTGCGCATCGACTCGATAGGCAATTTCACTTGGCCAGTTCTGGCTTTGAATAATTTTATCGAGTCGTAATTGGCTGCGTTTATCGTGGGCAGTTTGCAATACCCCGCAAAAATCATGGGAAATCGGCGTTTGATTTGGGGCAGGGACAGAAGTCAGCGCCTGTACTCTACGTCGACTAAATAAAAATGCCTGCTGGAAGAAGCGGCTTAATTCATCATTTTCCGGTGTCAGCAGCGGATAAATCGCCCCTTGGCGATTGCCCGAGGCGCCTTGGCCGAGCTTGGCATCTTTACAAAAGAGCTGCGTACTTTGGCCGCGTTCCGCCAAAGACAGTGCCAAATGCGCCGAGGCTAACCCGCCGCCTATGATGGCAATCGAGCTGGGCGCATTCGAGGGTAAGATTGCAGCCATAGGATTAAAGGCATAGGCTTTAGCATCTTGCTGGCGTAAGACGTGGCGCTCGTGTAACAAAATGGCATCAGGCTGATGGTTTGTCTGTATTGCAGCGCAGGTAAAATCCCTCACCTCAAAGCCACAGGCTTGGAAACGGCTCACAGGTGTTTCGCTTAATCCGCTTGATTCGTTTAATCCAATAGTTGTCACAGTGGCGCCATCGTCACTGAGTTTTGCCATCTGCCAATGGATCTGCTGATTTAACCCATTTTGTAGATGGGGCAATACCAGCCAGTGCTGAACGGGGTGAAGCGGAGAATGGATGAGTGAACAGAGCTGGGATTGAATATCACCAAAGTGCAGGTCGATTGTGGTACGACCGTCATCAAAAATTAATCTCTGACAACCTATAATAGCCGTCGGCTCTGTATGAAGTAAGCGTTGGGCAAGTGGCTCAAGTTCAGGCACTTTGGTTAAACTGGCGGATTGATCCCAAAGTAATTTAAGTTCGTACGCATTAATCGGATTGGGTTCGAATACGTTAAGGAGTAATCGTTGGTTAGGATTCGTCTGAGTGCGCCACCAAGATAAGAGTTCAAGCCCGTTGCCTAAACCAATTTGCCCTAATACTAAGAGTTTTTGCTGTGAATGAGCCTCAAATACCCGCTGCTGATAAATGCTCAACTTGCTGAGATAGTGTGCATCAGTGTGAGCTGTTGCGGGATAAAGGTTGATTAATTGCGGGTAATCGCGCTTAATTTGGCAAGGTTTATTGGGCTCTGCAGTCAAAGAAATTTACTCTCGGTCTCATAATTGGCATTATTTTACTCGCCTTTATGGAAAGCTGACCACTTAATTGAGTCAAAACAGATACTATTGGCTCAGCGAAAAGTAGGTACTGACATGTACACAATGGATAGCAATAAAATGAAAAGAGTCGTGATCACCGGAATGGGTGTTGTTTCAAGTATCGGTAATAACAAGCAAGAAGTGACCGAGTCACTGAAAGCGGGCCGCAGTGGTATTACGCATTCAGCTCAGTTTGAAGAGATGCAATTACGTAGCCATGTATGGGGTGACATCAAGTTAAACCCTGCTGAGCATATCGATCGTAAGGCATTGCGTTTTATGGGTGATGCGGCAGCTTATGCCTACATTGCTATGCAAGAAGCGGTTGCCGATGCCAATTTAACTGAAGAGCAGTATTCAGATCCGCGCGTAGGTTTGATTGTGGGTACAGGCGGCGCATCATCGTCTAACCAAGTACAATCTGCCGATACACTGCGAGAAAAAGGCGTTAAACGCGTAGGTCCGTATATTGTGCCTCGCATCATGTCGAGCACGGCCAGCGCTTGTTTAGCCACGCCATTTAAAATTAAAGGCATGAATTATTCTATCAGTTCAGCCTGTGCTACCAGCGCCCATTGTATTGGTCATGCCGTTGAACTTATCCAAATGGGTAAGCAAGACATGGTGTTTGCCGGTGGTGCTGAAGAAGTGGATTGGACACTGACCATGGGCTTCGACGCTATGGGCGCACTGTCAACCAAGTACAATGCCACACCCGAAAAAGCCTCTCGTACCTATGATGCAGACCGTGATGGTTTTGTTATCTCTGGCGGCGGCGGTATTTTAGTGGTTGAAGAGTTAGAGCATGCTCTGGCTCGCGGCGCAAAAATTTACGCTGAAGTGATTGGTTATGGCGCGTCTTCAGACGGTTATGACATGGTGGCGCCATCGGGTGAAGGCGCTGTGCGTTGTATGCAAATGGCGATGATGGATGTCGATACCCCAATCGATTACATCAATACTCACGGCACTTCAACGCCAGTAGGCGACGTGCGTGAATTAGAAGCGCTACGTGAAGTTTTCAAAGACAAGTGCCCACCGATTGCATCGACTAAGTCTATGACAGGTCATGCATTAGGCGCCGCAGGCGTACATGAAGCGATTTACAGCTTAATCATGATGGAAAACAGCTTTATTGCCCCAAGCATCAATATCGAAAATCTGGACGAAGCGGCGAAAGATATGCCTATCGTGCGTGAGTATCGTGATGCTGAGCTGACTACAGTCATGAGTAACAGCTTTGGTTTTGGCGGTACAAACGCCACGCTAGTGATGCGCAAATTCAAATAAGTTTGTTTATCAAACACGATAGAAGGGAAGCTTAGGCTTCCCTTTTTTATGGGCGTTTTTTGTAAACCTGTTGCATCGACAAGGATTTATCCCATTAGTCTTGTTAGAATACCGAGCATCTTGATGCCTTCCATTCCCACTTTTTTAGATCAGGTGCCCATGAAGATTTTAGTCGATGAAAATATGCCCTTTGTTGAACCGTTATTTGGCGATCTCGGGGAAATTATTCCTGTTAATGGCCGCACGTTAACCGCAGCGCAAGTGCGCGGTGCCGATGTGTTATTAGTGCGCTCAGTCACCAAAGTGAATGCCGAGTTGCTCTCGGGCAATCATCAACTGAAGTTTGTCGGCAGTGCCACTATAGGCACAGATCATGTGGATTTAGCCTACCTTGCCGAGCGTAATATCCCCTTCTCTAATGCACCAGGTTGCAATGCGACTGCGGTTGGGGAGTTTGCTTTTATCGCTATGCTGGAGTTAGCACAGCGGTTTGATTCGCCGCTTAAGGGTAAGGTCGTCGGCATAGTGGGCGCGGGCAATACCGGTACTGCAACAGCTAAATGCTTGCAAGCCTACGGTATTAACGTGTTGCTTAACGATCCCATTAAAGCTGCAGAGGGCGATCCACGCAGTTTTGTGAGTTTAGAGACCATCATGGCGCAGGCCGATATCATCAGTTTACATGTGCCCATCACGCGAACGGGCGAGCATAAAACCAAACATTTATTCGATGAGGCGCGCTTAAAGGCGCTCAAACCCAATACTTGGTTAGTGAATTGCTGTCGTGGTGATGTGATAGATAATAAAGCACTTGTCAGAGTTAAACGCCAGCGTGATGATCTTAAATTAGTGCTCGATGTGTGGGAAGGCGAGCCAACACCGATGCCTGAACTGGTGCCACTGGCTGAATTTGCCACCCCGCATATTGCAGGTTACAGCTTAGAAGGTAAGGCGCGCGGCACTTTTATGCTCTATCAAAAGCTGTGTCAGTTACTTAATATTACTGCCGATAAAAGTCTGCTGGATCTCTTGCCAAGCTTTAACATTAAGGCGGTCGAACTTGCGACTGCGCCGAATGAAAAAGCGTTATTACAGCTCGCGCGTTTTGTCTATGATTTGCGCGATGATGACAAGATGTTCAGAAATACATTCTTAAATGAGAATGGCTTCGACACTATGAGAAAAAATCACCAACATAGACGCGAATTTAGTGCATTGGCGCTGGCTTATGACGGTCAATCTGAGGTAGATTGGTTGTCCAATTTAGGTTTTTCAGGAGTCGGTCAGTAGCTATGTCACAGGAATTTAATGTTGTCGTTTTAGGTGCATCGGGCGCAGTGGGTCAAACTATGATAGAGATCCTCGAAGAGCGTAATTTCCCGGTTGCCAATTTGTACCCTTTAGCCAGTAGCCGCAGCGCCGGTGAAACGGTCAGCTTTCATGGCAAACAAATTACCATTCTCGACGTAGAAACCTTCGATTGGACCCAAGCTCAAATTGGTTTCTTCTCTGCAGGTGGTGATGTTTCCGCCAAATGGGCACCGATTGCCGCTGAAGCAGGCTGTGTTGTGATTGATAACACCTCTCACTTTAGATACGACATCGATATTCCTTTGGTTGTACCTGAAGTGAATCCGCATGCTATCGCTGATTTCCGCAATCGCAATATCATTGCTAACCCAAATTGCTCAACGATTCAAATGCTGGTGGCACTTAAGCCTATTTATGATGCCTATGGTATCAGCCGCATTAATGTGGCAACGTACCAGTCAGTATCGGGCACAGGTAAAAAAGCCATTGAAGAATTAGCGCATCAGTGCACTAAATTACTGCAAGGTTTACCTGCTGATGCTGAAGTCTATCCAAAACAAATTGCTTTTAACGTATTGCCACAAATCGATAAATTTATGGATAACGGCTATACCAAAGAAGAAATGAAAATGGTCTGGGAAACCCAGAAGATTTTCGGTGACGATGAGATTTTAGTGAATGCGACTGCCGTACGTGTCCCTGTATTTTATGGTCACTCAGAAGCCATTAATATCGAAACTCGTCAGCCTGTTGATGCCGAAGACGTTAAAGCTTTACTGCGTAATGCCGAAGGAGTGGTATTGTTTGAATCCGATGAGGATTATCCAACAGCAGTGACCGATGCCGCAGGAACCGATCCGGTTTATGTGGGTCGCATTCGTAAGGATATTTCTCATTCTCACGGGATTAACTTGTGGGTTGTGTCAGACAATATTCGTAAAGGCGCAGCCTTGAACAGTGTGCAAATTGCCGAGATCTTAGTGAGAGATTATTACTAAGCATTAGATTGCATTTGATGCCCATTGAAAAGCCTGCTGTCAGCAGGCTTTTTTTGTTTTACAATTGTGAACAGTAGCAGGGCGGGGATTTCTGGTTTATAGTAATCTCAATAAATACAATTGCCTAAAGCCTGTTATCAGTGAGATAACTTTATAGCGCTTCAAAGGGAAGGATTGATGAAATTTCGCACTTCGTATCTTGTGGGTCTAATGGCCACTGTTTTAGCTGTTTCTTCTACCGCTTATTTTATTGATCCCGCCGTTGCTGCAGATACACCAAGATTAAAACCCTTAAAAATCATGGGGCCAGACGGACAGATCCGTCAAGTTAACCATCAATATGGTCCAACGACATCGAAAGACACTTTTTGGAGCATAGCGCAAAAAGTCCGTCCTGATGCCAGTGTTAGCGTCTATCAGGTGATGGCCGCCTTATACGATGCTAACCCTCATGCGTTTAACTCTGCCAGTTATAACAGTTTAGAACGCGGTATGATCCTGCTCATTCCGTCTAAAGAAGTCATGCTGTCGATCCCCAATCGTATGGCGATAGCCAGAGCAGAGCAAAGTGATAGACAATCTAGGGCTCCGGCGAAAGCAACATCTAAACCGCCAGCTAAGGTGACGACAGCTAAAGCGCCAGTCACGGCTCCTGCGGTGATTGTTGAAACGAAAGTGACACCACCTAAAGCGGTTGCTGAAACACCTGTTCCAGAAAAGCCCAAGATGCTGAGTTCAGATGTGACGGCGCGGTTAGAAGCGGCAGAAAGCAAAAATCTGTCATTAACCGATGAATTAGCCCGCACGCAAGATCAACTCTCAGTGCGCACTTCAGATGTTGAAGCGCTAAAAGTTAAAGTTGAAGAATTAAATCAACGGATTGCGGTGCTGGAAGAAACACTTCAAGCCAGCAAACTACAAAACCAAGCCTTGAAAGCCGAAGTTGAAGCTGCGCAAGTGCCAGAGACGACAGCTGTTGAAGCTGAAGTAGAGGCAGAGGCACCTATTGAGCCCGATGACTTGTGGCGCAATATCCTTAACAGTCCTGTGTTATTGATTGCCGCGGCTGTGATCCCTGCCTTGTTCTTACTGCTTGCTGTGTTCTGGTTCCTGCGCCGTAAACGCAATAAAGAACGTCGTGAAATGCAGACACAAGAAGCGGTTATGGCCGCCGGTGCCGCTGGGATTGCGGGTACCGCCATCATGGATATGGATGATGACGATTTAGACGATATGGCGGTACATTTAGATTCTGACCATGCGGACTCCATCGATAGTCTTCTTGATATGGGCAGTGTCGATTTACAACCTGAGCAAGATTTGACTGACTCCCACGATCAGATGGATATGGCTTCTGAAATGTTTGTCGATCCGGGGATCTCTGCCGAACCTGAGGTTGAAGACGAAGGGCAATCTCTTGATGACCTGTGGGCAGAAGCTATGGGCGATCAGGAAGAGGATATTGTTGAGGAGAAACCCAAATCTGGCAATATTCTTGAGGAAGCCGATCTTGATGCACTATTAGCTGGCCTAGGTTCTGACGACAGCACTTCTGAAGACAGCACCGAAGCCGAAGAGGATTTAAGTGAATTAGAGCGTAACTTTGCGAGCGATTTAGCTCAAGAAGATGACAGTAATGATATTACTTCTAAGCTGAATGATGTTGAAGTCGCAGACACTAAACCTGCCGATGAAGCCATCGCGGATGACGATGATCTTGATGCATTACTTGCCGAGTTTAGCGTTCCTGCTGAAGATATTGAGACTGCACAAGCGCCAGAAGTTGTTGCGTCTGATGATGAAGATCTCAGTGCTGCCATAGCCGCAGACCTCGGTGATGAGCTAGATGATGAACTTAGCGGAGAAGACGTTGATGATATCGATGCCTTATTGGCTGATTTCGATAAACCAACGCCAGCCGCTGAACCTGAAGTCGAACCTGATCTTGGCGCTGAAATTGCTGCTGAACTAGATGCGGAGCTTAATGAACTGGGCGTAGAAGACACCGATGACATCGATGCCCTGTTAGCCGATTTCGATAAACCTGCAGAACCTGAAGTTGAACCTGATCTCGGCGCTGAAATTGCCGCAGAGCTAGACGCTGAGCTTAATGAACTGGGCGTAGAAGATACCGACGACATTGATGCCCTGTTAGCCGATTTCGATAAACCAGCAGAACCCGAAGTTGAACCCGACCTCGGCGCTGAAATTGCCGCAGAGTTAGACGCTGAGCTTGATGAACTGGGTGTGGAAGATACCGATGATATTGATGCTCTGTTAGCGGATTTTGATAAACCGACACCAGCGGCTGAACCTGAAGTCGAGCCCGATATTCGTGCTGAAATTGCCGCTGAGTTAGACGATGAGCTTAATGAATTAGGCGTAGAAGAATCCGATGATATTGATTTACTACTAGCGAGTTTTGATGCTGAGCCTGAACTCAAAGTCGATACAGAAGATGATGATATCAGTGCAGAAATTGCCGCAGAATTAGAAGCTTCGTTACCGGAAGACATAAAAGGTGAAGCGTCAGGTGATGATGATTTAGATGCACTCTTAGCTGAGTTTGATGTGCCGGAGCAATTGGATGCCGATGAAGATGAATTCGACTTTGATATGGAAACGGCGCAACTCGATTCAGAAGACAATTCAGTTGACGAAGATAATTTACTTAAAGGCATAGGTGCGGCTCACTCTATCGACGGCACCGATGATACTTTTACATTAGTCGAGGAATTGAGTGACGATAACGACGCTGATGTATTAGCGACGGCCGCAGTCACTTTGGCCGCTGCTGCAGCCGCGGCCAGTGTTAAAGAAAAAGAATCTTCTTTCTTTAATGATTTAAAAGCCAATAAGAGCAAAGATCCCCATGTGCTCGATTGGGACTCAGAGCTAGATTTTGCGCCTAAGGCTAAGCCTGCGGCAACGCAAGCAGATGTAACGGCTAATGATGTTGAGCCTAACAAAGATGCCACAGCGCTCGATTATGCTTCTCAAGAGAAGCCCATTAAGGCTACGCGTAACGATATTGATTTTAATGAAGATTTTAAACTTGATATCAAAGAAGACGCGGATGATTTGGACCTTGAGCAAGGGCTCGACTTAAGTGACGATAATGTGCTCGCCGCTTTTACAGCCAATACAGATTATGACGATGAAGATGTGTTGACGTCGGAAGACAGTTTCTCTCTGGTCGATGATCATAATCTTACCGTCGATGAAGCCTTGGCTGCACTCGATGCCCAGGAGTCACGAAAAGCGCAGAAAAAGTTTGTTCCTGACCATGATTTAACCAGTTTTCAAAATGAAAACGGTTTTATCGACATCGACAAGTTGCTGAATGATGCCGATGAAGAGGGCGCAGATACCGATTTGTATTCGGAAGTTGACGTTGAGATGAGTGATGTCGGTGCCTTAATCGGTGATGCCGCGATGATCGATGTTGATGATGAAGAAAACTCAGTCAACGCTAAGCTGGATTTAGCGCGTGCTTATATCGAAATTGACGACAGCGACAGTGCGAAAGCCCTGCTCAAAGAAGTGCAAATTGACGGTAACGAGCGCCAGCAGGATGAAGCTGGACGTTTGCTCAAAGAGATTAGTTAATCCCGGTTGAGAGTGTTTCAATCTAACGGCGCCTTCAGCGCCGTTTTTTTTATGGGCTGCTGTGATAAAATGCGCCGCTAAATCAATTGTGAGGATAAGTGGATGCGGATTGCATTAGGTATTGAATATGACGGTAATGGTTATTTTGGCTGGCAACGTCAGGCCGAAGTCGATTCAGTACAAGGGCAATTAGAACGGGCGTTATCGATAGTGGCTAATGAGCCTATCGGCGTCTTCTGCGCTGGCCGTACCGATGCGGGCGTGCATGCCACAGGCCAAGTGGTCCATTTTGAAACCAATGCCATTCGTAATGAAGGCGCATGGACCTTAGGGGTTAATGCTAATTTGCCCGACAATATTGCCGTACGTTGGGTCAAAGAAGTCGACGACAGTTTCCATGCGCGCTTTTCGGCCACCGCCAGACGCTACCGCTATGTGATTTATAATCACACTTTTCGCCCTGGGATTTTACGCCATGGTGTAAGCCATTATCACGGCAATATCGATGCTGACAAAATGCACCAAGCGGCACAGGCACTCTTAGGTGAGCAGGATTTTACTAGCTTTCGCGCTGTTCAGTGTCAGTCGAAAACACCGTTTCGTAATGTGCATTGCGTTAATGTCACGCGCCAAGGTATGTATGTGATTGTTGATATCGCCGCGAATGCTTTCTTGCATCACATGGTGCGCAATATTGTCGGTTCATTGTTAGAAATCGGTCTAGGTAATCAGCCACTGACTTGGATGGGCGATTTGCTCGCGTTAAAAGACAGAAACCAAGCCGCAGCAACGGCTAAACCCCATGGACTCTATTTAGTTGATGTGACTTATCCAGAACAATATCAATTACCTAAGCTCGCCCTTGGGCCATTATTCATGTTGGATTGAAAAGATCTTATTTGAGAGATAATCGAATACGAGGATATACGGACATGCTTACAGTACCAGCGTCAAATGCAGCATTGGAACAGTGGTTGGATTATTTGCTATCTATACATCCAACCGAAATCGATATGGGGTTAACCCGTGTCTCTAAGGTCGCGCAAACCCTTGGTCTTTTGGATTTAGGTCCAACCAAGATAGTGACAGTGGCGGGGACGAACGGCAAAGGTACCACCTGCGCCATGCTCGAAAATATTCTGCGCTTATCGGGTTTGACGGTGGGCGTATACAGTTCGCCACACATGCTGAAGTACAACGAGCGAGTGCGTATCAATGGTAGCGATGTCAGTGATAGCGATTTTGTTACGGCATTTGAGCAAATTGAAGCCGCGCGCGGCGATATTTCTCTGACATTTTTTGAATACGCTACGCTTGCAGGCTTGATACTCTTTAAAGCCGCTAAGCTTGACGTGGTTATCTTAGAAGTCGGTTTAGGTGGACGCTTAGATGCCACCAATATTATCGATGCCGACATTAGCGTACTGACGTCGGTCGATTTAGACCATGAAAGTTATCTCGGTAATACCCGTGAGCTTGTGGGCCGTGAAAAGGCGGGCATTTTCCGCCGTGGTAAACCTGCCATTGTCGGTGAACCCAACTTGCCACACACTGTCAATGATGTCGCCAATGAGGTTGGCGCCATCTTGTATCGCGTCGGTAACGAATTCAGTTATCAAGCCCATGGCAATCTGTGGGATTTTCAAGGTCAAGTGCTCAAACTGCACGATTTAGCGTTACCAACTTTGCCATTACCTAATGCGGCGACTGTATTGGCAGTGATTGAGCAGGGCTGGCCGGATATCACGCCTTCAATTATTGCTGAGGGTATTAGCACGGCTCGGTTAACGGGTCGATTAGAGCGGGTGAGTGAGCAGCCGTTAGTGTTACTCGATGTTGCCCATAATCCCCATGCGGCGCGGTTTTTGGTACAACAGTTAGCGCCAATCGTTGTGGGTAAGCGCGTGTTCGCCCTTTGCGGCATGCTGAAGGATAAAGATATTGCAGGTGTGTTGCCTGTGATCAATCCACTGATCGACACTTGGTATTTGGTCAGTCTGCACGGTGAGCGTGGCGCGAGTTCGGCCATGCTACGCAAAACATTAGCCACTGAGGCTGCTGCATTTGAGTTTGAGGACATATCTGAGGCTTGGTCTGCATTAAAAGCGCAAATTAACCCAGATGATGTGGTAATTGTGTTTGGCTCCTTTTACACTGTGGCAGGTTTTAAGTCTCAATTTATGCAGGAAGTCAGTTTTGTCTAGCCAGTTTCATAATCGTTTAGTCGGCACTGTGGTGCTGGTTGCGCTTGGGGTAATTTTTTTGCCGGATATTTTGGATGGCAAAAAAGATCGCCAAGAAGAGCAGTTTTCCGAAATTCCTTTGCGCCCGACCGTGATTGAGCAGCAAAAAGCCGACGATGATATGTTTGAAGTCTTGTCAGCCGAGGATGCTGCCGCGCTGAATGGGACTGAGGTCGCCTTAGCCGAAATGCCAGTTAATGCTGACAATGAAAAGTCTGCCGTTGCGCCAGTAATCGAAGTCGCAAAGCAAGATGTTAAGAAAGACGTTAAGCCTGATGTTAAAAAAGCAGAGCCTAAGCCTGAAACGAAACCTGAAGCTAAAAAAGAGCCGCCTAAAGCCACTGTAAAAACTGAGCCGGCTAAAAAAGCGGACGCTAAAGCGACTACTGTGGCTAAGGCTGAAAAGCCTAAAGCAGAAACGCCCAAAGCCAGTGCAGCCAAAGAGGATGCCGTTAAAGTGGTCAGCCGTGACAGCTTGAAAAGTGGCTTTACCTTGCAGCTTGGCAGTTTTAACAACGCAACGAATGTTAAAGCCTTGGTTGCACAGCTGCGTAAGAGTGGTTTTAAAGCGTACACTATTCCTGAAAACCCTAAAGATGGCGTATTAACTAAAGTGTTTGTCGGACCCGATGTGTCTGAGGCAAAGCTGAAGAAAGTACAAGTTGAGGTGGAAAACCTTACACGTCTCAAGGGCTGGATTGTTCCTTTTAATCCCTTAGAATCTTAATGGTGATACAACACTCGAGACTGAAAATGATTTATTTACCTCACTAGGGGTGAGAATCGTTTCAGTCTCTGGTAGAATCGCGCCGTCTTAAAGCCCATGTCGGAAAGCCATCTCAATGGTTTGGATTGATTACGCTATCATATTCGTCATCGGATTATCGACTCTTATCAGTCTGATCCGTGGATTTGCCAAAGAAGCCATGTCCTTAGTGGTATGGTTTGCGGCTTTCTTTGTTGCCAGCCAATTTTACCAAGATCTTGCCGTTCACTTAACACAAATGAACGATGAGATGCTGCGTAATGGCGTTTCTATTGCCATCCTCTTTATTACCACTTTGGTACTCGGTGCCTTAGTTAACTATATTCTCGGACAACTTGTTGTCAAAACCGGATTATCTGGCACTGACAGGCTTTTGGGCTTGTGCTTCGGTGCTATTCGAGGCGCGCTTATTGTGAGCGCCTTGTTGTTTTTCATGGATGCTTTTACAGGCTCTCCCAACTCCCAATGGTGGAAAGATTCTGTGCTAGTACCCGAATTTGGCGTTGTTATTCAATGGTTTTTTGACTATTTGGAAAATACCTCCAGCTTTGTACCCAAACTATAAGAAAGAAAATAAAATAATCCTAAGTGATAGAACATCTTACAATGAGGAAGCTTACCCATGTGTGGTATCGTCGGAATAGTTGGCCAATCATCGGTTAATCAGACCATTTATGATGCACTGACAGTGTTGCAGCACAGAGGTCAGGATGCGGCAGGTATTGTGACCATTGATCGTGGTGCTTTCAGACTACGTAAAGCCAATGGTTTGGTTAAAGACGTTTTTGAAGTCAAACATATGCAACGCCTACAAGGTAATGCTGGTATTGGCCATGTGCGTTATCCAACTGCGGGCAGTTCAAGCGCATCTGAAGCGCAGCCTTTCTATGTTAACTCGCCATTTGGGATCTCATTAGCCCATAACGGTAACTTAACCAACACAGTCGAATTAGCCGAAGGACTGATCAAAAAGCGTCGTCATGTTAACACCACTTCGGATTCTGAAGTCTTGTTAAACCTGTTGGCCGACGAACTGCAAAAAACCACGAGTTTAACCCTGACGTCGGAAGAAGTGTTCGATGCGGTCGCTAACGTACACCAACAAGCTCGTGGCGCCTACGCGGTTGTTGCCATGATTATTGGTCAAGGCTTAGTTGCGTTCCGTGACCCATTTGGTATTCGTCCTTTAGTATTAGGTAAGCACGAAACCGCCACTGGCACTGAATACATGGTGGCTTCTGAAAGCGTGGCACTCGATGCTGTTGGCTTTGAAGTGATGCGTGATGTGGCACCGGGTGAAGCGATTTATGTTTCAATTGACGGTCAGCTGTATACCCGTCAATGTGCAGCCGAGCCTAGCTATGCACCTTGTATCTTCGAATTCGTCTATTTTGCCCGTCCAGATTCGACGATCGACAAAGTGTCTGTATATGCAAGTCGCGTCAACATGGGCGCTAAGCTTGGCGAGAAGATTAAGAAAGAATGGTACGATCACGATATCGACGTGGTTATTCCTATTCCTGAAACCTCTTGTGATATCGCGCTGGAGATTGCCCGTTGCATGGACTTACCGTACCGCCAAGGTTTTGTGAAAAACCGTTATATTGGCCGTACCTTCATCATGCCTGGTCAACAGGAGCGTAAGAAGTCAGTGCGTCGTAAGTTGAATGCGATTAACACTGAGTTCAAAGGCAAAAATGTCTTGCTGGTGGACGACTCTATCGTTCGCGGTACGACCTCAGAGCAAATCATCGAAATGGCCCGTGAAGCAGGTGCTAAGAAAGTGTACTTTGCCTCTGCCGCACCGGAAATTCGTTTCCCGAACGTGTACGGTATTGACATGCCAACGTCGAATGAGCTTATTGCACACGGTCGTGATGCCGATGAAATCGCCAAGTTAATTGGTGCTGATGGCATTATTTTCCAAGACTTACCCGATTTAATTGAAGCGGTAAGAATGGAGAATCCTGCAATTAAACGTTTCGAAACGTCCGTATTTGATGGTCACTACATCACGAACGACGTTGACCAAGCGTATTTAGATCACTTGACGCAACTGCGTAATGATGATGCTAAAGCCGATCGAAATAAAGATATCGGCACTAACTTAGAGCTGCATAACGTCTGTCACCCATAAAGATTGTGGGTCATTCAGTATCGTAAATTTTGTGTTATTTTTGTTCTAAACGATACAAAAAAGCCAGTGAGAAATCACTGGCTTTTTAATGGCTTATATTTGCTTAACGGATCATCGTGATAACGTCTACGTATTTATGCGTTGTGTTGTTTCAGTCATTACATTTTCTTCAGCGTGTTTACGTTCAACCCAGTAATCCGCATTTTTAATACCCAGTTTTACCGGGTCAAAAAGTGGCTCTATGCCGAGTGCTTGCTGTGATTCATAATCTTTTAGGCAAGTGAATGCGGTTTTCCTTAATAGAATAATGGCAATAATATTGAGCCATGCCATGAGTCCAACACCAATGTCACCCATTCCCCAAGCCATATCAGCCGTTTTAACTGTGCCGTATACGGTTGAGCCAATGATCACGACTTTGAGAACGACCATGAACCAAGGATGATTTACTTTACGGTTGATATAGGCAATGTTGGTCTCGGCAATGTAGTAATAAGCCACTATGGTCGTAAAGGCGAAGAAGAAGAGTGCGATAGCCACAAAGATATTGCCAAATCCTGGCATCATACTTTCCATTGCCGTTTGTACGTAGCCTGGTCCTGCAGCGACTCCGGCAATGCCGGTATAGAGCGCCGCACCGTCTGGGCCCTGAACATTATACAGTCCTGTAATAAGCAGCATGAAACCAGTTGCAGAGCAAACGAATAAGGTGTCGATATACACAGAAAAAGCTTGAACTAACCCTTGTTTGGCTGGATGGCTTACCGCCGCTGCAGATGAGGCATGTGGCGCTGTACCTTGACCCGCTTCGTTGGAGTAAATACCCCGCTTTACCCCCCACATGATGGCTAAGCCTAAAATGGCACCAAAACCCGCATCAAAGCCAAAGGCACTTTTGATAATTAACCATAAAATACCCGGTAGCTGGCCAATATTTAGCGCTATGATGACACAAGCCACTATGATGTAACCCAGTGCCATAAAGGGGACGACGGCACTGGCAAAGTGAGCGATACGTTTTACACCGCCAAAAATGATAAAGCCAAGAAGCATAGCCAGTATGGCTGCAGTCACATTAGGATCTATGTTGAAAGCGGTTTTTAAACTTGAACCTATCGAGTTAGCTTGTACGCCCGGCAGCAGGATCCCGCAAGCAAATATGGTCGCAATTGCAAATACCCATGCATACCATTTCATGCCTAAGCCTTTTTCAATATAAAAAGCAGGCCCACCACGATACTCGCCATTGATTTTTTCTTTATAGACTTGACCTAAGGTAGATTCAACGAAGGCGGAGCTGGCACCGAGAAAGGCAACCATCCACATCCAAAATAAAGCGCCAGGACCACCAAAGGTGATTGCTGTGGCGACCCCTGCAATGTTACCTGTACCGACTCGACCCGCTAATGTCATCGCGAGTGCTTGAAAAGACGACACTCCCGCATCAGTACTCTTACCATCAAACATCAGGCGGATCATTTCTGGCAGATGGCGCAGCTGTAAAAATCGAGTGCGAAGGGAGAAATAGAGCCCGACACCTAGGCAAAGAAAAATAAGTGCAGGGCTCCAAATTACACTATTGATCGCGTTGACAATCTCATTCATAGACTCCGATTCCTTTATTGTGTTGTTTTAGCAGAGTTTTTAGGTTTACGGTTATTCAACAGATGTTGAGTTAGGACATTCACTTTTGATTAAGACATTTTTTGTAAATATCCAAGATACTCAACATAACTATTTTTTAGGGAGCTTCATAGTTAAAATGTTAAATATTTGAAATCAATGTGTTTTGAAATTGAGTTTTAGCATGGATAAATAGAGCAGAGGGGCGAGTTAACTCGAAATACGGTAGTGATTTATTATGAATGTCAGTTATCCCATTACCCAAAGTAGCATCCACACGCCGAATAAGCTGCTTAAGCTATGGCGCGTGATTTGATGGCTGAGTAATAGAGATAAACTCACAGCAATAGGAATGACGAGAATGAATCCCCATGCTAACGGCATATCGATGATTTTCATTTGTCCCAGCCAGGTACTGGTGAGCATGCTTAATGCGAGTAACATTAAGCTATGGAATATCAATAACTGATTGAATCTTAATATTAATGCTGGAGTTATTGTCATTGCTTGTCGCGCATTTATTGCAAATTGTCTCATAGTTACTCCTTAGTCATTTAATGTATCTTATGCCTTGTTGAGAATCATTCGCAATTAAATTTACACTTAAGCTTTGACATTTAAGCACGGTTTACTACAGAAATTTGCACTCAACAGGCGTTTGGGCTAAATTATACTGTAATTATATCCAGTGTTTGGTGTTTGTATGATCCTTTATATCGCAGAAAAACCTAGCCTAGGGCGGGCCATTGCCGATGTATTGCCTAAACCCCATAAAAAAGGCGATGGATTTATCGAAGCCGCCAATGGCGATTGTGTGTCTTGGTGTGTCGGTCACTTGCTCGAACAAGCAGAACCTGACGCCTATAATCCTGAATTTAAAGCATGGAAGTTTGAGCACCTACCAATAGTGCCAGACAAGTGGCAACTCAAACCTAAGGCCGCAACCCGCAGTCAACTCACAGTGCTAAAACGATTAGTCAAACAAGCCAACACCTTGGTTAATGCGGGCGATCCCGACCGTGAAGGGCAGTTACTCGTGGATGAAGTGATTGCCTATCTTGGCGTGACGGGGGACAAGCTACATCAAACTCAGCGTTTACTGATCAGTGACTTAAACCCACAAGCTGTAAAACGGGCGCTAACGCAGCTACGCAGCAATCGCGAGTTTATTCCTTTATCCACATCGGCATTAGCCCGCAGTCGTGCCGATTGGCTCTATGGCATGAATATGACCCGCGCGTACACCATCCAAGGTAAAAAGGTCGGTTATCAAGGCGTGTTATCCGTCGGCCGAGTACAAACGCCATTGCTTGGGCTAGTGGTGCGCCGTGATGAAGAGATTGCCCACTTTCAATCTAAACCTTTTTATGAAGTACTAGCGCATTTGGCGACCGAGAAGCAAGAAACCTTCAGCGCCAAGTGGCAACCTAGCGAAGCTTGTCAGCCCTATATGGATGAAGAAGGACGAGTGTTAGCGAGAGGGCTAGCGCAAAATGTGGTGAGTCGCATCAGTGATAAACCCGCCTTAGTCACTCAATTAGTGGCTAAGGACAAGAAACAGAATCCACCATTGCCCTACAGCTTATCCGCGTTGCAAATTGATGCGGCGAAACGGTTTGGCATGAGTGCTAAGGATGTGCTCGATACCTGCCAAAGTTTGTATGAACGTCATAAACTCATTACTTACCCACGCTCCGACAGTCGTTATTTACCCGTTGAGCAACATAACCTTGCGCCTTCGGTACTTAAGGCGATAAGTGACGGTGCTGCTGAGTTATTGCAAGGTGCTGATGCACCCGATCCCCGTCTTAAATCTAAAGCATGGGATGATAAAAAAGTGGACGCCCATCACGCAATCGTCCCCACAGAGAAGACGGCTAACTTATCTAGCTTGAGTCAGCGTGAGAGGCAGTTATATCTTCATGTTGCTCGCCAGTACTTAGCCCAGTTTTATCCGGCTTATTGTTACAGTGAAACCACAGTGCAAGTGACAATCGAGGGTGGCTTATTTAATACCAAGGCGCGTCAGGATAAATCCCTCGGCTGGAAGCAACTCTTTGCCCGCCAAGAGCCAAATGGCAGTAAGGCGAGTGGCAACAAGTCGACGGAAGAAAGCGCAGGTAAGGACGATGAGGAGAATGACGAGTTTATCGGCCAATTACCGCCTTTGAAATTGGGACAGGCTTTGCATTGTACTCGAGGCGAATTGTTGGAGAAAAATACTCAACCACCAAAGGCCTTTAACGATGCCACTTTACTCGGTGTTATGACGGGTATTAGCCGTTATGTGACCGATCCTGAGATCCGTAAAATTCTTAAAGAAACCGACGGATTAGGTACAGAGGCCACCCGTGCAGGTATTATCGAATTGCTGTTCAAACGCGGTTTTTTACAACGCTTAGGTAAATCTATTGTCTCGACAGACGTGGGGAAAGGATTGATTAACAGCTTGCCCGCGAGTGCGACTACGCCGGATATGACAGCGCTTTGGGAAGCGAGCTTGAACGGCATTTGCCATAAAGAAACCTCTTATCAAGCCTTTATGCAGCCACTGCTCGGCACCTTATCCACGCTTATCCAGAATGCAGGCGCACAACTGCCAACCGCGCTTAATGGTTTACAAGGCCAAGGTTATCGTAAAACGGCAAGTAATAAATCCGGTTATCGTAAGTCGTACTCTAAAAAATCAAGTTCAGCGAAAGGTATAGGTACAACAAAAAACGATGGTTCCAACAAATATGCTTCCCAAAAGACTAGTTCCAAAAGTTCGGTAACTCGATCAACCAGTCGTTCAGCTTCTAATAGCCGCAAATCTACAACAGCAGTGTAATGACACACTTGTTGCATATATGTCGTTATTGTCTTTTGATGTAATAACGACATTTAATTTATCTAACGGTATTTAACAACCGATAATCACGATATTTCGAGATTGCCTGATCCGTATCTAAAAAACACCTTGATTTTCAGCTTTTCCTCCCGGTGGCATATAACCTGCTTACTATTGATTGGGGAAAATAATATATCAAATAAATCATGTAATTATATGTGGTTTCGCTGAATTTAAAGGTAGATGAAATGAAAAAGACATTGCTCGCTTTGATGATCCCAAGCTTATTGTTAATGGGAACTGCTCAAGCCGTTGAGTTGTATAATGACCAAACTAACAGCGTTAACATGATAGGTTGGTTAGGTTTTGCCGCGTTAAATGATGGTCATGAAACTTCCGTTATAGATAATTTTTCTCGTGTTGGTTTTCGTTTCGACCGTCAAGAGAAAAATGGCTGGAGCTCCTTTGCCCATACGGAATGGGGTATCAATATGGTGACCAGTGATGACGGCCTTATATACACGCAAGGCCAAGGTGGCGGTCAGTTATCTGCATCTAAAAATTCAGATTTTTTATTCAATCGACTGGGTTATGTAGGGATGTCCCATGAGAAATGGGGAAAGATCAGTTTTGGTAAGCAATGGGGGGCTTACTATGATGTTGCTTACACAACCGATGTGCTCAATGCTTTTACGGGGTGGTCAGTGGGGGCCTATACCTTCGGTGACGGTGGTTTAACAGGGGCAGGACGTGCCGATGCTGCGCTGCAATATCGTAATACTTTTGGTAATCTACATGTCGCAGTGCAGTATGCCTCTAAACAAAATAGCGATGTTGCCTTGTATGATGGCAGTGGTGCTCCCTTGAAAGATGGTTCCGAATTGAGTTTCGAACCTAGCTACGGTGCAAGTGTAACTTACAACTTTACTGATAAATTTAAAGTGCTAGCGGGATTTAATCGTGGTGATTTTACCGGAAATCTTGCAGGCCAAGAGGTTGATAACACTAACCAAATTATTGGTATTGGCGCCCAATACGGTAGTTTCTATCAATATGCTCCAGGTCGTGATGCTGACGGTTTATACGTAGGTTTTAACGCCCATAAGAGTGAGCAAAACGAATTAGTGGGTGGAGATTTATATGATTCAACTGGAGCAGAGTTTATTGTTGCTTATCAGTATGATAATGGTTTCGTTCCAACTGTATTACTGACATATCAAGATCTTGATACCGATGTAGATACTGCGATCCAAGGAAAATGGACACGCCAATTTGCAGTGTTAGGTCTGCATTATCGCTATAGCCGCGACACAATTATGTACGTTGAGGCCAAAATAGATTTCAGCAGTATGGATGATAAAGCCTATGAAGATCTACAAGATAACAACTATGCGGTGGGAATCCGTTATTTCTTCTAGATCCTATGGTTATCATTAATTTTTCAACGGTCACTTATGTGACCTTTGTTATTTATGCACTTTGTTAACCGATGCTTTCTATTTTTGTTATAGCGCACTCGTTAGCCTTGAAAGATTACACAATCCCCAGTTTCTTCATTTTGCTACGCAGCGTATTAGCATTGATGTCCAATAACTCAGCCGCACCTCCTGGACCATAGAGTTTTCCACCTGTAATCCGCAGTGCATGACTAATGTATTTTCTGGTCATAACATCAAGGGGCACAAGTTTATCGCTCGCATAGTTTGGATCTATGATAACGGTTTGATTTGCTTGGGTCGTAATTTCCTCACCCTGATGTGGAGCAAGGAAGCCAAAATCTAACGGTCCCGAAGGTTGTTGTATTATCGCCCGTTCGAGCACGTTAATGAGTTCTCGGACATTTCCTGGCCAAGCGTATTGATTCAGAATATTCAATTGTTCCGGTGCAACTCTTGGCAATTGAGGCAGGTTGAACTTTGAACTCAGTTGCTCGATAAAATGCTGTACGAGTAAAGGAATGTCTGTACGTCTTTGTCTTAATGAAGGGATTTCAATAGGGAAAATAGCTAAGCGATACCAAAGATCTTCCCGAAACATTTCTCTGTGTACCATAGCTTGTAAATTTCTATGGGTGGCAGCCACTATACGAATATCAAGCTGTACAGCATCATGCCCACCTACACGGGTAATACTGCTATTTTGAAGTACACGGAGTAATCGAACCTGTGCGGATAGTGGTAGCTCACCAATTTCATCGAGGAAGATAGTGCCGCCATTGGCTTGTTCGAAGTAGCCAATTTTACGGGACTCAGCCCCAGTAAATGCCCCTTTTTCATAACCAAAGAGTTCGGAGTCAATCAAAGTATCTGGAATGGCACCGCAGTTGACCTTGATAAAGGGCTTATCTGAACGTTCAGAAAGTTCGTGAATAGCATTGGCTATTACTTCTTTTCCACACCCCGTTTCACCCAGCATTAGGACGGTCGTATTAATCTTGGCAATAGATTGCACTTGCTGCATGACGTGTTTCAAGCCTGAATTGGCTCCCACTACGCCATTCTGGACATCCAGTGTTCTGCGAAGACTCACATTCTGCTTTGAGAGTGCTTCATTTTCTTTAAGTAAATTACGTCCGCGTAGATTTAGTGCAGTGATCAAGGCTAATGCATGCATATGCGGAGCAATTAAATCAGCATGACGAGGGCGAAAAACGCCTGTCGTTTTGGCATAAAATCCGACTATCCCAAGGTGGGTATTTTCGATAGACATTCTCAAAATGATCAGCGAACGAATACCACTGATCACCTTAGGTGCAACTAAAGCTGTGATTGGGTCGTGCTCAATATCATTAACAATTCTCACGCGTGGGCGTTGAGGGTCATCTAAGCACTTAGCCAGTTCTTCAGGGATAGATATTTGCCTATCTAAGGTACATGATTGGTTAGCATTGACATGAGCTATAAATTGTATGTCATTAAATTGTTTGCGAAAAATATTAATAAATAGCCCATCAATAGGCAGTTCATCCCGAATAAACTCGAAGTAACTTTGCAGGGACTTTTCGAGTTGTAGGCTACTGAATAATCTCAGTGTCGATTCGTGATAAAAGTGTTTTTCCATTGATATTTCATGTTAATCATTAAGTATCGTGATTGTAGATCTTTATATTTCGTGATTCCGTGCCTCCAATCAAAGTTCCCCACTTAATTACCTCTTTTTAGGTGCTTGGCACAGCGCATGCACTTCCATGCTGACAAGTTCCAGCCATTATTGAAGGAAGTAAGCATGAGTAAAACTCAAGATATTGATACAGGCCGTCGGCAGTTGCTAAAAGGTGGGGCCGTGATGGCTGCTGGCTTTGGGGCTGCAATAGCCTTACCTGCAACAGCCAATTGTGGTGTTGCTCCTGAAGTATTTGATGAGATTGTGGATGTATTAGTTGTCGGCAGTGGCTTTGCTGGGATGTCTGCGGCATTACAAGCTAGAGAGGCTGGTGTGAGCGTTATGGTTGTGGACAAGATGCCAGTCTTTGGTGGTAATTCAACTATCAATGGCGGTGCCATGGCTGTGGCGGGCTCTGAGTTGCAAAAACAGGCTGGAATTAATGATTCTGTCGATGAAATGGTCGCCGATATGATGCGAGCAGGTCGGGGCATGAACGATGTTGAGATGTTAAAACTGGTGTGTAATGGCACGGCTGAATCCTGTCAGTGGTTGATTGAACATGGGGTTAAGTGGAAACCTTTTGTGCAGCATTTTGGTGGACACTCAATACAACGAGTCTTGCAAACCGTTGAAAGTTCAGGGGCAGGTATTATCAGACCGCTGATTAACGCCGCGAGAGATAAAGGCGTGGTGATGAGAAATCAGACCAAGCTCGAAAGCTTTGTGAAAGATCTCGATGGTCGCGTGATTGGGGTCGAAGTTCGTGAAGGTTTTTATTTCCCTAATGAGCGAACCGGTAAAATACGTCGCATAGGCGCGCGCCGTGGTGTTGTTATGGCAACGGGGGGCTTTGGTCGCGATATTGAATATCGCATGATGCAACTACCTGAGTTAAATAACGACTTAGATTCCACCAATCATGCTGGTGCAACTTCAGAAGCCCTAAAGCAAATGATGCTCTTAGGTGCTAACCCTATTCATTTAGACCAAATTCAACTCGGCCCATGGGCATCTCCCGATGAAAAAGGCTTTGGTACTGCATCCCAGTTCAACACGATTGCGACCTATCCCCACGGTATTGTGGTGGATGTGCGCACTGGTGAACGTTTTTTCAATGAACTTGCAGATCGTAAAGCGAGAGCTGACGCTATCATGACTCGCCGTGATGAACATGGTCAGCCTGTTTATCCTATTGGTTTCACTAATGCAGAAGGGGCTAGTAAGGCGCAAACCTTAGATTGGGGACTGAAATATAAGGTGATTAGTATAGTTTGTTGATGGAAGCTGCTCGTTTAGGTAAGCCTGTTTATGGTCTTACTGTGGGCGTTGGTTTGAACAAAGATCACAAGTTATTTGATGCCAATGGCAAGTTAAGTGATGAAGTGCTTGAGGCATCACGTAACTTTAACTACAGCACTTTTCGAGCTCATAGTGCAGGAGTCGGTGACGCTGCACCGATTCGGTTAACTCGATTAGCCTTGGCGGTACGCTTAAATACTATGCTCGCGGGACAAACAGGGGTGCAACCTGTTGTGGCTGAACTCTATGAGGCATACCTTAACAAAGGGTTAACGCCAGTCATCCCCGCCCACGGTACTGTAGGTGAAGCGGATATTTTGCTCTCATCCCATGTCGGGTTAGCTATGGTGGGTGAGTGGGAAGTATTCTACAAAGGACAACGTGTTAGCAGTAAAGATGCTATGGCGGATGCCGGAATTACACCACTTGTGCCTATGGGGAAAGATGCACTATCAATTCTGTCTAACAATTCGTTTTCAGTTGCTTATGCGATGCAAGGTTACCGTGAGGCCAAGCAATTACTCTCTATCTCGCCAACGCTATTTGGTTTAAGCCTTGAGGGATTAAATGGTAACGTGGCGCCATTTTTACCACAAACCAATGATATTCGTCCTTTCCCTTATATTAAAGCCAGCACAAGTGACATTCTAAAACAGTTAGATGGCAGTTATTTATGGCAGCTTAATGATGAACGTCCTTTGCAGGACCCTCTCAGTTACCGAACGACAGCATACACGTTAGCCAGTGCTGAACAAGCGTTAGCAGAATTGAATGATGTGGTAAATATTCAAATAAATCATTCGGATGATAACCCTGCAGTTATTGTTGGCGCATCGAATGAGTATGCGAAGTTTCCACAGGTTGCTAAGTATATTGTCGAAGGGCAAGGTGGTGTGTTCCCAACCACGAACTTTGAACCTTTGCCTGTTACACTGGCAGTACAAAACTTGAGCGTGGCGTTGACGCATGTATCCCATAACAGTGTCATGCGCACTATCCACTTATCCGATGATCACTTTACTAAACTGCCACGCTTTTTAAGTGCTCCAGGTAATAATGGCCATGCTTTTGGCGCGATTCAAAAAGCTTTTGTAGATATGCAGGTTCGTAATAAACAGTTGGCGACCCCAGTGTCATTTGATGGGATTTCAATTGCGGGGGGAATTGAAGATACTTTCACTAACCTGAAGCTTGCTGCGGACAATTTGATCCAGATTGTTGACAACACACGTGTGATCTACGGTTTAGAGTTGCTGCATTCAAGTCAAGCGATTGATTTACGTAAGTTGGCCACTCCAGATCTTCATTTAGGTAAAGCGACCGAAGCCATGTTCAAGGCTTACCGAGAAAAAGTGCCATTTGTTGCTCAAGATCGCCCATTCACGCCTGATATCCAAACTTCAACTGAATTTATCGCAAATTATTAATATGTTATGCGGGGCAGTATGCCCCGCTATAGGAAGAGTCTGATGTTAAAACCCTTATATACACTTTTACTTGGTTGCATGTTCATGCTGCCAATAACAACAAATGCGATGAATATTAAGGATTATCATAAGGATGTGATGACAAGTGAGAATGGTCAGGTCGACTGTACTGCCTGTCATGGTGATGTAAAGCGTAAGACCATACCTGATGCCGCAGTGTGCGCTAACTGCCATGGTTCTCCTCAGGATGTGGCTAAACTGACTAAGCGACCTGAAGACGCGGGGCATTCGGTCGAGCCCAATCCCCATGACAGTTTACATTACGGTTCTGATTTACCATGTACCTACTGTCATCAAGAACATAAAGAAAGCAAAGTTTATTGTAATCAATGTCATGAATTTACTTATCCTAAAATGAAGCGATAGTTTTAAGATTTTGTCACTTTGCTTTGTCGTCTATTTTATTGGGCAATGCACTCGCCGAAGGTGAGTGCATTTTTTGCAAAAAAAAGAGTAAACCAAAACGGTTTACTCATACGGAAATGGGTCGTTAAAGCTTGCCAAAATCACTCAACTGATGAGGAGCAGGCATATAATCTCAGCATTAACTTAATTAGCCCTTAAAGCTCATATTTATCTTAGGGTGTCGCCTCGGTTTAAGCTGATGAGCTTATCCAGTATGCGTTCTCCATCCATGCGGATGCCGTTATGTTCATATTCTGATGTTAACCAATACTTTAGCCTGCCAACTTGTTTTGTGGTTTCTAAACTGTATTGCATCTCTACAAACATATCTTCACTGTAAATGGCCGCTGCAACAGGGACTCGGTTTTGTGCCAGTTGCTCTAGATTGTAAAGTGTTGGCCAATCTGATTTATGGGCAAGGATTTCTGCCGCGGCTTTAAGCGGCACTAAGTGACTAAATTGGTCAAACATCCATGGGTATATCATCTCACCTGTGAATAAAAACGGTTTACCTTGTTGATAGTTAAAGACGGGGAATTGCTGTCTAACCCTGTGTGCCGACCATTGTGAAGCCGAGTGTTGACAGTAGATGGCTTCATGCAACAGGGCAAAAATAGGGTTAGTGTTGTAATCGAGCATTTGACCGAAATGATTTAAAAATAACGGGTTAACGACTGTCCCTGAAGCCGTGTTGATCAAGGCTTGTTCAAGCAAATAATAAACCGATTCAGGCCCTTGCTCCATTCCAATATTAATACCCAGCAGTTGCAACATTTCAACCGTGAGGCGTTCACCCGTTGCCAAATACACTTCATTTTCAAGCAAATGTTTTGCTAAGCGAGTGACGAGATGTTGAGCATCGTGGAAGCGTTGGAAAAATTGTTTATTCTTCGCCAGTACGCGTTGATAAGTCGCAAGATAGACGTCGTCGCTGCTACGGGTTAATGATGGTATGCCACCCGTAATATAGGCTTCGCTGACGCCTTGAGGGGCGGCGCTTAAATAATGTAACACGCAAAATCCCCCGAAACTTTGGCCGAGAATCGCCCACTTATCGGCGGGACAAAGCTGGGCACGAATCGTTTCGGCATCACGAATGATATTGTCAGCCCTGAAATGGCTTAGGTAATCCGCTTGAGCTGCGGGATCTAAATGTTGCAGGCTTTGGTAATTAATCGGTGTTGATAAGCCTGTACCACGTTGATCGAGTAATAACACTCGATATTCTTTTAATGCGCGGCGGATCCAGCCGCTGTTGCTGGCGGGACGCATGGCCGCAAATCCAGGGCCGCCTTGAAAAAATACGATATAAGGTAGTTTTTTATCTTTGTTTTCTGGGCTACAGAGTTCTCTGGCAAACACTTGGATTTGCTCTGCAATTGGATTTTGATAGTTGAGGGGTAAGGTAAAAGTGTGTTTCTTCGCCAGCACTCCGGCGAGAATAATATCGGGTTTCATCAAACAACCTTAATGGCAGAGGATCATGTTATTGTGATTGGCAGATTGTATACCCAAATAAGCTGAAGATGCAGCAACCTAGGCTACCTGAAACGCGTATCTTCAGCTAACTTGGGTATAGACAAAATAGTTTATGTCGTAAGCTAGGATTATTTGATTAGCTTTTGGTGAAGATCAATTTTTTGGATACAAATTTGAGCCATGATGAGTTTCTTAGCGTAATCTATCGCTTATGGATAACACGAGATTGAAGCTATGAAGTATCAGATTATTCCAGTGACACCTTTTCAGCAAAATTGCAGCTTGATCTGGTGTGAAAAAACCAAGTGTGCTGCGGTCGTGGATCCCGGCGGGAATATTGACAGGATCCAAAACGAAGTGGCGAAACTTGGACTCGTCCTCGAAAAAATCCTCCTTACCCATGGGCATATCGATCATGTCGGTGGTGCACAAGCCTTAGCGAAAGCCGCCAATGTGCCGATTATTGGCCCGCATATTGCCGATAAATTCTGGATTGATAACTTACCTAAGCAAAGCCAAAATTTTGGTTTTCCCCATTGCGATGCCTTTGAACCGGATCAATATCTGCAGGATGGCGATATTGTTAAAGTGGGCGAGCAAAGTTTATCTGTGCTGCATTGCCCTGGGCATACGCCGGGACACATTGCACTTTTCTCTGCCCAATCTAAGTTGGCGTGGGTGGGGGATATTTTGTTTCGAAGTTCTATCGGCCGCACCGATTTCCCCCAATCAAATCATCAGGATTTAATTCACTCGATCACCGAAAAACTGTGGCCCTTAGGCGCCGAGGTTGAATTTATTCCTGGGCATGGTCCTATGTCGACTTTTGGTGAAGAGCGCGAGCATAACCCCTTTGTCGCGGACCAACTTTTACTGTAATTGAGACGCCATTCAGCATTGCTTGATTTGTGAGCGATAATCACTCGCAAATCAAATGATTATTTCAGCTAATAAACCAACCTTTTTTATGTTTTCTGTTTTTCCTTCTAGACTTAAAGCAGTTCTTCCGTCTACTGGGGTAAGTATGAAAACAAAAACAATGATGAGCGTGGTCTTTTCGACCATAGTCGCGAGTGCCGTGATTTCTGCGGTATTGAGCTTCAATGTTAAGTCTAAAATCGATCTCTTTAATGATGCGGCTAGCGTCCGATATCAGTCCTATCAAGTTGCCGATGAGTTAAGACAAAGTTCCGATGACCTAACGCGTCTCGCTCGAACTTACGCTGTTACGGGTGATGAAAAATACGAAAAAATGTATATGGATATTTTGGCTATCCGTAATGGTGAGAAGTCTAGACCTGAAAAATATCACCAGATTTACTGGGATTTGGTGTTGAGTTATGGCGATAAGCCAAAGCCCGACGGTGCTAGCATTGCGATAAACACGCAAATGAAGTCCCTCGGTTTTTCTGATGAAGAATTCCGTTACCTTGAACAAGCTCAGCAAAACTCAGATGCGTTAGTCGCCCTCGAAGTGAAAGCCATGAATGCCGTCAAAGGTATTTTTATGGACCCCAACACCCAAACTTACACGATCAAAGGTGAGCCTAACTTAACTATGGCGAGGGAGTTATTACATAGCGACCAATACCACAGAGAAAAAGCTAAGATCATGCAGCCGATTGATGAGTTTTTTACAGCATTGGATAAACGTACCGATGGTGATGTGAATAACCGACTCGACTCCCTGCATGCTGCATTAAACTGGTCCCAACTGGTGTTATTTATCGTGATTTTAGCCGCCGTTGGCGGATTTATTATCGTTAAAAGCAGGATTGTGACTCCCTTAGTGCAGACCTGTGTTGAATTGCTCGATATTCAGCGCTCTAAAAATCTTGCGCGGCGGATCTCTGTTACGACTCAGGGGGAAATTGGCGAAATCGTTAATCAAATCAACTTGTTTATATCCTCCCTTGCCAGTTCATTATCGACGACGGATGGCATTGCAAAAGAGGTGGCTGATTTAGCTAAGCAAACTAAAGCATCAATTCAAATTTCGCGTGAAAGCTCAAATCGGGTGGCGAGAGAACTGGATGCCAGCGCCAGTGCGATGGAAGAAATGACCACGACCTTAGTGCATGTGAGTGAGAGCACTTCGAATGCTGAAAGCCGCGCCGCCGAAAATGAAACGCATGTCACTGTAGGTAAACAGACAGTATCGGAAGCGTTGAAAGCCATGTCGGTATTAGAAACTGAGTTTAGGAATACTCAAGACTCTATGTCACATCTAGTGAACGAAAGTACCCAAGTCAGCAATGTGTTGAGTGTGATTAAGGCAATTGCTGAGCAAACGAATTTGCTGGCACTGAATGCCGCGATTGAAGCCGCACGGGCCGGTGAGCAAGGACGAGGCTTCGCTGTGGTAGCTGATGAGGTTCGATCATTAGCCCAGCGCACTCAAGATTCCACCAAGGAAATCGATGATATTGTCGCAAGCCTTCAAAGCCGTACCAATCAAGTGGGTACATCTGTGACTCAAGCGGCGACGCTAATGCAAAAGGCAGGGGTAGAACTGCAACGTATCGTGGCAGTATTTGAGGATATTCGCCATAGTACGGAAGCGATTCATGGGATCAATACTCAGGTTGCCGCTTCAACCGAAGAACAATCCTTGGTTTCTAAAGAAATCGCTTCGAGCATGATGGTGATCCGCGATAATTCCCGTGAAGTATCACAGATTATCGAACAGATTGAATCGACATCCATTAGTCTAGACAACCAATCCCAGATACTGCGCACTAAGGCGGGCGAATACCAGTTTTAGATGAAATGTGGTTGATTCGCGAACAAACGCCACTCAGACATGGACGTCAATTCTTCCTCTTTAACTTCCCCTGAACATATTTTATGCTTCAACACTTTTTGAAATCTATTACTCCTTTCAATACGCACACGCCTTTGCTAACTTGGTTGTCCATATGTTTAATGCGAGCGTTTGACGAAGCGGTTTTATTTGCTGATAAAACTTGCGTCAAGCTTTGATGACAAATAGACGTCGATAGCTGCGTTATTAACAGTGATAGTTTCAATAGCGATAAGCGCATTAAATTTTTTAAATCTCCCTAACCCAATGGAGTCCTTGCGGATGGATCACCAAATCGAAGATTTACTAGAGCATTGGCTACCGCTGGCAGATGACGCTTGGGTGCTTGCGGTGATCACCCAAATTCAAGGTTCGGCCTATCGTAAACCCGGTGCCATGATGTTGTTCCATGAGTTTGGTCAAGGCGTAGGTATGTTAAGTGGCGGCTGTTTAGAAGCCGATTTACGCCGTCATGCTCAAAATGCCATGCAGACTAAGCAAGTCATGTGCGTCACCTATGATGCAAGCGATGAGTCCGATGCCAGCTATCGACTCGGTTGTGGTGGCATAGTAGATATCATGTTGATCCCTCTGCTAAAAGAGAATCATGATCTTGGCTTAGTTGAGCTAGTGCAGGCATTTCGCCACGGTCGGTCGGGTTTTTACCAATTGCCTTTAGTCAAAGCGGGGACGGATGCACGCCAGTATCACGCTGCGTTTTATTCTGAGGAGTTGACGCCATTCCCCGCCAGCGATTTTGTACGCACGGGCGTTTTCACCCAAGACGCGGGAGAATCACTGATTATTCCCTTGAGACCAAGATTCCATCTTGGGATCTTTGGCGGTGGTATCGATGCTAAGCCCGTTGCCGCCATGGCCCACACTTTAGGTTGGCAAGTGACTGTTTTCGATGGTCGTACCGCCTATGCCAGAGCGGCGGATTTCCCCCATGCCCATATAGTGAAACTGACCGCGGGGGAATTAACCGCGAATCATATCGCTCAATTGGATTGCGCCGTGGTGATGAACCATAACTTGGGCTTAGATGCTGCGGCATTAAAGGTTATTCAAGCGCATCCGCTAGCCTATATCGCCTTGCTTGGTCCCGCCCATCGACGGGATAAAGTGCTTGGAATGGCAGGGCTCAGTACTGAATCTTTTTCTGGGGTATTTTCTGCTCCCGCAGGGCTTGCCCTTGGCGGCGAGTTACCGAGTGCCGTGGCGTTAAGTATTTTGGCCCAGTGCCACGGCGTGCTCCATGGCGCAACCTTAAAACATCTCGATGAGATAATGCGTTGATGACATTGCCGCCAGTACAAAAGCCTTCTGTACTAATGTCTACAGCGCCAAAGTCGGCAGCGCTAACGTTGACAGAGAAAACGCCACTTTCATCCAAGCGCCTGCTGATTGTGGTACTTGCGGCGGGTGAGAGTAAGCGCTTTGATGGGGTAAAGTTAGCGCAACTTCTACCATCACATAGCGCTACGGAAATTCGCGAACAAACCATCATTAACACTCATGTTGAGCGTTTACAGCAGCTTAGTTGCCAAGATTTAGGTTTGGATCGCAAAGACACTCATTCGCTCCAGCATACGCCTTTGTTAATCATACTCGGTGCTCATCAGTACATATTGCAGCCATTATTAGTCGAGCTTCATTCCCGCCAACCCTTTGATATTTTAGTTAATCCACAGTGGCAAACAGGCTTGGCATCCTCAGTGAGTTTGGCGGCAAGCTATGCCAAAGAGCAGGGCTTTGATGCCATGCTGCTGACATTGGCAGACCAAGTGGCCTTGAGTGCAGACGATTATCGACAACTGATTTGGACATGGCATGAAACCGGTAAAGACGTTGCCGCCCATTATTTGGATGATTTAGGCGTACCAGCTATTTTTAATGCCTCTACATTACCGCAGTTCACTCACTTGAGTGGTGATCGCGGGGCGAAATCGATTCTAAAACAACAAGCACAGCGGGGAGCGTTAGTCGCTATAACACTACCCCGCGCCGCAATTGATATTGATACCCAAGCCGATCTTGCGTCGTGGTTGGCACTTAAGGAGTGAGTTATGGCAGAAGTATTATCAACCACTGCAGTTATCAAGGAAGCCAGTACCGCCGCTTCCACCCAAACACTTTTCATCAACGGTAAATCATTTACCTTAGATGCCGATCCTAAAATGCCAATCCTGTGGGCGTTACGGGATATTTTAGGGCTCACGGGCACTAAATATGGTTGTGGTGCAGGGCTATGCGGTGCTTGCACTGTGCATTTAGACGGCCAACCTGTGCGCGCCTGTTTAACCAGTTTGGGGCAGGCACAAGGAAAACGTCTGACAACAATTGAAGGGCTGGATAATCAAAAGCTTAAAAATGCATGGGCCGAACATAACGTGCCCCAGTGCGGCTATTGCCAAGCGGGACAACTGATGTCGGCTGCGGCGTTAGTGGCGCAGCATCCGAAACCTTCTGAAGCACAAATCAACTCGGCCATGTCGGGTAATATCTGCCGCTGCGGCACCTATCCTAGGATCAAAGCCGCACTGCAAAACTATGCCAAACAGGAGGGCTAATATGAGTACTTTTACTGCCGTAGAAAATATCAGCCGCCGCGACGTGTTAAAACTGTTTAGCGCAGTGGGGGGCGGATTAGCATTAGGGGCGAGTGGACTAACTTGGAGCCCTATGGCGCTGGCGCAGGATAAAGAAGCGCGGCTGAATCTGTTTATTGCCATTGGTGAAGACGACAAAGTGTACCTCACTTGCCATCGCTCCGAGATGGGACAGGGGATCAGAACCGGCATTCTGCAAGTCTTAGCCGAAGAGTTAGACGCGGATTGGGATAAAATCGTCCCTATTCAAGGCTTAGCCGATAAACGTTATGCCAGCCAAAACACTGACGGTAGCCGCAGTATTCGCGAAAATTACGACCGTATGCGCCAGATGGGGGCGATGGCAAGAACCATGCTAGAGCAAGCCGCCGCTGCGCGCTGGAAAGTCCCCGTGAGCGAGGTGCATACCGCCGACCATAAAGTGTTGCATGCAAAATCGGGCCGCTCGGCCAAGTTCGGCGAGTTAGCGTTAGCCGCATCAGAGCAACCCGTACCTGCCGTTGAGTCATTAACCTTTAAAGAGGTTAAAGATTTCAAGCAGATTGGCGCATCACGCCAAATCGTTGATATGGATGCCATGTTAAGCGGCAGCGCGATTTATGGTTACGATATCAAACGCGACGGCATGCTTTACGCCAGCATAATACGCCCACCGGTGCTCGGGAGCGATGTGGCAAGCTTGGACGATACCGCAGCGCGTAAAGTGTCCGGGGTAGTGGATGTGTATCGTTTGCCAGCCGCTAAGGGCGCACCCGCTTTTCAGGCTTTGGGCGGCGTTGCAGTCATCGCCACAAACACGTGGAGTGCCCTTGAAGGGCGCAAAGTATTAAAGGTCACTTGGACTCAGGCCGACAACAGTCAGCATGATTCAAGCCTCTATTTGAAAGAGTTGGTCGAGCGAGTACAGCAAAGCGGTAATGTTGTGCGCCAAGTTGGCGATGAGGTCAAAAACTGGCCCGAAGCGAATACGTTAAAGGCGGTTTATACCGTGCCTTATTTAATTCATTCCTCTATTGAGCCGCCCGTTGCTACTGCCCATGTGACTGAAAAGGGCTGTGAAATCTGGGCATCGACCCAAACGCCGCAAAGTACTCAGCAAAATGTGGCCGCAGCGCTGGGTATGGAAGAAGATGCGATTAAAGTGAATGTCACCTTATTGGGTGGTGGTTTTGGGCGTAAATCCAAACCTGATTTTAGCGTTGAAGCCGCGCTGTTATCGAAGCAATTCAAGCGTCCAATTAAGGTGAGTTGGAGCCGCGAAGATGAAATCCAAAACGGTTATTACCATGCCATCAGCGCCCAGTCTTATCAGGCACTGTTTGATGCCAGCAACAAACCGACCGCGCTTTTAGCCCGTACGGGATTCCCATCGATCAGTTCAACCTTTGCTGAAGGTGTGGAATATCCCTCTGGCGGTGAGTTGGATTTAGGCTTTGTGGATGTACCCTTTGCTTTGCCGAATTTAAGATACGAAGCGGTAAAAGCGCAGGCGCATAGCCGTATTGGTTGGATGCGCTCTGTATGTAACATTCAGCACGGTTTTAGTGTTGGCAGTTTTGTCGATGAAATGGCTCATCGTTCTCAGGTTTCTTGCCCTGCAATGTGGCGTAGCCTGTTAGGTGAAGCAAGGCGTGAGACCTTTACCGACCAACAGTTTAAATATGGCAACTATGGCGAAGATCTTGATCGTCATCCCGTGGACGTCAGTCGCTATTTTGGGGTCATCGACGCGGTCGAAAAAGCCCAAGCTAAGGCGCCCAAGGCGGGTAAAAATCAGGGCTGGGGTTTTGCTGTACACCGCAGTTTTGTGAGTTACGTCGCTGTGGCTATGTTGGTAGAAGTGAGTGAGGATAAACAGCTTAAAGTGCTAAATGCCATCGCTGCTATCGATGCGGGCACAATAGTTAACCCCGATAGGGTAAAAGCCCAGACAGAAGGTGCGATTATATTTGGTCTGAGCTTAGCCTTGATGGGGGAAATCACTTACAAAGAGGGCAAAGTGCAGCAATCGAATTTCCACGATTATCCTTTGCTGCGACTTCCCCAAACTCCCGATATGGAGATCATCATTATTGAGTCTGATGCGCCGCCCGCAGGCGTGGGTGAGCCGGGTGTGCCGCCCGTTGCCCCGAGTTTAATCAATGCGATTTTTGCGGCGACGGGGCAGAGGATCCGCGATCTTCCCGTGAATAAACTATTGCGAGTGTAAGTGTCGGCAAGAGGGTTAACTGAAAGCCGTTTGAACAAAAAAGCGCCTAATAAGCGCTTTTTTCGTTTTTTTACCACAAAAAATTTGCTTGTTAGCGATTTTACGGGCATTAATGCCGAAAATTAGCAATAGATCAGGTTTTTGTTACCAAAATAGAGGTAATTTAACCAATATGTTTACCCAAGCTACCTCAAAATACACATTTTAGAGCGCCCAAGGGTATAAACTTCCGTGAATAGAATTACTAAAGGGGTCATCCATGGAAAATCGTTGGCAAGTCGCTATTTCTGCCGGCCTATTGGCGGCTATTTGGTGTGGCGTCGCAGATGCTTTTCATCTGGTCACTTGGATCGGCTTTTTAGGTTGTAGCACTTTTTTTGCTCAACCTAAGGCCGGCTTTCAGGGCGTGATGATGGCGTGGTGCACAAACCTGTCCGGTGTTTTTTGGGCTTGGCTCATTATCTCGGGTAGCAGCTTTTTTATTTCGCCCGTATTTGGGTATATTTTTACCGGCATAGCCACTTCGGCCATGTGTTTACAGGCAAGTTATCAAAAGCTTAGCTTTATTCCCGGCGCATTTATTGGCTGTTGCACTACCTTTGCTATGGCGGGTGATGTGGCCAATGTCGTGCCGTCGTTGATCATTGGTGGCTTATTAGGTTTTAGCATGAGCCTGTTAACGGGGCAGTTGGTTACTCTGACACAAAAGTGGTCTGCCGCCACACGTAACCAAGTTGCTAGCGCTGATTAGCATAATACCTGCTCAGATCTTATGACTGACATAGTTGTCGTGACAATCTGAGCTATACTGCTGATTTAGTGCCAAATAGCATTTTGTTCTTAGGAATTATCAAGATGAAACAAATCCAGTTTCGTACCATTGATGCCATATTGATCAAGTTCAGTCTCAACGGAAAATTTTGGGTAGTGTGTTCTATGGTGGCGCTGATCACGGTCGCCGTGGCGCTTGTCAACTATCAACATGCGCACCGTAACCTTGAGCAGGCCTCTATCGCTCGGGTTCAAGCGAGCGTCGATACCCTAGCGCAAGTTGCAACGGCGCAAAAGCTAGAAGCTGACGCCTTATCTCAATTTGCCAGCCAATACGGGTTAACTGTAACTTCAAGGCAAAGTGACGCGCAGCGTCAAGGGGATAAAGTGACGGCCAGCGCCAGTGTGTCAGGTCAAGCCTTACAACTGACACAGAATGTCCATGAGTGGGAAGCCGATGCGCGTAGCGATGCTAACTTTATGTTCTGGTTAGCATTAGTGGGCTTGTTGCCTTTATTCCAACTGAGTTACTGGATTTCGACTTCACTCGGTGGTGGATTATGGGACATGTACTTAGCCATCAAACGCTTAGCCGATGGTGATTTGAGCTTTAGATTAAACTTCTTTGGTACTGACGATTTCAGTTTGATTGCCCGCGAAATCGATCGCTGCGCCGACAATATGAGTGAAATGGTGTCAGCCATTGGCAAAAATGCACAGACCTTATCATTGGCATCCGATGAATTTAATCAACAGGCGGCCACCAGTGATAAACTGATTGGGTTCCAACATCAATTCCTCGATTCCGTTGCCGTGGCGATGGCGCAAATGACCTCAGCGATTGAAGAAGTCTCTGTTAATGCAAGTAATACTTCGTTGCAAACCAAGGAAAATTCAACCCAAATGTTGGCCAGTCGTGGGCGTATTAGCCACACAGTGGAAAGTATTGGCTTACTTTCAACTAAGATTGGTGCGGCGTTTTCATCGGTGGAACAATTGTCTAAGGATGCGGCGAGTATTGATGCTGTAGTCACAACCATTAACAGTATTTCCCAGCAAACTAATTTATTAGCCTTAAATGCGGCCATTGAAGCGGCCCGTGCCGGTGAGCAAGGTCGTGGCTTTGCCGTGGTAGCCGATGAAGTGCGTACCTTAGCGGGTCGAACTCAACAGGCCACGGTAGAAATTCAGGCCATGATTGAAGGCTTACAATCTGGCACGAGTCGTTTATCTAGCATTACCATGGAGATAGTCGATCAGGCCGATGAAGGTCGCAGTGCGATTATCGCCGTCGGTGATGATGTTCAAGGCATGGCGCAATCGGTCAATGCGGTATTTGATATGAGCAGCCAAATTGCCGCCTCGGCGGAAGAGCAGAGTGTCGCCGCTCGCGACATTGCCGGACAATTGAATGAAATCCGCCATCAGTCAGAAACTATCAAACAAACAGCCCAGCGCAGTGTGACCTTAGCCAATGATCTGCACCATGCCTCGGTCGAGTTAGATGGCATTTTAAAGCAGTACCGCACAAGTTAATATGTCACCTTTAATGTGAGTCGTCGGCATGGGGTGTTGAGCAATAACGCCCGATACTGAGTCTCATGTTAAGTAGTAACGTATCATCCGACAATGGCGGAAATCTTAGATTTCCGCCATTTTAATTTGGAAGTACCCAAAGAACTATTTAGTTATATTGCCCCATTCCGTTCTATCAGCGTGACATTATCTAAATTGACGGTCATAGATTTCAGGGGAGAAAGTTATGTCTGAAAATGTCCTTTTTGCGGAGGGTATTTCACTGTGGTTGGCGGTGGAAATCTGTGTTTTGTAAAAATAGAATTTGGGGAAATTGATGGTGTCTATATGGCTGATTGTGTTAACCTTTATCGGAAATATTTAAGAAAAATATCAAGCAATTTTAAATTTTTTTGTTGATGATAAACGTTCACTAGAGTATCACTTGTTCGCCTCGGTCAATTAAAATTGGCTTGGGACGCCGCTTAACGTTAGGCAACAATAATTATGAATAACGATCCATTTCGAAACCCGACAGATACCGAAATAGCTAGCGCAGAAAGCAAACTGGGCATCAGTTTTCATGACGACTACCGATCATTTTTGAAGTCTGGCAGCGATGTTGCAAACGCTACCTTTGAGCCTGCGGTAATTTTACCCGGCTCTGGACATCTTGATATCTTTGACATTGCTGAAACAGCCTGGAATGTCATGGGTCTTCCAAGAGACCTTTTGCCATTCATCGAGGATAATGGCGACTATTTCTGCATAGCAAAGACGGGTGAGATAATTTATTGGTCTCACAACGGCAGCACTAAGGAAGAATGGCCGAATCTTTCTGCATGGCACAAGCAGGTTTGTGTAGACCTTGAGTAACTGTGATAGCCTAAATAGTGGTTCAAATCGTTCGTTCCGCTCTCAGTGATGGGTTAAAGCCTGCCCCTTAGCCAAACGTTAACCCATACAAGCATTTAAAGCGGGACTGCTAACAGTTTGCTCGGCTTCGCTACACAATTTTAGCAAACGATTATCAGCCCCTTAAATGGGCGTTAAGCATTATGAGCAAATATCGAGATAAATTCGAATATCCGGAAAATCCAGCAAGTGCTGAAGAAATTCAGGTTCTTGAGAAATGGTTAGGAACAGATCTTCCGAGTGAGTATAAGAAGTTCTTGCTTGAAACTAATGGGGCAGAAACTCCGATTGGCGTGCAAGAACCAGATGACTCAGTTGTGCTCTGGAGCGCTAAAGAGATATCCGAATTAACAGAAGCCTATTGCTACGAGCAATACTTGCCTGGGTTGGTTGCTATTGGTTCAGATGGTGGGGGAGAGTCAATTGTCTTCGATACCACACATAATATAAGCTCAGAAGACTGGCCAGTTTATAGGGTACCTTTCGGCGATTTAACGAAAGAGTCTATGGTATTGTTGGCGGCAAATTTCAAAGAGTGGGTTTCCAGTGGTTTTTCGCTCAAGTTCGAAAATGTTTAACAAGGCCAGTCAATCTGACCTCCGTAAACTGTCTTCTTTTTTGCAAAAAGACGTAAAAAAGCTTCTAACTCACTCCGGCAGTTGCTGGTGGCGTTATGTTTAAAGCGGTAGAAATTAGAAAGAGGGCATCGATATGTCAGGAGAGCGAATATCGGGTGATGGAGAACGAGAACGATGTCCTGTACATGGGCATACGAGAAGGCTATCTAGCAAAGAAATTAATGAGATTAAGCACGCTGTAGAAGTTGCTAACTCACAAGCTAAACGTAAGGGAGTTACACCTAAAGATCCTCAAATTGGTCTTTTCAGTTGTAAATGTAATTGCTTCTATGTGAAAGTTGAATAATGGTCCGTCAATATGTTGATAGTATTATCAGAATGCGAACATAACAAATTGCTGTATCTGAAATTTTTCCGTTCCTTCTTTTTTGTTTGATAACACAAAAGCTTCTACTCCAAAAATGCAGCTGCGCAAGGCGTTACACCATAGAAATTTCTATGCGAAATTCACCTGTTATAGCTGATGACCTAACACGCTTTTGTCCCAAAGCATACTACCTATTTCTTTAAAACAAACAGGTTTTACCAATGCTAAACAGGTGAGCCTTGGTGATTTGCGAGACGACCGTCCGGCCCATGGCCGCTCTTTGGCGTCCATGCCATCGCGGCATTTGTGAATCCTTTCACATCAGATGGGGCGGTCGAGCATTCACGGATGGACTGGCTGCGAGTCGACGAGCAAATACCATGGCAAGCATGTGTGAGTGGATATCAGCAAACGCTAAACTCCTCACAACTAAAATTATTGATCCCAAAACACTCGTCTTCAAGACATATCTGTCCAAAAGTGAATTACGTTCAGTATCACACTTGACTCATTTACCATTTATCGAACGACAAAGATAAAATATGTTTCGCCCATAAAAAAACATCGGCCTAAGCCGATGTTTTATATCTACTAAGATGGTCGAACGTTAGCGGATTAAGCCTCTTTGAACGTGCTCCAAATGGGCGCGTGATCTGAGGGTTTATCTATGCCGCGCAGATCGTAATCGACATCGGATTCGACTAAACGTGCTGCCAGTGAAGGCGTTGCTAAAATCACATCAATTCGCAGGCCGCGGTTGTCATCGAACCCTTTGCTGCGGTAATCGAACCAAGAATAACGTTCGATGCGCTCTGGGTGTAATTGACGGAAAGTGTCGACTAAACCCCAGTCTTGCAAGGTTTTCAACCACTCACGTTCTTCCGGTTGGAAGCTACATTTGCCGGTTTTTAGCCAACGCTTACGATTGACTTCACCTATACCTATGTCTAAATCGGTCGGCGAAATATTGATGTCACCTATGATGGCGATATCTTCATCGTTGCTGTGATTTGTCTGCAAGTAGTGCATTAAATCCTGATAAAACTTACGTTTAGCAGGATATTTTGTTGGGTGGTCTATGCTTTCGCCCTGGGGGAAATAGCCGTTGAACACAGTCAATGGACGACCATTCGCTTGGGTAAATGTGCCGATAATCATGCGGCGCTGGGCATCTTCATCATCGCTTGGAAAACCCTTTTGCAGTTTTTCTGGTGCGACTTTAGACAGCATGGCAACACCATAGTGAGCTTTACCGCCGTGGTAATGCACTTGATATCCCATGGCTTCGACTTCGGCTAATGGAAACGCCTCATCGTGCACTTTGGTTTCTTGCAGGCCGATAATGTCGGGCTGGTGGCTATCGATTAAGGCTTGCAATTGATGCAAGCGTGCCCGCAGACCATTGATGTTAAAGGACACTATTTTCATTAAGGCAGGACTCGTTTAAAGGGTTTAACCACAACACTTTGGTAAACGCCCGCTTCGATATAGGGATCGGCATCGGCCCAGTGTTTTGCTGCCACTAAGGATTCAAAATCTGCGACAACCAGTGAACCACTAAAGCCTGCATCACCAGGGTTTTCACTGTCGATGGCTGGGTGTGGGCCAGCGATCAGTAAACGACCTTCATCGGCGAGGGCTTGTAGGCGAGCTAAATGGGCTGGGCGTGCGGCTAAACGTTTTTCTAAACTATTCTCAAAATCTTGAGCTGAAATCATATACCACATTATTTGAGTTCCTTGCGTTGATCTTCGGGAAGGTGTTTATAAAGATAAAATACGGTCAGGACAGTATTAATTAAGGTTAAAGCGGTTAAACCAAACACTTTAAAATTGACCCAAGTTTCTAATGGCAAACTAAAGGCGACATAAATATTGACTAGGCCACAAGCGGCGAAAAAGATCACCCAATACCAAGTTACGCGAGCCCAAATTTTGTCGTCTACTTGCATTTCTTTGCCTAACATCGACTTTAATATCGATTTATTGAGCAATTGACTGACACCTAAGGCGATGGCAAACAAACTATAGATGATGGTCACTTTCCACTTGATAAAAGAATCATCGTGAAACACTAAAGTGAGTGTGCCAAACACTGTCACCATCGCAAAGGTGATTAAGTGCATCTTTTCAAGTTTCTTATATAACGCATAGGTCACGATCAATTGAAGCGCGGTGGCTGCGATCAATGCGCCGCTGGCGATATAAATATCGAAAAATTTATAAACGGCAAAAAAGATGACGAGGGGCAGGAAATCAAGCAGTTGTTTCATAAATAATCATGTTAAAGAGACATGGGCTTGAGTGTAGCATGTGCAACATAAGGGCAAAAGCACCATGGGCCTAGGATTGCGATCTTGCCCATTAAATGGGTTTAATGGGCAAGTTAGACTTGTGCTTGTTTGGCGGCGTTTGTCTTAGCGTTAGGGCGACTTAGTAGTGGGCAATCGTGGCATTGGCCAGTGTTGGCGAGTTGATACCTTAGGCAGCAAGTACGGCGAATACATTGGATGTTTGTGCTGTCTTCTTTGGGTTCAACAATCAAATTGATGCTGTTATACAGTGGATTTTGGGTGCCATCAAAAAAGGTCGCTCTGCGAAACAGAGCTTGCTTAAGTTGCTGACTTTGTTGCTGAGATAATCCCAACTCTCCTAGATACCAGTGGATCAGATAGCCTAAGTGACTCCAATATAATTTAGCGGGCACGGGGCTCAAAGTGAGTAGGCGCTCAACACTCGGTTGCAGTAAGTTTAATATAAGGCCTTGTAGGGCGAGTTCTTTATCAACTGGCGGCTTATATGGGGTTAATGGCGAGTGTACCTTAGTGTCTGTCTTGAAACTTGGCTTAGTGTTTATTTGGGAAAGTGGCTCGATGTCGTGGTGTTTTTTAAAGGCCAAAGCGGTATTTGGCTGGGGTTTTGCGATGTTAAATTCAAATTTTGCCACTCGGCCACTGGCGTGTACCTGCATAAAAACGGACTGTGGCTGCCAGTGAATAGGCTCGAAATCGGCTTTTTTTGCGTTAAAAATCCACTCCATCACAGGCGGAACTAAAAGGCCAAAATACCATTGACCCCAAAGTGAATGCAGCGCTTTGCGAGTGTCTTTTCTACTGGCCGTAGTGCTTTTACTGACTAAGGCGCTTTTACTGGCGAAAGCGGGCGCTCGGCTGGTTGCAGCTGTTTTACTAACCTCGGTTTCAACCTGAGTTTCTGCGCTAGGATGTGCGATGGCAAAACGTGCAATGAGTTTTTGATAAGTATCGACGTTACTCCATTCATCAAAACTGAGCCCTGTAGGTGACTGCGTTGCGCTAAGGTGCTCGCCATAGAAGGGTGCCCGTTGATGTAACAGCTGATTGAGTGACAAAATAGTTTGATTCAACGCGTTGTGGCTTCGCGCTGTATCGCACAATGTTTGCAGTCTGGTGTCTCTCCGTTGGCTTGCCATAGTGACTCCTTAATGGCTGTGATTGATTGCCGCGGTTATCGATAAGTCCATGTAAATGATTACCTTGCGAGCCCAAGATTTGGGCTCACAAGGTTTTTCGAACGATCTCAATATAAATCTGACTTAGAAGCGATAGTCTAAGGTTAAGCTGGCACTTCGCGGCGTACCGTATTGGAATTGGCTGTATTGACCGACTTGGCTGTAGTAGCTTTTATCTAAGGCGTTGTGCAGGTTTGCGCTGAGCTTAAGTTGCTCGGTGAAGGCGTAACTCGCCATTAGACTCGCTAGCGCGTAAGAGCCTTGCTCGACTTCGACTTTGCCAAGTGGCGAATTAACTGTTTGGTAGACGCGGCTCTGCCAGTTAACCCCCGCACCTATTTGCAATTTATGCCAATCACCGCCAAAGGTATAAGTGGTGAAGAGTTTTAATTGCTGGCGTGGTGAAGTGGTACTGACACGTTTGCCTTCAGGATCTTCGCTAGTGAACTGGGTGTAACCTAAGTAAAGATTCCAGTCATCAGTGATTTTACCCGTCGATTCAAATTCGAATCCCTGTGTTTTTGTACCGTTTACGCCTTCATACACTTGCGTTGTTGTTCCTGGGATCACATCGCCAGTGCTGACTCCGACATTGTCTTGCCTGATCTCAAACACCGACAGCGACATATCTAAAGCCTCATCGAACAGGCTCGCCTTAATCCCGCCTTCGTAGTTTTTCCCTTTGACTGGATCTAGGTAGCTTTTATCGATTCTTTGCTTAGTTTGCGGTGCAAAAATATCCGTATAACTGGCATAGAGCGAATATTGCTCGGTCAGGGCGTAGGTGAGGCCGAAGTAAGTGGTGAGTTCGTTGCTGATGTTGAAATCGTAACGGCTGCCAAAATTATCTTGGTCGGTTTCCCACTCATTGAGGCGTAATCCGACGAGGACAGCTAACGCGTCGCTGAGATTAAGCTGAGTCGCCACATAGGCTGCACTCTGTTTGGTTTCGCCAAATGAACCCGTGGTATAGGTTTCCTTCCATTGAGGTTTTGGATATTGGAAGTTCGGATCGCGAAAATCCCCCAAAGGCGGTACTGCCGCAGTGGGATAATAGTAGGGATTGGCGAACTCTTGGCGTTGGCCATTCCAGCCAAACATCAATTGATGTTCCTGACCAAAGAGTTGGTATTGTCCTTCGGCGCGCAAATCCACATTGTGTTGGGTGCGACTGCCGTCGACATAGGCGATAGAGCCTGCAGTGGCGCCGATATTGGTTACAGGATCAGGATATCCCGTGGCCCATAGTACATCGAACTCCAATGAGTTATCGCCGTAGGTGTAAGTCCCTTTTAGGTTCCAACCGTTATCTAATCTGTGTTCGAGACTCGCAAAGGTGTTGAGTCCTTGGGTATGCGCCGAGCCCCAATCGGGCGCCGTTGAAGTGGCACGATCATAATTAGTGCGACTGCCATCGCTGTAAAATAGCGGTAAACCGCCCGACATAGTGCCGCTCGGCGTAGCATCTTGGTAATCGACACCAAGGGTGAATAAGGTGCTATCGCCAATATCGGTTTCGACTATGCCGTATAGCGTTGTGCGCTGCTGCTCGTACCTGTCTTGGAATGAATCTTTATCCTGATAGGCGGCCACCACGCGACCGCGCACAGAACCCGAGTCATTTAAGCCGCTGGAAACATCGACCATACCGCGCACATTATTCCATGAGCCCACACTTAACGAGGTGTTGCCCATAAACTCTTGAGTCGGGCGTTTACGGATAAGGTTAATCGCCGCCGAGGGATTACCTGCACCTGTCATTAAACCTGTTGCGCCGCGTACCACTTCTACTCGCTCGTAGATGGCGGTGTCGATCAGATTATCTCCATAGTTGAAGCGGGTATCGTAGGTGGTTGGCACGCCATCGTACAAAATGCTGGTCACGGCAATGCCGCGGGCACTAATACTGTATCTGTCGTTATCCATTGGGCGGGCATTGATCCCCGCAACGCTGGTCATGGCATCAATGACACTATTAAGCTGTTGATCGTTCATCATTTGGCGGGTGATAGACGTGACCGATTGCGGCGTTTCTAGATAGGATAAATCGAGCCCAGTTGCCGTGTTCATCGCTTGGGTTTTATAACGGTTGTCGTGTAAGTCCTTAGCGCCAATGACATTGATGACTTCAATTTCTTTCTGGTGCTTTTTAGTCTTACTATCCGCATCGACAGTGTCAGCTGTGGCATGGGGAACCGTAGCTAACATGGCTGAGCACAGCAATAGCTTCGGGTTAACGAGGGCTTGCCGACAGACGAGTGCGATGCTGGAGAGAGGAAAAGTCTTCATAATGTTGATCTTTAATTCCGTTTAGGTTGGGGGTTAAACAAGCTGGGCCAACATTGGCCCATGCTAAAGTTTCGGGGTTATCCACTTTGTGGTGTGTTAACGTTTCCTTTGCTCAGCGCTGCTAAGCATAGGGCGCTTAAAGGCATGGCTTTGTCTAAAGGCCGCCAAGGGATTGTCGATGCCGCCGGCGAAACGCAGGTTTTTCTCCCTGTCGGCGAGGTCTATCATTTGCTGGTTATTATTCAATTGGATACGATTGAGGCACGTGCGTACAAAGCTGTCCTTAAACAGATCGTATTGGGCAAACTTGTCGGCCAAATGTGGATGCTGGGCTTGGTAATCACGTACATTGTCCGCCACTAACTCCCAGAATTGGCTTTCACTGACACTGGTTTGCTCATCGAGCAGCGGTGCTAAGTAGCGGAAAATACAGTCAAAAATATCCAGTAAGATGTAGTTAAGCTTCATCTCTTCTTCAATGCTTACTGCAAGGCGTTTTACATCATCAGGTAGCGGCTTCGCGCCATTGAGTACCGCGACTTCTTCACCTATGTCTTTCATTAAAATCTTGACTGGCACGTATTCATCGAGCACTAAGATCAGGTTTTCCCCGTGCGGCATAAAGACCAGATCGTAGGCAAAAAAGGCATGTAACAGCGGCGATAAATACAGGTTTAAGTAGCGACTGACCCAATCCTTTGCTGGTAAGCCTGAGGCGGCTATCAAGGCTGCAATAAGGGCCTTATCTTCATGATCCGTATGCAGTAGCGCAGCCATGGTCATCAGATTTTGTTTAGGCTCAATGTGTGGCAGTGGGCTTTCGCGCCACAGGGCAGAGAGCATTTTTTTGTAGGCGCTATCTTGGGTGAGCGCCTGCTCGTAATAATGGTGGTGGTAACCTATGGCGGCAATTTCCTTAAGGATCACAAAGCCTTGTTGGGCAAAGTAAGGATCGTTTTCAACCAAGTTTGCAACCCACGCATTAATTTGCGGTGTGCAGCTCATGTAAAGAGGCGATAGACCACGCATAAAGCCCATATTTAGGATAGACAGCGCGGTTTTGACGTAGCACTTTTGCGGTGATGCAAGATTGAAGAAAGTGCGTATCGATTGCTGTACTTGGTACTGTTCACTCCCTTCGCCAAGATAAACCAGATCGCCACGGGCTATATCGCCGGCAAAGACGCGGGCGATTTTTTCACGCCACTGCCAAGGGTGCACAGGCATAAAGTAGAAGTCCTGTGGATCATGCTGCTGGGTTTTAAGACGTTGTTGGAAGTCAGTGAACTGCTGGCCAAGCTCTTCCTTTAGTAATGCGTTGTGACTCAAGTTTTCGAGGGCGGCAAACGTGGTTTTGTTTTTGCGGACTCCAAGCCAGACTAACTGCATCGGCATCGCGCTTTCAGGGGCAAATTGACGGTAATCCTGCATATCAAAACCAATCCGGCCATTATTGGCAATAAACACCGGATGGCCTTCTGTCATACCCGCTTCTATGCTCTGATAATCAGCTCGCGCCAGCGTGGCGGCGGGGATCGCCTGATGCGCTAACTTGTACGCCTTGCTGTAAAGGGTGCTGGTGATTTCTTCTAAATAGGTTGGTAGTAAGGTTTCGCTGATCCCTAAGTCATTTTTAAGGGAAATGATCAGCGACATCGCATCAAGGATTTGCTCTTGTCCTGCAAGTGAAACGCGGATGGAATCAGCATCGATAGCAAGATGATCGAGCTGATAGTGCCGCGCACTAAAATAATAAGTGCTGTCTTTGAGCCGCAGTTCATAGTGATTGAGCCCCGCTTTTTGCCCGTACAGGGTCGGCGTAATGAGCTTCTCGTGGGTGAATTCGCAGAGGATTTTCTTCACTAAATGACGATTAGCCGCTTGCCAATAGGCGGGAGTCAAATGTTCTGGCATAGAAGTTGATGTTGTCGATAGCGCCGAGCTTTGTTGAGCATGTACTGCTTGAGCATGATGATCTTGCGTTGGCAATGGTTTCATTAATAAGGCTTTTGTGGGTAAGTTCATCTAATTCACCTGAAGAGTCGATAATGTCATGGGAGAGATTGCAGATGCCGCGTGCGAGCTTGGCTTTGCTAGGGTTGGGCTTGCTAAGTATTGTTCTGCTAAGTTTGGCAGAGCAGGCATTGACTGATCTGAGCTTGGCAGGGCTGAGGTTGTTTGGGCTAGACTCGTCAAAGAGGGCGTGCTCGATGGTCGAAGGCGCTGGGCCGCAGTGCAAAATCCGAGGAAAGCCGTTTTAGTGCTTAATTGAATTGCTTTTTCATAGCGAATGCCTATCAGGCTATTTAAGCGATGAATTTTGCTATTGAGTTGATCGGGTTCAACCACCAGGCGATTAAAGGCCAGTTTTTCAAGCACGAGCTGCGCTATCGCATCCATCACCTTCAAGGATAAGCCGCTGACGGGTTTACCATCTGGCGGCGCGATAATGAGATGCATACCACAATCACCCGGCGCAACACGATAGTGCTGACCGACTTCATCGTGGACGGGATCGTAGAGTTCCACCATAAATAGCGCTTTGGCCTGCCATTCACCTATCAAGACAAACTTGTGTTCTGTTGTTGCTAACAGATTTTTTATGGCATCAAGGTTCAAGCCCTGCATACCCCAAAACTTGGCGTAATCTTGGTTAAACCAAGACTGTAGTGTTGGAATGTCTTGTGTAAGGTCTAACGCTCTGAACTGAAAACCATTAATGCTCGAAATAGCGGATAGTTGCGTTAAACATAGTTGCGTTAAACAATGGTTACTAAATTGGCTTGCCATTATTATGCCTCCTGGTTCGGCGCCATTAAAACCGGCATATTGGTTCCCGCGCCTGAACTCACGGTTGAACTTGCGCCAGAACTTGGAATCTTGGTTGGAGGGATAGTTTGTGGCGCATCAACTTGAGTTTTTCTGTGTGGCGCCTTAGGAAAATGTCTTGGATTAAGATCCAACGTGTTAATTGCATTGGCGCCGCAGGGCTGATGACTGGCAAGTTTGGCTGGATCGAAGGTTTGAAACGCGATATGTTCCTCAATGTGGTAGGGCGCATAACCGAGCACAGCTTTTAAGATGGTGCCGTTGCGATAACAGCCCATACCCAGATCTGGAGAGCTTATCCCATGGGTATGCAAACCGACATTCTGGACAAAAATATCCCCTCGAATATCTATGCTGTAATCACGCTGCACGCTAAGTTGTCCGGCGTCATCGAATTCGACTTGTTGTTTAATACCACTGATAAACTCGGGTAAACGATAGTGGTAACCTGTGCCTAAAATGACGGCGCCCGTTTCTTGCTCAAAGGTGTGATTTTTTTCATTGTGGTGGAAATGCAACTTGAGCATATTGGCTTGGGGCTCGATATGAGTCAGCGCCGCATTCGTCATCAGTCGGCATTGAAAATCGGCCAATAGGCGCTTTTGATATAACAAATCGTAAATGTCGTTTATCAGCTCAGAATTTATTCCTTTGTAGAGTTGTTTCTGGCTGGCGATCAGTGAGCATCTTTGATTAGGGGTCAACTCGTGGAAGTAATCGACATAATCTGGCGAGGTCATCTCTAAAGTAAGCTTGGTATATTCCAAGGGATAAAAACGCGCTGATCGTGTCATCCAATTGAGTTGATAACCATAGGTATCAATATCTTGCAGTAGATCGTAAAACACTTCCGCCGCACTCTGGCCACTACCAATTACTGTGATGGCACTCTGACTCTGCAGGTAGGTTTTTTGCTGCATATAACTGGCGGTATGCATGACCCGTGCATCTTGGATTGGGCAATCCTTTGGTAGATAAGGTTCAGTGCCAGTGCCTAGCACTAGCTTTCGGCATTGATAGGTATGGGTTTTACCACTGCGCCTATCAAAACCTGTAACTCGATAAATACTTTCACCTGCGTTGTAATCCACTTGAGTGACCTTAAAACCAAATTTAAGGTTGCTGAGTTGTTGGCTCACCCATTGGCAATACAAGTTGTATTCGTGGCGAGGTAAAAAGAAATTCTCACGAATATAAAAGGGATAAAGTCTGCCCGTTTGCTTGGCAAAATTAAGGTAACTGTAGCGGCTGGTGGGATCGGCCATAGTCACCAGATCCGACATAAAGGGTGTTTGCAATCTTGAGGATTTGAGTAGCATGCCTGGATGCCAGTCAAAACTGGTTTTAGCATCTAAAAATAAGCAGTTAAAGCCGTCAATAGGTTCTGATAAGGCGGCGAGGCCAAGATTGAATGGGCCAATGCCTATGCCAAGTAGATCAAAGATTTCGCGATCCATTTCTCTTTGCTGTGTACTCACTTACGCCTCCTTGGCAACATGCTGCTGCGTGTTGCCGATCCAGTAATCAGTTACCTAAGGACGCAAACCAAAGTGAATGCGGTTATCAAAATAGACTGTTTGGCTATTTATCTTGCGTTGATCAACTCACTATTTTTAGCTCAGTCCTTAGGCCATTTCCTGCTGTCTCTGTCCCGACAACGGTAGGTAAATTAGCATGTGAAAATATTCAAATGCAAACCATTCTCATTTGTGTAGGGCTGTAGGTTAATACTTTTAACTGATAAATAAGGGGGGCAGATACGGTTAATGGTACAAATAAGTAAATGATAAAGGAGTGATAATTAGGCAGCGTTTTGGGGATGTATCATTTAGGATTTTACGAGCTCTATTTTTATAAAATATATAAATACAGTGCGTTACATTCATGCTTGAGTTGGTTCGAGAGCAGAGGAAAATTGATTTAGGTGGGAGTCATGTCATCCTTATACAATAAACATAGGTGCCGCTAAACGGTCAGTGTAAATCCATTGTAAAGCGTGGACAGGGGGCTCAATGAGCGCTTTGATTTAATACGATTGGTATGATGTAGGTCGTACTGTTTTAGTTTAAGTGAATATGGGCAGGGTAACAGATCGAGCAATTATCGATGTAATTTTTAGTCGCTGTACGCATAAGAGAAGGAGTTCAAGATAAAGCCGTCCTAAAACGGCTTTGAAATAAAATAGTTAAATCGGAAGATTAAGTCGTAAAACTAGCGTAAATCGACAAAATGAGCTGTGATTTTACGCACCAAAGGTAACACCATCAGCAGTGTCGGAAAGGCGACAACCCATGAGATCAGCCAAGCGCCGAGCCAGAGTTCGAGAAATTGCGGTGAAGCGCCAACGCCATTGAAAGTGCTGATCCCAGAAACGATACAACTCATGAGAATAGAGAGAAAAAATGGCATCACCACAGTGGCATACTTGGCCGGTAATTTGGGTGTTCCCAAAAAAGTACGAGGTTTGTTATCGGGTAAAGATTTAGAAATGGTCATCGGATCCTCTAATGGATATGTATCAGGCGAATGATTTGTTACAGGCTAGCACTATACCTTTTTTTATCGACTCAATTCATCCAATTTGTTACCCAAAGCTCGCCTGTTACATTGACCCAATGGCCTAGCGAAATAGGGGATTTCCCAAGTTCATTATCAAAGGGGAGCGGTAGGTTTGATTGCAACAGGTAAATTGTATCTTCGGGTGTTTGGCTGATGTCGATGATTTGTCCTGAAGCTTCAAAGTGACAGTTATGCAGCGGAAACTTCAGATGCTGGTGTGGCGTTTGTTTAATCATATCAGCTTGAAGACTTGCACTTGCTAATCGGCCAAGCAATTCAACTGTGACCCATTGGTTAACCGGAAAGCGAATTTCGGCCTGCTGATCGCTACCTTGGTAGTAAAACCAAATTGGTGCACCATTATCGCATTTACCTGTAACTTCACCTTCAAAACCACAGCCCCAAGGCGTTAATTCGAGAATATAGATCCGATACTGCATAAAAAGTCCGTTTTTCTTCGATAGGGCATTCTATCGAGGAACTGTGACTAAATAAATACGCTGTCAGTGTAGTTCTGCGTGAGTGTCAGTATTGCCTTGATAGATAGTGTTTGAGGGAGATAAAGGCTGAGTAAACATAGAGCTTGGTAAATATAAACAAAATAAGCGAGGCGACGAGTCTACCTCACTTATTTTATTTGTAATTGAATTCTTGATTTATATTGGATTATTTAAATCAAGACTCGCTTAGGTTGCAGCCTTCATTGTGCGAGTAAATTCCCCAAGCGTTGCAAGTAGCTTAACTTCATCGTGCTGGTGGGTTTCGATGATTTTTACTACGGCAGAGCCAGAAATCGCCCCCGCAGCGCCCGCTTTGATGGCGGCGCTTACCTGTGAAGGCTCGGCAATACCAAAACCGAGGAGCGGTGGCGGGGCGTTAAAGGCTTTTAATTTAGATAAAATTTCCTCTACCGGCACGCCAGCTTTCGTGTCTGTGCCTGTGACTCCTGCGCGGGATAAGAGATAGGTGTAACCTTCACCACTTTTACTCACTTGCTCCAGGGTTTCACTGTCAGCATTGGGCGGCGCGATAAAAATCGGCGCAATACCATGTGCTTTAGCGGCTTCGCTAAAGGGCGCTGATTCTTCCACTGGCACATCGGCGATAAGTACTGAATCCACACCCGCTTGCTGCGCTTTGGCGTAAAACGCATCTATGCCGTTAGCAAACACCAAGTTCGCATACAGCAGCAAACCGATTGGAAGTTCAGGATATTTAGCACGCACTTGTGCCAGTAATTCAAAACACGCCGTTGGAGTCGTGCCTGCGGCTAAAGAACGCAGGTTAGCGCCTTGGATCACTGGGCCATCGGCCAAGGGATCGGAAAACGGAAAGCCCAGTTCTAAGGCATCGGCGCCGTTTTGCACTAAGGTATCGATAATTTTTAGCGATAACTCAGGGCTAGGATCGCCAAGGGTGACGAAGGGGACAAAAGCGCCACGGCCTTCGGCGTTGAGTTTGGCAAAGGTGGCTTGGTAACGGGCCGCTTGGTAAAGGCCTGGGTTAGTCAATGTATCACTCATGTTCGTTATACCTCTTTACCATTCAAAATGTCAGAAACGGTGAAAATATCTTTGTCGCCACGACCGGAAAGATTGACCACTAAAATGGTTTCTTTGGTGCACTCGCGCGCCATTTTGACGGCATAGGCGATAGCATGCGCTGATTCTAATGCGGGGATAATCCCTTCACAGCGCGCCAGTTGTTGGAAGGCTTCTAAGGCTTCATCGTCGGTAGCCGATTCATAACGGGCGCGGCCAGTGGCATTAAGATGCGCGTGCTGCGGGCCAACGGAGGGGAAGTCCAATCCGGCTGAAATCGAGTAAGATTCTTCGATTTGCCCTTCGCTGTCTTGCATCAAAGGCGCTTTCATGCCGAAGAAAATACCAGTCTTACCGTGTTTAAGCGGCGCGCCGTGCATTGGCGTGTCTATGCCTTTACCCGCAGGTTCGACGCCAATCAGTTCGACACTTGGTTCGTCGATAAAATCAGCAAACATGCCGATAGCGTTGGAACCGCCGCCCACACAGGCGATAACGGCATCGGGCAGGCGACCTTCACGTTCCAGCATTTGCTTCTTGGTTTCTTCGCCAATAATGCGTTGGAATTCACGCACTATGGTTGGGAACGGATGTGGCCCCGCAGCTGTGCCCAGAAGATAGTGGGCTTTTTCGTAGCTGCCAGACCAGTCGCGCATCGCCTCGTTACAGGCATCTTTTAGGGTGGCAGAACCTGAGGTGACAGGGATCACTTCTGCGCCCATCAAACGCATTCTAAATACGTTCGGTGATTGGCGCGCAACGTCTTTGGCACCCATATAGACTTTACATTTTAAGCCTAACAGCGCGCAGGCAAGGGCGGTGGCAACGCCGTGTTGTCCTGCGCCGGTTTCAGCAATAATTTCTTTTTTACCCATGCGTTTAGCAAGCAGGGCTTGGCCTAACACTTGGTTGGTTTTATGGGCGCCGCCGTGGAGTAAATCTTCCCGTTTAAGGTAGATTTTCACCATAGGATTTGGGCTTAAATTGCGGGTTAAGGTGAGTGCTGTTGGGCGACCCGCGTAGTTTTTCAGTAAATCGGTAAATTCGGCTTTAAAGTCGTCATCTTCCTGCGCTTCCACAAAGGCAGTTTCTAATTGCTTAAGGGCTGGCACTAAAATCTGTGGCACATACATGCCGCCGTATTCGCCGAAATAAGGGTTAAGCTTTAACTTTGACATACCTTTTTCCTTATCTTATCAATCAGTTTGTCAGTGGCTTGATGGTGCTAATAGCGTCTTGGGGTTAACCGCATCATAGTGTTAACTGAGCCGTTATCTATTTGGCCACTGGCATTAATAGGTTCATATTGTTTGTTGAGCATCACTCTTGTCGAGCACCAACAGCATCTAGGGCTTCTTGCTTAGCGCGATAGGCTAGAGACGTAAATGGGCAAAAGCCGTTTGGATCAGTTGCGCCGATTTAATTCCTGCGGCGGTTTCTAGGCCAGAATTAAAATCTAAACCGTAAAATCCTTGGGCATTGGCACTGGCCGCATTGTCGGCGTTGAGTCCGCCCGCCAACATGGCATAGGCCTTTTGTGGGCAGAGGGATTTTACATCAATATTTTGCCAATTAAAGGCTTGGCCCGAGCCGCCAAATTGGTCTGCCGTTTTACTATCAAAGAGATATCGCGATGCTCCCTGAGGTAAGTTACCAAGCTCACCCGTTTGCGCATCGACGCTGACGGCTTTCCAAATTTGAGTAGTGAGTCCCGCTTGCTCAAGTCGCTCTGCGAGTTGTGCGATTTCAAGTTCAGTTTCAGTGCCATGCAGCTGTACGGCAGATAACTGCAAACTGGCTGCGGTATCCGTAATGGTGCTTGGCGCGGCATTAACAAACACACCGACGAATTCAATGGCGGGAGCCGCGGATGCGCGATATTCCCTGAGCAATTGTTCAGCTGCATTAAGGGTTAATGCGCGCGGGGATTTTTCAGCAAAAATCAGCCCGGCATAGACGGCACCTGACGTTGCCGCGGCGCGAATATCTTCCATGCGGGTGAGGCCGCAGACTTTATTGTGACCGAAGATCAATTTACGGCAGGCTAAGTCGATATCAGCCTCGGCCATTATCGAACTACCGACGAGGAAACCATCAACCAGTGGACTCAGGCGGCGTACTTGCTGATTGTTGTAGATACCAGATTCGCTGATCACCACGCGGTCGCTGCTAATGTGTGGCGCTAAGGCCTCTGTGGTAGCGAGATCGGTACTCAAATCCCTTAAGTTACGGTTATTGATCCCAATAATCGGCGCATCTAATGCGATGGCGCGTTTAAGTTCCTCTTCATTACTGACTTCGGTCAGCACATCGAGTTGATACTTAGCGGCTTCTTTCGCCAGACGTTGATATTGCGCATCATCGAGTACGGATAGCATCAGCAGAATGGCATCGGCGCCTTGGTGAGCAGCGAGTTTAATTTGGTATTCATCGACAAAAAAATCTTTACACAGAATCGGTTGGTTCACCCGAGCGCGCACCTTAGGGATATAGTCCATATCCCCTTGGAAAAACTGCTCGTCGGTTAATACCGAAATGCCCGCCGCATATTTTCCGTAAATATCGGCAATGGCTTCTACATCAAACACATCGCGGATAAGCCCTTTGGACGGGCTGGCTTTTTTACATTCTAAAATGTAACCCGCCTTGGGCGCCTTGAGTGCGGCAAATAAACTGCGGTCAGAGATTTTTGGCGACAGACTGGCCTCAGGAAAACGCAGTTTCAGTGCGGCAATATGGGCCGCTTTGGTATCGACAATACGGGTTAACACATTACTTTTTGGCATAGGGTTTGTTGCTGCCTGTGGCTGAGTTCTCATATCTTGGCTATCTGTTATCAGTTCTTGAGTCATTGCCACTTATTCCTTTGTTTCACTGCTGACTTTAGCTAATTGGCTTAACAATTCAAAGGCTTTACCGCTTTGTATGGTACTGAGCGCAAGTAAGGTTCCTGTTTTCACTGAATCAGCAATCCCACACACATATAAAGCACAACCGGCATTGATGGCGACCGCATTGGCATGCGCATTTGTGCCGTAACCTTTTAAAATTGCCTCGGTGATCAAGGCATTCTGCGCGGGTTCGCCGCCTTCTAAGTCACTGATTTGTGCTAAAGGCACACCTAAATCGGCGGGCGTGAGTTGATACTCTATGATGTCGCCGTCTTTTAATTCGGCCACTTGGGTGTTGCCGTGCAGCGCGACTTCATCTAAACCACTGCCGTGCACTACCATAGCGCGTTTTGTGCCAAGCGCCTTTAATACTTTCGCTATCGGTAAGACTAACTCAGGGCTATACACGCCAAGTAACATAAATTCGGGGCGGGCAGGATTGATAAGTGGCCCTAACACATTGAATAAAGTGCGCGTTTTCAGTGCTTGCCTGACCGGCCCCGCATGTTTTACTCCGCCGTGGTAGTGGGGCGCAAATAAAAAGCACAGGTTCAATGCGTCGAGGCAACGACTGGCGGTGTCTGGTGACATGGTTAAGTCAATGCCAAACTGCGCCAAAAGATCCGATGAACCCGATTTACTCGACACGCTACGATTGCCGTGTTTGGCGACCTTGGCGCCCGCCGCCGCGGCAACAAAGGCCGCAGTGGTGGAAATATTAATGGTATTAAAGCCATCGCCACCCGTGCCAACTATGTCAACGATTCCATTGCTAAGGTTATCGCCATTCGAGTAGGGAAACGTCTTGGCGGCGGCGCGCATCGCATCGGCGGCGCCGCTGATTTCATCAATGGTTTCGCCGCGCATCTTGAGCGCGACTAACATGCCAGCCATAGTGGCTTCACTCATTTCACCGCGAATTAACGCGCTAAAAATCTCAAAGGTGTGCTCGCGACTTAAACTCTTACCTTGGTATAAAAGGTCGAGTAAAGGCTGAATATTGTTTGTACTCATGCATTTACTCCTACTGTCATGTCTTGGGTCAGAAATGCCAAGGTTTGAATGAGCAGTGTGCTGCCCAACGTCGTCAGAATTGATTCTGGGTGGAACTGAAACCCAACGGCTTTATGCTCAGGGTGCAAAATCGCCATAGGCATATCTTCAGTGGTTGCGATCACTTGCAGGCAATCCGGCACTTGAGTGGCGACGAGACTGTGATAGCGGGCAACGGGCAGGGGAGAGGGCAAACTGGCAAATACGCCAGTACCGTCATGGAAAGTCGGGCTTGCCTTGCCGTGTACCACAAAAGGTGCGCGTGCCACTGTGCCGCCGTAATATTCCACCATGGCTTGATGCCCAAGGCAGATACCCAGCATAGGCACCTTACCCGCAACTTTGGCGATAAGTGCCATCATAGAACCTGCCTCATGGGGTGCACCTGGTCCTGGTGATAACACGAGGGCTGCAGGCTCTTGTTCGTTAAGCAGTTTTTCAGCGATATAATCGGCGGCAACATCGTTGCGGTAAATCACCACTTCACAGCCAAGGCTGCGAAATTGATCCACTAAGTTATAGGTAAAGGAGTCAAAGTTATCGAGTAGATAGAGTTTCATGTTTGGCTCCTATTTATATTGTGCTGAAGAGGATTGTGCTGAAGTGGATTGGGCTGACGATTCATTCACTGGTGATTCAGTTACTAGCAGTCCAGCGCCCATTTTGATGGCCGAAATCACGGCTTGGGCTTTTTGACGGGTTTCATCAGCCTCGCTTTGGGGATCAGAATCAAATACCACGCCAGCGCCCGCTTGAATAAAGGCGGTACCATTTTTAACAAAGGCGGAGCGGATCACGATGCAAGTGTCCATGTCTCCAAGGGCATTAAGGTAACCCACAGCGCCGCCATAGCTGCCGCGACGGGCTTTTTCTGCTTGGCGTACCAGTTGTGATGCACGTACTTTTGGTGCGCCCACTAATGTGCCCATATTCATACAGGCCTGATAAGCATGCAGGGCATCTAAATCTTGGCGCAGTTGACCCGTTACACGGCTGACGAGGTGCATCACATGGGAATAACGGTCAACTTTTAATAGTTCGGCGACTTTGCGGCTGCCGCTTTGGCTGATGCGTGCGATATCGTTGCGCGCTAAATCGACCAGCATTAAGTGTTCCGACAGTTCTTTTTTATCTAAACGCAGTTCAAGTTCAATACGGCTGTCTAAGTCAAAATCAATCTCGCCCGTGGCGGTTTTACCGCGTTTACGGGTGCCAGCAATCGGATAGACTTCCACCTGATTACTGCTGGCATCAAATTTGAGCGCACTTTCTGGTGAGGCACCAAAAAGCGTGAAATCTTGGCCTCTGAAATAAAACATGTAAGGGCTAGGGTTCGTCAGGCGCAGGGCACGATAAGCCCCTAAAGTATTCGGGCAAGGCAAACTAAAGCTACGGGATGGCACTACTTGGAAAATATCGCCCGCAATAATGTGTTCTTTCAAATCGATAATGGTTTGTTTGAACACCTCATCGGAAATATTGACTTGCTCAGTTGCGTCGATGGCGACCAGTGTCGGTATATCGGCAGGTGAATTACCGAGGGTTTTACACTCTGCAGTTAAACTTTGTACCCGCTCACTTAGCGTTGCGGTGATGGTGGCATATTGAGCTGAATCGTGACTGAAGTTATGGGTAATGATGTCGGCTTGTTTAAGTTTATGATCGATAAGGATTAAGGTTTCAGCGAGGTAAAATAGGTAATCAGGGCAATCGTTATCGCGGTTCGGTACGGCTGGCAGTGGTTCGACGGTATCAATCAAGTCGTAGGCCAGTACGCCACCTAAAAACAGATCCTCAAAGGCGGGTTTAGTCTGGCTGCCAGTATGAGCGCCACAATCAATCTGCTGGATAAACATCCGCAGACCATCGAGTGGCGAGGTCGATTTTAAGCGCGCATCTTCATCCTGCAGCTGAGTGTCTTTTTGCAGCGTCACCACTAAGGTCAAGTTATCTCGGGCTACATTGACAGCAGTACTGAAAAATAGCGCGATGGGAGCAAGTAAGCTCGCGCCATTGTCGGTCAGTGCAGTGAAGGTCAGCTGATAACCGTCACAGCGGATCATCATGGCGGCATGGGTCATCACCATGCTTTTTAAGTGATCTTTACTGTCGATTTCGGCCGATTCGAGCAACATAGTATGGGGCGCATCTTGGGTGATGTGCTGATATAAGCGTAGTGGATCGCTGTGGTAGGTTAATGCCGCCTTGAGTGTGCTTGAGCGTGCGAATGTCTGTTTGGGCATGTTCATATTCCAGCTACCTTATAAAATGTCTTTAACATCATGAGTTATCTCGCTTTCTTAATTTTTTTACCCGAGTCTGCCGACATTTTTCGCACCTAACAAAAAAGCCCGCATTTCTGCGGGCTTCTTGTTGATTCTGGTCACTTTCAAATGAGCACAGAGCTTCACACCACCCGCTACGTTGGGAAGTGCCACCACCAAATGATGTTTAATGAAGCGTTAATGTGTGTCATTCAAAAGGGTCTCGCTAATTCAGTCAATTGGTGTATAGAAAACCTTAGCTGGAGCTGAATGTCAATTGAATATTTTTCACTTCCTGCGATTTATTCGCTGCAATGATGCATAAAATTGATGTTACTCAGCCACAAAATACGAGATAACAGCGCATTTGTTAACAAGTTCGCGTACAATAGCGCCATGAATACTCAAAGCATATTGGCTGATCTACATAGCCACACGACCGCATCAGACGGTCAATTAACGCCGTCTGAATTGGTGGCAAGAGCCCTTGAAAAGGGTGTGCAGTTATTTGCCATTACCGATCACGACACAGTGGCTGGTTTACCTGAAGCCCGTGCCTTTAATCAGGCACAAGCTACTCCATTGAAATTGATTTCTGGCGTGGAAATCTCTACTCGCTGGAACAGTTACGATATCCACATAGTGGCGCTTAACTTCGATGCTGATAATCCAGCGTTATTAGCATTTTTAGAAAACCAGCGTGAATTACGTGAATTACGTGCTCAAGAAATTGGTCATAGATTAGCTAAAGCTGGCATTGAAGGTGCCTACGAAGGTGCTAAGGCGTTGGCGGGTGATGCGGCATTGAGCCGTGGACATTACGCTCGCTGGATGGCTGAAAATGGTCATGCTGTGGATATGCCGAGCGTCTTTAAACGCTACCTTGCCCGTGGTAAAACCGGTTATGTCCCCAATAATTGGGGTGATATGGCCAGCGCCATCGATATCATTCATAACGCAGGTGGGTTAGCCGTGTTGGCGCATCCCAGTGGTTATAAGTTATCGGCAAAGTGGCTTAAGCGCTTAGTGCGCGAATATAAAGAAGCGGGTGGAGATGCCATGGAAGTGGTACTTGGCCAGCAAACATTAGACGACAGGGCCAATCTTGTGGCGCTGAGTGTCCAAAACCAGTTGCTTGCATCGATAGGGAGTGATTTTCACTTTCCGAGCAATTGGATAGAATTAGGTAAAAATCTGTATCAGCCCCAAGGTATTGATTGGGTCTGGCAATCGGAATCTTGGATGGAACGACCATGAGTCAGTTTTTTTATGTACATGAAGTAAATCCGCAAACGCGGCTTATTAGTCAGGCGGTCGCCGTATTGAAAAGCGGCGGTGTGATTGTTTATCCCACCGATTCAGGCTATGCCTTAGGCTGCCTGATTGGTGAGAAAGACGCGATGACGCGGATGGCGAGAATTCGTCAAATTGAGAACGATCATAACTTTTCCTTGATGTGCCGCGATTTATCCGAACTTGCGACTTACGCTAAAGTGGATAATCAGGCGTATCGCATCCTAAAAAGTTGCACGCCTGGGCCTTATACGTTCATTTTCAAAGCGACTAAAGAAGTACCGCGTCGCTTACAAAATGACAAGAAAAAGACCATAGGTATTCGTGTGCCCGACAATGTGATCGCACTGGCGTTACTTGAAGCCTTAGATGCGCCGCTGATGTCGACCAGTTTAGTGATGCCGAATGCAGAATTTGCCGAGTCTGATCCTGAACAAATTCGTGATTTGCTCGAGCATCAAGTGGATGTGATTATCCACGGTGGTTATTTAGGCGAAAAGCCAACGACTGTGATTGATATGTCTGAAGATGGCGCCGAGATTTTACGTGAAGGCGCGGGTGATATCACGCCGTTCCTCTAAATTTGCCGCATTAGATTTATCGCTAATGGATGCGGGTAAGTGATTCGGATAGTGGTAGTCAACATTTGGCAGTTTTATCGCCGTAGATTTACAGGTATAATCGCGCGTTTGGCGTTAGCCTAGGTTGGATAGCGCAGTGTTAACGGAGCAAGATAGCGGATGCAGGGCACGCAACAAAGTTTACCCTTAGCCGTTATTCGTGGTCAGGCAATGACCGAAATGCCGCTGGATTTGTTTATTCCGCCTGAGGCATTAGAAGTATTCCTTGAGTCCTTTGAAGGGCCATTGGATTTGCTTTTATATTTGATCCGTAAGCAAAAATTAGACGTTGTCGATTTACCCATTCAGCAAATCACCGCGCAGTATTTAGAATATATTACGTTGCTGACTCAGGCTCGAATTGAACTTGCCGCCGATTACTTAGTGATGGCGGCAACGCTTGCCGAGATTAAATCCCGTTTGCTGCTGCCGCGTATGGTGGCCGAAGATGAGGTTGAGGAAGATCCTCGGGCGCAATTGATCCGTCAGTTGAAAGCCTATGAAGTGATTAAAGAAGCGTCGCAAAAACTCGATGATTTGCCGCGACTCGAGCGGGATGTGTTCCAAGCCAAAGCGGTGGCAGCACCTGACATTAAGCCGTTAATGATCCCGCCAGAAGTTTCGCTGTTTGAAATTGCCCGCGCCTTTGGTGATGTACTCAAACGTATCGATGCCTATGAAGATCATCATGTTAAGCGTGAACAATTATCGACCCGTGAGCGCATGAGCCAGATTTTAGCCATGCTGAACTCGGAAGATTTTACGGCATTTGAACGTTTATTTACCCTAGAAGAAGGCCGTGCCGGCGTGGTAGTCACCTTCTTAGCTTTGATGGAATTAGTCAAAGAATTATTGGTCGAATTGTACCAAACAGAGCCGTTTTCAACTATTTACGTTAAGGCCTATTAATTGATGCAGATAAATCCGACTCAATTAAAACAGCTTATTGAAGCGAGTTTGTTTGTATTGGGGAAACCCTTGTCGGCGAAAATGTTGAAAGACACTGTATTGGTGGATTTCACGGTTTCTAGAGACAAAATAAAAGCTGCATTGGATGAGCTGCAGCAGGATTATCAAGACAGAGGTGTGCAACTTGTGAAAGTCGCTGGGGGTTATCGCTTCCAGACCTTAGACGTCTTGAGTCCATTTTTGCAGCCTCTGTGGCAAGAAAAAGCGCCTAAATATTCGCGTGCGACATTAGAAACCTTGGCGGTGATTGCTTATCGTCAACCTGTGACTCGCGGCGATATTGAACAGGTGCGCGGTGTGGCCATTAGTAGTCACATCATAAAAAGTTTGTCAGATAGACATTGGATTAAAGTAGTTGGCCATAAAGAAGTACCGGGGCGACCCGCGTTATATGCCACTACCTTAGAATTTTTAGCATATTTTGGCTTAGATACCTTAGCGGATTTACCGCCGCTGTCGGATACTGAGTCATTGCAGGCGGTTTTTTCAGGTTTGAAATCAGCGCCAGAACAGTCAGAAGAGCAAAATACTAATGAGTGATTATAACTAGCTGTTTTCATATTCATTCGCTAGCATTCGTTTTATTGTTCGTTTCGTTGAAAAGACTGGTAAAAAATGGATTTAACAGCAATTTTTAATTCAAATCCCTTCGTTTCCATTCACAACATTTGTGTACATAACAGCGTACACAAAAATGCCATGTACACACTGGAGAACGGATATGGCACTTTCTGATTCTTGGCTGAAAGCAGCACTGAATAAAGAAGTCGAGAAGCCATACGAACGTGCCGACAGAGACGGTCTTAGTGTGCGCGTATCTTCTAAAGGTGTCATCACTTTTCAGATGCGCTATCGCTGGCTCGGTAAAGCCGCCAGAATCGATATTGGCCCATATCCCTTACTCTCACTTAAAGAAGCGCGTGAAGCCTGTATTGTTCAGCGTAAGCTGCTGCTCGATGACATTGACCCGCGTGATGCCAAGCGTGAAAAGGCGGCAAAGGCTCGGGCTGATGATACGACGATAGAGGGCGTATTCAGGTCTTGGCATCATTCCCAGTTCGGCGAAGGGCGCTCAAGTATTAAAGCGACAACCTCGGACCTTTACCTGCGTTCACTCGAAATTAACGTATTCCCCATCTTTGGCAGCAAGCAGGCAGATCATGTCACGCTTCACCAGTGGCTTGATTTGTTCGAGTCGATGGCAGCAAAAAAACCAACCATTACCAACTTAACGCTAACGCTTAGTCGTCGGGCGTTAAAATGGGCTGTTCGTAGACGTTTAATTAAGACGAATGAATTAGCTGGGATTGAGTCTAAAGAAGATTTGAATATCTCTAAGAAAAGCCGTTCTTGCACGCTGAATGATGAACAGCTGATCATACTTCTGCAGGCAATAGATAATGCAAAAAGACAAAGGTTAGGAAACCGGATAATGGTTTTCTTAGCGTTGTTTTTTGGTTGTCGGGTAGGGGAATTGAGGATAGCCAAAAAAGCTGACTTTGATTTTGATAAGATGATTTGGACTGTGCCGGTTGAAAACCATAAGACGGGTTATATGATGCAGCGGCCACTTTTGCGGCCGATCATCGATGAGATTAAGCCAATGCTATTGCTGGCATTCTCTTTGAGTAAGTGTGACTTAGCTTTTCCTACTGCTAAGGGTGATGTTTATTCAAAGGCAGCAACAACACGCATGTCTTTCCCATTAAATACTTGGGCAAAGATGAACGGTACGCCGCTGCCTGAGGATTGGGTATTACACGATTTACGCAGAACACAACGAACAAACATGAGTAAGATCACGACAGTCGAAGTCGCTGAAACCATGCTTGGGCATAAGCTCAGTGGCATCAAGTCAATTTATGATCATCATGATTATTTAGAAGAACAAGCTAAGGCGTATAAAATCTGGTGGCAAAAGCTACAGCGATTGAAGGACCCTGCAGCCTATCCCAATGTGATTGAGCTTAAGGCCGCGCAATAGAGGCGGCATTAAGACTGCTGCTCATAAATCCAGCGTGTAACTTCTTGAAAACTGTATTTATTTCTAAAGTGAGGGTTAGTGGTGGGTTTTGGAAAGTCTGGCGCTTTAAATAATTGATAAAGTTTAGTGGTACCGATGCCCAAGGCTTTAGCAAGTTGGGCAGGTGAATAAAACTGCTGAGTTACTTGCGGCTTGTTCATCGCTTCAATTTCTTGCTGGAACATTATTCACCTCCACTCAATTTATTGGGGTTATCTGCTTTTAATCCCATCTTATCTAGTCGATCAATCACCGCTTGCTCACGGCCATGGACAGTTGATAGATCAAACTCAGGGCGCTTACTCAGGATTGCCACTTGTTGCTCAAGCTCGGTAATTCTGGCTTTAAGCTGTGCGTTCTCAGCGATAGCTAAGTTAAGTCTGTCATTCATCTTCATGCTTAACCTACCTGAAGTTCAACTTGCTCGTCTCTAAACTCCATACAAACTAATTTTAGAATTTTCTTCTGTAGATCAACTCGCTTAAGCATTGCATCGTTCAGCACTGCTTGGGCAAATGTTTTCTGAAGGTTATTACAGTATTTATCGAAGTAAGGCTCTGAATTACCATTCATTTTAAATGGTGAGCTATTTTTGTTTTTGAATGACATTTGAACGAAACACATCAGTAATGCCAATTCATTTTCTATGAATATCATATCGTTAAGCTTTTTAAGTTCATCTGATGTCAGCATCATGCACCGTCCTTATTGCTCATAGCCTCATGTTCAAGCATTAAGGCAATTGCAGAATCAAGTTGCTCTTTTAATTCAATTGCCGCCTTTGTAGTGAACCAAAGCGCTTCACCTTTCAATTCAATTTCTATAGGAAAGTTTTTGTTTTCTTCCACGAAATTAACTTGTGCTGCCATCACTCACCACCCTTAGCCGCTTCTTCTAGCCACTCGTCGCGCCACTGCTCAAGCCATTGGCAATCAGGAAAACTCAGTTGCCCCGTTTCGTTAGTGTCGCTGACGAATTTGCGGATAGCCTTGGCGCTCAGCTCATTTAATGCATTACGCGCTGCTGTTGCGTCATTGTCATCCCATGGCTGTGTGTCATAGGCATAGTTATCTTTTACGTGGTTACGTGCCGACTGATAAACGTCATAGACTGTTAGTTCAGCAGTGACGCAGCCACTTAGATAAGCCCCGCGAGGTACTTCTGCAAAGTTCATTACTGCCTTGGCACGGACATGGTTAAGGCATTGTTTTGGAGTGACTTCAAATAATTCCCACAAAGAACATGGGATTGGGTCATCATCCGAATCATCTGCATCAACACTAAGATCAGCCATTGTTTTATTAAAGCGTTCAACATACGCCGCTAGCTGGTCGCGTTCTGCGGTGATTGCTTCGAGCTTTTCACAGGCCGAAACCAGTGCATCTAGCGTTTTGTCGAATAAAGCTGGCAGCTTTTCGGTATTGGCCTCTTTCTTAAGCTGTGCGGCTTTAGCCTGCGCGATGATCATATCTAACGTGAAATCTTCCATATCTAAGCTCATGCTGCCTCCGCGTCTTTGATTTTCATTACTTGCAGAGCGTGAGCGCTGATAAGTTCTGACGCATCAGCCATGGCTTGTGCTTCTTCTAGATATCCGTTAGCGCCAGCATTATCGGATGCTTCAATAAGCACTAATGCTAATTCACTCACTACACTTGCTTTGATTGATTCAAGCTCATCAACCAACAACATTGGTGACTCCTTACGCTGGTGCAGCATCATGGCGAAGTTGGCAACATCTTCAAATGTGCCATCGTTACCTTTGCTTAAATGCTCAACCAATGCCGCGGCTAATTGCTCGCCTGAGCACAGCTCTTTATCATTCCAACCGCTGCGACCTTTAGATCTGGCGTAGGCCATTTTTAAGCGCATCGCATTGGTGAATCTGTCGATGCCGATATCATCGATATGCGTTGAACGTTCCAACTGCATCGAGTTTACTTGGTCCTTTAATTGCTGAATCTCGGTACCCAGTTTTTGCTTAACATCGACGAGCTCGGTGGCAGGAACGTACACACCAAGACCTTCAACATTGATTTGGCTTGAGCCGTTGCCGTCTAAAAACACTCTGCGTTTAGTTGTCATCACGTACCTTCCTTTGCTAAATCTTCTGCTAATTTTTTCAGGAAATGTTGACAGCTTCCTGAGGTTTCTTTGGGTGCCTTGTACCACTGCCGTAAGGCGTCACGGATGATTTTGGATTGCTTCATAAATCCTCACATCACGAGAAAATTCGGGTTGTTTATGTCTTGCTCTGTCACTGCCCATTGAAGCCAGTTTTTCTGAATTTCCCTTATCGCCTTCTTGCCTTTTAAATCGATTTCAACAATGTTGCATTCGAAGGTATCTAATCCATTGATCTGATATTTATTCATCAACTCTTCATTGATTGATGGCTTTGCATAAAAGTCTTGTGCATTACGAATGGTTATAAAAAAGCCCATTTTCATTGGTAATAAAATGGTTAGTTTATGGCTTGCGGCCATGGCTAAAGCTTGTGGTAATTTCATGCTGCCTCCTTCTCCATCGGCGCGAAGAACAGGGCAACTGGGCCATCTTCTGTATCGTGAATACTCAGTAAGAATGATCCGGCTTTGTCGCAAACTGGGTTCCAATCACTGATATCGATGTCGCCATCATCGAAATAACGCTCAATCAGATCTTCATCGGCGTCAGACTCAAACCAAATAACAACAAATTCACCTCCATTTGCTGCAGCCCATGCCTCACATTCTGCTCTTGGAGTACCTTCATCCCATTCAGGCAAATCTGGATGGGTCCAATAGCCTTCATCACGTTCAACTTTTGCTGCTTGTATTGGGTTCATAAAAACTCCTATGCCGCTTCGGCGGTTTGTGTGCAAAGCTCGGGGAGATTTGCGCGGGTGAGTGCTTCGGCAAATTGCGGCGGTACCGAGTTACCTACTCGGGCGACTTGCTCGACTGCAGTGGTTTTACAGTCATAGTTATCAATGATGTAATCAGGAGGGAAACCTTGAAGGTTAAACAGCTCTCTAGGCGTTAGCATTCTTAAACTGATATCAGTAATGACCATGGTTTTGTTATTCCAAGTCACAGTAACTAAAGCAATACGATCCTTAGTTGTAATGGTTGGCGAAGGTGTAGAGAGTGAACTCCACTGACCACCATTTGAGTAGTAACGCATTAAGAATCCGCTGACTCTTACAGCCCCAGCTTCTTGCTCTGCCGTTAAACCGCTTTCGCCTGGTTCAACCATTTCTATTTGTACCTGAGCATGGTGTGTACCACCGGCGGTAATAGTAGGCATAGGGGTTAACAGCGAGGTTGGCTTAACACTCTTGCGTAGATGCACCATAAAGGCTGACACCAAGGCGAAAGCGCCGCCCTTAGGTGATGCAGTGATGGTTTTTATCGGTTCGTGAATGCTTCTGGTAGATTTGTTAGACCAGTTAGCAATCTCTATGATGAATGGGCTTGGGTTCTCAAGAACATGCTTTACTGTACCTATGGCAATCCGCTCTAACGTAGCATCTGCCAGAGGTCGCTTGATTCTTAATCCTTGCTGTTTTGCCATTTCTTTCGTCATAAAAATGCTATGACAAGGCAGAGAAAAATCAATATGCTTAGCTGCCGTTACCCATGGTTTCATATTTCCACTAATAACACTCTGATCATTTGGTGCGCCGTGGGTTGCTTGCGGCCAAACTATGGGCCTTCCATCACAACGAGCTACCATAGCTAACCGCTTGCGGATTGTCGGCGCACCATAATCACAAAAGCGCTCAGTTTTAAATTCCACTTTGTAGCCGAGCCCTTTAAATAGCTTTAACTTTGACTGAACATCAAATTCAATACCTACCGATCTAATGGCCTCCGTCCACGCAGGATGATTAGGTCGTAACCCGGTTGATAGCGCTTTAACAAAACCATCAAAGGTTTCTCCTACTCTGGTAGGGTCTGGGCGCTGATTGCCGTTACCAATATCCAGCAATGGCCCCCATGTCTTAAATTCTTCAACATTCTCGAGCATCATAACTAGGGGTTTAACCTTTATCGCCCAGCGAACCTTTACCCAAGCAAGCCCCCGAATTTCTTTTTTAACTGGAGTGTTTCCACGGGCTTTTGAAAAATGAGTGCAATCTGGAGATGACCACAACAAATCAACCGGTTTGCCTGCCGTCACTTGGATTGGATCAACATCAAAAACGGATTCGCAGTAGTGCAGGGTATTAGGGTGATTAGCCATGTGCATAGCAATAGCGGCTTTGCTATGATTTATAGCGACATCCACACTACGGCCTAGCGCCCAACCTATGCCGGTGCTGACACCACCGCCGCCACAGAAGTTTTCTACGATTAAGCCGCGCATGGTTTTTTCTCCGTTGGCATGTTCATTACTAAGTCGTCAATGATTGAGTCGGTGAAATTACCCTCTAATCGTTGTCTGTTTACTTCTTCGCATAGCTCTTGAAATTGGGGTTCAGTTGTTTCAGATATCGCAATGCCGCAAAGCGCGAATACTTCTTTTGCAATGTTCAGCACTTCAATCGGCCATACGCTGTTTGTTGCTGTGCTATCCCGAGCTATCTGTTCCTCGATATCAATCTGTTCAGCTTCAAACTCACCTATTTGCTCACCTTCTTCGGCATCATCTGGACGCTGTTCGATAGTGCCTTGAATGTGGCTATGGCTTTTACGCATTAGCGACACTGGGCCCTCTAGCATTTCATCGCGGTCAATATGTCGGTAGCGTGGATCACAGGGACGGCCAAAGGGATGGAACACCAAAAACATGGATCCTTTATTGTTACCATTGGCAGGTTTTTCAGTGACAGGATCGACAAATGATAAGCGGCCACCAATGACTAAATGCACCTCTTGGCAGTGTTCAACTGCGCGTTTAAACCAGCCTACAGATTGGTCCATCATCACCAGCATCACACAGCCTAACCCTTTGGCTTGCCACTTAATTGCCGTTTCAACAAAAGGGCCAATATTTGAGTAAGGTGGGTTCATCCATACGTAATGGCCTGTTCTTGCCTCTGGATGAGTCTCACCTAATGCATCGCCAGGCGCGCCAAACGCAGCGTGAAACCAGTTAGTTTCATGGGTGTTTTGTTGCTCAGTGATATAGCGCGGTGAACGGGCATTAATATCGCTTGCCGCTGCATCGAGCACAAAATGATATTGATGGTCGTAAAAGTCGTATACAGCACGAGGGGTGCGATAGCTGTCTTTGGTGCTCATGCAGCATGCTCCTTTGAATCAGTTAACTGATAACTGGCTAATTGTGTTTCTAGCTGTGTTTCGAGCTGTGCGATGCGCGCATTCGCCGCGGCTAACTTGGCAAGATGCTTTTCCCAGTCGATTTCTTTGATTGCTTCAACAACGCCCATGGTGTTGTTGAGCGTGGTTTGGGCGCGCATCAGGTTTGATAGCTCGATAAAGTGGCGAGCGGCGCAGCGTTCTGGATCCAAGCCTGTGGTGTAATGCAGCTTTAGGGCGGCAATAGTGGGCTCGGATGTGATGCGCGTTAGCGATAGCAGTAAGTCGAGTTTGCGCTCTGACTCACTGCCAGCGAGTAAGTAGAGCATTTCGCGTGGGGCAGCTTTAGTCATGCTGCACCGCCTGTGGTGCTGATCACCTTGAACTCGATAACCCAAACAAATGGATTATCATTAGAGTTGCTATAGATAGAATCCCATAAATCAAGGAATGCACTTTTTGCTGTTCTAGCTAACTGACACTTACCGTCATCCTTCTGGCGGGTAAATCCTTCACAGAGCCCTAGGCATTCATCGCGAAATGTGACGCAATTTATCCCTTCAGCCTTTGCGTCTGACTCACATATATCAATTAAGCGCTCTACACGAACATTAGTTACTTCGAGGATAATTCGAGCGCAAGAACGAGGCATGTGGATAGATGGCTTCCAAGTAGTCTCTAGAATGGAGCAACCAATTTCTAAAGCATGTTGTTTGAAAATCACATTGTTATCGCTAGTGCATTGAGATATATAAAGCATCTCACCACCATTTTCAGGTGAGCGATCTTCGGCTTCATATTTTCCAATGCAAAATGTCTCGCGCACATAAAGCTGATCACCAACCGATCCAAACGGTGAAACAAACGCGCAATCTTCATCGCTAACGCCAAAAACCTCATCATTGGCAGGTTGATAGAATCCGCGCTTATCAATGACTGTCGGTGTATACCATTCGGCATTTTTAGAAAATGGCGCCCAATCATTATGCGGCTGAGCTTTAAACATTCTGCGCGTCTGTGTTTTGCGGCCATCAAGAATGGCTTGCACCATTTCGGTGTTGAAGATAATAGGGCGCTGTTTCATGCTGCTTTTCTCCTTGCCTTGCTCGCTTTCAATTCTTCGCAGGTATCCGACACAACAAAGCTAAGGCCATTGCGTTCACTGTATTGCTCAGCGCAGCTGTAGTTTTCGTAAGGATTAAAACCCCAAGTGATACAGCCGCAATGTGGGCAGTTACCGCGAGTTTTACCTGTGGTTTGGCGAGTGCGTGGGCGCTTAGGTTTGCGAATGCCTGCAGCGGTGATCATGCGGCGTTCGTTGATGTTGGCGGCTTGGAAAGTACGGCGCGCGATGGCGTCGATATCCGGCTTGGCGTAGATAGTGGTTTTAATGCCAACTCCAAGCGACTGAATATCTAGTGCATCTTGATAACTAAATATCGTCGCGGTGTTGTAATTAATATCGCTAAAGCCAAATTGAGATAGCCAATAAACATCGTTGCCATCCCATTCGCCATTAATACAAATAACGTATTCATGACAGTCTGACTTTTCGCCAGAATCGCCTAGGTACTGACAATCAACGCGCGCCATTGCCAACTCATCAACAAGCTCTTTGCAAAGTGGAACGTCAGTGTGACGGCTGTTGAAATTGCGCTGTGCTTCTTCAAGCGTGTAAACATGGGCCTTGTTTAAATTGCTGGTATATCCACAACCATCTTGAGCCCAAAACAGGCAAGTGCTGCCAACGTTAGAGCGCGAGTCGCGCAGGTAGAATAATTGGCTCATGCTGCCTCCTTGCTGGCCAGTTTTTCATTTGCATGTGGATTAACCCAAATGCACTCGGTACGCAGTCCTGTTCCATTGGCTGCAGAACAACGCGCTTGCTTTTTGTGTAATGACCAACCAACTAGCATGTCGTTATAAAGCTCTGTCTCGTAACCACTCAACACGACCATTCCATCAACATTAAGCAGTTGATCAAGTAACGCTTGATGCTCATCAATAGTCATTTCGTGCTGATAAACCCCTTTATTATTTCTGAGCTGCCGAGTCTCTTTGACGTATGGCGGATCAACATAAAACAGGGTGCTATCGGCATCATGTGAGCGAATGCAATCAGGAGCAGGGCGGTTCTCAATGTTTACTGCTTGCAGGCGTTCACAAACATAAGCCAGCATTGGAGGGTATTTAGCCCAAATATGTGCGCTAGTGTTATGTGCTCGTTTGGCTTCTGATCTGAAACCCGTTGGGTGGAATGTTGCTGCACCTGATCCAAATCCCATTGTCGAACGCACAATAGTGCGGCGGGCTCGCTCGATAACACATTCAGTTAATTCGTATGACTGCAAAAACTCGTCACGCGAATAAGGTGTTAAGTGGCAAAGTTCAATAAGTTGCATGCATAAGTCAGGGTTACGCAACACTTGAAACAAGTTAAAAATGTCTTGATCAAGGTCGTTATAAACTTCGCCGTGTGAACGTTCTTTTTGTAGCAATACTGATGCGGCTCCGCTGAATGGCTCAACATAACAATGGTGTTCAGGAAAGAAGGAAATAATCCATTTCGCTAAGCGATACTTACCGCCGTGATAGCGCAAAACTGGGTTGGTTAGCTTGTTCATGCTTGCTCTCCTTGCTTGATGATTGGCAGTTGTGCAGCTGCGGCACGAACAGCGGCAGCGGCTTCTTTGCCATAGCCCCAAATGTCGCCGTTCTCAGGGTTCCAACGAGTAGGCGCTATCCATTCAATCGAAAGTTGTTTGCCTTTTACGATGTAGTCACGCATGCCACAGACTAAATCGCGTAATGTTCCTCCATGGTTAAACCCATACCAATGACCTCGGTAATGGGTGTAAACCCGAGCTTTGGTATATTCATCAACCACCCAAACCTTGCCGTTTTTATCCAGCTCAAGTGTTGCTAAAGCGCCTTTATGGTCGAAGAATTTACGGCCATGTTCGGCGATCACTTTGATGAGGGCGTTAGCGTGTTCTACGCGCTCTGTGATGATCGGCTCTGGTAATTCATAAAAAGTGTCGCACTGACATCTAGGGCAAATGAAAGTTTGCATGCACCCTTCATCACGCTTTGATGCTGTTGAGTAATTACCAGTCCAGCGGCAGGTGCGGCGACTGCATTCGATACGTTGTGACATGCTCTATTCCTTCTTTCGTGAATAACGTGCTTACGCGGCGCTTGATTGTTCTGCGGCGGTGGTTGGTGTGTTGTTTGATGGTTTCGATTTTGCGGGTTGCTGACGACCGCAGTGATGAACAAACGCAGGTGGTTTGATGCGGTCTGATTCATCGAGTCGCATTGGCATCATCATCACGACGATTTCACGTTGAGCACCCATTACTGCTACAGCTGCAGAGTCAGAACCAAAAAAACAAAGATTGGCACCGGCTAACTGGTTGTGTTTTAGCTTTATTAGACGGCTAAAAAGCTCAGGATTTATGGCGATTTGACTAACAGATTTAGGCTTATTAAGGCGCTCGAATAAGCGACCAGCATTAGGATATTGGGCGTCTATTGGGTTGATAAACTCTAGGTATGTAACTAAATCCCTAACGGCGTGCTCATTGATATCGTCAAAGTCATTTAGCCAATCTTGAATATCATCAATCCCCGTTACCATGGCGATGCCATCGATGATTACTACGTTTTTAGTCGGCATTCTGAGTGACGTAACTTGCTTTCCATTTGCAGCTGATAACAGTGCTTTGCTGATTGGGAAGATGTATTCGCCGTCGCTAACACCCTCAACATCGTGAATGGTGACGAGTGTATGACCGTCGGTGGCGGTGAGGATTACGCCATTTTCAGGGTGCGGCTTTACGTGAAAGCCGTTGAGGTAATAGCGCACATCTTGCTTGGCTACAAATGCGGCTAACATGGCTAAATATTTGTTGTTGAATATGATTTTCATGGCTGCTCTCTGCTCTGTTTTCACTGCACTTAGGGTTGCGTTACGCGGCGATTTCGCCGTTGTAGACCACCCAACTGACAATCTCTTTCTTGGTTTTGGGATTAACCTTGCCTGTAGGTTTGCGATAACGAACATGCAGGTCGCGGCATTGGTCCTGTTTTTTTGCTAGCTCAATGTATTGCGCGCAGAGCGAAGGCGTTGAGAGCGAGTGCGACAGCTTTTGTGGCTTCATGGTTTCAAACTTGGCCTTTGCCATTTCATCTAGCTTGGCTTGGTATTCCGCGGGGCTGAGTTCGCGACGCTTCGGCTGTACGCCTTCGTATAGGCTGCACTTTTTAGCCGCTTCTTTTTTAGCTATGGTCATGGACACGCCGTATACGAAGAACATGGTGGACTCCAAACTGGTGATTGCTCACTAGGCTGATAGATGGAATAGGGTGGGTTTGAGTTGAACTTGTAACGATGACTTACCCGTTCACATTGGGGGCTTAGCTTGGTGTGCTGGCGAGTCGTGCATATTCAGCGTTGAGCAGGTCTTGCGCGCTGCGCTGGCCGTGTTTTTGCTTTATCTCTTGCCAGCGTTCTATCAGTCGAACCCAAGTGTGTTTAGATTCGGGATAGTCGATGATCAGCTGGTTTAACTCGGCTATCGAGCGGTCGCAGTAAAATGCCATGGCGTTATCGCGCAATCGGCTTTGTGCCTCTTGCTTAAGTTCGTTCGCGAGCATTCCCACTAATTTTTCGCTGGTGGCATGGGCCTGTGCATCAAACATGGGGCACCTGCTTTAGGCTGTTAATCACTTGATGTTGAAAGCAGCGATTTATCCAGCTGCAGGTTCGGTCACTGACGGTGATTTCGGTCGCGATTGGCAGGGCTACTCGGGTAAGTTTTACGCGGCCGCTGCGAGTTATTTGAATGTTGGCCACTTCGTTTAGTGGCGTTGTTTTTAATGGGCTTTCATCCAACTTGGTGACGTGGAAGCGCTCGCGAAATGCATAGGTGCAAATGTTGTTTTGCAGGTAACGCTCTAGCTCATTTTTGCGTTGAATGACGGTCGGGCAGTGCATTAGGTTGTTCAATTGGGCGAGGCGACAGGCTATGCCAAGGTGCATTAGCAACTGAGCTTCGGTTGTGGCACGTTTATCTTGCGCAATGGCGCATGATTGCGCTGCGATTGGGTGTTGCATAGGTCACCTCGCTGAATCGTGGTTAGGTTTTAAAGGCTAGAAATTAAACGGAAGGTTTAGCGTTATAACAGGTCGAACGGGATCAACTTGGCCAGTAGCATTAGCACTAAGTCGAGAAAGTCGGGTTGCTGAGTTTTCATGGTTTCGCGTCCTGCAGGTGAACATCTTTGAACTATCCGGTAATTCCGGATGGTTCGGGCTTTAATGATTGCCGGTTACGTCATCCGGCGGCCTGAACCCGTCTCCTGCCGCAATCTTGCCGCTAATAACTGGTGCACGACTTTCAGGCGTTCGTGCTGCTTTACCCGTATCAGTTTGTTTATTAACCCTCACCAGTAGATAACACAGGCTCGCCAAACTGCATTAGCAGCGCGACTCGGGGCACAGTCATAACCTGCGCTCATGGTTGAACTATTGAGTTACTTCATCGGCTTGCCCTCTGGTTGTTTGCCTGCTAGTGCCGCAGGCTGGCGTTATTCGCATTGGTGAAGGTGACTGACTGGCGCTCATTTCCAGTTACCGAAAGGGTGGAGCCTATAGCACCACGGTTGGCTCAGTCGGTAGTCGAGTCTTACTATTCAGCCACCTTCCCAATGCGCCCTGTTGCCAAGGCGATTGTCCATCTACCACACCGCCGATGGTTGGCGGGGCTATACACATATTTGGGTCATGCTCGCAGTAAAACCATTTAGTACCTGTTCTTATGGGCTCTTCCCACTCAAACAGTCCGGTCGCCAATAGCGGTGTATAGGTCTGTTTACGCGGATTACTATCCTCCGCCGCGTGATCCTCGGAGTAACCTAGTCCGCTCTAGGCGGGTTTAGTTGTTCATGGGCCAGTCTGTTAAAGAGCGTGATTAGTTTTCGCTAACCGATGGCTAGATAATCACGCATTGTGTTTTTAATGTCAACACGAATTGTGTTTAATTTTGGTGTGAGTGTGTTCAGAATGATTCGAATATCTTCATTTCGGGATATTTTGTGATGTGCAGGCAAGAAAAAGCCACCATAAAGGTGGCTAGTAAAACAGAGGTATTTAGGTGTTTAGTAGATTAATTCTAACTGTTTAGTGTTTATGCACTTTGAATTTCACTACCACAGTGTTTGCATTTTTTAGCGGCCATTAATATGTCTTCTGCACAGAACGGGCATTGCTTCATCTGTTTTTGTTCAAGTGGAGGCGCTGGTGTAGCTGGTGCATTGACAGTGAATGTTTTAACGGGCTCTTGGCTTTTGATGGCCCATACCAGCGCAACAACCCAGCCAACAAGGGTCCAGCCTAAAAACAGGTTGAGGGCGAAGATTGAGAAGAAGTTAGGTTGCTTATGGATATATGCTTCATACATGGGGTAGAAGTAAAGCACTGGCGCTAGTAGGAAAAATGATGCGGAAACAAACGTTCCAAATTCATTAAGCTGATTAGCGGGTGTTTGGCCCATGCCATAACTGTAGCCCGTTAAAGCTATGAGGATGATCATTCTTAAAACAAACATAAATAACTCCTTTTATTTACTTTTCTAGGATTTAGTTGCTGGCGATACCGCCTGATATGATTTGTGGATTGCCGTTCTGGTCTGTCATCACTCGATATAGTTTGTGCTGGCCTTGGCCTATGCTGGTTTCAAAGTGGCGGATACTGGCGCCATTGCAGAGAGCGCTACCTGAAGACTGCGAGCCTAAGATCAATTCACCAGACATCACGTTAAAAGTGACTTTTTCAGCGGTATCCAGCTTGGCCGCTAATGAATCGTTTAAGTAGACATCAACATAGCAACCTCCACCCATAAAACCGCTATCACGAATAATGGTGATTTTGGCGTTTGTGTTGTCAGCGGCTTTAAGTAAAACTCTTTCAGCCGGCACTGGTACGGCTTTGTCGATAGTCACTGCAGAGGTGGTACAGCCAGTGAGTAAGGCTAAAAGGAGTGGGGTAGTGATAAGTCTCATTGAAAATCCTTTTAAGTATTTGCTAGTTATTCCAAACGTTTAACACCGACCACCAAAACACCCAACCGATGATTTTAATGTCACTGACTTTGTCCGGCTGAATAAATTCATCAGGGAACTCATCGTTATTGTAGCTTTTGATGCGAACGCCACCGCCAGGTGTGCGATAGAGCATTTTTACTCGCAGCATGCCGTCGTGATCAATGGCATACATTTCGCCATCAATGATAGATTTTTTACTGGTGTCGACGCCGACGGTAGTGCCGTGTCTTAGCACTGGCAGCATGCTATTACCAGAAACGGTCACACAGGCAGCATGTTGTGGATCTACATTGCTCTTTTTAAGGGTAGATTTAGCAAAGCGCAGTTTACAGCCGCCATTCTCTTGCACAAAGGTCGATCCATTGCCAGCGGCCAACTCTACTTCACGAAAAAACGGTAAGGCCACTTCGTCATCCCTTAATGGTGTATCGCCATCCCATAGCTCAAAACCTGCATGCCATTGTGCATTTGATTCAGTGTTTTTTGATGGGCCTGATTCTCTTACAAAATAACCTGCTTTATTGGATTCACCATAAAGAATTTCTGCGGGTGTGACATTGAGCACTTTAGCTAGTACGCCTGCATCAATCGCGCTCACTGCTCTAGTTCCAGCTTCATAGTTGCCTACACGGGACTGTGATTTCCAACCGCACAAAGTTGCAAGTTCAGCCTGACTTTTAATGCCTGCAGCGATTCTAAGCCGTTTGATATTTTGGCCGACTTTCTTTTTTAAATCTTCTGATTCCATAACATCCACCAACTAAAGAACTCTGCATAAGAATATCACGCTATGTGATATTTGATTTTTTCGTTTTGTGTTTACTTTTAAACACGTTTCGTGTTTAATGTGATTAAATCAATGTCGAGACTGGATAGCATGAACAATATTTCCACTTATCGTAAAAAAGCGAACCTATCTCAATCTGAGCTAGGCAAGGTGATTGGCAAAACTCAGGGTGCGGTTGGCAACTACGAGTCAGGGATCAGAAACATCGATCTAAGTACCTGCTGGGAAATTGTTAAGGCACTTAATCAGTCTGGTGTTGAGTGCTCTTTTTCCGATGTGTTCCCTGAGCCAATCAGTGAATCAAACCAAGTTGCCTAGTTAACTTACAAACAGGATAACTAACCCTATGAGTAAACTCACATTAAAGCGCCAAAGTCTCTCATGTACCGATCCACTCTATGCTGCCCATGCGCTTGGGCACGATTACGGTGTAGATAAGCTAGCGAAGGATTTATTCCAGCAGCCCGGTGTGATGTACAACAAGCTCAACCCTGATAACGACAGCAATCACTTGTATTTACGTGATGCGATTCATCTAACTGAGTTGGCCGATGACGACCGTATTGTTTCGGCGTGGTGCCATAGCCGTGGTGGTGTGTTCGTTAAATTGCCTGAGGCGGTTAACTGTGACGAAGAGTTGAGCGATCAACTGCTGATGATTAGCGAACAGATGGGGATTGCACTGGCAGAAATTCGCGACTCTCGCGCTGATGGGGTGATCACCCCTGACGAGTTTGAACGCATCGGCCGCGAGCTGACCAACACAGTGCGCGAAGTGCTGTCACTTAAAGCTGTGGTGAGCAGCCAAGTGCGGGAATTACCCTGTCCTTGTCTCGATGAAAGCTACCGCGATGGAGTGATTCGCACAACAACGATTAGCGATCCATTCCCGACACCTCAACTCAAAAAGAGCTTATCCAATGAGTGATATTGCAGATGTAGCTGCCATTGAGAACGACATTCACATCAAGGCCGCGCTGGGCGTTCGCCAGCCGTCATTGCCGTTTACTGGTTTTTGTCATTACTGCAAGAGCCCAATTCCTCATCAACAACATTTTTGTGATGCCGACTGTCGCCATGACCATGAGCGCTTAAAGGCTAATGGGAGAGTCTGATGGATAACAATCTTTGTTTTTCTAAATTTTCGGAAACCATGGTTGAAATTGCTATTGGTAAAGCTGTTTGCATTGATAAATCAAATGATTTTTATGGATTGCTTTTTTTTAAACATCCAGATGGCATGTGGGTTTCTCAGTCAAAAGCCACGAGATTAGAAATGGCACTAGCTCTTTCACGTGAAGCAATGATCAAGAGTTCTGTATTGCAAATTCGTGAATCACCAGTAAATCAGTTAACTGATAACTCCTGCGCAAATATTCCCTACACCCCTGAAGAAGATGCCGAGTTTGCTCGCATTGAGCGTAATCAACAAATTTCCGAGTTCGCTTGCATTCAGCGCAATCAAGATATTGCGTTGCTGGCTAACGTGATCCGCACATCGCCAACTACGAGTGCTGAAGGTATTGCGGCGCGAGTGCTGGATGCGGGGTATCAGTTTTCAGGTAGTGCAGTGCAGTTTAAATAAGAAAGCCCACTAGAGCTGTGGAGGCTGTGGGCTTAATACCGAGCAACGTTACAAGAAGCCGAGGTAAGGCAGATGTTACAAGAACAAGAACTTAGCGTCAATCATGATGCTGGTGGCAGCAATGTGGTGCCGTTACGGCCCGTTGCTGACCACAAACAACAAGTGCGGGGTGGGGTGGTGAAAGCAGACTTGGACGATGGTTATTTACGACTCTCCAATACGCTGGTGGATGCCCTGTGCCGAACGAAATTGAGTGATCGTGAAAGCCGTGTCGTGTTTGCTGTGATCCGTAGAACATACGGCTATGGCAAGGCCACTGATTGGGTTTGCTTAGAGCAATTAGCCGACATGACGGGGATTACAACAAGCAATATTTGTCATGCAATTAAGTCGCTTACTGCGCGCGATATTATCATAAAAGACGGTCGTAAAGTTGGCGTTAACCCGATTGTTTCGGCGTGGCAAGACAAGAAATCGCATTCGATTAACGGTAAAAAATCCACTGTTAAAACTGACAATATTATTGTCGATTCTGACAATGCCATTGTCGAAACCGACAGCGTAGGTTGTCAGAACCGAGAGATACAAAAGAAAGACACTAATACAAAAGAAATACAAAAGATCTCTTCGTCGAACATTGCTGTCGCAATGACCGACAAGCCATTAAAACTCGATGCTGCTGTTCAAACTCCGAATGGTAAACTTTGGGGCACTCAGGACGATTTAACCTGTGCTGAGTACATCTTCAACAAAGTCCTGATTGTTAACCCCACTGCAAAGCAGCCTAACTGGCCTGACTGGGCAAACCAAGTGCGCTTAATGCGCGTGCAAGACCAACGCACTCATCATGAAATCTGCAAGCTGTTTAAGTTTGCCAATACCGACTCATTTTGGGCAAGCAATGTGTTATGCCCCAAAACCCTACGTAAACAATGGGACAAACTTAACGCCAAACTGCTAGCGAGAACATCACATGAAACCACTGCAAACGATTCTGCCGCACACAATCAACGCTATGAGAACCCCACAGCCAGAGTATTCCGCGAACTGCGGGAAATGGCAGAGCAACTCGAGCAGTCAACAGATCACCACGGTGGTGGCCACACAATTGATGCCGACTATGAACCTGTACAGTCGTGATTTTAGCAATCGGTTTGGTGCTGAGCTTGGCAGTGTAGTGGCGGAGTTTGTTAGTAAAATTGGCGAGGCAGGTTTGAGTGTTAGTGAGGTGATGATCGGTATTGAGGCATTTAAACAACGCGCAGCGACCGCGCCATGGAGCGTTAACCCTGCGGAGTTCGTGGCTATGTGTACGCCTACGCCTGAACAGTTGGGCTTGCCTAGTGCAGAACAAGCTTACCGGGAGTGTTGTTCACATGGTCGATGGCCGAGTGAGCACAATTGGAGCCATGGCGCTGTATTTGCCGCTGGCCGTGAAACGGGTTGGTATGAGCTGCAAAACCGTACTGAGCAGCAAACATGGCCCTTGTTTAAACGCAACTATGAGGTTATGTGCCGCCGCGCGGTGAAGGGTGAAAGCTTTGATGCGTGCATTCCTAAGGCGCTTGCTGCCCCTGTAAACAAGCCAGTTGAAAATCAAAAGGCATGTTCGATTATCGCTGATCTGCGCCAAAAGTTTGGGCTAAGGACTGCCAATGGCTCTGGCAATTAAACCGTTACCTGCAGATGCGCCTGATTTTTATAGCGCGATTGTATCGCCAACTGCGGCTGCTATCACGGTTAAAGATGCCGTTAACGATGCGGTGTTGTTTGTGCCGACTCAGTACTCTGCAGCTGATCTACTCGCACAAGGATTTCGGTGTGCGCGTGAATACCCCCAGATGTGGCACTGCCGTGGTGGGGAGTCTGACGGCAAATGGATTCAAAAGCACATGGCTGTTATTCCTCAGCAGTTTAAGCATTCAGTGTCTGTCGAGTACGAACGTTTATTTGCCATTGGTGGGCGTGATGGTCGCTTTCAGGCGAATCGGTTTTTAGTGCAGCAGTCGAAACATTTTAGAGGGGTATAGCGTGATTCGAATTGGTATTGATCCTGACCTCACTAAAAGCGGTGTAGCGACTGTCGTAAACGGCGAAATAGTGACGCTTAAAAGTATGGGGTTTAGTGAGTTGATTGAGTTTGTTATCAGCAAAAGCCATCTTCCTTACGCTGTATTGCTTGAAGATGTGGATAACAAGAAGCCGGTGTTTCCTAAGCGGTTAAGGCAGTCGGCTAAAGGGCAAAACCCATTGCTTGCCTACGTTGGCCATGCACCTAGCCAAAGCGGATCTAATGCCAAGGTGAACATGAGTATCGCTGAGGATTTAGGCAAGGTGAAAGCCACGGCCAGACTGATTAAAGAAGTGCTTGAGGATAAGGGCATCAAAGTCACTTTGGTAAAGCCGCTGCGTGGTCCGATTAAAAAAGCCAAGGATAGCAGTGTTTATTTTAACAAGATCACCGGTTGGACGGGGCGCAGCAATGCCGACACTCGCGATGCTGCACTTATCGCCATGTTTGGGCAGGGGGAATAATGACTATAGCCACTAGAGACTGTACCACGGCAGAAAAGCTTGAAACGGCGGTTAGGCTTTATGTTGTTGAAGGATTGCCAGTTATTGCTGCATCACAACAAGCTGGCATAGGTACCCGTAGATTAAGTGCAGCACTAATCGAACGCCAACTTATGCGAACTGATCGCCGCAGTGCCAATGCGAATGGGAAAAAATCTGGTTCACGCATTGATCCGCTGGAATCGAAAGAGAGTCGTGTTTCTCGCATGGCGCTGGCCATTATTCACAAAAGTGCGGCACCGACTGCGCAATCACCTCAAGGGACTGACAGATGATATCGATAGAGCGCTTATTTGAGTTGCTGTCGCCCCGCGGTGTTGCGATTGGCGCTGCAGTCGGTGGCAAAGGGGTTTTTAGTAAGGAGGATGCTATGGGTGTTGTTGCGCAGGTTCAGGGTAAGTATTTAGTCGGCGTTAAAGTATTAGAGGCCAGTATTTGCGGCGATATTGATGCCGAGAATTTGCTGATCAACGCCTTAGCCAAACAGTATGAAACCGACTTTAGGCCAGTAGCTGCTTCGGCGTTGGCAAAGCTGGCAGTGAATGAAGTGTGCGGAACCCGCATTTGCAATATGTGCGAAGGAACAAAACTCAATTATCACCGCAATGGTGAGTGCAAACACTGCAGTGGTACAGGAAAGAGGTTGAACACGGTTGAGCAGCTGACTAAATCGTTTTGTGATTTAAGCGGTACCAAGATCACCACAGAACAATTTAGCCAGCATTTTTACGACAAGTACATGACTGGCGTCGACACACTGCACCATCATCAAGCCGATGCCGAACGCCATGCAAAGCGGGTATTGCGCTTAGTCGCTGCTGAAAATGAGCAGGTGAACTAATGAGTACACCAGATAACAGACTTAAATTTAATGACGTCCCTTGGCAGCAAGGTCGCGTTCTTCCCACAAGGCACACTCGCCGCTGGAGTAAGCAAGAACTTGAGAAAGTCACAAGGATAGAACGCCGCACCGCCTTTGCTCACTTTTATGCCCATGATGAAGGCCAAGGACGCGAGTTTGTGTATCAATTTTATAGCGCTGAAGAGTGTGCGAAAGCGGTTAATGAGCACAACAAAGCGCTAGCTGAGGCACTATCTAAATGATTGAGACAGTAAACGACTTAGTTAAGCGCCTAGTTAAAGAAGCTGATCAACTCGAGTCTATGGGATCGGTTGATTTGGCTTGTGGCGTTGAAGCTGCAGTGCGGGTGATCCGTGATGAATTAGACGCCAATGCCGCGATTGGTAATGCTGACAGCCACCGCATCGAGCCACTAGAACGCCAGAACAAACGCTTGATGGCAGTGCTCGCTAAGCAGTCAGTATTGAATGAACGCTTTGACTTGCTCTGTAAAGACAGTGTGTTATCAACGCCTGAGTATAAGGCGCTAGTGCTTTCCAAAGAGGCTATTAAACGCCAGATCAATGCGCTGCCAAAGTGCAGAACTTGCCGCGGAGTTGGCAAAGTTAGGCCGATGTTTGAGCTGCATTGCTGTGATAAATGCGGCGGTGTTGGCGTGAATATAACGGCCAATAATGAGCTGATTAAGCTACAGCAATCCTTGATCCTGACTGAGTTTGAGTTGATTGAAAAACTGATTGCTGACTTGTTTAAGGTGGGGTTATCACCTGCAGATAAAGAAGCCATTGCCATCGAATATTTTTACGCGGATTGCCGCACTAACCTGAGGTGTGACTAATGGCCGTGACCTGTATTGCGTTAAGTGACGCCGCCATTAAACGGGCGGTTGCCGATCAGTCGATTACTGAAATTAGGGACCCAAGATTCCCATTAAGACTACGTTTGGCGAGTTCACGCAGCCGTGGAAGCTGGCATTTAATCACCTATAAAGACGGCAAGGCCAATTGGGCTAAGGTTGCCGACTGGCCACTAGTGAGCGCTAAGGCCATGCTGGATGATTTACCGTCGCTCAGCATGCAGCATAGGCAAGATCAGAGTGTGAAGGTTAATACCTGGCTAAGTTGCGGCGGGTTATTAAATTGGTATTTAATCCGGTCACAAACCGATACCAGTTTATCGTTGAAGCGCAAACGCAATATCAAGTGCGCCATCACCAAGCACTTAATCACTGTGCTGGGTGAGGTGATGCTGAGTGAGCTGAATCATCATAAGGTCGATGAGCTATTGATTTGGCCGCTGCAGGCTCGCTACGCATTAGGCAGCGTTCGCCAGTATTACGCGATTTTACGTAAGGCATTTAAGCAAGCGACAGTGCTTAAGTTGATTAGTGATGATCCGCTGGCATCATTAAGCTTTACTGATTTTATCTCGACCCCCATTGCGACTAAGCCACCAAAACTACAATCCACTGATCTGCTGCAGCTGCTAACGAATATAGGTAATGCTAACGATGGTGCCGCCATGCTGATTTTTATCATGCTGGCTTACGGTACCCGTATCGGGGAAACCCGTTTACTGCGCTGGACCTACTACGACGAGGCCAATGCTAAGTTGGTGATCCCTGCCGACATTACTAAGACGCATGCCCAACTGACTATCCCGATCACCCCATTGATGGCTGATGTATTGCGTTGGCATAAAGCCATGCAGGAAGCAGCAGGGTATCGCGGCGGGTATTTATTTCCGCATCCTTGTCGCAATGGTGGATTAGATGAACGGTCGGCGAATAGTTTGGTTAAGCAATTGAGTAACAGTGAATGGACTGCCCATGATTTACGCAAGCTAGCAAGGTCGTGTTGGGCTGACTTAGGCATTGATTACATGGTGGCCGAGCAGATGTTAAACCACTCGATGACCAAGCTAGATCAAGCGTATATCCATACCTATTTAGCAGACCAAAAGAGGGCTGCAATTGAGTTGTGGCACAGTCATTTAATGGCAATTTATAACCCATTTATTGGCCGTGTAAATCAAGACAGTGCCAAGACAGGAATTAATTGTAAAACGGCCTAAACCGTTGGTGTAAGTGGTTTGCGGGTTAGTTTATGCATCTTCACAAAGGGAAGATATTTAATGAGTAAAGCAGCATAGTTCAAGTTTTATTACTTTGGAGAATAAAGTTCACTATAATCGACAATTTGTTGAAATATTTTACAACATCCGTTGTCGAAAAGTTCACACAAAAAGAGTTAATGGCAATCTTGAAGTTCTATATCCTTAGACAAATGAATTGGCTATATAGTCAAGGAAATAGTTCTTGCCAATTTTATCGCCATCAAGCGTTTAATTTACGGGTGTTTTTATTGTGAAAATTGTTGATCTAAATGATGAATGGGCTCTGAATATTGGTAAGGTATTTTTGTCATTTGGTTGTTTGGAGAAGTTAACTATTGATTGTATTAACAAATGGTTAGATGGACAAAGGATTGTAAATCATTTAGTTAATGGACCTCTTAATCAGAGGGTAAATATAGTTATTGACTTAGCTAAAGACAAATATGGCGATTGCGAAGAATTTCAGTCATTTTCTAAACATCTAAAAAGCCTTCAAGAACTTGGTAAGCAGAGAAACTTAATCGCTCATAACCCTTTGATGATAGTCTTCTATGAAGACTCTTTTGAAGAGAAAATTTGCTCGTTAAGGAATGATGATGTGACATTTACTCTGAGTGAGTTGCATCAATTTGTACTTAATTCAGAGGTTTTGTATCAAGAGTTACTTACTGATTTAGTAAAATTTAAAATTTTAGATTCCCCAAACTACATGAACATGAAATTACTGGAGGGGCTTCACGGTCTCGAAAAAGTCTGATGTAACACACATGAGATAAATACTTAGAGATGGGCTAAAAGTGCGAGGCGTTCTTACCCTTATAAAGCGATAGTTGCAGGAGCATATATGAGCGTAGATTGGATGGATAAGTACATGACAGGAAATGCTTTTCGTTTCACGGAACTAATAAACGATGATTTTTTTCAACCTTTCAGATTAATGTATCAAGCAGGTTATTATGTATCTAGTATTAAGTTGATGCTTGTTGCTATTGATTCAATTGGTTACATCGAGTTTGGTGAAAGTAAAAGTGGAGAAGATACCCCGTTTGTAAAGTGGTTAAATAAGTATGCTGACTTAACTTCTACCAATCTCACTCCTAGAGAACTTTGGGAGCATAGAAATTCGCTTTTACACATGAGTAATTTAAATTCACGCCAAGTTCAAAAAGGTAGCATCAAGCGGTTAATCGCCTATGTTGGTAGTATGCCGCATGAAGTTAAGTTGCAAGAAGGTAATGCGAAATATTATGACTACCGGGCTTTAATTCATGAGTTTGGTCAGGCCTGTAACAGGTGGATTCAATCATACGATGATGATCCATCAAAATATAAGCTGTTTATTGCTCGATACGATCTTATTGTATCTGACTCGCGTATGCTACATATTCCGCTTCCAAGCTAACAATGTTCGCTTCCATTTTTAGATAAAATTTGATTTACAGTATGATTTTTATATAAAAAATTAGTTTAAATAGTAGCAATATGCTAAATATTGTGACCAATTTTTTAGTTGAACATAAGGTAATCATGAATTTAGCAGTAAAGGAAATTGTCGAAATTTATACTTCTAATCCTAATTATAGGGCTGAAGTTATCGATTCTCTTGGGTATGCGGGTGGTGATGATGCCGTTGAAGCTATTATGCGTATCTATACTCTTCATCCGAATTTTAGAGAAGAAGTACTAAAAGCTTTAGGTAAAGCAGGTGGTGATAAAGCAGTGCAATCTATAATGAGTATTTATCGACTCCACCCTAACTTAAGGGCTACAGTTTTGCAGGCATTAGGGCAAGCAGGAAGAGGCTGTAAATAAACTTCGATTTAGCTCTATCTAATGTAATTTAAATTTTTGAGAGCTAAATATCGATAGTCACTGAGGATTAGACATGTAGACATTATCAATGTTTAGTGACGTCAATAATCAGTTAACTGATAACTAAATCATTCAAAATTTGCTAACCACAACTCAAGCGCTATAATCACTGTAATTATATACAGTGATTTGGTGCTTTTATGCGTGTTTTGCCCTTTATAGCTTTACCTGCACACGCTGGGGTTCATGGCTTTGAAAGCCCTGCAGCAGAATACACACAGCTAGGTTTAAGTCTGGACGAGCTTTTAGTGCAACATCCTAGCGCTACTTACATTGGTATAGCGCAGGGGGATTCGATGCAGGGCGTTGGCATCTTTGACGGTGACGTACTCATTGTGGACAGGCATGTTACAGCTCAACAAGGTAACGTTATCGTTGCAACGCTGAACGGCGAGTTCGTGTGTAAAATCTATGATAAAGCCAGAAAAATGCTTTTATCATCTAATGAACAACAGCAAGCCGTAGAGGTTAAAGATTACGATGACTTCCGTATTGAAGGGGTTGTAACTCGGTCTGTTAGGTTGCACACCCATTGTTCTATATTGGCGTCACAAATATGTATGCCTTAGTTGATGCCAACTCATTTTACTGCAGTGCAGAGCAAGTCTTTCGACCAGATTGGCGTGGCAAGCCAATAATCGTACTAAGCAACAACGATGGATGTATCGTTGCCGCGAATAGGCAAGCCAAGGAAGCTGGTATACCTAAATTTGCGCCTTACTTTCAAGTAAAAGATCAGTGTCAGAAACTCGGGGTAATTGCTTGCTCTTCAAATTACGAGTTGTACGCCGACCTATCGTCAAAGATGATGGAGATTATTGGTCGGTTTGCACCGGATCAACATGTGTATTCTATCGATGAAAGCTTTCTTTCCTTCAAGCATTGTTATCCAGCGATTCAGTGCCTAAAGACGCAAGGACAGTTAATCCGCCGTGCAGTATGGAAAGAGGCTTGCTTACCTGTATGTGTTGGCATTGCTGCTAGCCTTACGCTGGCTAAAATTGCCAACCACGCAGCTAAAAAGTTACCGGGTTATAGCGGTGTTTGTGTCATTGATAATGAGACAGAACGGCTAGCCATTTTAAAGCAAACACCCGTTGGTGAGGTGTGGGGAATTGGTCGGCGGATTAGTAAAAAGCTTGAGTTAATGAACATCAACACTGCGCTAGATCTTGCTAAAATGCCAGCAGGACTTGCTAGAAAGCAATTCAGCATTGAGGTTGAACGCACAGTGCGTGAACTCAATGGACAAGAATGTAAAAAATGGGACCAAGCCAGAGCAGATAAGCAACAGATATTCTCCACCCGTTCAGTTGGCGAAAGGATTATGGATTTTGATTCACTCCTGCAGGCCTTGAGTAAACATGTCGCAATTGCCGCATCCAAGGCAAGGGCGCAAGGCTCAAGTTGTAAATCAATGCTACTGTTCGCCAGCAATTCTCCTTACGACGAACATACTGCAAGTTTTAAATCTATTGTTCACTTCCCCTGTGCTACTAACTGCACTGTCGAAATGACCAGAGCGATGACAGCTGCTGCACCTAAATTATTTAGAGAAGGTGTGAGGTATTACAAGATCGGCATTGGGCTCATTAATCTAAGTTGTGACAAGTATCAACAATTCGACTTATTTAACGCGCCGAAAACAGATCCAGCTTTGATGCAAACACTTGATGGCATTAACTTACGCTATGGCCGTGATACCTTGTTCTTAGCCTCTCAGGGTATCGAACAAAAGTGGGCAATGCGGCGTGAGCTACTGACGCCACAGTACACAACCAATTGGAGCTGTTTGCCTAGGATTAAATGTTATTAAGTTTAATACGAAAATGATGTGCTTAATCGAATTAATAAAAATGCAATACGGAATTATACCGGATTCTATTTGTTATAAATTATGGGCAATACCATTTTAAATGTTAATTAAATTTGTTGACACTGCTGTTTTTTGTGATATTTTCGTGCTTCACTTTATGGGTATTAAATAGAATGGAGTTCTGTAATAATATGAGAGTATTAAGGAGTTTTCTAGTTTTTGCATCAGTGATGTTATCATTCAATGCATTTGCAAATAATTGTATTGTATTAAACCCTAACTCAAATATTGAGTTGTATACGCAATCTCAAAATCAATCTGCATGTATTAGCTTTAAAAATGTTAATATACAAAAAACATATTTTGTTGCAGACCCAAGCCTTGATAAAGATGCTGCTTATAAGATAAAAATACAAAGTGCAAACGGAAGTGTGATTTTAGACAAAACTCAGTCTGCAGCTGGAGTTAGTACTAATGCTAAACTTAATACAAATTATAGTTCAGAGATTTTAGTTACATTGACCCCTATGACTCAAAATATAGAATATAGATATTTTGTTATTCATGATGAAAATACAACTAGTGGTGAAACTTCTATATACATAGGGCTAGCATCTAGAAAAATAATCTCCAATATTCCACCAACTAAGCCTTGTAAAGGGTGCTATAACTCTGACAGTGTAGGCACATTACCCTTGTATATGGCTAGTTCTGCAGGCTCAATGAATGAAGCATCTCAATGTACAGACGCTAATAGACCACCTGAACCCGCGCCTAGAAATAGAAATACAAATGAAGAGTTAAATATAAATGCTGTATTAAAAGTATCTAGGCAATGGAAAAATGAAATTAATAAGACTCATACGCTTGGTGCTCAAATATCAGCAGCTTTTGCTAGAATGTATGTAATGCATAGAGGTGGAGGCGCTTTGGATGTTGCTCATGATTTATCTAGCAAGTACGGAGGTTCAGCAGAAATGGGGAATTTTCTTTATGGTGCTAATGCAAGAGCTATGGGTCTCCCGTCCTCTTTTATAATTAGAGGTTCTGCTGGTTATCAAGCTATTAGTGATTCAGGCTGGGCAGGCTTTCCACAAGGTGTTTACAATTTCATATCCAATGATGGTGATAATTTTGGAGACTCTGAACAGACTATGAGAGGAATTCGTTACTACGACGAAGTACATCAAAATAACCAAGGAGACACTTCTTCGACATCATGCCAAGATTCTCAAACTCTTAATGGGACAAATAATACTGGCGCAGGAGGAGTAGGAGGCGGGGAAGGTGGTGGTAACGGTGGCGGTGGTGTTAATACATTCCCTGGCGGTGGTGCAGGTTGGGGCGGCGGTGGCGGTGGCGGCGGATGTGCAATGTGGTTAGTTCAAAAAGGCTATCCGCCTCGATGCTTGTCAAGTAAATAGTATTCAATTCAATATAAGGTATCTAAAATGAAAACTATTTTAGGAAGTTGGCCGTTGTTAGTATCTTTTCTGATTCTTGTTGGCTGCGAAAGCGAACCTACATTTGAAACAATGAAAAAAAATTTTGAAGTTAATAGAATTGCCTTTAATGAACTTCAAAAAATTGCTTGTGAATTAGGAAATGTAAAACAGGATTTTAGTTATACAGATGAAAGGTATAGTTATAATCCAAGTAGGATTGATGATAAATTTAGAAATAAAGACTTAGATAGATTACTCAGCATAATTGGAGGGCAGGCTATAGTTTATGAGAAAAACAGTTCTAAAGAGTGTAGCCTTGCTGTTCCATATTTTTTTACTGGAAATGTTGGCGCCGGAAAAACATACGGATATAGCTTTCAGAGAAATGGATTTGTCCTTTTTGATGAAAAGCTACATACCGTAGAGAATACCTTAAAGGTTGGAATGGATTTAAAGTATGATAGACCAATTGAAGATGGTTGGAATTTTTCATTTACGCAATTTTGAACTAGTTAGCAGGTATACATTGACCTAGTAATTCAAATCCTTTATTGTGCTATAACAATGCGGGTTATAGCATCTAAAGCCACCAAACAGGTGGCTTTTTGCTATCTAGACCTTCTGGATTATTCAAGCCTCAGCACCTGCTGGGGCTTTTTTTTGGGGCAAATTCAATGCGCAATAAGATGATAGTCACAGGCCTTAGCCTATCAGCTGCAGCATTCATTACCTTGATCACCTCAGAAGGGTTTGCGCCACTGGCTACAGTGCCGGTGCAAGGAGATAGGCCGACTGGCGGCTTTGGTTCTACGTATCACGCCGATGGCAGGCCAGTAAAGCTTGGTGAGAAATTCACCCCTATTAATGCGTTGACAACAGCTAAGGCTCACATCTCAAAGGATGAGGAACGCTTCCGCAATAGCTTACCGAATACCGAGCTTAACCAAGCATCTTACGATCTCTATATCGATTGGGTTTACCAGTATGGCATTGGCCGATGGTTTAACTCACCCATGCGTGATCATGTAATCAAAGGCGAATATCAACAGGCATGTGATGCGCTTCTGCTTCCTCAATATCGCACAGTCGCTGGCTATGACTGTTCAACGCCTGGCAACAAGCGCTGTTATGGCGTCTGGGTTCGAGTGCAAGAGCGGCATCAGCGCTGCATTGATTCACTGAAGTAGATTCACTCTAAATAATATCCAACACAACGCGATTAGAAGCGATTACAGGAGTAGTTAAATTCATGATTCCAGCGGTCAAATCATTCGGTAAAGGCTCTGAAATCAACGCCTATGAATCGGTTGAGGCGTTGTCTGTGGGGGTGGGGCGGGTCGAAACCTTGGGGCTTTTGCCTAACTGACCGTGCGCTCCCATCTTTATACAAAACCGCGAAATGAAACCTTTTTTTCTGGCGCAGGAAGGTCTTGAAAATGTTCAGTACATTAAAGAATAAAATCATTGCGTTAGTTATCGGTTTGCTGGTCGTTACTATTCTGGCTTTAGGTGTGTTTTTGACGATAAATCAGGGTCAAATAGCACTGTTAAAGAGTGATTTGGCTAGATCAGAGCAATCAAGGGAAAACTTGCAAAAGGATTTGACCTCTGTTTCAGACTCGCTTGAAGTTGCTGAAAAAGATAAAGAAAACCTGTTATCTAGCCTTAGCTTATTAGCGAAAGCATTAAGCGATCGAGAACGTGATCGAAATGAAATTAAGCAGGAATTTGCAGCAAGTAATAAAGAATTGAAGCAAATTTTTAACGGGGCCAGTGATGAAAAAACGAAGTCTTGGGGTTCTGCTGATATCCCTGCAGATCTTAATAGGGTGCTCGAGCGTTCAGCCAGATGTGCGAACCGTTACCGTCACCAAGATAAAGTATGTTTTTCCACCACAGGAACTGATCAGCCAGTGCCTAGCGCCACGATATTCCAGCAAGAAAAACCAAGAACTTTCTGAATACACCAATTCGTTGATTGAAGTGATTTCATTGTGTGACCGAGATTGGCTAGCACTAGAAAACTGGATTAACGAGCAAAAATCAAAACTGTCTACCGAGTGATCGGAGGCTAACAATGAATATCAAACCATTGGCGCCAATTATGGATAAAGCTACGACAACCGGAAGCTATATTGCTTCGATCTCAACAGCAATAGGCGGCTTTTTGTCACTCAATAATATTGCGTTGTTGCTTGGTATCGCATCAACAATCGCTTTATTCGTAGTTCAATTTCGTCTCTCGCGAGAAAAGAAAAAACAAAACCGAGAATTTCACGAAGCGAGAATGGCCGCGATTAAGCAAGGCAACTTAAAAGTAATCAATATGGATGACGGCAATGAATAAAGTCGTAGTAATCTTCAATGGCGCTATCGTTTCAGTTCCAGCTGTCGAATCTGATATTGGTAATGGCGGCAATGGCGCAAAATCATTAGTGCCATTGGTACCCGCTGATTGGGTTGATGTTACTGCATTAAATGCGGCATACCCAACATTTCAGGGCAGTACCAAGCCGCCAGTTATCAATCAAAGTACTCACGACGATTTAATTGAGCAAATGAAAGCCTTAACCGCTGCAATTAACGCCCAAACCACAGCGATCAGTCAGCTGGTAAATAGTAATCTTGAAATCGTTGATCAGATGATGGCCGCAGAGCCAGAAGAAGAAAAAAAATCAGGCTATTTAGATGGCTCCGATGAGCTATGAGTCAAAAACCTAGCTGGCGTGATGACAAGCGTAAAACCGCTGAACGTGGTTATGGTGGGCGCTGGCAAAAAGCCAGAGAAACATTCTTAAGTCGCCACCCGCTTTGTTGCTTCTGCGAACAAAAAGGCAAGATCACAGCCGCGACAGTCGTGGACCACAAAATTCCACACCAAGGTGATCAAGCCTTGTTCTGGGACACCAACAACTGGCAACCGCTTTGTAAGCTTTGCCACGATAGCACTAAAAAAATAATGGAGAATAGAGGGGTAAAGCCTGGCGCTGATGAAAGCGGCAAGCCTACAGACCCTAACCACCATTGGAACAAGTATTGAGGTGAAAAGTGGCAGTAGGAAGAAAATCCACCCCCACTGCGCTCAAGCTAGTTACAGGCAACCCAGGCAAGCGGCCACTCAATAAAAAAGAGCCGAAATTGCAAGCCGGTATACCTCGTATGCCAGCTCACTTAAGCCCAAGAGCCAAAGCCGCATGGAAGAAACTCACCGTACTGCTTAAAGACATGGGCGTTCTTACCCTTGCCGATGGAATGGCCCTTGAGCGTTTATGTGATGTTTACTCCGAAATCCTTGAGCTCAGAGACGAAATTAAGCAAAACGGTCGAACCTACCAAAGTATCAAAATCATCGGCGAAAACATCGATGAAGAAACCAAAGAATTTACGCAAGTCGAGCAAATGCTAATGAAGGCTAACCCAGCCGTGCAAATGCTGGCTGATGCCGATCGGCGTTTTAGAGCCTATCTCGTTGAATTTGGGCTAACCCCATCAGCCCGTAGCAAAGTACAGGTAACTGATGGCGCCAAGAAAAAAGACGAAGTCGACGAATTCTTCGGATGATATAGAAGATCGTGTCACTCGTTGGGCCAAGCAAGTTGTATCAGGCGAGTTCTTAGCGGGACCAGACATCCGTAATGCCTGTAAACGGCATTTAAAAGACTTAGAAACAGGCCACGAACGTGGCCTTTATTTTGACTTAGCCGCAGCAAACCGTGCGATCAGTTTTTTCCCAAAAGTATTGTGCTTAAGTGGCGGAGATCACGAAGGTAAGCCGTTCCATCTTCTAGATTGGCAAGCCTTTATCGTGGGCTCCTTGTTTGGTTGGAAAGATGCCGACCATACCCGCCGATTCCGCATGTGTTATGTCGAAAGCGGCAAGGGTTCCGGTAAATCACCGCTAGCAGGTGGAATCGGGCTTTACGGTTTAGTCGCTGATGGCGAGGCAAGCGCCGAAATTTATGCCGCGGCGACCAAAAAAGATCAGGCCATGGTGTTGTTCCGCGACGCAGTTTCAATGTTTAGGCAGTCGCCGCAACTTAGTGCAAGGCTAAAACCGTCTGGTACCGCGCAAAACGTGTGGAACCTAGCCTATCTCAAAAAGAACTCATTTTTTAGGCCAATAAGTTCGGACAACGGTCAATCAGGCCCACGTCCACACATGGCGCTGATTGACGAAGTTCACGAACACAAGAATAACAACGTCGTTGAAATGATGCGCGCCGGCACCAAAGGCCGCAAGCAAGCGCTGATCTTCATGATCACCAACTCAGGCCACGACCGCACCAGCGTTTGTTACTCATACCACGAATATGGCAAGGCCATTTGTGCGGGTACCAAAGAAGATGATTCATTCTTCGCCTTTATCTGTTCTCTCGATGAAGGTGACGACCCAATCAATGATGAAAGCTGCTGGCAAAAAGCTAACCCGTCACTAGGACACACGTTCACGCTTAAATATCTGCGCGAACAGGTTACCCAAGCCAAGGGTATGCCAGCCAAAGAGAGCATCGTTCGGCGCTTAAACTTCTGTCAGTGGGTAGATTCTGCCTCACCTTGGCTATCAGCCGACACATGGACAGATTGTGAAGATGATTTTGATATCAGCGAACTCTTCGGCGAAGAATGCTACGGCGGACTCGACTTATCCGGTACCAGAGATTTAACGGCATTAGGGCTCTATTTCCCTAAATTAAAGACCTTATTAGTCGAGTTTTGGACACCAAAAGACACATTACTTGACCGTGAACGCACAGATAACGTGCCGTATTCAGCATGGTTAAGGCAAGGTTTTATCCATGCACCACCCGGGCATGCAGTGGACTACAGCTTTGTCGCCGAACGCATCGCCGACTTATCAGCCCAGTTTGATATCAAATGCATCGGCTTCGACCAATACAGGATTAACTACTTAACGCCAGTGCTAACAGAAGCAAACGTGTTTATCCCGCTGGTTAAGCATGGGCAAGGTTACTACAAGGCATCAGAGTCAAACCTCTGGATGCCACGCTCAATTGAAGAGTTCGAAAAGCTGATCACCAGTAAGCAGATCAGAATCAAAACCAACCCATGCCTAAGGTGGAACGCAGCAAGCGCAGTGCTTGAGGCCGACGCCAAAGACAACCGTATTTTTACCAAGAAAAAATCCACAGGCCGCATCGATGGCGTAGTCGCCGCCGCAATGGCAGTGGGAACGGCATTAGAGTCAGATGGCATAGATGATACCGAAGATTGGTTAGCAGCGATAAGGGACCCAATTTACTAATGAACACACCACTTGCTCTATTCATTGCCCTAGCGCTCACAGGTTCATTACTGGCTGTCGCAGGCGTTTACATTCTTTTTGGGCTGGGCTGGTCATTACTAGCTGGTTCATTGTTTGCATTCGCTGGCGCCTCATTTTTACGTAAAGGAATGGCTGCGTGAAACCAACCAACTCATTAGGTTCAGTCATTGCGAAAGCGGCAAGCCAACCATTTGCATCGTTAGATAGTTTTATGGGTAAAACCTTAAGGCTCACAGACGGTGATTTTTGGTCGCAATTAATGGCAACCTCAAAAAGCGGCAAAACGGTTAATGTGAATACCGCCCTGCAGCTTGCAGCTGTTTGGGCCTGTGTTCGCCGCATTGCTGAAACCGTTGCCATGCTGCCATTGGGGTTATACGAGCGCCAAAGTGATGGCGGCAGAGTACAGGTTCAAAGCAGCCTATCGAATGTATTAAGTCTTAAGCCAAATGCAGATATGACAGCAATGCAGTTTTGGGAGGCCGTCATTGCCTCCTTACTGCTAAAGGGCAATGCATTCATTGAGATCCACCGTTCAGGGGCTGACATTATCGCGCTCGATTTCCTTATGCCACACCGCATGGATATCGATCTCGCCGACAACGGCAGCCTAGTGTATTGGTACACGCCAAGAAAAGGTAAAAAACGTCAAATCGAAAAGCAAAACATGATGCACATTCCCGCATTCTCGCTGGATGGCTTGATTGGCTTATCGACTATTTCCTATGGTGCCAATGTGTTTGGCGGCGCTATGTCAGCCGAAGATGTCAGTGCTAACACCTTTAAAAATGGTATGACAAAGACAGTCGCCTTTAAAGTTGACCGGATAATGACTGCACCTCAACGTGTGGAATTTCGCGAATATGTAAAAACCATCACTGGCGCAATGAACGCGGGTAAATCCCCCGTACTTGAGCAAGGTGTTACCCCTGAGTTGATTGGCATCAACCCGATTGATGCACAGTTACTCGAGTCGCGAAACTACAGCGTAGAAGAAATCTGCCGCTGGTTTTTAGTGGACCCTTCATTAATTGGTTTTGGTGGTAAAGATAGCAATTGGGGCACAGGGTTAGAGCAAAAGATGATCGGCTTTGTCACCTTGACGTTATCATCTTGGATCCGCCGCATTGAGCAGTCAATTAGCATCAACTTGCTCACTCCAGCACAGCGTCAAACTCAGTACGCTCAATATAACCTTGAAGCCCTACTTCGTGGCGATAGCGCATCACGGGCAGAGTTCTACAGCAAAATGACTCAAAACGGCATTTATACCCGTGACGACTGCCGCGTTAAAGAAAACTTACCGCGCCGTGGCGGCAACGCCGATGTGTTAACTGTTCAAACCAACTTAGCCCCCATTGATCAGCTGGGTGCTCAATCTGAATCTGCAAAAGTACAAGCCGCATTAAATAGCTGGCTTAATCAAGACAACTAGGGGTAAACCATGCCATTTCCAAAAAGCTTCTCGCAGAGCGGAGTGCGCTGCGATATTTCTCCGCGCGCGCAAGAGCTGTGGAACCCAGCGATTCAGGCCGCGGTTGAAAACACTGAATCTACCATTACGGTTTACGGCATCATTGGCGAGGACTGGTATGGGGAAGGCGTCACACTGAAGCGTATAGATGCTGCGCTACGCAGTATCGGCGCAGATAAAGATGTGACCGTCTACATCAATTCTCCCGGTGGCGATATGTTCGAAGGTATCGCCATTTATAACCGCTTGCTTGAGCACAAAGGCAAAGTGACCACCAAAGTGCTTGGCCTCGCAGCTTCTGCCGCATCCGTCATTTACATGGCTGGTGCTGATGATGCGCGCTTTGTCGCCAGCTCTGCCTTCCTGATGATCCACAACTGCTGGGTATTTGCCATCGGTAACCGCCATGCATTGCGAAACATTGCTGATGACATGGAAGAATTCGATGCTGCCATGGTCGATTTGTATGTTGAAGGCAGTGGGCAGAGTGAAAAAGCGATAGCAACCATGATGGATGAAGAAACCTTTATCCGCGGCAAAAAGGCCGTAGAACTTGGCTTTGCGGCTGGCACCTTATCCGCTGCTGAAATTGGCGAATCAACCGACAACACCAGCGCGAACTCACTACGAAAAGTCGATGCCGCTATGGCAAAAGCAGGCGTTCCGCGCAGTGAGCGCCGTCAACTATTGCAAGATTTAAAGTCCAGTACGCCGAGCGCTGCTGGCGGCATCACGCTAAATGCTGATGTGTCCGATACGCAAAACGCTGTCGCCCCCGATCTAACTGCGTTAATCAACGCATCAAACACCATTTTATCTAAATAACTGGAGGCGATTATGCCAAACCCAAATTTTGAAAAACAAGTAGAAGAATTAGGTGCCAATCTAACCAAGATTGGTGATCAAATTAAATCGGCGGCAGAAGAAACCAATAAGCAGATCAAGGCTTCTGGTGAAATGCATGCCGAAACCCGCGATAAGGTCGATAAGCTGCTGTTAGAACAGGGTGCCTTGCAAGCTCGCTTGCAAGAAGCTGAGCAAAAGCTGCTTAAGGGACCGCAAAGTCAGCAAGAAGAACGTGAACTGTCGATCGGTGAGCGTGTTGCGACCGATAAAGAAATGGAAGGGGTAAACAGCTCATTTCGTGGCACCCGTCGTGTACAAATGCCACGTTCAGCCATTACTTCCGCCACAGGTTCAGGTGGTGCATTAGTTCGCCCTGATCGCATGGCGGGAATTATTGGTGGTCCAGAGCGCCGATTAACTATTCGTGATTTGATTGCCCCAGGTGAAACTGAAAGCAACAGCGTTGAATATGTAAAGGAAACTGGCTTTACTAATAACGCTGCACCAGTTGCGGAAAACACTGGCAAACCCTATTCAGAGATTACCTTTGGACTAGTGCAAGCAGGCGTGCGTACCATTGCCCATCTGTTTAAAGCTAGTCGCCAGATTTTAGATGACGCAAAACAATTGCAAAGCTTCATCAATGCACGCGCTGAATATGGATTAATGATTAAAGAAGAATTACAGCTTCTTTATGGCAATAATACTGGCGCTAACCTGCACGGTATTATCCCGCAAGCTAGTGCTTACGTTAAGCCAACAGGTGCCGCTGTTGTTGATGAGCAGCATATTGATCGTATTCGATTAGCTTTACTGCAAGCAGCTTTAGCTGAATACGCTGCCGACGGTATCGTACTTAACCCAATCGATTGGGCTGTGATCGAGATGCTTAAAGACAGCAACAAAAATTACTTAATCGGTAAACCACAAGGCCAAACTGCCCCAACATTGTGGAATCGTCCTGTAGTTGAAACCCAATCAATTGTGCAAAACGAGTTCTTAGTCGGTGCATTCAAAATGGGTGCACAGATTTATGACCGTATGGATATTGAAGTCCTAATCTCTACCGAGAACGACAAAGACTTTGAAAACAACATGGTGACTATCCGTGCTGAAGAACGTTTAGCACTAGCAGTTTATCGCCCTGAAGCATTTGTGACTGGCGATTTCACCTTCGCCTAACAGCGCAAAATCACTTAACTGATAACTAAAAGCACAAAGGCCGAATATCTTCGGCCTTTGTCGTTTTTATCAAGACCAATTTATAGGAGCAATACCATGGCTAAAATTCTCGCCATTGCACTTAAATCCTTTTATTTAGGAAATGAAGTAAAAACCCGCGCATCAGAACCATTTGAAGTGGATGAACATCATTTTAATGAGCTAAAGCACAACAATTTAGTTGAGCGCGCACCGGAAGAAAAAACAGAAGAAGTAGATGCTAATGCCGCTGCAGAAGCCAAGGCAAAAGAAGAGGCAGATGCTAAGGCCGCTGCAGAAGCTGAAGCCAAGGCAAAAGAAGAAGCAGATGCTAAGGCCGCTGCCGCTGCTGCAAAAAAAGCTAAAGCTTAATCAGTTACTCAGGAGTCCTCAGTGAGCACCATTTCCCTAGAGCAAGCCAAGCAATTTCTTGACGTTATCCACGATGAGGATGATGCCAAACTGCAATTATTGCTCAATGCCGCCGAGGATGAGGCCTGTCAATTTATGGGAAGGGAATCCCTTACTATTCTGCTTGATGAAACGACTGCAGAGCTGCCAGCAAGTATCACTATGGGCGTAATGATTTTACTGCAAGCAAACTATCAAGCAACACCAGAAGATGCGGCAAAACTGCGCAAAGCAGCAGAAATAAAATTAACGCCATATCGAATAGGTTGGGGCATCTAATGCTAGCTCATCGTTTACGTCATCGGGTACATATCCAACAACCGATAAAAACTCAGGATCCCCAATCAGGTGGTGATCTTATTGAATGGCAAACCCTCATGTTAGGTGTTAAACCCCTCGATAAGCTCGCCGCAGAAGTATTAACAGGGGCTGGTCGCGAGTTTTATGCAGCGGATGCCAAACAAGCTGAAACTACTGCAAGGATTAATTTTCGTTGGTTCCCCATTGATTTAAGCCTGTTATACCAATGCCGCATTTTATGGGATGGAAGAACTTACGATATCCAATCGGCAGAAACCGATCTAACAGGGCGTCAAGAGTGGCGATTACGCTGCAAAGATGGCGTTAATCAGGGGCTTTAAGATGACCGCAAAATTCGATTTCAGTCTCATTGGCTTAAAAGAAGTTAAAGCCAAAATGAACAAGGTTAGCCAAACCGTGCTTGATACGGGGACACTTACCGCGCTGCGTAAAGCCGCTGGCATAGTCAAAAAAGCGGCTCAAGAAAATTCGCTCAATGTGGACGACCCCAAAACAGGTAGGCGCATTCGCGACAACGTCACACTGCAGTTTGCTAGCCGGCTATTTCAACGCGAAGGCGTGATCATGTACCGAGTTGGTATCGCCACTAATCGCGGACGCATTCCTACACCTAACGCCGACGAAGGTGCGCGCGGTAATACCCCACACTGGCATTTAGTCGAGTTCGGTACCGAACACGCCCAAGCACAGCCATTTATGCGCCCAGCATTGGCCAATAACATCAATCAAGTGATCGGCCGTTTTACGGTTGAATTTGATAAAGAACTCGATAAGGCACTTTCAGAATGAGTATGGCGCCCATTTTTGTCGTGTGCCGAGCAAGCACGATGGTAACTGATTTACTCGGTACCAATCCCACGCGGCTTTATCCATTCGGCCAAGCGCCGCAAAACGTAGCCAAACCTTATGCGGTTTGGCAGGTGATCGGCGGTAGCCCTGAAAACTATATCTCAGGACGACCAGATACCGATACCTTTGCACTGCAAGTGGATGTGTATGCCGATTCAGGCAATTCGGCTAATGATGTGGGTGATGCAATTCGCTTCGCCACTGAATTAGAGGCGCATACCACCAATTACAACGGTGACAGTCGCGACAAAGAAACAGGCAATTATCGTCACAGCTTTGACATCGATTGGATAGTCACACGCTAGCCCACTAAAACCATTTCATAAAACCCAAAGCCTCTGCAACCGCAGGGGCTTTTTTGTATCTGCCGCAAGGCTATTGTTAGGAGCACACACATGAGTATGAAAACACAGGGCACCCAGCTCTATGCAATCGATCCGGCAGATGATTCCATTTTAGGCGTCATCGCGGTGACCAGTATTGATGGCATTGACAGCCCAGTTGATCCCATCGAAACCACCCCATTAGAAGCCATGGCCCGTGAGTTTGTGGCAGGTTTGAAATCACCTGGTGCGGCCACGTTTGGTATCAACATCGACCCAAGAATTCCAAGCCACCTACGCCTGCACCAAATTAAAACCGCAGGTACAACCATTAAGTGGGCGATTGGTTTTAGTGATGCTGTTGGTACTCCGCCAACTGTCACCACTAAAGACTTCACCTTACCCACAACCCGTACTTGGATCACCTTCGAAGGTTTCATGACGGCCTATCCATTTACGTTTGCACAAAACGATGTGGTTAAGTCCACTATCGGCATTCAGGTATCAGGCGATCCGATTCTAGTGCCTGCCGCCGTAACGCCTTAATCATAGGCACGCCTGATTAACTTAAATTAAGCCCACTAAATCGTGGGCTTTTGCTCAACCGTCTTAACTTAATCCTAAAGGAACAATCATGGAATTAAGTGTTGCTAGCCTTATTCAGTCGGGATCTTATGCGCCCGCAAAGCCAGAACGTCGCGAAATTTCGTGGAAAAAACCTAATGGTGACATTCATAAAGCCACGGTCTTTATCCGTAAAGAGTCATTTGCCACCGCACAAGCCGAAGCCCGTAACTACAATCTCGGCGTTGACTGGCTAACCTCGCGCATTGTGTCAAGTGTGGTCGATCACGAGGGTAAACCCCTATTTGAAATTGATGACATTCTTGGCAATGAGGCCCATGGCCCTATCTGTGACTCATTAGGTTACGCCTTAATTGGCGCTATTAACGAAGTCAACGGCATTGGACTGAAACCTGACCCAAAAGCCTTACCGCCGACGACGAATTCTGGCACGAACTCGTCCTCGCAGGCGTTGGCGGACGAACCATCGAAGAAGCCCAGCAAAACCTCACGCACCGAGAAGTCATCAACTGGATCGCATACCGAGCAAAGTTCGGCCCCTTAAGCCTTCAAGCGCGGCAAGAACGCATTGCCGCCGCGCAAATGCACCACATCAATATCATTCATGGCGGAAAAGCCGAGCTTGAACACTTCATGTTGTTCAGCCAGTTGGATGCTGAGCCGCAGCAAGAGGCCACAGTTGATGACGTGCTTATGATGCTAAAAGCCAGCGCCATCAAAAAGTAATTCAAATTAGTAGCAATAAGGCCAAGGACGGCCAACCAATCTAAATATTCAATAGGATCATCCAATGGCAAATCGTTCATTAAGCAATTTAACGCTAAATTTGATTGCAGAAACAGGCAGCTTCAGTGCTGGTATGGACTCGGCCGAACGGTCATTGGATAAAGTTGCTAGAGCAGCCCAAAAACAAAAAAATGATCTAGTTCGCCTAATGGGACAGATTGACCCACTAGTGTCTGAGTACGCCAAGCTAGATAAAATGGAGCGACAACTCCAAAAGCATCGAGAGACAGGCACTTTAGCGGGCAGCGAATATGATCTTTATGCCAAACGCTTAGCGACTATGCGAAGCGAATTAGGCAAAACGGGTGCAGAGTACGACAAAACTGGCATGTCAGCCAAACAAATGGCCTTTGCAACTCGTGGTTTGCCTGCCCAGTTTACTGATATCGCGGTATCGCTCCAAGGTGGTCAAAACCCCATGACCGTGTTCTTGCAGCAAGGCGGTCAGTTAAAAGATATGTTTGGCGGCGTGGGCCCAGCAGCTAAAGCCATGGGCGGCTATATTGCTGGTCTGGTTAATCCATTTACTGTGGGCGCCACAGCAGCTGGCGTAATGGCACTGGCGTATTACCAAGGCAGCATAGAGGCAGACAGGCTACGCAATGCATTAATACTGACGGGGAACTCTGCAGGTACCACGTCTGACGAATTAATGGAGTCAGCCAAGCGTATTGATGCCATTATCGGCACCCAACGCCAAGCTGCCGCTGCATTAGCTGAGGTTGCGAATACTGGCAAGTTTACTGCCAGCCAAATAGAGCTTGTGGGCCGTGCTGCAATACAAATGGAAAATGTCACTGGCAAAGCAATTGCTGAGACGGTAGCTGAATTTGCCAAACTAGCTGACGATCCCGTTAAAGCGGCTGAAGAACTCAATAAAAAGTATAACTTCCTCACCGCATCTGTTTATGAGCAGATAGTGGCACTAAAAGAGTCAGGTAAAACTACAGAAGCTGCAGAACTGGCTTTCAATGCCTATAGTGCTGCCATAGACATGCGCACAAAAGATATAACCGCAAACCTCGGCAGAATAGAAGGTGCATGGAAGTCAGTCAAAGAAGTAGCCGCTGAAGGATGGGATGCGACAATCCGTGGTGCAATGTATTACTTAAATGGCCCTGACAAAAAGCAGGAACTTGCTGAAAATGCTAAGGCTATAAATGAATTAATTGCCAAAGGTAAAGGGTTCGGCGGTGAGGCAACCCGCAGATCAGATGAATTAGCACGGCTTCAGGCAAGAGGAAATGAGCTAGTAAAGCAGATCCAATTCGGGGAGCAACTAGCAAAGCAAGAGGCTGAACGCGCCAAGATCAATCAGCAATCAATCGAGGCTCAGCATGCCATTGCCAAGGTGACCGAGGAAACCCTCACCAATGAGCAAAAGCGCACTAAGGCAATAAAGGAATATAACAACAATATCGAAAAGGTGCGGAAGGCCGATGCTAATAGTGCCTTGCTTGAACCTGAAAAAATTAAACGTGATCTCGCCTCGATAGAGGAAAAGTTTAAAGACACTGCTAAAAAGACCAAAGCCTTTGCTGACGATGCCGCCACTACGTATCTCATGCGTTTGCGCGAAACCCAAGCAGGCTTGCAAGGTCAGCTAGATAGCAGCACTAAGTTAACGCAAGCACAAAAAGAACTATTGCAATTTGAGCAGCAAATCGCCGATATCAAAAACAAAGAGATCCTTACCGCTGAACAAAAAAGTTATCTAGCAAAAGAAGACCAACTCCGCGCCGAAAACCAAATGAATGTCGCACTGGCAGAGCAAATAAAATTGCGCGATCAAGCCCTGCGAACACAAAGCTACAGCGCCAATCTCACTGCTAACCTTGCTGCAGAACAACAGCGCAACGCCGATAAACTTGCCAGCTTTGGCCTTGGTGACAAAGCACAGCAGCGCCTAGGTGATCGCCAAGGCATTGAGCGCGATATCGAGCGCGCTCAGGGTAAAGCGTTATCAGATAACCTCGCAGGCCGAACGACTGATGAAGAGTATCAGCAACAGCTTTCCATGCTGAAAGATAACCTATCTGCACGCTTGGCCGTTCAGGATGAATACTATTTAGCACTCGATGCCAAACAAGCCGATTGGACTAACGGTGCCCGTTCATCAATGCAAAACTACATTGATGCCGCAGCTGACATGGCAGGCCAAACCAAAACCCTCATGGATGGGGCTTTTGGCGGCATGACCGACGCGCTTACCGATTTTGTAATGACGGGTAAGGCTGACTTTGCCGGGCTCGCTAAATCTATCATTGCGGACATTGCCAAGATCGCCATGCAAAAAGCCATTGCAGGCATGGCGAGCAGTATTTTTGGTGGATTCTCTGAAGGTGGTGCTGTCGGCGATAGCGGGTTCTCATCCGGCGGCTTTACTGGCTTTGGCGGGAAATACGAGCCTGCAGGCATTGTTCACAAGGGTGAGGTCGTTTGGTCGCAGCGTGATGTAGCAGCCGCTGGCGGCGTGGCCACAGTGGAAGCCATGCGCAAAGGCAATAAAGGCTACGCCAATGGCGGCATAGTTGGCGGCGCAGCCTATAACGGCGTGCCAGCCTCGGCAACGGCTGGCGCTGGCGTGGTGCATGTTGAGGTCAACATAGATCAAAGTGGCAATGCCACAACCAAAGCCGATACCCCTGCATTAAATCAGTTCGGCAGCGAGCTGGGTAAGTTTGTCGAGCAAAAATACCGCGAGCTATTGGCGAAGGATTTACGCCCGAATGGTCAAATTGGCCGCACTATGGCTGGAGGTTATCGCTAATGCCGCAGACATTCACTTGGGCACCCGATAATGGTGCCACAGGCGATACCCAATATCGCACCCGCACCGCACAGTTTGGCGATGGTTATAGTCAGGCAGTTGGCGATGGTATCAACAGTAAAGTTCAAAGCTGGCCACTGACGTTTACAAAAAATAAAGCCACTGCTGAAGCGATCACCGCATTCTTTGATGATCACCAAGGCTTTAAGGCTTTTGAGTGGACGCCACCCCTCGGTACTGCCTCACTGTGGAAAGTGACTCAGCAAACAAACACCCCGCTAGGCGGCGGCATGTACCGCATCACCGCCACTTTTGAACAAGCATTTCATCCTTAACACTTCGCTATCGGACGTAAACACATGGCATTTGAAACTATCAGTCTTGGCACCCAGCCTGCAGGCACGGGTGGCGATACCGCACGTACCGCTTTTGAAAAGGTTAACCGCAACTTTATAGCCGCCGATGTACTCGCCGCAGCCATGTCACAAGCGCAGTTTGAAGCCAACCGCAATGCAAATAAAGAGCTCTATGCCGCCAGCGGTTGGGTTAGCTTTGGCAATCATGAATCCGGCAAACAAGTCAACGAATGCAAGCCCGGACTTTATACTGCACTTACCACGCCAAACACCTTGCTGATTGGTAAATCTGGAGGTGTAGGCGGATCAAAAACTGATTATGCTTCGGTGCATATTGATGGAGTTGTATTTAATTTAACTAATCAATTTGTGCTAACTCTGCCATCACATCCAAACTCTGTTTTACCTGAACGCATGGATATGTATGGTGTTGAGTCAGAAAAGGTGGAGATAAGTTCTGCATCACCAAACGCTTACCAAGGCGGGCTACGTGGAGTAGGTACAGCAGTTAACCTATTTAGTGCTACAGATCAGCAGAAAAAAGACTTCTTTGCTCAAAACTCAAACACTACTTTTATAGGCTCTGATGGGAAAATCTATCAGTGGCAGTTGTACAAGGTTGCATTTGCTGGCACAACTGGCGGAGTGCCATCCCCTACGGAACAGGGGTATTCACTTAATTCATTTGGCGATCTCTGGCTCAAAGCAGGTAAAAACTTACTCTATTTTGGTAATGTTCTGCGGCTAAATGATGGAGGGTATCATCCTTCTTTCAACCCGCTTGGCGCTGCAAAGTTTGTAGGGGACACTTTCTGGTATAACACTGCAACAAGTATCACATCAGAAGCTGATTGTTTTAATCCGTCAAAATTACTCGCAGGATCTGGTTCAATTGCAAGTGGAAAATCAGGACGTCCTGAAATCGGTGGGCGCTATTACGATGCAGTTTATGCTGATGGATATGGTGGGGTTTGTAGGGATATGCGTTATTCAGCTAATGGAGTTGACTTAATTTATTATGAAGAAATTAATCAGAAGGTGAATATAGGTGAATACAGGGGGTTTGAGGAATCTATTTTCAGTAAACCATTCCCACTTAATAGTGCGGTATTTTCTGGTGGAAAAACTCTGGTAAGAGGGGATGGAGTACACGATTTTTTTGGTGGACCTCAAGACCTAAACAAAACAAAAAAACTTAACGGATACATAATTGATTTTTCTGCTCAAGATGGGATTAGTCAGTATGCGTATCTAATTGAAAAATATGGTGATGTAAGTGGTTCAATAAATTCTGCAGGAGGGCTAATACTTTCTAGTTCAATACAAGGTAAACTTGTTGGAGGGTCTTTCCTTAAAAGTGATGTAATTGGAACCCCACTTAACATAGCATCAACATCCGCTATATCTGGTGGTTGGGATGGGAGTTGGGTAAATCCATATGGTCCTGAGAATGATTTTTCAAAGAAATTTCTTTTCCCATATGGTACACAAACTTATACTGCAAATAACGGTGGTTCTTGGATTTCTGCGTCTCTTTCAATAAATGAGATAGTTAATAGTGTACCTGCCATCAGTATAAACTTGGTGTTGATTGCTCAGTATCAAGCTTTTGCTAAACAAACACAAAGTGCATCTAACGCCGCAATTAACGGGTTATTACCATATAACGTATTTGCTTCATCTGACTATCAACCAGCTAATGGTGCGTTGCTTGGTGAATCATTAATTGGCAAAGTGCTGAAAAATAATTCAGGCGTATCAGTTAATAATAAGTCGCTATTATCCTGTGCGATTGATGGCACAGGTAAGTTAACGTCAGCAGCTAGTTTTGATGGATTGACTCATTCACCGCTAACGCTTGGAACTCCAGCAAATAATTCACCGGCATTTAAAGTGGTGAGCTATCTTGCCAACATCAACCAGCAAGCAGTTCCTCACTTTGCCTACACCGAGCTTAAACATAACGGCACAAGCTTTGGCGATGATGGGAAGCAGACAATTATCGATAACCAATCAACTAAACCCAATGATCACAATGTGACTGTATCCGTTGGCACTGCTCGCCTTCGTGAGCCTATTGGCTGGTTTAAAAATAAGGTCTAATCATGGAAATGTTTTATGAAGAATTCACCACTGGCGAAAATGGTGCGCAAACATTACCAGATAAGGTTATTAAACAAAGACCTTACGCCGTGTCACTTGATGATGTGTTTCGAGTGGTTAAGCTTCATGCCGCCAATCCGGCAATGCACCATGTGATCGATAAGTTTATCGAGCTATATGCAATCACGCTGCAATGGGATTGGTTTGAGCAGTATCAAGCATGGCTTGCACGTAAAACGGATGCTGAGCTGAATGCGCCAGCGTTACCGATTGATGCGCAAGATCAGCAAGCGATTGAGCAGCCATTATTTGCAGAGCCAATGCCAGAACGGCCACAGCATAAAACCCTTGAGCAATATCGTGCTGAAATACTGATCGATGGCATTAGCATTGAAGAATACCTATTTCGCACTCAACGGGCCGCGGCAGTGAATTCCATTACCGTGGAAGTCGATGGACTGGTGTTTGATGGTGACGAACAATCACAACGCCGCATGTTAGCCGCCATCCATGCCTCTGAGGATGCTGGCATTACCTCCACCATTTGGCGCTTAGCAGATAACACCGAAGCGGCGGTTACTGTGGATCAAATTCGCCAGGCGCATAGCTTAGCAATTATTGAGCAAGGCAAGCTATGGACCAAAGGTGGCGCCGATGCTTAGTGCCGATATTCAAACCCTTGAACCGGGCAATGAGATTATTCTCTACGAGATCGACGGTACCGCCTTTGGTGCCGATATCCTGCGCTTTCATGCCCACAATATTCCGTACTCAGATGCGGACCTTAATCAACCAGAGTTACCAGCACGAATCATCCATTGGCAAGGCGAACAGTACAGCGCATGGCCAGCACAGTTAGAAGGGGTGGAAGTTAACTCCGATGGTTCACCCAGCACGCCAACACTAACTGTTGCCAACATCGATGGCAGTATCAGTGCCCTGTGCTTGTATTTTCAGAACATGGAACAAGCCAAGGTTACGATCCGCAGAACGCTGGCTAAATACATTGATGCGGCTAACTTCCCCAGTGGCAATAGCGAAGCGGATCCAACGCAAGAAGCGGTAGAGATTTGGTATGTTGATAAAAAGGTAAATGAAGATAATGTCGCTGTCACGTTTGAGCTATCAAACCCTGCTGACTTGTCAGGTTACAAAATCGGCCGACAAATGACTGCCTATTGCTCATGGTGTCAACGCGGTGAATATCGTGGTGCAGATTGTGGTTACACGGGTGAAGCTATGTTTACCGAAGATGACGAGCCGACTGATAACCCTGCGCTTGATCAATGCTCTGGCACGATAGCCGGTTGTACTTTACGCTTTGGCGAAAACGAAGAATTACCCCACGGCGGATTCCCAAGCGTTCGGCTTATACGTTAATCGTTTCATGATAAGTATTGTTTAGCTGATTTAGGCAGTAATGTTATGACTACGAGTATAAACAGGGGTTACCCCTTGCGGTATTGTAATGCAATGTTGCAATTGTGTTTTATTTGATGTAGTTTTTTTAGTGGTTTTGTAGATTTTAAGCGTATTAATTAAAAGGATTTATGTAATGAATAAAGTGTTAATGTTACTTTTGCTAACCACCGTGCCTTTTACTGCAATGTCTAAGGAGCCAATATCAGGTGCAGTTAGTGCAGAGAAAAGCGAACTACGCAATGTTGACTCTATTTTTATGAAAAGCACACAGCAAAGATTTTCATTAATTGCTGAAAAAATTGGTATTTCTGAAGAAAGTTACTTATATGCATCAATAGCATATATGAGAATTTTTAGTGAAGAAAGTATAGAAGGTCTTACTAAAATACAAAATCGAGAACTTTACCAATCGCTTTTAGGCAAGGAAACTGATAGTGAATTTTCATCCAGTTATGTAAGGTTAAATAATGAGATCAAATCTGATCTGGCAAGCTTTCTTCAGTTAGATGTCACTAAACTGGATAAATTTATTGAAGTAGTTCATAGCCTCCATTACACAGGTGAGTTTGAAGACGTAAAAGTAAATTCTAATTTAAATAAAACATCAGATGTAGAAATTAGCGCTGTGGGGGAAATGGTAAGGATTCCGGTCGTTTGTGATGAAGTATGTCAAAGTGGCGCCCGTCAAGCACCTTTTAATCCATTTGGTTCAACTATGCCATTGAATATGTATATTTATAATAAGGCATCTTCTCAAGGTATTATTCCAAATACAGTTCGTAATCCTAATTCAACGTTTACGGTGAAATTTGTGGATAACAATACTGGCGACACTATTGCCGCAGAAGTGTGGAGTTATAATGATTTTACTGGGGCATGGAAAGTATCAAATGCGCCTTGCGGAAACTGTCACTCTGACCGCTAATTCAATATAGCTTTCAACTTGACCTCATTAACTTTTAAAAAGCTTTTGAGGTCAAGTATGATAGTATATTTATTTTACTGACACCTAATTACATTAATTAATTTCTCTGCTTTACAGTTCAAACTTTTTGTCTTTCAACATTCACCAAGCATTTTCCCGCCGTCGGCAAAATGGTCTAACACAACCAAAGTAGGTCACTATGCATCAAACACTCTTGCATGCTTTTACTCAGCATGCGGCAAACTGCTACCCCAATGAATGCTGTGGACTGATCATCCAGCAAGGCAGTAAGCCTTGTTATGTGCCATGCGATAACAAAGCAACCAACAAAGCCGATGAGTTTGTGATTGATCCACTGCAATATGCTGCCATTGAAGAACAAGGGCAGATCATAGGTATTTGCCACAGCCACCCTGATGCGAGCAGCAAGCCGAGCCAGCGTGATATTGCCATGTGTGAAGCCAGTGGACTACCTTGGCATATTCTCAGTTGGCCAGATGGCGATTTACGTTCTATGGTGCCAACGGGTGAGCAAAAACCATTGTTATGTCGTCCGTTTGTGCATGGGGTATGGGACTGTTATAGCTGTGTTCGCGACTGGTACCACGATGTTCAAAGCATTTTATTGCCAGACTTTGAGCGCCAAGACGGCTGGTGGGAAGGTGAGCAAGAGCTTTACCTAGATAACTTTGCTAAAGCTGGATTTGTGGCACAAACCAATATCAATCTTACCGATCTGCAAATTGGTGACGGCATCTTAATGCAAATTCAAAGTCAGCGTGTTAATCATGCCGCTGTTTATGTCGGCGAGGGTAAAATCCTGCACCACCTCTATGGTCGCCTTAGCCGCTACGATATTTACGGCGGGTACTGGCAGCGCAATACAAGGGTGATAGTGCGTTACGAAGGCAACTAAAACTTCATTCTAAATTTGTCTGCTTCGAATTTATATGTTGTTAGACGAGAGTAATTATCAGGTAGTTCACACTTACCATGCGCATCATTATCTATAAAATCCAACACATGGTAGGCATTTGACTCAATAGAGCCAAAGGTATAAACAATATAAGAGTCGCTAGTTGGTGTGTATTTTTGGGCCCATTCCTGCGGGCAAGTAATACCTTTTACAAAAATATGAATATGATGAACTTCAGCGTCCATTATTGTTGAAGGGCGAGTGAATGGTACATCTTTGCCTAGGTAGCTAGCTCTTATGCGTTTTTTAAGAGCTTTAGTAGCAAAATACTGTTCTAAATCCTGTTTAAGCTGAGAAAGCTCAAAGCCAGCAGCTTTGAGCTTTTCTTCTATGCCATCTCTGAATGTGACTATGGTAGGCAACCAATAACTCTCCGTTGTTTTCAGTGTCTTCCATAGACCTGATTGCTAGCATCAGTAGCGGCTTGCCAGAACTCAGCAGTAGGTGAAAAATGTGTTTCATCCACTATTTCAATAAGACCAAGTTGCTCAGCATAAAAAGCGGTTACATTTTCAATTACGCGGTGCAGTTGCACGTTTGCGACAACAGATTTTCTAAGAAGGTCATAGGCATCATTGCCTGCACCTAATTTAATCTGTTCACTATGCTCTTGCCAAAACGTTTTAGACAACTCACTTCTGCCTTTCCAAATCGATTCTAGGCTAACGAGTTTGCTATATTGGTCTAGTGATAAATCACCACCATGACATATATCATAGTAGTAGGTACGAAAACCAAATAAGACTTCCTCAATTTGATTTACGCAATCAGCTAAAGCAACCATTTCTGGGCACTTAAGCTGTTTGCAGTCCATAATTTCAATTTTTGGACTGCTTAGCAGGCTCGCTTCAACATTATTAGTTGAAAACGCAGCTGCAATGATGGTGGCGATTAGCATAGCAGATCCCCCCTTCATGATGTTTACTCCATTAAGTATAGCGGCTAACTCAGTGTTATGGTGTTACTTCAGAAAGTTACCTCATAACCAGAGGCCGCGCTATTATCCATAGTATCGTTCGAAATACAAGCATTGCGTGTTTAATTTGTTAAGCTTGCTTAATCAAACTTACACGCTGTTATGCTTAAAAACCACAACAAATACAAAATATTTTATTGTAAAGTACAATATTTTCAATTATCTGGTTAAATATACAGTGGTTACATGGACGCATTAGCCGCGACGATTTTTAGTGCGGTTACTGGCAACGTAACACAAGGGTGACCGTGCGTTATGTAGCATAGCGAGGCTAAAAACTTTACAGCCTGTTAGGTCGTTGGCATAGTTAATATTTTTAGTATGATAAGGATATAATATGAGAGTTATTTTTCTGATTTTATTGTGTTTTAATTCGTTTTTTTTAAACGCACAAGAACTATGGAAAGGTGCCATGTATGGTGATAGCGTTGAAAAAATATTAGCGCTATTCCCGCAACATGAAAAACCATCTACGGAAGCTGAGCTTAGTAAGCTTGGATCATCACTGAAAGCATTAGTTGTAGTACCTATTGATTTGGCAAAAAGGCCATTTGAATCAATACTTTATTTTGATAAAAATGGTTTGTATCAAGTGATTATAAAATCAAAATCTGTATTGAATGATGCTGATGCAAAATCCACAGAAGATTTTTTAATTGATGCACTTCGTTCTAAGTATGGCAATGCCACCAAAACTGAAGATCCGCTTGAGGTTGTAACTGAAAGCAAGCCTTTTTGGATTCAGTGGGACATTAATGCTTTGAGCATAACTTTTGTCCCACAACATGAGAATAAATCGATTATGATTTCTTATCGTCTAACTGTCGCCGAACAGGAAAGATTAGATAATGATGCTGCTAAAAAACATTTAGAAGGTACAAGTATCATTCAGGAATCTGAAAAATTGTAAGTTATAATTTTCATAAAGCCACCGAAAGGTGGCCTATGCTGGCTTAAAACTAAAATGAAATTATAATGTTGCCATCTTTAATTTCTACTAAGTAACCTGCGTCACCAAATGCCTTTTCAATCAGTTGAAGCGCTATCGTGATTTCAGCATCAGTTGTCGGCATTGAGTGTGTTATTTCTTCAATATTAAGCTGTACTTGCTGTTTACCGATAACTACTGCGCCAGTGATCTGTTCGTTAATTTCATCGACAAAAAATGAAGCTAAAGCAATTCCTGAATTAGCATTTTTTCTGGCTATCTTGCTAGCCATTGATGCTGGTAATGCTGGCGTTAGCAGGTTACCCAGAGCTTCATCATGCAGCAAGTTTGCCGCTGCAGGATTTTGATCTGCAACAAAGCTAAGCTCTAAGCGATGCACTATCTCGGCATTCATTGATCTGCCGTTAATCTTAGCTGATTGATCTATTTGCTCTTTAAGTTCAGGAGCAACTCTTAATCTTAATTGTGGATGTTCGCGCATACTCACCTCTTGTTTCATTATGCCGCACGGTGGGGTTGACATCAATGCCGCACCGTGCGCATACTTCTTGGTGTCGCACCGTGCGGCACCAATTGGAGGGCATATGAAAGTACGTGATTACCCGCAGATTAAATGTAGGCTTAGTCCAGAGCTAAAAGCACAGTTAATAAAAGCATCAGAGTTAAGCAATAGAACACTTAATAGTGAAGTTTGTTACCAGCTAGAGAAGGCATATGGGTTAAAAGTGAAAAATCAGGAGACTACATGAGTTATATAAATGACGAAGCCCCAACTGCTAGAACAGTTGAGGCCTCTTTAACAACGTCCGTACCTACCAAGGAATCGAACATGAATAACGTTAACACAATTCAATCATTAAATCATCTAGTGCTCGCCCAAGATGGCGCATTAATAACTACGTCGATTAATGTTGCAGAAGCTTTTGGAAAGTTGCACAAGGATGTGCTGCGTAAGCTTGAATGTATTGATTTTTCTAAAGATTTTACTGAGCGCAATTTTACGCCCAGTGAATATAAAGACTCAACAGGCCGTAATCTGCCTATGTATAAAATGACCAAAGACGGCTTTATGTTTTTGGTGATGGGCTTTACAGGCAAAAAGGCGGCGATGATCAAAGAAGCCTATATCAATGCCTTTAACTGGATGGCAAAGCAACTGAGTGGCACTGCACCAAAAAAGACGACAACTGATGAACGTACAGGTTTACGTAATGCGGTAAATCTTCTAGTGTCAAAGAAAGGTCTAATGTATCCAGATGCCTACGCTATGATTCACCAGCGGTTTAATATTGACCATCTTGATCAGCTAGAGATTGGACAATTAAATGAAGCCGTTCAGTATGCGCATAAGTTGGCATTAGATGGGGAGTACTTACCCGCAAAACCTATTACCCCGCCAGTAAACCAATTGCAAGGTAATGATATTAATAATATTAACTCGCTTTGCCATCACATGGTCTGCTTAAAAAATGCTTTTTATCAGTACAAGTTGGCAGGTGTATTTGAGGCACTTGGGTCAAGAGCAGGCGTTGATATGGTGGGTCATATTAGTGATGGTTTTTGTGTTGCTAATAATGTCCGTAATATGGTGCTTAAGTTTGAGCAAAATGGCTTGCCAGAGTCTATTGCCCCAGTGATGTAATTTACTTATCCTGCTATAACAATGCGGATAGCCGCATCTAACACTCTCGACCGCAAGCCACCTCTCTAGGTGGCTTTTTTATTGCCTCAAATTTGTAGAAAAAACCTATGAGCATAAATCAACTGACCACCATCAAATTCTCCGGATCGCTGGCTAAAAAGTTTGGGCGTGAGCATAAACGATTTTTAGATACTGGAACGACAACCGAAGCATTTAGTGCCATTAGGAATACCTTGCAAGGGTTTGAGCAGTTCATTAAAGAACAGGCAAAGCTTGGGTTGCGCTATGCCATTTTTCGCAATGGTAAAAACACAGGCGAAGATGAGTTTGATTTGGCTGGTTCGCGGGAAATCCGCATTGTGCCTGTCATTGGTGGCAGTAAGCGCGGTGGAGTGCTTCAAACGATAATTGGGGCAGTGTTAATAGTTGCATCGTTTATACCAGGCTTACAGATGTTAATGGCACCAGGTATTGCAATGGTTGCTGGTGGGGTAGTGCAAATGCTTTCACCACAAGCAAAAGGACTGAAGGGTAGGGAAGCCGCAGAGAACGCCCCAAGTTATGCCTTTGGTGGGGCGGTGAATACCACAGCTGCTGGAAACCCCGTCGGCATCGGTTACGGAAAGCGCCGTATTGGTGGCGCCATTATTAGTGCTGGCATTTATGCCGAAGATATTGCAACCAGTAAACGCCCCATTCAATCGGGTGGCAGTAATGGTGGCAATGGCGGCGGCAGTCAACAGGAGCAATAATCAGCATGGGTATTCCTGCATTAAATCAACAACTGACTATTCATGGCGCTAAAGCTGGTGAAGGTGAGCAGCGTTCGCCTGTCGAATCCCCTGATGATCTGCGCTCAATTGCTAAAGCTAAAATCTTACTGGCAATCGGTGAAGGTGAGTTTGACGGCCAATTATCGGGCCAGAATGTCTTTTTAGATGGTACGCCACTACTGGATCCCAATGGCGCCGAAAACTTCCCCGGTGTTATTTGGGACTTTCGCCCAGGCACTGCACATCAAACTTATATACCCGGACTGCCATCTGTTGAAAACGAGGTGGCCTTAGGTATTGAGTTAAAATCAGATCAGCCTTATACCCGCGCCATTACTAACTCATTACTCTCTGCTGTACGTGTGCGCTTTCGCTGGCCAGCACTGCAACAACAGCTCGATAATGGTGATGTAAACGGCTATCGCATTGCATACGCCATCGATCTGTCTACTGACGGCGGCAGCTATCAAACCGTGTTAAACACAGCGGTTGATGGCAAAACCACTCAACCCTATGAGCGCAGCCACCGCATTGACTTACCGGCTGGCAATAACTGGCAAATCCGTATTCGCCGAATTACCCCAAATCAAAACAACAATCGTGTCGCTGATTTAATGCAAATCGCGGCGATCACCGATGTTATTGACCGCAAGCTAAAGTATCCCAATACAGCACTGTTATATGTCGAGTTTGACGCCAGCCAATTCCAAAATATTCCAGTGATCTCCTGCGAGCCCTTTATGCGTAAAGTCAAGGTGCCCACTAACTACAATCCGCTAACGCGTGATTATGCTGGAGTGTGGGATGGCAGCTTTAAAATTGCATGGACCGATAACCCTGCTTGGGTGAGTTACGACATCATCCTCGATGACCGTTTCGGTACAGGTCGCAGGATCAATGCTGCGCTGGTGGACAAATGGGAGCTTTATCAGATTGCACAGTATTGCGATCAGCTGGTTCCTGATGGCAAAGGCGGCATGGAGCCTCGCTATATCTGTAATATCTACATTCAGCAAGCAACAGAGGCGTGGCAGGTATTGCGCGATTTGGCCTCTATCTATCGGGGTATGACGTATTGGTCAAACGGCCAAATGTACTCCGTTGCCGACATGCCACGCGACATGGATTTTATCTACAACAATAGCAATGTGATCGACGGCAAGTTTAGCTATTCATCCAGCAGCGAAAAAGTTAAATACACTCGAGCATTAATCAGCTGGGATAACCCTGATAATGCTTATGAATCCGATGTTACCTCTGTATCAGATCAACCATTACAGCGCCGCTATGGCGACAACGTGATCGAATTATCTGCCTTAGGTTGCACCCGCGAATCAGAAGCTCAGCGCCGCGGCAAGTGGGCTATTTATACCAATAACAATGACCGTGCCGTCAATTTTAAGGTGGGAATGGATGGCAGCATCCCATTACCTGGCTTCGTTATCGGTATAGCAGATCAATTGATTGCAGGTAGCCGGATTGGTGGGCGAATCTCGGCAGTTAACGGCAAACAGCTCACTTTAGATCGTGCGGCAACAATTGCGGTTAATGATCGACTCATTATCAACTTACCTAGCGGTAAAGCGCAGGCGCGTACTATTGAGGCCATTAATGGACGTGTGGTTACGGTAACAACGGAATACAGTGAAACCCCACTGCCACAGCTGTTATGGTCGGTTGAGTCAGACGAGCTAAAGCTGCAGCAATTTAGAGTGCTGCGCGTAGCCAAAGCAAATAGCGACAGCATTGAGTACGAGATCACCGCAGTTGAGCATAAACCAAGCAAATATCCGTATATCGATACAGGCGCACGGTTAGAAGAACGCCCTATAAGTAAGTTGCCGATCGGTGCCCAAGAAGCGCCGGCTACTGTCACCATTTCACAGTCCGTATTCACCGAGCAAACACTCTCTGTTACCACTATGACTATTCAGTGGGCGACAGCAAAAAATGCGGTTGCTTATGAAGTGGAATGGCGCAAAGACTCTGGCGAGTGGATAAAACTGCCAAAAACCAGTAGCACATCAGTTGATATACGCGGCGTTTACACTGGGCAATATATTGCGCGGGTTAGGGCGATCAACTCTGTCGATGTTTCGTCGGTACCAAAAGCATCAGCGCTGACCAATATAACAGGTAAAACTGGCTTGCCGCCAGCAGTCGCGTCATTTACTGCTACGCCGCTAGTGTTTGGCATTGGCTTAAATTGGTTGTTCCCTGCAGGTGCAGAAGACACTCTTCGTACCGAGCTTGAGTACGGGCCCAATAACAGCGAACGCCGCATGATTAAATTGGGTGATTTTGCTTACCCAATTGCAACTCACACCATGACGGGATTAAGTGCAGGCGCTAATTTTTGGTTTAGGGCTCGATTGGTAGATCGCACTGGCAACGTGGGGCCATGGTCAGGATTTATCAGCGGACAATCATCGACAGATCAATCGCAATATGATGCGTATTTCAGCGAGCGGATTACATCTTCGGCACTAGGGCAAGAACTTCTCAGCGAAATAGAACTGATCCCTGCGCTTAAAACTGAAACCGATAAAATCCCTGACATTCAAACAACGCTAGATCAAACTCAAAATCAAATTGAGCAAATGCAGGCTGAAATTGCCGATATCACTGGCGCAGCAGAATGGGATAGCGGCACAGCCTATCTCACTGGCCAGCTAGTAAAATATCAAGGCAAACTCTATACAGCAAAACAAGATGTGCCTGCAGGTACATTGCCAACTAATGCAACGTATTGGACGAAAATAGGTGAATACTCATCTATTGGTGAAGCGCTGGTGGCGTTAACGTTGCGTGTTGATACGGTTGAATCATCAATAGAAAATATTGATGGGAAATTGACGGCAGAAACATCACGAATCGATGGCATCTATGCGCAAGTTAACCCACCACTCGCAGGTGACATCAGTTGGAATGCCGGAACAACAATGGTATTTGCTGGCGTATGGTCTGAACAATATGCCAGAGCATCAGCTGATGAAGCATTAGCTAAGAGCATTGATGCTGTCGCCGTAACCCTTGGTCAAAATACTGCTGCGATTATTGCAGAACGAACAGCACGAACGACTGCGGATGAGTCATTAGCAAATCAGATCATCACTATATCAGCGACAGTTAATGGGAATTCAGCACTAATAAAAGAGGAACAAACTGCTCGTACTGATGCAGATAGCGCTCTAGCTCAAAATATTACGACAGTACAAGCATCAGCTACTGCTGCGAATAATGCTGCTTCGGCGGCGCAATCTAGTGCCGATGCAGCNCGTGAGCCAGAGATGGACACGGTAATAAACAGAATTTGCTTGGTGACAATAGCCTTGTGGAACCACCTGATCCCATCCCGAACTCAGAAGTGAAACGCAAACGCGCCGATGGTAGTGTGGGGTCTCCCCATGTGAGAGTAGGTCATCGCCAAGCATCCAAATAAACGCCAAAGCCCTAGCCTAAACAGTTAGGGCTTTTGTGTTTATACGCTTTGCGAAAACCTATCTCGATGTCGGTCAATAAATGTTCCTCCAATATTGACACTTCCACCATCCATGGCGGTCGCCCGCCGCTAAGCGGACTCCCCAGCTACGAAGACAAGCTTCTTCGCGTTCAATCATGGCTAAATACTCCGTATTTATAGCGCGATGATTTCACCCCCATGTGAGAGTAGGTCATCGCCAAGCGCCTAATTATCTCATTGAGATGTAACCAAGCCAGCTGAATAAGCTGGCTTTTTTGCGTCTGCAATTTGTAGAAACTAGTCCGTTTTTCTTTCAGCTTGCATGTTTCTCCGCTATTTTTACTCACCAACTCACCAACTCACCAACTCACCAACTCACCAACTCACCAACTCACCAACTCACCAACTCACCAGCTCACTAGCCATTTCAATTACTGAATTCTTTGTCGATCCTAGGATTTCTCATTTTGTTCTCGTCCTATTGCTTAATCCTGCGCATAACTAGACGCCTGAGGTCTACCTCAGGTAGCACTGTTACTTATCTTTTAAGATAGCTGTTCCATACACCAACCGTATTGTTAGGCACTTCTCTGTGTTGGTATCTAGGGGGCATTTAAGTTGTCAAAACCGATGATTTAATTTGCTGAATTGAACCCATTCCTCTTCTTCAAACAATGTCTTTAGAACAATATTCCTTTTTATTTTGCCACTTAGTCAGATGGTAGTAGCTTGGGTTGTTAAATTTGCATATTTTTCACTTGGTTTATTCCTATGCTCGTTGTTTTCAATTTAGGAATCATTTTTTAGCCTAAGACATCACTTCAGCTTAAATCCAACATTATGTTTGTTTCATTATGGAATATTGAATTAATCGCTCGATTTATGAGGATTAATAACTTGTTGCCTGTGGATTTACTTAATATTGGTAAGACCAATTTACACTGATATGGTTTTTTTGTTATCAATTGGTTATGTTTTTAGCAGGTTGAGTTCAGCTGATTTTCTTGTTGTGTGATTAGTTAGCTTTAAAATGTGATTTTTTATTCGATTTTTTCTGATTGGTGATTGCTATGTGTCTGTTTACGGAAGAACCATAGTTTGTGAGCAGTTCATTTGATGAATTTTGAACTTGTAATGCGATAGCGATGATTTTGGGGCAATCGCGCTGTTGATAGGGAGCTAGAGAGTAAGGGGTAGGGGAGCTATGGAGGATGTAACGCAATCTTTATTGGATGCCGTTGGCATTATGTTTTTGGGGATGGGCTTAGTTTATTTATTTTTAAGTGTACTAATCCTTGGGATTCATTTGGTTGCGCGTTGGTGTGCGGTGGATGCTGCATCTGCACGTTTTGCTAAAAATCATGCTAAAAGTCAGCAGAGGGTAGCGCAATCTGATGCTAAACCTTTAGATCCAAGCTTGGTCGCTGCGATTTCACTAGCGGTAAAGCAGTATCGTTCACAGATTAAGTAATGGGGAGCAGTATGACTTTTGTATCTAATTCTACGACAGCAGTGGCTAAGCCATTATTTTTAACTGATGTCGTATTGCGGGACGCACATCAATCCATTTTAGCGACGCGCTTACGCATTGATGACATGTTACCGATAGCGCCGTTACTCGATAAGATTGGTTTCTGGTCATTGGAATCTTGGGGCGGGGCGACTTTTGATGCCTGTATTCGTTATCTTGGTGAAGATCCCTGGGACAGAATTCGTGAGTTGAAAAAGGCAATGCCTGATACGCCGCAGCAAATGCTGCTGCGTGGCCAAAACTTATTAGGTTATCGCCATTATGCCGATGATTTAGTCATGCGTTTTGTTGAGCGTGCCCATACCAATGGCGTCGATGTATTTCGTATTTTTGACGCAATGAATGATGTTCGTAATCTCGACACTGCGGTGAAAGCGGTGCGCCAAGTTGGTGGCCATGCGCAGGGGACGATCTCATACACCACAAGTCCAGTGCATACCATAGAGACTTGGGTTGATATGGCAAAACGTCTCGAAGATATGGGATGTGATTCTTTGTGTATCAAAGATATGGCTGGCTTACTTAAGCCTATGGAAGCGTTTGAGCTTATCAGTCGACTAAAATCCCAAACGCAACTCGTGTTATCTATGCATTGTCATGCGACGACAGGATTAAGTACCGCCACTTATCAGAAAGCCATTGAAGCGGGTATCGATGTGCTCGATACGGCAATTTCGTCGATGAGCCAAACCTATGGACATACTGCTACTGAAACCGTTATCGCTATGGTGGAAGATACTGAGCGTGCAACGGGTTACGATATGGTGTTGCTTGAGGAGATTGCCGCTTATTTCCGTGAGGTGCGCAAGAAGTACGCTAAGTTTGAAGGCGCGCTGAAAGGCATCGATTCGCGGATCTTACGTGCACAAGTGCCTGGTGGCATGCTGACCAATATGGAGAGCCAACTAAAGGAACAAGGCGCGGCCGATAAGATGGACTTGGTCTTGGAAGAAATTCCCCGCGTGCGTGCTGACTTAGGTTTTTTGCCCTTAGTGACACCTACATCGCAGATTGTCGGCTCGCAGGCGGTCATTAATGTGTTGATGGGGGAGCGTTATAAGTCACTGACTAAAGAGACTGAAGGCGTGCTTAAGGGCGAATATGGCACGACACCTGCGCCAGTCAATGCCGCATTGCAAGCGAGAGTCTTACAAGGAGCCGAAGCCATTACATGTCGCCCTGCTGATTTATTAACGCCAGAGCTGGCTAAATTACGGCTTGAGTTAGCTGATAAAGCACAGGAACAAGGCATTCGCCTATCTTCAGAGCATGACGATGATGTGCTGACATATGCACTCTTCCCACAAATAGGATTGCAGTTCTTAAAGAATCGTGTTGATCCGAGCGCCTTTGAGCCTAAACCTGAATTGACTTCGGTACTTGCTGCTTCTAATGCTGCGGATCGTGGCCCTGAAACTTACACGGTAACAGTCGAAGGGCAAGAGTACATAGTTGAAGTCGCCGCAGGCGGTGAGATCTCGCAAATCCAGCTACAGGGACAAAGTGTTCATGCTGTGCAAGCTGTGACTGAGAGTACAACGCCAACTGCGAGCCATGGAGAGATCCGGCTTGAAATGAGTGCGCCTCTGTCGGGCAATATCTTCAAAGTGCATGTTTCTCCTGGCGATAGAGTGTGTGAAGGCGATGTCGTGATCATCCTTGAGGCGATGAAGATGGAAACTGAAATTCGTGCTCAGGGCGATGGCATTATCGCTAAGATCTGGGTGAAAGAAGGTGACTCAGTGTCTGTGGGTTCTCAATTACTGGCCTTGGCGTAGGAGTCATTATGGAAGGTTTAATAGCTTTTTGGGCCGAGACAGGTATCGCTCACTTTACTGGCGGGCAAGTGTTGATGATGGCAGTGGGCGCTTTGCTCTTGTATCTCGCCATAGTGCGTGGATTTGAGCCTTTGCTATTGTTGCCCATTGGTTTTGGTGCAGTGCTGGCGAACATTCCCCATGCGGGATTTACCGAAGAAGGTGGCATGCTGTATTACGCCTATCATGTGGGGATTGAGACTGGAGTGTTTCCGCTATTGATCTTTATGGGTGTTGGTGCGCTGACCGACTTTAGCGCCTTGATTGCGAATCCTAAAACTCTGTTATTAGGGGCTGCTGCACAGTTTGGGATTTTTGCGACACTGATTGGTGCAATCGCGCTGAACTTAGTGCCGGGATTTGAGTTCACCATGAAGGATGCGGCGGCCATTGCGATTATTGGCGGTGCCGATGGACCAACGGCGATTTTCCTTGCCTCAAAACTGGCGCCTGAGTTATTAGGTGCGATTGCGGTCGCGGCCTATTCCTACATGGCGTTAGTCCCTATTATTCAACCGCCGATCATGCGTTTACTGACAACTCAAGCCGAGCGCGAAATTAAAATGGAGCAGCTGCGCGAAGTCAGTAAGAAGGAAAAGATCATTTTCCCTTTGATGGTACTGGGATTAACGATTCTCTTCCTACCTGCAGCCACGCCGTTAGTGGGTATGTTTTGTCTTGGTAACTTGATGCGCGAATCGGGCGTAGTGGATAGATTATCGAAAACGGCGCAGAACGAGCTTATCAATATCGTTACGATTTTCTTAGGGTTAGCTGTCGGTTCTAAGTTATCAGCCGACCAATTCCTGCGGCTTGAAACCTTAGGGATTTTGGTATTGGGAGCGTTAGCATTTGGCATTGGTACTGCTGCAGGTGTATTGATGGCAAAACTGATGTGTAAGTTGTCGGGTGGTAAGATTAATCCGTTGATTGGTGCCGCAGGGGTGTCGGCTGTACCTATGGCAGCGCGAGTCGTTAACAAAGTTGGATTAGAGGCCAACCAACATAACTTCTTGTTGATGCACGCCATGGGGCCCAATGTGGCGGGAGTGCTAGGTTCTGCTGTGGCTGCGGGGATTTTACTTGCTGTGCTGGGTTGATGACAGAGTGGGTAAATTAAGCGGGTTTATCTTCGAATTTATTCTAGTTGTTAACGCTGTTTTAGCACTAAGGCCAACTCAGTATTGAGTTGGCTTTTTTGTTAAGTTACTCATTTATAGTATGAATCCTTGGTATTAACCTAAGCCGTTAACCAGAGTAATCCCATAAGGATTAAAATCAGCCCGCCACCTATACCGATAATGTAGATAAAACCTCGTCGGCCTTGTTTTAGTGTGAGTTTGTTGGCTTTTAAAAATAACGCCCAAAACAAACATAGGATCAGCGGGATAAGGAAGAGTCTCGTCATTGTCTGTTCTGCTAAAGTGTGAGTTAGAGTGGTTTTAGAGTCTAACAGCTTGATCTTATTTGAGTAACCTATTTTGCAGTTAATAGAGACTGTCGAAGTCGATTGTGGTCTCTAAAGCCAATAGATTAAAGACTGTTTGCAGGATAATAAAAGAGACCGCCGAAGCGGTCACTTACTGTGGTCAATGGTACTGATTATTTAGCTTAATACTTTTTATACAGTATTGTTATTGCTACGAACTCACAGGTGTAACGTCTTGATTGTCGTTCGAATAGAACTGTGCTTCATCGAGTTCATTTTCGGATTTACCAATCACAACAGCAGTCATCATATCGCCCGTTACGTTAGTTGCTGTGCGGATCATATCGATAATACGGTCAATCGCGGCGATAAAGGCAATGCCTTCAAGTGGCAGACCAATCACACCTAAGGTGACAGTTAACATCACCATCGCACTTCCTGGTACGCCAGCGGTACCAACAGAAGCCACTGTCGCAGTCACGGCGATCATCACATAGTCCAGTGTGTCGAGCGGAATATTGTAAATCTGGGCGATGAAGATAGCGGCTATCGCAGGGTAAATCCCCCCACAGCCGTCCATATTCATGGTCGCACCTAATGGCATCACAAAGGCACTATAACGCTTTGATACACCCATGGTTTCGACTGCGCGAGTGCTCGCAGGTAAAGTACCAAAACTTGAGGAAGTACTAAAGGCTACTAACTGTGCAGGCATAGCTTTACGGAAAAATTGCAGTGGGCTTAAACCACCAACAAACTTCACTAAGCCACCGTAAACAAAGATGATGTGGATAAAGGCGGCAATGTAGATAGCCCCGATAAACTTACCTAAAGGCAGTAGAGTCGATAAACCATATTCACCGACAACCCATGCCATTAAACCAAACACACCGATAGGAGTGAGTTTTAAGACCATGCGAGTCAGTTGGAACATGACTTCAGCACCTGCTTCAATGGTGCGTTTTAATGGCTCTGCTTTCTCGCCGACTTTATTGATAGCGATACCCACCAAAGCTGCAAACACGATAATTTGCAGTACCTTGCCTTCAGCGAGTGAAGCAAAAGGATTGACAGGGATCATGTCGAGCAACACTTGTGCGAAACCGGGAATATTACGCTCGCGCACTTCAGTCGTTGTGAGTTGCATGGTGCCACCCATGTCGATCATTGAGCCAACAGCTAAGCCGATCAGAGAGGCGATTGTGCCTGTCAGCATGAACATACCCAAAGTTTTCAAGCTCAGGCGTTTCAGGCTGGTTTGCGAGTTGAGTGATGTGATACTCACGACAATGGCACAAAATACCAAAGGTGCGACCAACATCTTAATGGCCCCAATGAACAGGTCACCTAATGGTTTTAGCACTGTGGCGCTTTCACCTAAAATAACGCCAACGAGCGCACCTAAGATAAAGCCTGCTAAGACTTTTTGCCAAAACGGAATGCGGCTAATGGTTTGAAGGATCATGCATATTCCAGAAAAATAAATTAAGAGTGAGCCAATAGGCCTGCGATGATAGGATTCGTATTTAACGAGTTGAGCGTGATGTTAACGCGCTCTCAGTCATGCGCATGGTTATTGCCTGCCATAGTTAACCATTGTATCGACAGAGCTAGGGTTATAACAAACCGTTTTTCTTATAACTTATTGTGATAAGTGAGTTTGTTGTAAAAAGATTAAGTGAAACATTCAATTAACCCATGGCAAACCTTATCGCATTGAATACAAAAAGAGAGATTTATCATTGAGTAAGCCATTATGACTGAGTTAGGCATTATGTTCTCCGGCGCTTTTTTAGCGGCGACTTTGTTACCGGGGGGATCTGAAGTCTTACTCGTGGCGTTATTAAACAAAACTCCAGAGGCTTGGGTTGCGCTGGTCGTGGTGGCTAGCATTGGCAACACGTTGGGCGCGATGACCAGTTTCTATTTAGGCCGCTTAGGCCGTCTAGCAAAATCACCAGAAGCGTTAGCGAAAGGTAAACACGCAAAGGGGCTCACCTTGATTGAACGGTACGGCGTATGGGCGTTGTTACTCTCATGGGCACCAGTTGTCGGCGATATTCTCTGTTTATTGGCGGGTTGGTTGAGGCTACCGCTAATACCCTCTTTGGTGATGATTTTAATTGGTAAAACAATTCGTTACTTAATTATTGCCGCTGCCGTGCTGCAATGGATGGCATGATGGCGCTAGGATGTATTTAATGATCAAGGGTGGGGAGTGTTTTTCCGTTTAGACTGAATTTACTGTATAGATAGGAACTTAGTGTTAATTTTGCGAGTCATAAATCCCAATGCTTAATCATTTAAGCGCACTATGACTAAACGCAGCACTATGATTATGAAGCTGTATTTTTGGCCCATTGATGTATGAGGGGAATGTTTTGAAGAAATGGATATTAGCGGTCGCAATTTCTGCCGCACTTGCGGGTTGTGCATCTGAAACGACTACGGCGAACTTGCCCGCAGGCGTTAAACTTATCGAAAATGTGCAATTGGCCGATTCGCAAGTAGGGATCCCCTACAAAAAGTACCAATTAGCCAATGGGTTAACAGTTATTTTACATCAAGATGATTCCGATCCCTTAGTGCATGTCGACGTCACTTATCATGTGGGCTCTGCCCGTGAATTAGCTGGGCGTTCGGGATTTGCGCATTTATTTGAACACATGATGTTCCAAGGCTCGCAGCATGTTGCCGATGAACAGCATTTTGAAGTGGTTACCGAAGCTGGTGGTACCCTAAATGGCACGACCAATACCGACAGAACCAATTACTTTGAGACAGTACCCAACAATCAATTAGAAAAAATGTTGTGGCTTGAGTCGGACCGTATGGGCTTTTTGTTGCCCGCACTCACTAGTGAAAAATTCGAAGTGCAGCGCGAAACTGTCAAAAACGAGCGCGCACAACGTATCGATAATCAGCCCTATGGCCGCATGAGTGAGCGTTTTAGCCAAGCTATGTATCCTGTCGGTCATCCTTATTCTTGGCCTGTAATTGGCTGGCCGGACGATCTTAATCGCGCCACGGTTGATGATGTTAAACACTTTTTCCAACGTTGGTATGGCCCTAACAATGCGACCTTGACCATAGGTGGCGATTTCGATGAAATGCAAACCTTAGCCTGGGTCAATAAATATTTTGGTGAAATCCCCCGCGGCCCTGAAGTCTCGTTAGAGCAAAAGGCGCTGGTTAACTTAGACAAGACGCGTTACATCTCCATGGAAGATCAAGTGCACTTGCCTTTGATCCGTATTGGTTTTCCTACCGTATACGCTAGACATTCAGATGAGGCCGCGCTCGATCTGTTAGCCAATATTTTAGGTGGTGGTAAAACATCCTTATTATATAAAAACTTGGTTAAGGACGGTTATGCCGTGCAGGCTAATGTGAGTCATCCTTGTCAAGAGCTTGCGTGTCAGATGTCGATTTATGCTTTAGCCAATCCTGAAAAGGGCGGCAAACTGGCAGATCTGGAGCAACGTATTCTCGACTCGATTAAGGAGTTTGAGCAACGTGGCGTTACCGATGACGATCTGCAAAAAGTCAAAGTGCAGTTTGAGGCTGATACTATTTATAGTCTGCAGAGTGTTTCTGGCAAAGTGTCGACCTTAGCGATGAACCAAACGCTGTCGGGCAATCCGAACATGATTGCCTCAGATCTGAATCGTTATGCCAATGTGACCAAAGACGATGTGATGCGCGTGTTTAAGCAATACATTAAAGATAAACCTATGGTGGTTATGAGTGTGGTGCCGCAGGGAATGACGTCACTTATTGCTCATGCGGATAACTTCACGCCAGCAACGTTGCCGATTGCACACTCTGCGGTAGAGGGGGATTTGCCAAAGCCTGAACTTGTTTCAAGTTTTGATCGGACTAAGATGCCTGCATCTGGCGTTGCACCTATGCTCAAAGTACCTAAAATTTGGACAAAAACCTTAGCCAATGGCATCGAAGTCATGGGCACTCAAAGTACTGAAACACCAACAGTTGAGTTAATTGTTTATCTCAATGGTGGCCACAGACTCATACCCGTCGAAAAAGCAGGCTTAGCAACGCTGACTGCGGAAATGCTTAATGAATCGAGCCAGAAGCGCAGCAGTGAAGCACTATCACAAGCCTTAGAAATGCTAGGTAGTAGTGTCGACTTTAGTGCGTCTGAATATCAAAGTTCGATCAAAGTATCGGCTCTGACAGCACATTTAGATGAGACGCTGGCGATTATGGAAGAAAAGCTGTTTCAACCAGCGTTCAGCGAAGCTGACTTTGCGCGAGTGAAACAGCAGCAATTACAACAGATCCAGCATATGCAGTCCGATCCTAGCTATCTGGCTGATACGGCGTTGTCGTCTTTGTTATACGGTAAAGACAATGCGTTAGGTGTGAATGATCTCGGTACGCTCGATTCAGTCGCGGCGCTTACGTTAGCCGATGTAAAAGCGTTTTATGCCCAGCAGTATCAAGGCGGCAACGCTAAAATTGTCACTGTTGCTAATTTATCTGAATCTGCATTGCTGCCTAAACTAGCGGGATTAAACCAGTGGAAAGGAGAAGCAGCTGTGGTACCGCCACTTAAGCCACTCCCTGCATTAAAAGGCGGCACAATTTATGTGATTGATAAACCTGGTGCGGCGCAATCGGTAATCAATATTGCCAAGCGCGCATTACCCTACGATGCCACAGGCGATTATTTTAAATCCTATCTGATGAATTATCCGTTAGGCGGCGCATTCAATAGCCGTATCAACCTGAATTTACGTGAGGATAAAGGTTATACCTATGGTGCTCGCACTCGTTTTACTGGCGGTGCTGAAGTGGGCGATTTTGTCGCATCAAGTAACGTTCGCAGTGACGTGACGGCGAAAGCACTCATTGAGTTTGTAAAAGAAATCAGTGCTTATCAGCAGCAGGGCATGACAGATGCTGAACTTGCCTTTATGCGTAATTCAGTCTCTCAAGGGCAAGCTCTTGATTATGAAACACCGTATCAAAAAGCGGGCTTTATGCGGATGATCCAACGTTACCAATTGAGTCAAGATTTTACGACTCAACAGGACAAGATCATTAATACTGTAACAAAAGATGAACTCAATGCCCTCGCGGCTTCCGAGCTAGATATCAATAAAATGGTGATTCTGGTGGTGGGAGATAAAGCGACAATTGAAGCGGATTTAGCGGTATTGGGCTATCCAATTGAAACTTTAGTATTGTAAATTAGTATTTCGCCCTTATATAGGTAGATAGACGGGTGCATTAGTTAACGACTATTTGCCCTATATTTACCGGATTTACATCGAAAGACGGTGACAGCATTAGCTGTCACCGTCTGCTTTTAATCATACAAGGTGTGAATTTGGCTTGCCCCACAGACAGGTTTAGATTTATTTTGAGGCATATTTTGCAAGATAAGCCTCAAAATAAAGGTCTGACTGTTAACCTTGTCGCGATAGCGAATCACCAATTAGAGAAGCGCAAATTGAAGTCATTCAATGAATTAGTACAACATCTCTCGGACGCCAATGGGCGCACCGCACTCTTGGGTATGTTACGTGGCATAGAACGTGAGGCGTTGCGGATTGATGAGTTTGGTTATCTCGCTACAGACTCGCATCCCGAAGCCTTAGGCTCGGCGTTAATGCATTCACGTATTACGACGGATTACAGTGAAGCCTTGCTCGAGTTTATTACGCCAGTAAATCACAATGTTGAGCAACTTCTCACTGGGTTAACTGAGACTCATGCCTTCAGCGTGCGCCACTTAAATGGTCAGCGTTTGTGGCCCGTGAGCATGCCTTGCTATGTGAAAGATGAGCAACAGATCCCCGTTGCCCGCTATGGCTCATCGAATACTGGCATGATGAAAACCTTGTATCGTAAGGGGTTAACCTATCGTTATGGTGCCCTGATGCAGATCATCTCTGGGGTGCACTTTAACTTTTCGGTATCGCAAGAATTATGGCGAAGCCTGTATGAGTTAAGTGATAAAGAGTTAACTTACGATGATTTTATTTCAGAATCCTATTTCGGCTTGATCCGTAACTATCGCCGTTTAGTGTGGGTACTACCTTATTTATTTGGTGCCTCGCCAGCGTTATGTAGCTCCTTTATTAAAGATCAAAAAACCGACCTCAAGTTTGAAAAAACGGGCCACGGAACTCTGTATCTGCCCTATGCCACTTCGTTGCGTATGAGTGATTTAGGCTACACCAACAAAGAGCAAGAAGATCTAAATATCAGCTATAACTCTTTGCCTGAGTATCTGGCTGGCGTGAATGCTGCCACTAAAATGCCTTCAGCAAACTTTGCTAATATCGGTGTTAAAGTCGATGGTGAGTATCGTCAACTTAATGCCAATGTATTGCAGATTGAAAACGAGTTCTACTCGCCAATCCGTGCGAAACGGGTCACACGTAGTGGCGAGAAACCGTCTGAAGCTCTGGCCCGTGCTGGGGTGGAATACATTGAAGTGAGAGCGCTGGATGTTAATCCATTTAGCCCAGTTGGCATTGAGGCGACACAAGTGCGTTTCCTTGATTTATTCCTACTCTATTGTTTATTAACGCAGTCGCCTAAGTCTGAGGCGAGCGAAGAGGCGAGATTAAGCGCAAATCTTAAAGCTGTGGTGCTTGAAGGCCGTAAACCTGGGCTTGAGTTATTAACCGCAGACGGTTCACGTTCGCTTAAATCTTGGTTAGAAGAGTTGTTTGATGCCTTGCAACCTTTGGCAGTATTGCTTGATGGTGAGGGGACGGATTATCAAGTGGCTTTGGCCCATTGGCGTAAAGCGGCTGAAGATCCGAATTTAACCCTGTCGGGACAAGTACTGCAAAACGTGATCAACAAGGGCCAAGATCATGGTCAGTGGGTGATGACGTTAGCGCAGCAATACTACCAATACTTTATCGATTATCCCTTGTCGAGCGAGACCATAGCGCAGTATCAAGCTGAAGCATCCAGTTCGCTTAACAAGCAAGCTGAACTAGAGGCGGCGCAGAGTGCAGTTTCATTCGATGATTATCTGGAAGATTACTTTGGAGTGAAGCTGTGAAAGAGGGGTTATTCTCTTTCACTGGCCTACGTGCCCGCGTAGCTTTGATTGGGTTCAGTGCCTTGTTATCTGGCTGCGCCGCGGCACCAGAAGATCCACTGGGCTGTGGTACTGTGTCGGGTTATTTGCAGCCCGACGCCAGTACTCACTGGTATAGAGTGGTGGTGACCCATTTAAACGGGCAGGCAGTCGTTTCTAAGCCTAATTATCAGTTAGCGCCTGGCGAATATGAATTTACTGTTGCGGAGCTGATTGATGATCCAAGTTTGTCAGTCACGCTTGCCGCGCGGACACCCAAAGTATTCAAGCTCAATGTTGAAAGTCATCAGCGTTATCATATCGGTGCGTTATTTCACACCGATAAGCGCTATATGGGTAAAGACACTGCGTATTGGGAACCCGGCGTGTGGCAGCAAGAAGATCATGAGTGTCAGTTTGAGCTGAGTCCCGAAACGAAATAGCCAAAGTGTTAAGTTCAAGTGGTAAGCCAGCAACATACGATTTAAGTCATATTGATTTAGCCCCTAGCGTTGAGATCTTCTAAGCGCAAAAAAGGCTTTTTATGCTTGCCTCAGCCTGAGTCTATGACATCATGGCGCGAGCTAACTCTCCAAAGAACATGATATTAATGAATAAATCCTCCGCTATCTTACTCTGCGCAAGTCTCGGCATCTTGTCTGGTTGCGCGACATCTCCGCCTAAGTCTCCCGAAAATTTGTGTGAGATATTTCAAGAACACCGAGATTGGTACGATGCCGCTAAAGATGTCCGTGATAAATGGGGTGTGCCAGTGCATGTGCCGTTAGCTATGATGTATCAAGAAAGCTCATTCAAGCACAATGCCGCGCCACCGATGGAATACTTTTTAGGTTTTATTCCTATTGGCCGTGCCAGCGATGCCTATGGGTATGCGCAGGCTAAGACCATGACGTGGGATGATTATGTGCGTGAGACGGGAAATAGTTGGTCGAGCCGCAGTGATTTCGATGATGCCTTGGATTTTATGGGCTGGTTTATCAGCAAAACCCATAAAATAAATGGCGTATCTAAATGGGATGCGCGGGCGCAGTATCTTAATTATCACGAAGGCTGGGGCGGTTATCGCCGTGGCAGTTATAAATCTAAGGCGTGGTTAGTGAAAGTGGCGAATAAGGTGGATGAAAGGTCGAAACGCTACGCGGCTCAATATAAAACCTGCCAAGAAGATTTAGATTCATCTTGGCTGTGGCGTTTATTTTTTGGTTAGGGTTACGTTTTTATATCATTGTCAGCCACTTAAGTGATAATGGTTGACTGTCGGTGTTCAATTTAGATATTTAATCGAGATAGCTAATTGAGATAGCTAATCGAGATAGTAAACTCAAATCTTAAACTCAGATATTCAACTCCGACGCTTACTGATTGTTGATATTAGCCTTTTGACATCGGCTGTAGCACCATACTTCAATTGATTTATTGCGCTTTCACTGCGAAGGTTTCTAATGCCTGAATGGCTTTTTTCTTCGCACGCTTTTGCTCATACATAGCATGATCTGCAGTCTTAAAGGATTGATACCAATCGGCTTCGAAGGGGGCAATACCAAAACTAAAACCTAGGCTAAGCTCTGAACCTTGATTCAAGGTTTTGCGCATATCATCTAAGTCCTGTTCAATTTGAGCTAACGGCCCATGGCATAAAGCGACAAACTCATCGCCACCAAAACGGGAAATAATGCCTTTATTTTGCCAATAGGTGAGTATGGCGGTGGCTGTTCGCTTGATGGCAACATCACCCATCTGGTGCCCATAGGCATCATTAATGGACTTGAGATTGTCCATATCGATAATAATTAAAAAACTGCCTAAGTGAGGCTTGTGCTGCCAGTGGTGCAGTTCATCTTCAAAATTCTTTCGATTATAAAGTCCTGTTAATGGATCAAAATTGGCAAGTTTAGTGATCTGCAGTGACTTCTGATAGAGCGCAATGGCATTGCTAGCTTCGTGAGTTAGGATAGAGACAAGATTGCGGTCGTAATCGCTAAAGGCGCCAAGGCTACTGCTATCGAGATTGAGCATGGCATACAGTTTGCCATCAATACGAATAGGGCTAGACAGGGTTGAGCGTATCGGCTGCTTCGACACTGAGAGTAACACTTTTTGATCATCTTCCGTTAAGGTGCTAGCCGCATTGATATTCTTCATATCATTGATGACCACCACTTGATCGCATCTCCCTTCAGTGAGTCGATATTCAAAAGTTTGCTCTAAGGTAAAATCCAGTTGTCTGAGCTTTGCTAAATCGAGCCCCACGACAGATTCAAAATACAGTTTATTATTCACTTCGTTGATTTTAATGATGCTGCCCATTTCGGCACCATTAATCACGTACACGGCTTTATTGAGTAAGGCGTCCAGAAAGGCATGCTCATTTTTATAATGGCTCGAGAGATGGGCGAGTTCATAGATGGCATCGTTGATGGTGACGACTTGCTCTAAATGCTGCCATAGTCGAGTTAAACGACCCTGATGCAAATAGTAAATTAGGCTGTAGGCAAAAATATAAATGATGCAAACAAACAGTAAGGGCAGGATAGTCCAATTTTCTGTGGGTGCATTAAAGATAAACAGCAGGATGAATAGACATATCGGCACTATAAGCAGTAGCAGATGATAGCGATAATCTAAGCGATCTATGGTCTTACGTTTGAAATTATCCCTTAATTTCACTCGACTATTCCTTTATCTGTGTCATTGCTAGTAATCATTGAATGCTATACATCACTAACGTATTCACACTGAGTTCAGTTAAGTATATAACGAAAATTGAAATATAAACTGATATGAAACTGTGGACAATTTCATATCAGTGATTTTGGTACTAAATACTGAATTAACGCGAATGTTCTGCGTATTCGGCCAATATCCAAGCTAATGGTGCTTGGTATTGGATTGGCATCCAAGTTTGCAGTGCGGCTATGCTCTGGTTGAGCACAGTTTGGTTGGGCACTGATAGGTTTAAATGTCCGACTTTACGGCCTGGGCGAACTTCTTTGTTGTACCAGTACAACTCAGCATTGGGCAAACTTAACCAGCGAGGGTCATTATCGATACCGATAAGGTTGACCATAACACACTGAAAATTCACTTGTGGCTGTGGGATCGCAATTCCGCAAAGTGCACGTAAATGCAGCTGGAATTGATCCATATGGGTTCCGGCTTGAGTCCAATGGCCAGAGTTGTGCACTCGCGGTGCCAGCTCATTCACCAGTAACTCATTGCCAACACGGAAGCATTCCATCGCCATTACGCCAACGTATTCAAGTTCGTGCATAATAGCGCTGAGCATAGTTTCGGCTTGGGCTTGCAAAGGGCTTAAGCGTGCCAGTGGCGAAATCGACGCCATTAAAATGCCGTCCTGATGTAAGTTCAGCGTCAGCGGATAAAACACGCATTCGCCTTCGCGAGTACGCACGCCAACCAATGATACTTCTTCATCAAAATTAATCGCTTGCTCAGCAATCGCAAGGTTACGCCAATCGTTTGGAATATCACCCGCTTCGGCTTCTTTTAGCCAATGTTGACCTTTACCGTCATAACCCCCAGTACGGCGTTTCATCAAGACTCTAGGACCATAGTGCTGATACAGGGTATCGACTTGGGTGTTATCGTCGACTAAGGTCCAAGGCGCTGTGGGAACACTGAGCTGGTCGAGTAGACTTTTTTGGCTAAAACGGTCGGCTAAACGGCTAAATACCGGACCATTAACAAAATGGGGGTGTGAGCTGAGTTGTAAACTCAGCGCGGACTCTGGCCACTGTTCGCGCTCGGCGGTAATAATGTCGTGGGGCGCGAGTGGCAGAATGTCATCCGTAGGTGTCATGATATCGACGGCGTTAACTTCAATCGCTAATGGCTCACCAGCGTGGGTCAACATGGCGCCCAGCTGACCATTACCTAATACCCAAACCTTAGGTTTAGTGTTTGTCTGGGTCATTAGACTTCCCTCGGGTCTGGATTGTCCAGTACCGCACGGGTCTGTTCTTCTCTGAAAGCGTCAACACGAGCCGCTAATTCAGCATCGTTATTTGCAAGGATTTGGCAGGCCAATAATCCCGCATTGAATGCGCCCGCTGTGCCTATGGCTAAGGTGCCGACGGCGATACCTTTTGGCATTTGAACGATAGACAATAAGCTATCCATACCTGACAGGGCTTTACTTTGGACTGGTACACCTAATACGGGTAAGCGAGTTTTAGAGGCAATCATACCGGGTAAGTGCGCTGCACCACCGGCGCCACCAATGATGATTTTAAAACCACGTTCGGCGGCAGAGGCTGCAAACTCCATGAGTTTATCTGGCGTTCTATGGGCGGAAACCACTTCAACATGATAAGGCACTTGCAGTTTATCCATTATCTCAGCGGCGGCTTCCATCGTGGGCCAATCACTTTTAGAACCCATAACAACAGCAACAAGGGCTTGCATGATAACTCCTTAACTCACTAATTTTAATTATATTTTGACCTTGTTTCAGGTCTAGGTACAGTTGATGCTTGTCTAGCCGTCACCGGTGGCAAGCATCATGGCGCTGAATAATACCATGATCCTCGTCATTTCTGCCCGTTTTTGCGAGCGAAAAAACGTCTTTTGCTGTGATGAATGGCTTGGGGAATTGAGCTATAAAAAAGACCAATCCTGAGATTGGCCTTTGAGATAAGTCAGCAGCATTAAGCCCTGAGATCGTGCTACTGGTTTACTGTGTCTGCTTATCCGCAGTGATTTCTGTTTGCTGAGTGATGACTGGCGCTTCTGTCATTGCCTCACGTAGGGTTGAGTAAAACTTCAACACACCTTCAATTGGCTGGATCTTCGCTCTCGCCAGCGTTCGGATGGGCTGGAACTGCAGATCGGCGATAATGAGCTTAGTTTTATTCGCTTTGCATTTTTCAATCAGCTTCGTCAGTGCGGCTAATCCTCCCGCATCCAGAATAGATACTCCATCGAGATAAAGCACTATCACTTGTTTATCTTCAGTGAGACTCGCGATTTCGGAGAAAATGCGGTCAGCAGCAGCGAAGAATAGCGGCCCGTTAATTTTAAGGACAGCCCAATCGGCAGGTAGCTCTTGATCCACATAACGCTTGTTGGTGCTGATATCGTAAAGCTTTGTCATCTCAGCAATTTCTTTCATAAACAGCAAGGCAGCAAGGATAATTCCTACACTGATGGCGATCACCATGTCGAAAATAACCGTTAATGAAAAACAACTGACAAAAACCATGATATCGCTGGTGGGCGCAGTTTTAATTAAATGCAGCGCTTTGTGGGCTTCACTCATGTTCCAAGCCACAACAAGTAGCAGGGCTGCCATGGCTGACATGGGCAAATAAGCTAATACGCCCGCTAAGGCGACTAAACCAATTAAGACTACTATGGCGTGGATCATGGCCGCTATCGGGCTCTGAGCGCCCGCTTTGACGTTTGCCGCGCTACGGGCAATTGCTGCAGTGGCCGGAATACCACCAAAAAACGGCGTGATGATATTACCTATACCTTGCCCTAGTAATTCACTGTTGGCACTGTGGCGTTTACCTGTCATGCCATCGAGCACCACTGCACAAAGTAGCGATTCAATTGCGCCTAACATGGCAATGGCAAAGGCGGCAGGTAATAAGGCTTGAAAGGTCGCGAGATTAAACTGAAACGCTTGGCCATTCGCGCCAGCTTGCAGCCAAGGCCATTCGAAACTGGGTAATACGGCAGGAATTCCCATGCCTGTGGTGCCATCACTCAGTTGATAGTGAAAACGGGTTCCTATGGTTTCTATATCTGCACCCATGGCATTGAGAACCAAGGCGAACATAGTGCCGAGTATGATTGCCGGAAGGTGTGCTGGCACGGGTGTTTTGAGTTTTGGCCAAAGTAGCATAGTCGCTAAGGTCGCGGATGCTACCAGTAGGCTAGGTAAATGCACCGAGGGTAGCGCTTGAGCTAATGTCATCAACTTAGCCAGATATTGCTCTGGCATCTGGGCTATCTCGAGTCCGAAAAAATCTTTGAGCTGCAAGGTAGCGATGACGACACCTATCCCCGCGGTAAAGCCTAAGGTGACGGATTCAGGGATATACAAAATTAATCGGCCAAGTCGCAGCATTGCCATGCCGACGAGTATCATTCCGGACATCACAGTCGCGATTAATAATCCTGCTAAACCAAACTGTTGGGCTATCGGATAGAGCAATACTACGAATGCCGCTGTCGGGCCTGACACGCTATAACGTGAGCCGCCAGATATGGCGATAATAAAACCGCCGACAATCGCAGTGTATAAACCGTATTGAGGTGCAACTCCACTGGCAATGGCTAATGCCATTGCTAACGGTATGGCAATAATGCCGACAGTGAGACCTGCAAGAAGATCTTGCCCAAAACGTTTAAACGAATACTTATCCTTCACGCAAGCTTCTGTGAGTGCGTGGGCGATTCTTAGGGAAAACAAATGAGCTGAGTGTGACACGAGTGGGTCCCATAGCGAGGCGAGTAACAAGCTTCTATTTTAGTGACCTGATACAAGACGCAGTGTGAGCTTGATTGCAAAAACGATTGAAAATACTTTGTTTTGTATAAATAGTGTGCTTGGAGGCTGTTTGATTCTCATTTAAGAATGGTTTGTAAAATATTTTGATACTTTAACCCTTTTAGTCATCTGCGCCGTTTACAGCCTTAGGTCAACATCAAAGGCATTCAACATGAAAACAATATACTCCCAGAAAACCATTGCACATTCCTTATTATCTTGGGGAAGCGTCAGCATATCGGCGAGCAATAGCGCAGCTTTATTCTTAGTCATGCTGAGTTTAACGGCCTGTGGCGGTAAAGGCTCTGAGGCTCAACAACGACAAGCGGAGCTGCAAGCCGAACAGAGTCATAAAGAAGTGTCACTGCGCCGTGCTGAAATGCGTGATGCTACTCAGATTGAGATGGCCAGAGTCGCGGCGCCGATGCAAATGTCTACCCATGGTGCAGTGATGGGAATGAACATAGCCCCAATGCCGTCAGACTATGCCGCGATTCCGTTAGCACAAAATAAATTCGAGCCGCTGGTACAAAATGGCATCATGGTGGCTGGAGAAATCCCAGTATCGACTTTTTCCATCGATGTCGATACTGGCAGTTATGCCACCTTAAGACGAATGCTGAGGGAAGGGCGCTTGCCCGAGAAAGGTACAGTCAGAGTCGAGGAAATGCTTAATTATTTTGCCTACGATTATCCCTTACCTGCTAAAAATGCCGCGCCGTTTAGTGTTACGACAGAGCTTGCGCCATCCCCTTATAGCGATGACATGATGCTGTTACGGATTGGTCTTAAAGGGTATGACTTACCTAAATCTCAGTTAGGTGCTAGTAACTTAGTCTTTTTGCTCGATGTGTCAGGTTCTATGGCATCTGCAGATAAATTGCCTTTACTGCAAACAGCACTCAAGTTGCTGACGGCGCAATTAAGCGCGCAGGATAAAGTCTCTATTGTGGTTTATGCAGGGGCTGCTGGTGTAGTGCTCGATGGCGCGTCGGGTAATGACACTCAAACTTTAACCTATGCGTTAGAGCAATTGAGCGCAGGTGGTTCAACCAATGGTGGGCAAGGAATCACACAAGCTTATCAATTGGCGAAAAAGCATTTCATCCCCCATGGTATTAATCGAGTCATCCTCGCGACGGATGGTGATTTCAACGTTGGTATGACAGATTTTGATGATTTGATTGCCTTGATTGAGAAGGAAAAAGATCATGGTATTGGCCTGACAACCTTAGGGTTTGGTTTGGGGAATTACAACGATCAACTCATGGAGCAATTAGCGGATAAGGGCAATGGCAACTATGCCTATATCGATACCCTGAATGAAGCTCGAAAAGTGCTGGTGGACGAGTTAAGTTCAAGCTTGTTCACTATTGCTAAAGACGTCAAAGTGCAAGTGGAGTTTAATCCGGCCTTAGTGTCTGAGTATCGTCTAATCGGTTATGAGAATCGTGCTTTAGCACGGGAGGATTTCAACAACGATAAGGTGGATGCGGGTGAAATTGGCGCGGGTCATACAGTGACTGCCTTATATGAATTAAGATATGTTGAAGCAGGGCAGATGGCGAATGATAAACTCAGATATGGCGTTGATGCTCAAACGGGGCAAGAAAAATACAGCCGTGAAGAAATCGCTTTCCTTAAACTGAGATATAAGCTGCCAGAGCAAACACAGAGCCAGTTACTGAGTTATCCCATCAGGTTAGACCAAAATGTTAAGCTTTTAGAACAAGCGAGTGATGATTTTAGATTTGCAGCAGCGGTTGCAGGATTAGGGCAATTACTGAATGGCAGCCATTATCTACATCAATTTGATTATACTAAGTTAAGCCAGTTAGCACGTTCGGCATTAGGGGACGATCCCTTTGGATATCGCCATGAGTTTGTGCAATTAATGGAAACCGCCGCGGCCATAGAGCAATCTAATCATGTGCCGATTAAGAAGGTATTCGATGGTACGGATAAACCTTTTCCTCCCCAAGATAAGCTTCATGGCGAGCCAGTGAGAGACAAGAGCAATACGCGCAATGAGAGATTACAATAGTAAAAGTAAATTCGTGGGGCTAACCCCAATGATGAGGAATTTCCCGTGGCATTAGCAATAGCGCAATTATCAAACCATGAGCACTCAGATGAGCAATTGATGTTGTGCTATGCCAAGGGCGATTCAAAAGCATTTGAACAGTTATACCTGAAGCACAAAGGTGCACTCTATCGCTATTTTGTACGCCAGTTAGGTGAGAAGCAGTTAGCTGAAGATTTGTATCAAGAAACCTGGGGGCGGGTGATCCGCGCTGCGGCTAACTACGAAGCCAGTGCTAAGTTTACTACCTGGTTGTATCGTATCGCTCATAACTTATTGATTGATCATGTGCGGGCGGTTAAGCCCGTGGATTTAGTCGCTACTGATGAAGATGATGTAGGACTCGATACTTTTGTGGCGGGTGAGCAAGATAAACCCGATGTGCAGTGGCAAGAAGCGCAAAAGAGCTTATTGCTAAAGACCTGTATCGCACTGTTACCCCAAGTTCAGAAAGAGGCATTTATCCTGAATATTGAAATGGGTTTTACGGCTGCCATCATTAGCGACATTGCGGGCGTGACCTTAGAAGCGACTAAAAGCCGTATTCGTTATGCTTACCAAAGCCTAAAAGATTGTGTCAGCGCGAAATGGCAGGAGGCGGGTCATGAGTAATTCTTCTTCAAGTGCTGATGAGCGCGCATTACAACAGGAAGTGCTGGCTTGGTATCGCCAGCAGGCCTTAGAGGTTCCACCGCGGCAACTCGATCAAGATATCTTACAGCTGGCGCAAACTCACTTAGCTGAAATGCATCAAAGCAAAATAACCGCCGTTGAAGCGCCAAGTTCCGTCTGGCGACGCCATCCTTGGGCGTTATCGAGCACGGCATCGTTAGTGCTTATTGTTGGTCTGCTGGTGCTGAATCGACCTCAAGTTGAAGATGCACTTGCTCCAAGTCCTATGGTGATGAGTGCCCCTGCGCCACAAACGATGGCAAGAATGGCTGAAACTGAAGTGATGCAATCTTTAAACATGCAAACAGAAGCCGTGGCTGAACATAAAAGACAGACGGAAATGCAGCAAGCTAAAGCCGCATTGGGAGCAACTGAGCAGCAGGATGCAATTAGCCCCGCTATCGCTGCAAGGTCTATGAATGCACCAAAATTATCTGAGCCTGCTGAAATCAACCAAGTGTCATTGACTGAGTATTTACATCGGTTACAAGTCCTCATCGAAGCGAAGGAGACTGAGCAAGCATTCGTGCTTGAACAAAAACTTCTCAAGGATTACCCGTATCTTGCAGTTAAGGATGTCGATGAAGCGCAGCAAATCGAATCGCAGCAAGTATTAAGACTTGAGTTTAAAAAGCTACAACAGCAATTACATCAGCTTGCCAAATGACTATGTGGTTGTGGTATTTACGAATAAAAAAGTGATTAGAAATCGCAAAGTGGTGAGATAAACAGCTAAATTTCCCTGAAATATGCCGAGACGTGCTAATGTTTGTGGTCTGTTTACTGTTTGGTATGTGATTTACTTGATCAACGTCATAAAGTGAACAGGTTTTAGCCTGTTATATTGGTGTTAGTTCACGACTTGGCTAGTATCAATAGTCAGACCCATATTCAGGAGGCATTATGCTTAAAAGACTCATGCATGATCATAAACATATAGCTGTATTGCTAAATGTTTTAAAAAACAAGCAAATGAAACTATCCGAAGGTGAGTCAATCAACTTCAGCGTCGTGCGCGATATTGTTGAATATATGCAAGGATATGCTGAACGTTGCCATCATCCCATTGAAGACATTATTTATGCCTACTACCTAGCCCATAAAACGAACGATACTATCGATAAATTGAGTGCCGAACATGAGTCGGTGATCCAATCCTCGGCCACCTTGATGGCGACTTTAAACTTGATCCTCAGTGATATTGTGGTTGCCCGCGAGAAACTGATTGTTGATTTTGCAGAGTATGTGGCATTGCAAGAGCGACATATGCAGATGGAGGAACGGGAAATATTTCCTTTGTTAGCCAAAAGTTTAACTGAGCAAGATTGGCAAGTTATTGAGTTAGAGTGTCAGAAATCGCTGATCGATGATCCTTTGTTTCTGGATCGAGAGCAGAAAGAATTTGAAGATTTACGGGTTTATCTCACAGCGTCTGACTAATACTCTTTAGTTTATTGGGCCCATGTTGTGGGCTTAAGCTGGTGTTTTTATACGGCTGAGGAGCACATTTTTGATTCTGACGGCGATGTCTCGTGAGCCAAAGTTGGTTGGGATTTGTAAAGTATTATCGGTGTCGATGACGTTGGTTTTTATCGTAACGTACTGGTTTTTTTTGATGTGTTTTTTAAAGCTTCGGCTCGTAAGGTCATACCCCGCTTATATTCTGTTTGTTCCAATAGTTGTAAATAAAAAAAGCGCCGAAGGGCGCTTTTCTATTCATGTTTGAAATGATAACTAGCTCATATAAACATGTAATTACAACTGGATAGCATCAATGTCGTAGTTAAAGTTATTATCGATTTCTTGGAGTTCTTTGAGCAAACGATGCTTATCTTTTAACGCTTCGATCTCACGCCATTTACGTTTTTTATTGGAGCCTCGCGAACGATCGGGTCTTTCAACGACTTCATCTAGCGCACAACCATAATCTAAACGATCCATGGCAACCTCCTGTTGTTGTATGTTTTGTCAGCGATTAAATAACATATTTTTAAAACAGGGTGCAAGAATTATGTTTCATTTGTGTTAAGTTGAAATGAACTTTGAGTGATATGTCATTGATGTTATATGCAGAAGTAGAGCGGAGTTAAGCAGGAAAATTTAATAAAAAGAACGGGGTAGAATTAAAAAGCCAGCAATTGCTGGCTTTTTGTTCGATTAGATTTTGCCTTGTCGATAAAGGTTAATCAATGCGTTGCTTGAGGCATCTAAAGCATCGGAATCTTGCTCTGCGCCAATGCGTGCTAACACATCGTTACCGAGATTCTTACCGAGTTCTACACCCCATTGATCGAAGGAATTGATATCCCAAATAGCACCTTGAACGAAGGTTCTATGTTCATATAAGGCAATTAAAGCGCCTAGGGTACATGGAGTGAGCTTATCCATAAGCAAGGTGTTGCTCGGCTTGTTACCAGGCATGACTTTATGTTGAGCGATCAGCTGCTTCTCTGTGGTGGATAATGCGCTATTAGCAAGTTCGGCTAAAGCTTCATCAAAAGTACGACCTTGCATTAAGGCCTGGGTTTGACCGAAGCAGTTTGACGCTAATTGGTCATGGTGCTCACCGATAGGATTATGGCTTTGCAGCGGCATAATGAAATCGGCAGGGATCAGTGCGGTACCTTGATGTAATAACTGGTGGTAGGCATGTTGGCCATTAGTGCCTTCGCCCCCCCAAATGACGGGACCTGTGCTGTAGTCAACATCAGTACCATTTAAGGTGACTGACTTACCGTTACTTTCCATATCGAGCTGCTGGAAGTAAGCGGGTAGGCCTCGCAGATAATGATCGTAGGTTAATACGACATGGGACTGAGCATTAAAGAAGTTTCCGTACCATAGGGAGAGTAATCCCATGATAACCGGCATATTCTCAGTCAGTGGCGCTGTGGCGAAGTGCTCATCCATCTGATGCGCACCCGTGAGTAGAGCCCTGAAGTTATCCATACCGATCAAAAGTGCAATGGGCAAGCCAATCGCTGACCAGAGAGAGTAACGGCCACCAACCCAATCCCACATAGGGAAAATATTGTTTGCATCGATACCAAAATCTGTCGCTTTTGCTACGTTTGAAGTGACTGCGACAAAGTGTTTTGCCACATCAGACTGCAAACCGCCTTTCGCTAGGAACCAGTCTCTTGCGGTGAGGGTATTGGTTAAGGTTTCCTGTGTCCCGAAAGATTTGGATGACATGATGAACAAGGTCGTTTCAGGATCCAGTAACTTCAGCTTCTCACTAATAGAAGTCCCGTCGACGTTTGCCACAAAGTGACAATTTAATTCGGGGTTCCAATAAGGCCGCAACGCTTGAGAGACGATTTTGGGGCCTAGGAAAGAGCCGCCAATACCAATACTTACAATATCGGTTATCGCTTTACCTGTGTAACCTTTCCATTGACCTGACGTCACTGAGCTCACAAACCCTTGCATCTTATCTAGAGTTTGTTGAACTTCAGGAACTATGTCTTGACCCTCGGCAATAATCGATTGTTCTGCAGTACTGCGAAGCGCTGTGTGCAGTACGGCGCGCTTCTCTGTGGTGTTAATGATTTCACCTGCAAACATCGCTTTGATTTTTGCTTCAAGTTGGCTATTGCTTGCCAACGCAAATAACAGATCCAGCGTTTCCGCTGTTGCTCTGTTTTTAGAGTAATCCAGTAATAAACCACAGGCTGATAGCGACATTTTATTGAAACGTGCCGCGTCAGTTGCAAACAATTCCCGCATATGCGGAACATTTTTACTGTGTGCTGATAAAGCTTGCCATGTTGAGCTTTGGGTCAAGAGTGTCATTTCACCGTCTCCAGAGTGCTTAGTTCGCGAGCTTAGCCGTGAGCATGACTTCGAGCTTACCTTGGTCTATCGCAAAGTTTCGAATGCCTTCGGCAAGCTTATCAACCGCCATTGGATCTTGGTTAAAGTCCCAACGGAATTGTGCTTCAGTCAATGGGGGTTCTGCAGCGACAGTGGTCGTTGCTGCAACCAGTTTAGGTGTGATGTCAACTTGCGAATTAGCCAGTTCTTCTAATAGAGAAGGGCCAATGGTCAGACGATCGCAACCTGCTAGCTCAATAATTTCACCGATATTACGGAAACTTGCACCCATAACAACAGTGTCAAAACCGTGTTGTTTGTAGTAGTTATAAATTTCAGTCACTGAAATGACACCAGGGTCATTTACGGCATTGTAATCTTTACCCGTATCTTTTTTGTACCAATCAAGTATGCGGCCTACAAAAGGAGAAATGAGATAAGCACCCGCTTCGGCACACGCACGCGCTTGAGCAAAGCTAAATAGTAGGGTTAAGTTGCAGTTGATGCCTTCTTGCTCTAGTTCTTTAGCGGCACAAATGCCTTCCCAAGTTGAAGCGAGTTTGATCAGAATGCGTGATTTATCTACACCCGCTTCTTTATATAGGCGAACCAATTTATGGGCTTTAGCGATTGATTTTTCTTTATCGAATGATAAACGGGCATCAACTTCAGTTGAAATACGGCCTGGAACGAGTTTCAGTATTTCTACGCCGATATTGACCGCTAGTTTGTCGCTGGCATCATCAAGTTGCTGCACGAGATCGGTACTTTGTGATTTTGCCCAGTCGATAGCGTTATCTATAAGGGATTCATATTCAGGAATTTGAGCCGCTTTCAAGATGAGTGATGGATTAGTGGTCGCATCTTCAGGTTGGTAGCGTTTAATCGCTTCGATGTCGCCTGTGTCAGCGACGATAGTGGTATATAACTTGAGTTGCTCTAATGTATTGGCCATGAAAAACATCCTTCTCAGGTAGCAGTTTTAACTCGGAATTCACTGATGACTATTAGAAGCGATTTTGCCAACTTTTCCAACCTTGAATGTAAAAAAATTACAAAAATGACAATTTTATGTCTATTAAGGTATGGCTCGAGCTACGGGCTATCATCTTGGCTGCAGTAGAGGGCGTCGCTTGTCCTAGTGTATACCCCACAAAAACAAAAAGTCGCTGCAAGCAGCGACTTTTTTACTTCAGTAAGTACTATTACTTCAGAACAGGTTGTTTTGTTGTGGTAGTCACGATAGCTTCGATGCGACGGTTCGCAGCGTGAGCTTCTTTTGAATCACCAGCAACCAATGGCTGAGTAACACCGTAACCGTTAGAAGTTACGCGGCTTCCGCTGATACCATATTTCTCTATAAGAATCTTGGCAACGGCGTCAGCACGTTTGTCAGACAATTCCATGTTGTATTCTGGTTTACCTACATTTGAGGCGTGACCTGCGATTTCAACAGTGAAAGCTGGGTTTTTGTTCAAATAGTTAGCTAATCTTTCGATGTCTTTGTAGTAAACATTTTTAACTACAGCAGAATCGTTAGCAAACTGGATTGAACCTACGTCTTCTTTGTTCTTCACGTTTTCATAGATAGTACAGCCAACAGAGTCAACTTTGTGAGTTGCTGGTGTTGCTGGACATTGATCTTTGTCGTCGTAAACGCCATCGTTGTCAGAATCAACAGGTGCTGCAGCAACTACTGCTGCGGCAACTGGAGCTACAACAGCAGCAGAACCGAAGCGGTAGCTTAATTCTAAGCCCCAATAGTTGCTATCTGCATTGACTGGAACTACGGCACTGGCACCAGCATTGTCATCTAAGCCTTCATAACGGCGATATTTAGCTTGTAACTTCAAGTTGTCAGTGAAGTTATAGCCAACACCTGCACCCAAGTATGGAGCAAAGTCGGAATCACTGTAAGAAGTGGATTGGTTATTGAAGTTTTGGCTGTTTTCAAGGCTATAGTACATCACACCGGCTTCAGCTGATAAGCTCCAACGGTTAGCCAAAGGCCAAATACCCACTAAGCCTAATGTTGAACCTTTAACGCTGACATCATTACTGATACCTGCTTCAGTCCAATCTGTATTACCTAAATCACGGAAGCCGATTTCAGCACCGAAGTAATCGTTGAACATGTAGCCTGCGAAAACATCCCAAGCGTATGGACTGTCTTCACCGTTCTGAGTGGCAACGTGCTCGTAGTTATTAACGCCTAAACCGGCACCAACATACCAAGGTGTAAGTTCCTGAGATGCGCTGGCTGCGAGTGGAAGCAGAGATGTCAGTAATACTACTTTTAATGTGTTCTTCATCATTTTATTTACGTCCATTGATTATGATTCTCCACCAATATGCTTTGCTGGTTTTGTGCAAAACATTGCTAGCACTTAGTGTGGGGATCCTTTGATATTTTAGCCAGCGGTTAATTATCACTTGGTTTGTTAACTTTTTCCAGTATTAAGATCAACCTTTTAAGGGTTATCATTCTGTAACTGGTATTTTTAATGCAAAAAAGGCACTCCGAAGAATGCCTTTAAATTACAATCCAATGTTAATTAGATGTTTCTATTAGCGTGTCCATACCCAATTTTCGATTTCTACTGGGTCTACACCATTCGCTTTAATATAGTTGCGGTGGTCAACTAATCTTTGCAGCATATCAGTGGTAATGGAGACGTGCATAGTTTCATCAATAACGCCCTGTTGGAACAGCTTGTAAGCCATATCAATTACAAGGTGATAGCGAGATGTACCGTTACGAACACCCATATCAAATGGCGTTGTTGTTGAGCCTTCTTCTTCGTAGCCTTTAATTCTGAAGCGACGGCTGCCTTTGTAATCAAAAATTAACTTTTTGATTGTATTTGGGTAACCATGGTAGTTGAATACCACGCCTTTATCTTGAGTAAATATTTCGTCCATTAACCAAGGTTTTTCTTTAAATTTACGGCTACCTAAGCCATCACTGCTTAATTCAGTGACACTAACGAAGCGGATTTTCACTCTTGGAAGGAGTTCTCTGATTAATACTAGAGAAGCCATACATTCTTGAGTGACATAATCACCACAACCTGCCAGCACAATATCGGGATTCTCATCTGAGGCAAAATCCCACACCATTACGCCGTCTTTTGTTTGTTTACGCGCTTCTTCCAAGCTTAGCCATTGTGGTAACTCTTTTTTACCTGCAACCAGAATATTGAGTTTGTCACGGTCAGCGAAGGCTCGCTCTGTATAAACCAATGTGCTGTTGGCATCTGCGGGTAAGTAAGCCGAGATTATTTTTGGATGTTTCTCCAGCATAGCCCCAAGGAAAGATGGGTTTTGATGTGAATAGCCATTATGATCTTGGCGCTCAAGTAATGAAGATAATACGACATTACAGGCTGGCAGTGGCTTACGGAAATGCACACCTTGGCTGGCGTAGACATATTTACAGTACTGATCGGCCATCGATGAGATAACTTGTGAGAATGCTTCGTAGGTGGGTAGCATGCCGTGGCGGCCTGTTACTGTGTAACCATGTAGCATGCCAAAAAGTAAGTTTTCAGAAAGCAGTTCAATGACTCGACCTTCACGGGACATATCTTCATCCCAACTCTCAATTGGCCACTGCCATGCACGATCGGTTTCTTCAAATACAGCTTGTAGTTGATTTGAATAGGTTTCGTCAGGGCTAAAAATACGTAGATTACGTTGGTCGCGGTTTAACTTGAATGCATCGCGCATCCATTCGCCCATTTTTAGCATTGAATAGCCACGTTGACCACGTGGTACTTCTGGGCCATAGCTGAGTTTTTCAAGATCTGGATTGGTTAATGCTCTAACAACTTCTCCGCCATAGGTTAAATGTTGACGGCCACAGGCAAGTTGTTTAGGTGGGATTAATGAACAAATGTCGGCATCAAAAATCAGTTCGCCTTTTTCATTCATTTGGTAGAGTTCTTGGAAGTCGTAACTGGCAAGCCAATTATCCAGCGCATCTAAATGACCCTTATCAGTGGCACATTTATTGACGATTACTTGATGCGATTCGCAGTTACCTTCTAATTTCTTACCTTTATATTCACTGACACCAGTCCAACCTTTGGCTGTACGCATTAAAATGACTGGCCATTTTGGTTTAACTACATCTTCGCCACTACGTGCTCGACGTTGAATGTCATTGATCATGGTATAAGCGGTATCCATGGCATTTGTCATCTGCACATAGATATCTTCTTCTAATTCGTTATCAACTATGATGGGGAAATAGCCAAGACCACGGAATTCAAGATCCAGTTCTTCATGGCTCATACGTCCCATGCGGGTAGGACCGGAAATCTTATAGCCGTTAATATGCACAATTGGCAATACTGCACCGCTGGTCGCTGGTGAAACTAAGCGGTTTGCATACCAAGATGCGGCTAATGGTCCCGTTTCTGCTTCGCCGTCACCAATTAAGACGGTTGCGATCAGATCTGGATTATCTAATACTGCCCCCCAGCCTACTGAGAGTGAGTAGCCTAATTCGCCACCTTCAAGAATTTGTCCTGGTGCTTCAGGGTTTGCATGTGAAGGATAACCATAAGCGGCAGAAAACTTCTTACAAATATCTTCGATGCCAGTTTCATTGTAGGGAATAGTTTCTGGGTAGAAATGACTTAAAGAGCCTTCAATGAATAAGTTTGCTTGTACAGCGGGAAAACCATGGCCTGGACCGACTAAATAGATAAAAGAGCGGTTATGCTTCACTATCAAGCGGTTAATGTTGGCATAGACAAAGTTAATACCTGGGCAGGTACCCCAATGGCCAAGTAAACGTGGCTTGATATCAGTATGGGCAAGTGGACGTTTATGTAAGACGTTTTGTTTGAGGTAAATTTGCGAGGTCGCAAGAAAGTTTGTCGCTCTGACGTACTTTTTCAGAGCATTGATTTCATGTATTTGTGTCATGTTAAGCCTCACTAAAACAAACAAGAGATGATTGAAGTTTCTATGGGGTTACTATATTTGTAGTTTTATTACAAAAATGTGCCCTACATCCAAATTTTAAAAGTTGTTTTTGCTGTTAAAAATAATAGCGCAACTTAGACCTTTTGTTAATCTAGCTTTAACAGTAGCTTAGCTAGTGTTGTAAGACGTGATATCAATGACGTTTAACTGTGCAAACGCGAGCTTGATCACATGAGCAATTTCGAATACTGTGCTATTTTGCTGCGTTGAATTCGGTAGCCGTGATGTTGTAAATTCACGGAAGGATAATTTGAAAAAATAAATCTACCGAAATTCTTACCTTTAACTTGGAAGGATTCATTCACCACAGATGTTGTACCTTTAATTGCAATTAGAGGAGCATTTGCTACGGGAAGAAGTAAAATAATATGTTAGAAACCATAGTTAATTTTTTGAATGCGCTACTTTGGGGTAAGTTGTTAGTATATGGACTAGTAGGAGCTGGTCTCTATTTCACCATTAGACTTGCCTTTATTCAGTTAACCCACTTTAAACATTCCATCAAAGTTATGACCATGAGTCGGCAAGGTTGCGATAGCGGTCTTTCTTCATTTCAAGTCTTTTGTACGAGTATGGCAGCCCGTGTCGGTGCTGGTAATATGGCCGGTGTTGCTGTTGCTATTGGTGCAGCGGGTCCAGGTGCAGTATTTTGGATGTGGCTTATCGCTATTTTAGGTATGGCGACTGCTATGGTTGAATCAACCTTAGCGCAGGTTTATAAAGTCCGAGATCATAATGGCCAGTTCCGCGGTGGTCCTTCCTACTATATGGAAAAAGGATTGGGTCAGAAATGGATGGGCATTTTATTTGCTGTCTTTTTGATTATTGCTTTTGGTTTAGTATTCAATGCAGTACAAGCTAACACTATTACCGGTGCCATGGAGCGAGTATTTGGTTTTAATCCAACCTATGTAGGGATTGGGCTAGTGATTGCCAGTGGATTTGTGATTGTCGGTGGTCTACGTAAAGTCGCGCGAGTATCTGAATTTCTTGTCCCCATTATGGCCTTAGCCTACATTCTTGTAGCCTTCATTATCGTTATTTTCAACCTCGAACAATTACCTGCGATTATTAGCTTAATTGTGAAAAGTGCTTTTGGTTGGCAAGAGGCTGCCGCTGGCGGCGTGGCTTATACTGTCGCGCAGGCAATGCAAGCGGGTATTGCTCGCGGACTTTTCTCGAACGAAGCGGGCATGGGCAGTGCGGCGAATGTCGCGGCAAGTGCATCGCCTAACCCTAATCATCCAGCATCCCAAGGTTTTGTGCAGATGATGGGTGTGTTTGCGGATACTATCGTTATCTGTACTGCAACGGCTGCGATAATCCTGCTATCAGGGGATATTGGCTCGAGTGATGATGGGATTCGATTAACCATTAATGCCATGTCTGCACATGTTGGCGACTGGGGTGGCGCATTTATTGCGGTGGCTATTTTCTTATTCTGCTTTACATCCATCATAGCCAATTACTCATACGCTGAAACAAATGTGATGTACTTAATGGGAAATAGTACCAAAGCACTGCCTTTATTCCGTTTGTGCGTGCTTGGCATGGTCATGTTTGGTGCCGTCGCTAAGATAAGTTTAGTGTGGAACTTGGCTGACGTTTCGATGGGGTTGATGGCGACGGTAAACATTGTTGCTCTATTACTATTATCGGGTCTGGCAATTCGGGTTATCAATGATTATCGCGAACAGATCAACGCGGGTAAGACTCCAGAATTCGATCGTAGTAAATTTCCTGAGTTGATGGATCAGCTTGATGATGATATTTGGCAAGATACCAGTCTTGTGCCGGCTAAAAAGCTTTAATTAGCCTAGCGTATCGACAATAGGCATTACTGATTGTTGTAATCGAAAAGACCACGCTGTTAAAGCGTGGTTTTTTTATGCTCGTTCAGTATCATAGGTATGTATTTTTGTTTCTGTTGGGAGTTTTTGATGTTGATATTGGTTTCGCCGGCGAAGACCTTAGATTTTGAACTGCCGCCACTGACGCAGGTGTATTCACAACCTGATTTTTTAACTTATAGTCAGGAGTTGATCCAAGTGTGTCGGCAATTGACCCCTACAGACATCGCCACTTTAATGAAAGTGAGCGATAAAATTGCGGGTTTAAATGCGGCACGTTTTGGGGAGTGGCGGCCAGATTTTAGTTTAGATAATGCAAAACAGGCCATTTTTGCTTTTAGAGGCGATGTGTATACTGGCTTTGATGCTGATACATTGTCTGAAGATGAAATTGCTCGAACTCAGTCACAACTACGTATTTTATCTGGACTTTACGGTTTGCTCAGACCGCTGGATTTAATTATGCCTTATCGTTTAGAAATGGGCACGGCACTTTCTAATCCTAAAGGTAAAAACCTATATGAGTTTTGGGGAGAGACGTTAACTCAAGCGGTAAATGAAACGCTTGCTGAAACGAGTAGTGATATTATTGTCAATCTTGCATCTAATGAATATTTCAAAGCAATAAAGCCTAAAAAACTTCAAGGGCAATTAATTTCACCCATATTTAAAGATTGTAAAAATGGTCAATATAAAGTGATCAGTTTTTTTGCTAAGCGTGCTAGAGGCATGATGGCGAGATATCTCATTACGCATCAAATTAACACTTTAGATGAATTAAAAGCATTTAATGTTGCTGGTTATTATTATAGTGAAGAGCAGAGTTCCCCAACAAATCCAACATTTTTACGTGAAGAGCAATAGCGCAATATCGATAAGATGTTAATTGATAGAGAACAGCTAATGCTGTTCTCTATATCATTGATGGCCTATTTTTCAGATTGGGTGGCTAAAGGCGTTAATGTCACCGTTGAATTTGCCATGATATAAGCAAATTGTGCGTAGGCGGCGACGTTTTGAGCCAATGCGGCAGGGTCGATTTTATCTAAGGTATCATTCGGTGTGTGATGGTAATCGAAATAATCGTGGCCATCTTGCCTCAAGGATGCAACTGGAACACCTAAGGCAGGGAGCATAGACACGTCTGGCCCGCCAGAAGCTTGGTTATTGCCCAGTGCAACGCCATTGAATGACATAGGGCTGAGCGCTTGCTGTACTTCGGTGAATATGTTCTCATTCACTTTAGTATCGATTTGATAAATTCTGCCGGCCCCAAAATCAGACTCTGCAGCTATGTAGTGCAGCGGTAATTCCGCTTTATGAGCCTCTGCATACGCTTTACCACCAACGAGCCCAACTTCTTCAGCGGCATATAGAACGACTCTAACAGTGCGAGCGGGTTTTATGGGGAGATCTTGAATGTGCTTGGCTGCAGCCGTCACAATGGCGACACCAGCGCCATCATCAATCGCGCCAGTACCTTCATCCCAGGAATCTAAATGAGCACCAATGAGCACTATTTCATTGGGCTTACTATTGCCCGTTACTTCGGCAATGACATTGTAAGAAGTATTAAAACCTAAGTTTTTTGGCGACATATGCAATTCGAGCAGGGCATTAGGATCGCGTTTTAGCAATGCACCAACCAAATCAGCATCGGGATTTGACATGGCAGCCGCGGGGATCTTAGGCACGCCATCTTGGTAGCGCATGATGCCAGTATGGGCCATGCGGTCATGATCTGTGCCAATAGAGCGGATCACGATAGCAACTGCGCCTTTTTGTGCTGCAGCGACTGCCCCTTTCGAGCGGCCACCAACGCTTTTACCATAACCTTCACCAGTGATATGGCGCTCTGTTTTTTGGTCAATAAAAACAATCTTACCTTGCACCTCTTCAGGCTTGGCTTGTTGTAATGCCTCTAGGCTATCAAAGCGCGCGATTTTAGCTTGTATACCTCCAGCAGGAGTCGCAATACTGCCACCAAGCGCAGTAATGACCAACGGCTGTTCTACAGGGACGGTGATTTTGGCTTTGGCTTCACCGCGCTCCCAAATTGGCACTTGTACGGTTTCTTTATAAACACGGTCAAAACCAAGGCTGGTCAGTTTATTTATCGCCCAGTTAACGGCGAGGATATCCTTTGGACTACCTGCAAGTCTTGGACCCACTTCAACCGTGAGTGATTCGACTAAGTCATAGCTTAATTGCGAAGATAATGCTGCCTGTTGTAATTGAATGACTTCACTAGGGGCAGTTTCTACTTGAGTTTGGCACGCACTTAAACTCCCGATTAAAAGACTCGAGAGAAGTGTAGTTTGATAGGGCTTCATTAGATTTCCTTTATTTTTATTAAGCATGTCCCATTTTTAAAAACAATCTAGCAAAAAGTGTGCTTTATGTCCCGACTATATCCGTAAGGCGACGCTATATTAGCGCAGGGGTTAGTTTTAGGAGAGAAAGTGCGTAATGAATATTGAATTAATGCAGGAGCGAGCCGATCATGCCGTAGTGCTATTAAAGGCACTCGCGAACGAACGCCGTTTATTTATTCTTTGTTATTTATTGAATGAAGGAGAAATGTGCGTTGGCGAAATGAATAAAAAATTAGGCTTAAGTCAATCGGCACTATCACAACATCTTGCTTGGTTACGCAAAGATAATTTAGTAACCACACGCAAAGAAGCGCAAACGGTATTTTATTCACTCAAGAGTGATGAAGTACGGGAGATGATTCACTTATTGAACAACATTTATTGTCATTAATAGTGTTTTTCAGATATAAAAAAACCGGCAATTGCCGGTTTTTTTCATTTGCTATTTTATAGATTAAGCAGCGATTGCTTTGATCTTAGCGTTCAAACGTGCCTTTTGACGAGCGGCTTTATTCTTGTGAATAAGACCTTTAGTCGCCATACGGTCAACGATTGGTTGTGCAACAGCAAAAGCTTCTGTTGCTGTTTTGTGATCGCCTGCTTTAATTGCAGCGATTACTTTTTTAACGTATGTACGTAACATTGAGCGACGGCTGGCGTTATGCTGACGACGCTTTTCAGATTGAAGCGCGCGCTTCTTTGCAGACTTGCTATTAGCCAAGGTGCAACTCCTAAAAACTGGATTTGATACTTTTAAAGGCCGAGGAATATGCCTGCATTTAGTCACTTTGTCAATGACTATGATTGAATATTCATCATAAAGATAAATTAATCCAACCTGCCTTGGCTATCTTCGACCCAACTCGTGTAATATGTGGCGCAATTCTAGCAGCTATTACCGCAGTGTGACAGAGCCTGAATCGATTTTTTGAGATGTATCACCTAATCAATTCGATATGGGTCTGGGGGACGTTTGAGTAGAAAATTATTAAAATCTGGCCTGATTGTTAGTGCTATGACATTGATATCCCGAGTTTTAGGTCTAGTTAGGGATGTGGTGGTTGCTAATTTGATGGGCGCAGGGACAAGTGCTGATGTGTTTTTCTTTGCAAATAAAATTCCTAATTTTTTACGCCGTTTGTTTGCTGAAGGGGCTTTTGCACAGGCGTTTGTACCTGTTTTAACTGAGTACCAAGAGAAACATACCGCAGAAGAGACTCGTGATTTATTGAGTAAAGTTGCGGGCACATTAGGTTTACTAGTGACAATAGTGACCCTTTTGGGGGTGGTTGCATCACCTGTGTTGTCAGCTTTATTCGGTGGTGGTTGGTTTATCGCTTGGCTTAACAACGAGCCAGATGGTGCTAAATTTGAACTCGCTACCGTTGTGCTTAAAATTACTTTTCCTTATCTGTGGTTTATTACATTTACGGCATTAGCGGGCTCAATTTTAAATACCCGAGGCCGTTTTGCGGTATCGGCTTTTACACCCGTATTTCTCAATGTGGCAATTATTGCGGCGGCTATTTTCTATGCGCCTACATCGACCCAGCCTGAGGTTACCTTGGCTTGGGGCGTTTTTTGTGGTGGTTTGATTCAGTTCCTATTTCAAATTCCCTTTTTGTTGCGTGAAAATGCGCTCGTCAAGCCTTCTTGGGGCTGGCATCACCCGGGTGTGGTGAAAATCAGAACTTTGATGATCCCTGCATTGTTTGGCGTGTCTGTCTCACAGATTAACCTGCTATTTGATACATTTATCGCCAGTTTTTTGATGACGGGTTCAATAAGTTGGCTCTATTATGCCGACCGTTTACTCGAATTTCCCTTAGGATTGTTTGGGATCGCGATTGCTACTGTGATTTTACCTGCGTTGTCACGAAACCATGTGAATGACGAAGGTGCGGGCTTTGGCAAGACGATGGATTGGGGGATTAAGGCGATTCTACTGCTAGGTCTACCGGCTATGATGGGGTTGATCGTGCTCGCAAAGCCCATGCTGATGGTATTATTTATGCGCGGTGCTTTTTCATTGCATGATGTTGAAATGGCTTCCTATAGTTTGATGGCTTATGGCAGTGGTTTGCTTAGCTTTATGCTGATTAAGGTGCTTGCTCCTGGCTATTACTCTCGTCAAGATACCAAAACACCTGTGCGTTATGGCATTATTGCCATGATCACAAACATGGGCTTTAACTTGCTGTTTGCTATTCCTTTTGGGTATGTTGGACTGGCGATTGCGACTTCGATGTCAGCATTGCTTAACGCCACATTACTATACCGAGGCTTGCATTTAGCTGGCGTTTATCGTGTTTCTAGGCCGACTATGGTGTTTTTTGCTAAAGCCGTGGTCTCTACAGCCTTGATGGTGGTAGTCTTGTATTACTTTTTGCCTTCACAACAAATTTGGTTAGATTGGCATTTGTTCGATCGTGCGAAAGCCTTGATAGGCTTAATTTTAGTTGGGGCAGTCAGTTACTTATTGTGTCTGCTTTTGCTCGGAATTCGTCCTTGGTCAATTAAACGGGGAGCTTGATTGCTGATTCTCATCGCTAGCTGTTATATAATCAGCCGATTTGCGCTTGGCAGTTGTCTAACGTTATGGAATTAATCCGCGGTATACATAACATTTTGTCATCCCACCACGGGTGTGTATTGACTATAGGTAATTTTGACGGCGTCCATCGTGGTCATGCACAAGTGATTGCGAACTTAGTGCAGAAGGCGAAGCAGTTATCGCTGCCATCGACATTAATGACGTTTGAACCTCAGCCGCAAGAATTGTTTAGCGGCGACAACGCGCCGGCTCGTTTAAGTTTATTACGTGATAAAGTCATTTTACTCGATGAACTCGGGGTTGAGCGGTTAGTGTGTGTTAACTTTAATCGCACTTTTGCTAATCAACCTGCAGAGCATTTTATTGAAGAATTGTTGGTCCGCAAACTGGGTGTCAAATACCTCGTCGTCGGTGATGATTTTTGTTTTGGTCAAGGCCGTAAAGGCAATTTTGAAATGCTAGTGCAGGCGGGTATCCAATATGGCTTTACCGTGGTCAGCACTCAAAGTTTTATGCTGGGCTCGCAAAGAGTGAGCTCGACTGCTGTGCGTGAACAATTGGCGAAGGGCAATCTTGAACAGGCGAGACGCCTATTAGGACATCCTTTTACCTTGAGTGGTCGTGTAGCGCATGGACAAAAAATTGGCCGCACAATTGGTTTTCCCACCGCGAATATCGCCTTAAAGCGCAATGTTGTGCCGGTTCGCGGTGTGTTTGCGGTTAAATGTTATTGGGATAACAGCGATATTTATGAGGGCGTAGCCAATATTGGGTTTCGCCCGACAGTGAACGGTCAAGTGTGTCAGCTTGAGGTGCATCTTTTTGATTTTGAAGGTGACATTTACGGCAAACATGTTGAAGTCGAGTTGGTGGCTAAACTCCGAGATGAGCAACCTTTTGACTCATTGGATGCGCTAAAAAAACAGATTTTAAATGATGCAAATGAAGCCAGAGCTTTATTTGGTAATGATGCAGGCTGAAATTTATCAGTTTAATTAACGGTATAGGATCAATGAGCGACTATAAATTTACTTTGAATTTGCCGGAAACAGAGTTTCCGATGCGTGGTAATTTGGCAAATCGCGAGCCAGAGATGTTAGAGCGCTGGACAAAAGACGGTTTGTATCAACAGATCCGTGATAGCCGAATTGGCCGTACTCCCTTCATTTTGCATGACGGCCCGCCGTATGCGAATGGCAGTATTCATATTGGTCACTCAGTTAATAAAATCCTCAAGGACATTATTGTTAAGTCAAAAACCATGTCTGGTTTTGACGCGCCTTATGTACCAGGTTGGGATTGCCATGGTTTGCCTATTGAGCTGAAAGTTGAGCAAAAAGTGGGTAAGCCAGGTCAAAAAATCTCTGCGGCAGAATTCCGTGAAGAATGCCGTAAATACGCTGCAGAGCAAGTTAACGGTCAACGTGAAGACTTTATCCGCTTAGGTGTGCTGGGTGATTGGCAAAATCCGTACTTAACGATGGATTTTTCAACGGAAGCTAATATCGTTCGTTCTTTATCGAAAGTGATTGAGAGTGGTCACTTACATAAAGGCGTCAAACCTGTGCATTGGTGTACTGATTGCGGTTCTGCCTTAGCTGAAGCTGAAGTGGAATACGAAGACAAAACATCACCCGCTATCGATGTGGCGTTTGTTGCTGCCGATAGCAAAGCTGTTGCGGCTAAGTTTGGGGTAAGCGATTACTCACATCCTGTCTCTATGGTGATTTGGACTACCACGCCATGGACTCTGCCTGCGAACCGTGCCTTGTCTTTAAGCCCTGAGTTAGATTACAGCTTAGTTGAATTCGAAAAAGACGGTGTTACGCAAGCGCTTATTTTAGCTGAAGTCTTGGTTGAATCTTGCCTGACTCGCTATAACATCGAAAGCCATACAGTGCTTGGTACAACCAAAGGCGCCGCGCTTGAACTTGTCCGCTTTAATCACCCGTTCTTAGATTTTGATGTGCCTGCAATTTTAGGCGATCACGTCACTACTGATGCGGGTACCGGTATCGTTCATACTGCACCGGGTCATGGTCAAGACGACTTTATTGTTGGTCAAAAGTACGGTTTAGAAGTCGCAAACCCTGTTGGCGACAACGGCGTGTATAAGCCTGATACTGAGTATTTTGCTGGGCAACATGTTTTTAAAGCTAACGATAACGTCGTAGCTTTACTGAGAGAAAAAGGTGCCTTGCTGAATCACGTGGCTTACCGTCACAGCTACCCACATTGCTGGCGCCACAAAACACCAATTATATTCCGCGCGACACCGCAGTGGTTCATCTCTATGGATAACCACGGCCTACGTACGCAAGCATTGAAAGAAATCGAACAAACCCAATGGATCCCTGATTGGGGCCAAAGTCGTATCGAAAAAATGGTTGAAAACCGCCCTGACTGGTGTATCTCACGCCAACGTACTTGGGGTGTGCCTATCACGCTGTTTGTGAACCGAGAAACCGAAGAGTTGCACCCTGATAGCGTGTCGTTAATGGAACGCGTGGCGAATCGTATCGAACAGCAGGGTATTCAAGCTTGGTGGGATCTTGATGCCGCAGAATTGCTGGGTGATGAAGCTGAACAATACCGTAAAGTCACTGATACTTTGGACGTTTGGTATGACTCTGGTTCAACCTTCTCATCAGTGGTAGCCGCACGTCCTGAATTCCACGGACACGGGGTTGACTTGTATCTTGAAGGTAGCGATCAACATCGCGGTTGGTTTATGTCATCTTTGATGATTTCAACCGCAATGAATGGCAAAGCACCGTATAAGCAAGTACTTACCCACGGTTTTACCGTCGATGGTAAAGGCCGTAAGATGTCAAAATCTATTGGTAACGTGATTGCACCACAAACGGTAACCAACAAATTAGGCGCCGACATTCTGCGTTTATGGGTTGCGGCAACAGATTACAGCGGTGAGATGACGGTTTCAGACGAAATCTTAAATCGCAGTGCCGATGCCTATCGTCGTATTCGCAACACTGCGCGTTTCTTATTAGCCAACTTAAACGGTTTCGAGCCCGCTAAGGATTTAGTAGCCGTTGAAGATATGGTGGCGTTAGATCGTTGGGTTGTTCGCCGTGCCGCTGCGCTGCAACAGGAAATCATCGAAGCCTATGATCAATATAACTTCCATATAGTGACTCAAAAACTGATGCAGTTTTGCTCGGTTGAGTTAGGCAGTTTCTATTTGGATATCATTAAAGACCGCCAATATACGGCTAAGCAAGAAGGCCATGCGCGCCGTAGTTGTCAATCGGCGCTGTATCTGATCTCTGAGGCCATGGTGCGTTGGATTGCGCCAATTTTAAGCTTCACTGCTGACGAAGTATGGCAATTACTGCCTGGCAAGCGTGATGCTTATGTCTTTACCCAAGAATGGTATCAAGGTTTGAAATCAGTCACCTTAGCGACTGATTTGAGCGATGACTATTGGCAGCAGTTACTAACCGTGCGTAATGAAGTCAACAAAGTGATTGAACAAGCGCGTCGTGACAAACGTATCGGTGGCTCATTAGAAGCTGAAGTGACCTTGTTTGCGGATGCTACTTTGACTGAGCAATTAACCCATATCGGTGACGAGCTGAGATTTGTGTTGTTGACCTCTGAAGCCAAAGTATTGCCTTTAGCTGATGCTACATTGGAAGCGGTTGAGACTGAGTTGGCATCACTGAAATTAGTGGTTGCTTCAAGCACTGCCGAGAAGTGTGAGCGTTGTTGGCACCACAGAGAAGAGGTTGGCACTATTGAGGCTCACCCAACACTTTGTACTCGCTGCGTAACCAATATTGAAGGTGACGGCGAAGTTCGTCAGTTTGCGTAAAGGATCTGTATGCCATTAACTTGGAAAGACAGTGGCTTACGTTGGTATTGGGTAGCTGTATTGGTGTTTTTAGCCGATCAGCTATCTAAGCAATGGGTCTTAGCCAATTTTGATTTGTATGAATCAGTGAAATTATTGCCTTTCTTTAATTTCACTTATGTACGTAACTATGGTGCAGCTTTTAGTTTTTTAAGTGAAGCTGGAGGTTGGCAGCGCTGGCTGTTTACGATTGTTGCGATTGGATTCAGTACGTTATTAACTGTGTGGTTGCGTAAGCAATCGTCTTCTTTGTGGAAACTGAATCTAGCTTACACCTTAGTGATTGGTGGTGCTTTAGGTAATTTAGTCGATCGATTGATGCATGGTTTCGTGGTTGATTTTATCGATTTCTTCTGGAATAAGAGCCATTATCCAGCATTCAATATTGCCGACGCTGCTATTTTTGTCGGTGCAGTGCTGATTATTTGGGATGCATTTGTAAGCGATAAGTCTGAAGCTGATAGCGCTGAAGGGGTTAAAAAGTGACTGTGACACGTTCATTATTATGCCACATGAACATTGTGCTTGCTGATGGCTCAACTGCCGATAGCACTAAAGCCTCGGGTAAACCGGCTCGATTAAATGTTGGTGATGGTACTTTAAGTCCTGCATTTGAGGCGCAGCTGGTGACGCTTGCTGAAGGTGATAAGCACAGTTTCACGCTTGAAGCGATTGATGCCTTTGGCGAATCCAATCCTGATGCTATCCATTATCTAGATCGAAGCCGTTTTCCGGCTGACATGAGTTTAGAGGCTGGCGTGATTGTGAGTTTTGCTGGCCCTGGTGGTAGTGAGATCCCAGGTATTGTCCGTGATGTTGCGGGTGATTCCATCACAGTCGATCTTAATCATCCTCTGGCAGGACACAAGATCACTTTTGAACTGGACGTAGTAAAGGTATTTTAAGATGAAACTCGATCCTACTAGCCCAAGTTTAAATATTATGCTCGCTAACCCGCGCGGTTTTTGTGCGGGTGTTGATCGTGCTATCAGTATTGTTGAACGGGCGTTGGAATTATTTTCGCCTCCTATCTATGTTCGCCATGAAGTCGTGCATAACCGCTATGTCGTGCAGAATCTGAAGGATCGCGGTGCGGTTTTTGTCGAAGAGTTAGATCAAGTGCCTGATAACAATATTGTTATCTTCAGTGCCCATGGTGTATCTCAAGCGGTGAGACAAGAGGCTAAGGCGAGAGGGCTGAGAGTCTTTGATGCGACGTGTCCTTTAGTGACTAAAGTACATCTTCAGGTGACGCGTGCCAGCCGCAAAGGTATTGAGTGCATCCTGATTGGCCATGAAGGGCACCCTGAAGTCGAGGGTACTATGGGTCAATACGATAATCCTAATGGTGGCGTTTATCTGATTGAATCGCCTGCTGATGTTGAAGCTTTGGAAGTGCGCGATCCCAATAATCTCTGCTTCGTGACACAAACTACTTTGTCTGTAGATGATACTTTGGACATTATTGTTGCGTTACAAAAAAGGTTTCCCTCTATTGAAGGTCCGCGAAAAGACGATATTTGTTATGCAACGCAGAATCGTCAAGATGCGGTACGCAATTTATCTGCAGACGTTGATTTGTTGATTGTTGTTGGCTCAAAGAACAGCTCTAACTCTAATCGTTTACGCGAGCTAGCATTGAAAACAGGAACCCAGTCTTATCTAGTGGATACTGCAGATGATGTTGAGTCTAGTTGGTTTGATAATGTTACACGTGTAGCCGTCACCGCTGGAGCTTCAGCCCCCGAGGTTTTAGTCCAACAAGTGGTTCAAGCAATCGCTAAACTTGCTCCTAGTGTTGTGACTGAAGTTGAAGGGCGTAAAGAAGACACTGTTTTTGCTGTGCCAGCCGAATTACGTTAAATCTGTGTACTGTTTAATCGTCAATAAAAAAGAGGCTATAAGCCTCTTTTTTATTGTCTCAAATTCATTCAAAGCATAATGATGTCAATGCTTATGTGCTAATGTTACTGGCTACTTACATTTTACTCATCTATTATTAACTGTTGGTAGTTTTTATCGTAATACTAAGATTTTTAAAGGTAAATAGCTGAAAAGCTTGTCAAAAATATGACTAAAATCGAAAGGTTGACACAAAGGGAATTTCAACGGGGCTTCTCATTAATTGAAGTGCTTGTTGCGTTAGTGATCTTAGTCATTGGCTTAATTGGTATTTTTAATCTGCATATTGTTGCAAAGCGTGGCAGCTTTGAATCCTTTCAGCAAACTCAAGCCTCCTATTATGCAAACGATATAATTAATCGAATGAAGCTGAATAGAGCGCAGCTGGGTAATTACGCTGGTGAGTATACTGGCTCTCTTAATAAACCAGGCAATGTTTGTGACGTTGCTGTTGGCGCAGTGAGTATATGTACTCCAGAAGAGACTGAAGCTTGGGATCTTTACCAGTGGGAACAGAGTTTTATGGGGGCTGCCGAAGTTATGGATAGCCAGAATGTTGGTGGGTTAGACTCTCCAACAGCTTGCATTAATGTAGATGGTTCAACTGTAACGGTCGCAATTGCGTGGAGAGGGATCCGAGAGGGCGCGGGTACAAGTTATTCTGGGAGTGAATGTGGAGAAGATATTGGTACGCGTAGGCGGCTTTTTATTCTTTCGACAATGATTATTTAGGTTAACTATGTATGGATAATTTAAAAAACTGTGAGAAAGGGATGTCGCTGGTTGAGCTAATGGTCTCTATGGTCATTGGCTTATTTCTCACTCTTGGGCTTTTTGGCATGTTTAGTATGTCTTCTTCCAATGTGATCACAACGAGCCAGTTTAACCAATTGCAAGAAAATGGACGAATAGCTTTGTCGCTCATGGAAAGAGACATTAGTCAGTTAGGTTTTATGGGGGACATAACGGGAACTGATTTTGTACTTGGAACCAATATGACCTTGAGGGATGGTGTTGCAAATGATTGTATTGGTGCAGGTGTAAATAACGGTACTTTACCTAATGCTGAACCTGCACACTTTAGGCGTCTATGGGGATATGAAGAGGGCGAGAGTGGGGATACATTAAGTTGCTTATCAGGTGTGAATCAGAATACGGATGTCATTCAAATTAAAAGATTAGTTGGCCCACCAGTGACTAATCCCAATGGCGAGCGTTTTTATATGGCTGCAACTTCGAGTGAAGCTGTGATGTTTAAAGGCGGTAATCCTCCCAATCCAGTACTCGAAAATGCTCGTTTTTGGGAATATCAGCATCATATTTATTTTATTAAAAATGATGGTTCTGTACCTGTTCTACGCCGAAAAACATTAACCAAGAATAATGGCATGAATAACGAAGAGCAGTTAGTTGAAGGCATTGAGAATATGCGTATTCTTTATGGTTTTGATAGTAATGGAGACGATACCGCCGATAGTTTTATGCCAGCAGAAAATGTAACCACATTAATGTGGGACAACGAATTATTTCAAAGACTTGTTGCCTTAAGGGTTTTCTTGTTGGTTCGCGCTATTGATGAAGATAAAAGTTACACCAATGAAACTACTTACACTCTGGGTGATAAGGAAATTAAAAATTTGAATGATCATTATCGACGCAAGATAGTTTCGACGACTATGGTGCTTGCAAATCCAGTGTTAATTAGAAATTAGAAGGTTGGTAAGATGAAAAAGCAAAAAGGAATTGTATTATTTTTTGCACTTATCATATTGTTGCTTATGACTATTATTGGTGTCGCTTTGGCTGTTAATTCGACCCAATCTATGCGTATGTCTGGAGCAGGATCAGAACGTATAGAGGCTAAGTCTGTTGCTGATGGTGGCTTAGAGGCGGCAATCGAAGCCAATAAAGGTGCTAGCTTAGCCAAACTATCTGAGATTTCATCTGTGGTTGAATTTGGTTCTAACCAAACGTTAACGCCAATTCCTTATGAAGTTGATGCTGCAGGTAATGTTGTCATTAGTGCAAAAGATGTTGGATGCCAGCGGAGTACAAGGCCAAATAGTGGTAATTTAATCAGCTGTCGGCGTGTTGAGATTAGTAGTACAGCAGAATTTGGTAGAGATAAACTGGGCCAACTCACTGTTGTCGCAGGTGTGGAGCAAGAAGTTTTAACTGGGAGTTAGATATGATTATTAAAAAGCTGGCTTGTTCTATACTACTTGCGCTGACTTTTGTGTCGGCTTTCTCCTTTAGTGACGATACTGAGTTATATGTAAAAGAATCAACAACTCGAACGGGCGCAAGACCTAAAGTGCTCGTTATATTTGATAACTCAGGAAGTATGTCGACTGAAGAAATTACTCAGGTTGTAGATTATGACCCTAACTATGACTACCCAGCCGTAAGTGGTTCTGGGTATAGTGATACTCTTATTTATTATGCTGTTGGCGGTGGAGGATTACCCACCCCTGATACTAGCTCTGATAAGCGTAATTTTAAAGCTAGTTTAAATGGATGTAGTCAAAGCAAAGCTGCATTAGCAGAGTTTGGTCGTTTTACTGGGTATATAAGAGAGTTCACATCAAGTGGTACTACTGGTGTTTGGAAAGAACTACCTGAAACAAACGGTACAGCAATAAAAGTAATTGATTGTTGGGAAGATATTTCTCAAATAAATCCGAGTAATTCATCATCATATCCTAATGGATTTCCTGCTAACGGGGTAACAACGGGGTCAGGTAGTAAAAAGAAAGCGTATCCATATTTTACTTCCTCACTACCAGGAACAACCTGGAGCAATGCTTTAGCCGCAGCCAATAATACTGACTTTGGTGTTGGACAACCTATTACCTTGTACACTGATAATTACCTAAGATGGTACGGATTATCTAAAGCGGGAAAATTACCAACGGTAAAAGTTTCAAGACTAGAAATTGCGAAGAAAGCGATTTCTAATATTATTAGTTCAACTCCAACAGTGGATTTTGGACTTGCTGTATTTAATTATAATTATCCAAATGAAGGTAATCGAGACGGTGGTCGAATTGTATCTGGCATTACTCAGATGACGGATAGTACGCGTGCGAGTTTATTAACTACTATTGATAATTTGCTGGCAAAAACAAATACACCACTATGTGAGACTATGTATGAAGCTTACCGTTATTTTGCCGGTAAGGGCGTTAAATATGGTCATAGTGATACAGATTATGGCTCTTATGTTGGAAATAAACCACCGTATGACAGCTTAGTGGAGAAGAGTGGTAACTACGCAAGTCCATTTAAAGTATGTACGGATATTGCTTATGTTATCTATGTCACTGATGGCTCTCCAACAGTTGATAAAAATGCGAATAATGACGTTATTAGTTTAACTGCCACAGGAAGTAAAGAAGGGGATTACTCTTCATTTTCTAAAAATCTAGATACAGCAAGCTATTTGCCCGCATTAGCTAGTTATATGTTTAATAACGACTTAATTAACAAGTTGGACAGTTCAAATACTGAACAAATGCAGAATGTTCGTACTTATACTATTGGTTTTAGTAAAGGTGCAGAAGATGCCGCACCTTTACTTGCTGAGACGGCTAAAAGAGGTGGTGGTTTATATTTTGCTGCTCAAAACAGTCTTGAACTACAGAATGCACTTAATGATGCGTTATCAAATATTTTGAATATTGATTCAAGTTTTACATCTCCAAGTATTGCTAGTAATAATTTTGATAGGACTCAGACATTTGATGCCGCTTATTACGCTATGTTTCTCCCAGGCAAAGGACCTCGTTGGAGCGGTAATTTAAAAAAATTAAAAGTAACCGCAGATGGAACATTGGTTGATAGTAAAGGGAATGCAGCTATAGCAGATAACGGCAATATTAAAGATGGTGCCTGTACTATATGGTCGGATTGTGTTGCGCAAAAGGATGGGAATAAAGTTGAAGTCGGCGGAGTCGCGGCACAAATCAGAAAGCAAGAAGTTAGGAATATTGTAAGTAACTTAAATGGGTCCTCCAGTTTAACGCCCTTAACACTTGCTAATGCACAAACTGCAGCAGGCGGTGATGCTGCGCTAGCTAGCTATATGAGAACTAGCGTAGATGAGCTTGCTAATACGTTAAATTGGCTTAATGGGATAGATGTCGACGACGATAATAAAGATGGTAGTACGACAGATATACGTAATGATGTTATGGGTGATCCTCTTCATTCTAAGCCACTTGCACTCAATTTCGGCACAAAAAACGCGACTGATATTCGTATCATGCTTGGCACTAATCAAGGTGTTGTGCATATGTTTAAAGATGCGGGCGAATCTGTATCAGAGACTTGGGGCTTTATTCCCTATGAGTTATTGCCTAATTTAACAGAACTGAGAAGTAATAATCCTTCAGGTGTACACACAGTATACGGAATGGATTCATCTCCAGTTGCTTACACAGAAACTGATGCTGAGGGTAAAGTGATTAAAGCATGGGTCTATATGGGGATGCGTCGAGGTGGCTCGTCTTATTATGCCCTCAATGTGACAAACCCTGATAGCCCTTCTCTAATGTGGACTATTAATCCATCAACGGATGGTTTTTCTGATCTTGGACAAACATGGTCTGAGCCTATAGTGACGAAAATCGTTGGTTATGAAAAGCCTGTACTCATTTTTGGTGGTGGCTACGATGTTAGTTTTGATGCAACTCCTTCATCTTCTCCGGTAGGTCGTGCGGTTTATATTGTCGATGCAGAGAAGGGAACTTTGATTCATTCATTTGGTGGCTCTGCATCGGGTGCAACAGTACTTTCGGGTATTCAGGATAGCATTCCAAACTCAGTCGCCGTACTTGATAGTAATAATGATGGGTATACAGATAGGATTTATGCCTCCGATGTCGGTGCAAATGTCTGGCGCATTGATCTTCCAAGTGCAAGTAAGTCGAGTTGGAGTGCATTTAAATTTGCTTCTTTAGGTGGTACTGATAGTAATAATCGTCGTTTTTATGCAGAACCTGTTGTAGCACAAACGATGTTTACTAATTTATCCGAAGTTAAGGTGGCAACAGAGAGTGGTACTACTACGACTAAAACTTATCAAAATGTTCCCTATGATGCGGTGGTGATTGGAAGTGGAACGCGACCCCACCCATCATCTACTGATATCAATGATATGTTTTTTACATTGCAAGATCGTAATGTGGTGACTAAGAGTTTTACTGGCGGTGATGTTCCCGAGGCGATCACAATCAATGATCTCTATGATGTGACTTCTACTGCACCTGCGTCTGAAGCCGACAACATAAGTTTCGGTAAAAAACTCGGCTGGTTCTATGATTTTAGTGGTCTAGGTGAAAAGAGTTTAACAGCTGCCTTGATTGTCCAAGGCAAAGTTTATTTCACTTCTTATTCTCCCCCTGCTGACTCGGTTGCCGATAACGTGTGTTTAGTGTCTGGTTCTGGCAAGTTATATCCGTTCGATTTGCACAAAGGAACGAGATCCTTTTCTCAATTATATTATGAACTGGGTGAACGTGTACCGGATACACCGCAGATTGTTATTCCTGCACCTGAATCCGGTAAAGATCCCTATATCTATATTATTGGAGTTGGTAAAGGTGAGAAAAATGAAAATGGGGATTATACAGGTACAATCAACGTTGCTTCTGGGTTAGGTGTTAATAAAATTTATTATCATATAAATGAATGAGTTATTAATTTATGAAGGTTCAACTTAAAGGTTTTACCCTGATAGAGGTGATGATCGCCGTCGTGATCATTGGTATTTTGGCATCGATTGCATACCCTTCTTATACGCAATACATTGCTCAGAGTGCAAGATCAGAAGGGTTAGCTGCTTTGATGCGTATAGCAAACTTGCAGGAACAGTATTATCTCGATAATAAAAAATATGCTACTGATTTAACAAAACTTGTAGGGGCAAACCCTTATATCACTGAGCATAAACATTACTCTGTATCATCAAGTGGTGAATCAAGCTTTACGATTAAGGCAGTTGCTCAAGGGGTTCAGGCTAGCCGTGATGCCTCGTGCTCTTCTTTAACAATATCAGATACTGGGGCAAAAGGTCCGAGTGCGGAGTGTTGGAAATGAAATTAATAAACCTCTTTATAACGGTGGCTTTCTTACCAAGCTTAGTTTGGGCTGACTCTGGAGCAACAGTCAGCGAACAAGACTTCAAATGCTACATTGCATCAAAGAAAAGTGCTGAGATTGCCTTCTATCATTGGAAGAGTAGTGAAATGAATGTGAGAATGGCTAGCCTTGTTGGTACTACTCGCCAATCAAATGATGGATCGAAATATTACATCTATAGTGTTGAGGAGTGTGTCGCATTAAACGCTGAATTTACTAATACTAAGGCGCAAGTTTTGGATAAGTTAACACCTAGATAAACATCTAACATGTATTTTTAAATATTAACAACGAACGATTTAAGGATAATATTATTTTAGGGTAGTGAACGGTAGATTTAGTCTACCATAGTTTATGTGCAGCTTTTCCCATCTGCGCCCTCTTTTATTAAACCTGAAGTGCTAATGTTGATGCTTTTAGAATTGTCACTTTGCCCATTTGAACAATAGATAATTGATGTTTCAACTGAGACTAAACCATCGGGTGTAAAATCAATTTTTTTATCGGCGGGCCCTGATAGGGAAATTACATCGTGTGTATTGAAACTATCGATCACTTTCAATACATTCTTGGCACCCCCATTGTCAATATATACACTGAACCCCTTATTCCAGTCTGTGCCGCATGGTGATGCCGCGTATGGGCAGACTGTTACTGTTGCGCCATAGTTGACAGCTTGGTTTCTTGCAAAAGCAAACACATCACTAATTTTTCGTATTTCATTAGCGCTGCGTGTCCCTTCGTATAGCGACGTAAGTGATGGAACCCCTATGGCTAGTAGGATTGCTGCTACGGCAATTGTGACCATCAGTTCGACTAAGGTAAATCCTCTTGAAATAATTAACATGTAGCTATCCTCGTTAAAACTTAGCTAAGTATATGCGAGGAGACTCTAATGGTCAGTATCTATTCTATATTTTCAATATACCCAATAAATTGATTTTCTTGCTTTTATATAATTAAATTTAAATAGGGAGTATATATTTAAATTTAATCGCAATTGATATTTTTTGCGGTAGAAAGGCGAACTCTACCCGCCTGATTAACAACGATTGCACGGGAGTTTTTGCTATCAATTGTTCGTGGGCAATACTTGAAAGTACCATTACTTCCAGAAGCTAACCCATCAGGTTGAAATTTTATCGAACTTTTATTGTATGTTAAAAAATCTTTCGAATCGAATTCATCAATGACCTTAATAATTTTATCGTTAGCATCGAAGCTTTCGACTACACCTGTATCAATGAAAATTGTTAATCCCTTTTGCCAATCTTGAGTGCATTTTCCATTTACGAGTGGGCATACTGTGACCCTATAACCATAACTAACAGCTGTATTTCGCGCAAATTGAAGTGTCTGCTGGATAGTTTTAATATTAGTATCAGCTCTTATCTGATCGCTGAGCTCGGTCAAGGAAGGAGCTCCAACTGTTAACAAGATTGTTGAAATCGATATCGTAGTGATAAGTTCTATCAGGCTAAAGCCTTTTCGATGGAAGTTCATAACAGATCCTTGTTATTTTACGCTTGCATCCCGCGAGCGAGTTAGTGCTGGTTAGAATGTAAGTATAAAATCTGAGGCAATATTCATAGTACTTTTTTTAGACTTTTATGTGCTAAAAGCGATTTTATAGAAACTGTGTTTTATGAGTAAAGCACTACATTCACTTCAATATTGACGTAACCCCGTGTAAGCTAGTGTTATTCTGTTTGTTTATGTTATTGCAAGGGATGAGGAATTTTTAATGAAAAAAGTTGAAGCCATTATTAAGCCATTTAAGTTAGATGATGTGCGCGAATCACTTGCAGAAATTGGTATCACTGGGATGACGGTACTGGAGGTTAAGGGTTTTGGTCGTCAGAAAGGGCATACAGAGTTGTATCGTGGTGCCGAATATATGGTGGATTTTCTGCCAAAAGTAAAAATAGAGTTAGTGATCCAAGACGATCTGCTCGACCAAGCAATTGATGTCATTGTTGAAACGGCCCGCACAGGCAAAATTGGTGATGGTAAAATTTTTGTCACTGATGTTGAACGTGTTATCCGTATTCGAACGGGTGAAGAAAACGAAGAAGCGGTATAAACTGCTTACGAACGATTCTAAAGGGCCTAGTGGCCCTTTTTTGTTGCCTAAGCATGTGGAAAAACTAAATAGTACCGCTAGGTTTCTGAAATATCTTTAATGGAAAATAGCCTGTTTTACTCAACTAATGTAGTTATCTCTTATCTGTAACATGGTATAACTTAGCCTCGCAAATGAGTTTTATGAGGTTGTCATTTTGGCTACAAAAAGAATAGTGATCGTGGGTGGTGGTGCTGCTGGTTTAGCGCTTGCATCGAAGTTGGGCCGTAAATGGGGCGGTAGTGATGTCGTCGATGTGTGCTTAATTGATAAAAGTCCTATTCATATATGGAAGCCTAAATTACACGAAGTCGCTGTTGGTGTGATAGATCAATCTATTGAAGGTTTACTCTATCGCGATCATGGACTTAAAAACGGTTATCGCTATATTCGTGGTGAGATAGAGCAGTGTGAGCCGGATGCTAAATCGATTCAGTTAGCCGCAGTCTATAATGATGAAGGTGAGTTGCTCCTAGAGCAGCGACAAATCAATTACGATTTTTTAGTGCTTGCATTGGGTGGAGTTTCTAATAGTTTCAATACATTAGGTGCTGATGAGCATTGTATTTTCTTAGACAGTCTTGAAAATGCCAATTTATTTCATCATAAATTACTCGACGCTTTACTCCAATTAAATGAAACGCAAGAAAGAGTCAGCATTGGTATTGTCGGTGCGGGTGCGACAGGTGTTGAATTGGCAGCAGAGCTTCATCATGTCATTGAGTCTGTTAAAGAGTACGGTTATCTGAATATCGCGAAGCATCATCTTGATGTGCATTTGATTGAAGCGTCACCCAAAATCCTTCCTCAATTACCAGAGCGTGTAAGCGCTAGGGCTCAAGCTGTTCTTGATCAGATTGGTATACGTTTACATATCGGTGTTCAAGTTAAAGAAGTGACTCGTGATGGTTTCATTACCCAAGATGGTGATGTGATTAAAGCAGGCTTAAAAGTATGGGCTGCCGGTGTCAAAGGGCCAAAAGCATTTCAGCATTTTGCAAAACTGCCCATTACTCCGCGAAATCAGGTAGAAGTTGATGATTGTATGCGAGTGAAAGGTCATCAAGATATCTACGCCCTTGGTGATTGCGCTCTATTGATCCAAAGTTCTGGCCAGCCTGTTCCACCAAGGGCGCAAGCAGCAGCTCAGATGGCTGATACCTTGTTTGATAATATCGTTAATCGATTACAAGGTAAGCCTGAAAAGGCCTTTATTTATAAAGATTACGGCTCATTAGTGTCTTTAAGCCGCTTCTCTGCGGTAGGCAATTTAATGGGGAACCTACGTTCTGGCACTTTCTTTGTTGAAGGCCATATAGCAAGATTGATGTATATCTCTTTGTATCAGAGGCATTTAGCCAGCCTTTATGGTTGGTTTTCGGCAATTGTGTATCGAGTAGCACAAAAGTTATTGAAGTGGCAGCGTCCGAAGCTCAAATTACATTGATTTCTATGTGATTTAGGAGATAGAAAGAGAGCAAATATGCTCTCTTTTTTATTGTTTAGGAATTGCCGACGAGTCACGAATGATAGGTTCTGGTGTAAAGGTTCTAGAATATATGGCATCTTGCTCGCGACGTTTTGCTATTAATAATTCAGTAGCAACCTGAGCAATTTCTGCGTTTGGCTGATGTACTGTGGTAAGTTTAGGCCAGGTTTGACGTGAGAATGGGCTATCTTCGAAACCGACAATTGATAAATCAACGGGTATGTCTAAACCCGCTAAACGAGCCGCAAAAAGTGCACCAGCGGCAATTTCATCGTTACAAGCAACAATCGCCGTCGGGCGATTTTTTAGTTTGATGAGCTTGTTAGCACCATCAACACCGGACTCAAATGAGTACTTCCCTTCAATTATGTAGTTTTCATTCAGCTTTAGGTTATTTATTGTTAATGCCTGTTTAAAACCAAGTAATCGCTCTTTGGTGGATTCATGGTGTAAATCTCCGCTTAAAAAAGCGATATGCTTGTGGCCTAAATCAATCAGATGCTGGGTGATTTGAACTGCACCGAATTTATCGTTGACTAAAATAGTCAACCCATTCTGATCGTTGTCCTTTTCTCCCGCAATAATGCGCACATAGTTAGCATCAATTTCAGTGAGTGCTTTGAGTACTTTAGGATTTTCTGACAAGGGAGGTGTTAGTACTAATCCTGCGAGCCTAGAATATTTGACTAGTGCTGTAAGCTCATCACATATGGTCTCTGATTTGGCATTGCAAGGGTGGATGACAAGTTCATAGCCCTTGTCTTTACAGGCTGACAAAATCCCATTTTGCATATCAATAATATAGTAAGCGTTTGGATTATCGTAAATAAAACCAATAGCATAGGATTTAGTTCCTGCTAGATTTCTTGCTGCTAAATTAGGTTGGTAGTTAAGTGCTTTTATCGCCTCGTTCACTTTGTCAACGGTGGCCTGCTTCACTGAAGGTTCGTTATTGGTTACACGGGATACTGTCTTGATAGACACTCCAGCATATTTAGCTACGTCGTTGATAGTGACTTTCATTGATGTAAAAACTCTTTGTCTAAGGTCGCGAGGGGTTAACTGTTCTATGAACGTAAATTCTTTACCTGCAATTTACAAGCTTACATTTTTTATCAGTTTTTTCTGACTTATACATCTTATAGTGCGAGCTTTTGATGTGCTTAGCAATCCTGAATTGTTACAAATTGGCGTTAATTTATCATTGTTATAATTATGCTGAGAGTTGTAAATTTACGTCATAATATTAAAGCTCATGTTTTATAATGGTTTTTAATAAAACTACTGATTCAAAATTCTGCTTTATGACATTTTTTTGCTTCCATCGTTATTTTGTTGTGGCAAGGCTGTTAATTATTGTGTAATGTTTGCACTAGACATGACAGCGTTGTCATTCCTCGGGGAATGGTTATGAATACTAAAACGATAATAAAGTTATGGAAGGGAAACGAGATGCGACCATCAACCTTTAAGAAAACTGTACTAGCTACAAATATTGCTATCCTACTCGGCAGTGCTGTATCCATTAGCGCTGTTGCTGCAGACGCCGTGGCAACCACCGCAGCACCTGAAAATATTGAAAAAATTGAAGTTCGCGGTATGAGAGCATCAATGAAGGCATCAGTTAACGACAAACGTTTTTCTGATGCTGTAGTGGATGCGGTCACAGCAGAAGATATTGGTAAATTTCCAGATGGAGATGTGGGTGAGTCTTTAGGACGCATTCCTGGTGTTGCGGTTAATCGTCAATTTGGTCAAGGCCAACAAGTATCAATTCGTGGTGCTTCAAGCCAGTTAACCAGTACTCTATTAAATGGTCATTCTGTGGCTTCAACGGGTTGGTTTGATCAACAAGCTATTGACCGTAGCTTCAATTACAGTCTATTACCACCAGAAATGGTGGGCGGTATTCAAGTTTTCAAATCATCTCAGGCAGATATTGCCGAAGGTGGTATTGGTGGTACTGTAATTGTTAAAACCCGTAAACCATTAGATTTAGATGCAAATTCTGTATTTTTAAGTACAAAGGGGGATTACGGCACTGTATCTGAAGAGATTGATCCACAAACCTCAGGACTTTATAGCTGGAAAACGGAAGATGAAAAGTTCGGTTTCTTAGTCGCAGGTTCTTTAGATAAAACTCAATATCAACGTAATGGTATCGAATCTTTACTAGGTTGGGGAGAGATAGTTCCGACCACATTCCAGCAAGACCGAGAGCGTACCGCTGTTAATGCTGCATTCCAATACAGACCAACTGATAATCTTGAGTTTGGTTTGAATTTGATGAGCCTTCAACTTGATGCAAACAATGCTAATACTTCAATTTTCTTATTTCCTACTCAGCAGGGTGAAAATACTTGCCTTAAGAAAAATGCTGCAGGCGTATGTACATTAGTTGAGCACACAGGTAAAGGTGGATTTGCTTGGGCTCAAACTTGGGCACGTAAAGCGAGTATGTCTTCTGACACAATTGATTTGGATTTTGCATATCAGGCAGATGCTTATAAGTTAGAAGGTCGTATTGGTAAGACCAAAGCTGAAGGTGGTACCGATTTAACTTCAAACTATGGTCAGTCTATTGGTAAACCTGAAGATTTCGCGGGTATCTATGATGCTACTGGCGATGTCATTGATATTAACATTGCAAACAACGCATTTGATGCTTCTGATTTTAATGGAAAATTAGAAACAGCGGGTTGGGCTCTAAAAAAACAACCTAATACGGATGAAGAGTCCTTTGCGACATTTGACATTACTATTCCTGTTGAGCTAGGTGCTATTACGTCATTTAAATCAGGCATTAGTTATGCCGATCATGATGTTACTCAAACTACCGAGGCTGCTCAATCCTCTAATATAGTAGCAAAAGATGCATCAGCTTATTATTCTGGTACTATGTCATCTGGCGCAGGCTTCACCTTACCTAAGCCCATTTTTGATAACATGATTAATGATGCCTATGCTGCTATCGATGGTTTTACTCTCGATAAATCAGGATATGGCACACTGCAAGAAAAGAATTTAGCGCTCTATACTATGGCTACATTCGCTGGTGAAGGCGTTCGTGGTAACTTCGGTTTAAGATATGTGTCTACTGATGTTGAATCTGATTATTATGCGTTCAGCAAAACAGGTACATATGCTGATGGTTTAAGTACTGATAAAGCCAGCTATAACGATGTTTTACCAAGTGTAAATATTGCATTTGACCTTGCAAGTGATTTAATTTTAAGAGCCTCAGCAGCTCAAGTTATTTCACGTCCAAATTATGCCGATTTATTCGCAACCTCTAAGTTACCTGGCTTCAACGATGGTACTCCTGGTAACGAGAAGAAAGTCACCGGTAGCGTAAATTTACAACCTTTCAAAGCTTCACAAGCAGATGTAAGTTTAGAATGGTACTTCAGTGGAGAAGGTTTATTTGCAGCAACTTACTTTATCAAAGATGTAAGTTCATTTATCTCTACAAGAGAAAAACTGAATCAACAAATCGGAATTGAAGATCCCAACCTAATCACTGCAGGTGGTAGTACATGTGGTGCGGGTATTTACGATTGTTGGACTGTAAGTGAAAATTATAACGCTAATGGTGGCTCAATTGATGGTATCGAACTTCAGTTACAAGATTCATTCGATAGTGGTTTAGGTTACTCAGTTAACTACACCTTTGCAGACGCTTCATCACCAGCTGAAAACTATGCAGACCGTGTTGGAGTATTCTCTGACTCATCCAAACATACTGTAAACTTAGTTGGTTACTACGAAATGGATGATTTCTCAGCTCGGGTAGCTTATAACTGGCGTTCTGAATATATGATGCGTGAATTACCAGGGTTCTATGGTAACCGTGAACATCAAGCGTATGGCACCTTAGATTTAAGTGCTAGCTATAATCTAACAGATTATCTGTCGTTAACTTTTGAAGTGGTTAACTTGCTTGAAGAAGATAGCGTACAAAAAGGTGTATCTCCAGTGGATGCAGAGGGGGTTATTAGTGAATTTAAAGATAATTACCCTGTATGGAGTTTTGATGGTGAAGCCCGTTATAAACTCGGTGTTGCGTTGCGCTTCTAATTTAATTAGTTAGATTAATAAGAGCCTAGCAATTGCTAGGCTTTTTATTAAGCACTAAACTGCGTTAAATTAAAAGTAGTAATATTAAAGGGCTAATGGTTATCCAATATATGACTCAATGTGTTCATGCTTAATTGTAGGATCATGCTATGATTATAAGAAAAGTAGCGATAGTTGGTGGTGGGACATCAGGTTGGTTAGCTGCTAATCATTTAGGACTGGTTTTAAAGAACAATCCAGAACTCTCCATTACGCTCATCGAATCTCTAGATATCCCCATTATTGGTGTTGGTGAGGGGACTGTTCCCTCAATACGTAAATCATTATCAAGCTTTGGTATAAGTGAGTCAGACTTTATTAAATCTTGTGACGTCACTTTTAAACAGTCAATAAAGTTTGTAAATTGGCTCGATCGAGCAAAGCACGGAAACAATAATTTTTATCATCACCTTTTTGATATGCCGAGTCCATTGGGTGAGGATTTGACACCATATTGGTTAACTCATCCAAGAGAGCACTTTGCCGATTTAGTCTCGCCACAGCATGCCGTTTGTGAGGAAAATAAAGGACCTAAGTTTATAACAACTCCGGAGTATGGTGGCGTTATGGGTTATGCTTACCATCTTAATGCCGCAAAGTTTGCTAAGTTATTAGCTAAAAATGCCATTGAACGATTTAATGTTGAACATATTTATGCAACGGTAAATGATATTTCTTTAGAGAAAGATGGTTCTATTTGTTCATTGTTGACAGATAAAGGAGAGTTATTTTTTGATTTCTATATTGATTGCAGTGGTTTTGAATCTATTTTGTTAGCAAAAAGATTTGATGTACCATTTATTGATCAATCACACCAACTCTTCATTAATACAGCATTAGTTGCTCAAGTGCCCACACAGGCTTTAGATCAAATTCCGCCATTTACGATTGCAACGGCTCATCAGGCAGGGTGGATTTGGGATATTGCCCTCACGCAAAGACGTGGAACTGGTTTTGTCTACTCGACTGATTATATGAGTAATGCTGAAGCTGAAGATACATTTGATCAGTACTTAGGTGGTCAACTTGCCGATCTTTCACATAGAAAAATTGCTATGAAAGTTGGTTATCGTCAGCAGTTTTGGGTAAAAAATTGTGTTGCATTAGGCTTAGCACAGGGATTTTTAGAACCGATTGAAGCGACATCTATTCTACTGACGGACTTTTCTGCACGCTTTCTTGCGGAGCGATTTCCTTCCGATAAAGATGATATTGATTATCTTGCTAAGCGCTTTAATGAAACAGTTTCTCAAGCGTGGGAGAGAGTCGTTGAATTTGCTAAGTTACATTATTGTTTATCCGACAGGTCAGACTCTGCTTTCTGGCGTGATAATCGCACCGGTGAAACTATTCCTGAAGGCTTAAAACAACGTCTTAAAATGTGGCAAGATTTTATTCCAATCGCAGAGGATTTCCCTTCAAAGTTTGAAGTGTTCAACAGAGAAAATTATTTATATGTGCTTTGCGGTATGAAGTATTCTACTCGACCAACTTATAGCAATGCAGAAGTTGATCAACGCGTTGTTCAACATCTGGCTAAGATGACGTTGTTAAAAAGTAAAATGATAAGTGAGTTGCCAGATCATAGAGAACTACTTGATAAAATCCGTCTCTACGGATTGCAATCTATATAGAATTGTACGAGTTATATAGAAAATATTAACAAGGAAAATAAAGATGACAACACATTATGTCCCTTTGAATGATTCTATTCATAGACACTTAAAAGTGAAAAATATTATTGACTATAAAGTTTTTGAAAAAATGCACATGTTGCCTCTTCAGGTTCAAGAGTTCATGTCAGCAGCGACGAGCTTTCCTATTATATTTACCAAAAATTCTCAAACAGGTGAATTCTTACCTGTAGCAGTTACATCTTTAAAAGAGAACTCGAACAAATTGATGATAAATGGTAGATGGATTGCTCGTTATTTACCTATTCAAGTTCAATTGTATCCTTTGGGTGCGAGTTATATTGATAATAAAATAATTATTGGAATTGATCTAAATAACTCGTCTGTGTGTGAAAACGGTGAAAATTCTTTGTTTACAGCTGATGGCGATAATACTGCTTATCTCAATACGCAGCTAGAGTTGGCCAGTCTTCAGGCTGACTATCAGGAAATGACAAAACATTTTATTAAGACTTTAATACAGCATGAGCTATTACAGCCTAGAACATTAACAGTAAATGCTCTGGACGGTACTAAGACCAATATTAATGGTATTTATACCGTTGATGAACAAAAAATTCATGAACTAGACGAAAGCGTTATGCTGGATTTTGCAAAATGTGGATTTTACTCTGTGATTTATGCACACCTTTGTTCTCTTAGTTTAATTGATTTAGTTATGGATAAATAACATTTAAAGAATGGTGTCATGCTGTATTGGTGGCATCAAATTATACGATTTATTTATGCTAGTTTTAAATTTAAGTAATGAATATGAATCACTTATAAATTTCTAACTCGCCAACATTACGCTACCCGTCAAAATGATCCAAATGGAGAAAAAGAGTTTTAATACTTTTACTGGGAGAAAGAGTGCTAATTTACGAGCGAGTAATCCTCCGATAATGGCGCCAGGGCCTGCGAATAAAACTAGCTCAAAGAGGGCATGGCTATTTGTTGGAAAAATATGGATAGGGCTTGCTGACCAAACTGTAATCGCAGAAACAACAACGCCAGTGGCGACCGCCATTTTGGCGCATAGTCCCCTTATCATGAGATAAATGACGACTAATTCACCGACGCCTACCGATAACCAAGCTGTGATAATACCGCCGAAATAGCCAATGAGAGCGAGCCAAAGAAAATCGACCGGCATTATAGAGCGAGTGATTTGTGTGCTACTTTTGCTACTGATAATGATGGCGATACCAAGCACTATCGAGAAAATGCTAAAGCTGGTGTGTAGCGAAGAGGGCGAATTGAGTTGTAGTAATTGGCTACTCCAGAAACCTAAGACAGAAAAGAAGGCTGCAAGTAATGATGCTTTTACAAAACCAGACCATGCATCATCTTCTCGGTGGTGCTTTTTATAATGCAGTGACCATGAAATCGCGCCTGCTGTCATGCCAAAGCATTGGATCATAAATGAAGTCGAGACACTTTGAGACTCACTAAAGTTGAGGCTCGAAAATACCGGAATAAAGATGACGCCACCGCCAGCTCCTGTCGAGTTTGCAAATATCGCTCCTGTGATTCCTAGAAAAACGAAGCGTCCATATTCTTGGATAAGATCAAATAGCGAATGAAAATGGCTCGCCTAAAATAACCAAGCTCCACAGAGTAGTAATATCAAACTGAGGTTTAGGTAATATCGATTTAAGCGCGGAGCAGGCTGGGTATTATTGGGCACAAGTGTGTTAATGGGATTCATCAATAGCTACCGTGATCTTTGTCATGTTATCGCTATGTTATCAATGAAAGACAGCGTTGTCACATAAGCTTGAATAAATAACTTAAAAATTTTAAGTATATGAAAAATTAGCATTAATTATGTATTTTCATAAAAAATAACAATAATTGTCAAAAAAATGTAGAAATCCTGTTCTTTCTTGTGTACTTTAATAATGACAACGCTGTCATCTGCTTGTGTGACGCGTTGTTTGTAAGGTCTGCATGAGAGGATGAGGTCTCCTTATCATGTGTTTGGCAGGAGTATTGCTGTCGGGCGGCGATACGTTTGTCTTTGATATTTTGATAGTCTCTCCCCAGAAACTAGCGTGGGCTGGGTACTGTAAGCAGTGCCCAGCCATTTTTTTAGGATGTTTTACGGTATTACTCAATTGCCTACCTCAGCACTTGAACGTTAGCGGCATAGATAAATAAAACTCACTGGTATAAACCAGATAATAAAAGAGGCTGCAATTTATGGCGATTCATTTAACGGCTGTGATGCGTGTCATTGCAATTGGCATGACGAGTGTCATTGCCCATATCACCGCACTCATCATGACAAGAAGAACGGTTGGCATACCCCTGTTTATAATGGCATTAGCGTTTTTTTCGGCATTTTCCTCTTTTGCTGTATTTGCTACCGACACAGCTATAAACCATTTAGCTTCAAATTCTGATGTGTCTAAATCGTCTGCACAGGTTTCAAAAAAAATCACCACCGCGATACAGCAGGAATGGTTACTAAAGTTACTTGATGAAGCACTGCGGCGCTCGGATTCGGGTTATCAAGCGCAAGAAATGTCGACTCAAATGAATCAAAAGCGCAAGGTCGAAGAAGCACTCGCTGGGACAGTCGACGTGTTTTGGAGCATGACCTCAAAGGAATTGGAAGAAACTGTGCTTCCCGTGCGCATTCCATTGTTTAAAGGGTTACTCGGTAATCGGCTGCTGATTATCCGTAAATCGGATGAGGCACGATTTGCTAATGTGAAAACCATGGCGGATTTTAGGCAGTTAAAGGCGGGGCAAAATCGTTATTGGCCCGATGCAACGATTTTAGAAGCCAATGGATTACCCGTCGTCACTAGCTATCAGTACACCAATTTATACCCCATGTTAGAAGGCGGGCGTTTCGATTATCTTGCCCTCGGCGCCCAGGAAATTGGCGAAGAACTCGCAAATCACCCCGATCCCGCACTTAAGGTCGATAGCCATATCCTGCTGCAATATCGTTCGCCAGCTTATTTCTTTGTTTCCCCTAAGCGCCCCGAACTTGCTGCGGCCATTTTAGCCGGGCTTGAAAGTATGGTAAGCGACGGCTCTTTTGATGAGATGTTTAATCGCGAGCTTAAAATTGAGCAACTGTATCGTGAGGCTAAGTTTGAACAACGGGTGATTATCCGTCTTGATACACCTGATTTAAGTCCATTAACACCAATAGAACGCACAGAATTATGGTTAGATCTTTTTAGTATGCAAGGTGCAAAATAATGAAAACATTAGCCTTAAAAGTACAGATTGGATTAGCGGCAGCAATTTTTATGATTGTTAGCGTTCTGTTCGGTGCATCTTACTGGTTGGCGAGCGATAAATTGGCCGCCAGTGAAACTGAGTTTGAAGAAAATACCGTCGCCAATTTACAAGTGACCATGGCGCAGCCCATCTTCACCTACGACTATGAGCAGATCCGTGCAGTGCTATCTGTGATGCTTAAATCTGCGCAGATTTATCATATTGTCGTGAGTGACCATCGCGGTAAAGTGTTAGCCGAGAGTCAACAGGCTCAAACAGTGGCCGATGAGTATCTAGTGAAACGTGAAATTCAATTTGCTGAGCAAGGTAACCCAACGGGCCAATTGGCTATTCAGTTTTCTATGTTGCCTATTCGCGCTCAGTTGTCAGATTTACTCTTAGGTTATTTCTTGCAGGCGTTGTTAATTCTCGGTGGCAGTTTATTTGTTATCTTCATTATTCTTAAACGTTTAGTGATTAATCCACTTGGGAATGTGGTCCGTGCTATGGAAGAAATTGCCAGCGGTGACGGCGATTTATGCCACAGATTACCCGTTGAGAGTCAGGATGAGATTGGTCAGCTTGCCAAGGCATTTAATGGTTTTGTTGAGCAAATTCACGGCACGATTTCCAGAGTGCACGAAACCTCAGGGCAATTACTGGGCGATGCCAAAGCGCTTGGTTCACTGTCGCAAACCAACAATGATCGCGTGCAAACCCAACTAAAAGAAACCGAGGCGGCAGTGACGGCTGTAACTCAGCTAAGTGCCAGTGCTAACGAAGTTGCCATTAATGCCAAGCGCACCGCGGATGCAGCGAGTCAGGCCGATAAAGCGGTCGATGACAGTCAGCGGCAGTTCGATTCGGGATTAGATATTACCCGTAAACTGGCATCTGAATTAGCCCGCTCGGCACTGTCTATTTCACAGTTACAGCAAGAAACGCAAAAGATTGATGAAGTCGTTGTAGTCATCAACAGTATTGCCGAACAGACCAACTTACTGGCGCTTAATGCTGCGATTGAGGCGGGTGAACAAGGGCGCGGTTTTGCTGTGGTTGCCGACGAAGTGCGTACGCTGGCGAGCCGAACCCAACAGGCAACTGGTGAGATCCAGAAGATGATCCAGCAGGTCCAGAGCCGAGTGGCCGAAACGGTCACTGTGATGCAAGCGAGCCAAGCCCTCTCAACTCAGGGCGTTAACCGCTCAGAAGAAATTAAGTTAGTACTCACTAAAGTGACTGATTTAGTCTCAAATATCAGTAATATGAACATCGAAGTTTCCCATGCGGCGCAGGAGCAAACCTGCGTCACCGAAGCGATTTCTCGTACGTTAAATGATCTTGCCAATGTCTCAGGTTCAGCCTCACTCGATAGCGAGCACTTAGCGCACTCAAGTGAGCGACTGTTTCACCAAGGGGAAAGACTGTGGACGTTAGTAACTTCCTTCAGATTGTAGCCATTTCTGGAGCTAGATAAGGATAATCATGAATAAAACACTTTCAGCAAGCGCCATTTTACTGGCTTTAGGATTAACGGCCTGTTCCGAGGCGCCTGTGACGCCTTCCGCAGCGTCAGCCGATAAGGCTGTGGCTCAAACACTGCAAGTTCAGGACGCATTAACTCAAGCGCAGTTGCAACAACTCGGGGATTCGTTAGTCGTAACTTACCGTGTTGTGACCAATGTGCCAGACGATAAGTGCCTAAAAGATAAAGCCGATGGTCGCTGTTTTGTCGCTCAAATTGATTTCGTGCCCGGTGTGGATTTAGCCAGCCAAGATTGGGAAATTTATTTAAGCCAAATGCGCCCAGTGCAATCGGTTGAAAGCGGTGAATTGACGATAACGCACGTTAAAGGCGATTTACATCGTATTACGCCAACGGCCGCTTTTAAGGGATTTGTTAAGGGCGAGAAAAAGCAACTGACATTCCGTGGTGAGCCGTGGCAATTGGCTGAAACCGACGCTATGCCAAACTATTACCTCGCAGCAAAAGGATTAGAACCCGTCATTATCGCCAGCACTCAAGTGGGTAAAGATGCCGAAACGGGTTTAGAGACGCGTCCGTATGTTGAAGGGGTTACGAATTTTAAAACCCAATATCAACGCACTGAAACGGATAAACTCGCGCCAGCCGATGCCGCGCAATTATTTAAAGACAATCAAAGCGTGAGTGAAGATGCCGCCTTGGCTGTGGATACCATTATCCCAACGCCACAAAAGGTGAAGATCCATTCAACTGATACACCTGTATCCCTTGCTGGTGGTATTAAGCTCGAATATCAGCAAGATAACCCAGAGCAAAAGAGTCAAGTTGCGGCGGCTGTGGCACGTTTAGCTCGCCTGGGTGTGGCTGAATCTGCGAGTGGCATTACGGTGAAATTTGCCAGCCAAAAAGGGGATGAGGGCAGTTATCGCTTAGATATTCAGCCAACTGAAATTGTGATTGCTGCCAATGATGCGGCGGGCTTCTCTTACGGTTTGTCATCACTAGCAAGCCTTGTGGATGTGAATTCGCTGAAAGTGAATGCCATGACCATTGAAGACAGCCCACGTTATCCGTTCCGTGGTATGCACATTGATGTGGCACGTAATTTCCACAGCAAACAATTGTTGCTGGATTTGCTCGACCAAATGGCGGCTTATAAGCTCAATAAACTGCATTTACACATGGCTGACGATGAAGGTTGGCGACTCGAAATCGACGGGTTACCTGAGCTGACCGACATCGGTAGTAAACGTTGTCATGATCTTGCTGAAAATACCTGTCTGTTACCGCAACTGGGCAGTGGTCCTTTTGCGGAGTCGAGCGTTAATGGTTTCTATACTAAACAAGACTATATCGACATAGTGAAATATGCTGAGGCGCGTCAAATTCAAGTGATCCCATCGATGGATATGCCGGGTCATAGCCGCGCCGCGATTAAAGCGATGGATGCGCGTTTTCGTCGATTACAGGCTGAAGACGTAGAGCTTAAAAACACGGGCAAAGTGCAGGTTGTCCCTGTGCAGGAAACGGCAAATCAAGCTAGCACAGCGGTAAAAGCGTTAGATGCGGGCGCTCGTCAATTGCAAGCTGAAGGAAAAACCACTGCAGCTGAGCAATATTTGTTATCCGATGAAAACGACAAAACGGTTTATTCTTCAGTGCAATATTACGACGACAATACGCTTAACGTGTGTATGGAGTCGACTTATCACTTTGTCGATAAAGTGATTGATGAAATTGCCAAGTTACACCAAGCCGCGGGTCAACCATTGACGCGTTACCACATTGGTGCCGATGAAACGGCGGGAGCGTGGAAACAATCTCCGCAGTGTTTAGCATTTGTCGCCAATAACGATAAAGGCGTTAAGTCGATAGATGACTTAGGCGCTTATTTTATTGAACGAATTTCGACTATGTTAGCGGCAAAAGGCATTGAAGCAGCAGGATGGAGCGATGGTATGAGCCATGTTCGCCCTGAAAATATGCCTGCTAAGGTGCAGTCTAATATTTGGGATGTGATAGCCCACAAAGGTCATTCGCGCGCCAATCAGCAGGCGAATCTAGGCTGGGAAACCGTACTTTCTAATCCTGAGGTATTGTACTTTGACTTCCCCTATGAGGCCGATCCTAAAGAGCATGGCTATTACTGGGCGAGCCGCGCGACCAATAGCCATAAAGTCTTTAGCTTTATGCCTGATAATTTAGCCGCTAACGCCGAGCAATGGACCGATATTGAAAATCAGCCATTCGAAGCGGATGACAGAATAAAACTTGATGAGGCGGGTAACAAAGTCTCGGGTCCAAGGGAGAAAGGTAAACCCTTTACTGGCTTGCAAGGGCAGGTTTGGAGTGAGTCGATTCGCAGTGACGATACGATTGAATACATGGTGTTTCCGCGTTTGTTGATGCTGGCTGAGCGTGCTTGGCATCAAGCTGCGTGGGAAGTGCCTTATCAGTATCAAGGCGCTGTGTATAACCAAAGCTCTGGGGCTTTTACCTTAGCCATGCGTGATGCACAGGCAAAGGAGTGGCAACAACTTGCGAATACCTTGGGCCACAAAGAGTTTATCAAGCTAGATAAAGCGGGGATTGATTATCGCGTACCGACGGTCGGCGCCGAGATCCGTGACGGTAAACTGTTTGCTAATATTGCCTATCCCGGGCTCAAACTTGAATACCGAAGTCTAAATGGCCAATGGCAAGCTTATCAAGCGGGATTGGCGGTCACTGCACCGATTGAGATCCGCGCCATTGCGGCCGATGGTATTCGTAAAGGCCGAAGTTTAATCGTTAACTAAATCAATTTTTATATCTGGCTGTATTTTAAAGATAAAATACAGCCTTTTTGTTTTTCTGTGTCAGTGATTCCCTAAATTTGATTTTAGATCATAAATCACTTAAAAAAGTAAATGACAACGCTGTCATTTTTGCTGTAACATTGAGTTAACTAAAGTTGAGCGCTGTATTAACGGCAAATAATAAGCAACGGTAGCGCTGCATTGATAGGTGAAGAGGGGTGTCATGGGGTTAGTCCAGACAAAAGATCAACCACTGTTTATAGGTGTAGATGGAGGCGGTAGTAAATGCCGAGCCACCATCTACTGCGCAGACGGTACCGTTTTAGGGACAGGTGTTGCTGGACGCGCAAATCCACTGCATGGTCTCACACAAACATTTGAATCCATTGAAGCATCGACTCGCCTGGCGTTGCTGGATGCGGGCATGAACGAGAGCGATAGTCACTTGCTTGTGGCGGGTCTTGGTCTTGCTGGCGTAAATGTCCCTAGGTTATATCAAGATGTTATCAACTGGCAGCATCCTTTTGCAGCCATGTATGTCACTACCGATTTGCATACGGCTTGTATTGGTGCCCACCGCGGGGCCGATGGCGCTGTGATCATCACGGGTACTGGCTCTTGCGGTTATGCCCATGTTGGTGATACCAGCTTGAGTATTGGTGGTTATGGTTTTGCCTTGGGCGATAAGGGCAGCGGTGCTTGGCTGGGACTAAAAGCCGCCGAACACGTGTTGTTAGCACTCGATGGCTTTGCCGTACCGACGCGATTAACTGACATGCTGTTGAGCTACTTTAACGTCACCGATGCGCTCGGCATTGTCGAAAATCTAGCCGGTAAATCATCAAGTTGCTACGCCGCATTAGCCAGAAGTGTGCTCGATTGCGCCAATGAAGGTGACGCAGTCGCGACTGCCATAGTGCAAGAAGGCGCAGATTATATTAGCGACATGGCGCGTAAGCTATTTAGCCTAAATCCGGTGCGTTTTTCGATGATCGGTGGCCTTGCAGAGCCTTTACAAGCCTGGCTCGGTGCCGATGTGGTCGCCAAAATTTCAGAAACCTTAGCACCACCCGAACTTGGTGCTATGTATTTCGCCCAACAAGAATTTAATAAGTCGTTGTCAGTGCACATAGGCACTGAAGCCAAATCCTGTATTTGAACGTGAAGGTAAAAGACATGACAAACACTATTATGGAACAAGAAGCACGCACTGCACCGCAAAAAATTGCGGGTCAATTAGAAGCTAACGCTGACATCATGCAGCAGTTAGGTGAGAAACTGCGCGCCTTCGCCCCTCGTTTTGTGATGATAGTAGGTCGCGGCTCATCGGATCATGCGGGAGTGTTCGCTAAATACTTATTTGAGATTGAAGCGGGTGTACCGACCTTCGCCGCCGCACCTTCAGTGGCGAGTGTGTATGGTAAAACCTTGAAACTCGAAGGCGCGTTAGTCATTGTGATTTCACAATCTGGCCGGAGCCCTGACATTTTGGCGCAGGCGCGTATGGCAAAAAATGCCGGTGCTTTCTGTGTTGCCTTAGTGAATGATGAAAGTGCACCGATTAAAGATATCGTCGATGTCGTTGTGCCTTTACGTGCCGGCGAAGAAAAAGCCGTTGCCGCGACTAAGAGTTACCTCGCGACGTTGTCGGCGATTTTACAACTTGCCGCCGCTTGGACTCAAAGCGAATCGCTTGCTAGCGCCGTCGCTTCTTTACCCCAAGCGCTGCAAACGGCGGTGGACGCTGAGCCACAACTCACGCCAGAATCCGTTGCCGACGTGAAGAACTTAGTCGTACTCGGCCGTGGTTTAGGTTATGCGGTATCCAAGGAAATCGCGCTTAAGCTAAAAGAAGTGTGTTCAATCCATGCCGAAGCGTTCAGTAGTGCCGAGTTCCTCCACGGCCCTGTTACTTTAGTTGAGAAAAAACTCACTATCGTCGATGTGTGTATTGGCGATGAATCTTACGCTAGCCATATTGAACAAATTGAAAACGTGAGCCAACGCGGCGCCGATTTAGTGCATCTGAATCAAACCTCGACTGACATTCACCCACGTGTGGCGCCGTTAGCGTTATTACAACGTTTCTATATCGATGTGGCTGCGGTTGCGATTGCCCGCGGTATCGATCCTGATCAACCGGCGGGCCTTAAAAAAGTGACTCAAACGCTTTAAGCTGCCTAGCTTTAAGTGGCAAAAGTTTAAGAGGTTTAGGTGCTGCGGATTAGATTTAGCGGACTTTTAGCTGCACGATTAAGCAGCTGCACGATTAAACCTGTTCAGCTAAGCTCGTGCAGCTAAGCCCTCGCAGTGAACTTAATTTAAGACTTAAGTTACTCGTGTTATTTATTGAAAGAGGTTTGCGATGAAAATCACCTTGATCGCCGAGCGTATTTTTGATGGTGAATATTTCCATCAAGATGTGCCTGTGACTGTTGAAGACGGGCACATTCTGGCGTTTGATACGGTTGTTGGCGCGAAGGAAATCCGCCAAGCCGGAACGCTGGTGCCTGGTTTTATCGATGTACAAGTGAACGGCGGCGGCGGGGCGTTATTCAATGCCAATCCGAGTGTTGATTGTATTGAGACTATCGGCCGTGCTCATGCGCGTTTTGGCACGACAGGATTTTTACCCACACTTATCACCGATGATGTCAGCGTGATGGCCAATGCGGCCGATGCCGTGGCTGAGGCTTTAGTCAAAGGTAGCGCTGGCGTTTTAGGGGTGCATTTTGAAGGGCCACATTTATCTGTACCTAAAAAAGGTGTGCATCCACAGGGCTTTATTCGCGAAATCACCGATGCTGAACTCGCCGTATTTTGTCGTCAAGATCTGGGGATTAAAGTGGTCACGCTTGCGCCTGAGAATGTGTCGCCAGAGGTGATCCGTACGCTCGTTGCTTCGGGCGTTAAGGTGTGTTTGGGTCATTCTAATGCCGACTACGATACTGTGGTTGCGGCATTAGCGGCAGGCGCTACGGGCTTTACTCATCTTTATAATGCTATGTCTCCTCTGGGCTCCCGTGAGCCTGGCATGGTTGGCGCGGCGATTGAGAGTGAAACCGCTTGGTGTGGTTTGATTGTCGATGGTCACCATGTGCATCCAGCGGCGGCAAAGGTCGCACTACGGGCAAAACCGAGGGGCAAAATGATGTTAGTCACCGATGCTATGCCGCCTGTGGGTATGGACGGTGAGACTAGCTTCGAGCTCTTCGGTACGCAAGTGCTGAGAGTCGGCGACAGATTAAATGCCGTGACCGGTGAGCTGGCGGGTTGTGTGCTCGATATGGTGACTGCGGTCAATAATACGGTGAACTTGTTAGGTTTACCTTTGGCGGAAGCCTTGAGAATGGCGGCGTTATATCCCGCACAGTTCCTCGGGATTGAGCATAAAGCTGGCCGTTTAGCACTGGGACATAGGGCTGATTTTGTTTTGCTCGATGCGCAGAACAAAGTGCAGGCAAACTACATTGCGGGACGGGCCGTCTATTCAGGACAGAGGATAGGGGCACACCCTTAAATCGCTTTCTCAGTTTAGGTGATGTGTAACAATTGGCCCTTGTCGTATTTTGGTGACAGGGGCTAAGTTTTTTTATTGTACAGCACTCATTTTAAACAGTATTAGTTTTGTACAGTATTAGTTTTGCTCAACTTTTATAAAAGCTTTTAATAACAATAATAAAGGATGATGGCATGGGGACTACACAGACAAACGCAATTATGCCAGCAAAGGTGAATAAACCTAGGTTGATGTCTCTGGATGCACTGCGCGGCTTCGATATGTTTTGGATTTTGGGCGGTGAGGCCCTGTTTGGGGGCTTGCTTATTTTAACGGGCTGGGCAGGTTGGCAATGGGGCGATGAACAAATGCACCATAGCCAATGGCATGGTTTTCACTTCTACGATTTGATTTTTCCGCTGTTTATTTTCCTCTCTGGTGTGGCCTTAGGTTTATCTCCCAAACGTTTAGATAAATTACCGATGAAGGATCGATTACCTGTGTATCGGCATGGGATTAAACGACTCTTTTTATTGCTGCTACTGGGCATTTTATATAATCACGGTTGGGGTACGGGCGCGCCTGCCGATCCTGAAAAAATTCGCTATGCCAGTGTGTTAGGTCGAATCGCCTTTGCATGGTTCTTTGCCGCATTACTGGTGTGGCATACGAGCTTACGAACGCAAGTTATTGTCGCCTTGGGCATTTTACTCGGTTATGGCGCAATGCAACTTTGGTTGCCTTTCCCCGGTGGACAGGCGGGCGTGCTTTCGCCAACGGAATCCATCAATGCCTATGTCGATTCGATGTTATTACCCGGCATAAGCTATCAGGGACGTACACCCGATCCTGAAGGTTTACTGTCGACCATCCCCGCCATAGTCAATGCGTTAGCGGGTGTGTTTGTCGGCCACTTTATTGTTAAATCCCATCCTAAAGGTGAGTGGGTCAAAGTGGGATTACTCGCCGTAGCAGGTGGTGCTTGCTTAGCCTTAGGTTGGCTGTTGGATCTTATTATTTCGGTCAATAAAGATCTGTGGACCAGTTCATTTGTGCTGGTGACGTCGGGCTGGAGCATGCTCCTGCTGGCGGTATTCTATGCACTAGTCGATGTGCTTAAGTGGCAAAAAGCCGCATTTTTCTTCGTGGTGATAGGCACCAACGCCATCATTATTTACCTAGCCTCGAGTTTAGTGGATTGGAAATATATCGCCCAAAGCGTGTTTGGCGGCTTAGTGATGGCCTTGCCTGAAAATGCTCAAGCGTTAGCTGCGGTTATCAGCTTACTTGCGGTGCAGTGGCTGGTTTTATATTGGATGTATCGCCGCAATATTTTTGTCAGAATTTAGTCAGTTAGCTTAATCGCTTGAGATAAGCCGCACGCACTCAGTGTCTGCGGCTTTTTTTACATTATTTTCTGGATGTGAGTCATCACTTACTTATACCAATCGTATTAAATATCTGTTCATTCAGCGGGAGTTCAACGCGCTTTAGACAAGGCGAAGGCTTGAAAGCATAGTGGTGCTCTGTCGAAAACCTTAAACGCAGTATAAAGCGCGTTGCCATGTAGTGAACATCAGCCGCCCTTCGGGAGCCACACAGGCATCCCACTCCGGTGTTGCATTGACTTAAAAGGGAATAACCATTTCTGCGTCAATGCGCCTTGGATTGAGATGCCTGTGAGGCTCTGAACTGATTAGATATTTATGTGATTGGTATTACTACTAGTTGTCTGCTAATTAATGATTACGAGGGAATATTCGCGAGAATTTATTAAATGACAGCGTTGTCTTTTTGTGTTATTTGTTTTAACATCACTGAAACAATGGTGCGTTTGGATGATAACATTAGCCATTGCGGACGAGTCGCGATACGGATATTCGGGAACTTAGGCATTAATTTAAACCCCGTTATCACCTAAATAATTAATTACTATAAGAAGCAGGTTTATGGAAATGACACTCGATAAAAGCCAGCAGAAAAGCAGCTTTCTCCCCATGGCCATAGTGGCCGCTCTCTTTTTCATCCTCGGATTCGCCACTTGGTTGAATGGTTCTTTGATGCCTTATTTGAAACAAATATTGCAACTCAATCCCTTTCAAGCGTCGTTGATCCTGTTTTCTTTCTACATTGCAGTGACCTTTACTGCCTTGCCATCCGCTTGGCTTATTCGCAAAGTCGGCTATAAGAATGGTATGGCTATAGGCATGGGCGTGATGATGTTGGCGGGCTTACTGTTTATCCCTGCTGCGGAAACACAAATATTTGCCCTATTCCTTTTCGCCCAATTAGTGATGGGCGCAGGCCAAACCCTATTACAAACTGCGGTTAACCCTTATGTGGTGCGTTTGGGGCCTGAAGAATCTGCGGCCGCCCGTGTCAGTGTGATGGGTATTTTGAATAAAGGTGCGGGTGTGATTGCGCCTTTGGTGTTTTCGGCGTTGATTTTAGACAGCTTTAAAGACCGTATTGGTACTGAGCTAACTCAAGTACAAATTGAAGAAATGGCTGACGGTTTAGTATTCCCCTATTTAGGCATGGCCATTTTTATCGGTATCTTAGCGCTCGCGGTAAAAAAATCACCTTTGCCAGAGTTGTTGAATGAAGATGAAGCTGCTGAAAATACTGATAAAGGGCAACTTAAAGCGGCATTATCTCACCCTAACTTAGCCTTTGGCGTGTTAGCGCTGTTTGTTTATGTTGCTGTAGAGGTTATTGCTGGCGATACCATTGGTACATTTGCTTTGTCTTTAGGCATAGAGTCATACGGTGTTATGACTTCCTATACTATGGTGTGTATGGTGTTGGGTTATTCTTTAGGTATCCTGTTAATTCCTCGTTTTATTTCACAGCCTAAGGCTTTGATGGTGTCGGCTATTCTGGGTTTGTTACTGACGTGCGGTATTTTGTTTGGCGACAATAATTCCTACGCTATTGCTAATGTTTTGTTAGTGCCTTTTGGCGGTGTGGCGCTGCCCGATACTTTGTTGATGATTGCTTTTCTTGGTTTAGCTAATGCGATTGTTTGGCCTGCGGTGTGGCCGCTAGCCTTGTCTGGTATGGGGAAATTGACCAGTACAGGTTCTGCGCTTCTCATCATGGGGATTGCAGGTGGCGCCTTTGGTCCAGTGTCTTGGGGGTTAATGAGTTCGGCGACAGATATGGGCATGCAGGGCGGTTATATTGTGATGTTGCCATGCTACTTGTTCATTCTGTTCTACGCGGTGAAAGGCCATAAGATGCGCAGTTGGTAGACAAGTCAGCTTGAACAGCTAAAAAGAAGCCCTCGATGATGAGGGCTTTTTTGTGTCTTAGTTGGACCAAGCTAAAGCGAAGTTAGAACGCGTAACTTACGCTCGCAAGTACGGTATCTGAGTTTTTGAATGCACCGTCAGAGACTTTTTGGTCACCGCTGAGATCTGTGCCTAACCAAGCGAGAGAAAGCCCAAAGCCTGCCAATTCGGTCGATACGCCAACAGAGTAATCTGAGTAGCTATCAAAACCTTCACCATCATCTAAGGCATCACCCACGTTATAGCCGTAGTGCAGATCGATACTCCAGTTTTCAACAAATTCGTAGGAGTAGTTTAGTTCTCCATAGTGATAATCTAAGTCAGTACCACCGTAATCATTGGTAAACCAATAGGCTAGGCGAAAGCCCTTAAATTCCATACCCGTAATCACTTCGAAATAACCTATATCACTCTCGCCTGAGTAGTTATAACGGTTAAGGGTGATGTCGTAGGTCAGATCTTCGTTGATCTCACCACCATAGGCGACATAGAAATCGTATTCGATTGCTGGGCCGTTATAACCTGGCTCATCAAAATCCACGTTACTTGCCCAAGCGCCGACAGAGAAACCCGAATCGAAGCTCCAATCGATACCACCTTGCAGGGCAGGATCGCCAGCGGTTTGTGATACGCCGCGAAAACGATAGTCGTTAGTAAGACTAATTTCCCCAGTCACTTCGGCGGTGGCAATGCCGGAGAATAGGGTCGTGGTTAGCGCGAGTCCGACAAGCTGTACCAGCCGTTTTTTTTTCAGATTATTATGCACGGTATTTCTCCCATTTTCTTTGTTGACTCGGACGTGTTACTGGCGACCATGGTTATTCAATCGCGCCAGTGCATCCGTTGGTTTGCCAAACAACAGCCTAGGAAAACCCGTTGCTGTGACCTCATGGCGAGTTATTGCTAAGATAACTTAGCTTTTTTGAGGCTAACATCAGCCTCGTCGATCTCACTTTTGTTCGAAAATGACGTAAACCTTGCGGCAGGGCTCCACGACTTCCCAAGTGCCTTGAAAACCCGCGGGTATGATAAACCTGTCACCCACAGTGAACGTCTGCGATTGACCTTGAAGATCGGTGACAACACTCATCCCTTCGAGGATTTCGCAGTACTCGTATTCAGTGTAGTTTATTTTCCAAGCGCCTGATTCACTTTGCCAAATTCCACTGTGAAATTGATCACAAGGGCTAGAATAATGATTCTCTAATCCTTGAGTTGGATTGCCTGCTAACAACTTTTCCGCCGGTAACTGATAGGTTTCGACGGGTGTTTGCGCCGTAGCAAAGCGAATAATGGCGTTGATACTTACAGTCATTTGCGATTTCCTTGTTGAGCTGACATTCAGCTATTTCATCGTTGGCATCACAAACTCGGCTTGAGTCTGTTTACCTACGGGCCAGCGGGCAGTAATTGCCTTACGCTTGGTATAAAAACGCACGCCATCGGGGCCATGCATATGCAGCGGCCCAAACAGTGAACGCTTCCAACCGCCAAAACTGTGGAACGCCATCGGCACCGGGATCGGCACGTTCACTCCAACCATACCGACTTGTACGTGGTGGCAGAAATGCCGCGCCGCTTCACCACTTTGGGTGAAAATAGCCGTGCCATTACCAAATTCGTGTCGGTTAATCAGCTCAAGCGCCGTTGGGTAATCTTTCACGCGCACAATCGCCAGCACTGGGCCAAAGATTTCTTCGCGGTAGATGCTCATTTCAGGCGTGACGTGGTCGAACAAACAGGCGCCGAGGAAATAACCCTGTGGATTTTCTTCAACACTCAGTTTACGGCCATCGACCAGCAGCGCTGCGCCTTCTTGAACACCGGCTTCAACATATTGGGTGACCTTGGCAAGGTGTTGTTTTGAGATCAGCGGACCCATTTCCATCTCTGGCGTTAGGCCGTTGCCGACTTTTAAGGTTTGGATTTGCGGTAGCAGTTTTTCCACTAACGCGTCGCCCACATCGCCTACCGCGAGTACGACTGAAATTGCCATACAACGCTCACCAGCACTGCCGTAAGCGGCACCCATTAAGGCGCTAACGGCTTGATCTAAATCTGCATCTGGCATGAGTAACATATGGTTTTTCGCGCCGCCTAAGGCTTGCACGCGTTTGCCATGTTTAGAGGCTGTACTGTAGATGTATTCAGCAATCGGCGTTGAGCCCACAAAGCTCACCGCTTGCACATCTTTATGGGTGAGTAAGGTATCGACGGCTTCTTTGTCGCCGTTTATCACGTTAAACACGCCATAGGGAAGACCCGCTTCTTTAAGCAGCTCGGCAATCCGCATCACCGAGCTTGGGTCTTTTTCCGAGGGTTTCATAATAAAGGTGTTACCGCAGGCAATCGCGATTGGGAACATCCACATGGGAACCATCACGGGGAAGTTAAAGGGCGCTATGCCTGCGACAACACCTAAAGCTTGATTAACTGACCAAGAATCGACGCCGCCACCGACTTGCTGGGTGTGTTCACCTTTAAGCAAGTGCGGAATACCACAGGCAAATTCGACCACTTCGAGACCACGGATCAACTCGCCCTTAGCATCGTCGATCACTTTGCCGTGCTCACGGGTGATAAGCTGCGCCATTTCATCTAGGTGCTGCTCGACTAAGGCTTTGAATTTAAACAGCACTCGAGCACGGTTGAGCGGCGTGACTTGCGACCAGGTTTCAAAGGCGGTTTTAGCGATTGCGATGGCTTCACCCACTTCAGTTTCGCTTGCGAGTGAGACTTGGCCACGTAGTTCACCCGTGGCAGGTTCAAAAATATCTTGGGTTCTGGTACTGGCAGGGGTGTGCTGACCATTAACAAAATGAGTGATCTTGAGCATAGTTAACCTTTGAAGTTCCCCGCCGCAGTGGGGTGTTAAATGTGAGAGTAGAACGAACCGCTGGTGCTATTATCCAATGGCGTTAATGGCATCGCTTAGGCTATTAACCATTTGGTCAATTTCGCGTTTATCGACAATCAGTGGTGGTGACATGGCAATAATGTCGCCCGTGGCTCGCACTAAAGTACCGTGGCGGAAGCAGTGTTCAAACACGCCGTAACCCCGTTTACCCGCGCCTTGAGCGTTAGGGGTGAATTGAATCCCCGCCACTAAGCCTGTGTTGCGGATATCAATCACATTCGGCAACCCTTTGAGGCTGTGCACTGCGTCTTCAAAGTAGCGTTCAAGCTCAAAACTACGTTCGAATAATTGCTCATTCTCATAAATCGATAGGGTGGCAAGTGCCGCAGCCGCGGCCACGGGATGACCTGAATAGGTGTAACCGTGGAAAAACTCAATCAGTTCTGTGGGGCCTTGCATGCAAGTGTCGTGGATAAAATCTTGCACAAACACTGCGCCCATAGGGATGGCGCCGTTATTGATGGCTTTAGCAGTGGTGATCATGTCTGGAATAACGCCCCAACGTTGACTCGCAAAAGCGGCGCCAACGCGGCCAAAAGCGGTAATGACTTCGTCAAAAATCAGTAGGATGCCGTGCTTTTTAGTGATTTCACGCAGACGTTTTAAGTAACCTTGTGGCGGCAATATCACCCCTGCTGAGCCTGACATTGGTTCAACGATCACGGCGGCAATATTCTCGGCGCCATGCAGGGTCACTAGTTGTTCTAATACTTCGGCTTTTTCAGCGCCAAAGTGCGAGAGTCCACGGGTAAATGCCGCATTTTGGATATCTAAGGTGTGCGGTAAGTGATCGACGCCTTGCAATAATTGGCCGCTAAATGCTTTGCGGTTATTGCTTAATCCACCCACAGAGATGCCGCCAAAGCCGACACCGTGGTAACCCATTTCGCGCCCGATAAAGCGGGTGCGTGAGGCTTGACCATTGGCTCTGTGATAGCAAAGTGCCATCTTAAGCGCAGTATCGACGGACTCAGAACCTGAGTTAGTAAAGAAGACTTTGTTCAATCCCTCAGGACTGAGCTCGACTAACCGCTCGGCAAGTTCAAAGGCGATAGGATGACCCATTTGGAAGGAGGGCGCGTAGTCCATCTCTTTAATTTGTTTGCTGACCGCTTCGCTGATTTCTTTGCGACCATGGCCTGCGTTACAACACCATAAACCGGCGGTGGCATCTAATACCTTATTACCATCAATATCCGTGTAATACATGCCTTCCGCTTTGGTGAGTAATCGCGGGTTGGTTTTGAATTGGCGGTTGGCGGTAAAAGGCATCCAGAAATGTTCAAGTGAGGGTGCGCTTGAGGAATTGAGCGGCAAATCGGCCATAGTGTCTACCTTGTCCTGTATTTTCAGGTCTTGTTTTAGGGTGGCTAATATTTGCTATGCTATGTTAGAAATAATGAACATGGAAGAGCCGTGTGCAGTTATTTGTGGCAAAAAAGCTATTTTTGTAAAAAATATTGAATTTTATTGCTTAAACAGCGTAACCTGAAGCTCGGATTATGACTGTGATGATGTTTAGCATTTGCGTTAAAGTCGTCACAGACCACTATTTTCTTGTCGATGAACGATAAACCACACCTATACGAATTATTAAGAGGTCATCATGAGCACACCGAAGAAACGTAGCGAATGGGAAAGTCTGGCTGCCAGCCTGTCTATTAATGGTAAGGCGTTTATCAATGGCGAATACCAAGATGCCGTTTCGGGTAACACCTTTGATTGTATTAGTCCTATTGATGGTCGCTTGTTGGTAAAAGTGGCGAGTTGCGATCTTGCAGATGCTAATCTTGCGGTTGCTAATGGCCGCAGTGTATTCGAGTCTGGTGTTTGGTCGCAGCAATCTCCGGTAAAGCGCAAACAAGTGATGATACGTTTCGCCGAGTTACTGGAAGAAAATGCCAATGAACTCGCGCTGTTAGAAACCCTCGACATGGGTAAACCAATTCGTTTCTCCAAGGCTGTGGATGTGGCGGGGGCTGCCCGTGCGATTCGCTGGTCTGGCGAAGCGATTGATAAAATTTACGATGAACTCGCGCCAACGGCTCACAATGAAATTGGCATGATCACCCGTGAGCCTGTGGGGGTTGTGGCCGCGATTGTTCCGTGGAACTTCCCAATGCTGATGGCGTGTTGGAAGCTCGGGCCCGCGCTGGCCACGGGTAATAGTGTAGTGTTAAAACCCTCTGAAAAATCACCCTTAACGGCTATCCGCATGGCGCAACTCGCCATTGAAGCTGGGATCCCACAAGGCGTATTAAACGTGTTGCCAGGATTTGGTCATACCGTAGGTAAAGCCTTAGCGTTGCATATGGATGTGGATACGTTGGTGTTCACAGGTTCCACCAAAATTGCTAAACAATTAATGATTTACGCTGGTGAGTCGAACATGAAACGCGTGTGGTTAGAGGCGGGAGGCAAGAGCCCCAATATCGTCTTTAATGACGCGCCAGATCTGAAAGCTGCCGCTGTTGCTGCGGCCGAAGCCATTGCCTTCAATCAAGGTGAAGTTTGTACCGCAGGTTCGCGTTTGCTGGTGGAATCTGGGGTGAAAGATGAGCTTATCGCGCTTATTGCTGAGGAGTTAGCATCATGGCATCCGGGGCATCCACTCGATCCCGCCACTGTAAGCGGCGCCGTTGTCGATAAACAACAGTTAGACACAGTACTCAGTTACATCAAAGCGGGTAAAGACGAAGGTGCGACCTTAGTCCACGGTGGCTGCCAAGTTATGGCCGACACGGGCGGTGTATATGTGCAGCCAACGGTATTTTCTAACGTAAACAACCAAATGAAAATTGCCAGCGAAGAAATCTTTGGCCCTGTGTTATCTGTTATTGAATTTAATGGCATGGAAGAGGCGATATCGATAGCCAACGATACTATTTACGGTTTAGCCGCTGGCGTGTGGACATCGGATATCAGCAAGGCCCATAAAACCGCTAAAGCCCTGCGCTCTGGCATGGTGTGGATCAACCATTATGATGGCGGCGATATGACAGCGCCATTCGGTGGCTATAAACAGTCAGGTAATGGCCGAGATAAATCTCTGCACTCCTTCGACAAATACACAGAATTGAAAGCGACTTGGATCGTGCTATAACCGCTCTTTTTTTGTCTATATAAGAGGATGTAGTGGTCAAGTAAAATTGGCCACGGTTTTAGAGTCATTCCAATATAAACGTTCTGACTCATTTGGCGTTAACCCACCATTATATTGATGGGGTCTGGTCTCACTGTAATATCCAGTGATGTAATTTGTGATCTCTTTATCTGCTTCTGTAAAATTCCCATAACCACTGGCAGGTATCCACTCAGATTTCAAACTTCTAAAGAAACGCTCCATTGGTGCGTTATCCCAACAATTCCCGCGGCGACTCATACTTTGCTCAATCTGAAGACGCCATATTAATTGTCTGAATTTCAAGCTTGTGTAATGCGAACCTTGATCGCTGTGATATATCACATTCTCAGGCTTACCCCTTAACTCAAATGCCATTTTCAAAGCTTTACAGGTCAGCGCACTATCTGGTGATAATGACAAAGCCCATCCAACAGGTTTGCGGGAAAATAAGTCTAAAACAACGGCTAGATAGGCCCAGCGATTACCGACCCAAACATACGTCACGTCGCCACACCACACTTGATCTGGTTGAGTTACTGCAAACTGTCGATTAAGCGTATTGGGGATTGCAACATGCTCTTGTGTCGCTTTCCTATAAGAATGCTTAGGCTGCTGACAGCTTAATAACCCAAGTTTTTTCATTAGATTACGGGCTCGATAACGACTGAGACCAATCCCTTTGTTAGTCACTAATTGCGCTATCGTTCGCGCACCGGCAGAGCCATGACTAATACGATGTGCGGCCTTCACTTCACTGCATAAAATAGTAAAGTCTGTATCAATATGTTCTTTTCTTTTTAGCCAATACTTATAGCTACTTCGATGCACTTTGAATGCATTACAAATTGTGAGAATAGAGTGGCTCTGCTTGAGTGCGCTGATTAGCGTAAATTGTTCATCGAGTCTGACATCAAGAGAGCGGTAGCCTTTTTTAGGATAAGATTGTGCTCCTCAAGACGAGCTATTTGCTTCTTCAGCTCACGGATTTCAATTTGTTCAGGGGTAATCGGAGATGCTTTTGGTGTGCCACCCTGGCGTTCTAGTTTTAACTGTCTCACCCATTTATCCATAGTGGACTTACCTACGTTCATCGCCTTTGCAGCTTCGATGATGCTATGGTTTTTATCGAGGACTAATTGGGCTGCTTCAAGTTTGAATTCAGCACTAAATGTTTTTCTGGTTGTCGATCTCATGTTTTCACCTAAAGTCATCTACGAGGTAATAATATCACCTCTATTTAGGTGGCCAAAATTAGTGTGCCACTACATATAAACTCCTTGAAATCGAAGATGAAAGTCATAAAAAAACGCTTAAAGATAGGTATTCCAAAAAACCACGATTATTAAGCAGACTTTATTTGGATATAGGTTTATTTAAAGGTCAGAAAATATACTATAAAAACATTTACGAACAAGATTACTTCAGTATTTATAAAACTGAGAAGCATAATATTTACTTGAAAGCGTTCGTTGATGAAGTACTAGAGAATTTAACCGTTTATCCTATTAAAGAGACATCAGAAATTGTTAGTCACTTTCAAAATAGAAATTACAAGTCGATGGAGTTGTTTGTAGTGCTATTGGCAGCTATTTCAGGAGGAGCTATTGGTGCAGCAATTACCGTTCTCTTCGGAAGCTAGATCTAACGGGCAAAAGCGGGGACAAAAGCGGGGACAGCCACATCTTTTTGTATTTTCTTACTCTCTAAACTAAGCTTTAAATTATCCTGATTTTGTCTTAGTGGAGTTTGTGATGACCTCGGCCAGAAGACAGTTAATTGATGCCAATACGACGCCTTTCTACCATGTGATAAATCGCTGTGTGAGAAGGGCTTTTTTGTGTGGAGAGGATAAGCTCACTGGTCGTAGTTATGAGCATAGACGTTGCTGGATTATAGATAAAATCAAAGCGTTATCGTCGATTTTTTGTATTGATATTTGCGCTTATGCTGTGATGAATAACCACTATCATTTAGTGCTTAAAATTGATGTAGAGAAGGCGAAATCTTTAGCGAAAAAAGACATTATCAGTCGCTGGTGCCAAATCACTAAAGGTCATGCTGTCGCGGCTAAGTATATGAATGATGAAACCTTAGTCGATGGTGAAGTCATGTTACTTGATGGCTTACTTGCAGAGTGGCATGAACGATTAAGTAGTATTAGCTGGTTTATGCGCTGTTTAAATGAAGAAATTGCCCGTAAGGCGAATCGTGAGGATGAGTGTAAAGGTGCGTTTTGGGAGGGTCGTTTTAAGTCACAAGCGTTATTGGATGAGCAAGCATTACTGGCTTGTATGATGTATGTGGACTTAAACCCTATTCGAGCAGGAATTGCCAACTCCTTGCAATCCTCTGATTTTACATCGATTCAAGAAAGGATTAACTCACTTAATTTGTCCACTAGTACGTTAACGATCCCGAATCAACAAGCTAAACCCTCCGGTAATAATCAAACAATGCACAAATCCCTTGTCAAATTTGAGGGTGCTACACACCTTAATGTGCAAACGGGTATTCCGTTTCAATTTGCTGATTATCTTGAACTTATCGATTGGACAGGCCGAACCATTCGCCATGATAAAAAAGGTTATCTCGATAATCGGCGACCAAAACTGCTTAATGAATTAGGGATTGCATCCGATGCTTGGTTGACTTCAGCTAAAGAGTTTCGTCGTCAATACAGTGGCATAAGCGGTCGTTGGGATGCCATGTGTGATTTTAAGAAGCGGCATCAAAGTGGAAAATGGTGTAAGGGTAAAGCTTACAGTGAGGCAATTCATCCAATGGCTAAGTTGTAAGCATGTAATGTCGATTAAAGGTGCTTAGTGTTCATACCGAAAATGATACACACATAATTTCTTTAAAATGAACCGCCAACTCCTAAGCTCCAGAAATACACCAATCCCCTACAAGTTACTGAAGTGCATTGAAGACAACTTATTAAAAAGATAGCTTGAATATCGTGAAGTGTACGGATGCACATGAGAGAGCGCGGCAAGATTCACATATTTTATAAATCAAGAAGGCCAACGCCCCGCAGCATGGTTGGCGGGGATTGGTATTTTGTGGCATAAGCGGTGAATTAAAGCCAGATAAGAGCTGCCACTCCTGTTTGTCGTCTGTCGATTGAATACATCAAACAGGCGGCTTTACTGACATTGCTATTTTACTTCCAACCGATTATTTACCGAGTGCACACCAGAGGTTGCTGCCGTCACCCGTTCAGCTTGGTCTTTCTGAGCTTGGCTATTTACATTGCCGGAAATGGTGACATCGCCCTTGCGGGTTTCTATCTGAATATCTAAATTTTGTAGCTGCTGATCAGCGATCAACGCAGTATTAACTGCTGTGGCAATTTTAATATCATCACCAGTACCATCCTCGGTTGTTACAGTTAAGTCTGGTGTACCTGTTTGAGTATTCACATTGCCACTATCACAACCGTTAAGCAGCAAACTACCAACGAGTACAACACCAGCGGTAACGAACGTAAGTTTCATGGTTTGCATTATAAGCTCCTTCACACTGCAAAAAGTGCAGGGTAATAACCATAATGCAATAACACCAGTTTGAGCTCTGTGCGCTGGCAGACATACAAATCGATCTAGGGCGAGATCACCTTGTTAGACTCTTGATTAAGCGTCAGGGCTGAAGCCCCACGACTTTGATGCACCTCGGCCATTAGGCCGCAAAGCCAAAATCTACACAATAACCCAAAAATAACCCACTAATTGCTAGCACACAGATTTTGCTGAATCTTCCAACGGCGCTGCATCACGGGAATTGAAAAAACATAACAAAACACCACGATTAGAGGCTGAATTTGAAAGCTCAGCTCGGGCCAGAGCATGAAAGCTGCCACACAGGCTAAGGTGCGCACTATCGCATGCACTATGGCCACCTTTTGCGCTGCTAAAACACCGTGGACTAACCACATTAAACCTGTTTGCACCGCAAGGGCGAAAGGCAAAGCCAGATAATTTTCCATAAAAAAGGGAATACTGATGCTAAAGGTTAAAAAACTCATCCCCATCGCAGCGAGAAACACAGTCTCAAACCAATTACGCTCAGCGCTTTTCTTAAACGAGATATTCTCGCCTGTCAGCCGCGAAATACCCATGGCAAGGTAGATAATAGAACCAGTACCGATAAAGACCGCCATCACCAACTGCGAAGGAGGTAATACAAGGCTCAATACAAACAGTAGGATCCACACAATCATGCCAGATAAGGGCATAGCTAAAGCACGTTGTTGACGGTATTCGATTAATTGTTGGTCCAGTGATTTATGTTGCATGATTAAGCCTCCTTGTTTAGATGACTTAAGTATCTGCGTAAAATGTCCATCACGGCAGTGTGAGTTGTCAGCAATCTAGGATGACAAATGTCACTTCCTTCATCAAAGCCCTAAAATGCCAAGAAAAATGATCATCCATGGCTGAATTTGCTTGGTATTAGGTTGAAAAAAGCGACGATCAGACATATCAAAGGCAGTGCAAATTAAACGATGTGGCGCTACTAACACCTAACATAGGGTTTAAATAACCACAGAGGTTACAAAAAAAACACAATAACAGCATATAACTCACGCCATTGTGATTGGGTAATAGCGCGCATAAAGTGCATTATGTTACTGTTTTAGTCATTAGTGACTCGATTTTTTACCGCATTTTAGATAAAGGGTTTAATGGATTATGGAACAAATATTTGAAAAATTAATGTATGCATCGCGCTGGATTATGGCGCCAATTTATTTGGGACTCAGCTTTGTTTTATTGGGCTTAGGCATTAAATTCTTCCAAGAGATCTTCCATATTCTGCCGATCATTTTTGAGATGACTGAAGTGGATTTAGTGCTGGTGACCCTGTCCTTGATTGATATCACCCTCGTGGGCGGCCTGATTGTGATGGTGATGTTTTCTGGCTACGAGAATTTTGTCTCGCAGCTGGATGTAGGCGAAGACAGTGAGAAGCTAAGTTGGCTGGGTAAATTAGATTCAGGCTCACTGAAAAACAAAGTGGCGGCGTCGATTGTGGCGATTTCGTCTATTCACCTACTGAAAATCTTTATGGATGTGAAGAATATCGATAACGACAAAATCATGTGGTATCTGTTAATACACATCACCTTTGTATTATCAGCCTTTGCCATGGGCTATCTGGATAAAATTACTCGCACTAAGTAATGGGCAAACATAGTTGATGCTAACCTATCAACGCATCAATACCAGCATAGTGAATATAAAAAAAGCCACTGTTTTCAGTGGCTTTTTTTTTATAGAATACGACTTAATGGCACATTAACTCTTCGCTGACTCAAGCTGATGCACTTTCTCGGTTTGATCCACTATAGTCAACACCGCAGTATCACCAACCACGTTACAGGATGTCAGCACCATATCAATAATACGATCCAGCGCTGCCACTATGGCAAAGGCTTCAATCGGTAATCCCATTTGATGGATTAACACACCTATCATCACCATGCCGCCACCGGGAACACCGCCCGCACCGACAGATAATAGGAAGACACTAAATAACAGCGAAGGCAATTGCTCAGTGGTAATGGGCATGCCAAAAGCGTTGGCGACAAAGAAAATCGCAATAGTGATATAGATCGCCACACCGCCCATGTTCATGGTCGCCCCCAGCGGTACGCCAAAACCAGCAACAGCACGGTTCACGCCTAACTTGTCCGTTAAAGTACGCATGGTCACGGGAATAGTCGCATTTGAACTTGCAGTCGAGAGTGAAAACAGCACTTGCTCTTGGGTCTTCTCGCGGAAGGTTTTGGCTGAAATAGGAGTAAATACCCCCACTGCCATAGGATAAACCACAAAAATCCACAGTAGCAGCAGCGCGAGGATCAGCACCATATACTCAACCACACTCATAAACACACCTGCATCTAAGGTCGCGCCGAGTTTAAACATCAAGGCAAATACACCATAGGGCGCAAGACTCATCACCACAGAAATCAGTTTCATCATGATTTTATTGGCGGTTTGAAAACCTTGGACAGCACCCGCAACATGCTCCCCAAGGGACTTAATCACACCGCCAAGCAACAAGGCCATAAAGATCACCTGTAGCATATTGCCCGACATAAAAGCCGTCACAGGATTACGTGGGACTATGTCGATCACCAGCGCCATCAGGCTTGGCAGCTCAGTTGCTGTAATCGCTACGCCATCCGTGCTGCTCATATCTACACCTTTACCGGGTTCGAGTAGCAGCACCACTAATAATGCGGTCGCGATTGCGACGACAGTATTGATGATATAAAAACCGAAGGTCTTACCGCCCAAGCGGCCAAAACTTTTGAGATCTTGCAGCTCACAGACACCACAAACGATGCTCACAAACACGAGTGGCACCACCAGCATCATAATCATATTGACGAACATAGTACCAACGCCACCGGCAAGCTCGACTAAATTACCCGAGAAAAAACCGATATCGTTTAAGAAGTATTGCACTATTGTGCCGAAAATAAGGCCGGCAAACAGACCAATAAAGATCCGCGTCGAAAGTGATTTCATCATGCTTGTGATTTCCCCAGAAAGGTCATTTATTTGTTATTCATCTTCCATGATGAGCACAATTGCCAATCCATTTTTGGCTCAGGCGGGGATAGTGAAACATGCTAGCCGTTAATTCAATGAATAAATTTCATTTTTTCATCTTGAATTAAGTTAACACCATCACAGAAAAATAGTAATAACCTGATTTTAAACCATAAAAAATTTATAAGCACAATATTTGAGCACTAACAAAATATATTTAAACCAGTATAAATAAACAAAATAAACACCAAATAACATCAAATTGAACATATAATAAACAACAGCCAGATAAAACCCAGACTTAATAACTGAATTTAAATTTATAACAGTATTTAAAACCAGTTAATTATTATAAAGCAGAGAGATGAAAGGGATGACAGCTAAATATATGGCACTAACACTAGTTCAAGTCCGCGAGCCAGCAGGTGTTGCTGTTTGATACTAATACGGTGTTGATTTAGCCAAACGGCTAATTTTTGCCAATGCTTTAACTCGGCATTTTGCAAATATTTAGCCTGTTTCGCTTGCTTGTCGAAATCATCAGTAGAATTAATTTGTGCTATTGCCAATAACTCAGCAGGTGCTGTCAGCGCAAGTTGTGGCACAAGGCAATGGGTCACACCCATTAAGGTATGGGCGATTTGTAGCCCTGCGGGATCTAAGTCGGTAAAGGCAATGATCGGTAATTTATCTGCCATCGCTTGCAAAAAATGCCGCACGCCAATCGGGGAATGATGACCGCTACCTCGGTAGATAACCATCACATGAGTTAAATTCTGTGGCAAACGCGCTTGATGGATAACATCAAATACATCTAAGTTTTCAATCACTAGGATGGCTGCGACATTGAGTTCATGGCAATGCTTTTGTGCTTCATCCAAAGGAATACGCAGTGATGTGCGAGTTGAAATCCCAGTTGGTGAAGATTCTAAACCTAGGTACTTCATCAAAACGTATTCGGCTTCAGGACGGATCTTAGCGAGCTTTTCATCGTGACTTTTGGCAGACATAGTCATGCGATCGACATTAAAATCAAGCTGCCTTAAATCAAGCCCCATTAACGCCAACACGCTTTGCCTTAGCAGTTCAAAATCTTTGGGCGCAAAACACAAATACTTTTCAGACTCGTCTAACTCACCCACTTCTAACTCGCGGTAAATAGCGCGCCAGTTAGCCGTGAGCTTAACCTTGGGAGAACGCTTAATAAAAGCGTTCTCCAACAGTTGTAATTGTTGCTGGCCTAGGCGAGCCATAACTCAACATCGCGAATAATAAAGTTGCCGCTATAGATGGTATGCGGTTCACCCAATGGCTCAAGCTCAAAATACGCTTTGTGTTCATCGGGCAGACCTTCGTAGCCACCAATCACTTGATAAATCCAGCTTTCGGCGTCCCAAGGCAGCGCTTTATCCGCCAGATATTCCAGCGCCGATTGACGCAGGCCAGACTCAATCACATCGACGAAATACTCATCCACCGCTTGTTTGAGCGGATTATCCGGCACATCGAAGTCTTCACTTTGGGTGATAGAAACGGACACATTATGCTCACGCACCGCCGCAATCACAGGATGACGGCTGATGGCTTTAATGTGCGCGACTATCCCCATCAACTCCAGCTCTTGGCTGGCGTTGTGCACGTCCACCGAAGCAGGGGCGAGCAAGATTTCGGCGCGATTGAATAGACTCGGGATTTCCTTGTGGGACACATGGTCCGCAGGCCGATAATCCGGATGCAAGTCTGTGTAGAGCAACCAGCCCTTGAGCAAACGGGTACGCCCACGGATTTGCCTAAAACGGCCTAAGAGTTCGAGTAAACGTCCCTGCACTACGCTCAGTTCCTGGGCGCAGTCGCTCATGGTTTCCTGCAAAGTCGTCACTAAGAGCTTGCGCAGTTCACGGATATCGCCAGCAATTTCGCCTAGCTCACTAAACTGGAACATCTCTAAGCCATTAAGCAATTCAGACACTTGGCTTTGGGCTAATTCGTTTTCGCGGATCTTAGCGTTGATCGTACCTACGTAACCAAACTCGTTATTAATGCGGCCCCAGAGCACACGGATCGAATATCGCAGACTGTCGGCGAAACTATAAACATGTTCGCTTAAATCTGATAAATAGGCCTCGGCGGCGCTGTAATCTGAGCTATGACGCGCCTCTTTATAATGATCGGCCAAGGTTTTAATCGTGGCTAAGGCCGAACCGACATTAGAGTCGATTTGACGATTGCGCTCATCACTTAAACCTTCTTCGAGTAAGGCACGCACAGAACGCTTAAGCCGCAGTTCCTGATCTGGCTCTGGCCGCCATAAAATCCCTGCCTGTTTAAGCTTTTCAACCACGCTTGGATCGTGCGCATCCTCGTTAAGAGAGCCCGCCAAATAGGTGTCCATAATGATGTCAGCATGGCGACCTAACTGCTTGAGCAGCTTAACCCCCGCCTGATGTAAGTTACTGCTCATCACGGCCTCCTTGGTCGCAGCTTTTACCTAGGTTTAATCGTGCCAACATTAGATTAAGTCCCGCTGGGTCGCCGTTTCCGCCTGCGCTTCTAGGCTTAAACCTTCGGTTTCATCGATAAAACGAATAACTTCATACAGATAATCCAGCTTGCCCGTGGCGATATAAATTTGCTTCTCCGCATTGGGTCGTACTAAATAGCCGAGTTCGACTAAGCGTTTGAAGACTAATTTGATTTGCGCATCGCTGTTGGTACTAGTCGAGCCAAATAGACGATATTGGCTGAGTTTGGCTAACTGCTCACGGAACGCTGGCGTGTCTTCGATACGGCTTTGCAGCTCGGTCAAACGCACGGGCGCACCTTCGCTCAGCGGCGCATCTTGGCCACTGGCTTCTTGCACTAATACCAACCATTCCACCAGCGGGATCAATGCCTGACAGATATCTTTAAACTGCGATGAAATCACTTTACGTTCGCTATCGCCGAGCTGCAAATAACCGCAGAAGAACACATCACCTTCGGCGGCAGACGCCACGGTACGGTTGATCTGGTTTAAGTAGGCTTCAACCCGCTCGCGGGTGCTGCTATTTTTAAGGGCGCGCCAGCCTTCTTCATTGGTGGTGCGACAAATAAACTCGCCCTTGAGTAACAGCTCAATCAAAGCGCCAGTGCCAACTAATACGGTTTGGGTTGCATCACTCATTAGATGGCCTCCTTCGACAAACGCTTATTCAACATGTCGGCAATTGGGTTGACCTTAGGCTTCACCACCTGCAACTTCTTAGTTTGTTTGTTGATAATGTAACGGTTGGCGAACAAGTTCAGCACCTCAGACTCAGGGTTCGGGAAGGCGCCCAGCACACAAATATTATTGTTTTCGCAGGCGTCGAAAATCTTCTTCACGTTGGTATGGTGCAAAGTGCCCAACTCATCAATTGGCCAGTGAATGGTCACATCGGCGCGTCCACGCAGCAAACGCGTGAATGCCAACAAGAACTTACACAAAATCAGATACGCCATACCGTGACTTGAGGATTCGTTAAGCTGTCTGTCGGTGCGAATAATTAAGTCGCTGTTACCTTCTTTGAGGCGCAGCTCGATTTCCAGCAACTTAGAGATGCCCCCCGTTAATGCGGCGCGGCCGATAATGTCTAAGGCGCGGCGCATGCTGTTGGTGTAATCCTCATCGGGCAAGCCATTAAAGCCATCGGCTTTCCAATGCTTAAAGGCTTTGACGAACTGTTCAAGCTCAGGCCAGAACTCTAACTCACTGATGCGCGAACGAATACGTACAGCCGATTCAGACACGCCATCGAGGAATAACTCTTCGCCCACTTCGCGGGTAATACGCGCACTTTGGGAGGCAATGCGGCGGTCGATATCGGCTAACACATCGTAGAAGGCGGTTAAGTCGACACCAAAAATCCGCCCCTGCTCACGCAGCGCGGTAATCGATTGCGGCACTATCACGTTCAACAATTGCTCAAGCTGTGGCACTAACTTACGGTAATCCAGCAGGCGAATACCTTTGTCGTTGATAAAGCTCGATTCTTCGCGGGCACGCTCCCAGGTTTCAGCAAGGCCCGAACCTGACTTGCTGGCGATCACTGAGTCGAAATGCTCCACATATTGCTTCACTGAACCCATCAGGTAATCGCGTTTTAGCAACAAATCTTCACCTTGGCGCAGACGCTCGCCTAGGCTGCCTTGGGCTTCTTCGTTATTGGTCGGTAACTTAAGCTCGGCGAGTTTACGCATTACGGCACGTAACTTCGTTAAGTTTTCAGAAGCTTCAACCTGCGCCGCATCGGACGCTTTACGCTCGGTTTCAAGTTGTTGACGACGGGCCTTAACATCCTGAGTTTTCGCCTTAAGCTGTTGATCGATTTCCGATACCGCACGCTTCACATCGCTAAGCTGAGTTTGCAGTTTAGGTTTGCGCGCAAGCCAAGTGTGTTGATACCAATCGTCAAAGCGCAGTACGTCGCTGCGACGCTGTTCGGCGCGGCTGATTTTGGTTTCTAAATCACGAATTTGTTGCTTGAGTTTGAGGATATTATCCTCATCCACACCACGGGATTTAAGCTCGTTTTTGTACCAAGTCTCGCAGGCTTTCTGCTCGATTTTGGCACTTTCACGGCGCCCTTCAATGGTCGCTTTAATTTGGCCGAGTTGATTGTCGAGCGCGCCGATGACTTCCTGCCAATAGGCATTCTTTTCCATGCGCGCTTCAAGCGCTTGCTCTTTTTGATCTTCGAGCCAGAGTTCGTGCTGATGTTTAAGTTGTTTTAGCTCACCATCGAGTTGAGTCAGTCTTTGTCCCGCATGGGCTTTGCGCTCGCTCAATGCTTTGTTAATTTTCTCTTGCTCGCTGCGCTTTTCATCAAATAGGCGACGCAGATCGTCACGGCTATTTTTGTACGCCGTGCGGGCAAAGGTCAGTTCACGGCTAAGATTATCCAACTCGCCATTAATGGCCACCAGCTGAGATTCGGCCTCGGCCTGCATTTCTTGGGCACTAGTGTGGGCTTCTTCGGCTTTGCTTAACCGAATACGCAGCTCTTGTTCGGAGGCAGCATATTCAGGCACATCGATCGCTTTAAGATCTAAATGCACGCCAAAGAAAGCTTCGCTCGATTCAGTCACTAAGCTGGGATGTAAATCAGTGCGATGCAGTAGTTCAGGCGCGATCACTTTCCCTAAACTTTGCTCCCAGCCTTGGGATTCTTTACGCAGAAACTCCAATAGGGTGTGGGATTGCGGGAACAGCATGTGGTGCAGTTCATCCAGCGCAGTTTGACGCTCATTCACCCTTAAGGTGGCGATACGCAAGGCTTCGTTGGCTTGGTCACGTTTAGCTCTGAGCTTGCGCTCATCGCTGCTTAAGCGTTCGACCTTGGCATTGCAGCTTTCTTGTTCTTCGTCGGCGCGGTGAATACGTTCGTCGAAAATCGCTAGGCTTAGCTTTTCTTCTTCGGTGTAAGTCACGCCATCAACACGCAATTTAAGCTCGGCGGCAGTGAGTTTGAATTGGTATTCCTGCTCGCTAAAGCTAGCCTTGCCCGCATCCATTTGGTTGCGCCATTGCAGCTCTAGGGCGTCAATATCGGTGCGCGCCACTTCACGTTGCTTATCGCGGGCTTCACGCTGCTTGTCTTGGTCGGCATGCAGGCCTTCAAGCTCGCGGTTTAACTGCTCGCCAATCTTACTGCGACGGGCATTGTACGCCGCCTCAATGTCTTGGTGCTTCTCGGTTTGCAGCTTATGGCGTTCACTTAGGTTTTCAACATCGGTGCGCCAGTTCGGCAGCATCTCAAGATCGACCTTGGCTTGTTCTATGTTGGCATCTAAAAAAGCAGCGTGCTGATCTTCAATGGCATCGAGCTCATACTCGCACTTTGCCACATCGCCCTTAGCTGCCGATAAATCGAGATTGAGCTCATCGCGCTGCTCTTTCCATTCATCATCAAGCAATCTGAGCTTTAAATTCAGCTCTTTAGATAAGGTTTGCTGAATATCTTGGCGATCGGCTTCTAAGGTTTCATCGTTGCGATAACCACGGGATAAACTCGATAAACGCAGTTCGGCGCTGAGCAGTTGGTTAAATTCTTGCTCGAGTTTTTCAAACTCAGGGCGAATGACTTCAAAGCCTTGGATAAGTTGGCTCTCACGGATCCACGCCTCAACGCGCTGCGGGTTTAAGCGTGAGCTGGGCGGATTAACCCCGTCCTCCTCTAAAATGGCGGCGATCATGGATTTGACCGTCTCCATCTTGCCTTCTTTGGAGTGCACCGCTTTAGCGAGTTTTTCGATGTGGCGCAGGGAATGCTCACCCTCACACAGAGCAAATTGGCGTGCATAACCGCGTAGTTCGCTGCGGTTGCTGCCCGTGCTTAATAGGGTGCGATCGTTTTGAATAATGGCGCGATATTCACGGGTATTAAGCAAATTCGAAGCACCGATTCCCTCGCGCTTCATCTTAATACCTAACTCCTTCATCGAAAGGCACAAAATAGTGTCGCCATTTTGCGATTTAATATAATCGCTTAGCTCAAAACCTTTGGCGATAAAACGATAGTTAACGCCCTTACCATCACCCGCCGAGGCCAGCACGGCTTGGTACAGTAAGCCATCGGCCTTTTGATATTCGTAAATGATGTAGCTTGAATCGTGTGGCAAATACCAACGCTCGAAACTGTCGCGGGTCGAAGGCACCACGCGGCTTGGGTATTCACCATAAAAAACAGGGACTAGACGTTGTAATGTCGTTTTACCCGAGGCGTTAGTACCACAAATGTTGGTATGACCATTGAGGGCGAGTTCCACCACGCCCGGAAGGTGCGTATCAATCAGCACAATACGAATCAAGCTTGCCATTTCATTCCTTATGCAAACAGGAGAGTCTTATCTAAGCTGCAGAAGCTTCTACACAAATAAGAGAAAACAATCCAAGAGGGCCACTGACGTTAAAATCGTCACTGTAAATAAACACTTTAAAAAAGTGACTAAAAAGTGATGTTAAAAATCGTGACCTAAAAATAGTGCCCCTAAAATAAGGCAATCACAGTGTATTGGCAATTAAGCGGCGATGCACTAATGCCTTGGCTCACATCTCAGCCCATTGCTCAGCAAAAACATAACCCTATAGCTAGGCTCAAATCAAACGGCCAATGATACGACAACTTAGCCAAAATAGGCGGCTAACAAAGCGGCAATTAGCGCGATAAAAGGTAAATTCCAGCGGATTTATTCGAGACGCAGGCGTTCGGCAATCCGACTGTAGATCAGCATCATTTCCGCCAGCGATCCCACTTGCATGCCTTTCATCAAATTGGCGCGGTGGATCTCAACCGTGCGCATGGCAATACAGAGACTATCGGCGATCTCTTGGTTCTTCAGGCCTTGGGCAATCAGGTTGAGTATTTCCCGCTCCCTTGGCGTGAGCGCTTGATAAGTCTCAAGATACTGATTGTCTTGATGATGCGCCTTGGTATGTTCCAACGCTTTGACGACCGCTTCGGCTAACTTAGCGCCATCGGCGGGCTTTTGGAAAAAATCCACCGCCCCTAATTTAAGCGCATCTACCGCCATTGGCACATCGCCGTGACCCGTGAGATAAATCACCGCTAGCGGACTATTTTTTGCCACTAATTCAAGATGCAACTGCTGACCACTCAAACCCGGCATACGCACATCGACCAGCGCACAACCCGGTAGTGTTAAGTCTACGGCGGTAAAAAAGGCTTCGGCGCTATCAAAGTCGGTGATCTTAAGGCCATAACTTTCAAGCATAAAACGCAAAGAACGACGCACTGAGTCATCGTCATCGATTAAATACACAGGTAAGGCAAGACTCATTATTGTGCTCCATTGGGTTCAGGTTTACGCGGTATAGCCACCTGCGCTTGACAACCGCCACCCATAGCGCTTTCTAGGCTAAACGTACCACCATGGCTCTCGGCAATATCACGGCAAATCACTAAGCCTAAACCTAACCCCTCTGATTTAGTGGAATAAAATGCTTGCATCAGCAGACTGGTCTCTTCGGTTAACCCTGTGCCATTATCTGTGACCGTCAGCAAGAGCGTACATTCTTGATAGCGAAGATCGATATCGATCGTGGGTGTGTATGGCTTTTGCGTGATGCTCTGTTCGGTGCCACTGGATTCAAGCTCTAACCGCTGAACGCAGGCGTCAAAGGCGTTTTTCAGCAAGTTAAGCAACAACTGCTGCATGCCAACTTCATCGAGGGACTGTAAATAGGGCTCGCCGCTCACATTCACGGCAAGATTGATTTGATGTTGCTCAAACTCATAGGCGAGCAGCGGCACAGTATCATTGACCAACTCATGCAGATACAAAGGTTGTTTCGACACAGGTCGCTTCTTCAATAAATTACGTAAGCGACTGATAATATTGTCGGCGCGCGTGACTTCCTGCTGGATCAGCGCCAATACAGATTGCAACTCCTCAGGGCTCGTCCCCCGCTGTAATCGCACTTCAGCGCCATGACAATAATGGCCAATCGCCGCCAAAGGTTGATTGAGTTCATGGGAGAGACTCGCGCCAAGCTCGCCGGCGATCGCAATACGCTGTGCATGTTCCAGTAACGCACGGTTTTCATTGAGCTGGCGCTGAGTGTTAATCAACTCACGGCCACGACGACTAAAGCGGTATTCAAGCCAAAAATGATACACATTGAGTAAAACCAAAATCCCCAAAACAAGCCAAGCCCATTGTTGATGTAACTTGATCCACTGCCACGCCCTTTGCCACCATGGTGCCTGCAAAGGATGCATATCGAGATCTTTAAGCAGTTGATCGATCGCAAGCTGACTCACGGCCGTGGTCCAGCCCGCAGAATCAGCAGACTTAGCGGCGAGATGATCTTCGGGCAGCGCCAGCAAAGCTTGAGTCACACTTTTAGCCAGAGACTGGGAGGCGCGATTGGTCTTTGCCATAGACCAGTTGGGATAAAGGTGAGTCGAGACTTGGCAATTAAATCCCACCGGCGCTTGATTATCGAGCACTCGATAATGGGCGATGTTAATAAGACCTTCCGTTTGCATCTGCTCAAGCTGACACACGGGCACCACAGCCGCATCCAGTCGATTATCTTTCGCAGCATCATCACCACTTTTTTGATCATCTAACTGATACAACAAATTATCTAGCGGGAACCCCAGCGGAATAATCTCACCCACAAAGCGAGGCAAATCTATGCCCTTTAGCTGCGCTTCGTACACTAAGGTCAAGTAACCACCAAAGGCATTTTTCGATACGATCCCGAGTCGACGTCCCTTGAGATCACTTAAGGTGTGATAGGGTGAATCGGCGCGCACCACCAGCGCCGAGCCCACTTGCATTGCCGCGCCATTATTTAACGGACTGCGCAGGGTCGCCAACCAAGTGAGGGAATATTGCCGCGCCAGCAACACGGATTGCCCTGGGTTTGTGATCACAAAATCGAGCCCTTGGGTTTCAACGCCCTTAGCTAGCTCATCGAGGGTGAGAGGATGTAACCTAAAGTAACTGTTGGGAATTTGAGTTTCGAGCCACCCCATCAAAGGTTGCCAGCGGTTGATGGTCGCCTTATAACCGCGGATGGCTAACACGCCAACATCGACCACTTGATAACTGGGCTCTTCGATAGCAGCTTGAGCAACAACCTCAGGGTCAGTTAATCCCGAATGTACGCTTTGATTCAGTGGCTCCGCAGCAAACACCTTAACCGAAGCCAGCAAGCATAGGAATAACACTGCGTTCCTTGGCTTTTTTCTCGGTATTGCCACGGAATGTGGAGTGCTCAGAATCGATAACGGCCACTTGACCGATACAGCTAAGCGAAACACCGTTTTCATCATCCTCAATAACATGAAGTGTAATCCTTTATCCCCAGTCACTCACACTAAAATCAAGTTCAACTCAAGCTAAGAAAAGGCCAAACTCAAGTAACAAAAAATAAAACCCTAGCATTTTGAAGGCTATTCTAACGGATATTTGTTGCGCTAGATCAAGTCCACACCCGATATGTGGAAAACCACTATAGTTATGCCGCCTCCCCTTTTACAGAATGCCTGTAAACCTCGCCATAAACCTTAACTCTAGGTCTATGAGCCAGTTTATTCGCCATCTGCAAGTAGTGAAGGAAATCTGTATGGACAAGAGTAAACGTCAGTTTCTCGGCAAAATGGCCAGCGTCAGTGTTGGCGCCGCACTCATCCCTGTCGTGCAAGTGTATGCACAGGATGATAAGCGCAGCCCTCAAATGCACAGTGCCAGCGAAGGCCAAGTGGGTAAACGTTACGGTATGGTAATTGACTTGCGCCGCTGTGTGGGCTGCCAAGCCTGTACCGTCGCTTGCACTATCGAGAATCAACCGCCCCTCGGGCAATTTCGCACCACAGTGCAGCAGTATGAAGTCTCGCAGCAGGAAGATACCACTCCGCCTGCGTTTTTAATGCTACCAAGACTTTGTAATCACTGCGAAAACCCGCCCTGCATCCCCGTTTGTCCTACGGGCGCGACCTTCCAGCGCAAGGACGGCATAGTGGTCGTCAATAATGAATGGTGTGTTGGCTGTGGCTATTGCGTACAAGCCTGCCCCTATGATGCGCGCTTTATCAACCACGACACCAATACCGCCGACAAATGTACCTTCTGCGCCCATAGGTTAGATGCAGGATTACTGCCTGCCTGTGTCGAAACCTGCGTAGGAGAAGCCCGTGTGATTGGCGATCTGAATAATCCCAACAGCCAGATAAGCCAACTGCTTGCCGCCAACAAAACCGATATCAAGGTGCTCAAACCGACGGCCAACACTGCGCCACGGGTGTTCTACATCGGCATGAGCAGCGCTTTTGAGGACAAGATTAGCGGCCAAGCCCCCGTTAGAACCTTACTTACCGATACTGGCGAGGAGATCCACCATGGTCATTAAAGAAATCTTTACCCCAGATATCGCCATTACTTGGCTACCTTGGGCAGTGCAATACTTTTTTATGATGGGGCTCGCCTACGCCAGCGTATGGGTAGCGACAATACACTTGTTTAGCCAACCCAAACCCGATGACAGATTGCTGAAGCTCTGCGCCTGTTTAATGTTAACCGCAGGCATAGTCGCCCCTATCGCCTTACTCGCCGATTTACACCAACCGCTGCGGGCTTGGCATTTTTATGCGCAAGTTCGCCCTGATTCTTGGATGTGGTATGGCGCCTTTTTACTGCCCGTATTCTCGGGCACCAGCGCAGTGTTTGCTTGGCTGCTATTGCGTCAATACCTGCCTAAGCACACCACGAATCAAGACTCAGATTGGGTGAATAAAATAGGCCAATTACTGAGATTCGGTGATTGGAACAGTGACAAATTCATCAAGCCGATCGCACTGATCACGGCCCTGAGTGCCTGCAGTATCGCCCTCTACACTGGCATGGAAACCATGGCCATTAAGGCGCGGCCATTGTGGCATACCTATTGGCTGCCACCTTTGATGGCAATGAGTGCCCTGCTCGCCGCCTGCGGCACTTTGGTGGTACTGAATCGACTATTAAAGGGCTACCAACAGCGCACCCAAGACAGCCTATTACTCTGGGTAAGAGCGAGTTTTGGTCTATTCGCCCTATGCCTTATCGGCTGGGCGTTATTCGATAAGGGCTCGGCCCCCGAAGCCGCATTATTGCTTGAAACCAGCCCCAGCTGGCAACTTGCTGCGATTTGGGTACTGGTCACACTCGCCGTGCTGGCACTGATACTCGCCATTCGTCACTTACCCAATGTTGCAATGCTAATCGTCAGCCTCACGGCCATTCACCTTGCGTGGGGATTTCGCTGGATAGTGCTCATCCAAGCGCAAACCGATCCTAAATACGGCGCGGGGACTTATCTCTATCAACTGCCTTGGGGACCCGAAGGACTATTAGGCATAGCCGGTACCTTCGGCCTTTGGTTAGCATTAATGGCGCTGGTCTCCGAACTTATTCGCCACACGCCTGCGGCAAAACTTGCTCGCTGAGCACCCAATTAGTTTACAGAATTAAGGAGTCCATCATGGATAAGAGTAAACGTCGTTTTATCAAAGGGGCCGCTGTAACGGGTGGTGTGGGATTATTTGCCGCGGGTTATAGCCATACATTAGCGCAAATAGGTAAAGGTGTCGTCAATGGTACCTCAGGAAAACCAACCCAAGATCCGCTGCATGGCAATTCCTTAGCACCTGAATACAAAGTCGATTTAAAGTCAGGTCAGTTAATCAGCAATGACGATCAGCGCATCGCCAATACTATGTGTCTAGGTTGCTGGACCAAATGCGGCGTGCGCGCTCGTATCGATCAAAAAACCGATAAAATCATCCGTATCAGCGGTAATCCTTATCACCCGCTGTCATCGCGGGAACATATCGATTTCGATACGCCAATCAAAACCGCCTTTGTTGGGCTTAGCGCCTTTCAAGAACAGGGTCTACAAGGACGTTCCACCGCCTGCGCCCGCGGTAATGCCATGCTAGAACAATTAGATAGCCCACACCGCGTTACCCAATGCCTTAAACGCGTGGGTAAGCGCGGCAGTGGCCAATGGCAGAGCATTAGCTTTGAGCAATTGCTGAATGAAGTCGTCGAAGGTGGTGATTTATTTGGTGAGGGCCAAGTCGAAGGCTTAAGAGCGATTCGTGATATCGCCACGCCGCTCGATACCAATAATCCAGAATACGGCCCTAAGGCCAACCAGTTACTGGTCTCAAACGCCTCCGATGAAGGCCGCGATGCCATTATCAAACGCTTTACCTTCAACAGCTTTGGCACCCGAAACTTTGCCAACCACGGCGCTTACTGTGGATTTACCTACCGCGCCGGAGCAGGCGCTTTATTGGATGATTTGAAAAAATACGCCCACTTGAAACCCGATTGGGACCATAGCGAATTTTTACTCTTTATCGGCACGTCGCCGCAGCAATCGGGCAATCCCTTTAAACGCCAAGCAAGACAATTGGCTAACGCGCGCGTGAATAACACCAATTTCAGTTATGTGGTGGTGTCGCCCATGCTACCCAATACCTCGAATCAACCTTGCGCGGGTAACAATACTTGGCTGCCGATCCGCCCCGCCACCGACTCGGCCCTCGCCATGGGCATGTTGCGCTGGATTATTGATAATCAGCGCTACGCCGCCGATTTTTTGAGTGCGCCCAATGTCGATGCCGCAAAAGCATCAGGTTACCGTGGCTTCAGTAACGCAGGATTCTTGATCGTCAGCGAACCTACCCATCCAAGATATGGCCAATATCTCTTTGCCAGCGATCTTGGCTTACCTTTCGACGGCAAAGCCTACGGCGAGCAAGACTCGCAGTTGGTTGTCGATGCCGCGAGTGGCAAGATAGTTTTGGCGAGCCAAAGTCAGAAAGCTAAGCTCGACGTTGACCAAAGCGTCGACACACCTAAGGGGGCGATTGCGGTTAAATCTAGCTTCCAACTGTTAAGTGAAGCGGCGCAGAGCTTCGAGATGGCACACTATGCCAAGGAGTGCGATATCAGCGAGGCGCAAATTATCGCCCTCGCGGATAAATTTACCAGCCATGGCACTAAGGCCGCAGTCATCTCCCACGGCGGCACAATGAGCGCCAATGGTTTTTATAGCGCGTGGGCAATCATGATGCTCAACGCCATGATAGGTAACATCAATTTAAAAGGTGGCGCATTAGCTTCCGGCGGTTCATTCCCTGCCTTTGGTAAAGGCCCAAGGTATAATCTGCAGGAGTTTGACGGCATGGTCGAGCCTAAGGGCGTATTCCTATCACGATCTAAATTCCCCTACGAGAAAACCTCAGAGTATCGCCGTAAAGTCGAAGCGGGCGAATCGCCTTATCCTGCAAAGGAGCCTTGGTTTCCGATTTCATCGCCCTTGCTTGGCGAACATTTAACGGCGGCCGTGCACGGTTATCCCTATCGACTCAAAGCATGGATTAACCACATGGGCAATCCGATTTATGGTCAAGCGGGCCTAGGTGAAGCCATTGGTGAACAACTGAAAGATCCCAAAGTGCTGCCACTGTTTATCAGTATCGACAGCTTTATTAACGAAACCTCGGCGCTATCGGATTATATCGTGCCCGACACATTAACTTACGAGTCATGGGGTTGGAGCCCTTCTTGGCATGGTACTCTGACAAAGGAAACGACAGGTCGCTGGCCGATTGTCGAACCAAGGGTCACAAAGATGGCCAGTGGTGATGTGGTGTGCATGGAGTCTTTCTTGAGCCAAGTGGCGATGAAACTGCAACTACCTGGCTTTGGCGAAAATGCCGTTAAGGCCGCCGATGGCAGCTTACATCCGTTAACGCGCGCAGCGGATTACTCACTTTACGGCGCCGCCAACGTGGCCTATTTGGGTAAAGCCGTTGCCGATATTAACGCTGAGGACATGTATCTTAGCGGTGTGAGTCGTATTCAAAGTGAGCTCAACGCCAGACTCAAGCCAGATGAAGTCAAAAAAGTCAACTACTTATTTGCCCGCGGCGGCCGCTTTGAAAATATGAGCGGTGCACGGGATGAAGTGGGTAATCCAACCAAGGTTTGGCCAAAACCTATGATGCTGTGGAATCCAGAAGTGGGCAGTCGCCGTAACAGTCTCACAGGGGAATTTATGAGTGGCTGTCCACGCTTATATCAACCCGCCTTAGCCAATGGCACACCGCTCGATAAGGCATTTAATAAATCACAATGGCCTTTGCTGATCAGTAGTTACAAATCCCACACCATGAGCTCTATGAGTATTGGCTCGGATCGTTTGCGCCAAGTGCACCCTAATAATCCGGTGCGGCTGAACGAGAAGACCGCCAGTCGCCTTGGGATCAGCACTGGTGACACGGTCAAGATCAGCACGCCCAACGGCAGCGTGATTGCCTTAGTGGAATGTGTTGCCGGAGTGCACCCTGACTGCATCGCTATCGAACACGGTTATGGTCATAAGGAACTCGGCGCGCGGGACGTAGTGATCGACAACCTTAAAATCGCCGCCAATCCGCTGATCCGAGTCGGCATCAATATGAACGACTTGAATCTGTTTGATCCGAGTCGCCACGGCCGCTACCCGCTGGTGGATTGGGCAAGTGGCGCTTCGGCCAGACAAGGCCTGCCAGCTAAGATTGAAAAACTAAGCTAATCGCCGAGCAAAGATGACACTTAAGAAGCTGCCCTTTGGCAGCTTTTTCTTTGGCGTTAATTCAATCTGATTAAGCCGAATTGCCTCATTAATGTTTTCTAGCTATGCCTATTCGTGAATAAACCGAGGAATAGTGATCTTTTTTACTCAATTTAGGTATATAGATCCCGATCACGCGTTTCATAGAAATAAACCACATATTAAAATCACAGCTATATTTATCAGTATATCTAGCTCGAAATATCGAGCTTTCAATAAAGAACTGCAGTTTTTGAGTCAGTTAGACTCATCAGGAGTATCTCAGTGTTCAACTCTTCATTACGTAAAAGCCTAGAAGTGAGCGAAAGTAAACGCCAAGAGGCGGAGTCGATCATCGACTCGATTAAACACAGTATTGCCACAGTAGAATTTACGCCTGATGGAATAATTCTCGATGCTAATGCGTTGTTTTTAAAAACGGTAGGTTATTCACTTAATGAAGTCGTAGGCCAACATCACAAGCTGTTTTGCTCGGCGGCTTATGGTAATTCTGCTACCTACCAGCAATTTTGGAGCAGTCTAAAAGCAGGTCATCCACAGGAAGGCAATTTTGCACGAGTGAATAAAAATGGCCAAGAGATCTGGCTTAGAGCCACTTACTTCCCCATAAAACAGGCAGGTAAAGTCGTTAAAATAATGAAAACAGCCTCTGATATCACCCAAGATAAGCACCAACTTGACGACCAAGCGGCCATTTTTAATGCCTTGAATCGCTCGCAAGCCATTATTGAATTCACTACCGATGGCACGATTTTGAAAGCCAATACTAACTTCTTAAAGACAATGGGCTTTAGCAAAGAGCAGATTATTGGTAAACACCATCGTATTTTCTGTTTTGATGAGTTTTATCGACAAAATCCACACTTTTGGGACGATCTAAAGCAAGGTCGATATAGCAGCGGTCTCTTTGAACGTAAAAATGCTTATGGCGATTCGATTTGGTTAGAAGCGGCATACAATCCTATTATGGATGAGCAAGGTAAAGTGGTTAAAGTAATTAAATTTGCGAGCGATATCAGCAAGCGGATCGAGCAAAGCCACGCTGTACGTGAAGCCGCCAATATTGCACTGACCACGTCACAACGTACCGTCGAGCAAGCAGAACAAGGCGTACATTTACTCAATGCGACGGTAAATACCTCTAATGCTATTGCCGAGCAAACCCATAAAGCGACCTTGGCGATAACTCAACTCAATGAACAATCTCAAAGTATTCAAGCCATAGTCGCGACCATTAGTTCGATTGCCGATCAAACTAATTTACTAGCATTAAATGCCGCAATTGAGGCCGCACGAGCGGGGGAACAAGGCCGAGGTTTTGCCGTTGTCGCCGATGAAGTAAGGCAGCTTGCTTCCAGAACCAGTAAATCAACCAGTGAGATTGCCGCCGTCGTCACTAAAAATACACAACTCACCACAAGTGCAACTAGCATGATGAACGAAGTTGAAGGTATTGCACTGGAAGGAAAACAACAGTTAGCAGAGGTAACATTAGTGATGGGAGAAATACGTAGCGGCGCGGAAAACGTCTCAGCAATCGTGTCGCAGCTATCAGTCAATAACAATTAATTGCTAGCATTTAATCGCGCTATCAAGGATTGCATGGCGCTTTATCTAAAAGACAAAACGCCAACCTATTGCTTTTACGTCAATCAATAATCAGTTTTACGACCTTCATAGGTGGCGCGCATTTGCTGTACAAGAACCTCATCGTAAGCACGTAATCCACTCATCACTAAGGTTTTGATACCTGTGCCAACTAAAGTGTCGCCACTGTGTAATTCAAAGTGCAATGTCACATCGCCACGTTTACCATCGATTTTTAAATCTTGGCCAACGAGGGATAAGGTCACTTGCACAAAATCGAGGGTGGTTAAGTCAAACGACATACTTTCGTAAATCACTAAAGGCCGTTCTGGGTTGATCATCACTTGATGTTGTTTCATCAAAGGGATCAGAATATCGATAAAATTATGCCCAGAGAAAGCAACATATTGACGAATAAAGGATTCGGTCTGCGCATCGCAACAACTCACATCGCCATGACGGCTGACATTAAGATAGGTTTTTTCACGACTATCGCGAATCGAAAAACTCTCGCTCACTTGTTCAGGGAATTGCAGTTCGACGCTATCACCCACCATACCCGCAAAGCTAAACTTCATGCTCTGGCTCAAACCATATTGAGTCAATACTAGGGCAAACAGTAAATCTCCCGGTACGCAAAAGCGTTTTGCCCCCACATCGTGGATAGGATTAAAGTCCTGCGCAATTTTCTTCGCGAAGTCACTGGCTTGTTGTGCTGAAACGGAAATAGCTTGATTTTGCTTAGAAAAATAAGGCGCTAGAAACATATAAACTCTATTTGTAATAACTCAATACAGGGATGGATAACAAAATTATCACGAGTCTACCTTAAAATAGGTATTTAACTCACCCGATGACTTGACCCACGTAAGGCGTACAAAGTAACACCCTGCCCACATTTGTAAAGCCAAACAAATGACAGGGGTATCAGGATCTGTTGACGTTTCAGGTTTATTCTGCAGATATTAGGCGGAATTTTATGCAAGATAGAGCCTGTATAGCATGATGACGCGACATATAACAGCCGATAATGCCGCAGAAATGTTAGCAAAATAAGGCCGTTTTCATCACTCGTGACTCATTTAAAATAACTCAACATCATTTATCGTTTGGCGAGCAATACCTTGTCAGAACAAATAACATCTAAAACGTAAGTATTGCCTAGCCACCGATAAGCCAAGGAATAAATCGTTAGACCTTTTTAAATTCACGCTTTAACTGAAAACCATCGTCAGTGGCTAACTGCTCTAGCACTTCGATACGCTGACGAAGGATGGCTAACTCGGTCTGAAAAGCTTGGTTTTCTGCCACTTGCTCACGCGTCGACACACCTTGTTTGTTGCGAATTTTCATTATAGCGACCACATATCCGCCAACAATTGCAAATATTGGGATAAGTAAAGCGAGGGCACCAGTGTTCATAGTCATTTCCTTTATCTATTGGCGTTATCGTTATCAAGCTCAAAATTTAGATCTGCTTATGACGCTTAATCAATGTCAAAGTCAGAACATGGAAATAAGTATGCGCAAGACAACCGCAATCAACCAGTGACAAAAGTCATGAGATTTAGCGAAACAGTGTCATTCTTTATCAAAACTATCCACAACAATAGCGCCCATAGAGGCTGGCATAGTGATCACTATGATCCGTTTTATAGAGGTTAGTGGGTCCTCAAAAAATGGCACTTTATCGAGGCAAAGTAGCACGAGGAAAACCACGAGGGCAGTGAGCAAATACGCCACCACGATACGAAAAATAAACACAGGAACGCGGGAAGCAATATTCTGTTGGAACACGCTGTGATAGGTGAATACCCCAAGAAAGAGCAGCGATAAACTAAAAAGCATACCGATATTCAATAAAGGTAAAGTCTCACCGAGATGCCACGCTTCCTCAGAAAATGCAACGGGGACCGCAAGGGCAAAAGCTCCTACGCAAACTTGACTCGCATCTTCGGTGTTAAAACTAAATTTCATGCTGATCGCTCCCTAATCTTCCAATCTATTTGATTAGTCGAAAATAACGTTCGGTGAAGATGCGCTTATTACTGGGGTATTAAGTGCGATACAGCACTTTAACCACATGCCAGCCAAACTTAGTTTTCACTATATGTGGCACCAGTAATTCACCTGAAAATGCAACCTTATCGAACTGTGGCACCATTTGGCCTTTTTTAAATTCACCTAAATCGCCGCCTTTTTTGGCAGAAGGGCAAGAGGAAAAACGCTTAGCGAGCACAGCAAAATTAGCACCATTATTCAGCTGCTTAACAATATCCTCAGCCTGTTCTTTGTGTTTCACTAAAATATGCACAGCGGCAGCGGTTTTAAACATGTCATTTCTCACTTTGGATTAACGTCCCGTGCAAAGGGAAGATTGGCGCCCCGAGTTTGCCCTCGATCACACCACTTCCATCGGCGCAGGTTATACTGACTAAAAGGTTTTATATCCAACGCATAAGTGCGTTATTGGCCCATTATCGACCCTATTAACCTAGAAAATTTTCTGCCACCACTGCAAAGGGTCGCCGCAGTTATTCACTGGACGATAGGTCGCAGCTAATGCAGGAAGCGCATCGACATTGCTGCAAGTGGATTCCTTAGCAACACCTGTATCTCGGTCAAAAAAGCCCTTCACTACGCCGTTCACAGGGATTGAGCGCAGACTAATAGGTGGACGTTCCTTTAAGAAGGCAAGATACACGGCCATGGCGCCACTGCTACCATACAAACTGGTTTTGCCGTTATCGTCACGACCAACCCAAATGGCGGCGACATTACGCTCATCAAAGCCCGCAAACCAAGAGTCGCGGCTGTCGTTACTGGTGCCAGTCTTACCCGCAAGTCCAACGCCAGGGAAAGCATTACCTAAACGCGTCGCCGTTCCCGTATTAACCACTTGCTGCATAGCAAATTGAATTAAGAAATCTGTCTCAGGTGCTATAGCTTGCTCTTTAGGCAATCGCGTCACTGGCAATGGGTTCTTATCAGAATCTAGCACAGCGGTCACTGTGGTTAACTTACGGTAAACACCGCTATCAGCTAAGGTTTGGTACACTTGCGCTACCATTAATGGCGAGCCATTGACGGCGCCGAGTAACATGGAGGGATACTCGTTTAACGGCTCCTGCCAACCCGATTTAGCCAATGTTGTGGCGACCGCATCCACACCCACAGCAATTCCAAGATTTACCGTCGGTACGTTCATCGACTTTTTCAATGCCGTTAACAAAGGCACCTGACCACTGAACTTCTTATCAAAGTTTTGTGGTGACCATGTCTTACCTTGCTCGCTTTTTAAGGTAATAGGTTGATCTTTAAGAGGAGTCGCTAAGGTAAATTGGCTATTAGGTGCCAAAGCCGTAGCATACACAAAAGGCTTAATTAACGAGCCAATAGGACGACGAATTTCAACTGCGCGGTTAAAGCCATCAAATCCTGGGGTTTTATCGCCGACCATAGCCGCGATACCGCCCGTGTATTTGTCGGTCACGACCATACCAATCTGCAATGATTTATTGCTCTTATCTAAGCTCTTGAGGGTTTGAGTCACCGCAATTTCGGCGGCTTCTTGGGCCATAGGATCGAGCGTGGTATAGATTTTCACCCCAGATTGCTTTAATAGCGCATCGCCATAACGCTCGTTCACTTCCTGTTTTACCAAGGCGAAGAAAGAAGGTAATTTTTGATGTGCTGGTTTATTGAGATTACGGATCCCTAAGGGGGACTCTACCGCCACCTTGTACTCAGCCGTGGTTAAATCCCCCGCATCCATGAGTAAACGCAATACTAGATCACGGCGTTCTTGAATACGATCCGGATATTTCCATGGATTGTAGTAAGACGGTCCCTTAATCGCAGCCACTAAGAATGCCTGCTGGGAAATAGTCAACTCACTGATAGGACGGCCGAAATAGAAACGTGAGGCCAAACCCATACCATGGACGGCGCGGGATTTATCCTGCCCCATATACACTTCGTTAAGATACGCTTCGAGGATTTCGTCTTTGCTGTAACGAAAATCAATAATGACCGCCATTAAGGCTTCGCGCACCTTACGCAGCAAGGAACGCTCACTCGAAAGGAAAAAGTTTTTCGCTAACTGCTGAGTTAACGTCGAGCCACCTTGCACAGTGCGACCGGCGCTGATGTTCACAAAAGCCGCGCGCGCAATCGCGAATGGATTCACACCATGGTGTTCATAAAAACTACGATCTTCCACCAGCAGTAACGCCTGCACGATCGACTTTGGCATTTCTTCGGTCGGCACAAACAGCCTGTCTTCACCATCGCCAGTAATAATACGGTCGAGCAATACAGGCTCAAGGTGGAATACGGCGAGTTGACGCTTGTCTGAGACTCGAGTGACCGAACTGATGCCATTGCTGTCGAAGCTGATCATGACTCTTTGTTCGACTTGATCGCCTTCAGGATGCAAAAACGGTCGACGCCACAATTCAATACGAGTGCTCGATGCCGAAAACTCTCCCACTTGGCGTGGGTTAGCGACTTTGCGATAGCCGAGCAACTTAAGCTCAGCCATCATTTGTGGATGGCTGACTGCCGCACCGGGGTACAGCGCCATAGAGCGGCTAAACACCTGCGCGGGCAAATGCCATTTTTGGCCTTCAAATTTTTGCGCAATAATTTGATCAAGATAAATACTGTAAAAAGTCACTACAGCTAATCCAGCCAAGCCTAATTTCCAACTGATAGACCAAATTCGTCGAAATAAACCGCGGCCATGATTAGCCCGACGGGAAGCGGGTGATTTTTTTGTCGTCTTAGTTGTCATATCTACTTCATCATTCATGCATTTAAAGACATCAGCCATAGGCACAAAGCTAACGTGGTGCGAATCAAAGTGTTTCATAACAAAATGTTATAAAACCATCGGCGTGGTGCTAGGGCTGAGCTAAACCCAAGGTTTTCTTCTTGGTAAATTTTGTCGGCAGTGTATTCACAGGATCGTCTGGCCACAGATGTTTTGGATATCGACCGCGCATTTCCTTCTTAACTTCCACATAAGGTCCCTGCCAAAAGCTGGCTAAATCTGCCGTCAAGGCTAATGGACGCTGCGCCGGAGAGAGTAATTCCATCGTCACCTTTAGCTTGCCCTGCGCCAACATAGGACTCTGCGCCATGCCAAAGGTTTCTTGCAGACGTACACGCAGCAGCACACGTCCAGACTCGTCGTATACTATTGGCGCAGAGGTACCGGTGACTAACGGCCAGGAAGTTGGCAATAACTCGTCAAGTCGCTGTTTCTGCTGCCAGCTCAAACAGTTTGCCACAAAACCAAAGCAATCAAGCTTAACTAATTGCGGCAGATTATTCACATTTTCGAGGTAAGGCGCCAGCCAAGTTTCTAGGCTCGCTAATAATGCTTCATCATCAACCTTGGGCCAGTCACTGCCCGCGTCGAACTCAGTTGCCAGTTTGAGCCTGTGTTGAAACTGTTCTAAGTTAGCGTTCCAATTGAGGATTTGTAATCCTTGCTGGCGAATATAGCCCAGTAAGGCAGAGACAATTTGCTTACGTTCAGGCTTAGCAATCATCTCGGTTTTTACTAAAATTTGTCCGACCTTGTATTGGCGCTGTGCAATCACTCGACCTTTAGCTTCATCCCAGCCACAGATCTCATGAATGTCCAGCAAACCTTTTAGCTCGCCGTCGAACAAGCTTGGCTGAAGCTGACTCGCTAAGTAAATCCGCCCAGCGTTTCTGCCTTCAGTTTCTTGAAAATCCGCCACCACCATCCACGGAGTTTGCGCCAATGCATCATCGGCTGCGAGCACGACGCCAGTACCATTGGCTAATTGGTAGCCCTCAACACCGCGGGCCTTAGCGATACGATCCGGATAAGCAAGTGCTAATAATAACCCCACATCGCTGTGGTGTGCATGGGTCGCTATCTTAGACAAATCCGCCGCTAATCCTAGCTTTTTCTGCCACTGTTTTGCCTGTTGCCCAGCTTGTCCATTACAGGCAAAGTGCAGGTAATTCATGATATCGGCGCCCTTTTTAGGCAAACCGCGCGCCTCTAAAACCCCCGACAACAAGCAGGCCAAACTGCCCAATTGCGTTGCTTGTTCGTTAGCATTATTGACCCCCCCATTGTTTGCGCCCAAACTTTTTGCGCCCAATAACATATGAGCAAGTCTTGGGTGACACCCTAGCTCGTAGGCCACTTTACCGTGGGGAGTGAGTTTATTTTGAGCATCGACCATGCCTAAATCTTGTAACAGTTTCCACGCCAGCGCCTCATGCACACTTGGTGGCGGCGTTAATAACATCAAGTCGCTAAAGGATTTTGCGCCCCAGTAAGCACAATCGTGGGCCATAGCCACCAGATCCGCTTGGCTGATCTCGGGTTCATCGACCCTGAGCATGCGACCATGTTCTTCTTGGCTCCACAGGCGAACACAAACACCCGCTGATAAACGCCCGGCGCGACCACTACGCTGAGTTGCGGAGGCTTGGCTTATGCGTTTTAAGCCTAAGCGGGTGACGCCGGTTTTAGGGTTAAAACTCGCTTGTCGTTTATAGCCACTGTCGATGACAAAACCTATGCCTTCAATGGTTAAGCTCGATTCCGCCACGTTAGTCCCTAGCACGATTTTACGCCTGCCGTCCGTGGTTACCGCGATCGCGCTATCTTGCTCGGCACCTGAAAGTTCACCATAAAGAGGGCAAATCAAAAAGGCATCGTCCGCTAAGCGCTCGCGCAAAAACTGCTGTAATCGTGAAATCTCCCCTTTACCGGGTAAAAACACGAGCACGGCATTATTGGTAGCCGTTTTATCAACACTGGCACTGCTGCTGGCCGAGACCAGTTCTAACACGCAGCGGCCGAGGTGATCGATCCAATGCTGCTGAGTTGGCACGGGGCGATATTCGATGTCGACAGGAAAACTCCGGCCTTCGCTGTGCAAGGTCACCGCTTCTGGCATGAGTTCAGCTAAGGCAAGACCTGATAGAGTCGCTGACATAGCTAATATCTTTAAATCGTCCCGCAGTGAAGCTTGCACTTCGAGCGCTAGGGCAAGACCTAAATCAGTGGTGAGGTGACGTTCATGAATTTCATCGAAGATGATCATTCCAATCCCAGTTAACTCGGGATCTTGTTGGATCATTCGCGTCAGTATGCCTTCGGTGACAATTTCTAAACGGGTATTAGCGCTGATTTTAGCTTCACCGCGGACGCGATAGCCGACTTCTTGCCCCACCTTTTGCTGGCGACAGCTGGCAATATAGTGCGCCACACTACGCGCCGCGACACGCCGCGGTTCGAGCATTAAAATGCGTCCGCTGATTTCAGGCCAATCCAACATAGCCAAAGGTAACGCCGTTGATTTACCCGCACCTGTCGGTGCCTCGAGGATCACTTGGGCGTGACGAGAAAAAGCCGCGCGCAGCGGTGCTAATAAGCTATGAATAGGTAGAGAGTTCAAGAAAAAGACATCAGCGGCCAACACAGGGCGTCAGTGTACTAACAATCGGCTTTGAGTACCATTTCGCAGCAAACATTATCAAGTCAGTGCTGACATAAGTAACAGCTCAAAGCTGCCATGCCCAAGATTACAGCTGTGGATAGGGCGCAAAAATCTCACGCTTTTCGAGCCAAGGTTGACTGAGCCCTGACTGTAGTTCAGCTAAGCGTATCGGTTTATTGATGGCGTAACCTTGAGCATAGTCGACGCCTAAGGCTTGCAATTTCCAACCTATTTCTTGGGATTCGACAAATTCAGCAACCACATCAAACCCCATATCTTGACCAAGTTGGCAGATGGATTTTACGATCGCCTGATCCGCAGAGTCTTGGCAAATATTGACGACAAATTGGCCATCAACCTTTACAAAATCCACATTGAGGCGCTTAAGGTAAGCAAAGCTAGAAAAGCCTGCACCAAAATCATCGAGGGCTAATTTACAATTGAGCGGACGAAGTATCTCGAGTAACTTTGTGGCTTGATCAAGCTGACTCACAGCCGCGGTTTCTGTGATCTCGATGCAAAGCTTATCCACCAGCTCAGGTTCGGCCATCAAACGCATTTCTAGCCAATTCATAAACTCATGGTCGCCCAAAGAGGTTGCCGACAGATTCACAGACACAAGATCCAATTGCTGCCAAATATCTAAATGACTACCACCCCACTTGAGCAAATTATCGATCACCCAAAGATCAACCTTAGAAGCCAAGTTGTATCGCTCGGCGGCGGGTAAGAAGATAGCAGGAGACACTATAGTGCCGTTAGTCTGCACCATACGCAGTAGGATCTCTAAATGTAAGCCAGTTTCCTCGCGGTTTAACGGCACTATGCTTTGAAAATAAAGCTCGAATTGGTTTAACGCGAGTGCGCCGACGATATCAACAGAGGCCATCATCTCGGTGTAGAGACGGTTCATTTTAGGATCGCTCGCACTGTATAAATGCCAGCCATTTCGGCCTTGATCCTTCGCCAATCGACAAGCAGCGTCAGCTTGACTCATGACGGTATAAATATCGGCAGATTTTTTATCTAGTCTAGCAATCCCCATACTGACACTGACATTGTGACTACGACTTTCCCAAATAAACTCATGATTTGCTAATTGGGTACAAATCCGCTTAGCAATCTGTTTCGCAGAGTCCACATTGCAGTAATGCATCAGGATACCAAACTCATCGCCCCCTAAACGGGCAACAATATCGCCTTTACGTACGAGCTGTTTCAAACGTAATGCGACTTGGCAAAGCAGTTTATCGCCCGCCTGGTGGCCACTGATATTGTTAATGACTTGGAATTGGTCTAAATCGAGAAACGCCACGCAAATAGGCATATCATCGTGGGCATGTAGTAGGTTTTCTAATAGTGCTTCAAAATGTAGCCGATTAGGTAAACCCGTAAGTGCATCATAATTGGCATGGAACGACAGCTCATCGGCTAAGCGGTACTTTTCACTGACATCTTCGGCAATCATGACTAAAGTATCTTTATCGCCGCTAATCTGGCTAAAACTCAGTTTTAACCAAGTTAATTGATGAATTGATTTTAAAGGTAATTCACACCAAGCTTGGCCGAGCACACCTTCTCGTACCACATGTAAGGTATCGGTTAGCATGGCGTGTTCTTCCTCACGCACCATGTCGAATAAATCATAGCCATGTTGAATTGGCAGGGTTTGCAGAGCGACTTTATTCAGCATAGTCAATTGATCATGCTTATCTAACAAGGCGCAGGCTAAGGGCAACTGGTTGAATACTTCACAGTATTTATGTTCACTGGCAAGCATGCTTAAAGCAATACGCGTCAATTCCATCGCAGAGCCAATCATCACAGCGGCGTGATTAAACTCACTTATAAACTCTTCGCTCCATTCACAGCATTCGGAGCAATTTACGGCCCCCAAGGCAATACGGGTTTCGCCAAACACGACTGGCGGCAATACTAATAGACTCTTGACGTCCCAATCCCTTAATAAAGCTCGCTCAGCCTGAGCATCGGCAGGTAAGGTATTCACATCAGCCAGATTTAATAGACGCGGAGTACGGACAAGAGAGCGAAAAAATGGCATTCGTGCCAAGGGCCAGACTCGGGTTTGTTGGCCTTGGGCAAATTGAGGTTTTAAATACAGATTACGCGTGCGTAAACGATCCAGTGACTGGCTTCCGGTTAATACAAATACCCCGTCACAATGCAGTTGCAAAGTAATAGTCTCAAGCGCTCTGTCAACATTCTGCTCTAAGGTTTCTAGCGGGGATTCACTAAAAATACTGACCAAAGCCTGTTGGAGTGGATTAGCTAAACCTACTGACATGAAAAGTCTCTTCCTTACCTAAAAATCCATTTAAGGTATTATCGACGTGCATTAAGTATAGGCTCACAGTGAATTAAACGTCTGCTTGAGTCACAAATTAGCTGATAAATTCAACAGCTAGATTAACGCTCAAATGCGCTTAACGTCAAAGTGTTCGCTGAGATAATCCATATTAAGCCCTCCAAAAGGATGATAAACCGATGCAACAAAGGCTATTCCTCGGCTTCGCTCCCACAGATAGTCAAAGGGGATACCTAAGTGAATTGCAGCAGCTATTGATATGCCACCTTAATCCTGAGGCGAAAGCGGTGAGTGTCAGCAATCTGCATTTAACGCTCCGCTTTATGGGTCAAGCTAACAACGAGCAAAAAATCGCCCTCCTTGATGCGGTTGACCGCTTAGTGAAGCCAAGATTTAGCGTTCGGCTTAACCAGCTCGATGTATGGCCCAATGCGCAAGTATGTTGCTTGAAAGGCGATGATATTGAGCCTCCGTTAGCGCAATTCGCTAAACAGACGCAAGAAATTGCTGACCGACTGCAATTGCATCGGAATGAGCACAACTTTTGCCCGCACATCAGTTTATTTAGAAAAGCAAAACAATGGACACTAGATGAGTCGGCTTTATTGCAACTCAAAGGTATGAATACGCTGACGTTAACGCCCGATAATTTGCATTTATACCATTCAAAAAGCACAAGCACGGGTGTCGAATATCACATCCTAAATTCTTGGACACTCGGTTAACCTTAATCAAAAACAAAAAGCCCGAGTATCCACTCAGGCTTTATTTTTACACTTATGAATCAATGTATTAATCAATACTAGAATAAAAATAGCAGTTAACTAGAGAGCGATGATGAAGAAAGCCCTATTCGAGTAAACGTAAGGTTTCGCGATAGGCACGCTTTTGCTCGTAGGTTTGTAACCGCAGCATAAACTCATCAGTCTTAGTCATTTCAGCATTCATTTTCAACGCTTCTATCGCTTTCTGCTGCGTCGAAATAGCAGCACCAAAATCGCCTAACTCAGCATAAGCCGCAGCTAAATTATCAAGATTTGTAGGATCGTTTTCATTCACTTTGAGTAATTTTAAGGACAACTCGACCGCTTTATTGCCATCACGATATTCTGCTTCGGGACAAGTTGCTAAAATCCACGCCACATTGCCCAAAGCAACATCATCACCCACTTGGGAAAATTGCTCGACCGCTTTACCGCAGTTGCGCTGCACACCGTCACCGCCAGACGCATAAATAAAGCCTAAACGGAATTGAGCCCAACGACTGCCCTGCTCACTCAACGCTTTATACCAATGCTCAGCGACTGACAAGTCACGCTTGATCAATTGGCCTTCAAATGACAGATCCGCTAAGGTTTGCTGCGCTTTTTCATGCTGTTGTTCGGCGGCAAGTGAGATCCAGTGCAATCCAGTGGGCACTTCTTGCGACACAAAACGTCCAGAGAGATACATTAATCCTAGCAAAAATTGGGCATCGGCATCACCTTGCTCTGCCGTCACCTGAATATGCACAAACTTACTGGCCGCAAGTTCAGCTGCTGGCTGCGGGATAGAAAATGCGTGCGCCGCAGAGCTCAGCCCTATTGTTAAGCTTAAACCTGCACCTAAAACCCATAATCTGTATTTCACTTGCTTACCTCTCTTAAAAACAACTGCCCTCAAAGTTAGCCAGAATTAACCCCATAAGTCGAGCCTAAATACACACAAACCTCAGGATAATGGGGGAAGCTAAGCCAAATGGAATGTCAAATTTAAAAAGTGAAACATGTTATTGTGTAATTTAGTGGCATATTTTATTCATAATCTATAATAAAACTGCTGAAATAGACTGGTAAGATGTGATTAACTCGACAGAGTTAAGTGAATCCAGCGAGTTTCATATCGATTTAGTTGACTTAAATCACTAAAGTAGCAAAATAAGCTCTAATTTTAGATGGTTAATTGCATTTATTCACTTATTCTAAACTAAGACTTCCATCAAGTTTTTGTGAGTTTAATTGACGTAAAATGCTTATTTAGAATACTCTTACTTTCGTTTTAATCAATCGAGGAACACCAACATGGCTCTGATTGGTAAGCCAAAACCTGATCCAACTTTGGAATGGTTTTTATCACACTGTCACATTCATAAGTACCCTGCAAAGAGCACTCTTATCCATGCTGGTGAAGACTCAGATACCCTTTATTACATAGTAAAAGGTTCTGTAGCGGTATTGATTAAAGATGAAGAAGGTAAGGAGATGATCCTTTCTTATCTGAATCAAGGTGACTTTATCGGTGAACTAGGTTTGTTTGAAGAACAAGCCGAACGTACCGCTTGGGTTCGTGCTAAGCAAGCTTGTGAAATCGCTGAGATTTCATATAAGAAATTCAGACAGTTAATTCAAGTTAACCCTGAAATTCTGATGAAGCTGTCTGCACAAATGGCCTATCGCCTACAAAGTACCAGCCAGAAAGTGGGTAACCTTGCATTCTTAGACGTTGCAGGCCGTATTGCTCAAACTCTATTACATCTGGCTAAACAACCTGATGCTATGACACACCCTGATGGCATGCAGATTAAGATCACTCGTCAAGAGATAGGCCAAATCGTTGGCTGTTCACGGGAAACTGTGGGTCGTATCTTGAAGATGTTAGAAGAACAGAATTTGATCCAAGCTCATGGTAAGACAATCGTGGTATACGGTACCCGTTAAGTTAGTCTTCAGCTTGATTTAAGCCTGCCTTATTAAAGTGGCCTAGAATAAATTCTAGGCCATTTTTTATTGGGGAGCTCAAATGAAACGGCTGTTTTTAATCTGTTTTTTCAGCCTATTCACGCTGGTGCATCCAATAATCTTGCATGCCGAACCTATTGAATTAGAACATTATCAAGCCAAGGCGTTAGTTAACTCTGGGCAAATATTGTCCTTAAACGGTACACTCGCCGTAGTGAACCAATTTTGCCAAGGTGAACTAATTGATGCTCATCTCTATCAAGAAGATCATAAATGGCGCTATGATTTGCAAATCAAAGTTCAGCGTGGCCAAATCGTTAATCTCAGTATTGATGCAACTAATGGTCAAGCCGATCAATCAATAGCACTACCGAGCGAATGTCGAAAACATGAAACTGTTACTCGTTGAAGATAACCCAATGCTAGTCACCGAGCTGGAGAAACAACTCAAACTCGCTGGCTATGTAACCGATATTACAGACAAAGCGCTTGAAGCCGATTATCTGATCAAAGAAACCCAATACGATTGCGTAATCTTAGACATAGGTTTGCCCGATGGCAACGGCCTCGAACTGCTCGAAGGCTGGCGAAATCAAGGGATCAGCACTCCAGTTATCATGCTGACTGCCCGCAGCCAATGGCATGAAAAAGTAGAAGGTTTTAATGCTGGCGCCGACGATTACTTAGGTAAACCTTTCCACGCCCAGGAATTATTGGCCCGAATCCAAGCTTTAATCCACCGTGCACATGGTCGTCTAAACACCTCAAGTAAACAATTGAGTTATGGTGGCGTGGTTTTAGATGAAGCAGAGCAAACGGTAAAAGTGGCCGAGCAGCTGTATGAACTCACAGCAATGGAATTCAGGCTGTTAAAAATCTTCCTCATGTCACCTAAGAAGCTGTTATCTAAGACGCAGCTAACCGATAAGCTCTATCAGTTTGACGATGAAAAAGAGAGTAATGTGGTCGAGGTTTATGTCACCCATCTACGCAAGAAACTGGGTAAAACCACGATCGAAACCCGTCGCGGCCAAGGTTACATCTTCCACGGCATTATTGAATGATCTCGATCCGCACTAAGCTCAGTTTATGGTTAACTGGCTTACTCGTGTTAGGTACTGTGATTGGACTGATACTGTTTGAGTCCATGCTACGTCAGGCCTTCCACGACTCTATTATCAATCGCTTAGAAGAAGATCTCGAACATATCATGCTGGCAACCCATATCCACGATGGGGAGATCAGCATAGATCAAAGCCAGCTTTCCAGTTTCTACAAGCCCGCCTATTCAGGCCGTTATTTTCAGCTTAACCTGCCAAATGAAGTGATTCGCTCACGCTCCCTGTGGGATATGCAGTTAGATATCGAGCCACTGGCACCGAATCAAACCCGCGTCTGGCAAGCTAAAGGGCCAAAAAATAACGATATGCAGTTATTATCACTGGGATTAAATTCCAGCAGTGCCAATGTCAGCGCCACCTTAACCGTTGCGCAAGATTTGAGTATCGGTAGACGCGTGTTTAGTGAGGTTTATGGCACTAAGCTTGGTGTCAATCTGGCGATGTTAGTTGCTATGATCGCGGGGATATTCTTGATCCTACGTCAATCCTTTAAGCCAGTTAAGCACATACAGCACGCGCTTTCTCGGCTAAGACAAGGGGAAATTAACGCACTGGAGCTCAATAATATTCCTCCCGAAGTACAACCATTAGCAAAAACCTATAATGAACTACTTGAGTACACTGCCAAGCAAATTGAACGTAGCCGCAATAACTTAGGTAATTTGAGCCATGGGCTCAAAACGCCACTTGCCGTGATGCAGCAACAGGTTGAAGCTCTTGGCCTCAAAGATCCTGAAACTGCCATTGCCCTGCAGCAGCAACTTGATTCGATTCACAAGATGGTCGAGCGTAAGCTGGCTGCGGCGAGGATCACTGGCGACATGCTCCCCGCTGCGCAATTGGTGATCCCTAGGGATTTACATAGCCTAGCCAACACGCTAAATAAGGTTCACCGCAATAAATCCATTGAATGCGATTTCGAACTCGATCCCAATATTCTCAGACTGCCTATTCACAGGGAAGATGGCATGGAGCTCTTAGGCAACCTGCTAGACAACGCCTTTAAATGGGCCCAGAGCCGAGTCAGCATTCAGCTATCGCGTCAGCAAGAGCGTCTCTGCCTTTGTATCGATGATGATGGTCCAGGGGTTGCTGATGATGAGCTAGATAAGCTCACACAAAGAGGAACAAGGCTTGATGAGTCTGTGATGGGTCACGGTTTAGGATTATCAATAGTAAAAGAAATTGCCGAGCAATACGAGATTGAACTGCAGTTTAATCACAGCACTCGCTTAGGTGGATTGAGGATCGAGCTGACCTTTAGCTAGCCCCGGGTTATGCCAATCGTATTTAATGCCTTGTTTGAAATATCCATAAAAAACGCCATCGAATTGATGGCGTTTTTTTTATGCAGAAAGCAATTTGAGGACGTTAGACTTTATTCACATTGGTGCTTTCAAAAATCTTGTCGGCAGACGCCGCCACAAAGCCGGTGTAGAGCTCGCCATTAGCCATAGGATAACGTAGTGCAAACTCATAGAAACAGCTTGGGATTTCCACTGTCGCGTCAGTAAATTCAACACCAATCTTATCGGCCATAGTCGACGATTGTTCTAACAAGACTTCTGGCGAACCTTTGATCTCGCCACCTGAACTATTGAGCACAAAGCCCGCTTGCTTCAGAGCATCATTCACTGACTCTAAAGTCTCAAAACCGTCGAGGTGATTGATAGACACAGTGAAATGGTTAGCGCGATAACCAAAAGCCGCTACCCAAGCTGCATATTCACTCTCAGTTAATAAGTCCTGATAGGTTTTAGCATCTAAAGACCAATGACGGCCTGAGTAAATAAAGTTGTCAGCGGTCGTCGCTGCAGCATCCACTTGGGCGATTAAGCCTCGAATGGTGTCTTGCAGCGCAGGGCTAAATTCTTCAACTAACAGCTCAGAGATAAACACTTTAGGCTGAGTCGAGTCTGGATGTTCAAAATGCTTAGCGATCAGTTTTTTCTGTTCAAACTTATAATCACCGCAAGGTACATAACCTAATGAAGTGAAATGCTTAGCCAGTACGTCCAAATTCACCTTAGCGATATTGAAAGTACGCAGGGCAATATGGTCGTTGATGATCGGCTTACCATGACCCAACAAAGCGTGCACTTTTGCCGCTGAAGGGGTCATTTGAATATAGTCTTGCCACAGAGCGGCAAATAACGCGTTGATGTCGGTATGCATAAAAACTCCTTTTATTGTGCTGCGGTTATTGCTGTTATTTTGCCGCAAACACTAAATGTAACGACCTAAATGCCACTGTTGCAGCGTCACACATACCCACAGTAGAAACTTAAGTAACGTCACTGCTTGTTATTAAAAAGGAAGAACATTAGTCCTTCCTCCTCTTTCCCACATATTCTTTACCGCATAAAAGTCAAATCCCTACCCGCTTACAAGCTCAAACCTGGGCTTAATGTCGCGGGTAAACTCACGGCATCAGCCTCGACCGAAGCGACCGGATAAGCACAGTAATCGGCGGCATAGAAAGCACTCGCTCTGTGGTTACCCGAAGCCCCAACACCACCAAAAGGTGCCGCGCCCGATGCGCCAGTGATTTGTTTGTTCCAGTTAACAATGCCAGCACGAATACGCGCGAGGAAATAATCATAATCTTCACGGCTATCGGCAAGTAATCCCGCAGACAAGCCGTAACGCGTTTGGTTAGCCAATTTGATCGCTTGATCAAAATCACTGTAACGCACCAGCTGCAGTAGAGGTCCGAAGTATTCTTCATCCGGCAATGCATCGATCGCTGTCACATCGATAAGGCCAGGAGACACTAAGCCTGTACCCGCTTCTAGATGGGTCAACTCGACCAAAGACACGCCGCCTAAGTTCAACAGATTCGCCTGCGCCGCAACCATACCCTTAGCGGCAGTTTCAGAAATCATTGAGCCCATAAAAGGTTGTGGCTGCGCATTCCAAGGACCGACTTTAATCTGTTTAACCGCATCGACTAACATGGCAATCAGCGCATCGCCCTGCTCGCCTTGCTCGACATATAAACGGCGCGCACAAGTGCAACGTTGGCCAGATGAAATATAAGCCGACTGCAAAATATCGTGCACTGCGGCCTTAATATCCTGCACACCTTTGATGATCAGTGGGTTATTACCCCCCATCTCAAGTGCTAAAATCTTGCCCGGATGACCGGCATATTGTTGATGTAAAAAATGACCTGTGCGTGAGCTGCCAGTAAAGAACAGACCATCGAGCTGCGGGTGAGAAGCCAGTGCCTTACCCGTATCCACCTCACCTTGAACTAAGTTAAGCACGCCAGCAGGCAGACCCGCTTTATCCCATAGGCTAACCATCAGCTCAGCGACTTTAGGCGTGAGCTCTGAAGGTTTGAAAATCACGGTATTCCCCGCCAGCAGCGCAGGGACTATGTGGCCGTTCGGCAAATGACCAGGGAAGTTGTAAGGACCGAACACCGCCACAACACCGTGGGGCTTATGGCGGATAACCGCACGTCCTGCTGGCGTATCGTTGGCTTCTGTGCCCGTACGTTTATTGTAAGCCGCAGCCGATAAAGCAATTTTGCCTATCATGGCACCGACTTCAGTCGCGGTTTCCCACTGAGGTTTACCCGTTTCTTGGGCAATCGTTTCTGCTAGTTCCGCTTTATTGGCTTCGAGTTGGCTGCGATACGCTTCAACTATGGCTAAACGCGCATCAAAACCTAACATAAACCAATCAAACTGTGCGGCGCGCGCAGCATCAACGGCGGCATTAACTTGTTCTGCAGTGGCCGTTTTACCAGTCCAAATAGATTGTGCATTGGCAGGGTTAATTGAGGTCACGTCATGACCTTTGCCAGCATGCCACTGGCCTTGAATATAATGTGTCATTGGTTATTCCTACATTGCCAAAATACGGATTTGATCGCCTTTTGCGAGTAACAAACCCGCGGCCAGCTCAGGGCTAATGATGATATGTTCGGATTTGTCGTCCACGGCCAATGCAGCAGACGTCGCTCGGTAATTGGCTAATTGGGTATTTGAGATAATAAATTGAGTGTCGGCTTCGACCATGTCACCAATATCGACGGTTAATAAACGGCTTTCACGCACGCCGCGAATGTCCGATAAACGACACTCAACCGTTGGACCACCATCAAAAATATCCACATAACCGCGGCATCTAAAACCTTCGGCCTGCAGCAGACTTAATGCCGGACGGGTATTGGTATGCACTTCGCCAATCACTTTCTGCGCTTCTTCCGGCAACAGACAAACGTAGACAGGATTTCGTGGCATCATTTCGGCCATAAATGCCTTTTTACCTAAGCCAGAAAGATAATCCGCCTGAATAAAATCTATGCCCAAAAAGTGTTTTTGCAACCAACCATAAAAAGGTGAATGCCCCTCGGCGTCGCTTACACCGCGCATTTCGGCAATCACAGTTTCGCCAAAACGCTTCGCATGTTGAGCTAAAAACAGAAATCGACTGCGGGATAACATACGGCCATTGTTGCCCTTGCGATATGCTTCACGCAAAAACAGCGTGCACATCTCAGCAGCACCAGTGTAGTCATGGCAAAGGGTGAGTGTTTCGACCTCGTTACGCACGTCAATTTGCTCAGAATGATAGACTTCGGTACCGAGTCGATAATGGTAGAACGCATCTTCCATTCCCACCGCCGCTTCGATGGCGCACGTTCCCACCACTTCACGGGTATCGGTATCTTCCAACACCATTAGATAACCTTCATCGAAGGGAGTCTCTACGGCTTTGACGAATGAGGCTTCTGCTCGAGCAATTTTATGTCTGAGCAGATCCGCATTCACAGGTAATGACGTAAAACCATGACCAGACTCTTCGGCAATTTGATATAAGGCCTCAAAATCGCCAGCCTGAATAGGACGTATGATTAACATCTTAGTGTCTCCTCACTTTGGCTTACCGTGCATCAAGGCACCTCTCTTCAAAAAGACAGGTAGTGATGCAGGTAAGTATTCCCTGACAAAAAAGGAGTGCGAATAAATTCAGCACTCCTTTGGTCATTTAGGCGGCAGCTATGCTCGCCACAGCACGTTCAAAACGAGCTAGACCTTCAGCAATATCAGCCTCAGGGATCACCAGAGAAGGAGCAAAACGCACCACGTTAGCACCCGCCATCAGGCTCATTAAGCCTTCAGCGACAGAGGCCACCAAAAAGTCGCGTGAACGACCTTGGTATTGTTCATTAAGAACGGCCCCTAAGAGTAAACCTTTACCGCGTACTTCTGAAAAAACATGATATTTTTCATTGATTTTGTTCAAACCATCACGCAATAACTGCTCGCGATGTTTTACGCCATCTAACACTTCAGGTGTGTTCACTACATCTAACACAGCATTACCGATAGCGCAGGCTAATGGGTTACCACCGTAGGTAGAACCGTGAGTGCCCACTTTTAAATGCTCGGCAATCTCAGCCGTTGTCAGCATAGCTGCGATAGGGAAACCACCACCGAGCGCTTTAGCTGTGGTTAAGATGTCAGGCACGATTTCAGTACCCATGTAAGCGTACAGTTCACCAGTACGGCCCACACCTGTTTGGACTTCATCAAAAATCACTAGTGCATTGTGCTTATTAGCCAATTCACGCACGGCTTTTAGGAATGCAGGATCGGCATCAATAATACCGCCCTCGCCTTGCAGCGGCTCAAGCATGATGGCGCAAGTCTTATCGGTTACTGCGGCTTCTAAGGCGGCAACATCGTTAAATGGCAGGTGAGTAATGCTCTGCGGCTTAGGACCAAAGCCATCGGAATAGGCAGCTTGTCCACCGACACTGACGGTGAAGAATGTACGGCCGTGGAAAGCTTTATCGAACGCTATGATTTCATCTTTCTCAACGCCATGTTTTTCTAAGGCATAACGACGGGCAAGTTTTAATGCGGCTTCGTTGGCTTCGGCGCCAGAGTTGGCAAAATACACTTTGTCGGCAAACGTGCTATTAACTAATTTAGTCGCTAATGCTAAGGCTGGCTCATTCGTCATTACGTTTGACAGATGCCATAATTTTTCACCTTGTGTCTTAAGGGCATTCACAAGGGCTGGATGACAGTGACCTAAGCAATTTACCGCAATACCGCCAGCAAAATCGATAAACTCGTTGCCCTCTTGGTCCCAAACTCGGCTTCCTTCGCCACGAACAGGGATCACGGCAGCAGGCGCATAATTAGGCACCATCACTGCGTCAAACTGGGCACGGTCCAACTTCATATCAACGCTCATTCTTCTTCGTCCTTTGTGTTTGTGTAACGGCGCCTTGCACCGTCAGAGTCCCATAGGTATCTTTATCTAGAGTTAGTGATACTGGGATTGCTTGTGTCTATTAATAACCATTATTAGCGAAAATGTGATCAAAATACCAGTTTTTCACAAACATCAATCCACGCACTTCCACCCAAAGTGCATAAAGATTGCAGTTTAAGAACTATACAAGCGGTTAAGCCCGTGGCTTGCAGCATAATTAGTCAGAAAAAAAGTTATTTACCCCTCATTTTGCTAGCTATTCACTGAATGTGAATAACTACACCATTTTAACGAATCAAATGTGAAAGCACAAAATGGCCAATTTTCGACCTCACTTCAAGGGCTTCGGGCAATAAATTGAACAAAGGAAACACATGGGGCATGTTAGGGTAAAAGCAGCCCGTTATCTCACCACCACAGGCTTTTATTTGGGCGACTAAACGTTCAGAATCCTGTAATAATAACTCCCGCGTACCCGCAATCACTAAGATAGGCGGCAGGTCTGCCAAGTTTCCCTGTAAGGGGGAAACTTTTGCAGACATAGGATCGGCCCCCGCAAGATAAGCGCCACGTAAGCGCAGCAATGCCTCTATGGTAAAGAAGGGATCGTCGGCTGCGAGTATCAACTCAGTATCCCCCGTAAGCGCTAAGTCTAACGCGGGCGATAGCAAGATACAGGCGGTCGGTAAAGGCAGGGCTAAACGTTTTAATTCCAGCAACAAACTCAGTGCTAAATTGCCGCCCGCCGAGTCACCCATGAGGATCAAATTCTCCGTGCCTTTCAGCTCAATTAACCGCCTATAGGCTTCAAGTACATCATCAAATGGCGCGGGGAAAGGATACTCTGGTGCGAGACGATAATCCGGAATATAAGCATCTAATTGACAACGCTGGCAGATATCTGCGACCAGTCTTGCATGGGCATGGGGCGTTTTAAAACAGAAGCCTCCGCCACGGATATAAAACAGATTTCCAAGGCGAGGAGGTTCGTTCAGAAGCACATAATGTAACAAGTTTGAGTGTTGTAAGGGGATGGTAGCGCTGACTAACTTATCCGGCCAAGGGAGCCAACGTCTATCAAGCTCAAGCAACTTTTCACGCACTTGCGCTAAGGGCATTTTTGCCTGTCCACGACTGATGGATGGCCTAGCGACATAGGATAAAATGGTATTTAGTACAGATGCTTGCCAGCTTGGCATATCCATTCCTCTACTTAAACGCCGCAATCATGGCGCTACGTAGCAGACCGAGGATTACAGCAGATCTAACTTCCTATAGTTTTGTGCTTTTAAGCGCAGTACTTCTTGCTCATTTAACTCATAATAATCAAACATTAAGCGCTTTTCTTGGGGATCGATTTGACGCATTTCTTCGAGCAATACCACCTTAGCATAACAGTTTGCCCGCGCGACTAATGCCGACTGAGGCGACAATTCTCGATAGCTTAAGGTTTGGTCTAACTCCTTTAACAACCGAGTTAAGGGACTCGCTTCAAACTTAAGTAACTCTAATAATTGCCAATTAAGTTTAAGACCATGGTTTAACACTTGTTCAAACACGGCCTTAGCAGGAAACTCAGTGGCAATCACCGCATCATACACTTCCTTATCACGGCTGCTACTGGCTTCTCTTATCCAAGATCCCCATGTTTGGTCGAATAAACGGGCACTTAAACTCAATACAACGGATGTGCCTAACTGATTAAGTAAGGCACTACTATAAACCAAGGCTGAGTCAGTATTATGAAGCTGAGCTAAAGCATTTGCCGCTATGCCACTGACTATGCTGTAGCGCCATAATTTACGGGTAGTCCATAACAACTTAGCATTGCCACTAGGAAGCCAATTTCGCAAACAAAAGTAAGGAATAATAGTGCGAAGGTTTTCGATACCGATGTAATTCATCACTAATTTGATATCAGTGACCCGCACATCTGAGCTCTGAGACCGGCGAGCGCGAAAAGATGGGCTGTTGACCATGTTGGTTAAGTCACGGCACAACCAACTTAAGTTACTGATCAATGGCCTTAATCGCGTTGCATCGAGATTTTTTGCCAGCAATAATTCCAACAAGAGGATTTGCGACTCATTGATATCTGACTTAGCCAAAACAGATTCAGGGGACGCGAGTTGATGCTCGATGGCGTTAATGACAGTTTCATGCAACTGGCTCGATACGGCTTCAAACACTTCTTTAGCTTTAATTTGTTTCATCAAACGCACCAAAATGGCTTCGCGTTCAACATCTAACTTATTTGCATCGGCCTCTAATTCAAGGTCGAGTTCATCCAAAAGAGTCGGGCTCGCTTTTTGCTTTCCGAGGATCAATTGTTGATAGAGTCTATGTTCTATCTCTATAATTTTGCCGGGTCTTACACCGCCCGCAACCGAAATCGCCACTATAAATCTTTCCTATATCGCTAATGCCCGAGTGACGTCAACACAATCAAACTCTCAAAATCATTACAATTTCAGCACATACACTTAATCTTAGCAATAATGCAAAGTCGCAGAACGCAAACAAAGAGTTATATCGGATATTTCCTAGTCAGTTACCCAATAAAAAGGCCTCGACTAGGAGACCTTTAACAGAAATCGAACTGAATTATTTGAGTTCTTGTTCAAATAACTTATAGATGCGGCGGTATTCATCTAACCAGCTAGAAGGTTGACGGAAACCATGGGGCTCAACAGGATAAATCGCCATTTCAAAGGTTGGTTTTTCCAGTTCAATGAGGCGCTGTACCATACGCACACTGTCTTGGAAGAAAACGTTGTCGTCCATTACGCCACTCATAATGAGTAGTGGTTTAGTTAATCCTTGGGCATGCTCAATAGGAGAGCTGCGCTCATAGGCGATAGGATCGACATCAGGCGTATTTAAGATATTAGAGGTATAAGGCGCATTATAATGTGCCCAGTCCGCCACAGGACGCAATGCAGCTCCAGCTTGGAACAAGTCCGGCGCGGTAAACAAAGACATAAAGGTTAAGAATCCACCGTAAGAGCCACCATAAGTACCGACACGCTTAGTATCGATATGGGTATGAGTCGCCATCCACGTTACGCCATCCTTTAAGTCTTCCACTTCTGGATGACCCATATTGCGATAAATAGCGGTGCGCCAATCTCGGCCGTAACCTTTAGAGCCACGGTAATCCATGTCCATTACAACATAACCTTGTTGAGTCAGCAGGTTGTGGAACATAAACTCGCGAAAATAACCGCTAAAACCATAATCGGCATTCTGCAGATAACCTGCGCCGTGATTGAAAATCACCGCAGGATATTTCTCAGCGCGGGACTTATCATAGCCTTGCGGCAGATAAACTCGAGCGTACACATTGCCAGCACCATGATTTGAAGGTACTGCTACCACTTCTGGCGCTTGCCATGGGTAATTTTTGAAGGCATCACTGGTATAAGACGTCAGCTGCTTTAACTCGCCGCCAATGGGTTGAACATAAAGCTCATTTGGCTGAGTACGGCGTGAAGCATTGAGTAATAGCTGAGTGCCATCGGGGCTTAAGCTGTAATCTAAGTTGCCATCCCACTGGGTTAGTTGCTCATTTTTACCTGTGGCAAGATTCACGCGGTGAACGTTATAAATGCCGGGGTGACTCTGGTTCGCTTTGTAATAGATGTAATTGGCATCCGGTGACAGCGTAATATCACTCACCACAAACTTGCCTTGGGTTAACGCACGCGGCTTTTCGCCTTGAGCTTTAATATAAAGCTGCGAATAACCGGACTCTTCTGACAAGTAATACAAGGTATCCGTATCCGGTAACCAACCGAATTGGTTGTAGTCGTAATTCACCCATGCATCATCATGCAAACGATGTTCGGTAATGAATTTACCCTTAGCAAGATCGACACTGGCGATCCAGCGATCTTTGTTATCAGTTGCTTCTAGCATCAGGGCTAATTTATTTTCCGACTCATGCCATTGAATCGCACTCTGAGTCCAGCCCCAATCCTGCATCAACTGAATTTTACGTGGCGATTTAATGCTTTGATAAGTTTCGCCTTTCGCTTTAGCATTTTCAGCTTTCACTTTAGCTAGCACATCTTCATCAAAACCAGTAAGGCCCTCGATTGTGATATCGACTTTTTTATGTTGGTTTAAATCAAGCACAACAAAACGTTGCCCTGGTGGCGTATCTTCAGCCACGCGCGCGCGCACTGGCACAGGGTCGATATAACCTTCGCTACCTAAGTAATTAGGCATGATGTCGTGTTCGCTGCTACCTGTGTAATTTTTATCTGTAAGCGCGACTAAAATATAGCGGCCATCGGGTGATAAACTCAGCTCTGACACCACTTCACTATCGCCTAAATACCAAGTGCTGGCGGCGAGCGTTGGATCATTTTTTTGTAATTCATCTTGGTACTGCGCTTTAGCTTTAGCATTTTCTTGCTGCAGCGCTACATACTGAATCAATCTGTGCTGTTGTTTCGCAATATAAGATGTCGGCTCTTTTACCGCTTCTGGTGCTTTCGCCATTTTAATTTCAGCAAGTTGCTCGACTAAGCCAGAATCTTGATGGATCTGGAAAACATTATCGCCCTGCCAATAGGCAATATCGCCATTATTGAGATAACGCACACCATCGATGGCGGTGCGCTGGCGAGTCAATTGGCTAATTTTACCTGTGCTTAATTGCTTAACAAAAATGTTGCCCTGATACAGATAGGCCTTGTGGGACTTAGTGCGATCAAACACGCCAAACTGCTGATCTGCGGCATGTAACTTATCGAGAGCTAGCTCTACGGCGCGACTGTCATTGATGCCTTGCTGATAATAGCTACGCAAAGGTGAAGCACTCGCTTGGCGGGCAAACAGCACGCTTTGGCTATCGTCGCTCCAGTAAGCCTCTTTGGCAAAGATCCCCATCCAATCAGGATTTGCCATAATTTGATTAAGCGTAAGCGCCTGTGAAACTTGTGGCGGTTGGGCTAAGGGAACTTGGAATGCTGGCGGAGCTATTACGGGAGTTGCAGTTTCAGTCGATGTCGCTGCGCACCCTGCCAATACGGCAACCGCTAACGCACTAAAACCCAAATTTCGCATTACGCTTCTCATTTATCCTTCCTTTTATTGTTATCGCAATGGCTAAATGACCCAGTCTACTTATTTGCTGGTTTCGCCTATTCGCGTAGTTTTGCGGCAGTTATAGCATAGTTAATCGCTAAACTTGCTTAAAAGAAGGATAAATCTTGTAACAGAAATTGATAGTGTGGAGAGTTTTTAAGGCGAGAAAATTATACGGGCACAGCCGGTTGCGCTAAAAAATTGGCTAACAGTTCGAGACCTTGCTCGGTAAGAATTGATTCGGGATGAAATTGCACCCCATAAAGTGGTAAGTCCTGATGGCTCATGCCCATGATTTCTCGGCCGTGAATTGCATCATCAAACCAAGCATCGAGTACAAAACCGTCAGGCACAGCATCAACCAGTAACGAATGATAACGTGTCACGGTTAAAGGCTGATTTAATCCCTTAAATAACCGCTGTCCAGTGTGCGTAATGGCACTGACCTTGCCGTGCATTACCCGCTCGGCACGCACGACATTGGCACCAAAAACCTGTGCCATCGCCTGATGTCCCAAACAGACACCTAAGATTGGCATGCGCGCAGTAAAATGTTCAATCGCCGCGAGGGAGATCCCCGCCTCATTAGGTGTGCAAGGTCCGGGCGAAATCACCAGATGACTAGGCGCAAGCGCCTCAATGTCGGCTAGGCTAATTTCATCATTACGTTTAACTACTATCTCTTGCCCTAGCTGCTGAAAATACTGCACTAAGTTAAAGGTGAAAGAGTCGTAATTATCGATCATTAGCAACATACAAGATCCATTGGTCTAAATGGGTAAAGGTAACGCATATCCAACGGATGAATGCGGGCGCAAATGCTATCACACCTTGTACTTAAGGTTTAACCAATTACGGCGATAAAATACAGCGACAAAAAAGCCAGTCATTAGACTGGCTTAGTTTTTAAACGACTTGGGCATTTCACCACAGTTATTTAACCACAGTTAAATGACTGCGACGCTTAGGGGGCTCATCTGTCGGTTCAAACGCTTTATCTGTTGTTTCAACGACAGATAAAGATGAATCGACTTCATCGTCCATCAGGTAAGCATCTTCGATATCGAAGACAGTGCCAGCACCGTTTTCACGGGCATAAATAGCGACAATCGACGCCATTGGCAACATCACCTGCTGAGGAACACCACCAAAACGCGCATTGAACTCCACACACTCATTGCTAATTTGCAAATTGCCCACTGCGCCAGCAGCAATATTCAACACTATCTGGCCATCCTTCACGTATTGCTGCGGTACTTGAGTGCCTTCAACAAAGGCATCAACCACAACGTGAGGAGTCAATTGGTTGTCCATCAACCAATCATAGTAAGCCCTTAGTAAATAAGGACGATTTGGAGTCAAAGGTTTCATTACATACCCATGCGCATTTCGCGTTCGGCTTCAGTTAAAGAAGCTTTAAACGATTCACGCTCAAAAATACGTGTCATATACGCTTTGATATCTTTAGCTACACGGCTATCTAGCTCAATACCTAATACAGGTAAGCGCCACAACAATGGGCCAAGGTAGCAATCCGCTAGACCAAATTCTTCGCTCATGAAGTAAGGCACTTCACCGAAGATAGGCGCAATTGCGATCAGGCTTTCAGTCAACTCTTTACGAGCCGCTTCAACACGATCACCTTTACGGATACGGTCAACGAGCGAATACCAGTCTGTATCTATGCGATGCATCATCAAACGGCTTTGGCCGCGAGACACTGGATAAACTGGCATCAAAGGCGGATGAGGAAAACGCTCATCCAAATATTCCATGATAATGCGTGATTCGTATAAAACGAGTTCACGGTCTACCAAAGTTGGCACTGAGTTATATGGATTTACTTCGAGCAAATCCTCAGGCATTTCGTTAGGGTCGACCTGTAAAACATCAACAGTAACCCCTTTCTCAGCTAACACGATACGTACTTGATGGCTATACAGATCATCAGCACCTGAAAACAGTGTCATGATAGAGCGTTTGTTGGCAGCAACAGCCATTGATACCCTCCAGAATCGAAATAAAACAAAAGTAAACGAGGGGCAAAGCCCCCCGTTTACACTATGCGGATATTACATTTTACCCGTTATTGGTGCCTAGTGTACATCTTTCCAATACTCTTTCTTCAAGAGGTAGGCCACAATAAAGAATATAAATAGGAATCCGAGTACCCACCAGCCCATAGCTTGACGCTCTAGCTTAACAGGTTCAGCCGAATAAACTAAGAAGCCAGTGATATCACGTACTGCTTGGTCGTATTCTTCCGCATTCAATTTACCGCCAGTCACCACAATAGTGCCATCTTCTTGTTTAACTGGTGTGCCTTGTAACTCTTCGAGTACATGTGGCATGCCAACAGATGGGAATACTGTGTTATTCACACCAAATGGGCGACTTGGATCTTTATAGAAGCCTTTCAGATAGGAATAAACCCAATCTTCACCACGCACGCGAGCAACTAAAGTTAAGTCTGGCGGTGTAGCACCAAACCATTTAGCAGCATCTTTAGGTGGAATAGCGTTTTGCATCAACTCACCAATTTTAGCATCGGTGAACATATACTTATTACGCATATCATCCGCAGAGATACCGATATCGGTTGCTACACGTTCATAACGTTGATACTGAGTGCTATGGCAACCAGAACAGTAATGTTGGAACAGGTCCACACCACGTTCTAAAGAAGCTTTATCATGCAGATCAACATTGGCATCTTCTAAATGTACGTGTCCGCTCGCGGCAATTGCCAAGGTCGGCAACAAGGCAACTAATGCAATCAATAATTTTTTCATTAGTGTGTCAACCTCGCTGGAACAGGTTTAGTTTTTTCATTCTTGCTGTATACCCACAGCGCCACAAAGAAACCAAAGTAAGTGAAAGTAAACACCTGTGCAACTATCGTCAGCGTCGGCGTGGCAGGCACTACCCCTAAATAACCCAATACTATGAAAGATATAGCAAATTGAGCAATATTCAGCTTATGTAGCGTACTACGGTAGCGAACTGACTTCACTTTACAGCGATCTAACCAAGGCAATACGAACAGTACTGCAATCGACAGACCCATCATTATCACGCCACCCAATTTATCAGGCACAGCACGTAAAATGGCGTAAAAAGGAGTGAAGTACCAAACGGGTGCAATGTGTTCAGGTGTCTTCATCGAGTTAGCCGCTTCAAAGTTTGGCTTTTCAAGGAAGTAACCACCGCCTTCAGGAATAAAGAACAACACATAGCAGAACACTATCAGGAAGCCCGCGACGCCCATAATGTCTTTTACAGTGTAATATGGGTGGAATGGAATACCGTCAACTGGCCAGCCATTTTCGTCTTTGTTCTTCTTGATTTCGATACCGTCAGGGTTGTTAGAACCCACTTCATGCAACGCAATTAAGTGTAAAAACACGAGTACGACTAATACTAGCGGCAGAGCAATAACGTGCAACGCAAAGAAACGGTTCAGCGTTGCGCCAGAGATCACGTAGTCACCACGGATCCACAGGGTTAAGTCGTCACCAATAACTGGAATTGCACCGAACAGAGAGATAATTACCTGCGCGCCCCAATATGACATTTGACCCCATGGCAGCAAATAACCCATAAAGGCTTCGGCCATCAACACGAGGAAAATTAACATACCGAACAGCCACAGTAGTTCTCTAGGCTTCTGATATGAACCGTAAATTAAACCACGGAACATGTGCAGATAGATCACAACGAAGAAGGCTGATGCACCCGTTGAGTGCATATAACGCAGCAACCAACCGTATTCAACATCACGCATTATGTATTCAACAGAGGCAAATGCACCTTCTGCTGTTGGTACATAGTTCATCGTCAACCAGATACCTGTCAGTAATTGGTTAACCAATACCAACATCGCTAGCGAACCGAAAAAATACCAAAAGTTAAAGTTAGTTGGCGTAGCGTACTGGCCCACGTGACGGTTATAAGTCGCCGTCATTGGGATACGCGCATCAATCCAATTAATTAAATTCTTAACCATTACGCCACTCCTTTATCTACACCGATAATCACGGTGCCATCATCAACGTATTGATGTGGAGGGATAACTAGGTTCAATGGAGCAGGTACGCCTTGGAAAACGCGACCAGCCATATCGAACTTAGAGCCATGACATGGACAGAAGAAACCAGAAGTGACACCTTCAACTTGCTCACCAAATGAATCTGGCAAATAAGTAGGTGAACATCCGAGGTGGGTACAAATACCGACAGCAATAAAATACTCTGGCTTAATTGAGCGCAAAGGATTTGTTGCATAATCAGGCTGCTGCATCTCAGCAGAAGCAGGATCTCTTAACTTATCATCATGTGTTGGCAGTTCATTGATCACAGCATCTGTGCGACGGACAACCCATACAGGTTTTCCACGCCACTCAACACGGATCAGCTGACCTGGCTCTACTTTACTGATATTTACTTCGACCGGTGCACCTGCAGCTTTCGCTTTGGCACTCGGATTCCATGACTTGATGAAAGGAACCGCTACAGCGACGGCACCAGCACCACCTACTACGGCGGTTGCGGCTGTCAGGAATCTGCGACGTCCGGTATCGACTGGCGCATTGCTCATCCACTTATCTCCCAGAGGGTGTTGGAATTTTTATATTTCAAAGACTTTCAGCCCTTAGTCATCACTAGGGTCAAAAATCGAAGTTTGAAGCGGGGCTCATTATAGCTAAAAATTAGAAGCAGATCATAGTGAAAACACGCAAGTAAGTTAGGGAGATTGCGTGTTTTTTAAAAAAAGCCTAAAAAAGACCCAACTATTAACCCATTTTAATTCATTTGGATCATATTTTAAGCTTCTTGTCTGTGATATCGGCATAAAGCATGCATCGCTAATATAAATTAGCCCAGACTTTTCAAACTAAGTTAACAATCACCAGATAAAAAAATAGGCCCTGAGTAACAGGACCTATTAAATCAATACTTTTAATGCATTACTTCTTAGGTGCAGTGCTCTTCATATACTTGAAGAACTCGCTATCAGGCTCTAACACCATAATATCGGACTTACCTGAGAAGCTGGCTCGATAAGCCTCTAAGCTACGAACAAAACCGAAGAACTCAGCATCTTTGTTGTAAGCATCAGAATATATCTTCGCTGCTAACGCATCTCCTTCACCTCGGATGGTTAAGGCTTTACGTTCAGCTTCGGCAATCTTCACCGTCACATTGGCATCTATCGTTGCACGAATAATTTCAGACTGTTCTTTACCTTGCGCTCTATGCTCTTTTGCCACAGCTTGACGCTCTGCTCGCATACGCTGGTAAATACTGTTACTGACGTTAGCCGGTAGATTGATTTGCTTTACACGCACATCAACAACTTCAATACCTAAGTCTTTTGCACTTTCTGAGGCATTGGATAACGCATCATTTTGCAGTTCATCACGCTTACCAGAAACAATCTCTCTAATAGTGCGACGACCAAACTCTGTGCGTAAATCGTTGTTGATCTTACGTTGTAATAGCGATTCTGCATTCGACTTAATACCACCGTTTGTAGACAGGTAATATTTTTCGAAATCCATAATGCGCCACTTCACATAGGAATCGACCATAAGGTCTTTCTTCTCTGAAGTCACAAAACGATCAGCTGCACCATCGAGTGTCTGAATACGGGCATCGAGTAATTTTACTTTATCGATCACAGGCACTTTCATGTGCAGACCTGGGCCGTAGACGCGGGTGACTTGCTTACCGTCAACGTCGTCTTTTAAAATTTCACCGAAACGCGCCACAATAGCGCGCTCGCCTTCATTCACCACCATTAAAGATGACAAACCAATACCTAAGAGCACGGCGATAAGAATAACGCTTAATCTACCCATGGATTACTCCCTCCCTTGGCGAGTACGATCATCGCGGGATGGACGTCCACTCAAAGGCTCATTCGCGCGAGTCGTTGATACAGATGAAGAATTAACATTTTGCTGTGGCTTAGCTTCCAGCTCATTTGTCGCAGGCTTCTGCTGAATTAACTTATCTAGCGGTAGGTACATTAAGTTGCCGTTGTTCTTAGCATCAATCAGCACTTTATTCGTATCTGTCATCACTTGCTGCATTGTATCAAGATACAAACGCTTACGAGTCACTTCAGGCGCAGCTTGATACTCTGGTAATAACAACTCAAAACGAGCCACTTTACCGCGAGCTTCTAAGACTTCACGCTCTTTGTAAGCATTCGCTTGTTGCGCCATACGTTCAACTTCACCACGAGCTTTTGGTTCAATTTCACGGGCATAAGCTTCAGCTTCACGAATAAAACGTTGTTCATCTTCTTGGGCAGAAATCGCATCATCGAAGGCGTCTTTCACTTCTTCTGGCGGACGTGCCGGTAAGAAGTTAACGTCAACAACAGCAAGACCCAATTTGTACGGTTCAAGAATGCGCTCTAACTCTTTCCACGTATCGCGACGAATAGCATCACGGCCCGTAGTCAGAATATCATCCATCTTGTTATGTCCAATGACATAACGCAGTGCACTGTCAGTCGCTTCACGCAAACTGGCGTTCGCATCGACGGCACTAAATAGATATGAGTAAGCATCTAAAATACGATACTGAACATCAAGCTCAACTTTCACGACGTTTTCATCGGATGTCAGCATGCTACCAGACGCAGGAATAGAGCGAACCGATTGAATGTCGACGGGATAAATTTGGTCGATAAATGTGGCTTTCCAATGAAGTCCAGGGCCAATTTCGCCAGCGTGTTTACCAAATCGCAGTGCCACACCACGCTCAGCTTCTTTAATTGTATAAAAACCCGAAAGTCCCCAAACAACTACAGCAACAGCAAGAATGATGATTAGGCTAAACGAACTAAAAGACTGGCCTGAGCCATTTCCTTTGCCGCCAAAGCGCTTTGAAAGATTACGAAAAACCTCGTCAAGGTCCGGTGGTCCTTTGTCGTTACCACCTTTATTTCCCCAAGGATCATTACCCTTGTTACCGGGCTCGTTCCAAGCCATTTAGCACTCCATAAGTGGATGAAATAAATTAGATTATTAACAAACAGCTTCATCTATCGAATCTTCGAAGATGAAGGTTTCTAACTCACCCTGACTCTGTTTTGTTAATCGGCGCCAATCGGCGTCCGATAAACGAACAGACAAAATACAGTTCCCCAGATCGTCGTACTCTTTCTGCTGTATCGCATCCAGTCGATAAAACTGGCCAAGATAATGTCCAGCAGTTGCCGGAATTCTAAGTGTTAGCTCTTTAATCACCTCACCAATAAGCTCAGTGATGGCTTTCAATAGCAAATCAAATCCTAAACGCTTCTGTGCTGAAACCCAAACTCGAACGGGTTTGCCTATGTCGTTATATTCAATTCTTGGCGTCACATCCTCGAGTAAATCGATTTTGTTACAGACCACAAGTTGCATGACTTCATCGGCTTGGATGTCTTTCAGTACAGATTGAACCTGATCAAAATTATCCGCCATGTTTTCATCTGCACAATCAACTATGTGTAGTAATAACTCAGCTTGCCTTGTCTCTTGTAAGGTTGCCTTAAATGCAGCAACGAGATCATGGGGCAAATGACGAATAAACCCGACAGTATCCGCTAATATCACGGCACCATCAGGTAAATCTAACTTTCTTAGCGTAGGATCGAGTGTGGCAAATAGCTGATCTGCAGCATAAACATCAGATGATGTTAGGGCATTAAACAGCGTTGATTTACCCGCGTTTGTGTAGCCGACTAATGAAACTGTCGACAAATCACTACGCTTACGTGCACGTCGACTCTGTTCACGTTGCTTATCAACTCGCTCTAAACGTTTGTTGATATTTTTAATCCGTCCTCTGAGCAAACGTCTATCGGTTTCGAGCTGGGTTTCCCCTGGACCACGTAAACCAATACCGCCCTTTTGCCTTTCAAGATGCGTCCAACCACGGATCAGGCGAGTCGACATATGGCGCAATTGCGCTAGCTCCACCTGTAACTTACCTTCGTGAGTTCGCGCTCTTTGGGCAAAAATATCGAGAATAAGTGTCGTACGGTCAAGCACTCGACACTGACACACTTGCTCAAGATTACGCTCTTGGGCTGGACTCAATGCATGATTAAAAATCACCACATTGGCTTCAGTCGCCGCCACTAATGCAGCTAACTCTTCGGCTTTACCAGAACCCACAAAAAATTTGCGATCCGGTGAACGTCGACTTCCAGTAATCACCCCGACTGATCTTGCCCCAGCTGATTCTACTAATAGCTGCAGCTCGACTAAATCTTCTCGGCGTTCCTCATCGGAAAAGTCGATATGGACAAGAACCGCAGTTTCTCCCGCCTCATAACGATCAAACAAGAAGCAAACTCCTCAGATAATACTTATTCGCCACTAGGCGCATCATCTTGAGCACCATATCCGCCTTGGGCATTTTGGTGACCAGTAACGTTGAATGGGCGTGCTGGCACTACAGTAGAAATAGCGTGTTTATAAACCATTTGGCTCACTGTATTTTTCAACAGAATGACAAATTGATCAAACGACTCTACCTGTCCTTGGAGTTTAATGCCGTTAACCAAGTAAATTGATACAGGAACGCGCTCGCGACGCAATGCGTTCAAAAATGGGTCTTGTAAAGATTGCCCCTTAGCCATTTTATTATTTCCTTTTTTAATTTATATAAAATAAATCGATATCAGTGATAGTTTTTTGTTTAGTTTTAGTATTATACAGCAAGGGCTAATAAGCTAGCGGCATTGACGCATAAGTATAACTAAATTCCCCTCAGCACCACTTTCAAGCCAATTCAACTCTGGCCAACTCCGCAACCATGTTAATTGACGCTTAGCCAATTGCCTAGTAGCAGCAACCGCTTTTTCGACCATAGTATCATAGTCAAACTCACCATCTAGGTATTGCCAGCACTGTCGATAACCGACACAACGCATTGAAGGCAAGTCTAAATGCAAGTCTCCGCGGGCTTTTAGCTCTGTGACTTCCTCAATAAAGCCCTGTTTGAGCATAATCGCAAAACGTTGCGCTATTAAGTCATGTAACACTTTGCGCTCGCGCGGTGCAATAGCAAACTGCACTACGTCATAAGGCAAGGGAGCTGACTTGGTCTGAGTCAACTCAGTCATGCTCTTGCCGCTTATTCTATAGACTTCCAGCGCTCTTGAAAGTCTTTGTGGATCATTAGGATGAATTCTTTCTGCCGACACGGGATCTATCTCCTTTAATTGGTCATGCAGTGCTTCCCATCCCTTTTCATCCGCCTCCGCTTGGATCTCGGCCCTAATGGCCTCATCCGCACTCGGCAAAGGTGACAAACCTTCGAGTAACGCTTTGAAATACATCATGGTTCCGCCAACTAATACTGGCGTTTTCCCCATGCTGACAATCTCTTCTATCTGGGCTATTGCATCGGCTCTAAAGTCGGCTGCCGAATAGCTTTCACTGGGATCTCGAATATCAATTAATCTGTGCGGCCCGCGAGCCAGTTCGTCTGCTGAAGGCTTGGCACTACCAATGTCCATACCACGATAAATTAATGCCGAATCGACCGAAATAATTTCACAGTTATGCTTTTCGGCCAATTCTAATGCTAAAGCTGTCTTACCTGAGGCCGTTGGCCCCATCAAAAATAACACTTTAGGCTGTAATTCTTTATTCACTTGCTTGCTCTTCTAGCCACGATTGCCAAGGTAAGAATATCGCTTTGTAGGCAATAAGCTGTTTTTTCTCTTCAGCTAACTGCGAAAATGCTGCCCAGACTTCTGGTGCCGAAACGAATCCCGTTAAACTGTGTTTTGCCAACCAAAATGCCAATGCGCTCGGCGCAGGTGTTTCAAAACGCAGCGATTGTAGCCACTCAGGGATCACTTTGGCTAACTGGCTCTCTCTGATATATGGGGGCACTTTTTTAATAATCAACTGCTGGTAACGAATTGTTAGTTCTAAACCTAATTGGCGGATCAGCGTGTCGTGTTCAGTGAGCACAGCCTGCCAATCCGCATCAGCCGCGACAGACACTGGCATCAATAAAGGCTGACCAATTAACCCCGTCGCTAGTTTAGCTTCAATCTCTTGGCATCGCGTCGCCAATGCTACTGATTTTATTGATAATAGACTGAGTTTATCTTCCGACGTCATCACCCAATATTGCCCATCTAATATCGATGGCATAGGTAACACAGACTGATAATCTTGATCTTTTACACTGTAAGAAGGGGTTTGCAGTAAAGCACCATAACTTGCTATTGCCGCCTTTGACGGTAATTCAGTACGTTGTCGAGATTCACCTACAGAATAACTGCCACGGCTGCTGTCTCTTGGCATTGTCATGCTGCCAAAAGCATTGGTTTGAGTGCCAAAACTGGCGCCTTCTCGTCCTGCGCCTAGAGACTTTACTTGAACTGCAGGGGCTACTGAATCTTGAGCAGACTCAAGTGTATCAGTTTGCGCATTAACTAGAGCTGAATCAGCGCCAAGTGCAAAAGGAACAGATATTTCAGCTGCGCTTGTTGGAGCATCCACAAACACATCTTCAACCTCATCCAAAGAACTAGAGTGAACGAAGTTGAGCTCTCCTGCTTCTTCCAGCGCCGATTGCAATGCTTGCAGAATATAATCATGCACATAGCGACTCTGATGGAATCGCACCTCATGCTTAGCGGGATGCACGTTAACATCCACTTGATGGGGATCGATATCCAACATCAGCACGTAGCCGGGTTGCTCAAGTTCTGCTTTTTGGGCAAAGGCTTGACGCACTGCATGATTGACTAAGCGATCACGGATAAGGCGTCCATTGACATAAAAGTAATGGGTATCGCTGATAACCGGTGACCAAGGTGACTGCAAATAGCCACTGAGGCGTAAATCATCGTGTTGGCATTCAATCTTAAGCGCTTGCTCGGCAAATGAACGGCCACACACTTGCGTCAAACGCTGTAAATACTGGGCTTCATTCATGGCAGGACGATAATTACGTACTGTCTTGCCGTTATGCGTCAACGTGAAATGAATATCGCCGCGCACTAATGCAATGCGCTTTAACCATTCATCTATATGGGTAAATTCGGTTTTGTCACTCTTTAAAAAGCGTCTGCGAGCCGGTGTATTAAAGAATAAATCCACCACTTCAATCGTCGAACCTACTGGATGCGCGGCGGGCATCACTTTAACTGCCATGTCGGCACCTTCAGCATGGGCTTGCCACGCTTCGGTTTGCTCAGCCGTGCGTGAAGTTAAAGTTAAACGTGAGATTGAGCTGATACTGGCTAGCGCTTCACCACGGAAACCAAAACTAAGGATTGCTTCAAGATCGTCTAAGGTGTGTAACTTTGAGGTCGCATGGCGCGATAAGGCTAGCGCAAGTTCATCTTTAGGTATGCCAGATCCGTTATCGCGAATTTTAATCAGCTTGCTACCACCTTTGTCGATTTCAATATCGACTCGGCTCGCTCCTGCGTCGAGGCTATTCTCGACCAATTCTTTGACTACGGAAGCGGGTCTCTCAACCACTTCCCCCGCCGCAATTTGGTTGGCTAATTGCGGAGGCAGGATCTGAATGCCCATCATGCTTTCCTATTTAACTCTGGGGTATGACTAGCGTTTGCCCTAACTGCACCACATCGGACTTCATTCCATTCGCTTGTTTGATGCTGGACATAGGCACACTGTAACGTTGCGCGATTGCAGATAAAGATTCCCCACGACGGACCTTATGTTTAACCTTTGTCGATACTGCATCACCAACATAGGCAGTAGGCGTTCTTTCAGTTGACGTTCTTTCCGCTGATGCTTTTGCTGTGGTTTTGGCCGGCTTAGCACTGCTAGAGCTTCCTCCCCTTCTTTGGGCAAGCAAAGTATCCGCTGGCGGATTGTTGTGATAGTAACGGCTCACACCCTTATAAATAGCATTGGCAATGCTCTCTTGATGGCGACTACTCGACAGTAAACGCTCTTCTTTAGGGTTTGAAATAAAGCCCGTTTCAACCAAAATTGAAGGAATATCCGGTGACTTCAGCACAGCTAAACTCGCGGACTCAGGGCGACTTTTATGCAATTGAGTCACGCCACCTAAATCTTTTAAAATATCCCCCGCAACAGAATGGCCAATTGCCATCGAACTGTTCATTGACATATCGAGCAGCGTCATAGCCAAATACTGTTCATTATCCGTGTTTTGGATAATTTCCCCCGCACCGCCCAGCAACTCAGAATGCTTCTCTTTTTGCTCTAACCAACGACCAATTTCACTATTAGCACGACGCATTGATAGCACCCATACGGAGGCGCCACGTGGATTGGGCGAGGTAAAGGCATCCGCATGGATAGAAATCAGCAGATCGGCCTTACTGTTGCGCGCCAGTTCAGAGCGTTTATTTAAATTCACAAAATAATCACCAGTACGGATCATCACAGCACGCATGCCTGGCGTGTCATTGATTTTGCTGGAAACACGTCTGGCGATTTCTAGGGCGACCTTTTTTTCATAAACACCAGAAGGACCAATGGAGCCAGGATCGTCGCCACCATGACCCGCATCAATAGCAATGACAATATCGCGGGATGATTGCGCCGCTTGGGTGACAGTTTTAACGGGTGTAGATGACACGATAGCCGTTGCAGTAGTTAACGTTTTATCTTCTAAATCAACCACTAGACGATTGCCATAGGGCGCAGTAACAGGCAAAGAAAACAAGCTTGCATTCAATGGTTTTACGAGATCGATCACTAAACGCAAATCACCTTTAGTCGGTGACTTACTGACCCGCACGCCCTTAACCAACTTACTGTTGTTTTCAAGATTTTTAAGCACAACTTTAGCAGTGGTCTTTTTTAAATCCACCACTAAACGATTAGGGCCATCTAAAGAGAAATAGGTGTAATCAGGCACTCCACTCAAGTCAAACACGATTCGAGTTGACTCAGGCGCAGCCCAAATACGTACGCTTTCTAACTGATTAGCAGCATGGGCCACCACAGAGAAAAAAGAACACAAAGAAAGAATAATAATTTGAAAATACGGGTTATTTTTTATCATTTTAGTTTTTATTTTATCGCTTTTAATAACTTTTCACCTGGCTCAGACAAGGCCTCTATGCGTATTTCTCGCCCACTATTTTGATAACTTAAATGCATATGGACATCGGCAGCGGGCAGTAAACCCTCTCCCTTATCTGGCCATTCAACAATGCACAGACTCTTATCCGTAAAGTAATCACGGATCCCCATAAACTCGAGTTCTTCTGGATCGTTTAAACGATACAAATCAAAATGATAAACTTCGACACCTTCTAATTCATAAGGTTCAACTAAAGTGTAAGTCGGGCTTTTAACGGCTCCTTTATGGCCCAATCCCTGAATTAAGCCACGACTCAGCGTCGTTTTACCGGCTCCTAAATCACCCGTAAGATACAGAGTCAAAGGCGCTTGGACATGGCGGGCTAATTTTTGCCCAACCGCAATAGTGTCGTCTTCGTTGTCTAAGAAAAAAGTTAACTCTGTCATATCCGCTTATATCACTGCTGTTATTGATGGAGAAGCGACTCAATCCTAAAAAGGCACAGGGCACATAACAAAGTCCAGCCCCACTTAAGTCTCACATTCCGCCTAGAGTAAATCACTATTCACTAATTGGCGAATAAAAGGCATTAAATCGCTCGCTAACATGCCACGTTCTCCCTGTATTGCCGCAAGATCGGCAGCGCAACCATGTACGACTACGCCAAGCACAGTTGCCTGCATATTATCCATTCCCTGAGCCATGAGCGCGCCTATAATACCAGATAACACATCGCCACACCCACCACTGGCAAGCCCAGGGTTGCCGACTGGTGCCACTACCATTTGCTGACCATCAAAAATGACCGTTCCTGCGCCCTTTAGCAATACAACACCGCCGTACTTTTGCTGTATCGCGCGAACAGCGGCAAATCTGTCCTGTTCAATATCGACCACGGTACAACCAAGTAAACGCGCGGCCTCACCCGGATGTGGTGTTAATACCCAATTCGTTTGGCGCCTTGGTTCATTACTGAGCAGATTCAACGCATCGGCATCTAAAACACAAGGCTTATCGCTCAAGCCCACGGCTTTAAACAAATTATACCCCCAGTCATGCTTACCTAAACCAGGGCCAAGCACGATAACCTGCGCCCAACCAAGGCGCAGATACACTTCCATATCGACTAAATCACAACCCCAAAACATCAGTTCAGGACGGGAAACATTCACCGTCAGTTGATGCTCAGGTCGACTGATCACAGTGACTAATCCCGCGCCTGCACGTAGGCAAGCCTCACTTGCCAGTCTCACAGCCCCTGCCATGCCTATATCACCGCCGATGACAGTGACTTTACCCGATTGGCCTTTATGGCTATCCCTTGCTCGGGCGGCAAAATAGTCCTTAAGAGTCTCTCTTCCTACTCTTTGTGCGCTCACTTCAGCAAAGAAAGGCGTTAATCCTAAATCTGCAAATTCAAGCTCACCACTGTAATGCCGTGCCTTACCCGTTAACACACCTTGCTTTAAACCACCAAAACATAAGGTGATATCCGCCATCACAGCAACACCTACTACGGCGCCTGTATCAGCAATAACTCCAGAGGGTAAATCAAGACTCAATACCCAAGCCGAATTGTCATTGATGGCACGGATATATTTAGACATATCGTCGCGTACAGCATCATGTACCCCCGTACCTAACAGACCATCGACTATGATTTTCGCTGCGAGAATAGGTTCAACCTCTAACGGCAGTAATTTTCCACCTTCAGCAAGATAATGAGTCAATGCTTGCTGACACTCAGGCGTGCCTGCCGCTGACGTCATCATCACAGAAACGTCCATACCACTGGCACGGGCTAGACGGGCGCACACTAAAGCATCGGCACCATTGTTACCGCTGCCAGCAAGGATTAACACAGGTAAGACTTTGGAGCTATGTTTCGCTAAACACTCAAAAGCCGCCGCGCCAGCACGCTCGACCAATTCATAGAGACTAGATACTCCCTGAGACACTGCACTCAGTTCAGCTTCGCGAACTTGTGTTTGGGTGTATAGAGCTTTGGGAAATTGCGATAGATCTTGTGCCATGAAGGATCTCCTTAGACACCAATGACTCCATTTCATAATGAGTAATCTCACCATAGAAGTCTTGGCAGAATTGAGCAAGGCCAATAAAAATCAGCCAATAGATCAAGAAAGTAGCAAAAAAAGCAGCGAGAAATTATGACGTAAATCAGTTCAGGCGCAGAAACCCGCCCAAATGGAGCAAAGTAGAGTAAAAGTGGCCGATACAAAGTCGACATAAAAACCAAAGCCAGCACTGGGCTGGCTTTGAGAATCAAGAAGAAATGACGGTTTAGATATCGTCCATCCGAATCGTACTATGGACTAGACGTTGCTGCTGAGTTTTCTCTACTCGGATCAAATTGGCTAACGCATTGCGCGCATCTTCCGCCGTGGTTGAGTTAACTGTTTTTTCTAACAAACCAATCAGACGATTCTCTAGGTCTAAATGTAAGTTGAGCACATCATCTTCATTCATGTTTGCGGGCAACATAGTATCTTGGCAACGCTTAGTAAAGTCTTCAAAAGTGAAGTCTTTATACCAAGTATCAAGAATACGATGTGGTGCTTCATCCATATAATCACGCAGTTTTTCTGCCATGGTTTTTTGGTGTGATTCAAAATACTCCAACATCATTTTCACACGAGCCGAGTCAGCTTGATTGTTGAGTCGGCCATAGAGTTGCGCCATATCTAAGCGGCAATTTGCCACATACTCGAGTAGATCACGTAATTGTTGAATACGCATATAATGCACTCCATTGTCAGGCCAACTACTTGGCGCTATTAATTTTGTCTAATTCCATTATGTGAGTAAAAGCGTTAAGAATATTTGAACAAGGTCATAATTTAACTTTCACGCAGCTATCTAATTTAGGAAAACTTGAAGAAACACGCTATAGATCACGCATCTAAATCCTATCACACTGTTTTATATAAAAGAGAAAAGCCAAAAGAGATCTCAACGCACTTTTCCCAAAGGGTATTCGTAAGTCTTTGGTTGTGCATGGTGAATCTGAGATAGAGTGCTTGAGGTAGATGGCAGTGAATCAAGACAAAATATAGACGAACTAATTGAGGGAATGATGTGAAAAAGTAGCTGTTGGGGAGTTTAACGGAAGTACAGCGAAATGATTTTGATAGGGAGAGGTTCGAGCAATGATCTATGCTTTAGTCAACGGCTAAGCATTATAAGTGATAGCAATATGAGCAACACGATTGAAATGATGTTGGATAAAATAATTTTGGAGGGATTTATCGAAATTGGAGCGACATGATTTTGATCAAGAGCGGTTCGAACCGATGACCTATACCTTGGCAAAAAAAGAAGGTATCGCCATATCAAGTCCGCAACTGATCTAATGTCAATTGAGTAATCTGATAGTGGAATATTTAGGAAATTGGAGCGACATATCGGGTTCGAACCGATGACCTATACCTTGGCAAGGTATCGCTCTACCAACTGAGCTAATGTCGCATAATCTGTACTAATGATTTGGTAAATCACTAAGTTTTAATTTGGAGCGACATATCGGGTTCGAACCGATGACCTATACCTTGGCAAGGTATCGCTCTACCAACTGAGCTAATGTCGCATAATCTGTATTAATGATTTGGCAAATCACTAAATTTTAATTTGGAGCGACATATCGGGTTCGAACCGATGACCTATACCTTGGCAAGGTATCGCTCTACCAACTGAGCTAATGTCGCTTTTTGCATCGCTGCTACATTTGCCTTCAACATTAACAAAGGTATCGCCTTTAACCTTTATCAACTGAGCTAATGTCGCATTCAATCTAAATGACCGTACATCTCTGTTCGCATCAAAAAGTTGAGGCCGCATTATATGAAAAATTCATGCGGCTGCAACCCCTTCTTGCATATTTATCTACTGATCGGTCAAATTTTAAATACTTTGCTGCGATAATACTGTAATTCAGCGATCGACTCTTGGATATCCTGCAGGGCTTGGTGGGTATTTTGCTTCTTAAAACCATCCATCGTTTCTGGACTCCAACGCTTCACTAGCTCCTTAATCGTACTGACATCCACGTTGCGGTAGTGGAAATAATCTTCCAACTCGCGCATATAACGATTTAAGAAGCGTCTATCTTGCCCAATGCTGTTACCACACATTGGAGAGGCGCCCTTAGGAACATACTGTTCTAAGAAGGCAATCGTCTTAGCCACGGCTTGCGCTTCGGTTTCTTGGCTAGCACGAACGCGATCAATCAACCCTGACTCACCATGGTGCTTTTGATTCCAATCGTCCATGGCGGCCAGCACATCATCTGACTGATGAATCGCGATAACCGGACCTTGACCGATAATATTGAGTTCTTGATCTGTCACTAAAGTGGCAATTTCAATGATCCTGTCGACGTCGGGCTCTAACCCTGTCATTTCCAAATCGATCCAAATGAGATTATTTACATCTGCCGTCATAAATCAGCCTTATCGTGTCAGTTAGCCTAAATTCAGGCTTTTTTATTCAAGAGCGTGTATCATACTGCTTTTTTCCAACACAAAAAATCACCTAATTGACGAAGACGAATCAGTGAGTAAAAAGAAACCCCTAAGCCAAGGTCAATTACGCCGTATGCGCGCTAATCACGAGAAGCGACTCAATCGTGATAGTGGCGATAAAAATACGCCAGAGTTACAGGATAGTTCATTGGGGCAAGAACAGCCCGGTACTGTGATTTCACGTTTTGGCCAACATGCCGACATAGAAACTGAAAGCGGCCAAATTGTGCGCTGTAATATTCGCCGTGCCGTCACCAGTTTAGTGACTGGCGATAAAGTGATCGTACGCTTAGCCATTGAGAGCCAAGCCAATAGCGGCATCGCAGGTATTGTTGAAGCCGTTCATCCACGTCGCTCATCACTTACACGCCCAGATTTATACGATGGCGTGAAAATCATCGCCTCGAATATCGACCAAATTTTGATTGTCTCCTCGGTATTACCCAGCTTTACCACCCAGATCATCGACCGTTATTTAGTGGCCGCTGAAGATACCGATATTCCGCCTATCATCATTTTGAATAAAATTGACTTGCTCAATCCCGATGAAGCGCAGGCAATCGACGAAGCGCTACAGCGCTACAAAGACATTGGCTATCCGGTTTATAAGGTCAGCAGCAAGCTCGGTGATGGTATCGATACCATCAAAGGCATACTCAAAGATAAAGTCAGCGTGTTTGCTGGCCAATCTGGTGTGGGTAAATCATCAATAATCAATGCATTACTACCCGATGCAGAGCTTATTATCGGTGATGTTTCCGATAACTCAGGTTTAGGTCAACACACCACCACCACAGCCAAACTGTTGCACTTGCCTAGTGGCGGCGATTTGATTGACTCCCCAGGCGTGCGCGAGTTTGCCCTATGGCATCTTCCTGCACAACGTGTCGGCTGGTGCTTTATCGAGTTTCGCGAATATCTGGGCGCGTGTAAATTCCGCGATTGTAAACACGGTGACGATCCCGGCTGTGCACTGCAAGAAGCCCTGAGCCAAGGTAAGATCAGCGCAGATCGCTTTAATAATTACCATAAAATTATCGCCAGCTTAGATGAACAACGTCATGCCCGCCATTTCCGTGCGGCCACTGATGAATAACGACTTATTGATAAATAACAACAGTCTCAGCAAAGATTGAGCAGTAAGAAAAGGAATTGAAATTGGATAAAGTCAAAATTGCGCTGCAGTACATGCTGCCGAAACACTTATTATCTCGTTTAGTGGGTAAACTCGCCGCCGCCGAAGCGGGCTCGTTAACCACGGCCGCCATCAAGTGGTTTATCAAGCAATATAAAATTGATATGAGCGAAGCGGCGCAGAGTGAGCCTGAAGCCTATAAAAGCTTTAATGCTTTTTTTACCCGCGCCCTCAAACCCGGTATTCGTCCGTTAGATATGGACGCCGATATCATGGTGCATCCCGTCGATGGTGCGGTAAGTCAGTTAGGCCCCATCAAAAACGGTCGCATCTTCCAAGCTAAGGGTCATCACTATTCATCGTTAACTTTGCTTGGCGATCAAGCCGAAGATGCTAAACGCTTCGAAGGCGGTGATTTTGCGACTATCTATCTGGCGCCTAAAGACTATCACCGTATCCACATGCCGATTAAAGGCACGTTATCAAAAATGACCTATGTACCTGGCGAACTGTTTTCGGTGAATCCGTTAACGGCGAGACACGTACCCGGTCTGTTTGCCCGAAACGAACGCGTTGTGGCGATTTTTGAAACCGAATTAGGTCCATTGGCCATGGTATTGGTTGGCGCAACGATTGTTGCCAGTATTGAAACCGTATGGGCTGGCACAGTCACGCCGCCGACAGGTAAGCAAGTCTTCACTTGGGAATATCCAACCCAAGGCCCAGATGCCATCACCTTAGACAAAGGTGAAGAAATGGGTCGCTTCAAGTTAGGCAGTACTGTAGTGATGTTGTTTGCTAAAGATGCTATCGCGACCTTTGCTGAAGGTGTCGAAGCCGAAGCAGTGACTCGTATGGGACAAGCCTTCGCTAACCTGAAAGACATTAAGCAAGCGGATTAAGCTTTCTTGAGTTCTGCTAAACCTTCGGGATTAATTGAATTGCACCTGGCTGTGCTGCTATTTGGCGGCACAGCTTTGTTTTCTAAATTAATCCCGCTCAGCGCCCTCGACATCACCTTCCTACGCTGTATCGTCGCCGCCACTGTGTTAGGTTTGCTAGTCAAATTCAGCCGCAAACGTTTAACGCTGGCAAGCAAACAAGATTATCTGGTCGCCATCGGGCTTGGGGTTATCGTCAGCCTGCATTGGGTGACCTATTTTGCGGCCATGCAATTATCGTCGGTCGCCATTGGCATGATTGCGTTTTTCACCTATCCGGTGATGACTATCATTGCCGAGCCGTTGCTGACAGGTAATAAGATAAAATTACACGATATGATCAGCGGTGTATTAGTGCTGATTGGGGTGATATTACTGATCCCTGAGGCCAATTTAGGTAACGACACTACGCTGGGCATTGCCATCGGCATAGTGTCCGCCATCTTGTTCACCACCCGTAACTTATTGCACAAACGCTACTTTTCCCAGTACAGCGGCCCCCATGCCATGTTCTATCAAACTTTGGTCGCTGTGATGTTCCTGATGCCGTGGCACCAAACGGAACTGGGCAGTATCTCATTAGAAGTGTGGGGATTAATTATTTTGCTCGGCGTAGTCTTTACCGCAGCGCCACATGCGCTATTTACTTCTGCGCTGAGGCAACTGAGCGCCAAAACGGTTGGGTTAGTCTCTTGCTTACAGCCTTTTTATGGCGCCATGTTAGCACTGATCATTTTAGGTGAAGAGCTCAATCTCAACACCTTAATTGGTGGCACTATCATAGTCGCGACCGCCATCTTCGAAACCCATCAATCGCACCAGTCACAGCGGCGAAAAAAGAACGCCTGAAACATACCAATCTCAACGCAATTTGGCTAATATGGAGCGTCTTTCGCCCCTAAATGTCTTTAGCCTATATGCCACGTATTTTATTGTTCATTATTGCTTTTTTCACATTTTCCGCACTTGCCAATTCGCCTTTGCAATTGGACAAACGTCTTGGCATGAACAAGCAAGATCAGCAACAAAATCTCAGCATTGACGAACAAATTAACGAACTAAAAATTAACATAGAAAAACTCGCCGCCAACGCAGCCAGTTTCCAACAAGCGCAGATTGATTTTGAGCAACATAAGAAGCGCACTAACCAAGCGCTGAAAGACGCCTATAAGCCTTTATCACTGGAAAAAGGTACTGACCTCAGCCAGCAGGCTTCCATGGCCTATATTCGCTTGTCTGAACTTAAAGAAAGCGAATCCACCCTTGGTCGACAAGTTAACGATTTATTGCTACGTCACAATGACTTACCTACCGTTATCGCCAGTGCGAGGCAAACTGTCGCCCAAAACAAAAAAGCAGAATTCGCCCCGCTAGATACCCCAACGGGAGAGTTACAGCAAACTCAACGACTCTTCTTTGAACAAAGCCTTGCCACCGATGAAGCAGAACTTGCCAGCAGCCAAAAACGCATTGAACTGACGCAATTACAATTACAGCTAGTCCGCCAACAACTGGTGCAGCAAGAAGCCTTGATCGAAACCATCAACAAGGCAATCAATAAACAACGTCAGCAACAAACGGATGCCACCCTAGCCAAAAATTTAGTTAATACCGAAAAAGTCATCGATCCTATCACCCGTAATATTGCCGACACTAACCAGATTTACGGCCAAAAGCTGCAAACGTTAACTCTGCAGATCAATAATGTGGTCGAACAGCAGGAACAGGCTGAAACCCAATATCAATCCCAAGCCAAACAACTGGCAAACATCCAAGAGCAGATCACTTGGGTCAAAATGAACTCCGCCTTTGGTGAGCGCTTTTTGCAGATGTTGCAATCACTGCCTAAACCACCGAATCACGAAAAACTGCAAACGCTGATCGCCGATGCGCGCTTAGACAGATACCATTTAGAGCAGCAACAAGCCCTCAATGAGCAAGAATTAGAACAACCCGGCTTATACAATGAGCAGCAGATTAAGCTCTTACACTCGCAACAGAGTTTGATCTCGCAGTTGATGCAAAGCTATGACCAATACTTAAGTGAATTAGGCAAGCTGAAGGTCAATTACCAACAACTGAGCCAACAGAATCTCACCCTCAAAAATACCCTTAACGAACATTTATTCTGGGTGCCTAACGCTGCAAGTATCAGTAAGTTATGGCTTACGGATCTTGAGCGCAGCACGGTTTGGCTTGTGCAACAAGCACAGTGGGATGAACTGGGAAAAGCCTGGGATGAACAAAACGATTATTGGTCTTGGTGGATCATATTGCTGGTACTGTGTTTAGTCGTACAAGACTTGATCACTCCTAAATTCAATCGCTTGCTAAATCATTACACTACTTATGTGGGCAATGTGACCCAAGATAAATTCATTTACACTCTCAAAGCGCTCGCCTGCAGTATCAGCTATGCGTTGATAAAACCTTTCCCAGTGATCATGGCGGGATTGATTTTCTATCATTCCGATCGCAATTTTGTGCAAGCAGTGGGTATGGGCATACTGGCGATTGGTTTAGTGTATCTCTTATATCGCTTTATCTTTATTCTGACACTCGACAAAGGCGTACTCGTGGGCCATTTCAAACGCCCCTCAAAACTCATCCAAGCGGGACAATCACGGCTCAGACACTTTGTGCTGATTGCTAGCCCATTATTGGGTCTGATGGGCTTTACCGAAGTACTCGACACATCACTGGTGCGTAATAGCATAGGCCGCGGCGCATTCATTATTTTCTGTATCGTTTTATTCTTGTTATACAAAGATATTTTAATCCTGAGCCGTAAAAACTCAGATGCAAAAAAAGACGGTAAAAACAAAAAACTCATTCAGAAAATGCTCTGGACCTTGCTGATTTCTGTGCCGCTTTTAAGCGCAGTGTTAGCCTTTAGGGGTTACTACTTCACCGCTTTCCAAATGCTGTTACAACTGCAATTATCTATCGTGCTGGGTCTGGGTTTCTTGCTCTTATACCAATTGATCAAACGGTGGATGTTAATCGAACGCCGCCGTATTGCCTTCGATCGCGCGAAGGCAAAACGTGCAGAGCGCTTAGCACAAAGGGAAAAAGGCGAAACACATCACCCTTCCGTCGATGGACTCGATACCTACGAAGAACCCGTAGTCGATCTCGAAACCATTTCGAGCCAATCCCTTGGCCTAGTGCGTTCACTCTTGTTATTGGCCTTTTTAGCCAGTTTGATTGGTCTGTGGACTCAAACCCATACAGCGCTGTTTTCTTTCCTCGATGGCATTACGCTGTGGACGACCAATACCAGTGTGAATGGCTTAGAGCAACAATTACCCATTACCATGAAGTCACTGATGTTTGGACTGATAGTGGTGGGTTTCTCGTTAATGATTGCCACCAATTTACCCGGCCTACTTGAGCTAATGATCCTGCAAAGGCTTGATCTCTCGCCCGGGACAGGTTTTGCGATCACAACCGTCAGTCGTTATCTGGTGGTTTTCCTCGGACTATTAATCGGCTTCTCTAATCTCGGGATGGAATGGTCTAAGTTGCAATGGCTGATTGCCGCACTGTCTCTCGGTTTAGGTTTTGGTCTGCAAGAAATTTTCGCCAACTTTATCTCAGGTTTGATCATTTTGTTTGAGAAACCCGTGCGGATTGGCGACACAGTGACAATTCGTGATTTAACAGGGACAGTCAGTAAAATCCAAATTCGGGCGACCACCATTATTGACTGGGATAGAAAGGAAATTATCATTCCGAACAAGGCCTTTATCACAGAGCAGCTGATCAACTGGTCCTTGTCAGATCCTATTACTCGGGTCATTGTTTATGTGTCGGTGGCGCGGGATTCAGACCCGGCCAAAGTTGAAGCGACCCTGTATCAAGCGGTGCAAGAGTGTGAAGATGCACTTGCCAGCCCAGAACCTGAAGTCTGGTTTGCCGGCTTTGGTAAACATACCCAAGATTATGAAGTGCGCGCCTATGCGAAAGATATGTCGGCACGCTGGCCACTGCGCCATGATTTACATAAACGAGTGACTAAAAAACTCAAAGAAAACAATCTCGAACTCGCCTACCCGCAGATGGAAATCCATATTAAGAATGGTCAAAATCGCGAGCAACAAGGCATTATTAGAAGCTAATAGGATCGTAGACCATGCTTATTTTTGCTCACCGCGGCGCCAGCGGTTATCAGGCCGAAAATACCTTAGCCGCCATGGCTAAAGCGTTAGAATTGGGTGCGCAAGCCGTCGAACTCGATGTACATAATGTCGAAGGTGAGTTAGTCGTATTTCACGACAGACGACTCGATAATAAAAGCTCGGGCACGGGCGTCATTCACTTAGTGAGCAAGGACTATCTAGCAAGCATCAATGTGAAAGGTGAATCCATTCCGACGCTATGGCAAGTACTTGAGCTGATTGCGGGGCGCTGCATAGTCAATATAGAGTTAAAAGGCATTAATACCGTCACGCCGTTAATCGACTTATACCCAAAGGCTATGAGTCAGCTTGGATTTACGAAGGAGCAGTTACTGATCTCTTCCTTTAATCACCCCTATCTACATGAACTTAAACAGGCGTTGCCGGATGCGTTAGTCGCACCGTTGCTTGCCAGTATTCCACTCGATGGGGCTGCCGTGGTAAGCGAACTGAATGCCTATTCATTGCATTTAGATGTGAGTTTTATCAGCCAAGCGCTAGTAGACGACGCCCATAACCGAGGTGCCAAGGTTTATGTTTATACTGTCGATCATATTGATGATATTCATGCACTTAAGCAGATAGGCGTCGATGGCGTGTTCAGCAATTACCCCGATCGCGCCATGCAAGCCTTAACTCAAAAGGCAATGGCCAATTACTCTGGCTACTTTGAGTAACGGCCAAAATAATAATGATATTAAGCTTGGCTATTTCGCTGAGCCCAATAACCGATAAAAATAAACATGGCCACAATTAACAGAAACATCCAATGGGATGGCATAGCCACTATATGTCTTGCCACCCAAGGCGTGGCTTTCACGATCAATAGTCCATAGCCAAAGGCATTCACAATAATAAAAACAAATGTTCGCAGCACAAAAGAATGCCCCAACAAATGACGCCTTAAGATACGATTTACATCCGCTGAAAAAACCAAAATAAGACACACCACCATAGCGGTAGCAATATCGAAGGCCCAAGGGCGAAGCATATTGCCTAACTGGGCAATAATGGCGACTAATTGATCAAACATAGACTTAACCTAAAAAGATGCAGCGCAATCCATCTGAGTGGCCGCGACAGCGTATTGAAAAATAACAATAACCAAGCATAAAGGGAGACGCCATGGGGCACAAGTTACTCTTGCTAACAAAGGCAAATCAACAGTACCGCGACTTGATTGAGGCGCAGAGTCTCCCAGATTTAACGTTACTCGATGATAATCCTGCGGGCATAATTGAAGCAGATATTTGGTTAGCCGAACCTAAACTCGCCGCGCCCCTATTACCCCATGCTAAAAATCTGCAATGGTTACAATCAAGCTTTGCTGGCATAGATGCCCTGATGAGTCCAAGGGGCAGAAAAGACTATCAACTCACCAATATTAAAGGCATTTTCGGCCCGCTGATGAGCGAGTATCTATTCGGCTATTTACTCGCGCATGTCCGCAGCCATCGTTTTTATCGCCAGCAACAAGGACAAAAACAGTGGCTGATTCAACCCCAGCAACGCCACTCAAGTTTACAGGGCATGCGATTGCTCTTGCTTGGCACAGGGTCAATAGCCCAGCATTTAGCGAAAACTGCAAAACACTTTGGCATGCATGTTACTGGTATCAATAGCAGCGGTAATGCCGTAGAAGGTTTTGATATCATAGAAGCTATGTCCAATTTAGGCCAAGTGTTAACACAGGCAGATGTGGTTGCAAATCTACTGCCAAGCACTACTGCAACGTACAATCTTCTCAATGCTGACATGTTAGCTATGTTAAAAACGGATGCAGTGCTGTTTAATGTTGGCCGCGGTGATGCACTCGATCTCGATGCACTCAATATCCAGCTTATCGCTAATCCTAGTCAGCAAGCGATCCTCGATGTATTTGCTCAGGAACCTTTGCCCAATAGCCATCCTATTTGGGAACGGGAAAATGCCGTGATCACGCCGCATATTTCGGCGCCAAGCCATCCTGCACAAATCGTCGATATCTTTAGCCAAAACTATCGCCGCTACATCATGGGTGAACCGCTGCAGAATAGAGTCGACTTTAGTAAAGGTTATTAGATCAGAGATAAGAAATTGAGTTAGAAATCAGTAAAAGAAAAGGCAATAGTCAGACTATTGCCTTTTTATCTTAAATTTTAGGTGGTTAAATCCTAAAGCTGCGCTTTAAGAATTGCTCGACCAATACCGAGTGAGAATCCATCTCGCGGGTCACTTCGTCATTCAAGCCGACCATTTCACTGCCGAGTTGATGACTAGAATGGGTAAATTGCGACACATTCACCACGCTGCGATTCATCTCATTTGCCACACTCGATTGCTCTTCTACCGCGCTGGCAATATGGTGCGTCATATCGGTAATGGTCGAAATGGCCTCACGAATCGTACGTAATGCCGTACCCGCTAAATCCGCCGTTGAAATACATTCGGAAGCGGCAACCACTCCTTGCTGCATACTGATAACAGCTTTATTCGTCCCCTGCTGCAACAGATTAATCATACTGTGGATTTCTTTGGTGGCATCGTGAGTACGTTGTGCCAGCGCCCGTACTTCGTCAGCAACGACAGCGAAGCCACGACCTTGCTCACCCGCTCTAGCCGCTTCAATTGCTGCATTCAATGCCAGCAAATTCGTCTGCCCCGCAATACTCTGAATCACATCGAGCACTGTGCCAATATCTTTACTGTGGGCTTCTAACTCAGTAATCACTTTTGACGTTTGTTGCAGTTGCTCCGCCATGGCTTGAATCGAGCGAATAGTGCTCGACACCGTTTTATCACCATTGATGGTTTCAGCGGATGCCATTTGCGTGGCACTCGCCGCATCGGCACAATTGGAGGACATATCGCCTAATGTGGCGGTCATTTCCTGCATCGCTGTAGCAACTTGCTCTATTTCAGACAGTTGAGCCTGACTGGTACTCTGGATTTGTTTTCCCTTAGCGGCAGATATTTTGGCCTGTTCTGACACGTTATAACAGGAATCCGATGCACGCCCAAGAATCGACTTAAGCTCTGAATTTTGCATTTGCAGTGCTAAATCAATCGCGCCAAGATCATCACTGCTTCCACTATAAATATGCGCCATCAAGGGGTTATCGTAGATATGCTTTGCCTTAGCCACTATCGCGTAATAGCGACTCAGCACCAGATTGCCGCCCACCAGCAATACTAGGACACTTATCGCTAGGGCAATAAAGCCCATTAAGCCAATTTGCAGAGCAAGGTAAAGCATAGGTAGCATGGCAACCAATGCGAGTAACAGCAATTTAACTGGCATATCCAAGGTACGTTTTAACGCACTAACGCTGCCCTTTTTGTTCAACTCCGCATAGGCTATTTCTGCACGCTTAACCTGATCGCGTGTGGGTTTAGTGCGTACTGATTGAAACTCGACGACTTTGCCATTAACTGAAATCGGTGAGACATAGGCATCGACCCAATAGTGATCGCCATTGGCGCAGCGGTTTTTCACTATCCCTTTCCAAGGCTCGCCTTTTTTGATACATCGCCACAGATCTTCAAACGCTTGCGGAGGCATATCTGGATGACGCACCATGTTGTGGGGCTTGCCTAGCATGGCATCGAGGTCGTAACCGGCAACGGTACAGAAAGATTGATTGGCGTAAGTGATATGACTTTGAGTATCCGTAGTCGACAATAAAATCCAATCCGCTGGATAATCATATTCTCGCTGTGTAACTGGTAGATTAGTTCTCATGAAACCTTATGGATCTTTGATTAATTCTTCGTTATTCATCCATGAGTTATCCATCCGTGAGGCATCATCACCCTGACTCTGTATTCCTAAACCTACTTCTAAAACTGCCTAGCTTTTTAGTGCTAAAACACACCTAGCATAGACGATAAAACGTGCGCCATGTAACGAAAGCGTTAAAGTATGAAAATCACCCAAAAAACATGATTGCATTTGATAAGCGTTTTCATTTAGAATTAGCGCAATTCGATTGGAGACTAATATATGTACGTTTGTCTTTGCCATGCGATCACTGATACGCAAATTAAAAACGCAGTAAGCCAGGGCGATAGCTCGCTTGCTGACGTAAAAAAGCGCTTAGGTGTTGCCGATCAATGTGGTAAATGCGCCAGAATGGCGGTGCAGATCATTCAAAATCAACTAGAGCTTGAGCCTAATTATTACGAAGTCGCATAGAGTTCATCGCGAATAGCATGGTAAAGGGTAATTCACTCACGAACAAACTTCCGACAAGCTAAAACCACGCTGACTCAAGCAAACTTAATCCCAAAAATCCAGCGGCAACAAAGTCTTCTATCTGTCATTTCGTCTTAAATAATCTTGCCAGCCTAATCTTTAGATATGATGTTTTAATGACAAGCCCCACTGAACGCCAAGCTCGAAAGCCGCGAATAATTCAATGGGGTTACAGATCCAACTTCCGAGTCAAGCCTACTTACGTTTCAACAAATAGGCCGCTTCATTAAGCCAAGGCACGGCTTTCTTAATAAAACGTGGATTGTCGGCCAACACATCTTGCGACGCTAATACTTCAATATCAAAATCCTCACTCAGATGCTGCTCTACCCAAGTAGGGGATACAGCAAAAGGTGGGCCGATAAGGGATTCTTGCGGATAATCTAAAGTCACTAATAAACCGACACTGCCGCTAGGTAATAAGCTCGCTAACTGCTTGGCATATTGTGCACGCATACTTTCTGGCCATGCGATCAAAGCCGCGCGATCATAAAATGCTGTCACTTCTTGAGTGATAGCCTTAGGTAGGGTGAAAATATCACCCTGATACAAGCTGATCTGTTCGGTTTGATAATGCTGGTGTTCACCCACGGCCGTTTGCGTCATCTCGAGTTGGTTATCGCTAAAAAATTGCTGTACAGCCGATTCATTCAACTCACACCCTATGACCTGATGCCCCTGTTCTGCGAGGAAACACATGTCTAGCGACTTACCACATAAGGGCACAAAAACCTTGGTATCTGCGGGTAATGCAAGCTGCTGCCAATACTTAACGAGGAAAGGATTGATGTCTTGCTGATGAAAACCTATCTGTTGCTGCTGCCACTTTTCATGCCAAAAACCGGGTTCCATGGGTTTATCTCTATTCGCTAATGTTGTCCTTACTCTAATGACATTTTAAAGTGGATGCAAAGCCTCCTGCCATTCGGCAAACTCAGCAATGTAAAGACTCACTTACTGATCTAACGTGGCTTGCACTTTACGCAGCCAAACACAGTTATCGCATTGGCATTGACGGCGTGATAAATGATGTGGGCTTAAAGATGAGTCGATAAAGTCCACGGCGATCAACAACTGCTGTTTTAACTCGGCTATCGATTTTTCGTTCACGGCCACCAGCTCGTCATTCTGGTTCATCCAGATACATTCCATGCCCTGATGACAAGTTAAACATTGCTCGTCTCTATCATTAAAAAATACCGCATGCGGGCAATGGGTCACTTCCATTGACTGTAAAATACGCTTACGCGGATATTCCAAAAGTTCGATCAACAAGGCTTTATATTGGGTGGGCATACGCCCTCCTTAGCTGCACTTTGTCTGTGGGTTAATTAACAAAAATTGATTCCATCTAATGCTCCAAAGATTACCTATAGTCGCGAGGATTTAATTTGATGTAAGTCAAAGTCAGTGACGAAATGATCGTATAGGTAAGCCGCGCCTGACGCTGATCATCAATGCCATTCAAAATACTAAAATAAAGCCACCCGCTATTTGATTATCTCCCCCGCTTACTGGTTAAATGAACAAAACAAGGAGCACAATTTGCAAACACCGCAGCTGCAGCATTTTTATATTTCTGAAGAGCAATCCATTTACTTGCTCAAAGCCAATGATGCCCGTAAACACAAGGCGTGGATCCGCCTCTGTAAACAACAGCTGAGCAAATTAGGTTATACCGATATCGAATTGGTCGGCAAAGGCGCCTACGGTTTCGTGTTTGCGGGTATCAATCAAGCTGGCGATGCCCATGTGTTTAAGTTTTCACGGATTAATCTGCCACAACACATTCAAGATCGGCTCGAAGAAGAAGCCTTTATGCTCTCCTTACTCAAGCATCCCAATGTGCCGGGGGCGATCAAATTTGAGCGAGTAGGTAAGCAGGGAATACTCGTGATGGAACGGGCAAAAGGGGAAGATCTCGACCAACTTTGCCGCCGCATGGGCGCCTTACCTACCGCTATGGTCATGAGCATCGCCCGCCAACTCGCCGATATCTTGTATTACCTGCGCACGGGCAAGCCTTTAGTGCACGGCGATATCAAACCTTCTAATCTGGTTTACGATATTGAACAACAACACTTATCGTTAATCGATTGGGGCTCAGCGGTATTTGCGCAGCGGGATGAATATAACAAGCCTGTCGAAGACAATGTGATGGCGTTAATGTCGAGCGATCAACAACATACCAACGCCCGCATGGGTGATGTGTACTTTATCGGCGAAGAGCAACTCAATGGAGCACTCTCCAGCCCGCGCTTTGACGAGCAAGGAGTTGCCGCGACTCTGTATGCCCTCGCCTCTGGGCAAGCAAGCCGCTTCGGTGCACAGGTGATCTCGCCCACCAGCATTGGCTTACCGATAGAATTAGCCCGTACCTTAGAAGGCATGCTAAGCACTGATCCGCAGCAGCGCAACATTGCCGGCGATTACTTTTTAAAAAGTATGCGCCACAGCCACAGATTACATTTACCTGAACTGCCCAAAGCTGATTTACAGGGTGAAATTCCTGTTTGGGTACAATCCCGCGACAAAGATGTTGAAACCGTCAGCTACAGTTCGCGCAAATCCTTTTTAAAAGAACACAACGCCCAAGATCCCATCGCTAAGATGGATGATATTCAGCTCGAAAAATATTACCGCAACTTCCTCGCGGGCATGGGCGATACCGAAAAAGGCTTTATCGCCGCAGTGGGTCGTTTAGCGCAATATCCGATCGTGGGTGGTCTGGCTATTCATTGGCAGGAAACCGGCGTGTTTATCGACTCCAATCTTGCGATTTACGATGCAAAGCAAAAAAGTGCGTTAATCATTGCAGTCAACAATATGGTGGATCTTGCACGGGGAATTAAACGTATAGGGGTGTTTAAGGCCTGCTTCTTTAACGCCAAAGACACACTGCATATCGAACGAGCTGACACCAGCGAGCCTTTTGTCGCCAGTGCCGCACTGCAGTTGCCATTCGAAGTCGGTGACGTACCCACCTTAGAAGATAAGTCGCGCTTACATTCTTATTTTGAAGACGGTAAAGATCCCGATGAGAACCTCGAATTACCCCATGAAATCATGGAAGAATTAGCCCGCATCAACCAAATTCACCACACAGGCTGCATCATTTTTGAGGCGCTGCCGAATCACTTAAAAATTCACAGTTACTTGAAGCTGCTCAATCCGCGTAAGCAAGCGGCGTTTCGCGCGAGCCTCGATCGCATCTTGCATCATGTCGGAAAAATCCAAGGTCACGGCGTATCGGGCTTTATGAAACTGCCCTACAAAAACACCCGCCGCTTTACTCATCTAGAGCGTAAAGCCGATCACTTTTATCCGAAAAATCCAAAAGAAATAGGCGCCTAATGGCGCCTATGTTCATCGGATTAAATCGGTGATCCCGGCGGTAGGGTTAACGGCTTAGGAATAAGCTTAACCTTAGCATCGGTCAAACCCGCAGCCAGACCCTGTTGCAACCAAATATAGTGCGCCGCAAGACTCACATTCGCTCGATTCGACTTCGCTTTCAATTGCTTAATCACAAACTGAGCGCGATCGTTGATCGCAGCCCTCACCTCTGGTGAGGTTTGAGGATCGTGCAGCGTTGCCAGCACTTCATCAATCACCACAGCGTTCACTCGCATCCATACGCCTTCGACCAGCGCGAGCTTATCCTCTTGATACAAGGTCGCCGCAAATAACTTATCCAATAATGTCGTCACCGATAACTGCTCGCTATCGGCCATGGATGCTTGGCTGACACGATTCAAGCGTTTAGGCATCAATAGCAAGCTCACGGTATGACGGCTAAACACTTCAGCCATACCAAGAGGATCGTTAATAGCACCTAGACCTGAATCGAAGGATTCCCGCGTGACATGATAATTCCCCGCCTTTGGCACTAAACTGTCGAGCAAGGTTTGCGGCACAGTTAAACTCGCCGCATCGAGTGTGTTAAGTAGCGCGTCTAAGCCCGTTAACTGCAACTGCGGCGCAATATAGCTCCAGCGGCTGCCTTCACCAATAGATTGATAGTTATAGTCAGTGCCGCCAATAAACTTAGCGACCGCATCGATTTGATAACGCGTAAGCAAATAAATTGGCGCAAAGGCATCGGCTAGCTCGCCCAGTGGCTCATTGGGTAACAAGGTCGCACTGGAGAAATCCGCAATCGCCTTAGTGCGAATTTTATTTAACTTACCCAGCTGATCGATCGGATCGTCACCACTATCCCACAAACTGGCATAGGCCTGACTCGCATCCTTTTGGCGGGAATCGGCCTCACCAATATAGCGTAAGCCACGTTTCGCCACATCGGCCAGCAAGTCGACTTGCAGTGCTTGTTGGGTACGGGCATCACCTTGATCGCTATAACCATAGGCGATAGTAAAATCATCCCAAGGGCCAACACCTGTAGTGTAAGGTGCTGAAATATCAATATCATTGCCCTTCAACTGGATTTTCGGATGGGGATAATCCATCACAGAGGCATCCTGATTGGTCGAAGCGGCAAAGTTATGATCTAGCCCTAAGGTATGGCCGACTTCATGGGCAGCCAGTTGGCGAATACGCGCCAGCGACAAGGCTGTCGCCGCTTTCTCGGCCGCCACTCTATCCTGCCAGCCTGCGGTTAAACCTTTAGCAATCAAGTAATCCTGACGCACACGCAAGCTGCCGAGCGTGACTTGACCCTTAATGATTTCACCAGTACGAGGATCGGTCAGCGCGGCGCCATAGGACCAACCCCGCGTCGCCCTGTGCACCCATTGGATCATGTTGTAGCGAATATCCTGCGGATCGGCATCTACAGGTAATAACTCAACTTTAAAGCCGTTGATAAATCCCGCCCGAGTAAAAGCCGTCTCCCACCAGCGCGCGCCATCGAGCAACGCCGACCGTATAGGTTCTGGCACACCAGGATCGAGATAATAAGTAATAGGTTTAACGACTTCGCTTGGCGCTGGGCCTGGATGCACTTTCTGTAAACGGTGGCGCAGGATAAAACGCTGCACTAAAGGTTGGTTAAAGGGCGTGGCATAATCGCGATACTCATCGGACAAATAACCGCTCATAGGATGATAAGCCCGCGGCTGGTAATCCGCATCGGGAAGCTCAACAAAGGAATAACGCATCCGCACCGACATTAAGGTGCCATCGGGTGTTACCTGTGCGACCTGCGCGCCAGCAACATCGCCTTTGAACGTCAGTTGCACATCCACATCGGCGTTTTTCTCAAAGGATTTAATCCCTTTGGGTAAGATGACAGAACGGCTCAAATCGAGCTGATAATTGCCCTGCTCTGTTTGTTGCAATACGGAAGACACCCCGTGTAAATCATTGAGCACCAGATCGTTGATCGCTACCAAATCTGGCTTGCCCTCAATCACTTTGCCTTGCCATAACACAGAATCGGCAAAGGCTTCTTCAACCGCTCTTTGCTCGGCGGCATCAGAGGTATTCGCACGATATTGAGTATTAAGTTGCTTAAGTAAAACATAGGGACCTTGGCGCTCAAACTGCACCATACGGGTCTGACCCAGTTGGCCGCGATCGAGGCCAATGTCGTTTGAGCCTACGCCCTGTGGCAGGCTAGTAACTAAGATAAAAGGTTGATTTAAACGATTGACCTCAAGATATAACTCTCCCTCAGACTCCTCGTAATAGAGATTAAGAAACCCTTTCGCCTCTTGGCCCTGCTTAATGATCTTGGCGCTAGGCGCGGCTGCCGCGACCGTAACGGTGGGAAATCCTAACAGCGCTATAAATAAGGCTAAGGCTACACTTTGGGGTTTCATCTTTCCTCCTGATTCGGCTGGCTGCGTTATTTACCTTATTAAGTCATTTATGTCATAAGCATCTTTGATGACTGCTTATCTCAAGCGATTGATTTAAAGTAAATAATGCGAGGCCATCACTGGCCCCGAGCAAATAAATTAACGATTCTGATGCTGGTTCTTGTGTTTGATCCAGTGATTTAATGTTTCAAATAATTCGTTGAGCACTATGGGTTTAGTGATGTGGGCATTCATCCCCGCCGCTAAACTCTTTTCCCTGTCGCCCGACATTGCATGGGCTGTCATGGCAATGATAGGCAGTTCATCGGCACTAAAACGCTCACGCAATGCCCTTGCGGCCGTTAACCCGTCCATCACTGGCATTTGAATATCCATCAACACAGCATCAAACGGCCGCGAGTCGATAGTATCCAGCGCTACTTGACCGTTGTCGGCCAGCACCACTTCGTAGCCAGCGCTCTTAAGGAGTTCGGTGGCCACTTGCTGGTTGATAAAGTTATCCTCCACCAGCAGCACTAAACCTGTGTGCTCCCCTTCCTCAACTTGAACTTCAACCATAGGCTGAACCACATTCAATCTCGGTTCATCGGCAAAGGCGGCAATGATCTCATCGAACAGACTCGATGCCTTGAAGGGTTTTTGCAGTACAGCAAACACATTGGCACTATCGACTTCATGCTGTAAGGGCTCTGCTGCATAGGCCGTCATCATGATAATCACTGGTCGTTTCGCTAAACGGCCTTCGGCGACCATAGTATCTATGGCGCTGACCACATCGCTGCCGTCCATTTCTGGCATCATCCAGTCGAGCAATAACAGATCGATTGGTGCCCGCGACAGTTTGTAAAGCGCTTCTGCGCCGCTGGCGGCAGTATCGACGTCGAAGTGGAAATCTCGCATCAAGGTCGAATAAATTTGCAGTGCCGTCGGGTTATCGTCAACGACTAAGGTGCGTAGACTATTGAGTTTTTCCGGCACGACCAAAGGCTCAATCTTAGCGGCTTCGGCAATCTCAAAACTGATGGTGAAGCTAAAGGTACTACCGACCCCTAACTCACTCTGCACTTGCATCTTGCCGCCCATCATAGACACCAGGTGCTTACTGATCGATAAACCTAAGCCGGTGCCGCCGTATTTACGGGTGGTCGAACCGTCGGCTTGGGCGAAGGCATCAAACAACTTATCCTGTTGATCTTTACCTATGCCGATCCCCGTATCGCGCACCCAGAACTTCAAGGTAATCCGATGATCCCGCTCGCCGACATCTTCACAGCCGAGCTCAATCTCGCCAGATTGGGTAAATTTCACCGCATTAGATAACAGATTAATCAGCACTTGGCCTAAACGTAGCGGATCGCCCTTAAGAATGAGTCCCGCCGTCACTGGGGCATATAAGAGTAATTCGACGCCTTGTTCTTGTGCCTTGAGCGCATTGAGATCCAGAGCGTGATCGAGCACTTTATCCAGCGGGAATGGCACCCGCTCAAGCTCCAACTTACCCGCCTCAATTTTAGAGAAGTCGAGAATATCGTTGATGATCCTCAGCAGCGATTGTGCCGAGAAACCAGCTTTTTCGAGGTAATCTTTCTGCTGCGCAGTTAACGAGGTGCGCTGTGCCAACTGCAACATACCGATAATGGCGTTCATCGGCGTGCGGATCTCATGACTCATGTTGGCCAAGAATTCACTCTTGTAGAGGTTAGCGAGTTCGGCGTCTTGCTTGGCTTCCAAAAGCGCCACTTCGTTACTCTTATGGCGGGTAATATCCTTATGGGTACCGAGCATACGCTTAGGCTGACCTTCGGCGGTGAACTCCACCACACGGCCACGGGATAACACCCAGTGATAGCCGCCATTTTTACCTAACATACGGAATTCAATTTCGAAAGCACCGACGGGATCAGCAAGATACTGAGCACGGTATTCCTCGACGCGAATACGATCGTCGGGGTGGGATAATTCATCAATTGTCGATACTAAAGCTGGGAATTCATTGGTTTTATAACCCAACATAGAATAATAGGCTGGGTTACAAATGATCTGTTCAGAGTCTAAATACCAGTCCCACAGGCCATCTTCCACCGCATCCATGGCTAAGTGATAACGCTCTTCGGACAGGCGTAATTGTTCGGCGGATTCGTATTCCCGCGTCACATCACGCCACACGGCAATCAATCCCTGCAGTTCGCCGCGGCGATTGTAGAAAGGCAGTTTGAGGGTATCGAGCAGCACAGGTTTGCCCGCAAGCTCGACCTTTTCTTGGTAGCGCAGCGGCGTGCGATCTTTTAAGACTTGTTCGTCTTCGGCGCGGATACGTATGCCCATTTCAGGCGAGGTCAGATCCTCAGATGATAAACCTATCATCTCGCTCTCTGTGTAACCCAGCATGCGTTCAGCCGCCTTGTTACAACCTAAATAGTTGCCTTCTTTATCTTTAAAGACAATCGCTTCAGGAATCGAGTCAAGCAGGGATCGCAGTAGCGCATATTCGCGCTCACGCCGCTCTGTGGTGTCTTTTAAGCGTTCAGTACGCCGCGCCACTAGCTTATCGAGCCGCTTATTCTGCTCAGCCAGATGGTGGGTATATTGTTTGTTTTCCTCAAAGATCCGACTGACCAACAAGAACCAAGGTTCCCAGCCGCGGGTGATTTTCTCCGGTGGCTTACGCGGCTCTTGGGAGCAGCCCTCAAGGTGCGACAGTAGTCGCGAGGCTGGACTCACAAAAGATCGACGCGTCTGCCAATGCACTATGGTCACCAACACTGACAGGGCGATAACCACTAAAATAAACGTCAGCTGCAGTTTTTCCCACGAGTCTTGGAATAGGTCGTCTTCATCCTGCAAATACAGTAAACGCCAAGGCGCGTTATGCAGTGCAACCGAGTGAATGTAATAGCCGTTACGAATGATGCCATCGTGGGCATCGAACAATTCCGACTCAGGTAAAGAATGCAGCTCAGAGGGAATACGTTGGCTGATGTGATAGACCCGATTGATATCTGAGCTATCAAAATCGCTGTGGGATAAAATATTGTTCTGTTGGTCGAGCAAAATCACTGTGCCCGGCATCTTAAAGTAAACCCGAATTTGCCGCGCTAACGAGGCAAGCGTCATGTCTAAGTTGATTGAGCCAATGAACTCATCATCCAAATAAATGGGCACACCTAAAGTGGTCAATAAGCCTTTGCCCGTGGAGTCAACATAGGCTTCACTCCAAAATACACTGCGCTGCGGATTCATTGCTGGGGTGGCGTATTGGAACTGTTTCTTGTTGAGTAATTCGTCCCTAAAACGTTGATCGTCATTCGACCAAGGGAAGTAGGACATGATCCTACGTTTCGACAGGTAATAAATCGCCGAGGCTTTCGGGGCGGCTTCTTTGGCGACGGGGAATGACAGTGACAGCTCAAACAACATCTCAAGCTCTTGATAGAACTTGTCGTCGCGGCCGTCGAGGGAACCCGCACCAGTAATCCTACCCATGTTGGTAAAAGGCTCACCGCTCTGGGCGTAGCTAGGTTCTAAGGTAAAATACTGGCCGCTTTCGTTGAATTTACCGTATTGGGGTAAGCGTTCTTTACGCACGAGTTCGCCCAAACGTAAATGATCCACAGCAACGTTGCGTAAGCTTTTTACCGCTCTAATGCTCGACTCAAGTAGCAAATCGATTTGCAATACATGGCGCTGAACCTGCTCTTCACGCTGCTCCATCTGCTGTGCTTTTTGGCGGTCAAAAAACATCCATGCGGTCAACAAAGACATGACGATAACGCCGATGTACGTATAAAAAACGGCACGGTTGTAGTTCTTCTGGATCGGCGATTTTAGTTGGAGATCCGGCTCACTCGATTTCATCCACTACCCTTGATTGCAGCGCTTAATTTCAGCCTACGGCGGCAAAAACTATGAGCTCCATATAGTAGCAGGAAGGAACTGCCAATCACATAAAATAATTGTCAGATAAAGCCTACTCATACCACTGATAAGTCGATTAAAAATCTACTACTCCATAAAATTAAGGCCTCCATATCAGAGGCCTTAGTCATTACCCAAAATTAAACCGACCTGCTTTACAGATGCTCTTCGGCGTATTCCGCTAAGCGTGAACGCACCACGCCATTCAGATACACGTTGGCACTGCCTTCAAAGTCTTTAAAACGTTCGACAATATAGGTTAAACCTGAGGTAACAGCGGTTAAGTAGTTAGAGTCGATTTGCGCTAAGTTACCGCAACAAATCAGTTTTGTGCCTTCGCCCATACGGGTGATCATAGTTTTGATCTGCGAGGCAGTGAGGTTTTGGCATTCATCTAATAGCACTATGGAGTTTTGGATCGACCGCCCGCGCATAAAGTTTATCGACTTAAACTGAATGTTAGCCTTCTCCATGATGTAATTCATGCTGCCCGTGGGATTCACATCATTCTTATGCAGTACTTCGAGCGTATCAGTAATGGCGGCCAGCCACGGCATCATCTTCTCCTCTTCCGTGCCGGGCAAGAAGCCGATAGATTCGGCGATTTCAGGGGTGTTACGGGTGACAATCACTTTGTCGTAGCGATTACGCTCGACCACCAGTTCCAACGCCGCAGCCATGGCCAGCAAGGTTTTACCACAACCCGCAGGGCCGGTTAAGATCACCAGATCGATATCGGGATCGAGCAGCGCCTGCAGTGCCATGCCTTGATAGACGTTTTTAGGTTTAACACCCCATGCCTCGAGGTTTTTCACCCGCTCACGGCCTAAATCTAAAATATGTAAATGGGTGTCTGTGCGTTCGATAACACGACCGCAAAAATCAGACTCTGTGTCGATAAGATATTGGTTAATATAGAAATTATCATTTTCGAGGTCTTTGAGCGGTACTTCATGCACTGTATGTCTACCGTGGCGCTCGGTGGAGACCTTGTTCAAGTGCTCCCAAAAATTACCTTCAAACTGGTAAAAGCCTTTACTGAGGAAGCGGATATCATCGATCAACTGGTCAGTTCGATAATCCTCAACCAATTGAATACCCGCACCTTTGGCTTTAAGGCGCATATTGATATCTTTGGTGACTAAGACAACGGTACGGGGATGATGTAGGTTTTGTAGATGTAGCGCGGTATTGATAATGCGATTGTCGTTTCCATCTCCAGGCAGTGCGCCTAAGGTAAAATCGACAAGGTGATCAGGGAAAATTGAGAGCGAACCGACGGCATCGGCATGACCCTCTCGGCTGGGTAAAGGGACGCCATTGATAATCTGCTCAGGGGTAGTTTCACCGCCTAGGGTATCTTCCAATGCCCTGATAGCAACCCTAGCATCACGACTCACATCACTCTTTCGATCTTTAATCTGGTCCAACTCTTCTAGCACTGTCATCGGAATGACCACATCGTGCTCTTTAAACGAATAGATCGCCAAAGGTTCATGTAGTAACACATTGGTATCCAGTACAAACAACTTTCTGTCGTCTTGTTCCATGGCGCCTCCAGAGTGCTTCATTAAAGTTTAAACACACTTTTGAGTCTCAATAAAAGTTACACGGCTCCTATTACTGGCTAAGCATATGGCAAAGAATGATCATAAGGTTCAAGTTGATAGCACTTTACTCGCACTTAAACCTTAAGTTGATATTGGCACCAAACTCACAAGATAACAATACAGCAACCATTGTTTACCTTACAGACTCGAAGCAGTGTATAACCGCGGATGTGACATTAGCGTGACAGTTTCATGTACTGGCATGACAATTTTGTCGCTTGTACAATTTGTAATCTAGCACTCTGGGAATTAGGCTCTAACGGGTGAGAGGGCGATTTAAATATCACGAGTATTGGTATAACATACGCGCCCTTTGTTAGAGTCCGCCTAGAAATGAGAATTTAAGATGCCGTTCGCCTTAGGTCAACGTTGGATAAGTGATACCGAGTCAGAGCTTGGTTTAGGAACTGTGGTTCAAGTAGAAGGCCGTATGGTCACTGTATTATTCCCTGCCACGGGTGAGAACCGCATGTTCTCCCGAGCAGAAGCCCCTCTGACACGCGTTATATACAATCCCGGCGATTCGGTTGAAAGCCATGAAGGCTGGAGCCTTGCGGTCAGTGAATTGACCGAGAAAGACGGGATAGTGATCTATCACGGCATTCACAGTGAGACAGGCGAGCAAGCTACCCTGCGTGAAACCCTGCTGAACCACAATATTCGTTTCAACAAACCCCAAGACCGTTTATTTGCTGGCCAAATCGATCGCCTCGACCGTTTTGGTGTGCGTTATCAATGCCAAATGTTGCGCCACAAACTGGCCTCATCGGATTTGCTGGGTCTGCAAGGTCCACGTGTTGGACTTATTCCGCATCAAATGTGGATTGCCCATGAAGTCGGCCGTCGCTATGCACCGCGTGTACTGTTAGCCGATGAAGTGGGTTTAGGTAAAACCATTGAAGCAGGTCTGATTATTCACCAACAACTGCTGACCGGCCGCGCCGAACGCATTCTGATTATCGTGCCCGATACTCTGCGCCATCAGTGGTTAGTGGAAATGCTGCGCCGCTTTAATCTGCGCTTTTCGGTATTCGATGAAGACCGTTGTGTGGAAGCCTATGCCGATCACGACAATCCTTTCTACACAGAACAGTTAGTGATTTGTTCACTCGAATTACTGCGTAAGAAAAAACGTCTAGATCAAGCTCTTGATGCCGATTGGGATCTGTTAGTCGTTGACGAAGCGCACCACTTAGAATGGACCGAAGAAGCGCCAAGCCGCGCCTATCAAGTGGTTGAAGCATTAAGCGAAGTCATCCCAGGCGTTTTGCTGTTAACCGCAACACCCGATCAACTCGGCCATGAGAGTCACTTCGCCCGTTTGCGTCTACTCGATCCGGATCGTTTCTACGATTACGATGCTTTCTTAGCTGAAGAAGACAGTTATAAAGACGTCGCCATTGCCGCCGAAGCCTTGGCTGGTAACGCTAAATTACCCGATGCCGCCATCAACAGCTTGACCGAATTACTGGGCGAGAAAGACATCAGCCCAAGTATTCGTTTAATCCAAGCCGACGGTATTGATGCCGAAGTACAACAGGCCGCCCGCAGCGAATTACTGCAAGAATTACTCGACCGTCACGGTACTGGCCGCGTGTTATACCGTAACAGCCGCGCCTCGGTAAAAGGCTTTCCAAAGCGTTTCTTTAACGCTTATCCCCATGCCATGCCAGATCAATATCAAACTGCCGCACGTGTCAGCGGCATGATGGGCGGACACAAGTCATTAGAGGCGAAAACGGCGCAAGCCCTAAGCCCTGAAAAACTGTATCAAGAATTTGAAGATAACAGCGCCAGTTGGTGGAAGTTCGATCCCCGTGTGGATTGGTTAATCGAGTTCTTAAAATCCCACCGTAGCAAAAAAGTGCTGATCATCGCCAGCCAAGCAGAAACGGCCCTGAGCTTAGAAGAAGCCCTGCGCACCCGCGAAGGGATTCAAGCAACAGTATTCCACGAAGGCATGTCGATTATCGAGCGCGATAAAGCCGGCGCTTACTTTGCCCAAGAGGAAGGCGGCGCACAGGCGCTGATCTGTTCTGAAATTGGTTCTGAAGGTCGTAACTTCCAGTTTGCCAGCCACTTAGTGCTGTTCGATCTGCCACTAAACCCCGATCTATTGGAACAGCGAATCGGTCGTTTAGACCGTATCGGCCAGAAAAATGATATCCAAATTCACTTGCCATACCTTGAAGATACCGCCCAAGAACGTTTGATGCAGTGGTATCACCAAGGGCTGAACGCCTTTGAACTCACTTGCCCTAGTGGCCATGTGCTTTACAGTGAATTTGCCGAAGATCTGCTAAACGTGCTTGTGGGTGACGACAGCGACGAGCTGACAAACCTGCTCAATCACACCCAGAGCCGTTATAAAGAACTCAAGCACGCCATGGAGCAAGGCCGCGACAAGCTGCTGGAAATCAACTCACACGGCGGCGAGAAGGCACTGGCAATCGTCAACCGCCTTGCCCAAAGTGACGGTGATACTCATTTAATCGGCTCAGTGATCCGTCTGTGGGATATTATCGGTGTTGATCAAGAAGATAAGGGTGAAAACTCGATTATTCTGCGCCCGAGTGAGCACATGATGTTCCCAACTTACCCTGGCTTGCCAGAAGATGGCGTAACAGTGACCTTTGATCGTGACACAGCGTTATCTCGCGATGATATTGCGCTGATCACCCAAGAGCATCCACTGGTGCAAACAGGGCTCGATCTGATCACAGGTTCTGAAACTGGCACCACCAGCGTCGCAATTCTAAAGAATAAAGCCCTGCCAGCAGGCACCTTATTCTTAGAACTCATCTACATGGCCGATGCTTCAGCACCTAAGTCGAGCCAGCTGTACCGTTATTTACCGCCTACCCCCATTCGCGTGCTGCTGGATAAAAACGGTAACGATCTATCGGCTAAAGTGGATTACGCCAGTTTCGATAAGCAATTAAGCGCGGTGAATCGTCACATTGGCGGCAAGTTAGTCACGGCATCTCAGCCTATTTTGCATCCACTATTTGCTAAGGGTGAAGAATATGCTCAAGTGGTTGTCGATGAAATGGTCGCCCAAGCCAGAGAGAAAATGACTCAGCAACTGAGCGCAGAGCTTGATCGTTTAGAGTCACTCAAGGCGGTGAACCCCAATATCCGTGAGGAAGAATTGGAATACCTGCGCAATCAGATGCAAGAGTTAAACACTTATCTAGATGCCAGCCAGTTACAACTCGATGCGATCCGTATGGTGCTCGTCAGCCACGTATAGACCCAAGCGGAACAGCAGGTTTCAATCAATTAGCCCAGCCTCAGCGTTGGGCTTTTTTATGCCCTGTGGCTTTCGATTCCAAGTGACTTTTTATACTAAATGACAGGTGCAATTCTTTGGCGAGGAAAATTCACTTTTTGGTAATTGTTCAGGTTATACTCAAACACTGATGAATTTATGAGACTACACAGGTGGTTATCAATTCTATGCCGCGCATTCTTTCACTCCTCTTTTGCCTCATTCTCGGCATCACAACCATCGCTACCTACGCGGCAGACACGACAACAACTCCGCCAACATCTGCGCCAGCCGAAATCAGTGCCAAAAAGTCGAATCACAGCTATCTACCCACAAATGAAATTAAACAAATCACGATTGATAATCAGCCCTACGATTTGTTAGTGCGACCATGGGAAGGTAAAAAGAAACTTGGTGCGGCGATAATCCTGCCCGCCACCAATGGTACCGCAGACGCGCCTGGATTGATGGCGTTTGTACGCCGCAATATCAATCCTGCTGGTTGGGCCAGCTTAAGTTTAACTCCGCCAACTGAAATGCCCGCAGCTAACTTTGCCACCGCCGCCACTGAAGTGACCTCGCCTGGCGCCGCGCAATTAAGCTCACCGTCCAACAAACCAAGCCCTAAAATCAAGCCCGAAGATAACAGCAAGCACCAGCAAGAGCAGGAAGATTTTCTCGTCAAAAGCATGTCACAGTTAGATGCCGTCGGTGCAGATTATGCGGGAAAACGTATTTTGATCACCGCCGACCAAAGTGCAGGATTATTGATTAGCCTATTAAGCCAGAAGAAGATTGCAGATCCTGATGTGCTGATTGTCATCAATCCCTATCGTGAGGACGAACAGCGTAATCAAGCACTCGCAGAACAACTAGCAAAACTTACGCTGCCCATTTTAGATATTCAATCGCCAGACGGTCACCCAGCCTCATTGGAGACGGCCGACAATCGCAAAAAACTCGCGGTGACCTTAGAAAGCCCTAACTATCGCCAAACTACCCTAGCGCTCAATTTAGATAACGAGAGCGCATGGCAGAATTGCTTAAATGCGATTAAAGGCTTTTCTGCCCGAATGAGCGGCGCGCAGTAAAACGGCGATTCAAGCTAATTCAGACAAAATAGCATTACCAACCCGATTGGCGATCCCGATAGGGTTTCTGCGGATCTGTCAGCTGACGCGTCGCCGCTATCTTGCTATTTTTGCCTAACAATAACCGAATCTGACTAATAGACTCGCGGCACAGCAGACTACGGATAGAAGCAGTCCAACTGCGATTAATGCTAAGTTTGATGGCCGCTGCCGCATCCGGTGAGGTTTGCATCAGTTGCCGCGCCAATTGCTCAGCAGCTTCCATGGGCGTCTCACTCACTTGTGTCACGAGTCCTAAGGCCAGCGCTTCATGACTCTCCAGCACTTTTGCCGTCAGGCTAAGTAACATGGCTTGATCCTTAGGCATAATTTGCCTTAATGCGACTAAACCCGCCATATCAGGCACGAGTCCCCATTTGGCTTCCATGATAGATAACTTACTGTCGTGGCTAGCAATACGCAGATCTGCGCCTAAAGCGATCTGCATACCGCCGCCATAGCAACAGCCCTCAAGCACAGCAATCACTGGCACAGGCAAGGTTTGCCAACCTAGTGACACCCGCTGTGCCAAATTCGCATTCCCCGGTAAACCCTTAAACAGTAACTTAACTGCATGCATCGGTGCCGACATCACGCTTTTGACATCAAGCCCTGAACTAAAATGCCCACCCGCTCCCGAGAGGATCACGGCTCGCACCGCACGATTGGATTTAATACTTTTAATCGCGCAGTCAAGCTCACTAAACATTAAATAGTTAATAGCATTCATTTTTTCAGGACGATTAAGCAACACGTAGGCGATGCCATCATCGATTTTAACTTGTACACTTTGGCCACTCATGAAATATTCCGTTACTGGTCAGTCCAGAATAAATGTTAACACGTTTGGCATAATTCACTAAAAGATATAACATGAGCCTGTTTTTTGACTTAAGTCAAAATATTGCCAATTCCATCATGGATTGAAGGCAACTTATGTTAGGCTGTCATCACTACGTGCAGTAATCCTAATGTATTTTTCGATTAGATAGCCTTAGCAAGCTCAATAATTAAGCGTATTTAACCGCTAGCTATTTAACTGCTAAAAATCGACACCAGTATCGCAATGCTACCTGCAGCGAAGGATGATTGGGCAGCCATATATGGATTCTATAGTCCTTTTTTAGTCACTATATCCTTGTTATTTACTAAACATTAGCCAGTTCGATTTAAGATTCAGCATGATTTGATTCAACAATGATTCAACAATGATTCAAATTTTAATGCCATCAGAAAATATAAATTTATCAATGATATCTATAAGTTACATATAAAAGATATTAATCAGACTTGCCCGAAGAACGCAATTCGTCAGTCAGACCTAAAAAATAAGTGTTATCTTCAATAAATGGGCAAATAAGGATCACTAGTCAGCATGTCAATATCTGTACTCATCTGTGACGATTCCGCCATGGCACGTAAGCAAATGGCCCGCACACTCCCCAAAGAGTGGGATGTGGAAATAACTTATGCGACCAATGGTGCCGAAGGCCTTGATGCCATCCGCGCTGGAAAAGGCGAAGTGGTGTTTCTCGATCTCAACATGCCTGTAATGGACGGTTATGAAGTACTGCAAACAGTGCAGCAACAGGACTTACCCGCGCTGATTATTGTGGTATCCGGCGATATTCAAATCAAAGCTCACGAGCGGGTTAAAGCCTTGGGTGCGTTAGATTTTATTCAAAAACCGGTGAGCGCCGATGCCATCAGCAACATTTTACAAGATTACGGCATCTTAACGCTGACGCAGAAAGATCTCACCGACGAAGTCCCGATGATCAAAGTCGACATGCGCGACGCTTGCCAAGAAATAGCCAACGTTGCCATGGGACGCGCCGCCGATCTGTTAGCTAAGTTACTCGATGTATTCGTGTTACTACCTATCCCTAATGTGAACGTGCTTGAAGTCAGTGAGTTAACCATGGCGCTCAAAGCCACGGAAGAAAGCTCAACTGTATCCGCGCTCTGCCAAGGTTTTATCGGTGCGGGTATTGCGGGAGAAGCCCTGCTTTTGTTCCATGATTCCAGCTTTAAAGACATGGCCAAGTTGATGGGATTAGCTAATCCAGAAGACAAAAATACTGAGATAGAAGTCCTAATTGATACTGGAAACGTACTGATAGGCGCTTTCCTTAACGGCATTTCTGAACAGCTCGATATGAAATTTAGTCAGGCTCACCCTGTCGTGCTGGGACGGCACTGCACGGTTAACGATCTGATCCATGATAATTCAGAGAAATGGCACCGAACTTTGGCAATGGAGATCAACTATCGGATTGAAGATCATAATATTCAATGCGATTTGCTACTGCTCTTCACCGAGGATTCTATCCCCACACTTAGCTATAAACTCGGCTATTTACTCGATTAACCAGTTGGATTTTATCCTATGTCAAATGACCAAAGCGCAATGAACGAACTACACTGGCTCATCGATATGGTACAAACCATAGAGGTGGGATTAGTGGTATTAGATCGCCATTACAATATCCAGCTGTGGAACGGTTTTATGGAGAATCACAGCGGTGTTTCCCCTAATTCAATCAAAGGTCAAAACCTATTTACCCGCTTCCCCGATCTGCCTGCCACTTGGTTAAAGCAGAAAATGGAATCGGTTTTCATGCTTAAAAACCGTGCTTTTATCAGCTGGGAACAACGTCCGTACGTTTTCCAATTTAAAAACTATCGCCCGATTACAGGCCGTGCAGACTATATGTACCAGAACGTGACCCTGCTGCCGCTGGCATCGCTCACGGGACAAGTGACCCATATCAGTGTGATTATTTATGACGTGACAGATATCGCCATCAACAAATTGCAACTTAAAGCTGCCAACGAACAACTCGAACGCCTTAGCCAAACCGATGGTCTAACTCAGTTGCACAACCGTCGTCATTGGCAAGAGTGTTTAGACCACGAGTACGACTTGTATGCCCGCTACTCAGGTATAGCAAGTTTAGTCATGATAGATATCGATAACTTTAAACATATCAACGACAGCTATGGTCATGTGGCGGGTGATAAAGTCATTCAGCATATCGCCCACTTACTCAGCCAATCCTTACGTGATACTGACTGTGCAGGGCGTTATGGCGGCGAAGAATTTGCGGTTGTATTGCCTAAAACCAGCGGCGCAGATGCGATGAACTTTACCGAGCGACTCAGGGAGAAAATCGCCGCATCCGTCATAGTGTATGAAAGCCTTAAGATTACTGTGACGGTAAGTTTAGGCGTATGTGAAATTGGCTCCCATATTACCAGCAGTTCTAGCTGGATCTCTTGCTCCGATAAAGCCCTGTACGAAGCGAAACAAAAAGGCCGTAACTGCAGTGTTTTACATACGAGTAAAACAAGTAAATCCTAAATATACCCATTAAAAATGCCCATCAATGATGGGCATTTTTATTTAAAACGAGTGGAGATTAAACTCGAGATCCGCAAACGAATTAATGAGGGAAACCATCATCTTCTTCGTCTTCATCTTCTTCGTCATCCATTTCATCGCCGACGAAATAGGTGCCCCAACCGTCATATTCCACTTTCTGCTTTACCGCTAATTGCAGCAATTGCTCGGCCGCTTTGTCCAGTAATTCAACATCCAGTTTGTGGTGTGCGACAGCATCGAAACAGAAGATAATTGAACCATCCTCCAGTTCCATTTCTTCGGCATCATTCACCTCAAAACCTAATTTGAAGGCATCCACAGCCGCTTTTTCAAGACGGTCAAAATTGGTCGATGAAAAGTGATGCTCAATAACATATTCCGCATCAGGCTCTGAGCCATCGTCAAGCAGGGCTTGCACTATGTCACGATTCTCTGCAAGTTGGGCTTTTAACTGACTTTCAATAGACATGGATTTGTCTCCGTTAAGGTAAATCTGGCTCAAATTGGCATTATACCCAAACAACCTGAAGATGCAGGATTCAGCGGGAATTTAACGCACTTTAGGCAAGGCGGTTATTTGCAGACCTAGCGGGCTAAGTTAAAAATAACCAACTCAGCATAAAGTGCTTTAAAACCCGCCGGGACGGAGCGCCTAGGGCACTCCATTTCCGTGTTGCATCAATTCAAAAGGTGACCGACATTCTTTCATTGATGCGCCTTGAATTGAAGCACCCTAGGCGCTCTGAAACTCGTATCTTCAGGTAGCTTGGGTATATTATACGTCATCACTCGCGAGAGTTTTACCCATAAGTGCTGCCGCTTCTTGATTTATCTCAGCAAATCTCGCCGACATGCTGGCATGAATTTGCGCAGAGAAGTTTTTCACATCGGCTTTATCTAAACCTGCGGTCGGCACAGGTGCCATCATATCGATGATGACGACACCATTATTCCAGCGATTTAACTTAATATGGCTCTGACACGAAGCAACCACTGGCACCACTGGCACTCCCGCCGCGATTGCAGTATGGAAAGCTCCCGCTTTAAAAGGTAACAGACCACGACCACGCGAACGTGTACCTTCAGGAAAAATCCATACGGATAGATTCTTCTGCTTAATTTTTTCAACCGTTTTAGCCATAGTATCAAAGGCACTGTGACGGTTTTTACGGTCGATAAGAATATTACCTGACAACCAATAGATTTGACCGAATAGCGGCATCCACGCCAAACTCTTCTTGCCTAAACTCACTGTACCTTTAGGAACTGCTGTCGTGTGAGTAAAGAGATCAAAGTTATTCTGATGATTTGCTAAGAAAATATACGGGCCGTCCTGCACATCTTCGTGCCGGCGAACAATCACTTTAATCCCAAGGATTGGCGCAACCGATGAGAAGATCTTGGCGAACATATGTACATTGTCGCGATGGCGAGGCCTTAATAAACACACTAAGCCACCAAAAATAAAGGCAAGCAACAAAGATACCGCCAACAACATTGATCTGACGATTAAAAGCACGATTTACTCCGACTGTAAAAGTGGCGACAGTATAGCCACCATGGCTTTGGGACTCAATATATTGTTTACATCTGTAAGCTGACTTGCTAACAAGCAAGCAAAAAAGCCCATCGATATACTGAACCTCCAGTGTATCGATGGGCTTTAAGATTAATATCGAACTAAGCGTGGTGCTTGGGTAGGATTTCAGACTCAGTTGCCTGAGGCGAGACTTTACTTAACACAAAGCGGATAACTAAGGCACTCACGGCCAAAGTCGCGACAATTGCCGCACCACTAGGGAGGTCTAAGGTCGCCGATAGAACTAAGCCCAAAACATAGCCCAGTAAACCGACGAGGTAAGCGTAAAATAGCCGACCTTTACCACGGTACTTGTTCAACGCTAAAGCTGGCAATATCAGGGTACTGAACACCAGATAAACGCCTACTAATTCCACCGATAAGGTAATCACTAGCGCAAATAGCAGATAAAATCCTGCCCCGTCTAACATCTGGGGGCGTAGGAATATCGCTAATAACACCAGTGAATACACTACGGCCGGCAAAATCAGTTGTGACCAACTTACCCACAGGATCTGACCTGACATCAATTGCTTTAACAACTCGGCGCCATGTGGGTCGTTTGCCAGCAACAGCATTGCGGCCACCGCAGACAAGACGTAAAAGCAGCCAATCATAGCCTCCAACTCACCCGCCATACGCTTAGCTAACCAAGCGATAAACCCTGCACCCGCAAGGGCAAACAGCGCTGGCATCCACACATTAGCAAACGGCATATCTTCTAATCTGTGGTCCATGTGAGCGACAATCGCGCCTAAAGCGGCAACTTGCGCTATCGCTAAATCAATAAAAATGATGCCACGCTTAAGCACTTGTCTCCCAAGTACAATATGCGTCGACAACACTAAGATCCCCGCTGCCAATGCAGGTAACAGAATCGACATCAGCTCAAGATCAAACATAGGTTTATTTCACTCCATTTAAGAGGGAAATCACGCTGTCATACAGGCTAAATAAATCTTGGCTCTTATCATTCCCCCCCACAGACATAGGCAGCATTACCACGGGCAAGTTCGCTTTTTCACCCAGCCATTTTGCACCGCGCTCATCCTGATAAGATGCCACAACTACGGCCAGAATATCCCCCTGCTCGGCGCGCGTCAGCAGACTCGCTAAGTGGCCACTAGTGGGGGCTAAACCCGGTTTTGGCTCTAAATCTGCCACTTGCTCGATACCAATCCAGTTGAATAAGTATCTAAAGCTAGAGTGGTAAGCGATCACTTTTTTACCTTGTAATCCCTTAGCTTGCGCTTCCCAACGTGGGACAGCAGCTTGCCAGCGAGTGGTAAAATCTGCCAGTGACTGTTGATAATCGGCCCCGCCAGCAGGATCTAACTGAACCAGCTTAGCACTCAATGCCGTGGCGACTTTTAACAGTCGCGTCGGGTCAAAATGAATATGTGGATTGCCTTGAGCATGCACATCACCCATGCTGCGATCGACAGTGGCCAGTTTATCTAAGGTCTCGATTTGATCGGCAGCGAAAAATAAGCCTTGCTCGGTCGAGCGCACTTTTGCGTTTGCCGACTTCATCTGCAGCATAGGCAACCAACCCACTTCAAGATCGGCACCTGCGCACACCACAAGATCCGCCTGACGCATTTTAGCGATCAAACTCGGACGCGCCTGCACTTGGTGAGGGTCTTGTAATGCCGTCGTTGCCGAATAGATGCTAGCCGTTGGAGCAAGCTCCTTGGTCAATGCCGCGTATTCAGGTTCACAGGCAAACACATTCAGCTCGGCATGGGCCAAACCAGTGTAAGTGACAGATAAGGCCACTGCGGCCAATTTAGCTAAATTAGAATTGATGCGCACCGTGAGCCCCCAGAGACATAATGTATTGAATAGTGAAGATGTTATCGTCTTCTATTCCATCGAAGTTAGTACCCTTTTGATTGGTATACTGGAAACGAACCGTTGAAAAATGGCTAGAATGCCAAGCCAAACTCACCTCCGATTCCTTCAACTTTTGCCCATGAAAATGATCGCCATGGAGCTCTTGGGTATCCGCTTCACCGTAACGCACACCCGCTGACCAGCTAGGCGTGAATTGGTACACACTGCTCAAATACCAACCTTGGTGATAATCTTGGCTCGGTGCATCCTCAGGATGTAAATCGATAGGAGTAAAATCGCTCACGCGATAGTACTCACCGCTCACAGTGAGATTTTGATATTTGTAGTTACCGTTAGGCGCCCACTTATAAACAAAATCAGCACCATAGGTATTTTTACCTGTGTAAGATGCGGCATGGCTATGACCTTCGTGCTCATCACCATGGGCATGCTCATCTTCATGTTCCCCTTCTTCATGGGCAGTCACTTGGCCATTTTCGTTGCGCAAGTAACTCAACCCCGCTTGCCATGAGCTGTTATCGCCTATGTCGCCACCAATTTTTGAGTACAAGGTATAAACACCGACCTTCTTAAACTCACGCTCACCATGCTCATCGGCAGCACGTAAACTATCGCCTTTAAAGGCTTCAACGCCCATGGTCCAATACAAGTCCGTCGGCGCTACGTAGTTAAAACGTATACCGTCATCAAAATAATGTCCCCCTAAGAATGCACGGTAAACCACAGGACGGTCGGTAAAGGAATCAGTATGTAAATGTTGGTTATTGAGGTAACCAATGTCCGATAAGAAACGGCCACCACGGATAGAAAACCCCGCTGGCATCGCCATGGTTTGAATAAAGGCTTCTTCCAGATTCAGTTCCGTCTCACCGTCATGCATTTCAACTACTGCGGTGATTTTACCGTAAAACATATCATCGATATTGGCACTCATCGCCAGTTCAGTTTCACCTAAACCAAAGCCATCTGGACTCTCGGCTAATGGGCGTTCTCCCGTCTGATAATATCCATTTAGCACACCACTGATATTAGGGTTGGTCAAGCTCGAGTCTTCTGCAAATAAGCTAGGCGAAACGAGCGCACACGCCAAAGCCACCAAAGAAATTCGGGTATTTAAAACAGTCATGATATCTCCAAAATACAACTAGCACTCGACGACTGATATAAAGTCATCAAGAAATACAATAAGTTAAAATTTTAAGTTGATTTAGAGAGCGAAGGGAGGCGCACGACTGCGATAAACACTGACGTGTTCAAAAATAGAGGAAGGTAAAATAAATTCGACCACATCGAAATGCTGTATAGCTAAATTCAGCGTCAGCGGATGGGTCAATAAAATCTTGTTGAGTTGGTGTTGATGGAAGCACAGGGTACAGTGAGTCTTAGCGCCATCATCAAGATGGGTCACACTATGGGCTGAGGCAGCAAGAGACAGCAATATCAGTACGGCAGCAAGCCATATCGAAATTGTGCGTCTAATGTGACTTTTAAGTCTCACTCAGTCGTCCCCATAGTTAAAAAGTTGCATAAGTCTATGTCAGTGCCATAGCAAGTTGCAATAAGGTAATCGCTTTGCAAAAGGTTACAAGATATTTGAGGTACCCAGTCTTACCAATAACTTCTTGTTTCAATAGCGGTAGGATCTTGTGAGAACTCAGGTAAAAAAACGCATTTAAGATTAGCTTAAGTGAGTGTAACTATAGTGTATTTAGTTTTTATGTCTGCGAGCACAATGACGAAATCAAGCTCGTTATGGCTCCGTTTTATCCACCTAAAGGCAACTATTATGCTAGCATTTTTTCGTGAAAACTTAGGGCTTATCTTAGGGATAGTCATCTTCAGCGCGGTGATATTTGGTGGTATTTATTACGTTGAGCACTCCTTAACGAGTCAAGAACAAGTCGTGCAGTAAACAAAGACTCATTAAGCGCGGCTGAAGTTCACCCCTTAAACCCTCTTAGTTGCATTTTGAGCGCCTGCTAAAGGCGCTCAAATGATGTTCGTCTCTGGAAAATTTACCGCCGATTTTCCTATCCATAACGAATCCACTTATTAGCCTAACGATACTTCTGTCTTTGATCGCTATCATCGACTTGCTCGGGCGCTTCAATGGTGATGACTTGATCCATAAAATGGCTCACAAACAACAACATCAACGAAAAAATCATTACAGGGATCGCAAAATACCGCACAGAGGCATCAAAGTAACTGTATCCCGCCGTAAACACACTCAAATAAAATCCTAATAACTTGAGTTTAGCCAATGTTGGACTGCGGCCTAACCAAGCCGCACAATGGGGACAACGCACTTGAGCGTCGAAACCTTTGCCTCTTTGCTGGCTAATGTCACTGACCTTGATGTACTGATTACAATGGGAACACAACATGAAAACACGATTCCTAAATAACGATGCGCAAGTTTACCAGATACCGACTAGAGTTCGGCCTGTAAATAGCCAAAATGTCGGAAAAAGCAGATAAAGCACCGCACTCAAGGTTAAGCTCAAATCAACCCTTCCCAAAAAAGTTTAATTCCAAGGGCTATTTCACTCGCAGATATTTTACAGTAAATCCGGCAACATCTATCATACTCAGACATATTTCTACTTAAGATCACTCCTATGCACCGCTACCTCGCTCTCGTGTTTGCCCTGCTAATACCACTACTCAGCCTTTCATCCCAAGCGCAAACTGAACCAGTCACTGCAACCGAAAGCCCATCCAGCACTCCTGTAACGCTCAAGACAGAACTGGCAATGCTGCAACAGGCTATCGATACGGATATACGTAAACTAAAAAATGCCAAAGGCGAATTGAAGACAATTGTTGAATATCGAATTCAAAACAAAACCTTACAGTTACGTAATAAGATTAAAGATCTGCTCGAAGCAACGCCAATCGACAAAGCTTTTCTGCAACCATTAATCCAAGGACAACTTAACTACATCCAACAAATTGATGCTTATATCGATGACAACATTAGTAAATTAGAACAGCAATTAGGTTCGAGCACAGATGATGCGACTCTGCTGGAAATATCAAAGCGCGAATTAGAAAAAGACACCTATTACAAGCAACAACTCGAGACGCTCACTTGGCTCGAACAAGTTGGCCAAGATATTAGCGAAGCACAAAAATCACTGATGCAAATTTTAGTAGCACGTGCCGATACGCTAGAAAGTTTAGTGACTTATACCCAGCAGCAACTACAAGCAGCAATCGATACCGCAACCAATGCAGGTAAAGATGTCACTTCGGCGCAAACCAGCCACGTAATGATGCTAAAGGAACGCTTAGCACAAAATAGTCAGAGCTTAAATATCGACATCAGCCTACTCGACGCCTTAGGCCATGATACCGCCGCGCTGAAAAAGACACTCTTTAGTGTTTCAGGTGATATCACTCAAGATGTGTTGAACTTTGATGTGGCATCAAGTCTCGTTGAGCAGTGGCTAAATACGGCACAAGAACAAGCGATTAATCACGGCCCAACCGTCGTGTTTAAGTTATTTGTTTTCTGTTTGATCTTGTTTATTGCGGGTCTCGCCGGCAAGTTAGCCAAACAGATAGTGAAAAATACCGTTAGCAATTCTAAGTTGAATTTAAGTAAGTTATTACAAGACTTCTTCACCTCGCTATCAGGTAAAGCCGTCTTTACTATCGGGCTGTTAATCGCCCTTTCACAGCTTGGGATCGAACTTGGTCCCTTGCTCGCAGGCTTTGGTATCGCGGGTGTTATTATTGGTTTTGCCCTGCAAGATACCCTGTCGAATTTCGCCTCAGGCATGATGATCTTAATTTACCGTCCCTATGATGTGGGCGATTTGATCAACGCCGCTGGCGTCACCGGACGCGTCAGTCACATGAGCCTTGTCTCCACCACGATTAAAACCATGGATAACCAACGTCTTATTATTCCTAATAATAAGATTTGGGGTGACACAATTAACAACATCACAGCTGAGCATCAACGTCGAGTCGATATGACCTTTGGGATCAGTTATAGCGACAGCATCGAACAGGCAGAAGCGATTCTCAAGTCCATCGTCGAAGCGCATCCTAAGGTACAACCATTGCCAGAACCGACGATTAAGCTACATCTATTGAGCGAATCTTCGGTCGACTTTATCGTTCGCCCTTGGGCAAAACCGGAAGATTACTGGGAAGTGTATTGGGACATTACCCGCGAAGTGAAAATGCGCTTTGACGCCGAAGGGATCAGTATTCCCTTCCCACAGCGTGATGTGCATATCTATCAAACTACGAAATCACCGCTTTAAACCAGCGTTAAATGAGAGAAGAAGGGCGTTGCAATGAGCTCGCCCTTATTTTTATCTCTGGCCTATAAATCTCTGCATCAAGTGTTAGCCTAAGCCGACTATCTCACCTTGCGCATCAATATCAATTTTTAAGTAACCCGGTTTCAGCCCAAGTCCTGGCATAGTCATCACATTCCCCACCAAGGCGGTGATAAACCCCGCACCAGCATGCAAGACTAAACCCCGCACTGGGATCTCAAAGTCCTGAGGAACGCCCTTTAAGCTAGGATCGTGACTAATAGATAACGGCGTTTTGGCCATACACAGGGGCAAATGTCCATAACCTAATACGGTCAGCTGCTGCGCCTGTTGTTTGGCCTCGATAGAAAGGCTAACGCCCGCTGCGCCATACCCCACCTCGGCTAAGGTGGATAACTTAGCCTCCAATGAGGCTTCATCTGAATATAACAGCTTGAACTGACTCTCGGTTTCAGCGGCGCGAACCACAGTCTGCGCTAAGGCGACAGCGCCCGCCTCCCCTTGGCTAAAAGCATCGCTGACCTCACAGCCAAAGGCGCTGCTCGCGTTGACGGCTTCAGTTAGCCATTGCAACTCGGCATCAGTGTCAGTGGCGAAACGGTTAATGGCAACCACCACAGGAATACCATAGCGAGCCACATTGTTGATATGCCAGTTTAAATTTGCAAAGCCTGCTTCGAGTCGAGCATGATCTGGTAGATTGATATCTGACTCAGACACCAAACCACTATTGGCCTTCAGCGCTTTTAAAGTAGTGACCAGCACAGCGGCAGCGGGCACCTGACCCGATTGACGCACTTTGATATTACAGAACTTTTCAAAGCCCATATCTGAGCCAAAACCAGCTTCAGTCACCACAAAATCCGCCAGTCTGAGGGCAATATCATCAGCAATAATGGATGAATTACCGTGGGCAATATTGGCAAAGGGTCCCGCATGGATCAGGCAAGGTGAACCATTTAAGGTCTGCATTAACGTCGGCTTTATCGCATCCGCCATGATGGCCGTCATCGCACCAGCGACACCTAAGTCTTCGGCTGTGATCACTTGCCCTTGGGTATTTAACGCCAGCACTAGACGACCGATCCGCGCCCGCATATCTGCCAAATTATGACTTAAGGCTAAAATCGCCATCAACTCAGAGGCGGCGGTAATATCAAAACTGGATTCGTACTCTGGGCCGTTATTATCACCTAAGCCAACATGAATTTGCCTAAGGCAGCGATCATTATGATCGACCACTCGGTGCCAACGGATCTCACTGGGATCGATATCCAAAAACGCTTGCCCAGATTGCGCCTCAAATTCCGCCTTACCTAAGCGCGCTTCATGAAATAGCCGCGCCGCAATCGCCGCAGCCCCTAAATTGTGGGCACTGCTGACGGCATGAATATCACCCGTGAGATGCAAATTCATCTCCTGCATGGGTACCACTTGCGCATAACCGCCACCCGCAGCGCCACCTTTCACCCCAAATACAGGCCCCATGCTGGGCTGGCGAATACAGGCACAGGCTTTTTTGCCTATGGCATTTAACGATTGCGTTAAGCCAATACTAGTCACCGTTTTACCTTCACCGTGGGGCGTAGGCGTGACTGCGGTGACGATAATCAATTTGCCTTTGCGCTGCCCAGCTAAACGCTGCAACACACTGAGCTCGACCTTGGCTTTAGTGTGACCAAATTGCATCATCTCTTCGGGTAATAGACCTAAGTCGACGCCCAGTTCATTAATGTCTTTTAGGCTAGCGCGATTCGAAATATCCATATCTGTCAGCATGCGTCGGTTTCTCCCTTTCAGATACACTCTGGTTTAGTATGAGAGTTCAACTAACAACACTCATTGAATAGGGCGGATATTAGGTGATTGGCTTTAAGATATATAGCCGTCGAAAGGGTTAATGAGCGATTCCTTAATCTGCATCAAATAATCTGCCCTGCGTTCGAACGGCTCAAGAGCGCCGTCGCCGCCAATGAGATCCAGCTCGATCGCCAGCAATGGTTCAGTATCTGGCAGGCATCTATGGGTCACATCGTACCTTGATTTTTGTTTCTCAAAAGCAACAACCATAAACAACAACGGCGCCAGAAGGCGCCGTGGTTGTATGTATTATTGAGTGCGGCTTAAAACTGCACATCGCCACTTAAATGAGGTCGACGGCCTTTGCTGTCACGTAATTCAAATACCATATTATTAGCATTCTGCTCATAGCCAAATCCAACATCGGCAGGCATCAAAAGTGGCAGTTTAAAGGTCACATCCACAGTGAATGGACGATCGCCAATACTTGGCATCAACTCTGCTAAACAACGGGCCTTAGACCACATGCCATGCGCGAGAACGCGATCAAAGCCAAAACGCTTTGAAAGCACAGGATGCAGATGGATCAAGTTATAGTCGCCAGATGCCTTAGCATAACGACGACCTAAATCTTCACTCAAACTCCAGCTTTGTGGTGTTTCCCATGCCATATCAATGGCTTTAGGTGGGCGAACGCGACGCCCAGCGACATCGATACGATATAAATAGGTGGATAGCGATTCCCAGACGAGTGCTTCACCCACAAACGCCTTAGACACAAATTCAAACTCTAAGCCAGAATCCGTCTCGCGGCTCGTGGTCAAGGCGCACTCGAGGGAGAAAGTCTCGTCCACCGTCACAGGCCGATACACTTGAATCCGATTCTTTAGGTGGATCATCCCAAGCAGTGGGAAAGTGATCCCATCGTGGGTAAAGATCACCGCATGCAGGCGAAATGCCATCACGTAGAGATAGGTTGGCGGTAGAACTTTACCGTCAAATTGAAAACCACACACCTGCGCATATTGGCTTACTTTAGCTTCAGACACAGTCACATGCGGCGCGGTCACCTTGATTTGGGGCAACGGCTGTTGATCCCAACCAGGCTTACGGCCAAAGAAGATCTTGCGATAAAGAGAAAACAGCGACGGCATCGCGTTCAATTCAACACAATATGCATTATTCAAGTCTGAGTACCTTTTAATTAACTATCCCTTGGCACAAAAATACATTGTCATAAATTACCCCGCACAGACGAGTAACGTCTGATCAATCAAGCTGATAACGAGTGTAAAACAGGCAGTACTGCGTCTTAATAAGGGCTGATGCTGACTCTCCGAATGGACAACTATACCCAAACAACCTGAAAATGCAGGATTCAGCGGGAATTTAACGCACTTTAGGCAAGGCGGTTATTTGCGGACCTAGTGGACTAAGTTCAAAATAACCAACACAGCATAAAGTGCGTTAAAACCCGCCGGGACGGAGCGCCTAGGGCACTTCACTTCCGTGTTGCATCAATTTCTGTCATTGATGCGCCTTGAATTGAAGCACCCTAGGCGCTCTGAAACTCGTATCTTCAGGTCGCTTGGGTATATAGAGTCAGGTTTGGCGAAAACGGCGTGATTATAACCCAGAGCACTGAGTTCTGTGTATCCCTAAGTTTAGTAGGAATAATTACTACAAATAAAATCAATAGATTAAAAATTAACGATGCAAATTTATCCATCTCAACTCGGCAATAACATCTCCAGAGTGCGAAAAATTTACGACTGTGCCACACTATCGTTCCACTCTCCTTAACCTAGTTATCACGTGCAAGATAAGAATTTTGATAAGCTCGCGCAAAAATTTGCGAAAAACATCTATGGTACGCCCAAGGGCGAAATTCGTGCCGCAGTGCTATGGCGCGACCTCGTCCCCGCGCTGGCAAAACTGGGGGATAAAAAACTCAGAGTATTAGATGCGGGCGGTGGTTTTGGTTACTTTAGCCAAAGATTAGCGCGCCTCGGCCACGAAGTTGTACTCTGCGATATCTCTGCTGAGATGCTGGCTCAAGCCAAAGAACAAATTGATGCCTCCCCTGAACCATTAGCTATCCAGCTTATCCATGCGCCTATCCAAGCATTATCGGTCGATAACCATGGTTATTTCGATATCATACTGTGTCATGCGGTCGTTGAATGGTTAACGGATGCTAAGCCAACTGTAGCAGGTTTACTTACTATGCTAAAACCCGGCGGATTATTCTCTTTGATGTTTTACAACAAAGAAGCCATGCGCTTTCATGCTTTAGTGTCGGGCAATTTCGATTACGTCGCCGCTGATTTAAAAGTGAAGAAGAAAGTGCGACTAACTCCCACTCATCCGCTTTATATTCAAGAAGTTAAAGATTGGTTTAGCGAATGGCAAATGTCACTCATCAGCCAGTCTGGCGTACGTGTAATCCACGACTATTTGAAAAAGAGTCAGCCTGCGGATTTCGACTATCACAAGCTGCTACAAATGGAGCTGGAGTACTCGCAACGCGAACCCTATATTTCCCTCGGCCGATATGTGCACTTTTTAGGGCAAAGCTCTGCAGTGTGAACGCGCGTCGTTACAAACGCGCAGCCTAAACGATTACTGACAAGTCTGTTTCCAGCAGGCGCTCACTTTGGCGCCTGCTTGCTCTAGCAATTGCACCACGCTTTTATCCCCCACCACATGGCCAGCACCAACCACCACAAACAAAGGTGAAGCCACATCAGTCGAGCCCATTAATTTTATAATGCCATCGGCCATCGCATGGTTTCGCTGCCAGAGGATTTTCTCTAGCATTTTAGTGTCGCCCTCGCCGCCCATTTGCTCCTGCATTATGGAATCAAGCTCAGTTTCATTACCTGAACGCCAAGCCGTTATTAACGATAAAAGCTCCGCATCCGATGCGCTAATCGCCTCACGCACCATAGACCACTGCTCTTGACTATTAAAAGACGCTAACAATTGAAATTGTGACTCGGCGGTTTCCAACGGATACACAGGCAAAGTCGCATATAGAGCCATCAACTGCATATCAACGCCATAATCCGTGCTGTAACCTAAGTCGTTATAACGCAATAAGTTAACTTGAGTAGCCTGCAACCAAGGTGCGAAAGATTGTATCGACTGACAAACATTTGCCGTGGCCGCGCAATAGGGCGTCATGCTCTCGACCGTTTGCTTATCTCGGCTCTGCCAATCTAAACCCTTAGTTTTATCGGCGCGGCCGTATTGTTGCAGTAAGGCTGTGCTATCGACTTTATTGATATCGACTTCTACAACTAAGCCCTTAGCTTTACCCAACGCGGTTTCAATTTGGGTGGGTAAAGGATAAAAGTCGGCACGTCCAATATGAATCGAACCCAGCAAATACGCGCTCTTGCCTTGCCATTGCACTTCATAAAATGGTGGTTTATCGGTTTCTGCACCCACCACTTTTGTGCTCAAACCCGCTAACGCCAGAAAACTGATTGATGCAATTAGTCGCCATTGGCTTGTTGCCATATCCTTTGCCCCTTATAATTCCTGCAAATTTTGCAATGAGACGCTGTTATGCCACATACCAAGGTTATAGAGCAACTGAAAGAAAATCTTCAAATCGCCTATCGCCAAGCCATAGACGCCGACGCTAAGTTAGATGAGCTAAAGAAAGCTGGCCATGGAAACTTCACCAGCATATTCACGGCAGAACAAGGTTTTATCGCTTCGAGTAATCGCTTTCTGCCCTATGTGCAAGAGTTGGTCGATGACTTAACTCGCATGGAAGAACATCAAACGCTCGATCCTAAAGAACTCGAAACCTATGTGCGTCAGTTAGGCGCATTACTGCAAACATTGCAGGCCTTTAAGAAGCAAAGCTAAACCGAGATTAGGAGCTGAAACTCACCTTAGATTTCAGCTCTTTCCATAGCATATCTAATCAAGCCCACCAACACAGATAGATAGCACTAAGCTTCCCCAAAACTGTCATCATTTTGTCATTTCTAAGTCATAGACTCCGCTCACATAGACGAAGGGGCTGACGTAATGACAAGTTTAGATCTGGCTAAAGAGCTCGATAAAATAATCTCTAAAGCTGCAATCAGTCCCTTATTTCAGCCAATTTTCAATATATTAGAACATAAAATTCATGGTTTTGAGGCGTTAAGCCGTGGCCCTGAACACAGCCCGTTATACTCCCCAGTCCCGCTATTTCAGACCGCCGAACATCAAGGTAAATTAAGCGAGCTAGAAACCCTTTGTCGCCGTATTTCACTCGAGCAATTTAAGTTGCGTCAGTTTCAAGGCAAGCTGTTTATCAATATCTCGCCCAAGGCATTATTAGATCCTGCCCACCCCAAGGGCATGACCTTACAACTGCTGCAACAACTTGGCATAGCGCCATCACAGGTTGTGATTGAACTTTCAGAGCAATATCCCGCCGATGATATCGATTTACTCAAATCCTGCTTGAATCACTATCGTAGCCAAGGTTTTTTAACAGCGATCGATGACTTAGGTGCAGGTTATTCGGGTCTGAGACTCTGGTCAGAATTGTCACCCGACTATGTCAAAATCGACCGTCACTTTATCCATCAGATTGATTCGACTCCCGTCAAACAGGAATTTGTCCGCTCGATTGTGGAGTTATGCCAAAGTTTAACCTGCAAAGTGATAGCCGAAGGAATTGAAACGCAAGAGGAATTAGCCGTACTCAAACAACTGGGTATCGTCTATTGCCAAGGCTACTTACTCGGCCGTCCAGAAGTACTACCCTGCCGCGCGATGAAAGCGACCTTAGTGCCGAGCAATACTCAAATTCAACCTAGATACAGCGAATCGGCCGAGAGCCTGTGCACGAGTGCCATAACCGTAGTGCCCACGCTTAAACTCAAATTCTTAAGTGACACCTTTATCTCGCAACCTGCATTACAGGCGGTTGTAGTGGTCGATAACCAGTTGCCACTCGGTATTATCAGCCGCGCGACCTTACTTGAACTCTTCAGCACACCCTATGGTCGCGCCTTACATGAAAATCATGCTGTGAGTGAAGTAATGGACCCGCAAGTCATCCAGATTGAGGCCAACGAACCGTTATCCACCGTAAGTCAATTACTGACCTCAGAGAGTGCTAATACGGTAGCGCAACAGTTCATTATCCTTCGCCGTGGTAAACTACTCGGCATAGGCCATACCAAGGATTTGCTACAAAGGATCACAGAGCACAGAATTAAGATGGCGCGCCATGCGAATCCTCTTACAGATTTGCCGGGTAATGTGCCCATTCAAGAGGAATTAAAACGCCTTAAGATCCAAAAGAAACATTTTTATCTAGCCTATTTTGATCTGTGTAACTTTAAGCCCTATAACGATATTTATGGATTTTGCCGTGGCGATGAAGTGATTTGTGAAGTGGCGAATCTGTTACTGAAGTATAAAAGCGACAATTGCTTTGTTGGCCATGTCGGCGGCGATGACTTTGTAATTATCAGCACCTGTGAGCATATGATCAGCCGTTGCCAGCGAATTCTAGCGGATTTTGAAACCCATAAGCATTTGTTTTATAGCGCCGAGCACTGGCTGGCCCAAGAAATGCTCGCCGACGATAGAAAAGGTGAAGCCTGTTACCATCAATTGATCAGTCTGTGTGTAGGCATTTTACCACCCGCACTCACCTTTAACGCCCATGAACATAGTCTATCGACCTTAAGCGCTAGGGCAAAAAAACAGGCAAAATCCGCAAATAACGGATTTTACCTGTTAGAAAATCATCTGATTATCGACACTCAGGCACTAACGGCATAGCTAAACAGCTTTAATACTCAGCAATTAGCGACCGATATGGGTCATTAAAGTTGTGGTGCAATCGTCTTCTTTAACCACTCGGTTAACATTTTGGTTTCGTAAATAAAAGGTTTATCATTTAAAGATTGGATCCCACCCATAAACCCCATATCCGACAGTTTTTCATCGCCCGCGATAATCACTTTATCGTTTTCCATGACTTGATAAGAAAAAGTCATACGCGGCGGATAAATGTCTTTGATAATGCGTAAATCATTGGCGGTCGCACCAAATGTTGGACGCATATCACCCGCCAGATCAACATCGGTAATGGTCATTTCAAGCTTTTGATTTGGCTTTAAAATCTTTGCAGCTTCTTTATTGATGTTTTCAGTTAAGGTTTCAAATAAGCGCTTCTCATAACGGGATTGGAGCTCCCCTGATGATTTTATATCGCGATAATCTTTAGGACTTTGCCAAACAATTTTAACCACACCATCTTCGGTGACGGGATCCACAGGCGCTTCATCGGCCGCCCAAGCCGCACTGCAACTTAATACACCTGCGAGTAAAAGGGACTGAATTTTCATGTTTGCCTCCAAGGCCTAGATAACTTTCTGAGAACCACAGTACAAAATCTAACCTGAACTAGAGCTTAACGCAAAACTGATATAAGTACAGCAAATGTGTCGTAAGCTTTTGTATAATTAAGTAAATATTATTTAACCATCACAACCGATACGTATCTTTTTGTATCGAAATTGCACCAAGTAAGTGCATAGTTATCAATTTGTGAACATTTCACGCGCATAACGACAAAAAAAGCGTTATCCTTCCGCTATTGTTTACATTGCCCACTTAATAAAAAATGAAATTCCCTGTTGTACCTGTGTTCATTCTTATCCTGTTTACCTGCGTCGTAAGTGCGATTTGGTTTATCTCCCCGAGTGACAAAAATACTGGCCCTAAAACTTGGTCAGCCTTTATCTACAACCATGGCTATGATTCAGGAAAATATAAAAAAACCGATAACTTTGACAGCTATAATACTTGCCGCGATTTTGCACGCGAACAATCTGCCTTCTACGACAATGTGCCTTGGGAATGTGGATCTATGTGCCAGTTCGATACTCGTAAGCAAGGATTTCAATGCGAAGAAATGAAGAATGAGCACTAACTAACCATTCAGCATAGGTTCAATATTTATACAATAAACTCCGCTCCTCACAGTACAACTCGTTTTCTTTACCGTCTAAGGATGCACGATTTAGAACTAACGTGTTAAACGTAATTTTTAACTTGGAGCTTACCTATGAACCTAAAAACGGCTTATCTATTCAACCCATATTCACGAAAACTCGCTTTATTGGCACTGCTGACAATCGGAACTAGCGTAAGTATTTCAAGCCAAGCTGCGCCATTGACCATCAGCCAGCAACAGGCAGTTAACACTCATTTGAGCAAATTGGCTCAGATGCAAAATGCGGCTGAACATCAAATGACAGAGCAGCTTAAGCAAGATTTTAGTCAACAATTAACCGCGCAAGAACATGAGTTTATGAGCGACATCTGCCCTAAATACGGCATGACCTTCGATGTCACTACCAACGCTTGCTTACGCTCATAAGGTATTGCCAAGACTAAAATGGAAAACGGGCACTCAGCTCAGGGTATTGCCGCTTTAAATCCTTGGGCTTAGTGCTAAATTTTTTCCCCGCGGGCGTCGCCTTGCCCGATGGCATAAAGGGCAGCTCCTCACCAGTTCTATCTTCGTATAATTGCCCTGCGATAAGGTCGTATTCATCTACAAAAGGGTAAGCATAGGCATCTCGCTCTGGCCAAGCGACTAAACGTGCTAGGGTGTCAGGTTGATTAACCACACCTTCGAAAATTTCTTTACCAAGTGAAATCAAAAAACACCTAAACTCGGCAAAAGCATATTCAGAATCACAGCCCGTAATAATGTAAGCCGCCCCCCAAACAGACCACAAATAACTACGGCGCATCTGCTGACCAAAGATTTTATCGAAAGCTTTTAACTCTTCATTACTCAATTCGGCAAGTTTCTGCTTCAGTGCTTGAGTCAAAGACTCCTGTGATTGCGCCGTTTCCGTTCGCGTGACTAACCCCCAAAACTCAACTTCTGTCATAAACGTCACCTATTAGAGCCTCTAGCAAAAAGGCATATTCTACACGATATCACGGTTATACTGGACTCGGATTAGGGCATTTCCTACACTTGCTCATCTTCTTTGCTACTGGTGTGCACTTCAATCTATGCCTAAACGTCTTATACTACTGATCACGTTATATTGCCTCTTCAGCATTGCTGCACTTTGGCGTACTGTGATGACTCAATCCCTTGATGTATTCACCCTAGGTGTCCTCCCCGTGCTCGTTGGCATACTCATACGGGCGCCGTGGTCTAGCTTAGTGTTGAAGATTTATATTGGCATGCAAACCTTAGGATTCTCGGCACTGGGGATTACAGCAATTATTGCCTATCGCATTACCCCTGAGGATGTAAAAGTAGTTGTTTCTGGCCACAACATTCCTATGTTGCCACTCACAGTGAGCATTATTGTTATTTTACTCGTGCAGTATTGGATCGCATTTTCTAAGGTCACGAGACACTATTTGACCCGCCAAACTCAGTAATGGACTTTGTTGCTAAGCTGTTATCAATAGCGTAGCTTAGCGACCCAGTAAAATACTTACGATTCTTAACTTGAAGTAGACTATGAGCCATTTATCGCCCAGCGAACTTTCCATTCTTTTGGTAGAACCTTCAGAGACACAGCGTCGAATTATTATTCAACGCTTACAACAAGAAGGCATTCTCAGCATTCAAACCGCAGAAAACATAGAAGCGGCTAAAGATATTATTGCTCGCCATAAACCTGACCTTATTGCGAGCGCCATGCATTTCGATGATGGCACTGCCATCGATCTCTTGGGCTACTTAAGGGCCAACGCTGACTGCAAAGATATCCAATTTATGCTGGTCTCGAGTGAGTGCCGCCGTGAGCAACTTGAAATATTCCGCCAATCGGGTGTAGTAGCGATTCTACCTAAACCCTTCAGTGCCGACCATTTAGGTACAGCATTGAATGCCACGATTGATTTACTCAGCCACGATGAACTCGACCTGAGTAATTTCGATGTACAAGATGTGCGCGTATTAGTGGTCGATGATAGCCGTATGGCAAGAAACGTCATTAAACGTACGATTGGTAACTTAGGGATGAAGCTAATTACCGAGGCCGAGGATGGCGCGCAAGCCATAGCGTTAATGAAACACAATATGTTCGACTTAGTGATCACGGATTACAATATGCCGAGTGTAGATGGGCTAGCTTTGACACAATTTATCCGCAATGAAAGCCAACAATCGCACATTCCCATCTTGATGGTGTCTTCCGAAGCCAACGATACCCACCTCAGCAATGTGTCCCAAGCGGGTGTAAATGCCTTATGTGACAAACCCTTTGAACCCAAACTTGTTAAAAAATTACTCTATCAACTGTTAGAAGAATAAAACCAGAATAAAACTTAAGTCACGAACTGAGTAAATATTCTGCGCTTTACTGAACATCCTGCTGCACGCTAGACGCAAAAGGCTTTCCAAGTGCTAAACCTTATGGCATGTTAGGCACGCTTATTTCAAATAAATCTACGGAAAGAAGAGACAATAAAAATGAACAAAACTGAACTAATCGCCAAAATTGCAGAAAATGCCGATCTAACGAAAGTAGAAGCAGCACGCGCATTGAAGTCTTTTGAAGCAGCTATTACCGAATCAATGAAAAATGGTGACAAAATCTCCATCGTAGGTTTCGGTTCTTTTGAAACAGCGACTCGTGCCGCTCGCACTGGCCGTAACCCACAAACGGGTAAAGAAATTCAAATTGCTGAAGCGACAGTGCCTAAGTTTAAAGCGGGTAAAACCCTACGTGACAGCGTAAACTAAGTTATAAAATTCAATACAACGCCTCCATTGTGAGGCGTTTTTTTTTGCCCAATCCCAGTGAAGCACTGAATATTTTTTGCACAACAAAAGTGCGCCTCTGCCCCACAAACTGGCAAATAAAAACATTTCATTAACATTGCGAGTTCTAATACCTTGTTTTACATGGCATTGTAATAGTGGCATGTGATTAGCAAATCCTTCCTTAGAAAAAACCAAGATGCACTAATGAACACAGCTGACTTTGAGTGTGCCAATGGTGAATCGATAAATAAGTCAATCGAGGGGATGAGCATGAAGAAATCACTGTACAGCGTTTTGGCCTTATCGACGGGAATGTTACTGGCAGGCAACGCCTTTGCAGCCGTATCAGGTAACATTGGCGGTACCTCTAATTACCTATGGCGCGGTGCGACCCAAACTAAAGATGCAGTCGCAATCCAAGGTGGCCTTGACTACAGCCACGATTCTGGATTTTATGCGGGAACTTGGGCATCGAATGTGGATTTTGGTGATGATACTAGCTACGAGCTTGATCTATATGCGGGTTATGGCGGCAGTATTACCGAAGACATCAGCTACGACTTTGGCTATCTCTACTACGCCTATCCAGACGCACCAGGCAGTATTGATTTTGGTGAGCTCCATGCTGCTGTCACGTGGAAATGGCTCGAACTGGCTTACTCCCAAGTCATCAATGCCGGTGACGATCTGGCCGCCGATCCTTTAGATAATAAAGATCTCAGTTATCTTGCCGCGACGGTATCCGTTCCTCTCACTGAAAAGCTGAGTTTATCAGTGCACTATGGTTACTCAAACGGTGATGTCGTCCAATCTTGGTTTGGCGAAGATAATTATGCCGACTATAACGTGACTCTCAGCGCAGATACCAGCATAGGCACAGTGTCATTTATGGTCTCAGATACCGATCTCACCGATGATGATGCCAAACTAGTACTCGGATATTCCTACAGTTTTGATCTATAAGCTCTAAACATAAAAACGCCACCTTAAAAAGTGGCGTCATTTTATCACTATCACCAATTAGGCAATAATTGACCGGTTTGTTTTACGGGCCGCAACCATTTTCTCGATATACTCAACAATGGGCTCAGTCACTGAAATCCCTGTTGTTTGCTCAATCCCTTCAATGCCAGGCGCCGAATTAACCTCAAGGATCAGTGGACCACGGTTAGAACGTAAAATATCTACTCCCGCGACAACCAATCCCATCGCCTTCACAGCGGCAATAGCCATTTTACGCTCAACAGAGGTGATTTTTACCACCTCACCACAACCACCTAAATGCAGATTAGAGCGGAAATCGCCCTCGGGACCTTGACGTTTCATCGAAGCAACAACCTTGTCACCGACAACAAAACAACGAATATCACTACCATTGGATTCTTTAATGTATTCCTGTACTAAGATATTCGCTTTGAGCCCCAAGAATGCTTCAATCACGCTCTCAGCAGCCGTTTTAGTTTCAGCGAGTACGACACCAATCCCTTGAGTGCCTTCGAGTAATTTAATGACTAACGGAGCGCCGCCCACCATATTGATGAGATCTGGGATATCATTTGGCTTATTGGCAAAACCCGTCACAGGCATGCCAATCCCTTTGCGGGAAAGTAGTTGCAGTGCCCGCAATTTGTCCCGCGAACGCGCAATGGAGATTGAATCATTCGCGGCATATACGCCCATCATTTCAAACTGACGTACAACGGCACAACCATAAAAAGTCACGCTAGCATGAATACGCGGAATGATGGCATCAAACCCAACTAATTCAGTACCTTCATAATGAATGCTAGGTTTAATAGAATTAATATTCATGTAGCAATTCAGCGTATTGATCACGACCGCTTCATGTCCACGACTTTGGCAAGCCGCGACTAAGCGTTGTGTTGAATACAACTGGGGGAATTGGGATAAAATACCTATTTTCATTGCTGAGTGACCAACTTAAGCATGAGTGAATAAACCGTTCTGCGGCACCAAAAGCACAGCGACAGAAAAGGGGCTGATATTTGTCTATTGCTCAGTGTAAAGCAAGAAAATATTCCTCACCAGACGAAATCATTATGCTAATGAAATACTTCAAGACCTATCACATTCGGAACTCGTTTAAATTAACAGCGGCAAAATATACTTAGCCTCAAACTCCGTTGCATCTAAGGGGCGAGAAAACAAATAACCTTGTAATACAGTACAATGGCGAGAAGTACAAAACTCAGCCTGCTCAATTGTTTCAACGCCCTCAGCTACTGATATGACATTAAACCCATGGGCGAAGTTAAGTAATGCAGCGAGCAAACGAGTGTCTTTATCATCCTTATCATAGGAAGCGACAAAGCTTTTATCGATTTTCAGCACGCTAATGGGAAACAATTTGATATGTTCTAAGGACGAAAAACCCGTCCCAAAATCATCAAGGGCAAAACGCACCCCTAACTCGGCGATTCTATCGAGCATTTTGGCATGTTCATGGGGATCTTCAATAAGGCAATTCTCAGTAATTTCAAGCTCTAATGCTACAGCAGGAAGTCCTGTCTTAGTCAGCGTATTCGCTATTTTATCAAACAGGTTCTCATTTCCAATTTGCGATGCAGACAGGTTAACGGCAATGGTAAATTCTCTCCCTGTTGGCTGTAATTGGGTTAACCAAACCTGTGCCTGAATACAGGCTTGTTCAAGCACCCAATCATCAATGTCTTCCATTAATCCAATTTCTTCGGCTATGGGTAAAAATTGATCTGGGGTGATAATGCCGTCTACAGGATGCTGCCATCGGATAAGGGCTTCCATCCCCACCAGCTGATGGGTTTTCGCATTCACTTGCGCTTGATAATGAACCTTAAATTCATTTCTTTTTAAGGCAGTACGCAAACTCGACTCGATATGATTACGGTAACGCACCTCTTTATCTAAAGCTTCTGAGTAAAACTGAATCTGGTTTCGGCCCATTTTTTTAGCGCGATACATAGCGATATCGGCACATTTCATCAGCTCAGAACTGTTCGAAGCCGCTTCATTATAAAAAGCCACGCCGATGCTGGCACCAATAAGCACATCGTTATCACCGAGACAAAACACGTCCTCAAACACTTTTAACAATCGATTAGCCACAATCATAGGGAAATATTTATAATCATTATCAGTGACTAGCACGACAAATTCGTCCCCACCTAAACGGGCAATAATGTCGCCATCTCGTAGTACTTCACTTAATCGAGCGGCTACTTTAACTAAAAGAATATCCCCCGTCTGATGGCCTAGAGTGTCATTGATCGCTTTAAAATCATCTAAATCGAGTAAGATAACGGCTAAATAGTCGTGACAACGTTTGGCCCTTGCTATCGCTCGATTAAGACAAAGTTCAAAACCATAGCGATTAACCAGCTTAGTCAACGAATCGTGTTCAGCTAGCTCTTTTAGTTTTTGGTGACTATTACGTAACGCCAACGCCATTGAAGATCTTTGTTTCGCATAACGAATTGCACGGGTTAGTATCCGCGAGTTGACCTCATCTTTAAGCAAGAAGTCCTGTGCCCCTAGTTCAATACAGCGCTGAGCCAGTTTCTCATCTTCATAGCGACTCAGCATCACGACTACGGTCTGGTCTTGCGTCATGGCATTGAGCTTGATCAACACTTCTAAGCCATTAGCATCGGGTAATAAATAATCCAATAGAATACCGTCAAAATGACGTTCTAATGCGAGATTTAAACCATCAAATGCACAATTTGCTTCGACCACATTAAAAGTCAACTTTGACTGTCTGAGTGCTCGGATGATCGCAGTTCTATCAACTTCATCATCATCGATCAGTAGTAAATCCATATACTCACCTTATGCGGATGGGAGCTCCACTATTCGCCAATAACCTTCAAGCATATTAAAAATATTGTTAAAACCGTCTTTCATATCAGTTTTAACCATGTAACCAGCCACATGATGGCTATAGGCTTTCATCCTATCTTCATCGGTACTCGACGTGGTGAGCATAAAAACGACAGACGAAGAAAGAGAAGGATCTGAACGTATTCGCTCAAGGAACTCAAACCCATTCATTCTTGGCATATTAAGATCGAGCAAAATAAGATACGGACCTTTGATCGTGTCTAAACTCGTTAGAATAGTTAATGCTTCGATCCCATCCCGAGCACGCACTAAGGGATTGAGTAACCTCAATTGTCTCATCGCCCGCTGCACGGCCATGTAATCCACGTCATCGTCATCAACCAATAAAATGGTGACCTGTTGATAGTGATTTGCTGCGCTCATAGAAGCTCCTTTTTCACTATTTGCTTAGGCCAACTAAAGCAAAAACAACAACCTCGGCCCTGCGATTTAAGCTGAATCTCTCCACCTAAACTTTCAACCGTTTTCCTCACAAGTGATAAGCCTAAACCACTGCCTTCAACTTCATCCCTTGGTTTAAGTGTTTGAAACATCTCGAAGACTTTTTCATGATATGAGCTTGATATCCCCGGACCATCATCTATCACACTGAATCGATACTGCTGATCAACCGCCTCACATGAAACCGTAATCACACCTGTACCTAAGTCATGATGTTTTATGGCGTTACTGATTAAATTTCGTATAACTAATTCCAACAATGGTCTTACGGTATAAAAATTTGGAAATTCACCTTTTAGGACTAATTCAAATCCCTGTGGCGGCGCGACGAGCGCAAACATGTCTTCAACCAGTTGCCGACTTTTCACTTCAGTAGTTTCGGTATCAACACGACCAATCCGAGAAAACATCAATAGTCCATCGAGTAATAACACCATTCGATGAATACGACTTTGGATAAGCCCTAGGTATTTCTGTACATTTTCATTGGTGTTATCGACTAAATCCTCTGATAACCAAGAGGTTAGCTGCTCGATACCACGTAAGGGGGATTTCAAATCATGGGAAGCAATATAGGCGAACCTGTCTAATTCTTGATTGATACGCTCAAGCTCAAGCATATGTTCTGCACGCTGAACTTCAATGCGTTTACGTTCAGAGACATTATTAATTGTCGCGAGAATAGAAATGCCATTACTAAAATGAATAGGCGTCAACCCCACTTCAATTGCGAGTCGACTGCCATCTTTACAACAGCCAAACAGGTCATCCCGCATCGACATATTTTTCGCAATAGGCTGCACTAAATAGTTACTCATGTGCTGCTGATGAGCATCCCTTAGGGTTTCGGGCAATAACATATTGATGGAACGACCGAGTAACTCGTCTCTGGTATAGCCGAACAAACGTTCAGCATGGGTATTCACTAAAGTAATAAATCCAGATTTATCCACCATAAATAGCGCACTTGGAGAGGCTTCAATTACTAATCTAAAGCGTTTTTCGTTAGCAATTAACTCTGAAGTCAGTAAAGACTCCTTATATCGATTACGCGCCATAATTAACACTGAGTAAAACAATGCCAAAATAAAACCACAACCGATAAATTGGAGCCACATACCTTGGGTCTGTTCCGCTCTCGAGATAAAACGCGATTGTGATGAAATGTCTAAACGCCACAACTGCCCTCCAACTAAGTCAGTCTGCGAGTGATAAAACACATCCTGCTCATTCGGGGCCACTTTGCTGCTGGTAAACATTAAACTGTCAGCGCTTGCCTGCGGACTTTCATAAATGGCAAGTTTCAAGCCTGAGAATCGCTCCCCCATAATCCCTTGCATGAGGTCATCCATCCTAAACGCTGCATACACAAGTCCAAACACGTGCTGTTTACGCTCAGCTTCTGTTGTTGTAGTGCCTTGATAAAGCGGTAAATACATTAAAAATCCCGCTTTAGCATCATCAGATGTATCTTGAACTAATACGACTTTGCCAGAAACTGTCGGCAGTCCAGTGGTAATAGCGCGAGTGATGGCTTTATATCGATTAGACTCGGAGCACATGTCATAACCCAAGGCTCTTTGATTACGCCAATCAAAGGGTTCTAAGTACACAATCACGCAATACTGATCACGCGTTCCTTCTGGGTAAACTTTATAGTCTTTAAAACCTTCAGCTTGAACTTGTTGGATGTGCGCACTTAATGCTTCAGGTTGAAGTAACTGAGCATAGCCAAAACCTTGAAAACCTGGGTAATACTCAGATAAATGAGCATTGATGACATAAGTTTGCCATTCCTGACGTGTCACATTACTCGACGATAACAATAAGCCAACGCCACCACGTAAGACTTGCTCATAGGCAAGCATTCTGCGATTCACAGCTTCTGTTAATTCTTGAACGCTATTTTCGAAACGCTCTTCACCTCTATCCCTAAGATATTGCTCAAGCACATACCAAGAGATCCCCATGAAAAGTAAGGCAGCCACTATCATCAGCCAGCTAGAGCTCAGCACGCTAAAGTAGATATTATTAGATGGGGGGAGTGATTTAGAAAACTGATCCTTGTCCATGTAAGCCAATTCCCTAGCAAACGATTAACAACAAACACAGGTACAAGTGTTGTTGTAATTATGACTAAATTCAAGTTTATCCTACTATTTAACTCGGAATTAACGCGAATATATCTATGACTATACCGTGCTCTTAATCACAAAATAAGCAAAAACTAAATTAATCAAATATTCAATTGCAGTCTAGTGCCTACGCCAAACAGCAGTAAGCTGAATCATCCGACTCACGGGAAGAATTTTTCACCCTAACTCACAAAATTATTTGCTTTTCTACCATACTCTTTTTAGTTAGAAAGTCGTTAGGAACAACAAGAGGAATTCGTTATGGCTCATATTACTGAAGTCGTGCCCAACGATACTGAACTTGAGGCAATGACCACACCAAGAAACAGCAAAGCCGCCGAGGCAATGCAGCATAGACGCGAAGTCAAAAAGCGTTTAGAAGACTACCTCGAGCGGGCGGAGTTAAAACGTGCATTAGGAGATGACGATTTTTTCTAGCCAATTCTATCTCGCTATCTAGTGGTCAAAATGATGGGATGATGATCTCAGTCGGTGATCATTTGTTTCGAACTCACTGAGTTTTGGCCCACTAAAATCGAATATCTCACCCAGTCAATAATGCTGGGTGTTACTCTGCTTTAGCTCACTAACCTCCAGATTTAATATCGCGTCATCACGGTCATTTTTACCACTCTTGTCAGCTTGAGTTTTGATTAACAAGCATTCAGCCTTAGCACACTCAAATAACTCATCGCTGTCATGTTTTGCTCCAATCAATCTATTTCTATATCAAGAACAAAGCAGCTTGAATGCCATATCAATAAAATATTATTAAACAGATAGTTACTTATTTATGTCCCATAGACATAGCGCTAGAATTGTAACAAGTACACCAAAATGATTCACAAAATCGATAACAGCTAATTTATTTAATCGGTATATTTCCTCCGCTAGCCTGCGAATCAATATGAATAAATGAGGTTTAAGGCTATGATTAGCCACATCTCTCTCGCTGAAATTACCTGCAGGATATACGGGAATGTCTGAGTCGTTAGCCCAATATCAACAAGATCTACGCCGTTTTTCCGATGAATTAATTCGCATTCAAACGCCAATAAAAATCTTAGATGCCATTAAATGGCCGCGGGAAATGGAGGAACGTTTTCTCTCCAATAAGGGCACGGTACTTCCGGCTATCAAGCAAGAGTTCTATCAAAACATTGCTTTACCTTTTGATCCTGTTAAAACCCAAGCTGAGCTAGCCTCCCTAAAGCAGGACATCCATAGACGTTTGGGTAAACGAGACAAACTCGGCAAAATATTAGTGGCAAACGTCGATCAGTATCGCCTTGTCATCGATATGTTGGGGAACAGAGGCACGCCAACCTTTGGTAAGCTCAGCCAAGAATTGTACGGCAGTGCTAGCCATAAACTGCATGGCGATCGCCATACCTTGCGCCAGTTAGGTGATAAACTCAGCTACATTTTCTCGTTGCCCGCGGCGAGGCACATGAATAAACATCACCCTAAAATTATTAGCGCGCCAGAAGCGGTTAACGTGCTCAGCCAACGTTTAGAAAAATACTTCCATAGCGATGATATGCGTGTACGCCTTAGTGACGGTATCGTCTCTGACGCTGCAGTCGGTGGCGATACCGTTAAGCTCAATAGCAAAGCAATGTTCAGCGAATCGGATCTTAATGTATATGAAGTTCACGAAGGTTGGGTGCATGTCGGCACGACGCTAAACGGCCGAGCTCAACCCCACGCCACTTGGCTCAGTGTCGGTTCTCCCCGCGTAGCAGCAACCCAAGAAGGTCTAGCCGTTTTACTGGAAATGCTGACGCTAAGTTCAAATCCAGGACGGGCTCGGCGAATTAGTGACCGTGTTGCCGCGGTCGATATGGCTGAAAATGGTGCTGACTTTATAGAGGTATTCAATTATTTCAGAGGATTGAATCTAAGTGCGACAGACAGTTACCGTGTCACCCAAAGGGTTTTCCGTGGTGGTATGGTGGAAGGCGGCAGTTTCTTCACTAAGGATATTTCCTATGTGCGTGGCTATGTGGAAAACATTAACTTTATCCGCAGCGCCATCACCTCAGGCCTTCCTGAACTAATTCCTATGCTATTCCTTGGTAAATTGGCGATCGAAGATATCCCCGTGTTATACCAAGCTTGCCAAGAGGGCATTCTGACTACGCCTAAATATCTACCGCCCATGTTTGATAACTTTAGTGGCCTTTATGCTTGGTTTGGTTTTGCATCAGGTTTAGCAGGAATCGATTTGAAAGGTGTACAGCGCCATTTCACTCGCTTATTTAAAGACGTACCGAATGTCGTTCCCGCCTTTGAGTTACTCGATGATACTGAATTTGACAACAACTCGGACTAATACAGTAACTAGATTGATTTAAAATAAAAAAAGCTCACAACTATGTGAGCTTTTTATAAAACTAAACGCTAATCTTCGATAGAAAAACCTTCACCATTACATTCAAAATACAACTCACAGGCAGGATAACTCACTTTGCCACACGTGTAGAAGATAATGGCATTTCCACCCAACTTTTGAACTTGTACTTTCAACTCTTTTAAGGCTTCCACACTAACTGCTTTAAGGCTTCCACACTAACTGCGGCAGCGCATTTAAATCCAATCGGTCACCCTGGGTCGCGATTGCTATAGCCTTTGGTTTAGTCTGAGGATCTTGGTTAATCACATCGACTAATCCATGCTGCGCCTCGGGTTCTCCATGGACTAAAATTAACGGCGGCTGGCCTTCAAAATGGTGATACCAACGTAATAACTCTGCTTGATCCGCATGGGCTGAAAGTCCACCCACTGTGTGTAACTTAGCCGCTACTTTAATGCTGTTACCATGAATAGACAGTTCCTCAGCGCCATCGACGAGGGCGCGCCCCGGTGTTCCAAGCGCTTGATAACCACAAATAATCACATCACATTCTGGGCGCCATAGATTATGCTCTAAGTGGCTACGAATACGTCCACCGTTACACATGCCGCTCCCTGCGATAATGATCAATCCCTTATGCACATCGTTCAGCGCTATCGACTCTTCGGTCGTTTGGATAAATTCGACATTCGACAACAGTGGATGCTGCCCAGGATGTTGGCGGGTAAAGCGTTTAAAGTCCTCATCCATCAGCGGATAATTATTAACGTAGACGCGTGTCGCCTCAATTGCCATCGGGCTGTCTAGGCAGATTTTCCAACGGCCGAGATCCCATTCTTTAGCATATAAATGAAATAGATATAATAACTCCTGTGCTCGTCCAACCGAAAAAGCGGGGAGCAATATATTGCCTTGGCTCTCGTTGACTGTCTTAGCAAAAATGGCTTTCAACTCGGCTAAGGTATCCGTCCAACTGCGGTGAAAACGATTGCCATAGGTGCTTTCCATTAAGACTAAATCTGCCGAATCCACTAAGGTAGGATTACGTAAAATCGGCATACCTGCACGGCCAAGATCGCCACTGAAGACGATTTTCTTCTGTGATTTTCCCTCACCTAACCACAACTCGACTAAGGCGGAACCTAAAATATGCCCTGCATCTGAGAGGCAAATATCCACATGGGGAATAACCCGAGTCACTTGACCATATTCCAATGGTACAAATTGAGTTATCGCGAGTTCAGCATCTTCAACGGTGAATAGCGGTTCTAGGGGTTCAAGATCATGTTTAGCACGCTTTTTATTGACTCTTTCGGTATCGCGGGTCTGCAGCATAGCCGCATCTTTGAGCATGATGGCGCACAGCTCTGCCGTGGCTTTATGGGTGTAGATAGGCCCATCAAAACCCGCTTTGACTAAAAGTGGTAAACGCCCAGAATGATCGATATGGGCATGGCTAAGCACGACAGCAGAAATAGACTCAGGATCAAATGCGAAGGGATCATGATTACGCAACTCATCAGACTTACCGCCTTGGATCAAACCACAGTCGAGCAATAAGTGTTCATGATCAACCGAGAGTAAATGACACGAACCCGTCACTTCCTCTGTCGCCCCTAAAAACTGCAATGTCATTCGCATGGTGTCCCTCCAAGGTGTTTATCTCATATAAAGATAGACTATGCCCTTATTCCTAAAACAAAAAGGATTAATTAGTCACGTGCGAGCAATGTCAACTTTAGCTGTAATGCTTAGTCATCAATAACCTAACAATGGGTACAACTGACCTTGACGTACCGTTTTGCCAGCGTTAGCAATAGTGCCATCGCGCAGCCATTGTTCGAGCAAAATCTGCAAAGGCTGTTTGACCTCTGCGGCCGTCATTCCAGCGCTAATACTTGGGCTATAGAGTAATTTAAGCAAAATGAAATCGAGCCCAGTGAGTAAGTCCTGCGGGGTTTTGTCGTTAAAGATGGAGGGAAATACTTTCTCTGAATCATTGGGTAAACCAAGCACTTGGGTTATCTCTTCCACTACGCAAGCCACTAACTTACCGTGCATTTTGGCTTGATCTACAGGAATAATAATCCAAGCACGTTCAATCTCTTGCCGTGAATTGAGAGCAAATTTTGCCATACACACAGAGCCATGGACATTTTTCGCCGAGCTCGGTCCCATTAAGCGCATCACCTCACTTGCCCATAGGGATTGACGGGTAAAAACTAAGTGCAGATTCGCCTCAGAGAGCGTATCTACCCGTTGAATATCGAGGCCGGTAATCTGGCCTAAGTGTGTTAAGTGCATCAACACTAATTGAGTGTGCAGCGCCTTATCACGCACTTGATGCTCAATAAACACTCGTACCGGTATGCGCCACTTACGCACGCTATGTTTAGCAAGGTCATACTCATTTTGTAGGGCGACTTCACTAAATGCTTGGGTGATATAAGCGGAGTTTTTCCAATCCGTAGCGGGCGTTAATACTTGGGTTAATCCGGGAGATGTTTGAGCAGCAAACAAAGGCAAAGCGAATAAACTTAGCGCTAGAAAAAGCCCTAAACGAAACAGACGTGCAGTAAAAAATAACCAACTGTAGAAACGTGTTAATACCCTAAGCCACTTTTGCATTGGCACTCATCCCGCAACTTGACGAGGTCACTGAATCAAAATCATAGCAGTGATACTGATAAAAGAAGTCGAAATCTGCAAACAATCTCCTACGACATAGACTTAATAAACTCGCCCAGATAATGCAATGCCGACTAAACCGTTGCCAATAAAACCCCATAATAAAATGACTACACAAAGCATCAATGCATTGTTTTTAAAAACATTATATTTAATATCATTAATCGTATACTGATGATATTACACCACCATTGCCAAGGATTCAGGATGACAATGGTGTGCATTTTTAGCTTAAGCGCTTTCTAACCTAATATAAGCCTGTATTTACAACAGCTAGTCCCTTAACCACCCCTCAACTTCATCGCGCGTCGGTACTGAGCCGCTATGTATGAGCTCACCATCGATCACTACCGCAGGGGTTTTCATCACTTTAAATTTCAATAGGCTTTGAGGATCTGTGTCCTTTTTTACAATCACATCCACACCCATTTCTTCTGATATGTCCGCAATCATCTCAGCGGTTTTGCTACATTTAGCGCAACCACTGCCTAATACTTTGACTTGTTTCATGTTACTTCCTTAACGAACTGTGCTGCAAAATTAAAAATTTCAACCTACTGTCATACTCGCAGCCACATATAGCAAGGTAAATTTCCAGCCAAGCAAACTCATAGACAAGAGTATGGCAACATCTATAGCTCAATTCAGGCCACAATAAGATAACTGCATTATTAGTTGCATTACATTGATTGCTATTAATTTCTATATATAAATATAAACAAATATTTATATACCATCTGTTATAAACACTACCAAAAAACTAAAAAAGTACAGCCTATTTTTTCATAAAATCTCAATACTCTAGTTAATTTCACGACTCAAAAAAATAATCTTGATAACACAATAAATATTAATACAACCTAAATTAGATGTTTGGTGAATATAGCTAAAACAGTCAATATTTTACTTTATTATTATTTAGGTATTTCCCCGTCATCATTTATCCACACATCTCGTGACTCATATCACTTATTACAACATTTAAGATTGATCCTACATCACTAAACACTAGTATCTGCTATGTTGCGACTGCAACACGATTTATCAACATATTATAACAATACGGAAACCTCCCTATGACCTGGACCCAAACATACACGCCACTCGGTAGCTTGTGGCTAACCGCAATGGTTGCTTTACTGCCTATTGTGTTTTTCTTCCTAGCCTTAACTGTGTTAAAACTTAAAGGCTATATCGCTGGGGCATTAACCTTATTAATAGCCTTAGCAGTCGCGATACTCGCCTACAAAATGCCTATTAGTATCGCGCTTGCTTCTGCTATATATGGTTTTAGTTATGGGCTATGGCCAATTGCTTGGATTATTATTACCGCAGTATTTTTATATAAAATCACCGTTAAAACAGGTCAATTTGAGGTTATTCGCTCGTCAGTCATCTCAGTCACGGAAGATCAACGATTACAAATGCTATTGGTTGGCTTTTCATTTGGAGCCTTCCTCGAAGGTGCTGCGGGTTTTGGTGCACCTGTTGCTATTACAGCTGCGTTACTTGTAGGGCTTGGATTCAATCCATTGTATGCAGCAGGACTTTGCTTAATCGCAAACACGGCACCCGTCGCCTTTGGAGCTATGGGTATCCCAATTATCGTAGCGGGTCAGGTTTCATCACTAGACCCATTCCATATTGGACAACTCGCTGGCCGTCAGTTGCCAATATTATCGATTATTGTCCCCTTCTGGCTCATCGCAATGATGGATGGCATCAGGGGAATACGTCAAACTTGGCCCGCAACATTAGTAGCAGGCGTTTCATTTGCGATCACCCAATTTTTAACCTCAAACTTTATCGGCCCCGAATTACCCGATATTACTTCGGCGTTAGTCAGTCTAATTTGTTTAACGTTATTTTTAAAAGTCTGGCAACCAAAAGAAATATTCACTTTCTCAGGCATGAAACAAAGAGTTACTACCCCTAAATCTACTTTTTCTAATAGCCAGATATTTAAAGCATGGTCTCCCTTTATTATTCTCACAGCGATTGTAACCCTGTGGAGTCTTAAAGATGTACAACTGGCATTAAGTTTTGCCACTATCAGTATTGAAGTACCTTACTTACATAATCTCGTTATCAAAAGTGCACCTATTGTCGCTAAGGAAACCCCTTATGCAGCAATATATAAACTTAATTTATTAGGCGCTGTTGGAACAGCAATTTTAATCGCAGCAATGATCTCAATTGTGGTCCTTAAAATGTCAGTAAGTAATGCACTGACATCCTTTAAAGACACTTTAATTGAATTAAAATTCCCGATATTGTCAATTGGATTAGTATTAGCATTTGCCTTTGTCGCAAACTATTCAGGTCTATCTTCAACCTTAGCACTCGTGCTCGCAGGCACTGGCGTAGCATTCCCCTTCTTTTCGCCATTCTTAGGTTGGTTAGGTGTGTTTTTAACAGGTTCAGACACCTCATCAAATGCCCTATTTGGTGCGCTGCAAGCCAATACAGCAAACCAAATAGGTGTAACACCGGAGTTATTAGTCGCCGCAAACACTACGGGAGGAGTAACGGGCAAAATGATTTCGCCACAATCTATTGCCGTTGCTTGCGCTGCAACGGGATTGGCGGGTAAAGAATCAGATCTTTTCCGCTTTACGCTAAAGCACAGTCTATTTTTCTGTACTTTCATTGGCGTGATCACAGTACTCCAAGCATACGTAGTCCCTTGGACATTAGTGTTTTTCACTAAATAAAACGATATCTAAGATATATTAAAAGCCGAGTGATAAACCACTCGGCTTTTTAGATTGGAATGGATATAAAACTCACTCTGCGATGAAGTTAAAATGGGTTCAATTAAGCAAAGTAGCAAGGCAGCTTTATTAATCCCAGTGAAGTCAAACAATCAAAGTCCAGCTTGTCATTCTTGTCGTAGATAAATACCAGGTACATTGATGACAAATGCAACTTAAGCCAGCAATTTCGCCTTATCCTTACCTAATACGCCTTTTAGCACTAAAGAGTTAAAGTGCAATGGTTCCAGCTGCGGCCATTAGTCACTTGCAGTATCAATGAGATCCATTCGGATAGAGATCTAAATACTGGCTCGATAGCATTAATCAACACTGCAAGCTCCTAATCGTTTATCTCATGGCTAAACAATCACTTGATGATAGGTTTCCACATGGTATGACTCGACTAATTCGGGCATAACCTGGTGGAAATAGTGTTGAATCGCATCTTTAGCGCAGTGCTCATCAAAGGCGGCAATATCGACAAACTTTTCTACAAACGTCACGCGGCGTGGTTCATCACGGCTCACATTGAGTTCGTAACGAATACAACCCGCTTCGCGGCGCGTATCAGGAATAAGGCTCGCGAGCGCAGCTATTAGTGCTTCGGTTTTGCCCTCTTTAGCCAGAAAACTCGCCACGCAGGCAATTTGCTGTTGATTGATTCTATAGTCCGTTGAAGTCGACATCTCAGTTCCTTATTGGCTTAATGTTGAATGTTTATATGCCAAGCTTTTGTTGATCGCTTATGTTGATAATTGATGTAGATAACTCATATTGATAGCCGCTTATGCTGATTGGTAGCGCATATCCAAATGGGGAATACCATCTTCTAAGTACATCTCAGAGCAGGCGACAAAGCCGAGTTTTTGATAGAAAGCTTTGAGGTAATCTTGGGCGCCAATTTGGATCCCCGCATCGGGCCAAGTCGTCAGTGCTGATTCAATGGCGTGCTGCATTAAAGGCATGGCTAGCCCTTTGCCTCGACCCGCTGGCGATACCACCACACGGCCGATACTCGCCTCAGGATAACTCAACCCCGGCGGCAAAATACGCGCGTAGGCAAGCAGTTCCCCGTCTGGCGATAAACCGATCAAATGCTGGGTTTCTGGATGCCTATCCTTATCGTCAAGCTCAGGATAAGCGCAGGCCTGCTCTACCACAAACACATCGACTCTTAGCTTCAATATGTCATATAGCCTATTGGCATTTAATTGATTAAATGTAAGATTTTGCCACTGCAAACGATATCCCTCTGCAAATCATCGAAAAAGAACTTTGAGTCTACCACAGCATAAAGACCATAAAAAAGCGCCTTAATCCGCGAGGACTAAGGCGCAAAGCTGTTGCGCAAACCAATAGATCTGGGGAAATCTATGGCGACAACAGGATAACGAAAAACGTTATTACTCAACCATGGCATCGTGGGCCACAGGCCCTGTCGGTTTACGGATCAGCAGCACAGCGAATACGGCGATGAGTAGCAGAGCGCCCATGATGTAAAACACATCGTTATAGGCCTGAATATAAGCTTGCTGACTCATGGTTTTGCCCAGCAAGGCTTTCGCCTGCGCGGCGGCGGTATAGGGATCTGAACCTCCCGCCTGCAACATACTTGCGCTTTGGGTTAAATAATCCTGTGCTTGCGTGCTCACTGCGGGTAAAGATTCCTTAATATGAGCCAAATGCCCGCGCGACAAAGTGTCAGTCAGGGTCGCCACCAGCGCGATACCAAAAGCACCACCTAAGTTACGCATCACGTTTAATACCGTCGATGCCGAGGCATTTTCATGGGGTTTTAAATGCATAGTCGCAAGCATACCAATAGGCACCAGAATAAAAGGCTGACCTAAGGCCCGCACGACTTGCGAAGCGATCATCTGCGGTCCGGCATAATCTGCGGTCATCTGGCTATTCATGTAATAGCTAATGGCGAACATTAAAAAGCCAAAGGCAGCGAGATAACGACTATCGAATCGCTCCATCAATTTCGGCACTAAGGGCAAGACCAATAGCTGCGGAAATCCCATCCACATAATCACACCACCAATTTCTAACGGTGTGTAATCATGGACTTGTGATAGATAAAGCGGGATCAAATAAATAGCGCCGAATAGTGCCATGCCCAGTAAAAAATACGCCACGGTAGAGAGCACAAAATCACGCTTACCAAGCAGGCGTAAATTCACTAACGGTTCTTTACGCCTTAGCTGGATCCAAACAAACAACACCAGATTCACGACGGCAATAATGGCCAGATTACGAATGAGCTCCGAGCCAAACCAGTCCTTGCGGTTACCTTCTTCGAGCACCACTTCAAGGCAACCCATACCCAGCGCCATAGTGACTATGCCCGCCAGATCAACATTCTTCAGCTTATCCCAAACGACCGACTGCTTCTCTAAACCGTAGGCCAACATGGCCATCACCAACAAACCCGGTGGCACATTGATATAAAACAGATAATGCCAGCTAAATTGCTCGGTCAGCCAACCGCCTAAGGTCGGGCCGATTGAAGGCGCAAAAGTCGCCGTCACGCCAAATAACGCCATGCCGACGGCACGTTTGTTATCGGGTAAAAACTCAAGAATAAGCCTAAAGGCCAGCGGAATTAGTGCACCACCAAAAAAGCCCTGTAGCGCCCGAAAGGCGATCATGGCCTCTAAGTTCCACGCGATTGAGCAAAGCACAGAAGCAAAGATAAAAGCAGCCGTGGTCCATAACAGATAACGCCTGACCGACAATCCTGTGCTGAGCCAGCCAGAGAGCGGGATCGCGATCATCTCAGCAACCAGATACGCGGTTGAAATCCAGCTGCCTTCTTCGAGCGTTGCCCCAAGGCTGCCTTGAATCTCCTTCATCGATGCGTTGGTGATTTGAATATCGAGGATCGCCATAAAGGCGCCGATCAAACCACCAAATACCGCAATCCATGAACGGCGACTGCCACGCTCATAATCGGTAGGCTTTCTAGGTACACTGATGCCCTGCGCCTCCATATCGGCAGACGCAGTGATAGAGCCAGTTGCGCTCATACTAACGACCTGTATTTGCAGCGATTGCCGATGTTGATGACTCAGATGCCGTATCCACTTTTACGACTGCACTTAAGCCCGGTAGCATGTGTGCTTCTTCCTCAGTTAAATCTAAGCGAATACGCACGGGAATACGCTGCACGATTTTAGTGAAGTTACCTGTGGCGTTTTCCGCCGGCAGTAGACTGAATTTGGCTCCGGACGCCGGTGACAGACTATCGATAACACCTATAAAGGTTTTGTCGGGAAACGCATCGAGACTGACCTGCACCGACTGTCCTGGTTGCATATGTTGGATCTGGGTCTCTTTAAAGTTCGCCGTGATCCACACTGCCCCATCCGGAACCAAACTGTAGAGTGCTTGGCCGGGCTGCACGTACTGCCCCACCATAGCGCCACGTTTACCAATCACCCCAGAAAAAGGTGCGGTCACGCGGGTATCATTTAATTGAATTTTCGCCAGTTCTAAAGTCGCATCGGCCTGCTCTACTACTGAACCCGCCTGATCTAATTGGGCATTAAAAACCGCTAACTCACGTTGCTTTGCCACTAACACGGCTTGAGCTTCATCGAGACGGGCGGCGGCAGAATCAAATCCGGCCTGTAGTTGGTCGACATCATCTTGGGAGCTGTAATTACTGACTTTAAGCTTTTTCGAACGGCTCAATTGTTGTTGTGCCCGTATTTTATCGGCCTTTGCCGCCACCACGCCTGCGTTGGCTTGAGTGATTAACGCCCGTTGCAACTCCACCTTTGCGGCTAAGGTTTGCAAGTCCGCCTTCGCACTCGCCTGTGAGGCTTCGGCTTGACTCACTTTGGCACTAAACTGGTTATCTTCTAGCTGAGCTAATAACTCACCCTTTTGCACATGCTGGTTATCGGTTACATCGCTTAACACAACGTAGCCAGGCACTTTCACGCTGATATGGGAAATATCGGCCTCAACATAAGCGTTATCAGTGGTTTCGATAAAACGTACCTGTGTCCACCAGTAATAACCGCCTCCCGCAACTGCAGCGAGTAACAGTGGAACGGCGATAATGAGTTTACTTTTGGACATGAATGACTCCTTGATTAGTGATATCTAGTGTACTACTGTCTCACTAAGTTTATTAGTCAGTAAAAAATTAACCCACTGTTTCACAGGTGTAACAATGATGGATCTCAATCGCGTGCAAATTTTCGCTCAAGTGGTCGAGCAAGGCAGCTTTACGGGTGCCGCCAAAGCCCTTGGGCTCACTAAGGCAACCGTCAGTCGCAAGATAGCCGAGCTCGAAGCCGATACCGGCACACAACTGCTGTTTCGCACCACCAGAGCCCTAAAACTCACCGAAGCAGGATCGAGTTATTACAACAGGATCAATAAGATCCTCACCGATCTGCAGAGCGCTGAAAATCAGCTCAGCGCCCAACAGCAATTGATTAAAGGCAATCTAAAAATTGTCTGCCCAATTGAATTAGGCCAATTGTTTTTAGGGCCTATTTTCGCGCAGTTTTTAACGCTTTATCCCGAAATCACCATAGAGGCTGAACTCACCAACCGTAAGGTCGATGTAATAGAAGAAGGCATCGATCTGTTATTTCAAATTGCCGATTCGGGTGACACTCGCCTGCAAAGCTATGCCTTAGTCAACGCCCATAAATCGCTCATGGCAAGCCCAGCTTATTTAGCTGCCCATGGAACGCCCAAGGTGCCACAGGACTTAGCCAAACATAAAGCGATTCGCTTGCAGTCGGCGCATATCGAAGGTGCGTGGAAATTATTCGATGGTAAAACTTGGATTGTCGCCGAGCCCAAGACTCAACTGACGGTAAACAATGTCACCCTCGCTCGCGAGGCCGCCATTGCGGGGCTTGGGATCACAGCGGTGCCGTCCATCATAGCCCAAGTCGCATTAGAAAAGGGCGATTTAATCCCGCTACTAGATGACTATCCAATGGTGCAAACTAAGGTAGTGCTTAGCTATCCACAGCGGGCGTATCTACCGCGAAAATACCGCGTCTTTATCGAATTCATCTATAGCTCCCTATTTAAACGTTGGGGATCGCAAGTCTTAGAAGTCCCTGATTTTATCGGCCATGCCGATCTAGATGAATAAATCGAATACCCCAAACAGTAACAATTGTTACTTTGTAAAGTGTAAATCATTGCCTTGAGGATAAATCCTCTATGTCAGAATTGCCTTAATCCATAAGCCCCTATAAGCTTGGCAAGGTAACAGGCTGCAAAAGACCTTAGGTTTTCCTGATACAGTTTGCACAATAAAATTTAACATTTAATCTCAATTTTGGAGGAAACCTAATGAGCTTAATTAAAGAGTTCAAGGCTTTTGCGTCCCGTGGCAATGTGATCGACATGGCCGTTGGTATTATCATAGGTGCCGCATTCGGCAAAATCGTCTCGTCCTTCGTGGCCGATGTCATCATGCCACCAATTGGCATCATCCTAGGCGGCGTGAATTTTAGTGATTTGAGCATAGTGCTACAGGCAGCTCAAGGCGATGCGCCTTCTGTGGTCATTGCCTATGGCAAATTCATTCAGACTATTATCGACTTTACGATTATCGCCTTCGCCATTTTTATGGGTTTAAAAGCCATTAACACCCTAAAACGCAAGGAAGAAGATGCGCCTAAAGCGCCACCAGCACCGACCAAAGAAGAAGAGTTGCTGTCTGAAATCCGCGATCTATTGAAAGCTCAACAAGAAAAATAATCTCAAACTTGAGTGTCACGCATAAAAAACCCATCTCTAGAGATGGGTTTTGTTTTTTACATCAGCGAGATAAGTGATTACTCAGCTTCAACATGCACAGTTTCACTGTAATCTTGCACTACTTCTGCCACCCGAATGCGATAAGAGTTAAACAAACAGGGCACTATACCCGTTTGCTCAGCAATGCTGTGGGCCATCTGATTACGCCATTGGGTGATGGAAGCTTGGTCCTCCCAGAACGACAGGCTCAGTACTTTGCCATCGTCGGTTAGGCTCTGAAAACGTTCGATCGAAATCAATCCCTTGCGGCCTTCTAAATATTGGCGCATTTCAGCCGCCACGTGCAGATACTCTTCCTTCCCTTCCTTTGTCGGGATGACTTCAAAAATTACCGCAATCATAATGTTCTCCAGAAATGAATGTCCTTAATGTCGACTCTAAGACTAGCCCATCTATCACTCTTTAGCTCACTGATTTTTAGAGTTTTAGTCAATGTGATAACCCTGTCTACAACGAAGGCAATAACCCGAAACATAACAAGTTATTGCCCACGATGACGGCTTACTTGTGATTAACCGAGCTCATCAATGCGCTTATCGCCGCGATATAACCAGCGATACAAGGTCGGCAAGACGAGTAAGGTCAGCGCCGTCGAGCTAAACAAGCCACCGATAATCACCACTGCCAAGGGCTTTTGGATCTCACTGCCGACACCCGATGACAATAAAATCGGGATCAAACCTAAGGCCGAGGTCAGTGCCGTCATCAATACCGGCCGTAAACGCCCAACCGTGCCCTCATAAACACAATCATAGAGTGCTTCGCCGCTTTGCCTGCGCTGATTAATCGAATCCACCAGCACCACACCGTTGAGCACCGCTACCCCAAATAGAGTGATAAAGCCAATAGAGCTAGGCACAGATAAATAAGTGCCACTGACATACAGGGCCACTATGCCGCCAATCAAAGCTAAGGGCACGTTCGCCATGATGAGCAACACTTGCTTGAATGAACCAAAGGAGAAGTACAACAACAAGGCAATCAAGGCGATAGAAATCGGCACCACTAGCATCAACTTTTGCTGCGCTCGCTGCTGATTCTCATACTGGCCGCCAATGATCACTGTATATCCCGCTGGCAAATCCGCCTTTGGCACTAGGGCATAAATATCTTTTACAACCGAGCCCATATCGCGCCCCGCCACGTTGGCCTGCACCACAACACGGCGCTGCACATCGTCACGGCGAATATTCGGCGGCGCCATTTCCACTTCGACGCTGGCGACTTCCCCTAAGCGCACTGTGGCGCCATTTGTACCACTGAGTAATAAGTCTTTAATCGCATCAGGGCTTTGGCGAAACTCGGCCGCGAGTCGCACATTGATGTCGTATCTGGCATTGCCATCGATCACTTGCCCTGCACTCGCGCCGCCAATACCTTGGCTGACGAGGCTCATCACTTGATCGACACTGATGCCGTAACGCGCCAATAGCTCGCGTTTGGGGCGCACGACTAATTGCGCCTCACCGCTCACTTGCTCAAGCGACACATCCACGGCACCGGGGATTTTCGCGACAAGATCGGTAAGCGCTTGGCCTTTCTGTGACAATACTGCTAAATCTGGGCCGAAGATTTTGATCGCTAACTGGGCTTTTACCCCCGAAAGTAATTCATCTACCCGAGTCGCAATCGGCTGCGAAAAGGTCAACAAGAGTCCAGGGAACACGCTGAGCTTTTCCTCCATCAAGCGTTGCAGTTCCAAACGCGAGCTTGCCGACTGCCACTCTGCTATCGGTTTCAAGCCAATATAGACTTCAATATTACTCACAGGCTCGGGATCGCCGCCCAATTCAGGTGCACCAATGCGGCTCAGGGCATATTCCACCTCGGGAAATGCTAGCAAAATAGCCTCAAGCTTAGGTGCTACTTGAAGCGAAGTACCTAAACTCGCCGTCGGTGCCAGCGTCACCCTCAAGTTAATCGTGCCTTCCTCCAGTTCAGGCACAAATTCGGTACCCAGCCTTGGTAGCAATAATAGACTCAAGCCGAACATCACCAAGGCGCTGAGCATCACCACCTTTGGCCTAGCAAGCGTTGCCGTCAGTAACTTGCGATAAGCGGCATCCAGTGGCGCTAAAATAACACTTTGTTTAAGCATCACACCGCGCTTAAACAGATACACGGCAAGGGCTGGCACGGCGATCAGCGCCACCAGCAGCGCCGACATCATAGCCAAAATAATACTGACCGCCATCGGCTGGAACAGCTTGCCTTCAACGCCTTCGAGTGCAAACAGCGGCGCAAATACGACGATAATAATGGCGGTGGCGAAGAAGATTGGACTACACACCTCTTTTGCCGCGAGCATTATCCGAATAACCATATTCGATTCGCTGACATCACCACTGGCTTTAGCGCCATCCTCCTCACTGTGATAGGGATCGTCCTCACCATCGGCACGCGCCCTCGCCTCAGGTAAATGGCGGCGATCCGGTTGGGTTAAGTGTTTGAAAATATTCTCTACCATCACCACAGAGCCATCGACTAACATACCAATCGCCACTGCTAAGCCGCCGAGCGACATCAGGTTTGCCGACAGACCATAATAGGACATCACCATAAGCGCGAGCCCGATAGACACTGGAATCGACAGCAACACCAACAAGGTCGCACGGATATTGACGAGGAACAACGCCAAGATCACCACGATAAACACAAAGGCCATTAGCAGCGCATCGCGCACTGTGGTCACAGCCTTATCGACCAGATCCGCTTGGTCGTAAAACACCTCAAAGGACACGCCATCGGGCAAGGCCTGCTCAATAAGGCTCACCCGTGCACCAATATCGTCAATCGTCGCCTTAGTGTTTGCCCCCATGCGTTTGAGCACGACACCAGCCACCACTTCACCGAGATTTTGCACTTGGCCTGATTCATCGCGGCGCGTCATAGTCACAGCCCCGACACGGATCTCGCTGCCGAAATCCACCTGAGCGATATCGCCAATACGCACTGGCGTGCCGCTGGCTTCGGTCAGAGGGATCTGCGCGATCGCCGTTAATCCAGCGTCTCCTGCGGGCAACATGCCATAGCCGCGCACCACAAGTTGCTCTTGGCCTTGGTCCATAAACCAACCGCCAGCGTTGCGGTTATTGCTCTCTAGCGCTTCTGTCACCTGCGCCATAGACAAGCCATAGGCACGCAGTTTATTCGGGTCGACCTGCACTTGGTATTGGCGCACATCGCCACCAAAAGACAAGACTTCAGTCACGCCGCCCACGGGCATCAATATCAACTTCACCAGATAATCATTTAAGCTACGCAGCTCGGCGGCATTAATGCCAGAGTTAGGTTCTGCACGCAGAATATACTGATAAATCTGCCCTAATCCCGAGGTATTGGGGCCGATTTCCGGCACTCCGACGCCGCTTGGGATCATCTCCCGCGCCGCCTGCAACTGTTCAAACACTTGCTGACGAGCGAAGTAAATATCCGTCCCCTCGGCAAATACCACAGTCACAATCGACAAGCCGGTACGCGATAACGAGCGCACCTCAGTCACAGCTGGCAAGGCGTACATGGCCGATTCCACCGGATAACTGATAAGTTTTTCCACCTCTTCTGCAGCTAAGCCTTCGGCCGCTGTATTGATGGTCACTTGCACGTTAGTCACATCAGGAAAGGCATCGAGATTCAACTTAGGTAACATGGCCACACAGCCCACAATCACGGCGAGCAGAGCCAATACCACTAACAGCCGATTTTTAATCGCGGCTTCGATTAACTTTTGCAACATAGAAAATCTCCAAAATAAGGGCGCTCATATTAGTGGGCGTGAATATCAAAGCCCGCTTTCGCCTGCTCGGATGCCAAGAAGAACGCGCCAGCCACCACAACCTTGAGCTGTGCCTGTTGGGCTTTTTCAAGCTCAGGTCCACGCACTAGACTCAGACCACGTTGACGCTGCACCACTTCTACCTCAATGGACTCGAAGCCATCCTCATCTTGAATAAAAATCTGCCAATCGCCATCGCCGCCACGGGTCAACGCCGTATCGGGCAGCACTATGCCACTGCCGTTTGGATCGGTAGTAGAGCCAGCAAAATAGAGTTCAGCAAATTGCCCCGCATGCAACACATGATCAGGATTGTGCATACTCACCAGCACTTGCTCGGTGCGCGTTACGCTGTCGAGTTCATGGGAGCGACCGATAATCTTACCTACCAACGTCTTATCCCCTACTTGCACTAAAGCTGAACTGCCAACCTGGATATGCGTAGTTTGAGTTGGGGTTAACTGCGCCTCAACCCATAAATAGGATTCATCGGTCAGTTGCATTAAGGGCGTGCCCGCGCTAAAAACTTGACCTAGCATGGCGATATCCTGCTGCACTCGGCCGTCAATTGGCGCTAAGAGTTGATAACTGCCTATGGCTTCGGGCGTCGATTCCAGTGCACGAATTTGCGCGGGCGTCATCTTAATTGCCTCTAAAATCGCCCGTTTAAGTTCGGCATCCACCTGCGCCTGCATCCGCCGACTGACGCTAACCGCACCTTCACTCATGCGTTTGACTCGACTCCATTCGGCAGCGGCATTAATGTAGTCCGCCTGTGCCTGCGCAACGGCTGCGCCACCCAAGGTAAGTAAAGGCTCACCTTTTTTCACTTCTTGTCCCGGCACTACATGGCGCGCCAACACACGCACATCGAGCTGCGGCGCAAGGGTCGCGGTTCGATCGCGATCCACCACTAAGGTCGCCGTCGCCCTAATATCGAGATTCAAATTGGCTAGGTTCAAGCTATCGCTCGACAAAGGTAATAAGCTAATCCCCGCCAAGGCTTGCTGCGCTTCGGTCAATTTCAGCGCCTGTTCGCCGTGTTCATCCGTCGACGCCATTTGCGTTACCGAATCGCCACTTTCCTTAGCGACGGGGGCGTGATCACCGCCAGCCAATACAGGCTGAGCGAGAAATGCCAGCGTGCTCAGCACGAATAATGCGAGAGCGATTTTTGATAGGTTAAACCGACGCTTTTCAGACGTCGTTACAGCATCCAGTTGAAGGACATTTTCATGGTGAGTATTTGAATTCATTATTGTGACCTCATGGGTTTACTGTGCGTACGGCGGTATTAGATGTTATCGAAGGGACTGCATTTAGCTTTTCTATAATGAGCTTTTCGATAAAAGGCATAAGCTGGCCACTTTCGCCCATCCAAGTTAACCAACTCTGATAGATAGCCGTTTCTAGGTTTAAGCCCACCAAATAACTGGCGGCTAACTGACGACGGCTCTGCAAGTACTCGCTAGTACTCACATCCCCCGCCTGCCATTGTTGGCTTAAGGATTTAGCGGCTTTAGCACCTGACACTTGCACTAACTCACGCCAGTCTTGGTAACGTTCGAGTAAACGCGGTAACGCATAGAGGAATTGTTTCTGCTTAGCGGTAAGCACTCGCTCACGGGCAAGATAGCCTTGCTCCGCGATAGCGATGCCCTTATCGGCTACGGCTTGTAACTCACTGTAGTTATTGCGAACTTGTAGAGGAATCGACACGCCGACACCGAGCTTATTGTCCGTGCCCTCCTTTTCAGCGCCTAGGCTAATAGTCGGGTCAGCTGAAGCTTCCGCTTTGACTTGCATGACATTAACTCTGGCGAGCAGCACTTGCTGATAAGCACTCGCCAAGGCTGGCAAGGCTGATTTAGAGGTACCCAACTCGGCCGCTGGCGCTTGCTTAGCCTGAGTCACAAAGAAATGGATCTCCTTGATAAACTCACTAAAAGCGAAATTATTATCCCCAAGTAATTCAATTACTTTGCCATCGGCCACTAAGGCCACCTGCTCGGCTAAGGCGTAGTCGGCAGTATTAGAGGCGACTTCGAGTTGTATCAATTGCAGCTCGACGTTAGACAAATCCCCCGCTGCCAATCGCTGCTCAGCAATATTGAGCTGCGCCTTAGTGAACCTTAATTGCTGCTCGGCAAAGGTCAGCGCCTTACGGCTTTGCGCCTGTTCTGCCAACGCCAGTAAGCGTTCGGCCAACATTTGGCTACGCTCTAACCCTATGTCCGCTAACAGGATTTGCGCTTCAAGCTCGGCACGCTGTGTCGCCACGCCGCGCTTGTCGCCCCAATCGAGGGTTTGACTGAGCCCTAAGCTGTAGGCATCTGTATCAGCATTTTGATAATTAAGCCCAAGTTCTGGGTTATACACAGCGCGATCTGCCGCCTGAATGGCCAGTTTGGCCTGTTGCTGCCTTACAAGCTGCGCCTGAACTTCAGGTAACTGATTGAACTGTGTTAGTAACTCAGGCAACCATTGGCCAAAGTTGACATGTGCCGTGTCGGTTTCTTTGGCGGGTAAACCCAGTGATTGCGCCTTAAATGACTCAACTTCAGAGGCATTGATTTCAGGGGCATTAGCTTCAGAGGCTTTGGTTTCAAGGACGTTGACTTCAAGAGAGTCATTTTCTGCCGCGAGGGCAAAGGCTACCAATCCGGCGGCCAATACTAACCCACAGCTAAACAAGCCCGATCTAAATAGACAAACTAAAGTACGGGCGAGAATCGTTTTTTTCATCGCAAATCCTAACAATATCGAATGTGGATCGGCTGGCTTTTGCGCCCAAAGCGAGACCGCTAGATGTGAGCTTCATTTAAATAGCTCAATGCAAAGCAATCATATCGTTCTGGGCATGGCAAATAAGCGCCGATCGAATCATCCCGCCAAGCAATACAGTAACGGCTCAAAAGCCAATGACGGCTCCAACAGTTAACGCTGCGAGCATCAGTTCAAGCGTATCTTTTGGGAGATGAACATAACGGGCTTATCACGTGGCAAAATAGAATGAGATCCAATCAGATGAATCAATCGTCCTAGGCCGAGAAATAAGCCGAATATTGGAGAATTAAGCGATAGGAGGGCGGTATTTAGGTAAATTTTCAGGCGGGAAATAGGATACATCGGTAGGCAGATAGACGCTTTCTAACGCCTGTACAGGCTGACTCACTGCCTGAGATAACAACGCCACATGACCGCCATGGCATTGGCAGTCGAGGCATAGGTCAAAATCTTGTATTTCAGTGGTTTTCACTAAGTGGGAATGAAATCCGTTGCTTTGGTTCTCACCCGCGTGATGACTGGTGACACCCGTGGAGTCCGCAAAGCCTAAGGCTTGCTCGCTTGGACAAACGCAATCGACACATTGGGCCAAAGTGGTTACTTGGGCACTAAATTGCAGATGGGGATGATTATCAGCTTCTTCCGCGCCATTGCCCGCATGTAACTGATGCGCCCCCAAATTCGCGCCAGCAAATTGCAGCACGATAATGGCTATCAGTAGGGTCACCATTCGAGTAAAAAATGGCTTAGCGGTAGAATTCAAATATCACCTATAGCAAATAACGGATAACGGATAACGGATAACGGATAACGGATAACGGATAACGGATAACGGAACATCTGACCCGTATGATAAACATAAGTTCACAGCTCGCAAGCAAAGTATTTCAAGCTGTGATCTCTAAAGGCTAACGCTGACTTAAACACTCAGTGCTTATTTAAATACACAGTGCTTAGCATAATCAGCGGCTTCGTTAGCAGTCCAATCGCCAGACGGCTTATTTTTCATCTGTTTACACCAAGCATCACTGCCCACTTCTGGCGCGCAGGCACTCAGTCCAGCGGTAAATGCCAACACTAACGCAATCGCACTGACCTTAGAAACTGTCAGTGAAGAAAAAGAGCGCGATTTCAATAATGACATACTTAATTCCTTGTAAATATGGCCTAAATTAGACCATTAAATATTTGAACGCTTAGTGATCCAAGCAATCGCTTTGGCTTTCTGTTCGAGTGGAAACCAAGCCACTTCGCCCTGCATAAAAGGCCCGAGTAAGCGTACCGCATTTCCTACCCAATCAGGGCCGCCCACAAACACTAAGGCTTCAAAATTCGGTAACTGGACTTCACCACTACCGGTCAGCGACTCAAACTCCCAGCCTTCGAGTAACACATCCGCCTCAATATACAGGCAAACTTGGCCCCAATCCTTACGATAACTCTTAATCGCAGGCTGTAAACGGGTCCGATAATCGGTGGAGGATAGTCGGCCACTGGCAAAAAGACTGATAACACCCTTAGCAATATCGGGGATTTGGCATAACATAGAGGCACTCCGAATCGAGAACACTTTTGCAGGCAATGGCTTTAGCCAATGCAGTGGCAAAGAATGCGCCCGATGATAACAAATCTATTGGAAAGCCATAAGTCATTATTGATGGCTTCTCAATCCATGCTGAAAATGCCTAAGTTTGCCATGATAAAAATCTCAAACCGTGTGGAACTTCAGGAAAATGAAATCGAGTGGCAATTTATCCGTTCGAGTGGTGCAGGCGGCCAGCACTTAAATAAAGTGTCCACCGCTGCGCAACTGATTTTCGATATTAAAAGCTCATCATTACCCGAGTTTTACCAAGAACGCTTGCTCAACAAGGCGGATCACCGCATCACTAAAAGCGGCAAAATCATTATCAAATGCCAAGCGAGTCGCAGCCAGGATGCCAATCGCCAAACAGCCTTGGAGCAATTTATCGCCTTAGTTGCCAGTGTCGGTGAAGTGCAGAAAAAACGCATCCCCACCCGCGCCACTAAAGGCAGCCAAACGCGGCGATTAGAGACCAAGAAACAAAAAGGTGCCACTAAGGCCATGCGCCAACAGAAGAGTGACTATTAACTTAGGTGATAGTTAACTTAGGTGACAATTAACTCAACTGACAGCCAACTTAGGCAATTGCTAACTCGGTACCAGAGAAATAACCGCAATTGAACCCAGCCAACAATGGCACAAGATGCCAAAGGTATAATCGGCTCGCACATGATCAGCTCGCACACAATCGACTAACGGATAATGCAAAATCGATTTGAACAGGTTAAGTTAGTGGCCTATGTAGAAAACTGAAATAATTTTTTCCAACTTTAATCCCAGCATTAATCCCAAGGCATGTCGTAAAGGAAAGCGCAATGAGTCACAAAATTTTGCTCGTCAATGGCCCCAATCTCAACCTCTTAGGCCGCCGCGAGCCCAGCGTTTACGGTCATCAAACCTTAGCCGACATAGTGGCGGAGTTAAACCAGCAGGCAAAGTTGGCGGGAGTTGAGCTCGAACATATTCAGTCCAACGCCGAATTTGAGCTAATCAATGCTATTCATGCGACTGATGCCCAGATGATTATTATCAATCCCGCCGCCTTTACTCACACCAGCGTCGCCCTGCGTGATGCCTTGCTTGGCGTGGCAATTCCTTTTTTTGAAGTGCATTTATCCAATGTGCACGCCCGTGAAGCCTTTCGCCACCATTCCTATTTTTCCGATAAGGCGATAGGCGTGATTTGCGGTTTTGGTTCACAGGGTTATGAGTTTGCACTGGCGGCGGCCATTAAGCGGCTCAACCAGCCACAGTAAATTCTATTCAATAGCGTGCTTTGCAAGGGCAGATAAATGGCAATGGATCTTCGTAAAATTAAAAAACTCATTGAGTTAGTACAAGAATCTGACATAGCAGAACTGGCGATCACTGAAGGTGAAGAATCAATTCGCATCACCCGCTACAGCCCTATGCCAGCCAATGTGCAATCGCAGCAAGCGATCCCCAGAGCACCTGTGGCGCCTTTGAATGAACAGGCAAAGCAAACAAGCATTTCGCCAAGTACAGAAGGTTTTGTGCAAGTCTCGCCTATGGTCGGCACTTTTTACGCGGCGGCAGAACTCGATGATGTGCCGCTGGTTAAAGTCGGTCAACGAGTGAGCCAAGGTGAAGTGATCTGCATTATCGAAGCGATGAGAATGATGAATCCCATCCAAGCCGAGCGCGATGGCGTGGTCAGCGCTATTTGGGCCAAAGACGGCGATGAAGTGGCATTCGATCAGCCGCTATTTACCTTAATCTAACCGCTCGCCTTCCCATGAATTGAAGCGCACTTAAATTTAAGATGCGGTTTTCAAGCCAAGACAGCATTAACCGAGGTCACTATGATATTAATTACCGGCGCCAGCAGTGGTTTAGGCGCGGCGCTCGCATCGCTCTACGCCAAAGAGAATGAAGCACTGACACTCACAGGTCGCCATGCCGAGCGTCTGCAAACCGTCGCCAATGCATTAACGCCCTTCTCCAACAAAACGATCGCCGCGATCACCGCCGATCTCGCCAGTGAATCGAGTCTCGAAGCCCTGTTCGATGGCCTAACGCAAGCCCCTAAAACCGTGATCCACTGCGCGGGCAGCGGCTACTTTGGAGCGATTGAAACCCAAGGGGCGAGCGATATCCAAAGCCTGCTCAATAACAATGTCACCTCGACGATTTTGTTAGTGCGGGAATTAGTGAAACGCTATAAGGATCAAGCTGTCACTGTGGTTGTGGTCATGTCCACCGCAGCACTGGCCGCCAAGGCGGGAGAATCCACTTACTGCGCGGCAAAATGGGCGGTGCGGGGATTTATCGAGTCGGTGCGATTAGAGCTTAAACAAAGCCCAATGAAGTTGATTGCCGTGTATCCCGGCGGCATGGACACAGGCTTTTGGCCCAGTAGCGGTAAGGCTTTAGATACCTCAAGCTTTATGTCCGCCGATGAAGCGGCTAGCATGCTCAAACAAGCCTTGGTTGCCACAGAGCATGGTTATATCGCCGATATCACCATACAAAGGGGCTAAATGTGCGGATTCGAGACGCAGAATATGACCACTGCGTCTCTTCCTTAGCACTCACTAGTCGGCGCAGTTCGCTGTGTTTAGGGTAACGACGCGACGGCTTTCTCTGTGGGTCAGCCACCACATCAGCAGTCCACCCAATGACAACAAAGATGCCGCATAACCTGTCGCGGCAATGCCTTGTCCAGACAGTATCACTAAACTGCCCACCCAAGGCCCAATTGCATTGGCAAGATTAAAGGCGCATTGCACTAAAGCGCCTGTCATGGCTTGCCCATCGGGTGCCACATCCATCAATCTGGCTTGCACAATAGTGGCAAGCCCTAACCCACAACCGACAAAAAATACCACGGGCATCAGCGCCCAGTAATGTCCGGTCAAACTCGGGTAAATAGCCAACACCACAGTGCTTAACACTAACGACCAAAACGCCGCCGCTAAGGCCGACTTATCCGCCGCCCAGCCGCAAACTAAGGTGCCCAATGTTGCGCCAATACCAAATACTGCCATCATGATTGGGATCTTAAACGGCTCGACTTGTGTCACTTGGATTAAGGTTTCAGCCAGATAGGTATACACGCAGAAGATACCGCCAAAGCCAATGGCCGCGATACCGAGCGTCAGCCAGACTTCACGATTTTTAAGGGTTTGTAGCTCTTTTTTGGGACTCGCATCAGCGGGCACGGCTTGATTAGGTGCTAAAAAATACACCATTATCGCGGTAATGGTCGCCAAAATCGCCACTATGCCAATGCCCGAGCGCCAGCCCACAGTTTGCCCCATCCAAGTCGCAAACGGCACACCGATAATCGTCGCCAGCGTAAGGCCAATAATCACCCGCGATACGGCGCGGGCCTTCATTTCTGGCGGCACTAGAGAGGCCGCGAGCAACATAGCCACACCAAAATAGGCACCGTGGGGCAAGCCGCTGAGAAAACGAAAAAAGATTAACCAATTCAATGATGGCGCTAACGCACTTAAGCCATTGGCCACCGCCATTAACCCGGCTAAAGCAATCAAGAGTGTTCGCCGTCTGACCCTAACGGCCAGTACCATGATAATTGGCGAACCGACCACAACCCCCAGCGCATAGGCACTAATGGCATAACTCACATGTGCAACCTCTACCCCTAAATCGCTCGCGATATAAGGCACTAAGGTCATGGAAGCAAATTCTGTGGTGCCTAAAGCGAATGTCCCGAGTGCTAAGGCAAGTAACACCCATAATGTACTGGCGCCCTTGTGCTGGTTTTGGGCAGCCTGATTTCTAACAGTATTCAAACCTCTTCTCCGCTATGCTATAAAACGACAACTAGCTAATACCAATCGAATCAAATATCTGTTCATTCAGCGGGAGTTCAACGCGCTTTAGACAAGGCGAAGGCTTGAAGGCATAGTGGTGCTCTGTCGAAAGCCTTAAACGCAGTTTAAAGCGCGTTGAAACCCGCCCTTCGGGAGCCACACAGGCATCACACTCCCGTGTTGCATTGACTTAAAAGGGAATACCATTTCTGCGTCAATGCGCCTTGGATTGAGATGCCTGTGAGGCTCTGAACTGATTAGATATTTAATGTGATTGGTATAACTCACTAATAAAAAGATAATAAAAGATGATAAATAAATTGGAGCCCACTAAGGGGCTCCAATTTCTCAGTCATTTACGTAATGTAAATCTATCTGACTAACTGTTCTTGATAGGTTTGACTGTTCCAGTCGTAGGCGTAAAGCGTGCCTTGCCACTCGTAAAGTGTACGACCATCCTGCTGCACAACCCTAGCATTGCTCGGCAAGCTAGACACACTGTGCGGTGCGCGTGGACGCGGAGTTGCAACTGTTTTGCCAGTGACGTTACTAGTTTGCGACACCAGTTGCCCAGTCGATTGTCCGGCCATATTTACAGGCATACTCGACACCATACGGCCTTCACTCGCAGAATACTGCATACTGGTTGTTACCCGTACAGGTGCAGAAATGGCCACAGGTTCATCGTCGTAGCGCATAGGAATCGACAAACCTATGCCCGAATAGGGCGAGTTCCAGTAATTTCGAGCGTAGGCGTCACGCGACGTATTCCAACCCCAATCATTGTTCCAATGGGTGTTCACACCGTAACCGACATTCCAACCCGATCCCCACCCCGTAGCGAGCCCTAAGCCCAGTCCTAAACCCCAAGGGTAATAAGGTCGATAATAGGGACGATAATGGCGATTATCTTTGCGCACATGGCGGTTGTCGTAATAATTGTCATAACGATTGTTGTAATGACTGTCGCCACGACTGTGGCTATCACGATGACCGTGGCGTTCGTCTTGATCCGAATAGCCTCTATTTCCGGCCACCGCCACAGTCGGCACACTGAGCGCCCCCAAAAGTGAGATCCCCACGGCAAGCGATAAAACCAAGCACTTTAGCGACCGCTTATGCGCGCCATGTGATTGACTTTGAACACACTTTTCTTGAGCAAACCATACAGGAATATTCATATAAACCTCGAAATAAAGGGCGTAAGCGAGATCTATCGCGACTTACTGGTAACCATTTTACGCTTCCTAAGCTTGAAGATCACTGAATTGGTTAACCCTAAAACAGAAAAATGCTATAGTGCGCGCCACACGGATTTTCACCGCAGAGGCTATTTCCACATGAGTTTTAAGGATTTACGCAGCTTTATTGATCACTTAGAAGCCAATGGCGAACTCAAACGCATTAGCTACCCAGTTGATCCTCATTTAGAAATGACAGAGATCGCCGATCGCGTATTACGCGCTCAAGGCCCTGCGCTATTATTTGAAAATCCCAAAAATCATCACATGCCCGTGTTGGTAAACCTGTTCGGTACGCCAAAACGTGTGGCCATGGCACTCGGCAAAGACGACCCATTAGCCCTGCGCGAAGTGGGCGAACTGTTAGCCTTTTTAAAGGAACCTGAGCCACCACGCGGTTTTAAAGACGCGATCGCTAAGATCCCTATGTTCAAGCAAGCCTTGAATATGCCGCCAAAGACAGTGCGTAATCCGCCTTGCCAACAAGTGATCAAAACCGGCGATGAGGTCGATTTAACTCAATTGCCTATTCAGCATTGCTGGCCGGGCGATGTCGCGCCACTGGTGACCTGGGGCTTAACCATCACCAAAGGCCCGCGCAAGAGTCGTCAGAATTTAGGCATTTATCGCCAACAATTACTGGGTAAAAACAAGCTGATCATGCGCTGGTTGTCGCACCGTGGCGGCGCGTTAGATTTTGCTGATTTTAAACAACAGTTCCCCGGTGAGCGTTATCCGGTTGTGGTCGCACTCGGCGCCGATCCTGTGACCATTTTAGGTGCCGTCACCCCAGTCCCCGATTCCATGAGCGAATACGCTTTTGCCGGTTTACTGCGCGGTGAACGTACCGAAGTCTGTAAGGCATTAAGCTGCGATTTAGAAGTGCCCGCCACCAGTGAAATCATCCTCGAAGGTTATATCGATCCTGAGGAACTGGCGGAAGAAGGCCCCTACGGCGATCACACGGGTTACTACAACGAAACCGATAAGTTTCCAGTATTTACCGTTACCCACATCACTCAGCGTAAAGATGCCATCTACCACAGCACTTACACTGGCCGTCCACCGGATGAGCCCGCCATGCTGGGGGTTGCATTAAACGAAGTGTTTGTGCCGATTTTGCGTAAGCAATATCCTGAGATCGTTGATTTTTATCTGCCGCCTGAGGGTTGTTCGTACCGCATGGCAGTGATCTCCATTCGCAAACAATATCCGGGACATGCCAAACGAGTGATGATGGGCGCGTGGTCTTTCCTGCGCCAATTTATGTACACTAAGTTTATTGTCATAGTGGATGAAGATGTGAACTGCCGTGACTGGCAGGATGTGATCTGGGCGATCACCACCCGCATGGACCCTAAACGCGATACCGTGATGATCGAAAACACCCCGATCGACTACCTCGATTTTGCTTCACCCGTTGCGGGCTTAGGCTCAAAAATGGGACTCGATGCCACCAATAAGTGGGAAGGTGAAACTAACCGCGAATGGGGTACGCCAATCGTGATGGATCCAAAAGTAAAACAAAAGATCGACTCAATCTGGGATGAGTTAGGCATAGACGACAGCCCAACCCTATAATTCAGCTTAAGCCATTACTCAAGTATCGGCTTTAGCCAAGAGAATAGGCCAATAACAGGCCTCTAAAGCGACACCTAGACACATACTGTTGAAGAAAGGTGCAAAGGAAGTTTGATGAAAACCATACGTTGTAAGATAGAGAAAGTTAACCCATTTAACGATGCCGTATATCAAGTATTGTTAAGGCCTGAAACCGCCTTCGATTTCCAAGCGGGGCAATACTTATGTGTTGTCATGGGTGAAAAAGATAAACGCCCCTTCTCTATCGCATCAGCGCCAAACGCCGAGCTGATCGAATTACACATTGGCGCAGCCGTCAGCGAAAGCTACCCAATGCAAGTGGTCGAGCGCCTGAAAGCCTGCGCCATTGACGGCAGCACTATCGACATCGAAGCCCCAGGCGGCGAAGCCCACCTGCGTCACGAAAGCCAACGCCCTCGCCTGTTAATCGCCGGCGGCACAGGTTTCTCTTACATTAAAAGTATCATCGAGCACCAAATAGCCCTCGGCCAACAGGTTGAAACTATGCTGTATTGGGGTTGTCGCACCCAAGATGCCATGTATTTTGAAACCATCGCCCGAGAGTGGCACGACGCTCACCCTTGGTTGCACTTCGTCCCAGTCATCGAAGAAGCTCCCGCAAATTGGCAAGGCAAAACCGCTAATCTGTTAGCGCAAATCAAACAAGATTTTGTCAGCTTAAATGGCTACGACATCTACATCGCCGGCCGTTTCGACATGGTGGGTGCAGCACGGGAAATTTTCCGTGAGATTGGTGTAGAGGAAGCACATCTCTACGGTGATGCGTTCGCGTTTATCAAATAACGCGATAATTGGTTAGCTTAGCTGGCTAACCTTTGCCAGCTAAGGCTTAAATAATAAACCCCAGTTTTTACTGGGGTTTTGTTTTATACGTCACGCCGTATTTCACTTTGAATACGGCCTGACGGCCAAGAAAATCTACATATCCAAACTTCGTTTGTTATTTTAAATCAAAGTCAAAGCCGTGGGGCTTCACCCCACACCCGACCAAGGAGGACTACTCGTCCTATCCTCCTTGGATTCTCCAAGACGCCCCCAACGGAGTTGAAAGCCCCTTGTGCTCATCTGCAAATTTGCTATCGCTTCCGAAGGATGCGTCCCTGCACCTGCGAAAGCTAGCTCGGCATCCATGCCGAGACTCACGCAATTTGTCTATTCGCCCTGCGGCAACTCCGAGGGGAGGTGTATTCTGTCACTTCGGCTTTGGCTGTTAATAACCAATAGCAATGGGTGTCTCGATAAATGATCGGTCACTTTCAGCTGAGAGAAAATGTAATTGACTGATAAAATTTATAACTCACTAGAGTTTCGATATAAAAAGTTAACGTCTATAGTTGAAACTCAAAATTATCTATAAACTTTTGTATTTCAATCGGGTTTGTTGTCGATGCGTTATATTCAGGATCTTCTAAGTATGAATCATTTAGCTTTTCAGAAAACATTTCTAAAAATCTTTTAATATTTTCATCTTCGCATAAAATATTAAAATCAACACTTTCCTCATTAAACTTTTTAAACAACCCCGCTAATATCATTGATATAGAAACTTGAAATTTATTACCTCTTTTAGAAACACCATAAACTTCTTTTGAAAATGGGTACTCAACATGCCGAGCCATTGCATCAACTAATGAATTAAATTTATTAAATAATTCATGCGTAACTTTAAATGCAACTTCAGAAATTGAGTCATCAGCAGCTTCCAGTTTAGACTTTTTCTCCATATACGACTCTGCGTACTGTGGAGACTTATAAATTGTTTTATACTTACCTTCTTTATTCAAAGTTTCTTGACTGACTCCATCTTCGATAATGCTGAGTATAACAAAAACATTCTCTTGACACGTTTTTTTTTGATACCGGTCCTTTGAAACAGCATATGCTTTAGACAGGGTGTTTTTAGGATTATCCATTAAATCTTTACAAAATCTGTTAACTAATTCATTAACTTTAGAATCATATACCGCATGCCTAATATCCTGTGGAGTCAATGGCTTAGTGCCTTTATTATAACGATTAAAAATTTCCAGCTCAAAACTTTTACCTGGAAAATCTCTAAATGTAATTGTTGATATATCCCGACTTTGTAGCGCTGTAATATCATCAACATCTAAATCATTGAACTGAAGGCCATTTTTCTCACTCTCTATGTTTAAATCTGTAAGTTTAAACATATTAGAAAAGAATCGATAAAAAGCCCTCAATCGATGTTGACCATCCACAACATTGAGAACCTGTACCCCTTTATATTTGTAACTAGCAAGAAAGATAGGAGGTATTGGTATTCCTATAAGAGCAGACTCAATTAACGAACTTTCATCTGAAACACTTGAACGATACTCTCTCTGATAGTCAGGAGATATAATTATCGCATCATTATATTTAACTACCTGAGCCTTAGAAAGTATATCTTCATTTAACTCCTGTATTTCATAACCAAGCTTAACTCGTTCGAAAACAGTCTGCCAAGTTAAGCCTATTGTGGTAGGATTTATTTTGAAGTCACTACTCATTCTATTTATCCTCTCTAGCCAAGTCAGCTATATCTTGTTGTGTCAATATATCTTTTGCCACTGAATTTAATTCTGGGTATATACTGGTAAAACTGATCCCCATTGAATACAAAGATGATAATATATACTTTTTATCTTCACCGTTTATTACTAACTTTCTTAATATTGTTTCATCAAGATTTCTTTCAAGGGCTTGATCATCATCTTGAAAAATTACAAACAACCCTTTTTGTGCATTAACTCTTGAGTTGATTTTTCTACCTTGCACAACAAAAGGCCCATCATGCCCCTCACTACTAAAAGTATCATCACCAGATATATTGATTATTTGTGATTGTTCTTTTGTTTTATGATTTAAAGCTGAAGGATTCAAGAAGTAAACAACTGCATCATCCTCACTGTCATCTTGGAATGACTTTTCAACAGCAAAAAGCAACGAAATCACATGAGAAGTGGTAAAATCCATAAGCTTTGTTGGAATACCATAGTGCTGAGCATAAAGCATCCATTCAATCTCATTTTTGAGCGCCCACGGCGTATCCATATATTGATATGAATTTATTTTAAATTGCTCTAAAAAGCTGCGAATTACTCGCTTTGAGTATTTGCGATTTCCGGAATCATCCACCCTTAATGCACTTGGCAATAATGGATAATCCTTTGACTGACCACGAGATAGAGTGAATTCGCTCGGTAAGTCCTCAACATAAGACATATATTCACTCAGCTTACTTATATTCATTATTTACCCATTTCATTTAGAACGGCCAAATTTAAACAGTTAAAATTACACGAAATACATAAAACACAAAAAATCAAACGCATAGATTGCAACTATCACTTCAAATTTAGATTTGAAATCACTAGAAACAAGAAATAAAAAATAAAAAACGAATTCCAGCACAAAAATCTATATGTAACTTTATCATTGAAAATGACTAAACTTAGCAGAAAACCTGAGTGCCTTTTATTTCATCCTAGTTATATCTCTGTTAATAAATCAAATATATCGCTCTGTATGGTTTGTGTCCACGTATTTTATCTTGTTTATTAAAATATTACACAATTAAGCAATCTCTAAACTCATCATATTTAGAATGATTATTATGACGACGCCATTAACACCTAAATGAGAGAGATACTCCATCCCCTGCGAAGTTGCTGAAGGGCGTTAAAGAAAATAGCGTGACGCAGACAGGACGTCTGCGTAGCTTTCGGGGGGAAGGGACGCCCCATCGGAAGCGTTAGCTATTTTCGAATAAGCACGAAGCTAGTAACTAATGCATGTAACTTCGCTAGGGGCGTCATGGAGAATCCAAGGAGGATAGGACAAGCAGTCCTCCTTGGTCGGGTGTGGGGTGAAGCCCCACGACTTAGACTTAGACTTAGACTTAGACTTAGATTTTGATTTTGATTTTGATTTAAAAAGTTAAAAGTTAAACTCATAAGCCAAACTCAAACGAAGTTTAAAAACCCAAAGCCCTGCGGCACCTGAGCAGCCCCTTACACTTGTGGTCTATGTAGATCGAAACGCAGATCTTCACAGATCCCATAATAGGCCGATGGGCCGCCGGCACGTAATACGGGCTCGGCGAGTGCGGTTTGATAAATCCCCTCGGCATTGAGTAAATGCTTAGCAATATGCACGGCCACCACTTCACCTAACACCAACCAAGTATCAATCTTGTCGCCATTGGCGGCGGTGAGTTGAATACATTGGGACAATTTGCATTCGAAGTTTACTGGGCTTTCAGCCACTAAGTCTGCCTTAACAATGGTGCCTGCTTTAGCCGTGAGTCCGGCAAAGCTAAACTCATCTTGACCGCGTGGCAGCATGGCGGAGGTTTGATTCATCTGCTCAGCTAAGCCACGGGTGGTGAGGTTCCACACAAACTCCCCTGTTTCGACGATATTAGCAACACTGTCTTTCCAGCCTGTGCTGGCAAAGCCGATGATGGGCGGTTTGTAGTTGAAACAATTGAAAAAGCTGTAAGGGGCGAGATTGCGTTGCCCCTCGGCATTCCGTGATGAAATCCAGCCAATTGGTCGAGGCCCCACAATCGCATTTAAAGGATCGTGTGCAAGGCCATGGCCTTTGCTCGGTTCGTAAAAATAGCGGTTATCAGCAGTCATACTTCATCCTTTTGTTATTGCCACAACAATACTGGAGCAATTAATACAGCCATCACAGGTACGCTTTTATAGCCGCTATCTTACCCAAGTTTCGAGCAGCGACCAAAAGTCTGTAGGGCAACTTAAGTCAGCTCCTTGAACAACATCTGGCTGCAAATTTCAAATCCAACACACTCTTCTGCTAAAGTGATACTTATCAGTGGGCTAAAAAGCCTAACTCTGCTAAATAGCATGCGGCAAATGAAGGAGCGGTGAATGGGCGCGATAAAAGGGGGGATGGAAGAGGTTGTTGTTGGTCACAGTGCTGTTAGCGACGGGTTGTGCCAGCGTAGCGCAAATCGATTTCAATGCTCTGTTTGGCACTAGCTCACCGCAAAAACGTGTCGAAAATGCACAGCTTAACGACCAATTTATTCAACAAGCCGAGTTTGTGCACACACAAGTTGAGCCTATTCTCAATAGCCGCTGCGTGGTATGTCATGCCTGTTACGATGCCCCCTGTCAGTTAAAAATGACCTCGAGCGAAGGTATAGAGCGTGGGGCGAGCAAGGAAAAGGTTTACCAAGGCACACGCTTAGTCGCTGCCACACCTAATCGCTTATTTGTCGATGCCTTTACCCCAGCAGCTTGGCGTCAACGCGGGTTTTACCCCATGCTAAACGAGCGCGATCAAACCCCAGAAGCCAATACCCAAGCCTCGGTATTAGCCAGAATGCTCACGCTTAAGCAAATGCATCCCCTGCCCGAAGACAAGATTTTAGATAAGCGTTTTGATTTCAGCCTAGACAGAGTTCAGCAGTGCGCCAGCCTAGAGGAAATGGACAAATACGAGCAAAGCCAGCCCCTTGCAGGTATGCCTTATGGCTTGCCAGCACTGAATGCGAATGAGCATCAAGTGTTGATGCACTGGCTTGAGCAAGGTGCACCACTGCCATTTGCACAGGCGCTTACACCTGAATTTATTGCAGAAATAACCCACTGGGAGAAGTTTTTAAACGGCGACAGTTTAAAAAGCCAATTAAGTGCACGCTACATCTACGAGCATTTGTTTGCCTTCCATTTATATTTTGAGTCTTTGAATCAACCAAACGCCCAGCCTTTATTCTTCGAGTTAGTGCGTTCTCGGACGCCGCCGGGGCAAGCGCTGGATATTATCGCCTCCCGTCGTCCCTTCGACGATCCTAAGGTGGAGCGAGTCTATTACCGCTTTCGGCCTTATCGGGCAACCATAGTCGATAAAACCCACATCCCCTACGTTTTAAATACCGGCTTGCTCAATAACTGGCAACAATGGTTTATCGATGCGGATTACTCAGTCACTCAACTGCCGAGCTACAAGCCGAGCGTTGCGGCCAATCCCTTTGAAGCCTTTATTCAAATTCCTGCCAGTGCGCGCTATCGATTTATGCTGACCCGCGCCCAAGATACCATTATGGGCTTTATCAAAGGCCCAGTGTGCCGTGGTCAGGTGGCGCTCAATGTCATTAACGATAGATTCTGGGTGTACTTTGTTACCCCAGATTATATGGACGACACTGACTTTAGCGCCTTTTACCATTCCCAACTTGAAAACCTACGTATGCCAGCGGAGGAAGAAAGCACTGCACTTGCAGTAACTTGGGTGAAATATGCCGCCAAGCAAGGCAAATATATGCGGGCGCGTAATCAGTTCTTAAACGAGAAGTTTAAAAACGGCCAACACCTCACTATCGACGGACTCTGGGATGGCGACGACACCAATGATAATGCCAGCCTGACAGTGCTGCGCCACTTCGACAATGCCACTGTGGTCAAAGGTTTAGTCGGCGAGCCCCCCAAAACGGCTTGGATTATCGATTATGCCTTACTGGAGCGTATCCACTATTTATTGGTCGCGGGTTTCGATGTTTATGGTAACTACGGCCACCAGCTATTAACTCGCTTATACATGGATTTTTTACGTATGGAGGGGGAATCGAACTTCCTGACCCTGTTGCCACAGGAGGAAAGGCGCAAACAGTTGAGTGATTGGTATCAAGGGGCTGGTACTCAGCTCACGGCCTTTATCGCAGGGGATATCAACACCTTTCATCAGCCCACGGGCGTACTCTACTTTAGCGACGATCTAAAGGGCGAGCTGTATCAAAAACTCGGACAGAAGGTTGCTATGGTTCAACCCAATCGATATCACATAGAAAACAGTAGCTTGCAAGCACATAGCAAAGCGCTTTTACACACATTAGATCGATTAAAAGGCACACAAGCGACCCTGTTACCTGAACTAACCATGATCATGGTCGAACCTGAAAAAGCGGGTAAAGCTGAGATATTTACCTTAGTTCGCAATAGCGCCCATCGGAATATTTCGAGCCTGTTTAATGAGGCGAGTAACCGCGAACCCGCTAAAGATGACGTCACTTTAGTGCATGGCTTATTGGGCAGTTATCCTGAGGCATTTTGGCAAGTGAAAGAACAGGACTTGCCTAACGTCGTGGCGACAGTAGAGAAAATGCAAACTGAAAAAGACTATGAGGCACTGTTAGATATGGTGGGTGTACGCCGTACCGATCCGAAGTTTTGGGCCTTTAGTGACGAACTCAATCAGATCTTTTTCGACAATCACCCGATAGAAAGTGGGTGGCTGGATTACAACCGACTGCAAAATCGTTAATAAAAAGGGGAACGCTAGTGTTCCCCTTCCTTTCAAATCAACGCAGTAAACTTACCAGATCTTAACGCGATCTTCTGGAGCCAAATACAGCTTATCGCCAGGCTTAACATCGAATGCAGTATACCAAGCATCTAAGTTACGCACGGTCAGCGCGCGGTACATGCCGGGGGCATGTCCATCGGTTGCCACCCGAGCACGCAGGGCTTCGTCACGCATCTTAGTAGCCCAAGTTTGCGCAAAGCCGATAAAGAAGCGTTGATCACCCGTAAAGCCTCCAATCACAGGCGCATCTTTGCCTTTAAGCGAGGCATGGTAAGCATCATAAGCGGCGGCTAAACCTGCTACGTCGGCAATGTTTTCACCTAAGGTCAACTTGCCATTGACGTGTAAATCAGGGAAAGGCGCATAAGCATCAAACTGCTGCGCTAACGCATCGCCTTGCTTATCAAATTGAGCAAAGTCAGCGGGCGTCCACCAGTTACGCATAGCACCAGTCGAGTCAAAGGCCGCGCCATTGTTATCAAAACTATGGCTGATTTCATGACCAATCACAGCGCCAATCGCGCCATAGTTGTAAGCGGCATCGGCCTTAGCATCGAAGAATGGCGGTTGCAAAATACCCGCTGGGAAGTTAAGCGCATTCTGCACCGGCAAGTTCACCGCATTCACCACTTGCGGCGTCATCCACCACTCGCCTTTATCCATTGGTTTGCCAATCTTGGCTAACTGGTGGCTGTACTCCACTTTTTCGCCATTGATGGCATTGGCGTAGGCATTGGTCGCAGTCACTGCATAGCTGTCGTAATTGCGCCATTTATCGGGATAACCCACGCCCACCGCCATAGTGGCCACTTTTGCTAGGGCTTCTTTCTTGGTTGAAGGGTCCATCCAATCGAGTTTTTCCACTCGCAGACCGAAGGCGGCCACTATGTTATCCACCATAGTGCTGACTTCTGCTTTGGCCGAAACGGGGAAATATTGCTCGGCATAGGCATGGCCTACAGCATCACCTAAATATTGGTCGAGTGCCGCTAAGGCACGTTTATCGCGACTGCGCTGCTCTGGCGTGCCAGAAAGCTTAGTGCCATTAAAGGCAAACGAAGCGTTGTCGATAGCCGATGGCAACACATCGGCATGACTGTTGATATGGTGGAACACGAGCCAATCTTTCCATGCTTCTAAAGGCTCAGAGGCCACAAGCGCAGAAAGTCCCGTAATCGCCGTTGCATGGTAGGCCGCAAATTTAGGTTGATTACCCAGTTGCGCCGCCGCTAGAAAGGCAGTCCAATCGATGCCCGGAGCTTTGGCATCAAAGTCAGCACGGCTCCATACCCCCGAAGACTGAGTAAAATCCTCGCTTGCTTCACGGCTGGCGTGGGCCGCGGCAATCTTGTTTTCAAGGGCGAAAATACGATCGGCACGAACAGCGGCATCGCTCACACCCGCATCTTTAAGCAAGGTTTCAATGTAAGCGCGGTAAGCGGTGCGAATGTCGGCCATTTTAGGATCGGCAGACAGGTAATATTCGCGCTCAGGTAAGCCTAAACCGCCCTGTAAAAAGTAAGGTAAGACTTCGCCCGGCGTTGCTAAACCTTGGGTTACGAAGATCCCAAATAGGTTTTCGGTATAAAAGTCAGTCGCGTTGAGAGGGTCGACATCGGCGCGCAAATTTCCGCCTAACGCCGCAGATAAATCCTGCTTGCTCGCAATGGCCTCATAACGGGCAATATCCGCCTCGGCAGGCTTCATTCCTGCGGCATCAATAGCGGCGGTATCTGTGTAAGCCTTGTAGAAATCGGCGATACGCGCTTCGTCGCTTCCCGCCGCATGTTGCGCTTTCACCAGATCGGCAATCAAACTGGTTTTATGCTTTTCGGTTGCTTCAAAGGCAACGAGGAAAGCGCCAGTGCTGGAGCGATCGGCGGGGATCATCGTCGTTTTCATCCATTCGCCATTGGCGTAGGTATAAAAATCATCCCCTGGTTTTACCGTTGGCGTCATAGCCGCGACATTAATGCCAATCGGCATTTGAGCCGCAATGTCTTGACTTTTTAGCGCGTTTTCGCTGGTTTTTACGGTGTTTTCTGTGGTGTTATCACTGCAAGCAGTGAGCCCAGCCAGTACTGAAGTTGACAGTAACAGCACGGGAATAAGACGGTCCGACATGAATGACTCCTCTCTTTTTTATTATTGTATTTATAGTGTGATTGCTAAGTTTGGCAGTGTAACTGGCACTGAATGAAGAAGTAAAACAAAGCCAATTTTTATGATAGAAAGTTAATGCAAACAATTTGAGCCAGACGCTTAAACACGCAGCTTAGCATCATCACGACCGCGCTCAACTGCAGGCACAAAAAAGCCGACGCTATGTCGGCTTAATCAAGTTTGGCTAACGACTACTTTATAATTTGATCTGAGTGTACTGAGTCCACGCAAGTACTTGTCCCATCTGAGGAATGATCCATACTGCCGTGTGCTCATTTTGATAAACACGATAATAAAATAAATCTTCATCACGGATATCATGCTTACGAATTTCACGGTAGAACTGCATAGCAGAATGGCTGACTTCATCCGGTTTTGTCAGTTCTTTTTGTAACACTTTAACGTGAAAAACATCGACTTTAAGGTCATCAATTGTGGTCTGGTACTGCTCAAACTCACCGCGGATAGTGTATTTAATCGGTGTCGTTAAACAATCTTGATCTGTAATACAGGAGGTCGAATAAAACTTACCCTTATTTTGCCCTTCATAGACCAGAGACATACTGAGATCGTTACGAACTAAGAGTTCGCCCGCCACGGGAAAATAAATATCCGCATGGTAATTATGCTCAAGTAGCTCACCCATTCCTTTATCATCCGCAGGGAGGACAATACGGTTATAGCGAATGCGCTGCTCCATTATTTGGCTCAGCGGAATAAACTCCGCCATATTTAATCCTGCGGGTTTTGCATCTATCGCCGTGATATTGATGATGCCGTGACCACTGCAGGCATCGGCGTCCAGCTCAGGGCAAATCGCCATCGAATAATTTTTGCCATCTGTTGAGGTAAATGCACTGAAGTAATTAAGGTTATTGATGTGATTTCCCTCTGGCGCTAAATGTTTTTGCCACCATGAAGGATGTAAACGATCCTCATCACCAATATAGAAGGTTCGCGCCGTCCCCAGCGTGCCACCAATATTGAGGCTGATATATTTATCGGCATGCCATTTAGCCACCTGTTTAACCACCGCATGATGGTCGCTCACATACCAAACGATTGCCAAGATAGCGCACAAGAGGGCAATACCAGCAACTTTAGTCCAAACCGACACCCCCACTAAGGCATCACGAATTGCATTCGCATCATTGATCGCCAGCATCTTTACATGGGATTGTTCAGAGATATGCAATTGATACCCGCGGCGTGCCACGGTTTTAAGCTGCACTTCGGTATAGGGTTCGAGCTTTTTACGTAAGGTACTGATGCATTGCGTTAAAGAGGTAGGAGCAACCACCCTTTCAGGCCAGCCGACCTGCAGCAATTCTTCCTTAGTAAAAATGGCATTCGTGGATGATAACAGCAGCACTAATAAGGCCGTTTCGGAAAAAGTCAGGCTGATGGTTGTCCCATTCACATGATCGACTAATTCCTTAGCCTGTTCATCTAACATTAAATAAGATGTGATTTTATGCATGTTAAACGCCTGAAAGATCAGCCAATACTGATAAAGTTTGATTACACTAACAACATGCAATCATCATGTGACATTGTTTCTTTCCAAGAAAACGATGATATGCAATCACCAAGTCAAGATGGTTTATTTTACCTTTTAACAACATATAAGAGTGTGACTCTATACTCAGTTTAGTCATTGTTTAATAAGTACAAAGTTAGACTAATACAGAGGTCGCTAAACTAGATTTCTTGGTATTTAAAGATCCAAGAACAACACAAAAGTAATGCACCAATCCAGCCACCCAGCAAACCATACATTAAGGGTAAGCCCAGCCCAGTTTGAGCAAGCAGAGTGAGACTACTTTTAGCCGCGAGTGTATCCGAGGGAGTCGCGAGTAAATTTAAAGCACGGAACAGATCAGTAGGGTTCAACAAAATCAGTAGATTGAATACAGTACGATTAAACATCTCACTCATTCCAACCACAGCACTGAGTAAAATCAGATCATAAACCAGCACAAGCACAAACCATAAAATGAGTAATATCCCCAGTGCCTTGGCTTTTTCTCGCACACACAAGCTAACCCAATAACCCAAGAGCACGAACACTAATGACAGTAAAATACTGCTCATAATCAAATGGATAAACCCGATAGCTATGGATAACTGGGCCTGAGTATCGCCCAGTGATATCAGTATTAATCCTGTTAAACCAAAGCCCAAAATGCAGGCAATGGTCATCACGCAGGCATGGCCTAAAAACTTGCCGCACACCAGATGCCAACGTGCTAATGGATAGGTCAGCAGTAACAACAGAGTGCCGGATTCTTTTTCACCAACAAAGCTGTCATAACTCAACAAAATCGCACCTAAAGGGAGCATAAATACCGATAAAGTGACTAACCCAGAAAGGATCTGGGCAGGCTCAAATACCACTAAGTTGCCGGACACAGCGCTGCCCATAAAACTCACACACAGAGATAGCAGCAACAAGATTCCCGCCATCATCCATAACCAACGATTACGTAAATTATCCTTAAACTCTTTGGCGGCTATGGTGCTCACTATGCTCAGGGCACTTAAACGATGGTGCAAAACCTCGGAACGGTTCATAGGACTGATTCCAAATTAATCGCCTGATTTATATCTGTTATGTTAATAGTCTTTGTGGGCATTTTTGACGACTGAAGGGGGCAAAGACTTTCCATGTAATGATGAAACACACTCTGCAAACTAGGAGGTTCAATAGAAAAATCCCCCACGGGCACTTTTTGTAATAAGTGATTTAACACGGCTGACTTTTGCTCCTGTGACACAGCGAGCGTGAGTCCCTGCCCCGCGTTTGCCTTAACACATGCCGCTAAAATGGGATCCGCTAGCAATGCTTGCCTTTGAGTATTAGATAGAAAATGCAACAAGATATGATTTGGCAACTGAGTCGCCGCCCTCAGGGAGGTTAAGCTTCCCGAAGCCAACATTCGCCCTCGACCTAAGATCAAAGCGCGATCCATCTGATCTTGTACTAATCCCAACTCATGGGTACTGATAATAATGGCGCAGCCCTGCGCCCTGAGCTGAGCGATTTTTTGATACAGGAAAGCCGATGCCAAGGGATCTAAGCCAACTGTCGGTTCATCGAGTAACAGTACCTTAGGCTCAGCCAATATCGCCTGCGCGAGCCCAAGACGTTGCCGCATCCCCTTAGAAAAAGTACTCAAACGCTTATCTTTAGCGGCCTCTAAACCAAATTCAGCAAGTAATTCATGCACTTTAGGCAAGGCAACGCCCTTAAGCTTAGCGAAATATCGCAGCAGCTCATTGGCGGTCATATTGTCATAAAAACTCACATTTTCAGGTAAATAGCCTAAAGACAAACTCTGCCGCACCTGTTGGGAGCTCACACTATGACCTTGAACTTGGAGCAGACCACTTGTGGGGGTAAGTAATCCCAAAATAAGCTTGAGTAACGTAGATTTACCCGCACCATTATGCCCAAGGAGTGCGATCACTTGACCCGCTAACACCTCAAAACTCACATCATCCAGTGCCTTAAACTTGCCATAGCATTTACTGATATTTGTCGCTTTAACAACCACATCAGCATTCACTACAGGCTTATTCGCTGAGCAGGTCAAAGTTTGATGATTCATCGCGAACCTCCATCAATCAGTACATGCGCGCCACTTTGCATTAGGGGAAAACTATCACTTATACCGCTCGTCACTTGGGGCTTAAATTGGCGTTCCACCCAACGCAGTAACAACACAACGGGGCTTTCCATCAACAGTTTGGCTTCAGGATAAAGCCAAAACAGTTTATCTAAACTGTCATTCGGCCTATGGGCAATATCCCCTAATCCATCGCCATTCAGATCCCAACCTTGATATTCCGACCAGTAATTGCCCTGCCCCTGATAACTCCACTCCAGCAGTGCCTCGCCGACGTACTTAACTTGGGTTTGATTGGCCATAATACGATTATGCCAAAGGCGATTTTCCTCTCCGCCCATGGCCATACTGATCCCGGTATCGCTGTGGCTAAACTCGTTATCTTGAATACGGTTATGTTGAGCAGCGTAAATAAAAATACCTTTCCCCTCATTGCCAAGCTCCACTGTGCCCTTAGGGTTATGGATTTGACTCGCAACATTGGCTTGCATATGGGATGCCTCAGTAATATTGAGCAAAATGCCAAAGTCCCGCGCCTGAGTCACACGGTTGTGGTGCAGGTAAATATGGGTTGAATTCATTAGGGCATAACCGCCATCGACAGCAATCGCTTGGTTTTGCCACGCTTCGTCGGCTTGGGTATACATATAGTGAATGCCATATTGCAGCTTAGTGAATTGATTTTCATAAATGCGGCTGTGGGTAACGGACTCTAAATACACACCATCACGGACAAAAATCAGCTGATTTCGGTCAATTTGTGGCGAATTAACATGCTTGAGATAAATGCCATCACCCCGATCAAGCACATGAATGGCACCGTTACCACTAATGCTATTGTCCGTAATGATGGGTGAGTTTAGCTGTTCGCCATAAATACCAAAACCATCGCCCACCAAGCGGTTTCCCTTAATCTGCACATGATCCGCCCCTTTTTTGAGTAAAATGGCGGCATCACGGTAATACAGATCCCGTCCCCAGTGGCGGATATTGAGCCCCTCAATACTCACCTGAGGCGCCTCAATGACCAACGCACTCCCTTGGCGCAGTGCATCTAATGTCGCGCCTATTTCCCCCTTTAGCGAAATGGATTGCGTCACCTTAAAGGAGCCTTCATACACCCCAGTGGCTAGCACTAAGGTGTCACCTGCTTGGGCTTTGTTAAGGGCAAGGGTGAGTGAATCTGTATCTGTTACCCGAATGAGTGCAGCCCAAGTACCGAAAGAGGCAAAGCACAGCAGCCAAATAAGGACGAGACGCAGCTTCATCATCACAACCTTATTTATCACCCGCGAGCAGTTCTAGGGTGATGTCATCAAATCTCAGCACTCGGCCACCGTATTCCTTAGCAAAGGCTTCGGCGGCGGCTTTAGTGCTAAAAGGTGCCACAGCTGGCCCCATCACGGCTTTTTTACTGGTGCCGTAAACATAAAATGCGCTAGCGGCATCAATAAAGGCGCCATCGTCAGGTTGATCCCAATCGGTCGTGCCCGCGTCATGCACCATCATGTAATCAATTTGTCTTTTATTTTCAGGCTGTAATGCAAAGTTAAACATATCGCGGCTAGAACAAAACTTAGGTACCGTTTTCTCAGCCTTGAGGTGCACTTGCCCTTTAGGTCCGGGATATTTAGTGATCACCATGCCGCATAAATGACAACGGTCATGCTCGTGGATCATCTCGGCTTTATGAACATAGTCTGTGGCCTCGCTTTTATTACAGCCAAATAGCAAGGGCACTAACAGCAACAATGCATAGTATTTCTTCATCCTATTTATCCTTTTATTAAAAATATCAACGCCTCGCCAGACTCCTTGCAGAGACAGATCTTTACGGCGAGGGTTGATAGAACGGGTTTCATCTTTCATTCATTTTGCTTTGTGCTTTTGCAATCGCATTATCGATTGCTTCACGGTTGATACTGTCCCCATTGTGTTTGAGCAGGAGCTGCCAATGGTCAATGGCCTCTTGGTTACGAGCATGCAAGTAAGCATCTGCCGCGAGTAACATATGGGTTTGAGGCTCAAAGGGAGAAAGTGCTAATGCTTTGGCAATCACCCCTTGGGTTTCAGGTGTCATTTGCCGAAGCTCACGGTAATAAAGCGCGTTAGCTTTTGCCCCTAACACTTCGGCATCATCTCCCCCTATTTCGAGTAATTTATCTAAGGTCAGCACCGCATCTGAGTACAAACCTCCCGCATTGTAAGCCTGAGCTAATGACATAAGTGCCAAGGTGTTTTGCGGCTCACTCTGAGCCCAACGACTGGCTTTGGTGATCTCGGCCGCCACTAAATAATCAATATTTTCATCAATCCGACCTTGATCCCAATCCCTAAAACGGCCTGTTTGACTGTAGATAGCAAGGGTAAGCAGCACTAGGACGATTCCCATCGCAAAGGGCACTTTGCTCGACATGTTTGGCAACTGTGCGATTCCCATTACTAGGTTTAGACGCATGTGCTGCCAGTAAATGTAAGCAACAAACAACAGTAAACTGATGCCAATGCCTAGTCCTAAGCTCACCATTCCAGTCTCCATTTCACTCTCCAAACAACTCGTTTTAGTAGCCTGATTAACCGTGTGCAGGCATCATCTTTTTATTTTTCATCTCTTTCATTTCGCTGGGTTTCTCAATATTTTTCAGTTCAATTTCAAAGATAAGTGCTGACTCTGGAGGGATAATACCTACGGCTTCAGTGCCATAGGCAAGGCTTGCAGGTACCACAAAACGGTATTTAGACCCCACAGGCATCAACTTTAATCCCTCTTCCCAAGCTGGGATTACCGACATTAATGCAAACCGAGTGGGCTCTTTACGCCCAACCGTATTTTCAAACTCAGTCCCATCGATAAGAGTGCCAACATATTCCACTGTGACCACATCTTCTGGATTGGGTTTATGACCTTTACCTTGGGTTAAGACTTCGTATTGAAGACCAGAGGCGGTAACTTTAACGCCAGACTTTTTTTGATTTTCAGCAAGATATGCCGCACTTGCCTTTTTAGTTTCTGCCATTTGTTTTTCAGCAACGACTGTTCTTGCGGCATTGAGTTGTTCTGCTCTTTGGTTCAGATAGGTCAGCACTTCTTCGTCGGTTAATTGCTGTTTATCTTTAAGCGCATCCACAAAACCTTGCACGACTAAGTCGACATTCACCTCTGAGCCCAATTCAACTTGGTTGTAGACTTGACCAGAAATGTAATTACCAATAGAAGCGCCAATGCTGTAAGAGGTTTTATCTGCATCGGTTTTCAGACTTGTGCCGGCAAAACTGGCTACCGAAACAAATAATGCGGCGCAGGTCGCCACTGTGATGCTTTTGGGGATAAAAGAAGTTGGCATACGTGTTTTCATTTTATGTTCTCTACAATGTTAACCCTGTGGGTTTCGCCTTTTGGCCCTGCAAACCAAACCGATAAAACATCGGTCCTGTGTGTTACTAAGGTTTTTCTGTTACTCGACCTGACATACGCCAGCCATAAATACCATCGGCCATATGACGCACACCTGTGTAACCTAGCTTCATGGTTTCTCTCGCCGCCATATTGCTGCTGGTGCAAAGGCGGTTAGCGCAGTAAAACACCATGACTGCATCTTTATTCTTTGGAAGTAACTCTCTCCAATTCTGAACATTGAAAAAAACTGCTCCGGGGATAAAACCTTCTGCCCATATCTCCAGTGTATTTACGTCGAAAAAATAAACGCCTTGTTTGCCGACTAAGGTTTCCGCTTCCATCATCGAAATGGGATTTAATTGGATTTCGTTATAGGGCACTTCAGACATTTCTGAGCCACCACCGGCGATGACTGGCATCGCAGTCACGCCTAAGGCCAACACCATCAATATTCGGCTTACACTTTGACGAAGTATGTTATGCATAATTAGGCTCTCATATTCCCCGACACCCAAAGGTGTCGGGGATAACTAGGACTCAAGTTAAACTATATTTTCTTCGCACTCAGCGCATTACCATCAATAATGGCTTGGGCTTGGGTCACATAGGTCAAGGCGGCATCTAAGCGTTTTTGTGAGTAACGCGCACCATGAACACCCCATGAACCATCGGCTTTAATCAGCTTGAGGACATCTTGAGCTTTATCGGTCAACAACAGCACTTGCGTCTTATCTTCTACCGATAACTTCGCCATATTGGGCGACTTATCGATGCTAATAAGGGCTTTTTCTACTTTGGCATAGGTTTCTTTCACTGGTTTTTGCCACTTCTGAACTTTGCCGTAGATTTGCTGTTGATCTTTAAAGTGCAGACCCTCACCCAACTTAGATTGGAATTGGCTATGGCAACCTTTGTTATCCACTACATCGTGATCAGAAGCGGAAGTACGAGCACAGGTCCACATCAGATCGAGGTAGTTATGGCCATTTTCGTCCTTCGCCACAGTCCAGCCCTTAGTGGATGAGTCGCGAGACTTACCTTCAGGTGGGTTAAGCGTCTTACGCAATGGATCGACATCGATTTTCCACATGTGCGACTTACGAACGTTGTCGAAACCGGCCATATCAGGGAACTGGATCGCGGTGAAGTTTTCACAACTACCCATGTTTGGCATATGACAGCTTTGACAAGTTTGTTTACTGTGGGTCTTGGTATTACTCGCAATTTCAGCCTGTGCTGTATGGCAATCGGTACATTCTTTGATGAGTTTTGGTTTAGTAATACCGGATTTCCAATCACCATCAGTCACTTCGTGTGGATCATGACAGGTAGAACAACGCATACCCTTATCGTAGTGAGATGAGGCAAACATTTGCGAACCTTCTGTACCACAAGATGGGCACGAAGATTTCATCTTCACGTTAAAGGCATATTCCAGTTTTTCTTTACCCTGTGGGGTTTGCGCAAGTTCTTCTACGAAGTTAAAACGCTGGTGACAACGCTCACAGTTAGAAGGCATACCACCACCGATACCGCCGTCTAAATGACCACCTGCGCCATGACACTCTTCACAGGTAATACCGAGTGACACTGTATGTTTTTGGAGCTCTTTAGGATTACCAAGGGCTGCAAAAAACTCATCTTTAGTTTTAAAATCAAACTTAAAGGTGTGGCACATTTCGCAATAGGAACTCGCAGGTTGGAATAAGAATTCCTTCTCGTATTTCGCACCATAGGAGCTCATACCCCATTGGTGTGAACCACTCGCGCCAAAATCTTCCATTTTAGTTGGAAATTCAGGAATAACTTTCTGAATTTTCTTCGCCATTTCAGGGGTTAACCATTCAGCCCAACCACGGGAGAATTGGTTACCACCGGCGACCATAGTGCCAGTACCATCTTTGAGTAAACCGTCTTTCACATGGAAAGTACCGCGTACTAAGTAGCTATCGATAAAGCCGTATTTGGTTCTTGGTGTTCCCACCGTCGCATAAATTGCATCAGGGGTAATGCCGTCTGGCAGGATAGAAGTATCCTTAGTGCCATACATGGTTTTGTTTAAATCGTTATCGACTTCGGGATGACTCCCCGGGAAACGTAAGGTTTTTGAATGGCGTGAACGTTTCCACTTTTCATATTGTGGACCGTGGCACTCACCACATTTTTCAGGACCAACAAACTTATTTGGGAAATCCAAAATCGACTTGGCACCGAGGCGATATTGCAATGCCATAGGGCGATTGCCCTCTTGATGTTGGCTATATTTTTGGCTATCACCACCGTGTAAGTATTCTTCACCACGGTCACTGACCTTATAGGTTCCTTTTAAACGACCTTGCTCAGCATATTTAAATACCGGATGATTTTCAAAAAGAAAATCAAACAACTCTTTTTCCTGAACAATATAATCCTGCAGTGTTCTTACACCACGGGATTCTAGTGTTAGATCGGGATTAGCCATAATTCCCTGAGCTTCCGCACTCATTTGTTTATTACCATAGCCAGGCTTTACCTCGCCCGGTTTAGCATCGGATGCTATTCCGGCCACACTGACGATAGTACCTAAACAAAACAGCACGCTGAGTGCTATTTTGGATTTCCATCGTTTCATCATTCACTCCTAATTATCATTAGTTTTATATTTTCCACTGAACCTAATTGCTCACTGAACGACATAAACAATTGACCAGTTACAGCATGGTGGAGGCAAAAAACCATTAAAAATCAGAGCTAGAGCACACTAAATTCCCGCTGATAAATCAAGATGAATAAAATCAATTAAAACAAATAAAATACAATAACTTATAAAATTAATGTCATTTGTTTTTTAGAAGTTAAAAAGCACATTTCAGTTATAAAAAAAACTAAAAATGCGTTTTACTTTTCAAAAAACATCAAGCGTAAAAAGGAATGATTTAATAACGGATAAGATCACATTATCAAATGCAAAACTCGACTAATCTTAAAATCAACAGTGATTAAACCTCGTGATTAAACTGACTTTTTCCAACAAGGTATTATATGTAAATTTAAAATCACAAGAAAATAACTCAAGTTTATGAGCGAACTTAATAAAAATCAGCATGTGAAAATAACACGGGTAAAATAGCCAACTGTAAACACTATATTACCGAGACCACATTATTCTAAGGCATAATAAATGACAACTATGCTTCCAGAAATTGGACATATATTACTGATCATCAGTAGCGTATTGGCATTATTTTCTGCAGCACTGACCTTAATCGGTGTTAAGCAGAATAATGCCTATCTGGTGGGATTAAGCCCGACACTCTTTAGAGCCATATTTACCTCGGTATTTACTTCACTTCTTTGCTTAATTTATTGCTTTATGACTGATGATTTTTCTGTTGCTTATGTCGCAAACCACTCGAATAGCCAATTAGCCTTGGGTTATAAAGTGGCCGCCGTTTGGGGCAGCCACGAAGGGTCAATGCTGTTTTGGATATTTGCGATTACCCTTTGGGGGGCGATCATCAGTTATCGCATAAAAATGGCGGATTGCACTCAAGATAAGGCCAGCGATAAATACCAAGACGCCCTGTATTTTGCGAGGCTGTTGGCCATTTTGGCATTAGTAATCCTTGGTTTTAACTTATTTTTACTCTTTACCTCTAATCCCTTTGCCCGCTTATTACCTAACATTCCGATTGAAGGGCGAGATCTTAACCCCATTTTGCAAGACATAGGACTCATACTGCATCCGCCCATGCTCTTTCTTGGTTATGTTGGCCTCACAGTTTGCTTTGCCGCAGCGTTAGCATCACTGCTCGGTGGTGGTTTTAATACTCGTCAAATTAACTATTTACGACCTTGGGTATTATTAGCGTGGGTGTTTCTAACGGGCGGCAATGCCTTTGGATCTTGGTGGGCCTATAACGAACTGGGTTGGGGTGGTTGGTGGTTTTGGGATCCGGTAGAAAACGCCTCCTTTATTCCTTGGCTTGTGGCAACAGCATTAGTACATTCCCTCATTCTCACTCAACGTACTCATGGCTTTAAACTCACGACTTTACTGCTGTGCTTATTGGCATTCTCACTCAGTTTACTCGGCAGCTTTTTGGTGCGTTCCGGCATAGTGCAATCGGTACATGCCTTTGCCGCCGATCCGACCCGTGGTATGTCAATCCTCTGCTTATTAGTGATTTTTGTTGGGGCTGCGTTACTCATTTTTGCACTCAAAGCCCACCATTTAAAACAGGATGTGACTTTCGCGCTTTTCAGTAAGGAAACGCTGTTACTGCTCGGGATCGTTATCTTAGTCGTAGCAGCGTTTTCCGTATTACTCGGTACATTTTACCCTTTGATCTATGAGCTGCTCGATTTAGGTACACTTTCAGTGGGGGCCCCTTATTTCAACGCTATATTTGTCCCCCTTACTTTCTTGCTTGTCCTGTTAATGGGCATTGCGCCCTTAGTGCAATGGCAAAATGCCTCAAAAACTCGTATTACTTCCCTGCTCATTACTAGCCTAGTGATATTAGCCGTCGCTGGCTGGGTAAGCTTACAGGCCGCCTCGGGCAGTAGCTTATTTTTACTCCTTGGCACAGCCGCAGCACTTTGGTTGCTAGTGTGTTTATTGCTCACGATATTGGCAGCCTCAGGATTGGGTAGACGAATATATGCCCGTCAATTAACCCAAAACCGCAATGAGCACGGCTTAAATCCTCCCGTTAAATCATCAAAACAAGGGTTTATAGCCATGCTATTCGCCCACTTTGGGGTGGCTATCACTATTATTGGTGCAACATCCGTCTCCTTTTTTGAACAGGAAGCCCTACTGCGAATGGGGCCTGGTCAAGGTAAGCCTTTGGCGAGTTATGTCTTAGTTTATGAAAGCACTGAGAATGTTGAAACGAGTAGCTTTACCGCCATTCAGGCCAATATCAGTATCCGCGATGGTGCGAATGATGAAGTGATCCTCGGTTACGTTAGGCCGCAACGACAAACCTTTAAAAGCAACGGGATGGAAATGTCCCACGCGGGTATCGACCACGGTTTATGGCGGGATATTTATGTGTCCATGGGGCTGCAATTAAGTGATAACGAATACCTTATCCGTATCAGCTATAAACCCCTTGCGAGTTGGATCTGGCTTGGTGCCCTATTTATGATGCTAGGTGGGGCGATTGCCGCTTGGCCTACTCGTCGTTTCAGCTCTCAAGCTGATTTAACAACCTTATTTAGCCTATCCCATCACAAACCAAAGGAGACGCTTGCCTAATGAATCCAATATTGCGCTTTTTAGTCTTACTGCTCCCTATCACCTTATGTGGGATAGGGATCCCATGCTTATCCATGGCGCAGGAACAGTCCATATCTGGCCTTTCCCACCAGCAACAGGCAATGGATATCAGTAAAGTGCTGCGTTGCCCTATGGCGACGAATCAAAGCCTATTTGAATCACAGGCGCCAATCGCCCACGAGCTAAAAGCACAAATATTCTCGATGCTGGAACAGGGGCAAAGCCAAGATGAGATTATCGATTTTATGGTGCAACGCTATGGTCAAAAAATCCGTTATCAACCTGAATTTAAAGCCTCCACCTTCGCACTTTGGTTTGGGCCACTGCTGTTATTAGTGCTTGGTGTTGGGTTGTGTCTCGCATTGGTAACCCGTAGAAAAACACAAACGACTATTTAAAAGTAAAGGATAACCAGATGAAATTACACTATTTTCCCTTTGTTCTACTCGTGTGTTTGGGTCTGTTTTCTAATAGCAGCTCAGCCCATTCACTAGACAATAAACTCTACAGTACGGGAGAGCCCCTCCCTAAGCCCCTTGTGATGACTGGTTTTATAGAAATGCAGCACGCACGCGGCGTACCAGAAGTTCCCTTTATTGATGAATCAGGACAAACCCAAACCCTAAAACAGCACCAAGGAAAATTGGTTTTAGTCAATCTTTGGGCAACCTGGTGCGCCCCCTGTTTAAGGGAAATTCCAGAACTCCAAAAACTTAAGCAGCAGTATCAAGGGAAGAATATCGCCATCATTCCAATCTCTATCGATGAAGAATCTAAAGATGTACGCCCTTTTCTTAACCAACATGGCTTTAGCGGCTATGCCACTTGGCTTGACCCGGAGCAAAACATAGAACAAATCATTCCCGCGAATGTCGTACCCGCCAGTTATATTTTTGATGCTAAAGGTAATCTTGTCGGTTTTGTGCGGGGATATCTCGATTGGGCTGATAAAGACGTTGGCCCTTATCTTGATCAACTGATTGCAAAATACGGCCAATAATCACCAAGTAACACAGACTCACAATATATTTCTCCATTCGGTCATCCGCCAAAATTTACCGAAACCCGCTGCCGCCTATTTGGCTGCGGGTATTTTTATCTCTGCCCCATCTTTGTATTCTGCGACGCATTTCTTTAAAATTGCCGCCAAACTCTTTATTTCAAGGCAAATCAGATGAAACTCACCCGCTTAACTCAACCTATTTATGACCACTTATATCGTGATATCAGTGAGTTTCGTAGCACCTTCAACTTGCCCGTTAATGATGTTGATTCTTTAGATGACAAGGCCGATACCTTACATACTTCACTGATTATTGAGGAGTTAACTGAACTTGCCGAAGCCGATAGCCGTATCGAACAGGCCGATGCCATCGTCGATTCTGTATACGTGTTAATGGGCCGTCTAGTGCACTTAGGCGCACAGGCCATGACGGACAGACTCGAAATCAGTTACCTGATTGACTTGTTGCTTTGCGTGGCTCAAAACCGTGAAATTGACTTTATTCGCTGCTGGGATGAAGTCCACTCGAGCAATATGAGTAAAGTGTGCCGTAACGAGCAAGAACTTGCCGAGACCATTGCCTTCTATGCCAAGCAAGGTGTTGAAATTGTCGGTAGTCAGCAAGGTGATTTAATCATAGCCAAATGCGCTAAAGATGTTGAAATGGCAGGTAAAGTGGTTCGCCAAGGCAAGGTACTAAAATCGGTTTACTATCGCCCAGCGGATCTGACAACACTGGTTAAAGCCTAACCACGGCAAGCCTAGGATAGCACTTAACTAAGTGCGTCCTAGGATGCGTTGAACAAGGCTAAAACGGCAGAACTCAGTCCGATGTATCACTCTTACGATATTCTAAAATATCCCCAGGCTGGCACGACAGGTACTCACAAATACTCGCCAGTGTTTCAAAACGCACGCCTTTCACCTTGCCACGTTTTAGCAGGGATAAATTCGCTTCGGTAATGCCAACCGCTTTGGCAAGCTCCTTAGAACTCACCTTCCGTATCGCCATCATGACGTCTAAATTAACGATAATGTCCAAAATTACACAAACTCTTTGTTTTCTGCCTCAAAATCTCGGGCAGCTTTAAGCAAATAAACAATCAGCAACATCAATAAAATCGTAGTGATATTGCCAAAATCGAGCGCCAAGTCGATACGGGTATCCTCAAAAAGCGACTTGTGATAGTAACCTACGCCTAAGGTTTGCAGTATTTCTATCACTAAGGCGGCAACCTTAAGCCAAACCAACCACAGATAACAATGCATACTTTCGTCGCTAAAAAATAAGCCGTCTTGGTAGTAGGCTAATAATTTTTGCAACCAATAAACACCGAGTAAAAACGTGATAAATAATGGACTTAACATTAACAGCAACAGGGTTTGACTCGCATCAGGCGATACCCATAGCGCTTGGAACAATCCATTATTCGAACCAAAACGTATCTCATCATGGACTAAGTAGCTATAACCCAGATACACCACCACAATCGTAGCGGCCAACAAAATCACCCACCGGAAAAATGCACTGATTTTTATTAACTTTTCTATGTTTTTATTCATCACTCAATCCTAAATTTAATCCAATCCCAGTGCTCTTTAACCTTGGCTAGTATACTCGTTCGGTAAAATATATTGCAAAGAAATATAATTTTATTGTTTTACGATAATTAATATTCGTATTAACATGATGTCACTTCTAACAACTCAAGGTTACAACAATGCGATTATCCTCCTTCACAAGCCAGTTATGCAGTGCTGCTATTGCCGCTATGCTACTCGCAAGCTGTTCAGCCTCAACCACTGAGCAAAAAGCCAACACGAATAGGCTTAACAGCCAGCAAGCCCAAGTGCCACTCATTCCCATCGAAGATTTTTTCAATGAGCAAAATATTCACCATTTAAAAATGTCCGCCGACGGTAAATGGTTAGCCTTCACAAAGGAATACCAAGGTGCGAGCAATATTTATGTAATGGCGGATAAAAGCGATCTTGCAAGTGCGACACTCTTAACGCAGTCCATTGAACCTATTAAAGAATTTGAATGGTCATCCAACAGTAACGAACTCTTTTTTATGAAAGATAAAGGGGGAAATGAAAACACCCAAATTTTTAAACTCAGCTTTGAAACTTCCCAAGGCAAAATAGAGCCAAAAGAGCAGCAACTGACGCACAATGACAAGGTGAAATACAGCGTCATGGAACAGCCCAAGGATAACCCTGAGCAGCTGGTTGTGATGGCGAACCACGATGAATCGAGTCGGATGGATATCTATTGGCTCAACACCCATGATGGCAAGCTAACGCCTATTTTTGAAAACAACTTAAACTTGGTGCAAATGAAGTTTAATAAACAAGGGCATCCCGTTATTGGCAGTAGCACTAATCTAGATAACAGCTATAGCCTCTACGCACTCATTGATGGCACTTGGCGTAAAATAATCCACACAGCTAAGGGTGAAAGCATTGATATCTTAAAAGTAAACGATGCGAAAAAACTCGCCTATATCAGTGCCAACATTGGTGAGCGGGATAAACAACAATTGCTCAAAGTTGATCTTATGACGGGAAAATATGAAACCTTACATAAAGATCCTAAGGATGAAGCGGATGTTTATCAGGTATTGTTTAACGATGCTGGTGAACCTTTAGCCATTTCCTATTACGGCGGTCGCTTAAGAACCTATGCACTTGATACTGAGTTTGCTAAGCACTGGGATGTGATCAATAAGCATTTTAATCAAGATGTTGAAATAACCATTACCGAACGTAACGAGAAAAATAATCTCTGGCAGATCAACGTCGCGAGCGATAGGGCATCGAGCTTAGATTACCAATACAATGCCATTAATGGTGATATCCACTTACTCGCGGATATTCCTCCAAGCATACAACCAGAACTGTTATCACCCAGACAATCCCTAGTCTATACCGCAAGGGATGGTGTAAAAATTCAGGCTTATTTGACATTACCAAAGGGAAACCAGCGCAATTTACCCACCATCATTCTGCCCCATGGCGGCCCTTGGGCTCGGGACTACTGGGCGCTAGACTCGGGTTACTTCCATGCGATTGCTCAGTTCTATGCCAACCGTGGTTATGCCGTGTTACAGCCAAACTTTCGCGCATCGACAGGATTTGGCAAACACTTCCTCAACTTAGGCAATAACAATTGGGGCACTGGCAGTATGCAAGATGACCTGACTGATGGTGCAAATTACTTGGTCGAACAAGGGATTGCGGATAAAAATCGCTTGGGGATCTTTGGCGCATCTTACGGTGGTTATGCGGCTTTATCCGGCGCGACTTTTACCCCAGATCTTTACCAAGCTGTGATCGCCTATGTGGGGCCGTCAAGCTTAGTCACGCTAATGGCGTCTTTCCCCGATTACTGGCGCCCCTATTTAGGTCAATGGTTTGAATCAGTGGGAGACCCGTTAATTCCTGAACAAAAACAAGATATGGAGAACCGCTCCCCAATTAATTTTGTCGATAACATAAAAGCACCGCTGATGCTTATCCAAGGAGCGAATGATCCGCGAGTGACTCAAGTTGAATCAGATAATATTGCGAAAAAGATGTACCAAAAATCGTTACCCGTTGAATACTTACTCGCCAAAGATGAAGGTCATGGATTTATCAAACGTGCCAACAAGCTCGCCGCGATAATTGCGACTGAACGTTTCTTTGGTAAGTACTTAGGCGGAAAAGTGGATAATAATGTCAATCCAGCTTTGCTTGAACATCTTAATAGCTTAAATGTTGATATAGAAAAACTGTAACCATAATAAAGCGTTAGAAGTGCAACACAGATTTTGCCAAGGAAGGCGAAATATCTTAACAGGCTAACGCGGTTAACTGTGGGCAATAGACTAATCTATCAAGTATGACTACACCCCAAGAGATAAAAATGAATCCAGCAAAAGTTGTGCGTGCCGAGGTTAAGCAATTGACTGATTTACCCAATATTGGCAAAGCCTGTGCGGCGGATTTACGTTTGCTCGGCATAGATAAGCCTGAGCAGCTGTTAGATAGAAACCCCTACGAGCTGTATCAAACGCTGTGCGACAAAACGGGCCAGAGACACGACCCCTGTATGCTCGATGTGTTTATCTCCATCACCCGTTTTATGGCAGGTGAAGATCCTAAACCCTGGTGGTTTTACACCGATGAGCGCAAAAATACCTTAGAGAAATGAAGCTTTAGCGACTATCTATCTGCCTGTTTATCCAATGGTATCGTTTCGGGCTCTTCCCTTAACCACTCACGCCAAATGGCCACCAGCAGGGCCATCAATACTGGACCAACAAACAAACCGACAAAACCCATGGTTTTTACGCCGCCGATCAAACCGAAAAAAGTCGGTAAGAAAGGCAATTTAATCGGCCCACCGACAAGATTAGGCCTTAAGGTTTTATCGACAATAAACAACTCTATGCTGCCCCAAAGAAACAAGCCGACCCCCGCCGTCATATCGCCAGTGCCGACAAGGTAGAGTGAAATCAAGGTAAACATGGTTGGCGCGCCGCCGGGAACCAAGGCCATAAAGGCGGTTAACACCCCAAAAGCCACGGCCGAAGGTACTCCCGCAATCCAATAGGCAATCCCCAGCACTATGCCCTCACCAATTGCGATAAGCGTCATACCTATCACGGTAGAACTGACTGTTGCAGGCACCACACGGGAAAAACTATGCCAGCGAGCAGGCAGCACTCGCTCACCCACGATATCCAACTGTTTAGCCACTTGCGGACCATCTTTATAGAGGAAAAACAAAGTGATCAGCATAAAAAGTAAGGTCAATAACAACCCTAAAGTATTCCAACCCAATTGCAGCACCCAACGGGAAATGCCACTCAAATTCTGGCCACTAATGGCACTGATAATTTGGCCTAATTCATGGGGTTCACCAATAAACTGCTGCCATTGCAGGGTTAACCATTCACCCATCCAAGGTAAATCTTTGATCCACAAGGGCACGGGCGAACCGTGTTGGTTCGTAAACACCAACCAATCAACCCAAGTTCTAATCTCTTGTAACGCATAGGAAAATACAAACACAAGCGGAATAATCAGCCCGAGCACAATACAACATAGGGCAATGGTTGCCGCCAACGCCGAGCGACCACCGCATTTTGCCAATAGTTTTTGATAGAGAGGCCAACTTGAAAAACACACAATCAATGCAGCTAAGGCGGGCACTAAAAAATCGATAAAAAAGAATACGCCAGCACACAAGAGCAAAACCAACAAACTACGACCAATAGCGGCATTACTGAAAATCGGCGTCATAGTGCTAAAACCCCCCACAATAAAATTCAACGATAAAATGGAAAACACTCTGCATCACACCAAACAAGGTTAATGCTTAACCAACTCGTTCTACGAATCAGTTTATTGCGCAGTGCTTCCCATGGGCAATGACTTTAACACCGAATATTGAGCTGTGTATCTATTCAATCTTTGAAGACAAAAGGCCTTTGGATATCTATCAAAGGCCTAACATTTGGAATGAGCTTATTGAGCCAAAAGCTGCTCAACTACTTTCTCTGGCTGGCTAAAATCGGTAATACGCTGAATAACTTTACCATCCTTAACCCACAGTAAAGTAGGAATATTGCGGATTTTAAAATGATTAAATAACACACCTAATTCATCGATACTAAAATCGACTTGAGTTTGATAAAGCTGCTTAAAATCTTCGAGCGCTTTATTGTCTGTCCACAAATGATTGACCACACCGTGCCACGCTTTATTAGGCACTTTTTGCGCGAGATTATTTAAACCTTTTTGAACGGCAATACACTCTTTCGACATTTCAGGGCGGCTATCAGCCAAATACCAATCACACCATGTTGCGGTAAAAAAAAGTAAATGCTCACCTTGTTCCCAAGGTTTCAGTAACTTAGCTGTTTGTTCGGCACTGGGTGCCTCCGTTGTCTGCGCAGTCAACTCTTGGCCATTCGCCAACATATCGATAAATTTATCTAAATTGGCATCAGACTCATGGCTAGTGTAAACCACATCACCAGCACGATTGATTAATACACTATAGGGTGTGCCGACCAAACCTAAAGCCACACCCAGCTCGCCTTCATTATCCAACCACACGGGCATAGTGAGCCCGAAACGTGCGATAACATCAGCAATCTTAGGCTGCTCTTCATTAATATTGATGTTCACCGCGATGATATTAATCTTGTCCTGATATTTCTTCTGCAGGACTTCAAAATGCGGCATTTGTTCCATACAAGGTTGGCACCAGGTCGCCCAAAACTTTAGGTATATCGGCTTGTCACCCGCAACACTGGCTAAAGTCACTTGCTGCTGATCTGGATAGGTTTTAAGTGCGATATCTTGATAGGCTTTATTGCCCGCAAACGTAGCAAAACTCATAACGGCAAAGCACATAACAATGATTTTACGTAACAACATATTGTTTTCCTTAAATTTATAGATCACTCGCACCCACAGCTATAGGGCCAGTGATTTGCAGCCATTTGTACAGAAAAACATAATTTAAAAGAAGCGGCAGTCTAACGACAAACCAACCTTTAAACGACGAGTATAAACTAACAAGCCGCTAATTTAGCCATATTAAATGTAAGCCTTGGTGAGCATAACAATGAGTATTAATAACCTATCCAACAATATCTTAGACCATCAAACCTAACGCCAATTGCCTCGTCAGCTCTGCGGCGGGAATAGCCTGACAACCTGTTGCATTTTGGCCGCACCAAAGTGGGCTAAAATCACCAAATCCTTGTTGTTCAGCGGCGCTTCGCAATACTGCGACGGCGCTTGAGGCGAGCGGAAAATCCGGTGCGGTATTATTGATGGGGCCAAGCTCTGCCATAAAACGATTCATAATTCCACGGGCGGGTCGACCAGTGAATAAGTTAGTCAGAGCCGTATGCTGCGCGGCCTCACTTTGCAGGGCGGCACGGTGAATATCACTGGTGGTACATTCGGGACAGAGTAAGTATGCAGTCCCCACTTGCACCGCCGAAGCGCCCATCGCCATAGCAGAGCGCACTGTCTTTGCATCGACTATGCCACCCGCTGCAATAACAGGAATATCAACGGCGGCAATGATTTGCGGCAATAGACTAAAAGTGCCTAACTGCTTGGTTAAATCATCGGATAAAAAATGCCCCCTGTGACCTCCGGCCTCTAAACCCTGCGCAATAATGGCATCCGCACCACGCGCTTCAAGCCATAGGGCTTCTTCTACAGTTGTCGCTGTCGAAATGATTTTTGAACCCCAAGACTTTATCTCCAGCAACAAATCTTCATTCGGTAAGCCAAAATGAAAACTCACCACCTCAGGTTTAAATTTAGCTAACACTGCAGCCTGGGTGCTGGTATATGGCGCGCGTTGTGCCCCCACGGTTTGGCTATCAGGATTGACACCCAACTCAGAAAAATAAGGCGCGAGTTGATTAAGCCATGCGGCTTGTTTCGCTGCTTGCGGTTCAGGTTCGTGATAACAAAAGAAGTTTACATTGATGGGCTTAGTCGTCTGGGTGCGAATATGTGTCAAGGCGGTATCTAAGGCTTCGAGGGATAACATGGCGCAGGGCAAAGATCCCAACGCCCCCACTTGCGACACAGCTATCGCTAAGGCACTGCCCTGAACACCCGCCATCGGCGCTTGAATAATTGGTAATTCGATTCCAAATAATCGGGTTAACTGGCACGGCATACATCACCTCCTTTGACTTGTTATCACTTGATGCTCAATCCTGATATGGCCCTGCGGCTAAACGCTGGGAGATCCACCACAGATTGCCCACGGGATCCCGCACTCCACCTTGGCGATCGCCATAGGGCATATTCGCCACTTCCATCACTAACTCACCCGCAGCGGCGAGTGCCTGAGCCACCGTTTTATCGGCATTTTCCACATATAAATAATAGGATGCGGGCATAGGCGTAAAAGCTTCACTCGCCTCACTCAACATAAATAAACAGTCGCCGATTTGCATCTGTGCATTAGCTATTTTGCCATCAGCCCGACGGGAAATATGTAGCGCTTTAGCATCAAAGGCTTGCTGTAAAAAAACCACTAAACTATCGGCATCAGCGATCATCATATACGGACTAACCCGTGCAAATCCTGACGGAATAAACATAACGATTCCTTGTTACCTAAGCATGAAATTGATCCTAAAAAACCACTATAAGCCAATGACTATAGACTAAGCACTATGGCAAAAACCAGCTGTGGCAATTAAGCCTTAAGCGTGAAATGTAAACTTAAGCATTCAGTGAACAAGTCAAAGCGTAAAGCCTGCTAATGTAATACGCCCCTACAATTTCAACCACTCTGCAGCCCATCATAAAAGTGCCATAACACTTCATGGCACTGGTTATTAAGAATAAATCAGCTTTATTTAGCATCGACTTAGCAACTATGGATCATTCATCTATGCTTAATCTATTGTTAACTTAACATGATGATCCTATGCACTTTACTGCATTCTTCGCTTACTCCCTCAGGATTTGCCTCACCTTAATCCTCTATATTTTCGCCTTTGCAGTGCAGGCAACTTGGTATCCCGCCGATGTGATTGCTGATGGCAAAAAAACGGCATACACACCACTTACTCAAGCCAATAAACCATGGCGGATCTGTGCCTTACTTCCCCATGGTAAAGACCAATATTGGTGGGGCGTCGCCTTTGGGTTATCGCAGGAATCCGAACGCCAAGGTGTAACTCTCGGCATTTATGATGCTGGAGGATATGACAATATTGAGCAACAAAAACAACAACTCTATGATTGCCAAGCCCTCAAAGCTCAAGCCTATATTATTGCTGCGAATACGGCTGATGGACTGATTGCGGATATCGAACAACTCTCTGCTGCGGGCATTCCTGTTATTGATTTAGTGAATGGTATCGCGACCGACAAACTCACGAGTCGCTCCTTAGTCAGCTTTGAAGATATGTCTGCGGCAGCGATTGAGTATATTGCATCGCAGCAACGAGACCCTGTCGATAAAGCGCCTGCGAAACTTAAAGTTGCTTGGTTTCCAGGGCCTAAGGACGCTTCTTGGGTTATGGCGGCGGAACAAGGATTTAGGCGGGCGGCAACCAAACAAGAGTTCGACACAATTGAAGGAGGGTTTGGCACTACGGAGTTATTTATTCAAGCTGATTTAGTGCGAAAAGTGCTTACTAAACAAAGTGTAGATTATGTGATCGCCAATGCAGTTGCCGCCACTTTCGCGGCGCGCTATTTAGACGGACGTAGGAATAAAACGGGAAAAATCATCGCATTCTACTCGAATGCACAGACCATAGAATTAGTGCAGAAAAAACAGTTACTCGCGACGGTCAGCGACTCGCCAGTATTGCAGGCTCGAATTGCCATCGATCTCGCAATACGCGCACTCGAAGGTGCGCCTTATCCCCACAGAGTGAGCCCAGTTATCAAGGTCATCTCCCAAGACAACATCCACCAGATTGATTTAGAACAAATATTAGCGCCACAGAATCAGTGGATGATCCATCAGGATCTTCCTCAGCCAAAATGATGTTCACTAAACTAAATAATCGGCGCCCAGCCCAACAAATAATGCGAGTCCTGCCCAATTGTTATTGAGAAACGCTTTAAAACAAGGGGCTCGTTCGCGATCAAAGATCAGCATTTGCTGGTAAGTACTAAAACCGACAAAAGTCAGTAAACCTAGGCCATAGAGTAAACCACGATCGGCGCTCCAACCGGCGGCGATAAAACAAGCCAGCGCAGCAAGCTGAAATAAACCTATGATTTGGCGGTCATATTTACCGAACAAAATTGCAGTAGATTTAATGCCCACCTTTAAATCATCATCCCTATCGACCATGGCATACATGGTATCGTAGGCGACAGTCCAAAACCAATTGGCCGCAAATAACCACCAAGCCTCGATGGGTACTTCACCCGTCTGCGCGGCGTAAGCCATAGGGATAGACCAACTCCACACCACGCCTAGAAACATCTGCGGCATATTGGTGATGCGTTTAGTGAAGGGATAAATGATAGTGAGGATAATACCAACAACGGATAATTTAACCACTAATCCATTGAGTAATAAGACCAAACCAAAAGCAGATAAACCTAAAATGACGAACAGTATCAAGGCTTCTTTAGTGCTGATTTCGCCACTGGCCAGCGGCCGAGATTTAGTGCGTTCCACAAAAGAGTCGAGATCGCGATCGGCATAGTCGTTAATAATGCAGCCACAGGCACGCATGATTACCACGCCAATAATAAAGATGATCAATACCTTAAGATCGGGCATACCACCCGCCGCTAACATCAGCGCCATCAAGCATGGCCACATCAGCAATAGCGTACCTATGGGACGGTCGATTCGAGTAAGACGGGAATACACATCCCACTTCTGCTTTAAATTCATTAACTAGGTACTCCCAATACCCTCAAGTTTCCACTCGGTTTCAGGATTAGCATCATATACCCATGCTTCTCCCGATGCGAATTTACGCCCTGAAAGCGTGTCATAAAAAGCTGACATTCATCGCGTTCAGGGCTGGTATTAAAGCGCCTCTAACCGAGCGTAAGCCACCACTAACCACTTGCTGCCAAAGTCAGTAAAGCTCACTTGTACTCGCCCTTGGGCACCGCTGCCCTCAAAGTTGGTCACTTTACCTTCACCAAATTTAGGGTGATTGACTCGTTGGCCGACGTTAAAGCCTGTATCGTTTGTCGCAGCCGATTTTGGGGCGCTAAAACGATTATTCGCCATCGGCGTTGAAACCTGCGCCTTAAGACGGATTTCATCCACATATTGCGGCGGGATCTCTTTGATAAAACGCGACGGCCGAGCGTAATCTTCGCGGCCATAAATGCGCCGCGATTCCGCATAGGTTATGTAGAGTTTTTCCATGGCACGGGTCATGCCCACATAGCAGAGACGGCGTTCTTCATCGAGTCTATCGCCCTCTTCGAGCGCCATTTTACTCGGGAAGATCCCTTCTTCGACACCCGCCATGAACACCATAGTGAACTCTAGCCCTTTGGCAGAATGCAGCGTCATTAGCTGCACCGCATCGGTAAAGGCATCGGCTTGGCCTTCGCCCGCTTCGAGCGCCGCGTGGGATAGGAAACCGTTAAGTTCGCCCATGTCCTCCAGCTCTTCTGGCAGCTCAAAAGTACGCGCCGCCGTGACGAGTTCTTCTAAGTTTTCGATTCTAGCGTGGGCTTTTTCGCCCTTTTCGGCTTCATACATGGCCTTAAGACCCGACGCTTGGATCACAGTATCGGCCATGCGATACAGCACCATATCTTGGGTGTCTTCACGCATCGTCATGATTAAGTCCATGAAACCACGCACAGAATTTGCTGCGCGACCCGCAAGCACTTTCTCATCGAGTAAACGCACACTCGCCTGCCACAGGGTTAACTCATGCTGGCGCGCCGTGGAGCGCAAAATATCTAAAGTGCGATCGCCAATGCCACGGGGCGGCGTATTCACCACGCGCTCAAACGCCGCATCGTCGTCTTTGTTATTGATCAGCCGCAGGTAACCCATGGCATCTTTAATTTCTTGGCGTTCGAAGAAGCGTAAACCGCCGTAGATACGATAGGCTAAACCTTTGTGTAATAAGGCTTCTTCCAATACCCGCGATTGAGCGTTAGAACGATATAAAATCGCACAATCACTGAGGTTGCCGCCCTTTTCGTGCCAATCATTAATTCGACCGACGATAAAGCGCGCCTCGTCCATTTCATTAAAGGCGCAATAGAGCGAAATCGGATCGCCATCGGCTTCATCCGTCCACAACTCTTTGCCCATACGTTCTGGGTTATTGGCGATTAAGGCGTTGGACGCTTTAAGAATATTGCCCTTAGAGCGATAGTTTTGTTCGAGGCGAATCGTGGTCGCCGTCGGAAAATCTTTTAAGAATCTATGTAGGTTTTCAACCTGAGCACCACGCCAACCGTAAATCGATTGGTCGTCATCACCGACTATCATCACATTGGCAGTTTGACCAGCAAGCACACGGATCCACGCATATTGGATCGCGTTGGTATCTTGGAACTCGTCCACCAAAATATGCTTAAATCTGTCTTGATAATGGGCCAACAAGTGCGGTTTATTGAGCCATAACTCATGGGCACGTAATAGGATTTCGGCAAAATCGACTAAACCCGCGCGGTCACAGGACGCTTGGTAAACCTGATAGATTTTTAACAGATTTTGCTCAAGCGGAAAACCGCCCGCATCGATATGTTTAGGACGTAATCCTTGGTCTTTTTTACCATTGATATAACCCTGAGCTTGGCGTGGAGGATATTGTTTCTCATCCAAATTCAGGCTTTTAAGAATACGTTTGATCAAACGTACTTGATCGTCTGAATCGAGGATTTGGAAGCTTTGCGGTAAACCCGCATCTTGGAAGTGAGTGCGTAACAAGCGATGCGCCAAGCCGTGGAAAGTCCCAATCCACATGCGGCCCATATTGGTGCCAGCGACTTTTTCAACTCGCTCGCGCATCTCAGCCGCAGCTTTATTGGTAAACGTCACCGCAAGAATCGAGTAAGGACTCTGCTGTTCAACCTGCATCAGCCACGCAATGCGGTGGGTCAACACCCGAGTTTTACCACTGCCCGCGCCCGCCAACACTAACATGCTAGATTGCGGTGCCGCGACAGCCTCGCGCTGCTTATCATTCAGGCCGTCTAGTAAAGAAGATACGTCCATTCTCGCCTCCAAAAAATCGAGGAGGCATTATAACAGAAGAAAACCCGCCTGCGCGTTTGATCCACTAGACAAGGGCCACAAGACGAATGACATGATGCCGCACCTTGATTTGCACTGATGTCGAACTACATTGATTAAGCACTGTCATTCACGCAATGCTTGTGGGCGGGAATCCAGCTTTTAAGTAACAACTATCCGTTAGATCTTTGTTTAGGGTAGGTATTAAACAAGAGCAAGGCTGTATTAATTACTCATAGAGAGGGTGTTCATCATTCTGTTTCAACGATTACGCACTGTCATTCCAGTGACACGCCATTAACTCATCCCTGAGGGCTCGACGACGACATCCATGCCGTCAACGGTCACTTCCATGACAGTGCTTAATCCTATTAACCTTTGAGTATCTCTGTCAGCCAAAGATAAAAGGCGAAAAAGCAACTACCCCTTATCTTTGTTCCCGCTTGTATAACTAAATCATAGCGGATTGCAATAACAAGACTGGGGCGGCAATCTCAACAGACATATCTATTGAAGCTTGGATTCCAAAAGTAACCAATATAGTTGCTATTATGGAAAACATGCCTATCCAATCTTTAATTTGTAAACATTAAGCGTCTTGATTAAGGCTAATTGAGTTTTTTGACATTGTTTTTATTACCTCTAAGTCCTTTTCGGTCATTTCATGAAAAAAATCACTTTTTTTATCCATTTCAGAACAGCTTATTGTTGTTGTGGCCGGATTTTCAAAGTCGCCAGTTATCTGAGTTGATAAAGATAGTGTTCCTGTACAAGCAGAAACAATTGAGCTTATATGTTGCTGCAGTAATTTTGCTTGCTCGGCTTTCTTGTTTGCAAGTTCTTCACTGCAACCAGTAATAGCAATTGTCAGAGGGATGGCTGTTAACAGAATGAACATACGCGGTTTCATAATATTCCTTGTACTGCGACTTTGACTTTAATGCCTAAGGGGAGTTTTCCCCGTACTTATAGTTAAACCCAAACAAAGATACGAGTAGGTTTAAACTTTTAGGGCAAAATTAATATATGACAGTAAGTTATCACTGCTATTGCATCACGTTCAATACATTGTTACACCAAGAAAGCGAGAAGATGTTTACCGTTTCTATCTTTGGCTCACTAAATTTTGGCGGTATAAAATCAAATCATTATTTACCGACTATGAAGCATGGTGAAACAGGAGATCCACAACTCTTTATTGCTGTTAATGGTAATCAGATAACTCAACAATCAAAGGAATACGCCATACCCTCGGAGTTGCCGCAGGGCGAAATGACAAATTGCGTAAGTCTCGCCATGGATGGCGAGCTAGCTTTCGCAGGTGCAGGGACGCATCCTTCGGAAGCGATAGCAAATTTGTCAATGAGCACAAGGGGCTTTCAACTCCGTTGGGGGCGTCATGGAGCATCCAAGGAGGATAGGACGAGCAGTCCTCCTTGGTCGGGTGTGGGGTGAAACCCCACGACTTTGACTTTTATTAAAAAAATCAAACAAAGTCTAGGTAAAACTCCATTAGCAAACATCCAACGCAGAATGGCGAATTTCAACTTATGGATCAGTCTAAGTGAATCAGATTCACCCATTACCAAGCTGCATCTTCAATTGAGCGTGTCACTGGAATGACTATGCTTAATCACTACCACCTGAATAGATAAATCAGCAGCGGAGCTCTGCCCCAAACCCCTTCTCGATGAGAATAACTTTAGGTAGCGGCGGATCGCGGTTAGAATACTCACCCTGTTTTTCTTGGTTACTTTTTCGGAAACAATAATGTCCCATTCAGCGCTTAATTCTTTTGATGATTTTTACCAGCTTTTGGCTGACAGCTTGGCGAAGAATAGTCTGATCAAACTATTGTTGAGTAAGTACCGAGGGGCAGATAAAAGCCTGCTGCGCATTACGATTCGGCCGATTAGTTTGCAAAATGAACCTGTGCTGTCGTTTGTGTATCAGCATCAGACGAATCACATCACAAAAAACCTGAGTTATGACGAAGGCTTAGCCAGCATAAAACTGTTACTCGGTAGCGATTTTAAGAGTGCCCACTTAGCTACGGCGCAGGCAGAAGTTCAGCTTGAGATCAGCAAAAAAGGCAAAGTCCAAATCAGCACACATAACGTTAAACAAGCCGTCGCGGCGCCGTTAGAACATGACCGTGAGAAAAAGCGTTTTGTGGATATTGAACGTCCCTTCCTGACCAAGCTAGGGGTGACGGACAGCCAACATAATCTTATCCCTGCGATGTCGCGCAAATGGAAGCAAATCAATAAGTTTATTGAGGTTTTTAGCCAAGCGCTCGAAGCCTCACCCCACAAGAATGACCAACCGATCAATGTGGTCGATTTTGGGTCTGGCAAAGGCTATCTCACCTTTGCAATCCATGATTACCTTCGCCATAGCCTTCACAATGATGCGCAGGTGACTGGGGTGGAATTACGCCAAGCCTTGGCCGATTTATGTAATGAAACGGCGGCAACGCTCGATCATCAAGGCTTGTCGTTTGTCTGCGGCGATGTGAGAACCCACGCGCCTAAGCAAACCGATGTGATGATCGCGCTGCACGCCTGCGATATCGCCACTGACTATGCGATTCATTATGGTATTCGCGCCAATGCCGACATCATTATGTGTTCGCCTTGCTGCCATAAACAAATTCGGCCGCAGATGCACAGTCCAGAGTTGTTTAAACCTATGCTGCAATATGGGGTGCACATGGGCCAACAGGCTGAAATGGTGACGGATTCATTACGTGCGCTATTTTTGGAAGCCAACGGTTATGCGACTAAGGTGTTTGAATTTATCAGCCTAGAACATACCAATAAAAATAAGATGATTTTGGCCGTTAAAAAGCCACAAAATAATCAGAAAGACAGCGCCGCAATCCTCGCGCAAATTGCTGACATCAAAGCCTATTATGGTATCAAGGAACACTGCTTAGAAACCTTGCTCGCGCAAACCCAAGCCGATTAACGGCCGGCGGTTTGCTGGCAAAGCATTAAAACTTTGCGCTCATGACAACCCCGTTGAAATTGAGGCAATCTTTAATTCTTTGCTGCTGAACCGCGCTGAGGGTGTCGATATCGTGGAAGGCAAACTCTGAATGTTCGTGGCTTAAGTGGATCGGCAATGGCTCGGCTTCTACCCCATCTTTGGCCACCTCAGATCCATCAGGCAATAGCAGTTCACAACGAAAGATAAAGGCTTGGGATTGATAGGCGCTGTGATAATACACGCCGCTCAAATAGTTAACCTGCACACTTAGGCCTAATTCCTCTTGGCATTCGCGCACCAAGGCCTCGTGAATCGTTTCACCTGGCTCGAGTGCGCCACCGGGCAAACCCCAAGCAAAATTACCATAATTGGCCTTAAGCAACAGTACTTGTCCCTGCGCATTCGTGATAACCGCGTGGCTGCTCAATCTAAAGGTATCGTTAAAGGCCACTCAGTTATCCTTGCATTTCTGTTCGGTACGAATTTGAGATATCAGACTAAATCACTTCGCCGCAAAAGTATTACAACTGGCGAGATTACCCGAATCAAACCCTGTCTTAAACCATTTCACCCGCTGCGCCGAACTGCCGTGGGTAAAAGCATCGGGCTGTACGGCGCGACCCGCCATCTGTTGCAGACGATCGTCACCCACAGCACTGGCGGCGGCAATGCCTTCCGCTAAATCGCCCGCTTCAAGTAAGTTAAGTTGTTGATTGACATAATGCCCCCAAATCCCTGCGTAGCAATCAGCCTGCAATTCAAGTGCGACACTAAATTGATTCGCTTGCACTTTACTGCCAGATTGCTGGGCTTGGCGCACCTTAGTGCTAGTGCCCAGCAGGTTTTGCACATGGTGACCCACCTCGTGGGCAATCACATAGGCAAAGGCAAAATCACCGGCCGCGCCTAAGGTTTTAAGCTCATCAAGAAAGCTAAGATCGATATACACCTTGCTATCAGCAGGGCAATAGAAAGGCCCAGACTGCGCCTGTCCCATACCGCAGCCAGTGGAGGTCATATTGCGATAAAGCACTAACTTAGGCTCTCGATATTGCCCTTTGAGCAACTGGCCCCAAACGGTTTCTGTGGTGCCTAAAATGGCCGCCACAAACTGGGCATTCTCATCCTGTACCGCTGTTGTTGAGTTAGATTGGGATTGGCTAAGATTAGCTTGAGTATTCGGGTCGAGTGAAAGACCACCGGTAAAATACTGAAAAGCAATATAAATGCCGCCGATGAGCAACACCACACGACCAAGTTTAGTTCTCAGTAAAAAGGGCAAGAACCTGAGTAACAAGGCACTCGGCACACCCGCAGATGCCATTTGCTGGCCGCGTCTGTCTTCGATATTGGAGCTTCTGTCAGTGTCACGCCAGCGCATCGCATTCCTTCACTCTGTAGTTAAAACTTTCATTAAACCGCTATTAAAGTCGCTTAGATGCACAACTCTGATTTAGTATTTGCACTCTAGCGCCTAGTGGTTAAAAGCCTAGTGATTAAGAGTCTAGTGGTTATTTCGCTTGTGTATCGCTTGTGGGCGCGTCTTTCAGTGAGCGTAAAAACAACCCTAAACCACCAAAGGCCAAAACGAGGATCACAATCAGTTCAAAGGCCGACATAGATTTAAAGTGGAATTGAATCGAGCTGATCACGCCCACAACCAAGGCCGTAAGCGAACCTAGACTCAACAGCCAAGCTAACTTACTCTTAGCGTCAAAAAACACCATAACAATGCCGATAATAAACGGTAGCATCACCATGCCAGTGGTAATCGACATGCCTTGCCCAAAGGCATTCACTCGATATAAGCCATAGCCCAGTCCAAAACTAGAGCTCACCTGTATTGCATTGAACAATAAATAAAATCCACCACACATCATGGCAAGACCCATAAAAAATTGTCCCGTCCCGCCCTGTGTTCCGCCCGCACCTTTCATAGATATCCTTTCTACAATTAACAATTTTTGAATGGCTTGTTCTTTGGCCATTTTCAGCCGTTGATTTTCTTCTACTGCTTTTAGTTTTTCATACAAATAAAGGTTTTTATCCACCTCAGCAACACAGCGCTGTTTATCTCGCATAGGCTCATAAGATTCAACACAGGTTCTTGCACCACAGACTCATTCGGTGCAGGCAGATGTCAGCACAGTAAAGAACAAGAGCAGCATAATCAAAGGGAATTTCACCATCAAGCACGCCTCAGTGAATGACCCAAATAACACACCTCATTCATAGGTAACGCCCATATTGCCAATCACACATTTTTGCTAAATGATATCAAGCTTATTCAGGCCCCATGTTGACATAAATTACGCTAAGGCCAACACTCAATGATGAATTTTTATACGCATGAACGACGACACTAAAGTGGATTAAATACACAGTGGCTTAAATAAAGGTGCTGCAACGATTCCAATATAAGCCCTACCGTTAACATAAGGAATGCCTTTGAATACGCTATTAATAGGAAAAGGTGAACAACAGGTTCACTTAAATCTTAAGTATGCCAATCGCCATGGGTTAATTGCCGGTGCCACAGGGACAGGTAAAACCGTGTCGCTGATGAGTATTGCCGAAGGTTTTTCACGCCAAGGCGTGCCGGTTTTTATCACAGACGTTAAAGGCGATATCTCGGGTCTAGCTATGGCCGGCACTCCAAGTGAAAAGCTATTACAAAGGGCAACTCAAATTGGCATTGAGGATTATCACAACGAAGCTAACCCTGTGGTGTTATGGGATTTAGCGGGCGTTCAAGGCCACCCGCTGCGTACCACCATCAGCGAAATGGGCCCAACCTTACTCGGCCGAATTTTAGAATTGAATGACACCCAAAGCGGTATTTTAGACATAGTCTTTCAACTGGCGGACGACCAAGGATTATTACTGCTCGACTTAGATGATCTGCGGGCCATGCTGGCCTTAGTTGCCGAGGAACGCAAAGAAATCTCCGCCAAATATGGTTTAATCAGTGCCCAATCCCTCGCAGCGATTCAACGATCGGTACTAGGATTAGAGCGCGATGGTGGCAAAGACTTTTTTGGTGAACCCGCGTTACAGCTTGAAGATTTAATGCGCACTAATTTGCAAGGGCGCGGCATTATCAATTTATTAGCAGCGAACAAACTGATTTTAACACCCCGTTTATATTCAAGTTTTTTACTCTGGCTACTCTCAGAATTATTTGAGAATCTGCCCGAAGTCGGCGATCCCGAAAAACCTAAGCTAGTGTTTTTTATCGATGAGGCGCATTTACTCTTTGAGGGTTGCCCACCGAGTCTATTAAAACGCGTCGAACAGATCATGCGCCTAATTCGCTCAAAAGGCGTAGGCGTTTATTTTTGCTCGCAATTTCCTGATGATGTCCCAAACGAAATTCTCGGACAATTAGGTAATCGTATTCAACATGCCCTGCGAGCTTACACGCCAAGGGATCAAAAGGCTGTTAAAACCGCCGCCGAAACCTTTGTGCCTAACCCCAAACTGGTTGTCAGCGACGTAATATCCCAGCTCGCTGTAGGTGAAGCCTTAGTGTCTATGTTAGCCGACAAAGGCGTGCCAACTATGGTCGAGCGCGCGCTCATCGCACCGCCACGTTGCCGCATGGGACCCGCCACAAGTGAGGAGTTACAACAAGTCCGCGCCCAAAGCCCGATTGGAGGTAAATACGATCAGTTAATCAACCGCGAATCGGCCTACGAACGCCTTAACCAAAGACGAGTTGGTAACGCCACCAGCGACGCCACATCCACAGCAAGTGATGCTCAAACGGGCCAAAAAGCTGAGGAACAAGGTTGGTTCAGTGAACTCATTTTTGGTAATAAGCGTCGCCAAGGGTTAGCTGAAACCTTGTCAAAACAAGCTGCACGCACGGTTGGCAGCCAATTAGGTAAACAAATTTTGCGCGGTATATTAGGTGGCATGTTAGGTAAATCGAGCCGACGTTAGGCATATGGTACTTAGTTATGCCTCCAATTAGGGCCCACTAAAACCACAAACAATGACGAAAATATAGGTACTGTGTCCTTGTTCGCATATTTCTTATACAGGTTAACGCTAGCATTAGCATTAATTATTCTAAGTGATAGATGGATCATGGTACGGAATTCGGTGATAAGATTATTTTGCTGTAATCGCTCATTGAGGCAAATAAATTCACAGATAATTATCAATGATTTTAGATATTTGTAATTTAAAATGTTGTAATTCGAGATAAAAATTTCGCTTCAATCAGGACGTCATGGAATAGGTTCAATTAAGTACGGCTTACATGATTAGCCTGATGAATAACCAAAGAGTACATGGAGTTTTATATGAGTAAAGAGCAAAAAAACCGTAAAGAATCGAAGAAACAACCGCTGATGTCTCCTAAAGAGAAAAGAGCAGCAAAACATGCGAAAAACGCAACTAAAGGTTTCTTAGATAACACTAAATAGTGTCTTGTTATTAGGAGGTTTGTCCTCTAATAACACAAATAGGGTTAACTTAGGTTAGCCCTTTTTATTGCCCGCTGCATTGAACCAACCAAGTTTTACCTCACAATACAACCTTGCTCAAAACAGTCTCAGATCTCAGTTTTGTGATACAAAAGTAGCAGCTATCGACTATAGCCTAATTGACCTTTTCCAGGTTTTATGTAGTTATATTGAGCTGATTACGGTATTTACCGCTCGAAAGACCCTACATAACACTATAAAAAATAAGGATATTTCATAATGAAAATCAAAAAACGTTTTGTCGCCGTCGGCGCAGCAGTGACTCTCACACTCAGTGCTGCCGCTATGGCTGCTGCCCCCGCCTTTATCAACATTCTCACAGGCGGCACCAGTGGTGTGTATTATCCTATTGGCGTTGCGCTGTCGCAACTCTACGGCACAGGAATCGAAGGTTCTAAAACCTCAGTTCAAGCAACTAAAGCCTCAGTAGAAAACCTCAATTTATTGCAAGCGGGTCGTGGTGAATTAGCGTTCGCTTTAGGTGATTCAGTCGCAGCAGCATATCAAGGTGATATTGATGCAGGCTTTAAAACGCCGCTGGATAAAATCCGAGTACTTGCCTCGGCTTATCCTAACTACATTCAAATCGTCGCCAATAAAGAGTCTGGCATTAAAACCTTGGCCGATTTAAAGGGAAAACGCATCTCAGTGGGTGCCCCTAAATCAGGGACAGAACTCAATGCCAGATCGATTTTCAAGGCTGCGGGATTAAGTTACGAAGACATGGGGAAAGTCGAGTTTTTACCCTATGCCGAATCCGTTGAGCTAATCAAAAATCGTCAATTGGACGCCACGTTACAATCTTCCGGTCTCGGCATGGCTGCTATCCGTGACTTAGCTGCGACTATGGCAATCAACTTTGTTGAAATTCCAGAAGATGTGATCGCTAAGATTAACAATCCCGCCTATCAACATGGCGTGATCCCAGCATCGACCTATGAAGGCCAAACCACCGACGTTTCTACCGTCGCCATTCAAAATTTACTGGTGACTCAAAGCGGTGTATCGGATGATTTAGCCTATCAGATGACAAAACTCATGTTCGAGCACTTAGACCGACTAGGTAACGCGCACTCCGCCGCGAAGACCATCAGCGTAGATAAAGCGACGAAAAATCTGCCAATACCACTGCACCCAGGTGCAGAACGTTATTACAAAGAAGTTGGTGCACTCTAAGTTTTACTGATATCTGTGCATCCTATTCCAAACTAAGCAATTGAGATGCCGTTAAATAACGGCATCTCGTTTATATCATCTCTGTAGTCTAATGCTGTGAGGCATAATATGAGTGATCCCCAACAAGGTCTCAGCGCAAATACTGGCGATTGGCCCAAGGCTCTATTTTATACAGCCTTAATTTTTTCTATTTTTCAAATCATCACTGCCGCTTTTCATCCCGTCTCGACTCAAGTACTGCGTGCCACCCATGTAGGCTTTTTACTGTTAGTGGTTTTTTTAAGTTATCCCGCTAGAGGAAAATCTCAGCCTTGGCAGCCACTCGCTTGGCTACTCGGTCTAGCTGGCATGGCCACAGCGGCTTATCAGTGGTATTTCGAAGCCGACTTAATTCAACGTTCAGGCGATCTGACCGATGCGGATATAGTGATAGGTATCACTTTGATCGTATTAGTGTTTGAAGCAGCGCGCCGAGTCATGGGCTGGGCGCTACCTATCATCTGTAGCATCTTTTTGATGTATGGCTTATTTGGCCAATATTTACCCGGTGACTTAATGCACCGCGGCTATGGATTCGATCAGATCATCAATCAATTAGCCTTCGGTACCGAAGGGTTATACGGCACACCAACCTATGTGTCGGCGACGTATATATTCCTGTTTATTCTCTTCGGCTCCTTTTTAGAACAAGCCGGAATGATCCGTTTATTTACCGACTTTGCCATGGGATTATTTGGCCACAAGCTCGGCGGTCCTGCAAAAGTTGCAGTAGTGTCATCGGCATTGATGGGGACGATTACAGGATCAGGTGTTGCCAACGTGGTCACAACGGGCCAATTTACCATTCCACTCATGAAACGATTCGGTTATCGCCCAGCCTTCGCCGGCGGGGTAGAGGCAACATCGAGTATGGGCAGCCAAATCATGCCGCCGATCATGGGTGCAGTGGCCTTTATTATGGCCGAAACCATTAACGTCCCCTTTATCGAGATAGCCAAAGCGGCATTGATCCCTGCGCTACTTTATTTCTGCTCCGTATTTTGGATGGTGCATTTAGAAGCCAAACGCGCCAATCTCTGTGGCCTGCCTAAAGATCAGTGCCCTAATCCATGGGCGGCAATTAAAGAGCGTTGGTATCTCCTTATCCCCTTGTTTATTTTAGTCTACTTGCTGTTTTCGGGTAGAACGCCGCTGTTCTCAGGCATGGTAGGACTCGCCCTCACATCGATAGTAATTTTAGGCTCAGCCATAGTACTGCGGCTTTCCTCAATGGCGATGCGGATTGCCTTTTGGATTGCCCTTGGCATCCTATGCGCTGGCTTCTTCCAACTCGGGATCGGAGTCGTATTTGGGGTTATCGCCTTATTAGTCGCCATTTGTTGGTTTATTAAAGGCGGCAGAGATACTCTCACCATCTGCTTGCATGCACTGGTAGAAGGCGCCCGTCATGCCGTGCCTGTGGGTATCGCCTGTGCTTTAGTCGGTGTGATTATCGGCATAGTGTCACTGACAGGAATTGCCTCGACCTTCGCGAGCTATATTCTTGCCGTTGGCCAAGATAACTTGTTCTTATCACTCGTGTTAACTATGGTCACTTGCCTAGTGCTCGGAATGGGGATCCCCACGATCCCTAACTACATAATTACTAGCTCGATTGCCGCTCCCGCATTACTCGATCTCGGTGTGCCACTGATTGTGTCGCATATGTTTGTATTTTATTTCGGCATCATGGCCGATCTCACGCCTCCCGTTGCCTTAGCCTGTTTTGCCGCAGCGCCAATCGCGAAGGAATCTGGTCTTAAGATCAGCCTTTGGGCAATCCGTATCGCCATTGCAGGTTTTGTGATCCCCTTTATGGCGGTTTACGATCCCGCTTTGATGCTTCAAGGTGATAGCTGGTTAGCTACAGGGTTTGTCTTGCTAAAAGCGACTGTGGGTATTGGTATTTGGGGCGTCATCTTTACCGGATATCTATTACAAAAACTCTACTGGTGGGAACGCGTTATCGGCTTCCTTGCAGGTGCGAGCTTAATTCTTGCTACGCCGTTGAGTGATGAAATTGGCTTTGGGCTCGCGCTGCTATTTATCGTGCAACACAGCTGGCGAGCACGCAAACTCAAACGTCTTGCAGAGCAAGGATAAGCTCTTGAGATTATTGGTTGTTAATCAGCCATTGAAGGTAAACAGATGCTAGGCCTGTGCTTAGGCCTAGCGGGCACACTGTGGGCCCAAGTGCCCACAGACAACTTCACCTTGGCATGGAACCATAGCATAGAAAAAATTCGCTGGGAGGAAGACTATAACGTCACCCCACAAGGATTAGTGTTGGTCGAAGCAAGAGTGAAAGGTACGGGTGCTGGAATGGAAATCCCAGATGATGCCTATCTTAAAAATGGCAGCTGGCATTATCAGCCCAAACTGCCCATTTTGCCTGTGTTGCGCTTAGGTCGCACACCCGAAGCAGGGGATTTTGAACTTTGCTTCACTCAAATCTCAGGAAAAGTGCAATGCCAAGCCATGAGTCATTGGATTGGCGTACCCAACAAACAAACAGCCGCGGTTGAACTATGGGGTTGCAACTCTTTGCCTTAAGTGCGTTTATCCATATATTTACGCTCAATTTCTATTAGGCGCTGATTAAAATCCTCAAGGTGTGCAAACATTTCGGCCTCAGCTTTCGCCCCATCTTTTGCGATAACCGCTTCGACAATGACATCATGCAAACCTAAAGGATGAATTTCATCAGTCGGTGGCTGAAACTTAGTCGTTTGATTACTTAATAAAACCAACAAGGATTTTACGATCGCTTCTAAAAAGCGATTTCCAGACATTTCAGCGAGCAAATAATGTACTTGAGATCGCAATATGACAGTTTCGGGATAAGCCAATGAGTCACTTTCATGACTATTCGCCTCTTGCAAAGCTTTAGCTTGCTCTGGAGTGCAATTTTTAGCAGCCATTCTAGCCACTTGCGGTTCAATCAGCATGCGTGCTTGACACAGTTCAGGAAGGGAAAGTTTCCCCATTAGAAATAAATCTTGGCAAGCATCACTTAAACGTTCAAAGGTTAAGTGCTTAACAAATGCGCCACCTGTTGCACCTTGGCGAATCTCCACTAATCCACCCGCTTCGAGGCTTTTGATCGCCTCTCTCACCACAGTACGGCTAACTTGAAATAATTCTATTAATTCGCGCTCAGAGGGTAATTTATCGCCAGCCTTGTATTCGCCATCTAAAATAGCATTTTTCAGTTGCTGCCCGACTTCACTCGATGCTCTTATCTGCTTAATTGGCTTGAAGATATGCACTTGATTATCCCAAATATGCTTAGTGTCGCCATACTAGCATAAAACCGCATTAACGCAGAAAAAGTACTCTCATCTTTCCTACATTAGTGATTAAAAAACGTTCATCTTTGTTGATCCAAGTAACATCTGTGCGAATTTCGTAACTAGTTTCTCATATTCATCTTAACTTCGTTGTCGACATTAGTCATACGTCATACATTTAACCTAAGAATGTTAAACATAATTTCTTTAACTAGCTCAGACAATTCTGATCAGGGCTTACTAATAATAGGGAAGATGATGATGAAAAAATCTTATTTATCTTTGCTTGTGCTATCTACGCTAGCGATTCCTGCTACAGCTGATACCAGCATTGATCAAATGTTTAGCCAAGGTACGTTAAAAGGGGAATTACGCTTATTCGATTTTACCCGTGACTTTGATAATACGACGAACACTAAACACGATACGTCATTTGGCGGACTGTTTTATTACAATACCGCAAAAGTGAATGGCCTCAGTTTTGGGACCAGCTTCGTATCTGCAAATCCCATTTGGACCAATGATTCAGATGATGTCTACGGCCTAGTTGCTCGCGATGCCGCTGGCGACCATGACAACGTCAACCGTTTACAGGAGTATTTTGTCCAAGGTAATTGGTGGGATACTCAATTCAAATTAGGTGCACAAGAACTGCGCACACCAATGATGAATCCCCATGACATTCGTGCGATCCCACGAACTTTTCGCGGCTTTTCAGCAGAAAATAAGAGTGTTGACAATCTAACGTTATCAGCACTCTATATTACAGATTCCATGGGCTGGTCTGATAATAGCTTCGTATCCGTAAAAGAGGCGGTACAAAGCGAATTAGCAAGAGCGGGTATTGTGGCAGATGTTGCCGATAACCCAGTTTATGCCCTAGGTGCTAAATATCAATTGCCCTTTAAGACAGTCCAAACTGAAGCCCATCTTTGGCACTACAGCATGGAAGATGTTTTCAATCAAACCTATGCCAAAGTGAAATTAGCCGCTGATGTTGGTCCAACGAATTTGTACTTAACACCTTCCTATTTAACTCAACAGGCAATAGGTGAAGAAACCGGCGGCCCACTCGATACCTATCAATATGGCTTCCATCTAGGCGCCAAATTGGCGGGGGCAGATCTCACTTATATGTACGCCAAAACCGGGGATGACACAGTGCTGACCCCATGGGGCGATGAAAAAGTGGTCATTCAACAGGTATATCAATCTGCACGGGCGAATGAAGAGGTCAACGCGTTAAAGCTGGCCTATGACTTTGAAAAATTAGGGGCGAGTGGATTAGAAGCCTATGCCTTCTATGGGCAGTACGATGTGCCAGAGGGGACTGCGTCAGATTTTAATGAAACAAACTTTTCAATCGCCTATAAATTTTCAGGCATGTTATCGGGCCTAGGTCTTAAGGCGCGTTATGCCATGGTCGATTTTGATCAAGCTGAAGATCTTGACGATCTGCGTTTATATGTCACTTATAAATTTGCCTTAGGTAAATAGTTCATCAGTTTTAACTCCCCTGCACCAAAACTTATATGGGTGTATCAGCCTTGTTCGATACACCCAATTTTTGTACCGCAAAATTACCCATACCCAACTAAAAGTTGCGGTAAACACTTTGACTTAAGGATTGAGATTAAATGGAAACAAAGAATTTCTTACTTATTCCAGCCGTTGCTATGTCATGTTTTTTATTTAGCGGATGTGGAAATAACGATAACGCCGAAACCCCATTACCACAGTTAGCCTCGGCCACACCCGCCACACTGAATCTATGTAGTGAAATTGCTTCACAATATAATTTCAAAAATACTGTGATAACGAACTCACAAATTATTGCGGCTGGCAATGTTGAATATAGCGCTACTGAACGTTACCGAGCACCAGAACATTGTTTAGTGACGGGTTATATGAATGAAAGGATGGGAACTGGCATTGCGGGAGAAACCCGCTATGCGATCGGCTTTGAAATGCGTTTACCCACTAACTGGAATGGTCGATTCTATTATCAAGCCAATGGCGGCCTCGACGGTTCGATCGCTAAGGCGGTTGGCCGCTTAGTGTTTTCCGCAGGCCCAGATTCTGCCGCCCTCAATGAAGGGTTCGCTGTGATAAGTTCTGATATGGGGCATCCAGCACCAATCCCTTTCTTTGGTTTAGATCCTCAAGCAAGGCTTGACTATGGTTACAATGCTGTGGCCGAATTAACGCCAATGGCGAAAGCTTTAATAGAAAAAGCATATGGTAAGCAACCTGATAGATCATATTTTGCCGGTTGTTCTAACGGTGGTAGACACACTATGGTCGCGGCCAGTCGTTTTGCCGATATGTACGATGGCTTTCTAGTAGGCAACCCTGGATTTAACTTACCTAAAGCTGCAGTAGCGCAAATGTATGGTGTTCAAGAGTATTCAAAGCTGGTTGAATTTGATGGTCCTGATATTTTAGCCACACTACAAACCGCCATTACCCCTGAAGAATTCTCCCTCGTTTCCCAAAAAGTCCTCGAGCAGTGTGATGCCCTTGACGGTGTGAGCGATGGCATTATTACCGACACCTATTCCTGTCAAAAGACCTTTGACCTTGAACGTGATGTTCCAACCTGTTCAAGTGACAGAGATAATACCTGCTTAACAGCAGAGCAAAAGCAGGTACTCGGCAATATCATGGCAGGGCCCCATAACAGCAAGACAGGTGAAGCCATTTATACTGACTTCCCATACGATGCGGGTATCGGCGCATCTGGTTGGGCTTCCTGGGAATATAACATGGCGCTCAATCGAGACCCTGGTGCCGTTGGTTTTATTTTTAGTTCGCCACCAACCCCCTTTAATGGTGCAACTGAACAATCCAGTTTGGAATTTGTGCAATCATTTAGCATGGATGAGGATACCCAACGGATCTATGCCACGGATTCGATTTACTCCGAATCGGGTATAGACTTTATGACACCGCCCCAGCCAACGGATCTTTCGGTCATAAAAAATCGCGGCGCTAAGATGATGTTGTTCCATGGAACATCTGACCCCGTATTTTCAGCCAATGATACAGTGAACTGGTATAACGAATTAGCCGAGGCCAATGCTGGGCACGCAGAAACCTTCGCCCGTTTATTCCTTATCCCTGGGATGAATCATTGCGGCAGCGGTCCTACCACAGATAAATTTAACATGATCCGCGCATTGGTTGACTGGGTTGAAAAAGGAGTCGAACCCCAAAACATCACGGCTTCAGTCCGCCCTGAAAATGCCGAATTACCCAGTGATTGGTCAAAAAGCAGAACTCGGGTCCTCTGCCCATACCCCCAATTCGCAAAATATAATGGCATAGGCAATATTGAAGATGCCGCCAATTTTACCTGTGTAACACCTAAATAATCCCTAGGGCATTAAAGCCCAAAGGCCACCTCAATATTGTTGAGGTGGCCTACCTCAAATCATGTTTATTTATAAATAGTCCCTATTTGTTAACTACTTAAACATGCATAAAATCAGACGCTCATATTTCCCGCGTCGCCAAACTTATTCATTCAATAAAGTCCTATATTAGATTGTTTTAAAAAGAATAATCACATTCATCGCTCAAAATGCCAGCATTTTGTGAAGCACTGCAAAGATGTAATTAATACCTCTTTTGGTTTATTGTCATATGTCATACATTTAAACGTATGTTGTTAATGAATGAGAATTTAATCACTTTCACGCAACTGCACTTCTAGTTTTTAAAGCAAACAAATCACATGCGGTTATGGCCAGATCCATTGTCGTTGCTAACGATGTCATATCGACCTTAGCAATGAGGACCCAAGGAGTATCAAAATGAGTAAAGAGCATTCACAGAAACCGAAAGAAATCGATCAATACACTGCTAGCGTGCTTCAGAATGGTATATCTCGAAGAAGTTTCCTAACTCGAGCTGCAGTGGGAAGTGGTGGCTTAGCCTTTGCAAGTCTTGGTATTGCTTCAGCGAGTGCTGCACCACTTCAAGTTGGCACTGAATATGGCGAAATTGGCGGCGCAACGCTCAATTTTCTACCTAAGCCAAAACCTATTGCTGATAAAGATATTGCAACAACCCAAACCTTTGATGTCGTCGTCGTCGGTGCTGGAGCCTCTGGTGTGCCTGCGGCTCTATCCGCCAGAGAAAGTGGTGCAACCGTTGCGTGTTTACAAAAGCAAGCCATCCCTGTCTCTCAAGGAAACACAGGTTCAGGAATTGACCTGAAAAACAGTGATAAATCAGCAATTGAAGCTTTAGTTAGCCGTTTAATGGCGGATAACGCGCACCGTTCACATCCCGGTCTTCTTAAGCAATGGGCTTACAATTCAGGTGAAGCTGTCACTTGGGTTATCGATAGAGTTAAACAAGGTGGCGGCCAGATTGTTGACCAAGGAACTAAAGTGCAGCACGGTATTCGCGGAATTGCTGATACTGATGACCGTTTAAATTTTATCACTTCTTTCTGCGGCCCTAAACCCTACACCACGGGTGATGCTATGCGCGCATTAGCTAAAACAGCGGAAAAAGCAGGCGTTAAGTTTTTCTTTAATACTCCTGCACAACAATTAATCCAGGATGAGTCAGGAAAAGTCATCGGCGTTATTGCTCAAACTCGTGATGGTAAGTACCACAAATACATGGCGAAGAAAGGTGTCATTCTGTCCTCTGGTGACTATCAAAATAACAAAGCCATGTGTGACTTCTTCATCCCCGAACTGAAAAACTTCGAACGTAAACAAATGGATCGTACCGGTGACGGTTTTGCTATGGCCTATTGGGCTGGCGGCGTTATTGAACCTGTTGGACATACCAAAATGTTGCACGACTTCGATGCCGGCCCGGCTTCCATGTGTGACATGCCATTCTTAGCGGTAAACCGTAAAGGTGAGCGCTTTGTGAATGAGAAGGTTGAGATGTCTCTAATGAATAACTACTTGAAAGATGAGCAGAATGCGGGGCATTACTCACAAGTATTTGATTCTGACTATATGACGCAAGCGAAGGATTGGCCTGGCCACCTCTATTCTCCTGAAGAGCTTAAAGTTTACATGCCTGAAGTTCCTGGTGAGAAAACAGGAGTATTTCCCTCTTTGATCAACACCCATTCAGCTAACACATTAGAAGAATTGGCTGTGAAGTTAGAGTGCGATCCAAAAACCTTTGTTGCCAGCGTTAGCCGTTATAACGAGCTGTGCAAAAAAGGTAAAGATGAGGACTTCGGTAAACCTAAAAGCAAAATGGTACCAGTACTCAAACCACCGTTTTACGGTATTCACCGTCGTATGCGTATTTCTACTTTATGTTCAGGAATTCTCGTTAACGACAACCACCAAGTACTTGATGCCGATGGTAAGGAAATTCCAGGTTTATTCATTGTTGGTAACCTAGGCGCAGGTTTCTATGGTGGCGTTGACTACCCATTAACGGTATTTGGCTTGTCTTTAGGTCGCTGCTACACCTTCGGCTATTTAGCTGGCAAATATGTAGCAAAACTATAGAACACATAGTCATCAATAATGGATGCCTCACATTTTGGCATCCTGTGAAATGAATAATGGGATCAAACAATGAAAAACTTAACAATTATATTGGCTATTATTTTGGGTATTTTCGCTGGCAGCGCGTTCGCTAAAGAGAGTACTTTACTCGATCAAACTCATATGGCGAAAGGGCTTAAATGTGCAAGCTGCCATGGTGCAGAAGAACGACAAGCCGTCCCTATGCTCAAGTGTGTACAATGCCACAACACTAAGAAATTAGCGGAAAAAACGGCGGATGTAAAACCAACCAATCCCCATAAAAATCGCCACTTCGACACCGAAACTGATTGCAGTAAGTGCCACCATGTACACAAAAAATCTGAAAACTATTGTGTCAGTTGCCATCAACCATTTAATTTTGTAACTCCATAAGCTGATGACACTAAGCTTAAAAAGCTAAAAACAAAAAACCACCATTAAAGGTGGTTTTTTGTTCGAATAAGGCACTGTAATCAAATATAAATTAAGTATTACTAAGATCTGCAGGCTTGGATCATTATTCCGACGACTGATAAAAACAATATCCATGCTTTCCTTGGTGTTTCACGCGATACATGGCGGCATCCGCGCGATCACAACTCTCGGCAAAACTATCACCATAGCCAAATATATCAATACCGATACTCAGGCCTACCTCCACTTCACAACCTTCTAGCAGGAATTTATCTCGATAAACATCGAGCAATGATTGTGCGAGCGCCCCTAAAGATTCACGATCAAATGACGGCAGTAATATCACAAACTCGTCGCCACCTAACCGTGCGATCTGCGCGAATTCACCGGCGTGAGATACCAAAGTATGCGCAACGTGCATCAACAGGCTGTCACCAAACTTGTGTCCGTGACGGTCATTTAACGCTTTAAAACCATCAAGGTCGATAAAAAATAACGCTCCGCGAATACCTGGTTGCGAAGATTCATCGAATACTTTGGCAATAGCTTGGCGATTCATTAAGTTGGTGAGTGGATCACTGTGGGCTAAGCGGGCTAAATCTATTTCGTAGCGCTTTTCTTGCGTAATATCGATATGGCTGCCCATCATTCGCAGTGGTGTTCCATCAGCTAAGCGCTCGACAATACGCCCACGATCGGACACCCAGGTTATGCTGCCATCTTTGTGTAGCATTCTGTGAACTGCTTGATAGTAATCGGCTTGACCATTCACATGATCTTCAAAGGCTTTTATCACCCATTCTTTATCTTCGGGGTGTAATTTACTTTTCCAGATATCAACATGGGCAGCAAACTCTTCAGGACTAAACCCGAGCATTTCGCCCCAGCGCATGTTAAATATGGTTAAATTTCCGCTTGGAATATGCTGTTCCCATAGACATAAACCATTACCATCGAGGGCCGCAAAGAGTTTTTCTTCGGCACGATAATTCAACGCTGCTAAATGAGCGTTTTCACTTTTTAGCTGAGCGATCTCAGCCTGAAGTTGCGCAATTAACTCTGCTGCAGTATCCGAAGCCACGACAAATCTCTTTCCTTTAAGTGGGAAAATTGAGTCTAGTGTAAATCACCCTATGCCGAAGCAACATAGTGAAGAGTGCAAGATGAGCCAGAATCATATTGGCTCAATCGAGCTTACACAGACTCTCGCAGTCCTGTCACGCTTAGTCGCGAGTCAGCACTTCGAGCAATTCGATCTCAAAGGTGAGATCAGAATTTGGTTTGATATGTGCCCCCACTTGACGCTCGCCATAGGCTAAATGAGCAGGGACTAACAACTTACGTTTGCCACCGACTTTCATCCCCATAATACCTTGATCCCAGCCTTTAATCACACGGCCAGTGCCAATCACACATTGAAACGCCTGACCACGATCATAGGATGAATCGAATTGGGTACCATCCTGCAAAAATCCACGATATTGGGTGGTGATCAGCGCACCTTTTATCGCTTCTTTTCCTTCGCCCACTTGCAGATCGATTACTTCTAATTCAGTCATATCTTCATTCTCTTTTCTTGTTCGCACTTAGGGCGTGATATTCAACTTTGCGCAGGATTTTATCACCGAAGAGCGGGCTTGTCGGCGCAATCTAAACATTTCTGCGGCTCGGTTCACTGCTTTATCCTTGAGAATAAGGTCATCATGGGCGATAACATCATCACTCGCCCTTTAAATAACCGTCCGTTAGCCCAATATATAAGTCGTATAAACGTTTTATTTTGGAGCTTTGCCATGATTATTGCCTGCCCCCATTGCGATACGTTAAACCGCGTTCCCGATGAGCGCGTAAACCAGCAACCTACTTGCGGTAAATGTAAGCTCAGTGTCTTTACGGCTGCGCCGATTGAACTCACTAGCGCAAACTTTGCCAACCATGCTAATAAATCAGAGCTTCCCCTAGTCGTTGACTTTTGGGCCAGCTGGTGTGGGCCCTGTAAAAGTTTTGCGCCCATCTTTTCTGCAGCAGCTAAGACTTGGGAGCCTCAATTTCGCTTCGGTAAAATCAATACTGAAGAACAGCAAGCCCTCGCGGCTCAATTTAATATTCGATCTATTCCAACCTTAATGATTTTTAAACAAGGCCACATACTCGCCCAGCAAGCCGGAGCTTTGCCCTCCTCAGCGTTAAACCAATGGTTAAATGCCTATAAATAAGAGGATTGAGCTAAGATACAACCGCTCAGCCGAGCTAATTTTGTAAAGGTAACGAAAATTGAAAAAAGCAATGTTCTTACTGGGCGCAGTACTCTTGCTAGTGGTGACGGGATGGGGTTTACAACAACATCTCACAATTGATACTTGTCTCGACAAGGGAGGGACTTGGAACGATAACACTCAGCAATGCATTCGCCCATTCGAGCAAGGGATCGCCTTTACTCGCAGTGATCATAATTCTGCCGAGCCGCAGACAGCTTATGTTTATCTTTCAGAGAATTTACAGCAAGCAGAAGTGTTTTTTGCCATGACAGATAAGCCTATTATTTTACAAGCCGTTACTGTCACTGAAGGCGATACCACTCCCGTATTATATAAAAATGATATTGAACAGATTGATATCATCAACGTAAAAGAAATCTTTTATCTACGTTATCAACATCAAGCAATTTATAGCGCAAATACTTTTAGTCGCAACTTAACCTCAAATTAAGTGCAAAACATAAGCATAGAGTAAGCTTCGAAACACTAAGCCCAAAAACTCGGTACAACGACTCTGCTAAAAACAAAATCAGTATCCGCCCTATGCTCTTCATAAGGCGAATACTATTCTAGCGACAACGTTAAAACACAAAGTTGCCATGAACTATATCAGTGTTAAATATCCCAGAAGGTATGGGCGATAATACCCAAGACTATCATACTGATAAAGTTGATGATCATACCCACTCGCACCATTTCCGATTGCTTGATATGGCCAGAACCATAAACGATAGCATTGGGCGGTGTCGCCACCGGCAGCATAAAGGCGCAAGAAGCTGCAATACCAATCAGCACAGATAACATCACAGGCGATATGCCTAATGCCTCAGCAATCGCAGCAAATACAGGCACTAACAGTGCAGCGCTGGCGGTGTTACTGGCAAATTCAGTCAACATCACCACAAAAGCAATCACAGCAAAGACGAACAACGACATGTGAGTGCTACCGAAAATATCTGTCATCCAGTGAGCTAAAAATACGCTAGTGCCAGTCGTTTTTAGTACTGCGCTCAGTGTTAAACCACCACCAAACAATATGAGTACACCCCAATCTGTGGTCGATTCAATTTTCTTCCAGCCGACCAAACCTAAGCCCGAGAGTAAAACGACGGCCCCTAAGGCGACTATGGTATCAAACTGAGTGATGCCACCTAATGCCTTGGCTAACGGCACACTGAAAATCCAGCAACATACGGTAGTCAGGAAGATAAGCAGAGTAAATTTCCCCTGAAATGTCAGCTTCTGAGCTTCAACATCTACATCGAATTTGGCAGAAAGATCAGGCTTAAAATACCAATACAAGGCAATCAACATCATAGGTAGCATGAGGATAACGGTTGGAATACCAAACTTCAGCCAATCACTAAAACTTAAGCCCACTTGGGCCGCAGCAATCGCATTCGGTGGGCTACCCACTAAAGTACCAATACCGCCTATGTTGGCCGAATAGGCAATCCCGAGCAGTAGAAATACATAGGTGCTGTGGTATTTTTCGCGGTCGAGCTGCTGCAAAATCCCGAGAGCCAATGGCAACATCATCGCCGTGGTCGCGGTATTGCTGATCCACATCGATAGCAGCGCAGTTACTCCAAACAGCATCAAACAGGCGATACTGAGTTTGCCTTTAGAGGCTAGCAGCAGCTTTTGCGCTATGAGGGTATCAATCTTTTGATGGTGCAAGGCCGCAGCCAAGACGAAACCCCCAAAGAATAAGTAAATGATGGGATTGGCAAAGTTACTCATCGCCTCCTTGGTTTCAAACACCCCAAAGAATACGGCGAGTATAGGAACGAGAATCGCAGTGATACTGATATGAATCGCTTCGGTCAGCCAAAGAATCGCGGCGAAGAACAAAATGGCCAGCCCAGTATTCACCCCTTGTTCGAAAGGTAAACCGTAATAAAGTGCAAATAACAGCACAATATCAGCCACTAGGATCAGCATTTTTTTCTTATCGAGCCCCTCGCTGACGGGAGCTTGATTAGGTGGAGCAGTACTTGAATCTGTTAAAGACATGGTTACAACCTTAATACCATTTTATTTTGACGCAAATTTAGGGCATAGATCACACTTGGCAAAGCGGTTTATTTTGTAATTTTATCACTTGGCAACAACATTTATTGCTGAGCTAGCACGCACAAACGGCCGATTAGCGACAATAATCACCAAATTCTGATCGACACCTTTGTTTTAAAATTTCAAACGGACAAAGATCGAACAAAACCTTGCCCACGTTGTAATTTAATTAATGTTTAAAACTGAGATATAGATCACGCCACACTTTTTACCAAGGTGATAATCAACTAATTAATCATACCTTCTGATCATTGGTAGGATTAGATATTATTCCCCCAATTTGGCACAAAATTGAATGTGTAGCGCTAAATCGAATCTAGATATCGTTGAATGTGCACTAAAACTGCGACGCAGTGAACAGCAAGCGACCAACACAAACGTATTGCAACAAGGCAACATAGAAAACCCAATATCTACATGAATCGTAAACACAAATATTATTCACCACCACAGTCAATCTAACTCACTTTACCCTGTCAGCGATCCAGCCTAAAGTCGCGACCGCAACCCCGCCCGCTGTATATTATTTGTCTGTTTTCGGAACCGCCCGTGGAAAAAATTGCCTTAACTCAGTCGGCTCAAAAGCCCAGCCTTTTCGTCCCCGTAGCAGGGTTAAGTTTGTTTGCTTTGGCATCAGGCTACTTGATGAGCTTAATCCCCCTGTCGCTCACTTTTTTCGAACTCAGCACCTCACTTGCTCCATTACTGGCCAGTATTTTTTATTTAGGTTTATTACTGGGGGCGCCTTGTATTGCTCCTGTTGTTGCCCGTATCGGCCACAGTAAAGCCTTTATCCTTTTTTTGAATATCCTTCTTTGCAGCGTTGTCGCTATGATATTAATCCCCAAAAGTGGAGTCTGGTTAGCCTCTCGACTTATAGCGGGATTTGCGGTTGCAGGGATTTTTGTGGTTGTTGAATCATGGCTATTAATGGCCGATACCCAAAAGCAACGCGCTAAGCGGCTTGGACTTTATATGACAGCGCTTTATGGAGGCACTGCCTTAGGACAATTAGCCATTGATTATTTAGGTACAAAGGGCAATCTACCTTACCTAGTGATCATGGGATTATTAGCCGCGGCAAGTTTACCCGCGCTACTGGTAAAACGCGGTCAACCTCAGGTAAGCGAACAACAATCAATGTCATTGTCTGCGCTAAAAAACCTAAGTCAGCCTGCCATTATGGGATGTTTAGTCTCTGGATTATTGCTTGGCCCTATCTATGGTTTACTTCCCATCTATGTGGCACTGGATATGGGGCTTGATCAGCAAACAGGACAATTTATGGCCCTCATCATAGTGGGTGGCATGCTGGTACAACCTTTAGTCAGTTATTTATCTCCTCGAGTTAACAAAAGTGGCTTGATAGTAAGCTTTTGCCTACTGGGTGTCGCAGCATTATTACTGCTCACTCAGCATTCAAATATGACGCTGATTATTGGATTTCTCTTGCTTGGCGCCAGCGCTTTTGCCCTTTACCCGATTGCAATCAGCTTAGCTTGTGACGACTTGCCTGCTAGCCAAATTGTTTCAGCGACTCAAGTGATGCTACTGAGCTATTCGGTGGGGTCAGTAATAGGCCCATTAGTTGCCAGCAGTTTTGGCCAAACGGAGTTCGGCTTACTCATTTATTTAGGAATATGCTGTATTCTGAGCAGTATTTACATTTTTGCTCAATTACTTATTAATACTAAGCCAAGTTTTTCCTCGCCTTAACAAGTCCCATAAAATACATTGCACTGCGACTCAATAAGCAGCCACTTAATGAACGACATGCTCATAGAGTGGCTCAAATAGAAAACATCTGCGGTCAAATCAACACAAAACGAACAGCAAAATGCTCCACAAAGGTCATAACGTTAAAAATCAGTACGCTTAGTTTTAACATTCAGACAGGGCAGTTGCTTATCCTCCCTAAGTCGCGATAATGCAGCTTACTTAAACACCTGTGCTGATTGTTTTTCCTGAGATTTAACTATGCGCCTCGATAAATTCCTCTGTAAAAGCACAGATCTTGATCGCAAAGCCGCAAAAGTCACCATTCTTAGCGGCTCAATCACAGTCAATGGCGCTATCGCGACAAACTGTGCGATGCAAGTGCATGAAAATAATACTGTCAGCCTTAATGGAAAGCCGCTAGCGCCACGCCCATCTCGCTATATCATGTTGCACAAACCTGCTAATACCTTGTGCTCAAATGTGGATGGAGCCTACCCTTCGCTATTTCATCTGCTCAATATCGATCGCGCATTTGACCTGCACATCGTTGGCCGCCTAGATGCTGATACCACAGGCTTAGTGCTACTGACTGATGATGGCCGCTGGTCGTTTAATATTATCTCGCCTCAATATCAGTGCGAAAAAATCTATCGTGTTCAACTGCGAGATCCACTCGACAGCGAAGCGACTGCAGCCATAGCCGCAAAGTTTGCCGCTGGGCTAAATCTACAGGGCGAAACTGCCCTCACTCTGCCAGCAACACTGCAGCAAGTGGATGAAAAAACCGTGCTACTCACGCTCACCGAAGGCAAGTTTCATCAAGTCAAAAGGATGTTTGCCGCCGTGGGCAATAAAGTGGTTGCCCTACACAGGGCGCAAATTGGCGCAGTGGCCTTAGATATCGATGTAGGGAAATGGCGCAACTTAACCTTGGCGGAGATAAGCTCCTTCACATCCTAATTGATTAACAAGGCTGAAGCCGACAGGCCGCCTACGTTTATCGACGTTAAAAAAGCAAACAAATACTGATAGGTTTGCAAATCAATCCCATAAAAAATCCCAGTGTTAGCAACAACACTGGGATGTTTATTTGTTTGATACTGCTTAGCGGAATATGAATCGACTAAGAACAGCAATCGTTGCGGCGAACCCAGCTTCTTGGGATCTTCTCAAAAACCACTTTTGCCATGAGTAACGCCAACAATATGCCAGAGGTTGCCACTAACCATTGAGGTAACATTTGGTGCTCTTCACCAATTTGTGGCATCACCACAAAACCAAAGGTATTAACCAGATAATTGACCAACATACCGGCCACTAAAGCCACGCCAATCACACCGCCAAGGTAGCCCCACAGCGCACGTTTACCTAGCTCTTTAGCCACTATGCCTAAAGTCGCGATATTGGTTGCCGGACCTGCCATCATAAACACGAGTACAGCACCCGGTGACACACCCGCCAATAATAATCCAGCGGCAATCGGTGTCGATGCGGTCGCGCAAATATACATAGGCACAGAAACGAGCACCATCACTAGCATAGCCAGAATGCCATCGCCCCATTTAGCCAAAAAGTCAGCCGGCACATAGGTTTGTACCAGAGCTGCGAAAAATAAGCCCACCAGCAGCCACAGCGTAGTATCACGCACTAAATCCGTTGCCGCATATTTAAGGCCAATTCCGATACGACTGAGTACCGATTGCGACTTAAATTCAGTCGCCATATCTTGAGTAGAGGCACAGCAGCTATCGCCTGCAGTGTTAGTACTCACCTGCTCTGCATCCTTAGCACTGCCACCACAGCAAGCGCCTTTTTTCACCACCACTATTTTTTCAGGCTCTGTGGTTTGGCTGCCACAACATGACCCCACGCTTTCTGCTTTAGCAGCGTTAACCTTAACCACAGAACCCATAGTTTGAGCAGATCCCATGGTTTGACTGCCAACAGCCATAACACTTGAAGGACCTGCCATCAAGCTCTGCGCCGCCATAGGCGTCATTTTGATCTTCGGCTTTGGCTCGGCTGCAGGTGCATCAACATTGTCATTACCACAGCAGGAAGACTTTACGGGCGTTATCGTAGGCGTAGTCGATGAGCAGCAGCTTTTAACCGCTTCGGCTTTTACCATCTCTGGCTGAGCCACTGATTTTGAAGCGCAGCAAGACGCCTCACCCTCTAATGGCTTATCTGATTGAGTATCTACCTTAACCACTGACTTGCCATCGTCATCATCGCGACCAACGAGTAAGCCCGCCACTATCGCACTGGTAATCGCTGCAATCGGTCTAATGATTGCCATAAAGGGACCAAGTAACACATAAGAAACCGCGATGGAATCGACGCCCGTTTCAGGGGTTGAGACTAAAAAGGAGGTGGTGGCCGCTTTAGATGCACCAGAACGGCGCAGCCCAACTGCTGCAGGAATAACGCCACAAGAACACAAAGGTAAAGGTGCGCCAAGCAGCGCCGCTTTCACTACGGTTTTAAAACCGTGACCACCGAGCTGCTTTTGCATCCACGCCATTGGCACGAATACTTTTAATAGCCCAGCTAAAATCAGGCCCAGTAACAACCAAGGCGCCGAGTCTAAAAACAGATCAATAAAATTCTTCAGTAACATAATTAATTCCCTGACTCTTCATAAATGGCTTTGCCGTGATGATTCTGGTGCGCTTGGTGCTGATTTACATTATGAGAGTGATGCTCAACGCGTACCCGCTCAGTGCTGGACTCCAACGCCTCTAAAATAGAACAATGTTCGGCGCTACGTGGCCCACCACAGCAAGCATCAGACAAGCTTTGTAAACTCGCTTGAAAATGATTCAGCTCAGCAATTTTGGCCTGTACTTGAGACAATTTACAATCAACCATGCCTTTTACATCGGCACAGACTCGGTTAGATTTATCGAGTTCAATTGACAGCAATTCACTGATTTCATTGAGGGTAAAACCCACAGCTTTCGCCCGTAAAATAAAGCGTAATCGCGCAGCATCGGCCTCGGTATATACTCGATAGCCAGACTCAGTACGGCTCGACGGCGCGAGTAGGCCGTGCTTCTCGTAGAATCTTAACGTGTCGGCTTTCACCTCACATAAATCCGCCAATTCACCAATACGATACATGTCTTCATCCTTTGCGAAATAGCCTACAACTCAGGGATCATTTCCAGCATACAACTCAATAGTGCAAGTATAAACCTTGGAGCCTACTCCAAGGTCAAGAGGTAATTTTAACTTTACTGAAAGCCAACACGGCAATGCCGCTTTGTTCTGATATGAATATTGTGAAATCACGCAGAAAAAACACCCGTAAATCGAGTTTTACGCTAGAATACGCGCGCTGTGACGAAGGGATAAAAAGTTAGCTAATAAAGTAAAAATAGGACCAAGGGACTTTTGGAAAGCAGTACAACGTTAAGGCTGTTCTGTTTTCCGAAAGATCCTTGAAACTAAAATAACTGGACCCTGTACCCAAATGACTGCTGCAAATAATGCCAGACCCATTCGTCGCGCGCTGTTAAGCGTTTCAGATAAAACCGGAATTCTCGAGTTCGCCAAAGCACTTCACGCCCAAGGTGTGGAACTGTTATCAACTGGCGGCACCGCTCGCCTGTTAGCGGATAACGGCGTGCCTGTTATCGAAGTATCTGATTACACAGGACACCCTGAGATCATGGACGGTCGCGTTAAGACGCTGCACCCTAAAGTGCACGGCGGCATTTTGGCGCGCCGCGGTCTTGATGAAAGCGTGATGGCCGACAACAATATCAATGCCATCGATCTGGTTGCGGTTAACCTTTATCCCTTCGCTGAAACTGTGGCTAAAGCTGGTTGTACCTTAGAAGACGCTATCGAAAATATCGATATTGGCGGTCCAACTATGGTGCGCGCTGCGGCGAAAAACCATAAAGATGTGACTATCGTGGTGAATGCGGCCGATTACTCACGCGTACTTGCAGAAATGACGGCTAACAATGGCTGCACGACCCATGCGACGCGTTTCGATTTAGCGATTGCGGCCTTTGAGCACACTGCGGGTTACGATGGCATGATCGCCAACTACTTCGGTACTATGGTTCCTGCACACAGCACGGACGAATGCTTTGCTGATTCTAAGTTCCCACGCACGTTCAACACCCAATTAGTGAAGAAACAAGACTTACGCTATGGCGAAAACAGCCATCAAGCCGCGGCTTTCTATGTTGACACTAAAATTGATGAAGCTTCTGTGGCTACCGCGATTCAGTTGCAAGGCAAAGCCTTGTCTTACAACAACATTGCCGATACCGACGCCGCCCTTGAGTGCGTAAAAGAATTCTTGGAACCCGCCTGCGTTATCGTTAAACACGCTAACCCCTGTGGTGTGGCCTTAGGTAAAGACTTACTCGATGCCTATAACCGCGCTTATCAAACTGACCCAACCTCAGCCTTCGGTGGCATTATCGCCTTCAACGGCGAATTAGATGCTGCGACGGCGAGTGCGATCGTTGAGCGTCAATTCGTTGAAGTGATTATCGCCCCAAGTGTCAGCCAAGCGGCGCGCGATGTGGTTGCGAAAAAGACCAACGTGCGTTTATTAGAATGTGGTCAGTGGAATACTAAGACCCAAACCTTAGACTACAAACGTGTTAACGGCGGCTTACTGGTGCAAGATCGCGATCAAGGTATGGTCGGTTTAGAAGACATCAAAGTGGTTTCTAAACGTCAACCTACGGCAAGCGAACTGAAAGACTTAATGTTCTGCTGGAAAGTGGCGAAATTCGTTAAATCTAACGCCATCGTTTATGCCAAAGACGGCATGACTATCGGTGTCGGCGCAGGCCAAATGAGCCGCGTCTACAGCGCTAAAATCGCTGGCATCAAGGCCGCCGATGAAGGTTTAGAAGTGGTGAACTCTGTGATGGCATCCGATGCTTTCTTCCCCTTCCGTGACGGTATTGATGCCGCAGCGGCTGCGGGCATTAGCTGCATCATCCAACCGGGCGGCTCAATGCGCGATGCTGAAATCATCGCAGCAGCAGACGAGCACGGCATGGCCATGGTGATGACAGGCATGCGCCACTTCCGTCATTGATAACAACTTAAATCAAACTTGGCCCTAGCGATTAGGGCCTTTTCCTTTGCGATGTGTGGGAGTTTTAACCATGAAAGTGTTAATCATTGGTGGCGGCGGCCGCGAACATGCCCTAGCTTGGAAAGCCGCTCAATCGGCTCAAGTTGATACCGTTTATGTAGCACCCGGCAATGCGGGCACAGCCCTAGAACCTAATGTTGAAAATCTGGCGATCAGCGCCACCGACATCCCTGCTCTGCTCGATTTTGCGAAAACCAATAAGATTGAACTGACCATAGTCGGCCCAGAAGCACCACTCGTTATCGGTGTCGTCGATGCCTTCAACGCCGCAGGTTTAGCGATTTTTGGCCCTACTAAAGCCGCAGCCCAACTCGAAGGTTCAAAAGCCTTCACTAAAGACTTTTTAGCCCGCCACAATATTCCAACTGCGGGTTACAAAAACTGCACTGAAATCAGCGACGCTAAAGCCTTCGTGCGTGAATTAACGGCCACAACGGGTTATCCAGTGGTCATCAAAGCTGACGGTTTAGCCGCAGGTAAAGGCGTGATTATCGCGCAAGACCAAGCTGAAGCCGATGCCGCAATTGATGACATGCTCGCCGGTAACAAGTTTGGCGAAGCGGGTTCGCGCGTAGTGATTGAAGAGTTTCTCAAGGGCGAAGAAGCCAGCTTTATCGTGATGGTAGATGGTAAAAACATTCTGCCAATGGCAACCAGCCAAGACCATAAAGCCCGTGATAACGGCGACTATGGTCCAAATACTGGCGGCATGGGCGCTTACTCGCCAGCACCTGTGGTGACTCAAGCGGTACACGATTGGACTGTGGCAAACGTCATTCGCCCAACCGTGGATGGTATGGCGGCAGAAGGCAATATCTATACAGGCTTCCTCTATGCAGGTCTAATGATTGCCCCCGATGGCAGTGCCAAAGTGCTCGAGTACAACTGCCGCTTTGGCGATCCAGAAACCCAGCCGATTATGATGCGGTTAAAGTCTGACTTAGTGGAACTTTGTTTAGCCGCCACCCGTGGCGAACTCGATAAAGTGACCGCCGAATACGACGAGCGCGCAGCCGTGGGCGTGGTATTGGCTGCTGGCGGTTACCCAGATGAGTATCGCAAATTTGATGTCATCGACGGTCTCAGCCTTGGCGATAACGACGGCAAAGTTTTCCATGCGGGCACTGAGATGAAAAACGGCCACGTCGTTACCAACGGCGGTCGCGTATTGTGTGCGACGGCACTGGGTAACACAGTCACCGAAGCGCAAAAAGCCGCCTATAAATTGGTTGATGAAATTCACTGGGATGATGTGTATTTCCGTACCGATATTGGTTATCGCGCAATCGCACGTGAACAGCAAGATTAATTAATATCTCTATTAAAAAACCGGCAAGAAGCCGGTTTTTTTGTGCCTGTTTTTTGACAAGCGTCAAATATAACATCATGATTTTCAATAAAATTATATAATTAATTCTATTGAAAACAGGAGCAACAAGATACAATGTCAACCAAATGTTAAATACACAAAGATCAAGGACTCCCCATGAGGATTAGACTACTTTATGCCTCCATTGCCATACTGCTTAGCGGATGCGGTGGCGGCTCAGAAGATGCTGGCACGACAACACCACCCACTCAGCCGCCAGTCCAACCTCCCGCGCTGGTACAATACACCGCCAACAGCCTATCGGTAATAGGTGGCGCACTGAGTCCAAGCAGCCAAAAAGTGGAGTCTGGCAAAAGCGCTATTTTTAGCATTACTGCCGATACCAGCTTTACGCTTGAGGGCATTACTGGCTGTGGTGGCACGCTCAATGTGCTGACTTACACCACCGCGGCCATGACGGCCGATTGCTCTATCACGCCGACATTTATCAGTAATGCCGAAAATGCCATTAAGCACCAAGACCACAGGCTTGCCAGTGCGAGTGAGTTAATTGATTTCAGCATCGCCGAACTCGCTAATATCGACATCAAACGTAAAGCCCAGATAAATCAGCTATATCAAGGTGTCGGTAGCAGCATCTCTTGGCATCCAACCCATGACTCAATTACCTTTTCGAGCTTTATGCCGGAGAACACTTTTACTATCTTGCCATCAAATGTCGATGGCAGTGGGGCAAGCGCCGTTCGTGGGTTAGTGATGGCGGGCGAGCAACAGGGGCAAAGATATGCGGCCATGGCGGGGAATCTGTTTTCCGTCAACACTTCGGCGCAAACTGATACTTTATTGAAAAATCTTTTAGGCTGGCTGACCAAAGGTGCCGATAAAACCGACGGCCTCAGCATAGTGACCGCCCAAATGCCGAGCAAGGCTGACAGTTGGTACTTTCCCCATAATGAAGGGATCCGCACTTGGCTCACAAACAACTACCCCGCAGCCCATAGCATTAATACAGCAAATACCTGTGACTACAGCGAGTTAAGCAACTGTATCAACACACTGAAACCGGATCTGATTATCATTAGTGACATAGACCGTCAGTCACTCGGTTTTGCAGGCATAAAAGCCGCGATCGCTAAGGCCAAAGCGGCAGGAATTCCCTTGTTGCTCTCTAACTACTGGCGTAATGAAAGCCCAATACTGTCGCCACTTTACCTTGAGATGGGGCTTTCTACCTCTGGCAATTACTGGTCAAAACTCAATGCCAATAACCTCAGTGTGACCGATATTTTGGTCGAAGACACCGCCCTGGCCAAAGTGAATAATTTGCTCGGTAAGCTTAACGAAGGCCGCTTCGACACCTCAGTACTCAACGACTGTGGCGGTAATTACTTGAGCTGTAATGCTGCCGCCTTTGTTGACTCATTCAAGGCGGGTGCCGATTGGTATCGAGCCAATGCTGAAACCTTAGATAACCATGCTATCGATGTGTTTACCAAAGCAGACTTCCCCTTGATGAAGGCCGGACTGCTGCTCGCCGATAAGTATCGCAGCGAGATTGACTACCCCATAGCCTACAGCGAATACGCCCAGTGGCAGCAGGCCCTGTTTGCCGATTGGACTGTCAGCTATACCCGCGTCCATAACTTAGCCCAGCCAGATTTAGGTGAATATGTTACCGACAGAGCTAACCTCAGCAAGGGCAGCAATGCGCACTACACTTATCCTGCGACTGTCACAGAACATAAAACCATTAGCGTACCCTATGCAGGCCAATGGACGACCACAGGCTGGTATGCGCTGCCAGGACAAACCATTAAACTGACTCGTCTCGATAGCAGCGCTGCAAATGTGGAGATAAAACTCAACTACCACAGACGCAATACCAACCGTGCCTATGAGCAGAAAATCTACCGCGGTCCATTGGAGTTGGCGCAGCAACGCCTGCGCTTAGCTCAAGGACAAAGTCTTGAATTTTCTTCCCCCTACGGCGGGCCGATTTATCTGTATATCAGTGGTGATACTTCGAGTACTGATGGCGGCGCGTTAAGTGTCGAAGTCAACGCTGAGCATGTGGCTAAACATCCGACCATTATGGATTTTTCAAACCCTGCAGAAATAGCAGCCTTTAACGATCGCATCCAAAATACCGAATTACCCCATGTGGACTTACGTACCGATGGTGCCGAGCAGCATCTGCGTCGCGACCGCTTTTTAAACGCCATCGGCGGGGATGTACCCGATGTAAACGCGCTACTCAAAAGTATTGTCGATGACCATATCAACAGCGTTTACACCCTTGCGGGGCTTAAGATCCAAGGCAAGAGCTTAAGTGAATCCTTACCTGCCGATGTACTAGCGGCCTGCAAAGGACTGTTTGGCGACGACTGTATCGATAATAGTCTGCATACCCGCACTATCATTCAACACGCGAATTATGACCAAAATGCCCAGTGCGGTGGAGGTTGTAGCGGTAACCCTTGGGACGCAGCATGGAATATCGACCCACCGGGTTGGGGTGATAACCATGAGTTAGGCCACAATCTGCAAACTAACCGTCTCAATGTGCAATATGCTGCGGCAAGTGATCATGATAACTGGGCAGGTTATGGCAGCCGCGCAGGGGAAAACTCCAACAATATCTTCCCCTATGTGGTGAAGTGGAAAACCCATTATCTGCGCGACGGCAATACAGGCACAGTGACCGATGGTCACATGAACCACAAGGATCTCTTTTATGTGTTTATGTCCGATGCCGCAGGTACAACAAACACCAGTGGTAAACGCGTAGTGTTTGGCGCCAATTGTAAGGTGCTCGATGCTGGTGAAGACAGATACACTGCGCCTTGGGCCAGCAATGCTTATGCTGTCCATAACGGTTATCGCATGGCGTTTTACATCCAAATGGCGCTTAAGGCTCACGGCATGACACTCAGTGACGGCACCACTCTGAACAATGGCTTTAATCTCTTTACCTTGCTGTATCAACACAGTCGTATTTTCGGTAAATATGCGAATAACGCCAGTGATTGGGAAGCGAATCGTAGCAAACTGGGCTTTAGCCAATTTTCGTTTGAAGGCAATAGTGTCTACGGTGGCAAAACGGTGAAAGATATTCCGGGCAACGACTTTATGCTGGTGTCTTTGAGTCAGCTCACAGGCAAAGATTGGCGCAGCCATTTCGATATGTTAGGCCTGCACTACTCAAGCCTTGCGGCCGCACAAACAGCCGCCAATGCCACATCAGGGGCTATCCCCATGGGCATGTATGAGTTAGAAACCGACTTGCCACCCGCCAATATGAGCCAAGGTTTAACCTTTGTGCCCCTGTCACTCACTGATGGCACTACACAGTGGAAAGGTGTGGGTTCGCCAACCCAGTGCACCAAACCATAAGTGTGCTAAACCTTAATCTCGCTAAGATACTAACGCTATTCATAAACCTCGCTCTGGCGGGGTTTATGTTTACCTGAAAATGTGATGTAAAGCACACACCTAGGTTAAGATGACGTGCACCATTTAGCTTCTTATATTTTTAACAATCATGAAATTAATGGGGTAAATATATGGGTTATTCGATAAAAGATCTTATTTATCAAGGTGAAAAATCAGGCGTACATAACTGGCAAACCCTAGAAGGAGCCAGCTTTTACTGGCATCCAGATTGGTTTCATATTGCAGAGGATATGACGGGCCATAACGCGACTGTGACTATCGATATCGATGGGGACAAAGCGACCCAAAGTGAGGCAGAACAATCAATCATTAAGCACCTCAATAAGAGTGGCAAATAGCTTGTAGTGGCAAAGACTTTAGTGCCCGGAGGCGATCGCCCTGCGGGCAATTTTGTCGATTAAGCCTGGTGCGATCAGCTTAAGCCAACGCCCCAAACGACCGCGAAGTGAAGTAATCAGTTGACGGCCTCGAGTTGCAATCACTGGCAACATCATATTAGCGCATTGCTCAGCCGTCAGTATCTTAGCTTCCTGCATCGGAGATTTGCCTAAAGAATTACCAGCACCATCGAGGGCACGTTTGTGAATTTGTGACACCACAAAATCGGGGCAAATAACAGTTACGGCCACATTATCATCCACTAATTCAATCCGCAAAGAATCGAAAAAACCAATCACAGCATGTTTAGAAGCGGCATAACCGCTGCGAGTAGGAACGCCCGTTAATCCAGCTACTGACGCCACAACCACCACTTGGCCTTTACTGGCTTTCAAGTGCGGTAACGCGGTATGGGTTAAATACGCAGGACCAAGATAATTCACCCGCATTATGTCTTCAAGCACTGAGAGCTGAGTCAGTTCATCAAAACGTGACCACATAGTCATGCCTGCATTGTTAATCAAAATATCGAGATGGCCATAATGCGCAACTGCAGCTTCAACTAAGGCTTCACACTGTTCTGGGCTGGAGACATCGGCGGCAAATACAAAAGGAGGCGGACCATAATTAGCGATTTCTAAAGCGAGTGAGGCGAGACGTGTTTCATTACGCGCACTGAGCACCAGTTGGCAGCCCATTCGCGCCATTGCCACTGCGAGCGCCCGACCAATACCTTCTGAGGCACCCGTGATGATCACGACCTTGCCAGTGAGTCCATCCATAGTCATTCCTTTGTTATCGCTATGTTAATTACGCCTTTTGCTAAATTGGCATAATCACGCTAAAAGCGCAATCCTTCACGCGCGTTGTGCAAGCCTCATCTCATATTGCTCACGATAATTAGCTAAGGGTTGCGGGCGCCCTATCGCATAACCTTGCGCATAGTTAATGCCTATGCTCAACAATCTGTCAATAATATCCTGATTCTCAACAAATTCAGCAACAGTCTCGATTCCCATAACCCGACAAACATCCTGAATCGATTTAACGATGGCGTAGTCTTTAGCATTCACGGCGAGATTCTTAATAAAACAGCCGTCGATTTTGACATAATCCACCGGCAGCTCACGCAGATAGCCATAAGAGGCAAAACCACTGCCAAAATCATCCAGTGCAAATGAAAAACCGAGTTTACGTAACTGCTTTAACATTTCCATACCACGATTGCGATTTTGGATCGCGGTGGTTTCAGTAATTTCAAAACAAATACATTGGCTTGGAATATCAAAAATGTGTTGCTGCTGGGCGATATATTCCACCATACCTTCGGCGCCTAAACTATTGCCCGAAAGGTTAATCGAAATACAATGATCAGGCCAAAGCACGGGGTTCAAAGACAACCATAAAAAAGCTTTGCGGATGACTTCTTTATCGATATCTGGCATCAACTTAAAACGTTCAGCGGCGGCTATAAACTGCGCTGGCGCCAAAATGCGGCCACAGGGCTCTTGAATTCGTAACAGAATTTCCATTCGTTGTCGCTGCGGACCACTGCCTAGTCCGCGGATCGGTTGGTAATACAGGATCAACTCGTTTTCTTCAATCGCTTGCGCAATACGTACCGCCCATTTAGGCGCATTTCTTTGGTAGGTGAGCTCTTTATCTTTATCATCGTAAAAATGAATTTGATTAGCCCCCTTAGCTTTAGCGGCAATGCAGGCGATATCAGCGTCTTTTAATAACTCTTGTGCATCAATATAGGGGGCTCGGCCAAAGGCAACACCTATGCTGAGGCCAACTTTATAATTACAGTTTTTATCGTTCAACACTTGCATGGAGACTTGCGCGATCATTTGCTTCAGTAATTGCGCCACAGATAAGGCACTACGATTACAAATCACTAAACCAAACTCATCGCCACCAAGGCGCGCCAATAGCTCCTGTGGCCCAAGACAAGCCTGCATTGCCTTAGCCACCATAGCAAGCATACGATCTCCTGCAGTATGGCCACAGCTGTCGTTAATCAACTTGAATTGCTCCAAATCGAGGTAACAAACGGCGATAGTTTTGGCTGAAGCGGCAAATTGGGGTAACTGCTCATCAAATGCCTGACGGTTTAGCAGCCCTGTAATGCTATCGAAATTTGCCCTTTTTTGTAGCTGGTGTTTAAGCAACTCTTCTTGAGTGATATCCCGCAATACCACGACAGTTCCAACAATTTCTTTATCGTGATTGCGCAGATTGCTGATACTGCGCTCCATAATCCGAGGCGAAGCAGTTAATAGCTTGATTTTCTCGACCTGCGGCGCTGATTCTTCGAGACGAATGCAGGTAAAAACCGCCTGATTCAACTGCTCCCCAGCCTTTAACAGACTCGCAAGGCTCTGACCTATGGCATAGCAACTAGCAACATCGAGAAGCAACTCGGCCCGCGGATTCATATAAATCACGTTGGCATCGACATCGGTCAAAATCACCGCTTCAGCAATGGATTCTAAGGTGATTTTCGCGCGTTCTTTTTGCTGATAAATTCTTGCCAGCAAGCTATTAACACGGCTGGCGAGCACTTCTAATTCTTCATTACCCTCGCTTGTAACGGGTTGATAGACACTGGACATAGGATCGACCAGCGCCAATTGATGCATCAGATTTTTAAAGGGTTTGAGTAAGCCCGAACGCAGCCAAATATAACCAAGACCAACAATAAACACACCAAAGAGAATAAATCCGAGCGATACCCAATCAAGTTGAAATTTAACCTCTCTAAAGGGACCATCGGAAAACAGTACTTGCAGGTAGACAGGCTTATCTTTTAACAGACTTGGAATGTTAATCGCGTCACTGTGCACACCATCAACTGTTGGCGTAACTTCGCGAGAATGGCTCATGCTCACCTTAGTCACCAATAAGGCCTGAGCATATTCCAGTAAGTCTTTATCAGTCAGTTGGCGTACCAGCAGCACAGATTCATTGGGCGCAGAAGCCACGGAAGTAACGACATAAGCATACTTGCCCATCAAATAAGCGCCAGCAACACTGGGCTTATCGGCACTGACAATAGCATTGGCGATTTCTCGTAACTTATCATTCTCAAAGGGACGTTCATTGGGAAAAAAAGGGTGCAATTCACCCTGCCGTAGAATATACCAACTCAGATTGGCTGACATTGAGCTATCGCGCCACGAGGATTCAAGCTTTTTAAGTTGGTCTTCATCTAATTGAGACAAAGGTAAGGCATAGATATTAGTGAGAAAGGTTAAGCGATCTACATCAATTTGAAACTGCTGCTGGATATTGGCAAGCTCACGGTTAGCACTATCTTGACGTAATAGCTCGACGCGATGGTCGTACCAATAACCAAGACAATAGGAGACAATTACCACCGCAGGGAGACAAAAGCCCGCAATAAATACCATTATTTTCTTGCCAATGTGCATCTCTTACCACGGCTTGTTATGACTAAATTGATTGACGGCCTTGCATAATCCTTCACTGCGCCATGCAACATATCTTATTTGCGAATAGTATTAAACATCACTTCGCTTTAGTCGTTGCTAAAGTAGACATTTTCATGCAATTAAATCAATTTTATACCTTTGATTTAAATTAAAATTTATAAATTAAACGATTATAAGTTTTACTTTTTTATCAAGATAATTCACACATAATCAGTATGTGAATATAGGGAATTCAAGTCGTTGTTTAAAAGTAAGACTCATTAAGCTCGCAGACGATAGAAACCACCGCATACGCTAATCCATAAAGATACCTTCGCCAGAAGCTCCAACGCTATCAAATTCAAATGTCGGATATAAAACAGGCCCGCAAGCGGGCCTGTTTCGCAAACCAAAAATTATTTATGGTATTGCTTTGATTGCGCATGAACCGCCTTGATAAAGGCGCCAGCATGTTCTGGATCGACATGCTGATGAATACCATGGCCTAGGTTAAATACATGGCCAGTACCTTCACCATAACCCGCTAAAATATGACCAACTTCCTCTTCGATACGTGGAATTGGCGCATACAACATAGATGGGTCCATGTTGCCTTGCAATGCCACTTTATGGCCTACACGACGACGGGCATCGGCAATGTCTACCGTCCAATCCAAACCTAGTGCATCACAGCCAGTTTCTGCCATCGCTTCTAGCCACAAACCACCGCCTTTAGTAAACAGCGTCACTGGCACTTTACGGCCATCGGCAAAGCGTGTCAGACCATCAATAATCTTCTGCATATAACGCAAAGAGAACTCACGGTAAGCAGAGTGCGATAACGCGCCGCCCCATGAGTCAAATATCATCAAAGATTGCGCACCGTTAGCAACTTGAGCATTCAGGTATAAGATCACTGAATCGGCTAATTTATCTAACAGCATGTGTAATGCCATTGGCTCAGCGTAAGCCATCTTCTTAATTTTTTCGAAGGTTTTGCTCGAACCACCTTCAACCATGTAAGTCGCTAAGGTCCAAGGTGAACCAGAAAAGCCAATTAACGGCACTGCACCATTCAGTTCACGGCGAATAGTGCTAACGGCTTTCATCACATAACCCAGCTCATCTTCTGGATCTGGAATTGAGAGCTTTTTGATCGCATCGATAGTGTCTGTTGGGCGTTCGAAACGTGGGCCTTCACCCGCCTCAAAATACAAACCTAAACCCATAGCATCGGGCACTGTTAGAATATCGGAAAACAAAATCGCCGCATCAAGATCATAACGACGTAAAGGTTGCAGCGTGACTTCACAGGCAAGCTCATGATTTTTACACAAAGACATGAAGTCACCCGCTTGAGCGCGAGTGGCTTTATATTCAGGAAGATAACGGCCAGCTTGACGCATCATCCACACAGGGGTCACATCGACAGGCTCTTTTAGTAGGGCGCGTAAATAACGATCATTCTTTAATTCTGCCATTGGGCTTGGTTCCTAGTCTTATTGAGATCCGCTGGGTCGGTAGTTTAGCATTTACGCGAATAATGTAACCTTTATGTGCAAATTTATGTGAGCTATTCCCCATCATTGGCGTCGATTTGACCGCATAAACCGGAAAATGTTAGCCAGCTAACATACTGCTCATTTATTCGTAACGAAGTCACACTCAGACAGAAAAAAGTTGCGCCGGTTCCCCGCCTTTGGTATAAAAAGTCTGCGCTAGCAAGAACAATCAAGAAGCTCGTCGCATCGAGCCTGCTATAAACTTTACTCGCCCAACGATAGGTTTCTATCGTTGGGCTTTTTATTTGCATTTTTCGATACGAAACAGCTGGTTTGTCCATTTCGTCATTCTCGCAAATTCGCATGAAAAGAGTTGATCGATTAGCAACTTGTCCCTACATTAGAGTTATGTGCTGGCACTTAAATGGAATGCATCATGCTGAGAGAACTCGAAAAAGCAGAACAGAAGTGGGGCGGTTCAAATAAGCTTATTGATCAATGGCTAAAAAACCGTCGAAAACTGTTAGTGCATTACTGCCAAATTGCTGGGCTTCCTCCTTACGGTAAATCAGAAAAATCGCTTCCCTCGTTCGAACATGTTAAATCTTTCTGTGACTTATTAGTTGACTATGTGTCCGAAGGACATTTCGAGGTCTATGATAAAGTCGTTAATGCCTGCAGTGAATATGGCGAATCAAGCAAAACGCTCGCGCAACAAGTATTGCCCAAGATAACGCCAACCACGAATGCAGCATTAGATTTCAACGATAAATATGCGGAAACACAAGACGATTTCGTATTATATCAACTCGATAAAGACCTATCTGAGCTCGCCCATAACATGGAAACACGCTTCGAACTCGAAGATGAACTACTTGAAGTTCTCCATCGCAAACATTCTGAGCACAACCAGTAGCCCCCTTCCTAAGCGCACCTTGCTGCATCTGTGCGCTTATCTATCCTTCCCTCAATCGTTTTGAAAATGAAGTAGCATGGCTTTGGGCAACTACAGGAACACGTCCTAGTGCCATCAGACAGCAACCGTTTGAATCAAATTGAATCCGATAGAGCAGATGTAGTCATGGCCGAGGCAGCACACATTGGCAAATCGTTGTTTCAATAGGTATGGCGATATTGTTATGTAATGCTCGATAGCATTAATGTCTTGAGGAGCCACAGAAGATGACTCAGTTGTGCTTTCGGGAATGGATAAACTTTGCTAATTAATAGAATAGGTTTAGCTTTAAAACAAAAAATTCATATTCTGGTAAGGATGTCATCTACATGATAGCCGAGTATGAGGATAACCATGTGCTTCGAGCCCGAAGCATTAGCGTCACTGACACGAATTATCCGCGACGCCATAACGAAAAAAGCCTCATCTTTCGATGAGGCTTATCTCTTAATGTTGGCGGAGCGGACGGGACNTAAAGAGCAACTCAGCCTCATAAGAGAAGGTGAGTACCACACTGAGCGTCGAACGCTTCCAGTTGGCTAGGGCTGCGTATTCTACGCATTTCCCGTTTCGCGTCAAGGAGTTTTTACAAACTTTCTCAACACTCATCAATCAGTAAACTCATCAATGAACTGTCACACCAGGCTGCTTAACGCTGTCTGCCGTATCAGTGGATGCGCATTATAGGCAGCAGGAGATTTTGTGCAACCCCTTTTTTAAGGGAATATGCAGTTAATTCCAATTACCTAATCTAGCCACATCATACCCACCACTTACCCCCAAAGTTATCCACAACTCAGTCAAGGCTTCGCCTCTGTTTCGCATTATGTATAGCCAAAAGCCATCAGATGATTTGTTGGTAGTTATGAAAATAGAAGACTTTCGTCTTTTAAAAAGAAGGTTAAACGGGGCTAAGTGCGAGATTGACCGACGGATCGGCTTAATTGGATTTTTTAATGACGACAACGCATGACCATTAGTAAGTAGCGAGTTTGTGATGTAAGAACTAAAGGCATGACTATGATAGGGTTCATTGGTGCATATAGATGTAGAAATAAAACAAACCCACAAAAAAGCCAGCTTACGCTGGCTTTTTACATTAAATTACCTTAACGGCAATCGATTACACGGCAGTCTGGAAGATCACTTCCGATGCTTTTTTTGTGTAAGACTCGATTTGATCGAAGTTCAAATAACGGTATGTGTCAGCTGCAGTTGCGTCTAACTCTTTAGCGTATTCTTGATATTCTTCAGGTGACGGCAGACGACCTAACAGTGCAGCAACCGCAGCCAGTTCAGCAGAGGCTAAGTAAACGTTAGCACCTGTACCTAAACGGTTAGGGAAGTTACGGGTAGAAGTCGATACCACAGTTGAACCTTCTGCTACACGTGCTTGGTTACCCATACACAGTGAACAACCTGGGATCTCGATGCGCGCACCTACACGACCAAAAATCGCGTAGTAGCCTTCTTCAGTCAGCTGATCTCTATCCATTTTAGTCGGTGGTGCGATCCACAGACGTGTTGGCAGGGTTTTAGCAAACTTGTCTAGCATCTTACCGGTTGCGCGGAAGTGACCGATGTTGGTCATACAAGAACCTACGAACACTTCATCAATCTTAGTTTGCGCAACAGATGACAGTAAAACGGCATCATCAGGATCGTTTGGCGCACACAGGATTGGCTCTTTGATGTCATTTAGGTCGATTTCGATTACTGCAGCGTACTCAGCATCTTTATCGGCGCTCATCAGCTCAGGATTGGCTAACCACTCTTGCATGCCTTTGATACGACGTTCAATCGTACGACGATCGCCATAACCTTCAGCGATCATCCACTTGAGCATGATAATGTTTGAGTTCAGGTATTCAATGATAGGTTCTTTGTCTAACTTGATGGTACAACCGGCAGCAGAGCGCTCAGCTGAAGCATCAGACAGTTCGAAAGCTTGTTCAACTTTCAGTGATTCTAAGCCTTCGATTTCCAGTACGCGACCAGAGAAGATGTTTACTTTACCTTTCTTCTCAACGGTCAGCATGCCCAGTTCAATGGCTTTTAATGGGATAGCATGAACCAGATCACGCAGTGTGATACCCGGTTGCATTTTGCCCTTGAAGCGCACTAATACGGATTCAGGCATGTCGAGTGGCATAACGCCAGTCGCAGCAGCAAATGCTACTAAGCCAGAACCCGCTGGGAATGAAATACCAATTGGGAAACGCGTATGTGAGTCACCACCCGTACCAACGGTATCTGGTAGCAGCATACGGTTTAACCATGAGTGGATAACACCGTCACCTGGACGCAGTGATACACCGCCGCGATTCATGATGAAATCTGGCAGAGTATGATGTGTGTTCACATCAACTGGCTTTGGATAAGCCGCAGTGTGGCAGAATGACTGCATAGTCAAATCAGCACTGAAACCTAAACAAGCTAAATCTTTCAGCTCATCACGGGTCATAGGACCTGTCGTGTCTTGTGAACCGACAGACGTCATCTTAGGTTCGCAGTATTGACCAGGACGCACACCCGCTACGCCACAAGCTTTACCGACCATCTTCTGCGCAAGTGTATAACCTTTACCGGTATCAGCGACATCTTGAGAACGTACAAAGACGTCAGATAACCCTAAGCCTAATACGTCACGGGCTTTGTCAGTTAAACCACGACCGATGATCAATGGAATACGACCACCAGCACGAACTTCGTCTAACAAGACTTCCGTTTTTAAGCTGAATTCTGAAATTACTTCGTCGCTATCGTGACGCTTAACCACACCGGCGTATGGGTAGATGTCAATCACATCGCCCATTTCCATCTTGTTTACGTCAAGCTCGATTGGCAGTGCGCCCGCATCTTCCATAGTGTTGAAGAAAATCGGTGCAATTTTACCGCCAAGGCAGAAACCACCAGCGCGCTTGTTGGGTACGAATGGAATATCATCGCCCATAAACCACAGTACTGAGTTAGTCGCAGATTTACGTGATGAACCCGTACCCACAACGTCACCCACATATACTAATGGATGACCTTGTGCTTTTAATGCTTCGATTTTTTTCACTGGGCCAACGGCGCCAGCAACATCAGGCTCGATACCATCACGGGCGTTTTTCAGCATAGCTAACGCGTGCAATGGGATATCAGGACGTGACCATGCATCGGGTGCAGGTGACAAGTCATCGGTGTTGGTTTCACCAGAAACTTTAAATACTGTCAGAGTGACTTTGTCGGCCAGTTTTGGACGGCTTAAATACCAATCTGCATTCGCCCACGCTTCAACCACTTGCTTAGCAAACTCATTGCCCGCTTCCATCTTCTCAACCACATCGTGGAAAGAATCAAACATCAGCAGAGTGTGAGATAGCGCTTTAACGGCTAAAGGTGCTAACGCTGGATTATCCAGCTGCGCGATCAGAGGTTCGATGTTGTAGCCGCCTTGCATTGTGCCTAATAACTCAGTAGCACGCTCAGCAGACAGAATCGGTGATTTTTCAGTGCCTTTGGCAACCGCATCTAAAAAAGCAGCCTTAACATAAGCGGCTTCATCAACACCTGGGGGAATTCGATTTTCAAGCAGGTCGAGAACGAAAGCCTCTTCACCTGCGGGTGGGTTTTGAATTAACTTAACCAGTTCAGCCACTTGATGTGCATCTAATGGCTTAGGGACTACGCCCTCTGCAGCACGTTCTGCGACGTGTTTACGATATGCTTCTAGCACGGCAACATTCCTCTTTGTTTGGCGCTCTAACAACGAAACTGCACGTCTTCTTAATTGAAGCTGACAGTCCGACATGATCGACCCGTATTTCCGGCCTGCAGTATACTACAGCTTTGCAAAAGTATGAATCAGGTCACACTCGGCAAAAAGCGAAATAAGGACTAAATCCGGCGGCGAATGCCAACTTACGGGAAGATTAAAACAAGTGAAATTAGACAATAGTTTGAAAACAGACAAAAAACCATACACTACAAATAGTTAACAATGTTTCATTAATTTTAAATCGAACAAGCAATTTTCCGCGCCCCAGAGCAAAAATAGGTATAAATTTTTCTCATCTTGCTGCATTTTGGCTTTTAAGATGCAGTGCGAGAACTTACACTCAGGCTTAATTTACTGCATATCTCAGTTATTTCCTTAGTCCATCGGAGTACCAATGACATCCCTTAGCATTCAAGCCGTTATTTTTGATATGGATGGCGTTTTAATCGATTCAGAACCCCTATGGCAGCGAGTCGAGTATGAAGTGTTATCCGCACTCGGCGTGCCAGTGACGATAGAGACGATTCAACAAACCACAGGCTTACGCATCGATCAATGCGTCGATTATTGGTACCACAAGGCACCTTGGCCACACTATGATAATGCCAAGGTCAGCCAAACGATTGTTGATAAAGTTGCAAATGAAATTCTGGTTAGCGGCGAAGCTATGCTGGGCGTCCACGAAGCGATTGATCACTGCCAAGCGCTTGGCCTTAAAATCGGCTTAGCGACCTCGTCGTTCTACACTATTATTGAGGCAGTTCTTTCTAAGCTAGAACTCAGTGATAAATTTATGGCAGTACAATCGGCCGAGGGACTCACCTATGGCAAACCCCACCCAGAAGTTTATTTGAATTGCGCTAAGGCGTTAGATGTTGATCCCCGTTGTTGTCTTGCCATCGAAGATTCCTTTAACGGCTTAATTGCCGCCAGAGCAGCCAACATGCAAACGGTCGCGATCCCTGCGCCAGAACAAAGAGGCGATGCTAAATGGATTATCGCCCATCATCAGGCCGAGAGTTTGTTGGCATTAGCAACAATTTTGGCGAAATAACGTCACAACACACCGAGTTTCTGCAGGGCGGATAAGCTTAGTCTTTGCCCTACGGATAAATGCCAGAATGGTGTATGCACCAGAAGGAATGCAATGTGAAGTACCTATCCTTAATACTGCCCATGGGTTTAATACTCATGTCCACCTGTTTACCCGCTAGTGCAGGTGAGACCATGCACTGTAAACAACAAGTGATCAATACGGGCGATACTTTAACGACTGTGCAGGATAAATGCGGCTCGCCCAGTGATATTCGAGAATACAGTTTGCCCGCGACTTATCTCAACGCTAAAGGAGACAGGGTGATCGATCCCAGCAAGTTGCCGACTGAGTATCAAGAATGGACCTATGACTTTGGACCAACACGCTTAATGCGCCGCCTGTATGCCACTGATAATAAAGTCACAAAAATTGAATCCTTAGGTTACGGACATTAATCGGCAGCATCCTAGATTATGGTCATCAATAAAAAAGCCAGACATTGTCTGGCTTTTCTTATTTCAATCTACTGAATGTATTACCAAATTTTCACACGCTCATCTGGTGTTAAATACATTTTATCGCCTTCTTTCATCTCGAAGGCCTTATAGAAGGCTTCCACGTTACGTGGCGTACCCATGGCACGATAATGGCTCGGTGAATGCGGATCTGTCAGCAAACGACGACTCAGTTCTTCATCACGGTAATTACGGCGCCATACTTGCGACCAACCCACAAAGAAGCGTTGCTCGCCCGTTAAACCATCGAGCACAGGTGCAGGTTTGCCGTTAAGGCTCATCAAATACGAGCGTGCCGCTACGGTTAAACCACCTAAGTCGCCAATGTTTTCCCCTAAGGTCAAATCACCATTAACAAACTTGCCGGGCATTGCCTCATAACCTGAGTATTGGGCAGACAACTGCTTACCGCGTTTTTGGAACTCTTCTCTGTCTTTATCTGACCACCAATCACGCAGGTTGCCATCACCATCGTATTTAGCGCCTTGGTCATCAAAACCATGGCTAATTTCATGGCCGATCACTGCACCTATACCACCGTAGTTAACGGCATCATCGGCATCCATATTAAAGAATGGCGGTTGCAGAATCGCAGCAGGGAACACAATTTCGTTTTTCACTGGGCTGTAGTAAGCATTCACCGTTTGTGGTGTCATGCCCCATTCGGTACGATCAATTGGCTTGCCTAGCTTGTTGATCATGTCTTGATATTCAAACTGAGCGTAACGCATGTAGTTACCGACTAACTCGTCAGCCTTAATATCTAAACCTGAGTAATCTTTCCATTTATCTGGATAGCCAATTTTGTAAGTAAATTTAGCCAGTTTTTCTTGGGCGGCGACTTTGGTTTCTGGCGTCATCCACTCAAGTTCATTAATGCTGACTTCAAAACCTTTGATCAAGTTTTTGATCATGGTTTCCATGCGCGCTTTAGCTTCTGGCTTGAAGTATTGCTTAACGTACTCTTCACCCACTAACTCACCAATCACTTGGTCGGCGCCATCAACCGCTTTTTTCCAGCGTGGCTGCTGCTCTTCGATACCCATTAAGGTTTTGCTCTTAAAGGCGAAGTTCAAATCAACAAAGTTTTTACTCAGTAACTCGGCGTAGCTATCCACTAAGTGGAACGCCAGATAATCCTGCCAAGCCGATACTGGGAATGTCTCGAAACTGGCGCCGAGTTTTTCAAAATAAGAGGGCTGACGCACGATCACTTCAGTCACTTTATCGCCTAAGCCAGCACTCGCAGCAAAGGCATTAAAATCGAATTGACCGGTTAACTTTTGCAGTTCAGCACGATCTAACTTGTTGTATGCCTTGTTGGCATCACGGGATTCGACTCGGCTCCACTGACTTTTGGCGATCATCATTTCGATGTCGGCGACGTTTTTAGCCGCGCGTTTAGCGTCCTTGTAACCCGCTTCGGTCAGTATGTCTGTCACATACTTGGCCATGGCTTGGCGATTAGCGGCAAACTTAGGATCATCTTTTAGGTAATAATCGCGGTCAGGCAACGTAAGGCCCGACTGGCTTAAATACACCGCATACTGGGTTGAGTTTTTAGCGTCATTATTGACGTAAAAACCAAAAGGAATACCAGAACCCGTCGTCAGTAATTTGCCCATAACAGCGGGTAAGTCAGCGTGCGTTTTTGCGGCAGCGATATCGGCCAGCAATGGCTTAAGCGGTGTAACACCTAAGGTTTCAAGTAAATCGGTATTCATGAAGCTGGCATTGAAATCACCGATTTTCTGCTCATTCGAACCTGCAGCAGGATTCTTTTTAGCGGCCGCTTCGTCGATAATTTTCTTCAATGCATCTTGGCTTTGGTCGTACAACACAGAAAACGCGCCATAGTTAGATTTGTCAGCAGGAATAGGCGTATTTGCCAACCATTTTCCGTTAACGCTGTAATAGAAATCATCTTGATGGCGAACTGAGGCATCAAAGTTTTGCAATTCAATGCCAGACACCGCGACGGCTTCAGTTTTAGGCTCAGTACTACAAGCCGCTAAACCTAAACTCAAGGCGATACTCAGTGCCAGTGTGCTTATCTTCTTCATTGTTTTCCCCAGCTTCCGTTGAGAGTTATTATTTTTCCCGCAAAACCTTAGCATCTTGGCACGCCTCACAGTAGTAAGATTTTGTAAAAGGATATGACACTTTAGCGACACTCTTAGCTATTTCGGCAAGAGAACTTCCATAGGGATGACGCTTATAGTTTTTCCATCGACCAAAAAGTAAGGGCACAACCTCAGTCATGCCCTTAAGTCCTTTACACAAATATCAAACTAGAAGTTTTTACCCACAAATAAATAGAAAGACTTATCGCCAAGATCTGTGATCCCAAAACCAAGTGCTGCGGGTCCCATGGAAGTATCTGTACCGATATAAAGACTCGATGCATAAATCAGATCGGTCAGGGTAACGTCAGTGCGCTCGTCCCAGACATTCCCCGCCTCTAAGCTCCAACCTAGGTATAGAGGATAATCTGTCATACCTAGTGCATCACGCCCGAGATCATATTGATAAATAAAGGCCCCAAACACTTTATGTGCGCCCATAATGGAGTCTTTATGGTAACCAGACAGGTTTAAGAATCCTCCCAGCTCAGATAAATGCAGCGTATTGACCCCATCATTATTGTTGGTAGCAATTGATGCCTTACCAACAAAAGCGTGGTTACCGACACTCAAGGCACCTTTCCAGTCGGCCTCTATTTGCACACTAAATTGGTTTTGATTATCGTCGATACTGTCATTGAAATCTTCATTGCGCACGTAAACGTTTAAGGTTACGCGATTACCTGATGTTGGAAAGCTAATGCTATCTAAGCTATCGTAACCGAACCTAAAGTAAGCACCATAGGAACTAAAATCTAAGTCCTGCGTTAGCCAAACATCATTGACTATCGACCCCTTCTCTGCGACTAAGCCTAACTCAATCATCCCTTGTAAGGTGTAGTTATAACCTATGCCTAATTCAATAGTGTGGGTTTTCTTGTCGAAGGTTAAGATACGACTGTTATTATCGTATAAGTCCCAATCACGGGTATCGTATTGATAGCGGGCACGGCTAAAGAACTGTTGGTCCCTGTCTAAAGGCTGATAGAACTCAGTTGCAAACAACTTTTCAATGCCGAGTTTGACCTCATTGCGCCACTCGCCACCATTAAAGGTCAAATCAGTCATGGTATAAGCCATGTCAAAACTGATGGCAGATTCTGAATTAAAATCATCCTCCCAATTAAAGCCCAGTTGGAAATAATTCGGCCCCCAAGACTTAGCCTTAGTGGTGACTGTGAGTATACGGCCATCCTCACCTTCTACAAATTCAGCATCGACACGTTCAAATTTATTGAGGGAGTAAATACGCTTTAACGCCTCATTAAGCTCGTCTTTAGATACAGCTTGCCCAGGTTTAATATCCAAGGTTTCCGTCAAGAGATTCAAACTCACCTTAGATTGGTTTTCAAATACGATTTCATTAATGGGATGACGTACATCCGCCATTAATAATTTACCTTTGGCTTTTTTAGCCTCGACGTAAGCGGCATATTCCTCAGGGCTCACGCTCATGCTGCTCAACTTATAAAGCTGACCATTAGCGGCTTCTTTTCCAAGGGTTAATGCCAGCGGCATAATAGTGAAATCAGTGGTGCTGAGGGCGTCAATCGCGGGTCGGATCAATACATCTTTATCTGTCAGTAATTGTTTTTGTTTTTCAGTGCTGGCATTGGTCAAAAAATTAGAGAGCTGATCGAGCACTGCGATAGTACTGTCTAATTTATCTTTTTTGACCAGAGGCGAGCCAATATCGACGGCGATAATAATATCGGCTCCCATGGCCTTAACCACATCGACGGGCATGTTATTAGCAATACCACCATCGACCAATAACTTGCCTTCAATTTGTGCTGGCTGAAGTGCACCAGGTACAGTTGCAGACGCTTGCATGGCTTTAACCATACTGCCATGACTAATCACCACAGGTAAGCTAGTTTCTAAGTCGGTTGCAACCGCTCGGTAGGGAATGGCTAAATCATCAAAATGACCAAATTGCTGTACCAGATCTGTCGACTGACGTAAAAGTTGTGACATAGTCTGTCCACGTAGCAGACCACTTGGAGCCCTCACTTGGCCTTCGTTATAGCCAATGTTTAACGGAATATTGTAACGGTCGCGTAACTGTTTATCCCTGTAACTCAAAATATTGCGCGGTATGGTGTCCGAGTAGCCACTGTCCCAGTTGACCCCCATCATGATAGCTTCCACTTCACTCGCACTGTAACCCAGTGAATACATGCCAGCGACATAGGCGCCTATGCTGGTGCCCGCGATGTAATCAACGGGGATGTTATGTTCTTCTAATATTTTGAGCACGCCCACATGAGCGGCGCCTTTAGCACCACCACCACTGAGTACGACACCAATTTTAAGGCGCTCTGCAGCCAAAGACGGGGTAACACATAAACACAAAATAATAGAAGCGAGTAGTTGACGCATCATGTGAGGCTACTTTTTATGGGATAAAAATCCGAGTTATATTAACAAACTTATCGATTTAACCGTCAGTCATATTTTATCTGGACCGACTAGTGATAAGTTTGTGTACTCTTTATACAAACAGATGAAGTTTAATTGAATAAACTGCTAAACAAAATATCCATCATCACTGAAGACGATAACGTTTACATCTCAAGCTCACTGGCTTATATCGTGCAGACGATTGCCCATCAGCTGTACAAATATTAAGTATTCGCGAGCCAATAATAGACTATGTTTCTAGCTTAATGATCAATAGAGACGATTTTGTTATCTGTCTCTAAATAGCGCTCAAAATCATCAACGCACATAGGTTTAGCAAAATAATACCCTTGAATAATATAACAGCCACGGCTAAAGACTTGCTCTAACTGCTCAACCGTCTCAATCCCTTCAGCAACTACATTTAATTTAAGGTTACGGGCTAATTCAATAATACTGCTCACAATCGCCTGATCTGCGGTATTAGTGGCGATATCAATCAAAAAGGAGCGATCAATTTTTAGGGTATTGACTTCAAAATTACGCAAATAAGCCAGTGAAGAATACCCAGTACCAAAGTCATCGATGGCAACCTCGATCCCCAAAGATTTCAATCGAGTAAGATGGTCTTTAGCGACATGCAACTCCTTCATCAATACGCCTTCGGTGATTTCTAATCCTAAAGATGCTGTTGGCATTTGGGTTTCTTGTAAAATTCTTTGGATATCTTCAATAAAATCTGGCTGCCTAAAATGCACCGCCGAAATATTAACCGACAACTTAAAGCCCGAGCCATAGCGCTTAGTCCAATTGGCTCCCTGCACACAGGCTTGTCTTAATACCCAGCGGTCAATATCAACAATTAAACCGCAGGCCTCGGCGACTTTGATGAAAATATCGGGACGAATAAAGCCGTCCAGCGGATGTTTCCAGCGAATTAATACTTCCATTCCTATGAGCTTATCATTACGCAAAATATCAATTTGCGGCTGGTAATAAAGCTCGAACTCTTGCCGTTCTATGGCTTTGCGTAAATCGGCCTCAAGCCGTAAATGATAGAGGGCTTGAGCATTACGCTCCGAGGAATAATATTGGAAATTGCCTCGCCCTTCTTCTTTGGCATGGTACATAGCAAGATCGGCATTCTTGATAAAAGCCTCTGGCTGCACCGCATCGTCGGGCCAAATACTGATGCCTATACTGGTCGAAATATAAAATTCCCGACCATATAACTTAAAAGGCGCGACAATTTGCTCCAACAGGCGCTCGGCGACATGGTTAATATCGTCAATGCTGTTTGCATTGCGGAGTAAAATCACAAATTCATCGCCACCAAAACGACAGAGTAAATGCTCGCTGGAAATACAAGATTGCAGTCGGCTTGATGCTTCGACCAGCAGAGCATCGCCCATGCTATGACCATAGGAATCATTAACATGCTTAAATCTATCGAGATCTAAAAACAATAGCGCCAGTTTCTCACCTGTTTGTTGCGCAGCTTGAATCGACTGTAATAAACGGCTAGAAAATAAGGAGCGATTTGGCAACCCAGTAAGTACATCGTAATTAGCCAAACGGCGTAAATCGGCTTCAGTACGTTTACGCTCCGTAATATCAGAAAATACCACCACATAGTGGGTTACTTTCCCGTTAATGCTTTGCATCACCGACACGTTTAGCCACACTGGACAGAGTTGCTGATTGGCGCGGATTAACTCCCGCTCTCCGGTCCAAGACTGACTATCACGGAGAAGTTGCTTAATCTCCGATGCTAATCCGTCATTCATCTGTACGAATTGTGCAAATGGTTGCCCAACTAAGTCGTCAGAATCTATACCAATAATTTGTTGCGCAGCGTAATTAGCAACGCGAATACCGCCTTCGACATCTAAAATCAACACACCTTCAGAGGTATTGCCAAACGCTTTCGCCAATAAATTAATTTCATCTTCTAGCTGGCGTTGCACAGTAATATCGCTATAAATACCCGCGACCCGTTCAATTTCATTTGAGTGCTTATTGCGAGCAACTGGCCGCCCTCTAACCCTCAGCCACCCCCAATTACCGTCCTTACGCTGATAGCGATATTCGGCCTCGAATCGGTCAATCTCACCCGCCATCATGTTATCCCACTGAGCGAGAGCTTTCTCCCTATCCTGCGGATGCACAGGCAAATCCTCTAAGCTCACCACAATCTCATTGGCATGCGTACCAAGCACCGAACCGCGATTATCAAGGTGAAATGCCTGAGTATTTTTATGCCACTCCCAGAGATCTGAGTCACTGCCGCGCAAAGACTGCCTTAACCTGTCCTCACTCTCCGTTAATGCCAGATTCATCTGCTTAAAGGTATTGATCTGTCGTTGTCGATACCAAGCAAGACTTAAAGCAATAATTGAAAATAACAGCAGCAAAATGCCTTTAAAACCTTGGGATAACCACCAATGCTGCTCAACATAAAAAGGATAAGAGAACGGCTTATCTGACCATATCCCATTAACTTGACTCAAAATATCTAACACATAGCCACCCGCCGCTAATCCTGCGAGGTTGATCTGAGATTCCCCCTGCAACAAGACGTAATGGCTATCTTCATCCTGATAACGTAATCGGTATTTAAATTGAATTGGCGAATCATCGAGGTAATCTAAGTTAGTGATTTGAAAACTCACCATATTCGCATCGGGTTTGATGGTCATCAGGTTACGCGGCAACAAGGATACTTCTGTCGTGTTGTTATAGTACACAGAGACAGATTCAAGCATCACATGGTCATCGGTTATACGATTGACCAGCCTATTGACATCGAGTCGCATCACACCTTCAGGTGTTCCTAAGTAAAAGCCTGTTTTTGGCGAATAAAAATAAGCGCCCTCGTTCATTTCATCGGAAATCAAACCATCGAGTTGATTAAACATGGCGATATTGCCAGTTTGAATATCCTGACGAATCAAAGAATCAGCACAACCCACAAGATTTGACTTAGGGGTCTTTTGAATAAAAAACACTGAACTACAATTTAATTGCCATTCGGAAGTCAGTGAAACTAACGATTCCGCCTGCTGCTGATATTCAAACAAACCTTTTTCATAAGAACCAAACCAGATAATTCCCGGGGACATTTCTTCAATATGGCTAATCGTTGGTTGTGCCGCAAAAGCATTAAATAAGTGCCGTTGATCATGAAACTCGTTTTGACTGTCTATGTAACCAAAGACTTTTTTACCGCCAACCCAAAGACGACCGTCAGAGGTACGATAAATCGTGCGGATCACTGGCCGCTTGGGGCCATCAAATTCGTTCGATGACTTATCAATATCAAATGGCTGGGGCTCATAGAGTCCCATTTCCCAAAAATAGAGTCCCGTGGTAGTCGCAATCCAGACGCGTCCTTTCAGTTTGGGATCCCGATAAGTTTTATATATGAGCTTATTTTTAAAGTCATCCTGACCGTGAGTCCATTTAGAAAAACTACTTCCTTGCAAGGTCTCTTTATCAATAACAAAAAGACCACTGGTTGTTGAGATCAGTAAATAATGGTCCTCAAACTCACTAATATCATAAATACTTTCGTGGGGATTAAACCCCTCAATCGGAATGTTAACCGCTTTTTTACTGCCCTTAGCAACAAAATCTACACTGGAAGAACCGAGCCAAACCCCTTCATCACTGGCATGTACAGACCAAGTCATGGCATCGCTCAGCTGATAGGGTTCATCTGCCGCATAAGTATCAAGAATGAAATCAGGCGGTGACGCTAACAATGCCAATCCATCACCAGAGCCTCCAACCCACATCAAGCCTGCATCATCAAACAACATGGCTTTCAGCGTTTCCATGTTGGCCTCAGCCTTCAACTCTTGCTGATAATTCTCAATCAACCGCGTCTCAGGCGACCATTTTAACAAGCCAATACGACTGGCAAACCACAAATACCCTTTAGCATCTTCAATGATCGCTGTGCTCCAATCGGGTAATTCTGGCACAGGTGTAATTTGATGAGCGATTTGATCTAATTGATAAACACCACGCCCTGTCGCAATCCAGATCCTATGTTGAGTATCCTCCAACATATCGAGAATACTGCCCATAGATTCGGTCCAAGGGTATTGGAACAGCCGTTCGCCCTTGTTATCGAGGAGCTCTAGTTGCAACTGCCCCGCAACCAACATGTGTCCATTGGGCATAAGCAATAACTTGCGCCAAGGAAGGTCGCGATTAACAGCTAATTGGGTGATAAGGCGCAGTTCAGACTTTGAAGGGGAAAACTCATAGATCTGACCATTATCAATTAATAATCGCCATGTTTTGCTATTCTTGCGGGCTGCCGATATCAGCGCACCACCTGGAAACTGCGGGAATAGATAGGGAGAACCAAACGCGGTAAATTGATTTTGTACTATATCGTAAAGGTAAATCGCGGCATTGGTGCTGACCAATAACTTGTCTCGGTCGATGTTTACCACTGTCGTTAAAAAGTCATCCGCAAGCCGTGATTCCGTGCCAATTTTATCAATGCGCCGCACCTTAGAATTACTGACCCGATACAAGCCCTGCTCAGTCGCTGCCCATACAAAACCATAGTCATCTAAGGCTAAACCTCGGATGCTGGTGACAGCTAAACCGTCTCTATCGGTAAAAACACGCTGCACAAAGCCGCCCGCCCAAGCCGAATGGACGCTAATCAGTGAAAGGATGAAACATGTCAGAATTGTTCTAATTATTTTTGTTTGCATGTGACAACTTACTTCATACATATACCCAAACCACCTCAAAATGCAGCATTCAGCGGGAATTTAACGCACTTTAGGCAAGACGGCTATTTGCAGGCCTAGTGGGCTAAGTCAAAAATAGCCAACACCGCATAAAGTGCGTTAAAACCCGCCGGGACGGAGCACCCAGGGCACTCCACTTCCGTGTTGCATCAATTCAAAAGGTGGCCACATTTTTTCATTGATGCGCCTTGAATTGAAGCACCCTGGGCGCTCTGAAACTCGTATTTTGAGGTCGCTTGGGTATAACTGTACTGTAGCAGCTCAATCCCTTCAATTCATCCGCTTGTTTACATAAAAGTTACAAAAAAATACAGGCAATAAAAAAGCGCTCAAGTGAGCGCTTTTTTAATCGACAGCTAAATTACTTTTTCTTTGCCTTTGGGTTTGGCAAATCAGTAATAGAACCTTCGTACATTTCAGCCGCTAAGCCGACTGATTCGTGCAGTGTTGGGTGAGCGTGAATGGTTAATGCTAAATCTTCAGCATCACAACCCATTTCAATCGCTAGACCGATTTCGCCTAACAGCTCGCCGCCGTTAACACCCACAATAGCACCACCGATCACGCGGTGAGTGTCTTTGTCGAAAATCAGCTTAGTCATACCTTCAGAACAATCTGACGCAATCGCACGACCACTTGCAGCCCATGGGAAAGTTGCGGTTTCGTAAGCAATACCTTGCTCTTTCGCTTCTTTCTCAGTCAAACCAACCCAAGCGACTTCTGGGTCAGTATAAGCAATTGATGGGATGACTTTTGGATCGAAGTAGTGCTTCATGCCAGCGATAACTTCAGCCGCTACGTGGCCTTCGTGCACGCCTTTGTGAGCCAACATAGGTTGACCAACGATGTCACCAATTGCATAGATGTGCGGTACGTTAGTACGCAGTTGCTTATCAACCTTGATAAAGCCACGCTCATCAACGTTAACACCTGCTTTTTCAGCATCTAACGACTTACCATTAGGTGCACGGCCAATAGCCACTAATACGGCATCGTAACGAACGGCTTCAGTTGGCGCGCTCTTACCTTCCATAGAAACATAGATACCGTCTTCACGGGCTTCGACCGCTGTGACTTTAGTTTCAAGGATCAGGTTGAATTTCTTCTTGATTTGCTTAGTAAATACGCGAACCACATCTTTATCAGCCGCAGGGATCACTTGGTCGAACATCTCAACCACGTCGATTTGGCTGCCTAAAGATGCGTACACAGTACCCATTTCTAGACCGATAATACCGCCGCCCATCACTAACAACTTGCCTGGAACTTCTTTCAGTTCTAATGCGTCAGTCGAATCCCAAATACGTGGATCTTCATGCGGAATAAATGGCAGTTTGATTGGGCGAGAACCCGCTGCAATGATCGCTTGCTCGAAAGTCACTTTAGTCACAGTGCCATCTTCAGCAGTCACTTCTAGCGTGTTAGGGCCAGTGAATTTACCAAAACCGTTAACCACGTTAACTTTACGCATTTTGGACATGCCGCCCAATCCGCCAGTTAATTGGCCAATGACTTTTTCTTTAAAGCCACGTAACTTATCTAAATCGATAGTTGGCTCGCCGAAGACCACACCGTGAGCGGCAACCGCTTTGGCTTCTTCGATAACTTTAGCAACGTGCAGTAAGGCTTTAGATGGGATACAACCCACGTTAAGACACACGCCACCTAAAGTGCTAAAACGTTCAACTATGATGGTTTCCAGACCTAAGTCAGCAGCACGGAAAGCCGCAGAATAACCTGCAGGACCTGCACCTAATACCACTACCTGAGTTTTGATTTCGTTACTCATGTTTTCCTCTAATTCTCATTCAATCCGTTGGAGGAGCTATCCTGCCAACCGAAAATGCGCCAGCGCGTAAGGTGGGCGCATTTTAACCTGTGTTTGATACTGATCACAATAAACAAAAGGCTGCTCAAGATGAGCAGCCTTATATGCTTACAGAACCAAAGTACGAATATCGGACAGAATTCCTGACAGCGTTACACTAAAACGTGCAGCCATGGCACCATCGATCACGCGGTGATCGTATGACAGTGACAGCGGCAACATCAATTTAGGTTCGAACTCTTTACCATTCCACTTAGGCTTAATTTCAGATTTAGACACACCTAAAATCGCCACGTCTGGGTAGTTCACGATAGGCGTAAACGCCGTACCGCCAATACCACCTAAACTTGAAATGGTGAAACAGCTACCTTGCATATCAGCAGATTTCAGCTTGCCATCACGGGCACGGATAGAGATATCAGCCAGTTCACGAGATAACTCGATAATGCCTTTCTTATCCACGTCACGCACGACTGGCACAACCAAACCGTTTGGCGTATCAACCGCCACACCGATGTGGAAATACTTTTTCTGGATCAGTGATTCGCCATCAGAGCTTAAGCTCGAGTTGAACACAGGGAACTGTTGCAACGTTTTAGCCACAGCTTTCAGCATAAACACTAAAGGCGTGATCTTGTAATCGGCTTTTTTCTTCGCCGCTACATCGTTTTGCTGCTTGCGGAACTCTTCCATTTCAGTGATATCAGCTTCATCGAACTGAGTCACGTGAGGGATAGTCACCCAGTTGCGGTGTAAGTTAGGGCCAGAAATCTTCTGGATACGGCTTAATGGAATCTCTTCCACTTCACCAAACTTACTGAAATCAACTTTAGGTGCTGCAATCACTTGCAGACCACCGCCGTTACCTGAACCAACAGAAGTTGCAGCAGTCGCTTTCGGACGCGACAGTTCGTATTTCACATACGCCTGCACATCTTCTTTCATGATGCGACCTTTACGGCCAGAACCAGTCACTTGGGTCAAGTCGACACCAAACTCACGGGCTAAACGGCGTACTGCAGGAGACGCATGTACCGCACCAGTAGACACAGGTGTACCTGCGCTTGGGTGATGGGGTACTGGTGGACGGCTTGCAGGTGTTGGGGCTGCAACGGGTGCAGCGCTCACTGGAGCAGGAGCCGCCGCTTGTGCAGCAGGTGCTGGCGCACTTGCTGTTGCAACAGAAGTCGTCTCAATCGTCGCAATGACGCTACCTTGAGAAACCTTGTCACCCACTTTAACAGTCAAAGACAGCAGTTTACCGGCGAATGGCGCAGGCACTTCCATGGTGGCTTTGTCAGTTTCAAGCGTAATCAAACCTTGGTCGGCAGTGATTTCATCACCGACAGAGACGAGCACTTCGATCACATCGACATTGCTGGCATCGCCAATATCCGGCACTTGAATTTCTTTTACCGCAACCACACTTGCCGCTGGTGCAGCAGGTGCTGCGGCCACTGGCGCTACCGTAGTGGCAGGAGCAGCTTGGGCAGCAACAGTTGGCGCGGCTGCAGGTGCAGCGCCGCCCACTTCAAGCATGATGACTAAAGAGCCTTGCGACACTTTATCGCCAACCGCAACTTTAACGTCTTTAACCACACCCGCGAAAGGTGATGGCACGTCCATCGTCGCTTTGTCTGTTTCTAGGGTAATTAAACCGCTATCAACTTCAATCTTGTCACCGACAGCAACCAGGACTTCGATAACCGATACATCTGTGTCGCCACCGATATCTGGTACTGTCACTTCAACCACTTTGGTTGCGCCCGTCGCAGGAGCCGCAGCCACAGGGGCAGGAGCCGCTTGAACTGGTGCAGATGCTGGTGCCGCCTGAGCGGGTGCTGCAACTGGAGCCGGAGCGGCTGCTGCCGCGCCCGCCGCTTGCATCATAGCAATCAAAGTACCTTCAGATACTTTATCGCCCACAGCCACTTTCAATTCGGCTAAAACACCGGCGAAAGGCGCTGGAATATCCATAGTCGCCTTGTCGCTTTCGACGGTAAGAATCGATTCTTCTGCCGCTAGGGTATCACCCACAGCCACACAAATTTCGATCACTTGCACTTCATCGCCGCCGATATCAGGAACAAAAACTTCTTTTAATTCAGCCATTTTCATTGCCTCTTACGCGTACTGTGGATTGATCTTGTCAGCGTCGATACCATATTCTTTAATGGCTTTTGCTAACACATCGACAGGCAGCTCTTTGCGATCAACCAGTGATTTCAGTGCCGCAATAACGATAAACTTAGCGTCCACTTCGAAGTGGTGACGCAGATTCTCGCGGCTGTCTGAACGACCGAAACCGTCAGTACCTAACACTTTGTAATCGGTAGGAATATAAGCACGTAACTGTTCGCCGTAAATCTTCATATAGTCAGTCGCGACGATTGCAGGTGCATCACTTGAAATCACTTGGCTGATATAGGCTTGTTTTGGCGTTTCGGTTGGGTGCAGCATGTTCCAACGTTCAGCGGCTTGACCATCGCGAGTCAATTCGTTAAAGCTGGTCACACTGAATACGTCGGCAGTAATACCAAAGTCTTTCGCCAGTGCTTGCGCCGCTTTACGAGTTTGTTCAAGGATAGTGCCACAGCTCATTAACTGAACTTTGCCTTTACCTGAACCCGCAACCGTTTCTAACTTGTAGATACCTTTCACTATGCCCACTTCCGCGCCTTCTGGCATGGCTGGTTGCTCATAGTTTTCGTTCATTGTGGTCAAGTAGTAGAAGATATCTTCTTGATTCTCGCCGTACATACGACGGATACCATCTTGTACCACAACGGCGATTTCGTAGCCGTATGTTGGATCGTAAGTAATACAGTTAGGGATAGTGTTCGCCAATACGTGGCTGTGACCATCTTGATGCTGTAAACCTTCGCCGTTAAGCGTTGTACGACCGGAAGTACCACCGACTAAGAAACCACGAGCACGCATGTCACCCGCTGCCCAAGCCATGTCGCCAATACGTTGGAAACCGAACATTGAGTAGTAGATGTAGAACGGGATCATAGGTGTATCGTTGACTGAGTAGCTCGTCGCTGCTGATACCCATGAAGACATAGCGCCGAGTTCGTTAATCCCTTCTTGCAATACTTGGCCGGTTTTATCTTCACGGTAGTAAGCAACTTGGTCAGAATCCTGCGGAATATATTTTTGGCCTTCGTGAGCATAAATACCCACTTGACGGAACAAACCTTCCATGCCGAAAGTACGGGCTTCGTCAGGAATAATTGGCACAATATTTTTGCCAATTTTCTTGTCTTTCAGCAGGGCTGTCAGAACACGAACGAATGCCATAGTCGATGAAATTTCACGGCCGTTAGAGCCCTGTAAAATCGAATCGAAAATCTTCAGTGATGGCACTTCCATCTCTTCGGTGAACTTTTGACGACGTTGTGGCACGCTACCATACAGCGCTTCACGACGGCTCATCATGTACTTCACTTCTTCAGAATCTGGACCTGGGTGATAGAAAGGCAGATCTTCTAACTGGTCATCTGGGATCGGAATATTGAAACGATCGCGGAAGTAACGGATAGACTCGATACCCATTTTCTTCACGTTGTGAGCGATGTTTTTACCTTCACCCGCATCACCTAAGCCATAACCTTTTACAGTTTTAGCTAAAATCACCGTTGGGCGACCTTTGGTTTTTTGTGCGTGATCTAAGGCAGCGTACACTTTCACGGGATCATGACCGCCACGGTTTAAACGCCAAATGTCATCATCTGACATATTAGCAACCATTTCGGCCGTTTCAGGATACTTACCAAAGAAGTGTTCGCGAGTATAAGCGCCACCTTTGGCTTTACAGTTTTGGTATTCACCGTCAACGGTTTCTTCCATTAACTGCAGTAACTTACCGCTAGTGTCACGGGCCAATAATGGATCCCAGTAACGACCCCAAATCACTTTGACCACTTCCCAGCCTGCGCCGCGGAATTCGCCTTCAAGTTCTTGGATGATCTTACCGTTACCACGTACAGGGCCATCAAGACGCTGTAAGTTACAGTTAACGATGAAGACTAAGTTATCTAATTCTTCACGGGCCGCTAAACCAATCGCACCTAAGGCTTCTGGCTCGTCACACTCACCGTCACCTAAGAAACAGTAAACGGTTTGTGCTGAACAATCTTTCAGACCACGGTCAGTCAGATATTTCAGGAAACGCGCCTGATAAATCGCTTGGATAGGACCTAAGCCCATAGAAACGGTTGGAAATTGCCAGTAATCCGGCATCAGTTTTGGATGTGGGTATGAAGACAGACCCTTGCCATCCACTTCTTGACGGAAGTTAGCCAGTTGGTCTTCGCTTAAACGACCTTCTAAGAATGAACGCGCATAAATACCAGGGGCAATATGGCCTTGGAAATACACTAAATCGCCACCGTCTTTTTCATTGGGTGCGCGGAAGAAGTGGTTAAAACATACGTCATAAATAGTCGCGCTTGAGGCGAAGCTTGAAATATGGCCGCCTAATTCTAAATCTTTCTTAGAACCACGAAGCACCATAGCTAAAGCGTTCCAACGGATGATGGCGCGAATGCGACGTTCCATCTCTTGGTTGCCAGGCATGTGCGGCTCTTGACCCGCAGGGATAGTGTTCAGGTAAGCCGTTGTGGCGTTATAAGGCAAGTGAGTGCCATTACGACGCGCTTTATCGATCAGCTTTTCTAGTAAAAAATGCGCGCGCTCTGGGCCTTCCTGTTCCAACACGGCTTGCAGGGCATCAACCCATTCCTGAGTCTCTAACGGATCTACGTCTTGTAGCATATCTTCAGACATGACACTGTCCTTCTCTATATACATGATAATGAATGGTGTTTGCGGCATATTCCGATTTAGCTGGCAGCTAAATCACAGAACTTAAGCGCCACTCTTTAAACGGCGCAAGCTTCGCTGCAACCGGCTATCTTCTTCCCGCACAGATAACATCACCTCTTCGATGTAACTTAAGTGTTCATTCGAGGCTTCTCTGGCGGCGTCGGGATCACGACGAACGATGGCAGCGAGCAAGGCCCGTCTGTGATCGTTAGCCATAGTAGAAGCTTCTTCGCGGCGGCTTAAAAGCTCCAGGTTTTGCGCCACATTTTGATGCAGCACAGGGGTTAAACTAAGAACGAGGTGTAACATAGCCACGTTATGTGACGCTTCCGCCACAGCACGATAAAAACGCACAATCGCAGCAGCTTTTTGTTCGATATCGGTGGCGGCTTCCACCTCGAGGATCATACGCTTGATATTTTGCATATCGGCGTCGGTACCACGCAGGGCCGCAAAATAGGCCATCATGCCTTCGGTGGCATGGCGGAACTCCAGTAAGTCGTACTGACTTTCTGGATCTGAATTCATCAGTTCAACAATAGGATCGGCAAGGGTCTGCCAGAGTTGTTCTTTGACATAAGTACCACCGCCTTGGCGGCGCATTAACAGTCCTTTTGCCTCAAGCTTTTGAATAGCTTCACGCAAAGAAGGTCGAGACACTTCAAACTGGATCGCTAGTTCGCGTTCAGGCGGTAACTTCTGACCGGGCTGTAAACTCCCCTCTAAGATCATTTGCTCTAATTGCGCCATGATCACGTCAGAAATTTTTGGCTGATTAATTTTACTATAGGCCATCAGGCGCTCAGCTCCGTTGTAAATTGGTCTTACCAATTTTTTTGAGTGAGCGCACTTTATCAAATCAGCGTTTTGATGTCCAGATTGAAGATCACTCCTTAAAAGCGATCTCGATCAAAAGCACTCACGAAGAGAGAGCATAGCGGAAAAAAATGTTTATGGGGTCAGACCATTTGACAAAAGCACGGACTTCGCCCCACTAGGCGCAGCCAAAAGCGCAGCGGATAGATTCTAGGCTCTAGATTCTAGACTAGAAGGAGCACAGCGACACCCTAGCAGCGAAGCGTTCTCGATTCTCGCTGCGAAGCATCCTTCTTTTAACTCACCAATCCAAAAATGGTCAGTAATGAAAGTATTGCAACAATAAGTGTAAAGTTACGTTTACTGAGCACTAATAATGCTAAGGTTGATTGTACACATATAGGCGCACTTGCGACCTCTGGTAAAGGTTGTGCCGCTAATGCCGTTTCAGCCACCACAGTACGAGCACTCACATTTAAGGTCAATCCATTACGGCGCCACGCCGCTAAACCTTCACTAAATTGACCACTTAAGGCATAACCAAAGGCGAAAATCCGGCTCGGTAACCAATCCAGTATCGTAATCACTTCGTTGACTAAGGGTAGCTCTAGAGATTTACGGGCATTCTCTTCGGCATAAAAACGTACCGTGCAATACAGTACAGCACCGACTGGACCTAAAAAAATGAAAAACAGCGCCACGGCACCATAATAACGATAGTTAATCCAAGCAACACTTTGACCCACTTTGGCACCAAGGTCTTTCTCGGATACAGCATCCAAACACTCGCTACAATCGAGTTCGGCGGCATAATGGTAACAAGCTTGGACGTCTGAGCGACAAGCGGCTTGCATATATTTTTTGAAAATATCACGCTGTTTCTGATGGTTAAAACAAACCACTGCCACAACAATCCATAGTGCTAAACTTAATAAGCCCCAAAACATTCCCGCCACTAACCAAGATAAAACATATACCAACAAGGCTGGTAGCACTAACGCCAACGCCATCATCACGCTTGTCAGTGACGCTTTATCACCGAAAAATGTTGTCTGATAGGATTGCAGTAAACGATCAAATTGCCATGATGAAGGAAGAAATTTAAGTCGCTCCACTAAAATGGCGACCAAGAGTGAAAATAATGCCATGGGCTGTACCTCTATAATTTGTCCATAAATAGTCTAGGTTTATATGGAATACGTCTAAAATCCAAAAAGTTAAGTGATTAACTAAGAGCGCAACGCCTGAGTATATTCCTTTAACTTGCCTAAATATCCTTCCCAATCAAAACTTTGCCCTGGGTCCGTTTTCCGCATTGGCGCAATATCACAATGACCCACAATCCGTTCAATACTCAGCAATGGATATTCTACCAGTAGGGCTTGTGTTAACTCGATGAGTGACTGATATTGCTCAGGAGTGTAAGGCTCAGTATCTGTGCCTTCCAGTTCAATACCAATGGAAAAATCATTACAATTCTCTCTCTCACCATAACGAGACACCCCAGCATGCCAAGCCCTGTCATTACAGCTTACATATTGGACACGCTCGCCATTGCGGCGGATCAAAAAGTGCGCCGACACTTGCAAGCCCTTGAGCGGTGCAAAGCTGGAATCGGCATTAGTATCTAAACACCCTTGAAATAATTGATCAATGTAAGGTAATCCAAAGCAGCCTGCGGGCAGACTAATATTGTGGATCACTAACAAACTCACTTCATTCAAGGGACGTTGATTAAAATGTGGCGACTCACAACGCCTCGCACTATCACACCAACCCGAATCAAACCGCATGATGAGCTTATCCTCTATGCCACATATACTGGCTTACTCTAACAGTATTTCTCCAAGCAAAGAAGAAACCCTACGCACGGAACTGACTGACTGAGCTATCTTTTAACATTGAGATCATGGAGTAAACCATCCACTCTCAATTTAAATAAGGCTGCAGCTTACTCCTTTTACTCAATCTTCCAACCTGTTCCGTGAGACCTAAGGCCGTGGTAATCTTAACCTAAAATGCAAGTAGGCCGTAATGCAAGGACTCCGCTTATGTTAGAAAACGATATCCGCCAATCAGTAAAATCTGCCCTCAGTGAAGACTTAGGTGGCACCGAAATCAACGATCAAACCAAAGCCATCGCTTATGGCGACATCACAGCAATGTTGATCCCCGCCGATAAGTACGCTGAAGCCACTTTAATCACCCGTGAAGAAGGCGTTTTTTGTGGTAAGGCATGGGCAGAGCAGGTTTTTAACCAACTCGGTGGTGAAGTCGCACTGCATTGGCATGTAGATGATGGCGATCTAGTATTACCCAACCAGCTATTATGTGAATTATCAGGTCCTGCGCGCGCTATTCTCACTGGCGAACGCACGGCAATGAACTTTATCCAAACACTTTCTGGTGTTGCCACCTTAACCAAACATTATGTCGATAAACTGGCGGGGACTCACACTCGTTTGTTAGATACTCGCAAGACAATTCCAGGCCTACGCACGGCACAAAAATATGCCGTCACCTGCGGTGGCGGAAAAAACCATCGTATTGGTTTATATGATGCTTTTTTGATTAAAGAAAACCACATTATGGCCTGTGGCGGTATTCGCCAAGCCGTAGATACCGCCCGCAGCTTGTACCCGAATAAACCCGTTGAAGTCGAAGTGGAGTCACTCGAAGAGCTCGCCTTAGCACTCGACTCTGGCACAGATATCATAATGTTAGATAACTTCGACATCACTAAGATGGTCGAAGCGGTTGAAATGAACAATCAATATAAAGCTAAAGGCGCCGGCGCTAAGCTCGAAGTCTCTGGTAATGTCACCTTAGATACCTTAGCCGAATTCGCCAAAACAGGGGTGGACTATATCTCAGTTGGCGCACTCACTAAGCATGTTCGCGCCTTAGATTTATCACTCAGATTAAAAGCTTAAAACCGCTGGATGTTAGCTGGTAGTGGAATGTTCTCGCAAAGTACCGTAAGCACATTCCACTCATAAAATATTAAGGCGAAATGCATTTTTTTGTAGGACTCCTCCAAACCAAATGTGAAATCGTGCCAGCACTATCATACTCAGCATTCACCCTCACGATTCCCCCACCCCGTCACCATTTCATGTCACCAATTTGACAACATCGAGACACACGCCAGCTAAACAGATATTGTCAAAAAGTTGTTATAACCTAACATGTCGATAAGTTAGCCTCTTATACAAAAACAACACTTTATTAGTACTTTATACTTAATTTTTGTTTCCTTTTACCTAACTTTGTACTAACTTTTACCAAGGCGAGATGGCCGTTTGGTCAACCTCACCTAAGGTCAGCACTGGGATTCTTTTTAAAATTGCCTAGTTCACGTTTTTTGAGAGGCATATTTTTGAAAACGTTAGCCTAAGGTGCGGTTGCCGAAACAATTTATTCAAACAAGCGCTAACCCAGCATTAACTTAGTGCTAATTTAGTAAAGCTGGCTTGGATAAATCAGCATGAGTCATTACACATGGGTCATTCAAGATCATCGGTGTACTGTTAATGTTACATAGATCATATAAATGATTTTATTGACATAAATGAGTAATAAAGTTTGATGAGATAACACAATTTATAGAGTAAAACAGCGGTTAGGTTAAACACTCTATTCAACCACAGTAAGTCACTAAATAGTTAGCTGGAGAGAAAAATGAAGGCCATGAATTTAAACAAAGCATTAAATAAAAAAGCTCAGGGTTTTACTCTGATCGAACTAATGATTGTAGTTGCCATTATCGGCATTTTGGCAGCTGTTGCACTACCAGCTTATCGTGAATATGTTGCAACATCTCATGGTGGCGCAGCAATGAAAGGTCTTGCTGGATACGTATCCAAAGCACAAGCCTGCATACAAACCGGAGTAGGTTGTGCGAGTCTTGGTACAGAAATTACAGCTGATCCAAAAATTACTGCAACTCCTGATGTAGCAGAAGCAGCACTAACAGCATTAGCATATGACGATGGTACTTGTATAGTAACGGCAAGCATAACAGCTGATGGTGGCTTATCTTATGCAGCATCGGCTAACAGTGCAGGTAAGGCAACAGCAACACAATGCCAAGAGGGCGCAGGCTTATAACAGAGTTCACCCGACTCATTAAAATGGCAGTAATATTACTGCCATTTTATATTTAGTAGTTAACTCATTAGAGTTTTAATAATGCCAACTTCAGGTCTTCATTTAGGTTTATCCACCCTATTTATCCGAAAAGGTCTGCTAAATGAAGAGCAGATGGCTAACGCCATCACAAAATCCCGCCAAAATAAACAATCTTTAGTCAGCACTTTAGTTCAAAGTAAACTCATTTCAGCACGTGCTATTGCTGAACTGTGCTACGAGGAATATGGCACCCCACTACTCGATCTCAATGAATTTGATCTTGCTTCGATTCCTGAGGACTTCCTCAATAAAAAACTGATTGAAAAGCACCGCTGCTTACCGCTATTTAAACGGGGAAATCGCCTCTATATAGGCACATCCGACCCGACCAATATTGCTGCCCTCGAAGATTTCCAATTTAGTGCAGGCTTGCACGCCGAAGCGATTCTAGTTGAAGAAGATAAACTCGCCAAAGCACTGGAGAAAATTCTCGAAGTAGATATTAGCGGCCTAGATTTAGGCGGTATGGATGAAGCGGCTTTAGCCAATATTGAAATAACAGATACCGACAGACGCAATGAAGAGTCAACGGGTGAGAGTAGCGATGATGCACCTATTGTTATCTATATCAATAAAATTCTAACCGATGCGATTCGTAAAGGAGCCTCGGATTTACACTTTGAACCCTATGAGAAGCGCTACCGCATTCGTTTTCGCATCGACGGTATTCTCCACGAAGTTTCCGAACCCCCTATTAGCCTTGCAAATCGTTTATCGGCGCGATTAAAGGTAATGTCGAAGCTTGATATCGCCGAACGCCGCGTGCCACAAGACGGCCGAATCAAGATGAAACTTTCCCGCACTAAGTCCATCGACTTTCGGGTAAGCACTTTGCCGACCCTGTGGGGCGAAAAAATTGTAATGCGGATTTTGGATTCATCCTCCGCACAATTGGGCATTGAAAAGCTTGGCTACGAGCCTGATCAAGAAAAACTTTACCTTGAGATGTTGGCAAAACCCCAAGGGATGATTTTAGTGACCGGTCCTACTGGCTCAGGTAAAACCGTCTCCCTCTATACAGGGTTAAATATTCTCAATACTGAAGAGCGTAATATTTCTACCGCCGAAGATCCGGTAGAAATAAACCTTGAGGGCGTAAACCAAGTCCACATTAATTTAAAAGCCGGTCTCACTTTCGCCTCCGCTTTACGTTCATTCCTGCGCCAAGATCCCGATGTGGTGATGGTGGGTGAAATTCGCGATCTTGAAACCGCCGAGATAGCCATTAAAGCGGCACAAACAGGCCACTTAGTACTATCGACCTTACACACAAACTCGGCCGCCGAAACCTTGACCCGTTTAATCAATATGGGCGTGCCAGGTTATAACATCGCCAGCTCAGTTAACCTGATTATTGCCCAGCGTTTGGCGCGTCGACTTTGCCCCGACTGTAAGCAAGCTGAAATCATCCCTGAGCATGAACTATTACGTTTAGGTTTTGCCCAAGTACAAATTACACAGGGTTTTACCACCTTTAAACCTGTGGGCTGCGAGCATTGCTCCGGCGGCTACAAAGGTCGGGTTGGTATTTACGAAGTGATGAAGATGTCCGATGAAATAGCGCGTACTATCATGGAAGGCGGTAACTCCTTACAAATCGCCTCCCAAGCTAAAGCGCAAGGGATGCGGGATTTACGTCAGTCAGGATTATTAAAAGTAATTCATGGTGTTACCAGCATTGCAGAAGTCAATCGCGTAACGAGTTTTTAAGAGTAGAGCACTACAAATAGCGCCCTGCTTTTACAACCAAACAGAGATTATTTATGGCTACGGCAACAACAGTAAGAAAGTCTCGCGGCAAAAAAAACGAGCAAAAAAGCCAGCCCAAAATCTATACCTTCGAATGGAAAGGCGTAAATCGCGACGGCAAAAAAACGGCAGGAGAGCTTAGAGGTGCAACCGCAGCCGAAATTCGTAGCCAGCTTAAATCCCAAGGAGTAAACCCTAAGAGCGTTCGTAAGCAGTCATCCCCACTATTTAAGTTAGGTGAAGCCAACATCACCCCAATGGATGTTGCCATGATGACCCGTCAAGTCGCGACTATGTTGGCAGCAGGCGTTCCTTTGGTAACGACATTTGAACTACTCGGCCGTGGCCATGAAAAAGCTAAAATGCGGGAATTACTGGGTACTATTTTAACCGACATTCAATCGGGTATTCCCTTATCCGATGCCATGCGCCCCCATAGACGTTACTTCGACGAACTTTATGTTGACTTAGTCGCCGCGGGTGAGCATTCAGGTTCACTCGATTTGGTTTTCGATCGCGTCGCCACCTACAGAGAAAAAACGGAAGCACTCAAATCAAAAATTAAGAAGGCCATGTTTTACCCTGCTGCAGTTGTAATCGTTGCTATTTTAGTTACGGTTTTGTTACTTCTTTTTGTGGTGCCACAGTTTGAAGATATTTTTAAGGGCTTTGGTGCTGAACTGCCGGCCTTTACTCAATTAGTACTGCATATTTCCCGCGGCTTACAATCCTCTTGGTACATCTTTTTAGCCGCCATTGTCAGCGGAGTATTTTTGTTTGTACGGGCGCACCGAAACTCGCAAATGGTGAGAGATAGAGTCGACGAAGCCGTGCTTAAAATCCCAGCCATTGGACCGATTTTACACAAAGGGGCTATGGCACGTTTCGCCCGTACTTTAGCAACCACCTTTGCTGCAGGTGTGCCGTTAATTGATGGCTTAGAATCCGCCGCTGGCGCATCGGGTAATGCCGTTTATCGCAAAGCCATATTGAATATTCGCCAAGAGGTAATGGCGGGGATGCAAATGAATGTCGCGATGCAAACCACAGGGCTTTTCCCCGATATGCTAGTGCAGATGGTAATGATAGGCGAAGAATCCGGCTCGCTGGATAACATGCTCAATAAAGTCTCAACCATCTATGAAATGCAGGTCGACGATGCTGTTGATGGTTTATCAAGCCTAATTGAACCTATTATGATGGTAGTCATAGGTACTGTGGTCGGCGGGTTAATTGTCGCTATGTATCTTCCTATCTTCCAAATGGGTAAAATCGTCAGTTAATTCATTCGATTCAAATAAAATAAGAAAACTAAATGTCAGAATTTATCTCTCTTTTGGGCCACTCTTTTGATCAGAGTCCTTGGCTCTTTATTACGCTAAGCTTTATTTTTGCCGCCACCATAGGCAGTTTTTTAAACGTAGTGATCCACAGATTTCCTGTGATGATGAAACGGGAATGGCAGCAAGAATGTAATCAGTATTTGCAGGAATACCACGCTGAGATAGTCACAAAAATCGGTATTGATAAACTCAATACACCTATAGATAGCTTCCCCGAAAAATATAATCTTGTGGTGCCGGGCTCAGCCTGCCCTAAGTGCAAAACGTCGATTAAACCTTGGCATAATTTACCTGTATTCGGCTGGTTAATGCTCAAGGGAAAATGCGCCGCCTGTCACGCCCCCATTTCCGCCCGCTACCCCATAATTGAATTCATCACAGGGCTACTTGTTGCGACTTTAGCGTGGCACTTTGGTCCAAGCTGGCAATTTGTCTTTGCGAGCATACTGACATTTGTACTTATTGCCCTTACTGGTATCGATCTTGATGAGATGCTGCTCCCCGACCAAATGACGTTACCGTTACTTTGGCTCGGCTTGATCATCAATCTAAATCATACCTTTGCGAGCCCAACTGATGCCATTATCGGTGCGGCAGCAGGCTATTTAAGCTTATGGTCCATTTTTTGGCTATTTAAGATTCTCACTGGCAAGGAAGGCATGGGCTATGGGGACTTTAAACTGCTCGCCGTTTTCGGTGCTTGGCTCGGCTGGCAAATGCTGCCGCTGGTGATTTTACTTTCGTCCTTAGTCGGAGCAGTTGTCGGCATCACTATGATTGTAAGTAAACGCCTCAAGCAAGGTAATCCCATCCCATTTGGGCCTTATATTGCTGCCGCAGGCTGGATAGCCTTACTATTTGGACAACAGATTGTTGATTGGTACCTATCAACACTGTAAAAGCAGGCAAATTAAGCACTGAGTTATCCGGAGTATGTTATGTCAAAGTTTATCGTTGGCCTTACTGGCGGCATAGGTAGCGGTAAAACGACTGTCGCCAATTTATTCGCCGCAGAAGGCATTACCTTAGTCGACGCCGATATCGTTGCCCGCGACGTTGTCGCTCAGGGTTCAAAAGGGCTTGAGGTCATCGTTAGCCATTTTGGCATTGAGATGTTAACGCCAGAAGGTGAACTCGATCGCGCCAAACTGCGGCAACGGATATTTAGCCACCCTGAAGAACGTGAATGGTTAAACCAGCTATTGCACCCCATGATCCGCCAAGAAATGCTAGCGCAGATAGAAAAAGCAACCTCAGCCTATGTAATTATGGTCGTACCCTTGCTATTTGAGAACGGGTTAGATAGGTTAGTCAATCGGACTTTAGTGGTGGATATTTCGCCTGAGTTGCAAATCAGCCGCACCATAAAAAGGGACAATGTTGATGCATCTCAAGTAAATAACATCATTAACAGCCAATTGAGCCGCAGCGAAAAACTCGCCCGAGCCGACGACATTATTGATAATCAGGGAGAGATATCAACCTTAAAACGAGAGGTGCTAGCATTGCACCAACGCTATTTACAACTATCTGGTACTCATAACGCCCATGACTGAATTAGTTTACGAACAGCCCCTAAACGAGAAAATTCGCAGCTACTTGCGGCTCGAATACCTCGATAAACAGCTGCAAAGTAACCTAAGCAATGACCACCAACATAGATGTTTTTATCCGCTGTTTTCCCTCTGTGAATTATCTGAACGCTGCGATTATCGCAATGAAGTATTAAAAGATATTGAGCGGCACTTGCTGCAACTGAACAAATGGCAAGAATTAGATCACGTCGACCACCAGCAAATCAATATCTATATCAATGCCCTCACCCAAGCCCGCGAACCGTTACAAAAGCCTGAACGCTTCGGCAGCCAATTAAAACAAGACAAGTTTATTTCCGCACTACGACAACGCTTCGGCATGCCAGGCGCTTGCTGTAACTTCGACCTACCACAACTGCATTATTGGCTGTCTAAACCTTGGGAAGAAAAACAGCACGATTATCGCTCTTGGATAGCGCATTTCGAACCTTTGCTCACCCCCATCACACTATTACTCCAACTCACCCGCAGTACAGCCCATTACGATAATGCCGTTGCCCATGCTGGCTTTTATCAAGGTGACAGTGCCCAAGCACTTGCTTTGGTAAGGGTTAAAGTCGATGCTTCCCACGGGTGTTATCCTACGATTAGCGGCCATAAAAACCGTTTCGCTATCCATTTTGTACAGTTTGAACAACAACGCCACTCCGACCGTTCAATTGATTTCTTACTGGCTACCTGTGCATGAAGCCTTTACACTAATGGCCTGAAATACATTAGTATTGGCGGCCGCTTTATCGCCGTTAACCAAGAGAACAATTATGCCATTGACCGTTAACTGCCCTATCTGCAAAGCCCCTGTCGAGTGGGTGCCACAATCTGCATTTAAACCTTTTTGCAGCGAGCGCTGTAAGTTGATCGACCTCGGTGATTGGGCGTCAGAAAAACACGTCATCCCAGTCAAAGCCGAGTTTGATCCAGAAGCATTTGATGAATTTGATCTCGATGAAGGCGATTTTTTTAAAGAGTAATTTTGGGGTTGCACACGAATCACCCAGCTCAAGCCTTTAATGCACTTACTTTTACCCACTCATTAATCGATAAATATTATGACTAAACGCATCCATGTTGCCGTCGGCATTATTACTAACTCGGCCGGTGAAATTCTGTTGGCAAAACGCCCAGATCATTTACATCAAGGTGGGAAATGGGAATTTCCTGGTGGTAAAGTTGAGACAGGCGAAACTGTCACTCAGGCATTGATCCGTGAACTCAAAGAGGAAGTCGCGCTCAATGTCACTGATAGTCAGCCATTTATGGCGTTGAGTTTCGACTATCCCGATAAACAAGTGCTACTCGATATCCATTCAGTCACCGAATTTAACGGCACAGCTCAAGGCCTTGAAGGTCAGCTTATCGCTTGGGTCACTAAAACCGACTTAACCAATTACGACTTCCCCGAGGCTAATAAGCCTATTCTTGAAAAAATTCTGGCTCAGTAATCCAGCAATTTACCTTATCCTCTCAATGTGTTCTGTCCCCGAATCACGATTCGGGGATGAACTTTTTCAATGCCTTAACTCCGAAAAACATGTAATTATGTGATCGTTAAGCTGATAGATATTAGCAATGCGTGATCTTGCTTGCAGCAAATCAATTAATCGCTTTAATCGTATCCAGAATAATGTTTGAATCGAATTTCATTCTTTCTCTTCGATTTCGAGGGCGCATCATGCACAATAACGTTAAGGTATTCCTAGCCACTACCGCCTTATTTTTTAGTTGTCAGGTACTAGCCAATGGTGGCTGTGGATTTGAAGAACAACAACAACAGGGGTTAATTGCGACCTGCAGTGAGGAGAAACAAGAAGTGATTTTAACTGGCATAGTAGAAGCACAACATTTAGTCACAGATCTCAATGAGTTTGCCGAAGGGTATAAAACCTATCAAGTCGATACCACTGCAATCACCCCGCTTAAAAGCATCACTGAACCTACAGAAATTGTAGTGATCATTGGTACTTGGTGCCCAGATTGTCACCGGGAAACCCCGCGCTTTATCCGTATTATGGAAGAAGTCGCTAATCCCAATATTAAAGTGACCTATATTGGTGTCGACAGAACGAAAAAAGATCCCGAAGGCTTAGCTGCAAAATACGACTTTACCCGTATACCAACCTTTATTGTACTGCAACAAGGTAAAGAAGTTGGCCGCATCGTAGAGCGCCCAACGGTTTCCTTAGAAAAAGATCTCGCCGACTTATTGAAATAATCGGCACAGTACAAACATTAAAGGCCGCATCGCGGCCTTTAGTTTTTATCATGTTTTAATAAAACATTAGCTGACTTCGTCAATAATTCGCTGAGCTAACATCACTAAAACACCTTCACGTAATGCGCCGCCAGATAAGGCTAAATGCTCGATCCCCAGCAACTCAAACAAAGCCAATAAAATAGCGACACCCGCAGCAAAAGTCGGTGCTCGCTCACTGCAAAGCCCAACAATCCCCATTAAGCTAATATCTTCTTGAGCCAGGATCTCAGCCTTCAACTGAGTAAGCACATCGAGTGTGATAGTTTCAGATAACCCTCGGTGTAGTAACACTTCTACCACGGACTGTACAGCGCCAGAGGCACCAACGACACAATGCCAACCAAGATCACGTAGGGTTTGTCTATGCTCTGCTAATGCGATTAGCACTTGCTGCTTAGCATCATCAAAATCTAACTGCTGCAGCGGCAAACTGCTGAAAAATTGGCGATTATAAGTCACGCTACCAAAGGGTAAACTGGTTTTGAACAGCACTTGATGCCCATCGCCAATGATAAACTCTGTACTCGCCCCACCGATATCAATAACCAAGCGACGGCCTTGACCACAAGTGGTCGCCACCATACCTTGATAGATAAGCTCTGCTTCACGCATACCAGAGATAATTTCGATGGGATGACCTAAGAGTGGCAATGCACGCTGATTAAACTCATCAGCATTGCTAATACTGCGAAGAGTTGCAGTTGCAATCACAGCAACATGGTTTGCTTCAATCTTATGTTGCACCAACATCTGGGCAAACATACTCAAACAGTCGAGACCGCGCTGCATGACATCGGGGCTTAATTTGCCATCGTTGCCTATGCCTTCGGCGAGCCTCACCTTGCGTTTATATTTCGCAATAATATGCGGCTGACCACCACGCGTTTTGGCGATCAGCATATTAAAACTATTTGAGCCTAATGTTATAGCGGCATAAGCGGGTGTTGGCATTTACGAATGTCTACGTGTCCTATCATGACGAGGAGGGCGAGCACCACTGCGTTGAGCACCTGGGCGGCTTGCCCCTGAACGATCACGCAAGTTTCGAGTGCCGCTAGGGTGTTTACGGTGGATCTTCGCTGGCGTAGGAATATCGGCCAGTAAAGCTTCACTATCGTAGTTACTTACTGGAATCGAATGATTGATGTAGCTTTCGATTGCAGGCAAGTTCAATGCGTACTCTTCACAGGCAAAGCTTATCGACATGCCTTTGTTACCCGCACGACCCGTACGACCGATTCGGTGAACATAGTCTTCGCAGTCATCAGGTAAATCATAGTTATACACGTGTGAAACGTCAGAAATATGTAAACCACGAGCCGCTACATCGGTAGCAACCAATATATCTAATTGACCACTGGTAAATTGCTCAAGGATACGAATACGCTTTTTCTGTGGCACATCACCCGTTAATAAACCCACACGATGTCCGTCACCTTCAAGCCAAGACCAAAGCGTTTCACAACTGTGCTTAGTGTTGGAGAAAACGATGGCTTTTTCTGGCCAATCTTCTTCAATCAAGGTCAACAGCAAACGCATCTTCTCTTCTTGGGAAGGATAGAAGATTTCTTCTTTGATGTTTTTGGAGGTTTTTTCTTCGGGGGCGATTTCAACTTTAACGGGCTCATTCATATGATCATAAGCCAGCTCTTGTACTTTCATGGACAAGGTTGCCGAAAATAACATATTAAGACGTTGATTTGCCTCAGGCATACGTCTAAATAAGAAGCGGATATCTTTAATAAAACCAAGATCAAACATACGATCGGCTTCATCAAGTACCACAGCCTGAATTGAATTCAAGCCAATAATACCTTGGCGAACGTAGTCGATAATTCGACCCGTTGTACCAATCAAGATATCAACACCTTGATCTAATACTTTACGCTGCACATCGTAACTTTCTCCGCCATAAACAATACCCACTTTTAAGTGTGTGTGCTTAGCGAGTAAAATCGCATCTTTGGCAATCTGAATCGCCAGTTCGCGAGTCGGAGCCATAATGATGGCGCGGGGCTGATTAATCAGTCGACCTTCAGGTATGGGAGTCGATAATAAATGATTAAACGTGGCGACCAAGAAGGCCATTGTCTTACCAGTGCCCGTTTGTGCTTGGCCTGCGATATCTTTTGATTGGAGTAATACAGGCAGTGATAACGCCTGGATCGGCGTACAAAATTCGAAGCCGTTCTCGGCAAGGGCCTGTTTAACCTCAGGATGTAGAGGTAGGTCGGCAAACCTTTGGGTAGATAGATGTGTTTCGCTCATAGCGCAAGCTTACCTGTTGAGGTTGCAATAAGATACTCGATCGTTTGAAATAGCCACATTGTAAAAAGGTAACTTGAAAAGCTATTTTTCAGCCCCAATATACATGGTAAGCCATTAACAAACCAGCAATGGCACCCAAACTGGAGAACATCATGAGCGATAAAATTATATACCTGAGTGACGACAGCTTCGAAAACGACGTATTAAAGTCTGATTTGCCAGTATTGGTAGACTTCTGGGCCGAGTGGTGTGGTCCTTGTAAAATGATCGCTCCAATTTTAGACGATGTATCTGAAGAATATGCAGGTCGCTTGACTATCGCTAAATTAAACGTTGACCAAAACAATGTTTCTCCAGCGAAATATGGCGTTCGTGGCATCCCAACTTTACTGCTATTCAAGAACGGCGAATTAGCCGCGACTAAAGTTGGCGCACTCTCAAAAACGCAATTGAAAGAGTTTATCGACGCTCAAATCTAATTTGACGTCGTAATGAGTGACCTCCGGCACAAGCTATAAATTAATTGTGCCGGAATTTCCCTAAATTTCTGGACGCCCCGCTTTGTTAGTGCTACTTTAATAACCAGATTCTTTCTAATAACCTCTTCTCGCTCGTCAATCACTATCCTGAATTACATCCTTACTGATTGATCGCGGTAAGCTTTGTCGCGTAACACAAGACCCCCAAAATGAACTTAACTGAATTAAAAGACACGCCGATTTCTGACCTAGTCTCGCTAGCTGAAAATATGAAGCTCGAAAATATGGCCCGCGCTCGCAAGCAGGACATTATTTTCTCAATCCTTAAAGCCCACGCAAAAAGTGGAGAAGACATTTTCGGTGGTGGGGTATTAGAAATACTCCAAGACGGTTTCGGCTTCTTACGCAGCTCAGACGGTTCTTATTTAGCTGGTCCAGATGACATCTATGTCTCACCAAGCCAAATTCGCCGCTTCAACATGCGAACGGGTGATACCATTTTTGGTAAAATTCGCCCACCAAAAGAAGGCGAGCGTTATTTTGCTCTATTGAAAGTCAACGAAGTTAACTTCGATAAACCAGAAAACTCCCGTAATAAAATCCTCTTTGAAAACTTAACCCCACTCCACGCAGAAGAACGTATGCGTATGGAGCGCGGCAACGGCTCAACTGAAGATATTACCGCACGTATTCTGGATTTATGCTCACCGATTGGTAAAGGTCAACGTGGTTTGATCGTTGCACCACCAAAAGCCGGTAAAACGCTATTACTTCAAGGTATTGCTCAAAGCATCAGCTACAACAACCCAGAAGTGGTGTTGATGGTATTACTGATCGACGAACGCCCAGAAGAAGTAACTGAGATGCAGCGCCTCGTTAAAGGCGAAGTTATCGCATCAACCTTCGATGAGCCAGCCAGCCGCCACGTTCAAGTTGCCGAAATGGTGATTGAAAAAGCAAAACGTTTGGTTGAGCACAAGAAAGACGTCGTTATCTTACTCGATTCGATTACCCGTTTAGCCCGTGCTTATAACACTGTTATCCCATCATCGGGCAAAGTGTTAACTGGTGGTGTAGATGCCAACGCCCTGCACCGTCCAAAACGCTTCTTCGGTGCGGCACGTAACATCGAACACGGCGGCAGCTTGACCATTATCGCCACAGCCTTGGTAGATACCGGTTCTAAGATGGACGAAGTGATCTACGAAGAATTTAAAGGTACAGGTAACCAAGAGCTACATTTGTCACGTAAAGCGGCAGAAAAGCGCGTGTTCCCAGCCATTGACTTCAACCGCAGCGGTACGCGTCGTGAAGAAAAACTCACGACTCAAGAAGAACTGCAAAAAATGTGGATCCTGCGTAAGATCCTCAATCCTATGGATGAAGTCAGCGCAATGGAATTCTTAATCGATAAATTGGCGATGACCAAGACTAACGAAGAGTTCTTTACCGCCATGAAACGCACTAAGTCTTAAATCTCACTCAGTGAGTCTCTAAACTAAAAGCCGCATTATGCGGCTTTTTTGTTATCTAAGATTTTTTCACTGCTAATATTTTACTCAAGTTTTTACTCAAAGCCTGTGTTCGCTGCCGGAGCATTTCCCGCAGTAAGAGCACGACAGGCGTGACATGTTCACGTCCTGGGCACACTAAGTACAAATCGACGGGCTCCCCCTGATACTCAGGCAACAAACGTACTAATCGCCCTGAGATTAAGTCATCGGCCAGATCTAGACTCGACTTAAATACCAACCCTTTGCCAGCCACAGCCCAACGGCGGGCAATCTCGGCATCATTAGCACTACGATTGCCCGTGACACGCACTTTGAATTCTTGACCATCACGCCTAAATAGCCATTGATCGTGGGTGCGATCATCTAACTTATAAAACAAGCAATTATGCTCAACTAATTGTTCTAATGAATCAAGCACACCAAACTTGGCGAGATATTCAGGTGAGGCGCACAAAACACGATCAACACTGCAGATAGGAAAAGCCACTTGGTTAGAATCCTGCGGTTTTCCATAGCGCACGGCGACATCAATTTTATCGTGGTAAAAACTGCTGATATTGTCGCCAAGGTGCAAGCGCACTTGCAGTTGAGGAAAATCGAGCAAAAAATCGTCGAGCCAAGGCACAAACAGATTACGGCCAAAGTCTGAAGAAACCGACAGGCTTAAGGTGCCAGATATTTTACCTTTATCACTGGCAATAGCCTGTTCGCCAAGCGCTAAATCGCTTAGCGCACGTCGGCAATGAATAAGATAACGTTCACCTTGCACAGTCAAACGTAAACTGCGTGTCGTACGGATAAATAAACTAGTATCGAGCTGTTTCTCAAGCCGTTTTATTGCTGCACTGGCAGAAGCAGCCGAGATATCCATCTCGGCTGCTGCGGCAGATATATTGCCGCAATCAGCGACTCGCACGAACAAAGCTAAATCATTAATTAGCATGATTATCAAAAATCCTTTGAAAAAATTACAAACTTTATCCTGTTTATCTCTTGGCTAATATTCCACACAATGGCTACACGATACAAGTACACTCAAATAAGTCGACTCCAGCAAGTACACCCAGAGGAATAAACATGAAAGCCATTGGTTACCAGACAGCAAGTGCAATCACAGCGCCCAATGCATTAGAAAACATCACGCTAGCCGAGCCAACTGCGACAGGTTTTGACCTTTTAGTGGAAATCAAAGCCATTTCTGTCAATCCGGTTGATACAAAAATCCGTGCATCTAGCTCTGCACCTGCAGGCGAATACAAAATTATCGGCTGGGATGCGGTCGGTGTCGTCAAAGCCGTTGGTGAGAAAGTCAGTCTTTTCAACGTTGGCGATGAAGTGTGGTATGCGGGCGATATCAGTCGCAGCGGAAGTTATGCAGAATATCAATTGGTTGATGAGCGAATTGTCGGCCATAAACCTAAAAGTTTAACCTATACCCAAGCCGCGGCATTACCTTTAACGGGGATTACGGCATGGGAGATTTTATTCGACCGTTTAGCTTTACCCCAAGATGGTTCGGCAACTGACGCCCGTATTTTAATTATCGGTGCGGCCGGCGGTGTGGGTTCAATCATCACTCAGCTTGCAGTAAAACTCACAGGTGCAGAAGTGATAGGCACTGCATCTCGTCCAGAATCCGCCGCTTGGGTGCACAAACTTGGTGCCGATGCTGTCATCGACCACACCAAGCCACTTTCACAGGAACTTGCGAATATTGGCATTACTGATGTGACCCATGTGATTAGCTTAACCCAAACCGATCAACATTTTGATGAAATAGTACAAGTGCTTAAGCCACAAGGAAAACTAGCATTAATCGATGATCCTAAGGGGCCATTAGATGTGATGAAACTTAAGCGTAAAAGCTTATCCTTACACTGGGAACTGATGTTTACCCGCAGCCTTTATCAGACCGAGGATATGATTGCGCAACACCACTTACTCAACCGCTTAAGCGCCCTTATCGATACAGGCGAGTTACAGAGTACGTTCGGTGAGCACTACGGCACCATTAATGCCCAAAACTTAATCAAAGCTCACGCTCAGATAGAGTCTGGCAAAGCGATCGGTAAAATTGTTTTAGAAGGTTTTAACCAATGAAAATAACAGTATTTGCCCAAATCATAGCGAATCAAGGCCAAAGCGATACGCTATTTAAGATACTCAAGCAACTCGTGACAGACACTCATACCGAGGCTGGCTGCATCGAATACAAACTGCATCACTCATTAGATGATGAAAATATCTTCTGGATGTACGAAATTTGGCAATCCCAAGCCGCACTGGATGAACATATGGCGAGTACGCACTTTCAAGCATTCGTCGCTCAAACCGCAGACTTAATCAGTCGAGCTGACATTCACAAAAGCTACGCCTGCTAATCAACAAAAAAGCGCCAAACACATTGGCGCTTTTCATCATTTATCACTAATCAAATCAAAGTCATGGCCATCTTACGGCGTAAATACGCGATTTGCTGCATGTGTGGCAAATCCTTAGGACAGTTGTCTTGGCAGCCGAGTAACGTCATACAACCAAATACGCCATCCTGATTGCCAATCACATGGTAAAAATCCTCGGCAGTACGAGCGTCACGGCTATCCATCTCAAAACGAGCTATTTTCATCATGCCCACAGCGCCGACAAAAGTTTCACGCATTTGTTTAGTCGCACAGGCAGAAACACACACGCCACATTCAACGCAGCGCTCTAGCTCATATAAACGCGCAGCTTCATCTGGGTCCATAGGATCTTCAAGCCGATGCACGCTTATATCATTAGGTTTAGGATGTAACCACAGCTTTAAGCGTTCGGCCAGTTCCCGCATAAACTTACCAGTGTTAACCGAGAGATCACCAATCAACTCAAAACCTGGCAGCGGCATTAAGGTGATTTCGCCCTTAGGGTATTTGGCCGTTAAGGTGCGGCAAGCTAGCGTCGGGAAACCGTTGATCACCATAGCGCAGCTACCACAGATGCCAGCACGACAGACAAAGTCGAACTGCAATGAAGTGTCTTGTTCTTCCCTGAGTTTATTAAGGGCGATAAATACCGTCATCCCCGGCGTTTCGGTAAGCTGATAACGCACCATTTTCGGCTTATCGTTTGGCTCCTGCGGATCATAACGAAAGATATTAAAGGTTAACTGACGACCTTGGCTCATTATGATTTTTCTCCTAACGCATTGGCAGATGGACTTTTTAAAGTATCACTTAAACGTTCGTTATTAGGTTGTAAGCTCTCGGGTAATTCAAAGGGCATAAGAGCCCGCTGCCTTTGATAACGGTCAGCATCATCACCTAGCTCAGCTAAAATCTCGGCAATTTGCTGTTCACGCTTTTCGGTATCGGGATGCACTATGGCGTTGTTGATGCCATAACCACGATAACCCGGCGGGAGTTCCATCTTCATCACATCGAGTGCTTCGTAGTTAAGCACAGGTTCGAGTGCATCGGGAACCGGCCAGCTGGCCAAGGTGCGATTCAGCCAGTCTCGATCATTTCGCTGCGGATAATCCTCACGAGCATGGGCACCACGACTCTCTGTTCGCGCTGCAGCGCCGCAGGCTACGGTTAGCGCCACTTTTAGCATACGCTTGACCCGCAGGGCTTCAACTAACTCAGGATTGGCGTGACGCTTTTTACACTTAAGCCCGAGTTTACGCGAACGCTCGAGCAACACTTTTAGTTCGGCAACCGCTTTTTCAAGCTCGGGGCCATTACGGAAAATCCCCACATAATCCATCATGATGCGCTGCATTTCGCGCTTGAGCTCAAAGGCGCTCTCGTGACCATCACCCTCGACCAGCACATCGATTTCACTCTGCACCTGCTGCATAAACCGTTCAGCAAGCTGAGTGTCGATCTCAAGGCTATTGTTCTCACAAAAATCGGCGACATATTTACCAATAATCATGCCGCCAACCACGGTTTCGGCCAACGAATTACCGCCTAAACGGTTAAAGCCGTGCATGTCCCAACAGGCCGCCTCACCTACGCTAAATAAGCCTTTAAGCTGCGGACTTTCACCTGTGGCATTAGTCCGAATACCGCCCATAGAATAATGCTGAGTTGGGCGAACAGGGATCCAATCCTTAGCGGGATCGATGCCAAGGAAATTCTCGCAAATTTCCTGCACTTCCCTAAGATTCGTTTCAATATGCTTGCGACCTAAAAGGGTAATATCTAGCCACAGGTGGGGGCCATAAGGGCTATCGACGCCCTTACCTTTACGTATATGTTCAGTCATGCGACGCGATACGACATCCCGCGATGCCAACTCCTTTTTATCGGGCTCATAGTCAGGCATAAAGCGATAACCGTCTTTATCGCGCAATAAGCCGCCATCACCACGGCACCCTTCCGTTGTTAAAATGCCCACGGGAACAATGGCAGTGGGATGGAATTGTACCGCCTCCATATTGCCAAGCCTTGCCACGCCCGTTTCCAATGCCAACGCTTGGCCAATACCTTCGCAGATGATCGCATTGGTCGACACTTCATAAATTCGGCCATAACCACCAGTGGCTATCGTAGTGGACTTAGCCACATAGGCTCTAAGTTCACCCGTAATCAAACAACGAGCAATTACGCCATGGCAACGCTTACCATCGTGAATAAGTGCCAAGGCTTCGATACGTTCATGGACGGGAATATCCATGGAAATCGCTTTGTTATCCATAGCGTATAACAGCGAATGACCTGTACCGTCGGCGGTATAACAAGTGCGCCATTTTTTAGTCCCGCCAAAGTCCCGCGCATTAATTAATCCATGGGCTTCCTGCGCCTCATGTAGCGTGACTTTTTGCGCATTGACTATCACTTCCCTCGGGCCAGCAGTCACCCGAGACCAAGGCACGCCCCAATTGGCCAGTTCACGTACTGCCTTAGGTGCACAATGGGCAAACATCCGTGCGACATCTTGATCGCAGCCCCAGTCGGAACCTTTTACCGTATCTTGAAAATGCACATCCTCATCATCGCCCATTCCCTTAACGGCATTGCCTAAACTCGCCTGCATCCCTCCTTGAGCGGCAGCAGAGTGGGAACGTTTTGCAGGAATGAGTGACAGAACTAAAGTGTCAAGCCCACGCTCTTTCGAAGCGATAGCGACCCTTAAGCCCGCGAGCCCAGCTCCTACCACCAATGAATCGGTATAAATCAGTTTCACGCCTGCTCCTTAATGGGGTCTATTGTTTTGTGCTGTTTTTTTATGTTCGACATTCTATTCACTGATTAACTTAATCATTGATTAAAAGCGGAATTAACTCGCGTAGGGTAAAAATGCCAGAAGTGAGGCGACACCAACAGTGACAAATAGCACGCTCACTATGGTCTTGATCTTACGTAATCGACTGCGGTTGTTGAGATCCCGCGCCGCACCCCATTTCAAAGCCACACGGTAAATGCCAATTGCTGCATGTAACTCCACAGTGAGCAGCAAAGGCAGATAAACCATCCAGACACCTTGATTCCAAATACGATCGGCGCTTCCCTGAGGGCCAATGGTTTCGGGAGCCGAGCCAATAAGCCACAAATGCACAGGCAACAGCAGTAAAATCACTACACCAGTAATGGCTTGCCAGCGCCACAAGCGAGTATCGCTGTGGTCGATCACTTGCATTTGTTGGTGCAGAGCCCTTTGCTGACGCAGACTCATGGGTAATTTTTGCAATGCCACTAACACGTGCACTAACGTCAAAATGGCAATACCAATGGCAATACAAGTCACTACCCAAGGATAACCGTGTCCGTCAGCTGACAGAAAACTCAGTTCCATAGTGCGAGCCACCCAACTCATGGCATCCGCACCCAATAAAATCGATGACACTAACACTAAGTGGGTCCACAAAAAGACTGCGAGTATTACCCCAGACAAACTCTGGCTTAAATCCAGCCAAGCACTCCATTTTTTAATATTTAATTTGATCGCCATCCTATCGCCTCACGCAGTTGACCTTATCGAGCCAATCTCATTAAGTCTTATCGCAAACTAATATCGCTCACACATCCACACGAAAACGTGAGCCAGATCAATTGATTGCTGAATAATTAACCTAATGCTTAATAATAGCAGTGAAACAAAATCCTGCTGCAGGCTTAAAGCCTACTCAGGTACGAAGGGCTGCACAGGAATACCGAGCTCGCTACCGATAAATAGATATGAAACAAGGCTTGCAGTACCAAGGCATAGCAAATAAATAATCAGCACCTTAGCGAGTTTTCGCAGACCTGAGCGCTGAGTGGTTAAGCCCCACTTTACCGCTACGCGATAGAGACCAATCATGGCGTGTACCACTACAGCGGGAAGTAACAGCGCATACAGCAACCAAGCATTATCGTGATAAACCCGCTCAGCCGATAAATGCGGGCCAATTTCGGGATTCAAAATCATAGTGAAGAGATGAACTGGAACGAGGAAAAATAAGATAAAGCCAGTGATCAGTTGCCAAAACCACGCATGGGTATCCTTATGCTTGATATTCCCCATGTGCGAACGCAGGGCTCGCCATTGCCCTAGCTGCGCCGGAAAACGCCGCAGCGCCACCGCGGCATGTACTATCACCACCAATAGCATAAACACTGAAAACACTTTAGTGACTATAGGAAAACCATGTCCTGTGCTGCTAAACATTCCACCTTCAAGCAACTGAACGACCCGATAAAAAGCCTCTTTACCCAGCAAAATACTCGATTCAAAATGCATGTGTAATAGTAAAAAGCTGCCAAGCATAATCCCTGTCGCACTCTGCAGCCTATCAGCCTTAGCCGACCAAGGATGACCTAGCGGTGTACTCACCCTATTGTGAACTCGAGTTATGCTTGTCATCTTGAATTAACCTATGTCGTTTATCGTTGGCACCTCTTGGCAAACTACACCATAGCAGCAACTCAAATCAGGCTTCAGTGTCACAGATTTAAAGCGTGAGCCAACTCACCTGACGGAGTTAAACTCTTAGAAGACGATCACAAAAAACGTATCAAAACCAAACAAAGGTAAAACCAATTAACCAATACTTTTCATAGTGTTATACCAAATAATAAAACTAACAATTCGTTTTTTAACACCAATCCATACCCGCCAGCTAACACCTTGTCTGTATAGACAAAAGCGCAATACCAGGATAGCCAGTCGTCGAACCTAAACCCTAGTGATAACCAAACGACCTTACCTAAAGCGCTTTAAATTCCCGCTACATCCTGCATTTTGGGATAGTTTGGGTATACAATACCGCGATATTTTGAACCCTTAGTTTATGAACACTCAGTCACAGGATGCCCCCATGCCTTGGATCCAACTCCGTATAAACACCAATAGCGATGACGCTGAAACCATCAGCGACTTGCTCATGGAAGAAGGTTCAGTCTCAATCACCTTCGAAGACGGTAAAGATACCCCTATTTTTGAACCTAAATTGGGCGAAACCCCACTGTGGCGCGATACCGTGGTAGTGGCCTTATTCGATGCAGAAACCGATCTGACACCGACCATCGCCATGCTGAAAACCTTGCCTTTCCTCGGTGAGAACTTCAGCCATAAAGTCGAACAAATTGAAGATAAAGACTGGGTACGCGAATGGATGGATAACTTCCACCCCATCCAATTTGGTACACGCTTATGGATCTGCCCAAGCTGGCGCGAAATCCCTGATCCAACCGCGGTTAATGTGATCTTAGATCCGGGTCTTGCCTTCGGTACTGGCACTCATCCCACGACAGCACTGTGTTTAGAGTGGCTAGACAGCTTAGATTTAAGCGATGAAGAAGTGATCGATTTTGGCTGTGGTTCAGGCATCTTAGCCGTAGCCGCACTGAAACTGGGCGCGAAAAAAGTCACAGGTATCGATATCGACTATCAAGCCATCGACGCCTCGCGTGCCAACGCCGAGCGCAATGATGTCGCTGACAAGCTAGCCTTGTACTTGCCAGAAGACCAACCCGCCGATCTCAAAGCCGACGTACTGGTCGCTAACATTCTTGCAGGCCCTCTGCGAGAATTAGCGCCTTTGATCGCAGAACGCGTAAAAACCGGTGGCAAACTTGCCCTTTCCGGTCTCCTCAAAGAACAAGCCCAAGAAATCTCTGACTTTTATAGCCAATGGTTCGATATGGACGCAGCGGCTCACAAAGAAGATTGGAGCCGCTTGACAGGTAAGCGTAAATAGCGCTAAAGGGTGGCGCAACATGCGCCACCGCTGGCTTCCAACAATTTGGCCTCTGACTTCTCGTCGATTAAAAGTCAAGAAAAAAAATTACCTCTAGGTCATTTATTGACCTTTTCACGGCCAACAAAAAGGGCTACTATAGCGCCCCTTTGAAGAGCTAAGGTGAAACATAAAATGCAGATTGGACCCTATCAACTGAACAATCAGCTGATCGTGGCACCAATGGCAGGTGTCACCGATCAAGCCTTCCGCAATCTTTGTCTTCGTTATGGCGCAGCCTTAGCGGTTTCCGAGATGCTTTCATCCAATCCCGAGGTTTGGGATACAGATAAAAGCCGCCAGCGCATGACGCATTCTGGCGAGGAAGGCATCCGCTCAGTGCAAATTGCAGGGGCTGATCCTGATTTAATGGCGCAAGCCGCCTTGTTCAATGTCGAACAAGGTGCTCACATCATTGATATCAACATGGGTTGCCCGGCGAAAAAAGTGAATAAAAAGCTGGCAGGCTCGGCGCTAATGCAAAATCCAACGCTGGTAAAAGAGATTTTACAAGCCGTGGTCGCCGCAGTGAACGTGCCTGTCACGTTAAAGATTCGCACCGGCTGGGAGCCAGAGCACAAGAATGGTGTTCAAATCGCCCAGATTGCAGAGGATTGTGGCATCGCCTCGCTCGCCGTTCACGGCCGCACGAGACAATGTATGTACAGAGGCAACGCCGAGTACGACACGATCAAAGCAATCAAACAGAATGTCTCGATTCCTGTTGTCGCCAATGGGGACATCGACAGTCCGGAGAAAGCCCGCTTTGTGCTGGAATACACCGGTGCCGATGCCTTGATGATAGGACGGGGTGCTCAAGGACGGCCTTGGATTTTCAGAGAAATCCAGCACTACTTGGAAACGGGTAATAAGCTAGCGCCCATTGAGGTTGCCGAACAGCGTCAAGTGATGCTGGAACACCTCACCAAACTGTATGACTTATATGGTGAATACAAGGGTATCCGCTTCGCCAGAAAACATATGGGATGGTACCTAGACCAAGAAGCTCAGCGCCAATTTAGGGCTGACTTTAATCGGCTGGAAACCGCTGCAGAACAGTATTCCCTCGTGGAATGTTATTTTGATGAATTAGTACAGAATTAATAAAGAGCAGAATAGAATGTTTGATCAGACAACTAACACAGAAGTTCACCAGCTTACCGTTGGCAAAATCGAAACCGCAAACGGCACTATCAAGCCCCAGTTATTACGTGACGCCGTCAAGCGTGCCGTAACTAACTTCTTCGCACAGTTGGACGGTCAGGAAGCACAAGAAGTTTATGAAATGGTGCTAAGCGAAGTTGAAGCGCCCCTGCTTGACATCATCATGCAACACACTCGTGGCAACCAAACCCGCGCAGCAAACATGCTAGGTATCAACCGTGGTACTCTGCGTAAAAAATTGAAAAAATACGGCATGAATTAATCCGCAAGGATTAAGCTGTTGTATTGAAAAAGAAAAGGCCTGAAGAGATTCAGGCTTTTTTGCTTTCTGATACACCATTTTCTAATGTAAACCTTTCTAATGCGCGCCCTTCTTATGCACATAGTTACACAGTTACCATCATGCTTGGTTTGCCACGCCTCTCACGCCAACTAAGACATCATTCACCAATACAATGCACTTAGCTGCTCTAGCGACCAAAATTAATAAATAATCCATACAGCCCATAGCACAACCTTGACACGAGCCATCGGGTTTTAAGTTATAATGCATTTAAAAATCAGTCTGTTAATTCTAAAACTTTTTAGCCGTAGGTTTTACATTGTCATTGAATCACTCTGAACAAGATATCAAACACAGTTGGTTTGGCCGTTTCTTTATTGGCAAAGCTGATGCGGTAAAACTCACCACGAGTGGTATTAGCATTAATCGCACTAAAGGCGGCTTTTTTGCTCACTCTCGCAGCGCTAACAAAGTAGCAGCTGACGAATGTTTTACCTGGCAACAGCTCGATTCCCCACCATTTTTTACCTTAAGTCCACTAGGTTATCTACTCGGTTTCACGGTATTAGGCAAAGCCTATCAACTGCCGTTTCTCAGCTATTTTGCACAACATCAATTTAGCTATCAAATCGCACAGTATTGGGCAAATGCCAATGGGCCGCGCGTTGCTGAGTTAATGGCGAAAGTGGATAAGACACTGACACACACTTATTTACGTGAATCACGTTTAGAAATGATACAAGCCAGAGTCGCGCGCGAATACCAGCGCTGGTTCCCTTGGTGTGAAAACCTACCATTGTCTGCACATTTACACACTGTGTTAGCGAGGCTTAAGCAAATCCACCGCTGGACTCGCGCCGATATAAAGCAGTTGCGTGAAGATTACATTCAGTCTCAGCTCGTTAAATTTGCTGACTATTTTGAGCATGTAGAATCTAATCCCTTAACCGAAAAACAGCGCCGAGCTTGTATTATCGATGATAACAATAACTTGTTATTGGCAGGCGCAGGCACGGGAAAGACCAGTGTGATGGTTGGTCGAGCAGGATATTTGCTTAAGAGTGGTCAAGCAAAAGCCGATGAAATATTGCTATTAGCCTATGGCCGTAAAGCGGCTGACGAGATGGATGAGCGGATTAAAAACAGGCTCGGTACGGATGATATCAAGGCGAGCACCTTCCACAGTTTAGGCTCAAAAATTATCGCCGACGTTGAGCGAGCAAAACCGAGTTTGTCCCCTTTAGCGGAGGATGACAAAGCCAAAGAGCTGTGGGTGCACAATACCCTTGAGACTTTGATTGAAAATGAGGCTTACCGTAAACAGCTTTTCGAGTACTTCAGTCGTTTCTATTATGTTGAAAAAAGCCCATTCGAGTTCGATATGGAAGGCGAGTATTTTCAATACTTGAATGATAACGATATTCGCAGTCTTAAAGGTGAGCGAGTCAAAAGCTTTGGTGAGCTCTACATTGCCAACTGGCTATTTAGCAATGGCATCGAATATGTCTATGAAGCTAAGTATAAGCATGATGTGCGCAGTATTGATTTTCGTCAGTATCAACCCGATTTCTATCTGCCTGAATACCAAATTTATCTTGAATACTATGGTATTGATGAACACCAGCATACCGCTCCTTATATCGATAACCAGAAGTATTTGGAATCGATGGCATGGAAACGCCAGCTACATCAACAGCATGGCACTAAATGTGTTGAGCTATTTTATTACCAACATAAAAAAGGGTTGTTAATCAGTAAGCTTGAGCAAGCTTTACAGGTCTTTAAAGTACAATATGCGCCCTTACCCGATGAAGCCATACTAGCAACCCTACATGAACTTGGCCGCGTGACCGAATTGGCAAAAATGTTTAGTCAGCTGATAGGGCTGTATAAAGCGGTTTGCCTTGATGAACATGGGCTTGAGGGTGTATTTGCTCGCGCCGCCGATGCTCAGCAGACCCGCAAGGCATTCGAACTGCTTGAGCCCATACTCACGCGCTATGAGCAGCATTTAGCGATAAATGGCGACATTGATTTTGAGGACATGATTGGCAAAGCGTTGACGTATCTACAACGCGGACAATTCATTAGCCCGTGGCGTTTTATTATGGTGGATGAGTTCCAAGATATTTCAGAACCACGTGCCCGCTTAGTCCGCGCCTTGAGAGATTCCTGTGCACCCCATTCTAAAGCGTTGGCGTCTTTATTTTGTGTCGGGGATGACTGGCAGGCAATTTATCGTTTTAGCGGTGCAGATGTGAGTTTAACAACGCAATTTAGCCAATATTTTGGCCCAACAACCCAAAGCTACTTGGATCTGACTTTTAGGTTTAACAGTAGTATTGGGCAAGTCGCCACTCAGTTTGTTACCCAGAATCCCACGCAATTGAGGAAGGACATTCACTCCCTCATGCAGGTCGCCTACTCTGCAGTCTCAATATTACGCCGCGGAGAAAATGAGCAGTCAAACCTAAATGAACCAAGCCCAAATGCACTGGAACAAGCATTAATGGCCATTAGTGCAAGGATAAGCGCTAGAAGTGACAAACTTAACAGCGTAGCAAGCGTCTATTTACTGGCACGTTTTTGGTTTCAGCTACCCGATAAAACCCAAGTAAACCAACTCGAGGCTAAGTACCCTAACTTGAAAATTGAGTGCCAATCTTTTCATGCTTCGAAAGGGAAAGAAGCCGATTATGTGGTGATCATGGGGATGAAGACGGGAATGCATGGCTTCCCTTCAATGAAAGTCACTCCTCCGATACTAGATGCATTTTTACCAAAAACAGAAGCGTTTGAATTTGCAGAAGAACGTCGACTGTTTTATGTCGCGTTAACGCGGGCAAAACACCGCGCCTATGTGATTGCCGATATGACAGACGTGAGCCCATTCGTCACCGAACTGCTTACAAAAGGCTACGCAATTGAACAAGATGAGTTCAGCATCTCTTTAGTTCAAAGGTTATTTGAAGACATAAAATGCGTGCGTTGTAGCACGGGAACGCTTAAGCCTAGAACGGGAAAATTTAAATCGTTTTATTCCTGCTCACATTTTCCCCTTTGCGATCACAAGGAAGAAGGTTGTGAGCTCTGTGCTAGCCCAATGACCCGCACACGCTTTGCTGGCTTTAAGGTATGTTTGAATGAGAACTGTGGTCATATAGCACCACTTTGTAGCCTCTGTGGTGGCGATATGCTGTTAAAGGATGGTCGATTCGGCCCCTTTTGGGCTTGTCGCAATTACCGCGGGCAAAACCTACCCAGCTGCATGAATATTCTAAACAAGGCCAAGTTGTCGCTCCCATGCGAGCGACCCAAAAAGCATGTGAGCTAGATGCAAGAATGCTCAACAAAAGCCTATAACAATGAGTCGCAACTCATTTTTATAGGCAGGGGATTTAGAGTAAAAAGAAGAAATAAACAACGAGGAAAAAGGAGCTGAGTGCGCCAATAACCACTGGGTAAATGAGATAAGCATCTTGCGCTCTGGCAGCACGAATAAAACATAAATGAGCCAGAAAATAATTATAGATAAAAATCATAATTGAAATCATAACACCATGGCTAAAGCGTAATGTATTCATATTGAGTGCAACAATAATAAGCAATAGCCAATTCAGCAGAATAAGATACAGAAAGACCTTCTGTAATTTATCCGAGCCGTTTCGATGAAAAGATGCAGCCATTGCATATCCTATATTTTCGCCCGTAGTCTAATTGCATCAATCAAGTTCTGGACTTCAGCTTTATCACGATAAATCCAGCGAGCGCCTAAGAACTTCAATCGACCTTTAATCGTGTGTTCTCGAGTTACCTCACATAAGACTCGTGTTTGCTCAAGTTCAATATAGAATCTCCTCCCTACTGGCAGTGGTTCATTGCACAAAATCCCAACACCGCCAATGCTAATATCTTTTATATTTGCAGTTCCAATCGGCGTAATAACAAACCAGCGAGTTGTTGATAAATTTACTGTCAGGCCATCGCATGCAAATGCGAGTGGCGCTCTTTTATTTCGTCTCAGGCTAAATCTTTGATGAGTTCGACGATTATCAAATTCAATAATCTGATACTCAGGGGTCGCTTCAACTTCATCCTCAGAATGTACAAACTCTTCATACAGATTCATAGTCATCCCTAACAAATGAGAGCAGGTATTAACACTAGCGAGTGTTTGCTTGGCGCTTAATTTCGTTGATTGTAACGCCACTTGGGACTGTATCGTTCGGAGCGCCAATCATGCCTCTTAATAACTGTTCAGCAGAGGAGGTTAAAATAAGCGCCTCAATCCGACGATTAGCCGCCGCAGCAGTATCCGAAGTGATGTAAGGAACCTGATCAGCCATACCCGTCACCTGAATAACCTGATCGCGTTTAACACCGCCACGCTCAAGCACTCTTCGTGCTAATAGTGCTCTTTCACTCGATAATTCCCAATTGGTAAATAAATTGCCCGCATAAGGCGTTGAATCCGTATGACCCGAAATAACCATGCTGTTGGTGACATTTTTTAAAATCGGCCCTAAAGATAAAAGTAATTCTTCAAAATAGGGTTGCATCTGCGCACTGCCTCGCGTGAACATAAATTGATTCACATTATCGTGAATTAAGATGCGTATGCCTTGAGGCACAATCGTCACGGCAATATTTTCAGCCATGCTCGAGCTTTGCACGACTCGATTCAATTCTCTGGCGAGCACAGTTAATTGCGCCTGAGTATCAAATTGCCCGGGGATGAGCGCACCCTCCTCTAATCCTTCTGACTCCGAACCTCTAGGCATAGAATTGGAAGGTATGATTGGAGGAGCAATAGACATATTTCCTTCTAAATCAATAATCGAAGATGACTGACTTAGCTCAAATGGATTCATTGGACCAGTGGGATTCATATCTCCACGTAAATACTGCACTATCATGGTTCGCTCTTTTTGATCTGCGATTTGCATGATCCACAGCACCATAAAGAGCGCCATCATAGCAAGCGTGAAATCGGCAAAAGCGACTTTCCACGCACCACCATGCCCATGATTACGCTTTCCTCGCTTTCGCCGCTTGATAATAATCGGCTCATTTTTATGGAGCATTAGCTTCTCTGCCCTTCCATCCAACGTTCTAACTCGATAAATGAAGGACGATTTTCACTTTGTATTTGTTTCCGTCCCGCATCAATAGCCATCATTGGTGGTTTACCTTTTGAAAAGGTCACTAAAATAGCGGCTATGCACCGAAGCTGTGCCGATTTACGATCAACTAGATGTTCTAATGCCTTTGACATTGGGTCAAAGAAACAATAACACGCGAAAATACCGATAAATGTACCGACTAATGCCGCGGCAACTTTGACACCAATCATAGTAATTGGGCCATCAATATTAGACATAGTAATGATAATACCGAGAACAGCAGCTAAAATACCAAAGCCAGGCATAGCCTCTCCCACCTTACTAAAAGCTTCCGATGGTCGTAATCTGTCCTCTTCTATTCGATGAATCTCTTCTTCTAGGATATGCTCTAAGTCATGGGGAGATATTTTCCCAATAGACTGCACTCGTAAGTTATCAATTAAAAACTGTAAAACATTTGGGTGATTAAGCACGGCTGGGTACATTAGAAAAATAGAGCTCTGATGAGGATTTTCTAAATGTTCATCGAGCACTTTTAAGCCTTGAGATTGGATCTGAGCCATTAAAGTGCCCATCAAAGGAAATAACTGAGGATATAATTCAGGATCTTCCTTGCCCTTATTAAATAATTCTTTTAACTGCTCAAGCATTTCTTTTAATACTGATTGTGGGTTAGCAATAATGAGCGCTCCAACTCCGGCCCCCATAATGATTAAAATTTCAGCAGGCTGCCACAATGCAGACAAAGCTCCACCCGCCCAAACATATCCACCAAACACAGAAGCTAAAATGATTAACAGCCCAACTAGTTTACTCATTACGATCTTCTCACTTTTAAACTTTAGCGCTGCAATATTGTTTTTAACTGTGAAATAGCTGATTTATGCAGTTGGCAAATACGCGTTTCAGTCAATCCCAATGCCATAGCTATCTCTTTTAAATTCAGCTCATGATGATAGTAAAGCGACAGAATTAGCTGTTCTCTTTCATTTAATTTTGAAATAACTTTGATCAAAGTTTGCTTCAGTATTAACCGCTCAACATCATTACTTCTGTCTACTGGATGATCACCGCCCAATAGCAACTCATCTAAGCTTTTCATCGACTCAGCTTGCGTCGAGTATAAACGTTCCCGATAATCCTCCGCGCTCAGCCCAAGCGCACTGGCCACTTCAAGATCGCTTGGTTCACGTCCCATCTCTCGACTCAAACGTCTAACAACATCATTAAGCTCATGGGCCTGCTGTCTAACAGGTCTAGGACGCCAATCCTGCCGCCTCAACTCGTCGAGTATGGCACCGCGAATCCGTTGCCCAGCGAAGGAAATAAATCCATTATCCAGCTCGCCAGGATACCGACGTGATGACTCAAGCAAGGCCATCATGCCAATTTGCTCCATATCCTCGAGTGATAACATCACGCCGCAGTGACTGCGCATCTGCGAGACTATACGTTTGATTAATGGCAAGTATTGTCGAATAATCTGTTGTTCAGATTGACGCTCTTCGACTGGATAATCACAGGTTTGTTGATATGCGAGTTGGCCCGCTGCTGTCATGATAAGGCCTCTTACTGGATCACCATGCGAGTAAAGAGTACTTCATCAATATCTGATGGTAATTGGTTATCTGACAGCACTTTAACCATCAATATCAACGCTTCTGATTGTAAACTGTCAAGCTGATCTAAGTGGTTCAACTGCTCAAATGTTTTACGTGAGAACATCTTCATCATAGCGTTTCGTATAAGTGGATCTGACTCCAGCAACACCGCTTTCATATTGGGATTACGGCTTTTTAATGACATTTCAAGCAGCATGTAATGGGGATACTTATCCCCGGGAATCGATATCACAAACTTTTCTAACGGGTAAAACTTTGCAACTGGTATAGGTTCGACTTCCGGTTCCGATGCAAAAAGCTCTGCTAGCTTCCAATCTCCACTACTTGTTCCAATCCAGAATGCACCTGCGGTCGAACTAATGAGCACAAGTAACGCTACGATAATCTTTACTAAACGAGATTTTAAAATTGCCATTAAACGACTCCGGCACTTAAGCCAATAAATCTAATTGGGATTTCTCTCTCGCCATCACATCGACTACATTATCCGTTGTAGTCTCAGCCGCTATCGAAGAGGAGAATAATGCAGTTTCCTGTTGATGCTGTTGCGATTCACCTTGACCAATATCGACATCAATTTGACCGCCATGATCCATTGCTAAATCCACTCTCAAACGATCCAAACCATTGAGTAATGCATCTCGAATTGCCGGATTTACTGCATGCATTTGCACCTGTAAACGATCGCCCTCTAAACGGATATTGAGCTCAATCTTGCCCAGCTCTGGCGGATCTAACCTTAATTCGGCTTTCTTAATATGTTGATCGACTTGGAAACGAAGATGCTCTCTTAAGGGAGTAAGGATCTCCTGAGAGTGCTGCGCTAAAGAAGCCATGGGAGTGATAGATACCGGGCCCCATTGAGTAGCACTTGCAGCCTGCGTACCCGCAACCTGCTGAGATCCTATCGCATTAATATCTTTAACTTCATGCCCCCTAAGTTCTGCCAACACACGCTGAAACACTGACGAGTCAGATTTCAAATGCTCAAAATCCCCAGAGAAAGTTGCCAGCGTTGAATCCTGCGTAAATACGCCGCTCATTTTCAAGGATTCGCCACTCATGCCCACTGGCTGAGTACTGCTTCCTGCAAGAGCCATAGATGAGGTCATACCTGAACTAAATAGCGTTCCTCTTTGATCTGTGGCTGAGAGCCCAATTAAAGACGCAGGAGTTCGACCTATCGGATCAGTTTTAATAGCTTCCGCGGGAAAAATCACAGGAACAAACGGCGCTACAGCAGTCGGTGAAACGAGACTAGCCTGAAGCGTGGCGGCTAAGCCATCTTGAATAATAGGCGCTGAGTTAATCTCAGTATTTAACAGTGGCTGAGACAATACTGGTACAACAGGAACAAAAGATACTGAGTCAGATAAATTGCTATTAACATATTGATTTAAAAAAGTATCAGCATCTCTTTCTAAAGCATGTTCGGCATTCTGAGTCCACTGAGTCCCCTCTAACGGGAGAGGCGCTGCAGACAATCCGACTGGCAACCCCAACAAGGTAAATGACTCTGATTTATCTTGATCAACTGCACTTGCCACTTTAGTCGTCAAGCTGGTATTTGTGCCAACAGGACGAGTTGAAAGAAGATCAGAGATCATCCAAAGCTCCACTTACTTGTGTTAATTGATAGGCTGCTAAACCTGGTTGTTGCGCCTTAAAGCGGCCCATTTCAGCGGCTAATTCATCACGAGCCAAGATCAACTCTTGCAGCACTTGGGAATGAACCCGCTTTAATTCTGCACGTGCCAATTTCTGCTCAATATCATGAGTCTCACCTGCCTGTTGCAGGGCTTTGATCAAAGCGATGTTCACTTTTCGGACGCTTTCCCAATCCTGAGCATCTGCATATTGGCGTAAAGCATTCGCAAAACGCGCCCACTGCTTAATTGAGATTTGTCCATCCTTCTCTGACATTGGTAATCACCTGAGTCACTGGAACTAGCGCTTCAGCACTGTTTTCGACACTGGCGCTGACAAGCTGACGGCTACAAAAGTCATAGAGACGATGTAAGCTCACGGCAACCTCACCACCATTTTCAAGGTCAAGCATAGAGTCCAAGCCATGCACGATATTAAGGCACTTATGGATACTCATTCCTTTCGCCTCAAACCTTTGGTATTCCATATGGCCAGCGGTCCGCTCTAGTTCTTCCAATAAACCATCAAGTAACATACGCACCATGTCATGGGTTGTTGCTGCCGCTACTTGTGCATCTAAAGCGGTTTGCTTGTAGGCATTAAATGGATCGTACTCATTTAACATTTTTTACTGCTTCCTATGAAAACAACTGACTTGCGGAATTAAACTGATTAATGGTGGATTCCATTGCCGTAAACTGGGTTAAATAAATCTGATACTTTTGATTCATTTGATAATCATGGCGCGCCATACTGTCATTCACACTTTTAATCTGCTTATTTAGCGCTTCCTGCTTTTGATCGATATAGCCATTGAACTGTGTAAAAGGTTTTAGGGTCTTTTCTATGCTTTTGATATAACTGTCAGGACCAGTAAACATGGCTTGTACTTTTTCTGGATCACTTTTAAAGCTATCGGTCAGCTTAGCATCATCAATTTTTAGTTTTCCGTCTCGTCCAATCTCAATCCCGATATCAGACAAACGCATGCCATTAGCAGCCGTTGCAAATACAGAATCACGTAATTTAGACTGGAGAAGGCGAATAGAGGTATCCCCCTTCAACACACCAATTTGCGCTTCACTCACTGCAGTGCTTTTGTCTTCCTTATCTTTATCGGAAGAGCCAGAGTCAGAGGTTTTAACGCCCATAGAACGAGTTAATTGATTAATTTGCGTCATTAAAGAATTAAATGAATCGACAAAATCCTTAACCGCTTTCTTATTCGCTTCAAAATCGTCAGTGACTTTAATCATGCTGCTTTCACCAGCCGCATGCACCTTGACTAATTCGAGGCTGACACCATCAACAACATTTTCTAGATAGTTACTACTGCTGGTAATACTGATACCGTTTAATGTGAGTTCCGCATCTTGTGCTGCACGACGTTCTGTCATGCCCCAATCGGCACCGTTAAACTCTACCTTCACTTGATTCGCGACACCCGATTCCTTTGAAGACAGCATAAATTCGATTTGGTTACCTGTGCGCACTAATGACGCTTGTACACCAGGATTACCCACTTGTTTATTGATCACATCGCGTAACTGAGACACAGAAATAGCCGCACCGCCATTAACCGTTGCCAAATCAATGTCCATGCGCTTAGTCGGATCACTACCGACTTGAATACTGATAATGCCCGACGTTGGCAACAATTCACTTTCAGAGGAATAGGCTTTAGTCAGTTGATGCGCTTGCGCAAGTTTATGCACGCTCAAATCATAGTTGCCCTTTGGAGCATCAGATTTAACTGTCGCGGTCGCATTCTCGCCCGTAACCGTAGCAATTTTGCCTTTAGCTGCATCGCCACCCATTTCACTCAGCTTAGTGGCCATCTTCTTCATATTATTTTCGAGCAATGTATAAGCATCTAACTGTGTTTTGCTGGCAGTTAGCTTACCTTTGTAAAGCGTATCTTTACCTGCGCGGTCTGCGCCAATCAGTTGCTGAGCAAATTGTGCTGCATTCATACCTGAAATCATGACTACCTCCACTCGTTCTAGAGCAAAACGCATGCCAAAAACAAGTTACTGTTTTTAAAGAAAATTAAATAATTAACTGGCCCAAACACAGCTAAATACTTCCGCATGAACACTTAAACAGGAAAACCATCTTCCACTTTGTGTTATCGAAAATTACCCACTAAAACATGAACCTTATAGGTTTCAATCTCGGGTTTAGCGACTACCGACCAATACATAAACCGTGGCTAAAATAAAAATGCCAGTCAGCGCAACTAACTGGCATTTTAGCCGTGACCAATGACATCACTTGCCCAATAGCATTAACGCAATAGACCCATGACTAAACCCGTGTTCTGGTTAGCTGAAGACAGTACCGTTGTACCCGCCTGAACTAATAATTGATTACGTGTCATATTGGCAGATTCAACCGCGAAATCGGCATCCATAATACGGCCGGCAGCGGCTTTAGTATTTTCAGTTACGCTGGCAAGGTTAGCCGCAGTATGGCCAAGACGGTTAATGTTGGCACCTAAGGTTGAACGTTCTGTCCCCACTTTAGCCAAGAAGGTATCAACAGCCCCGATAGCCGTATTGGCGGCTGCAGAAGTCAACAAATCACCAGTAACTGTCTTATCAATAGCACCTAAGGTAACTGACATTTGCTCTGCTCCATCCGAGCCAATCTGAAAGGTCACACCTTTGACGAGTACACCATCAGTAGCATCTTTAAATAAGTTATTACCCGCATAGGTTGTATTTTCTACAATCCGGGTAATTTCTGCATTTAATTGCTTAAATTCATCATCCAACGCTTTTAAATCTGCTGTAGAGTTAACGCCGTTTGATGCTTGAGTCGCCAATTCTTTCTGGCGGTTAGCAATAGTCGTTAATTCTTCTAACGCACCATCTGCGGTTTGCAGCATAGAGGTCGCATCAGAAATATTGCGTGAAGCCGTTTCCATGCCCTTTACGTTAGCGCTCATGCGGTTAGCAATTTGCAAACCCGCTGCATCATCAGATGCGCTATTGATACGTAAACCCGTCGACAGACGCTCCATAGCATTAGTTAATAGATTATTACTTTTATTAACAGCACCTTGTGCAACAATTGACGCGTAATTAGTGTGAACACCTAACATATCAGCTCTCCTAGAAAAAACAGTTATCTTGGCTATGCCTGAATCCCGGTATAGCTCCATAACTAAGTAAGGCGACAGCAACAGCGCAAAACTAAAACTTATTTAAAAATAGATGGGAGCACCTCTATAAAAACAGACTTAAATGGCATCCACAAAACGCCATAAAAAATGCCAGCAAGCTAAGCTTACTGGCACTTAAAACTAACTCAACTCGGCGTAATTAACGCAGTAGCCCCATCACTAAACCTGTATTTTGGTTAGCAGAAGACAGTACCGTTGTACCCGCTTGAACTAATAATTGATTGCGGGTCATATTGGCAGATTCAACCGCGAAATCGGCATCCATAATACGTCCAGCGGCAGCTTTGGTATTTTCAGTCACACTGGCAAGGTTAGCTGCAGTATGTCCAAGACGGTTAATGTTGGCGCCTAGTGTAGAACGTTCTGTACCGACTGCTGCGATAAAAGTATCAACAAGGGCAATTGCCGCATTCGCGCCAGTAGTTAAATCACCAGCAGCCAGCGCAGCATCATCTATGGCTGTTGTTGTAACAACCAATTTTTCACCCGTTCCGGCACCAATTTGGAAGGTAACACCAGCCTCCAACTTGGTGAATAAGTTATTACCGGCATAAGTTGTATTATCGAGAATACGGGTAATTTCGGTGTTTAATTGAGTAAACTCATCATTCAGAGCCGTTAAATCATCAGCAGAGTTCACACCGTTTGCCGCTTGAGTGGCGAGTTCTTTCTGGCGATTAGCAATGGTCGTTAATTCTTCTAACGCACCATCAGCGGTTTGTAGCATAGAGGTCGCATCAGAAATATTACGTGAAGCGGTTTCCATACCTTTAACGTTAGCGCTCATGCGGTTAGCAATTTGCAAACCAGCAGCATCATCAGATGCGCTATTGATACGTAAACCTGTCGATAAACGCTCCATTGCATTAGTCAATAGGTTATTGCTTTTGTTAACAGCACCTTGAGCAACAATTGAAGCGTAATTAGTGTGAACACCTAACATATGTAGTTCTCCATTAAATAACGAGCATTTGGGTTAGACCTGAGTTCAGGCATAACTAACTAAAGCGACTACACAAGCCCACAACTAAAATCGATATTTAAAAAATAGAGTGTATAGCACTGTAAAAACTAGACTGAAATGGCATGCACACCATAAAAAAATGCCAGCAAGCTAAGCTTACTGGCATTAAAACTAACACTGACTAATTGAATAACATTAGCGCAGTAACCCCATCACTAAACCCGTATTTTGGTTAGCTGAAGACAGTACCGTTGTACCTGCTTGAACTAATAATTGATTGCGGGTCATATTGGCAGATTCAACCGCAAAGTCGGCATCCATAATACGGCCTGCAGCGGCTTTAGTGTTTTCGGTAACGCTCGCTAAGTTAGCGGCAGTATGGCCAAGACGGTTAATGTTGGCACCTAAGGTAGAACGCTCAGTACCCACAGCGGCTAAGAAGGTATCCACAAGGGCAATCGCAGCATTGGCGGTACCACCTGTTAAAGTACCTGCGACAGTTTTAGGAATTGCGCCTAATTTAACATCCATTGTTTCCGTTGTTCCGGCGCCAATTTGAAATTTCACGCCCGTACCAGAGGTCAATACACCAGTATCGAATAATTTATTACCAGCATAAGTGGTATTTTCTACAATACGCGTTATTTCGGCGTTCAATTGCGTGAACTCATCATTTAATGCCGTTAAATCAGCCGCAGAGTTAACGCCGTTAGAGGCTTGAGTAGCCAATTCTTTCTGGCGATTAGCAATGGTCGTTAATTCTTCTAACGCACCATCAGCGGTTTGCAGCATAGAGGTCGCATCAGAAATATTGCGTGAAGCCGTTTCCATACCTTTTACGTTAGCGCTCATGCGGTTAGCAATTTGCAGACCAGCAGCATCATCAGATGCACTATTAATACGTAAACCAGTCGATAAACGCTCCATAGCATTAGTTAAAAGGTTATTGCTTTTATTTACAGCACCCTGCGCAACGATTGAAGCGTAATTAGTATGAACACCTAACATAGTAGTTCTCCAGAAAATAACGATTGTTTTGGTTAGGCCTGAATCCAGGCATAACTCATTAAGGCGACATGAAAAGCTCATCACTGAAGCCAAATAGCTTATTTTCAAAAATTAAATAATCACACTTAGGGTTCGCTTCAAAAATTAGAGCAGCAGAGCGCTAACCTGTTCGCGGTTCGTATTTCCCTGCGCCATCAAAGATGTTACTTGATAGGCAAAAGGATAGGGTTGCATAAATTTATGCAAATGCTGGAGTTCAAATTTGGGCTGACTAGATGCGGTCAATTGCTTAACCTTCACCAGTAGTAAACGGTGGGATGCTTTAATATCATCAATTTGCACTGTGACTTTTTTATCTACCTTTGACACTTTAGCCAATGTCATTTTTAACTTTTCAGTATCCGTAAAATTCCATTCACGGGGATCCTGCCAACTAAATTTCTCTTCTAATGGTATATTCCTCGGCTCACCCGCTGGCAATCTTTGCCCTTCGCCCACCATTAAAATCCCCCCATTGAGCTTCATCCAAGTCTCATGCTGTGCAGTAAACACTGTGTCATTGGTCGATAAGCGGTCAATACTTATCCCTATCGAAGCTAAAACAGGCTCTATGATATCTTGTAGCTCTAAGCGATTTTTATTGGCAGGCAAAAGCAAATGCAATGTTTGCTTCTCAGTAAAAAGCGTAATCCGCTCATCGCGGTTCTTAGGTGATGTGAGATCGACTCGTCGGAACCTAAAAAAATGTAATGCCGCAGGCTGGGATGCTGAAATCAAATTCAAGTGATGATCGAGTAAACGCTTTCCTTGGTAATAAGGCCTAATCTCGATTAATTGTCTTCGACACTCCTCCGCTTTATGTAATGCATCTTCAACAACTGTGTTTTTACTGAACAAGCAGGTTTGTAGCTGTTTGTTCAGTTGACCTAGGATACTCTTGGCAGAAATCAAGCTCTGTAACACCACTTGCGATGCACTAATATTATGTTGCTCTTGAGTCACCTTAGCCCAACGTCCATAGGCTTCCAATCTATGCTTAGGTATGGGCCTCGCTTTCGGTGCACTGCGGGGCACACCTGATATCGGAGCAACATAATGAGACGTTACCGTCTGACTTTGGCGTAACTGACTAAGTGACTCACCTATCCCTTTGATCATTTAACTCATTACCTACATATGATTGAAAAGGGACAGCTGGCTTATCTGTACAAAAGTTTGCTGGGTAATTTTTAATGCGGTTAATTTGACATTGAACTCGGCAGTGGCAGCGGCATAATCGAGCTCCTGCGTTTCACCTATCACTTGTTTACTAAACAACACCATTTCTTCATGGGAGCTTTTAACTAACGCGAGATTATTTTGCTTGCCACCGAAATCGGTAATAGCTACACCTATGCTATCTAAGGTTTCACTTAACGCTGTTTGTATTCCACTCGCGGCCGCACTAAAAGCAGGATCGCTTGGTGATAAGCTTGGATCATTTAATACGTTAATATAGTCCATTGCTTGATTCAAAATATCTTGACCAGCATTGGAGAACAAGACTTTTTCGGCGGTGACATTAGCCGTAGTCCATGAGGAGCTAGACGTTTGTACCGTTCTCTCGCTAGCATCACCTTGGTAGACGTATCGCCCAGCCGCATCCTTAACTACCGCAGCTTTCTCAATCGCATTACCCGAAAAGAGATAATTACCCGACTCATCGGTGGCGTTAATATTATCCACTAACCCCTTTAAGAGTTCTTCCATTTCAGAAGCATAGGATGCTCTATCCTCTTTAGAGAGATTCGAGCTATTAGTCGCAATACTGATTTCTTTCATCCGCTGCTGCGTCTCAACCATGCTGGATAAATAGGTTTCAGCACGGCTCATATTGGTACTTAAGGAATCGATATTTTTAACGTATTGCTGTACTAGTGCTAAATCGCGTTGGTTATCCATTACCCGAACAACACCAATAGGATCATCCGAAGGCGATAGTATTGAAACACCTTTAGAGAGCATTTGATTCAAACGTGCCACATCATAGGTCGTGTTCTGCAAACTGTTTAAATTGTTAGTGTATAAATTTTGCATTGTTACACGCATGAATAAAGTCCTTAAAAGCTACTAAGCATAGTTTGAAACAGTTGATCTGCGGTGGAAATCACCTTCGCATTCGCCATATATGACTGCTGATAGATGATCAAATTAATCCCTTCTTCATCGGGATTTACACCACTGGTACTCGCCCATTGGGACTGCGCATCTTTTTGCAAATCTACACTGGTTTTAGCAAATGAAATCGCTTGGCGAGAAGCAGAACCTAACTGGCCAACCTTACTGGAAAAGGATTCCGCTAAGCTTGTATTACTGCCAAGGCTAGTAAAACTCAGCTCTTTATTCGCTAGCTGTACTAAAGCTTTTAAATTTGCGTTATCGCCTTGGGTGCCATCTTTACCAAAGGCAAGTTTATCAGGCGTAAAACCGGCCGTTAGAGATAAGCTTCCTCCTGGGTTATTAGCTTGATAAGTAAATAAATCCTGTGACGGTGTCGCACCATTTAAGTCAGTGCCAGAAGCAAGAATAGAATTAAACTCTGTCGCTAACATGACCGCTAATTCATCTATGTACTGTTGCGAATCTGCGAGCTGCACATCACGGTACGTAAGCAAGGCACCTAAACTGCCACCAGCGGTTTCATCAACATTAAACTGGCTAGCACCAAATTGGATAGTCACCAAATCGTTCTTAGGATTGGTGGGATCGGGATTACTCGTTAACTTAGCGGCAGTATTTCCCGTCAATAGCGGCTCACCTCGTGCCAGCGAGATATTGACCATGCCTTGGCTATCTTCAACAACCCGAATATCTAAAATCGCCGCTAAGTCATCAATTGCAGCATCTCGACTATCTTGCAGTGCAGGGGGAATCGTTCCTGTCACACTCGCCGCCTGAATGTCGCGGTTGAAACTGGCAATAATATTTAGTTGTGAGTTGATCTCTTTTACGGATGAACCAAGCTGTCCATTGATCTGATTACGTTGCGAATCAATATTGTCGTTGATTGCATTCACTCTTTGGGCAACGGCTTTAGCCTCATTAAGTACACCTTGTCGGTAGGCAATGAGATTAGGTTGTTCCATAGATGAATTAAGGGCGGCGAATAATTGATCTAGGCCTTTTGAGATATTATTCCCTTCGGCACCAAATACTTGTTCAGCCTGACGCAAATAACTACTTTGCACTTTAGAAAAACCAACAGCACTCGTGGTTTGCCATAACTGCGCGACTTCGTATTGATCAGAGATCCGTCTAACACCATCAACAAACACGCCCGCGCCGGAGCCATAAGCACCGCCACCAACCGAACTTAACATCACCTGCTGACGTGAATAGCCTGCAACCATAGCATTAGCAACGTTATTTGAGGTTGCATTCAATGCGGCCATGCTTGCCAATAAGCCAGACTTACCAATGTTCAACATGCTCATTTAAAATCCTTCACAACGGGCCGCATAATAAGTGCAGGCTGCATCGCTGTTGTTGTCATCTGTTGAGGATCAAAGGCGACCGGATCTTTCTCAGACTGAAATGAACGTGATAGCTGCTTAGTCATCACGTCAGCCAAGCCCATACCATTGACTTGGCTTAAACGACTTGCCAATTCCGCATCATGTAAATCTTGATAAAGGCCATTATTGCTTTTGGAGGTTAAAGGATTATCTTCATCGGCCATAGCGTCGGTGGCTGAGCGCATTTGCTTAAGTACCGTTTGCAGGAACTGCGCCTCAAATTGTTGACTGACTAATTTAAGTGCACCTTGCTCGCCATTCGCCTTAATCAAATCATCAGCATTCAGCTTATTTAAGTAACCGCCCGTATTTTCAACTTTCATTAAATCACCACCAAATCAGCTTCTAAAGAGCCCGCTTCCGCCAAAGCTTCTAGAATTGCCATCAAGTCCATTGGTGTCGCACCTAAGCTATTTACGGCACGCACGATTTCTTCAATTGCTGTGCCCTCGGGCCAAACAAACATACGTTTGTTACCTTGCTCGACCAATACTTGGCTATCATTAGTCACCACGGTTTCCCCTGCGGCATTACCAAGATAAGCGCCATTAGGCTGACTCACGTTTTCCCGTTCAACAATAGTCACTGTAAGATTGCCATGGCTCACAGCGGCTTTACGAACCACAACATCTCCCCCTAATACCACTGTGCCTGTACGACTATTAAACACGATTCGAGGTGAACGTCGGCCTTGGTCAATCTTGAGTTCTTCAAGCATTGACATAAAAGTCACACGCTCTCGATTCGACTTAGGCGCGTGTATCAGAACCTTGGCATGATCTTGCGCACGTGCAACATCGGGTCCAAATAGTTCGTTAACAGCCCGTTCGATATTTCGGGCGGTTTTAAAGTTGGGATCCTTAAGGTTTAATATGATGTCTTCATTATCACTAAAGTTACTTTTGATTGGTGCCTCAAGTAAGGCACCATTGGGGATAGTGCCAACAGTTGGCACATTCACAGTCACAGATGATCCATTACGACCGGCGGCAGAAATACCGCCAACCACTAAGTTGCCCTGCGCTACCGCGTAAACCTCACCATCGACAGCCCTAAGAGGCGTCATTAATAAGGTTCCGCCCTGAAGACTTTTTGCATCACCAAGGGATGAAACCGTCACATCTAAGGATTGTCCTGGGCTCGCCAGAGAAGTAATAGTCGCATGCACAGCAACGGCGGCGACGTTCTTTAACTTAGGATCGGTTTTATCATCAATCTGTACACCAAACTGCTTAAGCATATTGACGACAGATTGACTGGTAAATTTAACTTGAGAGCGGTCACCCGTCCCATTTAACCCGACGACTAAGCCATAACCCACGAGTTGGTTATCACGCAGACCTTGCACATCGACAATATCCATCAAGTAGCGGCTTTGCTCTTCCGCTTGCAGTGTACCAGTAGCCAAAAGTAACAATAATAAACAACGTAGCATCAAAATATCCTTTGCTAGAGCGGGAACCATGGACTATTGAAATAGCGAGAAGCCCATCCCATAGCATTACTGTCGGCAATGGCACCTTGACCACCATAAATAATTCGAGCATCGGCAATGCGTTGCGACGATATCGTATTGTCATTACCTATATCATCAGCACGTATAATGCCAAGTAAGCGTAAATACTCATCGCCCTGATTCAATCGCAGCCATTTTTCACCACGTATCAACAAGGTACCATTAGGTAAAACCTTAGAAACAGTTACAGTGATTGAACCTGATAACTGGTTTTGCTGTGTACTTGAGCCTGCACCATTAAACCCTCTCGAAAAAGAGGTTTTACCGTCAGCATTGGCCGTTTTATCACCAATATTGCCCGCAAGTCCCATACCCATATCTTGTTCTTTGTTGGTCTTGGTATCCGCTTTCTTACTCGAATAGGTTTTTTCATCTAACGCGACGGTTAAAATATCGCCCTCACGGAAAGCACGTTTATCCTTAAAAAGTGTCAACATGAAACCGGGACGATAAAGACTGCCATCCTTTGCATCTGGCAGGCTGTAGTCAATCTCAGGCGGTGCCCACTCTTTAGTGCCAGGTTTAGTCTCCTTATCTGGAATATGCGACATACAACCCGATAACAGTGCAAACCATAAAAACCATAACCAACGCATGATCGCCTCTCTAAACCGATTGATTGAGGAACTTGAGCATATCGTCTGAGGCTGACACAACTTTGGCATTCATCTCATATGCTCTCTGCGTGGAAATCATTTCGACCATTTCCTCCACCACGTTGACGTTTGCGCCCTCTAGCGCACCCTGTCTTAAAGCACCTAAAGCTTGATCACCCGCCACACCTTCAACCGCCACACCCGATGCCGCCGTTTCACGGTAAAGGTTGTCACCTCGAGCTTCTAACCCTGCTGGATTAGTAAAGTTAACAAGCGTGATTTGACCTAAATCTTGAGGTTCAGCTTCACCCGCCATTTTCGCTGTGACTACACCATCGTTGGCAATAGTAACGGTTAGCGCATCTTCAGGGATCACGATATTAGGCACTAAAGGTAAACCTTGTGATGTGACCATCATGCCTTCGCTGCTGCGATAAAACTGACCGTCACGGGTATAAGCAAGATCGCCATTTGGCTCTTCTACTTGGAAAAAACCATGACCTTCGATCGCTAAATCCAACTGCTGACTGGTATTTTGCATATCCCCAGTAGTGAATATTTTTTGAGTACCAACGACTCTCGTTCCTGCACCTAATTGCAGACCCGATGGCAGATTATTCAGTGCATCAACCTGTCCACCTGGCTGACGTTGAACCTGATAAAACAGATCATTAAACGCGACACGGTCACGCTTAAAACCTGTGGTATTCACGTTTGCCAAGTTGTTGGCAATCGCAGTCATTTTCGTATCTTGTGCTGTTAGGCCGGTTTTACTTACCCATAACGCTGATTGCATACCAATAATCCTTAAACATTGCCCAGCAGACGATTACCAGCCTCAGCCAGCTTTTCTGCACTTTTCATTAACTTAACTTGAATCTCAAATTGACGACTCAAATCCATAGATGCAATAAGCTCTGACACGGCCTGCACGTTACTCGACTCAAGGAAGCCACTATCCACTAACACACCTTCATCTTGTGGCACTGCTTGGCCATCACGACGATAGAGCAACCCATCTTGCCCTTTTTGCATTAAGGCAAAGTCAGGATTCACTAGCTTTAATCGGCCCACTTCCTCAATGATCCCGCCTTCGGAGGGTAAAACACTGACGGTGCCGTCTTCACCCACAAAGACATCTTTATGCTCAGGCAGCGCTATCGGGCCATCAACGCCTAATACAGGTCGGCCATCGATAGTCAGTTGCCCCTCGGCATTTGTCTCGATTGCGCCCGAACGGGTGTATGCTTCAACACCGTCAACAGCCACACTGAACAAGCCACGATCGCGGATCGCTAAATCCAATGAACGGCCCGTAGGATTGATCACCCCACTTTGCTGGCTAAAACCACTACTCTCAGTCTGTGCCATAACCCTTGTGTTCAAACTATTACCTTGAACAGCTAAAGGCACGGCATTAACGCGCTCAAGGTCGGCTTTAAATCCTGCAGTTTCAGCGTTAGCCAAGTTATTCGCGCGAATACTTTGCGCCTCAAGAATACGAACTGCACCACTGGCTGCGGTATAAAGCATCTTCTCCATGTCAGTGTCTCTTCTTAAATGGCATTAAGTAATGCTTGTTGCATAGTCGAGTTCACATCGAGAACTTTGGCGTTGGACTGATAGTTACGCTGAGCCGACATGAGGTTAACCATTTCAGCAGTGGTATCCACATTCGAGCCCTCTAAATACCCCCCCGTTACAGTGCCCATAGTGCCTGTAGATGGCGCCCCCATAATCGCTTGCCCAGCGGTATTTGTAGCCACCCAAGCATTGTTACTCACGGCCGATAAACCGTTGGGATTACTAAAGTTTGCGAGGACGACCTGACCTTGTAATTGATCTTGGCCGTTAGTATAAGTGCCATACAACATGCCATTGTCATCCAGACGCACACCTTTCAATTCACCCGAGGTGTAACCGTCTTGAGATAAACTCGAGTTGTTGTATTTGGCGGCATACTGAGTGCTTTTATCGAAGTTGATATCAAATTTAAGCGGTGATGCCCCATTACCCAATGTAAGGTCGAAGGTATCCTTTGTCGTAGTTGGATCTAAAATGCCTTTTGAATCAAATTTTAATGTTGTTTGGTCTGGCAGAAGAGTCCCATCCAGAGTGTAATTAACCGTCCACTCATTCGGCGCTGTTTTTACATAATACTGAGTCACCACATGCTCAGTACCCAAAGAGTCGTAGACACTGGTGGTACCAATAGAGTGATAACTATCAATATTTTTAGGATCAAATGGCACGGCTGGGACAGCTGGAGGAATAACATCGACTCTCGCATCGAGATTTGAAACCATGCTGACATTCGTTGTGGCTTTGGCCGCTAAAGAAGCCGTTTGTACCTGTAAATCACCCGCATTACCAGTTTGCAATCTTCCCGTCGCATTCACAGAATATCCCTGTAAACGATTACCGACTGGATCGGTTATAAAGCCTTGATTGTCCTTATGGAACATCCCTGCTCTAGCATACATGGCACCGCCATCATTCCCCTTGAGAACAAAAAAGCCTTCGCCTTGGATCCCCATATCAAGCTGACGACCGGTATAAGTTAAGCTGCCACCTTTAGAGAAGTTTTGGCTCGTTGACATCACGCCAACGCCACCCGCCTGACCACCATTATAAATGGATGCAAATTCACTACGGCCACCGCGAAACCCACTCGTCGATGCGTTAGCAATGTTATTACTGATAGTGTTGAGATCTTGAGTCGTCGCCTGTAAACCACTTAAAGCTATGTTAAATGACATCTTAATATCCTATAAAAATAATTTACGAAACTTCAGAAATATTGAGCACAGAAACAACCCCAACACCATGGCCCATTTCAGCCATCATCATGCCGGATGCACTGGAGAAATGAATTCTCTCGATCGGTGCCTTAATATACGTTGGCGCAACTAAACTATTTTCACCTAGTGTCGCCTTAGCTTTGATTTCATATTGGCCTGCAGACAACCCCAGCTCAGCAGGATCAATAGAGAACCGAACATCACCAACATCCTGAGCACCGAGTTGAATAGTGCTAACGACCTGACCTTGTGCATCGATAATTTCAAGATCTAAGCCTTCAGCTGCATTCTCTAAATACACTTTGCCTTCAACCGCTTCACCATCGAGCTGAAACTCAGACACAGGCACCATGGCATTCTTACCAATCAAAGATGCCGACTGTACTATGCCCAAATTTTCCATCATGACCATTTGGCTTGATTGATTCTTCCGCATTCCCTCTAAGCTTTCGACCTGCGAAAACTGCGCTAATTGAGAGATATACTCAGCACTGTTAAGCGGTTTAGTGGGATCTTGATTCTTGATTTGCGCGATCATTAAGGTCATAAATTCATTCTTTAATGACGCAGCATCATTCCCTGGTGCCGCTAATGCACCTGCAGGATTCTGAATCGAGTTGTTACCAGAGCGAGCCAATTCCATTGCTATTTATTCCCTAGTTGCAATAAACCTTGCTGCATAGAACGCGCACGATTCATGATTTCAACACTGGTTTCAAATGAACGACTTGCCGCCATCATGTCAGCCATTTCTTCAATCGTGTTCACATTAGAGTAAGCAACATAGCCTTGTTCATTGGCAAAGGGATGATTCGGCTCATAACGCATATCCAATGGGGCATCCGCTTGGACTATGTCACTCACTTCAATCGAAGCACCAATCGCACCTTGTTGAGTCGCATCGTAAATAGTCGCAAATACGGGTTTTAATGCTCGATAGGCCGACTCAGGGTTTTCGGCGGCAGTTCCAGCGTTAGCTAAGTTACTCGCGACCGTATTTAAACGTATGGTCTGAGCATTCATGCCAGCACCCGCTATTTGATAAATATCGCCAAATGACATACAGGCTCCTAACGACCTTCAATAGCAGACTTTAGACCGGCTATTTTCATGTTTAAAAATGTCAAACTCGTTTGATAATCCATCGCATTCTGTGAATATCTTGCCTGTTCCTTACCGAGTTCCACGGTATTATCATCGGCAGAATTTTGATAAGGCATGCGATAAGCGAGGCTGTACTCTTGATTCATCTGCATACCTGCTTCAACTTGCTTCATGGCCGCTTTGAAATCCAAATCCCTCGCTTTGTACCCCGGAGTTTCGGCATTGATTAAATTACTCGCTAATACCTTGCTTCTCTCCACTCTAAAATCGAGTGTCTGAGGATGTATTCCTAATGCTTTATCAAGGTTGATAGCCATCTCAACTCCTAGTACTGTATGCGTAATTAATTTAGATGGTCGAGCAGCTTACAATTAGCATGCCAATATACTTATTCATATAAAACAGTTGGTTAAATGAAATCGCTATTGATATACGGAAAGTTCTTTTCCCTCACTTTCTTACTGAGCATAGGGTTACTTCCGCTCAATGTGCACGCGAAAGGGAAGATCACGGCGACAGAACAAATATCTCAGCAAATGACAAACTCCGTAGCCGCAGAGATAGCTAAGTGGCAACAATCGCAAGGGATCAAAAAAGTCAGCAAAAAAATCACACTGCACATTCCTTCCAGCACAGCCAAGCTAAAAACGTGTAGCACGGCGCTCCAAGTCGAGGCTGCTAAAGGGCTCCCATTCGGTCGGATCCAACGAAAAATAAGCTGTGCCTCTGAAGGCTGGTCACTCTATGTTCGGGCCAAGGTTGCTCTCAGCGCCTACATTCCTGTTGCCAACAAAACGCTTAAGAGAGATGAAGTTGTCACATCAGAAAATCTACAATGGCAAATGTTGCCCTTAACTGCGTCAGATCAAGACATTATTACTGATGAAAAACACATTTTAGGGCAAGCGGTTGCCAGAAAAATAATCAAAAACAAACCCATAAGAGCAAGCAATTTAAGTGCACCAGAACTCGTGAGCATAGGAGATGAAGTGATTATTGAAGCAGTCAGTGCCACCTTTTATGCCAATATGATTGGGATTGCTATGGATGCGGGTAAACAAGGTGATGCCATTAGAGTGAGGAATAGTAGTTCAGGGAAAATCATTACCGCCTACCCCATAGCTAAGGGGAGAGTTGAAACCCGTTTTTAACATTCAGGTCACCTGAGGATAAATTTAAAAATTTATTTTAGATTTATCCTATTTAGGTCGCCTATATCTAATATCTAGCCATTTATGACGATGAACATCTATGGAAATTAATAAAATTAGCAGTGCCTTGAGCACTGAGTTCAGCACGAGTAAGAGCGCTAATACGCCCAGAAAACCCGTTGAATCAGAAAATCTATCAACGCCAACACGACAAGATATTAGTCACGACTGGCAATTGTTAGAACAAACCCAGAAAGAGTTACATACCATCTCCGACGTTGACACAGATAAAGTTGCAGCTATACGTCAGGCTTTAAGTAATGGCAGCTTTGAGCTGAGCTTAGATAAAATTGCAGATAAGATATTGATACAGCATGGATAATAGTCAAGTAAATAAGCGCGAACTTGTTCAAAGTTTAATTCGCGATATTCGTCAAGATCTTGAGGGATATAGTCAATTAAAATCAATGCTTAAGCACCAACGTGAATTAATGCAACGCAGGGATAATGATGCGCTCTTAGCCCATAACGAGCGTCAAACTGCACTGTGTAACAAGTTAGCTTTGAGAGCCAAACAGCGAAGCGAAAATCTCGCAACACTAGGTTTTAATAGTGACAATAGTGGCATGAGACGCTTAATCACGGCGCTACCTGATCACCTAAGACCGCAAATAAAAATGTCGTGGGACAACTTACAGCTCTTAGTGAAAGATAGCCAAACAGCCAATGAAACCAACGGCAGATTGCTCGTAATACAGCAAGAAACGATTAACCGTATCCTGAATCAAGATGGCCAACACCATGAAATTGATTACGGTGCCAAACGCTAATCAAACTGAATTATTGAGAGTTACCAAAGCCCTCGCTAATGGGACATAGTTTAAAAGGTGGCTCTCAGCTGTAATGACACAGCGCTTATTGGCCTTTATTCTTGTAATAGAAACCCGCCATATCATCAACAACAGCCTGTTCACGGCGCGCCACTTGTGCTTGCTCTTGTATATGTGTTTGTTTTTCAAGCCACTTCAAACCTTGCTGACGCCCTAATTGCTTACGCCATAGGCGATCAATACGCAGCTGTTCCTGTTGTAGAAAGACCTCCTTTTGAGCTAACTTCACCCGCATAGGCTCTAACACTTGCGCCATACTTGCGGAATTTTGCCAGAGCAAAACATTTGAGCCCTCTTTCGCACCACGATAAGTCAATATCATTTGGGCTAAGGCTTGATTTTGTTGTTGATTTAGTTGGACGCTTAGGCTGGAATCATCGCGTTTTTGCCCTAGCTGCGCTAATTTCTTTTCAGCTTGAACACGTAACTTAGAGAGATGACGCTGGCTCATATCCCATAACTCCCATCAACTGTTCCAATTGCACTAAACTTTCAGCCAGATTGACTTTACTGTGTGTGGTCTGGCGTAAAAATCGTGCCATTTCTGGATACACTCGCACAGCAAGATCCATTTCAGGATCTTGGCCAGCTTGGTACCCACCTAAAGGTAATAAGTCTCTGACCTCATTGTAACGACTCAAAAGATGTCTGAAGATCTGACTCTGTTCAATACTGCTAGAGGTCGCTATGTGCATGGCTAAGCGGCTCACTGACGCATTAAGATCAATCGCAGGGAAATGTCCTTGCTCGGCTAATTTACGACTTAGCACTATATGGCCATCTAAAATAGCTCTCGCTGCATCTGCAACAGGATCCTGCTGATCATCACCCTCGGCCAATACGGTATAAAACGCGGTTAGCGTTCCCGTCGGATGTTCACCATTGCCCGCCATTTCCACCAGTCTAGGTAACTGTGCAAACGCCGATGGCGGATAGCCTTTGGTTGCTGGAGGCTCACCTAAACTCAAGGCGATTTCACGCTGTGCCTGAGCATAACGAGTCAATGAGTCGACTAATAGCAACACTTGCTTACCTTGATCTCTAAAAGCACAGGCAATGGAGTGGGATAACCGCATTGCACGTAATCGCATGAGCGGTGTGGTATCTGCAGGGGCTGCAATAATCACAGCCCGTTTACGCCCTTCTTCACCGAGTGTTTCTTCAATAAACTCCCTGACCTCACGGCCACGCTCACCAATTAAGCCAACCACCACGACATCTGCTTCAGTAAAACGAGTCATCATGCCTAATAACACACTCTTACCCACACCCGAGCCCGCAAAGAGCCCGAGTCGCTGGCCTCTACCAATGGGCAACAAACTATTGATGGCACGAATACCGACATCTAGCGGCTGCCGAATAGGCTGGCGCAGCAAAGGATTGTAACTCGTGTGAGATTGCGGGACTTGTGAAACACCGGTTAAATCGCCCAGTAAGTCGAGTGGTTGTCCAAGTCCATCAAGCACCCTGCCAAGCAAACCATCACCAATAGCAATTGTTTGCTCATCCGTAATAGGCAGCACTCTAGCACCTGGCATCAAGCCCTGTGTGGGCTCAATCGGCATAAGGCACAATACGTCCCGATGAAAGCCAACGACTTCAGCCTCAATTAAACGACCATTTCGCCCTTCAATCTGGCAACGATCCCCCATACCGAGCTGACAGCCAACAGCCTCAAGCAATAGACCATTGACTCGAATAAGACGTCCATAAACCCTTGCAACTGGAACCTGAGGCCAATCGTCATGAAATACATCAGACTCCAATCTCAGCCTCATTCAACTTGGTTTCAACCTGCTTCATGCAAGCATCGAGTCGTGTCTCGACTGAAGCATCTGCATCGGATTTATCACTCACTATTCGACAACTGCCCGCTGAAATACTGCTATCAGCGATGAGATTCCAGCCACGGATTTTATCTTCCGAGAGCTCTTTTAATTTAGTCACGGCACTCGGCTCTAAATGGATTTTGATATCCGCTTGATCATCAGGTAACGCACTCAAGGTTTCTTCAACGAGCTTAAGAATTTGTTGTGGCTGCAGGGTTAGCTCGCAGCGGATCACTTGTTGTGACACTCGGCGTACTAATTCAAGGATCAAATTTTGCTGTTCACGAACCTGCTTTGCATGACCGTCTTCGAGTAGTTCTCTCAAGGCACCTAGCGGTACGAGTAAACTGTTGAGCTGCTCATTGATGGATGCTCTACCCGCTGACTGCCCATCTAACCGACCTTGATGAAAACCAGCTGCATGTCCAGCAATACGTCCTTCTTCTATGCCAGCCTCATAACCCGCACTCTTACCTTGAATGACACCTTCGTCATAACCCTCATCGAATGCTTGTTGATAACTTTGAAAATCACTGCCCGCATCGGAATTTGATTCAACCGCATCGTGTAATGCAGGAAAACGATAACGACGAGCGAGATTGGTATTTAGACGCCAACGAGAATGCTTGTTTTCCATTAAACAACGACCTGTTCTTCAAATAGCTGCAATTCAATTTCACCTTCTTGCATTAATTGCTTCGCCAGTTCCATTATCTCTTTACGCGCCCCACTCGCTCGACTAACAGGTACACCACCTAACGCTTCTATTTGCGTTTCAATCGCTGACGACATACGTTTAGGCAAGGCATTGAGCAAGGCATCTTTTAATTCAAAATCAATGCCTTTTAATGCTAACGATAAGGTTTCAGAAGGTACCTGTCCTAATAAGGTCTGCAACGTTTCTTGCTTTTGTCGCCCAAGAATAATGAAGTCAAACATATTATCAGTGACATCGATCGCCATCTGCTTATCATGGAGTTTGATCATTTCCATCAGCTGTTCTCTGTCGCCTTCGAAACGATTGAGGATATCGGCAACCTGTTTGACACCCGCCACTTGCGTGTGACTTTTCTCCATTGCCATCAACATGCAGCGCTCAACCAGTTCTCGCAGTTCCTCAACAACGTTGCGGTCTAATTCGCCAAGTTGCGCAATACGAACGAGCACCTCATCTTGGCTATCACTAGGCAACATTTTTAAGATTTTAGCGGCACTTTCTGGTGGTAATAATCCCAACAATACCGCTTGCAACTGGCAGTGCTCATGGGTGATTTCACGGGCAAGTAATTGGGGGTCAACCCATTCAAGACGCTTAACGAGCACTTTAATCTCATCACCATAAATGCTATCGATAAGACTTTTAGAGACTCTGTCTCCCAAAGCGATATCGAGTGTCTTTTGTAAATAGGACCGTGAGGCTCTGGCGATACCCGATTGTTCTTTATAGCGTTGGAAAAAACGGCTGAGTACTGCCTCGGCTTCTTGCTGGGTAATACTCGATAACCGCGCCATTTTATGGCTTAAGTGTTGCACATCGTTACGATCCAAATGCGCCATGACCATGGCAGCACCTTCTTCTCCCATACTCAGTAATAACATGGCCGCTTGGGCGTAATTGTCCATCTTAATTTCGATTGAATTATTCACCGTCTTTATCGCCTATCCAATGAGCTATCACTTCTGCAACACGCGCGGGTTCTTTGTTTGCGAGCAAGGCTAAATGCTCCATTTTAACGGTCAAAGGTGAGCCGGGCTCGGGTAAACCTTGACTGCCTAGCCAGTCGGCACTCGGTAACTGATGTGCTTGATTTGGTAAAGTATCGGCGGAATGCCCATCGAGTGCAGCAGCGGAAGCGGCACTTAATGCAACGGGCTCAATTCTAGGCGCGGTAATTTGAGCGGTTCGGGTCAAGTGCTTAACCAGCGGCCTTAATACGAACAAAATAAGTCCAAAGCCAAGGATACCGCCTATGATGTAGCGTAAATAGGCTTGATAATTTTCTGATTGCCACCAAGGTGATGGCGTAAATTCCGCTGTAACAGTTGGGGTAAACTCAAAGGCATTGATGGTAAAACTGTCACCTCTCGCCGCCGAAAAGCCGATGGCATCCTTGACCATATTGCCAAACTTAACCAGTTGGGCCTCTTCATTAAATGCTCCTTGACCCGTAGCACTATTAATAAGCACTGAAACGGAGAGGTTTTCGAGCTGCATTTGTTGATAACGAACATGACGCACAGAACGACCAACGTCATATTGACGACTTTCTTCCTGCTTCAAATTACGGGTCTTATCATTCGTCGCCTCTTTCCCTGCTTGGGGTGGCTTATTACTTAAAGCTCCAGGAATTCCCGCGGCAATAGTATTACTTGAATCATCGACACTCGTGCGCTCTTGAGTCACGACATTTTGCGGATCGAGTGACTCCTTAGTTTCTTCAACCTGATTGAAGTTTACTTTTGCAGTCACCCGCACTTGGAAATTATCTTGACCAAGCACAGGCTCGAGCATAGAGGCGGCATTCGCCACTAAGCTATTCTCAAGTTCACGCGTGTACTGTAACTGCTTGTTTCTAGACTGGCTAAGATCTTGATTGCCTGAAATGTTCTCACTTAAATATCGACCATCTTGATCGACAACTTTGATATTACTGGCCGTTAGTCCAGTCACACTGCCTGCGACTAAATTAACAATAGCCTCAACTTGTGTTTCAGAGAGTTGAGTATTCGGGTCTAGCTGCAGCATGACGGAAGCCGTCGGCAGTTCAGGCTCCTGACGGATAAACAAAGTTTGTTTAGGTATCGCCAAATGAACTCTTGCGGCACGGACCGACTTTAACGACATGATAGTGCGAGCTAATTCACCTTCTAAACTATGGCGATACTTAGCTTGTTCCATAAATTGACTCGTGCCGAGCGCGGTATTGTCGAGTGCCTCCATACCCGAAGGTACTTTCGCTTTTACCCCTTTTGCGGCCAAAAGCATACGCGCATTACCGACTTGCTCTTCTGCAACGAGGACTGCCCCAGTATTTGCCTCGAGGCGATAATCAATGCCTTCTGCATCCAAGACATTTAACACTTGAGAAGTATCGACATTTTCTTGGCTGCCATATAAAGGTCGATATCCTGCAGTAGCAGTCCATAACATCAACACTATGACACTGGCGACAACCACCGCAAGTAAAGCTAAGGCGATAACCTGACGATCACCACGGTTAAAACGATGCCATTTTTGGGTCATGCCAGCAATGAATCCTGACGAAGATTCAGTCCTGGTAATATCCTGACCTGATTGAACAAAAGTGGTAGACATTCACACAATTCCTTAAATAGGCATCTTCATTACATCGTCAAATGCTTGCACGAGACGATTACGAATTTGGAGCATAGTCGCAAAGGACAAACTGGCCTTTTGCGAAGCCACCATAGCACCGACGAGATCATCGCTTTTTCCACTATCGACAGCCGCCATCGCCATAGAGGATTGGTTCTGATCTTGGTTAACGGCAGAAACTTTACTCTTAATCAAGTCAGTGAATGACCCATAAGCCATACCATTATCGGCAGGGTTTGAAGTGATGTTGATCGCCCCTTTAGCCACTTCACGATGAATGTTTAAGGTTTCCATTAACATATTTGAGCTAACAATCGCTCCATTAGACATATTCCATTCCTATTACTTTTTGATTGCTCTAAGCTGCTCGACCCGCTTGCTCTAATAACATTTCAATATCAATACCCGCTTCACGCATTTGGACGAGGCGATATCTTAAGGCTCTAGTCGTCATCCCTAGCGCCTCTGCACTTAATGTGCGTTGCCCATTAAAACGTTTAAGTACATCAATAATATATTGAAACTCTGCCTGCTGTTTTGACGCTTTAAGCCCATCTGAGGCGCCTAAAGGCTCCAACTCAAGCATCTCTTCTTGAATGTTTAACCCGAGTTCCGCAACTTGAATCGCCTGACCTCTACGCATCACTAATGCACGTTGAATACAATTTTCTAGCTCTCTTACATTTCCGGGCCAATCATAGTTAACGAGCACTTGTCTTGCGTGCTCACTGAAATAACAGCGACTTGAGCAATCAGATTGGCCATATAAATTTAAGAAATGTTCAGCTAGAGGCAGGATGTCAGCCTTTCGTTCTCTTAAAGGCTTAATTTTCAGAGGTAAAACATCTAATCGATAGAACAAGTCCTCCCTAAAATGTCCAAACTCCACGGCTTGTCTTAAGTCGCGATTGGTAGAGGCAATGACTCTGATATCCAGTGGTATAACATGCTGGCCACCGAGTCTTTCGACCTCACGCTCCTGTAGCACCCGAAGTAACTTCGCCTGTAACGGCAAGGGCATTTCACCAATTTCATCGAGTAATAAAGTACCGCCATTGGCCTGCTCAAATTTTCCTGCCTTATCACAAATGGCACCAGTGAAGGCACCTTTGACATGCCCAAAGAGAACGGACTCTAGAATACTTTCAGGGATGGCAGCGCAGTTAATCGCAACGAAAGGCTTATGTGAACGGGAGGAGTGGCGATGAATATAACGAGCAAGCGGTTCTTTACCAGTACCACTTTCACCCAATAATAAAACACTGGCCTCAGTGGTTGCGGCGCGATGGGCCAACATCAACAATTGTCGACTAACAGAAGCCGCGACAACCAAACTAGAATCAGGTAACTCTAAACGGTGTAATCGTTGAATTGAGGCAAGTAACTGCTCAGTTTCTACGGGAATTAATAGATAATCCTGTACGCCAGCTCGCATTGCTGCGGCTGCCAACTCACCTTGCTCTGGTGCTAATAACGCGACGATATTACGGCCAGGAAAACGGGCAAGATAGGACTTCACATCACAAGGACTACAATCCGATAAGTTAACGATAGTGAGCCAAGGTAATTCCATTGCATCACTCCACAGATAAAAATCCTCATGTGTTATTTTGCATGCAAGTTCCGCAGATATGTTTAACCCTTCAATCCGTATACTTAGGCCACCCACTCACTAACTCCCTTTCGTTTACAGTACATTAAATAACACCTTAATTTAGACCTATAAGTCTTTGTGTTTGAGTGTATATAAAATCTATTACTACTTATTTATCCATCTAGATGAATGAGCAATAAATAACTCAAGCCATTAAGAACAGTAAAAACAAATGCGGAAGCGAAATGCGGAAGATATATTTCCGCATGTAATATCAAAGCCAGCGATAGAGAACTACACACAATGAGTATCCACATTGACAATGGCTAAGGATATGCCCTCAACTAAATAAGGTTAAAACGTGTTCTAGTGCAATCATCGATAAGAAATGTGACCAGCAACAAAGTTTAAGGTATCACCGAATTATATGAATCAATTGCTATCAACCATGAAAGGTCTAAAAGAAAAACCGCAAAAAAGTGATGCATATAACTTAGGACTGACTTATACCAAATATATTTGTAAAATAATATATGACAATGATAAAAATGCACCATCGATACTTTTAAAATAGTGACAAAATTTAACCACCAATGTTTAATATTAAATAAACCACAAACTATAGCGCACAAAAAACAATGAAAATCAAAGACAAACAGATTTGCAACACAATGTCATCATTAATAATCAATATGTAAATGCTGACATAAATATTGCCCGCCAAAATATCGACAAATGTCAAAATAATATCTAACCGCCTTTTTATTGACGCGAAAATGCAAAATCCAAAGCATTAATATCTTCTTACACAATCTCAAAACAAACATTTTGTTCACAACCAACTTTACCCTACAATTCTATTCACATATATTTCAGCATTTCTTATAATTATTATTGAATACTTAAGCCTTATTAACTTATCATCCTCGTCGTTTAAAACAGAGTCGAACCTAAAGTTCAACGCTTAACTGTTTTAAGAAATTCATTAATCCTTAACGATAAAGAAATAAATATTTAGGCACTCTGTTTGTGTATGTTTTTTATGCGCCAACTGAATCACGGAGGTAGCCAAGCAGCATTCTAGTAGTAAAAACACGTTTAATAGGAAGAACAATGAAGACGACGGCGAAAGCTAGGCTTATAAAATCAAATTCCAATGAAATAATTAGACCTATTATGCTAGTTCAAGAAAAGCTAGCGAGAACGCGATTATTGCAACAGCTAGAAAAGCTACATCGTCCACTTATCGATGCCATAAATAATATCCTATCTCCGCTACTAAGACAGGGTCATCCCGCTGTTTCGGGGTCAACGTTAACAGAACCTAGAACACCTGTCGTTCCAGAACATTGCTATTCATGGTTTGTATTAAAACATCATCAAAATACCCTCGGTTATTGGAGAATTGATCGCTGTACGCTCGATCAATTGGCGAGTAATTATTACGGTAATACCTCAACACCATTAAGTTCTCCTTTGAGAAACCCCAGCCAATCTGAATTTAGGTTAGCCAAAAAGTTGCTACTTTCCGTAGTGGAGGAGCTACCTAATAGCACGATCGAAACCAATAATCTTGAAGTTGAGCTCATAAAAGGCCATATGCCACTCGCAGTATCGGCAGTATGGTCGTTCAATTTTACCAATGGCCCACTAACCCCTCCAATGCTCTTTTGCTTAACTGAGCATTTACTGGGGCATCTGGCCGAACAGCCGAAGAAATCTGAAGTATCTGCGGATTTACCCGCAAAACTAGCCGTCTGGCTAAAAAGTCTCCCCATAAAAATGCAGCTGACACTAGGACAACATAGCATCCCGGTGCAATCACTCAGCCAATTAAAAACAGGGGATATTTTACCTATTAATCTCTATCCAAAAACCTTGTTATCAATCGGAAACACACCGCTATTTCATGCCTCAGTGCATAGTCATGAAGGACAGATGGTAGCGAAATTGACCCAAGATATTTATCAGCATGAGGAGCATGACATTGGCTGAACAATCTATTTTATCGGATGATGATTTTCTATTAGAGGACGATATTTTCTCTGAGAGAGCATTTTCAAAGCCGGACCCCCATAACCGTAAATTGAAAAATAATAATTTTTTTCAACAACTTCCTGTTCAAGTTACTCTCGAACTGGCCAGTGCTGAAATGTCTTTAGGCGAACTGAATCGTATGGGAGAAGGTGATGTTATCGCACTCGACCGTATGGTGGGTGAACCGCTGGATATCAGAGTAAATGGAGCACTATTAGGAAGAGGCGAAGTCGTAGAAGTGGCTGGCAGATATGGCGTACGTTTGCTGGAAATAGAGAGCATTACTCTCGATGGGACAAGTAACGAATGATAGTTCGGGTATTGTTACTGGCGATTCTATTGTTTGCTCCCCAAGCCCTCGCATCGGAAGGACTGACCTTATTCACACTGGATAGCGCTCAAGACAGTCAAGCAGTTAACATTAAACTCGAAATTTTAGCGCTCATGACGGCCATTAGTTTCTTGCCCATCATGCTGATGATGCTAACCAGTTTTACTCGTATTATCATTGTATTAGCAATCCTCCGACAAGCTCTAGGACTACAACAAAGTCCCCCTAACCGAGTGCTTGTTGGGATAGCATTAGTACTCACTATCTTTATTATGCGCCCAGTGGGAGACAAAATTTATAAGGAAGCTTATTTGCCCTATGACCAAGGTAAGATCGAATTGATGGAGGCTGTCTCAATAGCCAAAATCCCTTTAACTCGATTTATGCTGGCGCAGACAAGAGAAACTGATCTTGAGCAAATGCTGAAAATAGCTAACGAACCCACACACATGAAAGCAGCAGAGGAAGTCCCCTTTTTTGTCCTTATGCCCGCATTTGTACTGAGTGAACTCAAAACAGCTTTCCAAATTGGCTTCTTACTTTTCTTACCTTTCTTAGTTATCGACTTGGTTGTCGCAAGTGTCCTCATGTCTATGGGGATGATGATGTTGTCACCGTTAATTATTTCTCTCCCATTTAAACTGATGGTTTTTGTATTAGTCGATGGTTGGGCTATGACGGTAAGCACCTTAACCGCAAGTTTTGGGTAGCTAGATGGACATCAATGAACTGACCTCGCTCTTTGCTGACTCAATGTTTCTCGTCATCATCATGGTTTCTGTGTTGGTGACACCGGGACTCATTCTAGGCTTAATCGTTGCGGTATTTCAGGCTGCGACACAGGTCAATGAACAAACCTTGAGTTTTCTGCCAAGGCTTATCATTACTCTACTTATGGTTCTGTTTTCAGGCCATTGGCTCATACAACAGCTAAGTGATTTATTTGACAGGCTGTTTATGAATATTCCTCATATTATCGGTTGATATGCTTTCCCTCACCTCAACCGAACTCAGCATGTTAATCGGCAGCCTTTGGTGGCCATTCTGCCGGATCATGGGGGCATTTATGATAATGCCCTTGTTAGGTAATTCTTATGTGCCTGCAACAGTAAGAATTTTTCTTGCCTTAAGTATTGCAGCGCTTATTGCACCTATGCTGCCACCCGTTCCCGCTGTCGATGCGCTCTCGCTTGGATCATTATTTTTAGCCATAGAACAACTACTGATTGGATTTATGCTCGCGCTATTTTTAACCATTTTAATCCATGTGATGACCATGCTTGGCACTATTATGTCGATGCAGATGGGTCTAGCGATGGCGGTGATGAACGATCCTGCTAATGGCGACACCAACCCCATTCTCAGTGAATGGTTACAAATCTTTGGTACATTGATTTTTCTGGCTCTTGACGGTCATTTAGTCGGTCTCAACATCATTGTTGATAGCTTTCGTTTATGGCCAATTGGGAATGGGATTTTTGACTTACCGCTAATGGGATTGGTTAGTCGAATGGGCTGGCTATTTGCTGCATCGCTGATGCTCGCCATACCCGCAGTACTCGCCATGTTAATGGTTAACATCACTTTTGGTGTATTAAGCCGTGCTGCGCCGTCATTAAACATCTTCTCGCTCGGGTTTCCCATGACCTTGTTGATGGGCTTAATTTGCGTCTTCCTTTCGTTAAGCGGCATTCCAACTCGTTACAGTGATCTGTGCTTAGACGCATTAACTGCAATGTACCAATTTATCGGAGGGATCTCATGAGTAAAACGCCCCAACAAGATAAAACAGAAGAAGCTACACCGCAGAAAAAGCGTAAAGCGAGAGAAGAAGGCCAAGTTCCACGCTCTAAAGATCTTGCCTCCGCAGCACTGGTCGTTGGTTGCTCTGCCATGCTGACCAGTAATGCGGATTGGTTTGCGACGAGAGTCAGTGGATTAGCTAAATACAATATGCTGCTCACGCGGGCAGAGTTAGCTCAACCTGACATCATGATGCGCCATCTTGGCGCCAGCCTAGTCGAAATGCTAAGCATCTTAGGCCCACTATTCATCATGGTTGCTCTGTTGGCCGCAGTTGCAGGAGCCTTACCTGGGGGGCCGATATTTAATTTTGGAAATGCTAATTTTAAGTACAGTCGAATCGATCCTCTTGCCGGTGTCGGAAGAATATTTTCCGCTCAATCTCTTGTTGAGTTACTCAAGTCATGCCTAAAAATTGTGTTACTGATCGGAATTATGTTGGTTTTCTTGAATGGTCACTTACAAGAACTACTTAGCTACAATCAACGCCCTATTGATGAAGCGGTTCGTGATGGCATCAATCTACTGTCGCAAGGCATGTTTTATCTTGGTACTGGGCTGCTCGTGATCGCCTTTATTGATGTGCCTTACCAATATTGGCATAACAGCAAAGAATTACGTATGTCACGCCAAGAGGTCAAAGACGAGCATACCCAGCAAGAGGGTAAGCCAGAGATTAAAGCTAAAATCCGCCAAATACAGCAACGAATGGCTCGCTCTAGGGCAGATACCACCATTCCAAAAGCGGATGTTCTCTTGGTTAATCCCACTCACTATGCCGTGGCATTAAAATACAATCCTGACTTAGCGGATGCGCCTTACGTCATCACTAAAGGCACCGAAGAACTCGCCCTCTATATGCGAGAACTCGCTAAAAAACATGATATTGAAATTATTGATATCCCACCGCTCACGCGGGCTATTTATCATTCAACGCAAGTCGATCAACAGATACCCAGTGCCCTTTTTATCGCCATAGCGCACGTATTAAGTTATGTCATGCAAATAAAAGCATCTCGTAAGGGCTTACAGCAGAAACCTGAGCCTTTACCACATTTTTTTATTCCCCCTAATTTACGTCACGATTAAAGGATTGCTTAACCTATGAATTGGCTTTCTCGCACCTTTTCAGGAAATTACAGCTATATCGGCATTCCAGTCATGCTGCTCGCTATTCTGGCAATGGTGATTTTACCGCTGCCTGCATGGCTACTGGACATTTTGTTTACATTTAACATCGTCCTTGCCGTCATGGTGCTGCTGGTGAGCGTCTCGATCCGGCGACCATTAGAGTTTTCTGTATTCCCAACCTTATTGCTCCTTGCGACCTTAATGCGTTTGACCTTAAACGTTGCATCGACGCGCGTAGTACTCATTGAAGGTCATGAAGGAGGCGATGCTGCGGGTAAAGTGATCCAAGCCTTTGGTGAAGTCGTCATTGGCGGAAACTATGTCGTCGGTGCTGTTATCTTCTTAATTCTAATGATTATTAACTTTGTTGTAATCACTAAGGGTGGCGAGCGGATCTCTGAGGTATCGGCGCGATTTACATTGGATGCTCTACCGGGTAAACAGATGGCGATCGATGCCGATCTCAATGCTGGCACACTTACACATGAACAAGCCAGCCTACGTCGCCAAGATGTCGCCAGAGAAGCAGACTTTTATGGTTCCATGGATGGAGCCTCAAAATTTGTGAGAGGGGATGCCATCGCAGGACTCTTGATCTTAGCCATCAACATTATTGGCGGGATCAGCATAGGCATCTTTATGCATGATCTGGGTGCTGCAGAAGCCTTTAAAACCTATGCGTTATTAACCATTGGTGATGGCCTAGTTGCACAAATTCCATCATTACTACTCGCCACTGCTGCCGCAATTATTGTGACTAGGGTATCCGATGCAGAAGAAATGCCGACCCAATTGAGTCGACAGTTACTGGCTAACCCTAGAACCTTAGCCACTGCAGCCATTGTGATGGCGATTCTCGGTATCACCCCAGGCATGCCAGCACTGGTATTTTTATCTTTTGCAATACTACTAGGCTTTGCTGCGTGGAAACAAAACCAGAATAAGGCCTCCTTTACTGAAGAGAAAACTGAAGAACTCATAGAAACCAGCCTGACAGAACCTTCAGCGCCAAGCTGGGAATCCCTGCCTTTTACCGACATCATCGAAGTACGATTAGGTTATAGATTGGTTCATCTAGTCGAAAAAACCAAAGGAGCAGAATTACAAAAACGCCTAACAGGGATCAGACGTACTCTTTCAGAACAAATCGGATTTCTGCTATCGGAAGTGAGAGTGCGCGACAATCTAGCTTTAGCACCACATGCATACCAAATTAACTTTATGGGCACTCAAGTGGCTATCGCCGAATTAGAACCTGATCTGCTGCTCGCAATAAAAAGTGGTCCTGTGTACGGCAAAATTGATGGGATTTTAACCAAGGAACCCGCTTACCAAATGGATGCGATTTGGATTACGCCTGAACTAAAAGCCAAAGCACTCAATTTAGGTTATTCGGTCGTCGATAATGCCACGATCATTGCCACTCATGTCAGTAAGTTATTGCGCGAATCACTGCCTGAATTATTGCAACATGATGATATTATGCAATTAACTGACAGGCTCAGTAAGCAAGCCCCCAAACTGGCGGAATCACTCAGTACCTGTTTAACCCCCATTCAGTTACTCAAAGTTTTCCGCTTGTTACTCAAAGAGCAAGTGCCGCTAAAAGACATACGCACCATAGCAACGACCTTGCTGGAATGCAGCGAGCAAACCAAAGATCCCGTTCTACTCGCCGCCGATGTGCGCTGCGCTTTACGCAATAGTATTTTGCATCAAATCGCAGGCAGCAGTCCGCAGTTGAATGTACTCACTCTGACCGCAGAATTAGAACAAACCTTAATGACAGCGTTAAATCAATCGCAGCAACAGGGCAGAGTTGCATTGGATAGTTTCCCTATCGAACCTAATCTACTGGCGCAGCTACAACAAAGAATGCCCCAATTACTCGCGGAGACAAAAGAGAAAGGCTATAACCCTATCCTACTTGTTTCTCCACAACTCAGGCCTTTCCTCGCGCGTTATGCATTAGCATTCGCCCGTGGACTTCATGTTTTATCCTATAATGAAGTCCCTGAAACAAAAGAACTTATGATTGCGGGACAACTCGGGTAATCATTACTCACAGTAGCTTAGCAAGACCCGCTGAGAGAGGTGCAACACACCTCTCTCTAACTTAACTGCATCGCTCATCACAACAAACTAAGCCTCTCAGCAAACCACAACTGCATACCTCCTATAGAATATTGATAACTCACAGCTCCAATCTCATTTCCAATCAAAGCAATACCCTTCTACTCCTTAAGAGATATTTCGCTCGTCTAACTGTGACATCATCGGCAAATCCTGAGTATTTTAGTCAGGATTAGTTGCCACAAACCAAAGCTGCAAATAATATGAATGTAACTTTATTGCTGCTCTGGAGCTACTCATGTCTGCTACTTCTGTCTCAAAAGATGCACAACTCCCACCCCATGGGCTTAATTCTCAACACAATCATTGGCTAGAACGAAAAATTGGTGAGCTAGTGGCAGAAGACTTTCGCCGCACACATGTGTTTAGTCAATTTGGTATCGATTTTTGTTGTGGCGGGGGTAAATCACTGGCGGTCGCCTGTGAGCGTGCAGATGTAGATCCCGCAAAAGTGGTTGCTGCGCTAAATGCCGCAACACTTACTGGTGGCAAAGAAGATGAATTAAATCAATTACCCTTAGATCAACTTATCGAATATATAGAATCAACGCACCATCAATACGTGCGCGAACAAGCCCCTTTATTGGTCGAGTATTCCGAGAAAATGATTCGCGCTCACGGTGAGCACTATGCCGAAATCGTTCCCTTTGCGGGATGGGTACGAGCCTTAGTTGAAGACTTAATGCCGCATTTAATGAAGGAAGAAAAAATACTGTTTCCGGCGATCCGCGCCATGAGTCATGGAGAGCAGGTTGAGGCTTGCTTTGGTCATATTGGCAACCCCATCAATGCGATGCAACATGAGCATGAAGAAGTCGGTTTGATTTTACAAAAATTACACGAGCTCACTAACGACTTCACACCACCTGAATATGCGTGCACTACATGGCGTGTTTGTTATGCCACTCTGGCGGAATTTGAGGCGGACTTACATCAGCATATTCACTTAGAAAACAATATTCTTTTTCCTAAGGCATTGGGTCTGACTCAATAATTGATTAAATGTTTATCCCGTAGCGGCTCCAAATTACAGATTTTCCGCTTAACCTTGAGGCCAGACCTAAGTCTGGCCTTTCAATTGTTGACGTGCTACAACAAGTCATGTGTCGCTGACGGATAAGCTGCCATGACATTTCAATCATTTGCACTCGATGATATTGCCAATTTGCACGAATCGGCCCAAGTAGAATTTAAACTCGCAGGTGGCCGCGATGGCCAAGGTCAATTACCCGAAGACATTTGGGCGACTTATAGCTCTTTTGCCAATACTTTGGGTGGCGAAATCATCCTAGGGGTACGCGAAGAACGTGGCCATTTCAGTATTGAAGGCATTCCCAACCCGCTTCCTGTTCTACAAGAATTTTGGGAAATACTCGATGACCCGAGTCGCACTAGTCACAATCTTTTAGCGATTTCAGATGTGCAGATTATTGAAATTATGAATAAAAAGCTGATTCGTATCCGCGTACCGCTGGCGCCTGAGCAGCTAAAACCTATCTACGTAGGCAGCGATCCTTACACTGGGAGTTATTTTAGGGTGGGAGATGCCGACATGCACGCGAGCCGTCGGCAAGTCAATCTACTGCTACGCCGCGCCCATCTTTGCATGAAGCAACTCAAGGCACGTTAATCCAGTAAATCTAACATCCTGTTATTACGTTAAAAACCTGCTAATAGATAGCCGCCCATGGCCGCAATCGCTACGCCAGTAACGCGCATTAAATTGCGTTGCCCTGTCATCCGCTGCATTCCAAGGCCTATCATTACTCCGCCTAAATGGATGACTGCTGTACCAAATAAAAATCCTAGGGCATACAGGACTGGGCTAGCCAATTCCGGCATTTCTGCGCCGTGGGCATGCCCGTGGAAAATCGCGAATACGCCCACAAAGGCCATGGCGAATAGCAATGGGATTTGGCGATCAAAAGCGATGGCAAGGCCGAGCAACAATACAGAAAGGGCGATACCAATTTCAACGAAGGGAACGGCAATGGCGTATAAGCCTAAAATCCCGCCCACTAACATAAAGGTGACAAATGCTAAGGGGACAGTCCAAATCGCGCGGCCACCGAGCTGGGTGCTCAACATGCCCACACTCAACATAGCCAGCAAGTGATCGAAGCCCAATACGGGATGATTAAAACCCGACATGAAACCGCCACCTGAATGGATCTCATGGGCCGATACCGGCGCGATCCAACATAAAGTGAGCAGTAATAACAACCCGATACGCGCCATAAAATAGCCTTAGTCAGTGACTTTAGTGATATAAAACTTAACTTTAGTGCAAATTTGGCTGGCAAACCTTGATCTCAATCACCCAAAGATACAGATTAAAAATGCACGCTAAGCTAGTTTGCGTCGATAGCCAATACTTTTATCAAAGCGTCGAGGGAGGCTATTTCTAAATGGGGCAACAAGGCGGCTATCGGTAAGGAATCGACTCGACCAAAACTGGGATTTAGCCACACAGACTGACACCCCGCCAATCGAGCACCACGAACGTCGGCATTCATACTGTCGCCAACATGCAGTAAATATTGCGGTGCAATGTTTAATCGCGAGCAGGCCAATTCGAACATGTCTTTAGCGGGTTTCATATGCACGCCATTACCTGGATGCAACACAAACTCGAAAATTTCCCCTAAACCAATTCGCTCGGCGTCCACATTGCCATTGGTGATCCCGACTAATCTAAAATGCTGCGATAAGCGCTTGAGTAATAAGAGCACTTCGTCAGACACTTGGAAATGACTGCGGTAAAAATAAAAGCATGCTAATCCTTGCTCGGCGCCGCGTTCGGCTTCAGTCGCCGAATACCCTAATTGTATTAGACCTTGGCGAAGCGTTGCCAAACGGGCTGCGCTAGTATCGTGGGCAAGTTCGCGATTTTGCTGCAAAAGTTGCAGCTTTAGCCTGCGCCAATCATGGGGTTGCCACGCCTGCGACAATGGATAAGTCTGCAACAGAAACGTCGCCAGCTCAGCTTCGGCATTTAAAATATGCGGCAGATTGTCGTACAGGGTATCGTCGAGATCGAAACTGATCGCTTGAATATGTTGAGGTCTAAGATAGCAACGCATTATTTATCCTGTGTTTTTTTCGCTCTAGGATGGGCGTTATCATACACCTTAGCTAAGTGTTGGAAATCCAAACTGGTATAAATTTGCGTGGTCGCTAGGTTCGCATGACCCAATAATTCTTGCACCGCCCGCAGATCGGCGCTCGCTTCTAACATGTGAGTGGCAAAGGAATGACGCAGCTTATGAGGATGTACTCGCACCGATAATGCCTGCTCTTGACCCCATTTAGCCATGCGCGCCTGAATACTGCGATGGGAAAGTCGCTTGCCTTTTTCAGTCACAAATAAGGCGTTATCTTCACAGGGGATCTGCTTTCGGCAATTGAGCCAATTCTGCAGCGCAGTAATCGCTAAACGACCGACAGGGACGATACGCTCCTTATTGCCTTTACCTAAGACTCGCACTTCTTTCAAATCGTATTGCACACTGGATAAATTGAGCGCGGCAAGTTCCGCTAAACGTAACCCACTGGAATAAAACAATTCCATCATGGCTTTATCACGCAGACTCAGCGGATCTGTACCTTCAATGTCCAGCAAATGACTGATGGCATCGACATCGATATTCTTCGGCAGAGGCTTGGTTTGTTTGGGGGCACTTAAGCCTTTGGCGGGATTAAGCTCAATCACGCCTTCGCGCAGCAAAAATTCACCCCATTGTTTTACCGCCGATAAACACAGAGAAAGCGATCGCGGGCTTAAACCTTTGCGGTGCAATTTGGCTAACACTTGCTGCCAATGCTCGCGGCTCACATTGAGTAAATGCACGCCTTCGGGCAAGAGATCGCTACCGCGATTAAGCTCGTAAAGGTAATTCCGTACTGTATGGGCAGACAACTGTCGCTCGGTACTCAGATAACGTTCAAAGGTTTGTAACCATTGAGTATTTAATGCCGACACTTCGCCTGTTTGCGTACTCATATCGGTTTCCTCGTGGGTTTTGCTAAGCTTTGGGTGAGCACTATAGCTCAACGACCGTTACAGCTTTGCAAGCATATGCGCCAGTAAACGCCGCAACTGTTCCAGCAGCATGTTATCCATATCAGGATGAAAATGGGTGACATCTTGACTAGCAATGGCAAAAATCACTGGGTTGTCTTCCGACAATTTAGTCAGTGCCACCGAGCCCACTTCGCTACCAAATAACCGTTTGGCTTCTTGTTGCGTTAGCCGACCAAAATAGTGACCTTTATGCAGCCTTTGATCCCATATTGCCTTCATATCGGCATCGAGAACGCTGATCAAACGCACATGACTGAAATTAAACTGTAATTTTAAACTGTCGGCTAAGATTTCTTTGAGTGACACTAGATCGGCACAATTCAGTAGTTGGAAGGATAACTCAGTATTGAATTGGTAAATTTTCTCGTTGCGCGCCGCCATCGTTAACAGACTGGTGATCTCTTCTTCCAACTGGCTGACTCGCTGGCGTAGCATTTCTTGACGACGTTCCACCAAAGAGATGGCGCCGCGCTCCAGGTGGGGCAGACGCATTGCCAGCAATAGCTCGGGATAGCGATTGAAAAAATCAGGATTATCAAGCAGATACTCGCGAATAATCAACTCATCAAAGGGCACATTCGTCTGCGGCATCAAGGGCTCTGTCATAACTGAATTTGTCCATCGTAAACATGCTGCGCTGGACCCGTCATCCACAAAGGTTTCCCCTCGCCTTCCCAGTTGATGGTTAAAGTACCGCCGGGTAAATCCACCCGCACTTGCTGGCCGAGCTTCCCTTGCACTTGGCCTACAACCACGGCCGCACACGCGCCAGTGCCACAGGCCAAAGTTTCGGCCGCGCCACGTTCATACACCCGCAGCTTAATGTGGCCCGAATCCACTACTTGCATAAATCCCACATTCACACCACGGGGAAAGCGCTCATGCTTAGTGAGCATGGCACCAATTTCAGCAACAGCGGCGCTCGCCACATCTTCAACGTCGAGCACACAATGGGGATTGCCCATAGAAGCCGCGCCACATAAAAAGGTTTGCAGTGGTGTTTGCAGTAAATAGGTTTTTTCGGCTTTCTTGGCTTTAAAGGGGATTAGACTTGGTTCAAGAATAGGCACGCCCATATTCACGGTAACGGTGCCATCTCGCTCTAAACGCAGAGTCATCTTACCTGATGAAGTGCTAACACGGATTTTACTCTTATTGGTCAATCCTTTATTGCGTACAAAGCGGGCAAAACAGCGGGCGCCATTACCGCATTGTTCGACTTCAGTACCATCGGCATTGAAGATGCGATAATGAAAATCTAAATCGGGATCATAGGGCGGCTCAACCAACAGTAATTGATCGAAACCTATGCCAAAGTTACGGTCGGCTAAACGGCGGATCTGCTCAGGCGAAAAGAACACGTTCTGCGTGACCCCATCGACCACCATAAAATCGTTACCCAGTCCGTGCATCTTAGTGAATTGGATCAAGATACTTATCCTTTAAGCCGAGGCGCCGCTCATTAAGTATGAAACCAAGCGCCTGAATCAATATAATTTTTCTAGTTTACGGCAGGAGTTGCTCACCTTGCCAGAGCTGAGACAATTTTTCTCGCTCACGCACTAAGAAAGCGTGCTCACCATCGACCATGACTTCGGCCGCACGAGGACGCGTGTTGTAGTTAGAGGCCATCGCAAAACCATAGGCACCACTCGAACGCACAGCAAGTAAATCCCCAGCCACTAAAGCCAGCTTGCGATCTTTACCTAAAAAGTCACCGGTTTCGCACACTGGACCAACAATATCAAACTCATAGGCCTCAGAGTCCCTTGGCACGACTGGGATAATATTTTGCCATGCGCTGTAAAGTGCTGGGCGAATTAAGTCATTCATCGCGCCATCGACAATCGCAAAACGCTTGTCGCTGTTTTCTTTCAGATACAGCACCTGAGTAACAAAAATCCCCGCATTAGCGGCAATCGCACGGCCCGGTTCGAAGATCAGCTTAAGTTGACGGTCGCCCATACGCGCCAATATGGCGGCGGCATACACATCAGGATGCGGCGGAGTTTCAGCATCATAGGTCACACCTAAACCGCCACCCACATCAAAATGCTCAATGACGATACCTTGTTCAGCCAGACGATCGATCAACGCTAGCATACGATCCATTGCATCGAGGAAAGGTTGAATTTCTGTCAATTGCGAACCGATATGGCAATCGACACCTTTCACTTTTAAATGTGGTAAAGCATGGGCACGGGCGAAGACGGTTTCGGCCTCATCCATAGCGATACCGAATTTATTTTCTTTAAGGCCAGTCGAAATATAGGGATGAGTCCCCGCATCCACATCGGGATTGACTCGCAAGGAAACTGGCGCCACTTTACCTAAACGACCTGCGACCAAATTTAACTGCTCAAGCTCGGCGCTCGACTCGACGTTAAAGCAATAAATGCCCAGATTAAGTGCCTGTTCCATTTCGGTCGCAGTTTTACCCACGCCAGAGAACACCACTTTAGCGGGATCGCCGCCCGCTTCAATCACTCTTGCTAACTCACCACCCGAAACGATATCAAAACCACTGCCTAAACGTGCCAGCACATTCAGTACGGCCAAGTTCGAATTAGCTTTAACCGCGTAACAAATCAAATGTGGATGATCTGCCACGGCGTTATTAAAGGCATGCCAATGGCGCTCTAGCGTGGCGCGGGAATAGATATACAGCGGCGTACCATAGGTTTGAGCTAAGTCGGCGACCTGGCAGCCTTCGGCGTGCAGGGCATTTTGTTGGTAGAGAAAGTGATCCAATGTCTGATTCCTTACTGCGCTTTATCGCTGCGATAGTGATGATAGTTATAGCTGCTATTATTGTTGTGTTTTTTGTACTTCGATGGCTCGAATTTCGGTTTTAATCTCTTCTACTTCAGGATCAGGTTTAGACGCCTCAACCTTTTTAGGCTGATTCACCTCTGTGGCCGGAGATCGATAGAGGGGGCCCTTCTGGCCGCATGCAGTAATGAATAGGCTACCAAGCAATAACAATAAAAACAGTCTCATTTTTCTCAACATCTGTGCATCTGGTGACTAATGGCCTTATAATCGCACCCATCTTGACGAAAGCAAAGGACAGAAATGCATGGCCATGACAGATACAGAATTTCACCAGCTCGCCGATGACATGTTCCAAGCCATAGAAAATGCGATTGAAACTGCGATTGATGAGCAAGATGCCGATCTTGATATCGATGCCAGTGGCAACGTATTGCAATTAGAATTTGTTGATGGCTCTAAGATAGTGATCAACAAGCAAGAACCTTTGCATGAGATTTGGGTCGCCACACGCTTTGGTGGATATCACTTTGGTTTTGTTGAAGGTAAATGGATGGACGGACGAAATGGCGGCGAATTTATGCCATTCGTGCAAGAGTCTATCGAGCGCCAAGGCGGCATTAAGCTTAGCTTCTAATCTAAGCCTGTCGTAGTGCAAAACCGTAATAGTACAAAACAATAATGGGAGCCTTGGCTCCCATTCTTTATGTTAAAAACCAGCTAAAACTCAGTGTCTTGATCGCTAACATCGATACCGAAAGGCGCCACCGTTAACTCTCCGGCTACCCGCACTAAATGGAAAAATTGCGGAATATTAAACCTGGCCCGTGAAGCATAATGCTCATCGAACACATAGTGATGGCTCACTTTATTTACCAACTCGGCCATGTTTGATCCCGCCTGCACGTAATGGCTTAGTTGATTTTCCTCATCGAGGATAAATACATCCAAGTTATCGACCCGTTGGCGTAGAAAATACTGAATCGCGCCTTTAGCTGCATAGTTTTGCACCACTTTCGGCATACTCGAAAAGGGATCGTCACCTAATTCAGGCCGCGGCAATAGTACAAGATGACTGCGGGATAACTGTTGATAAAATGACTTGGCATCGCTCAAGTCCTGATAGGCCATGCCTAAAGGATTAAAAAAGATCCCATAGCGAGTACGGCTTATCTGTAGTGGCTGCACTAAGGTGCTGGATTGCTGCACTTGTTGGCACAAACGCATAGTTTGTTTTAGTAGATTTTTCACTGCTAATTTAAGCTGTGGGCGTAACTTCTGTGAACAGCTGATCACATCCATATCCACAGGTAAACTGGCTCGTCTTAGCCCCGGCGTCACAAAGGCTAAGGCTTGCAATACCGCGGTATCGCCTTCGAAGCGATGACACTGCCATTCACCCCAACTATTCAAGCAAATGGCATCTAACGCACCAAGCATATTGGCTTTTTTACGCCCGAGTGAGAACACGTTCGCATTCATCACATCGACCATCATTTCCTGTCCTTGCCATTCAATGGTGGGATCGCAATCCAGATTGAGTACGAAAATCAGCTTACGAAAATGCCATGGCTGGCATAAGTCACGTTTAGATACACGCCAATCGTGGTCGATAAAATTCAGTAACCGCTTAGAAGCTTCGGTAAGCCGTTTCGACTTTGCCTTACTCTGACCATATTCATGCCATTGAGTACTCGGCGTCGAGATCCCATTTAAACATGCCCAGATCATTAAGGCTGAAGGGGTTTTCCCCTTACATATTGCCGACTCGCCTAACAAATTTTGTGGCTGAGGCCCTTGTCGATACAGATAATATTGACGCTCGCGGGAGCTTGAGACCATAGTCACTTCGGACTCAGCGACTGAAGCACTCCACAGCAGATTCAGCTTAGCGATTTGGTCTTCATCTTGACTAAAATAGGTATGCAACTTGCGAGTCAGCATTCCCAAATCTTCGATCCGCAAACCTTCATTTAACTCATGTGTCGATGCGAAACGTAGTAAAGTTTGGTAGCTCGCTAATAACAGTTCATTCAGTTGCTCGTTAAACCAATTGAGCTGGCCACTATGCCAATGTTCACAATTGTCTAAAGTGCTAATCAGACTATCTGGCCATTGCCAATCCTGCACCAGCTTTTGCAATTTAGGATAACGCCAATCTTTGCCCTCTTGGGTTCGACTCAAGTGCACGCCACATTTTAAATAGAAGCAGCGCCGCACTATCTCTAGTCGGCGAGTATCATTCTGCTTAAGTAAATAGGTTTCGATAATCTCATAGATAGAGTAATAGGCATCATTCGAAGTCGAAAAATCACCGGCGAGCGTTTTCTGCCATAAGTGATCACAAAGCAGAGTTGAATGGGGATAATCACTGGCATAAGCCTCGAGTAGCAATACTTTAATCAGCGCCTTATGGGGCTTTTCTAAGCCCTTGTAGAGCTGCCATAACGAAGCACCAAAGTACTCACTCGCAGGTAATTCATGTACATCGCCTAAGGACAAGAGCGCAGGATTGAGTTTAGCGTCTGGCCACCATGCAATTGTTTTACCCGCCAAACGAATTTGGCTGCGATAAAACTCTTCAAGTAATAGCCAATGCTGCATACTACCGCTATGCTCATGGGCCATTGCGGATTGACATCCACGAACGGCTTTACCGCCACAAAACTGCTGCGGATGAACTAAGTAAAAATTCACCTCAAACTGATACTCGGCAAACCAAGCAGTCAATCGAGTCGCTTTAATCTTGATTAGCGCCAAATCCTCAGAACACAGATCAGCCCTATGTACTAACCAAACATCGACATCGCTCTTGGCATTTTGGCCAAAACTGCCAGTACTCCCCATCGCATAAACGCCTTCAAAGGCATTGATATCCGCTTCTTGAGTAGTAAAAGGCAGCGAGAACACATCGCAGGCCTGGGACTCAGTCTCACCAACCTGATACTCGTTGATTCCACAGGGCGTATTGGCGGCATGATAGCCAGGATACTGAACACCGTTCTGGTGAATTAAAAAGGGGATCAAATGGAATAAGTGTTTTTGTAACGGCGATAGCAAAGCTAGGGCGCGTGCAATACGTACCTTATTAAGTCTTTCTGCTATATCAGGAAACTGTATTTGCCGATCCATTCAAAAACACAACACTTAAGCACTTATGGGAAATGTGCTCATGTTAACACTTTTACAAACTCGAGCAACTAAACGTGAAGCCCGTCACACTTTCACGGTATCTAGAACATCGCCAACTTCAAAGAATCGATACGGCTTCCTTACATAAACGATTTGCCAATGTTAGCATTGGCGCAACTAAGATCTTTGATGGAAACTAGGCATGTCTGAGAACCGCATACGTATCGCAACCCGCAAGAGTCCGCTGGCCATGTGGCAAGCTGAATTTGTTAAAGCCGAATTAGAACGCATTCACCCCGGTATTGTGGTGGAATTGCTGCCAATGAGCACTAAGGGTGACGTTATCTTAGATACGCCGCTAGCCAAAGTGGGCGGTAAAGGTTTGTTCGTCAAAGAGCTTGAAGTCGCCATGTTAGACGATCTTGCCGATATCGCGGTGCACTCAATGAAAGACGTGCCCGTCGACTTCCCTGAAGGCTTGGGCCTTGAAGTTATTTGCGAGCGCGAAGATCCACGCGATGCCTTTGTATCGAATTTATATAAATCGATCAGCGAATTACCATTAGGCGCAACTGTGGGCACCTCGAGCCTACGTCGTCAATGCCAACTGCGCGCATCACGCCCTGACCTTATCATCAAAGATTTACGCGGTAACGTAGGCACTCGTTTAGCTAAACTTGATAACGGCGAATACGATGCCATTATTCTTGCCGCTGCAGGCTTAATTCGCCTGAAATTGTCTGAGCGTATTGCCAGCTTTATTTCTGCCGAAGAGTCCTTGCCCGCCAACGGCCAAGGCGCTGTGGGTATCGAATGTCGCACCAACGACGCACGCGTTAAGGCACTACTGGCACCATTAGAACATTTAGAAACGCGCTACCGTGTGATTGCCGAGCGCGCGATGAACACGCGCCTAGAAGGTGGATGCCAAGTGCCGATTGGCGCATTTGCCGAAATCAATGGTGATGAGATGACATTACGCGGCCTAGTCGGTAACCCTGATGGTAGTGAAATCATCGAAGGCGTGATCACAGGTCCAAAAACCGACGCCACGCAATTAGGGGTTGCCCTTGCCGAAGAGCTATTGAGCAAAGGCGCAAAAAGCATACTCGACGCTGTTTACGCTAAAGCATAAGTCGATGAAAGTCTTACTGACGCGCCCAGAAGGGCGCAATCAGTCCATGATCGATGCCTTGAATCAACAAGGCATTAGCCATTGGGTTACACCTCTACTGTGTGTCGAAGCAACGCCGCCCATCACAACGAATAACACACACCCACTGGCACACGCCGATATGATTATCTGTATCAGCGCCAATGCAGTCAGCTTTGCCGACTATGCCTTAACAACCGCTCATTCTCGAATAAAAGGCTGGCCTCAAGCTCAATATTTCGCCGTAGGTCATGCGACTTGGGAAGCATTAAATCAACTCGGCATTGAAGCCCTCGAAGCCCCAGATGATTGTCAGCAGACCGAAGGTCTACTCACGCTCGCGCCTTTGCAAGATATTAAAGGTAAGCAGATTAAGATCATACGTGGCGTTGGCGGCCGTGAAGCCTTAGCTGAACGACTGGCTGAGCGCGGGGCAACAGTGCGCTATTGGGAAGTATATCAACGGGCTTGTCCACCACTCGATGGACAGCAGATCGCACAACAATGGCAAGAGTTTGGCATCGACACTATTGTCGTCACCAGCGGTGAAGTACTGGATAACCTGATTAATCTAGTGCCAAAAGAGTTATTTGCATGGCTGCGCTCATGTCATATCATAGTCCCAAGTAACCGAGTAGAAGCTCAAGCTCACGCCTTTGGTATAACCCAAGTCACCAATGCCAATGCCGCCAACAGCAAAGCCGTGCTAAACGCCCTTAAACTCTAAGCGCTATTTAGCCCGATTTAACTCGAATTTCGGCAGTAGCATGTTTTCAAGGACTGTTAAATGGATAACAACAAGCACGACGCAAAGAGCCCTGAATTACAGGCTACCTCTATTATTGAACCATCAATAACGACTGATGACACGCCCGTAACTTCAGCGCCATCTTCTGAATCCCAAACAGCCAAAGCCACACCTTCAAGCACGCCGAGTCAAACGCCAGCATCCAATAGAAGCTCGTGGGCGATTCGCTTTGGAGTGTTATTAGCGCTGGGTTTAACCGCTTGCACCCTTGGCGGCGGTTTTGTGCTATACCAACAGATGCAACAGCAACTACTGGCGCAGGATGCGAAAAATATCGCCCTACAAGACCAATTACAGCAAGCCCTGCTACAACCCAATCAACGTATTGGCCAGCTTGAACAGCAACAACTGAATGATGCTAAGACCTATCAAGAATTAACAAAATTGGCAGAAGACCAAAATCAACTGCAGGACAGGATCAATAAACTTGCCCAGCGCAGTCCAACGCATTGGATGGCGTCAGAAGCCGAATATCTAGTAAACATGGCGGGCCGTAAACTTTGGTTAGAAAAAGATCCCCGCACCGCCACCGATCTATTAAAATCGGCGGATGAAACCATCGCCGCCATGAACAATCCCGCTTTGCTACCTATTCGTAAGGCTCTAGCAAAAGATATCGCCGCGACTGCAAGTATTAAAACCACAGATATTGATGGTAGTGTATTAGCCCTCGATGCCTTAATTGAGCAACTCGATAAGCTGCCACTTAATCGCACCGATGCAGAAACCGATGCCCCTGAAGATACAAACATTACTGGCGATTTAAATGACTGGCAGAGCAACTTAGGGAAGACGTGGAAAGCGTTAACCCAAGACTTTATCACCATACGCCATAGAACAGCCGATGCACCCGCTTTACTTGCTCCTGAGCAACAGTGGTATCTGATTGAAAATATTCGTCATAAACTGCTGCAATCTCAACTTGCGTTATACCGCTACGACAGAGCCGCTTATCACCAATCATTAATGATGGTGCGTAAGTGGATTCAAACCTATTTTGATACTCAAGATCACAGCACTGCTGAAGCCATCGCCAAAATCGATAAATTGGCGACATTAGAACTTGATCCTATTACTCTGAAATCCTTTGCCGCAAAACCTCTGCTATTACAGCTGACAAGCTATGGTGAGCTGACCTCATCAGAGGATGTGCCATTATGATCAAGATATTAATTTTCTTAGGGATAATATTGATAGGGCTCTGCATTAGCCCTTGGTTGGTGGGCAACACAGGTTATGTATACATTGCGGCAGGTGACTACCAGATTGAGACCAGTTTAGTCTTTGGGATCATTGCCTTAATTGTATTTTATGCCATGTTCCAAGTACTAGAATGGTTGGTGATTAGCGTCATTAATCTCATGCTGCGTAGCCGTTTTATTCCTCGCCACTGGCGCCGTCGCTCCGCGAAAAAGCATACCTTAATGGGTGCATTGGCTCTGGCAGAAGAAGATTGGCCAGCAGCAGAACGCGCTATGATAAAAGGCGCCGACAATGGCGAACTCCCTGCACTTAATTTACTTGCAGCGGCTCGTGCTGCCCAATATCAACAGAAAATAGCAGAGCGTGATCAATATCTTGACCGTGCAGCAACACAACCGCTGGCCGCGAATGCCGTCGCAACCACGCGTACTCGATATCTGTTAAAACAAGGAGAGTTAGCTTTAGCCCGCGCCGAGCTCGATAAATTAGCCCCCACAAGTAAGAGCAAAGCACCGGTACTCAAACTCGCCCTCGAGTTATATCAAGCACAAGAGGATTGGGATGCGCTCAAGCTATTGTTACCTATTTTGAAGAAGCGCCAGATCCTAGATGACACCCAGCTAAATGAACTCAATGTAATCACTCACTGCGCTTTACTCAAAGCCGCAACCATTAAAGGCGAAGAAGCCTTAGAACAATGCTGGCAGTGGTTATCTCGCAGTGAGCGCAATCAGTCTGAGTTTTTGGCGATTTATGCTGTGGGTTTATGCCGCTTTAATCGCAAAGAGCAAGCGCTGAAGCTACTCTCGAAAAAATTACGTACTGCTCCTGAATCAGCGCTTTTAGAAGTCATTCCAGAAATAACGACAGCCCAAGATACAGAAATCCGTAAGCAGTTACTCAAGCATGAAATCACCCATGAGAATAATGCCGACTACCAGATGTGCTTAGCTAAACTTTATCAGCAAACACGGGATATGAAAGAAGCCAGAACCTGCTGGCAAAATGTTTGCCGACTCGAACCCACAAAAGCCTCTTGGTTGGCGCTTGCACGGATTCAAGAACAGTTAGGTGAACAAGGTAACGCAAATCAAAGTTATCGTCAGGCGGTTAATCTGTAGTTCTACAATGCCTGCAACCTAGTCGCCGTGATTTGAGTAACGAAAGATCACGGCACTTGCCAATGCAGACATATTAAAACCCACTTAACTTGCCAAAATGTTAAAAACTAGATTGTGTCGCTTCTTTTCCGTAAAAACCACTCCCCCAATCCAGATTAATTTCTTATAACGATGCTTAATCTTAGAGTTAAAAAGTACTAAATACGGCCCTTTTTATAGATATAGCTACTACATCTAGTTACAGGTCTAAAAATTGTCACTTTTGCGTATTAAGATCCGTAAAACCGCATAAGAACAGGCGACACAAGCGCGTCAAAAAATTGACTTAAGTCGTTTCGTTAGCTAAAATTCCACCACTTGTATCACAGTGCGACATATTTGTTGGACTTGTGCGTCTATGGATTAACACACTTTGGCTGTTGGGAGCTTACTATGGGATCGGTAATTACATCAAAGAAAGGTTTGCTTAAGTTAGTAAAAGGGCAAATCAATGTCGAAGTTGATGGTTCAAATCAACCCGCTAAGGATGGCGAACAACTCCCTAAAGGTGCTGTGCTCCATATTGGCGAAAACGCAACCTATGAAATTACCTTCGATGATGGCACTAAGCTATCAAATGAAGTCGCGCCCAGTGAAACTACTGCAGCAGCCTCTGGCACGGCTAACGAAGCAGCCCTAGATGAAATTCAAGCATTACAAGATCTTATTGCATCCGGTGAAGACCCAACTCAGAACCTACCAGAAACCGCAGCAGGCAACACACCAGGCAGTGATGGTAACTCGGGCTATGTCACTCTAGCCCGTAGCGGCACAGAAACCATTGCAGCTTCAGGCTACTCAACAAGCGGCCAAGCACTGACTGGAACGACGGTCAATATTCCACAATTCACCATTGCAGCAGACTCACCTTCAGCACTTGCTAATGACAGCAACACTTCCAATGAAGATACTGTAGCGACTGGCAATGTGCTCGATAACGACACTGATGTGGATTCTACTCTAAGTGTTGTGAGCTTCGAAATCAGCGGTACCACCTACGCAGCAGGCACAGAAGTGACTCTCGAAGGTGGTGTTTTAGTTTTAAATAGCGACGGCTCTTACACCTTCACACCGAATGAAAACTGGAATGGCCAAGTACCTGTCATTACCTACACAACCAACACGGGCTCAACTGCGACGCTAACCATTAATATCAGCCCTGTCGATGATCCTTCCATCCTTGCAAATGACAGCGCCACAGTTGCAGAAGACACTGCAGCAACAGGCAATGTGCTTGATAATGATTCCGATATCGACAGCACCCTGTCCGTTGTCAGCTTCATCGTGAACGGCGATACTGTTACCGCGGGCACCACCGTTTCCTTAGAAGGCGGCAGCTTAGTCATCAATGCCGATGGTTCTTACACCTTCACGCCGAATGCAAACTGGAATGGCCAAGTACCAGTCATTACCTACACCACCAACACCGGTTCAACCGCCACATTAACCATTAATGTTACCCCTGTTGATGATGCCTCTGCGTTAGCCAACGATACTAATACCGTTGATGAAGATACCGTTGCCACCGGTAACGTGCTCACCAATGACAGCGATGTGGATAACACGCTCTCTGTAACCAGCTTTACGGTAAGTGGTCAAACGGTTGCGGCTGGCACCACCGTTGCCTTAGAAGGCGGCAGCTTAGTCATCAATGCCGATGGCTCTTACACCTTCACACCCAATGAAAACTGGAATGGCCAAGTACCAGTCATCACCTACACCACTAACACTGGCTCAACAGCAACGCTAACTATTAATGTTAACCCTGTCGACGATCCTTCCATCCTTGCAAATGACAGCGCCACAGTTGCAGAAGATACTGTAGCTACAGGCAATGTGCTTGATAATGATTCCGATATCGACAGCACCCTGTCCGTTGTCAGCTTCACCGTGAACGGCGATACTGTTACCGTGGGCACCACTGTTTCCCTAGAAGGCGGCAGCTTAGTCATCAATACCGATGGCTCTTACACCTTCACGCCTAATGCAAACTGGAATGGCCAAGTACCTGTCATTACCTACACGACCAATACCGGCGCAAGCGCAACGCTGACTATTACCGTGACCCCAGAGAACGATAACTTCACGGATGAAAACGAAGAGCGCAGCCTCGCCGAAGACAGCCCAGAAGTGACGGGCAATGTGATTGATGGCATCAGCGTTGACGGTCCACTGAGCGTCGTGAGCTTCACTATCGCCGGGGATGCGACGGTGTACACTGCCGATGGCAATGACGTGGTCATCACCGGGGTGGGGATCTTTAGCCTCAATAGCACTGGCGGGTACACCTTCACGCCCGCGGCAAACTACAACGGTACTGTGCCAGTCATCACCTACACCTTGACCGACGGCTCCGGTGCCAATGACACCTCGACCTTAAGCTTAACCGTGACCCCAGAGAACGATAACTTCACGGATGAAAACGAAGAGCGCAGCCTCGCCGAAGACAGCCCTGAAGTGACGGGCAATGTGATTGATGGCATCAGCGTTGACGGTCCACTGAGCGTCGTGAGCTTCACTATCGCCGGGGATGCGACGGTGTACACTGCCGATGGCAATGACGTGGTCATCACCGGGGTGGGGATCTTTAGCCTCAATAGCACTGGCGGGTACACCTTCACGCCCGCGGCAAACTACAACGGCACCGTGCCAGTCATCACCTACACCTTGACCGACGGCTCCGGTGCCAATGACACCTCGACCTTAAGCTTAACCGTGACCCCAGAGAACGATAACTTCACGGATGAAAACGAAGAGCGCAGCCTCGCCGAAGACAGCCCAGAAGTGACGGGCAATGTGATTGATGGCATCAGCGTTGACGGCCCACTGAGCGTCGTGAGCTTCACTATCGCCGGGGATGCGACGGTGTACACTGCCGATGGCAATGACGTGGTCATCACCGGGGTGGGGATCTTTAGCCTCAATAGCACTGGCGGGTACACCTTCACGCCCGCGGCAAACTACAACGGTACTGTGCCAGTCATCACCTACACCTTGACCGACGGCTCCGGTGCCAATGACACCTCGACCTTAAGCTTAACCGTGACCCCAGAGAACGATAACTTCACGGATGAAAACGAAGTGATTTCAGTGGCAGAAGACAGTCTCGCAACCCCAGGTAGCGTAATAACTGGCACCAGCTCGGTTGATGGCCCTGTGACTGTTGAAAGCTTCAGCATTGCCGGAATGACCGGCCCCTTTGTCCTTGGCCAGCCAGTGACAATTACCGGTGTCGGCAGCTTCACTTTGAGCGAGAACGGTAACTACAGCTTCACGCCAGCGGCAAACTACAACGGCCCAGTGCCAGTTATCACCTATGTGTTAACTGATGGCTCTGGCCCAACGGTCACCTCGACCCTGACGATTAACGTCACGCCATCTGATGACAATGTTTTTTTAGGTGGTCTCAACGTCCAAGGTGGTGAGTTAACAGTTAGCGAGGCAAACCTTTCAACGGGTTCAGCGCCTAATAGCAATGCGCTGACTCAGACTGGTAACTTTAGTTTTACCTCTGTTGATGGATTAGCCTCTATCACCATCAAAGGACAAAGCTTTAATTTGGCGGCATTACTGGCACTAAGCCCCAATACTGCAGTAAACATTACAACTCCTTATGGTGTCTTAACACTGACTGGTTTCACAGGCGATGCAAGCGGTGGCTCCATCAGCTACAGTTACACCTTAAATAATAATGTCGACAATGACTCTCCCCCAGCAACTAACACTAGTTATTTAGATAGCTTTGCTGTAACCGTTGTGGATCAGGATGGTAGTCAAGCAAATGGCAGCCTTGATGTGAAGATTGTTGATGATGTCCCTAATGCCAAAAACGACACAGGCAGTGTCGATGTTATCGTGGATACTTTTATCGTATCTGGCGTTGTGGCAAATTGGACATCATGGACAAATGGCACAAGCGTAACCAGGTTCGATGGTACAAATAATCCTAATGGTGGTGGCACGGATAATGACAGTGGTTTAGATCAGATCAGATGGGGGAATCCAACTAATACCTATCAATCTGGCTATGGTTTTATTGATAATGACAGTGCATTAAATGGTCAGTTCTCTTTAAACCAAGATATCATTTTAGGCACTTTTACCCACTATAATTTCCCAGTCTCTTCAGGAGGGGCAATTACCAAAGCAAGCATGGATGTCACTTTCTCGGTTACTGATGCCTATGGGGTAGTCACACCAGTGACCCTTAAAGTCAACTTTGAACACAATGAAACGCCTAACACCAACGATCCTGAAGCATCAAAGGATATTATTAAAGTCAGCAATACGAATGTAACCTTTGAATATCAGGGGGCAATTTATACTCTGCAGGTAATTGGTTTTAGGGATCCAATTACTAATCAAGTTGTGACTGAAATTAGAACGTCTGAAAATGATGCAAGTAGCTATGAACTAGTTGTTCGTGTAGTAGCTGGTAATGGTTATGAATTACCCTCAACTACTGGCAATGTGTTAGCTAATGACGTAATCAGTGCTGATGATGATATCACGGTAATTGGTGCCGCAGCGGGCAACCAAACAGGTTCAGGTACCTCTGGCAACCTAGGAACCATTATTTCAGGGCAATATGGCACGTTAATCATCTTCGCCAATGGTAGTTACACTTATACAGTAACAGCCAACGCCTCTGCGATTCCGGCTAATGCAACGGAAACCTTTACGTATACCATGCAAGATGCTGATGGTGATAAATCCAGTGCATTACTGACTCTAAATGTAAATACCGTTAATGCAAATACGCTTAAAGCGGCTCAAGATCAAGATAGTGGTCCTGAAGATACTACTGTAATCGGTAATGTGCTGGATAATGATGGCAATAAAAATACGTCAGTAACCCATTTCACTGTTGCTAACAATGCCGCTCAGCATGCCGCTGGTAGTAAAATCACCTTGGCAGAGGGTGAACTGACTCTCAATGCAGATGGTAGCTACACCTTCAAACCTGCCGCTGATTGGAATGGTCAAGTCCCAGTGGTTACCTACACCACGAATACGGGAGCAACAAACACGCTGACCATCAAGGTAACGCCTGTTGATGATCCAACGATAACTGAGGCAGATAGCAAAACCATTTCTGAGGATGCCTTAGCTAATGGTAACGTGTTGGAAAATGATACGGATGTGGATAGCACATTATCCATTACCAGCTTCCAGGTGAATGGCACAACCTATAATGCCGGTAATGCTTGGTATCAATTACCTGAAGGCAAGCTGCAATTGAAGGCAAATGGTGAATACAGCTTTGATCCAAAAGATCACTGGAGCGGTTCATTGCCTGAAATCACCTACACCACTAATACAGATGCCACAAGTACATTGAATATCACTGTTAAAGCAGTGGCAGATATACCTAACCTGACAATTAATGGGTACACCTCTGTTGCTGCTATCAACTTTGAAGATGCCAAGTTCTCTGGCAGTTGGGATGGTGTTAAGGCAAATGACATTAAGGGCCTAAATACCATCGGAACTTGGCATACCAGCAATAAAGGTGGCCAAGTTGAGATTGGTTATGAAAGTGTCTACGTCTCTGGTGGCTCCAATAGCAATAAAGTCATGGAAATTGAGTTCAATGGTGGCGATAAAACCTTATATACCGATATTCAAGCGGATGCTGGTCGATTCTACGAACTCGGATTTGATATTGCGGCCCGCTCAGGTAGCGTAAATACCTCTGGACTGACGATTAAGCTTATTCCGCTAGATGCTCAAGGCAACCCATTAAATGCTCAAGCCATAACGCTATACGATTTCGATCCAACGAATGCTAATTGGTTAAGAGATCAAAAGATCACCTTACCCATTGATCACTCAGGTAAATATCGTTTGCAGTTTGAAGGAGATAATGGGGACTCATACGGTGCCTTGTTGGATAACTTAGCGTTTAAAGTGGTAGACAATATGGGCTATCGCGGTGAGTTTATTAAACTCAGCAATATTTCGTCGTCGCTCAAAGATACAGATACTTCAGAAACACTGAATCTTAAGCTGCAAGGCTTACCTGAAGGCGCAGTGCTGAAAGATGCTGCGGGCAACGAAGCTACCGTAGGTGTTGATGGCACTGTGGATATCAGCAACTGGGATAAATCCAGCCTACAGATTAAAGTCACTAGCCATGGCAACTTCACCATCACTGTGGTGGCTACGGCGACTGAAACCAGTAATCAGGACACAGCGCAGAGCACTGCGGACTTCCAAGTCACCGTTCTACACCCCAACAATGTTGTCGGTGGTCAGAGTGTTGATTCATTCATCATGACCGATTGGATCAATAATACAGCTCAATTTGCCGTTAATTTAGGAGGATACGGTACTGTCGCTTCATCATCCAAGACTCAGTACATTGCTAAAGATACTGAGCTGCTGATTAATGCTGGCAATAGTAATGATTACATCGACCTTGGTGTTTCTACTGCTAACAATATTGTGAACACAGGCAGTTCTTTGCCAAACCTAAATAACCCTGTAGTCACTCAGGCAGAGATCCTTAGTAGCAAATTTATGGCTCAGGATGATATCACCACCGATGCAGGTACATTGATGGCTGATGTGCTGCAGCCACTGCAACCAAAAACTGACACTGTTAACCTTGGTAGCGGTGATGATACAGTCTATGGTGATCAAGGTAGTCAACTTGTCTACGGTGGTAGCGGTGATGACTTACTGATTGGCGGCGAAGGTATCGATGGCTTACGCGGCGGTGACGGCAACGACACTCTGATTGGTGGCCTTGGTAATGACGTTCTACGTGGTGATAGCGGTGCTGATACCTTCGTCTGGCGATATGCAGAAACGGGAACAGACCATATCACTGACTTTAATATCCATGAAGATAAATTGGATTTAAGCGATTTACTCCAAGGTGAAAGTAACAACACACTACATAGTTATTTAAACTTTAGCTTAGTTAGTGGTTCAACTGTGATTGATATCGATGGCAATAAAGACGGTGTGTTTGAGCAGCATATCGTTCTTGACGGTGTTGATTTGTATAGTGCGTATAACACTACAACAGAGACTGGCATTATTAATGGCCTACTAGGTACTAATGGCAGCGGTCCGTTAATTGTTGATACTCAGCCAGTCACACCAGAACTAAGTCCAGGTCTTGCACCATTGAATAGCAATGAGCAGCATAATATCCCTTAGATAAAATCGTTTGGATGGCCTATAGAAATATAGGCCATCATGACCGATACTTGCATAACCATATAAAAATCCAAAGGATAAGTAATTAGGTGTCAGCTGCAGCTTCTGAAAAAATTGATCAATGGACCATTTCAGCCTCACAAAGAGTGTTAGTGGATCCTTTGCTGGATTGTTTAGTGTTACTCACTGAGCATTTTGGCAATCCGTGCTCGAGCGATTCGCTTGCGGCAGGTTTACCCTTGTCAGGTACCGTGTTATCACCCGACTTATTGCCTCAGGCAGCTTCAAGAGCGGGTCTAGCGGCTAAGCTATCTCGAAAAGGCTTAAACGAAGTATCACCTATATTGCTCCCCTGTATTTTATTATTAAAAGACAAAAAAGCCTGTATATTGCGAGAACTTGATGTTGCATCAGATAAAGCAATTATTCAATTACCCGAGACGGGCGGTGAAGAAACACTGACAATTGAGTCGCTCGAAGCCTTATATGTGGGATATTTATTCTTAGTCAAACAAGAATACCGTGGCGACATGGGCTTCGATGTTTATCTACACGATAATAAAACCCACTGGTTAGTACAAACCCTCAAAGATTCAGCACCCATTTATCGTGATGCATTAATCGCTTCTGTATTGGTGAATTTATTCGCCTTAGTTTCACCGTTATTTATTATGAATGTGTATGACAAAGTCGTCCCAAACCTCGCCTTTGAATCCCTTTGGGTTTTAGCGATTGGTGCGGCGATTGCTTATATGTTCGATCTTATCATGCGGCAACTTAGAAGTTACCTCATCGATGTTGCAGGAAAAAAAGTAGATATTATTGTGTCTTCGCAACTTTTTGCTAAAGCGATAGGTATTCCCCTAGAAAAACGTTCTCCTAGTATCGGCGGCATGGCGAAACAGTTAGGTGAATTCGATAATATTCGTGAAATTTTAACTTCGGCAACGATCACAACTTTAGTCGATCTCCCCTTCGCGATATTTTTCTTAATCATTATTTTTATTGTCGCTGGTGATCTCGCTATAGTTCCAGTCATTGGCGGCATCATCATTATTGGCTTCACGCTTTATATTCAACCTAAACTCAAAGCGGCAATCGAAGAAGGCAATAAATTTTCAAGCTTAAAACATGGGCATTTAATCGAGAGCTTATCAGCGCTAGAGTCAATTAAAGCTAATGGTGCTGAAGGAATTGTGCAAAAAAGCTGGCAACAGATGATAGGCCACAGTGCAAACTGGCAATTAAGGTCAAAAAAGCTCTCCAACTCTGTATCGAACGTAGCGAACTTTACGGTGCAATTTACCGTTGTCTGCGTGGTGATTTTGGGCGTTTATCGTGTGGCTGATAATGCGATATCTATGGGCGGAATTATTGCTGCGGTCATGCTATCGAGCCGCGCCATTTCACCTATGGCACAACTTGCAGGCCTGATGACGAGAGCAAACCACACAGCCAGTGCACTACGCCAACTGAATGAAATCATGACTCAAGAAGATGAGTTTGAAAATAAAGGACATTTAGTTAGCAAACAAAGACTCATAGGCAAGATCAATGCTGATCATGTTGGTTTTAGTTATCCCGGTTCTGAAAAGCCTGTGCTGCATCCGATGTCGCTGACGATTAATCCTGGCGAACGCATTGCCATTATCGGTCGAAATGGTTCAGGTAAAAGTACGCTAGCTAAGCTACTGGTCGGGCTATTTCAACCCACGGCAGGAAGCTTGCGCTACGACGGTTTAGACTCAGCACAGATTCATCCGAGTGATTTACGTCGTAATTTTGGCTACCTACCCCAAGATGTCACCCTATTCCATGGTTCTATTCGCGACAATATTTTATTTGGTACACGTCAAGTCACTGAACATCAACTCATCCGCGCGGTACAGCTTTCTGGTGTGAGTCAATTCACCAACCTAGAAGCAGAAGGCCTAGACCAACAGGTCGGCGAAGGCGGCATGTCACTCAGTCGCGGACAAAGACAAACTGTCGCTCTTGCTCGCGCCACACTGAATGATCCCCCAGTGTTACTGATGGATGAGCCTACGGCGAGTTTAGATGCTCGCGCTGAACAACAATTTATTCGTTCAATGCAAAATGTCAGCAAAGATAGAACATTAATTCTTATTACCCACAAGATGCATTTATTGCAACTCGTCGACCGCATTATTGTACTTGAACGCGGCCATGTGGTTGCCGATGGACCTAAAGCAGAAGTGCTAGAAAAACTCAATTTTGGCCTAGTGAACGGTGAGGCTAAAAGATGAGTAAACATTTAACAACAAACGACTTAGACATGGTTGATGATGTCTATGGCGCCATGATGACAGACGCTCCCAGCGGACACAGATTAATCATATGGGCACTTGCTGCTATGGTAGTGTGTTTTCTACTGTGGGCGGGGTTTGCTCAATTAGATAAGGTTACTACTGGAACGGGAAAAGTGATTCCTTCATCACAAGTTCAAGTTATCCAAAGTCTAGATGGCGGCATAATGCAAGAACTCTACGTTCAAGAAGGTGAGATAGTCACAAAAGGGCAGCCTTTAGTGCGTATTGATGATACCCGCTTTCGCTCCGACTTTGCTCAACAAGAGCAAGAGGTTTATGGCTTAAAAACCAATGCTATCCGCATGCGCGCTGAACTCGACAGCATTCTAATATCAGACATGACCTCTGATTGGCGTGAGCAAGTGCTTATCACTAAAGAAGCATTGATATTCCCTGAGGCTATCATTGCTGCAGAACCCGCCTTAGTGAAAAGACAACAAGAGGAATACAACGGGCGCTTAGATAACTTAAGTAACCAACTTGAGATCCTCGTACGTCAAATTCAACAAAGACAGCAAGAAATTGATGATCTCGCCTCTAAAACAACGACATTAACGACGAGCATGCAGCTAATATCCCGCGAGCTTGAACTCACTCGACCTTTAGCCAAAAAAGGTATTGTTCCTGAAGTTGAGTTACTCAAACTCGAACGCACGGTAAACGACTTGCAAGGTGAATTGAATTCAATGCGTTTACTCCGCCCTAAAGTAAAAGCGGCATTAGATGAGGCTATCTTAAAACGCCGTGAAGCCGTATTTGTTTACGCTGCAGAGTTGCGCGCACAGCTCAATGAAACTCAAACCCGCCTCTCTCGCATGAATGAAGCACAAGTTGGCGCGCAAGATAAAGTCAGTAAGGCGATTATCACCTCCCCTGTTAATGGCACAATTAAAACCACGCATATCAATACACTGGGTGGTGTAGTGCAACCAGGGATCGATATTATCGAGATAGTACCATCGGAAGATCAACTGCTGATAGAAACTAAAATCTTGCCTAAAGATATCGCTTTCTTACATCCAGGATTACCCGCTGTAGTAAAAATTACCGCCTATGATTTTACCCGCTATGGCGGCCTTAAAGGAACTGTCGAACATATTAGTGCCGACACTTCTCAAGATGAAGAAGGCAATAGTTTTTATCTCATCAGAGTTAGGACAGCAGAATCTAGTTTAACCAAAAACGATGGCACACAGATGCCAATTATTCCGGGAATGTTAACTTCAGTTGACGTTATCACGGGGCAAAGATCCATACTTGAGTACATTTTAAATCCAATTTTAAGGGCTAAGGACACAGCGCTCAGAGAGCACTAAGCCTTTTTTTATAAACCGGGAGGTTGGTCATGAAGACTTCAGCAATACGACAATTTCAATGTTCAAAGATAGCCATAGTGCTGTCATTAATCCTGTTACCTTTATCGGCTCAAAGTCAGACGTTAGAACAAGCCGTTGCACATACGCTAGATACAAACCCAGATTTACGAGTAGCCTTCAACCGCTTTAAAGCGCGAGAAGAACAAGTTAATCAAGCGATAGCAGGCTATATGCCAACTATTGATGTCAATGGTGGCTACGGTTACGAACAAACCGACAGCGTATCGACACGTAGACGACCCAATATCGGCGAAGTCGATAGCAAAGGGGTGGCTGAATTAAATCCCGGAGAGTTTGGTGTTAGCATAAAACAAATGCTTTTCGATGGTTTCTACACCAGCAGTGAAGTTGATCGTTATAGCTTTGAAGCTAGCGCAGACCAATGGGCACTGCTTGCTGCAGCTGAAGATATGGCACTCGATGTAAGTAAAGTCTATCTCAACTATTTACGCACCGATGAAGTGTTAAAATTAGCCGAGAAAAACCTTAACAGCCATAAAGAAATTTATGACCAGATTAAACAACGTACTGACTCAGGTTTAGGCTCAATCGCAGACCTATCACAAATCTCGGGACGTTTGGCGCGTGCTAATGCTAACGTTATTTCTGCTCGCAACAATTTACTTGATGCAAAAGCACAGTACGTCAAAATTGTAGCGTCGGCTCCGGCAGACTTAATATTACCAGTGCCAGATGCAGACATGCTGCCAAAGGATCTTAGCTCTGGCATTATTGTTGCGCAAGAGAATCACCCCATACTCAAATCTGCAGCAAACGATATTAGTGCCGCTGAAAATGAACGCTCTTCAGTACAATCCAATTACTATCCTCAGGTTTCTTTAGAACTGAATGGTAACTGGAATAACGATATTAGCGGCGAAGATGGAATATCAGGTGCTGGTGCTTTCCGCAGTGATGTGGGTGGCCATAGTAACGATCTCGTCGCCATGGTGAGGGTGAGATACAACTTATTTGCGGGTGGTAAAGATCTTGCCCGTGAAAAAGAAACTGCTTACAAGTTAGGTGAAGCGAAAGAAATCCGCCAACGTGCCCAACGTGAAGTTGTTGAAGGGGTAAACCTAGCTTGGAACGCATTTGAAATGCTAGCGCCGCAAAAACAATATATTCGCGATCATGTCGTGGCCGCAAAGGATACTCAAATAGCCTATGCACAACAGTTTAACTTAGGCCAACGCAGTTTACTCGACTTATTAGATACCGAAAATGAACTCTTCGAGGCGCGTAAAGACTACTTACAAGCTGAATATGATGAAGTTATTGCTAAGTATCGCGTGCTCAATTCTACAGGGCGATTATTAGACTCACTTAAAGTCACTAGACCTGATGCGTGGCGCGGAGAGCGCAATTATGAAGGAGGAGCTAACAAATGAAAACTCTCACATTTTTTCTAAGTGTCACTCTTTTAGCTGGTTGTTCGATGCGCGATACGGTTAATATTGACGAAATGGTCACAACTCAAACCTATGATCTATCTGATAAAGATAGCGATGGTGTCATTGAAGCCCGTGAACGCTGCAACGACACCGCCCAAGGGGCAGGTATTGATAACTATGGCTGTGGCAAAATAAAAGCGATTAACGAGCGAAAGGAAATAAATATTTTATTCCCGAATGACTCTGCTTATATTGCGCCTGAGTACTATCCTCAAATTGAAGAGGTGGCTATTTTTCTACGTCAGTATCCAACGACCAAAGTGACTATCGAAGGTCACACGAGTCGCACAGGAACCGATGAACGAAATACAGTATTATCTCAAGAACGTGCAAATGCTGTCACCGCAGTACTGGCTGAACGCTTTAGTATTGATAGAAGTCGATTAACTGCTATTGGATATGGTTCTAGCCGCCCAATTGTTTTAGAACAGACGCCGGAAGCAGAAATTCGTAACCGTCGTGTTGTTGCAGAAGTCACTGGTGATGATACGGCAGCAGACATGAAATGGACAATTTACTCGGTCGATGACAACTCAAAATAAAGGACTAACACATTAGGTTATGAACGGCAGACTTGATTATAAAGATTCATTATTGCGAGTCTGCCGCTTTAGCCTAATAGCGTCAGCCCTAGGCATATGTTGCCTATATGCGGCCCCCACACAAAACCTTGATGAAGTGAAGATAACTTCAACCCTAGAAAAACATTACGGCGAACGTGCTGGAATGCGAGCAAGGGCTTGGTTCAAAGTGTTATCGGAAGCGAGTACGCTAGATGAAAAAGAAAAGTTATTGAAGGTGAATAACTTTTTTAATTTATTCCGTTTTGTAGATGACAGTAAATTATGGGGAGACTCGAATTATTGGGCAACGCCGATGGAGTTTATTGGTGTGAATGGCGGTGATTGCGAAGACTTTTCGATCGCAAAATACTTCACCCTACTCCAACTTGGTATTCAAGAGGACAAGATGCGGATCACTATGGTTAAAGCCACTACGGTTAATCAATACCACATGGTATTGGCTTACTATGAAACACCATCATCAATTCCTTTAGTGCTCGATAATCTTGACCATGAAATAAAACCCGCCACAAAAAGAAAAGATCTACTGCCTGTTTATAGCTTTAACGGTAAACAGTTATGGCTCAATAAAGAGCAAGGTCGAGGCGTACTGGCAGGGTCCTCAAAACGATTAGAAAAATGGAACGATCTTAACCATAGATTAGGTGTTGACCGTCTTAGGCAACCAAAATTAAAACTGGAGTAGCACCAAAAATGACACTGTTTAGACAGATTTATTCGCTGCTTTTTAGCCTATTCTTGCTTGTAGTTGCAAGCCTTGGCTATGTGCAATTCACTGAGACTCAAAGCTTTTTAACAAAGCAAATGGAGTCCGATCTAAACAATGCCAGCACTTCACTCGGTCTAATGCTTACCCCAGCACTCGAAGCCGGCGATACCGCAGCGGCAGAAACCTTAGTGAATGTTATTTTTGAAGGTGGTTACTATCAAAATGTAAAATTGACTTGGATGGTCGATGGTAAGCAACAAGAGTGGAATAATCCTTTAAAAATTGAAGATGTCCCTCAATGGTTTATCAATCTAGATCTGTTTAAAACCATCAAAAAACAAAGCACTATCACCTCAGGTTGGCTGCAGCTAGCACAGCTTGAAATCACTGCTCATCCTGGTTTTGGTTATCATGAACTATGGCGAATCATGTCCAATACCATCATAGCCTTCTCACTACTTTTTCTCGTTGCTATTTTTACAGCAAGAGTAGGCTTAACATGGATATTGAAACCTCTCCACACCCTGTCTGAACACGCGAAAAGTATCGCAGCACGCCAATTTGGTCCAGACATGGCACTACCCAAAACCACCGAATTAAAAGACTTAGTGACTGCATTTAACAGCATGTCAGCTCAATTGAAACAAGTGTTCCATTCTCTTGACGAAGAGGTTGGCGCGTTACGTAAGAAGAATCTTGTCGATCCGGCGTCAGGCCTGCCTAACCGCCAATATGTAGTAAGTCGTTTAAATGGTTGGTTAAGTGAACCTAGCAGCGGCGCTTTATTCCTCGCCAAGCTCGACTGGCTCGAAGAAGTGCACAGTAAATATGGCTATCAAGTTCGAGATGAAACCATACGGATCCTCGCAGAAAAGTTTCAACAGCAATTAAACGAAATAACGCCTTCGGTCATAGGGCGTATTGCCGCCTATGAATTTGCATTTTTAGTGACCGATGTTGAACACGATCAGATCAGCAAATATTTACAAACACTTATCCGTACCATCAATCAAGAAATGTCAAAAGCAGGCTGTAAGCCCAACGAAGACTTTGCTATCGGTATTGCTGAACGTATTGGGCAAATGAATGTGTCGGATATTTTGGCCCAAGCCGACAATGCCCTTCAAAAAGCATTACAAGAAAATAAAACCTTCCACTGGTTTGAAACCACAGAGCAGCAATTATTCACCCGCGAGCAATGGCGCGATAACCTCAGCCATGCCATCAGCAATAAGAAGTTTAAGTTTAGATGGCAACCCATACAATTTTGCGATGGTGATGGCATAGCGCAACGGGAATTGTATTGCCAATTAGAGCTTGGCGATCAACTCGCCCATGCAGGGCAATTTATGCCGTATATCGAGTTATTATCACTTGGTGCCTTACTCGATAAATGCTTAATTGAAACTGTCTACGAGCAAAAACTGCTCGAGCGGAGCTATGAACCGCTCGCAATTAACTTAACCCACCAAAGTATTAACGATCCTCAGTTCCATGAATGGCTAAATCAATTTTTGCGAAATGCCGCATTTATTGAGCGTATCTGCTTCGAAATCCCTGAGGCTGGTGTTTATAGTGATCTTAAGTCATGTCAGCACTTATGTAACATCATTCGCGATAACGGTGCTAAGTTTGGTATTGACCACTTTGGTCGTCAGTTTGGCTCTATGTCTTATCTACAGGAATTAAGACCTAGCTATGTGAAACTGGATCAATCCTTCGCCTACTATGATGAGACACACCACAATAGCGAATTGTGCCGCGCCCTAATCAACGTAGCAAAAGGATTGGACATTCAAGTCATAGTGACGGGTATTCAAGAAAAAGCTCAGCTAGAACGTTTTAACGAGCTTAGAACAGATGCCTATCAAGGCTTTATCGCCCCGCCAGTGAATCTTGACTAAGCCGTATTATTAAGAAGTGATTTTGCAAATAAAAAGCTCCGTAAGGAGCTTTTTGTTTTTCTACGGTTGAGTGACTATGCCGATACAGTTCAGCAAATCTGCCAGGTGTAAATAAGAACTGTAGCCAACTTCTATACTCATTAAGGATGCGCTATCAAGCGACAACAAACATGATAATGTCAGTGAGTAGTTCCATTTCGCCAATGCAAAAAAGCCTCAGTGTATTCATTAATGAATGCTGAGGCTTTTCTACTTATTTGGTCGGTGATAGAGGATTCGAACCTCTGACCCTCTGGTCCCAAACCAGATGCGCTACCGGACTGCGCTAATCACCGTAAATTTTGCACTATTGTTTACATACGCTTTAGAAGGTTAACCCTCTCGTCCACTTTCATCCAAAACATCAGGATGCGCTATCGGACTGCGCTAATCACCGTAAAATATTAACTATTTACCTAACTTACATTAAGCTCGCTAGTCACGCGAAGAATTTGGTCGGTGATAGAGGATTCGAACCTCTGACCCTCTGGTCCCAAACCAGATGCGCTACCGGACTGCGCTAATCACCGAGAATGAAAATCTTTATATCAAAGTAAATGAATGGGGTGACTGATGGGGCTCGAACCCACGACAACCGGAATCACAATCCGGGACTCTACCAACTGAGCTACAATCACCACTGATTTTCACTTACTTTGCTAACCTTAAAGCTCACAACTCTGTTCGGAAGTGGTGCGCCCAAAAGGATTCGAACCTTCGGCCTCACCCTCCGGAGGGGTGCGCTCTATCCAGCTGAGCTATGGGCGCTCGCCTTGGTTAGCGCCGCATATACTAGGGTCAAATCCCCTTTGAGTCTATAGCTGTTTTGCACTTTTTTTACTGACTGCTCAAGTTTTATCACATTAGCTGACTTTTAAAGCGGAATGCAGCCAAAATATGACTTGGATGTTACAGTATTTCATGCTAATTATAGACTTTGGTAAAAGCAAACATATATTTAACTAGTGAGTATCATGTTTAAGGATGAAGATGAAACTGGCCAGCCGCGTGTGAGTGAAACTGAACGCTTACGCAAAAAAATTATTCGCTTAAAACAATTAGCGCATAAATATAAGCATGCTGAGATCATTCAAAACGCATTACTCGAAATATCCAATATTGCGACTCATGCTTCTTCACTCGAAGAATTCTATGTCGGCGTACATAGCCATCTAAAACAGCTGATTCCCGCTGATAATTTTTTTATTTCAACCCTGGATACTCACACAGGTGAACTCGCCATCCCCTTTTTCGCTGATGAGAAAGATGCCCATCCAGCAGAGCTTTATCCTGAACAATCACTATCTACATTATTACAGCAAGGATTAACAGGCTACGTACTCAGAACTGGGAAAGCTTTGTTGTGTAACAATGACACAGTCAATGAACTGATTGCCGCTGGAGAAATTGTTAATTTAGGTTCTCCCTGTCATCTGTGGCTGGGCGTGCCCATCAAACAAGATGACATAGTAACGGGTGTGTTAGTGGTGCAAACCTATGACACAAACATCAGTTATGGTGAAATCGAACTCGAGTTAATGACGTTCATTTGTCACCATATTGCTGGGGTCATGGAACGACTAAAACATCAAGAACAATTAGAACAAGCTATCCAGCAAAGAACAAAAGAACTCAGCCAAGCCTACGATAAGTTAAAACTAGAAGTCTATGAACGGCGTAGAGCTGAACGCTTACAAAAATCACTGTTCGAAATCGCCGAGCTAGCAAGTTCCAGTGCAGACAACCCAGACTTTTATACCCAATTGCATAATGTTATTCGACATTTAATTCCGGCCAATAACTGCTATATCGCCCTATTAGACGACACAGAAACCCACCTCACGTTTCCTTTTTATGTCTCGCAATTAGCCAATAAGCACCCAGGCACTCGGCCGCTACAAGACGGCTTAACCGAATATGTACTCAAACATAAGCGCCCACTATTGCTAGATCAAAACAGTATCAATGCATTAATTGCCTCTGGTGAGCTATATTCCAAAGCGCCAGCGTTAAATCATACTCAAACCATGCATCAGTGGATCGGAATCCCGCTTTTTATCCATGATCAAGTTCGTGGTGCGTTAACGATTTACAGTTTTAGCATGACACAGAATTACCAAGTTAAAGACTTAGAATTACTGACATTTGTATCACAACATATAGGCTCGGCTATCGAGAAAAAGCTGTCCGCAGAGTCCTTACAACGCAGTTATGAAGAGCTAGAAGAAAAGGTCATTGATCGTACCAAAGCGTTAGCCGAACTGAATAAAAGTCTTGAGAAGGAAATTCAACAACGCCGTAGTATGGAAGCCAAGCTAGTTCACGATGCCAAACATGATGCACTTACAGGCCTGCCTAATCGCGCTATGTTTATGGAGCGTCTATCTCAAGCGATCAAACATGTTCGTCGCCATAGCTTAGAACAGTTTGCCCTGCTGTTTATCGACCTCGACCGCTTCAAACAGATTAACGACACTATGGGACACCTAGAGGGCGATAAATTCTTAATTGAGACGGCAAGCCGACTCAAGTCCTGCATACGTGATAACGACACCTTAGCGCGACTCGGTGGCGATGAGTTTGTGATACTGCTCGATAGCATTAACAACATCAACGACGCGAAAGATATATCAGAAAGAGTGATCCAAAAAATATCCCAGCCCTATCGACTTGGCACAATGGAATTTAGTTCTGGAGCCAGTATCGGTATCACCATCAGTGGCAAGCACAGAATTGATACCAGTGAATCTATGTTACGTAATGCAGATACTGCCATGTATCAGGCGAAAGCCAATGGTAAAGGCTGCTATGTTATTTTTGATGATAACGCCCAACATCAGGCCATGCAGGATGTCGAGTTAGAAACTGAATTTAGACATGCATTACACCATGCTGAAATCCAGCTTAGTTACTTACCAGTAGTCAATTTTAAAACAGGTCAAGTGCATGCATTAGAAAGCCGCCTGTTCTGGCAACATCCGCAGCGTGGGCTCTTACAGCAGGAACAACTTAGCACGCTTGCTGAACAGTCACACCTTACCGTTGAGCTCGATAAATATACGATCAACATCATAGATAGCAGCTATCCCCAACTCCTCAAGCAATATGATGAATCTGTTGAATTACATGTCATGCTTTCGAGCCAACATCTCAAGCATAAGCATGTACTGCGCAGTTTGAAAAACACTCTCAAGCAAACCCAGTTAAACCTGAGCCATTTGTGGTTATTCTTCAATGAAAAAGCCCTAGTGCAGGAAACTGAAAATCATATCAATGGCTTTGAATTGTTGCAGAAGCTCGGGGTAAAACTCGGTATCAGCCAGTACGGTAGCGGCTATAGTGCATTAAATAGCTTATTGTTTCTGCCGATAAAAGGCTTAAAACTCGATGCCAACCTCACCAAACAAATACAAGGCGAGCAACAGCTTAAGTTAATGTCAGCCTATCAAAAAACGGCATCAACCTTAGAGCTTCAAACCTTTGTCGATGGCATTGATAACCCTGAACAAAAACGTATCTTCAGTGAACTGGGTTATCAGCTGGGCCAGGGGGCTGCTTTAGCCGACACTTTTACCTTATGTGAAACCCAACCACAGATATGTGCTCAGCTCGAATATGCCTAGTAAAAAATAAGTAGCTGATTTAAAAGAATAGTAAGCGAAACCGCTCGCTATTTTTTAAACATATCTCTTAAGCTAGAAATATTTGCCCGCCCCGTTTGCATCCGCTCCTGTTCCGTTTGTTGTGGCTTACGATTTTCCCACACCACATCATCTTGAGGTAACTCAAGTAAGAAACGGCTTGGTTCACAACGCATGGTTTCACCAAATTGGCGCCTTTCGCGGCAGAGGGTGAACCAAAGCTCTCGTTGAGCTCGAGTGATACCCACATATGCCAACCGACGCTCCTCATCGACGTTATCTTCGTCTATGCTGGTTTGATGGGGCAAGATACGCTCTTCTACTCCAACCATAAACACGAAGGGAAACTCTAAGCCCTTAGAAGCATGCAAGGTCATCAACTGCACCTGATCGCCACCTTCATCCTCACTATTGCGCTCCATCATGTCCCTGAGCGTCAATCGAGTCACCACCTCTGGTAGAGTCATAGCTTCATCTAACTCATCACCCGCGAGCATCTCAGTCACCCAACGGTAAAGCTCTGAGATATTCTTCATCCGCATTTCAGCGGCCTTGGCACTGGTGCTGGTTTCGTATAAGTAATCTTCATAATTGATCTTACGGATCAAATGCTTCACCGCCTCGACGGGTTCACCACGTTCAGCATGATCCCCAGTCTCCACGATAAAACGACCAAACTGATACAAAGATGACATAGCCGCAGGCGGTAAATGATGATTCAGTTCAGGCTCAAAAATCGCCGCAAACATAGAAATATGTTTCTCGTTGGCAAAATTACCTAAACGCTCTAAGGTTGATGGACCTATGCCACGTTTAGGCAAATTAACGATGCGCAGGAAAGCATTATCGTCATCGGGATTCACCACGAGCTTTAGATAGCCCATGATGTCTTTAATTTCAGTACGAGCAAAAAATGACGTACCACCACTCAATTTATAAGGAATACGGTTCGTCATCAGTGCGCGTTCGAGTAACCGTGATTGATGGTTGCCCCGATACAAAATCGCATAATCGCCAAACTGAGTACGGCCAACAAACTTGTGCCGCACAATTTCGGCAACAACACGTTCAGCCTCTTGCTCCTCATTGGCGGCAAACAGCACCCGCAACGGCTCACCATAGGCAAGCTCGCTAAACAGGGCTTTATCGTAAACATGGGGATTATTAGCGATAAGAATGTTAGCAGCCCGTAGGATCCGCTGGCTAGAACGGTAGTTCTGCTCCAGTTTAATCAGCTTAAGCTGCGGAAAATCTTTACCCAATAACACGAGGTTTTGTGGCTTAGCACCGCGCCATGAATAGATAGACTGATCGTCGTCCCCCACCACAGTAAAGCGTGCCCGATCACCCACTAACAGCTTTACCATTTCATATTGGCTGGTATTCGTATCTTGATATTCGTCCACCAGCAAATATTGGATCTTGGTTTGCCAGCGCGTCCGCACTTCTTCATGGTGCCGCAACAATAGGGTTGGCATCAGGATTAAATCGTCAAAATCTAAAGCGTTATAGGCTTTCATATGTTGAGCATAACGCTGATACAGCGTAGCAAATAAGTGCTGTTGCTCATCTTTAGCGATTTTGCGCGCCTGATCGGGAATAATTAAGCCCCCCTTCCAGTTTGAAATCGTACTGGCGAGCGCTTTGAGTAAATCTTTATCTTCATCCAACTCGTCTTGGGTTAACTCTTTGAGCAGGGCCAAGGTATCTTGATCATCAAACAGCGAAAAACCCGGTTTTAAACCTAAGACCTTATGCTCGCGTTTAATGATCTCAAGCCCTAAAGTATGGAAGGTTGAAATCCACAGACCTCTGGCTTCCTTACGGCCCATCGACTGAGCGACCCGCTCTTTCATCTCGCGGGCAGCCTTGTTTGTGAAGGTCACCGCCGCGATATTACGCGCCTTATAGCCACATTTTTCGACCAAGTAAGCGATTTTATTGATAATGACGCGCGTTTTACCACTACCCGCACCCGCCAAGACTAGGCAAGGGCCTGAAACATAATGAACAGCATCGTTTTGGGCGGGATTGAGTTTCATCTTTGCGCAATATCCAAACAAGTCGACAGAAAGGGATGGGATCATAGCAGAATCGACAGTTTTAAGGCTAACAAATCCCCGCTTAGGTTGAGCAGAACTCAACTCTGTAGATAAGCCTCTCCGTGATATAAACCCCAACAACAGCCAACTAAAGTGTTCACGCGTCTGCTTTACTTTTGAAAGCTAACGTACTGAGTTACAATCGAGCTATTCAGTAAAGAGGCGGACAAGATTATGATCAATCCAAAGAAAATCGAAGAAATGGCGAAACAATTGAGCGAAAGTTTGCCCAGCGGTCTAAAGCAATTTGCCGGTGAATTTGAAGAGCGCAGTAAGCAAGTACTGCAAAATCAATTGCTCAAGTTAGATATGGTTTCCCGTGAAGAATTTGATGTGCAGCAACATGTACTACTGAAAACCCGCGAAAAATTAGAAGCCCTACAAGCTCAAGTCAATGAGTTAGAAAAAAAGCTCAACGCGGCGGGCTAACTTATCATGCATGTTTGAAAGAGCACAGTTAGCAATAGCGCAGCTGTGCTTTTTTGTTTTTAACACTTCAAGCATTGAGTCACTTGGGGAAATAATGCAACAACTCGCCAGCTATATCCTTGCTATTGAAGGCTATCCAAGCCCTGTCTACGTGGTAAGCCAATCAAACGAGCAGCAAACCTATCACGATGATAATGTGGAGATTTGTGAGTCCATAACGCTTTATCACTTCGATAACGGGGTTGTGATTAGCAAGCTAAGCGAGCAAGATAAACAAGCTTATGCGTCAGACATGGTTTGTGAAGATTATTGGCTCAGCTATCGGGTTGTAATAGCTCATATTGCGATTTCGCCGCAGCAAAAATCCTTTAGCAATCTATGTCAGCAAAGCTTTTGGCTTAAGATGCAGCAAGGGCTGGCAGTAAAGCCACCGCTGCAACCAGAGCATAAACAGACTTAATGCTTTAGCGTCGAACAATCAAGGAATGAAGCTACAATGGATGTCACAATCAGCACACACTATCAGGACTATCTTCTTTGGGGATTATTGTTGCTTGGTGGCCTGCCGCTACTCACTTATCCTGGTGTGCTTCTCGCCAGTTTGATGGGACTGGCCAGTCAATCAAGCATTAAACCCGCTTTTATCTATCGATTGATGAATCAGTGTTTTCTATGGGGAAGCCTAGTTTATCCCGCCGTGTATATTCCCTGTTATCGCATTACGAGCGATAGTACTGCGACTTCTTCATCTTTAGTCATTGCTGCGTTGCCACTGCTGTATCTAATCTTACTGTATGGCTGCTTTCGCTTTATGGATGCTCCAACTAAAGAGACAAATAGTTAAAGCTTTTGTTGGCGAGCATACTTTTGCTTAAGGCCTTTATGGTTAGCCTTAACTAACTTCCAGCGGTCACAGCCATTGAAACGAGCATATTCACTGACTGCGATATCAAAGGCCGCACAGAAATCCTCATCTAAGCCATTCACCATCACGCCCTCTTCTAAAATCAATTGCTGTAATAGCAATAGGTTAGCTTGACGATCGGCTTTAACATCCACGCGGCCAACAAAAGTGTCGCGCCACAGAATTGCTAAAGAATAATAACCATACTGACGCTTTTCGGCTGGGACATAGACTTCGATTTGATAATCAAAATCAAACCATTGCTTTAACCTTTGCCGTTGGATCAATAAATTATCGAAGGGATTAAGCAGCCACACTTTATTAGGTAATGGTGCATTTAGCTGTAATGAAGGGCGATAAAAGTAGCTTTGGCCCGCAGCCTTAAAACACGCTAATAGCCCGTGAGCTAACAACTCTGCCAATTCTTGGGCTACAGCTGATTTCATACCTTTGCGTAAATAAGCCATTTGCGCCGCAGTACCGAAGGCGTGGGCATCAAGATAACGATCAATTAGATAGCGGGTAAATTCACTATCTGTCGGTGCTTTGGCATTTACATCTTGTGGCAACACACGCGCGGTAAGATCGTAAACCTTTTGAAATTTCTCCCGCCGCACCACCATCAACTCACCACGCATAAAGAGCTGCTCTAGGGCTTTTTTCGCGGGTTTCCAATCCCACCAGGTACCGTTTTTAGCTTCACTATGTTCAAAATCACTGGCCTTGAGTGGCCCTTCTGCGAGGATTCGCGCCCGCACTTCCTGCATTATTTTATCGTCGGGCTCAAACCAATGCTTACCGCCATTTTGCAGCTGCTGTTTACGCTGCAAACTAAAACGGTAATCGGCAATAGGTAAATAAGCTGCCGCATGGGACCAATATTCGAAGATCTCTCCTTTGGCTAAAGCCATATCGAGCATCTTTGGCTGATATTCTGGCATACGACTATGCAGCACATGATGATGCGCTCGCTCAACCACGTTGATAGAGTCAATTTGTACATAACTGAGACGTGAAATTGCCTCGGTGACAGAGGTATATGGTTGCAATAATCCTTGCTGCTGCATATTTAATTGCAGCCACTCGCGGGGTGAAAAGGGATTAGACATCGATTCTCCAAATTCAACGACAAGCAAATACCAAACCAGAGCAAAAAATATAACAAACTGAAAATAAAAGTATTTAGCACACGATTCAATGAGTAGGTTTGTGAAATGTGCGCACAACTCTACTCACTAGGCAGTATCTTCGGATAACATAAGCCATTTATACCTTAACGGCTATCGGTTTACCTACCCGTTAATTTCACGACTCGAAATAGAGCCTATCTGGCATAGGCTCTTCATTAAGGATTGATGATGAATATCTACTATCGCCAAGCACAACTCTGCGGCCGCAAAACAGGTAATGGCACTAAGCTGCCATTTTTAATGAATATCTTGTATTCACTTGCTGCTAAAAATGGCGATCACCAGCCCTTTTCAATAGATGACATTAACGCGGTACTGTTTAATCAGCATCAGTCGATTGGTTGCTCTATCGAGGCGCCGCTACCGATAGTGAGTTGGCGCACCGAAGCGATAGAGTATGAGTTATTTAAAGGCGAAGAGCTGGTGTACCTGCCCCAATGTATCATCTTTAGCAATGGCGCCATTGCCTATGTCATTGTCGTCATGGGTGATGAGTATGAGCTGCGTATTTGGCCCGATTACAGTAATCGTGATCGAGAAAAACACCACTGGTTTTCCCACCATGCCGTAGTCTATTCCGCAGAACTTGATGTCTTTAAGCAAAGCTTCGAAGCACTGCTCAAGCATATTAAAAAAGAAAATGACTACGAGAAAAAACACCCCAAATTTAGCAAAGACACCCCACTATCAGATTCATAAACTTGAATAATGAGTATAGGTTTAGCGGCAATCGCCATAATGTTGCCACTATTGATCAGCAACTTGCCCGCAACTTTTGTAAGAAAATCTGTTTTAATACCCGCCGTGATACCAAGTTAACTCTGCACAATCTTAGCGGATAAGTCTCGGTCGTATTTCATAGGGAATGAAATTCAATGTTCAGCATTATTTTCTGGGTACTCACCCTACTTAGTTTGGCCTTATTTGGTAGCGCAGCCTATTTAGTGGTGCGCGCACTCCTCAAAAAATTTAATCGAAGTCAAGGAATCGATATGTCAGCACAAGAACCGTTGGCAGTAGCCACCGCAAAAGGAACTGCATTAAAAAACACCACCTTATTAAAAGCCTTAACCATTGGCATACTGTCAATCCTCGCTTTGATCCCGCTGGGGATCATTATGGATATGACTTCTGATCGCCAAGCCCTTTACCACAGCGTTGTCGATGAAATCGGCCGTTCATGGGGTGAGCAGCAAACCCTCTCAGGTCCTGCGCTAGTGATCCCTTACAGCTATTTTGTGTTGCAAGAAGAAGTCAGTAACGACGGTAAAACTCGCCATGAAGTGAAGCGTACCTATCAAGATGAGCTAGTGATCCTACCGAAAAAGCTCACCCTCGACTTAGACCTAAAACATGATTTTCGCACCCGTGGCATTTATCAATCGCTGGTGTATAACGCAGCTCTACAAGGTCAGGCCGAATTCAGCCTTAACCGTTATGATATTCCTAACCTTATCGCCTTCGATAACAAAAATGCCCGGTTAGTCTTTGGGGTGTCATCGAATCAAGCAATTGATAAAGTAGAAAAAATTGAAATCACCGGTGAATCGACCTTACTCTCTGGCTCGCTGATGTCGGGCACGGGGTTAACCACTGGCGGTTTAGAAAAAGGCTTTAATCAAAAGATCCAAGTCAGCGAAGCGAGTGATTTTAGTGTGGATTTTGCCATGACACTACGCGGCTCTCAGTCTATCAGCGCATTGCCACTAGGCGAGCAAACGCTAATCAATATTCGCGCCGACTGGCCGCATCCAAGCTTTAAGGGATTATTACCCGCAGAACGGGACATCAACGCGCAAGGCTTTACTGCAAGTTGGAATATCAGCCACTTAACCCGTAACTATCCACAAGAGTTTATTAAGAGTAATCAATCGACTCTGACTGAAGTGTCGGCTAATGCGATTTTATTCGAACCAGTGACTCACTACGGCAAGATTGATCGCTCGGTAAAATACGGCCTATTGTTTATCGTGCTGACTTTTATCATGTTGTTTATCTTCGAAATTGGACAAAAAACCAGCCTAAGCACGATTCAATATGTGTTAGTCGGCAGCGCCATGGCCTTGTTCTATTTGCTACTACTCTCGCTATCTGAGCATCTAGCCTTCTTGCATGCCTATTTAATTGCCGCCTGTATTCCCGTGCTGTCGGTATCGGCTTATGTAGGGAGTGCCACAGCAAGTATTAAGCGCGGTGCATTAGTGGGCATTATGCTGGTGAGTTTATATGCAGTGCTGTACTCGATACTGCAACTGGAAGATTACGCCCTATTGATGGGTTCAGGTTTACTGTTAGTCGTACTGTTGATTTTGATGTTCGTGACTAGGCATCACCCTAAGAACACGGCGCAATAGCGCCCTACCGATCCACCCTTGAAGACCCCCGACAGCGCCATCTTTTGCTGTCGGGATTTTTTTATTGGCAAAACCATTGCCGCGTTGTAGCCTATGGCGTTTTATGAAGAGGCTTATATTTTGACCCATAGCGTCTATCTTTTACGCCGTTTAGGTTTAGCTTGGATACTGTTGGCAACCATTCCGAGCTTACTATTACTGACACAGAATCAGCTGTTTCCACTGATCGATCTCCACTCTACCTTAGCCAAAACCTTATATTGGATTACCATGACGGGCACAGCGCCCTATGGCGTCGCAACAGTCTTGTTTGTATTGGCGATCGCCTATCGTCATATGCCTAAACCACTCTTTATAAGTTTATTTTTTGCCATCAGCCTCAGCCAAGTTATCAGTTTAGGCTTAAGCCACACCCTCAAATCCTATTTTAAAGAACCCAGACCTAATCTCGTTTTTCTAGCAGAACAAGCACTGCCTAAGCATGAACCGCTTTCACTCGATGCCTTTTATCAATTGGATAAACAGTCACGTTCTAAGACAATTGCCAATGCACTCGATGGCTTGATCGCTGCAGAACCCGCCTTGAAACTCGACTCACGGATCCATCAGCATTGGGAAGATGAAATCGGCTATTCTTTTCCTTCGGGACATACTATTTTTGCAGTGACGCTAGTGCTTACCGCCAGCTACTATTTGCTACTCGCTGGATTACCTAGCTTAGTCATGGCGTTATGGAGCTGGGGATTTTTGATGGGATTAAGCCGTATGCTGCTTGGCATGCATTGGCCGCAGGATGTACTGTTTTCAACCTTTTTAGCCGCCATCATCAGCGGATGTAGCGTGTTTTTTGTCAGTAAGTTGCGTCCACTCTCCCATGCGTTTGCTAAAGGATCTGAGCGCTAACGCTGTTAATTCAGCGTCTCGATTTGGCTGTCGACTCACATACGACAGCTTCAAACACTATGAAGTTAAATACTTAGGCATTGCTAAGCACTGCCTAAGTATTTTGCCACTAGAGCCAGATAAATCCCATTGGCCTTAATTCTAGCGAGCCCTTGATTGAAAGTATCCCGCGCCACTGAGTTGTGGAACACCATTCGATAGGATGTTGGGGGGAAAATAAAGTGGTAGCTTAATGCTTGCTGGGTATCAACATCATCCTCAACGAACTTATTCAGTTGAGCGAATATATAACGATCGGCAATCACAGTATTAATGCGACCTAAGTACAACATACGGTTCTGGCTTAATTGGCTATCGACTTCACGATAAATAGTCTGTTGCGCTACAGCATTAAACTCAGGGCCAAGTAAGAAGCGAGCATTTTCAAAAGCGGCGACACTGTACTTTTTAAGATCCGCAATACGTGTTATTTCAAGGCGTTGTTCTGCCAAACTGATCGCCACATTGGTATATTCAACATAATCATTGGACCAATAACCATCAACGCCATTTGCAGGGTTCATCGTCATTACAGCATCTAATCGATCTTTATTGAAATATAAAACTTGGCGTTTACGAGAGTAGAATTTGAAGTTGACTGGCTGCCCCATTTCCTTAAACGCGGCCTTAATAATATCGATCTCAAGCCCTGATTCAGCATCTTCGATAATATAAGGCGGTCGATTTAGAGCGCTACCAATGGTTAACGATGCAGAAAATGCATAAGTCGGTAATATGAATAAGCAGATTAGCAACAAACTCAAACGCATACAGTGTCTCACTCTTATTAGTATCATAACAATAGCGGTAAATAACGGGAGTTCCAAACAGCGCGACTCCCAAAATCTCTATCCGTTATCACTGTCACAACCTTAAAATGTCTCATTTGATCAAGATTTTTGGCAAAGTCGGCTAAGACTGGCAAACTAGAGGCTGACTCAGTTAACCCTAAGCTTTCGATGACAGACACTCACCCCTACAAACTCGATCAACTCGATTTAACGATTCTGCGCTTACTGCAAACCCACGGCAGATTATCGAATCTCGAACTGGCCAATAAAGTCGGACTATCGCCATCTCCTTGCTCGCGCCGTGTTAAAGCCTTAGAAGAAGCGGGTTATATTGCCGATTATGCAACGCGTCTGTCGGCGGATAAGTTCAACCTGCATTTGACCGCGTATATCCATGTTCGAATGGAGAAACATACGCCGGCGATTCTCAATCAATTTGAAACCAATGCACTCGCCTACGAAGAAGTCCAAGAATGCGCGCTGATCACGGGCTCAGAGGCCGACTACCAACTTAAAGTGCTAGTACAAGATATGGCGCACTTTCGCACTTTCCTGTTAGATAAACTCACGACCAACGTGCATATCGCAGGGGTGCATTCCAGCTTTGTCCTCAAAAAGGTTAAGGACCACACGGCCATTCCCTTAGGGCATGTCAACATTCAAGCATAAGCCAACACCAGACAGTCACAGTAAAGACCGCAAGCAAGACAGAGGCACAAGTAACAGTCATAGCACAAAATAGCCATTAGACATCTGCCATACGGTATTTTTTGACCATAAGATCACAATTCAATGAATTTTTATCATCGCAATGATTCGCCAAATCTCGACCATCAGTCGCACCTGTTAGCAATAAAATCTCGCACAAAACAGATAGGCGGCACATAACATTAACTTATAGCCAAAAAACCGATAAACTATTGCCAATTAACACCAAATTAACGCACTAAAATTGCGTTGAAATCCTAATTTATCCGCCTAAGATACGCCTTCTTTTTACGGGAGGCACAATGCAATCGGCCAATACAAGTTCAACTAACCACTTCAGCTCACGCTTAGGTTTTATCATGGCGGCCGCAGGTAGCGCCGTTGGCGTCGGCAATATTTGGGGATTCCCCACCCAAGCGGCCACCCATGGCGGCTGCGCCTTTCTACTTGTGTACCTAGTGCTGATTTTCATCCTAGGCATTCCCATGCTGATGGCCGAACTTATGATAGGTCGCCACGGGCAAACCAACCCCGCCGATGCCATGGGCAAACTCGGCTTTAACTCGCTCACCCGCGGTTTAGGCAAGACCATAGGTTTGCTTTCCATAGTGACAGCGGGATTGATTTATACCTTCTACAGCATTCTCTCCGGCTGGTTTGTCAGCTTTGCCATCGCGCCTATCGCCACAGCCTTTGGTTCGAATGATACCGCCGCTTGGCTAGTGGATTTTTCGCTGTCACGTAATCTGGTGTTTACACTGATCTTCAGCACGCTGGTTTTTCTGGTATTACTGCAAGGCGTGCAAGAAGGCATAGAAAAATGGTCGAAACGCTTAATGCCGTTATTACTGATCATGCTGATCGCGGGCGTGGCGTATATCTTCACCCTAAATGGTGCGAGCGAAGGGATAAGCGCGCTACTCACACCTAACTTTACCAAGGCGCTGGCGCCAGATACCTTGATCAGCGCACTCGGACAAACCTTCTTCTCCCTTACCATAGGCACAGGTGCCATGATGGTGTACGGCAGTTATCTGAGCCAAAAAGAGAATATTGCTAAACTGACCGTCTGGGTTGCCTTTACCGACAGCGGCATCGCCTTTCTCGCCGCCTTCTTGATTATCCCAGCCATGTATGTGGCCCAGCACAATGGCGTGCAGATTTTTAATGCTGAGGGCAAGTTACTCGATTCGGATGCATTGGTGTTTACTGTCTTACCCGCGTTATTTTCGACCTTAGGTGATACAGCTAATCTCATCATTAGCGTGGTGTTCTTTATTCTGCTGATTATCGCGGGTTTAACCTCGGCCATATCCATCGCCGAAGTGCCGACGAGTTATGTGATGCAAAAGTTCGGACTCAGCCGTCAACGCGCCACCTTGATCATCGGCCTATTGTTGACCTCATTATCCTTATTACTGGCGGTATTTTTTGAGACGCTATTTAGTTTCACTATAATGCTGACCACCCAAATCGCCCAGCCGCTGGTCGCCCTCGGTATTGCGGTTTACTTAGGTTGGATTTGGCGCCAAACCCAGCTGCTAAAGGTAATTCGTGGGCAAGAAGGTGTCGATAACACAGGACTCTTTTGGCGCATTTGGCCAAGATATGTGAAGTATGTTTGCCCAGTGCTGATTATCGCCATAGCCATCAGACAATTTGTATAACCTCTTTCCAAAAGCTAACAATCCACGCTGAATTCGGGGATTGTTAGCTCACAATCAAAAAACTAAGCCCCCCCTTTTATTCTGTTTAAATATATAATGCCAACCACCTTAAAAAACACATAAGGTATAGCACTTTATTTTTGTATAAGTATAATCAGCCCTCAATGAGAGCAATTGAAATTTATTGCCTTTAAACGTTGCAGATTAATTTTGTAATAGATTTTCATATAAAATGGATTTTATTATGCTAGCGTGGATCATCTTGATATTAATAACGATTGTTCCAGTAAAAATTGGAGCTGAATTATTTGAAGCAGAAAATAAAACTATTATACATTGTGGTTTAGCCGTTTCGATTGGAACAATACTAGCATTTACAATAGTTATTGCCATCAAAGGATTGTTTGGACTAATTGTGACATATATTGCAATATCAGTAGTTTACAGCAAGATTTTTCAACTATCCTTTGGTAAAGGTTTAACTTTTACATTAGTAGTATTTGTAATTCAATTAGGAATAGTACAAGGTTTAACTGATTTTGGCCTCCACCTTATTTCTCCATATATTAGCACCTCAACTTAACGAAAAATTAGCGCTATAAAATACAATCTATAAATAATAGCCCTCATAGTAAGTAACTTAATTACAACTCGTCACGCAACGACTGTCTAGCCAGTAAAACAGTCAAAGTAATGATAAGCGCTTTTTCAATCAATAACGTTGAACTACTGAGGGAAGGCTGGATTGAAACGAAAGGGGATGTAAACAGCAGCCTTAAGAGATTAAGGCTGCTTTAAACACTGGGCTGATTACTGTTCGATACCCACAATTAACCAAGGTGAGTTGGCTTGTGTTACGTTACGCTCCAAATGCCAGATTTCCTTAATGTCCTCTTCTACGCCTTCAACAGTATCGCGGTAGCGGCCGCTAAATTTAACACTCACTTCCGCAAGATTGGCATTGTGCGTGGCGCGGACCAGTTCTGCATCCAAAAACATCACTTCTGTGTGCTGATCGCCAACTAACTCGCGACGTTGGTTGCTGAGTTCATTGTAAAGATCAATAGAAACATACTCTTGGATTTTGCTTAGATCGTTTTCATTCCACGCCAATTGCAGGGTTTTGTAATGACTGCGAGCGCCTTCCAAAAAGCCGGGTAAATCAAAACCGGCAGGCAAATCGAAGGGAACTGCGCTTGTCGCTTGGCCAAAACCATTGCTGCCGCTGTTTGCATTGGTGGCAAAACCTGTTTGTTCAGTCTGTTGACGCTGCATATTCGGATTGGGTTGGCCAGCACCCGCATAGGCTGGTCTTTGCTGCGCCCCCGCTTTTGAGGCCATCACAGTACGGACGATTTTGAATAGCACGAATGCCAGCAAACCGATAATCAAAATATCCATGATTTGAATATTTTCAAAACCACCGCCCATAAACAGCGCAGCCAATAAGCCACCTGCTAATAAACCGCCTAACATGCCGCCCATCATACCTTTTTTGCCCGGTGCTCCCGCTGGCGCCGTAGTCGGTGTGTTGGTCGCCACTGGTTGAGCCGGAGCCGTTTGATGGCTTTTGCCGATAGATTTACTACCGCCGAATTTTTTCGCTTCAACGACTGGGCTAGTAACTAAGCTAACCGCAAAAATCATCGCCAGCATAATAAATAACTTTTTCATTTATAGGATCTTGTTCGTGTAATCTGAGGTGCTGCCATAATAGCGGGATGACATTATATGTCAATTAGCAAAAAGCGAAGGCTGATTGTCCTGTGCATATTTAGTGAGTTGCGATTAGCACTGTCATTCCAGTGACGCGCCAACTTTGGTTTAAAAATAAGTCATCCCTGCGGGCTCGACGACGGCATCTGCTGCATACGGAAGTGCAAATGTCGCGATCACATGGATGTGAATGAGCGACCATGCCGCCAACAGTCACTTACATGCCAGTGCTTAATCCCATAAACTGCCGTACATTCTGATAGCCTGAACTACCCAAACCGAAGTCCAGACAAAGGTGACCATCTCAGCAGTCATATCTTTTGAATCAAGATTTAGAATAATCGCCATGAAGAAAAGATGCGTTTGTCCTATATTTTTCATCTTTGTCATCTTTTCAAAAAGATACTTAGCTTCTATTTTAATAGATAAACCTGTACAGTTAATTAGTCAAATCTTGAAATAAATGCCATTAAAAGTGGTGTATCGTTTATTAATTTTGCAGAAGAGTTTTCTATTCCCTCAGACTCATCATCGTCAGTAATTGAAACAAAACACACTGTCGAATTTAGCTCAAGAGACAGTTCTCTTTTTATTCTGATTAGTACATTTGATAATGTCTTAATTAGTTCATTTTTAAAATTTTCAAAGTTTATTTCTCGAGATGAGTCCTCTCGAAGCATCTTACTTATTTTGCAGAAGGCTCCCGCATTATATCCGTCATAAAACCACTCAGATACTGCCCATCTATAGTAATGTTCACACTCTATGCTCTGATCTTCTTCAGCAGCGAGAATGCTTTTAAGCTTACCCTCAGAGCTAGCACTTAATGATGCTGACATGGCACTACTGTCAGTGTAAAGAGATACCGCATAGAATGCCTCATCTTTATTTTCTAACAATAACATCTTGATTGTATCGTATGTAATTTCAAAGCATTTTTCTTCTAACTCAATCCAGTCCATTATTCACTCCTTGTACTTAGCTTCAACATTATCATTTTATGAGGCACTCAGTCCCATGCAGAATACTGATAATTATCATTTATTTCCTTAAAAACCACACCCATCAAACCAAGAGCCTCGTACTCGTTTTTAAACTGAATAGAACATACAGAAGCCGCTATCTCGTTACAAAAGAATAAATGTTCACGAACATTATTCTTTATTTTAAATTTATCTATAGACTCATAATATGTCTTCTTTAACCCACGTTCCTCTTGCGTGTTCAATTTTCCAGAATCTAAGTCAATCGAGATAGTATAAGTGGACTCATCCTTATCTAAGATAGACAAATAACTTAGTGGAAAAAATAAAAAGTACTTTTTCTGCAGACGAAATCCTTGATGCAAGTTAATATCGACAGGAATACGAATACACTTAACCTTTAATTTTTCACACAAGTATAACATTTCATTAGAAACTAAATTTTCATCAACCAAATAATCACCATTCAGTTGATATGTTTTTGCTTTAAGAGAATAAGCATTTAAAAAATCAACCTCACATGGTGGTGAGTCATAAAACTCATAGTCAGGTAGCTCAGGAGTCCAATGTTTATCCATAAAATACGGTATTCCCTTACCATCAGGATCTGATTGCACAATAAAAAATGGCTGTAGATTTGTACTCAAAATCACTACCATGTAATAGGTTAAAAGTTTAATGTCTCTAAGAAAGCATTAGCGCAAACTTAAATTTATTTAAAACATCGTTTTACTCTGTTGCTAGCCATAATATTCCTCCGCAAGTCAAAAAAGCTTAACGAGCCACCCATTGTTAAATTCTCGGTATTAAATTCTCGGAATGCATAATTATAAATAACAGACTATCAGGCATACCAAGGGTTTAACGGGATTAAGCACTGTCGTGGAAGTGACCATTGGCTACATGCTCGCTCATTCACATCCATATGATTGCGACATTCTAGTCTTGTTATAAATCTAGCCATATACAGCAGATACCGCCGTAGGGCCGATAGGGTCAACTTATTTTTTAAACTAAAGTCGGCGAGTCAGTGGAATGACAGTGCTAAATCAATATTACCTGCTGCCAAAAGCGACTTTATTAACAAAATTAAAAAATCCCCGCATTTCGGGGATTTTCGTTTAATCAAAACCACTAAAACTAACTAAGTTACAAACACTTTCCATCCGATGAATCATCGGAAGAAAGTGCTCGGCTGATGCCGCCGAAGATGACATTCAAGAAGCCGATACCGACATCTTTTTGCCGCTCATCGGCGCTGCCCGTATCGTGGCCGCTCGCGTCGCGCATGCTTTGATTATTGTTGGTTCCGCGCACAAAATCGCAGGAGACATTGCTCGTATTATTCACCGAGCAGGCACTGAGCAAAGCGATCATTAGCCCGCAAAAGGCAAGGCGTAATCTTGGCATATTAGTTCAACACCTCTTCTAATGCCTTGAGGCATAAGGCGACATTTTCGCGACGGGCACCAAAACCCATGAGGCCAATGCGCCATGCTTTGCCCGCAAGGGCGCCAAGGCCGGCGCCGATTTCGAGATTGTAATCTTTGAGCAAACGAGTCCGCACCGCGGCATCATCGACTCCAGCGGGGATGTAAACTGCGTTAAGTTGTGGCAGACGCGAATCTTCGGCCACCACAAAATTTAGCCCTAACTTTTCCAGCCCAGCACGCAGCACTAAGTGCATGTCATGATGGCGTTGCCACGCATTCTCTAAGCCTTCGGCCGCTAAAATACGCAGGGATTCATGCAGTGCATAAAGCGCATTCACTGGCGCAGTGTGATGGTAACTGCGCTTGCCGCCCGCGCTGGTCCAATAGGCCATCACTAAGCTTTGATCGAGGAACCAACTTTGCACTGGGGTCTTGCGATTCTTGAGTTTTTCGACGGCAGCAGGCGAGAAAGACATAGGCGATAAACCCGGTACACAGGAGAGACACTTTTGGCTGCCAGAATAAATAGCATCTATGCCCCATTCATCGACTCTTAACTCAACGCCGCCAAGGGAAGTCACCGCATCAACTATGCTCAAACAACCATAGGTTTTGGCTAATGCGCACAGAGTTTTGGCATCGGACAAGGCGCCAGTTGAGGTTTCGGCGTGCACAAAGGCTAAAAATTTGGCATCGGGATTGGCTTTCAGTGCCGCTTCAACCGCAGCAGGATCAACAGGTGTGCCCCACTCATTGTCCACCAGCACGGCAATGGCGCCCATACGCTCGACGTTTTGGCGCATACGCTCACCAAACACACCGTTACGGCAGACAATCACCTTCTCACCCGGCTCGACTAAGTTAACGAAACAGGTTTCCATGCCCGCACTGCCCGGCGCTGATACCGCCATGGTCATTTCGTTTTTAGTTTGGAAGGCGTATTGGATCAGACTCTTAAGCTCATCCATCATGCCCACAAACAGCGGATCTAAGTGGCCAACCGTAGGTCTGGACTGCGCCGCAAGCACTTCGGGATAAACATCCGACGGGCCAGGGCCCATTAAAATACGGCGAGGAGGATTAAAAGCGGTAAAACGCGGTGCTGGTAACATCATGTCTCCTTAATGCGTGTAGGTGTAGGTCGAAGTCTAGTTATTATTCGTTAGCCAATCGTCAGCGGATTAAGTCAGCGACTTAACTGTGGCGCGCTAATCGGCGGCTAGAGTATTAAGTCTACAAAACTACCACAAAAAGGAGCGCCTGTGCGCTCCTCCTTTAGCCTTAGTTATGACTAACATAACTATCACGCGCATGGTGAGCTAAGGTTGTAACGCCTTGTTGCCGTTACCCGCATTTAAAAACAGCTGATAGGCAGGGCTTTGAGTTTCCTCTTGATAGACAAAACCCAGTTCAGTTAAAAACTGTTGGAACGGCAAGGCATCACTCGCGGGTACTTCAAATCCCGCCAGCACTCGGCCAAAGGCCGCGCCGTGGTTACGATAATGGAACAGACTAATGTTCCATTTACTCTGCAAGGTAGTTAAAAACTTCAGCAGCGCACCGGGATGTTCAGGAAACTCGAAGCTAAACAAACGCTCCTCTAAAGGCTCTGGTGGATGACCACCGACCATATAACGCACATGCAATTTCGCGGTTTCATCGCCGGATAAATCCTGCACTTCAAAACCATTGGTCTCTAAGGTGGCAATGATTTGTTCTAGCTCACCTTGGCCTCGGCTTAAGCGAATGCCGGCAAACACCACGGCAAGATCACGACTACTGAAACGATAGTTAAACTCTGTCATCACCCGCTTATCGAGCAACTCACAGAATGTTAAGAAACTTCCAGGACGCTCAGGGACTTTCACCGCCAGTACCGCTTCTTTCTGCTCACCGAGTTCGCAGCGTTCCGACACATAACGCAGACTGTGGAAATTCACATTCGCGCCACTTAAAATCGCGGCGACCTTCTCACCATTGCCGCAATCACCATGGGCATTAGCGCTGATATATTTTTTAAGCCCAGCTAAGGACAAGGCCCCTGCGGGTTCGGCGATCGCACGGGTGTCTTCGAAGATATCTTTCACCGCAGCGCAGATTTCATCCGAAGTGACAGTCACTACTTCATCGACATAAAGTTTCGCGACTCGAAACGGCTCAGTGCCGATACGTTTAACCGCCACGCCATCGGCAAATAAACCGACTTGCGCCAGCGTCACCGGCTCGCCCGCTTCCATCGCCGCCTTTAAACAAGCGGCATCTTCTGGCTCGACGCCGACAATTTTCACCTGCGGCATCACCGCCTTGTAATAGGCTGCGATACCCGCGATTAAACCGCCACCGCCCACGGGCACAAATACCACTTCAAGATCGCGCTGCTGCTGCAACATCTCTTGGGCGATAGTGCCTTGGCCTGCGATCACCGCTTCATCATCGAAGGGCGCGATATAGACTCGGCCCTCTTCTTTGGCCATCGCCATCGCAAAACCATTGGCTTGATCGAAGGCTTGGCCGTGCAATACCACGTTGCCACCTAAACGGCGCACCGCATCGACTTTAATATCGGGCGTCGTCTCAGGCATCACAATCACAGCATCCACACCGCGACTCGCCGCTGACATCGCCACACCCTGAGCATGATTGCCTGCTGAAGCACACACCACACCGCGCTGACATTCTTCTTTCGTCAGCTGGGCGATACGGTTATAGGCACCGCGTAACTTGAAGGAATGCACTGGCTGCATATCTTCGCGCTTCAAAAATACCTGACAACCCAAACGCGCCGATAACTTGTTCATGCTGGAAAGCGGCGTCACTTTCGCTATGTCATACACGGATGACAACAGGATTTTTTGCAGATAGCTTTGTGCCAACTGAAAATGGGCTAAATCCGCCTGAGTTTGCGATGAGAGTGGCAACATAGATGCAGTAAACATAATTAGTCCTCCAGTTTACTGCGATCGCGCACCGCGCCCTTGTCGGCACTGGTGGCGAGCATGGCGTAGGCTTTAAGCGCGAGTGACACATAACGCTGGCGACCAATTGGTTTCCACGCCATTGGGCCAAGACTATGCATTTTTTCACGGCGAGCATTGAGTTCAGCATCGCTTACCGCCAGCTTGATGCTGCGCTTGGGTATATCAATTTCGATGCGATCGCCATTTTCAATCAAGGCGATTGTGCCGCCAGCGGCAGCTTCGGGTGAGACGTGGCCGATAGATAAACCTGAAGTGCCACCGGAGAAACGCCCATCGGTGATCAGCGCACAAACCTTACCTAGCCCGCGGGATTTTAAATAACTGGTTGGATACAACATTTCTTGCATACCCGGGCCACCTTTCGGGCCTTCGTAACGGATAACAACCACGTCGCCCGCCACCACTTCACCGCCTAAAATGCCCGCCACTGCATCATCTTGGCTTTCATAAACGCGCGCCGAGCCGATGAAGGTCAGATTAGATTCATCTACGCCCGCGGTTTTAACGATACAGCCGTTTTCGGCCACATTACCCGACAATACGGCAAGACCGCCCTCTTGGCTGAAGGCAAACTCGCGGCTACGGATACAGCCTTCTTGTCTGTCGTTATCCAGTGACGGCCAGCGACAATCTTGGCTAAAGGCTTTAGTGGTCGGAATGCCCGCAGGCCCCGCCATAAAGAAGTGTTTTACTTTTTCATCTTCCGTCTGCATCACATCGTATTTAGCCAATACCGATTTCAACGTCCCGCCTGGCGTACCGTCATTATCGGCCGCCACATGGAACACATCGGTATGCAGCAATCCGGCTCTGTCTAGCTCGCCTAAAATCCCCATCACGCCGCCCGCACGGTGCACGTCTTCCATATGGTATTTAGGCGTTGATGGCGCAACTTTACAAAGGTGCGGCACCAGGCGCGACATGCGGTCAATATCCGCCATGGTAAAGTCAACATCAGCTTCCTGCGCGGCGGCCAATAAATGCAATACGGTATTAGATGAACCGCCCATGGCGATATCTAAGGTCATGGCATTTTCGAAGGCTTTAAAGTTGGCGATATTGCGTGGTAATGCCGATTCATCATCTTGATGATAATAACGTTTTGCCAGCGCCATCACGCGGCGCCCCGCTTCCAAAAACAGCTCGCGGCGATCCGCGTGGGTTGCCAGCATAGAACCGTTACCCGGCAGCGATAACCCTAGTGCTTCGGTTAAACAGTTCATTGAGTTGGCGGTAAACATGCCAGAGCAAGAGCCACAGGTTGGGCATGCGCTACGCTCGATTTTGGCACTGTCTTCATCGCTCACGTTCGAGTCGGCGCCCGCTATCATGGCATCGACTAAGTCGAGCTTGATGAGTTTATCTGACAGCTTAGTTTTGCCCGCTTCCATCGGTCCGCCTGACACAAACACGACGGGAATATTGAGGCGCAGCGCCGCCATCAACATGCCGGGGGTGATCTTGTCGCAGTTGGAGATACAGACTAGAGCATCGGCGCAGTGGGCATTAACCATGTATTCCACACTGTCGGCGATAAGCTCGCGCGATGGCAGACTGTAAAGCATGCCGCCGTGGCCCATGGCGATACCGTCATCGACGGCGATCGTATTGAATTCTTTGGCGATACCGCCCGCCTCTTCGATGGCGCTCGCCACCAGTGAGCCCATGTCTTTTAAGTGCACATGGCCCGGTACAAACTGAGTAAAGGAGTTAGCAATGGCGATAATTGGCTTACCAAAATCATTGTCTTTCACCCCTGTGGCGCGCCATAACGCACGGGCACCCGCCATATTGCGGCCTTCGGTACTGGTAGCTGATCGTAACTTTGGCATTGACTGTATCCTTTATCTCAAATCGAAAATCGTATTCTTAATTCACATGGCGAATGCTTAAGCATTCGCCGTTTGTTGCAAGCTCAGCGGTAACAATACCTTACACTGGGTCACATCAATCAGTTTATTCAGCTGATTACTTAGCAGTTCGATGGCACGTTCGCTATCGACCTCTATATCCAGCGACAGGCTAGCGTCGTCATTCATACGCATCTGCATTTGGGTAATCGTAAAGCCGCGATGGCGAGTCACGCGCAAAACACGCTCAAGCACTTCGGGGCGTTGTTGAACCGTTAATTCCAGAGAGTGGATCATGTTTGTTTCTCCATTTCGTCCATCATATCGCTGTTTGATGCGCCGGGGGGCACCAGTGGCCAAACGTTAAAAGCATCGTCGATTGCAACGTGTAATAAATACGGGCCCTTAGCCGCTAACATTTCGGTTAAGGCTTCTTCCACTTCGTCGGAAGAAAAAATCGTCCGGCCGGGAATATCAAAAGCAGAGGCCAATAAGACAAAATCAGGGTTATCTGATAAATCCGTTTCGCTGTAGCGCTCTTCAAAAAATAGCTGTTGCCACTGCTTCACCATGCCAAGCTTTTGGTTATCAACCAGCACGATTTTCACCGGCAGCTTACGGCGCTTGATGGTGGTCAGCTCCTGCACATTCATCATAAAAGAACCATCGCCAGAGACAGTCACCACAGTCGCATCGGGACGGGCCACTTGCGCACCAATTGCGGCGGGCAAACCAAAACCCATAGTGCCTAAGCCCGCGCTGGACAGGTGATCCTCTGGACGGCGGAACCACATATGCTGGGCCACCCACATTTGGTGCTGGCCCACATCGCAACAAACAACATTGTCTTCGGGTAATTTATTGGCTAAACGGCGCAGCAGCGCAGGCGCATAGATCAAACTGCCGGGGTGTTGATAATCCCATTGATGCTTACGGGATAAATGCTCCGCCTCAGCCTGCCAAGGCGTGATGTTCATCGACATGGCTAAGGCGGGGAGGATTTGACGTAAGTCACCGGCGATCGCCACCTCTGGCATACGTAACTTGCCCAGCTCAGCGGCGTCTATGTCTAAATGGATCACTTTGGCCTTGTCAGCAAAGCTCGCTAAACGGCCGGTGACTCTGTCATCGAAACGGGCACCCACCACGATCAGCAAATCACAATCCTGTACCGCTAAGTTAGCCGCTTTGCCACCATGCATGCCTAACATGCCTAAGTAACCGGGCGTGCCGTGGGCAATACTGCCAAGCCCTTTCAAGGTCGCGACCGAAGGTATGCCCGTCACATTGATAAACTCACGCAGTTGATCGACCGCGCCCGCCATGCCCACACCACCGCCGACATACAACATAGGCTGTTTAGCCTCAGCCAACAGCGCACGGGCGGCCTCGATATCACTCATCTCGGCTTGGGGTTCGTTGGTGACGGCCAGCAAAGGTGTACGGTATTCGAGGTGAGCGAGTTGGATATCCTTCGGGATATCGACCAACACAGGGCCAGCGCGGCCGGATGCGGCGATTTCGAAGGCTTGATATAAGGTTGGGATAAGATCGTTGATGTTTGTCACCATAAAACTGTGCTTAGTGCAGCTCAGTGACATGCCCAGCACATCGATTTCTTGAAACGCATCTGTGCCGATAACGGCGGTGGAGACTTGACCCGTAATGGCCACGATAGGCACTGAATCTAACAACGCATCGGCAAGTGAGGTGATAAGGTTAGTCGCGCCTGGGCCTGAGGTCGCAAAACACACGCCGGTTTTACCGCTGGCTCTTGCGTATCCTACGGCGGCAAAGGCGGCGCCTTGTTCGTGACGGCTTAAGAGATGTTCAACAGGGCTTCCATAGAGGGCATCGTATATTGGCATAATGGCACCACCTGGGTAACCAAACACTGTGGTGACTCCATGTGCTGCTAACACTTTGATTACCGCGTCTGCACCTCTGATCATCTGCCCTGGTTCCATATTCTCTCTCGCTACATTAGTCCTGAATTGCCGAAAATCGACGCTATTTTTTACTCTTTCGAAACTTAGAATCTTGCTCTAGGCCCTGAAACGAAGAACCCCCCGGTCCTTTAGGAGCGGGGGGTTCTTTCGAAACTTTTAACCTTTTAGGTCTATCAGTTCGCCATACGCCGCCCCCGCTGTGATTTAATAATCACGACGGTAATAATCACGAGAATGAGCTTGGCAGCTTGGTTAAACATCAATATGGATTCCTAATCGGTGTTTCTAAAATTTGGGTATTGAATGAAAGTTAGTATCGCTTTGGGCTTTGCCCTAGCGCGAGCTATTAGCTTTACCATAAAGCAACGGCCAAACACAATAAAAAATATCTTTTGTCAAAAAAAATTCAGCTTCCCTGCCGAGACAATGCAAAACAACAAAGTAAAACGTTAACTGTTGAGCCTCAGTCGGCGCAATTCACCTACTGAACGATAGACTCACTAACTGTGTCGTTTTTGCCCGCTCGACAACCCACTGAACAGGAAAAAATTTGTTTCTCACTAACTGATTTATCACTAAGCAAGCTCAAGATGCGCGTTTCACTATCTTGAGCTTGCTTGGGAACTGAGTTGAGACCCAAGTCCTTTGAGTCTCAGCCCTCTCCCCCAATGCAGGGCTTAACTAACTATCACTTAAGCCTCAACAATGCTCTTCATATCAGTCATGTAACCGCGAAGCTCAGCGCCAACATATTCCACTGCCGTTTCACGAATAGCTTCGTTAACAGCGATGAGCGTTAGGTTGTCGACACCGGTTGTGCTGTCTTTCAGGCCAGCACCTAAATACTCAGATGACATGGCATTAACATAGTCGCGCAGCATAGGTACAGCGGCGTGATTGAACAGGTAGCAACCGTATTCGGCTGTGTCTGAAATCACTACGTTCATTTCGTACAAACGCTTACGGGCAATCGTGTTAGCGATAAGTGGGGTTTCGTGCAGTGACTCGTAATAGGCCGACTCTTCCACAATACCTGCAGATACCATGGTATCGAACGCCAGTTCCACACCCGCTTTGATCATAGCGACAAGGAAAATACCTTTGTCGAAATAGGTTTGTTCGTCGATATGCTCGCTCGATACGGGCGCATTTTCGAAACCTGTTTCGCCAGTTTCGGCTCTCCAACGCAGTAAGTTCGCATCATCGTTTGCCCAGTCTTCCATCATAGTGCGTGAGAATTCGCCGCTGATGATGTCATCCATGTGCTTTTCAAATAATGGTTGCAGAATTTCTTTTAAATCTTCTGCAATTTCAAATGCTTTAATCTTGGCTGGATTAGACAAACGGTCCATCATGTTAGTGATGCCGCCGTGTTTCAGCGCTTCAGTGACCGTTTCCCAACCTTGCTGGATAAGCTTGGCCGCGTAGCCTGGCTCAACGCCATCGGCGATCATTTTCTCGTAACCTAAGATGGCACCCGTCTGCAACATACCGCACAGAATGGTCTGCTCGCCCATCAGATCCGACTTCACTTCTGCGATGAAAGACGACAGTAAAACACCGGCCCTGTCTCCACCCGTTGCGCTAGCGTAGGCTTTAGCAATCTCTAAGCCATCACCGTTTGGATCGTTTTCTGGGTGAACTGCGATAAGGGTAGGCACACCAAAACCACGTTTGTATTCTTCACGCACTTCAGTACCTGGGCACTTAGGAGCAACCATCACCACAGTGATGTCGGAACGAACTTGCATACCCTCTTCAACAATGTTGAAGCCGTGTGAGTAAGACAAGGTAGAGCCTTGCTTCATCAGTGGCATAACTGCGTTAACCACGTTTGAATGCTGTTTGTCCGGCGTCAGGTTAAGCACCAGATCCGCCGCAGGGATTAATTCTTCAAAGGTACCGACACGGAAACCGTTATCGGTTGCTTTTTGCCATGAGGCACGTTTCTGTTCAATCGCTTCAGGACGCAGGGCAAAAGAGATATTCAGACCCGAATCACGCATGTTCAAGCCTTGGTTAAGACCTTGAGCACCACAACCTAAAATAACAATATTCCAATCTTTGATGTAGTTACAGCCGTCACTAAACTCAGAACGATCCATGAAACGACATTGGCCAAGCTGTGCTAATTGTTGACGTAAATTCAGAGAGTTAAAATAGTTAGCCATCTGATATACCACCTATAAGTCAGAAATTTTGGACGCAACCAAACTAACATAATGTTACGACTTGGTTGTGATTGAAATCACTATAACCCATGCTTATCATTGCTTAAAATGATATATTCGGAACTTCATATTGCATTATACGCAACGTCAGCCGCAATAACGCTCAGTAACACTGGCAACAACATCGGCGGCAATATACAGCACTCAAGCTCAGTCTAAACAGGATAAGTTATGGATATTCGTACCCTCAAATTGTACCTGCACTTATGTGACAGTTTGCACTTCGCCAAGACGGCGGAGCAGATGCATGTGAGCCCATCGACCTTAAGCCGAGCCCTGCAAAGATTAGAAGAAGAAGTGAACGCTAAGCTGTTAGAGCGGGATAATCGCAGCGTGACCTTAACCCACGCGGGACACGAGTTTAAGCGGTTCGCCGAGCAGACCTTGAACCATTGGAGCACACTTAAGCACAGTATCGATCTCAAGCAAGACGTGCTGCGCGGTCGGCTGAATCTGTATTGCTCGGTCACTGCAGCCTACAGTCATTTACCGGGTTTATTGGATCTATTCCGCCAAGAGCATCCCTTCGTCGAAATCGCCTTAACCACAGGAGATGCAGCCAACGCGCTAGCAGAAGTGCAGCAGAATCGCGCCGATATCGCCATCGCCGCCCTGCCCGATCCTTTCCCCAGCAGCTTACACTTTGCCAAAATCGACGATGTGCCGCTGTCGATTATCGCACCGACGATCCGCTGTGCAGTACAGCAACAAGTTAGCCAAACGCCCATCGATTGGTCGAGCGTACCCTTTATCATCCCAGATCACGGCCCAGGACGGCGCCGCGCCGATAACTGGTTCAAACAAATGGGCATCAGCCCTAATATTTACGCCCAAGTCTCGGGACAGGAAGCGATCGCCTCTATGGTAGCGTTAGGTTGTGGCGTGAGCATGAGCCCCGAAGTGGTGATCAATAATAGCCCAGTGCGGGATCGCATTCAGCTGCTCTCGTCGCCGGTTGCGATTCCACCGTTCGAGTTAGGTTGCTGCTGCAAAGTGAAACGACTTGATGATCCCATCGTTAATGCGTTTTTGGATGTGATTTAAACGGGGAAAGTAATACAAAATAAAAGTGCGAGTGAAGAGTTTCAACGAGATAGAAAACCGAAACGGCTCTCAAAAAGCTAAAAACTTAGCTAAAGAGAACCGCTTCACTATCGAACAATTGCTATCAAATTGGTGCTAACGAACTATTGCCACAGGATTTCTATCGCAAGGCAATCAACACAAGATGACAGGATTACACATCCGGCGAGTTGAGCTTATCAATAGGATCGATACGGGTCACCAATAGCTGATCGACCTTGTACGAATCGATATCGACCACCTCAAATTTATAGCCCGCATAGTTCACGAAATCCGTACGCTTAGGGATTTTACGCAGCATATACATCATAAAACCAGCAATGGTTTCGTAGTTCTGATTATGCGGAAACTCCTCAATACCAAAGGCGCGCATTACGTCGGTAATAGGCGTCACACCGTCGACTAACCAAGAGTTGCTATCACGGGCGATGATCTGCTCTTCGCTCTCGTGCAATGACCAAGCCCCCATTACGGCGCGCTGTAGATCGTTAGTAGTCACAATCCCCACCACTAAGGCGTATTCGTTCATTACCACGGCAAAATCGGCGCGACTATTTTTAAAGTATTCCATCGCTTCTGACAGGCTCAGCGTATCGGGAATGATCAGCGAAGTATGGATTAAGTTACTGCCTTTTAAGATGATATTCTCACCGTTGATCACACGGATCAGCAATTCTTTCGCATCCACGAAGCCTTTGATCATATCCAACTGACCATCGCAGACGAGGAACTTAGTATGGGGATCTTCAGAAATTTTACGCTTGATATCTTCTTCACTGTCTTGCAGTAAAAAGTACACTAAGCTTTCACGGGCCGTCATGGCCGAAGTCACAGAAACGGTTTGCATTTCAAACACATTTTCCATCATCTGTTGCTCACCGCGATCCAGCACCCCAGCTTCGGCACCCGCATTCATGACGGCATAAATGTCGTCGGAGGTGATTGCATCATTACGCACGGTTGGGATCTGCAGCAGTTTAAAGATACCACTCGCCATGCCGTTGAAAAACCACACTAATGGGCGTAATAGCACAATACAGAAAGACATAGGCCCGACAACAGCTAAAGCGACAGGCTCAGGCATCGCCATGGCAATGCGTTTTGGCATTAAATCGGCGACTAAAATAAAGGCGCTGGTTACCGTTATGAAGGATAAAACAAAGCTCAATTGGCTCAGCCAAGGCTCGGCAACTAAAGGGGAAAGCAACTGATAGAAGTAAGGCCGAAATGCCGACTCACCCACAATACCGCCCATGATGGCAACGGCATTAAGACCAATTTGTACTACCGTAAAAAAGCTACCGGGAACGGCTTGTAACTGCAGCACTTTTTCTGCTCGTGCATCGCCCTCATCGGCTAACTGACGTAAACGAATTTTACGTGAAGCGGCAAGTGCAATTTCTGACATAGAGAAAAAACAACTCGCGCCGATTAGACACAATATAATCATCACGTTATCAAAGAGACTCATGTAACACCTTTCATTTAACACTGGACTAACTAGGACCAACCCGCGCCTTATTGCTCGCGAGTCAGTTGAATTCATTGTATTTGAGCAAAGTTTGCTTTGTCTGGTCGCCGCACAACAAGATTGTATTGACCACTTTCACCCCTGAGATGAATGAACTCTTAGATGACAATCCTTAGGGTGCACTCAGTATATCTGCAAATTCACGAGTTATGCGTGACTCCGCTCTCGCAGCCCACGCATAGCGCTAATGCACTTGCATCATTTAAGTAATTTTTTATGTCGAAACGACTGAATATACAGCATTTAATTATTTTACTCGACTCGATGGCATTAGACATCCGAGCGCGGTGGCTTTGATATTGAGCTGCTAGAACGTACATTTAAACCAACAGAATTGACTATGCAGTCGTGGCTTTGCTTAGTTGCGTTACGTAAAATACGTCCAGAATGGCAGCATGGATGCCACTCAGAGTGCATTGCTAAATCGACAATAGGCGACAGATTATATCTCATCTGCCGCCTAATATTACCTCACCTTGAGTAATTTTTATCTTAGCGACTTATCTACCGCTATGTTTCATATAAATGTTATCAATTAGTTAGCATGATTGAGGGCGTCTGTGGCGTAGTGATGCAAACCGAATATGTCTCCAATTTTGCAGCATAGCGCCTAGACTCTTGAAGCTCAGTAGCCAATCCAGCAACGCGTTGGGATATCTTGGCGAAAGAGTAACATCACCTTCAACCGGCTCCCATTAAATCACTTCAACCTCGACTCTATTGCGACCCTTATCCTTAGCGCGATAGAGGCAAACATCGGCGCGGCGTAATACGTCGGCCATCTTAAACCCCGAGATCTTATCTAATGGCAAAAACACGCTGCCAATACTGATCGTCACCACAGCCAAGGGAGATACTTGATGGGGAATATTGAGTTGCTCAACGAGATAACACAGTTGCGTAGCAATAGCCGTTAACTGTGCTGGCGTGACCTGCTCGACGACCAAAGCAAACTCTTCACCACCAATGCGAGCCAATAGAGCATTATGCGGCAGGATATCGCACTGTGCTAAGGCATCAGCCACCCGTTTAAGCACAGTATCGCCTTCAAGATGACCATAAGTGTCGTTGTAGGATTTGAAATAATCGATATCTAACATTAACAATCCCGCTGGAGTGTTAGCTTGTAGCACAGTAGCTAATCTTTCAGTAAAGGGTCGTCTATTAGCTAAGCCAGTTAATTCATCGGTTTCAGCCATCACCTTTAATTGGCTATTCGCGGCAACCAGCGCTTGTTGTAGCACTATCATCTGACGCTCTTTCTGTTCGCGTAGCAGTAACTCGTTCAATGCGGAGGCGAATTGGGTCAGCATATTCTTTTTCTGGGCGTTCCAATTTAATGGCCGCGACACAGTCGACAGCGAGAGCAATCCCAATAACTCCCCAGCATTTTTAATCGCAAAGGCGGCAATCGAACATATCCCCACGGATTTCATTACCTCATATTCCTGTGGTGAAAAAGCCTTTAACGCCTCAAGATCCTCAATCACTAAGGTCGATTCCGTCTCGAATTTTTTAGCCAGTTGAGCAATATTATCTACCGAAATCACTTGGACCTTATTTGCGTGTAAGTCACTGGTCCAAAAGCTGCGGTAATAGGCATGCTGCTGATTGAATTCAAGAAGACTCACCCTTTCAACATCAAATAACTGACCTATTTTGTGGCATACCTCAGTTAAGGTTTTATCCACATTGCAGGTATCTATGCTCAAAAATTGCAACGAAATCTCAGCCAACAATTGATTCGACTGCGACTGCCAATCTAATTCTTTAGTTCGTTCTTTGACTAAGTCAGACAATAAATGCTGCTGTTGTTGCAGTGCACGTTGCTGACGTTTATTGATGGCTAAATCATTACGTATCCTTTGATACATACCTTTAAGTGACAATGCCACATGGGCTATTTCATCGGGTCTTGCGGTTACCGTCTCGGGCACAGATAACTTTTTTAACGAGTTAAGATTGATTTTATTAGTGAAATCTTCCAGTGCCGACAATCTATCTGTCACCATGAGTCGCACTAAGGTCAAAATCAAATAAATCATCAATAGGGTCTTTAACCCATTACCGAGCACGATAAAAATCAACTGCCGCCACAGCTCGTAGTAAAGCCGATTGGTATCTAACCCTACGGTCAAAGTCGCTATCGACTGCTCTTGATAGGTCACAGGATAGTGAAATAGAGTTTGCGACTCATCATCGGTTAACAAAGGTTTACCCAGATGCATAGTGACGCCATCGATACTGTCTAAATGTACACTCGACACTAATGGCATCATCCCCAGTCCAGAGAGCAAATCCGATAACAAGCTACGGTCGACGTCCCACAGTGACTTAGCCACGCTTGGCAAAATAGATTCTGAATACTCGCGGATATCCGAAGTCGCATTATCGATACTATCCTGATAGTTCCAAATCAACTGTACCAACATAGTTAACACAGCAAAAAACGAGCTCACCCCAATAATAATCAGCGTCATCTTGTGGCTAATAGAATGATTACGATGCTTCATGTACACCTGTTATTCCGCCTTGAGGGGCAACTTATTCAAAATCTGAGACTGGAAAATCTGTGGCCAATCTCGAGCAACTAACATTTGATAAAATGCCGAATCTGGTTGCAAAACACCGAACAAGGCAACATTGTCATAGGGGAGATATTTTTTATGCTGCTGATAATATTGCAATTCAACTAAACCTAAAGCACCAACCAAAAAATGCCCGCCACCAATAACACTCACAGAGTGCTGGCGACAAAGCTGTAAAATCTCAGGTGAAGTATTGATCGTACCGACAAATACATCTTTACCAGACACCAAACCTTTTTCCTTCAATGCCTTAAGCACCCCAATCGCCATACGATCACTGGCGGTCCAAATCACATTCAGATCAGGATAACGATTCAGCAGGGTTAACGCTTGCCCATAAGCCACAGCCTCACTCCATTGGCCATAAACCGTTTGAGTCAGAGTGGCATTGGACTGCATAAAGAAATAGTCACTGGCGCCTTGGGTACGTAGCACTGAAGCAGGCGTCGATTTATCGCCCGAAATCAACAGAACTTTAGCCGCCTTTCCCTCTAAGTCATCCATTAAGGCCTTAGCGGTCGCCGAACCAATAGCGTAATTATCGGGAATAATGGCGGGTAACAGATATTCTTGCCAATGGGGATCTTGCAGCAAGGCATCACGCTCACCAGGGGAAATATCATTTAAAATCAATTGCACATAGACAGGGTGAGGATAAAGCGCCTGCAGCATTTTTATCGCGGATTGTTTTTCATTAACCAGAATAACGTAATTAGGTAACGCTTTTGCAGAAGCTAACAACTCATCGAGTTGAGTGATCATCTTGAAGTGATTGCGATCGGAATGAATGATATCGAGTTTAATATCGAGTGTCGTCGATGCCGCCAACATCAATTGGTCGACATCTCCCCAAAAACTGTCATCGACAGCCCCAGGATTAAAGAAAACCACATCGAGTTTTGCCCATGCTGCCCCACCAAAACCCGCAGTACAGATAAACATACACGCTAACATCCACGAACGCATAGGCGAGTTCTCCTCGACCATGTTCCCTCAAATGTCATCCTTCACAAGAGGTCACTTTATTATTATCGATTCACAACCTTGTTACCGCATCGCCGCCCAAAATGTTGCTAAAATCGGCAGCAGATGTTTCGATTAAACCACAAAATGATACAAAGTATACTTTATATGCTGACTATTTATTCCGACACCCCATCGGTATAGGGAGATCGAGCGGCTCAGTAGCAGAATGTTTATGGGGATGTAAGTGGCGGCCTTATGGTCAGTCTTGCGACCTAACCACGGAGAAAATGACGGGGACTTAAAAGGAATACAAGTTAGAACTCAGACGTTAATGCAGCCTAGCGGTCAAGTTGAATCAAGGTCGTGGGAGGGGAACCATGATTTTCAGTGGAGGGTAAACCAAATGAGACTACTCATCGATGCCCTCATATAATGGCATAGGTTAACCAACCTCTATTAACTGATTGAAATGATTAAATATAACTATCAAGCACTCAATCTGTTCAGTGGTAATCATTTCTCCCAGAATCAATCCTTTATAACTCATATTCATTCAAAGGCACTAAATTGTGCTTGCGACTCTCCTTTTAATCGGTCGCAACATACATCTTCAATCGTCTCGATATACTCCAAGTGCTGTGTAGCCCGCATCGCCAAACAAAAAGGTTGGCTGTAGCCAACCTTTCAATGAACTAATAATCATAAATGCAGTAAATGCGATCGAATTTGCCTAATGCTAAATCCGCTTGATGGATAATAAAATTCAACCGCATAGAGTGCTCACTATAGACAACTTTGAGCAGCACCAGATAATCTTCGGCATTGCCGCCTAATTCAGCTGCGGCGCGGAGTTCGGGTGCTTTATAGCGGCTATCACCATGGCCATTAATGCTGGCGATACCATTGTAATACGGCAGCGGCTGCTCGGGAACGAGCAATGCCTGCAAGTTGGATGACCGCCACCCGGGCAATGCAGCCCATTGCGGTTGAGTGAGAATCTGACCGGGGATTAACCCCTGCTTATTCAATTGTATCAGCTCATAGCCCTTGAGCTGATCTTGCCACTCTGGTGCCAATTCATCATCCACAACCGCTAGGGCCTCCAGCACCATAGCTTGTTGCGGTTCTGGTAGCGCTTGTAAACGTGCCTTGGCTAACTTTACTAAATGCGGGTTGTCACTATTAATCATGTCAGGGGCTATCATCTTAATGCTGGCAATTCCCTGAAGTTGATAAGCCTCTTCATACTCATAGTTTGCACATACCGCATCGTCGAACTTAGGTTCGGCAATCGCTTTTCCAGAGTTCAGTTGCTGATCCTCAGCGACATAATAGACATGGCCGCGAAGCATTTCCGAGAATCGCCAGCGCTCCAAAAAGAACAACAATCGCCCTTCTCGAGGCAAATAAGATTGAAACGCCTTCAGGTCGCTGCAGTTGAGCTGTGCGATAAATTGCATGGGCACACGGAAGGCTTGCGCCGCCTCGTCCCAGTCCCAAAGATGCGCCTCATCTGTCTCCCAATCGTCCTGCCAGTCCTGCCGCCAATGCTCATTAATAAACTCGCGGGTATGGCCAAAGCTCTCAACATAGCCATCCAACATCTCCTCCCTTCCGACCAAAGTCACCGGATAATCCATGCCAACAGGCAAATCAGGCAATCCACCCAGTCGGCTGTTACCTAACTGGGCATAGTCTTCGATTGCACTGGGATAGAGATCGACACTACTGCGAATAAACGTAGATAACGTATGGGCAAGATGCGGGTCTTTAAACTGCACCAGCTTTTGCTCGAGCAGCTGCTGACGAATGGGGGAATTTTCTGCTAACAACATATCCATATTTACCTCACGACTCCAATGTTTGCTTTTTATCATTTCTATCAACTAGTTGCCATCTTCAAATAAGGTAAATTGCCAAACCTATCACACGATTAGCAAAGCCGGAGTCAACGGCTTGCTAATGAGAAGGGCAACGACCTAGGCGATAGGAAACCCCTCCCATTAATTACTGCTACACTCAAATTCTGCGCGAAATGAACAACAAAAGGATTTGTTTATGGCGATAGCCTGTGTCAATACCCGAGCCAGTTGTGGGGTCGAAGCTCCACAAGTCACAGTTGAAGTACATCTCAGCAACGGCTTACCAGCATTTAATCTTGTAGGCTTACCCGAAGCTTCGGTAAAAGAAGCCCGTGAGCGAGTACGCAGTGCCTTGATCAATGCGGGATTCGAGTTTCCGATGCGGCGGATAACCGTCAATCTCGCGCCAGCTGATTTACCTAAACAAGGTGGCCGCTACGACTTACCCATCGCCGTGGGCATATTGGCCGCTTCGGAACAGATTCCCATTAACAGTTTAAAAAATATCGAGTTTGTCGGCGAGCTGGCACTGTCAGGGCACATACGTTACTGCCAAGGGTTATTGCCCGCGATTATCGCGGCGAAGCGCCAAGACCATACCTTGGTCTTACCGCTAGATAACCGCCACGATGCAGAGCTAGTCGGCTATCCCAATGTGTTATTTGGTTCGCATCTGCAAAGTCTAGCCGCGTATTTACAAGGGCAAAACCAACTGCCAACACTGGCGCCACAGTTAGAATGGGTAAGCCAAGAGATACCCGAGTCCCATACTTGCCTGAGCGATGTGATTGGCCAATATCAGGCCAAGCAAGCACTCGAAATTGCCGCTGCGGGTAACCACAACCTCTTGATGCTAGGCCCGCCGGGTACTGGCAAGACCATGCTTGCCAGCCGCATGATGGCGCTATTGCCCGCGCTCAATTATGAGGAAGCGTTAGAAGTGGCGGCAATTCATTCCGTTGCAGGACTCGACATTAAACCGCAGCATTTTTTACAGCGACCATTTAGGGCACCGCACCACACGAGTTCTTCGATCTCCCTCGTGGGCGGTGGCAGTATCCCAAAACCTGGGGAGATCTCCCTCGCCCATCGCGGTGTATTATTCTTGGATGAAGTGGCTGAATTTCCGCGTAAAGTCTTAGATTGCCTGCGCGAACCGATGGAAACCGGCGAAGTGGTGATTTCCCGCGCCGCCGCTAAGCTGACATTTTTGAGTCGATTTCAATTAATCGCAGCGATGAATCCTAGCCCTAGTGGCGACTTGGATAGCCATCATAGATCCAGCCCTGAACAAATCCAACGTTACCTTTCGCGGCTTTCAGGTCCGTTTCTCGATCGTTTCGACTTGACCATAGAAGTGCCCAAACTTCCCGCGGGCACCTTGACTCAAGCCGCGCCGCAGACAGAAACCAGCCAAGATATCGCCAAACGAGTGAAGCTAGCGCGTGAGCTACAACTTGCCCGTGCTGGTGTGCTCAATAGCGAACTTACAGGGAAACAATTGAAACGCTTCAGCGGGCTCAGTGATGCTGATTTAGTGTTTTTGGAGCAAAGCGTGGTCAAGCTTGGCCTTTCGGTTCGCAGTTTTCATCGTATACAAAGAGTCGCCCGCACTATCGCCGATCTTGAACAAGCACCTAACACCGAACGCCGCCATCTTGCCCAAGCACTGGGTTATCGTGCTATGGATAGGTTGCTAGCACGACTATCCCAGCAATATTGAATCAGCCGCTTTACAGTGAAGATGAACAAATGCACCGACCAGCAGTGCCTAAGATTGAGCCAAACGCCTACACCGAGTAACATAGGCCTCCAATTTTTGTCAGGGGGCTCGGATGGGAATGCTGTTTTCACAGATAAAAGGCTGTATTGCATTTTTAGGTTACGTTATAAATACCGTCTTTTGGACTATCCCAATCGTGTTAATCAGTTTTATAAAACTGATACCTATCAGTCCATTAAGGACTGCGACTAGTCATGTGCTCGATTTTTGTGCCAGCGCTTGGATCAGTGTTAATGGCGTAATTGAACGCTGCTTACATCCCGTTAAGATTGAACTGAGTGGTGACACCGACTTTTCCACTAAAGAGTGGTACATGGTGATTGCCAACCACCAGTCTTGGGTCGATATCCTGATCCTGCAGCGGATTTTTAACCGAAAAATCCCTTTCTTAAAGTTTTTCCTCAAGCAAGAGCTGATTTTTGTGCCCGTATTAGGCCTAGCTTGGTGGGCACTCGATTTTCCTTTTATGCGTCGTTATAGCACAGCACAGTTGCGTAAGAACCCTAAGTTAAAGGGCAAAGACATTGAAATTACACGTAAAGCCTGTGCTAAGTTTAAGGCTAAGCCTGTGAGTGTGATGAACTTTGTCGAAGGCACGCGCTTCAGCAAGGCTAAGCATCAAAAACAAAACTCACAGTTCCAACATTTGCTAAAACCTAAAGCGGGCGGAATGGCCTTCGCGCTATCAGCCATGGGTGAACAGATCCACAAGCTAGTCGATGTCTCCATTTACTACCCAGACGCAGTACCGAGCTATTGGGACTACCTGACAGGTAAGTTGCCAAGCGTTAAAGTACACATCAAGGTCTCCGATATTGATCCTGCAATGCGCGGCGATTATATGAATGACCGCGATTTTAAAATTGGCTTCCAAGAACAACTGAATCAACTCTGGCTCACTAAGGATCAAGTGTTAAGCCAACTCGCTAGCCAAGCGAATAAAGAATAAAGGTAACGCCACTATGTTGAATTTCCTGCCTGGTTCAGTATTGTTTATTCTGAGCTTAAGCTTGCTGATCATTAATACCGCCGTTTGGGGCTCGCTTATCAGCATTGGCGGATTAGTGAAACTTGTGATGCCAGCACAAAATGCGCGCAATGCGGTGACTACGGTCATGAACCGTTTTATGTGGGCTTGGGCCTGCTGCAACGGTGGCATCTTGTATTTGATCGCTAAAATTGAGTGGGATGTCAAAGGGCTCGAAGGACTCGATAAAAACAGCTGGTATTTGCTGATCAGCAACCACCTCAGTGGATTCGATATCGCCGCGCAAACTTACGTGTTACGTAACCACATCCCTATGCTGAAGTTCTTCCTCAAAAAAGAACTCATCTATGTGCCCATCATGGGCCTAGGATGTTGGGCGCTGGATATGCCATTTATGAATAGAACCAGCCCAGCAAAACTTAAAAAGAATCCAAAGCTTAAGGGCAAAGATTTAGCGACCACACGCCGCGCCTGTGCCAAGTTTAGCAATATGCCCACGTCAATCATTAACTATGTTGAAGGCAGCCGTTTTACCCAAGATAAACATCAGCGCCAAAACTCGCCTTATCAACATTTGTTACGTCCTAAAGCGGGTGGTATCGCCTTTACCTTATCAGCCATGGGCGAACAATTTACTAACCTGCTGGATATGACAATCGTCTACCCAGATGCGCCTGAAGATATTCTGTTTGGGGTAATGAATGGTAAGGTCAGTAAGATTATTGTGCGAATTAACGCCCTGCCCGTACCTCAGGTAGATGCGGCGCGTTATTTCTCTGAGTCTGAGTACCGCGTCGAATTCCAACGCTGGTTAAACCAAGTGTGGGCGGAAAAAGATCAACAAATTCATGCTTTACTCCAAACACATCAAAGTGTGAATAATAAGGCCACCAGCCCAAATCACACTCAAGCAAGCTAGCTCGCCTCTAGCTTTGCTCTAGTTCAGCAACGCATGCCGCTGCAGCGGATAACTCCAATTCATTGAATACGGTTATTCCTGCGGCACTGAGTTTTTCAGCTGTTAATCCTTGTCCCGCAATTAACTGTTTTACAAATTGACCATCGTAAATCTGCCTATTACCACAGGATGGACTACGGGCTTTTAAAATCGCCACTTTAATCCCGTGTTGCAGCGCCAGCTTAAGCGCGAGATCAGCTCCCAGACTAAAAGCGTGGGTCACATCCTCACCTTGGGCAGTTAAGATGCGCTGTCCAATCCGCTCCGCTGGCGGTCTAGGTGTTGGCAAACCGCCTGCACATTCGGGACAAATCGCCACAATCCGCCCTTGCTCGAGCCACGTTTGCACCAGCTCGCTCTCCATCAAGTTATGGCCACCGTCGTAGCGCACCGCTTGTCCGAGTAAACAACTACTCACTAACACTTTTTCCACTGTCATCCCCAAATGTCTCATTCCGCCCATAGCATAACGTGAAGGATAAACATGCCAAATGCATTTGGATGATTTTCCCCAAAACCATCAACATCCGCAACAAGGTTGGAAGGTTAAAACCACTCCATTGTTGACAATTTAATATTTAAATATTCATAACATAAAATATTAATAACGAGATAATAAAAATAAAATGATAAAAATCAACAATAAAAACAGAAATTCATTGAAATATAGACTTACGTCTAAGTAAACACATTGTTGACAATCTGCCAAGGGAGGGCTATTTTTTACCCATTGTCGACAATCCTATTAATAGTGATGCGTTCTATGTTGAAGCAAGACACGACGTTCGTTTCTGATGACACTCAAGTTCCCCACCTGCACAAGGTCAAATCGACCTCGGCAGATAAGACGTCGACCACATTAGCCGATCAAATTTTGGTGCAGATCCAAACCAGCATCATCAAGGGCGAACTGCCTGCAGGCAGCAAGATTAACGAGCAAGCACTGGCCGAAAAATACGGCATCAGCCGCGGCCCTACCCGCGAAGCACTGCAAACCTTAGAAAGACAACGTTTAGTGGTGCGTGCGCCCCATGTTGGTGCCCGCGTCGCCCAACTGACGGTGATTGAACTTAACGATTTATATCAACTACGTAGCGTACTTGAAGGCATGGCCTGCGAACTCGCCGCCAGCCGTATTACCCCAGAACAATTAGCCAAGCTAGAAGATCTGCTCGCAACGCAAGAAGCGGCGCTCGCCAAGGGCGATACTTACTTCCAAGAGGAAGGCGATGTCGACTTCCACTACCAAATTATTCAAGCCAGCGGTAACAAGCATCTGCAGGAAACCTTAGTCGGTGGTCTGTATCACTTGCTACGTATGTATCGCTACCAGTGCACTAATAAAAATCGCCCCGTGAAAGCGATTGCCGAACACAGACGCATAGTCGAAGCCATTGCCCAGCGCGATGGTGAGTTGGCCAGTTTGCTGATGCGCCGCCATATCGAACAGGGGCGTAAAAATACCGAATTACGCTTAATTGAATTGCAAGCCAATGCAGCCGCAAAAGAAACCTTAGCCAACATTAGCTAAGTTCTTACGGCTCAATATGCCCACTTCCCATAAAATGGAAAAGGATAAAACCATGACTCAAAGCGCAGGATTACGTTTTCGCCAAGCTCTTGCTAAGGCCAAACCGTTACAAATCGTTGGTACCACCAATGCCTATTTTGCCTTAATGGCAGAGCAAACTGGCTTCCAAGCCTTGTATCTTTCGGGCGCTGGCGTTGCCAATGCTTCCTACGGTTTGCCAGATTTAGGCATGACCTCAATGAACGACGTGCTGATTGATGCAGGTCGCATCACCTCCGCCACGCAGGTGCCTTTATTGGTCGATATCGATACTGGCTGGGGCGGCGCATTCAACATTGCTCGTACCATCAAAGAATTCGAAAAAATCGGCGTCGCCGCTGTGCACATGGAAGACCAAGTGTCGCAAAAGCGTTGCGGCCATAGACCCAACAAAGCAGTCGTGAGCATTGAAGAAATGGTCGATCGCATTAAAGCGGCCGTCGATGCCCGTACCGATCCTAACTTTGTGATCATGGCGCGTACCGATGCGGTCGCCGTGGAAGGTTTAGAAGCGGGTATTGAACGTGCTCAAGCGTATATCGCCGCCGGCGCCGACATGATCTTCGCCGAAGCCTTAACTGAGCTAGACCAATATCGCCATTTTAAAGCACAGGTAAAAGCACCGATTTTGGCGAACATGACTGAATTTGGTCAAACCCAATTGTTCAATAAAGAAGAACTCGCCGAGGCGGGTGCCGACATGGTGCTTTATCCACTCGGTACTTTCCGTGCAGCCAACCAAGCCGCACTGAACGTCATGCAAGCGCTGATGAATGATGGTCATCAACGCAACGTACTAGACACTATGCAGACCCGTAAAGACTTGTATAAATACTTGGGCTACCACGCCTTTGAAGACAAGTTAGATCAACTGTTCAGCCAAGATAAATAACCGAAAAGCTGCAACCCTACAGGGTTTGGCGTTAAAACAGATTTAGCGTTAAACAAATTAAATAAAAAGTGCAGCCTTAACCAATAAATGTCGGCGAATAAGTGCTCTGAAACGAGCACTGAAATCCGCCAGCAATAACCAAACAGAGTTAACGGAAGGGAAGGATTATGTCAGAAGCTAAAAAACTAAGCGGTGCAGGATTACGTGGCCAGAGCGCAGGCGAAACCGCATTGAGCACAGTGGGCGTGTCAGGCAGCGGCCTAACGTACCGCGGTTATGATGTGAAAGATCTCGGTGAAAATGCCACCTTCGAAGAAGTAGCCTACCTTATTCTTTACGGCGAGCTGCCCACTCAAGCCCAACTTGATGCCTACAAAACCAAACTCAAAGGCCTTCGCGGTCTGCCACAAGCATTAAAAGAAGTATTAGAGCGCATTCCTGCTGAAACTCATCCTATGGATGTGATGCGTACTGGCTGCTCTATGCTAGGTAACTTAGAAGCAGAGCACAGCTTTGCCGAACAGAGTGAAATCACCGACCGTTTACTCGCCGCATTCCCATCGATCATCTGTTACTGGTATCGCTTTAGCCACGATGGCGTGCGTATCGATACTGAAACCGATGACGATCAAATTGGCGCACACTTCCTCCACTTATTACATGGCAAAGCGCCGTCGGTACTGCATGCTAAAGTGATGGACGTATCGTTAATTCTTTATGCAGAACATGAATTTAACGCATCAACCTTTACCGCTCGCGTCTGTGCTTCCACCCTGTCAGATATGCATTCATGCGTCACTGGGGCGATTGGTTCACTGCGCGGTCCGCTGCATGGCGGCGCGAACGAAGCGGCGATGGAACTGATCCAAGACATGAAAGATGAAGCCGATGCGCGCGACATCTTAATGGGCAAACTCGAGCGTAAAGATAAGATCATGGGCTTCGGCCACGCAATTTACCGCGACAGCGATCCACGTAATGCCATCATCAAAGAATGGTCAGAAAAACTGGCTGCCGCCAACGGTGACGACCGTCTATACCGGGTATCGGTTGCCTGTGAAGCCCTGATGTGGGAACAGAAAAAACTCTTCTGTAATGCTGACTTCTTCCACGCCAGCGCGTACCACTACATGGATATTCCGACTAAGTTGTTTACGCCAATCTTCGTGTGTTCACGCGTCACTGGCTGGGCGGCGCACGTGATGGAGCAACGCTCTAACAACCGCATCATCCGCCCGAGTGCCGATTATGTGGGCGTGGCGCCGCGCAAAGTGGTACCAATTGCCAACCGTTAAGCAAAATTGACCACACTTGGCGCGAGATTTCACTCAATGTAAGTCTCGCGCCAACTTCATTTTCCGAAATGGATGATGTTATGAGCACTGCTATGAATACCCAATATCGCAAGCCCTTACCCGGCACTCAACTCGATTACTTCGATACCCGCGAAGCCGTAGAAGCCATTCAAGCTGGCTCGTATGCCAAGCTACCTTACACCTCGCGCGTTTTAGCTGAAAACTTAGTCCGTCGCTGCGATCCGGCCGTTTTGACCGACTCGCTAAAACAGATTATCGAATCTAAGCAAGAACTGGATTTTCCTTGGTTTCCTGCCCGCGTGGTGTGCCATGATATTTTGGGGCAAACCGCTTTAGTTGACCTTGCAGGTCTGCGTGACGCTATTGCCGCTAAAGGTGGCGATCCCGCCAAAGTGAACCCAGTTGTGCCAACCCAGCTGATTGTGGATCACTCACTCGCTGTCGAATTTGGTGGTTTTGATAAAGACGCCTTTGCCAAAAACCGCGCCATCGAAGACAGACGCAACGAAGACAGATTCCACTTTATTGATTGGACGCAAAAAGCTTTTAAAAACATTGATGTTATCCCCCAGGGTAACGGCATCATGCACCAAATTAACTTAGAGCGTATGTCGCCGGTGGTGCATTCACGCAATGGCGTGGCCTTCCCCGATACCTTAGTCGGCACCGATAGCCACACGCCGCACGTTGATGCGCTCGGCGTTATCGCCATAGGTGTCGGCGGCTTAGAAGCCGAAAGCGTGATGCTAGGGCGCGCATCCTATATGCGTCTACCGGACATTATCGGTGTCGAGCTCACGGGCAGACCACAGCCAGGCATTACGGCTACCGATATCGTATTAGCCTTGACCGAGTTTCTACGCGCACAAAAAGTCGTCTCATCTTACTTAGAGTTCTTCGGTGAAGGCGCAGCGGCGCTGACATTAGGCGATCGCGCCACGATTTCGAACATGACGCCTGAATTTGGTGCCACTGCGGCCATGTTCTACATCGACCAGCAAACCTTAGATTATTTGACCTTAACTGGCCGCGAAGCCGAGCAAGTTAAACTGGTTGAAACCTATGCCAAAACCGCAGGTTTGTGGGCCGACAGCTTGACCGAAGTGCACTATCCACGCGTACTGCGTTTTGATTTATCTTCGGTGGTGCGCACCATTGCAGGGCCATCAAACCCACATGCACGGGTGCCAACATCAGAATTGGCTAAGCGCGGAATTAGCGGCGTAGTCGAAAACGAGCCTGGCTTAATGCCCGATGGGGCTGTGATTATTGCGGCGATTACCAGCTGCACTAACACCAGTAACCCGCGCAACGTGATTGCTGCAGGTCTCATTGCCCGCAACGCCAACGCTAAAGGCTTAAGCCGCAAACCTTGGGTCAAAACCTCACTGGCACCCGGCTCTAAAGCGGTGCAATTATATTTAGAAGAAGCCAAGCTATTACCTGAGCTTGAACAACTCGGTTTTGGCATTGTTGGTTTTGCCTGCACGACGTGTAACGGCATGAGCGGCGCGCTGGATCCTGTGATTCAAAAAGAAGTGATCGACCGCGACTTGTACGCTACCGCTGTGTTATCGGGTAACCGTAACTTCGATGGCCGTATTCACCCTTATGCAAAACAAGCCTTCTTAGCATCGCCGCCATTGGTCGTCGCCTACGCGATTGCAGGCACCATACGTTTCGATATCGAAAAGGATGTGCTGGGATTAGATAAAGACGGTAAGCCAGTAAAACTTATCGACATTTGGCCATCGGATGAAGAAATCGATGCCGTGATTGCGACTAGTGTTAAACCTGAGCAGTTCCGCAAAGTGTACGAGCCCATGTTCGATTTAGCCGTCGATTACGGCGAAAAAATCAGCCCGCTGTACGATTGGCGTCCGCAATCTACTTATATTCGTCGCCCACCTTACTGGGAAGGCGCATTGGCGGGTGAACGCGCACTCAAGGGTATGCGACCACTGGCGGTACTGGGTGACAACATCACCACCGACCATTTATCGCCCTCTAACGCCATTATGATGGACAGCGCCGCGGGCGAATATCTGCACAAAATGGGCTTGCCGGAGGAAGACTTTAACTCCTACGCCACCCACAGGGGCGATCACTTAACCGCCCAACGTGCGACCTTTGCCAACCCTAAACTTAAAAACGAGATGGCAATCGTTGACGGTAAAGTGCAACAAGGTTCACTGACGCGTATCGAGCCAGAAGGTCAAGTGACCCGTATGTGGGAAGCGATTGAAACCTATATGGAACGTAAGCAGCCGCTGATCATCATAGCGGGCGCAGATTACGGCCAAGGTTCGTCCCGTGACTGGGCTGCCAAAGGCGTGCGTTTAGCGGGTGTAGAGGCCATTGTTGCCGAAGGTTTCGAGCGTATTCATCGCACTAACTTAGTCGGTATGGGCGTATTGCCGCTGGAATTTAAAGCCGGTGACAACCGCGCCACCTATGGTATAGACGGCACAGAAGTGTTCGATGTCCTCGGCACGCCAGCGCCAAGAGCGGACTTAACTGTCGTTATCACCCGTAAAAACGGTGAGCGCATCGAAGTGCCGGTGACGTGTCGCCTCGATACCGCCGAAGAAGTGTCTATCTACGAGGCGGGCGGCGTATTGCAACGCTTCGCGCAGGACTTTCTTGAATCAAATCAGGCTTAAATCGAATCTCGAATCAAATCAGGCTTGAGTCGAGATTTGAATCGACGCCCGTGTCTGGTTAGAGACGACGCTTAAATATCAGCTAGCGAAACCGAGCGTCAGCGACTTCACCATTAAGTTACTGGCGCTCATTTGGACTCCATTGGGAGTCCTTTTGGAGTTAATGAATGAATGCTTCAACAATCCACGCGCCACAAATCAAAGTCGCCGCGACTTATATGCGCGGCGGCACCAGCAAGGGCGTGTTTTTCCGTCTGCAGGATTTACCTAAAGCCGCACAAGTTGCAGGTCCCGCACGTGATGCCTTGTTACTGCGAGTGATAGGCAGCCCAGACGCTTACGGTAAACAAATCGATGGCATGGGCGGAGCCACCTCGAGCACCAGCAAAACTGTAATCCTCTCCCCTAGCACCCAAACCGATCACGATGTCGATTACCTCTTCGGCCAAGTGGCGATCGATAAACCTTTTGTCGATTGGAGCGGTAACTGTGGCAACTTGACCGCCGCTGTCGGTGCCTTTGCCATCAGCAATGGCTTAATTGATACGGCCCGCATTCCACACAATGGCATCTGCACAGTCCGAATTTGGCAAGCCAATATAGGCAAAACTATTATCGCCCATGTGCCAATCACCCAGGGTGAAGTGCAAGAAACTGGTGATTTTGAGCTCGATGGTGTGACCTTTCCTGCCGCCGAAGTGCAAATCGAATTTATGAACCCAGCTGCGGACGAAGATGGCGGCGGTGGTAGCATGTTCCCTACGGGTAATGTTGTCGATGTGCTAGAAGTGCCTGGCATTGGCAGCTTTAACGCTACTATGATCAACGCGGGCATTCCCACCATTTTTATCAACGCAGAAGACTTAGGCTACACGGGCACAGAGCTACAAGATGATATTAATAGTGACAATGCCGCCCTGGCCAAATTTGAAACCATTCGCGCCTATGGCGCCGTGCGTATGGGCTTGATTTCACATATTGATGAAGCTGTTGCACGCCAACATACGCCTAAGATCGCCTTTGTCGCTAAGCCTAAAGCCTATGTGTCATCGAGCGGTAAAACCGTCAATGCAGATGAAATTGACCTACTGGTACGCGCCTTGTCTATGGGCAAACTGCACCACGCTATGATGGGTACGGCTGCCGTTGCGATTGGTACGGCGGCGGCAATTCCCGGCACTTTAGTCAACTTAGCCGCAGGCGGAGACACTAAGGATAAAATAGATGCGGTACGTTTCGGTCATCCATCAGGCACCTTGCGCGTTGGCGCTGAGGCGTCAATGGTCAACGGTGAATGGACAGTTGTTAAAGCCATTATGAGCCGCAGCGCCCGGGTACTAATGGAAGGTTTTGTGCGGGTGCCCGCTGCGTAATTTTATCTAAGTAAACAGTTCAACCAAAGACCTTGCTTCTCCCCCTTCCGGCAAGGTCTTTTTTCTATTCTCGCCCATCATTTTAATCTGCTTCGCCCGTATTTGTCTTAGCATGATATGTTGACATACCTGAAACAATGCTAAGATCCTTTAGCAAAAACGCCAGATTACAAACTCGTCATAAAAAGAATATTGGCAGTAAAACGGTACAGTTAATATATTGCATGATCTATTACAGAATCGTGCCCATCGATTTTGGTTATTTTTAAACCAAGTCAGCAATTTAAGTCGCATTTTTACAGCAAAATGGCATGTAAGGTCTAGGCTAAGAACTAAACTAAATAGAAACCTAATCAGGATGGGTCCGTTTTTGGTAGGGGAAAATTTGAGTCAACTAATCCACAAGCTAATGCTAAGTACGCTTTTTATCCTAAGTTTGTGGGGGATCTCGTGCAATGGATTAGCTCAACCATTGAGCGCGGCTTCTACACAGCTCAAATTTGAACATATTCGCAGTGAAGATGGCCTTACCCAAAATACGATTACTAGCCTGTTTATGGACAATGCAGGTATGTTATGGATTGGCACTCAAGATGGTTTGCATGCTTATAACGGTCACAGCTTCAATATTTTCCCCCATTCACCCAATGATCCGAGGAGTATTTCTGAGAGCTATGTCTCTGACATTATTCAAGACTCAGAAGGTAATATCTGGGTTTCGACTTTCAGCCAAGGGGTAAATCGACTCGATTTGAGCACAGGGACCTTTGAACACTTTGGCCAAGAACAAGGGCTTACCGATCCACGCACAACCAAACTCAGCGTTGTAGGCAATACACTCTGGATTGGTACTAAAGCAGGACTATTTTCCCTATCGACCAAAACCAAACGCATTACCCAAGTGAACTTAGGTAATAGTGTTCAACCCCACATCACCAGCTTAGCCAATGTTGAAGACACTTATCTGCTGGCAGGAACACAAGATAGCGGCACCTTTGCTGTCAGTGCCAATACTATCACTCGCTTAAATGTCCCGCAGAATCTCACTGCACATCAAATTAGGGCACATTCCGCTAATGCGATCACTTTAGCTCTGGGAGAGCAATTATGGCATTACAACTTGGCCTCACAACAGGGCGAAATACTCTGGCAGACAGACGATAATGTGCCTTACATTAAAGATTTTATCCAAACTGAGCAGGGTGACTTTTGGGTTGTTGGGCCAGAAGCCGGTCTTATTCAACTCGAGAGAAACGATAAGGCATTTACTGCGACCTACCACAGGTATGATCCTAAGCGTACCAACAGTATTAGTGAAAATAACATACTGAGCTTACTGCAAGATCCCTTTGGCAATTTATGGTTAGGTGCCAGTTATTCTGGTCTAGATAAAATTAATACCCGTCGTCAGTATTTTCAGCATATTTACGAATCCACCCCTAACCTGTCGCAACAAAGTAACAACATTCGCACCTTGTTCCGCAGCCAAGATAATGCGCTATGGATAGGCACCGAAGGTGCTGGGCTTAAACGCATGTTGGCCAATGGAAAATATGAACACTACACGGAGCTCTTTGCTAACGCCTTAGGGATGCATCAACGCAACTTGAATCTTATCCTACGAGATATAGACCAAGACAAAAATGGCGTGCTTTGGTTTGCCACTAACTATGGGCTAGGTCGACTGGCGCTAGATGGCCACTTCCAGTTACTCAAGGTGACAGAACGCACTGATCAAGGCTCAGAAACCAATTATATCCGTAGTTTAGATATTGATGAGCAAGGTCGCCTCTGGGTGGCAACAACCAATGCCCTCTACCGTAAGGCGATAGATACCGATGAATTTACTTTTATCTCATTGGCACATATTGATAATTTCTATCCGGCACAAAACCAGTTTTTAATCCTCAGAACACACAAAGATACGCTATGGATAGGTACTCTCGATGGCCTGCTTAAGCTGGATATGAAAACAGGCTTAGGCAAATCCTACTTCCATCAATCCTCAGACAAAAACAGCCTGATCAACAACCGTGTCCGCGATATTTTAGTCACAAAGTCGGGCGAGGTATGGTTTGCCACCCATGGTGGGATCAGCAAGCTACCGTCCCAAGAGGCCGATGCAGGTTTTAGCCACTATACCCGCAATCAGGGATTACCAAGTGATACCATCTATGCCTTACTCGAGGATCAAGAACACAACATTTGGTTTAGTAGTAATGCGGGGATAGGAAAGCTCAATCCTAAAACCAATCGTGTCATCATATTTAACGAGCAAGAAGGGCTACAAGCACTGGAGTTTAACGGTGGCGTAAAACTTGAAGACAGCGATGGCGATCTCTGGTTTGGTGGTATTAATGGCATAAATCGTTTCAATCCAAAGTCAATTCCAGATCAACGACCCGATGTTAAAGTCGCACTCACTGGCTATAGTATTGCGGGTAAAGGGCACACTATTCTCGATTTGAGCCATCCACCTAGCATAGTAATGGACTATAGCGATCAGCTGATCAGTTTTGAGGTGACCTCATTGGATTTCAGCTATACGGGTAAAAACCGCTTCAGCTATTTTCTTGAGGGATTTGATAACGAGTGGCATGAGCTCCCCACAGGTAATGAAATTACCTTTACCAATATTAATCCTGGTCACTACCAACTGCATGTTCGCCATGGGCTGCAATACAACTCTCAAGGTGACTACGCCCTTTCTGTCGATCTTCATGTACAAGCGCCCTTCTATCGAACTCAGTTCGCCTACGCCCTCTATAGCTTGCTCTCTCTATGGCTGTTGGCTTGGATCATTATCTGGCGTAAAAGAAAACGCCAGCAACAGCGCGAATTTGAAACCAGTATCCGCGCCTCAGAGGAGCGACTCAAACTTGCACTTTGGGCCTCTGGCGATGGCATGTGGGACTGGAACATACCAGAAAATCGAGTCTATCGTACCAATATGGATTCTTCAGTCCCCCATTGGAATAGCAGCAATATAGCCCATGAGAGCATGCACTCAGAGGATAGGGAAAGATTCAAATTTGAGCTTAACGAACACCTTCAAGGTCGTTCGCCTTTCTTCGAAGCAGAGTACCGAGTCGAACGCTCCCCCGGTAATTGGGTATGGATTTTAGACCGCGGTAAAGTGGTGGAAAAAGATAGCCTAGATAATCCGATCCGCATGACAGGGACCAATCGTAACATTACCTCGCGCAAACTGATTGAAAACGAGTTGGTACTGTCATCACAAGTGCTCAACAGTATGAACGAAGCCGTTGTAGTGGGAGGATTAAACTATCGAATTCGTTCGGTCAACCCAGCATTTTGTGCCATTACAGGGTACACAGAACGCCAAATAACCGACAGGCATTTCATTCACTTAGCCTTTAGTCGCCAACAGCGAGAGTTGTTCAATACAATTGAACAACAGCTACTGCGTCACAAACATTGGGTCGGAGAACTCTGGATCCGCAATAAACAACGTCAGGCCATTTTAGTCTGGCTTGAAATCAACCAAGTGATCGATATCAAAGGCGAAACCAGTCACTTCGTTGCAGTATTTACCGACATCACTGAGCGGAAAAAAGCCGAAGAAGATCTGCGTTTCCTCGCCAGCTTTGACACATTAACAGGCTTACCGAACCGAACTTTATTTCAAGACAGGCTCAATCACGCGATTACTCAAGCGCACAGAGCGAATAATATCGTTGCCTTGCTGTTCTTAGACCTCGACCGCTTTAAACATATCAACGACTCTATGGGGCATCATGTCGGGGATTTGTTACTGAAAGCCGTGGCAAGACGACTGCAAAATGCAGTGCGTGATGGCGATACTGTCGCACGCTTAGGTGGCGATGAATTTACTATTATTTTAGAAGGTGTTGCGAAAACAAAAGCCGCAACCCTGATCTCAGAAAAAGTACTCAGAGCATTCCAAACGCCCTTCCTATTGGACGATAAAACGCTGACCATTTCGACCTCAATAGGTATCAGCTTATACCCTAACGATGCGGACAATGCCGACTCACTGATTAAATTTGCCGATACCGCCATGTACCACGCAAAATCATCAGGTCGAAATAACTTTCAGTTTTATACCTCTAAGTTGAATGAAATCGCCACCCGTCATGTACAACTCGAAAGTGGTTTAAAGGAAGCTATCCAACGCAAAGAACTAAGCTTGGTTTATCAACCTAAATTCTGTTTACGAGATGGTTCACTCACAGGACTGGAAGCACTTTTGCGTTGGTATCACACTGAACTTGGTCCTATTTCACCTGTGGAATTTATTCCACTGGCGGAAGAAACGGGTATCATCACTCAAATTGGCCATTGGGTGATCAACCACGCCTGCCAGCAATTAGCCGAATGGAATAGCCTAGGATTTAACGGGATCACTATCGCCGTCAACCTATCGGCTCGCCAACTGAAAGCGGACATTATCTCCACCATCGAAGTTGCTTTAGCCGTATCAGGTCTCCCGGCTCAATCCCTTGAGCTTGAGCTTACTGAATCAATGATCATGGGCAATCCGCAGGAATCGGTCAGCATCTTATCTAAACTCAAGGCCCTAGGATTGACCATAGCCGTGGATGATTTTGGTACGGGTTATTCGAGCCTAAGCTATCTCAAACGCTTCCCGATAGACACACTCAAAATCGATCGAGAATTTGTCAGAGACATCACCAACGATCCCGACGATGCCGCCATCACCAGCGCCATTATTGCCCTCGCTCACAGCTTAGAACTGAATGTCGTCGCCGAAGGCGTAGAGACCCAAGAACAGCTCAACTTCTTGGCGATGCAAGGCTGCGATCAAGTACAAGGTTTTTTACTGAGTAAACCCTTAAATGCCGAAGATTGTTTAACCTTACTCAAAAATCAATCTAAGCCACAGCCACTTTGATTTAATGCATTATCGACAAAAACAGCCAATAAAAAAGGCTCCTAGGAGCCTTTAAACATCACCACAAATTCCTTACTTTGCTAAACGTTCAACACGCTTAACCCAGCCTTCAGGACCTTTAATATGGCCCTTTTGGATTTCGGTATACAGTTTATAGATGCGCTGAACATGCTCGCCCACTTCACCATTACCGACAGTGACAACATGGCCATCTTCAAAAATGTATGAGCCCACAGCAGAAACCACAGCCGCCGTCCCAAAACCACCCGCCTCGATAATTTCACCAGATTCAATATCAGCGATAAATTTATCAAGCATGACAGTCTCTTGGCGCACTTCACAACCGAGTAGCTCACCCAATTCCATAATGGATTGCGAGGTGATCGACTTCAAAATAGTATCTGTGAAGGTTGGAATAATCACAGTGCCATCTTTTAAGATGTGGAAATGGTTCATCGCGCCCGCTTCTTCAATCTGTTGATTGGTCGAATCGAGATATAGCACTTGCGATGCACCAAAGGCTGCCGCCGCTTTACCCGCACGCAACGAAGCCGCATAGTTACCCGCGGCTTTTGAGGCGCCAGTGCCACCCGATACTGCACGATGGAAAGTTTTGCTGATCAGCAAGCGTATACCTTTGTTCACGCCTGCCGCGTAATAAGCGCCACTTGGGCTTAAAACGACACAGAAGGTATAACGCGAACTTGGGCTCACAGAGAGGCGGTCTTCGGTCGCAAAAATAAAAGGACGAATATACAGACACGCGCCTTCTTGCATCGGGAACCACAGGCGATCGACATCGATCAACGCATTGATCGCATCCATCTGCATTTGTTCATCGATATTGGGAATACAGACGATATCGGCGGAGCGATTCATCCGCTCGGCATTCTTATTAATACGGAAAGTATAAATCTCGCCGTCTTCATGCATAAAGGCTTTAGCGCCTTCGAAGATCGACTGGCCATAATGCAACGCCATTGCACCCGGTGCCATTTCAAATGGTCCATAAGGGACGATGCGCGGATCGCACCATTGTCCATCATGATAATCCATCAAAAACATATGATCGGTTCTGAGGCTACCAAAGCCCACATTCCCCTCGGGCTTGAATTGCTCAGTACGGCGCTCGGACGCAGGTTTTAAATTGTAAGTTATTTCCATCGCATACCACCTTGATTACTGAACAAGCAGACTAGGGAGCGACAGGAATAAAGTCAAGAGGGGCGCGCATATCTAAAGGTCTAAGCAAATAAAAAACTCGCTAACACGCTTGGTTCAACATTTCACACGGCCTCAGAGACAGGATAAAACAATCCGCATTGGGTCACACATAATGCCAATGGCAAGTATTTTTGCCACAATAGGGTCGAACTCCCAATGAGATGATCCAATGTCAGATTATAAAATGATCCCCTGCGCCCACTACGACTATCTCGAACTCGCCTGTCTGCGTGGTTATCAACTCAACATTGAGCTTATTGATGGCACCCAATGCCAAGGTAAAGCTATCACCACGCAGACAAGAGCCGACAAAACTGAGTGGCTTATCATCCAACTGCAACAAACTAAACAATCCCTTAGACTCGACCATATCGCCGCCATCACACCCCTCGAGCCTAATGCTGAATTTAGCCGAGTACTCATTGCGGCCAAGCAACCCTAGCAAAGGATATAACATGGCAACTATGATTTTATCGGTTGAAATCGGTCACTGGATCGGTGGGCATAACGGCCAATACCCTCATCTCATTGAATTTGATATGGCACACCTGGATAGACCCTTTCAGGTCAGCGAAGGTTGGGGGCATGGTTTAGGAGGCTCCGCTTACTCACTCGCACAATTTGTCGAAACGCCTTATTTCCTCAAACTCAAAACCGAGGCTCCTTGGGCGTTTGCCATTATCGAACAAGGCTTAGCCCAACAAGATATTGAGACTATCGCCAGCGCACTCTCAGAACAATATGGGGATCATCCGCCGCTTGTCCCTGCACATTTAATGGAATACTTATTAGGTTTAAGCTAAAGGGTTTTGTTAGAAGAGAGTGGACCTGCTGAACAATACAGGTTTAGTTAACGAGGTGTATTGCGGAAAAGCTTCACCGAGTCATGACACTCGGTGACAGGATTCGAAATAGGGATCGAAACAGGCTTCTAAACGGTACGAAAAATAGCTTAGCGCTTAAACCGCAACCGCCGCAATCACAGAAACTTCAACCAAATATTCTGGCTCGGCAATAGCGGCTTGCACACAAGCGCGGGCTGGCGAATGGCCTTTAGGCACCCAAGCATCCCATACCGCATTCATCGCATCATAATCCCCCATATCTTTCAGATAAATAGTCGCTGACAGTAAATGCTCACGCGAACTTCCCGCCTGCGCTAACAAGGTATCGACCTCCTCAAGCATAGTGACAGTTTGCTCGGTGATGCCTTGATACTTGTCCTTCGCCACTTGGCCACACAGATACACAGTACCTTGGTGGATCACTATACTGCTCATACGGGTACCTACATCTAAACGGGTAATACTCATATTGATAATCTCTTAAATCAGATGCACTTAAATAAATGGCTCAGCAAGAACCGAATCGGCCATTTTAGCGATAAACTGGCTTTATGTCTGCGCCACGAATCTAGGCAAAGGTGAATAAAAACGTGCCATCAAGGCAAATAATCCTAGGCTACAGCTCACCACGGCCAGCCACACTAACGGTGTCGCCACGGCTAAATTGACTAATTGAAATCCGACTAAGGCTGCGCATGCCGCGATCAAAGCAAAGGGCAACTGAGTCACCACATGGTCATGGGGAGCGCAACCTGAGCTGGTCGCACTGAGCACGCTGGTATCTGAAATGGGCGAGCAGTGGTCGCCAAAAACCGACCCCGCCATCACAGCGCTCAGTACAGGTAACAACAAATGAGGATCTAAGTTATGGGCAATCTCTGCGCCAATAGGGATCATAATTGCAAATGTTCCCCAGCTTGAACCCGTCGCAAAAGCCATTATCGCGCAGAGTAAAAACATTCCCGCTACCAGCAGATGCGGGGAAAGATAAGCCTTAGCCCAAGCAGCCAATAATTTAGCGACGCCAAGATCTTGGATCACAGCGCCAATCATCCAAGTGCAGAGTAAAATCGCAATGGCGAAGGCGATCATGCGAACTCCGTGGCTCAAATCCCCCACTAACGCCGTTAAACGTCGCCCAGACAAGCCTAACATGGCAAGAGTGACCAAGGTTGCCAACAAACAAGCATCGCGCATAGAAGCGCCAATATCAGCCTTAGCAAGCCAAAGTGACACATCCCAAGAAGAGACCTGCTGAGCCCCCGACCACAAAGTTAATCCAACTGAAGCAGACAGCAGAGTCAGCATAGGGATTGCGAGCAGCCAAGGATTTCCCTTAACCTCGACCGTATTGGAGGATTCCACAGCAGTAGCAGCAACAAAAGAGTGAAAACCCACGCCATACCAAGCGACGAGCACGGACAAGCCTAAGGTCACTATGGCGTAAAAGTTAAACAAGGCTACCTCAATAAAGGCTTCCAGTGGCGACACAGGTAAAAAGCTGATCCCCGCGATAAGCGCCATCACATAGGGGCCCCAACTGGAGAAAGGCAATAGCGCGCATAAAGGCGAAGCATTGGAATCAACCAAATAGGCAAGCTGCTCATGGCGAATACCATAACGCTGGCTGAGCGGCTGACACACATGGCCGACAGCAAGACAACTGAAAATCCCATCGATAAACACTAACCAACCAAGAAATACGACCCCAAGACGCGCCTGACGCTCAGTACGAATACGGCTATACAGCCAATCGCCAAACTGACCCACGGCACCGCCACGTGCTAACAATTGCGTCATGCTACCGAGCAGTAACATGGCGAACAGCACATTGAGATGCCACGCTTGCCAAGCACCTTGGGCATAAAATTGTTTTACACCGATATCAAGCAAATACAACCCAGTTTGCAGCGGGTCAAATTGGGCGATCAATAGGGCGCCAGAGACGATACCAACGCCTAACGCCACCAGCGTGCGGCGTAAAAACAGGGCTAAGGTTAAGGTCAACAGTAACGGGAGTATGGCGAGCAAACTAGGCGACATGGACCATTCCGATAAAAAATAAAACCAAGAATACTAACGAGTTAATAACAAATGCAAAAAAACTTAATTTAGAACCCAGTAATAGGGTGTTTTTTGACCAAACGGCAAGAATCGCTATTCCTTAAGTTCTAGGCACTGCTAGAATCACAGTCCCATCCAGAAACCATAGGACTCTCCAGATGAGCCTTGAATTACTGTCCAAACTGGAAACCAAAATCCAGGCTGCACTCGAAACTATCGAGCTTCTAAAAATGGAGCTTGAAGAAGAGAAGCAAAAAGCGTCTACGCTGAGTGAGCACAATCAACAATTGAATGCGCAAAACCAGCAACTACAAGAAGAACTCACTTCTTGGAACGAAAAAGTGACTGGCCTTGTTGGTTTGTTAAACAGCGAAATCTAAACTGCATTAGTTTGATGATGCTGCGCTTCGATCAGTTCGTTCAATTCTAAAATAGCCTGCTTCACTTTTGGCAGGCTTTTTCTTGGCAGTAAAAACCGTCCCTTCTCAAATTCCAATCGTCCTAAATCTTTAACCCAAATAACACCAGTGAGAAAAATACGCGCGTGCTTAACGATAAGCTTAGGTGCGTAGACAGGAAAAACTCTCATATGACCACCTACAAGCATTCTTGTTGTTATTGATTACAGTTGTTTGACAGAAGCTTTGCCACTTGAGTTTCATTGTTAGAGTGGTATTTTTCATCTTTTATCACCAAAAATACTTAATCGTTTGATTTAGTTAAACTATGAATATGTCACCCTGTGAGTAAAAAAGAAGATCGCCATAATAATGTCACTTGCCAATTTTTTGACACCCTGCTAAATTATTAGCGTTACTCAGGGTAAAAATGAGTCCTCTGGCTCAAGTCCGTACTTTCTTTTACAAGAAGTACGGTTTTTTTTTGCCCATTTGTTGCCTCGTCTTTATTCCATAAGTTCAAACGACTAGCCTACAGAGGCCTAACTCAGTACGTTAAGCTCCCTATCAAAGCGCTATTTGCCTTGTTGTTGCGAACCGCCCCAATAAAAAAGAGCCCTTAGGCTCTCTTTAACATGCAATCGATACCGCATTATCATCCGCTCATATGACAGCAGTGCGGGTAACGCCTATCGAACTATTTTTTTGCTAGGTAGAAAGCAATTTCTAACAGCTCGTCGTAGGATTTGATTGCCCCTGTTTCAACACGGTACTTACCGTTAACAACCAGAGCAGGTACACCCGTCAGCTTAGCGTTTTCAGTATCACGCTTCATCTTTGCCATTTGCGCCTTTACCATGAAAGACTCTGCAGCCGCATCGAAGGTTTTACCATCGACACCGTTAGCAATAAACACAGCACGAACATCATCGCGATTAGTAAAATGCTGTTTCTTCTCATGAATAGCAGAGAATAACGCCGCATCCATTTTCTCATCGACGTTTAACTGATGTGCGACTGCAAATGCGCGTGACATTTCAACCCCCATCTCTTTGCCGATAAAATCAACGTGTGCTTGGTTAAACGCAACGCCTTCTGGCTTCTCGGTGAGAATTTTTGGCACTACGGTTTTAGAGAAAGTAAAACAATGCGGACAATAGAAAGAGAAAAACTCAGTAATCTCAGGCTTCGCAGTTGCTGGGCCATCGTTAATCACTGTGTAATGCACACCTTCTTGGTATTCCACAGCCGATACTGCCAGTGGCGCCAGTAACAGAGCCGCGGCCATGAGTAATACTTTTTTCATGAAAATTCCTTAAATCATTTTGATAAATTGGCTGGAGACTAACATATTCCATTTTTTGAGTGTAACTCAAGCTTAAGAGTTCAATCTAATGTCACAAGATACGTCTGTGAAATCATATTTTGCTCAATGCTAATACGGCACTAGACTCAGTGGTGGTTCGCTAAGGGCAAATAATTGCTCTTTGAACGCCAAAATCTGCTGTTCCCAATACTTTTCATCCCCAAACCAAGGGAAGTTCATCGGGAAGGCAGGATCGTCCCAGCGACGGCCAATCCACGCGTTGTAATGCACCATACGCAGCGCCCGCAGCGGTTCAATCAAGGCTAACTGTCTTGTATCAAACTCACAAAATTCTTCATAGGCTTCGAGTAAGATCTCAAGCTGCATCAGTTGCTGCGCTCTATCCCCGGTCAGCATCATCCATAAATCTTGAATCGCCGGTCCCATGCGAGCATCGTCTAAATCGACGAATCCGGGACCGTCTGGCGTCCACAAAATATTGCCTGGGTGTAAATCGCCGTGCAAACGAATGGCCGCAAAATCTTGGCGATCCCAAATCGCATTCGCCTTAGCCAGCACCTGCTCTACTACGGTAAAGAAGGGCAAGCGTAGGCTATTAGGCACCAGATTAGATTGCTTTAACCACGCGAGCGGCTCGGCGCCTAAAATCTGCGGATTCAGCGGTTCACGTTCAGCAAATACCGTTTGCGCCGCGTACTGGTGTATCCGACCGATGAACCGACCCACTAATTCCAGCTGCTCTAAATTATCGACTTCGAAGGCGCGCCCCCCCAAGGAAGGAAACAGGGTAAATCGATAACCTTGGTACTTGTGTAACGTATGGCCTTCGATAATTACAGGTACGGCAATCGGGATATCTTCTGCCGCGAGTTCGAGCGCATAATCATGTTCCTCTTGGATCTGCGCATCGCTCCAACGGTCTGGGCGATAGAACTTCACCACATAACGCAGCCCTTCATCGCTACGGAACTGATACACGCGGTTCTCGTAACTGTTCAGCGCGAGTAAGCCCGTTTCCGGGTACACGCCCAGACTTTCGATCGCATCTAAGATCAAATCCGGTGTTAGGGCTTGAAAATGGAACTCAGCGCCGCTAGAACTCGTGGCCGGTGGCGTCATATTCTGACTCATATTCAGTTCACTCTTAGGTGAGGTTGCAGCAAAGTGGCTAAGTATTCCAGCACCTCAAAATCGGCTTCTCGTTCGGTCGAGAGCCAGCAAATGTTGCCGTAAAACTCATAATTGAGCCATAACTGGCTGCCTTCAAATTCTAATAACCATTGATGCCTGTCGGCGCCCCACTGACGCTCGCGCACAGTGCAATCGAGCGCCGCAGCTAAAGGTTCGGCAAAGTCGGCGAAACAATCAAAATCGATATCCGCACTGACCGCTAAACTTAAGGCGCTTTTATCTAAACTAATGGTATCTAAGCTCATGGCTTTTAAATGTGTGCTTGGTAATTTCATGCTTGTTATCCCATCAACTACTACATGACATGATCAAACCTTGGCCCCAGTCCGGTGGACGCTTGGCTAAGTCTTCATGCTCTGCGTGTTCGGCAAAGGGCTGAGTTAAGATTTTTTGCAGCAAATGCAGCGGCGCAAGATTACCCTCTTCTACTGCGATTATCGCCTCTTGGGCTAAATAGTTACGCAAAATATATTTGGGATTCACACTATTGCGCTCAGTTTGCCACGCAGGGATATCAGCCACCGCGCCCAATCGCTGTTGATAAGCTTGATACCAAGCATCAAACTGACTGACATCGATAAAGTCATCCCGCAGCGCACTGTGTTTGCTGGTTGGATCTAACTTGCCTAATTGACGCCAAGTCTGAGTGTAATCGAGTTGATTTTTCTCCATCAGCACAGTAAATCGACCTATAAGTTCAAGATCCTGTTTGTCCTGCTCCACCGACGAAACATCAACTGCTGATAGACCTAGTTTTGCCCGCATCAAGCGCAAATAAGGCTGCACTAGCGCCTCTTGGTATTGATTAAGAATGGCAATTAAGTCATCGGATGGGATCACTGGTGTGAGCGCCTGCGCTAAACGTTGCAAGTTCCACAAACCGACTCCCGGCTGCTGACCAAAGGCATAGCGACCTTCGGGATCAGAATGATTACAGATAAAGTCTTCTTGGAATGTATCGAGGAACGCAAAGGGACCGAAGTCAAAACTGTCACCTAGAATCGACATATTGTCTGTGTTCATCACGCCATGGGCAAAACCGACCGCCTGCCAGTGGGCAATCATCTTAGCGGTATCTTGCACTACCTGTAAAAACCACGCTTTATAACCTGCGGCATCACAACTCAAATGGGGATAATGCTGAGTAATAGTGAAGTTGAGTAATTGAATCAGCTTATCGGCACGGCCGCGCTCACTGTGGCAGAAAAACTCGAAATGACCGAAACGAATATGGCTACGGGCCAAACGCACGGTAATGGCTGCGGTTTCTTGGCTCTCACGCCATACGGGCAAGTCAGAGCCAATCACGGCCAAAGCGCGAGTCGTCGGCACATGTAAATGATGCAGCGCCTCAGAGACTAAAAACTCACGCACGGCAGAGCGCATCACGGCGCGGCCATCACCACGGCGCGAATAAGGCGTCGGACCGCCGCCTTTAAGGGCGACATCCCATGCGCCATTTGGACCAATCGCTTCACCTAAAATGATCGAACGTCCATCCCCTAAGCGCGGCGTGTAACCGCCAAATTGGTGGCCGCTATACACTTGGGCATAGTAGGTCGCACCATCAACGGCGGCATTGCCGGATAAGCCCAATAACAGCTCATCGGTGGGCTGGCTTAAGCCAATCAATTGGGCGGCGTCATCACTCCATGCCAGCCATTCAGGCTTAGTTATCCCTTGCGGGTATACTTGCGAGTAAAACTCAGGTAACTGCGTAAAAAAATCCTGTTTAAACTTCATCTTGTCCACCTATTGGCTCATGGTCTTGCAAACCAGCACCGATTTATCATCGAACTCGCATAGGTGCCCACATTGATAAGATCCAAGGCCAAAACCACTCACGCCAGAACGACTTAGACGTTGCATACCATGAGCCTTGCTCTGGCATTGCTCTAGAGAATCGTAGTAACCATTAATATCTTCGGCCTGCAAAGGTGTCACCGGAATGGCACTCACATCGGGATAATAAAATAGGGTCCATTCTGGGGTTTTAGTACAGCCACTGAGTAGCAATAATCCAAGCCCGAATAAGACATTCGGTAAGGCATAGCTTAGTTTCATTTTTCCCCTATTAAGCCCATAAAAAAAGCGAACCTTAGTTCGCCTTTTGCGCATTCAGTTAGCAGGGATTCTACACTGCTTAGACGAGGGAAATAACCGCTTTTCGACTAAGGGTTTACCCGCTAAGCGCTCCCTACAACATATCAAGCCGTGGTTGCTTTAGTCTGTGCTTTCTCAATCCGGTTGATTCGGCCCTCAAAGCCAGTGACAGTGCCATCGCTCAGCCCAAGCTCGAGTGCTTTACGACAGATGACAATGGCGGCATCGAAGGCTTGGGTATCATTTAGCAAGGTGGCTAAATGCAGGAAACCGGAAGATTTAAGCTCAGTATCTTTGCCTTGCTCGGCGCTAGCCGCTTGGAACAGTGCAATATACTCTTCCGCTAATTGAGCACCATAGTTGAGGTAATCCGCCGATTTACGCTGTTTGTAGCATTCAGCAATCATATTTTGCAGCGCGGTATAGCGAGCACTGGCTGACGTTGCTCCTTGATACTCCTCAAAGGCCCGGACTAAGGTTACATTCGCCCAAGCCCCTGGCGCAGCTACCTCAGAACGTGTGTTCGAGACTGGCTCTGCTTCAGTCTTAACATCATCTTGTTCATCTGCAGGCGTGGCGCCTAAAATGATCACCGCCTCTTCATTATGGGCCGCAGGTATATCAACTTCGATGATATCTGTGTCTAGCGCCACCGAAATGCTCGCAGGGCTTTCGGTCTCACGGGGCATTAATTCGGCTTCAACTTCGATAACGGGCTCTACTTCAGCCACGCCAGTATCATCAACCCTTTTAACTGGCTCAGGTTCTACACGCTCGGGCTCAGCAGCGGAGAAAATAGGTGCCTCTTCGGTGGGAACTACAGGTTTTACCGAGGTCGACTTGGGTTTCATCGCCTCTTGTTCTTCTTTCGCCAATCGCTGCGCGCGAAGGAATAAAAACACCCCGACAGCAATCAGTATAAATACGACTAAGATCTTCATTCTTGTTCACCTTTGATGGCCGCTTCTCATCAGAAGCCGTGTCAATGGGTTTGCCAACGTCCATCAGGACTGCGTCCATGGCAACCGAGTCTAGCTAAAAATTGAGCAGAGATTAACCGCTATTAAAGTCCATTGTGTCGGTGCAAATCAAGTATTTATGCCTTTTTATACGATCTTGCGCTCAAATAGTTATAGCCAATTGCGCTAGACTGGCACAATCGAGTTCCCTAATCCCCCCATCCACCTGCTTATAACAAACATAAGGAAAACCTGATGCAAAGTATTCTTATCGTGGCCCATGCCAGTCCCTACGGAACAGAAAAGCTATTTAATAGCTTACGCATCGCATTAGCCCTGAAGGATCAGGACGAGCAAGCGGTCGATCTTAAACTTTTTCTCATGTCAGATGCCGTGTTTGGCGCACTCAAAAATCAAACCACACCTGACTTAAGCTACAACCTGCAGCAGATGTTTGAAATTCTCTCGGCACAGCAAGTTCCGATTCTACTTTGCAAGACCTGTGCTCAAGCGCGAGGCGTTACCGCGGAAATGATCATCGAAGGCGCGCACATAGGTACGCTGCAAGATTTAACCCGCTGGACATTAGCTGCCGACAAAGTGATGCATATCTAAGGTTGACTTGTAAGTGCGACATTGAGGATGAAGGATTGTTTAAAGCCCTATTTTGTGCGCACCTTCATAAATTGGCGCTTTCGTTTTGTCAGCGCCAATTTCACTGCCTATGATGGGATATCCGAGTGACAAGCTAAGGTATTCCAATGGGCACAGCCACACTGCTTACGGGCAAACTCCTGTACGAACACCAAACCATTGCCGCTATGGTGGCGATTTATTGCAAAGCGAAACACCAAGGCCAAGACTCAACAGGTCTATGTGTAGATTGCATCGAGCTATTGGATTATGCCGCGACACGCCTAGATCGCTGCCCCTACGGACAAAACAAACCCACCTGTAATAAATGCCCAGTACATTGCTACAAACCCGCGCAGAAACAAATCGTCAAAGAGATCATGATCTTTTCTGGTCCACGGATGTTATTACCGCATCCCGTTCGTGCAATCAAACACTTACTCGCGGAACGCATTCCCGTTCCCAGCGTTGTGCCCGAGGCGGCTTCAAATCGTCATCAGCGCATAGCAAGCCAACAGAAAAACTAACGGCGATACTTTTACCGAGCCGATTTCCCTGATATAACAGGGCTCGAGGTATCGCATATGAACGAGTTTCATAGTTTTTTCACTCAAGCTTACTGGTGGTTGTCATTATTTGGAGGCGTACATTGCCTCGCGTTAGCTATTTATATTCGCTATTTCTATCACCCAGACGCTAACCAAAAACTCCTCGCCGCTTTCTTAAGTCTTATTGCTCTATACTTCCTCACGGGTATGTTGAACCGCGATAACAGTCCAATTCCCATTCATATCCTATTCAATCTGATTAACCCTATCTATTTTTTGCTCATGCCTTTGCTCTATCTCTATTGCAAACGCAGTTTAGCGCCAACCAATAAACCGCTAGGTTTTTCAAAGCATTACTGGCCATCTGCATTAACATTAGTTTTCGCCATTTTAGATATTGCCCTAAGATTAACTGCGCATCCCATCAACGAGTGGCAACCCATAGCTCTGATGCTTAAAGAAATGAGTATCAGCCAATGGGGCGCTCTACTCCCAGCGCTGTTATCTGTACAAACCTGTTTTTACTTTATCGCGCTGTGGATGTTGTTTCGTCGACATAAGCGCAATCAAAGAGATGTCACTCAAACCCAAGAGGCGCTCGGCACCATTCGGTTTCGTTGGCTGATAAGCTTGACCTTGGCCATGTTGTTGAATTGGTTAATCCGCGTATTTGTGGTGATCTTGCCTTTCTATCTTGGTGATAATCTATCGCTACTTTCCCACGCATTGCCAAGGCTGACCTTACTACTGAGCATGTATATGCTGGCGGTGTATGGGCTAAAGCAAATCACCCGCTCTGCCTACTTAAAAGGCCGCATGGCCGAACCACAGCTAGAGCAACGCCCACTCGTCATTGAAAATATTCTCACCCCAGAGGAGTATGAATTTTTGCATCAAGTTCAGCAGGACGATGCAGAAAAAAACCAAGGTTCTTCGCCACCTAAGAACTAATTGGCGAAACTGCACTCCAATCATCACCACCAATATCACTCCAACCATTAAGTCGAACACTGAACCTAAGCTGACACATATGTCACTTTTGGCTGTCATTTGTGTCGATAAAGGCTAGTCTGGAACAACTAAAGACTTGAAGAGGCGTTACCATGAAATCATTTTTAACAGCCATTGCGGCATCAACATGCCTTATTGTGAGCCTATTTGCTGCCCCAACTGTACATGCAGATGAAAGCTACGATCAGGCTGTAGTCAATTTCCAAAAAGCGAAAGAAACCAGTAAATTTTTCGACACAGCCTATGGCTATGCTTTATTCCCAACTGTGGGTAAAGGCGGAATTGGGATCGGTGCAGCCTATGGCAAAGGCCGAGTCTACCAAGGCGGTGCCTATATGGGTGATTCGAGTCTGACTCAATTATCCATCGGTTTTCAATTAGGTGGACAAGCCTACAGCGAGATCATCTTCTTTAAAGATGCCAAAGCCTATGAAGCCTTCACGAGCGGCAGTTTCGAGTTTGATGCCCAAGCGTCGGCAGTTGCCATCAACATGGGAGCAAGCGCTCAAGCAGGAACCACAGGCAACTCAGCAGGCGCAGGTCAATCGGGTGGTAATCGCTCCGCAAGCGGCTCTTATATCAACGGTATGGCGGTATTTACCGCAGCAAAAGGCGGCTTAATGTTTGAAGCCGCTCTTGCGGGTCAAGCCTTTAGCTTCGAGCCTAAAGCTAACTAACACGAACCATTCGACTGTGATATCAAACGGCGAGCCTAAATGCTCGCCGTTTTTTCTTAAATGATTACCTCAAGCTTCTGACTCAGATGTTCTAACTAAAACCAAGTCATTAGAATTGAGCAAAATAAGTTGAAATGCATATTTAACCTAGCGAAGTAATAACAAGGGGATATGGCTTTTACTGATCATCCTTGTGGTGTTACTACCCACAAAAAACTCCCTAATCCGCGAATGACCATAGGCGCCCATCACCATAAGATCGATTTGATGCTTAAGTTGATAGATCTCAAGGACCGTTTGCACTTCTCCCTGACAAACGGCGGTAACCACATTGAAATCCGCCGCAATCAGAGACTCGGCCACCAACGCCAGTTCAGCGGTCGCCAGCGATTGATCATCAGACACCATCACTAAATGACATTCGAGCCCTTTAAGTAGCGGACTGCTTACAACTCGATCGAGGGCTTTTCTTGCGGTCACACTGCCATCATAGGCGATCATAAATCGCTTCGGTGCAGTAAACTCGTCCATCACCACTAAAATAGGCTGCTTAAGCGTGCGAATGACATTTTCTAAATGGCTGCCAATGGCCTGCGCTTGATCTTGATGCTGCTCCCCTTGACGGCCCATCACCACCAGTCTGGCATGGGATTCTTGCTCTAACAGAGTTTCGACTAAATCGCCGTGACGCTGCAAGGTTTCAACCACGACTGCGGGTTGTGCCTCCACGATGCGCGTTTGCGCATCTTGCAACATATACTTACCCTGCTCGAGTGCCAGCTTGCCTCGGCGCGCTTCGAGCTCAACCATTTCATTGAGCAAGTGCTCCCGTGTACCTAGGCCAATATTTCCTGACAGATCTGACTCTATCGGATAAGCAGACTTATCCAATACATGCAATAGAGTTACTGGGGCATCCAGTTGCTGAGCGGCCCAGCTACTGGCGTCACATACGGCGAGTGTCACTTTTGAACCGTCGATACAGGCAATCACATTTGTCATCGTTATTTTCCTTTTACTGTGTTGCTAAGGGCTTAGTGACCAGACATCATGTTTTCAACGTCTTCAGGCTTATCGTGCACCCCAAATTTATCGACTATGGTTGCACTGGCTTGGTTAAGGCCAATCAACTCCACTTCAGTTCCCTCGCGACGGAATTTAATCACTACCTTGTCTAGAGCCGATACCGCAGTAATATCCCAGAAATGCGCTTGAGATAAGTCGATAGTCACCTTATCAACCACTTCCCTAAAATCAAATGAATTACTGAACTTATCTGCCGAGGCAAAAAAGACTTGCCCAATAACTTGATAATGGCGACCTGCGTCGGCAGCAGCCGTTACACTCTTAACCACCATAAAACGGCCCACTTTATTAGCAAAGAACAGAGACGCGAGTAATACCCCCACAAATACTCCCATAGCTAAGTTATGGGTAGCGACCACCACAGCAACGGTCGCCACCATCACAAGGTTGGTTGATATTGGATGATGCTTAAGATTACGAATTGAATCCCAAGAGAAAGTACCGATAGACACCATGATCATCACGGCAACCAGTGCCGCCATAGGGATGAGCTTTAACCATTCACCGAGGAATACAATCAATATGAGTAGAAATACCCCCGCTGAAAAGGTCGATAACCGTCCGCGACCACCCGATTTAACGTTGATGATCGACTGACCGATCATAGCGCAACCAGCCATACCGCCCATTAAGCCCGCGCCAATATTGGCAATACCTTGGCCCTTACACTCGCGGTTTTTATCGCTTTGGGTATCGGTTAAGTCATCGACTATGGTGGCAGTCATCATAGATTCCAGCAACCCCACCACGGCAAGGCCGGCCGAATAAGGGAAGATGATCATCAGAGTTTCAAGGGTCAATGGCACTTCAGGCCAGAGGAAAATAGGCAAAGTATCAGGCAGTTGTCCCATGTCGCCGACAGTACGAATATCTAACCCCATATAAACCGCAAAAAGCGTTAATCCGACAATACACACGAGAGGCGAAGGTAAGGATTTACCAATCACAGGGATGAGTGGGAATAAGTAGATAATACCAAGGCCTGCAATCGTCATCGCATAGACATGCCAAGTCACATTGGTCAGCTCGGGCAACTGGGCCATAAAGATCAGAATCGCCAGTGCATTCACAAAGCCCGTCACCACAGAACGGGAGACGAAACGCATCAAGCTTCCTAGCTTTAAGTAACCCGCGGCAATTTGCAGCACACCAGTTAATAGGGTCGCTGCGAGTAAATACTCGAGGCCGTGTTCCTTCACTAAGGTCACCATCAACAACGCCATAGCACCCGTTGCGGCAGAGATCATTCCAGGACGACCACCTGTAAACGCGATGACCACTGCGATACAGAATGAAGCATACAGGCCGACTTTAGGATCGACGCCTGCAATAATAGAAAAGGCAATCGCCTCAGGGACTAACGCCAGTGCAACCACAATACCGGCTAACAGATCTCCGCGTATGTTGGAGAACCACTCTTTTTTCATGGTTTGTATCATGCCACTCACTCTGATTGAAATTTAATCATATCTTCCAATAGCTAATATCAACACTTGACTCAAATGTCAGCGCATAGCCAATAAGGTACTTATGCGTCAAGGTGACGAAATGCAATTGGGATTATGGGGTACAGCAAAACAACTACCGAGTCGGTAGCGACTAAGGACGGATCTTAACAATCCAAGAAGGAAGGATTAAACTAATGCGGCTTAATGCTCATCACCGAAAAATAACCTCACTTATATGAGCCAACTCAAATTTGACTGCATTAAAAATAGTTGTGCTATTGGGAATAGCGACATAATGACGTGTATAAAACAGGCCGGAGTATAGAGAGTTGTTTGCTCAAAATCAAAAAACTTCAGTTAACATCAGAGTGATTAAAATACCCACCATACTTTGGTGGGCATTGAATAAAAACAACCGCAACAACTCAGGGATAACTTAGGTAAGTATTAAGCACCATCTGATATCGCTTTATGCCGAGGCAGTTTGATTGAGATAAGCGCTGCAAGCGCAATAAATGCTGCCGATATCCACAGACAAGCCGCCATGCCATACACTTGATACACCCAGCCAGACAACACAGTCCCGATCAAGCGTCCCATAGCATTAGCCATGTAGTAAAAACCCACATCTAACGATACGCCATCTTCATCCGCATAACTGACGATAAGATAGCTGTGTAATGAAGAGTTGATCGCGAATAAGACGCCAAACAGCATCAATCCCCAAATCAGTATATTCGCGGCATGGAAGTCATAACTTATCGCCAGCGCAATGCCTGCCGGCACTATGCTCAATATCGCCGCCCAACCTAAGGCGCTACGTCCATCGGGAACCTTGTTTTGGCTCGCCGACTTTGTCCCTGTCAAGCGAGGTGCAAAGCCTTGCACTATGCCATAACCTATTACCCAGAGTGCGAGAAAACCGCCGACATACCAATGATCCCAACCAAAGGTTGAGGCCAAATAAACGGGTAAAGCCACCACAAACCACACATCCCGCGCACCAAACAAAAACATGCGTGCGGCAGAAAGCGTGTTTACCGCCGGACTCTTAGAGAAAATTTCCGTGAACTTAGGTTTGTTTTTGGCTTTACCTAAATCGCGCTGCAAACTTAACAAACTAAAAATCCACACCAGCAATAGGCCAATCGCCATGCCTAACACGGCCTGTTGGAATCCAAACAGGGTCAGTAAGGCGCCGCCCAAGAAGAACCCCGCACCCTTTAGCGCATTTTTGGAGCCAGTGAGCATGGCAACCCACTTATACAGCTCACCCTGAGCATCATTGGGCACCAACAACTTGATACTGCTTTTAGCGCTCATTTTATTGAGATCTTTAGCGATACCCGACAAGGCCTGCGCCGCCATCACCCAAGCAACCGTCAGCATACCGCTAGGCACAAGCAACATGCTAAGGGCGACAATCTGCATAAATAGGCCCACATTCATGGTCTTATTTAAGCCTAAACGTGCCCCGAGCCAGCCGCCAACTAAGTTCGTTACCACCCCAAAGATTTCATAGAAGAGGAATAGTATGGCAATTTGCAGCGGGCTATAACCTAATCCATGGAAATGGAGCACCACTAACATACGTAATGCGCCATCGGTGAGCGTGAATGCCCAATAGTTGCCTGTGACCACCAAATACTGGCGGATCTCGGGTGATATGTTAGACAAGAACCCTGTCAGCTTACCCATAAAGCTTATGCCTTATCCATCAGACCGACCATGCGGGCCAGTTCGACGGTGCGATTGGCATAACCCCACTCGTTGTCATACCAAGCGTAGAGTTTGACCTGAGTGCCATTGATAATCATGGTCGATAGCGCATCGATAATGCTCGAACGCGGATCGGTTTTATAATCGACCGAGACTAATGGGCGTTCCTCATAACCTAAAATGCCTTTTAGCGGTCCGTCTGCCGCTTCTTTTAACAGGCGATTGACTTCAGCTTCGGTCGTTTTGCGACTCACCTCGAACACGCAATCGGTTAATGAGGCATTCGCTAATGGCACCCGCACCGCATGGCCGTTGAGCTTACCTTTGAGTTCAGGGAAAATATGGGTAATGGCCGTCGCCGAGCCCGTCGTTGTGGGGATAAGGCTTAAACCACAGGCCCGCGCACGGCGGAGATCTTTATGCGGTGCATCTAAAATAGTTTGAGTGTTGGTAATATCATGAATGGTCGTCATGGAACCATGCACTATGCCGAGGTTTTCGTGGATCACTTTAACGATTGGCGCCAAACAGTTAGTAGTACAGGAGGCTGCAGTCACAATCGGATGAATAGCTTTGTCATAGAGTTGATGATTCACTCCCATGACAACGTTTAACACGCCCTCTTCTTTAACAGGCGCAGTGACTACAACGCGTTTAACACCTTGATCTAAATAAGCTTGTAGCACTGCTTTGGTTTTCATCTTACCCGAAGCTTCAATCACAACATCACAGGCGGACCAATCGGTTTCCGCGATGGTTTTATTGCGTGTACAGCGAATACGCTTGTCATCGATAATAATGTCATCGCCCTCGGCATTGGCTTCGTACTGCCAGCGACCATGCACAGAGTCGAATGTCAGCAAATGGGCTAAGGTCGCCGCATCCCCTGCGGGATCATTAATCTGCACAAATTCAACCTCATCCCAGCCCCAAGCAGCGCGCAATGCTAAACGTCCCATACGGCCAAAGCCATTTATCCCGATTTTGATTGTCATACCTGCATCCTTCACACTCAGTTTTATATTAAGTGTTTTATATTATTTTTTAAGATTAAAGCGTTATCTGTTCGATATAGCCGCGTTGATGCCCTTCTCGTTGGCAATGGCCGTAATGATCTCAGCGGTTTTAGTGCATTTAGCGCATCCGCTACCTAATACTTTGATGTTTAACATTTTTATAATTCTCACAGAATGGGACCTATAGCGTTAAAGATCCAACCGATTAAGGTGAATGAAATCAATAAAATGGCAAAAACGATGGCCAGCAAACGCCATTGCATCACCTGCTTGAGCAAAATGAACTCGGGAAAACTGGCGGCAACCGTAGACATACAAAATGCTAATGTCGTCCCTACGGGCAAGCCATTAGTGATAAGGCTCTCCATGATAGGAATAACCCCTGTGGCATTGGAATACAGAGGAATACCAATCAATACCGCCACAGGAACCGACCACCATTGACCATCGCCTAAGTGGGCTTCGATCCAACCGTCAGGCACAAATCCATGGAGTGCGGCGCCAAGCCCAACCCCAATAATGACCCATTTCCACACTCGGCCAAAAATCTCTAGGGTCTCGCCTTTCGCAAATTCATGCCGTTCCGTTAACGTCATGGATGTTGATGTTATACCCTCGCTATTATCGTGACTTGCTTGCGCCTTACCTTGTTCGAGTGCTTTGGCGGCAAAGGACTGCAGCCAACGCTCAGCGCGAATCGTGTCCAAAAATGCCCCCGCCAACATACCCACTGACATGCCGACCAGCACGTATATCACAGTGAACTGCCAGCCTAGCAGACTCACAAGCAACAGTACGGCGACTTCATTAATTAACGGCGAAGTGATCAGAAATGCCATAGTGATCCCAACGGGGATCCCCGCAGAAGTGAAACCTAAAAAAACCGGAATGCTAGAACATGAGCAGAATGGGGTAACAGCGCCAAAACCCGATCCCATAAAGTAACCGACAAAACGATTTTTACCCGCCAAGTAATCCCGAACCCGCTCGACATTGAGCGAGGCCCGCACCAAAGCGATGCCATAAATCATCAGCAACAGGAGCGCAAAAATCTTAGTGGTATCTTCAATAAAAAAATGGATGGCGTCGGCGAGCTTAGTATTGGGCTCTAAACCCATCAAATCAAAAGTTAACCAGCCCGCTAAATCTGAAAATATTTGCAGCATTGTTACGCCACCTTAATATTAAGCAAAACTTTAGACACGTAAACATATGAAAAAACGTATATTTGAGGTTAAATTTTTGCTGCTAGTCTTCTAGCAGCAAGCTTTAGCACGGTCAGGACGCCCGCCCATCTTGCACAAATTACGCATATTTTCTTCAAGGAATACAGTGTTTTGGTTGGTAACTTCACTCAACACTAACTGACTCCATTCGGGTAAGTCATTATTGATACGATAGAAAATCCATTGCCCCTGACGGCGATCAACTAATAAACCGCATTTACGTAATTGGGCCAAATGTCGCGAAATCTTAGGCTGGGTCTCTTGCAATGCCTCGGTCAATTCACAGACACAGAGCTCCCCCTCTTGCTGGATCAACATCATGCAACGCAAGCGGGTTTCATCGGCTAAACATTTAAAAAACTGGGTTGGATTAATCATTGATGCCCTTAGACTGAACTAGTACAAACATTTTGTTCCTTTTGTTAACTTTCCTAAAGGTTCATTCAAACAGCAAGCTGTGAGCGGTAAGAAACAACACTCGTTTTTCATGGCTATGGATCTTTTGGAAAGACCTTGTACAATATATACGAATTTTCATATATGTAAATATCCGTATATAAGATCACCTTAAGTTTCACGCATTAGTCAAAATGGTGTTTGAGTATAGTGTTCAACACTAAGATACATACGAAAATTCACATATAAAAAATCATTCAAACCCACCGACAATATCGTTAGGTGAGGGCATTATTTTATGGTTGAGGGTAGACAATCTCTACTCTTTGAGGAGCTTGTATGTGGTTAGCAGGGGCAATTTTTGTTCTCACCATAGTGTTAGTAATTTGGCAACCTAAGGGGTTAGGCATAGGTTGGAGTGCTACCTTGGGCGCCGTATTGGCCCTACTACTGGGTGTGGTCCACTTAGGGGATATTCCTGTGGTATGGAATATTGTCTGGAATGCGACCGCCACCTTTATTGCCGTGATCATCATCAGTTTATTATTAGATGAGTCGGGATTTTTCGAATGGGCCGCGCTACATGTGGCCCGTTGGGGCAAAGGTCGTGGCCGTTTACTCTTTACTTACATAGTATTACTCGGCGCGACTGTTGCCGCATTGTTTGCCAATGATGGCGCGGCGTTGATCCTCACCCCGATCGTAATTGCGATGTTACTGGCTCTGGGCTTTAGCGCCGGAGCAACCTTAGCCTTTGTGATGGCGGCGGGTTTTATTGCCGATACCGCAAGTTTGCCGTTAATTGTCTCTAACCTAGTCAATATTGTTTCGGCGGACTTCTTCAACATAGGTTTTAACGAATACGCCTCTGTGATGGTGCCCGTCGATATTGCAGCTATTAGTGCCACCTTAGTCATGCTGCATCTGTTTTTTCGCAAAGATATCCCCGCGACCTACGACCTAGAAAAACTACGCGAACCTAAGGCCGCCATTCGCGACCTCAACACCTTTAAAACCGGTTGGGGCGTATTAGTCTTACTCTTGGTGGGCTTTTTTGGCTTAGAACCGCTCGGTGTGCCCGTGAGTTTAGTCGCTGCCGTGGGTGCCTTGATCCTGTTTGTTGTCGCGAAAAAAGGCCATGCCATAGATACCACTAAGGTACTTCGCGGCGCGCCATGGCAGATAGTGATCTTTTCACTCGGCATGTATTTGGTTGTTTATGGTCTTCGCAACGCAGGCTTAACCGATTACCTATCAAGCGTATTAAATAGCTTGGCAGAACAAGGGCTTTGGGCTGCCACTATGGGCACAGGCTTCTTGGTCGCCTTTTTATCGTCCATCATGAACAACATGCCAACGGTGTTAATTGGCGCCCTGTCGATAGACGGTAGCAATGCCACCGGCGTGATTAAAGAAGCCATGATTTACGCTAACGTGATTGGTAGCGATTTAGGCCCTAAAATCACCCCCATCGGCAGTTTAGCAACCCTGCTATGGCTGCATGTACTGGCGCAGAAAAATATTAATATTACCTGGGGTTATTATTTCCGCGTCGGCATTGTGATGACGCTACCTGTGCTATTTGTCACCCTAGCGGCACTGGCGCTGCGCCTCTCCTTCTAATCTTCGTGCATGGGCACTAGAGCATCTGTTTAGTGCCTATGAATAAATTTATAAGCAATTATTTATCAGAGGCATGTTATGACTAATATGATTGATGACAACATTAAGATTTACCACAATCCAGCCTGTGGTACATCGCGCAACACTTTAGCATTGATCCGTAATAGTGGAGTTGAACCCCAAATCATCCACTACTTAGAAACGCCACCCTCCCGCAATGAATTACTTAAGTTAATTAATGAGATGAAAATCTCTGTGCGTTCATTGTTACGCAATAATGTTGAACCATTTGAACGACTAGGACTTCCTGAAGACACATTTACTGATGAAGAACTGGTTAACTTTATGCTGACTTATCCCATTTTAATTAACCGTCCTATCGTCGTTACGCCGCGAGGCACAAAACTCTGTCGCCCATCTGAGACAGTGCTTGATATTTTGACCAAAGCACAACAAGGCCCTTTCACCAAAGAAGATGGCGAAATCATCATTAATGAACAGGGACAAAGAGTTCGCACATGAAACCACTAAACCACGATATGCCAGCGCTCAAGCAAGAATTAATGGTTAATAACATGGATATGGACTGTTTTAATCTAACTCCTTTAACCCACCCGCCTAGAATACTGATGCTTTATGGCTCAGTACGAGAGCGCTCCTATAGCCGACTGACGACGGAAGAAGCGGCTCGACTGTTAACGCACATGGGTGCAGAGGTGCGTATTTTTAACCCTTCTGGACTTCCACTTCCTGATGATGCGCCTGACAGTCATCCCAAAGTCATGGAACTAAGAGAAATGGTACGTTGGTGCGAAGGTATGGTGTGGTGTTCACCAGAACGCCACGGTGCAATGACCAGTATTATGAAAGCTCAAATCGATTGGATCCCTTTGGCTGAAGGTGCTGTCCGGCCTTCACAAGGTAAGACATTAGCAATAATGCAGGTGAGTGGTGGTTCACAGTCCTTCAACACACTAAACCAAATGCGTATATTGGGACGATGGATGCGCATGTTCACCATACCCAACCAGTCTTCAATTGCAAAAGCTTGGTTAGAATTTGACGAGGCAGGCCGAATGAAACCTTCGCCTTACTACGATCGCGTAGTTGATGTTATGGAGGAATTGATGAAATTCACTTTACTCCTGAGGGGCAATGTTAATTTCCTCACGAACCGATATAGCGAACGCAAAGAAAGCGCTTCAGAGCTATCAACCCGAGTAAATCAAAAAGAAATATAGATTAAACACTAAAAGTATTCTGAACTATGGAGCAAAAGATTAGCCCAGCGCCAACTTTTGCTCCAGATAAGAACCATCACGCCAAATAAGTACATTCCAAATACACGAGTGAGCACCTAAATCCTTAAAGCCAGCTAAAAACTCTCTGTAACTTGCTATTAAAGATGCAATTCGTCCATTTGCTTGAATTCATGTTTAATCTGTTGATATTGCGATGGCCATTCATCGTACCAAAGAGCAAACTCCTCTACAGGCATAGGCCGAGCAATGCCATAGCCTTGGCACAATTGGCAGCCCAATTCAGCTAAACTTTTACCATGGGCAATGGTTTCAACACCTTCAGCAATCACATTAAGATTAAATACTGACGCTAAGCGGATAACACCCTCCACAATACGCCAATCATCTTCGCTATCGAGCATGCCTCGCACAAAACTCTGATCAATTTTTATCGTCGATATGGGTAATTGGCGTAAATACGTTAACGACGAATAACCTGTACCAAAATCATCTAGGGAAAAATGGACACCCAAACGCTTACATTCCTGAAGGATATCAATTGCCAATGTCATATCTTCAATGGCGGCACTCTCTAAAATTTCCAATTCTAGATCCGAGGCCGTCAAATCGGGATATTGCATTAACGTCGATTTTAAGAATGCACTAAAGTGTTCAGCCAATAGCTGCCGAGCGCTTACGTTAATACTTACTGCTATCGGACGACCACTCTGTTGCCAATTCTGCCATTGCGCTACTGCAGTATTGATAACCCATTCACCTAAAGCAATTTCAAGATCACTGCCTGCAATATCCGGTAAAAACTCACTCGGACCGACTATACCTCGCAGTGGATGACGCCAACGAATTAAGGCTTCCGCGCCAATAATTTTACCGGTAGCGAGATTCACTTTAGGTTGGTAAAACATCACAAATTCATGACGTTCAAAAGCTGACTTAAGTTCTTCTAACCAAGTTCTCCGAGCAATAATGTTACGATCAATGTCAGGATCAAACATTTGGAAACGATTCTTACCTGCCGATTTTGCCATATACATGGCTTGGTCGGCATGGCGCAATAAAATGTCGGGGTCAACGTTATCCTCTGGATACAAACTCACGCCAATACAAGCCGTTAAACAAAGATTTAAATCACCGATTAATATCGGCTGATCGACCGCCGCCAGTATTCGTAATAGTACTTGAGTACATTCTTCCTCAGACATCATCTCAAATAAGATAACGAACTCATCGCCTCCTACCCGGGCCAACGTATCTTGCTGCCGAATCACCACAGACACATTATTTGCAATCGCGATCAACAGTTGGTCACCAACCTCATGGCCATAACGATCATTGATCACCTTAAACCCGTCAAGGTCCATAAAACACACGGCACAGAGACTGCCATTACGTTGAACATGGGCAATCATTTGCTGAAAACGGTCTAAAAGTAAGCGACGATTTGGTAATCCTGTAAGTGCATCATAATTTGCCACGCGATCTAACTCAGTCTCATGGGTCTTTAATAACGTGATATCGGCTTGGGTTCCCGAAATCATCAACGCTCGACCTTGACTATCCTCTTCAACGACCCGCCCCTTACACAATATCCAGCACAGCTCGCCAGTCTTTTTAATGCAGCGCACTTCCAACTCTATACTGCTTGTTTTATGGATGAGATGCTGTAGAACCTGTTGCTCTATATTTTGCACATCTTCGACATACACATATTGACGCCAATTATTAACCGTCAGCTTCATCTCGCCAGCTTGATATCCCAAAATGGCTTCAAATCTTGGGCTGATTTGCACTTCTCCAGTAACAGCATTCCAGTCCCAGAATCCTTGTTCAGAACCTTGAATAACCCTTTGCAATTGTGCTGTTTGAGCCGCTAGTTGTTGTTGAAGCTGTCGCGCCTGGGTAATATCTTGCACTGTACCGTGCAATTTAAATATCTTACTGTGCGGATCACGCTGTGCTTGACCCCTAGCCATAATCCAACGATGGGCACGATTAGGATCTAGCAACTCAGCTTCGCATTCATACTCTTCTCCCGTATGCACACATCGCATCACCAGCGTACTTAACGCTTGCCAACTCTCAGGAGTAAATAATTTCTGCACTTGTTCTATCGAAGGGGCGGCTTCTTTATATGGCAAGCCATAAATCACAAAAACCTGTTCAGACCAAGTATGCGAATCAGTAACTAAATCCCACTCCCAACTGCCAATCCCTGATAATTGTTGTGCTTGTTTTAATCCCAACTCACTAATGAGTAAATGTTCAGCATTTTTTTCTTGAGTCGTGACATCCCTTGCTATTCCAAATAAGCCACAAATTGCACCTTGAGCGTCAAACACAGGACCTTTGGTCACTTGAAAAATGGCTGCTTCACCCTGAATATGTAAATACTCTTTATGTGTGGTGACCATTGCGGACACTAATACAGTGCGATCTTTTTCTTGGATAATATCAATAGAGTCAGCATCAAAAATATCAGTGTCATCTTTGCCCAAGATATCACTCATACTCTTGCCGACAAAGGTAGCGGCACCTTGGTTGACCAAGATATAACGCCCCGCCAAATCCTTCACAAAAATACCATCGGTTGTTTGAGAAACCACAGAATCGAGCAGTTGATGATTCACATCCAATTTCTGTAATGAGGCACGTAAATAGCCGCTTAGTGCACTGATCACTATGCCGTAAACACTTAGACTAATAAGCTGTAACCAATCGACAGAATGAATATTATCGAGACTATTGGCGGTTGGATGAAGATAATAGACACACAGAACAGAGAGACATGTCGCGACTAATCCAGGGGCAAATCCGCCACCAATAGCGCTTAATGAAATAGGCAACATAAAAATCAGCAATAGTAAGCGCTGGTGCTGCTCAGCTGAAAGCGAATTGGCAAACCATAGCGTTATCAGCGTAAAACTCAATATTGCAATGTATTTAAGCCATGAGATATTGCTTATCGCTACAGAGCGAGCAAAGGTTATTTCAAGCAAATTACCCGATGGAGCATTATGACGGTCAGGAACGGCATTCAGAACAAAAAGTAGGATAAAGGCACTGGTAAATACAAAGAAAAAACCTTTAGCGAGGGATAAACGAAACACAGTTTCTGTGTCCGTAAATACAAGCAACAATTGATCGGATAAAAAGATCCATCCAAGCGCCGCAAGCGCATAAATAGCCACAGCTAAAATAATATATTGAGTCCGAGATTTATGATTATGTACAGTATTGTCAACCATCCTAACTCCATCACAACTAGCGCCATCAAAACGACTCCCTTGATCTATGATTGGCACTAACGCCAGCCAACAATAGGTGGTCATTCCACAGATGAACATCATATTTAAGCTAAAGACTATAACTTAAAAAACATCAGTATAATCTAATAAAAACCCCAAAGAACAATGTACAACATAAAAACCCAACAATTTAAATACCTAAAAAGGTAGATATTACGGGTAAGGATATAGGCCCATACCTGTGAGACTAAAAATATACAAGCACTATTGAACCCCCTGTCTATAGAACTATCGCAAATGCAATGGAATATCATACTTCCTAAAAAGCTTGATTATCGAATCCTTATATAGTGGTTTGATAATGTAACCTTTAGCTCCTGCAGCTATTGCCTGCTGAACTGATGACTTATTTTTATTCCCTGTCAACATAACAATGGGCGTAATTGCATTTATTCCATTAGACTTATTAATGTGGTTAATAATATAAAACCCATTAGTATCAGGAAGATTTATGTCCATTAAAATAACGTCATATTTTTTCTTAGAAAGTAAATCTAACGCCATACGTCCAGACAATGATGTATCAAGTTCAATGGCATACGTTCTAAGAAGCATAATAGTTAAATTCAAACTAATGTGATCATCCTCAACAATTAACATCTTTGGCACTACAGGAACTTCAACTGATACAAGAGAATTTTTTGACTCCGAATACAATCGATTAAACGTGTATTTAGTATCAGGCACGGTTGGAGCTGCCTTGTTGCTAACCTCAATATGCTCCTGTTCTGGCAAAGGGGCTTCTGCGACCGTCGCCACATTTGATACATCAGTAACAACAAGTTCAAGTAAGTGCAACGCCTTACTTTGCAGTTTCAACAAAGCTGGTCTAATTTCATTAGAACGAATAAATGATAATATCTTCTTCAATGAAGCCAGATCTAACTCAGCGGTTCTATTACTTGCAAGGTGCGCTTCTGCCTTATCTAATGATTGCTCGATTTCAATCAAACTTAATTCAAAGCTATGTTCTAAATCCTTCTTGCGCTGAACACCTTTAAGGACAATCTCCTTGATATGCGAAGAGTAGTTATCTTGTACATTTACAAACTCTTCTACTTTTTTATATTTTCCTCTCAACCCAATTTCCCGCAATAAATGTGTACATATTATAATTGCTCTATGTACTTCATACATTGGCCTAGCGATTAAATAATCATTAATCACACCACTACGGTAAGCCTCGTACGCTTCTCTTTCTTGATGTTTTGGAATAAGAGAAACAACGGCATGCTCACATATTTCTACAGCCTGCAATTCCTCTATAGCTTCGTAATAAATAAGTAAAGTTTCTTGTAAAGTTTCAGCAGCAACAAGAATCACTTTTGGGGTTGATTGTTTGATTTGCTCAACAAGCTCAGCATTCGTTTTAATCACATGAATACGAGAAAAGTGACGAATTAGAACACTTATCAATAATCTATCATTATCTTGGTCGTTCGTATAGAGAACGATATGCTCAAAATTGACTCTATCCACTAGCATTACTCCTTTGCATAAAAAACTCAATTAACGCAAATAAATCATCATCAACCTCTTGCCAACATTTTAAGATAACTTTGTAATCAATAGCATTGTTACGCGAAACACGCTCTAGTTCTTGGCAAGATAAATTTAATTTTTTTGCACCTATGTAAAGAGAATTACTTTTAAGGGTGTGGCTAATTGCAGTAATAATACGAAGATCATTATCCACAATTGCAGACCTTAATGCTTCACGCTTAACAAGTAAATTACTGTAATATTGCTCTAAAAAAATAGATAACTCTTCATCGCTTATATCTTCACCTACAAAATTATATATATCTGACAAGTTGACTATCTGTAAGATGTCTACTAATTCCTGCGGTGTTTCATCACAACAGAAAAAACTATTATCAAAAGAAGTATTATCTGCTTTAACTGTAGACTTTTTTAAACTTGTATTATTTGACAAAGTGACTTTTACTTCATCTAAAAGGCCAATCAAATCATTCAATGTCAGAGGCTTTACAAGTACGCGATTTGCTCCAGCCTGCAAACATTCATCTTTACATATGTCGCCATGATCAGCGGTCAACATCACAATAATCGATGGCGCTAATTCCCGATACCCTTCAACTTCTCTAATGACGCCAATGAGGTCTGAGCCCGATATAGTTGGCATTATCACATCAGAAATAACGACATTAAATTTATTTGTCTTAAAAAGCTCAATTGCTTGCATCGGATCTTGAACACAGGAAACTATGACTCCAACAGATAATAACTGTTTTTCGATAACAAATAAGTTTTCTTGACAATCATCAATAACTAACACACTAATATTACTATAATCAGCACTATCCGAAGCCTGCTCGTCAATAATATTCAAATAATTTTTAACATTAACGAAATCAGTTACTGATTGAATTCTGAGTGGTGGATATGAAATCACTTCGTAGTCAGAGTTAGACTTAGAAAGTGACACTCGCCTTAACTCTGCAACTCTTTCTTTTCTTGTAAAAAGACTAGTTACAAATTCATTCTTTGAGATAATATCATTTTGATTCAAGTCAATAAAAAGTATTGAGCTTTCAGTTTCAAATTCCAGTAATTCATTACTTGGTAAATATAGCAACTCGAAATCAAGCTCTTTGGAATATCTTGAAACTGATTCGTGAAAAATCGAACTGTTAGTATATGCTGTTACTGAAGCATCAATATCAGAACGATAGGAGCCGCTTACATCATGCGCCGTAAAGTGATTATCTAAAGCAAAATCAATAACAAAATAGAAAACGCTACCATCACCGATACGACTAATAACCTGAAGATCACTTCCCATTGAACAACATATACTTTTACTTATGTATAGTCCTAAGCCAACACCACCATACTGACGGTAAGAATTTGATGATGCCTGCTCATACTTACCGAACACTTTTGATTGTTCCTCTTCAGTTAAACCGATACCATTATCAATAACAGAAAACTTTAGTTTTACATTTTCGAATGACTGTTCCAGAACTTCTACTTCTAATAGAATCGACGAGTCAATTTTATTGGAAAACTTAATTGAATTGGAGATTAAATTATAGATAACTTGATTTAGTTTAACTTCATCACAAATAACCCTGCGATTAAAATTTAATGGCATAAAAAAGTCTAAATTAATGTCTTTTTTATCTGCTTGAAGGCTAAACGCATCAACAACAGATTCGCCTAACAACCTAACATCTACCGAGTCATTTTTAACATCTGCACTACTCTCATTTGTCTTTTTAAAATCCAACATACTATTAATGAGTAATAAAACTTGTTTTGAAGTACTGAATGCGACAGATAATAACTTCTTATCCTGTGCCCTTACATTACCTAAACTGAGCTCAATTAAGCCTAGCACTGCATTTAATGGTGTTCTAATCTCGTGACCTAGAGTGGCAATAAAATCACTTTGAAAGCTATTCAATTGTTCCAGCTCTGAACATTTCTCTATTAATACTTTTTCTTTCTCATATCGTTTAGATTCATCTATAATTAATCCAAACCGAGTTCTATCATCAAGGAAGAAATCTCTATACTCAAAATACAACCCTGATTTAGTTTTAAAAGATAGACATATTTTTTTATTAGTTGCACATTTATATCTAAACCACTTCATAATTCTATAATTATCTCTACCAACAACCTCATAGCTAACAATATCTTGAATTAAACTAAAAAATGACTTGCCAATATAATTATAAAAATGTAAATATGGGAAAAGGTATTTAACCCCGCCACCAATAAAATCAATATTACCAAGACTATTTACGACAAGAACACCATCTGAAGTAATTTCCTGATATCTAGAGTCATCACCCGCAGGATTATCACACCTAAATTGGCTATACTCGAAATTTTTTGTTATTGACGCATCATGCTCTACAACACAGAGCACAATAAAATTTTTATTTGCCATCTTTAATAGGCTAAACTTTAAACAGTTACTTCCTATCATTAAGCATTCATTAGGCGTGATATTCTGTTTAATCTTTTCAAAATGCTGAATTATTTTTTTCTTGGCATTTTTTAAAAAATTATTATTTGAGAAAATTTGATTCTCGCCTAACCACTCCACCTCAGGTGATAACATAAATGCACAAGAATCAAACAAGTCTAAATCAATACCATTCATCATCGCATATCCTTATTGCAAACTAGCATTCATTACTACTGAACTGAATTTTTATACTGATTAAACCAGCTATACACTTTATCACACGCTGAGATGAGCCTCTCAGGATCAATATTATAATTATCAATGAAATAATCGACAGTAACCCAATCACCTTCCATATACGCCAGAGTAAGTTGTAAACAATGAGCTAGGTATCCATGATTATTAAGTAAAGCACGCTTTATTTGCTGTTCAAGAGGAAGCGGCTCTATCGCTCTGTTCATCGGTTTATCTAAAATGGCATCTAAAGTAGATAATAATCCAGTCAAAAATGCTGACTCTTTCAACAAAGGAAATCCCATTAATGATATTAACTCTTCACATAACCGAGCCCTGATTATAGTATTATTAATTAACACAACTGGTTTATTGGGGTTAAGTTCAGCCAAAATAATGAGACTTACAAACTTACGAAGTTTATTTTCACCTAAAAAAACCATAGTCTGCTTAATAGAGGTAAATTCATTCACATGCTCAAACTGACTTGAATTGACATATCTTAGTAATTTATAAGTAAGATCTAAATCTTGAGAAAAATAATTTTCAAGTTTTTTATAACTAAAATCAGACTTAAAAACCTCATTATAAATAGACATAACAAAATGTTGTGTAGCACCTATTTCACTCCCCTCTATGAGTTCTGGCTTATAAAAATAATAACCTTGAAAATAATCAAAACCGAGTGACTTAGCTAGCCTATACTCTTCCAATGTTTCAACTTTCTCTGCAAGTAGTTTTAAATTATACTGTCTAAATTTAGGGATCAGATGAGAAACACTATCCAAAGGCGTTGAAATTATATCAATTTTTATAAGTTTAAAAAAAGGAAAAAAACGTTCCCACTCAGGAGAATAAACAAAGTCATCTAAAGCAAGATAATAACCCAAGTTAAATAACTCTTTAATTAAAATAAAGTTATCCTCGCTTGGGCTAACAGTTTCCAATACCTCAACAATAATATTTTTGTATGGGAACATGTATAATAAATGGTCTCGCAAGAAATGAGATGGAAAATTAATTAATGCTGGCTTCCCTTCGGTTAAATCCTCTAGATCCATACTTAAATAACTATTTACAAACACTTTAGCTGTAGCAACATTGTCTGTAACACCCTGTGGGAAATAGTTATCCCGGCTATTTCTAAAGAGCAACTCATAAGCAACAACGTTTTTATTTCTATTCAGTATAGGCTGTCTTGCCATATAAAAGCGCATAGTTCACCTCTTCCCTTTGGGTCACTTAACTTTATAATCATTAGTGAATCAGTCCTTTAATTTTTCAGTCTAGACCTAGGTGCACCATCTTTCAACTGCACTTTTCTAGCCTAGACTATAAATTAGCAGAAGTAGTGATTAAATCCGGTTTAAATCTCAGATTTATGTTTAATTTAGGTGAATATTTAAAAAATTATCCTCAAGACATAAATACCTATTTTTAGGTATAACCATCTTGTTTATCCATAAAAATTAAGTATTAAATGAACCGCAATTCTAGTATTCCGCAACACAATAAAATGAATAAAAAGAACACTTAAAACTGAAAAAAACTATTATTAATCCTTTTAGACATAATGGACTTATTGGCTTATTGGCTTATTGCCAGTTAATGGCGTCATTACATAGCCGTGATACTAGATGAAGAACTTACCGCACTAGGGTTTGCTGGCGAGGATGTCACAACGATTTGACTGGATTTGATGCGAGGCTGAGCCCGTGTAGTGTCGTTATCCACATAAACGGGCAACATAAGCAGGTGATGAACACCATTTTGAGCTAGCTTAATAACAACACTAGTCGTGTCCCCAAGGTTTGGGTGGTAATGCTACTGGCTGGGTAAGATCAAAATCGACTTTAAAATTGCGTTGTTCTCGCGTGAGTTGGTAACTAAAAATCGTTGGCGTAATTTCCATGTGCCACACATTGGTAATCGACTGAGTGAGTCCATTCTTGACGAAGTTATCGATAGATTCCCTATCAATGGGAAATGACTGTTTCTGTACTGTCCCATCATTCATAGTGTCGCCGCCATACATGGTCACAGCATCTTCACTTCCATCCTGATGGCGATGGTCGTGCTTCAACTTAAGCCCTTGCTGCGTTTTAGTCAGCACCCAAGTACGCGAGTGGTCATCACCCACATGGAACGGGATCTTAAGCTCAGTGTCGCTACATTCACGCACGTGCATAATTAACGACTTGCCGCTAAAGGCCGAATCGGCACTGTCACCCGATACCACTTTTCCCGCAAAGGCTTGGCCACAATGGGCCGCAATTTGTGCGAAAAAAGTATTCTGCGTCTTGGTGGATAGCGACTCAACTTGAGCGGCGATGGATGGCAACGCGATAAAAGACAAACTGATGAGCCCGAGGCTCGGTATGGTAATGTTGGGATTCATTATGTTCTCCACTTTTTTAGATGAAAAACACCCTAACACTAGGAAATAAATTCAAACTGAATTTCACCTAGTGTTAGTGATGATAAGCCAAGTGATTACCAGCCGATATAAGTACGCGATCGATTACCCAGACGCTTTTTGATAAAGCGAGCCGTCATAATACTGCCTACCATCATGAAAATGAAAATCCCAGCGGAAAAGAGCACGCTAGTCACAGCAGAACCTGGTGGAAAGCGGAAACGCATTACGGTTGCAGCTGTGTTAAATAGCATATCGAAGAGTGGATGAATAAAGAAAATTGCAAAACTCATCTCAGCGACTTCGACTAACCAAGGCAAACGACTTCGTCCCGACAACCATTCACAGAAATTCAGTACTAATACACATAAACAAAGTTTCTGAATAAACTGCCAATCGATACCGTTGTAATCAAACGGTGCCTTATGATAGTTACCAATATGCTGCACTATGTAAGTTTGTTCGACTAAGCTCACCACTAAAAAAATCATCGCTAGTGCGGTGAAAATAGAGCCAAAGCGCGTCACAATATGTTCATCTTGCGAATATAAAATACCAATCAAGTAGAAAGGTACAAAATACACGACTGAGTGGATGAAATTGACGTTACCTATAGGTCTATGCAATAGAATCGCTACCACACAGCTCAGTACAAATAGTGTCCAACGCATCTGCTGCGAGCAACGGATAAACCATAAAAAAATCGGCGAGAATAAAAACACCGCCATGATGAAGGGAATGTACCAGTGCGGATACAGAATATAACCGTTACGCACAGTATAAAAAATACTCAGCAAGACATTATCGAGCGGCTGATGCTCCATAAATATCCAGCGCAAACACAAACAAAATAGACCAATCAATGACACAACTAAAAAAGGATAAAGTACGTTTTGTACTTTGTTCTTCATAAACTTGCTGTAGTCGAAATCCTTATAAAAAATGCGATGGAAAAAGTATCCCGAGATAAACACAAATAACGCCGTGCCACCACGCAATAGATTTTCCAGCAACAGCGGGAAACCTTCACCAGAGTTGTAAATACTGTGGCCAAGCACGATAAAGATAATCGCAATGCCACGCATGTAGGTAAATTCGAGCTGATTTTTTCTCATTATTAATTCATCGCACAGTAGAGGGTTCTTCCATCAACAACACTCGCAGAAACCCTAATAGTTCCATGGACTTCCGCTTCGTTGAATACCAGATACTGACCCTCACGCTGAAAGGGGAATGCTAAAGGTAACAGAGTTGCCGCCTCAATGCCCTCACAAAAATTTTGTACTGGAACATCGAGTAATGGACTGCCACTCACTGACAAGTTACTAAATTGCGCGCTCATCCCTAAATAAGCTTGAGTCATTTCCTCTTGATAGGGCACTACATAAAAGCCAGAACGTACGTCACCCACATCAATAAAACTGCTACTATCGCTCACGCTCGGCATAACCAATAACGGCACTTTTGGATCCTGCACATTCAACAACAATTGAGACAGTTTTGCTTGAGTGGCAGGGTAATACGCTAGCATCTCCTGCAGCTGTTTCTTTTGTTTAGTGTCTTTCTTGTCTAACGGGGATACTGGCTTTACGCGGTTCAGTAGTAAATCCACAGGCAACATACCCGACATGACCGACTCTTTCCATACATAAGGGTCTTGAGTGCTATCCAACAATATGCCCGCCAGAGCGCCAATATTTGCCGCCTCAGCCGTCCAACCAACCCACATCTTCTGCTGTTGATAATAGTCATACACATATTTTGTCAGTATTTGCTGATAACCAAGTAAAGTTTGATTTTGACTCAACACACGCGCACCAGCGGCCAATTCCACGTACTTAGCGCTGCCTTCAACAAGATCATTGATGTAACCGACTCGATCTTCATTCGGCGCAATTTGGCGCCATTGCTGCAACCAATAGGCTGCATAGCTAAGATGTAATGACTGTTGTTCAGGTTGTGCCAGCGCCGCCATTAAGGCATCAAATAACTGTAAACGATAATAGCGAGCATCGAAGTTGAGCGGAAAGACCTCACCCTCATAACGCTTACCGTCTTCTAATACTCGCCATTCGGATTGGGCATAAAAATGGAAGGCTTCATGCAAGCCATTGCTCGCCCAGATTAAAAAAGCTAAATCCGTTGGCTTAGTGTCGCGAGTAAATTGGATGTTCGGCACTTCGAGCTGGATCAATACGCCTGGCTGGCCATTATATTGCGGAAAGCCGAAACTCACCGATAGACCCGAGTGCAGATTGACCGACTCTAACACACTGTTATCTTGGATTATTTCGCCACCAGGCTGTCGAAGCCAGACATTACCACCATAACTAAAGAGGTGTACTTTATCTTCAAGGCGAAAACCGGGCCACAAAGCTTCGCTCTGGCGACTATTCTGTGCCATAAAATCGAGGTAAAGACGGGCGAGTTGTTCCGGAGAGGCCTCATCGGCAAACGCGGGGGTAGCGGCAGAGACACCTAAAAGCCATAGGATCACTACCATAATATTTTTCATTTATCTGCCTAAACAAACACAAGGGGTTTACAAAACAGCGCTAGCATATAGCGCAATCAAGCAATAGTGAAACATTTGCAAAAAAATATTTTTACCCCAGAAAATCTCAGTCAAAACCAAATCAACGACTCTTAATGAAATCATATTTTTAGCACAATTTTGCATCACTTAGGCAATTGCGTTCGCAATAGGTTTAAGTCTTAGGTTCGCTCGGCTTATCTCCAAACCACAGTGCGAGTTTATCCGCCGCAAGGGATTTCACTTCATCATCGATATATAAGGTCACCATAGTCAGGGCAGCGGCAAGGGCACCTAAATCATCGGTAAAGCCAACTAAAGGAGTCAGATCGGGAATCGCATCTAAAGGCAAAACAAAATACGCTAAAGCGCCGTAGATGACTGACTTAGCCCACTTAGGCGTATTGGGTTGTTGCGCTGCATAATAAAGCCATAGTGCCCGCTCGATGACCTCTCTACCTGCTTGACGGCTAAAGAGTTTGATCTTGTTCCAAAATCCGCTGTCAGTAAATTGCTCATCCGCCATCATATCTCTCCAGTACCCTAAAGTTGTTTGGGTATACACCCATGCCACTTCACAGTGTACGACGATAAGCCGCAGGGGTCAGGCCAAATTGTTGCTTAAAACGTAAGGAAAACTTTTCCGCAGATTGATAACCACAGGCCAAAGCCACTTGCAATACTGGCTCGCTCGAATTCTGCAACATGGCTAAACCATGACAAAGCCGCACTTCTGCCAGTAACTGCCTAAAACTGGTGTCTTCTAAGGCCAATTTACGCCTAAGGCTTGCCGTGCTCATGTGTAACTTGTCGGCAATATCCTCCTGCTGCCATGACGCCGAAGGACTCATACTCATCAAGGCCAAGGCCGCTTGAGTCACGCTGCGTTGGGTGTGTCCATACAACCAGTTCACACTGCGTTTATCCGGCAAACTTAACAGTAACGCGGCCAAATAATGTAGTTGAACAGGATCGGCCAGAGACAAGGTCAAACTCTGTAATAGCGCATTCCAAGCTAAGTCCACAGCGCGTGATATGTTTTGGACTGGCATAGGGTCACGCCAATCGGTAGCGCTTGATAAAATGCCTTGGGGTAAATCGTGGGGGAGTAATAACTGCACCGCCCGATAACGCCCAAGAAAAGGTCGATTAACAAAGCTAATATGCGAACCAGCAGGAATTAACAGTAACTGCCCTTGGCCTACTAAAACAGATTCATCTTGCCAGAGCAGAGACTTTTCACCATAGATAACCCGAATAATCGACGGCTGATGTACAGGGACTTGAGATAAAGATTGTGCCTGCTTCGAATCATATTCAAACATACGGATCATGACACCAGCCTAATTATCAATGGATTATCGATTATATACCGCAGTCAACTTGGCGCTGCCGAGCGCTTGTGCCCTGAGCATAAAGCCCAATAAGGCAGGGCTAGCATCCTTTGGCAATTCTAAAGCACTGGGTAATGCCCACACAGTAAATTCATACCTGTGAACGCCATGACCTTGGGGCGGGCATGCGCCACCAAAATTTGTAGTACCAAAATCGTTCTTCAAGGCAATGGCGCCTTTGGGCAGAGCATCAACATGCGAGCCCGCACCTTGTGCGAGCGAAGTTTGCGCTACGGATAAGTTATATACGGCCCAGTGCCACCAACCGCTGCCCGTTGGCGCATCAGGATCATAAGCTGTCACTGCAAATGCTTTAGTTCCTGTGGGCACCTCAGTCCAAGTCAGTTGCGGCGAAATATTTTCCCCTTGGCAACCAAAGCCATTAAACACTAATTGCGATGTCAGTTTATTGCCCTCGCTCATATCTTTGCTCGTTAATGTCATAGCACTTGCTTGTCCAACGAATAACCCAAGCACTAAACTCGCCCCTAACCACCCTTTATTCATGTCTATCTCCTATTCATGTTCGAACTGACTCACTTTACGTCAATCAAAAAAATAACATCTGCCCTAAAACGACAACTTTCTGCCCCAAATGCTCAAATGTGAGAAAAAAGTTATCATTTTTGCATTTTTCAAGCAGGAAGATGATTTTGTAACGAAAATATCTGCATAAAAATGCAAATATGAAATACGGTATAAATCGGAATGATGATTACAGCAGCCTTTAAATTAAGATTAGATATTTGAAATAAGATATTTTATGCAAATAATATTATTTAAATAATGCTGACAATATTTACTTTCATAATTTAGATAAAGATACTTAAGCATGATTGACTCCATTTAATATTGATAATTTAAGTTAAATTGACGTGCTAATTATTTAAAAATAAGACATAGGTCATGATTTTATTTATAACTCGCATATAAACTTCATTACGTAATAAAAACCTAACCATTTTCTCTAAGTCATAATGGAGTCGTATATGAAGAGGAAATCTAAAATTATGGCGCATATCAGGCGCACACGGCATATCATGATGCCTAGTCAACGTGACTATTTCGATCACTCCTTTATCTTCCTCCGCTAACCTTAGCGTAGGTAGTAGGCCAATTAACAGGTCTAAAGTGCTATTGCCCTAATAGGTGCAAACACTTATCGTACTGTTTTTATTTGGTTTATTATCTAACACCTTAATCAAAGCATTCTTTTATCAGTGCAGTTTTACTGCGGCTAAGCTATTCATACGCTCAATAAATATATTTCTACTTATATTTATTTCGTAACTTTGGCATAACCACATTTAATCTGCGCACGGAATAGCTATATCTAATTTTCATACCATTAATGTTTTTAATTAGGTATAGGCACACTTGTATCTATTTTTTATAAAGTAAAAGGGAAATTAACTATGAAATCATTAAAAGTAGCCGCTAGCTTATCTGTTAGATCTTGTTTCGATATCGACAGAGAAGTTGTCAATGTATTAACCACAGATTTTTGCGATGTGGGCGCGGCTGTCGTCTCTGTTGATGATGTTAGAAATGGTATTGTTGAAAAGATCAAAAACACAGGATTGAAACTGCCCATTTTCGTTTCAGTTTGCTGTGAAGAAACCTTCCCTGATGATGTTTGCTCATCGATTACAGGGGTATTTGAACTCTGCGGTGATAACACTGACTTCTACGGAAAACAGGTTGAGACTGCAATAAGTAAATATGAACAAGCGCTATTGCCACCTTTCTTCGGTACGTTAAAAAAATACGTCGAAATGGGTAACTCTACCTTTGCCTGTCCTGGTCACCAAGGCGGACAATTCTTCCGTAAACACCCTGTGGGCCGCCAATTCTTCGACTTTTTTGGCGAAACAATTTTCCGCGCGGATATGTGTAATGCCGACGTGAAACTGGGTGATTTACTGATCCATGAAGGCGCTCCACTGGAAGCACAGAAATACGCTGCCAAAGTTTTTAATGCCGATAAAACCTATTTCGTACTTAACGGCACTTCGTCATCAAATAAAGTCGCGACTAATGCGCTGTTAGCGAAAGGCGACCTCGTGTTATTCGACCGCAATAACCACAAATCAAACCACCATGGCGCATTAATTCAAGCAGGTGCTACACCTGTTTATTTAGAAACGGCACGTAATCCCTTCGGATTTATTGGTGGCATTGATGCCCACTGTTTCCAAGAGTCCTATTTAAGAGAGCAAATTCGTGAAGTCGCGCCAGAAAGAGCCGATGAAAAACGCCCATTCCGCTTGGCGATAATCCAACTCGGCACCTATGACGGCACTATCTACAATGCTCGCCAAGTGATTGATAAAATTGGTCATCTTTGTGACTACGTCTTATTCGACTCGGCTTGGGTGGGTTATGAACAGTTCATCCCTATGATGAATGACTGCTCACCACTCTTGCTCGAACTAACTGCTGAAGATCCAGGCATTATCGTGACTCAGTCGGTGCATAAACAGCAGGCCGGTTTCTCACAAACCTCGCAAATCCATAAAAAAGATAAACATATCAAAGGCCAAGATAGATATTGCAACCATAAACGCTTCAATAACGCCTTTATGATGCATGCCTCTACCAGTCCCTTCTATCCTTTATTTGCGGCGCTAGATGTAAACGCGAAAATGCATGAAGGCGCGAGTGGTCGTTATCTGTGGCGCGAAGCGGTAAAAGCGGGTATCGAAGCACGTAAGCTATTGCTCAAAAAGTGTAAATATATCAAACCATTCGTGCCAACAATGATCGACGGCCGCCTATGGCAAGACTATGAAACCGAACAAATGGCCGATGACTTACGCTTCTTCGAATTCGAACCTGGTCAGAAATGGCACTCCTTCGAAGGTTATGAAAAAGGCCAATACTTTGTTGACCCTTGTAAGTTCTTATTAACAACACCGGGCATAGATGCTGAAACAGGCAAATATACCGAATTTGGTATTCCAGCGACTATTCTGGCTAACTTCTTACGGGAAAATAATATTATTCCAGAGAAGTGCGACTTGAATTCGATTTTATTCCTGATGACACCTGCGGAAGATATGGCCAAGATGCAACATCTGGTATCACAAATATCTCGTTTCGAGAAATTAGTCGATGAAGATGCGCCATTATCTGAAGTATTACCTAACGTTTATAATGCCAATAAAGCCCGTTATAAAGACTATTCTATCCGTCAACTCTGCCAAGAAATGCACAATCTTTATGTCAGCCATGACGTAAAACAACTGCAGAAAGAAATGTTCCGTAAAGCACATTTCCCTACAAAAGTGATGGACCCGCAGGAAGCAAACCTAGAGTTTATTCGTGGCAAAGTAGAATTAGTTCCACTCTCGCAAATTGAAGGAAGAATTGCAGCAGAAGGCGCGCTCCCTTACCCACCAGGCGTGTTATGTATGGTGCCAGGTGAAATATGGGGCGGTTCTGTTCAGCGTTATTTCCTTGCCCTTGAAGAAGGCATCAACCTATTACCTGGATTCTCACCAGAACTGCAAGGTGTTTATCTCGAAAATACCGCAGACGGCAAAATTCAAGCAATGGGCTATGTACTAAATAAATAATGAAGACTGACTGCAGAGTTTATTAACCCCACTCTGCAGTCAAATTCATGCCTCCTATAATAAGTCACCTAAATTAGGTTATTAGTATGAGTAAATCAGAAAATAAAATTGGCGTCGTCCAATTAACTATTATCACCATAGTCAACATGATGGGTTCGGGCATTATTATGCTGCCAACCCAATTAGCTCAAGTCGGTACTATCTCCATTTTATCTTGGTTAGTAACAGCAGCAGGGTCAACGGCCCTCGCCTTCGCCTTTGCTAAGTGCGGTATGTTCAGTAAAAAATCCGGTGGTATGGGCGGTTATGCCGAGTATGCCTTCGGCCGTTCAGGCAACTTTATGGCCAACTACACCTATGCCGTCTCGCTGTTAATCGCCAACGTCGCGATTGCCATCTCTGCCGTGGGTTACGCAGCCGTGTTGCTCGAAGTTAACTTAAGCCCGATGGCAATTTGTCTTGCGACCATTGGCGTACTTTGGTTGGCAACCATTGCTAACTTCGGTGGTGCCCGCATCACGGGTCGCGTCAGTAGCGTGACTGTGTGGGGGATTATTCTGCCTGTGATTGGCGTATCTTTAATTGGTTGGTTCTGGTTTGACATCGACCTCTATAAAGGCGCATGGAACCCGCATGATATGCCATTCTTCAAAGCGTTAGGCGGTTCTATCGCTATGACTTTGTGGGCGTTCCTCGGTTTAGAATCGGCCTGTGCAAACTCAGAAGCCGTCGATAACCCAGAAAAAAACGTACCTATCGCCGTTATGGGCGGTACCTTAGGTGCAGCAGTGATTTATATCGTTTCCACTAACGTCATTGCCGGTATTGTGCCAAATGCCGAGCTTGCCATGTCGAATGCGCCATTCGGTTTAGCCTTTGCACAAATGTTTAATCCAGTAGTCGGTAAAATCGTGATGGCCTGCGCCATTATCTCCTGTACTGGATCACTCTTAGGTTGGCAGTTCACTATTGCCCAAGTGTTTAAAGCCTCTGCTGATGAAGGATTTTTTCCTAAAATATTCTCTAAAGTTAGTAAAGCCGATGCGCCAATTTGGGGCATGACTATTATCGTCTCGATCCAAACAGCATTATCGCTGATGACCATTAGCCCATCACTGAGCAAACAGTTCGAAGCACTCGTTAACCTCGCCGTCGTCACCAACATTGTGCCTTATATCTTATCTATGGCCGCGCTTGGCATAATGCAAAGACAGCAAAAAGTGCCTATCAATAAAGCCCGCGTTGCCAACGTGATCGCCGTAATCGGTGCGTTATATAGCTTCTATGCTCTGTACAGCTCAGGCGAAACCGCAGTGATGCTTGGCGCCATAGCCACCTTCTTCGGTTGGACTATTTTCGGCGTGATCTCAAACCAAGCGCCTGTTGCCGACACACGTCCAGCCTAAATACGGCTAACGCATGATCGGAAACAATTAATACCAACATCCACATCAAGACTAACGATAACTCTGGGATCATAGGCCAAGCCTATGATCCCCTGGAGAATACTTGCTCATTATCGGGGGATTTATGAATAAGACTTGTCTCGCTTTAGTGTTACCTATGCTATTAACGGCCACCAGCAGTCAGGCGGTTGAACTCTATAAAGATCAAAAAAACACATTAAATTTAACAGGTTGGTTAGGGTTTGCAGCATTAAATGACAGCCACGATACTTCAGTTATCGACGACTCGTCACGCCTAAGATTCAGCTTCGAACGGAGCGAGAAAAATGGCTGGACCGCTTTTGCTACCACAGAATGGGGGATCAACATGGTCTCCAGCGACGATGGGCTAGTGATGCAAGGGGGCAAACTCGCCGCCGAAAAAACCGATGATTTTCTCTATAACCGCTTAGGTTATGTTGGCATGTCCCATGATACATGGGGCAACCTGAGTTTCGGTAAACAATGGGGCGCCTATTACGATGTCGCAGGCACTACAGATTTACCGAACGTATTTGCAGGTTACAGCGTTGGCGCTTACACCTTCGGTGATGGCAGCCTCACAGGTACAGGCCGTGCCGATTCCGCCTTCATTTACCGTAATAATTTAGGCCCAGTACAAATCGCCCTGCAATATGCCGCCAAAACCAATGGTAATGTCAGCCTAAAGAACGATGACGGTAGCGAGATGACCAACTCAGAACTGAGTTTTGACAGCAGCTACGGCGCCAGTATCACTTATGCGGTAACCGATAAATTTAAGCTACTCGCAGGTTTTAACCGCGGCGATTTTGAAGGCCACTTAGGCAATACCCAAGTCGATGAAACCAATGAAATTGTCGGCATTGGTGCCATGTATGGTGACTACTATCACTATGCCGAAGGACGTGAGGCCAACGGTCTCTATGTGGGCTTTAACGCTCACAAAAGTAAAAATAATGAACTGGTCAACGGCGAGCTCTACGACGCCACTGGTGCCGAGTTGATGACGGCCTATCAATTCGACAACGGTTTTGTGCCTATGGTTGTACTCAGTTATTTAGATTTAGACACAGATGTAGCTACGCCTATTCAAGGTCAATGGACTCGCCAATTTGCCATGCTGGGGCTGCATTATCGCTACAGTAACGACACTGTGATGTTTGCCGAGATGAAGCTAGATTTCAGTGATATGGATGATCCTGCACTCGAAGCACAGGAAGACAACAGCTTCGCAGTGGGGATCAACTACTTTTTTTAGGACTAAAGGAGATGTTAGCTAAGGTTTCTAAAGCGCTCATTCTACTTTGGCATTGCTTAGTCGCATGAAGCAGGACGATTTTGAGTAACAGTCTTTAGTGACAGTTCTAATCACATGTTGAGTTAAATCATGTTTAGCAGGATAGGCAGCTCGCGTCATCGCTCATATGCGTGAGCTTATTTGAGGCTGAGGTGCGGCGCACGTTCCGTCTACAAACGCTCGCCGTAACGCTCATTGGATGGTACCGCTGGCTTACCATTATCTCTACGCCACTCCAAGTTAGTTTCTGGAGTGGCTTTTTTTCTAAAAAATTGAGCGGTTTAAGCTGATGTGCATTACGACTTTGCGCTTGACTTCAATGGCCAACGTTGACCTTACCCTTCGCCATTTATCGCATTAATACAGCGTTGTACGACTTCTTCGAAAGTGCCGTCTATGCTCACTTGGATAACGTCAGCTTCATCATTCGCGGGCATTTCCAGCGTGTCGAACTGACTCTTGAGTAGCTCAATCGGCATGAAGTGGGCTGTTCTGGCAAACATGCGTGTTTTGACTAATTCAAAATCTCCGTATAGATGAATGAACACCAGCTTGCTATTGTTCTGACGGATTAAGTCACGATACTGGCGACGCAGTGCAGAGCAGACAATAACCCCCTCTTCACCCTTTTGCTCAATGCTATACACAGCATCGTTGATGCGCTCAAGCCAAGGAGCACGATCGCTATCGTTGAGCGGTGAGCCAGATTTCATCTTGATAATATTGGCTCTAGGATGCAGATCATCACCATCAATAAATTTCGTCTCTAACGCCTTTGCTACCGCGGCACCAATCGAAGATTTGCCACAACTAGAGACGCCCATGAACACATAGCTATTACCTTTTTTTCTCTCAGTCACTTTGTTAACCTCATGCCAATTCTCGAATTTAGTCACTTCCCACTCTATCATATTACGGGTAACATGTTACCGGTAACCTACAAAAATGTGGACAACTTAACTAACAAGGAAAAGTCCTCTTATGTCTGATATGTCATTGATTCTGACAGCACTGGGTTCAATTGCCCTGCTACTGTTCTTAGTGATGAAAGTGAGATTACATGCAGTAGTATCACTGATACTGGTGTCGATCATTGCCGGCCTTTTCTCTGGTATGAACCCAGCTGATATTACCAATACGATTCAACAAGGTATGGGGGGAACACTGGGCTTTGTGGCGGTAGTGGTCGCTTTGGGAGCCATGTTTGGCCGGGTAATGGAAGAGACTGGCGCGCTAGATCAGATAGCCCATACACTGCTGAATAAATTTGGTAACGACAAAGCTCACTGGGCCATGACCTTTACAGGCTTTATCTGTGCACTCCCCCTCTTCTTCGATGTTGCTGTGGTACTGCTGATTGGCATCGCCTTTGCCGTGGTTCGTAAAGGGGGCGGCAGTGTCGTTAAAATTGGTATTTCACTGCTCGCGGGTATTGCCACTTGTCAGGCATTTCTCATCCCTGCACCAGGGCCTATTTTGGTTGCTTCCCAGCTCAATGCCGACTTTGGCTACATGATAGTCTTCGGTTTATTGGCATCGATTCCGGCGATGATTCTAGGCGGCCCGCTCTTTGCCAGCCTCATCTCCCAAAAAGTCCATGTTGAGCTGCCTGCCCACGAGCAGCAGGAAAAAGGTGAACGAGAAGGCGGACCGATCCCCTCATTCGCGCTATCAATCAGTATTGTGGTGTTCCCACTGCTGCTTATCGGTTTAAAGACAGTGGTGTCACGCTTTATTGATGAAAAATCCGATCTGCATAATTGGCTCGCCTTGATAGGTCATCCCTTCACCGCCATTTTGCTAGCCTGTTTAATCGCATTCTATGTACTGGGCGTGAGACGCAATATTCCCAATGAGCGCATCATGGAAATCTGTAGCAGTGCGTTACAACCTGCTGGGATCATTATTCTCGTCACCGGTGCTGGCGGCGTGTTTAAGCAAGTGTTGATCGATTCGGGTGTCGGCGATGCATTGGGGAATATGTTGGCAGGTTCGGGATTACCGATTGTAATACTGGCATTTATTTTGTCGGCGTCGGTGCGCGTGATCCAAGGGTCGGCCACTGTGGCCATGTTAACGGCTTGCGGCCTTATCATCCCAATACTTGAACCACTAAACTTAGATGGGGCTCAATTGGCGGCAATTACGATTGCCATTGGCGGTGGTTCGATTGTGCTCTCGCACGTCAATGATTCAGGCTTCTGGCTCGCTAACCGTTTTCTTGGATTATCAGAAAAACAAACACTGCAAACTTGGACTGTAATGGAGACCATTATCGGCACGACGGGCGGCATAGTTGCAGTCATCATCTCTGCGTTTCTCTAACGATAACCTGTGATGACAAACATAAGTCGTTAAGCGAAAGAACGAGGGGAAGTCTACAGTGTTTCCCCTAAATCAATACGATAGCCCAGGTCGATAACCGATTCTGCTATCTCTTTGCCATTTAACCTGTCTAATAGCTCAGTAGCAGCAATTCGACCAATCTCTTTTCTCGGCGTAATAATGCTCGCCAATTTTGGCGTCATAGATTGGCCAATATCATGGCCATGAAACCCTGCAACGCCAATTTGTTCAGGGATCTTGATGCCTTGTCTTTGACACTCAAATATCACCCCCGCCGCTAAATCATCGTTGGTGCAGAAAAAACTATCCACATAAGGATATTTCGCTAATGTTTGTTGCAATAACGACGCCCCCAAGGAAAACGACGAGGCCTCATTTGTGGTCATCGCCAAAGATGTAAGCCGAGCTTGCTGCATCGCTAACTCGTAGCCTCGCATCTTAAGCTGAGTGCGAATATCCATGCGCGCGCCTAGGTAGGCTATGTGGCGATAGCCTTGTGCAATCATGGCCTTAACCATTTCGCATGCGGCCGCTGTGTTATCGAAACCCACACACTGTTGAATCGAAGGCGACACGCTATCCATCATTTCGATGACCGGAATGCCTGCCGTTTCAATCATTCGCACGGTACGCGGCGTGTGGTAACTTTCGGACAAGAGTAAGCCATCGATATTGTAAGAGAGCAGTGATGCCACCCGCTCTTCTTCTAATTCGGCCTGATACCCATAGTGAGCCAGCATGGTTTGATAACCGCGTTTGCCGGTCACATTCTCGATACCGCGCAGCACTTCAGCAAATACTTGGTTGGTTAACGAAGGCACTAACACGCCAATAGCGCGGCTGGTTGCTTGCGCTAAAATTTCCGGCGCGCGATTAGGAATATAACCTAAGGTTTCTAGTGCGACAGCAATCTTCTCTTGAGTGCTTTGCGCCACCCTTGTTGGATTTTTTAAATAGCGACTCACCGTCATTTTGGTGACCCCAACTTGATCGGCAACGTCTTGAAGACTGGGTCTACGCTTTTTATTCATAATATCTAATGTTAGTTAACGAACCGCGGATATGGGTGAGATGTATAGCTAAAATATCGAATATAAACAAATAGTAGACATAAACATCAGACAGGGATCTTATAATAGTTCGCCCAGCGATACCAGTTGAGGACTATTTTAGCGGAATGACCATGCTAGCTAGGCCACTCCAAACCATATCTGGAGCAGCCTTTAAACATTATTTGTGATGGCGAAAAGTGTTACTTAGCCTGTTGGCGACCCTGAGAGGGCTTTCCTGCAGATTTGCCACCCGTTTTTGATGGGCTTCCGCCTTTAGCACTGCTGTTCGCTTGAGCGCCGCCGGCCTTAAAACCAGACTGGCCGAAGGGCGCCTTCGCTCCCGGACGGCTCGAATGGACTCCACTGGGTTTAGATCCCGTTGGCTTAGCGCCATTCGCTGCTGGTTTTCCGCCTTTAGCAGCGGGTTTTGACTCAGCACCAGCCTGAGCTTGCGCGCCGCCTTTAGCTGCACTTTTAGATTTACCGTCGCCCTTGCGGTCATCAAACTGATTGCCCGAGAAGCGAGTAAAGGCTTTTTGGCCTTGGTTGGCATCTTTCATCCACTTAGGTCCGCGCTCATTTCGACCTTCTGGCGGCACTAACTGATGCGGACTATTACCGATCAAGTCTTCACGCCCCATGGCGGTTAAGCCTTCACGGATTAATGGCCAACCCGCAGGATCGTGATAACGGAGCAATGCTTTGTGCAAGCGACGTTGGCGCCCTTTCTTCGGCACCGATACCACTTCGCTGGTGTGCTTAACGTTTTTCAGCGAGTTTAACTCGGTATGATAAATCGTGGTCGCATTCGCCATCGGTGACGGATAAAAGTTCTGTACTTGGTCGAGCTTGAACTTACGCTCCTTCAACCACAACGCTAAGTTCACCATGTCTTCGTCGGTCGTGCCTGGATGCGCCGAAATAAAGTAAGGGATCAGGAACTGCTCTTTACCCGCTTCCTTAGAAAACTTGTCGAACAATTCTTTAAACTTATCGTAGGCGCCCATGCCGGGCTTCATCATCTTGCTGAGCGGACCTTCTTCGGTATGCTCAGGGGCGATTTTTAAGTAGCCGCCCACATGGTGCTGCACTAACTCTTTAACGTAGGCCGGATCTTCGATCGCCAAGTCGTAACGCACGCCAGAGGCAATCAATACTTTCTTGATGCCAGGTACGGCACGTGCCGCACGATATAGGTCGATAGTGTGTTTATGATCTGTGCCTAAGTGGCCGCAAATCGATGGAAACACACAAGAAAGACGACGACAGGTTTTTTCAGCCTTTTCGCTGGTACAACCTAAACGATACATGTTGGCGGTTGGGCCGCCTAAATCGGAAATCACCCCAGTAAAGCCTGGCACTTTTTCCTGAATATCTTTGATTTCTTTAACAATCGACTCTTGTGAGCGACTCTGAATGATTCGACCTTCATGCTCGGTAATCGAGCAGAAAGAACAGCCACCAAAGCAACCACGCATGATGTTGATAGACGTCTTGATCATGTCGTAGGCAGGGATTTTTTCCTTGCCATAGATAGGATGAGGAATGCGCTGATAGGGTAAATCGAATACGGCATCCATCTCATCGGTATTGAGCGGCCATGCGGGCGGATTCACCCAAACGGCGCGGTCGCCATGGGGTTGAAATAACGCACGGGCACAACCTGGGTTTTGCTCTTGGTGCAAAATCCGTGAAGCATGGGCATATAAATATTTGTCTTCAGAGACTTTTTCAAACGCTGGCAGCAGCACATAGGTTTTATCCCATGGCTTAGGTTTAGGCGGTTGAACGCTAATAGGCTTAGGGGCTTCGTTATCGAAAATTTTCACATCCGACGGGCCAGACAAGTTAGCACAACCCACATCATCGGCGCCGTAAGGATTCGGCAGCGGCTCTATCTTGTGCAGTTGGTCAATCTTGCGCGAGTCCATACCGCGCCATTCGGGCAGTGGCTCTTTACGGATAACAGCTGTGCCACGCACATCGTGCAACGAGCTTATCGGTTCACCGGCGGCTAAGCGGCGTGCCACTTCAACTAAAGGACGCTCGGCGTTGCCGTACATCAAAATGTCGGCCTTGGCATCGAAAATCACACTGCGACGCACTTTGTCCGACCAATAATCGTAATGGGCGATGCGGCGTAAACTGGCTTCGATACCACCAATAATCACAGGCACATCTTTAAAGGCTTCTTTACAACGCTGGGTGTACACAGTCACGGCGCGATCTGGGCGCTTACCACCAATATCCCCCGCAGTATAAGCATCGTCGGAGCGTAAACGACGGTCGGCAGTGTAACGGTTGATCATCGAATCCATGTTACCGGCGGTGACGCCAAAAAACAGATTCGGGCGGCCCAATTGCATAAAGGCGTCTTTGCTCGACCAATCTGGCTGGGAAATAATCCCAACTCGGTAACCCTGAGCCTCTAACATACGGCCGATCACCGCCATGCCAAAGCTTGGGTGATCCACATAAGCGTCGCCTGTGACTATGATGATGTCACAGCTATCCCAACCAAGCTTATCCATCTCCTTGCGAGACATAGGTAAGAAAGGCGCAGTGCTGTCGCCCGTGGCCCAATACTTGGGATGACTAAAGAGTGTGGATTCAACTTGCATGGATTGTGACCCGAAAACGTAATGTCGAATAAAGGCGCCACGAAAATAAGTTACGCCAATTTAGGGACGCGGAGTATAGCAGGGAATGGAGGATAAATGCGATTAAAAAAACACCAATCGAGGCATTTTCAGGGGTATTTGAGCCAGAAGCGTAATACCCCTAAATCCGCTATGGATATGGCTTAGGGCGGAATTGACCGCCCAAACCTGCGAGCCTAGAGACCCTTTCCTAAACCTTGAGCAAAATGCAACAAATTCACCAACGCCAAACTGATAATCACTAGCCAAGTGAGCAATACGCCCCAAAAACGACCAAAATGGTAACCACCTTGGCCTTGAGTTAAGCCAATAGCATGGAGTAAGCGCGCCACTATCCACACGGTCCCCAAACAGTGTAAATAAAATGCAGGCAAGCCACCCGCTTCGGCCACCAGCATTAAAATCAATACGATAGGCGCATTTTCGATCAGGTTAACATGCACTCGATTAGCCAAAGCTAAGGTGCTGTTACCACCATCGCCTAGGCCGATTTTCTGACCTCGCCTTAATTTCACTACTCGATAAGCCAAAGCGACAATTAATAGCCCTGTGAGGCTAGCGTAAAGACCCGTTACCATCAAAGACATGCCTATTTCCCCTTATCAAAAAGCTGACTATAGCCCGAGCTGCAAAAAATCAGCAATTTATTTGTATTAAGGTTAAAAGCCATTAACCTTTTATAGACAAGATAGGTTAATATGCGCGCGTCATTCCCTACAACTTTTTATACAGTGAATACCCCGATTGGATAACGACGAGTTTATCGAAAAACGCAGATTTATCATAAAGCTAGGCAAAGCCTTGCATAAGTTTGGCACACCCGCTTATCGTCTAGAAACCCACTTACAAACCGTTGCTCGCACCTTAGGTATCGAAGGCTATTTCCTTATTTCTCCGACGTCGATGACCTTCGTTTTGCAACATGATACCGATCAAGAATATAACCATGCCGCTCGCGTTAAGCCCGGTGAACTCGATTTAGGTTCACTCGCCCGCACCGATGAATTGGTCGATGAGTTAACCTCAGGTAAACGCACTTTGGCCGAGGCCTTAGATCGCTTAGAAGAAATTGCCAATAAACCCAATCCCTATGGCCCTGTATTAACTTGCTTTTCTTTTGGAACTTCTGCCGCCGCTTTCGCTATGCTGATGGGCACGGGTTGGAACGATGTATTTTGGTCAGGATTATTAGGCTTATTCGTCTATGGCTTGGTATACCGTGCCGAACGCTCGGCCCGCATGGCCGAAGTGCTCGAACCCTTCGCCACTATCCTTTGCGCCATCGCAGCCTGTGGCATAGCGCGTATCGATCCAAATATTAATATCCCAGTAGTGATCCTCTCCTCCATTATTATTTTTATTCCCGGCTTAGCCTTAACCTTAGGTTTAGCCGAACTCGCCGCACGGGATTTAATTTCTGGCACGGCGCGCATCATGGATGCGAGCATGCAATTATTTAAGCTGTACTTTGGCGCAGTGCTCGGCATGGCAATCGGTAAAGCTATGTTCGGCGAAGCGATTCACATAGAACCTGAGGGTTTACCTCGCTGGGCAATTTGGTCGGCGGTTCCGATTCTATCTATGGCGCTGGTTTTTATTTTCAAAGCAAGGATGCAAGATTCGCCTTGGGGCGTATTGGCTGGGATAGTGGCGTTTTTCTCAGCCATGCTCGGCGGACATTATTTTGGTGATTCGGTGGGGATCTTCTTTGGTGCCTTAGCAGTAGGAATTTATTCTAACCTCTTCGCCCGCTGGATGAAGGCGCCAGCCTCCATCGCCCTGTTGCAGGGAATAGTGATCTTAGTCCCCGGCAGTAAAACCTATATCGGACTCAATGCACTGATCTCAGGAGAGACCATGCTCAATCAGTCGCACATAGGCTCGCAAATCTTTTTGATTTTTATGTCGCTGATTGCGGGGCTCATCTTTGCTAACGTCGCTGTCCCACCTAGGCGTACACTGTAACAATCGCTAATCCGGCTGGAGCCCGCGCCCAGCCGCTACCTCAAGATAATCTTAAGCTAACCTTAAGTAAAATAAGAAACTTATTAAAATGTTTCCTTGACTAACACTCGTTTTCCATGTGTTATTAAATTGTGAATTGCAACGTGAAATTGTTTTCGCTGCAGTCGTCGATTTCATGGGAGTGGCCTTTTATGCAGAAATTTTTTCAGTATGCATGCATCCTATCTTGTTGTGTTGGCAACCTAATCAGGATTGCCCAAGCAGAAGAGGCTAAGCTCGCCGATCCCGCAAACCAAGATCAAACCAAACAAAAAGTCAGCAAGATTGTGGTGGCCAATAACCCCATTTTTGATGAGTCAGATCCCGATGCTTTTTTCATTCACCGCTGGGCTAACGCCCTGCATATCAATACCAAAGAATATGTGGTTCTCGATAATCTAACCTTCAGCGAAAATGATACTGTCACACAAAAAGATCTCGACGAATCCCAACGACTTTTGCGGGCAATGCCTTACATTCGCGATGCGAAAATTTATATCGCAGAAAAAGATCCCCAAGCCGATGTCGATCCATCCGTTGAGTCCGTGGTGGTGGAGACCTGGGATAATTGGTCATTATTACCGACAGCGAGTTTGAGTAGTTCAGGTGGCGACACCCGTTACTCCTTCGGGCTCAAAGAAGACAACTTGCTTGGAACGGGGATCCGCACTCGACTTAAATATCAATCCAATGAATCCCGGAATGGCTATAAATTTGCTTTCGAAGCTCCGCTCAGCATTATTGAACACGGCACAGTTGCCGCTGAGTTCTACAACAATAGCGACGGCCAAGCTAAACACGTTTATGTGAGTAAGCCCTTCTATTCCCTCAATACGAGTACCATGTATTCGGCGGAGTTTTTAGACGATAACCGTACAGATACCCTCAGACAAAATGGGCAAGAGGTGAATGAGTTCACACACACAGTCGACTATCTCAATCTGCAATATGGCTGGTTAATTAATAAAAACAGTCAGCACCTTTCTCGCTTTATTACTGGTGTCACCCAAGACAAGCACGAGTTTGCCCATTCTGAGCGCTATCCTACGTCCATGCTCCCTCAAGACAGGGACTTTATGTACCCTTGGGTCGCGTACGAGTTTATCGAAGATGATTTCCACGTACTGAATAATGTTCACCTGATCACCAATAATGAAGACTTTAACTTAGGTTGGCATCACTATGTGCAATTCGGCATAGAAACCAATGATATAGGTGATAATAATCCCTTAGGCTACCACGTTAACTGGCAAAGCACTGGCGGGTATAAGTTTAACGATCAACTGTGGCTGTTAGAAATGGGGGGAACAAGCACTATCGGCACCACTCAAAAAGATACTTATAAGGTCGATGTTCAAGCCGAATACTTCTATCAAATTCATCCTAAGTGGACGGCTTATGGCAAAGCTTGGGCTAGCCTTTCACAGAACACTTATCTGGATCTAACAAAAGGATTAGGGGATGAAACTGGCGTGCGCGGTTATCCAAACGAATACCAACAAGGGGATAATCAGTGGTTACTGACCGCCGAGATACGCAACTACCCCAATATCAACTTATACCAACTGGCTGAATTAGGCTGGGCAGTCTTTGCCGATCTGGGTCAAGCTTCCGGCGGCCAACTCGCCGAGAATAACGAAGTCAGCGGTCCACTGGGTAGCATAGGCATAGGCGCGCGGATTTATTCCTCTCGATCCAGCTATGGCAACGTAGCCCATATTGATTTTTCACTCCCTTATACGGGCGGCGAGTCAGTAAACAGCTGGGAATGGCGATTCCTAGTGAAAAGCAGTTTTTAAACTAAGGTACATAATAATCGTATGAACTATGTACTTTTTAAGACAATCTTTGGCGCCTTGTGGCCTAAAATAATCCTGACGCTATCTGCCTGACCTCCTGTTCAACCCTCTGTACCAGAGAAGCGTCTGCCAATATGGGAGAACCGCAATTAAAGGGAGGTTTAGGATCATATTCAAACAATAACTGCAGTGTTTTAGCCTGTTGTTCACCCTCTATATTGGCAATGAGTGCCAAAGCAAAATCGAGCCCTGCAGTAATACCGCCGCCACTGATCCGATTACGGTCAATCACAATACGTTTATTTTCAAAAGTAATTTGAGGATATTGTGCCAATACTGAAGCATAAGCCCAGTGAGTGGTCGTGCGATAACCATTAAGTAAACCTGTTGCTGCAAGAATCAAGGCACCAGTGCATACAGATGTAATGTATTGCGCTTGCTCCCCCTTGCGTTTTAAGAAAGAAATGACTTTCTCATCCTGTATTTGCGCCAAAGGATTTGCGCTCCCAGGCACTAAAAGGATATCTATCGGCGGACAATTATCGAAATCGTAATTAGGTTGTAAGTTAACGCCCGCATCACAGGGTAATAGCATGCTGGTTTTCGCAAAAGTGAAAGTTTCAAAAGATGGCACAAAGGCTAAAAACTGTAGTGGCCCATAGGCATCGAGCATCGTCATGCCGGGATAAAGAAAAATACCTACTCTTAATTTGTGTTTGATTGGATAATTTGTTTTATCACTTTGAGCAGCTTCAATATTTTCACTCATCACAGATTCTCCATCGGTAGTGACAATTTCATATTTCAGGTAACACTGTCATTGCAGTTAACCCTATGACCGTCACTATAAAGCCCATTATTCCTAACCATCAGGCACAAACCCGCCCGCATGTTTCAAATGGTACACCTGAGCCTATCTGTTCCACTTAAGCAAAAATCACAACACAAGAGCCATTGAGGCTAAGGTATAATCACACGCCTAAACTGAGTTGAATTTAAAGTGGGATCCAATATGCACACAAAGCACTGCATGCACATAGCGAAAAGCCCGCGGGCTGTGCTCAAGGTTCTCCACGCTTTTAAGGAAATGCTGAAACAGCAAGATTATCGTGATATTGCAGTGGCAGATATTGCCTACAAAGCCGATGTCGGACGTACGACGTTTTATCGCTACTTCAAGCGTAAGCTGGATATTCTTATTGCACTCCATCAAAATATTTTTGAAAATATCTTTGAAGATCTACAGTCAACCGAAGACTGGCTTTCAACTAATACACCCCCCTCATTGGAAAAACTGCTTATTACTTTTAGCCGAAACAGCATGTTTCGCCGTTCCATGTCATTTAGACTAGGTAGCGACCTCGATGCAGCAACTAAACAATTACAAACTAAACTTGTGCAACATATCGAAAATAAATTGATCAACACCTTCAACACTGACGAATTTATTATCCCAAGCCACACGTTGGCCCACAGCATAGCCGCTCTTTATTTAAGCCAAATTCAACAACTTATTGCCAGCCCTCATCCCTGTCCTACACAACAAGCCAAGTACTTACATCTGCTTACGCGGGGTATCATTTTAGCGGCGTTAACGAAAAGAAACGCATATCTAAACCAATGAAAGTAATCATGGTAAAAGTTACGGCGTTTAAATAATGATCAAACAATTAGCTTGGTAATCCAACGCAGGCCAAAGGTGCTACGCAGTAGTTTTACAGTACTGTTGTGGCGCAGCTGAAACAGACAGCCAAGGCTAAAACTGACGATTAAACCTGGTGTCGACCCTATAAAATCACGACTGCTTTGCGCTAATTGTCGTTTCCTCATCAGTAACAAATCATGCTGCAACTGGCCTTGTTCCGTCAGCACTGTCAGCTGCAACTGCTGTTTTTTAAGTAACTGTTGAATTAGCATACTCGCGCCCCCTATTTTTGATGTCCCGACTCTCGAGTCGAGAACAAAAGCTGTAATTGCTGCCAAGTCTTCGAAAAGCCCGTTTGTGACAACACATAGCCAAGACTACGCCAACACCAAAGCAATAAAACAAACTGTAGTACCACCAAAGCGCTCACAGTGGCTAATAACGAACCACTCAATTGAAACAGCATATAGCCCAACAGCAATAAAATACTGCCCCAGAATAACGTAATGCCAGTACCAAAACAGACGACTAAAGCCGCAGCGATAATCAGGCTACGCCCTGTTAACCGCCATTCTGCCGTTGCTATTTTCCCGGCCAACTGCAACTGCTCGAGATAGGCTTGCTTCACTGAACTGCTAAGAATAGCTATTTCAGCCAGTTGCTCAATTGCCTGATCAATAACGTTATGCTGGGCAGCAGCGGATGCTGTCTGCCCAGTTTTAGCGGTTTGCGCACTATGCTGGACGGGCCTTTGTTCTGGCGCCTCTGACCTTGCACGGTTTTGCATAAATCCACCTTAGCGACGGCGCAGCAAGGCCGTTAATACCACCCCGGCGGCAAACGCAATCCCAGCAGTAGCCAATGGATTTTGCGCTGCCAACTCACGGGTTTTGCTATAAGAACTTTGCAGTTGTAATTTGATTTCCTCCTGCTTGAGCGCCAGAGTTTCCTGTGAGCTAGCTGCCGTTTTACGCAAAGTGTCTTCTGCAACAGCGGCTTTCTCTGCCACTGCGTCAACGGCATGGTGCGTCACTTCAGTTGCTTTCGCTGTTGTGGGTGAATTTAAAGCACTGCTATCTTTACTGTTAGTTTGTTCTGCTACGCTTTTTGAACTGGCCATAGAAAGCCTCCTTGGTGAACACTGTGCAATGCAACAAGATGCTGCACTTTGCGTACAAACCAATGCAATGGCTATACCAAACAATATAATTTCATAAAAACAAAAGGTTATAACTCTACCATTTCTATTAACCCTCCCAGTTAACGGTAGATGTTACCTGCATTGAGTAATTTTTACCTGCGACGAAGAAAGACTGGAAATGGCTGTAATGGCGGCTAAACTGAAAGCTAAATAAGCGATAGACGGGATGTACAGGAGAACGAGCTAACTCTGATTTTTTAATGAGTTAATCAAATAAAATTGATCATTACCGTATAAATTAAAAAACAAAAAGCCCGTTTGTCATTACGACAAACGGGCTTTTTGTTGAATGAGGTGAGTTGGCCGATAAGCCGGGTCCTGTCTTGGACAGTCATTCATCTAGGCCTGCAATCGCTCACAGGCTCAAGCGACCTACCCGGTTCCAACGCGAGCCACGCCATACGGAACCCTATTTGGTCTTGCTCCGGGTGGAGTTTACCTTGCTACGAACTATTGCTAGCCGCACGGTGCGCTCTTACCGCACCCTTTCACCCTTACCGACCTGATAAATCAGGCAGGCGGTCTACTCTCTGTTGCACTTGTCGTCGGTTCGCACCGCCCAGGCGTTACCTGGCACCCCGCTCTTTGGAGCCCGGACTTTCCTCCCCGTTCTTGCGAACGCGGCGACTGTCTGGCCAACTCGGCGCGGATTATAGCCTAAGCCACCCTGATGCACCACAGATAATCCGCTCGTAACCGTTTTAGCGCTTATAAATCAGACTCTAGGCCGTATTTGTACAGAGCGTTCTTTTTAAGTCCATGAATTTGCGCGGCAATTGCTGCGGCTTTCTTCAATGGCAATTCCTCACATAAGAGTTTGAGCGTATTAATGGCGACGGTGGGAATTGCTTCGTCATCACTCAAATGGTAGCCATGCACCATAAGCACGATTTCCCCCTTCTGCTGATTCAGGTCAGTACTTACGGTGGCAAGCACCTCTGAGACAGGACCAGATAAAAAAGTTTCGAAGGTTTTGGTTACTTCACGCGCCATGACGACATGGCGTTCGCCACCAAGCACTTCAACCATAGTCGTTAGACTGTGCTCGATGCGGTGGGGTGATTCATAAAATATCAGCGTGCGCGGATCTTCTTTCAATGCCAATAACTTATCAGCGCGGGCTTTTTCTTTAGAGGGCAGAAAACCTTCGAAAGAAAAACGGTCCGATGGCAAACCCGAGGCGCTCAGGGCAGTAATTGCCGCGCAAGGGCCGGGCAAAGGGATCACATTAAACCCAGATTGGCGCACATGAGAGACCAAGTGATAACCCGGATCGGAAATCAGCGGGGTACCCGCATCTGAAATTAATGCAATTGACAACCCAGCTGCAAGCTGATCGACAATCCACTGGGCACGAGCACGCTCGTTATGATCATGCAGCGCCGTAGTTTTTGTAGTAATACCAAAGTGGCTCAATAACTTACCGCTGTGGCGAGTATCTTCACAGGCGATCAATGAAACCTGATTCAGCACCTCTATTGCCCGTGAGCTCATATCGCCCAAATTACCTATGGGAGTAGGAACTATGTAGAGTGCGACGCTTTGGTCCATATATACCTCTGTAATGACAGTGCCAAGACTTTCGTCAAGCGCGAGAGAAGGTTAAACTAGAGGCTGCATCTTACCAGAGTGAAGCCCAGTGTTAAAAAGCCTGAATACAACTAAGTTCGTTTCCGTGGCCATTTTATCGGTAATCTTGGCGGGTTGTGGCACTTCAACGCCCACCTCGACCGGAACTGCACCCACAGTGGCCACCTCTTTAGCATCCGCACCTTTGTCGGCCAATGTGTATTTGGCACAAGCCGCCAATAGCAAAGATCCGCAGCAGCGCGATACTAATCTGCTGCTCGCAGCCCATGCCTACATCAATGCCAACGACTACGCAGCAGCGCAGAAGCTACTAAAATCGATACAGCCAAGCTTGAATCAGAGCCCAACATTTCTGGCCGAACATAAATACTTGACCGCGCGCGTGCTTGAACATACGTCCACCTATAGTGATGCACTTAAAGTTCTCAATTATCCAAGCAATTGGAGTTTGCCAAGCTGGCAGATGACGGCTTATCACCAATTCAAGGCGCATTTATATCAATTGAATAAACAGCCTATTGAGCAAGTGCGTGAACTGAGTTTACTGACGACTTACTTGCCCCCCGCCCAAGCCAACGAGGTGAATAACGCGATTTGGCAAGTGCTGCAGCCAATGCACGAACAAACCTTAAAAGCCTTTACCCAAGATGCTAAGACTCCTGTGTTTACGGGTTGGTTGCAATTGGCTTATATCGCGAAGCATTATGCTGTCGATCCGACACAGTTAGTACGCTACTTAGGCGAATGGCAGAAACAAAATCCTTATCATCCTGCAGCGGCTAAGCTACCCGCCGATCTTGACAGAGCCTTAAACGCTAAGCCATTTACGCCAAAAAACATTGCTGTGCTGTTGCCGCTGACGGGCCCAAGAGCTAACGCTGCCAATGCAATTCGCCAAGGCATATTAGCCAGTTACATGGCCAAGCAAAATGACCAAGTCGCAGTCAACTTTTATGACACGGCAAACGATGCTGCCAGCGCTTACCAACAGGCGCTAACTGCGGGAGCCGAATTTATTATTGGCCCATTATTGCCTACTGAAATTGAACAACTGCAAGTGATCAATGCGGCAAACACAGCCACCACTAATACGGTGACTAATACTACCAACCCAGACAAAACGGCCAATACAGCACCTGCTACGCCTGTGCCACAACTATATTTAAATCAAGTAGATAAGTTCACCCCCGATCCGAATAAGTTCTACTTTGCATTATCTCCCGCACAAGAGGCGGCCGATGCGGCGGAGCATTTATATCAAGATGGCGTAACTATGCCGTTACTGCTCGCCAGTAACGATGCCCTTGGCAAACGCATGGCCGAAAGCTTTATTCAAGCATGGAAAAAGAAGAGCGATAACCCTGTCGAAGTTCACTACTTCGATGGCGGTGATAAAATGCGCACCACAGTACAAGATGCCCTTGGCGTGCGCGATAGCCAAGAGCGGATCGCCCGTATTAAAGAGCTGTTAGGCAATTCAGTACAAGCCGACTTCCGCTCGCGCCAAGATATTGATGCCATTTATATGATTTCAACCCCACAGGATCTAACCCTGCTCAAGGCCTTTATCGACGTCAACTTTAGCGTTTTCACACAACCTGTGCCTTTATATACCTCAAGCCGCAGCCGAGTTGAAAATGAAAGCACACAAACGGCGCAGGATTTAAATAACCTGACCCTAAGCGACGCACCTTGGCTAATGCAAAACGGCGAAGAAAATCTGATGGTCAACACACTATTTTCGGGCTGGAATAACAGTCAGAAACGTTTGTTTGTTATGGGTTATGATGCAATGGATTTGATCGGCCGTTTAGCGCAAATGCGCTCATTCACAGGCTATCAATTCAATGGTCGCAGTGGTGCTTTATCTGTCAGTCCAGATGGCATAGTCAACCGCCAATTAAGCTGGGGACGTTATGAAAGAGGTAGCTTCCGCCAGTTATGACACTCGGACAGCAGGCAGAATCGCACGCCCAACGTTACCTTGAACAACAAGGCTTAACTTTTGTCGAACGTAATGTCCGCTATCCGTTTGGGGAAATTGATTTAATCATGCGCCATAAAAACCATTGGGTATTTGTCGAAGTGAAGTATCGTTCGGCAAATCAATATGGCGGCGCATTACAGGCCCTAAGCAGCGCGCAGATTTCGCGAATTCGCAAAGCGGCTAGCCACTATTTACAACTCAATAGACTCGATGTGCCCTGTCGTTTCGATGTCATCGCCATGGAAGCCGATCAAATTCATTGGCTGGTCGATGCCTTTTAAGCGCCAATAGTGAAAGAGTGACTACACAAATTATTTTAACGTCTGTGCCTCAACACGCTTGTGGAAATATGGCATGATAGCAACACTTTATCCTGAAAGGATTTATCCATGTTAGAACGCATTAAAGACAGCTTTACTGAATCTATCCAGACAAAAATCGATGCAGCCGAAGCACTGCCAGAATCAATCGCCAAAGCGGCCGAGATGATGGTGCACTGTCTTTTGGGTGGCAATAAAATCCTTGCTTGCGGTAACGGCGGCAGTGCTGGCGATGCGCAACATTTCTCAGCAGAATTGCTAAACCGCTACGAGATTGAACGTCCACCCTTACCGGCCATAGCTCTGTCTACCGATACTTCAACCATCACAGCGATCGCCAACGACTATAGCTATGATGAGATTTTCTCAAAACAGATTTTTGCCTTAGGTCAACCGGGCGACATTCTGCTAGCTATCTCGACCAGTGGTAACTCAGGTAACGTGATTAAAGCCATTGAAGCCGCATTAAGCCGCGACATGACTATCGTAGCGCTAACAGGTAAAGATGGCGGCGCTATGGCTGGCCTACTGAGCGTGAACGATGTGGAAATCCGCGTACCTTCAAATGTCACTGCACGTATCCAAGAAGTGCACTTACTGGTGATCCATTGCCTGTGTGACAATATTGACCGCACCCTCTTCCCACAGGACGAGCAGCAATGAGACACGCTGCCCCGCTGTTAATGGTTTGCTTGCTGCTTCAAGGCTGCGCCGGTGCCGTTATGGTGGGCGCAGTCAGTGGCGCTATGATGGCCAACGACGAACGTACTGTTAAGACTCAGCTTGATGATACCAATACTGATTTTAAGATCACCAGCGCACTGCTAGAGCAAGAAGATCTTAAAAAACAAACGAATATCACAGGTGTATCCGTCAATGGCAATGTACTTATGATAGGCCAAGCCCCTAACTCTACGTTAAGGGATAAAGCCATCAAGGTCGTACAAGATCTTAAGCTCGGCGGCAAAATACATAATCAAATCCGCATTGGCAATCCAACCTCTTTCACCACCCGCAGCAATGACACTTGGGTTACAACCAAAGTGAAGGGCCGCATGCTGAACGAAAAAGATTTGGATGTGACTCGCATTAAAGTCATCACTGAAAATGGTGAAGTCTTCCTGCTGGGAGTTATTCATCGCTCACAAGCAGACTTAGCTGTTGATATCGCCCGTAATACTGCTGGCGTGCGTAAAGTGGTGAAAGTATTTGAGTATGCTAAGTAATTTTGCAGTTTACCTATTTAAAACTTGAGCCTAAGTGGTGAGCTAACTCGCCCACTTAGGCTTTAACCCTTGCTGTTATTTTCCCGTGAGTGTATCCGCTATCTTAGGTGCCGATTTTGATAGGAGCGATCCTAGCCAAGGTAAAAACAACGAAGGCAATACGATTAAGGCGGCACCGAGCCAACTTAAGTTATCCAACCATTCATCGAACAACAACCAGCCTAAAAAGACAATAAACAACAAGCCTGTGTATTCCGCAATCGCGATATCACTCGCCTGTGCCTTGCGGTAAGCCAGCACACAAAACCAGTGATAAACCAATAAAAATGCGTTGCTCAGCAAGGCCACGCCCACCAGCTCCCAACTCAAACCCTCAATCCCCTGAAACGCTGCAATCACTAACGTTGCCGGAATACCCAGCAAGTTATATAGCATTAGCGTTAGCACGGGATGCTCAGCATGGGGTACTTTTTTAAGTGCTAACTGATTCACTGCAAAAGTAAAAGCAGAAAACAGTACAGCAATGCCGTACCAGTTCATTTCGCTCGGCCGCAGGATAATCAAGATGCCGACAAAACCTAAGCCAGTACAGATTGTCTGAGCAGCGGTGATCCTCTCGCTCAAGAAGAAATACCCCATCAAAATAATCATTAGCGGTGCGGAGTAAAACAATGAGCTAACTGTCGCGAGCGGCAATGCCATTAAGCCAATAATTAAAAAAAGCGCGCCAACTGAGCCTATGTTGGCACGCCAAAGGTGAACTGAGATATGTGTCGTCATCGGACGCTGCGAATACAGCCACACTGGCAACAACATAAATACTGAAGAGATTTGCCTGACAAGGAGGAAAGTCGAGGCACTCGCATCGTCCGGTAACCACTTGATCGATACATCATAGAAGGCACTGAATAGGTTACCTACTATCAATAAAATCAAACCAATAACTACTGGGCGTTGCATTTTTTAACATCCATAAATCTCAATGGCGGCATGATAATCCTCGCAAAACTTAAGCTGAAATGATGCTTTCTCATGCTAGATGAATTAAATTCATACTAAAGCCTTTAGATATTGAAAATCATGAGAAAGCTCCCGCCATTACGCGCTCTACAAGTGTTTGAAGCTGCCGCCAGACAGCAGCATTTTTCTAAGGCCGCCGATGAACTGTGCATCACCCAAAGTGCAGTGTCGCACCAAGTGCGAGTATTAGAAGAGTATTTTGGCGAGCTACTGTTCGACCGTCAGGGGCGTAAACTGCAGTTAACGCCTAAGGGGCACGGACTATTTTTAGAGTTAGAGCGGATATTCAACGAGTTAAGCGACCTCAACTTGAAAGTACGCGATACGCCAAATCAACAGCTCTGCCTAGCCGTTTACAGCTCATTTTCAGTAAAATGGTTGATCCCAAGACTCGCCGATTTTCGCCGCCAATATCCGAGCGTGAAAATCCGCCTCGAGATGATCACCCAAGATCCTGATCTAAGCACCAGCACTGCGGATATCTTCATCGCCGGTAAGCTAAATCAACGTGGTTATTGGCAACAGTTACTGCACAAAGAGCGTTTAATTCCTGTATGCAGCCCCAGTTTTTACCTTAAATGGCGCGATATAAGCCTGAGTAATTTCCAGCAACAAGCTCTGCTGGTGGTTGATGAAGGACCATTAGGGCTCGACTGGCACAAGTGGTCATCGGCGCACCAAATACCACTCGATAACGAACAACAGCATGTGTTTAGTCATATTGTGATGGCGATTGAAGCGGCGATTGCTGGCCAAGGCTTAGCCCTAGCGCCGGACTTTATGGTGGCTGGCGATATCACAACGGGGCGTTTAGTCACCTTGAATCTGCCCGATGTACATACCGGATTTGAATTTACCTTCTTTTGTAAGCAACGCCGTTTATCAGAACCTGCGATTGCCGCTTTCTCATCTTGGCTAAAATCACAGGCTTAGGATGAATTTACAGGCACAAAAAAGCCGACGCGAACGTCGGCTTAATTTATCGATCGATTGATTACACTAACAAACCAATCTTCTCATACACTTTCTTCAGGGTCACTTCGGCGCGCGCCTGCGCACTCTGTGCACCAGCTTTCATCACTTGGTCTAAGTAAGCGCGATCGCTACGAATCGCGCGGTAACGCTCTTGCAGTGGCTCTAACATGCTCACAACCGCTTCACCTGCTGCACCTTTCAAATGACCATACATCTTGCCTTCAAACTCGGCTTCTAGGCTCGCAATGCTTTGCCCTGTCACACCCGACATGAGACTCAGCAGGTTAGAAACACCCGGTTTATTATCCACATCAAAACGCACGACTGGCGGCTCATCACTGTCTGTCATGGCTTTTTTCAGCTTCTTCAGCACTGATTTCGGATCTTCTAGCAGGCCGATAACGTTATTACGGTTATCGTCTGACTTAGACATCTTCTTTAGCGGCTCCTGCAGCGACATGACTTTAGCGCCAAGTTCAGGAATAAACGGCTCAGGAATGGTGAAAGTATCACCATAGGCATTGTTAAAGCGAGTAGCGATATCACGCGTTAACTCAAGGTGTTGCTTCTGATCTTGGCCAACGGGGATTTCGTTCGCTTGATAAATCAGAATATCCGCCGCCATCAACACTGGGTAGCCAAATAAACCCACGTTGATGTTGTTGGCGTGCTTTTGTGATTTATCTTTAAACTGAGTCATGCGGCTCAACTCACCCATTTGGGTATAGCAGTTTAATGCCCAACCCAATTGCGTATGTTGTGGCACCTGTGACTGGATAAACACTGTACTCTTTTTAGGATCGACGCCACAGGCCAAATACAAGGCTAAGGTATCTAAACACGCTTCGCGCAACGCTTTAGGATTTTGGCGCACGGTAATGGCATGCAAATCAACAACACAATACAGGCAGTCGTGGCTATCTTGCATCGCAACCCATTGACGCAATGCACCCATGTAGTTACCTATGGTTAATTCGCCGGACGGCTGTGCACCGCTGAGTACTATGGGTTTGGTCATTACGTCATTGCTCCACTATCTATATAAAAAGACTAAAAAATCGACTAAAGAACAGGTACCCCCCCATTACTTGGTAGGTTTTACCCAGTTCAGAATCTCACTAAATTGCCCACATACGGCATCTGGGCCACTGAGCCCAATATCTTCACCGTAGTTGTAGCCGTAGGTCAAGCCGATTGACGCTATCCCAGCCGCTTTCGCCGCTAAAATGTCGTTTTTAGAATCGCCGACCATCAATAACTCAGTTTTCTCCAATTGCCACTCATGCAATAAGTGCTGCAGCGGCAAAGGGTCGGGCTTCATCTTCGCTAAAGTATCACCACCTAACACTAAGCTGAAAAAGTCGTTAATCCCAAAGGCATTGAGTAATGGCATGGTAAAACGATAGGGTTTATTAGTGACAACCGCTAACTTAAAGCCTGCATCAAACAAAGTTTGCAGCACTTGATGTACGTCACTATACAGCGCACTGTGCTTTTCAAGATTTTCTTGATAATGATGCATAAAAATCGGCATAGCCGCATCAAGGGTTGTTTGCTCAACATCCGTACCCAAAGCATGACTCATAGCACGGCGCATCAACATCTCTGCACCGTTACCGACCCAAGTACGAACTTGCGCCTCAGAGCAGCTCTTCAAACCTAACTCAGTCAAGGCTTCCTGCGTAGCAACGGTTAGGTCCGGCACACTGTCAATCAGCGTGCCATCTAGATCAAACGCAATCGCTTTAATCTTATCCCACATGGCTATGCCCCAACTTTAGCAAGTTCGGCACGCATCTCATCAACAACGGCCTTATAATCGGGCTTGCCGAAAATAGCCGAGCCCGCAACAAACATGTCCGCACCGGCGGCCGCGATTTCTGCGATATTGTCGACCTTAACGCCGCCATCGACTTCTAAACGAATATCAAAACCACTGGCATCAATACGCGCACGCACTTGGCGCAGCTTATCTAAGGTCGATGGGATAAAAGATTGCCCGCCAAAACCAGGGTTCACTGACATCAATAGGATCACATCGAGTTTATCCATCACATGGTCAAGATAATGCAGTGGTGTCGCAGGATTAAACACGAGACCCGCCTTACAACCGCACTCTTTGATGAGCTGAAGAGTGCGATCGACGTGCTCAGAGGCTTCTGGGTGGAAAGTAATAATAGACGCGCCCGCTTTAGCAAAATCAGGCACAATACGGTCAACCGGCTTGACCATCAAATGCACATCAATATCAGCGGTAATCCCATAGTTACGCAGTGCTTGGCACACCATAGGGCCAATCGTTAAGTTAGGAACATAGTGATTATCCATCACATCAAAATGTACTACGTCGGTTCCCGCATCTAACACAGCTTTTACATCGTCACCCAAACGGGCAAAATCGGCAGATAAAATTGATGGAGCAATCAAGAATGGACGCATAAAACACTCGCTGCTATTTGGATAAAAAGTGCCTTATTTTACCCTGAGCCAAGCTAAGCCTCTATAGCTAAAGCCACATTTCTGGCAATTGATCCGCTATGCCTATGTCAGCAAAGCAGCACACTCTGCAGCTATCGCAGTAAATTGGAGCTTAGATTCGGTAAAATAAGCTAATATTTCCGAGCATTTTGGCTGGAATTGATAATTTTTTGTTCATAAACTAAGCGAGTTTGTTATACTCGAGGCGCAGTGCTGGTTCATTCCAAAGGAAGCGTTATGATGGAGCGGTTTAGTCAGTTTTCACACTATGTTAGGTCGGTGACATTCAAGTCATCTATGATGTTGGCATTTACTGCAGTTGTAGTGGCCACGCTAGCTTTTGGCGTTGAAAAACTTACGGAAAATACCGAAACTGCATCTTGCGCTTGTAGCAATGACACTCGTTACAACAATGCACTGCCCAGTAGCCACCCTAATAATCGCTGCGCCGATCAAGCACAAACCTTAAGCTGGAAAACGTGGCTTACAGGTAAAAACCGTTCAAGTCAGTTCCACTTTGTCGATCTACTTGAACTATTACATGGTCATCAAGATAAACCTATGGATGATCTCAAGCCCACTACGTCGCATCTCGCCTATTAATGCTTAGCCGCATTTGGCAAGTATTTCACAGTACCGTTGCCGCCTTTTTCGGGGTACAAACTAGCGAAAATCGTAAAAAAGATTTTCAAACCAGTTCCCCATTGCCCTACATAGTGATGGGCATTGTGTTAGCTGTCATCCTAGTGGCAAGTCTGATGTTTCTCGTAGGACAAGTGCTTAGCTAAACGTTATTTATGTTGAAACTAGTCGTCTTTTGGATCGTAGTTTTCATCATATAGTGCCATCAACTCATCCACTTTATTACGACCACTGCCATTTTGGCTAATGTTGCGTTGCACTTGAATTTTCGCTAAATGCGCGCCGCGATATAACTCGCGAGTTAATGGAATATCGTGATTACTAATCAATACCGGAATACCACGCTCTAACGCGGTATGGCGCGAATGACGAGCCAGCAGTGCTTGATCGTCTAAACTAAAACCGGCACCAACATATGTCGTGAAACTGGATGTAGTAGATAACGGTGCGTAAGGTGGATCGCAATAGATAACATCGCCACTGCGTGTCTGCTCAAAAGCTTTTTCGTAACCAATGCATTTAAACTCAGCACGTTGCGCTTTTTCAGAAAAGGCCCAGATTTCCTTTTCGGGGAAATAAGGTTTTTTATAGGAACCAAAGGGCACATTGAAGCCACCCTTACGGTTATAACGGCATAAGCCATTAAAACCATGGCGATTTAAATAAAGAAAATACACAGAACGCTGGAAAGGGTCGCGACATTTATTAAAGTCGGTCCGCACCTGATAGTAAGCTTCCTTTTGATTCATCTCATCGACAAACAATGCTTTAGCGGCGGCAATGTATGCTTCTGGTTGATGCTTCACTATCTGATATAACTCGATCAAGTCCTGATTAATGTCACAGAGCAGGTAGCTAGGATAATCCGTATTCAAGAAAACGGATCCTGCACCCACAAACGGCTCGACCAAACGGTCTCCTGCGGGTAAATAACTGGCTAAATCATCCACCAATTTAAATTTACCGCCAGCCCACTTAAGGAAGGCTCTGTGTTTTTTTATCATTTAACTTGATGAATGCCGACAAAAATAAAGGCCATGATTGTACTCTGTTTATTCTGAAATTTCACGATTTGAGAGACTTTCTTCTACTTGATAATCTTTCAAATCGGCCCATTTTCTGACCCAAGGTTGCTCAAAACGATACTCCTTAACCAATTGAGCCGCCGCATTCGAAGCCAATTTGCTACTGCTGTAGTGCCCAACGAGAACAACCCACCGCTGTTTATACTTTGCGACTCGAACACCCTCGACATTCTCAAGACTCTTTAATGTCGAACGCAGGGTATCTAACTGAGCAACACTCGCTATTTGTACGGTATAACCTTTGAGTGGCTTTTGCGGTTCCAAAACTGTTTTATCAACCTTTGCAGCCTCTGGCGCTGGAGACTGAACATCTACCGTTTTAGCTTGAGGCTCTGCATCCACAGTTGGCTCATCATCACCAAAAGACTTGCTACTCACTTCACCAACACTCACTAAGGCTCCATCATCAGGCTCTGGATGTGGTGCCTCACCATGAAATTCACTTAATGGATCGACAGCCGGTTCTGTTTTGGCTTTGGATGTATCTAGTTCGTTAACTTTCACAGTTACAGTGGCAAACTTTAATTGTTCAGCGCGCAGAGCAAAATAGGGTGCTAAGATTTTTTGCCCATAGGACAAGAAAGCGGGGGAATCTATCGCAGGAAAAGTCGCAGTCTCTATGGCTTGCTCTTCAGAAAATGGTTGAGTAACACCAAGCCAAATACCTAGCGCTAACAACATGCTCACAGCTGTCACCACCACAGCTTTATATTTCACCCAAGAAGATGTTTTCTCTTGCGGGCTATGCAAGGCTTTATCTAACAGATTGACCACTTCTTGCGGCGTACCCGTTTGCTTCTCAAGCTGACTGCGTACGATTTCCCTTGGCGTAAAAGGGTTTTGATCGCTGTATCTCAGCAATGTTTGATACAAAGCTTCACGCTCTGGCATGGTTAACGGCTCAATACTGATAGGTAATATTTGCCGCCGCAATTGCTCGGGTAATTGTGGCAATAGGTCCGCTAAGAATGCCGGTGGAACCGTGAGCGTGACGGCAATATTCTTACCCGCACACTGGATCTGATTGAGAATAATGCACTCAGCCCATAATGCCTTAGGCAATAAATGCGCATCATCGATAATGATATGTAAGGGTTTAGTTTGCGTGCTCGCAAGCCGCAACAGAGTATCGGCGAGGGGAATGTCGTCGTCAAAAATAGGGGATGAAATTAGCTGGACTAGAATTTTGCGGCGTATCTCAGCGTTATCGGCATGCATAGGACAAATCACAAATGCCGCATTTGACTCGTCAAAATCGGTCGCTAATCCGGTAACTAAGGTCGTTTTTCCTGAACCGCTGACACCAGAAAGCACCAGCAGCTGATCGCTATAACTGGCAACATGATGCATTCTTTGTATGAGGGCTTCCTGAGAAGGAAGCAAGACAGAACCCTGAAACGTCACTCGCCCACCACACAGTTTTTATGCGCAGCGAATAACCTGTTCAAGGGTAGATTCTGTGACTTGACTAAACACATCCGCGCGGCCTATTGCCGTTGGGAGCACCAGTCGAATCTGACCGCCTAAAACTTTTTTATCGCGTCGCATATGTTGAATGAAACTGTCGAAATCCATAGATTCCGGCGCACTCACTGGAAGATCAAAAGCTTGTAGTAACTGTATGATACGACAAACGATTGACTCATCGATAAGCCCCAGTGCCTTAGCTGTTTTAGCAGCAAGGACTGTGCCAGCTGACACGGCTTCACCATGCAGCCAATTACCGTAGCCCATTTCGGCTTCAATCGCGTGACCAAAGGTATGACCCAGATTCAACAAAGCACGCACGCCCTGCTCAGTTTCATCTTGGCTAACCACATCAGCTTTAATCTCACAGCAACGAGAGATAGCATAAACTAATGCTTCGGCATCTAAAGTTTTTAGCGCCGTTACATTATCTTCAAGCCATTGAAAAAAATCAGCATCCCACATGATGCCATACTTGATGACTTCCGCCATTCCCGCCGCAAACTCGCGCGCTGGAAGCGTATGTAAACATAAAGTATCGATAAGCACGATTTGTGGCTGATAAAAGGCCCCAATCATGTTTTTACCAAGAGGATGGTTAACAGCCGTTTTACCGCCGACGGAAGAATCCACCTGCGACAATAAAGTTGTCGGAATTTGAATAAAATCGATCCCACGTTGATAACATGCCGCGGCAAAGCCCGTCATATCACCAATCACGCCGCCACCCAAAGCCACCAGCACAGAATCTCGACCATAGTTTTGCTGCAGCAGTGCAGTAAAAATAGTATCTAGATGTGCTAAGTCTTTGAATTGTTCGCCATCGGGAAGGATAACACTCTCTACCTCACCAAACGAAGCCATCGTCTCTTGTATCTGTTTAAGATACAAAGGCGCGACAGTTTCATTGGTGACGATAAGAATACGTTTTTTAAGCAGGTAGCGAGACAAAGTCTCGCCATCACTCATCAAATTCTGGCCAATGTAAATGGGATAACTACGTACACCTAAATCAACCTGAATTTGCTTCATAAATTCTGCCTAAAAACCTAATTGCTCAATGATCTGATTTGCGACGATCTTTGCGCTTTGATCATCGGTTTTGACAATCACATCGGCAATTTCTTCGTACAATGGATTACGGATCTCTGCAAGATTCTCCAACACTTCTCGAGGATCATCCACTTGCAATAATGGGCGTCGCTTGTCTCTTTGAGTACGAGCGACCTGTTTGTCGATAGTGGTTTCCAGGTAAACCACAATGCCACGAGCAGACAGATGATTACGGATATCTTTGCTTTGTACTGAACCACCACCGGTGGCAAGGACGATACCTTGTTTCTCAGACAAATCAGCAATAACCTGAGCTTCACGACGACGGAAGCCTTCTTCACCTTCGACGTCAAACACCCAAGCAATATCAGCGCCTGTGCGTTGTTCAATCTCTTGATCCGAATCGTGGAATTCTAAATGCAGCATTTGCGCCAGATGGCGACCAATTGTGCTTTTACCTGCGCCCATAGGGCCTACCAGAAAAATATTACGTTTTTCAGCCATTTCTTGTACGTCTGAATCTTATTGAAAAGTATGCCTATATCGACTCAACATCAAGCCGACCTATATGTTACCTTGCTCTTATGAGACTTGACCGAGGATTATCTCAGCTTAGGGTCTACTATGGCAAGCCATGTGCGCTATTTATGCAAAGAATTGTATTCCAGTAATAATAAAGCCAGCAATCACTGCTGGCTTTAGTCGATACATAGCAAGTGCTTAGATCTTCTCACCGACTATTTTGGGGGTTACGAAAATAAGTAGCTCTTGGCGCTCATTTTTGTCTGTTGTGTTCCTAAACAGGAAACCGACTAAGGGAATGTCACCGAGAATAGGGACTTTACTCACACGGCTGATCAAGTTTTGCTGATAAATACCACCAAGGACTATGGTTTCACCGTTATCAACTAGCACTTGAGTGCCAATACGCTGGGTATCGATGGCGACAGCGGGGCCCGTTGGTGTGTCAACCGTCTTGCCCTGAGAGTCTTGGGTGATTTCCAAATCTAAAATAACGCGGTTATCAGGTGTAATTTGTGGTGTAACTCGCAAGGACAACACGGCTTTCTTAAAAGTGACCGAGGTTGCACCGCTTGAAGTCGACTGCACATAAGGGATCTCCACACCCTGCTCAATATAAGCCGCCTTTTGGTTAGAGGTGGTAATACGAGGGCTGGCGATAATTTCACCTTTATTTTCTTGCTCTAACGCACTCAATTCCAAATCAAGAATAGTACCATCTGCCAACTTAGCAACGTGGAATGCGATACTTGTTGGATTGGTCACTGCCGCAGGCAAATTAACGTTCAAACGTTGGTCAGGAGTTGGAATGATGCCGTTGGCAATACTCTGAGCACCTTCTAATGTACCTGAGGTTCCCTTACTGCCCTGCTGATCCGTTACGCCCCAACGTATGCCTAAGTCTTCAGAGACATCATCTTTGACCGTTACCATACGTGACTCGATCAGTACTTGACGAATAGGGATATCGAGTACTTCGACTAAACGATGGATGTTCTCAATCGTTTCTGCCGTATCTTTCACGAGTACTGTGTTGGTACGTTCATCGACCGCGACTGAGCCGCGTGGCGAGAGTAAACTAGAATCTGCACTTTTAAGGAGCTCAGCAATATCGATCGCTTTGGCATAGTTAATTTGCAAGTACTCAGAATACAAAGGTGCTAGCTCTTTAACTTCTTGCCTATTTTTGAGATTTTGGCTTTCACGAATAGCCAACTCTTCGCTCGGTGCCACCATTAAGATGTTGCCTTCGATACGTTTATCTAGGCCTTTGGTTTGTAGAATCAAATCTAATGCTTGGTCCCAGGGCACATCATCCAATCTCAAGGTGATGTTGCCTTCAACAGTATCACTCGTGACTAAGTTAAAATTGTTATAGTCAGCAATGATCTGCAAAACAGTACGTACAGGGATATTTTGAAAGTTAAGCGACAAAGTACGGCCATTGTATTTTTTAACATCTTTCTTGGCGGCAACTCTCTCAACTTTATTCATCGAGAGTCTAAAGAGATTATCCTCTTGCTTATAACTGAACTCATATTCCCCAGCAATATCAACTAAAATGCGCGTTGTTAGATCTTCTTTAAATGTCTCGAAGCTTTTTACTGGTGTTGAAAAATCTTTCACATCCATAACATAAAGCAGATCACTATTAATATCAGTGTTATATAACTTAACTTCGAGTTTAGCGCCCACTTGCTCAACGTTAACGGCAACCGAGCGGTTATTCAAATAGACTAATAACTCACCGCCACCATTTTCATTACGACGAAAATCGATATTTTTAATGCTGTTAACGAAGGGATTTTCTGCCTGAGTCTGAGCGCCTGCAACCTCATCATTAATAGTGAGTCGATATGAGTTGCCCATGACTGAACCTTGGTAAGGTTTCACTTTGGACATACCTAAGGTGACTTTAAGACGAGTATCTTGCTGCTCAGTCATCATGTCAGTTACACCGACTTGATTAATGGGTAAGCGATCCTTAGATAAACCAGAAATACTATTATCAAAGGTTAATACGAGCTCTGCAGGCGAGGCATTAGAGTCAATAACTGGCGGAGTGACCGCTTCTTCAAATACCAACTCTAGCTCTAACTGATGGTCAACCAAGGCATGGTACTTAACATCCATTAATCGGTTTGCAGCATAACTCGATGGCAAAATTCCAAATACCAATGCGATCCCAATAACAGACTTGATTAAGCCTGAAGAAATTAACGGGACTTTTATCGCGGCAGAAGATTTCATTATTCCCTCATCCTTCGCTCGTTATTCTCCAGAAAGTTCTAAATTGCTCGTCCTTTCGGACCAACAACCTGAACCATCTGGAATTAATTCTACTACTTCGACATTTTGTGAAGTAACTTTAGAAATGCGTCCATTAAACAGACCTAAATACTCACCAACGCCCATCCGATAAACACTGCCGTCATTTGTTTCAACTAACGCCCAAGTTGTATCGGCTTCACTTAAGGTGCCACGCATTTTTAAATTATCTAAAGGATAAGTTTCTAATCGTCCTTTTCGACGCTTTAAGTCCGGTTGTAAACAATCTTTGCTGGTATCAACAACTTCTTCCGTTAACTCACGTGAAGGTGGTACAAAAGGGCTACGCATTAACTCGGCTTGATAGGCAAAGTGCTCAAATCTTGGCGGCTCTTTCAAGGGCGGGATATGAGCAACGTGTTGCGCTTTGGTTGTAGTAACAAATAGCTCTAAATCACTACGATCGCCAACACAACCCATTAAAAAAAGACTCAAGGCTAACAAAGGTAAGAATTTCATTATTTCTTCCCCTTATTAGCAGGTTTTTCAGGCGGTAATTCAGCCCCTTCTTTAAAGCGATATGTCTTGGCTAAGATATCCATTGCTAAGTTGCCGGCTTCATCTCGCTTAATGGTAAAATCATGGAGGCTAACGATACGCGGCAGCTTAGCGACACCACTCACCATACTACCTAGCTGATGGTAATCTCCCGTCACAGACATTTTAATTGGAAACTCAATATAGAAATCCCGCTGGATTTCGGCCTCCCAATTCAAACTATTAATTTTGAGTCCTGCATCCGTTGCCACAAAAGTTAAATCGTCTAGCAAACCTGGCATTTCATTTTCAGATGGCAGCATCTTCAGTAACTCTGCAAACTGTACTTCCATCGTCGCTAGCTGCTCTCGGTAGAGTTTTAAATTTGCCGCAAGTTGATACTTATTCTTGAAATCATCTCTGAGCTGCACTTCTTTATCTTGCTCTGCGGTATAAATATCTACTGAATCGGAGACGACCAAAAAATATCCCGCAGCAAAAACACAGAGTGCTAAAAGGATCGCGAAAAAAGTTTTAACTTGATTTGGCCAACCACCAATATTTTCAAAGTCGATATCATTAAATTGACTTAGATCGAGTTTCATTTACTCGCTCCTTTTGTCATTTTCTCAGGCTCATCTACACTCGCGCCTTTAATAGTGACTCTCAAACTAAAACGCTGTAGTTGCCGTAACTCTTCATTTTGGGTCACGATCGATTGCATATTAGGATCGGTTAACCATTCGGATGTTTTCACTTTTCGCATCATGTTGGCGACGTTATTGTTCGATTCACTACGCCCTTCAATCAGCAACAAACTGCCTTTTTTCTCTAGACTAGACAGATATATTCCTGGAGGTACAATTCGAACAAGCTCATCTAACACGTGAGTAGGCAAATTACGGGATTGCTGTAGATTAAGAATAATTTCTGTACGCCGCTCAATGTCTTTCTTACGTTCTGTAATTTTCTTGATCTCAGAAATTTGTGTTTCAAGCAGACTGATTTCCGATTGCAAATAAGCGTTACGTGCTTTTTGCTCATCGGTCATAACATCTAATAAAGATACTGCGACATAGACTAAAATCGCCGACGCTAAAAATACTGCCGCTAAAATACCAATATAGTCGCGCTTTTGTTTTTCTCTCGCCTCTTCTCGCCAAGGGAGTAGGTTTATGTTCGCCATTGACCGTAACTCCTCAATGCTAAGCCACAAGCAACCATATATTTGCTGATTGTAGGTTGCAGCGCACTTTTAACCGACTCATCGGCATGCAAACACCCTTGAAAAGGATCGGCGATAATAGTGTGAACACCCAATTCATTCGTCAGTAAATTAGCCATACCTTCTAATTTAGATGTTCCACCGCATAATACGAGGTAGTCGACTTTATCTTTACCGCTGGAAGTGCAATAAATCTGCAACGTACGTTTTATTTGTTGTAATAGCTGAGTTTGAAAAGGTGACAAAACTTCAAACATATAATTTCGTGGTAAGTCGCCTTCAATCTTTGCTTTCTCAGCTTGATCATAAGACATGCCATAGAAGGATAATATTGACTGAGTAAATTGCTCACCACCGAAAGCTTGCTCACGAATAAAAGTCGTCTCACCCGATTCAACCACAGAGAAAGTCGTCATATTCGCGCCGATATCAACCATAGCGACGGCTTTATGTTTCGCTCCTTCTGGAAGCTGAGCCAGAATTAACTCGGCAGCTCGACCTAAAGCGTAACCTTCAACATCCACCACTTTAGCCTCAAGTTCCACGCTATCCAGCGCATCGACTCTGACATCAATATTATCAGTGCGGCATGCGCTCAACAGCACATCAACTTTAGTAGGATCGGTACTGTTTACGTTTAGCGTTTCAAAATCTATGCTAACTTCATCGAGTGAATACGGAATAAGGTTATCGGCTTCAATTTCTATCTGTGCCTCCATTTCTTCCTCACTAAGGGAGGCATCCATGTAGATCACTTTCGTCATCACAGCAGAACCCGAAACAGAAACAGCGGCATATTTAACGGATTTAGGCAGGCTACGTTTTATTTGCTTAAGGCATTCAACAACGGCATCAGCATCACGAATATCATGATCGTTAACGGCCCCCTTCTTAATGGGTACCGCGGCATGACTCAATATATTGTATCCGTCAGCAGTCTTACTCAACAAAATGGCCTTAACTTCATGGGAACCGATATCGATTCCCACCATCTGCGGAGCCTGACGCTTCCATAAATTTGAAAGCATATCCATTGTCACTTTTTTATTTATATTTCAGTAAAAGAGATTAGCACAAAATCAACTTGTTATACTTACTTGTATCGAATGTTTCATCATTTTACAAATGCTATTTTGTGAGTCTCACGTTTTTACTTCACCAAGACGTGTGCGCCTTATATACTGTCGCACTTAACAGAACATTAGGATAAATTTTGGTGAAGTGGTTAAAACGTATTGTTATAGCACTATTCAGTCTAGCCCTTTTGGGCGTAGGCGCCATTGTGGCAGCATACTTTTATGTTTTGCCGGATTTACCGGATGTTTCAACACTAAAAAATGTGCAACTTCAAACACCTTTACGTATTTACAGTAGTGACGGCAAACTTATTTCTCAATTCGGTGAGAAACGTCGCATTCCACTAACGTTAGACGAAGTGCCAAAACCTCTGCTACAGGCGTTTATCGCAACCGAAGATGCCCGCTTTTATGAACATGGTGGTATAGACCCTGTTGGCGTGCTTCGCGCCGCATTAGTGATGTTGACCACTGGTGAGAAAAAGCAAGGTGCGAGTACGATTACCATGCAGGTCGCACGTAACTTCTTCTTAACCCGCGATAAGACTATTATTCGTAAAGTGAAGGAGATTTTTATCTCCTATCATATTGAAGAGTTACTCACCAAAGATGAAATTTTAGAGCTCTACGTAAACCGCATTTACTTAGGCCAACGGGCCTACGGTGTTGGGGCTGCTGCGCAAGTGTATTTCGGTAAAAACGTGCAGGAACTCAGCTTATCTGAACTGGCCGTTATTGCAGGCCTACCCAAGGCGCCCTCTACACTCAATCCAATCACGTCACCTTCGCGTGCATTGGCTCGCCGTAATGTCGTCCTCATGCGGATGAATGAAGTCGGCTACATCAGCCAAACCGAATACCAAGCGGCACTACAAGAGCCATTGGTGGCCAGATATCATGGCGCTGAAATTGATCTCTATGCCCCTTATATTTCTGAAATGGCTCGGGATTACATGGTACAGAAGTACGGTGAAGAAGAGGCCTATACCAATGGCTACAACGTCTATACGACTATCTCATCGGATCTACAACTTAAAGCTCAACAGGCACTGCGTAATAACGTCTATGCCTATGATGAACGCCATGGCTACCGTGGTCCTGCTGCCGTGTTGTGGACGGACGAAAAACCTGAACCTGCTCAAATCAAAACTGAACTAGCCAAGATTGCTTCAGTACAAGAATTGCAACCCGCCGCAGTCATCAGCATTGCAGATCAGCAAGCCAGCATAATGACCGCCAAGGGCGAGACCAAAGTCATTACTTGGGATGGATTAAAGTGGGCACGTAAGTTTATTACTGATAAGCGTCAAGGTAGTGTACCGAAATCAGCTTCTGACATACTCAAGGTCGGCGAGCGTATTTGGATCCGTGATAACGGCCAATATTTGCAACTATCGCAAGTACCAGAAGTCGCCAGCGCAACAGTATCACTCGACCCCAAAAATGGTGCTATTCGCACTTTAGTTGGTGGTTATAGCTTTAGCCAAAGCCAATACAACCGAGTGACTCAAGCGAAGCGTCAATTAGGTTCGAATATTAAACCTTTCATCTATGCCGCAGCATTAGAGAAAGGCTTTACCTTAGCGACCCTCATAGATAATGCGCCAATTAATAAACCCGATATCAGCCAAGGCACTGCATGGCGCCCTAAAAACTCACCCGATATCTATGGTGGCCCAACTCGTTTACGTGTGGGTTTAGCGCAATCTATTAACGTTATGTCTGTGCGTGCAATGCGCCATGTCGGACTCGACGAAACCATTGCTCAACTCGTTGAATTTGGTTTTGATCCTAACGACTTACCTCGCAACGAATCGATTGCATTAGGTTCGTCTTCAGTCACGCCATTGCAAGTAGTTACTGCATTTAACGTATTTGCTAATGGCGGTTTCTTACTCGAACCTTTCTATATTGATCGCGTAGAAGATGCTTACGGCAATGTTATCGAAAAAGCGAACCCTACATTGGCCTGTAAGCCTAGCCAAAGTCTTAGCCAACCAGTTACACCGAGCGACTCTATAGCGTTCAGCGTAAGTGGAGACTCTGGTGCTGAGCCTAGTGCACCTGTTGCGCAGTGTTTCAATCAAACCGGTCGCTACGCTCCGCAAATTATTTCAGAGCAAACGGCATTCCTCATTACCGAAGCACTGAAGAGCGTGATCTGGGGTGGCGGCGATTGGAGTAAAGGCACGGGTTGGCAAGGTACGGCTTGGCGCGCAGCAAAATTGATTAAGCGCCATGATATTGCAGGTAAAACGGGTACTACCAACGAATCGCGCGACACTTGGTTCAGTGGTTTTAGCCCAGTCATCACCAGTACGTTCTGGGTCGGTTTCGACGATCACGGTCGCCAACTGGGCAGAACCGCATGGAATGCAAACGGCGAAAAAGATCAGATAACTGGCGCCGAAGCGGGTGCGAAAACAGCTGGTCCGGGCTGGAACGAGTTTATGAACAGTGTCTTACAAGGCACACCTGAGACAACCTCGATTCCGCCAGAAGGCATAGTTTCGGTACGCATCGATTTAGCGACGGGTAAACTTACCCGTAAAACCGACTATACCAGTGCGTTCGAGTACTTTATTTCAGGTACAGAGCCGAAGGAATACATCAGCGAAACTCAGGATGAAAACAATTTATTCATCGATGCACCAACCGATGATTTATTCCAATAAACAAATGCTAAAAAGTCATTACCACTAATTGTGGCCCAATAAAAAACGCGACCTAACGTCGCGTTTTTTATTAGCTTGTATTGTGGATTTGAATAACTCGCTTAACGTGCTTTCTTAGCAGCAATCGCCTGCTGAATTTGTGGCAATGCAGTACCACCGAGCACGTCACGTTTCGCTAAACAAGCTTCAATAGTCAGATTTGGATAGACATCATCTTCAATGATAGCGGCAAAAGTTTTTAATTCGGCCAAAGAGAATTCCTCCAGCGGAATTTGCTTCGCTATCGCAGCAACCACGACTTCACCCACAACATGGTGCGCCTCACGGAACGGCATGCCTTTAGACACGAGATAATCCGCAAGCTCAGTAGAATTTGCATAACCTTGCTGTGCCGCTAACAGCGCATTAGGGCGATTGACCTTCAAACCTGACAACACTAACGCCGCCATATCGAGGCAAATGGCCCAGCTATCGACCACGTCAAACAGGCCTTCTTTATCTTCCTGCATATCTTTGTTGTACGCCAAAGGCAGTGCTTTCATCGTAGTGAGAATGCCCACTAAGCTGCCATAAACCCGGCCAGTTTTGCCACGGATAAGCTCTAATGCGTCTGGATTTTTCTTCTGTGGCATCAGGGATGAACCCGAAGTTACTTCATCACTCAGGGAAATAAAGTTCGCTTCACCTGAGTTAAAGAAAATCAAATCTTCAGCCATACGGCTTAAGTGCATCATGCTGATCGATGCGGTTGAACAAAGCTCTACCACGTGATCTCTGTCTGATACGCTATCTAAGCTATTCAGCGTTGGCGAGGCAAAATTCAGCGCCGCGGCCAGAGCATGTCGATCCATCTTATAAGCTGTGCCTGCTAATGCTCCAGAACCTAAAGGACAGGTATTAGCGCGGGTTAACGCATCGGCTAAACGGCTGATATCCCGCTCAGTCATTTCCACATACGCTAAACACCAGTGGCCAAATGTCACAGGTTGCGCGCGCTGCAAGTGAGTATAGCCTGGCATTACCGCATCAAATTCACGCTCAGCCAACGCCAGTAATTCAGCATGTAAGCATTGAAGACGCGCGAGTAATGCTTTGCCTTCGGATTGACACCAAAGCTTTAAATCGGTGGCAACTTGATCGTTACGGCTACGACCAGTGTGCAATTTCTTACCGAGATCGCCCACTTTGGCAATCAAAGCCGACTCGACGAAACTGTGAATATCTTCGGCGCCCGAGGCGAGAATAATCACCGGATCGCCCTGCACTTCCACCAGCAAGTCATTAAGCGCTTTTTTCAAGTCGCGGCATTCAGTTGCCGAGATAATTCCCACGCTGGCAATCGCATCCGCCCAAGCAATGGAGCCGACTACATCCTGTTCGAACAAGCGATAATCCACAGGCAACGAATCGTTGAATAATTTGAATAGCGCGCTCGTTTCGCCCTGAAATCTTCCACCCCATAAAGCCATGCTAACTCCCCTTACTCACTGCTTATTTGAAATCGACTCATCTGAATCAAAAACTAAATCAAAACCTAAAAACAAAAAAGGGCGCTAGGCGCCCTTTGAAACGACCTATTACTTAGACTTTACATCGTTAGCGTTGAGTGCGCGGATGCGGCTCGCCAATGAGTACAGGCGGATAAAGCCTTCGGCATGTTTTTGATCGTACACTTGATCTTCACCGAAGGTGGCAAACGCTTCAGAGTACAAGCTGTTAGGTGAACGCTTCTTCACCGCCGTCGCTTGGCCTTTGTAGAGTTTAACCACGACTTCACCGTTCACTGACTCAGCCAATGACTCAGATGCTGCCAACAGTGACTTGCACAGTGGCGTGAACCAACGGCCGTCATACACTAAATGCGCCATTTGTGCGGCAACTTGCTCACGCCAGTTACGGCTGGTTTTGTCGAGTACAAGTTCTTCAATCGCACGTAGTGCTGCGAACATCACAGTGCCGCCGGGTGTTTCGTAACAGCCACGGGACTTCATGCCGACTAAACGGTTTTCGGTAATGTCGATACGACCCACACCGTGTGGTGCAGCAATAGCGTTTAATGTCATCAGCGCAGCATAAGGCGTTAGGGCTTCACCATTCACTTTAGTGATACGGCCATGTTCTACTTCTAGCGACACATATTCAGGCTTGTTCGGTGCATCTTCAGGATCGGCAGTCAGTGTCCATACGCCTTTGCTTGGCTCGTTCCATGGATCTTCTAACTCACCACCTTCATGGGATATATGGAAAGCGTTGGCATCACGGCTATAGATTTTAGTCGCTGATGCTGACGTCTTGATGTCACGTTCAGCTAAATAGGCCAGTAGATCTTCACGGCTCTGCATAGTCCATTCACGCCATGGGGCAATCACTTTTAAATCAGGTGCTAATGCGGCGAAGCAACCTTCGAAACGCACTTGGTCGTTACCTTTGCCAGTACAACCGTGACACAGAGCATCGGCGCCCACTTTACGAGCCACTTCAACCTGCGCTTTGGCAATAATAGGACGCGCCATTGACGTACCGAGTAAATAAGTGCCTTCGTAAATCGCACCGCTCGCAATCGTTGGGTAGATATAGTCTTTAACGAATTCTTCTTTTAGATCGACGATATGACATTCAGAAGCACCTGAAGCTAAAGCTTTTTCAGTCAAGCCAACCAGCTCTTCTTCGCCTTGGCCAACGTCGGCGCAGAATGCGATGATTTCACAGTTATCGTAGTTTTCTTTTAACCAAGGAATAATGGCCGAGGTATCTAGACCACCTGAATAGGCTAAAACCACTTTTTTCACGCCAGTATTTTTTATCTCGATAGACATCTTAAATTCCTATGACTCGTTTCTCTCAGGGAGAAAACAGGCTGCTAAACAGGGTTAATTTAACTAAATAAGGTTACCAGTACCGCATTTTGGGCATGCATCCGATTTTCGGCTTGTTGCAGAATTAAGGATCCTGCACCGTCCATCACTTCATCTGTTACTTCTACACCACGGTGGGCGGGCAAACAATGCATAAAGAAGTTAGCGCCCGCTTTCGCCATCAAAGCTTTGTTTACTTGGTATGGTGCAAACTTCGCTTTGATATCCGACAAAGGCGTTGGATCGCCCATTGAAATCCAAGTATCAGTATAAATAGCGTCGTGACCTTCAATCGCATCGATATCTGAGGTCAGCACTATCTTGCCGCCATATCGTTTGGCGAGCTCTTGCACTTCTGCCACTACGTAGCCATCAGGAAAGTGACCCGCTGGGCAGATCACTGTCATGGTGGCACCGAGAATAGCCGCACAGTACATCAGCGAGTTAGTGACATTATTACCATCACCAACATAAGCTAATTTAGCTTTACTGACATCCTCAAACTGCTCTGCCAGAGTTAAAAAGTCAGCTAAGGCTTGGCAAGGATGATAAAGATCCGACAGCGCATTGATCACGGGCACTGAGCCGAACTCGGCTAATTGTTCAATGGTGGTGTGTGAATAGGTTCTCGCCACAATTGCGTCGGCCCAACATGACAGGTTAGAAGCAAAGTCAGCAACCGATTCCCGTTTTCCCAGTTCACCATTTTGCTGGTCTAGGTATAAACAGTGGCCACCGAGCTTATTAATACCGATATCAAAGCTAACGCGTGTTCTGAGTGAGGGCTTTTCAAATAACATCACCACACTCTTGCCATCCAGCGCATGACGATACTCAGCCGGATTGGCTTTGATCGTTTTTGCCAAGGCAATTAGATCCTGTAACTGCTGCTGGGTTAAGTCTTTTATCGATAGTAAATGCTTCATAACCTACTCCACTTATGGTTGGATTTGTGTTCCTACGGCTTCACCTTTTGCTAATGCGATTAATTGGCTTGCATCACGCCACGAGGCAACTTGTACCGCCTGCCCCATCCACTGTGCTACTTCGAGCGCAGCTTCAACTTTGACCTTCATTCCCTTTTCGATCACACCTTGCTTAACAAGGTCTGCTATCTGCTTGCCATTTAAACTATGGATGAGCTGGCCTTTACCATCGAGCACCCCAGAAACATCCGACAGCAGCACTAACTTGCCGCCCACTAATTTAGCTAAGGCCGTCGCCGCTTGGTCAGCATTGACGTTAAGCATTTGACCATCGTCCATCATGGCGATAGAGCTACAAATCGGCATCCAACCTTGCTCGAGGATAAACTTAAGATAAGTGCCATCCTTTGGCGTGACTTCGCCAACAAGGCCTAAACGCTCATCTTTAATCTTAGCCGAAACAGTATTGCCATCGGCAAGACTCATACCCACACTCACAATGCCAGCCTTAGTCGCTGCGCCTTGAAGGATTTTGTTCGAAGTGCCAGCAAGTGCGCCGGCAATAATCGGCATTTGCTCTGGCGGAGTCACACGTAAACCTTCTAACTTGACGGTCTCCATACCATTAGCCGCTAACTGCTCATCCACCAGACAGCCGCCGCCATGTACCATCAACACTTGCTGACCATTGGCTAACATAGCCGCAGCCGTATCCATCAATCGCGCCATCCCCATTTCACATTGCAGCAGCGCGCCGCCCACTTTAAGCACTAATACTGAGTTGTTTGTAGACATCTTGACGACTCTCTTAAATAAGGATGAACAATTAAAGGTTAAAATGAATCTTTATGCATTGCAGCGCTTGGCTGGCAGCACCTTTCATCAAGTTATCGATGGCACTGGCTACCACTAAGTAACCGCTATTCTCATCAAACTTCCAACCTAAATGGCAGTTGGGTGTCAGCACCACATCGTCTACTTTCGGGAACTGATTGTGCTTTACGGTTACCAATGGCGCCTTGTCATACACGCTATAGGCCGCTGCCACATCGGCAGTCGTAGTGCCTGGTTTTAGCTGCACGGTAATGGTCGCTAAAATGCCACGCTTAAAGTTGCCAAGGTGCGGGGTAAATATCACTTCTTGACCAAGCTGAGTGGCGATCTCGGGTTGATGTCTGTGGCCTAATACGCCGTAGGGTGTCAGGCTAACTTCACAAAAACTGGTGTGTAACTGCGCTTTACGGCCCGCACCTGTTACGCCGCTCACGGCATTGATCACCGGATAAGCCGATGTCAGTAAACTCGCTAGCGGTTTTAACGCTGTCAATGATGCGGTCGGGTAACAACCTGGCACGGCAATCATCTTAGTCGCAGCGATTTCTTTAGTATTCCATTCGGCAAGGCCATACACGGCTTTGGCTAAAACTTCAGGATATTCATGCTCAAAGCCATACCACTTCGGATATTGCGCCACATCGCTAAAACGATAAGCACCGCTTAAATCGAATACCGCTAACCCTTGGCTATAAAACCAAGCCGCTAAATGCAGGCTCACCGAGTGCTCAGTCGCTAACACCACGGCATCCGCTTCGACAACGATTTTTGCCTTAGCTTCATCGGACAATGGCGACAGCGTTAATGCGATATGGCTATAGCTAGGATACAAATCCGCTAAAGGCTTACCTTTATCTAAACTGTTTTCAGAAACATACAACCCCTGAATCGTCAGTTCTGCTTCTGCATGGATTAAAGCGGTCAGTTGCGCGCCTGTGTAACCACTGGCACCAATAATGGCGATATTTTTCATGTTTTTTGTCTTATTAACCGAATCAAAGAAACTTAAAGAGTAGATGAATAGCTTACACGCAACCGCGCATATCTATGATGACAAGACTATCGTCGCAGGAAATCGTAATAGGTTGTTATTTTATTCACTGTCAGGCTAATACTGCGCATCATGATATTCACTCTACAGGTCACAGGGGGTGACTCATCTCAACTGATGGCTAGACTACCACAAAGATCTACTTATGCAATATATGTGAATATATATTTTTAATTTATTTTCGTATTTCAAGCTCAAACTGGGATATCGAAGACACGCCTCCCATTCAGCTAACTCGTTAATAACTCAGTTATCCAGGGTCAATATGAGTTAAATCAGTCCTTTTCATTAACAGCTAAGATACATGTCTGCAAAGCATAAAATGATGCACTTCATATTCACTTGCACTAATCATCAAAAAATATTGCGTGACTTCGCATTTCTATTGAATATTCTTCATCAAATACCGTGATTGGTTGCATATCGGATAAGCCAGTCGTATAAGTTATAAGTTCTGCTGTTGACCATAGCCCCAAGTGATAGGTATTGTGCTAACGGGCTATATACCCAAGCTACCTGAAGATACGAGTTTCAGAGCGCCTAGGGTGCTTCAATTCAAGGCGCATCAATGAAAGAATGTCGGCCACCTTTTAAATTGATGCAACACGGAAGTGGAGTGCCCTAGGTGCTCCGTCCCGGCGGGTTTTAATGCACTTTATGCTGCGTTGGTTATTTTTAACTTAGCCCGCTAGGCCTGCAAATAACTGCCTTGCCTAAAGTGCGTTAAACTCCCGCTGAATCCTGCATCTTCAGGTTGTTTGGGTATATACACAGCGGAATTTTCATGTTTTTCTATTCGGAGTAACTATGTCAGTAACCATGGCAGACAATATGACAGATATGTATGCGTCATTAAGATCGAACGTGAGTATGTTAGGCCAAATCCTTGGCGATACTATGCGTACCCATCTTGGGGACTCTTTTCTTGAGAAGGTTGAACAGATCCGTAAGCTTGCCAAAGACTCACGCCGAGGCGACCAAGCCGCCAGAGAGCAAATGCTCGAGTTACTGACAGCTTTGCCAGACGAAGAATTAGTCCCTTTTGCAAAAGCTTTTAACCAATTTCTTAACTTAGCTAACTTATCCGAGCAATTTCATACTATCAGTCGTAATTGCGACGAACTTGTCTGCGTGCCAGACCCGGTGGAACAACTCCTAGGACGCATGCTCAATGGTCGTGTCGACCAAGCTAAAATGCTCGACTGTCTAAAAACACTGGATATTGATCTAGTGCTAACAGCGCACCCCACTGAAATTTCCCGTCGCACTCTGATCCAAAAATACGCCGCCATTGTCGACTGCTTAACAGAGCAAGAAAACGACCAACTGTCGGATAGAGAACGTCAACAGATCAACCTGCGCCTGCGCCAATTAATCGCGCAAATATGGCACACCAATGAGATCCGCCGCGAGCGCCCAACTCCAGTAGATGAGGCTCGCTGGGGATTATCCACCATTGAAGAGTCACTCTGGCATGCGGTGCCTGACTTCTTAAGACAACTTAACGATCGAGTGCAGCAACGCACAGGGCAGCAATTACCGATTGATATCGCGCCAGTGCGCTTTTCAAGCTGGATGGGCGGCGATCGCGACGGCAACCCGTTTGTAACTGCCAAAGTCACCCAAGAGGTGCTCGATCGTAACCGCCATGCTGCCGCCAGATTATTCTTAAAAGATATCGTGCTGCTGGTCGGTGAACTGTCGATGGAAGAAGCCAATGATGAGTTAAAGGCTTATACCAATAACAGCTGCGAACCTTACCGCCACGTGCTGCGATCTATTCGTCAAAGACTGCGTGACACCATAGATTATTTAAATGCGCGCATCGAAGGCCACAATCCTGAAGTCGATAAGTCGAGCCTGATTTGGCAAGAAAGCGATCTCAAAGCACCGTTAGAAATGCTTTATAAGAGTTTGACCGACTGCGGTATGCGCTTAATTGCCAACGGTTTATTGCTCGACATTCTCCGCCGTCTCGCCTGTTTTGGCATTCATATGCTCAGACTCGACATTCGCCAAGACGCCAGCCGTCACAGCGATGTGCTCGCCGAGTTAACTCGCTATCTCGGCATGGGTGATTTCAATCATTGGGATGAAACCGAGAAGCAAGCCTTCCTATTACGTGAACTCAGCAACCGTCGTCCACTGATCCCAAGTAACTGGCAACCCTCGGCCGATGTGGCCGAAGTGCTTAATACCTGTCGTTTGATTGCTAAACATCCGGCAAAAGCACTCGGATCCTATGTGATTTCGATGGCGGGTAAACCATCAGATGTCTTAACGGTTTTACTGTTACTCAAAGAAACGGGCTGTTCGCACCCAATGCGTGTGGTACCGCTCTTTGAAACCTTAAGTGACTTAAACAACGCCGCGGCCTGTATTACCGATTTGCTCGATATCGACTGGTATCGTGGCTATACCAAAGGCATGCAAGAAGTGATGATTGGCTACTCTGACTCAGCTAAAGATGCCGGTGTCATGGCGGCGGCTTGGGCTCAGTATTACGCCCAAGAGCAGTTAGTGGCGGTCTGTAAACAAGCGGGCGTCAAGCTCACATTATTCCATGGCCGTGGTGGCAGCATTGGTCGCGGGGGTGGTCCTGCACACAAGGCGATCCTATCGCAACCACCAGGTTCAGTAGATGGCCGCATTCGTGTGACTGAGCAGGGCGAAATGATCCGCTTCAAGTTTGGCTTGCCAAAACTCGCGGTTCAAAGCTTGGCCCTGTATACCTCTGCCGTATTGGAAGCAACCCTATTACCACCGCCAGAGCCGAAGCAAGAATGGCGCAATTGCATGCAACGTATCGCTGAAGAATCAGTGGGTGCTTACCGTGGCATAGTGCGTGATGAACCTGATTTTGTGGCTTATTTCCGCGCGGCAACGCCAGAAGTGGAATTAGGAAAACTACCACTCGGCAGCCGTCCAGCCAAACGTCGTGTCGATGGTGGAATTGAAAGCCTGCGGGCCATTCCGTGGATTTTTGCTTGGTCGCAAAACCGCTTGATGTTACCTGCATGGCTCGGCGCAGGTGAAGCACTACAAGCCGCCAGTGAACGCGGTGAAATGGGTTTACTGCAAGACATGGAGCGGGAATGGCCCTTCTTCAGCACTCGCATTTCAATGCTGGAAATGGTCTACGCCAAGGCGGAACCTAATCTGGCCCGCTACTACGAAACCTGTTTAGTACCGAAAGACTTGCATCATTTAGGCGAAACCTTGCGCCAACGCTTAGATCTGGGCATTAAAGTCGTGCTTGAACTGACAAAATCAGATAGCTTAATGGCACATACGCCGTGGAATCGCGAGTCCGTTAAACTGCGAAATCCGTATATCGATCCATTAAACTTCTTACAAACCGAGCTATTAGCGCGGACACGTAAGGAAACAACCGAAACTCCTGCGTCTGAACATGTGCAATTAGCGCTAATGCTGACTATTGCAGGTGTGGCCGCGGGTATGAGAAACACTGGTTAATGAAAAAACTTTCCCGCACGATTTGCTTGGGAGTAACTGTACTGCTTGGCGGCTGCGTCTCGCAGTACAGTATCAGCGAGCACGAAATGGAGCAGTACCTCAGTAAAGAGATCCATTTTGAGATTAAACAAGGCAATCAATTAGTTGGCGCAGAAGTACGCATTAACGACATCAGTGTCAAGCTAGGTGCAAAACCTGACACTATGAGCGTAAGTGCCGCAACTCAAGTTTCAATTAAGAATCCGATCTTTCCATTGAGCGCCAAACTCACGACGACTTTCGAAGCCAAGCCTTGGTATGACAGTGCAACGCACAGTGTCTATCTGCGCCAACTCGAATTAGTCAAAGTGGAATCAACGCCCAAGGATATTGAAAAAGCGATTAGCAGTGCCACGCCGCAGGTGATGGGTTATCTAAGGCAATTCTTAGAAAACCAGCCTGTGTATGTACTAGATACCAAGGACAGTAACCAAGCACTGATGGCAAAAATGACCGAAAGCATTCAAGTTGCCCCAGGCAAATTAGTGCTTAAGTTCACTCAATAATCTGCCATTTTTGTATCTCTGTAGAAGTTAAAATGCTCCCTCGGGAGCATTTTTGTTGGCGGGCATAAACGGATATATACCCGTATAAGAGTTACTTACTGAATCGCCCAATAGACTGATAATCGACGATCACAGCTTCAGCTAAAAGCTCACGTCTTAGCATATCGTAAGCCACAGCAGCACTTAAACTGCGTACCAGATCCCGTGAACGTCTCGGTAGTTTAATCATCTGACTATAAACACCGCCGCGAGTTGCTAAAGCGATCGCCACAGTGCCCACAGGTTTCTCATCTGTGCCACCATCGGGCCCCGCGATTCCACTGGTTGCCAGCGCATAATCACTGTCTAAAATTTGCCTTGCCCCCTTAGCCATTTCTTCCACAGTCGCAATAGAGACTGCACCATGATCATCTAAGGTTGAAGGATTAACACCTAACACGCGCACTTTAGATTCATTACTGTAAGTCACTAATCCGTGCTGTAAGTAAGATGAACTGCCGGGGAAATCAACTAACTGGCTAGTGATCATGCCGCCAGTGCAAGACTCGGCAACGCTTAAGGTCAAGCCTGAGTTAAGTAGCTTATAATGAATTTCTTCGGCAAGAGTGGCTTTATCGTCCGCGACAACCGCAGTACCCAGCACCATTTTGATGTGCCCAGCGACGCGAGGTAATACTGCAATCGCCTTCTCGCCACGGGCGAAAATCTTAATCTCAATATGCGGCATAGAAGAGCGGTAACCAATAGTAATGCCTTCTGGCAGCTCTAGCGGTTCTAACTTATCTGCCAAAGCGGACTCACCTTGGCCTATGGTCAATAGTTTCTTTAAGGCGACCTTAGCATCAAGGTTAAACTCTTCGCGAATAAAGGGCACAAACTGCTCTGTAACCATGTGCTTCAGCTCAAAAGGCACACCAGGCGTAAAGAATAACCAAGCGCGGTTAAGCTTAACTCTAAAACCACAAGCGGTTCCCACTGGGTTATCAACCATCACAGCTGAGGCTGGCAGCATAGCTTGCTTGAGATTACTTAAAGGCATTTCACGGTTATTACGGGTAAACCACTCCTCTAAACGCTCACGCCACTGCGCATTCTCAACCAATGGTTCGCCCTTCGCCTTCGCCATCGCTAAAGCAGACATATCATCACTCGTCGGCCCGAGACCACCATTAACGAGAATCACATCTGCATGTAAGCTACGTTCTTGGAAAACCGCAATCAGATCCTCGAGGCGATCGCCGACGGTTACTCGACGCTGAATCTCGACACCATGCTCCATCATAGTACTGGCAAACCAAGCGGCGTTGGTATCAACAATCTGTCCCGCCAACACTTCTTCCCCAGTGCAAATCATCTCTAACTTCATCTCAGATCCTTATCTACCCCAATAAATTAAAACATAAGGTAAGTAACCGCTTAACTAATAGCAATAGCTAGGCTCGATCGAGAACTAAGATCGCTGTAGCAAAATCGGAGCATTGACAAAATAACCGTACAAATAACCAACAACCATTACTTATTATTGATGTCATGAAGAATGAAAGAGAGTGTTAAGGAGAGAAAAATAGGAGGAAAACTGACTAATTAAATAGAAAATAGGCTGGATTTTACAAATTGCAGACGCAAAAAAGCCAGCTTATTCAGCTGGCTTCGTTGCATCTCAATGAGATCATTAGGCGCTTGGTGATGACCTACTCTCGCATGGGGGTGAAATCATAGCGCTATCAATACGGAGTATTTAGCCATGATTGAACGCGAAGAAGCTTGTCTTCGTAGCCGGGGAGTCCGCTTAGCGGCGGGCGACCGCCATGGATGGTGGAAGTGTCAATATTGGAGGAACATTTATTGACCGACATCGAGATAAGTTTTCGCGAAGCGTATAAACACAAAAGCCCTAGCGGTTTAGGCTAGGGCTTTTGTGTTTATTTGGATGCTTGGCGATGACCTACTCTCACATGGGGAGACCCCACACTACCATCGGCGCGTTTGCGTTTCACTTCTGAGTTCGGGATGGGATCAGGTGGTTCCACAAGGCTATTGTCACCAAGCAAATTCTGTTTATTACCGTGTCCATCTCTGGCTCACGCTAATAATAATTCGGAAAGCTGATTTTCTGTTGAGTCTTTAACTTTATCAAGTATCTGTATTCTGTCTAAGGCTTTCGTACGACCTCCATGGAAGGAGGAAGTGCTAGAAAATGTCTGGAACATTTTCAGTAAAACCCATCTGGGTTGTATGGTTAAGCCTCTCGAGTCATTAGTACATGTTAGCTCAACGCCTCACAACGCTTACACACCATGCCTATCAACGTCCTAGTCTCGAACGGCTCTTTAGAGGAATTAAATTCCTAGGGATGACTCATCTTAGGGCTCGCTTCCCGCTTAGATGCTTTCAGCGGTTATCGATTCCGAACGTAGCTACCGGGCAATGCCATTGGCATGACAACCCGAACACCAGCGGTTCGTCCACTCCGGTCCTCTCGTACTAGGAGCAGCTCCCTTCAATCATCCAACGCCCACGGCAGATAGGGACCGAACTGTCTCACGACGTTCTGAACCCAGCTCGCGTACCACTTTAAATGGCGAACAGCCATACCCTTGGGACCGACTTCAGCCCCAGGATGTGATGAGCCGACATCGAGGTGCCAAACACCGCCGTCGATATGAACTCTTGGGCGGTATCAGCCTGTTATCCCCGGAGTACCTTTTATCCGTTGAGCGATGGCCCTTCCATTCAGAACCACCGGATCACTATGACCTACTTTCGTACCTGCTCGACGTGTATGTCTCGCAGTTAAGCTGGCTTATGCCATTGCACTAACCGTACGATGTCCGACCGTACTTAGCCAACCTTCGTGCTCCTCCGTTACTCTTTGGGAGGAGACCGCCCCAGTCAAACTACCCACCAGGCACTGTCCCTAATCCCGATAAGGGACCTAGGTTAGAACATCAAAACTACAAGGGTGGTATTTCAAGGACGACTCCATCATGACTAGCGTCACAACTTCAAAGTCTCCCACCTATCCTACACATGTAGGTTCAATGTTCAGTGCCAAGCTATAGTAAAGGTTCACGGGGTCTTTCCGTCTAGCCGCGGGTATACGGCATCTTCACCGCAATTTCAACTTCACTGAGTCTCGGCTGGAGACAGCGTGGCCATCATTACGCCATTCGTGCAGGTCGGAACTTACCCGACAAGGAATTTCGCTACCTTAGGACCGTTATAGTTACGGCCGCCGTTTACCGGGGCTTCGATCATGAGCTTCTCTTGCGATAACCCAATCAATTAACCTTCCGGCACCGGGCAGGCGTCACACCGTATACTTCCTCTTGCGAGTTTGCACAGTGCTGTGTTTTTGATAAACAGTTGCAGCCACCTGGTATCTGCGACTCCCGTCAGCTTAGAGAGCAAGTCTCATCACCAACAGGAGCGTACCTTCTCCCGAAGTTACGGTACCATTTTGCCTAGTTCCTTCAGCCGAGTTCTCTCAAGCGCCTTGGTATTCTCTACCCGACCACCTGTGTCGGTTTGGGGTACGATTCCCACTAACCTGAAGCTTAGAAGATTTTCCTGGAAGCATGGCATCAACTACTTCAGTCCCGTAGGACCTCGTCATCAGCTCTCAGTGTGTACATTAAAGTACGTGTCCCCGGATTTGCCTAAGAACACCACCTACCACCTTAAACGCGGACTACCAACGCCGCGCTAGCCTAGCCTTCTCCGTCTCTCCATCGCAGTTAGCGGAAGTACAGAAATATTAATCTGTTTCCCATCGATTACGCCTTTCGGCCTCACCTTAGGGGTCGACTCACCCTGCCCCGATTAACGTTGGACAGGAACCCTTGGTCTTTCGGCGAGGGGGTTTTTCACCCCCTTTATCGTTACTCATGTCAGCATTCGCACTTCTGATACCTCCAGCGTGGGTTACCCCTTCACCTTCAACGGCTTACAGAACGCTCCTCTACCGCGCACAGTAAACTGTGCACCCGTAGCTTCGGTGACTAGCTTAGCCCCGTTACATCTTCCGCGCAGGCCGACTCGACTAGTGAGCTATTACGCTTTCTTTAAATGATGGCTGCTTCTAAGCCAACATCCTAGCTGTCTAAGCCTTCCCACATCGTTTCCCACTTAGCTAGTACTTTGGGACCTTAGCTGACGGTCTGGGTTGTTTCCCTTTTGACGACGGACGTTAGCACCCGCCGTCTGTCTCCCGAGTAGTACTCATTGGTATTCGGAGTTTGCAAAGGGTTGGTAAGTCGGGATGACCCCCTAGCCTTAACAGTGCTCTACCCCCAATGGTATTCGCTCGAGGCGCTACCTAAATAGCTTTCGAGGAGAACCAGATATCTCCCGGTTTGATTGGCCTTTCACCCCCAGCCACAAGTCATCCGCTAATTTTTCAACATTAGTCGGTTCGGTCCTCCAGTTGATGTTACTCAACCTTCAACCTGCCCATGGCTAGATCACCGGGTTTCGGGTCTACACCTTGCAACTAAACGCGCAGTTAACACTCGGTTTCCCTACGGCTCCGCTATTCGCTTAACCTCGCTACAAAATGTAAGTCGCTGACCCATTATACAAAAGGTACGCAGTCACGGTCTCAAGAACCGCTCCCACTGCTTGTACGTATACGGTTTCAGGTTCTATTTCACTCCCCTCACAGGGGTTCTTTTCGCCTTTCCCTCACGGTACTGGTTCACTATCGGTCAGTCAGGAGTATTTAGCCTTGGAGGATGGTCCCCCCATATTCAAACAGGATGTCACGTGTCCCGCCTTACTCGTTTTCATCAATGGTTAGTTTTCATGTACGGGGCTATCACCCTGTGCCGCTGCGCTTTCCAACGCATTCCACTAACACCCCACTGACTTAAGGGCTAATCCCCGTTCGCTCGCCGCTACTAGGGGAATCTCGGTTGATTTCTTTTCCTAAGGGTACTTAGATGTTTCAGTTCCCCTCGTTCGCCTCGCAACACTATGTATTCATGTTGCGATAACAGCTTATGCTGCTGGGTTCCCCCATTCGGACATCGTTAGCTCAAATGCTTGTTACTAGCTCGCCAACGCTTTTCGCAAGTTACTACGTCCTTCATCGCCTCTGACTGCCAAGGCATCCACCGTATACGCTTAGTCGCTTAACCATACAACCCAAATGAGTTTCACTCATCTGCGCCGCATTGCGACCAGCTTGGTTTTACTTGTCTCACTTCTGACCAAAGAAGTGGACGCGCCTTAGACGTAAACTATTCAATAAAGAATAATTTACTTTTGAATATTCAAGACACTTAATAAAGTGTTTGAGAACTCATGTTCAATGCTTGCGCATTAAACGTTTTGTAATTAATCACATGACAGACTCATGCAATTAAATACTATCAGCTTTCCAAATTGTTAAAGAGCGGGCTTAAAAAAGCCAAAGATAATTTTTAAGTTTATCTTTGGCATCTCTATCCATAGTGCATATGCCTTATTACTTTGCAATAAAGTCAGAATAAGGTGTAAATGGTGGAGCTATGCGGGATCGAACCGCAGACCTCCTGCGTGCAAGGCAGGCGCTCTCCCAGCTGAGCTATAGCCCCATTTACATGCAGTGCGAGTAAGTAAGATGTTCCAAACCTCTAAAAGGATTGGTTTGCCAAATCGAGTTATCCGCGGCAAATTAACGCGACGTTTAGTTCACTAAACGAGTGTTAATTTAACAAAGGATAACGAAGATTTGGTGGGTCAGAGTGGACTTGAACCACCGACCTCACCCTTATCAGGGGTGCGCTCTAACCAGCTGAGCTACAGACCCATCTTTGATAAACCTATTTAACTAGGTCTATCTTTTACTCTTTCTTCTATCAAGCAAATCTGTGTGAACACTCAACAAACATTAAGTTAGTCGTATAGGTAAGGAGGTGATCCAGCCCCAGGTTCCCCTAGGGCTACCTTGTTACGACTTCACCCCAGTCATGAACCACAAAGTGGTGAGCGCCCCCCCGAAGGTTAAGCTACCCACTTCTTTTGCAGCCCACTCCCATGGTGTGACGGGCGGTGTGTACAAGGCCCGGGAACGTATTCACCGTGGCATTCTGATCCACGATTACTAGCGATTCCGACTTCATGGAGTCGAGTTGCAGACTCCAATCCGGACTACGACGAGCTTTGTGAGATTAGCTCCACCTCGCGGCTTTGCAACCCTCTGTACTCGCCATTGTAGCACGTGTGTAGCCCTACTCGTAAGGGCCATGATGACTTGACGTCGTCCCCACCTTCCTCCGGTTTATCACCGGCAGTCTCCCTAGAGTTCCCACCATTACGTGCTGGCAAATAAGGATAGGGGTTGCGCTCGTTGCGGGACTTAACCCAACATTTCACAACACGAGCTGACGACAGCCATGCAGCACCTGTCTCACGGTTCCCGAAGGCACTAAGCTATCTCTAGCGAATTCCGTGGATGTCAAGAGTAGGTAAGGTTCTTCGCGTTGCATCGAATTAAACCACATGCTCCACCGCTTGTGCGGGCCCCCGTCAATTCATTTGAGTTTTAACCTTGCGGCCGTACTCCCCAGGCGGTCTACTTAATGCGTTAGCTTGAGAGCCCAGTGTTCAAGACACCAAACTCCGAGTAGACATCGTTTACGGCGTGGACTACCAGGGTATCTAATCCTGTTTGCTCCCCACGCTTTCGTGCATGAGCGTCAGTCTTTGTCCAGGGGGCCGCCTTCGCCACCGGTATTCCTCCAGATCTCTACGCATTTCACCGCTACACCTGGAATTCTACCCCCCTCTACAAGACTCTAGTTCGCCAGTTCGAAATGCTATTCCTAGGTTGAGCCCAGGGCTTTCACATCTCGCTTAACAAACCGCCTGCGCACGCTTTACGCCCAGTAATTCCGATTAACGCTCGGACCCTCCGTATTACCGCGGCTGCTGGCACGGAGTTAGCCGGTCCTTCTTCTGTAGGTAACGTCACAGTAACAGCGTATTAAACTGCTACCTTTCCTCCCTACTGAAAGTGCTTTACAACCCGAAGGCCTTCTTCACACACGCGGCATGGCTGCATCAGGGTTTCCCCCATTGTGCAATATTCCCCACTGCTGCCTCCCGTAGGAGTCTGGGCCGTGTCTCAGTCCCAGTGTGGCTGATCATCCTCTCAGAACAGCTAGGGATCGTCGCCTTGGTGAGCCATTACCTCACCAACTAGCTAATCCCACCTAGGTTCATCCAATCGCGGAAGGCCCGAAGGTCCCCTCCTTTCCCCCGTAGGGCGTATGCGGTATTAGCAGTCGTTTCCAACTGTTATCCCCCTCGACTGGGCAGATCCCTAGGCATTACTCACCCGTCCGCCGCTCGCCGCCTCAGGAGTAAACTCCCTTGCGCTGCCGCTCGACTTGCATGTGTTAGGCCTGCCGCCAGCGTTCAATCTGAGCCATGATCAAACTCTTCAATTAAAGTTTTGTTGCTTCCGTCTTGCGACTTCAGCGGCTCAATGAATTCTGATTTTTTGTTTCTAACTAAAGAAACAAACTGTACATATTACTATGAACACTCATTGTTACATTGATTTAAATTTTTGACTGCCAACCCGAAGGTTAAGCAGTTTCGATTAACTCAACACCTGTGAGTGTCCACACAGATTTCTTGTTTTATCTTGTTAAAGAGCGTTGACCACATACCGTTGCCGGCGGGTCGTGCTGATGCTTCATCAGCTCAGGGTCGTGCATTTTACGCATTTCCCGTTTCGCGTCAAGGAGTTTTTTACAACTTCTTGCTGCGCTTGAATTAAGTGCTTAAAAGCGACTCAATTCAACCTAACTTGTCAGGCTGCTTAACGCTGTCTGCCGTGTCAGTGGATGCGCATTATAGGGAGATTAAGAAAGTCCGCAACCCCTATTTTTAAGATAATTGTCATTTTCTCACTGTTCGTTGGATATTTGACCTGACCCGCTAGTTTTTAACCTTTATAATGCTAAAAACCACTCAATTAGGGACTTTTCTATGTCAGGGCCACTCAGAACTTACCAAGGTATTCATCCTCAATTAGGCAATAACGTATATGTAGATGAAGCTTCGGTGCTTGTTGGCGATATTGCGTTAGATACTGATGCCAGTATTTGGCCTATGGTGGCGGCGCGTGGTGATGTTAACCATATTCGTATTGGTAAACGCTCGAACGTACAAGACGGTAGCATATTGCATGTAACGCGTAAGTCAGCTGCTCGTCCCGATGGTCATCCACTGATTATTGGTGATGATGTGACTATTGGTCACAAGGCTATGCTTCACGGTTGCAAAGTCGGTAACCGAGTATTAGTGGGCATGGGTGCGATTATTCTCGACGGTGCGATTTTAGAAGATGATGTGATCTTAGGTGCTGGTTCTTTAGTGCCACCGGGCAAGGTATTACAGAGTGGCTATTTATATGTAGGCAGCCCAGTTAAGCAGGCTCGCCCATTAACGACTGCCGAAATTGCCTTTTTGCCAGAATCTGCCGACAACTATGTCAGACTGAAAAACGAATACTTAGTTGAGTTACAAAACATCTAATCACTTATAGCCAATCTCTTATAGTTAGTCGCTTAGTGTCACTATAGCTATATAATAAAGGCGGTAGAGACTCATTGAGTCTCTACCGCCTTTTGCTATTCGCTGATTCAGAAAACTATCTAAGTTCGATAAGTTTAGCCTAAGTGTACTGCCCCAAACTCATCAAACTCTTCGGCTTCAATTAAGTCTTCCGCCATTTCTTCGGCATCAAATCTCACCGCATCAAACAATGCCAGCATAGCGGCGGCTTCATTGGCACTCGGCTGTTCAGAGAAATCATTCAGCTCGGCTAACTTATTCACACTGATATAGCACTTGATGTTCATCCCCTGTGACTGCGCGATAAAGCAGACTCGCTTGTGGGCGTCGTCCCAATATTGCAGTTCGGGGAAAAGAATACTTTGATTCATGCTTCCTACTTAGGCTCGGCCATGAGTTTATCCCGCAAAAGATTTAATACCACTTGAGTGTCGGGCTCGATACCTCGCCATAGGGTAAAACTCTTAGCCGCTTGTCCGACTAACATGCCGAGCCCATCAATAACCTTAGCTGCACCTTGAGATAGCGCCCATTGGTTAAACGCGGTGACCGAGGCGCCATACATCATGTCATAACAAACAGTTTGGGTGGTGATGATATGCGCTGGCAAAGTTGGCAACTCGCCCGCAAGACTGGCCGAGGTTGAATTGATGATGACATCGAACTCGCCCACAAGCTCATTCATTTCTACGGCGGTGACTCTATTTGCGAAAGCACCGTTATCCACCGAAGTAAAGATATCGACCAGAAGCTGTGCCTTAGTGTGAGTGCGATTACTGATGATCATCTGCGCAATTCCCGCATTTAATAACGGCAGAATACAACCGCGCGCCGCACCACCAGCACCAATAAGTAACACGCGCTTATCTTGCAGGCTGCCTAAGTTAGCGATGAGATCGGCCACCAGCCCTAAACCATCGGTGTTATCACCGCGAATAGTGCCATCGGCCAATAAACTTAAGGTGTTTACCGCGCCAGCAAGCTTGGCCTCTGGGCTGAGACTGTCACACAGCGCAAAAGCTTGCTCCTTAAAAGGCACTGTCACATTCGCGCCCTTGCCGCCCGCATTGAAAAACGCCGTCAGTGAGGCTTCAAAACCATCGACCGGAGCAAGAATGGCTTCATAGGTTAATAACTCTTGGGTGGGCGCGGCAAATTGTCCATGAATGAACGGCGATTTACTGTGGCTAATTGGATTGCCAAACACTGCGTATCTGTCTGTCATAGCGATATTAAATTTTAGGTTCAATGGCTTTGCAGTCTACCGCGCTTTTGAGCCTAGGCAAGACGAATTATGCTCAACTAAATTTCACGCTGGGTTTCACGCTATAATGCGCCATCGGCTCAATACTCTCTATTTTAGTGAACGACTATTCCAATGAACTGGCTTAAAAAGATTTTTAGCAAACACACTCCACCGCAGGATGATCGCGATCCGAGCCAATCTAACGCTTACGACTTAATCGGTGGCGAAAAAGTGATCCGCGCTATCACCAAATGTTTTTATCAGAAGATGGCAAGCTCTGAAGAAACGACAACACTGCTTGCTATGCATAGAGCGCCAATTGCGGAATCAGAGCAGAAGTTGTTCGAATTTTTAAGTGGTTGGCTCGGCGGGCCGCAGCTCTATCAGCAGAAATATGGTCATCCCGCATTGCGAGCACGGCACATGCATTTCGCCGTCGATGAGGCGATGCGGGATCAATGGCTGTTTTGTATGAAATTTGCGATTGAAGAAAACATTAATAAGCCAGAGCATAGAGCCGCCATCTTTGAGGCGATTTCAACTCTGGCTGATCATATGCGTAATCAATAAAGTGGACATCGCATCCACTTTTTAAGATTAATGGCTAAACCCAGTCACGGGGTTTGAGGTAGTTATCGTACAAATCTGCCTCAGGGCTTCCCGCCTCTGGTGTATAAGCATATTGCCAACGTACTAATGGCGGCATCGACATTAAAATAGACTCGGTACGGCCGCCCGTCTGTAGGCCAAATAAAGTGCCTCTGTCGTAAACTAAGTTGAACTCAACATAACGACCACGACGATAGAGTTGGAACTGACGCTCACGCTCACCGAATTCAGCCTCTTTACGACGCTCGACAATCGGCGCATAGGCCGTTAAGAAACCATTACCTACAGCTTGCATAAAGCTAAAGCTTTGCTCGAATCCTGCTTGATTCAAGTCATCGAAAAACAATCCACCCACGCCGCGGGTTTCATTACGATGCGGTAGGAAGAAATACTCATCGCACCATTTCTTATACTTGGGATAAACCTCATCCCCGAAAGGCGCGCAAATATCCTTAGAAGTCTGGTGCCACTCGCGCACATCTTCCTCGAAAGGATAATAAGGCGTTAAATCAAAGCCACCGCCAAACCACCACACGGGATCGGCGCCCTCTTTTTGAGCAATAAAGAAACGCACATTGGCATGAGTCGTTGGGATATAAGGATTATTAGGATGAATAACTAAAGAAACGCCCATAGCTTCAAAACTACGGCCCGCTAACTCAGGGCGATGCGCCGTAGCCGACGCAGGCATAGCAGCGCCAGTCACATGGGAAAAGTTAACCCCAGCTTGCTCGAACACTGCACCTTGGGTTAATACTCGGCTCGTACCACCACCGCCTTCGGCGCGAGTCCATGAATCGGCGGCGAACGTGGCTTGGCCATCCAGCGCCTGTAAACCAGCACAAATTCGGTTTTGTAGATCGATTAAAAACGCTTTTACCACTGCAACATCAGGCACACTCATCTTGTTATCCTTATTATTGGTTTGCTCATTGTCCATTTCGTAAAATCTTACCGCTTCGCGCATCGATAATGGTCGAGGGCTGACGTTGTTCGCCGAGTTCGCCTAATACCAGTGCATCGATTTTACCGGTAAAATCGGCGAGGATTTCAGCGGCAGTTAATGCGGGATCTTCACCTGCAAGGTTAGCGCTGGTCGACACTAAAGGTTTATTAAGTGCGCGGCACAGGGCTTGTACTCCAGCATGGGCCGACACTCGCACTGCGATAGAGTCAAATTCACCACAGAGGTATTTTGAAACCTGCGCTTTGATTGGCATGACAAAGGTAAAAGGCCCCGGCCACTTGGAAAATGCAAACTCGAGCTGCTCAACCGTTAATTGCGGTTCATCAACATAAGCCAAAAGCTGCTGAAAATCACTGGCGACTAAGATCAGTCCCTTTTGCCATGGGCGCTGTTTTACAGCCAATAACTTTTGGATAGCGGTGTCATTATCTGGGTCGCAACCTAGGCCATAAACGGCCTCGGTTGGATAAGCGATAACACCACCGTTAAGCACAATATCTTTTATGTCAGATGGGTGCAGCTGCAACATCTTAGGATCACCTTTTGAGTATTGTCGATTTCAACAATCAAATTATTGGATAAATTCGAATACTGACCGCCCCATCAGCGGTCAACCGAGGATTATACGCAAGCCACTTTCATCGGCCAAATATTAAGATGCAGGTCACACAATAAACTAAAGTGGTCTTTTGTATTTACAGCTTTTTTGCGGGCATTCTAAACGCATCCCAGCCGCACCTTTACGCTCAACTAAGATCCCAAAACCACAACTCGGGCAAGCTTCAGCAACCGGAGGATAATTCACAATAAACTTACACTTAGGGTAAGCACTGCAGGCATAAAAACTCTTTCCGAAGCGACTCGTTCTGTGCTCAAGCTTACCCGCTTTGCATTCAGGGCAAGGAATGTCAGGCTTGTCACTCGCTTGATCCTGTTTTTCAATATGCGTGCAGCTAGGATATTGAGTACACCCAATAAAGATCCCAAAGCGCCCTGACTTTACTGCCAGTTCGTGACCGCATTCAGGGCATACAGAACCTTCAATCACTTGAGTTTCAATAGATTCGTGTTGCACTAAGGGTCGAGTGTAATTACAGCTAGGGTAATTATTACAGCCAATAAAACCGCCGTGCTTACTGTGTTTAACCGATAACTCGCTGCCACATTCAGGGCAAAGTTCGTATTCTTTTTCCAGTGCGTGTTCGTGGGCACTAAATAATTGTTCATCAATCTTAGACATAATCATTCACCACCTGTCGTAGCGCATTAGGATATCAAGCGCAGTGCCATCAAGGAATTTATGGCATCAAAAAAGGAGGTCTTAGCCTCCTTTCTCTCATAATTCATCTTTCACAACAATTAAGAATGCAGTCGGCCTTCGGGCTGTTCGAAGATTAAATCTTCCATTTGCTCATATGCGGACTCATGGCCAGGAGCATTAAACAGCACCATTAAGATAACCCATTTGAGATCTTCTAAAATCAGGGTTGGTTCATCCAACTCCATAACTCTATCGATCACCATTTCACGGGTTTCGACATTCAGCACTTTAACTTGCTCTAAAAACAACAAGAAACCGCGGGATTCTACATCCAGCTTGTCCATTTCGTCCTTTGTATAGATACGAAACGAATGCTGATCGTGATTACAAAGATAAGGTTTATCCCCTTCTTGTAATTCAGCTAAGCGCTCTAACCAAGTTAACGCTTTTAAAATCTCGGATTGATGAAATCCGGCACGAGTGAGTTCCTTGGTTAACTCGTCTTCATCAACTAGTAGTTCAACTTCACTGTGAACATAGTTTTCAAATAGATACATGAGGATATCAAACATGGCTAGCTCCTCTTTACTCTGACGTAACCACCGGGTACTGCTATTACCCAACCTTGCAACTCAAGTTCAAGCATTTGTTCTAACACCAGATCTATCGTTTTTCCACTATGTTCAACGACTGCATCAATTGATGTAGTTTCATAACCTACACTAGCTAACAGAGACGAAAATGGCAAATTACAAATCTCGTCTTGCTGTATATGGTGGCATAACTTCAATTCTTCAAGGTGGAAAGCGGTTAAACTTGCCAACTCTTCCACTATATCGGCAGCGGTTTCCACAAGCTGTGCTCCATCACGTAATAAATCATGACAGCCTTGATGGTAACCACCTAAGATTGAGCCCGGAACGGCAAACACCTCACGCCCTTGTTCCATCGCCAACCTAGCAGTGATTAAAGAGCCGCTTTTGCGACAGGCTTCAACCACAAGAGTACCTAAAGATAGACCGCTAATAATGCGATTTCGTTTCGGGAAATTACCCGCAAAGGGACCAGTATCAGGCCAAAACTCGCTAAGTATACAGCCTTGCCGCTGAATATCATGATAAAGCTGTCGATGTTTTCGTGGATAAATGATCTCTATGCCCGTACCTAGTATGGCAATAGTGCACCCTTGATGGTCAACACAGGCTTTATGGGCCGCCCCATCAATCCCCATCGCCATGCCACTACAGATACCAAATCCCATTGAGGACATCTCAGCAGCCAGTTGGTAAGCGACCTGTAATCCGCCTGGAGAAGCATTACGACTGCCAACAATCGCAAGATAAGGAAGGGCTAACGCCTCTAAGCAACCTTTAACGAACAGGACGGCGGGTGGATCTGAGAGTTGTTTTAATAATGGTGGATAAAGCGGATCAGAGAAACAAAGCAGATGATGATCGGCGGCTTGCTGTTGCCATTCGAGGGCGACATCCACTTTTTGATAATCAATAACAAGGCTATGGAGCAGATGATCAGATAAAGGTAGCGCTTGTCTCTCATGCTCTAACCTTTGTCTGAGGTCGTCCACTTCCATGTGCGTTAATAATTGTTGGATCCGAGCGGGTCCTAGCCCAGATACAGCACAAACAACTAACCAATCGACCAAATTTTCAGAGATTATAGACCTCTTAAGGCTAAAGATTCAGGGGCGATTAACTTATCGTCAACACGAACAGGCCGCTCGGTGGAGACAATCAAACCTAAGCTCGCCTTATCAAACACTTTAAACACTAACAACTTACCATGATAAACATCCGGCATCTTAACTGCACGATCCGAAGAGACTGACGCCATTAGGTTATCATAGGCAGTACGTTCAATTGCAGGGACAGGCATACCGTCATTGTTGATAACAATAACCTCACCATCACGATAAATAGAAAACACCACCCCAGGCTCGACGCCATCCTGAGTGCCTTTATCTAAGTACACGACATTCAACTTACCCGCTTCACGCAAATTTGATTCTGTCGCTAACACTAAAGCCGGTATCTTTAATTCCGCAGGTTTAGGAGTAAAGTAAGCTGACATCAAGGAATCACTTTCCATCGGCAATACTCTGAAGCCCGCTTTGGTTTCACGAAAGCTCGTTAGCAACTTAATTTTTGAAACCTTACCAGACTCAATCACTTGCCCAGTAGACGACAAAATGGCTTCTTGTCCTAACGCTTCGCCTGACTCTTTATTGAAAAACTCGCGACCACGTTCGTAAATACCATACTTTTGGTTTATTGGCAGTTCAGCATCAATATAAATCACATCACCCACAATATGGTGACGCGATGGACTTTCACCTGCCAACACCATAGGTTGCTCAGTAAGCCAGTGAGTCTCGACGACCCGATTCTGCACTAAATATTGTTCAATCAAGGCTAAATCAACGGCTGGAATAGCATTACTCTTAGCAATGACACGTCCCTCGGGACTCTTTCTTACATGGGGTTTAGCACTATCAACAGTAGCACCATTACGCACAAGGCGGGGCTGACCATCAATAAATACCAGAGTGAGTTGATCGCCAGGGTAAATAAGGTGGGGATTAGCAATTTGTGGGTTTACATCCCAAAGACTCGGCCATTTCCATGGGTCATTCAGAAACGCGGCGGAGATATCCCAAAGAGTATCGCCCTTTTTCACTACATATGACTCAGGATGCCCCGCCTTAAGCGTCAGGGTATCTGCGGCAACAAACGTGCAATTGAATGTCATTAACGCGAGTAAAATTAACCGTTTCATGGGTATTTCCATGTTGTTTAACTCTTAGTTTGAGCTTTTACTGTTATTGGTAGGCACTAAAGATTAAAATTAACTCATTAGCATCAGTCAGTATAACTAACTGGCAGAGATTTGACAGACTTGTTAAGAGTTTATGTATGACACTATTAAAAGTATTACAATTCCCTGACGAAAGATTACGAACACAAGCCACACCCATCACAGAGTTTAATGCCGAGCTGCAGACTCAAATTGATGATATGTTCGAAACCATGTACCAAGAAAAAGGTATCGGTCTGGCCGCGACCCAAGTTGATTACCATAAACAACTTATTGTCATGGACTTACAGGATGAAGTCGAACGACCTAAAGTGTTTATCAATCCCGAAATTATCACCAGCAGCGGTGACTTCTGTAATGAAGAAGGTTGCCTGTCGGTTCCGGGGATTTACGCCAAAGTCGATCGCGCCGAATTTGTCACGGTAAAAGCCTTAGACAGGCACGGTAACGAATTTATAGTTGAGGCCGATGAGCTATTTGCCATTTGTATTCAACACGAAATGGATCACCTCAAAGGCAAATTGTTTGTCGATTATTTGTCGCCGCTAAAACGTCAGCGGATCAAACAAAAACTTGAAAAAGCGGCCCGATTGGACGCCAAAGAAGCATAGGATCAGATTTGAAACCACTCAACATCATCTTTGCCGGAACACCGGATTTTGCCGCTCGCCACTTACAAGCACTGTTGAACTCACACCACAATGTGATTGGCGTTTACACTCAGCCCGATAGACCCGCTGGCCGCGGCAAGAAACTGACCGCCAGCCCAGTAAAAGAACTCGCTATCGCTAATAGTATTCCAGTGTTTCAACCCGGCTCATTACGTAAAGAACCCGCGCAACAAGAACTTGCCGCACTCAACGCTGATATCATGGTGGTCGTAGCCTACGGTCTGATCTTGCCAAAAGTCGTATTAGATACACCGCGTTTAGGTTGTATTAACGTTCATGGTTCTATTTTGCCACGCTGGCGTGGTGCCGCACCGATCCAACGCGCACTTTGGGCCGGCGACAAAGAAACTGGCGTAACCGTTATGCAGATGGATGTGGGTTTAGATACTGGTGACATGCTGCTTAAAACCTATCTGCCAATCGAAGATAATGACACGTCAGCCAGCCTTTACGAGAAACTGGCAGAACAAGGTCCCGTTGCCCTATTGCAAGCACTCGAAGGTTTGGCAAATGGCACTTTAGCCGCTGAAAAACAAGATAAAGCCTTAGCGAACTACGCAGAAAAACTCAGCAAAGAAGAAGCTAGACTCGACTGGAATAAATCCGCTAAACAGTTATGGCAAGAAGTCCGCGCCTTTAATCCTTGGCCTGTGAGTTACTTTGAGCACCAAGGTAACACTATTAAAGTGTGGCAAACCCAAGTCAGCGAAACCACCAGCACAGCCGCTCCAGGTACTATTATCAGCGCCAGCAAAAAAGGCATAGACGTCGCCACCGCTGATGGTGTGTTAACCCTGCTGAGTATGCAGCTTCCGGGGAAAAAGCCACTCAATGTTGCCGATATTCTCAATGCTCGAGGTGAATGGTTTAGCCCGAATACTCGCCTCGCAAACGAGGCACAATAATCATGAACTTGCGCGCGCTAGCTGCGAAAGCCATCTTCGAAGTATTAGAAAAAGGCGTGTCGCTGTCAGTGGCATTGCCTGATCAACAAAAGCATCTTGCCAGCGGCAAAGATAAAGCCCTACTTGCAGAGATCTGCTACGGCGTGATGCGCACTCTGCCGCAAATAGAAAAACGCATCAGTGAATGCCTAGCGAAACCACTTAAAGGCAAACAAAGGATTATCCACCAGCTCCTGATCGTAGGTTGCTATCAACTTTACTTCACTCGCATTCCAAGCCACGCCGCGATTTCAGAAACCGCCGAAGCCTGTCGCCAGTTAAAATTTGAAGGCATGGTCAAGGTCGTTAATGGTGTACTGCGCAACATTCAGCGCCAGCTATCGCCGCTAAGCACAGAATCAGATACCTTAAGCTATAACACACCCGCTTGGTTAATTAAGCGCTTAAAAGAAGCCTATCCCGAGCAGTGGCAAGACATCATTCAACAAAGCCATGAACGCCCGCCCATGTGGCTGCGTAACAATCGCTTATCCCAGAGCCGTGCCGAATACCTCGCTGCCCTAGCCGAAATCGACATTGAAGCGAGCGAAGGCAGCAGTGCCGATGCCATTCTCCTAGCGCAACCAAAGGATGTCGCCACACTGCCACACTTTCATGAAGGTGCGGCATCAGTACAAGATGGCGCGGCACAATGGGCGGCGACCTTACTTGCCCCGCAATCGAATGAATTAATACTCGATGCCTGCGCGGCACCCGGTGGCAAAAGTTGTCACTTACTCGAACTTGAGCCGAGTATCAAATTAGTGGCTGTTGATTTTGATGCTAAACGCCTCGAGCGTGTGCAACAGAACCTTGACCGCTTATCATTAAAAGCGGAGCTTATCCATGGTGATGCGGCCAACATAGACTCATGGTGGCAAGGCGGACAATTTGATCGTATCTTACTGGACGCGCCTTGCTCAGCCACAGGAGTGATCCGCCGCCATCCCGATATTAAATGGTTGCGAAAAAACCATGACATCGAAGAGTTGGCTGAACTACAACAGCAAATTCTCGATCATTGCTGGAAGTGGCTAAAACCCGGTGGCACGCTTCTTTATGCCACTTGTTCGATTTTACCGCAGGAAAACCGCGACCAGATCAGTGCGTTTTTAGATAGAACGGTAGATGCTAAGCTAGACACACTTGCCCAGCAAAATTCGCCACAGGATATAGGTTGGCAAATCACGCCAGGACAAGACAATATGGATGGGTTTTATTATGCCCGTTTATTGAAAGCGACTGATTAGGAAGTAAGCAAGGCCATGAAAATTATCATATTAGGTGCGGGTCAAGTTGGGGGAACCTTGGCCGAAAATTTGGTGGGTGAGAACAATGACATCACCATTGTCGATTATGACAAATCCAGATTACGCGCCCTGCAAGATAAATATGACCTTCGCGTCGTAGCGGGCCATGCCGCTCACCCTGATGTTCTCAGAGAAGCAGGCGCAGAAGATGCCGACATGCTTATCGCTGTAACTAATAGTGATGAATGCAATATGGCTGCCTGCCAGATTGCCTATACCCTTTTTGGTACGCCGACTAAAATTGCCCGTATCCGCTCAGAACCGTATTTGGCGATGCGCGATAAACTCTTTATCGACAGTGAAACCAAAAATAGCGATGGTCGTCCCCGTGGCGGCTTCGTGATCGATGAATTAATCGCCCCTGAACAGTTAGTGACCGCTTACATCCAGCGACTCGTAGAATATCCAGGCGCATTGCAAGTGCTTGAATTTGCGGAAGGCCGGTTGAGCCTAGTGGCTGTTCGAGCCTATTACGGCGGCCCACTGGTGGGGAATGCATTAGCGGCACTTCGCGAACACATGCCCAATATTGATACCCGAGTCGCGGCGATCTTCCGCCAAGGCCGCGCTATTATGCCTCGCGGAACGACCATTATCGAAGCCGATGATGAAGTCTTCTTCGTTGCAGACAGTCGCCATATTCGCGCTGTCATGAGCGAAATGCAAAAGCTCGATAACTCCTACCGCAACATTATGATCGCCGGTGGCGGTAACATAGGCCTAGGTTTAGCAAAACGCCTTGAGCGCACCCACTCGGTCAAACTGATTGAGCATAAATTAGAACGTGCAGAAGCCTTATCGGAGCAGCTGGAAAATACCACAGTGTTCTGCGGTGATGCCTCAGATCAAGAATTACTGCTCGAAGAACACATAGACCAAACCGACGTATTTATTGCGGTCACCAATGACGACGAAGCCAATATTATGTCCGCCCTGCTAGCAAAACGTATGGGCGCGAAAAAGGTCATGGTGCTTATTCAACGCGAAGCCTATGTGGATATAGTGCAAGAAGCCAACATCGATATTGCAATCTCACCACAACAAGCGACGATTTCAGCACTATTAACTCATATTCGTCAGGGTGATATCTGTAACGTTTACTCTCTACGTCGTGGGGCGGCCGAGGCAATTGAAGCCATCGCCCACGGAGATGCCAGCACTTCTAAAGTCGTTGGCAAAGCCATTGGTGATATTAAGTTGCCACCGGGGACAACGATTGGCGCTATTGTCCGTAATGATGAAGTGCTGATGGCCCACGACAAAACCGTAATAGAGCAAGGAGATCACGTGATCTTGTTCTTAGTGAATAAAAAGTTTGTCGGCGAAGTCGAGAAGCTTTTCCAACCAAGTGCTTTCTTCTTCTAAGAACCTTAGTAAGCCAACTTATGCTGAACTTTAGACCGCTATTGTTTATTTTAGGGCTGTTTTTGTCCATGCTGACAGCTTTCATGCTGATCCCACTGCTCCTCGCCGCATACAAAGGTGAGGAAACTGTGGGCTCTTTTATGGTATCGGCATTAGTCACAGGCATTAGCTCAAGCCTGTGTTTACACAATGGCCAGAGCAAAAGCATTAACCTCAATATCCGCGATATGTTCCTGCTAACCAGCCTAACATGGTTGATCGTAAGCCTATTCGCGGCCATGCCATTTACCCTTTATCACGGTATTGGTTATACCGACGCCTTCTTTGAAACCATGTCCGGCATCACGACCACAGGTTCTACTGTACTCTCAGGGTTGGATACTATGGATCACAGTATCTTAATCTGGCGCTCTTTATTGCAATGGCTAGGTGGGATTGGTTTTATCGTAATGGCGGTGGCGATTCTGCCCTTCTTAAACGTCGGCGGGATGCGGCTATTCCGCACTGAATCATCCGATTGGAGCGATAAAGCAGTGCCTCGCACCCAAAGCATGGCTAAGTATTTATTCTTTATATATATTTTACTAACGAGTATCTGCTGTGTTGCCTATCATCTGGCGGGAATGACTTGGTTTCAGGCCATCAATCATGCAATGACCACCCTCTCGACTGGTGGCTACTCGACCTCAGATAGCTCAATGGCGGCGTTCTCCAACTCTGCACACTGGGTTGGGATTTTCTTTATGGCAGCAGGTGGCTTGCCACTACTCATGTTTGTACAAACCATACAGCAAAGGGATCTACGGATTTGGAACGATGCTCAGGTCAAAGGCTTCTTATTTTTCCTCACATTTGTATCTTGTTCTATTGGCTTCTGGCTGTGGCAAACCCGCGACATTGAGCTTCTAGATGCACTGCGTTTATCCAGCTTTAACGTGGTATCGGTAGTCACCACTACAGGTTATGGCTTAACGGACTACGGTGCTTGGGGCGCCTTTGCCAATATCGCCTTCCTGTTTTTAATGTTTGTCGGTAGTTGCTCTGGTTCCACTTCGGGCGGGATTAAGATCTTCCGTTTTCAAATTGCTGGGGCCATTATGCGCGAGCAATTGAAACAGCAATGTCATCCAAACGGTATCTTTAGGGAACGTTACAACAACCGCATCATCAGTGATGATATCGTCCGATCTCTGATCACTTTCGTACTGCTGTTTGTGATGGTGATTGTAGGCTTGTCAGTGATTTTAGTGCTCACGGGTCTCGATCCTATGACCAGTTTCACGGGCGCGATTACGGCAGTCACTAACGTGGGCCCTGGTTTAGGCCCGATTATTGGACCTGTAGGTAACTTCTCAACGCTACCCGATGTCGCTAAATGGGCGTTGTCACTCGGCATGCTCCTCGGTCGTTTAGAAATCTTAACCGTGGCGGTGTTGTTCCACCCGAGTTTCTGGAAGTACTAATTCAGTAGAGCTTGAATACTAAAAAGGCGCTTAACTTGTTAAGCGCCTTTTTTATTAAGCAGTTGCAGTAACGTCAGCTAATTCCAACAGATGATCAGCATAGACTTTCACATCAGCCCAGTCGGTATAATCGATAACTGACTTAGGATCAGTTGGACCCTTGGTCATCTTCATAATCAACTGAATCGCCAATCTGTCATACCAAGGCCATGAAGGATAATCCACTTTGCCCGCAATAATTTTAAGATCAGCAGGCGTCCATGGCGATAACGCAATGAACTTTTGCAGATATTTATTATTTGCAGGGATACGTTTTTCAGGATTTCTCGCCACAACATTGACGCAGAAAAAACTGTTTGGCAATGCGCCCAGAGCCTGTGCATGCTGCTCAATAAATTGAAAAACGCTCTTATCATAGGTGCCATAGAGCACGCAGGCACCTAAGGCAACGACATCATAATCAGGCCAATTAATACAAGTCGCGGCAGCACTGTTGATATCGATGAGGTCAACCTTAGCGTCACGAAATCTTAATTGCTCGGCAATTGCACTGGCAATCTTGGCCGTATGGCCACCACGGGTAAAATAAAGTACGAGGACGCGTGTCATAGGCAATTCCCGATCCACTGAGTAATACCACCATTGTGGCAAGGTTACGTTAAATAAACCTCTGATAGGATCACAAATCAGTCGTATCTCATATTCTGAGATGCAAAAATTGAGATCTGCATTGCCGAGCAGTATGATTGCGTAAACACATGTGTTCAATTAGAATTATCTAATCAAAAGCGATAAAGTGAGTGACCTTATGCAAAATGATATAGATGTAGATGCAATGGTAACTAATGCGGAAAGTGCGGCTAAATGGCTCAAGGCCATAGCGAACCCTTATCGCCTAATGATTTTATGTCTATTACTAGACAAAGAGTTGAGCGTAACCGAGCTCAACGCCACAGTGCCATTAAGCCAGTCGGCCCTATCCCAGCATTTAGCCGTATTACGCGCAGAAGATCTCGTGGATACCCGTAAGAGCTCGCAGATTGTTTACTATAAACTCAAGAACGAGCAAGTCACCCAAGTGATTTCGATTCTGCATAGCCGCTACTGCGCAGCCTAACACTGCAAAATTAGCCTAAATTTAAGCCCTAACCTCTTGCAAGTGATTAGGGCTTAATGGTTTTTAATGTTGGCTAAAACGGTGACCGAAGGCATCGACTTTTGCCCAATCGGTAAACTCAAAAGTGCCAGTGATATCCGTTGGCCCTTTAGTCAACCACATGATAAAACGTATCATGGTCCGGTCGAAGAAAGCGTATTTAGGGTAATCAATCTTGCCCGCAAACACTTCTAACAGCTGGGGTTGCCACAGTGAAAGCTTGAGAAACTTTTGCATATAAGGATTGGTTTCAGGCGTATTTTTTAAGGGTTTGCGCGCCACGACGTTAACGGTAAAAAAACCATTAATCTTAGTATCTAGCACTGCATGGTGGCGATTCACATACTGATAAAGCTCTGGTCTATGCTTACCATAACGAATACTGGCACCAATCAGCACTTTATCAAAATCCACTAAGCTCAACGCTTCCGCCTGCTCTAATGTGGCGAGCGAAACCTGCTCTCCCGCCTGTTCAGCAATCGTCTTCATTTTTTGGCAAATTGCCAATGTTTGGCCATCTATCGTCGAATAGATTATTAACGTCTGCATGATTAATTCTTCCAAAAAGTTGGCGTAAACAAAATCAGTAAGGTAAATACTTCGAGGCGACCAAACAGCATAGCCACGACCAATACCCACTTGGCTCCATCACCAATACTGGCATAATTGCTCGCTACCTCACCTAAACCTGGGCCTAGGTTGTTTAAGCATGCCGCCGTGGCACTAAAAGCCGTAATATCATCTAATCCCATCGCCATGAGTGCAAGCATACAAATCACAAACACCAGCGCATAGGCAGAAAAGAATCCCCAAACAGCATCAACCACGCGGTCGGGTAAGGCTTTAGAGCCAATCCTAATCGAAAACATTGCCTTAGGGTGAACGAGTCGTTTCAATTCACGTGAACCCTGTAGCAGCAGTAAAATTACTCGAATGACCTTAATCCCACCCGCAGTTGAGCCACCACAACCACCGATAAAACTCGAAAACATTAATAGTATGGGTAAAAATAATGGCCACAGATGGAAGCTATCAGTGCCAAATCCAGCCGTAGTGGCAACTGAAACTGCCTGAAATAAAGCATGATCTAAGGTTTCTTCTGGCGAATCATAAATACCAGAACGATAAAGCGTGAAGAAACAAATCGCTGTGAGAATAAGTTGAATCGCCACCAGCATCTTAAATTCAGCATCTTTAAAATAGACTCTAACGTTAATCCCACGTCGTGAGAATGCCGCAAAATGCACGCTAAAGTTAACCGCAGAAACAATTAAAAAGAACACACAAATAAGATTAATAGTAGGACTATCGAAATAGCCCATACTGGCATCGTGGGTCGAAAAACCTCCGATGGCTATGGTCGAAAATGAATGACAAATGGCGTCAAAAATACTCATGCCCGCCCACCAATAAGCCGTCGCGCAGGAAATCGTTAGCAGTAAATAGATATACCACAGTGCTTTAGCGGTTTCGGCTATCCGTGGGGTCATCTTACTGTCTTTCACTGGCCCCGGAATTTCTGCGCGATAAAGCTGCATTCCTCCCACACCGAGCACAGGTAAAATAGCCACAGCGAGCACAATAATCCCCATGCCGCCAAGCCATTGCAGCATATGGCGGTAAAACAAAATGGCCTTAGGTAAAAAATCGAGCCCGACAATGACAGTGGCTCCGGTGGTGGTTAACGCAGAAAAAGATTCAAAGAAGCTGTCTGTCCAGCTTAAGTCTGGCTGACTCGAAAAGATAAACGGCAAGGCACCAATAGAACCCAGTACAGTCCAGAACAGCACGACAATCAGGAAGCCCTCTCGCGTACGCAATTCTTCTTTGCAGTGGCGGTTCGGATACCAGAGCCAAAAACCAATAAATAGGCTAACAAAAAATGCCTGCATAAACGCCGTACCGCCGCCATCGTTATACCAAACAGCGATCAGTGCTGGTGGCAGCATAGTGATTGAAAATAAACCAATCAGCAGGCCTATGATTCTAATTATGGTTTTATATTGCATTACGCGAGTTCAATTATTCCATTGGCTGTAAAGGTATTTTCAGCATTTGGGCTATTTTGGCATAATTTACGCAGGCATCACAGCTCAAACTCGGGCCTCAAACTTCCTTGACTCAGTGTCGCCAGTGACTCACAAAGCCATGCCTGTTGCTCTCGCCCTATCTCAAACACAATATCGACCGCTGTGGCAAATTGCTTATCGATGATCACAGCATCCACTTGCTGTAATAGATGCTCGACATCGCGCAGCTGCGCATAATCACAATGCAACTTGGCGGGATACCGTAACTGTTTGAGTCGCGTCGGTAATTGAATCAAGCCTTGCCTTAAGCCCGACGTATAAGCCCGAACGAGTCCACCTACGCCTAGCTTAGTACCGCCATAGTAACGCACGACAACGGCGCCAACTTCACCAATATGTGCCCCTTGCAACACAGCTAACATAGGGCGACCTGCACTGCCAGCGGGCTCACCATCATCACTCGAACCAATCAAGACGCTATCATCCGGTGCGCCAGCAACAAAAGCTGAGCAATAGTGGCTTGCGCCGGGATAGTCACGCTTTATGTCAGTAAGTACTAACTTTAATTTATCGACGCTATCGCAATGAAAGAGAAAAGAGATAAAGCGACTATGCTTTATCTCTTCTTCAATGACGATTTCATCACAGGGAACGTTATAACTTTCGAGCACGAATTCGCCCTAATCTATTTTCAAACATCAATCGGCTAAGCCGAGCTCACGGGTCATGTTCTCGTTTCTATCTTGATGCACTATGACGTTATCTTCGATACGAATACCGCCAAAAGGCCTTAACTCATCAACCGTTTGCCAGTTGATCTGCATGCCACGACTATCTTGTTTAAGCTCATTGAGCAAAGTATCTATAATGTATAACCCAGGTTCCATGGTCAGCACTTGGTTTGGCGCTAAAATGCGGGTGCAGCGCAAGAATGGGTGGGCCTCGGGCGCCGCGATATGGGTACCGCGCTCATCGTGGGAGAAGCCACCCACATCATGTACTTGTAAACCTAACATGTGGCCTAAACCATGGGGGAAGAAAGCACTGGTAATGCCTTGATCAACCAAACCTTGGGCATCCCCCGTGGCTAAATCAAAATCCAATAGCATTTGCGCGACTTTAGCGTGAGTCGATAAGTGTAAATCAGGATAACGAACGCCGGGGCGCATCATGTCGATAAGCTCCAGCTGCGCCTTATTCATCGCAGTGATCAACTCATCGAAACGATTCTTCTCGAATGCATAGGTTCTAGTAATATCAGACGCATAGCCAAAGTAACTCGCACCCGCATCAATAAGAAAAGACAAACGTTTCGCAGGGCTTTGATGCTCAAGCGCGGTGTAATGCAAAATCGCCGCATTTTGATTAAGAGCGATAATATTGCCGTAGGGCACTTCATTTTCGCTCTGACCCACGGCAGATAAATAATGCTGTTGGATCTCGAACTCACTCGCACCGTTATAAAACGCATTTTTAGCCGCCAAATGTCCCTGCACCGCAATTTGGTTGGCGCGGCGCATACATTCCAGCTCATATTCAGTTTTAGTGGTTCTGTGGTAATGCAAATAGCTCATCACAGCATCGGGATTGCGACTGGTAAAGCCCAGCACTTCGGCTACATCTAAATGCTCGCCCAAATAAGCCCAATTAACTGTGTCTTTGGGTAACAGTTCAGCGACCTTATCGGCCTTAGTTAACAGCTTAATATCAAAATGCTCGGTCCAGAACATATCCGGCACATCGGAAACTTTGTGCCAAAAATCCACAGGACGATAAAAAATCAGCTGCGGCTTATCGCGACCATTGACGACTAACCAGCAATTCGGATTATCCAACACAGGCAACCATGCCTTGAAGTGCGGGTTTGCTTTGAAGGGATAATTGATATCATCCAAAAACATCCGATGCGGCTGACCCGAATGGATCACTAAACCAGACAAGGCTTCTCGAGACAAAATCTCTGCGACTCGGCGGTTTAACTCGGTAATATGGGCACGATAGTGATGAGCCAACTGATCCATTTGTCATCTCCTGCAATGAATAAAAGTTAATATTATGAGCCAAATTTGCCCACATAATCTTAATCTGATCATGAACAACAGATTCAATCAAAACGTTAAACTGTCACTCAATCTAAAATACATGGCTGCTAAACAAAGAACATAAAAGCGATAACATCATGATTATTTTTAATAATTCTATTCAACCCTAGCATGGCTGCAGCGTTTAAACGTCTAAGGAAAACAGCGACAAAGACCTATTTATCCGCAAAGTGATTTAACGCACTCTAGGTGTTCTACACTCTGTGCAGTGTATCACAAAGGTGAAAAATCACTCTAGCCGACAAGAAATTAAACAGTCGTTTAAATTGGGTGTTGTAATTTATCGAATTTCGAAGCACACTGGCATACAACTGGTCAAATGATGGCCGAAGCTGCTGTGAGATAGAGAGTCGTACTAGCACCAACACATAATGGTGGGTATCACTTTTAAGCCAAAAGGAAGCAAGCAATGATCTACCAAAGTCCTACAATTCAAGTTGAGTTACTCGAGGATAATATTGCCAAGCTGTGCTTTAACGCACCCGGTTCGGTGAACAAATTCGACAGAGAAACCCTCGCTTCGCTCGATGCCGCATTAGACAGCATCAAGCAAAATTCCAATATCAAAGCGTTAGTGCTGACCTCAAGTAAAGATACCTTTATTGTGGGTGCCGACATTACCGAATTTTTAGGCCTATTCGCACAAGATGACGCCGTACTGCTCTCTTGGGTTGAACAAGCCAACGCTGTCTTCAACAAACTCGAAGACTTACCTTTCCCAACAGCATCTGCAATCAAAGGCTTTGCCTTAGGTGGCGGCTGTGAAACCATTCTGGCAACGGATTTTCGTATCGCAGATACCACAGCCAAAATCGGTTTACCTGAAACTAAACTCGGCATCATCCCAGGCTTTGGCGGCACAGTTCGTCTGCCACGTGTGATTGGTGCAGATAACGCACTTGAATGGATCACCACAGGTAACGACCAACGCGCTGAAGATGCACTGAAAGTCGGTGCTGTGGATGCTGTGGTTGCGCCAGAAGCATTAGAAGCGGCTGCGATTCAAATGCTCAAAGATGCTGTTGCTGAAAAGTTAGATTGGCAAGCGCGTCGTAACCGCAAGCTGTCTGCCCTAACGCTGCCAAAACTCGAAGCTATGATGTCATTCACCACTGCTAAAGGCATGGTGTTTGCTGTTGCGGGTAAACACTACCCAGCACCAATGGCCGCAGTAAGCGTGATTGAGCAAGCATCGACTAAAGGCCGCACCGAAGCACTGCAAATCGAGCATCAAGCCTTTATCAAACTGGCTAAAACTGACGTTGCTAAAGCGCTTATCGGTATCTTCCTTAATGATCAATTCGTTAAAGGCAAAGCGAAAAAAGCGGGTAAATTAGCCAAAGAAGTGAAAAACGCTGCCGTATTAGGTGCTGGCATTATGGGCGGCGGTATCGCCTACCAAAGCGCCAGCAAAGGCACACCGATTGTCATGAAAGACATTGCCCAGCCAGCATTAGATTTAGGCCTCAATGAAGCCGCCAAACTGCTGTCTGCCCAAGTTGCTCGTGGTCGTTCAACGCCAGAAAAAATGGCCAAAGTGCTGAACAACATCACGCCTTCATTAGATTATGCTGCGCTCAAACACAGTGATGTCGTCGTTGAAGCCGTTGTTGAACATCCAAAAATTAAAGCACAGGTTTTAGCCGAAGTTGAAGGCTATGTGAGTGAAGATGCAATTATCGCGTCAAACACCTCAACGATTTCAATCAACTTGCTCGCTAAGAGCATGAAGAAACCTGAGCGTTTCTGCGGTATGCATTTCTTCAACCCAGTGCACAAAATGCCGTTGGTAGAAGTTATCCGTGGTGAGCACAGTTCTGAAGAAACCATCGCCTCTGTTGTGGCTTACGCCAGCAAAATGGGCAAAACCCCAATCGTGGTAAACGATTGCCCAGGCTTCTTCGTTAACCGCGTACTCTTCCCTTACTTTGCAGGCTTTAATGGCTTACTTGCCGAAGGTGGCGACTTTACTGCAATCGACAAGGTAATGGAAAAACAATTCGGTTGGCCAATGGGCCCTGCTTACCTGCTCGACGTAGTGGGTTTAGACACAGGTCATCACGCCCAAGCCGTTATGGCTGAAGGTTTCCCTGATCGAATGGGTAAATCAGGCACTGATGCGATTGATGTGATGTTTGAGAACAAACGTCTTGGCCAGAAAAATGGCAAAGGTTTCTATGTCTATTCAGTCGATAGCCGTGGTAAACCGAAGAAAGATGTCGATCCTACGAGCTACGGCCTATTGAAAGCGGCCTTTGGCGACTTAAAAGCCTTTGAAGCCGATGACATTATTGCCCGTACTATGATCCCTATGATCATCGAAACCGTGCGCTGTTTAGAAGAAGGCATTGTCGCATCACCTGCCGAAGCGGATATGGGCCTGGTTTATGGCTTAGGTTTCCCGCCATTCAGAGGCGGCGTGTTCCGTTACTTGGATACCATGGGTGTCGCAAACTTTGTGGCCTTAGCAGACAAATATGCTCACTTGGGCGGTCTGTATCAAGTCACAGATGCGATGCGTACATTAGCAGCCAATAACGGTAGCTACTACAAAGCCTAATTAGCGGGAAAGGAATTTAATCATGAAACAAGCTGTTATCGTAGACTGCATTCGTACTCCGATGGGCCGCTCAAAGGCTGGCGTATTTCGTAATGTACGTGCAGAAACTCTGTCTGCCGAATTGATGAAAGGTCTGTTGCTGCGTAATCCGCAACTCGACCCAAACCTAATTGAAGACGTGATTTGGGGTTGTGTGCAACAAACCCTAGAGCAAGGCTTCAATATTGCCCGTAATGCTTCACTATTAGCCGGCATTCCAAAGACCGCTGGCGCTGTGACGGTTAACCGCCTATGTGGTTCGTCAATGGATGCTATCCATCAAGCTGCGCGGGCGATTATGACTGGCATGGGCGACACCTTTATTATTGGTGGCGTAGAGCACATGGGCCACGTGCCTATGAGCCATGGTGTCGACTTCCACCCAGGTCTTGCTAATAACGTGGCAAAAGCCTCTGGCATGATGGGGTTAACTGCTGAAATGCTGGGTAAACTGCACGGTATTACCCGTGAACAGCAAGATGCTTTTGCAGTACGTTCTCATCAACGTGCTTATGCTGCGACGATTGAAGGCCGTTTTGCCAAGGAAATCTATGGCATTGAAGGTCACGATGCTAACGGTGCCTTAATTAAAGTACTGCAAGACGAAGTGATCCGCCCAGAAACTACTATGGAATCTCTAGCAGCACTGCGTCCGGTATTTGATCCAGTTAACGGTACTGTCACTGCGGGTACTTCTTCAGCACTGTCTGATGGCGCTTCAGCCATGTTAATCATGGAAGAATCTAAAGCGCGCGCACTTGGCTTACCAATTCGTGCACGTATTCGCTCTATGGCGGTTGCGGGTTGTGATGCGGCTATCATGGGTTACGGCCCTGTTCCAGCCACGCAAAAAGCGCTGGCTCGTGCCGGTATCACAGTTGCCGATTTAGATGTGATTGAACTGAACGAAGCGTTTGCAGCTCAGTCTTTACCTTGTGTGAAAGATTTAGGCTTAGCGGATGTGGTTGACGACAAAATCAACCTCAACGGCGGCGCGATTGCACTAGGTCACCCACTGGGTTGTTCAGGTGCGCGTATCTCTACGACGCTGATCAACTTGATGGAAGACAAAGACGCGACCTTAGGTTTAGCGACCATGTGTATTGGTTTAGGCCAAGGTATCGCCACTGTGTTCGAACGTGTTTAATTCGTTAATCGAATAATTATCAAAGCCGGAACTTGTTCCGGTTTTTTTTATGCCAAATCTTCTGCCATCGTAAATATTAATATTTCTCATTTCTTCTGCTGTTCATTTGAAAATCAGTCCGTTATCGACTTAACTACAAGGGCATTACTGGCTATTGTGGGCGACAACAGGCAAGCAATCATCAGCCAAATCTAGGCAGTGTAGTGCAAGGATGCAATTCGTTGTTTTACCAGAGGAATGCCTGATGCTACAAACGAAACAGACCCTTTTCGAACAAATGCGGATCACTGAGCTGGAGATCGAGTCTCGTAAAGCGCTCTTCTCTTTTACTGGGGGAGATGTAAAGGCCCTGCAATCCTTTAAGCCTATCATCGAAGAAAACATCGATAAAATCGTCGATGACTTTTACGGCTTACAAACCAGTGTGTCAGAAATTGCGCTCTTGATTGGAGACTCAGACACCCTTGCCCGCCTGCGTACCGCACAGAGAAGATATGTGATTGATTTATTTAATGGTGTTTATGATCTTGAGTACGTAAACAATCGCCTGCGGATTGGTTTAGTCCATAAACGAATTGGTGTTGAGCCCAAACTTTACCTGTCTGCGGTGCACACACTCAAGGAGTTGATCTATGCCGTGATCAACGGCTCAGTACAAGATGTACGTCAAGCCGAACGTATTCGAGCCGCAATTGATAAACTCGTGCTGTTTGATGTCACACTAGTATTCGATACTTATATTCGCAGTTTAGTCTCCGAGATTGAGAACGCTAAAGATAAGGCCGAGAAATATGCCCAAAGCATGGAAAGCAAAGTCAAAGAGCGGACCCAGCAGTTAGAAGAACTGTCGCAAACCGATCCCTTAACAGGTTTGCTCAACGTAAGGCACTTACAAGAAACCGCAACTCGCATACTCAGAGCTGCCCAAAGACGCGCCGAGCCTGTATGTGTCATCTACTTAGATGTAGATGATTTTAAATTATTTAATGACACTCAAGGCCATAGATCAGGTGATGAAGTACTTTGTGCTGTCGCAAAAGCGATTAAAGAAACCACTCGTGCTGAAGATCATTGTTTTCGATATGGTGGAGATGAGTTCTGTATCATCATGCCTAACTGTCGTGAGGAACAAGCTCGCGACAATTTCATCACTCGGTTTAATCAAAAAATAAAACTCAGTCTAAACAATATTTCCTTAAGCTTTGGCATTACAGATACTGGCCCCTATGAATATGAAGAAGCCAATAGCTTAATTCATAAAGCCGATCAAAAAATGTATAGCTACAAACGGGCGTCCAAATTGCAGCAACAAACTATGGCGGCAGCAAATGATTTAGCACCAGAGAATAGTACAGCTGTCATCCATCCAATCTCTCAATCTCAAAGCGCTGCTGATAAAGCCGTTGAGTAATGTTAATTACCATAAGCCATAAGTTTGTTCCACGTGGAACATTTTATCTCTAGCTTTGGTAACGACAAAAAGCACACCAATCAAACCACATCACAAATTGCGACCGCCAACTTGGTTTATCATGGGGGCTAGAGTAACATTAGCTAATTCTGCTTAACCGTTCAGTAGAGGTAATATGAACGACGCTTTCTCAACCGCACAGCATAGACTCGATGCACTTGGCTTACGTTGCCCAGAACCTGTAATGATGGTGCGTAAAACGGTAAGACAAATGGCTGCTGGCGAGACACTGCTGATCATTGCCGATGACCCTGCAACGACACGCGATATTCCAAGCTTCTGTGAGTTTATGGATCACACCCTTATCGCCAGCGAAACGGCTCAGCCGCCATACCAATATTTGATCAAAAAAGGACTTTAAGTCGTATCGTTTTAGCGACTTAATCATTAAAAAAGGATGTGAGAAACTATGCCAAAACTGCTGGCAATTGCCTATAAAACTGTAAAGCGCGGCCAAATGAATGAGGTTCTCTGTGCCAATGTCACCCAGTTAAATGGTGTAGAGAAAGATGTATTTGGTCGTCCTGGCAAACGCCAAGTCACTGTGCTTTCCAAACTACAATGGCAACAAGCCTGTCGTGCTATCGAGGCAGAATTGCCTTGGACGACTCGCAGAGCAAATCTGCTCGTTGATGGTCTGGTATTTAGCAGTGCAGATGTTGGTAAACATTTACAGATTGGTGAGTTACTACTTGAAATTACAGGTGAGACCGATCCCTGTAAAAAAATGGAAATTGCACATGTCGGTTTAGAAGCCGCACTCACCCCAGATTGGCGAGGAGGTGTTACATGCAGGGTATTAAATGATGCCATGATCCACCTAGGTGATGAGATAGCAATTTTCTTTCCTAGCTAATCCAATCAGCCTATCTCAGCTAGTTCTCCATACTCCTCTATAAATAGAACCAAATAACTTGGTTCTATTTCTGTTGTCCCAATCCTAATATAAATATCAGCTTTCTAGCTCGAACATCAATTGAAACAGTATTTACGTTTTCCTTCCTATCTATTTATGCGATAACTACACCAAGTATTAACAAAACTTTATCTTGTGATTAATACCGATCATGTAGCCCATAAGAACGATAACAGGAAGTGACATGTTTAACTCTAAACTTACCCCGCTTTATATTGCCCTCACTCTTGGGATGAATACCCTCGCAGTTAACGCCACAGAAACGAAAGAATCGACTTGGAATGTTAACGCTCCAGCGAATGCTCCCTTAGTGCAAGTCAAAGTTGATGTTAATGAAGGCACTTGGATGAACTTAAGTGTCAGTCCAGATGGTAAGCATATCGTCTTCGACTTACTCGGTGACATCTACCAAATTCCAGTAACAGGCGGTGAAGCTAAGCCATTAGCCCAAGGCATAGCTTGGCAGATGCAGCCCGTCTATAGCCCTGATGGCAAGCACATTGCTTTTACGTCCGATGGTGATGGTGGTGATAACATTTGGATTATGGATGCTGATGGTAAAAACCCAAGAACAGTTACCCAAGAAACCTTCAGGCTGCTAAACAGTCCAGCTTGGAGCCCAGACTCCCAGTATCTGGTTGCCCGTAAGCACTTTACCGCCAGTCGTAGTTTGGGTGCGGGCGAAGTGTGGCTATACCACGTTGCGGGTGGTGAAGGCGTTAAATTGACCGAGCGTCCTAATGATGAGAAAGATTTAGGTGAACCCGCGTATTCACCCGATGGTCGCTATATCTACTTTAGTCAGGATGACACGCCGGGTAAAACCTTCCATTACTCAAAGGATTCGGTCAACGGTATCTACAAAATCAAACGCTACGATACTCAGACTGGTGAGATTGAAGTATTAATCGAAGGCACGGGTGGTGCAATTCGGCCAACGCCGAGCCCAGACGGCACTAAGCTCGCCTATATTAAGCGCGATGATTTTCAGTCGTCACTCTACCTACTCGAGCTTAAGTCGGGAGAGACGACTAAACTGTTTGGCGAGCTAGACAGGGATATGCAAGAGACGTGGGCCATTCATGGCGTCTATCCAACAATGGCATGGACACAAGATAACAAGGATATTTTCTTCTGGGCCAAAGGCAAAATTAACCGCCTGAATGTTGCCAATAAAACACTCACAGATATCCCCTTTAGTGTAAAAACTGAGTTAGCCGTACAGCCCTCAGTGCGCTTTAAGCAAGATATCGATAAAGACGTTTTCGATGTAAAAATGCTACGTATGGCGCAAGTCTCACCGGATGGCAACAAAGTCGTATTCGAAGCACTGGGGAAAATTTGGTTAAAATCCTTACCCGATGGCAGAATGTCACGCTTGACTGATCTAGACAAAAATATTACAGAACTTTATCCCCAATGGTCGCGCGATGGTAAAAATATTGTTTTTACCACTTGGAATGACCAAGACCAAGGCACAGTACAAGTGATTAGCGCAAAAGGTGGCAAACCTAAGCAGCTAACATCTGAGCCAGGAAAGTATGTCGAACCCACCTTTTCACCCAATGGTGAACTCGTAGTGTATCGTAAAACTCAAGGCGGTAACCTCACACCAAGAACTTGGTCGCAGGAGCCCGGGCTATATAAAGTCGATATTAAAGGTAAACAAAATAGCAAGATCAGTACCGATGGCTATCAAGCTCAATTCGGTGCCAATGCCGATCGCGTCTTTTTTATGAATAGCAGCGAAGATGAAACGCCGCAATTATCATCGATCAACTTAGACGGCTTCGATAAGCGGGTTCATTACAGCAGCAAACATGCAACTGAATTTAGGGTTTCACCCGATGGTGAGCAACTCGCCTTTGCTGAACGCTTTAAAGTTTGGGTAACACCTTTTGCTAAACACGGCGAGACAGTTGAGATTGGCCCCAATGCCAACAATCTACCTGTAAGCCAATTGAGTACCCGTGCGGGCGAAAGTATCAGTTGGAACAGTAAAAGCGACCAACTATATTGGACTCTTGGCCCCGAGTTGTACCAAGCCAAGGTTGACACTCAATATCGCGACAAAGATGAAAAGGCACAACCAAGCATTATCGATTTAGGCTTTACCGAAAAGGCCGATGTTCCACGTGGAACAATCGCCTTCGTCGGCGGTAAAGTGATTACGATGGAAAATGACCAGGTGATTGATAATGGTGTGGTCATAGTCAAAGACAATCATATTGTCGCCGTAGGTGATGCCAATGTTGCGATTCCTAAGGATGCGCAGATCATCGACATCAAAGGCAAATCCATTATGCCAGGACTATTCGATGCCCACGCCCATGGACCGCAAGCAGATGATGAAATTGTGCCACAACAGAACTGGGCGCTGTATTCCGGTTTATCCTTGGGTGTCACCACGATTCACGATCCCTCGAATGACACCACAGAAATCTTTGCCGCATCTGAGCAACAAAAAGCAGGCAATATTGTTGGCCCACGAATATTCTCCACCGGCACCATACTCTATGGCGCAAATGCGCCTGGCTACACATCGCACATAGACTCACTGGATGATGCCAAGTTTCATCTTGAACGCCTGAAAAAAGTCGGAGCCTTTAGCGTAAAAAGCTATAACCAACCGCGCCGCAATCAGAGACAGCAAGTCATAGCTGCAGCACGTGAACTTGAAATGATGGTTGTCCCTGAAGGTGGCAGCTTGCTGCAACATAATTTAAGCATGGTCGCCGATGGACATACTACGATTGAGCACTCACTCCCCGTTGGTTCAATCTATAACGATATCAAACAGTTTTGGAGCCAGACTCAAGTTGGTTACACGCCAACCTTAGTGGTCGCCTATGGTGGTATTTCTGGTGAAAACTACTGGTATGATAAAACCGATGTGTGGGCCCATCCACGCCTATCCATGTATGTGCCAGCCGATATTTTGCAAGCAAGATCAATGCGACGCCCCCATGCTCCAGAGAGCCACTACAATCATTTCAATGTTGCTAAGGTTGCTAACGAGCTCAATAAGTTAGGGGTTCACCCAAATATTGGCGCCCACGGTCAGCGTGAAGGTTTAGCGGCACATTGGGAAATGTGGATGTTTGCCCAAGGCGGCATGAGCAATATGGAAGTGTTGAAAACGGCCACCATTAATCCAGCGACGACCTTTGGCATGGAGCAGCAACTCGGTTCTATCAAAGAAGGTAAGCTCGCAGACTTGATCGTTATTGATGGTGATCCATTAGCCGACATTCGAGTCACCGACAGAGTCACTCATACTATGGTCAATGGTAAGTTATTTGATGCAGAGACTATGAATGAACTTAATGGGGATAAAGCACAGCGTAAGCCGTTTTTCTTTGAGAAACTCTAAGGGCAACTTTCAAGTCTAAGGAAAATAGCTTTCCTGTTGAGACCGTTTAAGTTTAACAAGATGAGTTCCAGCGAAGCTCAAAAAGCATGTTCCACGTGGAACATGCTTTTTTGTATTTGGATACTCTACAAGAGTTTTCTTTAATATCAGTCAGATCAACGATTAATGATTCTAGTGGCTATGCTCAGCACAGGAATCAACACAGGCCTGATAGGAAATACACTCGACAAGGTGATCGTTCACCATACCCACCGCCTGCATAAAGGCATAACAAATGGTTGGGCCGACAAAATTGAATCCGAGTTTCTTCAACGCTTTTGACATGGCTTCAGATTCTGGTGTTTGTGCAGGAACCTGCGACATTGCCGTAATCTGATTAACTATGGGTTTTCCGCCCACAAAGCTCCATAAAAATGCAGAGAAATCCTTCCCATCGGCTGTATAGGCTAAATAACCTTTAGCATTCTTGATGATAGAGTTCACCTTCAAGCGATTGCGCACTATACCGGGATTCAACATGAGCTCCTCTACCTTCGCCTCATCGAAAGTCGCAATAATCTCAGGTTCAAAATTAGCAAAGGCCTGTTCATAGTTTTGTTGCTTCTTCAGGATAGTTATCCAAGATAATCCGGCCTGTTGACCATCTAAACACAACTTAGCAAACAGCTCCTTTGGATCATAAACAGGTCGCCCCCACACTTTGTCGTGATACTCACGATACAAGGGATCATCACTGACCCAGCCACAGCGGATCTCTTCCATGGTATATAACCTTATTGTTTTAATTAAGAAGGTAAAAAATAACCTACATAAGCAGATATCTACAAGGTATAATCGAACCCATTTTCTATTCAGGCTGACGGCAGTAGACAAGTAGACATGACGACAAAACACGACGTAAAAACATTTCAGGGTTTCATTCTCACCCTGCAGGAATATTGGGCACAGCAAGGCTGTGCAATTGTTCAACCTCTAGATATGGAAGTCGGCGCGGGTACATTCCACCCACAAACTTTCCTACGTTCTTTAGGGCCAGAACCTATGAGCAGTGCCTATGTGCAGCCATCGCGCCGCCCTACGGATGGTCGTTACGGTGAAAACCCTAACCGTCTGCAGCACTACTACCAATTCCAAGTCGTGTTGAAGCCTTCACCTGACAATATTCAAGAGCTGTATTTAGGCTCACTGCAAGCACTGGGTATTGATACTCAAATCCACGATATCCGCTTTGTGGAAGATAACTGGGAATCACCAACACTAGGTGCTTGGGGCTTAGGCTGGGAAGTTTGGCTTAATGGTATGGAAGTGACTCAGTTTACTTACTTCCAACAGGTCGGCGGCATCGAATGCAGCCCTGTCACAGGTGAAATCACCTATGGCCTAGAGCGGCTGGCCATGTATATCCAAGGCGTAGATAGTGTTTATGATCTCGTATGGACCGATGGTCCACTAGGCCTAATCACCTATGGCGATGTGTTCCATCAAAACGAAGTCGAGCAATCGACCTATAACTTCGAACACGCCGATGTGGATTTTATGTTCACCCTGTTCGATCAGTGCGAAAAAATGTGTCAGCATTTATTGTCGCTAGAAAAACCCTTACCTCTGCCCGCCTACGAGCAAGTGATGAAAGCCTCACACGCCTTCAACCTGCTCGATGCCCGCCATGCCATTTCAGTTACCGAGCGCCAACGCTACATCTTACGCGTTCGTACTATGGCGAAAGCGGTCGCTGAATCTTATTATCAGGCACGCGAAGCGCTTGGCTTCCCAATGTGTAAGTAGAGGTAAAAACATGAATTTTGAAAACTTACTCATAGAGTTAGGCACGGAAGAATTACCCCCTAAGTCACTGCGTAAACTAGCTGAATCCTTTTTAGCTAACTTTACTGAAGAACTCACCAAAGCCGATTTAGCGTTCAGCTCAGCCGTTTGGTACGCAGCGCCACGTCGTCTGGCAATTAACGTCACTGAACTTGCCCTTGCACAAGCTGACAAAGTCGTTGAAAAACGCGGCCCAGCAGTGAGTTCAGCATTCGATGCTGAAGGCAAACCGACTAAAGCCGCCGAAGGTTGGGCACGTGGTAATGGTATTACTGTTGAACAAGCCGAACGTTTAGTTACAGATAAAGGCGAATGGTTAGTCCATAACGCCAAAGTTGAAGGCGTCGAAACCAAAAGTTTGATCGCTGCTATGGCGCAACGAGCCCTCGATAAATTGCCCATTCCTAAGCCAATGCGTTGGGGCAATAATAAAACCCAATTTATTCGCCCTGTGCACACAGCAACTATGTTGTTAGGCAGTGAGTTGATTGAAGGTGAATTGCTGAGTATCAAATCGGCACGCACTGTTCGCGGTCACCGCTTTATGGGGCTCAAGCAGTTTGAATTAGTACACGCTGATCACTACCTTGCCGACCTAAAAGAAAAAGGCAAAGTCATCGCCGATTACGAAAGCCGTAAAGCATTAATCAAAGCCGATGCCGAAAAAGCCGCCGCTAAGATTGGTGGCACAGCCGATATCGAAGATAGCCTGCTTGAAGAGGTCACCTCTTTGGTTGAATGGCCAGTAGTATTGACCGCTAGCTTCGAAGAAAAATTCTTAAGTGTACCGTCTGAAGCTTTGGTCTACACCATGAAGGGCGATCAAAAATACTTCCCAGTCTTTGATGACGCGGGCAAGTTACTGCCAAACTTTATCTTTGTAGCCAATATCGAATCTAAAGATCCCGCGCAAATTATCTCAGGTAACGAGAAAGTCGTTCGTCCACGTCTTGCCGACGCCGAGTTCTTTTTTAATACCGATAAAAAACACACGCTGGAATCACGTTTACCTAGCCTAGAAACCGTCCTGTTCCAACAACAGCTCGGCACCTTAAAAGACAAAGTGAATCGTATTTCTGCCCTAGCCGCCTTTATTGCCAGACAAACTGGCGCGAATGCGGTTGATGCAGCCCGTGCAGGTTTGTTATCTAAAACCGATTTGATGACCAATATGGTGATGGAGTTTACCGACACTCAAGGCACTATGGGCATGCACTACGCCCGCCTCGATGGTGAAACCGAAGCCGTTGCGGTTGCAATGGAAGAGCAATACAAGCCTAAGTTCTCTGGCGATACAGTGCCTAGTGCTGGCGTATCTTGCGCAGTCGCATTAGCAGATAAGCTCGATACTTTAGTCGGTATCTTTGGTATTGGCCAAGCACCAAAAGGCGCAGCCGATCCCTTTGCCCTACGCCGTGCCGCCATTGGTGTGCTGCGTATTATCGTAGAGAACAAACTGCCACTGGACTTAGTAACGCTGATTGCTAAAGCTCAGGAGCTCCACGGTACTAACTTAAGCAACGCAAACGCTGCAGAGGAAGTACTTGAATTCTTAATGGCACGCTTCCGCGCTTGGTATCAAGATAAAGGTATTGGTGTTGATGTAATCTTAGCAGTGCTAGCACGTCGCCCAACACGCCCAGCTGATTTTGATAGTCGTATCAATGCGGTATCACACTTTAGAAGCCTAGAAGCTTCTGGCGCACTTGCAGCAGCGAACAAACGTGTATCCAACATTCTGGCTAAGGTTGAAGGCGCTTTACCGACAAGGATCAATGCAAGTTTGTTGACCGAAGCCGCAGAGCAAGCATTGGCGGCCAAATTGAACGAACTACAACCACAGTTGGCACCTTTGTTTGCCAATGCTGATTACCAGCAAGCCTTAACTTTGTTAGCTGGCCTGCGTGAAAGCGTGGATCAGTTTTTCGAAGATGTGATGGTTATGGCGGATGATGAAGCTTTGAAAAACAATCGTTTAGCATTATTGAATAATCTACGCGAGCAGTTCCTGCACGTAGCGGATATATCACTACTGCAATAACGATACTAAGGTTTAATAAAATTATCGCTTTATAAAAACGCGCTCAATAGCGCGTTTTTTATTGTCCTGATTTCTTATACCAAATGTATTAAATTGCCCAATCAAAACTGCAGCAGTTTTTGATGTAAGCCATCAAATTGGGCATGATCCAAGTTAACTTGCTGCAGTAAATTCGCCAGTATCTCAGGGGATAATTGCCCTGCTTGATGCAGCATAGAAATCTCGCTGATCACATTCGCCCGCCATACCACTGCGGCGAGCCCCGCTTGCGGGCGCGAGTTCACACTGGCGAGCTTGTCTAATTCTGTTTCAAAGGTATTGGGTAACTGCCAATGCTTAGCAAGCAATGAACTCAAGGTTAACGATTTCGTCGTCATCACTTGTCTAAATAATCCAGAATTAGGCTGTTCTCCCGGCTCTGCCTGTACAAATGCATCAAGGAGCATTTTAAAAATGGCTAACTTGCCGACATCGTGTAATAGGCCCAATAAAAAAGCCGTATCTTGATCTTCATCGCTTAACTCACTGGCAAGAAAAGCAACCTGCATCGAATGGCGCCAAATTTCAGCCCCAAAACGACGAAAATAGATTGGTTTGATATCCAACATTTCACGCACTAAACAAGTGGTGACAAATTTTCTCAACTGTTCGCGGCCAAGCTGTACCAAAGCCTGCTGTAAACTGGTGATATCCCTATCGCTACGTTTAAACGCGGGAGAATTACACAGCTTAAGCACCTCCACACTCAATAAAGGATCTCGCTCGATAAGCGCTAATAGATCCTTAATATCAAATTGTGGGTCGGACAATTTACGATCTAACTCCAATACCTTTGACGGCAGCTTTAACACTTTTTCGGCGATGACTTGTGGCGACGCTAAGGCCTGCTCTATCTCAGCCATGACTCTACGTTCAAGATTATTCGCTACACCGCCAGTGTCCTTAACCCGTGTCGGAAATAACAAACTATAAAAGAGTGCAGATAAATCGACAGATACCACGCTAATATCTTCGAGAGATTTAGCTGGCTTTCGCGCAGGTTCAAGCGACTTACCTAAGTCCGTCGTTGAAAAACTTTTGGGTCTCTCAACGGTCGCCGTATCACGAATATTAAAGAGTTTGTTAAAAAGTGATTTAATCAAGAAGCATCAACCTGTCATTATAAATAATTGTTAAAAAGTCAGTTAAATATTGCCCATCATAAATCCATTTTGATCAGCTCAAGCCATGTATTAAGGCATTGTAGAGAGGCTAATACTTAGCTTAAGTGTAACATATTCAATTCATTTCGGACTTCTTCTATCCCACCATTACTGCTTTTACAAAGACAATCTTGGTTACAAGTTGAAACCTCAAAAAACTTACATTCCAGCATCATTTAACTGACAATATGCCTACCATTCATAAAGGGATACGTATTTTGTCTCCCTTTAAGTGATTAACAATCTACTCGCGAGCTAACAACGGAAAATTTGATGATCGAGGTAATAAAAGCGGGTGCACTAACCACAGTTCAAGATATCGGACGCATGGGATATCGACATTTAGGCGTAACCCAAGCTGGTGCCTTAGATAGACCTGCACTGTGTTTAGCAAACCGCCTACTCTCAAATCCAGACAATACACCCGTACTGGAATTGACCTTCGGCCAATCGATTTTTTTGTTTAAACGTGATGCTTGGATTGCCTTAACGGGTGCCGATTTCGATGCCCGCATAGACAATAAACCCATTGTTTGCGGCTGGCGCTACTCCATTAAGGCAGGACAAAAACTCAGTCTTAGAGGGGGAAATAAAGGCATGCGTGCCTATGTTGCGATTGATGGCGGCGTTAGAGTGCCGTTAGTGATGGATTCTGCTGCAACTGATTTAACCTCAGGTATCGGTGGATTTCATGGTCGCGCATTAGAAGCTGGCGATAACCTGACCTTAGGTTCCGCACATCCACTAAGAAGGCAAGTTGGCGCAATTCAAAAAAGTTGGAATGGGCATATTCGCGCACTCGCAACAAAGCACACCCAAGCCTTCTCGTTGAAATCTCAGCAAATATTCTGGCAAACACAGTGGCAACTTTCGGCAGAAAGCAATCGTGCAAGTGCAATACTCAACGGGGAAATATTGACCTTAGCAAAACCATTTCCCATTCAATCACATACAGTCAAGCCAGGAGTCATTCAAGTGTCAGCTTCAGGGCAACCTTTAGTGTTACTTGCCGATGCTAAGACCACCAGCAATCATCCTCAAATCGCCGTGATTATTGAAGCCGATCTGTGGAAACTCGCGCAAACTCGCCCAGGGCAGACAGTAACATTCGAATTAGTCGACGATGAACAAGCCGCAACGGCGCAAGCAGAGTGGCATGACTACTTCTATCGACTACAACGTAGCCTAGGTTAACGAACCACTACATAATCAAATCTACAAAATATCACCCCGTATTCCCTACTAAACCCTATATCGGTTTAATTCAAATAACACACTATGCTCGCGCTAATTCGCACTTAGGTTCGGTGTAACTTGCTGGCTATAAAACAGCGCCACATCTTGTAATTGCTCAGAGCTTAACGCGCTGACTTGTGATTGCATCAAAGGATCGAGTCGTAAACCGGTTTTAAAATCGACGAGCTGTTTATTAAGATAAGCTAATTTTTGTCCCTTTAAGTTTGGGAATTGCTTGGCCATAGCGATCACCGCATTGCCATGGCATGACTCACACTGTGCCGTAGCCAATGCCTGACCTCGCTCTATATCTGATTGATAAACCTCTCCATTAACCTCTGTAGATAAGCCACATAGCGCAATCAAACTTATGATAATCGCTTTCATTTTGGTTCCTTAGGGAAAGGCTTAACTAGCACAGGCTGCAGGTTCGGTTCTAAAGGTAGACGTCTGAAGATCGTCATATCCATTTCAGCCTGCCCATAATGAGTGCTTAGATAACTCAAGGTGGGCTCCCAAGTATCCGACAAGTCCCATAAACCCTGAGTGTCTATCATCCACTGCAAAGCCTCTTTCCAAAAGGCTTTATCACCGTGGTTTTGCACGACTATCATACTGGTATGGCAAGCATTACATTGATAGTTCACTAACTCCCAGCCAGGAGCCATGATCAAACCCGATTTAGGGTCCACTGGATACTCAGCGGCTAGCGAAATACCGGATGCCACTAGCCCAAGCAATATCAGTTTATTGATATGCGACTTCATCACACCACCCTAACGGCAATACGGTGGCAGCCGTTAAACATATATCCCTTAGGATTCCATTGCGGTTGTACGACAGGCTGACTATCACCTTCACTATCGGTCGCTTTGGCCCAGATTTCATAATAGCCCTGCGACGGTAATTGCAATTCAATCTTCCATTGCTGCCATGCTGTTATGTTTTTAGGTTTTTCTAATTCAGCGGCAAACCAACGGGTGCCATAATCGTAACTGACTTCCACCTTAACCACTTCCCGCAATCCCGCCCAAGCATGGCCTGCGATAGTCATCTTTTGACCCACAGCTAATTCGGTTCCAGATTGGGGTTGAGTGATCAATGACTTCACTATCATTTCTTCAATGATTTTATAGTCTTTATCATCAACGGACTCACCTGGCGCTATAGGATATTTAGGGAGTTGATACGCTGGTGCTTCCATTTTATGTCCATCATGGACTTTATTACGCACACTGATCCCCGTCGCCGCTTTTTGCGAAACGGAGCCTGGCCGTCCACCAAACACAATACGTAAGGGATATCCATGTAAATACGGAATGTCCTCACCGTTCATCGACCATGCAATAAGCCCAAGCTCTTCGAGCGCCGCCTTTATTGGTACGCCGCGTGAAATCGCCTCACCTTTGCCGCTCAAATGCCGATCAACACCGTGGTGGCCTGTGTAAACAGCATCAGATTTAATACCGCAATCCTTAAGCACATCACTCACTAAAACACCTGTCCACTCGGAGCAAAATACGCCAGCATTATTCCACTGATTACCCTTAGTACTAGGAAAAAAGCCAGAGCGACTATTGCCGCCACATTCAATCAGCAACTGCAATGTGTAATGCTTAAAGCGACGCTTAAGTTCATCAATTGTGTAGGTTTTTGGGGTGATAACAGACTCACCATCCACTTGAAAAGTCCAAGTTTTAGCATCTAACGCCTTAAAGTCAGGCACTATGCCATTCCAACGGATAAACGAGGCATCGGCAGGCGTCACAGCAGGAGCGAGCTTATGCTCCGGCGGAAACGCATTCAGTGGATGAGTGTTTAACACTTTGAAATAACTCGGCAAGTCCTCACCCTTAGTCCAAGTTAATGCTGATATATCCAGAGGAATGACCTCTGCGGGAAGCTGATCGGCAAATACCCACTTAACGGGTAAGGCAGATAAAACAGAAGTCGCTACCGCACCTTTAATAAAAACCCGACGATTAAGATCCATGTTATTTATCCTTTCCGAGGTAAAAGTAATCCGTCATCAGCTGCATATCAGCCTCAGTCAAGAGTTGGGCGACTTTAGTCATAGTGGGATCTTGGCGCTCCCCCGCCTTAAAGGCTCGCAGTTGCTTCAATAGGTATTCTGAGTTTTGCCATACGATGTTAGGAATATGCTCAAAACGACTCACACCGGACTCGCCATGACAGGCCTTACACATATTCAATAACTTATTTGCCTCATCGGCGTTTGCCACCGCCGATAGCATAAAAATCAGTGCACTTATGGGGTAAATCACTCGCTGCCACATCCATTTATCTCGCCAATTAGCCTTCATCTCGACAGAATCCATCGAACAAAGTAATTAAGATATGGTTAAATTATCTCAATGCTGTGAGTCGTTTAAATTCAATAAAAGTGACTCGTAAGCTCAAGAGAAATGACGCGTATTAGCGGATGTAGAAAGGGTAAAATATTCATTAGTCATAGGTGAAATGAGTCCATATAGTAGCTTTGCAGAAACACTCGGCATTTCACTCAAGGACAAACAATGGATCTTTATATTGGCAATAAAAACTACTCTAGCTGGTCACTGCGGGCTTGGTTTATGGCCGCAAAATCTGGCGTACCGTTCAACGAAGTATTACTGCAACTCGATACCGACAGCTTCTATCAGCAACTCGAAGCCATTTCGCCGACTTTAAAAGTACCGACATTAGTCGATGGTGACATTAGGGTATGGGATTCACTATCAATTTGTGAATACCTCAACGACACCTATCTTGCAGGTAGCGCATGGCCGCAAGATCCTAAACAAAAAGCCAAGGCTAGATCGATTGCCAGTGAAATGCATTCAGGCTTTAATGCCGTGCGTAACGCTCTACCAATGAACATACGCGCGAGGCGCTATGTTGAGCTCACTGATGCGGTCAGCAAAGACATTGAGCGCATCGATGCGATTTGGTCTGCACAGATGGCCGAGTTTGCCCCATCAAATTCCGAAGGTACTTGGTTATTTGGCCAATGGTCGATTGCCGACATGATGTTTGCCCCTGTGGTTATGCGTTTTCTTACCTACGATATTGAAGTCTCGCAGGCAAGCCGTGCCTATATGCAGCATGTGATCAGCTGTCCGGAAATGCAGGCGTGGATTAATGCGGCTAAAGCAGAGATTGAAATTGTTGCAGCGGATGAAGCGGGTATTGATCGATAAAAAGATAAATCATAGAGATAAAAAGGGAAAGCCTTGGCTTTCCCTTAATCATTCAAGTACTAACGCGTGTCACTTAACACGCATTACACGTCTAATATTATACATCTAGCATTAAACGTCTAAGTTAGCCACGTTCAATGCGTTCGCTTCGATGAATTCACGACGAGGTTCAACTTGATCACCCATCAAACAAGTGAACAACTGATCGGCACCCACGGCATCATCAATCGTGACTTGCAACATACGGCGTGATTCAGGATCCATTGTAGTTTCCCACAATTGCTCAGGGTTCATCTCACCCAATCCTTTATAACGTTGAATGTATAAGCCGCGTTTGGCTTCAGAAATCGTCCAATCTAGCGCTTCAAGGAAGCTGCCGACTTCTTTAACACGATCGCCGCGTTGTACATAGCCGCCTTCTTCAATCATGCCATCTAACGCCGCACCTAACTTACCGATACGTTGATAATCGCTTGATTGGAAGAAGTCATAAGTAAACAGATAGTTAGTATCGATACCGTGTTTACGAATGGTGATCTTAGGCAGATACACTTTACGCTCAGGATCGAGAATCGGCTCAGCAGAATACAGTACACCGCTGTTTTCCATTTCCACCAGCTCATGGATAAAGGCATCGATCCACTCTTTCATCTTGCCTTCATCGGCCAACATCTCGTTGGTGATCATTGGATGGTAAAGCATACGGTTAGTAATGTGCGTTGGATAGCGCTGCTCTAAACGAGCAACAATGGCTTCCACTTCACGATACTGAGTCACCAAACGCTCTAACGGCTCACCTGACATACCAATCGCACCTTGCGTTGGATACACAACAGTGCCATCCAATGCTTGAGTCGTGAGGTATTGAGTCAATGCAGGCTCATCTTTCAAATACTGTTCTTGCTTGCCCTTTTTCACTTTAAATAGTGGTGGCTGAGCAATATACACATAACCACGTTCAATCAATTCAGGCATTTGACGGAAGAAGAAGGTCAACAGCAAAGTACGAATGTGCGAGCCGTCGACGTCAGCATCCGTCATGATGATGATGTTGTGGTAACGGGTTTTATCAGGGTTATATTCGTCGCGACCAATACCACAGCCGAGCGCCGTGATCAGTGTGGCCACTTCTTGAGAAGACAACATCTTATCGAAGCGTGCTTTCTCAACGTTTAGAATTTTACCTTTCAGTGGCAAAATCGCTTGATTCTTACGGTTACGTCCCTGCTTAGCGCTACCGCCAGCAGAGTCACCTTCCACTATGTAAATTTCTGAAAGACCAGGATCTTTTTCTTGGCAATCGGCCAGCTTACCTGGCAAACCACCTAAATCGAGTGCGCCTTTACGACGGGTCATTTCACGGGCTTTACGCGCCGCTTCACGGGCACGGGCAGCATCAACAATCTTACCGACGATCAACTTCGCATCGGCTGGGTTTTCCAGCAGATAATCGTTCAGCTTCTCACCCATGGTTTGTTCAACCGCGGTTTTCACTTCACTAGAAACCAGTTTGTCTTTGGTTTGCGAGCTGAACTTAGGATCTGGCACTTTAACAGAGATAACAGCTGTCAAACCTTCACGGGCATCGTCGCCAGTCGCGCTGGTTTTGCCTTTCTTGTTATAGCCTTCGTTTTCCATGTAGCTGTTGAGGTTACGTGTCAACGCACTACGGAAACCGACTAAGTGAGTACCACCATCACGCTGTGGGATGTTGTTGGTAAAACAGAAAATATTTTCTTGATAACCGTCATTCCACTGCATAGCCACTTCAACGGTAATGCCATCTTCACGCTCTTGCATAAAGTGGAATACATCTTTGTTGACTGGCGTTTTATTACGGTTCAGGTAATCGACGAATGCGCTAATACCGCCTTCGTATTTGAAAAATTCATTTTTATTGTCGCGTTCATCAACCAGACGAATACCCACGCCTGAGTTAAGGAAAGACAGTTCACGCACACGCTTTGCCAGAATTTCAAAGTGAAATTCAACATCGCTGAAGGTATCTTCACTTGGCCAAAAACGGATTTCGGTACCGGTTTTGGTTGCATCACCAATCTCTTTGATCGGCGCATCAGGCACACCGTGAGTATAAAACTGCTCGTATACTTTGCCAGCACGACGAATGGTCATTTGCAGCTTTTTAGATAAAGCGTTTACAACCGATACACCCACGCCGTGGAGACCGCCAGACACTTTATAGGAGTTATCGTCGAACTTACCGCCGGCATGCAATACCGTCATAATAACTTCTGCCGCCGATACGCCTTCTTCCTCATGGATAGAGACCGGAATACCACGGCCGTCATCCTTAACAGAAACCGAACCATCTACATGGATAGTAATCGTAATATCGCTACAGTGGCCGGCTAAGGCTTCATCGATAGAGTTATCGACTACTTCGAACACCATATGATGTAGACCCGTACCGTCGTCGGTGTCACCAATATACATCCCAGGTCTCTTACGTACTGCATCAAGGCCCTTAAGGACCTTAATACTCGAAGAATCGTAACTATTCTCTGACATATTATTCTCTCAATGGTTATTCAATTACCGTTACACGTCCCTGTTCCACATGAAACATCCTACTGGGAGGCGTGTGTAACGAATCGACTATTGCAGCAGGATCAATGGCGGTCACAAAAACTTGTGCTCCGGTATCCGTTAACTGCTTAAGCAATAGCTGCCTATGCTGTGCATCCAACTCGGACGGAAGATCGTCCACAAGATAAATACTGTTTTTATCTATTTGTTGTTTGAGCAACTTTCCCTGTGCAATACGCAGTGCACAGACTAATAATTTCAATTGACCACGGGACAGGGCATCCTGCGCCGGCAAAGTGCCTACACGAAGTCTAAGGTCAGCTTTATGGGGACCGCTGACGGTATGACCTGTGGCCAAATCTCTGGAATATTGGTTTTCGAGTAGTTCTGCAAAATCCGTTTTACTATCCCAGCCGCGCGTAAATGAAACCTTCACATCTACACTCGGTAAAAACTCCCCGATTATACCCTTAAGTAGCTCATTTAACGAGTCTACATAATGGTTTCGTATTTCGGTGACCTGCTCGGCATAGCGCACAAACTCTTGGTCCCAAAATTGAATATGACTGTAAGCTGAACCGTTTCTAAGTAATTGATTTCTTTGTTTAAGAACGCGACGAACATTCGTCCAAGCGCCATAAAACTGTGGGTCAGCATGAAATGCGCCCCAATCGATAAATTGTCGACGGGATTTTGGGCCTTCAAACAGTAAAGAAAAGCTTTCAGGTGTGATCACTTGAATAGGTAAAGCTTCGGCTAAGGTCGACAGACGTTTGACTTTTTCGCCGTCGATTTTCACTTCCGTCTCACCATTGCGAAATCGGCGTAAACCAATTTTACTGTCACCGCGCGCTAAATTTAAAGTCGCAAATAGCGTTAACTTATCGTCATCGTGATTAATCACTCGTTGGGATAAATGACTGCGAAACGAGCGCCCCATACCGAGGAAATAAATGGCTTCTAAAATACTGGTTTTTCCGCTGCCATTTTGACCATAAATCACGTTAATCCCAGGTGCTGGGATTAACTGTGCGGACTGAATGTTGCGAAACGCTTCGATATTGAGACGGGTCAGGCTCATGCATTACTCATTAAGCCGCGTAAACGGCGTAGGCAAGGATTCATAGCACTTAACGAGCAACTCAATCGCTGCCACAGGCTAAGACTATCAGTAAATGAGTGAAGGAATGGCCAATGCTGTGCATTAAACACTGTGCCGCCGTTAAGCGGCATAGACATCAAAGACAGAGGTACAGACACGGGTAACGTAAAAATCGATGGTTTATAAGCGCATCGGCATAACCACATACATGGAATCTTCTTCCAAATGGTTTTCGATTAGGGCGCTGGAGTTACCATCAATGAGCGTGATACGCACATCATCGGACTTAAGGTTGTTGAGCACGTCCAGTAAGTAACTGACGTTAAAACCAATTTCTAAGGCCTGATTGTTGTATTCCACATCGATGATTTCTTCCGCTTCTTCCTGTTCAGGGTTATTAGCGGTGATCTTGAGCAGACCATTTTCGAGTTGAATACGCACACCACGGAATTTTTCATTGGATAAAATAGAAGCCCGCGTCAGCGCTTGCTTCAGGTGATTACGACTCGCAATCACAATTTTATCACCGCCCTTTGGCAATACACGGCGATAATCAGGGAAGCGACCATCGACTAATTTACTGGTAAATACTGTGTTAGCCGTGGTGGCACGAATAGCATTATCACCAATAGCAATGGTGATATCGAGATCGTCAGACTCCAATAAGCGCGCCATTTCAATTACGCCTTTACGAGGCACAATGACTTGTTTTTCCGGTAATTGTGCTTCAATCGTACGATGACTTAAGGCTAAACGATGGCCGTCGGTCGCTATCGCACGCAACACATTACCTTCAGTTTCAAACAATAAACCGTTGAGGTAATAGCGTACATCTTGGTTAGCCATTGAAAACTGCGTCGAGTCGATAATTGACTTCAACACGCCCTGCTTCAAGCTAAATTCAATCTCAGCTTGGAAGGCTTCAACGTTGGGGTATTCTTCTGCGGGCAAAGTCGCTAAGGAAAAACGGCTACGACCTGAACGCAGCAACCATTTATTATCTTGTTGTTCGACTTTCAGTTCGCTTTGTTCTGGCAAAGACTTAACAATATCGAGCAGTTTCTTCGCCGGAACCGTAGTACGACCTTCTTCGATATCACCGTGAACCACTGCTTGGCCCACGAGTTCGACTTCTAAATCTGTACCAGTCAGCTTAAGTGAGTGACCACTTACTTCTACAAGGAGGTTAGACAAAATGGGCAAGTTATGGCGTCTTTCTACCGCACCACACACCAATTGCAACGGCTTTAATAGGGCATCCCTATCAATTGAGAATTTCATCGTGTCCAAATTCCTTGTTTTAAGAAGATAAGGTTCTAATCAAATTAGCATAATCTTCTTTAATGTCGTGGCTCTCTTCCCGTAGCTGAGCAATCTTACGACAGGCATGCAACACTGTGGTGTGATCTCGACCACCAAAAGCATCACCAATTTCCGGCAAGCTTTGGTTAGTTAATTCTTTGGATAACGCCATTGCAACTTGCCTTGGGCGCGCGACACTGCGTGAACGACGCTTAGACAACATATCAGCCATCTTGATCTTGTAGTATTCAGCTACGGTTTTCTGAATATTGTCTATAGTGACTAATTTTTCTTGAAGTGCCAAGAGGTCACGTAAGGCTTCACGAACAAAATCAATAGTAATTGGCCGACCCGTGAAGTTAGCGTTGGCGATAACGCGGTTTAATGCCCCTTCTAGCTCGCGTACGTTTGAACGTAAACGCTTAGCAATAAAGAAAGCCACTTCATCGGGCAAGTTAATGCCGCTCTCTTGAGCTTTACGCATCAAAATCGCTACGCGGGTTTCTAACTCTGGTGGCTCAATTGCCACAGTTAAACCCCAACCGAAACGCGATTTCAATCTGTCTTCAACACCGTCGATCTCTTTTGGATAACGATCTGAAGTCAAAATAATTTGGTGATTTCCTTCAAGCAACGCATTGAAGGTATGGAAGAATTCTTCTTGGGATCTGTCTTTATTGGCAAAAAATTGAATATCATCGATAAACAAGGCATCGACGCTACGGTAATAACGTTTAAATTCTTCGATCGCGTTGTTTTGCAGCGCTTTAACCATGTCCTGGACAAAACGCTCGGAATGCATGTAAACCACTTTGGCATTAGGATTATTTTTAATGATCCCGTTACCGACAGCGTGCAACAAGTGAGTCTTACCTAGACCTGTTCCGCCATATAAAAATAGTGGGTTATAAGCACCACCCGGATTTTCAGCCACTTGTAACGCCGCAGCCTTACCTAATTGGTTAGACTTACCTTCTACGAAGTTATCAAACTGGTAGCTCGGATTAATGTTACTGCGGTGATTCGCGTTCGCCATAGGCTCGGCTTGGACATTAAACGTCGTGCCTACCGTCGCTTTAGTTTGGGTATTCGCTACACGAGTTGGCGCAATCGGTGCTGGAACACTAGGCTTTTTCGCCGAAGGACGACTACCTATATCGAAACGCAATTTAGGCGCGTCGCTACCCATTTGCTCAGTAAAGAACTGATTAATGATATTGATGTACTTATCTCTGACCCAATCAAGCACGAAGCGGTTGGGCGCATAAAGCACCAGAGTATCTCCATCCATTTCGGCTTGTAACGGTCTGATCCACATACTGAACTGCTGAGCAGAAAGCTCATCTTGCAGTCGTCCGATACATTGTTGCCAAAGTGAAACAGCCACTTAGTTATCCCCAAAAGATCATCAAAAAAGAGATGTATTCTATAGCGAGATCTCAAGGATCGCTATCCTTAAAAAATATTTATCCCCAGCGAGATCATTCTATGTGGATATCCTCGATCATCAAAGATCCAAAACGATCCTTTTATTCAGCACTAACCGCAAATCCTGCTTTATTAAGCGATCCACATTGATCTATAATGGCGCCCCTTCGATCGGCTCGAAGATCCCCTGCACTACTACATGTAGTGTCCGTACACAGAGTTATCCACATCTTATGGTGTATTCTGGGGGTTGATCTAAGGATACGCTGGCAGAAATAAAGCACTTACTTACTTTCGTTGTTGACGTGACTAAGTATTGTGATTACAATTCGGCCTCTTTTTTGCCCTTACCTCTATCCTAGAGATAAGGATATGTTCACTAATAACAAAGACGGATTGCCATCATGAGTAAACGTACTTTTCAACCTAGCAACCTGAAGCGCAAGCGTTCTCACGGCTTCCGCGCTCGTATGGCTACTGTAGGCGGCCGTAAGGTGCTTGCACGTCGTCGTGCGAAAGGTCGCGCTCGTTTATCTGCTTAATAAGTGGGTAACTAGTTGACTAGCTATACCTTTTCGCGGGAGTTACGTTTGTTAACTCCCGCGCAATTTAAATCTGTATTTTCCAATCCCATCAAAGCATCTTCTGCTGAAATTACCTTGCTCGCTATTCCTAACACGGAACAACATCCGCGTATGGGCCTTACTGTTGCTAAACGCTATGTAAAACGCGCCAATCAACGTAACCGTATTAAGCGCGTGATCAGAGATAGTTTTCGCTTGAATCAACACGACATTCCTCATCTTGATATTGTTGTGCTTGTCAGAAATGGCGTGATGGAAATGGAAAACGCTGAAATCAACAAATTGATAGAAAAGCTATGGCGCAAACTCAGTCGCCGCTACAATGGCTAGCGACCACGTTAATTCGTGGCTATCAAGTATTCATAAGCCCTATACTGGGCCCTCGATGCCGTTTCAATCCCACCTGCTCTCACTACGCTATTGAAGCAATAAAAGTGCATGGAACCGCGAAAGGTTGTTGGTTTGCATTGAAACGCATATTAAAATGTCACCCTTTACATCCCGGCGGTAGTGATCCCGTCCCCCCTAAAAATGATAGGTGTAATAAATAGGCTATGGAATCTCAACGCAATATATTGCTCATAGGACTACTGTTTGTCAGCTTTTTGCTGTGGCAACAGTGGCAAGCAGACAAAGCTCCTAAACCCGTTGCAACCGAATCGTCCTTAGTGGCGAACGCGGCAAGCTCGCACAGTGCCGATGTTCCAGAAGCTGATACAGGTGTTCCTGCTGCAGCAGTTACTGCAAACAGCAAACTGATTACGGTAAAAACAGATCAGTTAGACATTCAGATCAATCCAGTGGGTGGTGACATCGTTTTTGCTGCGTTAGTTTCGCACAAAAAAGAACTAGAGAAAGATCAACCATTCGTATTGCTTGAGCAAACGAATGATTTCACTTATATCGCTCAAAGCGGCCTAATTGGTCGCGATGGTATCGATAGCAGCGCAAAAGGCCGTGCCGCATTTAGCACAACGGCAACTGAATATACCTTAGCCGAAGGCCAAGATACCTTAGAAGTACCGTTAACTTATATCGCTGACAATGGTGTGACTTACACTAAAGTGTTCGTATTCCATCGCGGTAAGTTCAACATAGATGTTGACTATAAAATCAACAACACTTCAGCAGCACCACTGCAAGTTCAGATGTACGGTCAGATTAAACAAACGATCAAGCCATCTGAAAGCAGCATGATGATGCCTACCTATCGTGGTGGTGCGTTCTCAACGAATGATGTGCGCTATGAAAAATACAACTTTGACGACATGGCCAAAAGTAACCTGAACCAAGCCACTTTAGGCGGTTGGGCAGCCATGTTACAACACTATTTCGTTTCAGCTTGGGTGCCACCCGCAACTGACAGCAACACTATTTTTTCTAGTGTCAGTGCTGGCGGTTTAGCTAATATTGGTTTCCGCGGCGCGGTATACGATATTGCACCTGGTGCCAGCCAAGAAATTAGCTCACAGTTCTATGTTGGTCCTAAGGATCAAGCGGCACTGTCAGCGATTTCTGAAACCTTAAATCTCGTGGTCGATTACGGTTTCTTATGGTGGTTAGCAGTTCCTATTCACTGGCTATTGATGTTCTATCAATCATTCGTCGGTAACTGGGGTGTGGCAATTATTCTGATCACATTAACCGTTCGTGGTTTACTGTTCCCGCTGACAAAAGCGCAGTACACCTCAATGGCTAAGATGCGTAACCTGCAACCTAAGCTGACAGATTTGAAAGAACGCTTTGGTGATGACCGTCAAAAGATGGGTCAAGCCATGATGGAACTGTATAAGAAAGAAAAAGTTAACCCTATGGGTGGCTGTTTACCTATTATTTTACAGATGCCAATCTTCATTGCCTTATACTGGGTATTGCTAGAAAGCTTCGAATTACGTCATGCACCATTTATGCTGTGGATCCACGATTTATCGGTACAAGATCCTTACTACATACTGCCGCTGCTGATGGGCGTCTCTATGTTTGTAATGCAGAAGATGCAACCAATTGCGCCGACAATGGATCCAATGCAAGTGAAAATGATGCAATGGATGCCAGTAATCTTTACCGTATTCTTCCTGTGGTTCCCATCAGGTCTAGTACTGTACTGGTTAGTAGGTAACATAGTTGCCATCACGCAGCAGAAGATTATTTATGCAGGTCTTGAGAAAAAAGGCTTAAAATAAGCCCTACCTTTAGCAAAGCATAAAGTGAAAATAATACTAAAGGCGGCTTAATTAGCCGCCTTTTCCTTTACATGATTTGGTAGATATTAGTTTGGTGGGTATTTCCGTGACAACTGACACTATCGTGGCTCAAGCCACCGCGCCTGGACGTGGCGGCGTTGGCATCATCCGAATTTCAGGCAACAAGGCCAGTGATGTCGCTATGGCCGTATTAGGTCATCTTCCTAAAACAAGATATGCCGATTATTGCGACTTTAAAAGTGCAACAGGCCAAGTAATCGACCAAGGCATAGCGCTGTTTTTTAAAGGCCCCAATTCCTTTACTGGCGAAGATGTATTGGAACTTCAAGGCCACGGCGGCCAAATCGTTCTAGACATGCTGATCAAACGTGTAATGGAAGTCGGTGGCATTCGTATCGCCAAACCCGGTGAGTTCAGCGAACAAGCCTTTATGAACGACAAGCTAGACTTAACCCAAGCCGAAGCGATTGCCGATCTTATCGATGCCACCAGTGAGCAAGCGGCTAAAAGTGCGCTGCAATCACTCCAGGGTGAATTTTCTAAGGAAGTCCATGAGCTGGTGGATCAAGTCACTAACCTACGTTTATATGTAGAAGCTGCGATTGATTTCCCCGATGAAGAAGTCGACTTTTTAAGTGATGGCAAAATTGCCAATGCACTCTATAAAATCATCGACAAACTCGACCTAGTGCAAGCCAGTGCTAAACAAGGTTCTATCATCCGCGAAGGCATGAAAGTCGTGATTGCGGGTCGTCCTAACGCCGGAAAATCCAGCTTATTAAACGCCTTAGCCGGTAAAGAATCGGCTATTGTTACCGAAATTGCTGGTACAACACGGGATGTATTACGCGAGCACATCCACTTAGATGGCATGCCACTGCACATTATCGATACCGCAGGCCTACGTGATACGACAGATACCGTTGAACAAATTGGTATAGAACGCGCTTGGAATGAAATAAACAGTGCCGATCGGGTGTTATTTATGGTTGATGGCACCACCACAGCCGCCGTTAATCCCCATGATATTTGGCCTGACTTTGTCGATCGCCTGCCCTCAAATTTAGGTGTGACAGTGATCCGCAATAAAGCCGATCTCACTGGCGAAGACTTAATGATGACAGAGGAACAAGGTTATAGTGTTTACCGGATCTCGGCGAAAACAGGCTTAGGTGTTGAACAGTTAAAGCTGCATTTAAAATCACTCATGGGCTACCAGAGTAACCTCGAAGGTGGCTTTATCGCTCGGCGTCGTCACTTAGAAGCCCTTGAACTCGCCGCAAGCCATCTGCAATTAGGTAAAGAACAATTAGAAGTGTATCTAGCAGGAGAACTGCTGGCAGAAGAGTTACGCATGTGCCAATTAGCATTATCAGAAATCACTGGCCGCTTCACTTCTGACGATTTACTAGGCAAAATTTTTAGCTCTTTCTGTATCGGAAAATAACTAACCTTAATATTATTTCCATATAAATCAGCCCATACAATATGGGCTGATTTTTTATCTACAACTGAATATTTCCACTCATCGACTAACTCATGATTCGACGTGGCGGTAATGATCTTGCATTTGATAGGATCTTGCATAAAGCGCAAACATCAATGCCGCCAAGATGGCAAAACCAGCAAAGAAAAACATCTGAAATGCGGTAATGCTAATCCCCGTCTGGGCAATTTGTTCCGTCACTGCCGGACTTTTCACACTGACGTTCGCTAGTAGCACCCATAAGTTACCGACGGTCACCGATAAGGTCCAAAAACTCATAATAGTGCCTTTCATGGCTTTAGGCGCTTGGCTGTAGGCAAACTCTAGCCCAGTGGCAGAGACTAATACTTCACCAAAGGTGAGCAAAGCATAGGGCACAATCTGCCAAAATATTGATAATACCGAGCCGCCATCCATCACCAATTGAATGCTACCAACGACTATCCAACTCACGCCCGTGATGGCAATCCCAGCCCCCATTTTACGCAAAGCAGTTAACTTTATCCCCATGCGCTCAATCGCCGGATATAACACAAAGTTATTAAATGGGATCAATAACATAACTAATAATGGGTTTAAAGCTTGCATCATGGCGGGTTCAAACCAATCCGGTTTAGACATATCATTTGCTTGCAGTATCCATGTGGACGCTTTCTGATCGAACAAAGACCAAAAAGGAGTCACTAACGCAAATAAGATTAAGATCCGTAGTACTGAGCGTACCCCATCAACGGCGATATCCGGATGGATCCCCCTAGCGCGTTCGAGTTGCAATGAAGCCCCTGCGCCAACAAATCCCATCACTAGCACTAACGCACAACACAAACCAGCAACGATACCTAAGGTTGGAATATTCACTAAGGCATACGCTGCAGAAATTATCCCAACTAAAGCTAACACTAAACCTATGTTGGCTTGACCTGCGATTTTAGTGAGTAATGCGGTACGAATAACAGGTAAAAAACCATGGGGATTTTTCGGTTCGGGTGGCATATGCACATAACGTTTGCGGCCTAACCAGAAGAACACCGTTGCAATAAACATTAAGACACCAGGGATCCCAAATGCGACCGCAGCACCATAATATTTCAATAGTAATGGCATCGATAACGAGGCAAAGAAGGAGCCAAAGTTAATCGTAAAATAAAACAGATCAAACGCTTTCTGCGCCAATGTTTTATTGGTTTGATCAAATTGATCTCCCATAAAGGAAGAAACCAAGGGCTTAATCCCACCCGATCCGAGCGCAATTAAAAATAATCCCGTATAAAACCCTTGAATACTGTGTTCAAAAATAGCGAGAAACGCATGACCAACACAGTAAATCAAGCTTAACCATAAGATAGTATTGTATTTACCGAAAAAACGATCGGCAATCCAACCACCGAGTAACGGGAAAAAATACACTCCAATGACAAAGGAATGGAACACATCCTTAGCCATAGTTCCGCGCAGTTCTTCTGGAATAGACAACAAAAGTGCTGTCATCAAGAATGGGGTAAGAATATTCCGCATACCGTAAAAGCTAAAACGTTCACAAGCTTCACTGGCTATGATGTAAGGAATTTGCCGTGGCCACTGGGGCGCATTTACGGGTGTTGTCATGGTTCATCCTATTATAATTATTTGATTTTAAATGAAATTAACTTTTTAAATATATTAATTATGTATCAAGAAGCTAAAGGTAACATGTAAGCGAAACCAACCTTATATAAAGGATGCAAAAACTGCAAAAATCACGTATTGCTTCTGTGGTCCTATCCACATTTCCTTTATGATGAACATAATAATAGCCATTCAGCTATCTATTTAATTGAAATTAGTTTTAAAAACAACAACACACTGAGAAATCATAATGGCAAAGATTGAAGTAATCGTTGGTACAACATTGGGCAGTGCAGAGTATGTTGCCGACGAAATGATGGCCCAATTAACGGAGCAAGGACACCAAGTTCAAGTTCATTTAACCCCAACATTGTGCGAAATAGACACCCATGCACTGTGGATTATCGTGTCATCAACTCATGGAGCTGGTGATCTTCCAGATAATATTCAGCCTTTTTTCAACGAAATTACCGAGCAAAAACCGGATCTCAGCCAAGTAAACTTTGCCTTATGTGCAATTGGTGACTCAAGTTACGATACCTTTTGCCAAGGCCCAGAAAAATTAATTTCGGCCATTCAAGACTGCGATGCAAAAGCCTTTGTGGATAAGATCCAGATCGATGTACAGCTTGATCCTGTGCCGGAAGACCCAGCCCTTGCATGGTTAGCACAATGGCAACAGGACATTTAAGATCGCTTATTGGATAAGGTCCCTATCTATGTACAGTTTAGATCCTATTTATCCACAATTTACTTATTTAAAGTATAAACATGTGGATAAGCTATTATTTAGATCTGATCAACCTCTGTACTATTCACAGTCCGATCTGCTTAATGATCCGCCTTGTGGATAAGTAGGCGATCTATCCCCATGTTTAATGACATTAGATCGCGATCAGATCACAGGATCAAGATCGCGCTAATTAATGATTTATATAATGAATTTGGGTTATGCACAGAAAAGCGCGATCCTAATAGTAAACATAATAAGAAGATCTATATAAAGATCTTAAGATCTATTAGTCCGGATCATCTCGATCGAACAGCGTAAAATGATCATTCACCTAAGACGAAGCAAATGCTAAAATGATCGGCTCGTACTGAGTCTCTTAGCAATTGAAGGTAGTGGCATGCATTTTCATGAACGGTTTGATGTTATTGTTGTTGGTGGTGGTCATGCCGGAACTGAAGCCGCGTTGGCAGCAGCAAGAATGGGATCAAAAACATTATTACTAACGCACAATATCGATACGTTAGGACAAATGTCATGTAATCCAGCAATCGGTGGCATAGGCAAAGGCCATTTAGTGAAAGAAATTGACGCCTTAGGTGGTGCAATGGCAATCGCAACCGATTATGCAGGGATCCAATTTAGAACCTTAAATTCAAGTAAAGGCCCAGCAGTACGAGCAACACGTGCACAAGCTGACCGTGCACTGTATCGTCAAAAAATCCAAAATATATTACAAAACCAACCTAACTTACGTATTTTCCAACAAGCCGTAGATGACTTAATTGTTGAAAATCATCAAGTAGTTGGCGTGGTTACCCAAATGGGTTTAGCCTTTGAATCTCCAGCTGTTGTATTAACAACAGGTACATTCTTAAGCGGCAAAATTCATATAGGCTTAGAAAACTACAGCGGTGGCCGTGCAGGCGATCCACCAGCGATTGCTTTAGCAAATCGATTACGTGAATTACCGATCCGAGTCGGCCGTTTAAAAACAGGTACACCGCCACGTATCGATGCAAACACGATCGATTTTTCTCAAATGGCTGAACAGAAAGGTGATTTTCCGTTACCTGTCATGTCATTTATGGGGGATGTCAGTCACCATCCAAAGCAAATTTCTTGCTGGATCACTCACACCAATGAAAAAACCCATGAAATTATTCGTGGTGGTTTAGACAGAAGCCCTATGTATTCAGGCGTCATCGAGGGTATTGGTCCACGTTATTGCCCATCGATTGAAGACAAGATCCACCGCTTTGCGGATAAATCTTCGCATCAGATCTTCATCGAACCAGAAGGTTTAAATACCAATGAGATCTATCCTAACGGGATCTCTACTAGCTTACCTTTCGATGTACAGTTGAATTTAGTACGTTCGATTAAAGGCATGGAAAACGCAGAAATCATGCGTCCAGGTTATGCGATCGAATATGATTATTTCGATCCAAGAGATCTGAAAAACTCATTAGAAACGAAAGCGATCAACGGTTTATTCTTCGCTGGCCAAATAAACGGCACTACAGGTTATGAAGAAGCAGGTGCTCAAGGTTTGTTAGCAGGCATGAATGCCTCGCTGCAAGTGCAAGGCAAAGAAGCCTGGTGTCCACGCCGTGACGAAGCGTATCTTGGAGTACTAGTTGACGATTTATCGACTCTGGGTACCAAAGAACCGTACCGTATGTTTACTAGCCGTGCCGAATACCGTTTGCTACTCCGTGAAGATAACGCTGATATTCGCTTAACGGCAAAAGGTCGCGAATTAGGTTTAGTTGACGATACTCGCTGGGCGGCATTTAGTGAGAAATTAGAATCGATCGAACTTGAGTTACAACGTTTGCGCGCTCAATGGGTGCATCCAAATTCACCTTTGATCCATGCGTTAAACCCACATTTGAATACGCCGATCTCTCGCGAAGCATCATTTGAAGAATTACTGCGTCGTCCAGAAATGGATTACAGCAAGTTGATGCAGATCGAAGGTTTTGGTCCAGGGCTTGAAGATCCACAGGCGGCCGAGCAAGTTCAGATTCAAGTTAAGTATTCTGGTTATATTCAACGTCAGCAGGAAGAGATCAACAAAGCTGTGCGTAATGAGAACACTGGTTTACCTTTGACGCTCGATTACAAAGAAGTACCGGGCTTATCGAACGAGGTGATTGCTAAGTTAAATAACCATAAGCCAGAAACCATAGGCCAAGCCTCACGGATCTCTGGTATTACGCCTGCGGCTATTTCAATTTTGTTGGTTCACCTCAAAAAGCGTGGCTTATTACGTAAGAGTGCGTAAAAGCTAGCTTAATCGCTGCTTAGGTCATAGAAGGGAAGCATTCAGGCTTCCCTTCATCGTTTTCGGGCTTCATAATAGCCTTCGCGTTCATAATCGTATCTTTGTTGAGGTTGCTCAGTGTTATCTGCCCAGTTAGAGGCTTATTTAGCCGAAATTAATTTGCCCGCAACCGCCGAGCAAAAAAAACAACTAATTGATTTTGTTGGCATGCTCAACAAATGGAATAAAGCCTATAACCTGACATCGGTGAGAGATCCTGAAGCTATGCTGATCCGTCATATCATGGACAGTTTAGTGGTTTCAAAACACCTGCAAGGTGAACGTTTTATCGATGTAGGCACTGGACCGGGTTTACCTGGGATCCCATTAGCGATTATGAATCCTGATAAACAATTTGTGTTATTGGATAGCTTAGGTAAACGTATTCGTTTTCAAAAACAAGTGTCTTTTGAATTAGGCATATATAACATCAGCTCAGTTGAAAGCCGCGTAGAAGCTTATCAACCGGAGGATAAATTCGACGGCGTATTAAGTCGTGCATTTGCCTCAATCCAAGATATGCTGACTTGGTGCCATCATCTCCCCGCCGAACATGGACAGTTTTATGCACTTAAAGGCCAGTTGAATGATGAAGAGATGCAACATATTCCAAGTGGATTTGTGGTGAAAGAAGTTATCGAGCTTAAGGTGCCTAAACTCGATGAAAAAAGACATTTATTGAAGATAATCAAAGAATAACAGGCTTAAAAGTGATAAATAAATCATTTATAAGCAAGGGCAATAAACCAGCATTTACATACAGGGTGATATTGTGGGTAAAGTGATTGCCGTGGCTAACCAGAAAGGTGGCGTAGGAAAAACAACTACTTGCGTTAACCTCGCCGCTTCGTTAGCAGCAACAAAACGTAAAGTATTATTGATCGATCTCGATCCTCAAGGTAATGCCACCATGGGGAGCGGTGTCGATAAGTATGACGTAGCTAATACAGCCTATGAATTATTGGTTGAAGAAAAATCCTTCGACGAGATCGTCATTAAAAACACTGCAGGTAAGTATGATCTGATCGCCAGTAATGGCGATGTCACTGCGGCAGAAATCAAATTGATGGAGTTTTTTGCCCGTGAGGTTCGTTTGCGTAACGCGCTCGCACCGATCAAAGATCAATATGATTATATCTTCATCGACTGCCCTCCTTCATTGAACATGTTGACCGTAAATGCTATGTCTGCGGCCGACTCTGTACTCGTGCCTATGCAGTGTGAATATTATGCCCTCGAAGGCTTAACTGCGCTGATTGATACCATCACTAAGCTTGCTGCTATGGTTAATCCTGGACTTGGCATCGAAGGCATTTTACGTACTATGTATGATCCGCGTAATCGTTTGTCTAATGATGTGTCCGATCAGCTAAAACAACATTTTGGTGACAAAGTCTATCGTACCGTTATCCCACGTAATGTGAGGCTAGCAGAAGCACCAAGTTTTGGAGCGCCTGCTATGTATTACGATAAATCGAGTGCTGGCGCTAAGGCGTATCTAGCGCTTGCGGGTGAAATGATCCGTCGTTCAGAACAACAAACTCAGGCTAAGCAAGCGTAAAGGATCACCATGACGTTGAAAAAAAGAGGATTAGGCAAAGGGTTAGATGCCCTACTGAGTAACAGTCATGCCGCCAGTAAAAAGCACACTGACGAAGCTGATGTTGTCGATAAAAAAGAAGAGCTTATCCATCTCGATTTAGACTTATTACAGCCAGGTAAGTATCAACCTCGTAAAGACATGTCCCCCGAAGCGTTGGAAGAACTGGCACACTCTATCCGCAACCAAGGCATTATTCAGCCTATCGTTGTGAGACAAGTGACGAATAACATGTATGAGATCATTGCGGGTGAACGTCGTTGGCGTGCTGCGCAACTTGCTGGCTTGAATAAAATCCCCTGCATAGTAAAGCAAGTACCTGATGAAGCCGCTGTTGCTATTGCTTTGATTGAAAACATCCAGCGTGAAGACTTAAATGCCATGGAAGAAGCCATTGCATTGCAACGTTTAATGCAAGAGTTTGAACTGACTCACCAACAGGTTGCCGATGTTGTGGGAAAATCCAGAGCGAGTGTATCTAACTTGTTACGTTTAAACGGCTTAAATGAGCCGGTTAAGCGTCTACTCGAGTATGGCGACATTGATATGGGTCATGCTCGCGCTTTGTTGGCAATTGAGGGAGAAGAACAAACAAATCTTGCGAGATTAGTGGCCGCTAAGGAATTAACCGTTCGCGAAACTGAACGATTAATTAATCAAACCTTAAATCCGCCTAAACAAGCCGAAACTACGACTAAAGATCAAGATGTTTGTCGTTTAGAGCAGCAGTTAATTGAAAGATTAGGTGCCAAGGTTTCGATCGCTCATAGCAGTAAGGGCACGGGTAAAATTGTAATTAACTATCAGAATCTGGCTGAATTAGACGGAATTCTTAGTAAAATTCATTAATGTCTGTAGATTAACAGTTTTTAATGTAAATTTGTGACAGATGCTAATCTTACATTTTAACTCGTTTGGCGCGAGATCACGTTAAAAGTGTTGTTTTTCCTTATCTCAAAGTTGCAATGAAGGCGTGAAAAGGTATACTTTCGCAAGCTTTTTGTGCATCGACATTAATACGGGTATTTGTCATCCGGTCATCGAAACAAAAAGTATGAATGCGGAGAGGATGAATTGAGTAAGGTTTTAGCGCGTCGTGGCCGGTGGTCAGCCTATAAATTGGTGATGATGCAGGCGGCGGTCGCTGGGGGTGCTTCAATTCTCTTTTTCGCCGTGTGGGGAGTTCAGTTTGGCTATTCTGCATTAGCAGGTGGTTCAATCGCTGTGCTCCCTAATTTTGTATTCGCAACCCTCGCTTTCTCCCACACGGGAGCAAGTTCAGCTGCAAAAGTCATAAAGACTTTTTACTGGGGGGAAGCGGTAAAGTTGCTGTTAACCATCGCAATGTTTTCGTTTGTGTTTATCAATCTTAAGGTCGCTTTTATGCCGCTTTTTGTTTGTTATGTGCTGACGCTAATCGTGCATTGGACAGCTCCTTTATACTTCAAGCAAAGTTAAGTGGGATGAATCATGGCTGCAACTGGTGAAGCGTTAACACCGCAGGGCTATATCCAACATCACCTTACCAACTTAAGTGTTGGTGAAGGCTTTTGGACATGGCACATTGATTCGTTGTTCTTTTCGGTTGGTCTTGGTGTTCTGTTCCTGTGGATTTTCCGCAGCGTTGGTAAAAAAGCGACTTCCGGTGTTCCTGGCAAACTGCAATGTTTTGTTGAGATTATCGTCGAGTTCGTAAATAACAGCGTGAAAGAAAGTTTTCATGGTCGCAATGCTCTGATCGCGCCTTTAGCTCTGACCATTTTTGTATGGGTATTCATGATGAACTTCATGGATATGATCCCTGTAGATTGGCTGCCTCACGCAGCAAGTTTAATGGGTATTCCCTATCTAAAAGCGGTTCCGACGACTGACGTTAACATTACTTTTAGCTTAGCTATTGGTGTGTTCGTGCTGATTATTTTTTACAGCATTAAGGTCAAAGGTGTGTCTGGGTTTGTTAAAGAATTGACACTACAGCCCTTTAACCATAAGGCAATGATACCCGTCAACCTCCTATTAGAGACTGTTACTTTGATTGCTAAGCCAATTTCATTGGCATTGCGACTCTTTGGTAACTTGTACGCAGGTGAGTTGATCTTCATCCTTATTGCGCTGATGTATGGTACCAACTTGTTATTATCTACCCTAGGTGTGACTCTGCAACTGGGCTGGTTAATATTCCACATTTTGGTTATCACGCTGCAGGCGTTTATCTTCATGATGTTGACCATTGTTTATTTAAGCATGGCGCATGAAGATCATTAAGGATTGCTGAAGAAATTTTAAACTAAATCATCAACTAATATAGATTTAGATACTGGAGATACAGATGGAAACGATTTTAGGCATGACAGCTATCGCTGTTGCTCTGCTGATTGGTATGGGTGCTCTTGGTACTGCAATCGGTTTCGGCTTATTAGGCGGTAAGTTCTTGGAAGGCGCTGCGCGTCAACCAGAAATGGCTCCTATGCTACAAGTTAAAATGTTCATCGTAGCGGGTCTTCTTGATGCCGTAACTATGATCGGTGTTGGTATCGCATTATTTATGCTATTTACCAACCCACTGGGTGCAATGCTGTAAAAAACGCTTCTGTCTTAACTCTAAATAGGAGGCTGTTGTGAATTTCAACGCTACCCTAATCGGTCAGACGGTCGCCTTTATCATCTTCGTGTGGTTTTGCATGAAGTTTGTATGGCCCCCTTTGATGAATGCCATCGAAGAGCGCCAAAAAAGGATTGCTGACGGTCTAGCTGATGCTGATCGTGCGGTAAAAGACCTGGAGTTGGCACAAGCGAAAGCGACTGACCAACTAAAAGAAGCCAAGGTAACGGCTAATGAAATTATTGAGCAAGCTAACAAGCGTAAAGCTCAAATAGTTGAAGAAGCCAAAACCGAAGCAGACGCTGAGCGTGCTAAAATCATCGCTCAGGGTAAAGCAGAAATTGAAGCTGAACGTAATCGCGTCAAAGAGGATCTGCGTAAGCAGGTTGCTACTCTTGCCATCATGGGTGCTGAGAAGATCCTTGAGCGTTCTATTGATCCAGCCGCCCACAGTGACATAGTTAATAAACTAGTCGCTGAAATTTGATAAGGGAGTTGAGTTATGGCTGAATTAACCACCATCGCTCGCCCTTACGCAAAGGCAGCTTTTGACTTTGCTATTGAACAAGATGCAGTGGATTCTTGGGCTGAAATGCTCACGTTTGCCGCATTGGTGAGTGAAAACGAAACCATGCAACCACTGTTAGCTGGCTCTTTAGCCAGCACTAAGCTCGCAGCACTCTTTATTAGTGTGTGTGGTGAGCAAGTCAATGTGCAAGGTCAGAACCTGATAAAGGTAATGGCTGAAAACGGTCGCTTAAAGGTGCTACCTGCTGTATCTCAGTTATTTACTGAATACCGTAATGAGTGGGCAAAAGAAGTAGAAGCCGATGTGGTTTCTGCAACTGAGTTGAGCTCTGAACAACAACAGCAGATTAGTATTTCTTTAGAGAAACGTCTCGCACGCAAAGTTAAGCTGAATTGTAGCACTGACGCCGCGCTCATCGCCGGTGTAATCATTAAGACAGGAGACCTAGTCATCGATGGCTCGGTCCGCGGTAAGTTATCGCGTCTGTCTGATAAGCTGCAGTCGTAATTGGGAGTTTGAGCATGCAACTGAATTCCACTGAAATCAGCGATCTGATTAAGCAGCGGATCGAGCAGTTCGAAGTCGTTAGCGAATCTCGTAACGAAGGTACTATCGTTGCGGTAAGTGACGGCATCATCCGCATCCACGGCCTAGCCGACGTGATGCAAGGTGAGATGATCGAACTGCCTGGTAACCGTTTTGCAATCGCGTTGAACCTTGAACGTGATTCTGTCGGTGCCGTAGTAATGGGTCCTTATGCTGATTTAGCAGAAGGCGTAAAAGTGAAAACGACTGGCCGTATTCTGGAAGTTCCAGTTGGCCGCGGTCTTCTTGGCCGCGTTGTTAACACTCTAGGTGAGCCAATTGACGGTAAAGGACCTATCGATAACGATGGTTTCTCGCCAATTGAAGTTATCGCACCAGGTGTTATTGAACGTCAGTCTGTTGATCAACCAGTTCAAACTGGTTACAAAGCCGTTGATGCCATGATCCCGATCGGGCGTGGTCAACGTGAATTGATCATTGGCGACCGTCAAACTGGTAAAACAGCAATGGCGATCGACGCAATTATCAACCAGAAAAATTCTGGCATTAAATGTGTATACGTCGCGATTGGCCAAAAGGCTTCTACTATCGCTAACGTAGTACGCAAGCTAGAAGAACACGGTGCGTTAGCTAACACTATCGTTGTTGTTGCAACTGCTTCTGAAGCCGCTGCTCTACAATACTTAGCGCCATATTCTGGTTGTTCTATGGGTGAATACTTCCGTGACCGCGGTGAAGATTCTTTGATCGTATACGATGATTTGTCTAAGCAAGCAGTTGCTTATCGTCAAATTTCGTTACTGCTCAAGCGTCCACCAGGCCGTGAAGCTTACCCAGGTGACGTATTCTATCTACACTCACGTTTATTAGAGCGTGCATCACGCGTTAACGCGATTTATGTAGAGAAGTTCACTAAAGGTGCAGTAACTGGCAAAACTGGTTCTTTAACCGCGCTGCCGATTATTGAAACGCAAGCGGGTGACGTTTCTGCATTCGTACCGACCAACGTAATTTCTATTACCGATGGTCAGATCTTCCTTGAGACCGATCTGTTTAACTCTGGCCTACGTCCAGCGGTTAACCCAGGTATTTCTGTTTCTCGTGTTGGTGGTGCGGCTCAGACTAAGATCATCAAGAAACTGTCTGGTGGTATTCGTACCGCACTAGCACAGTATCGTGAGCTTGCTGCGTTCTCGCAATTTGCATCTGATCTTGACGATGCAACACGTGCTCAGCTTGAGCATGGTGTGCGTGTTACCGAACTGATGAAGCAAAAGCAATATGCTCCTATGAGCGTAGCCGCTCAAGCTGTGTCTATTTTCTCAGCTGAAAAAGGTTACCTGAAGAGTGTTGAGCTGAATAAGGTCGGTAATTTCGAAGCCGCTCTGCTCTCGTTCATGAACAGCGAGCATGCTCCTTTAATGAAGCTTATCAATGATACTGGCGATTATAGCGCTGATATCGAAGCTGAATTAAAAGCTGGCCTCGACAAGTTCGTAGCAACCCAAACCTGGTAACAATGATAGAGGTGTCTTAAGACACCTCAGGTCCAGATTGGAGAGTAGAGATGGCCGGCGCTAAAGAGATTAAAACCAAGATCGCGAGTGTGAAAAACACTCAGAAGATCACGTCCGCCATGGAAATGGTGGCAGCCAGCAAAATGCGCAGAGCGCAGGAACGCATGGCTGCGAGCCGTCCATATGCGGAAAGCATGCGTAAGGTGATCGGTCACGTCGCGCAAGGTTCTCTCGAGTATAAACACCCCTATTTGGAGGTGAGAGAGGCTAAGCGGGTTGGTTACATTGTTGTAGCAACCGACCGTGGCCTTTGTGGTGGTCTGAACGTTAACCTTTTCAAAAAGGTTATTGCAGACGTGAAAAGCTGGAAAGCCCAAGGTGCAGAATTTGAATTTTGCCCTATCGGTGCACGTAGTGTGCAGTTTTTCAAAAACTTCGGTGGACAAGTGTCTGCTCACGCTTCAGGTTTAGGCGATGCTCCAAAGCTCGCTGACTTGATCGGGACAGTCGGTGTCATGCTAGAAGCTTACAACGAAGGCAAGCTGGATCGTCTGTACGTGGTATTTAACAAATTTGTGAATACTATGACGCAGACTCCTGTGATCGAGCAGCTGCTACCTTTGCCTAAATCAGAAGATGATGAAACTGCTCATCGTTGGGATTATATCTACGAGCCAGATCCAAAAGCACTTTTGGATACTTTATTGGTCCGTTATGTAGAATCTCAGGTTTACCAAGGTGTTGTTGAAAACATTGCCTCTGAACAAGCTGCCCGTATGGTGGCAATGAAGTCGGCAACAGACAACGCGGGTGAGCTTATCAACGACTTGCAACTGGTCTATAACAAGGCCCGTCAGGCTGCGATTACGCAGGAACTGTCGGAAATTGTTTCTGGTGCCTCTGCGGTTTAGGTTAGGTAACGAATACAAGTTTTAGAGGATTAATCATGAGCACAGGTACTGTTGTCCAAGTGATTGGCGCGGTTGTGGACGTAGAGTTCCCACAAGATGCCGTACCTCAAGTATATGACGCTCTGAAAATCGTAGGTGAAGGCCCGTGTAATGGTTTGGTGCTGGAAGTTCAGCAACAGCTAGGTGGTGGTGTAGTTCGTACCATCGCTATGGGTTCTTCTGACGGTCTGCGTCGTGGTCTTGAAGTAGTAAACTCAGGTTCACCTATTACTGTTCCAGTTGGTACCGCCACTCTTGGCCGTATCATGAACGTATTAGGCGAGCCTATTGATGAAGCGGGTCCAATCGGTGAAGAAGAGCGTTATGTCATTCACCGTACAGCTCCTTCATACGAAGATCAATCAAGCTCTACTGAACTGTTAGAGACTGGCATCAAGGTTATCGACCTTGTTTGTCCATTCGCTAAGGGCGGTAAAGTCGGTTTGTTCGGTGGTGCGGGTGTTGGTAAGACAGTTAACATGATGGAACTGATTAACAACATCGCTAAAGCCCACTCGGGTCTTTCTGTATTCGCCGGTGTAGGTGAACGTACTCGTGAAGGTAACGACTTCTACTACGAGATGAAAGATTCTGGCGTTCTCGACAAAGTGGCCATGGTTTATGGTCAGATGAACGAGCCTCCAGGTAACCGTTTGCGTGTTGCACTGTCTGGTCTGACTATGGCAGAGAAGTTCCGTGACGAAGGTCGTGACGTACTGTTGTTCGTTGACAACATCTATCGTTATACCTTAGCCGGTACTGAAGTATCTGCACTGTTAGGTCGTATGCCTTCTGCGGTAGGTTATCAACCAACATTGGCTGAAGAGATGGGCGTTCTGCAAGAGCGTATCACTTCAACTAAGACGGGTTCTATTACTTCTGTACAAGCGGTATACGTACCTGCGGATGACTTGACCGATCCGTCACCAGCAACAACCTTCGCTCACTTAGATGCGACTGTTGTACTGTCACGTCAAATTGCTTCTCTGGGTATTTACCCTGCGGTTGACCCATTGGATTCGACTTCACGTCAATTAGATCCATTGGTTGTTGGCCAAGAGCATTATGACGTTGCTAACGGCGTGCAAACTGTACTGCAACGTTACAAAGAGCTGAAAGACATTATTGCGATTCTGGGTATGGATGAATTGTCTGATGAAGACAAGACTGTCGTATTCCGTGCTCGTAAGATTGAGCGTTTCTTATCTCAGCCTTTCTTCGTAGCAGAAGTCTTTACTGGATCTCCTGGTAAGTACGTTTCTCTGAAAGACACTATCCGTGGCTTTAAGGGTATTTTGAACGGTGAGTTTGATCACCTGCCAGAACAAGCGTTCTACATGGTTGGCTCAATCGATGAAGTCATCGAGAAAGCGAACAAAAAGAAATAACTAAGTATTCATACTTAGTTTTTTAAGGAGAACGGGATGGCAGCCATGACAGTACATCTTGATATTGTAAGCGCAGAGAGCAAAATCTTCTCTGGTCGTGTAGCTTCGCTGCAAGTGACTGGTTCTGAAGGTGAGTTGGGCATAATGCATGGCCACGCTCCTTTGCTTAGTTATATCAAACCTGGCATGGCGCGCATCGTCAAGCAAGACGGCAGTGAAGAAGTGTTTTACCTTTCAGGTGGTATTCTGGAAGTGCAGCCTTCTTCTGTCTCCGTATTGGCTGATGTGGTTATGCGTGCCAAAGATATTGATGAGCAAGCGGCATTAGAAGCTAAGCGTCGTGCAGAAGCCCATATGGCAACTGCTGGCGCTGACTTCAATTATGACGCGGCTATGGTTGAGTTAGCTAAGGCTATGGCTCAATTACGTGTTGTTGAAACCATCAAGAAAAACATTGCCAGATAAGGTTATTGTTTGTGAAAAAAGGCGACCCTATGGTCGCCTTTTTTGTGTCTAAAAATGGGATAGATTGGCATTCTTGCATGTCTTTGATTGATTAGCATCGCTATCTACTTCGCTTTTCGATGTGCTTTCCGTTAAAATTGCGCCACTAAATCGACCGCAATTTTTCACCCTCTTGGGTATTTTTTCAAGGATATGGTAATGGCATTAAATGTAGTGATCTTAGCGGCTGGCAAGGGAACACGGATGCGCTCTGATCTTCCTAAGGTATTACATCCCATCGCCCATAAGAGCATGGTGCAACATGTCATCGATACCGCTAATAAAGTTGGCAGTGACTCTATTCAGTTAGTCTATGGTTATGGTGCCGACAAGCTACAAGCCTGTTTGGGTGAGCAACAACTTAACTGGGTATTGCAAGCCGATCAATTAGGCACAGGTCATGCGGTTGCACAGGCTAGCCCACATATCGCCGACAGCGATACAGTACTTATTCTTTATGGCGATGTGCCGTTGATCCAAACATCGACTCTCGAAGCATTACTCGCCGCCCGTCCTGAAAATGGTGTTGCTATTTTAACAGTGAATTTAGCGAATCCTATGGGTTATGGCCGTATTGTCCGTGAGCAAGGAAAAGTCATTGGAATTATTGAGCAAAAAGATGCGACAGCAGAACAGTTGCTGATCAACGAAATTAACACCGGCATCATGGCGGTTCAGGGTAAACAACTTAAAACTTGGTTGAGCCGTTTATCGAACAATAATGCTCAAGGCGAATATTATCTAACGGATATTATTGCTATGGCGCACGCTGATGGCGTTGCTATTGATACTGCTCAGCCACAATCGGCCATTGAAGTCGAAGGCGCCAATAATCGCGTGCAATTAGCGCAACTTGAACGTGCTTACCAAGCTCGTGAAGCCGAAAAGCTCATGTTGGCGGGGGCGAACCTTCGCGACCCAAGCCGTATCGATATCCGTGGTGAAGTCACTGTTGGTATGGATGTGATGATCGATATTAATGTGATATTCGAAGGCAAAGTGACCTTGGGTAATAATGTCACTATTGGCGCAGGCGCGATTTTAATTGATTGCGAGATTGCCGATGATGCTGAGATCAAGCCTTACTCTATTATAGAAGGTGCTACGCTTGGCGTTGCAGCCAGTGCTGGCCCATTTGCACGTTTACGTCCGGGAGCAGAACTTAAGCAAGATGCACATATAGGCAACTTTGTTGAAGTGAAAAAAGCGGTGATTGGTGTGGGATCCAAAGCTGGACACTTAGCCTATTTAGGCGATGCCATCATTGGTGATGGCGTCAACATTGGTGCTGGTACTATTACCTGCAACTATGATGGCGCGAATAAGCATCTTACTGTTATCGAAGATAACGTCTTTGTCGGTTCTGACACTCAGTTGGTGGCTCCAGTGACCATAGGTAAAGGGGCAACTTTAGGGGCCGGTTCAACGATTACCCGTGATGTAGGTGAGAATGAGTTAGTGATCACTCGTGTTAAACAAAAACACCTCACTGGTTGGCAACGTCCAGTGAAAATTAAAAAGTAAGTTTTAAAACTCAACTTAATGTCAAAAAAGCGGCCATGTGCCGCTTTTATCTTTATTGTGTTCAATGTTTTGCACTAAAAAGCCTTTTTATTAAGTAATGCTTAATAATTAAGATTTTCTTCATGTTTTTGTGGTATGGGCAAATTGTTGGTTTTTAAGTTAATTTGATCACTATCACACGCAATTGTAAATTTTCGTAAAGAAGAGAAAATAAAAACACTTCTCATTTATATTGCCTGCAATTTTAAGACGAAAGGTCTATTTGAGGTGTTGGCAATGGTATTTAAATATTCAGTTATAGGTTTAGCTGTAGGCTCGGCATTAATGGCTATGCCGGTTATTGCAGATGTGGCGAACGATAAAAATATTGAGCGCATCAATGTGACTGGCCGTACTTTTAATGACTATAAAGTCGGTAGTGCATCGGGTGCCATGCGTGGCGATATCAACTTAATGGATACTCCACAGTCAGTTAATGTGATCCCAGATTTTGTGACTGATGAACAGTTGGCAACCAATCTAGCGGAAGTATTAGTTAATGATTCGAGTGTGACGGCGGGAACCACGCGCTGGAACCGCCAAGTCTTCAGTATCCGCGGTTTTGAGATTGATTCGGGTAACGGTTATCTTATTAATGGCCATCAACAATGGTCTCACTACGTACAACCAATTGAAACTTTACAGCAAGTCGAAGTATTGAAAGGTCCTTCGAGCATGTTGTACGGCCAATCTGGCCCTGGTGGTTTAGTGAATATGGTCACTAAGAAACCGACCTATGATTCAATGTTAGATCTTGGTTTTGATACGGATGGCTACGGTTCAACCCGTGCTCAGCTAGATGCGGGCGGCAGTTTAAATGATGCTCAGAGTCTTCGTTACCGCGGCGTGTTAGTGAAGCAAGATACTAAATACTGGCGTGAATATTCGACCACAGATGAAAACCAAGAGCGTGATCGCTGGTTGGGTTACTTAAACTTAGAATTTGATATCAGTGATGATGTTCTGTTATCTGTGAAGTACGATCACACCCAAGATAAAGCGGGCATAGATGCGGGTGGTTGGTTAGATAAACAAGGTAATGTTATCGGTGAACGTAAAACAGTTTGGGATGCACCTTGGGCCTTTACCGATAACACAGTCTCTAACTTAGGTGCCGATCTAACTTGGCAGATGAGTGATGATTGGAAAGTTAAAGTCGGCTATAACGATCAACAATTTAATCGTCAACGTTTTGATTCTGCTCCCCAATATACGGAAGACCCATTCACTAAGGGGTATAGCATCAAACCATTCGATCGTTACGACGATTGGCAGCATAAAACCGCTTTCGTGGACTTTACGGGTGAATTTACCTTAGCGGGCATGGAGCACCAATTCCTTATTGGTGCTAACTACTTAGACTATTTCTACCAGCAGCAAATTCAGCGTGGGGCAACTCAAACCGTTATTCCTGGGCAAACGGTAATTGAGCCAGATCTTGATTACCACAATGGCAAAAAAGGTACCCCAAGCGAATACAAGTATTACGGTTTTTATTTACAGGACTTAATGACGCTTAATGAGCAATGGAAATTGCTTGCTGGCGTGCGTTACGACGAACAGAAAAAAGATGGTTATGGCGAAAATAGCTATGCCGTATCGCCTAAGTTTGGTGTGATCTACTCGCCAATGAGTAATGGCAATATTTACGTTAACTATTCAAAAAGCTTTACACCACAAGGCGCGGTAAATAACGAATTCGATGTCAACGATGGCCTGAATTTAAAGCCAGAATACGGTATTCAATATGAACTGGGTACTAAGTGGGAATTGTTTGACGATAGCCTGTTATTAACCGCAGCGGTATTCGATATTACGCTCGAAAACATCACAATTTCAGAGAAATTATCAACACCAATTGGTGATTATACCGATATCACTACTCAGGGTGGTGAACAGAAACATCGTGGCTTTGAAATGGGAGCACAGGGTCAAATCGGTGATAGCTGGTTTGTGACTTCTTCCATGATGTATTTAGATGCAGAGTATCAAACGGGAGATGCCCGTGAAGGTAAAACTCCGATTGATGCCCCTGAGTGGTCGGCCAATATCTGGACCCGTTACGAAGTGACTGACAATTTTGCTATGAACTTCGGTGCTATCTATGTGGGTGAGCGTTTTGCCGATCTCGATAACACTATTACTAAAGATGGTTATGTGCGTTTCGATATAGGTGCAGCCTACACTATGGATATCATGGGCAAAGATGTGAGCCTTCGCGCCAACGTGAGAAACCTCTTCGATACCGATTATATCGATGGTGGTCAGTACAATATGGTCACTATTGGCCAAGACCGTAACTTCAGTGTTGCAGTTGAAGCTAAGTTCTAATACTTATTAGGATTTTTAATCCATTTAAAGCAGTTTATCCCTAAAGGATAAACTGCTTTTTTATGGGCTAATTTCCAAGTTGACTGGCTAGACAGATAAAAAAATTGCTTGGATCATGCAAAAGTGTGTTTCGTATGACTAGCAAAAAAGTTTCGTTTCACTATAATGCACCTTTCGAATCGAAACTTAACTGAAAGGTTTTATGAATAAACGAAACACACAGCAGCGTCGCCACAGCATAATCACCATATTGAACGAACAGGGTGAAGTGAGCGTTGATGAACTGTCGTTACGTTTTGAAACCTCAGAAGTGACGATTCGTAAGGATCTCGCCGCGCTTGAGAAAACTGGCCTGCTATTGCGCCGTTACGGTGGCGCCGTGGCGATTCCAGACGAAGTTACTCAACAGTTCTCTGCCAAGATCGCGCCTAATAAACTTTCTATTGCGAAAACTGCCGCGCAGCTGATTAAAGATCACAATCGCATCATTATCGATAGCGGCACTACGACGTCAGGCTTGATTGAACAGCTGAACGATAAGCGTGGGCTGGTGGTCATGACGAATGCGCTACACCTTGCAAATGCCATCCATGAACTCGAAAACGAGCCAACCTTATTGATGACCGGTGGCACTTGGGACCCGCATTCTGAATCCTTTCAAGGTCAAGTCGCCGAGCAAGTGTTGCGTTCATATAATTTCGACCAACTGTTTATTGGTGCCGATGGTATCGATCTTGAACGCGGGACCACCACCTTTAACGAGTTAACAGGCCTAAGCAAAGTGATGGCAGAAGTTTCCCGCGAGGTAATCGTTATGGTGGATTCAGACAAAATCGGCAAGCGGATCCCTAACTTAGAGTTACCGTGGGCCAAGGTCAGTGTGTTGGTCACCGACTCACGTATCGACGAGAGTGCGTTAAAACAAATTTCAGATCAGGGCGTGCGAGTTATGTTAGCGCCCTATGCTCATTAGACAAAATAGCTTAACAACTTCATTTTAATTTATAGGTAAAGACTATGTGTGGAATCGTAGGCGCCGTGGCGCAAAGGGATGTGGCTGAAATTCTGGTAGAAGGCTTACGCCGTTTAGAATATCGCGGATATGACTCCGCAGGCGTTGCCGTTATTCACAATGGTGAACTCAACCGTACGCGCCGCGTTGGCAAAGTACAAGAGTTGTCGGCTGCGCTTGAAACTGACCCATTAGCAGGCGGAACCGGTATCGCGCACACTCGTTGGGCGACCCACGGTGAGCCGAGTGAGCGTAATGCTCATCCGCATTTATCGGAAGGTGATATTGCCGTGGTGCACAACGGTATTATCGAAAACCACAATAAACTGCGCGAAATGCTTAAAGGTTTAGGTTACAACTTTAGTTCAGATACCGATACCGAAGTGATTTGTCACTTAGTGCACCATGAGCTGAAAACCCATAACACTCTACTTGGTGCCGTACAAGCCACGGTTAAACAACTCGAAGGCGCCTATGGCACAGTCGTTATCGACCGTCGTGATAGTGAACGTATGGTTGTTGCTCGCTCTGGTAGTCCATTGGTGATTGGTTTTGGTCTAGGTGAAAACTTTGTCGCTTCAGATCAACTCGCCTTATTACCCGTCACTCGCTCATTTGCTTTCCTCGAAGAAGGTGATGTGGCCGAAGTGACCCGTCGCAGCGTGAGTATTTTCGACTTAAACGGTAATGCTGTTGAGCGTGAAGTAAAAGAATCTGAAATTACCCACGATGCCGGTGACAAAGGCGAATATCGCCACTATATGCTTAAAGAAATTTACGAGCAGCCATTGGCACTGACGCGCACAATTGAAGGTCGTATTGCTAATAAGCAAGTGCTAGACACGGCTTTTGGTGACAACGCTGCTGAGTTTTTAAAAGATATCAAACATGTGCAAATCATCGCCTGTGGTACTAGTTACCATGCGGGCATGGCGGCACGTTACTGGTTAGAAGATTGGGCTGGCGTGTCTTGTAACGTCGAAATTGCCTCTGAATTCCGTTATCGCAAGTCGCACTTATTCCCAAATAGCCTGTTGGTGACGATTTCACAATCGGGTGAAACTGCCGATACTTTAGCGGCCATGCGTTTAGCGAAAGAAATGGGTTACAAAGCCACATTGACGATTTGTAATGCGCCAGGTTCATCACTGGTTCGCGAATCTGACATGGCTTACATGATGAAAGCAGGCGCAGAGATTGGCGTGGCATCGACTAAAGCTTTCACAGTTCAGCTTGCTGGCTTATTAATGTTGACTGCGGTGATCGGTCGCCACAATGGTATGTCTGATCAAATGCAGGCCCAAATTACTCAAAGCCTACAATCTATGCCTGCAAAAGTGGAACAAGCTTTAGGTTTAGATGCTGCGATTGCTGAACTGGCTGAAGATTTTGCCGATAAACACCATGCATTATTCCTTGGCCGTGGCGATCAATATCCGATTGCGATGGAAGGCGCGTTAAAGCTGAAAGAGATTTCTTATATTCATGCTGAAGCTTATGCCTCTGGCGAATTAAAACACGGCCCACTAGCGCTTATTGATGCCGATATGCCAGTGATTGTCGTTGCGCCAAACAATGAATTGCTCGAAAAACTGAAATCGAATGTTGAAGAAGTGCGTGCCCGTGGCGGCTTAATGTATGTGTTTGCCGATGTGGATGCCGAGTTCGAGTCGGATGACACGATGAAAGTGATCCCTGTGCCACACTGTGACATCTTTATGGCGCCACTGATCTACACTATTCCTTTACAGCTATTGTCGTACCATGTTGCATTAATCAAAGGTACTGACGTGGATCAACCACGTAACTTGGCAAAATCTGTAACAGTAGAATAAATAGAGGTATTTAAATGAAAACCGCCTTTATTGGCGGTTTTTTCATTTAGATTCACGACAAAATGACGATTAACTTACAGCAATAGCAAATGCTGGTGGCTTAGCTTTCTATGCTGGAATGGCATCTAGCTCGTGCTGCTTTTTTGCCTCAATGCGTTTCCACACTTTGTCATGGAAGTAAAACACTACAGTGTTAATCGCGGGTTCTACTAAGGCTACTGCGCCACCGACGACCACGCTGCCAGTTAATAAATAGGTTACGGTAAAAGCGACGCTAAAATGTAGTACAGCAAAAGTGAGTGTCTTAGTCATGATCTTGTCCTCTAAATAGGCTCCCATCGGGAATATCTAGATGATAACAATTCTCATTAAAATTAAAAGCTGTGTTTTCAGATTAGTTTAAACGGTTTTATCTATTTATCCGTTGTAAAAAACATAAAGCCCTCACGATGGAGGGCTTTGAGTATTTAAACGTAAATTAATACGATTCTAAAATTAGTAGTGCCAAGGGAAGGCTGAAAAATCTTGATCGCGTTTTTCGAGGAAGGCATCGCGTCCTTCCTGTGCTTCGGCGCTCGCATAGGCTAAACGCGTCGCTTCACCGGCAAATAATTGCTGACCGACCATACCATCATCAGTCATGTTGAAGCCGTATTTAAGCATACGCATAGCCGTAGGTGATTTAGAGTTAATCTCTTTCGCCCACATTAATGCTTCGGTTTCTAGCTCTGCATGGGGAACGGATTTATTAACCATACCCATGTCGAAGGCTTCATCAGCACTGTAGTTAAATCCGCAGAAGAAGATTTCGCGGGCACGTTTTTGACCTATCATTTTGGCGAGATAAGCACTGCCATAACCTGAGTCGAAGCTCGCAACATCGGGATCGGTTTGTTTAAATATTGCGTGTTCTTTCGAGGCTAAGGTTAAGTCGCACACTACGTGTAAACTATGGCCGCCACCCACCGCCCAGCCCGGCACAACGGCGATGACCACTTTAGGCATAAAGCGGATAAGGCGTTGTACTTCTAATATATGTAAGCGGCCCATTCTGGCTTGATCGGCCTTACCTTCTTCGGCGCCTTCATATTTATAGCCATCTTTGCCGCGAATACGTTGATCGCCACCCGAACAGAACGCCCAGCCACCATCTTTTGCCGAAGGACCGTTACCCGTAAGCAGTACGCAACCCACATCAGACCATTGGCGTGCATGGTCGAGTGCGATAAATAATTCATCAACGGTTTTAGGTCGGAAGGCGTTGCGGCACTCTGGGCGATTAATGGCAATGCGTACTGTGCCGTGCGCTTTGGCTCTGTGGTAAGTAATATCGTCGAAATGAAATCCACTGACTTCATCCCATAGGGTGGGATCAAAAATGTCTGATACTTGTTGGGTCATGATTCATAGGCCTTTATGCTGTAATGCCTCAAAGGCTAGGCGGAATCATATATAAGGTCAATCACCTAAGTCTAAACCTTAGCGCTATATAGCAAAATCCCGTTTGCCTATGAGTCTGTAATGATTAGAGGTGATCACATAGATAAAGCTGATTATCTTTGCTAAACACTGGATGTTGAGGTGCCATAGTACCGCAATAGTTAGCCTTAAAGTCGGCAATAGACTCGGGTGTCATTGGAATTTGATTGAAGGCTTCGAGTTCTAATGAGGATAAACGTTCTATTATGTCGGTTCTTACCTTAGTCAGTTTATGGTCGATTTTAATAATTTTTGTTCCTGTCATAGAGTCAACTTTATTCTCTATTTCTTTGATCATCGCCTCAGTCTTTGCAATAGGAACATCTAATTTATCTGTTTCTGTGTATAAGTAATATAAAGCACCCGCGAGTAGCGCCAATATGATCCAACCTTTCATCTTTTAGTCCAACATAAGTGAATAACCATTAAGAATATGGGTATAATAAGCTAGTTTTCGTCCAATATTAAAGCAGTAAAAGGCTGTAACGATGAACTCAGAATCTAACAACAAGGACTATTCGAAAACCAATCGAATTAAGATTCACCAGCCAGATGCGAGTAAAGCCGATCGCTTTAATCCTCGTAATCGGATTTATGTCCGAGCCATAGACGGTTTGTGGAGTAGCGTACGTCGCCGCATGGGCTGGATCGCCATGTTATTTTTCCTGCTTTTACCTTGGATCCCTTGGGGCGACCGTCAAGCCGTATGGTTTAACTTGGGCGAACAAAAGTTTCACGTCTTCGGTTTAACGATTTGGCCGCAGGATCTCACCTTGCTTGCAGCGTTGTTTATGATCGCTGCCTTCGCTCTGTTTTTTGTGACTACCTATCTTGGCCGTGTTTGGTGTGGATACACTTGCCCTCAAACAGTATGGACCTTTATGTTCATCTGGTTCGAGGAAAAACTTGAAGGCGCACGCAATAAACGCATTAAGTTAGATCAAATGCCATGGAGCTTTGACAAACTTTGGCGTAAAACGGCAAAACATACGGCCTGGCTATTGCTCTCACTGATGACGGCGATGACCTTTGTGTCCTATTTTGTGCCAAGTCGTGAAGTCTATGTCGATGTATTTACGCTTAATGCTTCTGGCGGTATCTACTTCTGGGTCGTGTTCTTTACACTTGCCACATACGGCAATGCGGGTTGGATGCGTGAAATCATGTGTATCCACATGTGCCCTTATGCTCGTTTCCAAGCGGCCATGTTCGATAAGAATACTTTTATCGTGGGTTACGATACTAAACGTGGTGAGACTCGTGGTCCGCGCTCACGCAAAGATGACCCTAAAGAGCTAGGGCTTGGCGACTGTATCGACTGTGACTTGTGTGTGCAGGTATGTCCTACGGGAATCGATATTCGTAATGGTCTGCAATATGAGTGTATTAACTGCGGCGCTTGTATCGATGCCTGCGATCAAACCATGGATCGTATGGGATATGAAAAAGGGCTTATCAGTTATACCACCGAGAACAAGTTAGAAGGAATTAAGCAAAAAGTGCTGCGACCTAAACTTGTCGGTTATGGCGTGGTACTGATAGCGATGATATTAGTCTTTATATACTCCAGTGCGACCATAGCGCCTGTGCGTATGGACATCATTCGTGACCGCAACCAGCTCTATAGAGAGAACAATCAAGGTTTGATTGAAAACACCTTCACCTTGAAGATTCTTAATAAGACAGAGCAATCCCACGAATACACTATGAGTGTCGAAGGATTAGACAACTATAAATGGTACGGTCCAACTTCGGTCACTATTGCGGGTGGTGAAGTGTTAACTCTCCCTATTAGCGTGGGTATCGATCCGGTTGAGCTGTCTCGTTCAGTTACTAATATCGAGATAAAAGTGAAAACTCATATCGACGGTGAAGAAGTCGAAGTTGAGCAAGAATCTCGCTTCTTTAGTCCATAGATAACAGTATTTATGATGATCTAGCTGAGCGTGACTCATATAGATTGTCAGACTTAATCGAGATAAAGGGGCTTTTTAGCCCCTTTTTTATACGTATCGTTTGATAAGTAAACGTCTAAACCATTAATCGTTATTTTCCTACAAAAAGCCCTTGCGGACTTTCTTAATCTCCCTATAATGCGCATCCACTGACACGGCAGACGGCGTTAAGCAGCCTGACGAGTTAGGTTGAATTGAGTCGCTTTTAAGCACTTAATTCAAGCGCAGCAAGAAGTTGAAAAAACTCCTTGACGCGAAACGGGAAATGCGTAGAATACGCAGCCCTAGCCAACTGGAAGCGTTCGACGCTCAGTGTGGTACTCAAGTTCTCTTACGAATATTGAGTTGCTCTTTAACAAGATAAAACAAGAAATCTGTGTGGACACTCACAGGTGTTGAGTTAATCGAAACTGCTTAACCTTCGGGTTGGCAGTCAAAAATTTAAATCAATGTAACAATGAGTGTTCATAGTAATATGTACAGTTTGTTTCTTNAAAAACTCCTTGACGCGAAACGGGAAATGCGTAGAATACGCAGCCCTAGCCAACTGGAAGCGTTCGACGCTCAGTGTGGTACTCAAGTTCTCTTACGAATATTGAGTTGCTCTTTAACAAGATAAAACAAGAAATCTGTGTGGACACTCACAGGTGTTGAGTTAATCGAAACTGCTTAACCTTCGGGTTGGCAGTCAAAAATTTAAATCAATGTAACAATGAGTGTTCATAGTAATATGTACAGTTTGTTTCTTTAGTTAGAAACAAAAAATCAGAATTCATTGAGCCGCTGAAGTCGTAAGACAGAAGCAACAAAACTTTAATTGAAGAGTTTGATCATGGCTCAGATTGAACGCTGGCGGCAGGCCTAACACATGCAAGTCGAGCGGCAGCACAAGGGAGTTTACTCCTGAGGTGGCGAGCGGCGGACGGGTGA